>NZ_CP022985.1:37500-2642500 GCF_003425985.1 Mariniflexile sp. TRM1-10
TCGTTTAAACTTTTTACAATTGGTTAAAAAATTGTCCTTTTACACTCACTTTTTGCCTTTTCTTCGTTCCATAGCCCTGCTATGCAACTCTAAAATGTCTTCAATCGAGCGCAAAATGACTAATTTTCGCTTCAATTAAAAAAGTTTAAACGAGTTCATTGTATGTATTTGTTTATACTCCTATCTTTGCACACTGAATTTAATTTATTTTAATGATACATATTACATTACCCGATGGCAGTGTGAAAACGTTTGAAGCGAGCGTTACACCAATGGATGTTGCAAAAAGCATTAGTGAAGGATTTGCTAGAAACGTGATTTCAGCAAATTTTAATGGTACAACCGTGGAAACCGTAACGCCTTTAACCACCGACGGCTCGTTGGTTTTATATACTTGGAACGACAGCGAAGGAAAAACGGCCTTTTGGCATTCATCTGCTCACGTGTTAGCGCAGGCTATTGAAGAACTATATAAAGGTGCTAAACTTACTATTGGTCCTGCGATTGAAAACGGGTTTTATTACGATGTTGATTTTGGTGAACATGTAGTATCTGAAAAAGATTTTAAAGCGATTGAAGACAAGATGTTGGAAATTGCTCGTGGAAAGCATGATTTTAAAATGCGCTCTGCTACAAAAGCTGAAGCCTTAGATTTATATAAAGGTAATGAGTTTAAAACAGAGTTAATTACAAATCTTGAAGATGGCACGATTACTTTTTGTGATCATTCTACGTTTACAGATTTGTGTCGTGGTGGCCATATACCAAATACTGGCATTATAAAAGCCGTTAAAATCTTAAGTGTTGCTGGTGCTTATTGGAGAGGTAATGAAAACAATCCGCAATTGACACGTGTTTATGCTATTTCATTTCCAAAGCAAAAAGAGCTTACAGAATATTTGGAATTACTTGAAGAAGCTAAAAAACGCGACCATAGAAAACTCGGCAAAGAATTGGAGTTGTTTACATTTTCCCAAAAAGTGGGGCAAGGACTTCCTTTGTGGTTGCCAAAAGGTGCTGCATTACGTGAACGTCTAGAGAATTTTTTGAAAGCAGCACAAAAAAAGGCTGGTTACGAAATGGTCATTACACCTCATATTGGACAAAAAGAACTTTATGTTACTTCCGGGCATTATGCTAAATATGGTGCCGATAGTTTTCAGCCAATACATACACCAAAAGAAGGTGAAGAATTTTTGTTAAAGCCCATGAACTGTCCGCATCACTGCGAAATTTACAACAACAGCCAATGGAGCTATAAAGATCTACCTAAGCGTTATGCTGAATTTGGCACTGTATATAGATATGAACAAAGTGGTGAATTACATGGTTTAACACGTGTAAGGGGGTTTACTCAAGATGATGCGCATTTATTTTGTACACCAGACCAACTAGATACTGAGTTTAAAAATGTGATTGATTTGGTACTTTATGTATTTGGCTCGTTAGGATTTGAAAATTTTACCGCCCAAGTATCGTTAAGAGATCCTGAAAATCCTGATAAATATATAGGTAGCTTAGAAAACTGGGAGAAAGCTGAAAATGCTATTATGAGTGCCACCATAGATAAAGGTTTGAATTATACCGTAAAAACTGGTGAAGCTGCTTTTTATGGACCTAAACTAGATTTTATGGTAAAAGATGCGCTTGGTCGTCAATGGCAATTAGGTACTATTCAAGTCGATTACAACTTACCTGAGCGTTTCAATTTAACGTATAAAGGCAGTGATAATGAATTACACAGACCTGTAATGATACATCGAGCTCCTTTTGGAAGTATGGAGCGTTTTATTGCTATTTTATTAGAACATACCGCTGGTAATTTCCCACTTTGGTTGATGCCAACACAGGCTATTATACTGTCAATTAGTGAGAAATATGAAAAATACGCTGAAAAAGTTTTAAATTTGCTAGAAAATGACGAAATTCGCGCCCTTGTAGACCATAGGAATGAAACAATTGGTAAGAAAATTAGGGAAGCTGAAATGCAAAAACACCCTTTTATGATTATCATTGGTGAGCAAGAAGAAAAAGAAAACAAAATAACTGTGCGCATGCACGGAGGAGAAGATTTAGGAATGATTTCTATTGAAGACTTCTCAAAAATTATCAAAACAGAAATAAGCAAAACGTTAAAACCGTTTTAAATAAGTTTAACTTAAAAAATATAAAGCCATAGCAATTAGAAGAAAATCGCAACCCGCAAAAAGGGTTTCACAAGAGGATAAACATAGAATTAACTCTAAGATTAGTGCACCCAACGTTCGTCTGGTAGGCGAAAACGTAGAAATAGGTGTGTATTCTACCAGAGATGCTTTAAAAATAGCAGACGAGCAAGGATTTGATCTAGTAGAGATTTCTCCAAATGCAGATCCTCCTGTTTGTAAAGTTATGGATTATAAAAAGTTTCTTTACGAACAAAAGAAGCGTGATAAAGTTATTAAAGCCAAAGCTACTAAAGTTGTAATTAAAGAAATTCGATTTGGACCTCAAACCGACGATCATGATTACGAGTTTAAAAAGAAGCATGCCGAAAAGTTCTTAAAAGAAGGTGCTAAACTTAAAGCATTTGTTTTCTTTAAAGGACGTTCTATCGTGTTTAAAGAGCAAGGACAGATTTTATTATTAAGATTGGCCCAAGATCTTGAAGAATTTGGTAAAGTAGAACAAATGCCTCAATTGGAAGGCAAACGTATGACCATGTTTATTGCTCCAAAAAAGTAAAGAAAAGTATATCTTATATAAATAAGATGCTGAAATAAATTCAGCACAACGTAATTAAGCGAAATAATTAAAACCTAGGAAAAGAAAATGCCTAAAATGAAAACAAAATCGAGTGCCAAAAAACGCTTTAAGCTAACTGGTACTGGTAAGATTAAAAGAAAGCACGCTTTTAAAAGTCATATCTTAACAAAGAAGTCTAAAAAACGTAAGCTCGCTTTGACGCATGATACATTAGTAGATAAGGCGGATGAGAATAATGTTAAATTGATGTTACGTTTAAAGTAACAACTTTTTAACCGGTTAAAATAAATTATAAACCCTGGAGTTAGGCCATAAAGAATTCAGAATTCAGAATTCAAAATTCAGAATTAAAGAATCGCCTACTACAAAAAAACAATTAAAATTATGCCAAGATCAGTAAATTCTGTAGCAAAAAGAGCCCGAAGAAAAAAGGTTCTAAAACAAGCAAAAGGTTACTTTGGACGTCGTAAAAACGTTTGGACAGTAGCAAAAAATGCGGTTGAGAAAGCGATGCAATATTCGTATAGAGACCGTAGAAACAAAAAGAGAACATTCCGTGCATTATGGATTGCGCGTATAAACGCAGGCGCCAGAGAATATGGATTATCTTATTCTCAATTTATGGGGAAATTAAAAGCTAATGATATTGAATTAAACCGTAAGGTTTTAGCAGATTTAGCCATGAATAACCCAGAGGCTTTTAAAGCCGTAATAGAGAAAGTAAAATAAGGCGTTTTCGCCATTGTTAAACATATTATATTCGCTTAATATATAAAAATCCGATTCAAATGAATCGGATTTTTTTTGATTTAAATTTAAAATAAATGTAAATTTATAAACCTAATAACACAAGTATATGTATTTATCTAACCGTATAAGAAATATAAGTTTTTGGGCGTTAGATTTCATTAAAGGAAGCAAAATAAAAAACCATTTAACCGATATTTCTAAAATATTAGAAAACCATAATGGTTCCAATCCAAAAAGGCAACAACACATAAATAACTTAATTAATCATGCGGTAAGCACAACATTGTTTTATAAACAATATGATAAATTAAAAAATATTGAAGAGTTTCCTGTTATAAATAAAAGTATTATTCAAAATAATTTTAATACTTTTCAATCAGATTTTTTTTTAAAAAAAACAAAACACAAAGTCTCAACTAGTGGTTCAACAGGCATCCCTTTTTATTTATTTCAAGACAAAAATAAAAGGCACAGAAATACTGCCGATGTCATATATTTTTTCCAAAAAAGCGGATATATTATTGGAGAGAAACTTTATTTTTTAGAAGCTTGGAGGCACTTTAAAAATAATAATTTACTTAAATCTAGAATTAAAAACCTGGAATATATTGATATTTCAAGTTTTGAAAGTTTCCAAATTGAAGCTTTTTTAAATAAACTCAAAAACAGCTCAAAACCAAAAACCATTATAGGCTTACCATCTGCCTTTGAAAACATTTGTAAATACTTTGAAGCAAATGGTTCTTTCAACTCAAAACATTTCAATATTCATTCAATAATAACTGTCTCAGAATTTTTAAATAATGACCTAAAGACAAGTTTAAAAAAGCATTTCAATACAAAAGTAGTTTCAAGATATTCGAATGAAGAAATGGGAATTTTGGCACAACAAGACCCAAATGATGACAGCAACTGCTTTAATATTAATTGGGCTAGCTATCATGTAGAAATATTGAAAATGGATTCTAATGACAAAGCCGAATTGGGGGAATTAGGACGTATTGTGATAACCGATTTATTTAATTATTGTATACCTCTTATACGGTATGATACTGGAGACATAGGAGCTTTTGAAACCCCTCAAATAGGTAATGATCTTTATAAATTTAAAACTATTGAAGGAAGAAAAATGGATATCTTATATGACACCAGTGGCAAAATAATATCTCCACATTTAATACATACCATATTTTACAAATACTTTCATTGGTTAAAACAATATCAATTTATTCAAGAAAACGAAAAAGAATATACTGTTAAGTTAAATATACAAAGTTCATTTCCTAATGAAAAAGAATTGATAAATGATATTAAAAATGACTTTGGAAATGATGCTAAAGTAAGTATCATTTATGTGGATGAAATCCCTCCTTTATCATCTGGAAAAAGAAAAAAAGTAGCAAGTAATTATACTAAACCCGATTAAAATGATGCTTTATTTTTTCTAATATAATATTTTTAGTTCTCATAACAAATTTATAAACCATCGGAACTGGGTCATTTAAAGCATATTTAAAAGACGTATTATTCAATATAAATTTGAAATGAAATATGAAAAGAACATTATTTCTTATACTTTTAACTAATCCTTTTAAGTTTAAATAATTTACCTTTTTATACTTTGGCAACTCAAACTGCTTATTTAAACCTGTTAAACAATATAAATAAGGGAAATTAACGCCAGCAATTAATGATGCATCTAAAGATCCCCAGAACCGGGTATTAACTTCAATAATCTTAAATGTATTACTTTTTATGTCAAACCTACAATCTACATGGGCTACACCAGACCAATTAAGTGATTTGATTAACTTTACAATAATCTCATACAACTGCTCTTCATATACAAATTTAACTCCCAATAAAGGAGCGAACGGATTATCGGCATTCATGGTTGCTTTTTGAATTGTAAATGCCAAAATAGAACCAGACTTACATAAAACACTGCAACCTATATCATAACCCTCTATATATTCTTGAATAATAAATTCGTGATCATTTAATTTGTTAATTGCAAAATATTCTTGTAAACCCGCTAAGTCCTTAAAAATATTCACATCCGTTCCGCCCCCTATCCCTTCTGTCGGTTTAACTATTATTGGAAATTTTATGGTCTCATCTGTAGTTAAATTATTTGAATTATATAAATAACTTTTTGGAAACGGCAAGTTATTAGTCAATAAATGCTCTGCTAATTTCCATTTATTCTTCGCTATTTTAAAATTATTATAGGCAGGTAGTAAACATAATTTATCTTTAAATAATATTTTATCTTTATATTTTATTAATGCTTCAATTCCCTTTTCATAAATTGCCATTATTACGTCAATCTTATGCTTTTTTGACTCTTCATTAATGTTTTTAATCCACTCTAGTTCTTCATTTGTTTTAGGATAGTAAGAAAAATGAAATATATGTCTCGAATATCTCATTGGAATATGTCTTTGATTAGACATAATATAAATTTCAACATCCTTAACTTGAGACAAACTATTTACCACATAAATTAATAAATGGCTATCGCCATCTGGAATTAAAACTGAAATAGCCATTAATTTTTTTTTGCTTTTGCAGATAAATATAATATATTCTCAAACTTCATCTATGAAAATTTAACATAATTCAACAAACCTTCTAAATAATGAGAATAAATCATACTGAATAATCCTTTAATCGAATTTAATTGCAGCTAAACAAATATTTTAATCATGTTAAACGAATCTATATAATTTTGTATCAGATTTTAAACCTTCCTACTAGGGTGATTCGATTAATAGCAAAAAAATCAACACTTTAACTTAAAATTACAACATTATGAGAATTAAATTTTATGCAAGTTATGCCTTTCTTGTAGGCGTGTTAATGCTTTTTGGTATGTATAGCTGCCAAACCGAACCCTTAGATTCTGAACAGAGTTTAAGTGCTACAAGTAGTAGTGCTTCTAAAACAAGTTCAGTAATACTTGACTGGTCCTGCAGCACAACAGCAACTGAAGTTGACTTATTAGCAGGACAAACCATGTTAGTTGGAAAAGTGAAAGTAGAAGTTGTAGGTTCGGACTACAAAATAACCTACGATATTACTGCTGATGGTTATTGTTTAACATCTACACATTTATCTGTTGTTGAATCGCCAGATTTATTCCCAAATAATAATGGTAACCCTACAAATGGTCAATTTGAGTATGGTGATGACGAGCTTGATTGTGTTACAAGTGCTACTTATTATGTTCCTACTTCAAAAGGAACCTATATTGCAGCCCATGCAGTTGTAAATTGTGTGTCTGATGTTACAAGTGAAGCATTTGAACAGTCTTTACCAGAACAAGTGGATGTTTGCGTGACAGCTAAAGGTGTACCTGAAAGCTATTTCGATATACAAATTGCTGATGGAAATTCTTTATCTGGTTTATTTGATGCTTGGTGTCTAGATCAAGACGCTACTTTAAACAATAATGAATGTTTTACTGCTGATGTTTATTCTTCTTATGAAACTCTTCCTGCTGGTAAATTTGAAAAACCTGAAAATTTCGGAGCCCTTAATTGGCTTATGAATCAAGGATTTATAGGAACTGAAGCAACTCCTGAATTAGGTAATTATACTTTTGGTGATATTCAAATAGCTGTTTGGAAGTTAGTTGATGATAGTGTATGTACGCTATGCCAATTCACTGGCCCTTACAACAATGACAGAATAAATATGCTTGTTGAAATGGCTCTAGCTCACAATGACTTTGTGCCTGGTTGTGGTGACGATATTGTAATTGTTCTTATACCTACTGACAATAAGCAATCTATTTTTATTACCATCCCTGCACCATGTGGTGATTGTGAAGAAACAGCTTGGGGTGATGGTTGTCCATTCCCTGGAAAAAATTGGGCCACTTATTTTAAATATGACGCTGGTTTATAAAATAAATATTCGGTATGTTAAACAAAAAATCCGGTTCTTAATTGAATCGGATTTTTTTATGAAGTGGTTTAAACTTTTTCGATTGAAGCAGGAGGGAGCGTGAAAAAATAACCCAGTGGGTTATTTTAGCGAACGGGCCAGCCAGCGCAATGGCAATTTTACTCAATCGAAGTCTTTTTCGAGTTAGGGCCGAGCGTAAAGAAAAGGTTTAGTAAACCTTTTTAGAGAAGGAGCCAGCTTGTCGCGTTGGAAAAGCTACGGAAAGAAAAAAAGATGTAGAGTGGGCAAAAAAGGGCGATTTTTTAACCAATGGAAAAAGTTTAAACCACTTCTATATCCCAAAAGCGGTTATAATAATTGCTCTTGACCCACCATGATTTCTATGTTCACAAAGATAAATTCCTTGCCAAATTCCTAAGTTCAATTTTCCATTCGTTATTGGTATTTGTACCGAAGTTCCTAATAAAGAGGCCTTAATATGTGCAGGCATATCATCAGAACCTTCATAAGTATGTTTATAATAAGGCGCATTTTCAGGAACCATTTTGTTAAAATGACTTTCAAAATCTGTTCTTACCGTAAAATCGGCATTTTCATTTATGGTCAAACTAGCCGATGTGTGTTTAATAAATACCTGTAATTGCCCTATATTAATTTGACTAATTTCTGGAAGTGCCTCCAAAACAGTATCGGTTATTAAGTGAAAACCTCTTGAGTATGACTTTAATTTTATTTGCTTTTGAAAGGACTTCATATATCTTTATTATTAAATTAAAATGATGCCTAGATTTAAGTTTTAAAATATAATTGCACGCCGCATTTTTCGTTTTAATAACGCAACCTTTTAAATTTAATAGCATCTATACAAAAATAGAGAACCTAAATTTAAATACGATGAGACCTAATATTTTAATTGCATTTTTAAGCTTTATTACTTTAACAAACTGCTCTATTGGTAATAATGACGATATCCCAGAGCAAATAATAACTACGTATTGGCATTTAACGAATGTAAGTGGTGGGGTGGCAGGTGTTGATAATGATTTTGATCTCAATGATATTGTTTGGCATTTTAATAATACCACCAATAAATTAACAATTAATAATACCAACACCGATGATACCATTGAAGATGGTTTTGATTCCGGAATTTATAACTTTTCGGTTACAACTGTTGGTAGTGACGAATTTCTTGTTATAGATTCCAATGAATTTGGCAAAGTGGTTGCTACCCAAACCCAATTAACAATAGACCAAAATATGACTACAAGTGGAACTGGTGCAGATGGTTTTATATATACTTTTACCCGCGTAACTATTGTTGAAGATGCTGAATAAAAACGTTTAAGTTTTCTGTTTCTTTTTTCGGGCTGCAGGAAATAATACGTTGTTTAAAATGAGTCTGTAACCAGGTGAGGTTGGATGTAAATCGAGTTCGGTTTTAGAGTCTCCTACCCTATGCTGATAATCTTCAGGATCGTGACCACCATAAAAAGTAAAAAAGCCTTTTCCTTTTATGCCATGAATATACTTAGCCTCTCCGTTAGACTTGGTTTCTCCCATTACCAACACATTCGATTTTATCTCATCTCTGGTAAAAGCGGTTGTTTGACCCATAAAACCTTTTACCAAAGCGGTGTGGTTTTGGCATAGCATCGTTGGAATAGGATCCCATTTAGCCGAAAATTCCATTAAAGAAAAATAATCGGAGGTTTTGGAAACTGCTCGCTTTTGAGTCATATCAATAGAAGAAAACTCATAAACATTCGGGTTACGTTCTAAAATGTAATTTGTAAAGGCAAAGGTTTTATTATAATCAATTTTATTTTGATACCCCGAATCACTACCATCACCATCAAACATGGGTTCGCAAATATCGATACCTTCGGCAGATAAAGCAATATCAAAACTATCGGTAGCGCTGCACATGGCAAACATAAAACCACCACCAATAACATAATCTCTTATTTTCAAAGCAACATCCAGCTTTTCTTGTGATACCTTGTTATAACCCAATTTTGTTGCTAAGGCTTCTGCCTCTTTCTTCTCTTCAATATACCAGGATGACGCTTTGTAAGCACCATAAAATTTTCCATATTGCCCCGTAAAATCCTCGTGATGTAAGTGCAGCCAATCGAATGCTAAAAGTGCATCGTTCAACACTTCTTCATCATAAATAGTTTCATAAGGTATTTCTGCATATTCCAACACCATGGTTACGGCATCGTCCCAAGGTAATTTTCCTTTTGGGGTATAAACAGCAATTTTAGGAGCTTTTTCTAAAATAACGGCTTCCATGTTTTGGCTCGGACTACTTATTTCTTCTAAAATGCTTTCGGTTTTTGAATCAGAAAGTACTTCAAACGATATGCCCCTAATTTGACATTCTCGTTGAATTTCTTGTGTATCGGGCAATAAAAAAGAACCGCCACGAAAATTAAGCAACCATTTTATTTTTTGCTCTTTACTTAATACCCAATAGGTTAATCCGTATGCCTTTAAATGATTTTTTTGACTCTCCGCATCCATAGGGATTAGAATGTAGGATGCATAGGTTTTTAAACCTATGAATAACAAAAATAATGTGACAAATATCTTTTTCAAAATTGAGGCTAAGCTTTATATGGTTTCTCAGCCACTTCTTCTCCGAAATGACTAACTTTCCATAATTTACGTTGAAAGATACTTAAATTTTATTCTTTCTAAAATTAGTTTAACAGAAGATTGGATTTAAAATGGCACATCGTTATCATCATCATCATTAAACGAACTACCAAAAGCTTGGTCTGGACTTGCTTTAAACGTATCGGACTTAAATGTATCATCGTTTGCTGCAGCATTCATTTTAGAATGAAATTCGAAAGGTGAATCAAAGTCATCTAAATTATCGAACTTACCTAAATGTCCAATAAACTTTAAACGTATATTTTCTAAACCACCATTACGGTGCTTTGCTACAATAAACTCACCTTGTCCTTCGGTTGGTGAACGTTCTTCATCATCCCATTCATCGATTTTATAATACTCCGGTCTGTAAATAAAGCTTACAATATCGGCATCTTGTTCAATAGCACCCGATTCACGTAAATCTGAAAGCAACGGGCGTTTACTACCACCACGAGTTTCAACCGCACGCGATAATTGTGACAGTGCTATTACGGGTACATTCAATTCTTTTGCCAAAGCTTTGAGGTTTCTGGAAATCATCGATATTTCTTGCTCGCGGTTTCCACCATGGTTGCTACCTCCTGTCATTAATTGTAAATAATCAATCATGATGAGTTTGATACCATGTTGCGAAGATAAACGGCGCGCTTTTGCTCGTAAATCGAAAATAGAAAGCGACGGTGTATCATCAATAAACAAAGGGGCTTTTTCAAGACCTTTAACTTTTACATTAAGTTGCTCCCACTCGTGTTTCTCTAGTTTTCCTGTTCTTAATTTTTCTGAAGACAGTCCAGTTTCACTAGAAATTAAACGGGTTATTAATTGTACCGAAGCCATCTCTAACGAGAAAAATGCTACGGGAATATTCTGGTCCACGGCTATGTTTCTTGCCATAGATAGGGTTAATGCTGTTTTACCCATACCAGGACGTGCTGCAATAATAATTAAATCGGACGGTTGCCAACCCGATGTTAATTTATCTAATTTGGTAAAGCCTGTTGGAATACCACTTAACCCTTCCTTGTTAGAAATTTCTTCAATTTTCTTTTTAGCCTGAATTACTAATTCTTGAGCTGTTTCGCTCGATTTTTTAATATTACCTTGGGTAACTTCGTATAATTTTGATTCGGCAGCGTCTAATAAATCGAAAACATCTTTGGTTTCATCATAAGAATCTTCAATAATCTCACTTGAAATTTTAATTAAACTCCGTTGAATAAATTTTTGTAAAATGATGCGTGCATGAAACTCTATATGTGCCGAAGAGGATACTTTTTGGGTTAAAGAAATGAGGTAAAAATCACCCCCTGCGAGCTCCAGCTTAGCATTTTTCTTTAATTGTGTTGAAACGGTTAATAAGTCGATTGGTTCACTATTCTCAAACAATTGAAATATAGCGGAAAAGATGTGTTGATGCGCTTCTTTATAGAAAGCGTCTGGACTCAAAATATCGATAACTTCATCGACTCCTTTTTTATCAATCATCATCGCCCCTAGCACAACTTCTTCTAAATCAAGTGCTTGTGGTGGTATTTTTCCTTTCTCAAGGCTAATCAATGTACTTTTGTCAACTTTAAATCCTCTAATTTGGTCGGGTTGTTTCATAACTACGAAAGTAACTAAAAAGAACGTGTTTTTTGTTAGAAAATGAATTATGATTGTTAACTAGTCTTTAACAATTTAGTTGTTAATAACTTATAAGTATTGTCAATAACACAAAAAAAATCCGAAGCTTTATACTTCAGATTTTCTTGTATTATGTTATTAAACGTATTAGCCTTTAAAGACTCCCATATGAGAATATTTATCCATACGTTTGGCAACTAAATCTTTTGGTGATAAGTTTTTAAGTTCTTCAAACGATTTTACAATGGCATTACTAACCGTAGAAAATGTTTTATCTCTATCTCTATGTGCACCACCTAGTGGTTCTTTTATAATTTCATCTACTAATTTTTGCTTCTTCATATCGGTAGCTGTTAATTTTAAGGCATCAGCAGCTTGTTCTTTAAACTCCCAACTACGCCATAAAATAGACGAACAAGATTCGGGAGAAATTACAGAATACCATGTATTTTCAAGCATCAAAACTACATCACCAACACCAATACCTAAAGCACCACCGGAAGCACCTTCACCAACTATAATGGTGATAATTGGCACTTTCAAGCGGGTCATCTCTAAAATATTTCTAGCAATGGCTTCTCCTTGTCCACGCTCTTCGGCTTCCAAACCTGGAAATGCACCTGGCGTGTCTATAAGAGTCACTACAGGTATGCCAAATTTTTCAGCAGATTTCATTAAACGTAATGCTTTTCTATAACCTTCTGGGTTTGCCATACCAAAATTCCTGTATTGGCGTGTTTTGGTGTTATAACCTTTTTGTTGGCCAATGAACATAAAACTTTGGTCACCAATTTTACCTAGTCCACCAATCATTGCTTTATCATCCTTAAAGCCTCTGTCTCCATGTAATTCTAAGAAAGATTCACCGCAAATAGCACGAATATAGTCTAAAACATAAGGTCTATCTGGATGACGAGACATTTGCACACGTTGCCAAGGTGTTAAGTTTTTGTAAATATCTTTTTGGGTGGCAACTAATTTTTTCTCAATATTTGAACATGTTTCAGTAACATCTACTTCACTCTCTTCACCAATAACTCTACATTTTTGCAATTGGTCTTCAAGTTCTTTTATGGGTAGTTCAAATTCTAAATATTCCATAAGAATTTTATTTTGGCTATTAATCTTAAGTTAGTCTACAAACCTACATATTTTTTCATTTTAAATTGATAAAAATATAAAAATGTTGAGGCTTTTAACTTCTTTACAAAAATAAGAATTCTTAAAGAGAATACTTGTTTTTTAACAATCTTATGTTTTTTAGAATGGCATTTAGTAACACCGTGGCAATAATTACTATAGCTCCGTAATAAAATGACGAACTCATATATTCTTTTTCTGGAAACAAAATAACTGCCATAAAAATACCATAAATAGGTTCCAAATTATAGCTAAGAACCACTGTATATGGACTAATAACCTTCATGACATGCACCGCTGCAATAAATGCATAAGCTGTACATATAGAGGCTAAAATAAATAAGTATCCATAATCCGAATGACTTAAATTAAAAAACTCCGCAGAAAAGCCTCCACCAAAAATCAAAATATAAATAGATATAAATAAAACACCACTTAAAAATTCGTAAAATGAAATAACCGTCGCTGTATGCTGCTTTAAAAAACTACCGTTTAACACTGCAAAAAGCGATGACAAAAACGCAGATGAAATTCCTAAAATGATGCCATTAATATACTTTATTTCACTTTTAGTGATTATAAAAACACCTATTATTACTATCACTCCAAATAGAATTTCATACCAAATAATACGTCGCTTATAAATTATAGGCTCTATTAACGACGCAAAAAAAGCACCGCAAGAAAACATGGCAAGTGTTATGGATACGTTTGATGCATCGATAGCTCCAAAAAAGGTAATCCAATGCAAGGCTATAATAATACCAGCAATAGATAATCTAACAATTGATTTGAGACTTATTCTTATATCAATCTTTGCTATTTTTATGTAAATAAAAATCAAAAAAGACGCCATTACCATTCTAAACCAAACTAAAGGAATGGCCGTAATGGTAATTAATTCACCTAAAATAGCAGTAAAACCAGCTATAAAAACTAAGAAATGAAGATGTAAATGATTTTTTAGCTTAACGTTTAGCATTGCGCAACAGGAAAATGGCTAGAATACCGAAAACGACATTTGGAAACCAAGCAGCTACTAGTGGTGAGAAATCGGATTGTTCTGCCATAACACCAAAAATTTTATCGAAAAACACAAAAACCATGGCAATACATATCCCTACTGCCAAATTAACCCCCATACCACCACGTCGTTTTATAGAAGATACCGCTACAGCAATAATGGTTAAAATAAACACAGAAACTGGTAAACTCCATTTTCGGTATAATACTAATTTAAAACGCCCCACATTTGAAGAACCTCTGGCCTCTTCTTTGGCTATAAATTGTTTTAAATCACCATACATCTTAGTTTCAGCTGCATAAATTTCAGGAATTAAATCGTCTACATCAAAAGCAAAAAGTGTGTCTTTGGTTGCGCTGATTTCTAATTCATCTTCATTTACACCTATAGTACGCTTAACATAATTGGTCAATCTATAAGTAGTATCTTCCTCAATGTATTTAATATTATTGGCTGTTATCTTATACTTTAGTTCATTCTTTTCAAAATGCTCTAACGCAAAATTACTTCCATTTTTATTTGCTACATCAAAACTACTCACATAAATAATGTCGTTATCGTTAATTTGCCTGAAAACGTTTTGGCCAGTTTCTTCAAAAGCTGATTTACCTTTTTTTAGATATTTATAAGTAAAGTCGTTAAAGCCTTCGCTGGCTTTTGGAGCTAAAAATAAACCTAGTAAAATAGCTAATACCCCAACTATGGTTGCGCCAATCATGTAGGGACGTAAAAATCGGGAAAATGACACACCTGAACTTAAAAAAGCTATGATTTCGGTGTTATTGGCTAATTTTGATGTAAACCAAATAACAGATAAAAATAAAAATAACGGAAAGAGTAAATGTGCAAAATATATTGTGAAATTATAAAAATAGACGAGCACTTCACCTATTGGCACTTCGCTTTCAAGAATTTTACCTATTTTTTCAGCAAGATGCACTGTTATTCCTATGGGAATAAACAATAGCAACATCATAAAAAATGTAAACAAATAACGTTTTAATATGTACCAGTCTAGTATTTTCAAATTGGGTATTTATTGTTTGGTTTTGGGTATCAGGTGTTGGGTTTTGGTTGAAAACTTTAAACTCTTAACTCATAACTTTTCATAACTCTTAACTCTTCATAACCTATTGTCCATTTGTTTTACCATTTGGTCTTTCCAAGTTTTAAAATCTCCTGCTAATATATGCTTTCTTGCCTCACGAACCAACCACAAATAAAACCCTAAATTATGAATGGTAGCTATTTGTTTTCCTAATAATTCGTTAACCGTAAATAAATGTCTTAGATAAGCTTTAGTGTATTCGGTATCTACAAAGGTTATCCCCATGTCATCTACTGGCGAAAAATCGGCTTCCCATTTTTTATTTTTGATATTTATGGTTCCGTGTGCTGTAAACAACATACCGTTTCTGGCATTTCGAGTTGGCATCACACAATCGAACATATCAATACCTAACGCTATATTTTCTAAAATATTGATAGGTGTACCAACGCCCATTAAATAACGGGGCTTGTCTTCGGGTAAAATTTCGGTTACCACTTCAGTCATGGCATACATTTCTTCGGCGGGTTCGCCAACCGAAAGTCCACCAATGGCATTTCCAACAGCTCCGGCATTGGCAATATACTCGGCAGATTGTTGTCGTAAATCTTTATAAGTGCTACCTTGAACTATAGGAAAAAAGGCTTGATCGTAATCATATTTTAAAGGCGTTTTTTCTAAATGATTGATGCATCTATCCAGCCAACGGTGCGTCATATGCATGGAACGTTTTGCATATTTGTAGTCGCATGGATATGGGGTACATTCATCGAACGCCATAATAATATCGGCACCAATTGAACGTTGAATTTCCATAACGTTTTCGGGTGTAAACGTATGGTAACTACCATCTATATGCGATTTAAATTTAACACCTTCTTCTTTAATTTTCCTATTTGCAGAAAGCGAATACACTTGATAACCACCCGAATCGGTTAAAATATTTCGATCCCAATTCATAAATCTATGAAGACCGCCCGCTTTTTCTATAATGTCTGTTTGTGGACGTAAATATAAATGATAGGTGTTCCCTAGGATAATATCTGGATTAATGTCCTCTTTTAACTCGCGTTGATGTACCCCTTTTACAGTTCCTACAGTACCGACAGGCATAAAAATGGGGGTTTCAATGACACCATGATTGGTGGTAATTGTACCTGCTCTTGCTTTACTTTGGGTGTCTTTCGCTTTTAATTCAAATTTCATCTAGTATTCTTATCGCTTTTATAAAAAAGGTTAAATTTATAACCTGCTGGGTCTAATTACGTTATTCAGGCTAATTATATTCATTGTCACATTGAGCTTGTTGGAATGTATTTTTAATATCTTCGACAATGCCCAGACTGACACTTAAGTGCTAAATTGACTTAAATCATTCTAGACCAAATTATATAAATAGCATTTTGGTTGGCAAAGATAATTAACTGAAAAATGATATTGATTGTTATGAAAAGAAAATAATTTGCTTTTGAAAACGTTTTTGATTGTATGTGAATACGTGTTCATTTGAATTATATAAAAAACTAAATGAATTGTATAACATAGAAAAATTTGATATTATATATTTTTGGATATATATTTTTAGAGAAACAAAAACCCCACGTCAAAATTAAAAACAAAAATTATGAGACATTTAAAAAGCAAATTGAATGCTAGTAAAAAATCAGTTTTACTAATATTATTTTTAGTATCAACATTATCATATACTTATGCGCAATCGGCCACCGGTTTTGGATTAAAAGGTGGATTAAATTATAATGCCAATGGCGATTATTTTGAATCTATTGGTGATAACGCACAAAACCCCGATAGGAACATTGGTTACCATATTGGTGTGTTTGGGAAAATTGGAAACCAAATTTACTTTAAACCGGAATTGGTTTATACAAGTACCAAAAGTGATTACAACGACGATAGCTTTAAAATGCAAAAATTGGATGCCCCATTATTAGTTGGCATAAAAGTAATAGGCCCAATTAGTGTTTTTGGAGGTCCGTCGCTACAATATATATTGGACTCCGAATTTGATGGTATTTCTATGGATGATGTTGAAAATGATTTAACAGTTGGTTTGAATTTTGGTATTGGACTTAACTTTAATAAAGTTGGTATCGATTTAAGATACGAACGTGGTTTTAGCGAAAATGAAGCTACTTTTATTGGTAACAATGGTATTGGAACTGGTAGATTAGACACTAGACCCGACCAATTGATTTTAAGTTTATCTTTAATACCGTAAAAATAAATTGCTTTAAAACAAAAAACCTCGCTAATGGCGAGGTTTTTTGTTTTAAAAATATCGAGTATGTTGTTATTCTCTAATTTTATCATTTGGATCTAAATAGTTAGGGATGCCATTGTCATTTGAATCGTCGTTGGTGGGATCGCCATCTTTATTGATATCTTCATTGATAGTTGAAATACCATCACCATCATCATCGACATCTATATAATCGGGCGTACCATCACCATCGGTATCATCATCTGTAGCATCGGTTAAATCTTCAAAATTTACTGTAAATTCTCCGTCACCATTCAAATCTTCAAGATACGAGGGAACGCCATCACCGTCATGATCGTTTTCAGCCATTTGTAATAATTCAAACTTAAATATTAATGGTGAATAGGCTGGAATACCACCAGAAGCATTAGAAAAATAGGCCAAACCCGAAGGTAAAAACATGACACCTAAACCTTTATTGGTATAATTAACGGTGCCATCGCCATTTTCGATAAAACTTTCAGCTGTATTAAATTCAGGTATTACTTTTCTCCAACCAGGTATAAGCCCTGAAGTTGTAATGCCATTACCTATTAAATCACTATCTATAGGGTTTACAGAGTAATCAAAAACAACATCATCAAGTGTAAAACCTTCATAATTAAAACGAATTTTATCGCTGAATTTAGGTGAATCTCCACCTCCCTGGTTTAATTTAAGAACGTAATATTCATAATCTGTCTCTGCAAAAATAGTTGTTTTTGGCATTCCAACTGCATCTTTAAGCTTCGTATATCCATCAGGAATAGTTTCACCTTCTAATCGTTTGATAATAATTATGTCCGAAATACTAGGATTGGTATTAGATTCGAACTCGCTAGCATTATAATAATGAGTATCTAGATACTTATCCAAAGAATCTTTATCTTTAAGCTGTTGCTCTGCCCTATCTCTTATCTCAATAACAACAGGATCTGGATCGTCATCTTTCTTACATGATAACACTCCAATGGTTAAACATAACAGATATAGGCTTACTTTTCTTAAATTCATGCGTTATTTTGTTTTTTAAAGGCTTGGCCTGTGAATTCTTTTCTTGATTTTATTAAATCTTAAAAGAATACTCCATTATTCCTTATTTTTGAGCCGCAAGATACAATTTAAATATAATTTTGCATAACAACATTAACGTAGTTTTCATCTGTATATTTTATTTTTTATATGGTCAGATGCAATTCTCATAATTAATAATTCATATGGTGAATATTTTTTCATCCATGCTCATTTCACAATAATTATATGCGTATAGATAAGTATTTATGGTGTGTTAGATATTACAAAACAAGAACTATTGCAACTACAGCTTGCAAAAAAGGGCATGTTCGTGTAAATCAAGAAATTGTTAAACCCAGTAGAGAAGTTTACCCTCAAGATGTTATTGAATTAAGAAAAGACCAAATAAACTACCGCCTTACTGTAAACGACATTCCTGAAAGTAGGATTGGCGCTAAATTAGTTGACATTTATAGAACCGATACCACTCCTAAGGAACAGTTTGAAGCGCAAGAACTTTTAAAATACTCAAAAGATTATTACAGAAAAAAAGGCGTTGGCAGACCTACTAAAAAAGATAGAAGAGACATTGATGGTTTTACCGATGAACCACCTTTGAAAGCTGATGACTCGGAAGAGTGAATGTAGATTACAACTTCCTCTGAAAAAAATAATAGAAACAGGTAAAAATGAGTAATTTTATACTTTAAAACAATACAACCGATATGAACGTTACAAACAATGTGATATTAAACCACGATGAAATTAACCATAAAATAAGACGTATTGCGTTTCAAATTTATGAGAATAATGTAAACGAAAAAGAAGTTATTTTAGCCGGTATAGATAGTAACGGTTACATTTTTGCCAAAAAATTAAAAAGCGTACTTCAAAAAATATCAAACATCAATCCTATTCTATGTAAAGTAAATATTGATAAAAAAAATCCCCATCTGCCAATAAAAACATCTATTCAACCAGAAGATTACGAAAATAAATCGCTGGTATTGGTTGACGATGTTTTAAACTCAGGCACAACCTTAATTTATGGTGTGAAGCATTTTCTAAATGTGCCCTTAAAACAATTTAAAACGGCTGTTTTAGTAAATAGAAACCATAAAAAATATCCTGTTAAAGCCGATTTTAAAGGTATTTCACTCTCCACTTCTTTACATGAGCATGTAAACGTTGTATTAGATGGCAAAAAGTTTGAAGTTGTTTTAGAATAGCTGTAACACGACTTCTTCTACGATATCGCTTTCTGGTTTGTTATCTGTAGTTATAGTGACATGCGCTAAATTATAATATTGAGACCGCTCAAAAAGATGCTTCCCAATAAATTCAGCCAATAAATCGTCTGTTTCTATATGGGCAATTAACGGTCGTTTGCTCTTTTCATTCTTCAATCGGGCAATTAAAGTAGGGATAGACGCTTTTAAATAAATACTTTTTGCATTATTCGCTTTTAAAATTATATCCATATTATTACTATAACATGGCGTCCCCCCTCCTAAAGACAATACTAATTTGCTTTTAGAAGCCAGTAATTCTTTTAAATAATGCGCTTCTAGTTTTCTGAAATGAATTTCTCCTTTTGATTTAAATATATTACTAATGGTCGAATTTTCTTTTTCTTCAATGTAATCATCTAAATCTAAAAACCCATAATCTAGTTTTTTTGCCAAAATTCTACCTAAAGTAGACTTTCCTGAAGCCATATACCCAATTAAAATTACAATCATTTTTACGCTATAAATTGATTATTAAAAACATACGTTTTAGTACTGCAAAAAAACAAAAAATTCTTTTAAAAAAGTCTTGTTTTATTGAAAATAGGTTTTATATTTGCACCCTCGTTACAGAGAAACAAAATACAAGACCTGGTAGCTCAGTTGGTAGAGCATTTCACTTTTAATGAAAGGGTCCTGGGTTCGAATCCCAGCCCGGTCACAAGTTTAAAGAATTTGATTCTTTAAAAACAACTAAAGTACTGAATTGAAGTGTTAACAAGGCTTGCAAATGCAAGCCTTTACACTAATCTTAACTTAATTCGGTACCATGATCAACAGCCTAACTCTTTTTGACACAAGAATTGACACAAACAAAAACTTTGTGCCAATGACCATTAATTTTAAACTTCGTAAGTACATTAATTCAGATGGACTTTCACCTATCTACCTAAACGTTTCTTCAAAAAACAGGCGCGTTAGGTTAAACCTGGATATTTTTGTTAAAGCAAAATATTGGAACGCCAAAGACTGTAAACTTAACGGGCCCGCGGAAGAAGTACACGACACCAATCTATTGCTAAACAGTATTCGTACAAAAATAAATAACATTCAAATCAACTACCGGTTATCTTCCAAAACATTGACTATTGATAGTTTTTTGGATGAATTCAATAACGAAATGCCCCGCGCAAACTTTGTAGCGTTTTATCACAAAGTGCTTACCATCAACAAGCAAACCATGAACCCGAACACCTACAAAAAGGAAATAGGTATTTTCAGAAAACTGAAGGCTTACAAACCTGAAATAATTTTTTGCGATATCGACCAACACTTTTTCGTAAAGTATCGGGGGCACATGGCCGCTTTAGGCAACGCCAAAACGACAAGGAACAACAATATAAAGGTTATAAAGAAATATCTGCGCTATGCCACCAAATTGGGCATCAAGCTCGCTATTGACTTAGAAGATATTAAACCAGGTTCTACCAAAGGCAACAGAACTTACCTAAATGCCAAAGAAATTGAATGCTGCTACAACTATTGTAAGTCTGAATTTATAAGCCCAAGCTACAAATTGGTTCTAGGTTATTTTTTGTTCAGCTGCTTTACCGGGTTGCGCATATCGGACGTGATGGCCATGAAACGCCAGCACATTAAACACGACAGCTATACCTTGCACAATGTAAAAGGACAAAAGCTGCAGGTTATTAATTTCAACGAAAAAGCAAAATTTATAATTAACGACAACCCCGATTTATTTGTCAAGCATTATTCCGAAGCGCATGTTAACGAGGTTTTAAAGAAAATAATGGATGCCTTGAACATCAACAAAAAGGTGAGCTTTCACGTGGCACGCCATTCGTTTGCTACCAATCTCATTATTATGGGATGTCCGGTGACTACGGTTCAGCAGCTATTGAATCATAGCGATATTAAAGACACGATGTGCTATGTACATTTGGCGGAACAGGAAAAAAACAATAATGCCGATCTACTCGACGGTCTGTTTAAGTGATTCCGTGTTCAATTGGATTAACCACACGCCAGGCTTTACCAAATCTTTGGTCATGGATTTTATGATATGGTAGTTTTTATAGGCAAACACCTTGTTTCTAATGTCTAGATTACGCATGATCTCTTCATACATTTTAAAGGACCATTCGTAATTCTGACCTGTTAGACGGAAATTAAACCACTTCAGGAAATGTTTGTCATATACCTGAGGAATCAACAGCTCAAAAGGCGTTTCGGATGCATTTATTTTGCCAATTTCGCCTTCGTAAAGAATTACCTTTAGCTTGGAACCTTCGTCTAAAAAATGGTGTGCCGTAATGATATTTCCACGGTTAATGATTGGCAACGGAATTGCATCTATAACTATTTCTGAAGTATCTTCGTTTGTCTCGATGCCATTGGTAGTGACCCCATTTAAATCTACAAACACTTTTTCAAAGGTATAGTCTTCTGAAGTGACATCTGAAAATTTCAATAAAAACGATTTGCCCCTGCCTGGCAAACGTCTGGGCGTTTTTTCCTCGTAAGAGGATAGATCCTTAGCGTCGGTAATATCTATTTGACTTTCAATATAATTGAAGTACATAATATTTCCTTCAGGCACTAAATCGAGGTTTTTCCAATTTTTTAATATGGTAATAAACTCATCGACCGTCATATCCGGAACGCACTTAGCCAATTTTACCTCGTTTGGAAGCACTAAAGTAGGCAACAGGTTACCGCTTGCATCTAGCTTTGATAGCTGGGTGATTGATAAATCGCAAATCGGTTGGTCGGGCACAAATTCGCCGTCAATTATTGCGCCGGGATATTGCTCTGAAGTATATTCTATAATAGCTTCGTCGCCTTCAAAAAAATCGATGTTCATGTCTACAAACCTGGTATATTCCTTATAACTGAAAACAATGCCTTCTTTAATGGTTAGCCAAATCCTTTTACCGTTTAAAGTAATCTTGTCCCATGCAATAGAATAATACCTCCTAATGGTTAAGTTTCCCGCTATTTTATATCGTCCTTTTTCAGTTAATATTATGGATTTTTTATATTTTCCATCGTGACCTTTAAACCCATACTGTTCACCACTATGCATCTTTAATTCTGTAGAATCTACATTTATAGTATGGTAATAGCTGCTTATTTCGCTAAAGAGCGCCTTCTTAAGTTCGACATCTTCCAGTACATCGCCCGCCAAGGTAAAGCCGGCATCTTCAACCGCTTTTTGTAGTACATACAATAAATATGGTTGTGGCATCATGATGTTTCTGTTCAGCTGCAAGTCTTCTACTGCATCATATTCATTGACCACAAAAGCAGAACCTACACGTTTGTTTATGACACCTTCAAAAGCCTGCCACTGATCCTCTGCAGCATCAAATTTATCGGTATGGACCATAACAAAATTATGGCTTACTTCTGGCCATGTTTTAGTTATTACGGTTTCGGCATGTGTATATATGGTTGCAGGAGCTTCTAAAGCAAAATCATCCAGAGGTAATTCGGATAATTTTTTATTGTAATTAGGCAACTCTTCCAATCCAAATCGAACGACTCCAGAACCTTCCCTTCCCGTGAATTCCTCAATTTCAAAAATGGCCTCATGCTCTTTACCGTTATGATAAAAATACACTTCGAAGTACGTTTCCCAATCGTTGGAATTATGACTCAATAAATCGCCGATGGCCGCATTTAGTTCGTCGGTAATATAAAAAGTAAACGGCAGCGTAAACTTTGTAAAGAAGGTATCTGAAAACCAATGATTTTCTTCAACGATGGAAATATCGTAATTCGAGAGATCTAGCTGGAAACTAGAATGTATAATTTTCAACATCGTGCTGGCGGTTTATGTGGAATTCTAACTCAAAATCATACAATTCTTGGTCTGAGTCGAAATTTGTTAGTTTTTTGTCCAATGGAATCAATTCTATTGCCGGTTTATCAGGAAAAATTAACCAGGCTTTTTTAGAGCGTAGCATTTCATCTATAACTACCTGGTCTTCTTTAAAAATATTGCCCGTATTAATAAGCAACCTTAAATCTTTGGTAGATTCTAAAGTTTCGATATGCTCAATTAAATCTTTATAGTATTTATGGGTAATTTTTTTAATATCCGATTGCAGGGAATAACCTCCCAATAGCTCTAGAACCTCTAACGTATTGAATTGGTTTATAAAGGCAATGTGGTTGGAATAATCGCCTTCAGTAATTAATTGATAGCTTTTTTTAAATACGTTGCCTTGAGACAAAACACTTAACGTAATAACATCTGCAGGGTTATATGCCGCGAAATCAAAATAATATTGAAAGATATTATGGCCATCGGTATTTCTAGACGCAATAGTCTCTGACGCTTCTTTGTTTTTTTGAATCTTAATTTCGAAACCACCTGCAGGCACTAAAAAATTAAGCAGCTCTCTCGATGTTTTCGTAACCCGTTTAATGGATTTACTATTGCTCAATATTGCACCATTGCTTATAAATGATGCAGGTTTTTTGCCATTAACAAACAATAAATAATCGAGGTTTTCGGTTAAAATCACTGCAGCAGTTGAACGCTTAATTATTTCGATTTTCGCATTGACCGAAGCAGGTTTGTATACCGGATAAAAATTAATTTCTGGATCTAGGTTCTCTAGATTGAAATCGGTAATTTTTGATGGTTTTTTAAGCAAACGCTCAATGACTTCTCCGATATGAAAGCTCGCATTATACTCAAAAAAAGGTAAAAAATACGTGTATGAAAGCAAGGTTTCGGCATGCGAGAGGTAACTGTACACTTTGACGTCTAAAGTTAGCCTTACCACATTTTCGTCGTCTCGGTTTGCATTTCTAATATTTATATACTCAATATCTTTTGTAAAATTGAAATTGTTTGACTGCAAATTGGTACTAACACTTCCATGAACAATGTAGGTAACAGGTAGTATATATTCGGCAACATTGGTTTTTAAAACAATTTCGCCCGTATAGGTTTTAGAACTTAGATTGTTTGCGCTTATAGGCGTGGCTATAAATGTTCCAGAAGACACCCCACTGTACGCCGATAAATTTAACCATGTTGGTGCAGTTAAAGTAAATGCACCAAAACCCGACACTTGAAACGCTTGCGCATCGGCTTCCGTAAATCCTTTAACGGCTTCAAACAATAGACTTTTAGGCGTTATGGTAAAAATATCTGTTTCTAGAATGTTTACCGTAACAGAAACCGATCGGGTCGTACCTACAGGTTCTTTTATAACTATAACGGTTTCGAACTTATTACCAGCAAAACCATTAATTTCAGAAGCAATACCAACACTTACGGTTTTATTAGAAGTACCTGTAATGATCGTTTGGGTAGCAGAAGAATTGTCTACCGTAGAAGCTTCAGAAAGCGTTACTTTTTTGTCGGTTGAAGCTATCCAAGAGCTACCCGCCGTGATATTTATATTTTGGGATGCAGGAAGCGCGCCATTTCTTATCATGGAAAACACCAAGGCAGTAGGTGTTACCGATAAAAGCGGTTGCGACATGACATTTAGCACAAATGAGAAAACAGCAGCGCCTATTTGAACCGGTTGTATTAGTGAATCGGAAGCGTTATATACTAAAAATTCAATGACACCAAAATATGCACCTTCAGTAAGCAATTGTGTGTTTATAAAACTAACGGTATTGGTTACATTTAGATTTAAATTTGTAAGCTCGTAACCTGTTTTGTCTGTTATCCCAATAGGTTCTGCAGGCGTGGCGGCAGCTATGGGACCGGATAATGTAGCCCAATTTAAATTACCTACTTGTCCAGGTGTATTTATTTTGGCCCGTACTATTACTTTTCCGTAAGACCCTGTTAGCAAGTAATTTTTAATGAACGTGTCTATATTTAAATTACCTGGCAGCGCACCACCTATAACATAGTTTTTTTCAACTCCGGAACTTGGAACAAACACCCAATCGTTAACCAATGGCGTGCCTGGTCCTGTTGAGAATTTTTTTGCTTTATGTAAAATGATATTATATGGCATGGCTATAAAATGTAATTAGCAATATTGGCTTTATTTTCAGAAAAAATGCCGTTGGTATCTACGAGTGTTAATGGCGATTTAAACCAAACCTCTATATACGCACGTGGTGTAATCACTTGAAACCTATCGGTAAACTGAATCACTCCATCTACTTGCACCATAGTGTTTATATTCGCTTTTAAATAGTCGTAAATAGGCAAACTATTTGTAATAAAAGGCACTACATGTATATAAACATTGGGTTCTCCTTGGATAATTTTAGCAGTAGATCCCGTAAGACCAAAAGCAGCATTGACTGTAGGAGCATCAAATTGATTGATTAGTGCATCCATAATGGCATTGCACATAGCATTTATGTTGTTATCGACAAAAACCCCTTCAGTGGTATATAGATCGTAAGCCATTAGCGTTTATTTTTAAGTTTTAGTTTATTGTATTTATCGAGTTCTTCCTGAAGCTTTTTAATGTTTCGGAAGTTTTTGTCCATAACAGCGACAATACCGTCTTTTTCAATGAGCTCCAGTAATTGATTGGTACGGTTTAGGGTGGCGATAAGCAACGGATCTGGTGCTGCAGTCGTAGAGCTATTGTTAAACTGGGGTTGGGTGGTTTGGTTTTGTACATACCCACGCTCAAAGCCTTTTACACGTGCCAATTCGCTATACAGCGCTTGCTTTACATCTGGATTCATTTGTTTGAACGAACGGCCATCTATAATCATTTCGGGGAAGTTTTTACCACCTTCACCGGCAAGGAAGACCGTAGGTTTATCCACTTCGCCAGTTCTGGATTCACCGCCAAACGCTGCATTAAACACCTTGCCGTCTTGCTCTCGCTGTACGGGATAGTAGCCGCTTTCGAAACCTTTGGCGGGTAATGGTTGGGCAACTGCTATAGCAAGCTGTATAGCGCCTAACGCAGCGACAATTCCCGCCCATGGCACACCTAAAATAAGACCACCTTGCGCCAAAGCTTTAGAGACACCAACAGCCGTATTCATAATAATAGAAGCAATATTCATGGTTTTTTCACGCTTTGCCGCTTTATACTCCATTTCTGCTTTCTTCTTATCGGCAGCCTCGTCTAATGCTCTGATGGCATCGTTATATTGGCGTTCGTTTATATACCCAGAATCCAATAAACGCTTTTGTCTTTCCTTTTTCTTGTCGGTAGCCCGTTCAAATTGTTGCAGCTCTTTTTGTTGGTTTGCCGAAACGAATTGGTTGTACATGCTCCAGGCATTCATAAACGCACCAACAGCCATTTCGCCTGCTCTAATTTTTTGCTCTAGCGTTTCTAGCTTTTCAAATGTTTTTTCCCATTCATCTATTGAAAATCCTAAAACATCAACTTCACCGCCAAATTCAACGTCTTTTTCGCCCCTCATGTAAGCAAGTAGCTTATTGATTTCGGATAAGGAAAGACCCAATTCTGAAAGCCTATCTTTAATTGCTTGAAGTTGTTCCGGTGTTAATAATTTGATATCAAAACCTTCAAATTGTGAGGTTTCAAGAACTTTGTTTACCTCTTTTACTAACGATTCTAAATTGGCTTTTTTATTCTCCAGTTCTTTTTTGTCAAATTCTTTCTGAAGTTTTTCTTTAGCCCTTTCGTTATCACCAAGAGCCGCTAACGCATTATTATGAGCTATTAATCGCTCTTGAGCTTCTCGCTCATATTGTGCCTGCTTAAGCTCTATTTGGTTTTGTAAACCTTTTTCCAGAATGGTGGCCTTACGAATTTCGTGTAGCTCGTTTTCGCTTTCTATTTGGCTATTTACTGCCTTATTATGGGCAATATATGAGGCTTTAAGGTTTTCGTCCTTGGTTTGTTGGATAAGCTTTTGGCTTACTAATTTGTTTTGTAAGTCTTCAATTTTACGGAAATGATTAAAGTCCTCCAGAAGCATTTCTTTATCAAAGCCTTCCTGCATTAGCTGTAATCGAGCGTCTTCCGCATCGCGCTCTAGCTTTAATAATTCTTCAGCACGTTTTTTGCCGTCGTTTTTTTCTTTGTCGGTTAATGGTTTGGTAGGTATTGGCGGTGTTGAAACCGTTGATGTTGTATCTGTAGGCACTGGTGCATTATCTGCAAAAAACGCATCGGCATCTGCTTCAGAAAAATTGAGGTCTTTTAATTTTTCAGCAAGATCTAACCGTCTTTTTTCCTGTTCTTCTAATTGTTTTTGTATTGCTAAATATTCATCTGCTTTTTTTCTGGCTAATTTGATATCAGCATTCGCATCTATATCTGCTTGAGACGATTTGCCAGGATCTAATTCAGCACGAGCTTCTCTAGCTAATTTGTTTGCATCTTCAAAATTCTTTTTAGCATTTGGCAATAATTTTTTTAAACGTTCCTCCTCGTCTTTAACACCTTTAAGTCTGGAAACTAATGTTGCAGCTTCTTCATCGGCAGCTAAACGCTTTAATTTAATTTGCTGCCTAACAGCTTCGGTATTCAATTTTAAAGCACCTGTTTCGGCATCTATAGAAACAACCGAATCACCTAACCGATGTTGAAGTTGCAGTGTTATTTCATCTAAACGCTGCTTTGCTTCCGCCGTAGGATCTACACCATCAGCTGTTAAACTTTCGTATTCTTCAAGCAATTTTGAAGATTCTTCAGCAAGTTTACGATTTGCTTTAGAGGATTCGTAAGTGACTTTCGTTTCTTTTTCAAAAGCTTCACTAGTATCATCTACAACCCCTAATAAATCTGCAAAACCTCCTATAATGCTTTTAAGTATGTTATTAAATCCAGAAGACGAAAAAGCGAGTGTCATTGCTTTTTTCACCTTATCAATAGTTCCTGCCAGGTTGTTGTTTTTTAAACCATATTCCTCAGTTAAAGAAGTTGCTTCAATCAATGCTTTATTAGACATTTTTTGACGTTTCTCGAGCAACTCGGTATTACTTGATAAAGCAGAAAGCGCTGCCACACCACGCGCCCCACCAACCTCTAAGTCTTCTAGTTTTTCGGACATGATTGTCAAGCCATCGTTATTGCCGTTCAAGCCTTTTAAAAATAGAAGCATCGCCGCATTGGCATCTGTATTTAACAGGTTGCTAAATTCACCAACACTAACACCAGCAATTTTAGCATAGACATCTGCGTTCGAAAACATGTCTATCCATATTTTGTTCATAGCGGTTGCCGAAACTTCTACAGATTGCCCGAGCTCATCAAAAGTGGCAGCATAGGCGATGTTATCTTCTGCAGATATTCGAGACTGTGTCGCCACACCCGCTTGCCTTTTCAGATAATCGACCAAGAACCCTGCTTGGTTAGCTCCTGAAGCTGACACTTCGTTAATGGCAGAACCAAGAGACAGCATCGAGTTTTTAAAGTCACGCCCCGTTTTTTCACCTACTTTATAGATGTTTACCATTTTACCGACTTCGCGAATTTGCTCGGTACTCAAGTCGTCGCCCAATGCCACTTTCATCTGGTTGGCAACTTCCACGAAATCTTTAATATTTTTTGTGCCCTCGATACCTAAACGCCCTGCTTCTTCGGCAAGCTCCAGAAGCTCTATGCGGGCAGTACGGGTTTTCATTAACCCAAAGGATTTCGACAGCTCATCGACCTCTATTTTTGTTAGCCCAGTGGTTTTTTGAACATCGCTTTGTGCATCCGCCAGTTTACCATTGTAGTCTATCATTTTTTGAATAGACAGTACAACACCGGTTCCCATAGCGATTACCGACGCACCTAATGCCGCATATTTGCTAAAACCATTGGCGATGCTGCCTATAGATAGTTTTGTGGATTGAGCGTTGAGACGAAGTTCGTTCATGCGCGCGCTTACCTGCTTTAATTCTGCATCGAGCCGTTTATATTGGCCAGAACCAGGCACCATGTTACGAAGCTGTAGCCTTAATTGGTTGGCTTTAGACGATAGCTGCGCCATGGTAAGCCCTGTGATGCCTATTTCTTTTTGCAAGGCGTTCATCTGTGCCTTGTTTGACTTAATTACCTGGTTGTTTTGCTTTATTTCGGCAGATAGTCGCTTATACTCTTCAGTATTTTTTTTGCCTTGAGCGACCAAACGTGCCTGTTCGGCCTTTAACTCTTTATTGGTAGCGGTGAGTTTTCGGGTAGCATTTTCTAGCTCAAAGAGTTCTTTTTGTGCTTGATTACCATTTACGATAATCGAAAAACGCATTTCTTCGTCTAGAATCTTCTTTCCCATGGTGCTTTAAAATTTAGGTAAGTTTAAAGCGGAAAAATGGAACGGTTTAAGACATGAGCAGCGGTTAAAAAAAAAGAGCGCATCCGTCGATACGCTCTCATCAAGATTTGTCCAATCTTTAAAATAACCTTAAATGAAAAAGGCTAATCGGTTTTAAAATATAAATATGTTATGAATAGAAACACTATAAAAATTGTCGTCACGGCTAAACTTAATTCCAAACCGTGCCTATAACCTAATTGGTAATGTTTTTCATTTTCTTTTTTTATGAATTCTTTATCTGAAAATTTCATAAACCAAATATAACACCAATTATTAATTAACCTTTACGGGTTTCCGTAGATGGATAAAAATCATCTGTTATAGGTGATTCGGCATATTGATCGTCATCTACCAGAACCAGCACACCGTCCTTTTTTTTCCAAAGGCTACCGGTTTCAATCTCTCCACCTTGTTTGGTGTACATTAACTTACTGTTTCGATAGTACATGGCTGCAGGAGTTTAATAGTTAGTTGGTCCAGGGCTAAAAAGTCTTCGTGACTGTATTTAGAGAGCAATTGGTAAAGGTTGGCTAGCTGCTTAAAAATAACCATCGCATCGTTGCGTACCTGGTTATCGTCTGCCAAGGAGCTGGTTAAAAAGTTTTGATAAACATCGTTTAACAATTCTTCCTGATCTTCAAACTCTTCAAATTGACGAGCTTCTGCAGCCCATAAGGCTAAATGCGCCATGAGTTCTTGGGCGCGCGGGGTTTGATTTTCTTTTGACATATCGAAAATATTAAAACGCGAAATCCATCCTTAGATGTGTCAAAACAGTCTAGGACTGGATTTACCCTACTTTCGATTGAAGGCTTTCGCCCGGGAGCACCATAGATGGACTTCTATTATTAAAAAATTGTGTTTCGGATTTCTCCTAAATCTGTTTTGACGAAGCTAATATATATAATTATTTTGTACAATGTGCAGTTGTATAATGCTTATTTTTAATAGTTTAACTATAAGTAAATATAGTTAATTATTATTTACTAATAAGTAAACTTATTTGTATTTGTTACGGCGTATATATTCGTTCACATATAGCCCTAATATGTAGAGGGGGATAATTATTATTAGGTGCCAGAGTTGGAAGTATGTAGGCATTAAGAATGGTTTATTTCAATGGTTAAATTTAAGAAACTATTTGAATAATCCTTTTCTAATACTCGTGCTGAATAAGGACGGGAAATGATGTCATGAACTTCATCTAAATCACTTTCAGATATATAACCCACATGAACACCTTCAACTTCAACCATAATGGCTTTGCTTGAATATTTGTTTTTGGGTTCTGGGATTAACTCTACAGGATTATGCTTTTCAACATAATTTATAATATGCCATTTTCTCTCACCTAAATGAACTCCAACCACTTCAAAATCACTCATGTATTTACCAACTAACTCTAAATCTATAAGTTTAGGTTGTATAACTGTGCTTTTTTTATAACTAACACTTATAAAAACAACCATAGTAATAAGGAATAGAACTAAAATAATAAACATTGCTACTAATTTAAAATCTTGGCTTTTTCATTCTCGAATTCTTCTTTTGTTAATATTCCTGAATCTAAGAGTTCTTTTAATTTTTTTAATTTATCATATTTATCTACAACAACTTTTGATGAGGCTTCTGACCTGCAAGGAATCACTTCGCATGAAGAAATTGCATTTTCTATATCTATAGTGTAATTAGTAATATTACCTCCTCCAACGGTAAAATACACTCCTTTGTAACGTTTATAATTATATTTTTTTATTTTCTTTACAGTTACTATTAAGCCTACATTTAAAGATCCTAATCTATTTTGTTCGGCACTTGACGACACTGCCCAACCCCCAACATTTACATATACAAATTTTCCGTTTGTATCTGAGCCTCTGCCAAGTTGAAACTCATCGCCAATGCTATAAGTCACTCCATTAGATGCAGTATAGGTCTCTAAATTTTCAATTTTTTTCTGAGCATTAACAGTAAACACCATCAAGCAAGCAAGCAATAATAAATTTTTCATTTTTAGTTGGTTTTGAATTAGATAGGAAAAATAGCAATTTTTTTTTAATAGAGAGGTATTACTGTTTGCTTAAGCGTTTTATAATTTTTTTAAGCTGTTTTTTAAAGAACAGTTTTTTTTGCCTGTCGGAGAGATTATTGGCTTCAGAACTGTTTAGGTAGAGAGTGAACAATTGGTTTAAATGTTTTTTGGCTTCTTTTTTTGTAAAGAACTCAAAAAAATTCGTGCTTACTTGTTGTAGGTTGTTTTCTTGTGGTTGTTTCATTGTTGATAATTTTTGGTTTAGCCTTATAAATTATCAATATGATTTTAAACAGGGGTGTTTTTTTTCAATTGTTCGGCAAGTTGCGCCATTTCTTCTTTAACGGCATTGGTATAGCCAAAGGACAAACGCTTAACGATATTATTGGCATGGCCCCACAAAATGCGGTTGTGTATGGGGTGGCTTTTCTTTTTTATGGAGTTTCCCTGCACGTTACGGCGTTTCATATCGACAAAGCGGTGTTTTGCCAAATGGTCGTAACGCATTGTGGTGTCGTCTACCGAATAGGTTCTGCTATTAAAAAACTCGCTCGATTTGAAGCCACGCCGAGACATAAGACTTGTCTGGGCAACATCGATGTCCTTGGATTCTTCCTGAAGCTCACGACGAATGAAGATGCCCTTTAATATGGCATCGGAGTTGTCTTTTCGTTTATCGAGTAGGTTCATTTAAGTTTTATTTTATCGAGCATCCAAAGTATTTCAAGTTTACGCGCCGTGGAACATGGTTTGTTCTCCAGGTTGTATTTTATAAACTTTGAAAGCTTGAGCTGTTTGAGTTCGTTGTTTTCAATTGCGGTTTTGAAAGCGTTGTCAATGTCTTGTGTGGTCATGATTATGTTTTAAAAGTAGATAAATATACTACTTTTTTAATCAGCTTCAAAATTAAATTCAATACTCCATCCGTTACATTCTGCCAATCCCCAAACTGGTTGTATGCTTATACTGGGTACGTTTAGATCCTTCATGTAGAGACAACCCGCCTCGGTATCATCTAACTTATCGGCAATCATTTTGGTTTCAATAGCTCGTGCCGAAATTAAGGTTTCCTGCATGATCTGCAGGAACTCGGCGTGTGATACCGAACTGTAATCTGTTTTCTGAAGCACCAATATAAGGGTATCGGTTCTTTTTTTGATGTCATCGACGTTACGACCTGAGTTACTGAAATCCGGCAACACCATAAAGAGCATGTGTTTGTCTTCCAAAGAGCGCTCTTCAAGAAAATGTATTAATTGGGAATCGTCAACGATAACTTCCTTGTAGTTGATGCTATCTATAGCGGTTTTTAGCCTTTCGGAATAGTTAATTAAAAAGTTTACGTCTATCATGTGTTCTTAGTTTTAGCTTTACGTTCAGCGGCCTCTTGACGCGCTTTTTCATCTTTATCTCGTTTAGTAATGTCGTATAGACGGATAAGTATTTCATAGAGATTGGTTTCGCGTACTTCTTTGTTGTTTCCAAACACTGCTGATTCGGAAATTTGATATTCAATGCTTTTTAATCCAAGGCCAGGCAGGTTGCTTGTAACCTGTTTTTCTGAAGATTCCTGGAACAATAGCCCTATATTTATTTCGGTACCATTAATATAAAGAACGCAGTTAGTTAGGTATTTGTGAAAGCTTGCAACCAATAGATAAAAACCATACAACTGACCGATGGGTACATATTGAAAAGTTTTTGCACGCATTTCTATAGTGTCTTCGTTATAGGCTTCACGTTTATCGGATTTGTACTTAAACAGGTTTCTTATGGCATGGAACGGGCGTTTTTTACGGTACAAAACAGCCATTAGCAAACGTAGTGATTCTTCGTCCTTGTTTTTTTCATAGTCCACAAGCAGGTTGATTGCATCGGTATATTCTCCAAAACTTATGTTACGGAATCCATCAGTAGGACCGTAATAGGTTCGCCAAAGCGGTTTTACTTTGGGTATGTGATTATTGATGTAATTTTGTTTGATAACGTTTGTGAGCTCTCCTTTTTCGTTCACTTCAAAAAACGAATCGATAAGATTCGATAACTGGTAAATGTTAGCGTTTTTGTTTAAGTCTTCTTCTTCAGACAGTTTGTTTTTACTTGGTGTTAAATTCAATAGTTTATATACGGCCTGAATTTTAAAGGTATCGAAGAGTATTTTATTGGAATTAAACCTAAATATAAGCTCACAAACATCTTCATATTGCTTTGAATCGCATTCGCTTAAATCTTCAGGAAGATATAAGGTTGTTTTTGTTTGTGGAATTTCCAGAGTTATCATAGCGCAACCAATTCTAAATTGATGTTGATTTTAATTTTATGAGCTATCATGCGCTTACCAAACTTCGCCATCACATGCGTACAGACTTGACGACGTACATGCAAGGGAATGAACTTGCTTTTTTTATCGATTTTAAGCTCGTTAACCAGGTAGTTCTTAATTTCGGTTGAAAGATTAATACGTTCTTTTGCTTTGTCTTTTAAAGCGATTAACAGCTTTTTGTTTATTTGGTTGATTTGTTTTTTTGGAAACAAACGGTACCATAATTTTCGAATTAGTTTTTTTAGTTTTTTCATTGTTGTTGTTGTGGTTTAAAATGATACAAATCCGTCGCAATCGTCGAACTTATACGTTGGTGTGGTAATAGCTTTTACTACTTCGGGATCTGGTTCGGTTAAAGCTGCTGCAGTTTGTATTCTTTCTATTTGATTTAAGGCTTCCTTTGCTTGTTTTGTGAATTCTTGCGCCGCTAATTCAGCTTCCATTTTTTCGGGTGGTTTAGTCGCCTTGGTTGACATTCTATCGGATGTAAACCGCTGTAGAACACCTTCAGGAAATAGTGCTACCCGAAGCACACGCATACCCCAAGCAAGAGCGTGATATACACACGCTTCTTTAATTAGGCTTATCAATATATTTTCTTCAGAAGTTAGAACTGTAGCTTCTTCAAGCTTTAATTTGAGCGCATCGTAGGTTGTTTGTGTTATTAATGGCACAATGCTTTTTCGTTCGCATTGTCGGAACCCCGGCTGAAGCTTCATTAACAACAAACGGGAATTTATAGGGAAGAACTCATCAAAATCGGATGTTAATCGCACGAAATATTTTTGAGAGTCCTTATAAGCGTTTGAGGCTTTCCATGTTGCTGAAGTAGCGTCTAGATAATCAATTAGATCATCTACTGCTTTATAATATTTGCGCTCGAATATTTCGTTGTCGCGATCTATCATCCATTCAAACGGCACTTTATATTTTTCGTCAACGCGAATTTTACGCCCATTGTTTCCATGCTGCACATCTGAAGCCCTGGCGTAGCTGCTATATCCGTTTAATGCTATGGGATAACGCACTTTGAATATTAATTCGATATCTGCCTCAAGAGCCGAACCGGCTTCATACTTAGCCAAAACAGCATCGTAAACAGGTTGACCTATTATTTTTATTAAATCGGTAGTTGCTGATTCGATATCGGACTTTAAATTAACAAAATTGATATCCTTGTCTATATGGCCTATAAGCGCTTTTAGCTCATCACTTCCTTTATTTGGATTGAAATCGAATAATAGTTTCATGGCTTATGCTTTTGGGTTACGGTCTTTTGGTGCGGTGTCTTCCATTTTTTTGGTACCTAAATGATAGAAGCCTAATTTTAATTTTTTGGTTGGAAAGTTGGCTTTTATAGCGTAGTTAATAGCTTTTAAAACTATCATTTCTGGAATATCTATAGATGTGGCCAAATAGTTGTTAAGTGCATGATATTGCTCAGAACCGCTATCTGATTTACCTTCCTGGCCAACATTGGCAATAGCCGAATGTATGCCTGTAGTACCTGTAAGGACATGATCGGCACGTTGGGATATTTTAATTTGGGCTTCAACAAAGTCGCGCACGTTTTGGTCAATCGCTTTTATTTCCCAACCGTGTTTAAGCAAGTTTGTGCCATCTACCTCTAATTTTATTGTGGTATGAATGGCTTTGCCAACATTGTCGTCTCCAGATAAGCTTTGGATGATTTTTTTAAGGTAACTGCGTTGATAATCTTCTAGCATTTTGTCTTTATACTCGATTCCTTCATCCGTACATCTTTCCTCTATCTTTGATTTTGCATCATCCCAAAAATATTGAGGTGATTGTATATGGAATTTGGCATTAATAGAGTGCTTTGATAAAGCCTTGAATATTAATGGTACCGCAGTCGAGCGTTTTATCCATTCTAAACTTCCATATAGGTCTGGTAAGGTGTAATATTCAGTACAGAAACTATACATGTTACTGTAGAATATGGCGTTTTTATGCTGGAATGGTTTTAATGGATCAAACTTATGGTATGCCTTAGCTTTCAGTATAGAGTTGATATGCTTAAATTCATAATCTGTCACTATTACATGGGTAGGTGTTCTGTCTTCGTTGGTTAGGTGAGAAGCTAAACGTGCCTTATCTGGCTGTACGTGCTCTAATTTAGCAATGAAGTCTTGACCTATGCGAGTGCCTAAGCTCTGATATACCTTACTGAACACCCCTTTAATATGATTGAAGTCTACACAGGCTTTAAGTAGATAGTCTTCATACTGCCAGCTGTCTAACCAATCCTGTATCTGAGCATCTTCTTGCCAGTCGTATATAAGCTCTCTATTCTCAAACACTTCTTTATAAAGCTTTGGTCCTTTACCCCATAGCATATTGGTTTGCTTATTCAAAGAACCAGGAGCAAGATGATTGTTCTGTACCGTTTCTTTGATGATGGTAGGTAGGTTGTTATCATCCCCATACGGATGTATGCGCCACTCACCTACTATATGATGTTTATTAGACCATGTTAACGTGTCAACCTTTGGTCTATCTTCCTCAAACTGTCTGGGGTTTTCCGTCACCTCAAAGGTGAAAGCGATGTTGTCGTCGCTCACAATGGCGTTACCGTTTATAATTTCAATATTCATTGCGTATGAGGTTTCCGTTAAACTTAGTTAGTAATGGTAGGTGGAAATGCTTAGGCTCTTCAGTTGTTAAGTCTGTGTATGCTACTAACGATGGTGAGTTTGTTTGTCTACCCTTTCTTAGTAACGCACTATCTACCTGCACAACCCCGTTACTCTTGTTAGTTGATTGGTTGATTGATACAAACTCAAAACTAAACGGTATGCCGTTGGTTGATAGGTAGCGCATCTGCTTTATTACATCGTTTATTATCAAAGCTTATCTATTATTATACATACAATAGTATCAATACTGCTTTAAATGGTTTAAGACATGAAACAATCATATATCCACACGTTTAATTGTATGCCGATGCAAATACAGATGTTAGCGGGACGGTGTCAAACGTCTTATTTCAAATTGCGAAAACTAAAGATTTAGGTTTCTTATTTGAAAATGAGCGTTTTACGTTTTTTTGATTTTAAAAAGAGTGTGGTTTTTTTGTATTTAAATATCTGTTTTTGATTTATTTAGAAACATTTTAAATTGTATAGATATTATAACTTTTTGTGCTTAAAAGTAGATAATTTATCTACTTTTTTGTATATTTAAGTATTAATAACAATTAAATTATTTCTCAATGAGTACAACAAAAGAAGCGCCGAAAGGCAAAGAACAACAAAAAGGAATCGCAATATTAAAACCCGTTGAAAGGGCAAAGACAAATATTGACGATGTATTAAACCCTACCGCAGAAAGTAGGTTAAAAAAGCTTGATACATTCAAGATTTTAGCAGAGAAACACAAATACTTGGTTTCAAAAAATGACGACTTACAAAAATTCATTGCTTCAAGTGATGGCATGAAAGAAAAAGTTATTTTGAAAAATTCTCAAGGGTTTGAATTTGAGGTTTCAAATTCTAGTGTTATCAATAAAGTTATTAATGTAATGGAAAATGAATTGCAACAAATTACAAGCAATTCGGAAAGGCAAGTAATTGATTTCACTATTTAATTAAATTAAAAATCCTGCATTTCGCAGATGCAGGATTTTTTTAACAAAAAAATTATCTCATCATGACCACACGACAAAACAATTCACGCAAATTTAACCCTTTTTTACTATCTGAACAAGTAAAAAATATACTTAAAAGTAACGGGTTTACTTCACTTTTTAATTACAACGATTACGAGTTTTTTAAAGAAGAATGTAAAGAAGCTTTTAATAAAGCCTTAGCAATAGCAGAACGTTTTATGGCAGATGCAGACCCAAACCAAAACGACTTAAACGACTATTTATTTTAAAACTTAACAGATGAATTTTGTTAGCAGGACTTTTGAGACGACTGTATAAAAAACCTGAAAACGTCCGCCGTAAAATATGTTTTAGGGTTTAGAAAGTACACGAAGCTACTTAATATAACACTCCCAAAGGCGATTTAAAAAAAATCGCCCTTTCGGGCGGGCTAGCCACAGGACTGTGACTTATTTAAAAAAAGCGTTTTATCCTATTATTAAAGTTATTCTTCCAGAAAAATTATCTCTATCAATAGTAACTTTATGACAATAAGTCGTAATAAGAACGCCTCTATCGTTTTCGTCTTTAAAATCTAAATAAATGTCATAACAATTAGGATCCTCATCAAAAGCTATCCTTGTTATTCTATACTTGCAAAAATTCAAAAACTCTTCATCTGAACGAAAAGAAAAGCCTAACCTTCGTAAATTAGAAATTACATTAGCCTTTAATCCTTCTTCAAAAGAGTCACGAGTTTTATTAAATAATTCATCTTCCATATATCTTGTTAGAGATATTGGTTGCTCCTTGAATTGTTTTAACCAACTATCTTTTATAGGTAAAATATCGAAATTTTTTGACAATGAATCCATGTTAATTAAAATAAATACTATCATTTTTTATCTTATAAGAATACTCAAAGTCTAAATTCATTTTCGATAATTCAGAAATGAAGTTTTTACAACTTTCTTTTGAAATTGAAGCATAAATTACCTTTTTTCCTTTTTGGAGTTTTTCTAATAATAGTACTTTTGATTCCTCACTTTTTCCGAATCTTGCCATAATCAATATTTACAATTCGTTTAATTTCCAATAAAACCTATTTGTTATTGAAGAATATCTTTTTTCAAAAACCATATGAGGATTGTTGTTACATGGTTCAGGCAAAACACTATTTGATATTTTTAAAATAGGTTCTTGAGCAATAGGAACAAAAATCAAATCTAATTCATAAGTTTCAGGATCTGGTAAAACTTCTTTGCTTATTAATTTGGTGTCTAGTGTAGCCATACCCAAATATACAAAAAAACTCAATCAATGATACTAGGTGCGCTCATGCCGGTATTTACTTTTTGAGCGATACCACGTCACCAATTTTGGCTAAAGAGCCTCTTGAAAACTCCATAGACATGCATTTAGAAAATAAACTCATACGGTTACAAGCAATAGAAAAATTATAAATACCTATTTTTGAAATTAATTCACATTCTTCAGTTGTTGGAAACCTTCCTGTTAAAGCGTAAAATTTTGCAGTGTCTTTCAATGATAATGAAACATGAACTATTTCACGCAGTAAGTCATTCTCCTTTAAACCTGTTAAATATAATAAATAACAAATATCTTCTCTATACTCTGGAGGTTCTGAAGAATCTAAAAAATTTCCTAAATACTCCCGTGCCCAACGCAGAGCAGTAATTTTTTTCAATTTTTTAATATATTTTTCTTCCATACCCAAATATACAAAAAAACTCAATCAATGATACTAGGTGCGCTCATGCCGGTATTTACTTTTTTGTCGGCTATCATTACCCATTTTTTGCGGTAAACTAAATATTTAAAGGCGTCACTCATGTTTGTTGAAAATAACGGGCGTTTATCCAGGGGCAATGCTTCACTGGTTTTGTCTTTATGTATGGTCGTGGTACCTTTTTTATCTTTTTTTACTTTGGTTTTGGTGAGTTCTAAACTACTCTTAAGCTCCTTACATTGGTATTTATCAATCTTGATTTTTGGCAGCTGCTCATAATATTCTCCCAATAATTTTTTTGCAAAGCTATATTCTTCTTCCTGGGATATAGTAGCTTGATTGATACTCTCAAGCTTTACTACCCATCCGGTCGAACTACCGTCGTACTTTTCGATATGATCCTTCAGTTCTGTAGCCCAATCGCGTTTTACTTTACTGTACTGGTTGCCGCTTCTGTCATAATACATATGCAAGAGCTTCACTTCGTGGTGCTGAAAAAAGTCGAGAAACTTTTTAGCCAGTTCTTTACTGCTTTCCGGAGCTAATGTGTAGAAATTTTTTAGACAGTAATAGTAATTTCCTGAAGGTTGCCCTATCAACATGCTGCACATATCGCCAAAATCTATTCCGCATTCGAGCGGTTTTTTGTGCTGCACATATTTTAATCCTAAGCTTACCGATTTAAATTCCTCACCAATGGCATATTTTTTATAATAGCCATCGATAACGCCATCACTATAATAATGATGCTGGCCTAAATTCATATAGAACTTTTCCCCTTTTTTAATTTCGGGCTGGAGACTTAAAACGGCTGTTTTAAATTCTTCTGGTCCTAACGATTTTAAGGCATCAATAAAATACCCTGGTCTTAAAATATCTATATTTATTAGTGATGACGCTACGTAAAAAAATGTAGAGTCGAAACGGGCCCTTATCCAATTAGATTTCCAAATTATATATTGTTTTTTTACACGCTCAATCTGATTGTAATCTTTGAAAGTAACGGCACGATGGTAGGCTTTTTTTACTTTGTTAAGTTCGTTGGCGCAATAAAGTATTGTCTTTATTTGCTCCTTATCCATGTTTTCGGCCTGGTTTAAAATCCAATCGTAATCACCTTCAGCTATGTTTGGCATATCGGTCGTACAGGTCATGCCTCGAAAAAACGGTGAGTGGCCAAACGCCATAAAATCTCCACGCATTGCCGGTAACAACTTCTTCAGCTTTTCAAAATCATTGTTACGGCTTTCATCACTATATATATGCTGGTAACTATTCCCTGCAAGCCCCGTAGGCTGTGCTAAACTGCCGATGTTGTAGAAACACCCATTATATACCGAAATTGTGTGTTTAAACGTGCGGGGTGGCTTGTACGGGGTTTTAAAATGCTTTGGCGGCCTATCGTCGGTAACATAATGCACACCTTCAACCCAACCTTTGCGGATCCAACCACCAATTAATGACGGAATAATATTTCTTAAAGCATTATCGTAGGTATCGCAAACAAAAGCGGCATAATGCCCTGGCATATCTTCCATAATATCCATACTGCGTTCTGCAATGATGTCTTCGGTTTTTGCGCCACCACGGCCAATAACGCCATAAAAGTTTTTAGGCTGTATTAAATCGACGGTTTGTTTTAGCCAACTGCCAAAACGTCCTTCGACATTATCGTGTTCAAGACTTACGTGGGTTTTCGTGCTCATTTAAAAATAATCTTACTGTTGGTAAACTGCCTGTTTCTTCTTCAAGACGCATGCGCACTTTTTCTGATATTTCTGGGAATTTCTCCAGCATTTCCTTGATTTCTTTTTTGTTTTTCTTCGGAAGACCTAAAAATTCGGTATCGATGGAATACATTTTGAAAGGTTGCTGGAAAGCACCATCGGGTATCTTGGGTGGTTCTGGCTTATCTAGGCCTTTAAGCTTGTAAATTTGAAGGTGGATTTTTGATGCATTTACCACATCTGCAGTTGTTTTAGCTAACTGTATCGCAAAAATGTAATCTTTACGTGAAGCTTCTGCCAACATATTACTCCAGGCTTCGTTACTTATCTGTTTGTCGCAATAGAAATATTCCATCGCATCGTTATAGATATTGTTTGCCAGATACCGCGACAGTCCTTCCACTTTAATTAAATGGGAGACGATTAAGTCTTTATGTCCAAATTCGTCTATACGGTTGTACATGGCACGAACTTTATCCAAAAGCTCTAGATACCGAATCACTTCGGGATCTGCTTTTTCGGATGTGCCGCTTTGCAAATACTCGTATATGTGCGATAGGTTTATGTCTTCAAGTTTCAGACCCATAATAAATTTGTGCTTTTAAATCTTGAACTTTTCGCTCTTCAACTTGCTTAAAATATTGTTGCGCTGCCGTTATATTTCCTGTTTTGGCATTGTCCAGTAGTTTCTGGTTTATATCAAAATCGGCTTCCAGTTTTCCTTTTTCGTAATGATGGCGAATGGCGCTGGTTTTATCCAACCACGCTTTCATAAATGTTTTTTCGCTCATGTCTAAATACATGGCGATTTCGCGCGGGCCATAATTACACCCTGCCAATTTTTCTATGATATCTTCTGTAGATAATAATAGATCTGATTCTTCCTGAAGAAGCTTTACTTCAGCTGCAGAAAAAACATAACCACTGCTACCATCTTCAAACTCCAGGGCTAAACCAAAATCGCCATGCGCCAGTTTATCAAAACTTTTACCAATACCTAACCTATGGTAATGCGGATGGTCCTTATTTATAACCACCATGCTTTTACCTATTAGTTTTTCCAAGCGCTTATCCTTAACCATTAAGCTTTTTTTTAGTCCAAAATTTCCCAGTCAATAGCTAAAGTGTCAGAAACACTTGGAGAATAACTTGTTATTGAATTACTTAATCCAACCAGCACTAATTGATCACGATAATAAATAGATGCTATTTGTTTGTTTTCGTCTTCAAAAGTTCCTTGAAAATAATCTTTTACCTTTTGTGGTAACGACTGCATTTTTGGAACTACTTCAGCAGGTATCTCAGCAGGAACTTGCCTGAAAACAAACTTTTTGTCTCCACTCCAGCTACTTCTTCTAACTCTTAATCCTTCTTTTAAAGCTGTTACAGCTTCACCTAATGTTAAATTGTTTTTATCCATTTTTTATAATTTTAGTATTAGTAAATAATTCTTTTCTAAAATCGAACACTCCTTTACTGTTTCCGAAAAGGTATTGTTCGTATTGGGCATTTTCACTCCAGTTTCCAGAGCCTTCAATAATATAATGGTTGGTTTTTGTTTCGAGAATACAGACTTTGGCATGCACCCAGCTAAATAACACATTCACGTTTCCTCTACTTGCCGCCATACTACACAGGTTATCTATGGTTACGGGGTTTCGTTTTATCATAGAATCGGAAATTAAAAGCGTTATTTCGTCAATAAAGCCTGTATCGTGCAACTCTATTAAAGCATTCACAACCTTACTGCCTATACTGTAGGTACTAGCATATAGGTGTTTTATTCGCTCGTATTGGCAGACAAACGGAATAAATGTGAAAGCATTAAACGATTTCTCGGTTTGAAGAAAAAAAAACTCTTCGACTGTTGGTAACCGCTGTAAATCTTTATCTAGATTTTCTAATTTTTGAAAATGCTGCAGTAGGTATTTCGATTCAAATTTTTCTTTGAACTCCGGAGTTTCTACTGCTTGTTTTTTTTTATTTAAGTCAAAAAATTTACTCAAAGTTATGAATGGTTTTTATGATATCCCGCTCTTCTTTCCATAGCTCAATTTTGGCTGAAAAAGCCAGTTTCTTTTCAGGATCCTTAATTGTCTCTAATTTTCTAGAATCGCGATTTATGTAATTGACCAAATTTGACAAACGTTTAGCAGCTGTAACTTCACGCATTTTGGCTATTGTTCGTTTTAATTTGTACACTCTAAACACCGGATGCACACCCAACACTTCTTTATGGTCCTGGTAATAGTTAAACTCATCATAAATGAGCTGATTTTCATTAAAACTATCTAAGGCCTGTTTGCCTATTTTAAACACTTCATCGTTGCCGATTTTAGGCTCTTTTAATAAATCGCCTGAAGCTGAATAAAAACAACCTATAAGTTTACCATGGTTTGCCAAATAGGTATCGAGGGCTATCTTTTTTTGAGCATATAGTTCTTTGAACTCACGCGGGCAATCCGCCTCGTATAGAAACGGAAACTGCTCACGTAAAGAAATATATGCTTTACCTACTTTTTTTCGGCTTCACTTTTAGAGGTCTCGGTATCTGTTCCTTGCTTTTTGGATTTTAAAACTTTATCGGCAACTTCATCTACTACAGTTGTGATAGATTCTATTTGCTTCATAAACACGCTGAATTTTTCATCATCAAAACCTGTTTTTTCTTGAAGTTCTTTTTTGAATTCATCTGTTAAATCTTCTTTTTTGAATTGCTTTGAAGCCAATTCTTTTAAGATTTCATCAACTTTTGAATCTGTATCCTGATTGGCGGAACTATTTACCAACGCTGTTGCTTCCTCTAAAATAGCCTTAGCGTTTTCGTCGCTCATTTCGGTATCGTTATAAATTTCCCGTATTAATGACACTGGAGGAACTTCACCTGCAGTAATAAGCGCTACTACTTTTTCAAATTTCTCATTTCGTTGCTTATCGGCAGCCGATCCTATAATTAACCCTATTTCAATTTTTGTACTCTCGTTACTTGAATTAATTTTTACAGCTAACTCATCTGTTATAGGTGATTTCGATTCAATTAAAGCTTTTACTTCTGCCACAAGATCTTCATCAACTACATTTACTTGCATTTTTTTAGCAGCTTCAGTCAACACTTTATTTCCTGCCTCTTTTAATAAATGTGCTTTTATAGCAGCATCCATATCAACATTTTTAAAAGAATCTGAAGTAATGTTATGTTCTGCCAAATAGGCTTTACGCTCTTGGTTGCCTACTGGTCCTTTTGAAAATTCTGGAAAACCTTCAGGTAAACCGGAATCTGAAGCTGTGGATTTTTTATCTACAACTTTTGGCACCACCACGATTTCGGAATTTGAAATATCGAATGCTTTTTTAAGGTCGTACACCAGCTCGTTTAAACGTTGCGGGCTATACCCTTGCTGATTATAGGACCTAACTAATCCTGGATTTGGCACGGGCGATTTCATATATAACAGTAACGCCTCGTTAAACTGATCTTCAGGTGCTTCTGGGAGCGACGCTAAAAATTTAATGACTTTGTTTCTCATGAGATTGGATTTTTAATATTTTACAATTGTAATTGTAAAGATGTTCGTTTCGGTCGAAATCGTTTAAGACATGAAACGCCCTTGTTTTTTAGGCATAAAAAAAAGGCTTGAGAAACCACCCTCAAGCCTTTTTACAACTAAACAAAACTAATTCAACATTATGATCTCTTCTCTTCTATTAAATAGGTGACAGCACCTGCTTTAAACACTTTTAAACTAATGGTTGCACCTTCTAGAGCTATCCACTGCGTACCGCTAGCCAACACCACCGTTACCGCTGTGTGCGCACCTACCGATAAGGTTCCCGGAGAAACACCACCACCACCGATGATAGATACTACTTCGCCATGATCTAAATCAGTAGCAGCGATATCCAATACTTCGGCAGCTGCAAACGCTGGCAATTGATAAAAGTTTCCACTTGCTTTCAATAAGCTAATGTTATTATCTGCTACAGCTGCTGGATCACCAAAGGTTAAAGCGCCTTCATAATAACCTGGCAAAAACTCTACCGGGTTTGGTTGCTCAAACGTTAGCATGTGTTTGGTGCCTTCTTTATTTGATGTAAACGAAGGATTCAATTTCATTGGCGAACATTTGGTACCATAAGTATTTTTGGTACTGTTTCGGCAGTTTTCTTCAAAAATAACTACAGGACGACCAAGCCAGTTTTGTATAAGCTCTTTAATTTCTAAAGACTCTCCAGGATGCTCTCCTTTAAAGGTTGCTTTAAACACTTTACCGTCTTCTGGTCCTTCGGTTTCAAAACCTGCCTCAATCGTTTCAGGGGTCATGTAAATACGTATCATTCTAGCGTTTGCCTTCAATACGTAGTTACCTACTTCTTTTATATTTTTACTATCACGTGATGGCCATACATCAATATCATCGGCATCAACAATAGCAACATTAGGCACTTTGGCTTTATAAGCTCCTGGGCTTGTGCCGGTATTGGCTCTAGGAACACTTGTTTTTAAATATGTCATGATTCTTATTTTTTAAAGCCTGCGTGTTACCGCAGGCATATTATACATTTTTATTAAGCGGCTATGGTTCTAGATTTCTCTTCCCAAACACCATCTACAAGAATCAATTCTACAAAGTCGCCATCGGCATCCATTACAGCATCGCCAGATACATTAATATTGCCAGGTACATCTTCAACAGTCAACGCACTTGCGGCAGCACCCATAATTTTGATCACTTTACCTTCAGTTCCACCTGTAATACTTACTAAAGTAGCAGCACCACCTGTGTATTGGAATACGGTTCCTGCATTAGCATCGACAGTAGTTCCGGAGAAGTTAACCGTTGTGCTAGGAGCAGTTGCCGGAGCAGTTGTACGTTTAATTTCGGTAACCGAACCATCGGCAGCGGCTATTAACGTTAACGTACCTCCTGATTTTAGGTCGAACGGCGCATCGCCTGCAAGGTTTATTTTAGCACCATCTGTCACATTAACAGCTCCTGCTAAAGATGTGTTTCCTTTTATTTTGATGATTTGATTTTCGTAAGTACCGGTAAACTCGGTAATTGCTGTAGCCCAAGCAGCATCAACGGTTAGGTTGCTGTATTTTGCCGATACTTTTCCTGTTGTATCATCATACACCGGAATAAAATAATCTGCTTTAAACGCTGGAGCATTGTTTGACCAAACCGATTGTACTTTAAATTCGTCTGGATCACCATCTTTTACGGTGGTACCTATATGAATTAATCGCACACCTAATTTGTAATCGGCAAAAATGTAAATGATACGTTTAAGCATTTCGAAATGATACTTGCTTTTTTCTGCAGGTATATTTTCAAGGATTTCAATGTTATCGCTAAAAGTGATAAACATGATATCCAATCCTGAAAAGTCCGGCATCGCTTCAAAATCGATGTTTGTGTAGTCTTTTGGGTTTTTAGGATATCCTGTATAATCGGTATAGCTACCATGAATTTGCTCATATCTGCGTTTGTAGGCACGTAACCACTCATCTGACAAATAGAATTTCAAACCTTGCTGAATTCTTACTTCATCCGGTAACGCTTTAATCATGCTGTCTACATAATCGACAATATTTGACGTTGTAGGAAGCCCTAAATCAAACGGTTTTAATTTTTTGGTAACGTTGATGGCTTTCCAAATCTGATATAACAAACCATCTTGACGTTGCATAAAACTAGCTGCTGTCGTAGCGTTTTCTGGAGTTGCCACATACACACCGCTAATTGTAGACACTCTATCTTCTATACGAGCGCGTTTATCCAATTCTGATAAAAGGAACTGAACGAAACTCATTTTGTAAGCTTGAGAGCCTTCTTTGTTATAAGAATTCAACCAAGAGCTTTCCATTTTCTGAAGGTTGAAACCTATAAATTCGGCATCAATTTGAACTGGGAAAATTTTTCCTTCTTCAGTTTCAATTTTTTGCTTGTTTTTTGGTAACCATGGCAGTTTTCTAGCTTGCGTAATTTCTGCAGTAACAATGGTACCATCTGATACTCTATCGTCTACATTTAAACGTTTTGGCCAGAAAGAAGGCAGTCCGAAATTATCACGAATTAAAGACGCAATTTTGTCCGGATTCTCACGATAGAACAGCTCTACATCGCCGTTTAATTTTTCTACTTGGATTTTATCGCTAAAATCGGTCGCATGGTTTGTTAAACCTGCAGCTCGTTTATTCCAAGGTCTATCGGCAAAAGCATCATAGATTTTAGAAGATCCGAACAAATGAGTCGCTGAATGCTGAATTTTTTCACCTTTCAAGCCTTTATCAATGATATCTGCAGGAGTATCACCTTCAGAATTAATAACTAATTTCATGATTTTCTCGTTCATTTCTGTTAACTTTTCCCCAACCTCTTTGTTTACTTTTTTGAGCTGGTCTGCCAGTGAGACTTCCGCTCCGGGATCGGGATCTGTTATTTGTTTCTTTTCGGCTTCGGTTAAATCTGTTTTGTCTAATAAAGCCTTTAACTCTTCTTTAGCTGCTTGAACACCAGCGTCGCCTGCAGCTGCATCGGCTATCTCTTTATTGATGCCTTTTAAAACTTCTTCAACACTAAGGTTTTCGCCTAAAGTTTCCTGAAGCTTTTGTTTTTGGTCATCATCTAGATTGACCCTTCCTTCTACAATTGGCACATTTTCGCCCCAACTAAAAAGGGCCGTCATAAGCGCAATTGTTCTTGCAAATAATTTAAATTTCATAACTGTTCGATTTTTGATTAATGATTTATACTTGTTTTTAATTCACTCAATACATGTGCTATATTAATAGCTTGTTTAAACCCGCCAATGCCGTCTATCATCTTTAAACCAAAGGCTTTATCGGCGTCGAAAGTGGCACCGGTAAGCACTCCAGTTTCTTCTTTTAATCCTGGTCTATTCTCTCTTACGGCTGCTTGAAATTTTCGGGCAATAGGTGCTAAATGTTCTTCACGGATTTTATCGTAATTGCCTTTTAAGGCTTCTTGGAACGCTAAATTTTTATGCTCACTTTCTTTTGGATAGATTTCATGAAACACATAACCTTGGGCTTCCCAGTGTTTTTGTGCGTCTACAAAACTGGAAACTACACCTACGCTGCCGAAACGTGCAGAGACATCGTTGTCTGCCATTAAATAATCGCATACGCTTACGGCTGTCCAATAATGCAACGACATACAGGCGTCTGCCAATCCAACAATAGGTTTTGTTTTTGTTTTTGCGAACTGGATAAAAGGACCAATAGCACTTACAGCTCCTCCAGGACCATCAATATTTAAAATGGTGGCCTTAATATTTTTATTGTCTTCGGCTTTTTGTAAAGCAGCGACAATTTCATCTGCACCATAAGTGCAAAAATCGCCGTACTTTATAACGGCCCCTACCATACTAACCATGGCAATAGAGCCTTCAGGGATAGAGATTCCCCCTTCTGCATTTGGTTTTAACTTGTTTCCGTTTTCGTCAAAAATGGTAAGAATGGACGATGGATTTGCGGCTTCAGGAAGATTAATAGGAAGCCCTTTCAATAGATTGCTAACCAAGGGCGCTGCACTGGATATAAAATTTACATCGAGTAGCCATTCACCACGAAATAAATCGTTTAATAAGGGATTAACTTTCATTTAAACTAATTTTAGGCTAATGTCTAGAATTAGTCTAAATTGGTTTAAGACATGGAACGAAAGCGGATTTGCACAATTTGGGATTAAGGAAATTAATAAACCTTAATTCAAAAAAGAAGTCTTTTTCTTAATGTAAAATAATACAATAATTATCACGACACCTGCGATTACAATCCATAACCAAATAGACGTAGTTTTAACATCGCTATCTGCTTTTCGCTTCACAGAATCTTTGGAATCTTCCTTTTTTAATTGACTTTCATTTTTAGTTTTTGTCTTGTCTTTTTTTGACAAGTCAACTACCAAACTATCCTGCTGTGATGTGATGGTTTTCTCGTTTTTAATAGTGGCGTTTGCCCCTTTAATTTTTAGTTTGTTGCCTTTTTCATCTTCTAGAGTTATTGTTTTGCTGGAATCTGCTTGAGTGAGCTCTAAGGTTTGATTATCATTCACTTTAAAAACACTTGATCCTTTTTTAGCAAATGAATCTATTTTAATATCGTTGTTGGTGATCTTAATGCCTTTTTGCTCAAGATTTGATATAATGGATTCTTTTTCTCGCTCAATGGTTTTTTGCTTGGTTTTGCAGCCTAAAATAAATAACATTAATAGCATTATAAAAATATAGCTTAGCCAGACAACAATGGTACCTATGGTGATTTTTTTAAGGATGCTTTTCATATTAAAAATATAAAGTTTTTGTTGACTTTGTCCTATCCACAACTCTAATAGAATTCGGTTTGGTGTTTCTTTCAAGCAAATCTATATGAAGCCAACCTGGAGTTATGCTTATATCTTCTAATCGACGAACGCCTAAATGATAAAAAACTTCTGCATTGTTCTTAACAATCAGGAAAAATATCAATTCATTTCCTTTAGGGTCAATAGCCATACCTTTTCCATCTGCTTGAATTTTATGCGCTGAAAGCTTGCTACCAATATTACATCTAGATGTTCTTATACCGCTCCAAATATTAACATTGTCTTTTTCATTTTCTCTTTCTATGATTTGTATAATGTGCGGAATGCTTCTGGTGTCTTTATATTTTAAATATAATTTCCACCAGTTATTAATATAAACAGGACTCATGTAATGAAACCTTAGAAGTTGAGCGACTTGAAACAATCTTTCATCAACTAAACTTAAACCATTATCATTGTTGTTAAAATAAGTATAAGGATCAACGAATTCGTCTAAATAAAAATTTGAGTTAACTTTGATTCTTTCCATGTTTATTTTTTGAATATATTAAACCAACTTTTAAAATACCTTTTCCAACTACCTTGATATTTCACATCGACCACATTAATTTTTGTCATTGAAATAAAATACATCACTACAGCTGTTGTAGATATTGCCGAAAGGAATACAGGTGCCGTTATCCATAAAATTAGCACGCCGAAAAATGAAAATAGATAGTCTGAAAACATGTTTATTTAAGTTTTTGAAAGAAACGAATAAGTTTAGATAGGATATACCCGCCTCCTAAACCAGATATCACTGCTAATGTGTGTATCGTCTTGCCTTCTGCGTCCAGCGAAAGGCCTATAAATGATTTTATAGAATCAAAGCCGATCTCTTTAATCATGGCCAGAACCACAAAAGCAGAAACCAAATGATAAAACGGTTTTACCCATTTGTTTCTAATTATTTCGCCTGATTTGCCTTGCACTATTTCTTTAGTGCCATACGCACCCATATATAGTAATAGTGCGACTACCGATCCAAGGCATACCCATATCATTGACCAGTCTAAAGTCTGGTACCAAAATTTGCTGATTGTTTCTTCCATGATTTATGATTTTGTGATTTATAAATGTGTTACTTCAAATTCTCCGCTTGTTATGTTTTTGTAATCTAGTATAAAACTTCAGTATCTCCTACTCTATAAACAAAAGATACATTATCTACAGTAGGATTAATATTAGTAATTGCTCCAGTGTTAGTGCCAGTATGCACACCAATACCAAATGCACCACTACTTGTAAAATCAATAGTTTGTGATGTTGCAGCAATAAACGTACAGTTTATAAACTTTGTGTATCCTCGATGTCCTAAGTACATAAACAATCCTGTAGAAGTATCATCCATTATAAAGGTGCAATTATTGAACACTAAGTTTAAGTTTGCATCAAGTTTTGTTCTTAATAAAGCTTGTAGATTAGCTCCACCATATTGAGTGTTATTTAGATAACCTTCATTAGCATCTATTTCTATTGGAACTTTTACATCTATGTCTTTTACTTTAATAGTATTAAAAGCACCTACTCCATCTGTTAACCATTGTGTTAATTCAAAATTAATGAAACCATTAATAACTCCATTTCTTATTCTAAAGTCTTTTTGTACGCCACTCCAAATTCTTAAACTTCCTTCTATTCTAAAATCCTCTAAATCTGCTGCATATTCAGCCCACCCTAAACGATGTAAATTACTAGGTTGAATTGATAATCCTGTCACTACAGTTCCTTTTGAAGTTCCTTTATTGGCTAAAGTTGTGGTTCTATCAGCTCTTAGTCTGTTATTGCCAGTATCATTTATTACAATTGTTCTTAATGATTCGTCTGCAATAGCCCCGTGATTTGTAACTTTGTCGTTGAAGTCGTATCGGTTGTTATTCCAAACAATATTATTTGTATTAACAATTAAATCATCATTAACCCATCCATCATTGAATTTGAATATATTACTATATACATATGTTAAACTATTTCCCCCTCCTGATTGTGAAGTAGTTTCACCAACTTTAGTACCATCATTTATTGATGAATTTATTAAATAATTTCCATTAATTAATGAACCACCTTGTCTAGCATAAACCCTACTATAAAATAAATGGTTACCATAAAAATTCATATTAATGTCTAAATGAACATTTTTATGTTCATAAGTATTACCATATATTTTTAATTGTCTACCATATCCTGTGTCTAAAGCTAAACCTCTAGTATCATGAAATCTTGGATTCCATGAATTCTGTTTATGCAAGCAATTTGAAATAACACCATTAGACGCCCCTTTTACGATTATGTCACCATTTGCATTATTCCAAAAATGACCTTTATCAATCATCCATCCCATAGGATGTTTATGGTCGTCTTCTATATCTAGAGCAAACTGAGGTTCTTGGCCTCCAACATCTCTTATAATAAAGTTCCTTATTGTAAAGTCTATTCCAGGATTAGAAATACCTTGGCGTCTAGTATGTGAAATTTCAAAATCTTCATACACGTTGCCTATTGCGTAACTTCTACTATTAACAAAATAGTAGAAATCAGAAATATTTGTACCGTTGTTTTCTACAAGTATTCTATACTTTGCAATAGCTGGTCTATCATCACCCATCACTCTAGGATAATAGCTTTCATAAGGTATTAAAGTTGGAGACTTTTCAATAAAATTATCATTAACATCATAATACAACATCCAATACTTATAATGCAATAAATCTACGGAAGCCATTGCATTAGGTGCAAAACTGAACCATTCATGTGGAGTTGGTAATGTTCTAGGAGTAGTTAAATAATAATAATCAGTATTTAAATTATCAGCTACGCCAAATTCATCAATATATCCATTAGTCAAATGAGCCGTTAATATATTAGACGTTCCATTACCCTGTTGTCCACCTGATATTCCGTCTCCATGAAACTCTGTCATTACTATTCCTCCACCAATTTTATTAAAGAAAGTTTTTGAACTCATAAAAAAAGCATGCCCCCATTCATAAGGACTTTGAGTCAATGTAAATGCACTCCCTGTTGTACCTACATCTATTGCTATGGTAAAATCCACACCTTCTTTATAAAACACAACATTGTTTGCAGTAGCGGTAGCCACATATCCATCTGCTCCTAAATTAGTATTAATATAATCTGCTATTTCAGTAGCATTTGTATTTGCATTAGAAAGTGTTAATGGTATTACTTCAACTAATGTTTCAAGTGTTGTAATATCCTTATATGGGTCAGGAACAGTTATTGTTAATGTAATAGAGGCTGCTGAAGTTGCTGCTGTACTTACAAGAATTTCTCTATTATAACGATGTCTATATCTATCACCTCTTAAAGTTCCACCAAGTACCTGACTTCCTCTTGTATTATAAAATATATAACGAGCAGTTGAAGGTAAATCATTTGTAATAGTTATAATTTCAACTCCTGCTTCATGTTTTACGGTTACGTAATCATTACCATTACCCACGAACCATGATACATCATTAGAAGTAGGATAAAAAGGACTATCTAATGCTGAAGGTTGAACACTTGCCCAATACTTACCAGTGTCTTTCTTATTCCAAACCAGAGTTCCTCCGACAGAATTAACAATATCTAATAAATTTTTGCCTACTTGATAATTATCTGTAGTGTTTAAATTATCATCAATTGCTCCAAAATTGGTAGCAACATAATGTTTTGTTTTAAACGTACCGCTTACCGTGGCGCTAAATAAATCAAATACAGCATCATCATTTATGAAACTAAATGAAGTGTTATTACCAACAAATGTTCCAACATTCAATACATTACCTCCATTAAGAAAAATAGTTATATTGGCTGGAGCTGTAAAAGAACCTCCAGCTAAATCAATGTCTGTTTGTATTTCCCATTTTTTATTAGCATTAGCAGCGTTAGGACTTGTAAAATCAGTTGGTGACGTAGGGATAAAAACTTTGGTATTTAAACTGATATTGTCTGGAATATTTTTACGCAATATTTTAGTACCCTCTTGGGAAAAACCAAATGAGCTAATTAGCAGTACTATAAAAAGTATTTTTTTCATTTTATTTATTTTGAAGTTATTCATATAATTTTAGAGATAATGTTAATGGTTTGGCTGCGCTTGTTGGTTCCATGTTTGATATTATAAGTCTATCTCCTTCTGGTAAAGAAAAAGATATACCAGTAATGTCTATAATTGTAGGAGAAAATGCTTTAACCGATATTGACGGACTTGTGTATAAAAGAGTATTTGTTTCCAAAGCCCCATCTACGGATGCAACAGTGGTATCAGCAGGAGCAGTTAACTCTACTTCATTTGCACCTGTAAATGATGCTATAGTAGTTGTTAATACAATACCACCTACTCCTGCTCCAACAACTCTTATTGTTTTCCCTACATCACCTGCTACAAACACATAAGTTGAAGTAGTTAATGTATTATCAGCAGCCGTAATATTAAAATCCGCAGTTATAAACTCTTGATGTTTTTTTACGAAATATAAAGTAGTGGTAAAGGGCTGTTCTGCTATAATCGTACCCTTTATAGAGCTTATTGTTTTATTATCTGTTATTGGCAAACCTATACCTGTAGTTCCAGATAAATTCATAGCAGGAACATTAGTGGCTGATGTTTGGTAAAATGCTGAACCAGTGTTATATTCAGGTGTTTTAGTGTAGTAGTATCTGCCGAATCCTGCTTGCATCAACCAACTACCCTCAATAACAGGTGCAGCACTTCCACTAAATGCCGAAACATTACTATCATACCGATGCAATTCCCCTGCCGTGATAGTCGTTAAATAAGTTATAGTGCTTCCTGCCCAAGTATAATCAACTCCGACTTTTTGAATTAATCCATTTACAAAAAATTGATGTGAATTTGTTATAGGATTTGGTAGCACCCACGTTGTCTCACCTCCTGTAGTTGTATATTCTTCTGGATCTGGGCTTGCTCCATTTCCAATTATCAAAGCCGTATCTGCAGCATCTATATAAGCTTTAAGACTTCCTGCGCTCGCTATATTGGTTGATGTCGCAGAAGCTAGCGTGTTGTCGTTTATAAACGCTTTTGTTGTACCGTTACCTGTTAGAATATCATTTAAAGTAGATCCTATTTTAACGAATGAATTAGCATTTACATTTCCTTCTTTTTTAATAAAATAAGTAGTAGCCGAATTATTTTGAATGGTCAACAAATCATTAGTTGATGACGTTCCCCCATTTAATAAAATCCCTCTACCGTTTACGCTATTTATATCAAATCTAATTATTTGACCTGTACCACTATTTTCTCCATAGTATGAAGACCCGCTACCTGTAAGATTTGATTGAATTCCAAATCCAGCACCAGGTGTCGTTGTAGTCAATCCTATAAAATCATTAAAATGCTTAGTGGCTGTTATTGTTTCTTCAGTATTTAAAGTGGCGTAACTCCCAAAATCACTAATATCAGCTTCAACAATCGGACGACTCTCCCAATCTACACCATCAGCCAATAATGCGTTTCTGTTTGTAGGGGTAGATGTGTTTATGTCTATTAGGTCGATTAGTTGGGTTGCGCCGCCTGAAATAGTGATATTTCCTGTATTATCAGCTAAAACACCGTTAACCGAAACAGGCAGCGTGGCAGTATCGCCGGGTAAAGAATTAATATCTGGAAGTCGATAATATGACTGAACCGTTAACAGGTTTGTTTTAAAATAAGCTCTATTTGTAGTTAATTTATTCTGTGAGTTAACACTAATACCATTGCCATCAACCGTTAACTGAGGTGTAATCGTAGGAGACCCTGGATTAATACCACTTATTGTGAAAACATTAGCCCCTGAAACATGTAATTGCTGTCCTGCGGAAGTCCAGTCGAACAAGTAATCACCTACTTGAATATCTTGAAACTGGTTATTTGCCCCTGTAAATAGGTTACTTGCTGAAAGTTGCGCATATCCTGATAAATCTGGCGTTGCGCCTAAAACTTCCCAACTGTCGCCGTCCCAATATTCCCAACGGTTGTTTAATTCGTCAAAAACCTGCCATCTTTTTGTACTATCAAAAGAAACCAGAATTGCTTTTTTAGAAGCATTGGCTTCTTTATAACCTATACCATCAACTACTTGAGCTTGAGAAAAAACAACCGAGCTCAACAAAAGTAAAATTATTATTAAACTGTATTTTTTCATTATTCTTTTGGTTTTACATTAAAAATTTCTTTGTTTTTGTACATTAAAATCACTCCTCCATTGAGTGTTTCTAAAATATCTAAAGGTTGTTCTTCAACTATTTTTTTTTCTAGTTTTTTTACTTTTATCAGTAAATAAACAACCGATATAAACAATATTATCAATACGTATATCATAAAGCCGGTGCGTTTATTGCTAGTTTTATTTTTGTATCATCGTATAAGTCGTCTGGCAAGACAACCGGCAGGCTTATTACCTTACCTACAACATAGGTATCGTCATCCCATCCGTTAAATGTGTTCCCTACTTCTATGGCGTTTTGATTAACGTTATCTTTTGTATCGAACCAAAAACCGCTTATTTTAGTAATTCCGGTATAAGGCACTTTAATTGATACATCGAGTTTAACTTCAATAACATCGTTTACAGAAACATCGTCTTTATCTATGGTACTTGCTACCGAAGCTTCGTAATATAAATTATCGACATTTGAAAAAGCAAAAGCCGTAACAGTGGCTATTAATGTTTTTTGTTTCGTGCGGTTAAATAGCACGAGCTCTATATTTTTGGTTGCTAAAATGCTATTGAACGCTTGAAGATGGGCCGTAAATACTTTATCAAACAATACTTTTGTTACCGCATCTGCAGCATATTCAAAACTTATTTTGGAAGTGGCAACGGTTTCTGCTAAAGCTTCAGATACAGCTTCGGTGTTGAAGGTTGTAAAACCAGTATTGTTTTGAAGCAAGGCCACTTCTGAAGCACTAAGTTTTCGGTAGTTTATTAAGCTTGCTGTAGCTGGTCCTAAATATTCATAGTATGCATACCCTGCAACGACTGTTATATCTCCAGTAGCATCTACAACGTGCTGCACCTTTCCGGGAGTTTGATTTGCCTGGTCTGCCAGCATTGCGGGAATGTCTGCATACGACGGATTTTCCACAAACTTTTCGTTAAGAAGTAAATCGACTCCTAAAATGGCTTTTAATTCGGCCTTGCTTACCCGGTAACTAGATCCTGAAGGATGTTCGGTAAGATCGTTTTGGTCTACTACATAAAACACGAGGTTTTCGCTAGCCATTGCAGCGGTTAGGGGTTTCCTGTCGGTTAATCTTGCTTCGAAGCTCATGTGCTTTTAAATATATTGCTAACATAAAATGAATTAGCTAATTGGTTTAAGACATGAACTAAACGTAGTTTAAAACTCTATTTGAAATGGATTTTTGAAGGCGTTTCAAGATGGCTCCAGATTGCAATTCCCTGTCGTACATACGCCTAATGGTAGGTTCGCTATAACCAAATTCCCGAAGATTAAAGCTGTCTAAGAAAATATTTAAGGCTTCGGCCACATCGCCTTGCTCTTTTTTTGTGACATATCCCAAAACAAAACTTACCAGAACCAGCCGAAAGGTGTCTTCTAAATGATCATTTAAAAGTCGGCATCCTTCTTCGGGTAATCTTAAAAATGAATAGGATCCTGATTGGTATTTATAGACGCTTCCAAAAAAGTCACAGCTTTCTTTGTTTCTTACAGATAAAAAAACATTGTAACTTTTTGCTTTTAATGGTTTTTCTGATTTTTCGGCCAGCAACCGGATTATTTTACCTAAAACGGTTCTGGTGCTTATTTTGGCGGCTTTTACTCTGGAGTCTAAATAATTTTCTTCTATACCTTCAAATTCCTGGTATAAAAATGGTACTAAATGCGGACGTATATTTACAGGAATAATACTTCTATGCATAGGTATGGGTTAGTTAAAGGAGCTTCCATCTTGAAATATAAATTGAATACCATCTTGGAAAACAAATACTTCCTGAACCAAGAAACTAAGAGGGTACATACTGGTTTGTTGGTATTGGACAGCCGTTATCTTTTCGTTTGAAGACACGCTCACCTTAGGTTTCGTGTTTTGTTTAACGTCGTTACGCCCAAAAAAAAGCACGCGGTTGTCGGTAAGCCGTACGCCAATAAACTTCACTTTTCTAAACTGATCTATGCGTGTGGCGCGAAGCTCATCGGTTGATGGTAAAGAGAATTTAACCGTTTGAATGTACTGCAGGCCCGCACGGGTCTGTTTAGTTTTTTCGGAAATATTAATGCTTCCGGATGTTACGTATAAATCGGCTTGGTGGTCCTTAGATAATAAGGAAGTAAAAAATGTATCGGTGTTCGATAGAACCGATGCTTCTGGAGCTCCAGTAAAAAATAAACTAATCTGGCAAGTGTTTGGCGATTTTGCCACACGTTTACTATTATCCATATAAATAAAAATATACCTAAAAGTAAACTTTTTAATTTATATATACAAATAAGTAAATTTTATTAAATATCATTTATATCATTTTTTTACAAAAAAAGTTCAATAAGCATAAGTTATTGATTTATAAGTGATTACTTCTTGAACTTCTTGAACTATGGTGTTTTTTCTTGAACTCCGTTTTTAGAGTTCAAGAAGTTCAAGGATTTTTAAAGGCAGTTCAAGAGTATTATTATACTGATATACAATATATTATAACTATATACTATACTATTCTTGAACTCTTGAACTATTTAACCACCCCAAATATATTTTCTTATTATTTTGATTACAAAGGGGGCGCGGGGGATTTAAAAAAATTCCAAGATATCCTGAAGAGGTTCAAAAGAGAAACGGCCATTCCCGGAATGGCCCAAAACAAAGAAGCGCCTGCTTAATGCAGACGCTTTTGAATTACCGGTTCGATGCTGGGAAAAAGACGCTTCTAAAAGATTTGATATCTATTTATCAGTAAGTATCTCGTAAATAAATCTTATAAAAATAGCTATACCTATAAGCCCTAAACAAAATTCCTCGGGACTAGCATTTTTAAACCATTCTATAATTTCCATCATAATTGTATGTTTTTAAATTGTTAAAGTTTGTGCTTTTCAATATCGTCTTGGATGCTATCGAATTCATTTATTATCCAGTTTCTAAAATCGTATAGCCACAAGTGGTCGCAGCAAAAATAAAGGAGTGGCCATATCAAAATAACTACCAATGTCAGGATACACATTAGAAGGAATTTTATTCTTGGTATAATATGGCGTATGTATTTTTCCATTTTTTAAGTGAATTCGAAATATTCGTTGTCTTTTATGATGGTTGCTGTAAACGGGAATTTATCCTTTGGCACTAGTTCTATTTGTTGCTGTAAAATTTTAGAACCCGTAAAAATGATATGCTTGGTCTGGTTCTTTTCTATCTGAAGGGTTAAGCGTTTGGTGCCTTCTTTTACAGTGGATGCTTCGATTTTAAAATCGTGAACGGTAATAGGCACGTTTATTACACGGTCTATCTTTATTTTATCGCCTACGAAGGCGTTAAGGGTTGGCTTGATGTTGAAATTTTTAAATTCGTTCATTTGGTAGTAATGTTTTTATTAAATGTTTGGCATCGCAGTGCTTTGTCCAACCTTTATATGAAGCGATGGAAGCTTCGTTTGGGTTATTCTTCAGCATTTTTGCGAAGTTTTTTTTGATTTGTTTTCTCAGTAGCGTGTGCGTGTGGTAGAACTTGTAACCTACAAAATCGATACCCCGAGCTTCAACAGGAAATACTTGATAGTTCTGCTTTACCTGAAGCTTCAAATTTAAGTTTAAATAGTGTTTAATTTCGTTTAAAAGTGAATGTAAATAATCTTTTGACGGTGCAGGAATCACCATGTCATCGGCATATCTGAAGTAATATTTAACGGCTTTGTCTTCCTTGATCCAATGGTCAAAGTATGACAAGTAAAAGTTTGCAAGATATTGGCTTAAGTAATTACCTATGGGCAATCCTTCGGCAGAATCAATTATTTCATCCAATAACCATAGTAAATCGGCATCCTTAAACTTTTTACGAAGCAGTTTTTTTAAACATTCGTGATTTACACTAGGGTAAAACTTCTTAATATCAAGCTTTAAGCAATAGGTGGTACCAGGAATATCCTTTAATGATTTTTTAACCGCTTTGGCCGCCGCGTGTATGCCTTTTCCTTTAATGCAGCTGTACGTGTCTGCAGTAAAGTTTGATACAAAAATTGGTTCGAGAACATTCATGATCGCATGATGAACAATGCGGTCTGGAAAGTATGGTAACCGGTAAACTTGTCGTTCTTTTGGTTCAAAAACTGTGAAAATATCGTACTGTGATGTTTTATATAATTTGTTTGCAAGCAGATCCTGAAGTATTAAAAAATTACCTTCTGGATTTTGATCAAACAATTGTACGCCATAAGTGTTTTGTTTGCCCTTGCGTGCTTTTTGGTCTGCAAGTCTCAGATTTTCAATACTGATTATTTTACTATATAAGTTTCCTTTTCGTTTCATTTTAGCCTTATTTTAGCTGGTCTCATTCTCCCGATAGCTATCGGAATACCAAAGCCCTTTTAAAAAATTTGTCTTTTGCCCAGTGGCAAGGTCTGTGATGCAAGTAATAAGATGGGCACTGACATTCGAATTCGAGTTCCAGTTATCGTAATCGTTGTACGAGAACCTGACGCCTGAAGGGGAACTACAGCATAAGCATCACACCACCTGTATTTGTTATTTTTTTGCCGTTGGGCGTTCGTAAACCATTAGTTTTTTATATTGCTCTTTGCATTCTTCGGCAATGTATTCTGAAGCCTTTGGGAATTCAGAAACAAGGCGGGCACCGACAACCGAATTCGAGTGCCAGCCATCGCAACCGTCGAACGAGAACCCGACGCCCGAAGGGGAACCCACCTTAAACCAATTTTCATGCTTGGATTGCTTTCTATTAGTATAGTCTGGTTGAAAATCGGGGTTTACGGCATCGTGCATCACAAAAAGTTGTGCCACGGCTTTTAAGGCTTCTATGTGCCTTTCGGGAACTCCTTTAATTTCAATAGTATTAGGGTCTAAATTCTCTTGGGCAAACGCCTCCTTTAATGTTACTTTTTTCATTGTGCTTGTTTAAATTGTTCTTGAATCTTTATATTGTGGAAGGAATTTTTTAACGGCATCCAACATGTTAGCCTTGGCGTTAGGACCGCAAAAAACTTGGCGGGCACCGACACCCGAAAGCGAGTGCCAGAAATCGAAAACGAAGAACGAGAACCCGACGCCCGAAGGGGAACCCATATTAAATATTGGATAGTACTTATCAGTTCCATCGGTAAAATTCGGCATCTTTCCTTCGTTGTAAGCTGATACCATTAAAAGCTCAAATTCATGGTGTTTGTGATAAGGATCAAAACCTTCCCATTTTCTGTTAAAGTCATCTTCAGTTGTTCCATTTAGTTTAAAAATGTCTTCAATACTGTTAATGCGTTCCTTGATGTCTTTTGGAAGTTCTTTAAAGGTTATTTCTCCCGTTTTTTTGTCGAAGCATGCTTCTTGTCCGTTTGGTGGAATAATTTTTAGTGTCTTCATAATTTTAATTGCTTTGTTAAATTTTCGATTTCTAATTTTTGTGTGTTTATTTTTCTGCTCATCCCTCGAATATCAGGGTTCTCTTCAAAAATATCCAGCCGATCCTGGAGCTGCTTGTTTTCTTTTCGCAGGCGTTCGTTTATTCGCAGTACGGCTTTTAGACTTTGTACCGCGGTAAGTTCTTTGATTTCGTCGCTTACCCCTTTTAATGGTATTAATGTATCTCTCATCGGTTCTTTTTTAAGTCATTTAAAAGTTGTATTAATACGGCAATAATAATTCCCAAGCCTATAAAAGCTACACAGAAACCTATTATTGCGCCTATTAAGAATTGCATTTGTTGTTATTTAACCTCTTTTTTTGGTAGTTATTAATAGAACTCTGTAGAGGCGATGAGTACGAAATCTTCGCCTACTGACAAATCATATAAGCAAATTTCTTCGGGCATATCATCAGGATTATCTTCGTCAAATTCGATATTGCGAACCATGATTGTTTTTGCTTCTTCGTCTGAAATATGATCTATGCTTTCAATTTCTTGAATTGGCAAATCAAAATCAGCATCATAAGATTTTAGTAGGTGTAATTGGTCTTTGGCAGTACACCATTCTATTCTGCCATCATCGAAAGTTAATTTGAATATCATTATTTGATGTGTTTTTAGGTTATACTTAAGTTTATTTTATTTTATTAATGATGGCGAGCATGTGAATCTCGTTTTTTTGGACCTGCACCATTTTATCTACTACATTACATATCGCGGTTGCTTGTGCTATATACTCAGGATTCTTTTTAATTTGTATCAAGGTATCTAGCAGCGTTTCTTTTATTACTTTATTCTCTTTGGTTGGTTCGAAAACCGCCAACTCATTTTTGGGAACGTAAACAGCGGTAACATGTTTTTGTTTTACAACTGGATCTAACAACGATTGCAAAAAACCCTCTACTTCGCTCATTAAAAAATTAAGAGGGTTTGGGCAAAATACCACAACGTTGGCGCCTCGCACATCTTTATACTTTTCAATAGTTATGTTTTTGCCTTTATAGTTAAATTGTTTACCAACTATGTTATCTAACTTCTGTTTTAATTCTGGACTCATTTTGTTGCGTTTTTGTATTTGTTAATTTGTCTTGTTACAGCTCCTTTAAGCTGAACCAGTTCTACTATTTCTGGAGGGTAATTATGTATGGAATTGCGGCGCATAAGTTCGGCATCGCTTACGCGTTCTAAGTTTATTGGCTCGCAATTATGGGTGTCGCCGTCTTTAAAAATAATGTTAAACCCTTTTTTTAGTTTTTTGCCTGTGGCTGCCTCCCAATTATATATGTGCTTATATACCAACTTTCTTTTCCCTGGAGGCTTTATCATTAAATATGACGTATTATTTCGATTATCATGTCTAACAACCTCAGAGCCGACCGGTAAAGTATTATGCGGACTATGGCCTGTTTTAAAACGCGTGGCTTTTGTTCGGGCTATAGCTTCTTTGCTCATATATTCATGCTGTTTTTTGCCCTTGTTTTTTGGTTCTTGCCCTTGTCTGTACATCCCTTTTTCTTTCCTGGCCTCTCGTAATTCTTTTGGAACTTCTAAGCCCATCGCTTTTAATCTTCCGGAGACGCCACAAAAACTCCTATCAAGTTTTTTGGCAATAGCTTTTACCGGCATTTGTAAATAATAGTTCTTAATAAACAGATCTTCTTCCTTTGTAAAGGTGGTTCTGCCTTTCAAAGCTTGAGATCTAAATTTTATTTGCTGTTCTTTAGACACGACAATACCATACGCTTTAAACACCCTTTTTACAACGGCAGTTGATACATTAAATCTTGCTGCCATTTTCTTTTCAGATAGCAAAAAGGCATTTTCAATAAAGTATTGTTCCATTTCTGGCGTGCATTTTTTGATAGGCATAATTATTTGGATTAAAATTTTTTTCCACACACCTTACATTCTTCAATCATATCGAAATGATCTTGGGGTACGCAAGGTTTAATGGCTTGCGACGGGGTGCATTCTATTGGATTTCCATCGTCTATAGTGAAACATTCGGTGTTACCCGATATTTTTAAGTATTTTATGGCCATAATTGTTAGCTTGTTTTAAATCTGTTTGTTGTAAATCGTACATTATCGAATCGCGCCAATCTGTTACCGGTACGTATACTTTTTTTGCTAAAAATAATTCCTGAAGCTTTACTGAATTTGTGTAGGCATCTATCATAAACACGCCTTCTATTTTATTGCTTTCTTCACAATGAACATAGTAAGGTTGGCCAATTCTTAAAAGCTTTGTTTTTATAACCAAATCGGCTTTTGTCGCAAGCCTAACCTGTACTTCAATTTTTATTATTTCTGCCATGGGATTATTTATTTAAAAGTTCGAATTGATAATTAAAAAAACTCTAGTTCAGGGTCATCATCATTTTTTGCTTCAGTGTAACTATTAGCGTTTGCTACATTTACAGGCACAGGCGGCTCATTCTCTGCAGAATAATCACGTTCGAGCTCTACGACATTTAAATTCTTCATCATGGTATAATTAAAAGCGTAACAGCTGCTACTGCCGTTCTGGAACTGCAGGCCTTTAATAGCTCCAAGAAAATAAGGTTTGCTCTTGAAATATCCTTTTAACGTGCTTTCGCCAATAGGCTCTTCATTTTTACGTTTGCTCACCGCTTCCACATAATCTTGATGCACCTTGTTTAATCGAAGAAATAGTATTTCATCAGCGTTTTTGTTGACGACTTCTTCGTAAACCGCTTCTCCTTCTTTTTTGCCCTGGTATATTTTGAAGTTGGTTTTTTTCTCAATTTTAAAATCGAAATCAATTTTAATAATGCGTCTATCTACCAGGTAACTTAAAGTTTGCCAGAATTTAGCAGTTCCTTCGGTTTCGCTTATCATACTGCTAGATTCTTGAATAGCCTCAATACAATGATTATAAAAGGCTTTCCACGTAAACGGAAATGAAAATTTGCTGAACATAATTTTTACAGGTGCCATAATAGCTATAAAGTTGTTAAGCATTCTCTCCATATATTCATCCTTTCCGAAGCGTTCTAGCAATGATTTATTCAATTCATTTATCGTCGGTGTTAATTCCTTTTGAATGGATTCCCGGTACTTTAAAATATCGATCATCATGCCTGTTAATCCTTCGCGCTCGTATTGCTTCAATTGGGCATAGGACAGCTTTTCTTCAACGGAATAAACGCGTTCCATAAAGTGCTCGGTAATAGATCTAGACGACAATGAATTATCATCACGTACCGACATATATTGTGAAAGTATTATGCAAGCCGATTTTATTCGGTCTAACTTGGTTTTTTTATCGCCAGAAGCCACCCCAGTTTCACGCGCTCTATCGTCGTAAGCTTGCTTTAAAACTTGGAATTTTATTTCGTGAATATTACTATCATGATACTCTTCCAAGGCAATGACTATGTTTGATATTCGACTTACACGCCTAAAAAAACCAACAATACTTCCAGAGTTCAAGTCGAATCCTTTCTGTCCGATGGTGAAAATATTGGTAAGCGATTCTGAAAAAGTAGTTTTACCCGATTGCTTTTGACCTGTTAAAAATAGATGTGGAAAGAACCCATATTGATCAACCACAATGTCTCTAAAAACCGCTGCAATACTAAAAGCAATACCGGTATATGCTTTTTTGCCGTAGATTTTAACCATTAAGTCCATCCACTGATTGAAATTTATCGGCGATTCTTTATAAACAAAGCTTCTTACGCTTTCGAAACTATCATCATCATCACGATTTCCTAAGTTTACTTTAGAGCATGATGGCGAATAGAACAGATCTATTTTATCGCCTTCCTTGTTAAACTCCTGGTCCTTTACCTGTACAATGCCGTAATCGTCAACTTCTCTAAATTCATCTTTTAAAACCACCCCGTTTGCGAATGCAAAAAAACCTTCAGGCTGTTGGCCAAGCGTAGTAAATTCATAGGCCTTATCGAAGCTGTACAATAATCGGTTTCTGTACTGTTTAAAATTTAATGCACTTACCGAAGCTTCGAAAGTGAAGTTGTAACGGTCTACTATCTTCTCCTGGAACAAAGTGTAGCTGGAAATTTCTTTGTTAGTGAAATCGACCACCCCCGTTTCGTTAATATTATTTGTAAATTCTATAATACGTTTCCCTTCGTCTTTACTTGAGATAATATGAAATAGTGGTTTGGTGATGAAGTTTGATCCTTTAAAAAAGATATCGTTTGATGATTTAAAATAGATGGCCTTTTCTAATTCTGAATAAACAAACCCGTCTTTTTTGAACTGCTGAAGGTCGCCATCTGAAGGAAATCCACGGCTTTGCATTTGCATGAGTTCCTGGTCTAAACTTAAGCGCTCACGTTTTTCGTGCGTTTCCTGCAGGTTGCTAAACAAGGTTACTTTAGTGGTTAAATCCTTTGCCGAAATTTTTAATTTTTTGCCACACTCTTTTATGTATTCTTTCCTTTTTATAGGGTCGGAGATATGCAATAAACTTCTGCAGATAGATTCGGCAGCTGCCGAAATATCATCGGGCGTTTCGCATAGGTCACGTACTTTGGCACTTTTCCACAGCAAAGCATCGAGCGTGTTATTGGAAATGTATTCCTGCAGCTTTGGATATTGCCGTGCGATACTATCAGGATCTTCACCTTCTGCAAGTTCCACGACCGAAACACGGAAACCACAGGACAATAGTAAATCCATATCTCGATAGCAAGCTTCCAGTCCTGCTTTATCGCCGTCCCGGACAATAACTATGTGATTGCACAAACGTTTTAGGATTTTGCATTGCTGAATATCTAAAGCGGTACCACATGTCGCAACGGTGTTTTCTAAATTTCTATTATGAAACGCCATCACGTCGGTATAGCCTTCAACCAGGTAGGTGCGATTCGATTTTATAATAGCTGCTGTGCTTTGGTGCAGGCCATATAGTACTTTTGATTTATTGTAAAGTGGGGTTTCGGGAGAATTTAAATACTTCGGGAATTGTTTAACGCTTTCGTCGTTGCTTTTGCGTCCACCAAAACCAATGACCCGCCCTTGCGAATTTTGAATAGGGAAAATAATCCTATCTATAAAATAATCGAAATACTTTGGCGGATTATGGGAAATTAAGCCCAAAGTAACCGCTTCATCTACTTTGGCTTTTTCCTTAAAGCGTTTGTTAAGTTGGTGGAAATCGGGCGACGCATAACCTATACCAAATTTGGTAATAATTTCATCACTAAATTTTCTATTCTCCAGGTTTTGTTTTGCCCAATGAGTGACCGGCAAGTCATTAAAGTTCTTTAAAAATACTTTGTTTGCCCACTCTACCATTTTCTTGTAGGTTTCAAACGTGGTGTTTTCTTCCTGTTGTTCGGGCGTTAAGGCTTCCTCTATTAAGGTAATGTTAGCAATATCAGCTACTTTTTTTATGGCTATAATCCATTCTACACCTTCTTTTTGCATGATGTAGCTCACAGGACCAAAACCACCATTACCGGTACTGAAGCATTTCCATATATTTTTAGCTGGAGACACAACAAATGATGGCGTTCTGTCTTCAGGATTAAAAGGGGACTTACCTTTAAAGTTTCCTCCGGCTTTTTTAAGGTCCCAAATTTTAGGGATTATTTCATCTACTTTAATTTCTAGTACGCGGTCTATACTTTCTGATGTAATCATTTAATTGGTGGCAGTTATTGATTGATTGATTTTTTTTTCTAATGTGCTGATATCGGACTTGATTTTATTAAGATGCTTTTGGGTGTTTTGCTGATGGATTTTTTGTTTTAGCTGATCAAGCCGCAAAGGATTTTTTTCTGACCATTCTAGATGCATGAAAGCAATTTCTAAATCGGCTTTTCTTCTATCTAATTGTTCCTGAAGCGGCCGCTCGTTTCCATCCTTGTCGAACTTCCAAATCATTTCGGGTTTCTGGTTCATTTTTTTTATTTTCTAAACATTCCAACTCTATTTCGTTACATTTTAAAAGCTTTTGTTTTTCTTCCGGAGAAAACATATCACTAGTTTCTATCTGCAGTATCCGACTTTTGACGGCGTTTATTTTAGATTGGATTGGTGTCATTCGCATAAATTAATTAGATAACGATACGTTCTTAATGGCCATAAATTCTATCCATTCTTCATAATATATTTCTCCAAATAATGGTGTATAATCATATTTTAAACAAGCATTTTTTATAAGCTCTTTATTTTCTATCCTAATTGGAAATCCGTTATTATCAATTTTTTTATAACCATTTTCTAACTTGTGAAATATCCTTCCGAATTCAACACCATGAGAAAAATTGTTATTTTCTTCGGTAAATTTTAATATTAGTTTCATTCTTAATTGATAAGCATTAAAAAAACTATAATCAGCATGAGCTTTAAAGCTGCAGCTGTAATAATCCAAAACTTGTAGGTGTAAAGCAGTTTCATTTGTATAATTTCGAGTAAACCAAATCCCATTTTTCAAGCTGACTGGAATTAACTACTATTAGATTTTTTACATGTTCTTTATGAGTTTCTGGAGCTCTATATTTTTCTGAATATTCTAAACGCTTTTGCAAATCACTGGACTCGTTCTCAAGCCCTCTAATTTTTGATTCAACAAAAAATCTAGACGGTTGGGTTTTATTCACAAAAAGTTCTAAATCTCTAGTAGAAGAATCAGGATTCATAATGATTTCATTCCATTCAAAAATTTGATTTTCAGTTAGGATACTTTGATATTTTAAAACTTGTTCTCTATAATCCATATGGTAAATTTTTAAAATGTAAATCCAACTTTAATCAAGCCGCTTAAACGCCAGTAGTCTTTAATGTCGGGATCTTCCTCTTTGCCATCGGTTCTAAGATCATAGCTAAAGCCGCCACCAATACAAAACCCGTCATTATATCCGTTGAAGTAAAAATCTAAACCTGTTTCCAAACCAACCGTTGGATGCCAAGCCTCTCTGCGTATAAAGCCTAGCTTTAAACCTTGGTAGGTCCTAAACGAATCCATACCAAAATGTTGATTAAAACCTAAAGGGGTTCCGGTAACTTCTATGTATTGTTTACCTCGTAGGTCTGGAAAGACAAAAGCCTGTGCTTTAAAGTAATAAACCGTCATTTGGTACTCGATACCAAACCCGATGTTAAAGCCATCTTTATAAGTGGCCACAGGATCGGTGTAACTGTATAAAGCAAAACGTTTGTCTTGTGCGTTTGCTAATAATGCCATTAAGAACATTAGTAAGATGATGATGTATTTTTTCATAATTTTAAGCGTCAATTATTATTCTAATTCGTTTGTGGGCTAGCAGCTCGAAGAATCTGATATCTAAAATTTCATAATCCTCATGGAGCGTTACCAATGCATGGCCTGCTTTTTTTAGTTCGTCAATGCTCTTGCACTGGTGTACTATCTTTGCTATTTCTAAATTGCTGTAATATCCTTTTAGCATGATTTGTGGTTTTTAAAAACCGCCACCTAAGCAGCGGTTTATCTATCAATCACTCCAACAACACTTATTTGTGAGAGACTAAGTGTTGTGATGTCTTTACCAAAAACAAATAACTATACCTGTTCCAGATCGCTTCATTATCATACTTACAGAAACCTCTTTAGCTAATCCGGCTAAAGCAATGATTTGATGTTCGTTCAAAGGGTCTTTTACAATGGTTTTCAATCCATCATAAGCACCATCTGCGTATGGTTTTCCTTCTTTTTTTGTTTCAGTTCCGAAGATTTCTTTAAAACCTTCTTCAATTTTTGCGTGGTGTTTTTTGTTTACTGCCATGTTTATATAATTTTTTTGTTAAACTCGTTTTAAAAACCGCCACCTAAGCAGCGGTTACCAACTAAAGTACTTCCTATGAAGTATTTGATTAAAAGAACGCCAGTAGGCTCGCACCTAAAGCAGATTAAGCTCCACGGCTATTAATACCGCTTCTTGCTTTGTTTGTATGTTTAGTTTTTTATATAGCCCCTTCTTGAATAGATTGAAAGTACCCATGCACATTTTAAGCTTATCGGCCAATGCATCGTTGGTTAAATTGGTAGCCAATAGTTTGATCAACTTTATTTCTTTTGGCATCAGCTCGTTGTTTTTATATTCCAAATTTTTGCACACAACGCCTTCACCTTTGCAAACGCCGCGTAATGGGCAATCCCAATATTCACCTTTCTGTAGTTGTAAATCTTCGATGTCTGGATTGAAGTCTAGGCCACCAAAACGGCAGCGTACAAATTTTTCTAAGCGTTTCATTTCAGAATCGGGATGCCAATCCTTTAAAATAGTATCTACCTCATTTTCTTTGTCCAAAGCATCACGAAGTATCAGCAGTGTGCCGAATGGCAAATCGTAGAAATCTTGTAGTTTACCGTTTGTGAACGCTTTCACTTGATCATTGAGGATGAAAAACTCAACTGACGAATTATTTAATCCTGGATAAATTCTTGTAGTGGTTGGTGTGGTCATAATTTTTTTTGTTATTCTGCTTTTTGCAGATTTTTTTTAAGTTGTTGCGAAATCATTTTATGTTCTTTGGCGACTTCAATGATGGCATTAAACACTGCGATGTTTTTATTTGTGCCACACTTAACATTTCGCACCATAGAAGAAGAAACCTTTTGATTATTCTCCTGAAGCTTCTCAATAACCAATGCGGTGTACTCCTTTGGCAAGTGGTTTTCTATCAAATCTTGTAGAACCTCTTGTTCTTTATGCGATTGCACATTGTAAAGTGTTGTTAATTTGTTTAAATTTGTCATGTGTTGTTTAAATGTGTTTACAAATATATACAAATAAGTAAATAAAATTACAAAATATTTACCAATAAGTATAATTTATAATTATTCTAAATATGGATTTTGGAGAAAAATTAAAGGTGGTAATTAAGAAAAAGTACCGTACCATAGGGGATTGCGCCGATAAGTTCGGTATGAATTACACGCAATTATCGCAATATCTAAATGGTAAAAAAATTTCTATCGAGTTTTTGTCTAAAGTCATCGAAGAATTTCCAGACGTAGACCTTAATTGGTTGTTACGAGACAATTTGGATGAAGAATATATGGTAAATGAGAATCAGGCAGGATATAAAATACCGATGAAAAATGAAGAAATAGTGGATAAAACCATCGAGCTCCTAACAGATTTAAAGCTTCAACTGACACAAAAGTGACACAACAATAAAAAATATATACTGATAACGAGCGTGTTAATTCTTATTTGGGAGTCCCAGCCCGGTCACCACGTAGGACAAAACCTTGCTAATCGTAGATTAGCGAGGTTTTTTATTTTTTAGGAAACATTTTATTTGATAGGATTTAAAAATTATTTAAATTAATTTTCTAATACTACATTATCAAACTTCTTCAAAACACTGCCATGAAAAAAGTAAATTCGGTTGAAGAATACATTGAAGAACATGCTCCATTTAGTGAGGCATTAACACTTTTACGCAGTATTATTAATAGCACCGAGTTAGAAGAATCTATAAAATGGAACGCTCCTATATATGCTCTTGATGGTAAAAATGTGATTGGTTTGGGTGCTTTTAAACAGCATTTTGGCATTTGGTTTTTTAATGGTGTCTTTCTTAAAGATGAAAAAAACTTACTGCAATCTGCTCAGGAAAAAACCAAAGGTTTAAGGCAAATGCGTTTTGAATCTATTAACGATATTGATAAAAACAGTGTTTTAGCTTATGTAAAAGAAGCCATTGAGAATCAAAGACTAGGAAAAGAAATAAAGCCGATCAAAACAACAAAAAAAGATATTGTGGTTCCTGAGGGACTTCGAAAACATTTAAAAGAAAACACCGTTTTATTTGATGCTTTCAAACTTTTAACACCAAGTAAGCAGCGTGAATATTGTGAGTTTATTGCCGAAGCTAAACGCGATGCCACTAAACAAACTCGCCTAGATAAAATAACACCTATGATTTTACAAGGTATTGGACTAAATGATAAATACAAAAATTACTAAGAGATTGTCTAAATAAAAAAGAAGCTGTATAAAAAGTCTAGTTCTATGTCATATTGAGCACTTTGACAAGCTCAGCACAGGCTTTGTCGAAATATTTTAACTTACTAGCAATCATTATCGGTTTCGACAAGCTCAACCTGACAAATTAAATTTAATGGACTTTTTATACAGCTTCTTTTTTAATTAAGACTAAACCTGTTTTAGTTACAACGATACTTTTGTCCCAACTGCTTTTCCATCAATTATATCTATTATAATATTGTCTGTTTTTCCGTTTACTATGTAAGTAGGGATGTTATTAGCGGCTGCTTGCTGTGCATAATCTAATTTTGAGCCCATACCTCCACGACCTTCTTCTTCACTTTTATTATTGTCTTTAATATACTTGTCTAAATTTTCATGTGGGCCAACGTTTTGTATCAAACTACTGTTTAGTGCATCGGGATGCCCCGTGTATAGTCCGTCAATGTCGGTTAATATAATCAGTTTATCAGCGTTTATAAGTTGTGCTATTAAGCTAGCCAGTTCATCATTATCAGAAAACATAGACATGGTAACCGATACCGCATCATCTTCATTGGCTATAGGAATAACACCTTCGGACAGTAAGCCTTCACAACAATTAATCATATTTTGTCTATGTACACCTGGACTAAAATCGCGTTTTGTGGGAAGTACTTGCGCACATTTCATACCATAGTCATGAAAAACATCGTAATACAAACGCATCATACGTGGTTGCCCTATGGCAGAATATACCTGACGGCGTTGCGTTCTATTCTTTATTTTGGACTTTCCTAAAACTTCTTTTCCTGCTATTACTGAACCCGACGATACGAGTAAGCAAATAATGTCGCGATCATAAAGTTCGGCTATTTGTTTTACCAAATTACGTAATACGGGTCTAACAATTCTATTGTCTCTGTTGGTCATTACATTAGTACCAACTTTAATAACTATTCTTTCTTTATACATTTTAGTATTCTTTTCCTAATTCAACAGCGCGATTAAACGCCGCAAATGCTGCTTCCTTTATTAATTCGTTTACATTATTATCTTGCATGGAATCTAGTGCAGCACGGGTTGTTCCGCCTTTTGAGGCCACTTTTTCCATCCAAGAATTAGGCGATAAATTAGATTGATTGAAAAGCTCGACCGCTCCTGTAAAAGTTTGACTTACCAAAACTGTGGAATCGTTTTTTGAGAACCCCATTTGTAAGGCTGCTTCCATCATACTTTGCATAAAATAAAAGACATAAGCGGGCCCACTTCCTGAAATGCCAGTAGAAGCATCAATGAAGTTTTCATTGGATACACGCATAGATTTTCCTGTGGTATCCAATAAGCTTTCTACGGTTAGCATTTCGATTCTAGAAACCTCAGGCGATATAACATACGATGTTAAGCCCTTCCCTATTTGCGCAGGCAAATTTGGCATGGCCCTAACTATTTTGTTCAGTCCAGTTATTTCTTTTATAGAGGTTATGGAAACACCTGCCATTATGGATACTAAAATTTGTTGTGGTTGCACAAGTGGTTTTATGGCTTTAAAGACACTTTCGGCATGGTATGGTTTAACGGCTATAAATATAATATCTGCTTGCGGAACGCAATCTTTTAACTCGCTAAAAGCATCAAAATGTGATATTTGGTGAAGCTCTTCAAGTTTTTCTTCAGATTTATCTAAAACCATGATGTTTTTTTTCTTTAACAATCTTGATTTAGACATACCTTCGGCATAAGTAAGCCCCATGTTACCTGCCCCTATTACTAGTACTTTCATTTATTTATTTATTTATTTGTGTGTTTGTTAATTTAATTATTAAACAAATAGCATACAATCATTACAGTCTTTCACCTCTCCATAATAGGTTTCCCTATATTTATGAAGTGTTTTAATAGGCAGCCCAAGTAGATACTTTTTTATATAAGTAACCTTTGTGGTTAATTCGCCCATTTTTATACTGTGTCGTTTTTCGTATGTTGTTTCTCTTTTTATATATATAATTTTCATAATGTTTATATTTATTGTTTTTTAATTTTCAGATGGGACACCCTAAATAAACATCCTCATATGTGTGAATGTGGTTCCCATTGGAGTCACATCTGTGTTTTATTTTTAATTTGTATTGCATGATTGGTTAATTCCTAACTAATCTCATTTCTATATTTCTGGGTTTAAAACCTTGTTTTTCAAATAATTCCACCACAGCATTATTTTTGTTTATATATGTTGAAATATCGCCATCACAATATTTTATGGTGTGCTTAATTAATTCTTTAGCGATTCCCTTTTCCCTAAACGCTGTCTTTACAGCTATGTAAACCAATATGTTTTCCGGTATATATTCGTTCATACCTGTTCTGTTTACTACTGCAGCCCCAAAAATTTCATTATTATGCTCCATGACAAACACATAGCCACCTAATCCTGGAACCTCTTTTGCGGCATATAATACGGATTTTCTAATGGCACTTTTAGTGTCTCTGGCATCCTCAGAATATTCAAATAAAAAATTAGTTATGCGATTTATATCAATAATTGATAGCCTTGAAAAGGCATCAAAGGTTTTTATAGTCATTAATGTTATTGTTTTTAATCGCATCTAAACCAGTAATAGATGCAACTAATTAAGAATATAAATAATTAAGCTTTGTAAGTACTTAAATAAAAAAACAGGAATAAATAAAGTGTACTATTTAAAAATAGAACCTCTTTTTAGAGGTGCTAGGAGGAATAAACTTATCGGATTGGGTTCTAAAAACTAAAAAGTTAAAGTTGAATATTCTACAGTTTTGTCTTTCATGAAGTCCTTTGCTCATGCTGCAAATTTACGAAAATTGACCGCTAATAGCAAATAATACCCTTTAAGCTTTGTTAAGATAATGATAAGTTTTAACAAAGAACAAAAAAAGCTCCCTGAAAAAAGGAGCTTTAAAATCAAGAACTATGGATTAAAACAACCCTAGACTTACCCTCGGTGTACGTACGTTTACACTAGTGGTAACCGTGCTTCGTTGAGGATATCTATGGTAATAATAATTGTCGTATCTATAATAATAAAACGACGCATGATGGTAATAATGCGGACTGTGGTGGCAGTGTGCATCACAATGCTCATAATGGCTTGCATAAGCATCTCTCTTACCTTTCATATAGGCTTTATAAGATTTTCTATCTCTTTGTTTTAATTCTTTTTCATAGGCTTTTTGCTCTTCCCAAAAAGCATCTTCTTCAGCTTTTGTTTTGGCAGCAAATTGTTGTTCGTATTTAGCATCTTCTATGGCTCGTTGTTCATAATACGACTGACTATCTATTTTAGCTTCAGAAGTTGTTTTGGTTTCTTGGGCATTTACTATAGAAGAAACAATTACTATAAAAAACATGACTAGTGCTTTAATTGATTTCATAATTTATAATTTTATATTAAACTTTAATTACTGTAATTCTATATTTAAGACAACTTTAAACATCTTTACCCTACCTTAAAAAAACATTTTAAATTTTATTTAATAGTAGACAGAGAAGAGATTCTTCTAGTTGATTTTAATATGCTTTTTTGAATTGAGAATTTCAAATCGTTAAACTCCTTCATTTCACTAAATCTACTTCTATCAATTTTGCTTTGAGATAAATACAGTTCGAATTCTGAAATATACGCTAGCATTTTCAGTTTATTATTCAATTTAATTCTTTCCAAGTTCAAATCGACCAGACGCTTAGTTTCTAAAACATCTAGCTTTCTTGAAAACACTAAATAAGGCATGAACAAATACATAGTCTAAACGATTAAGTTAGCGAAGTACTTAACATTAAGACAACCTTATAATTATTTACCCTACCTTTTAGCTGAAGTAATTTAAAAGTTTTTATAAAACAAGAAGGGCTTCCTAATTAGGAAGCCCTTCACAATTTTTTTTAAACGAAACTAGTTTTATGCTTGTGCGCTAGCTTTAGCGCTTAACTCCATAGAAATTGCAGAACGTTCAAACTTAACTTTTCCAGACATGGTTTCTATAATACATGTTTGGTCTTTATCGTTAAGTTCTAAAATTTTACCATGCAACCCGCTTTTGGTAATAACTTTATCGCCTTTTTTTAATTCAGCATTGAATTTCTTTTCTTTTTTAGCGCGTTTCATTTGTGGTGCAATCATAAAGAAATACACAACCACAAACATTAGTATAAACGGTAAAAATTGACCGATTCCTTCCATTGTTTTTTAGTTATTTGTTAGTTATTTGGTATGCTACTTTTGTAGCAGTGTTAATTAGTTGTTATAGCATTAGGATCTTTTACGAATGCTGAAATTTTAACAACCTCAGACCCTTTTTCGGTATTGGCGGTTACCGTTATGGTTTTTGTTATTTTGTTGGCACCACTTCCGTTGTACTTCACGGTAAATTTACCTGTTTTTCCTGGTGCTAAAGGTTCTTTACTCCAATCTTCTGGCACCGTACAGCCACAAGAACTTTTAATATCTGTTATAACAAGAGGTGCATTTCCTGTGTTTTTATAAGAGAAAACCGTTTCAACTGATTTACCTTTTTCTATTTCACCAAAATCGTGTTCAGTTTCATTAAATTCAAGTACAGGAAATTTAGAGGCGTTAGCATCCCTAAGGGCTGCCGCCGTTACATTGGCATCATCTACTTTTTTAGAAGCATCCTCTTTACAAGAAGTAAAAACCATTAAACTAAGGGCACTTAATCCTAATATTATTTTTTTCATTACTAAGCTATTTTTGTTCAAGCAGTAAAAATAGGAATTATTTAATCTATTAAAAACTTTTAATAGCTTCTTAACACAAATTTACAGCAATCCGCGACCTACTTTTTTTAGGGTTCCAGCCTCTTCATACTCTTTTACCAATTTATCTAAAATACCATTTATAAAAATGCTGCTTTTTGGGGTAGAATATTCTTTGGCTATTTCCAAATATTCATTTATAGTGACTTTTACGGGAATGGACGGAAAGTTTTTTAATTCGCAAATTGCCAATTGAAGCAATACATAATCTACATTGGCAATACGGTCTGAATCCCAATTTTGTGTTTTCTGCTCAATTTCTTTATTTAATGCCGTTCTATTTAAAAGTGTTTTTCTAAATAAATCGATGGCATACTGCTTATCGTCTGCATCTTTATAAAGCTTTGGTGTAAAATACCCTCCGGCCGATGTGCTTTTTGCTTTTCGTAATAACTTTAAAATAGTGGTATTTACTGTTGGCAAATCATCTAACCAAGTTAAATTTTTATCTTCTAAATAGTCGTAAAGCTTATCGTTTGGAGCTATAATGTCTTTAAATACATCTACAATGAAATCTTTGTCCTCTTTAAAATCGGACACTTTGGTTGTCATGTATTCCTTATACAAATTGCTAGAGGTAATGGCTTTGAAAATAACATCCACATATTCACCATCGAGTTGCCAATTCGTTATGTTGTGTATCTCTAACTGGTTTTTTAACTGAAAATCCGCTGCCAAAAGTTCAAGAAGCTGGTTGTTTACAAACTTTCTGTTGGGATCTTTATCTTCTTTGGTAGCTAAATGCTTTTTTTGTTTTTTTTCTAAATCGTTTTCAGCTCTTTTTTGAACCTCCAATAACAAAGAAAGAAGCAATAGGTACAAGTTGTACATATTGTCTATACTAAACAGTAAAAACTTTTGATCTTTACTAAAATCGTCACTTTCTCCACCTTTAAAGGCATACATGGTTTGCATTACTTTTACACGGATATGTCTTCTGTTTAGCATAATTACAAGGAACTTAAATTTATATAAACGAAAATTTTTTAATTTCGAGCTGCAAAAATAGCACTATTTTAAAAAGTTACTTCATATTTTTTGTTTTTATTATTGAACTCATCTTGACTTTTTCTATTCCCTATAAAATGGCTAAAATTTACCCATATTTCGTTACTTTTTTTATGCTTAGCGATGCTATGCCTTTCAAAAAGTGCCTCATCTGGACAAATTTCATCTCATTCTCGGTTAAAAACAAAAAGTCAAGATGAGTTCATTTACTAAATACTTTATGGTATTTTTAACAATTACTAAATAGCTATTAAAGCTGAATATGTTTTTAAAACTTTATATTTGCTTACTTAATTAGTACCATATCTCTCTATATAATTAGACCTTTAAATGAAAGAATTACAGCACTTAAACAAATATTTTTTAAAATACAAAAAGCAGCTTTTAATTGGTACTGTAATCACTATAATAGCCAGAATATTTTTGCTATATACACCACGTTATGTTCGGGAAATTTTTGTTGTTATTGAAAAATATTTAAAAGGCGGGGTTTCTGAACAGGTTGTAAAAGCAGAATTAACCGAAGTTATCATCTACATTATTGGTGCCGCATTAATTGCTGCCATACTTACGTTTTTTATGCGTCAATACATCATTAATGTTTCCCGTTACATAGAATTCGATTTAAAAAATGAAATCTACAACCAATACCAAAAACTTTCTTTAAATTTTTATAAAAAGAACAGAACGGGCGATTTAATGAACCGCATTAGCGAAGATGTTGGTAATGTACGTATGTATGCAGGACCTGCCATTATGTATAGCATTAATACCGTCACCCTTTTTATAATTGCACTTATTTACATGTTTAATGAAGCCCCCAAACTGGCTTTATATACGGTGTTACCCCTACCCATATTATCAATTGTTATATATAAATTAAGTAAAGAAATACATCATAGAAGTACCATTGTGCAACAGTTTCTATCTAAACTATCTACTTTCACACAAGAATCATTTAGTGGTATTTCGGTTATTAAAGCCTACGGAATTGAACCACAAACGGCTACCAATTTCAAATCGTTAGCTACTGAAAGTAAAGAAAAACAAATAAACCTCGCTAAAGTACAAGCATGGTTTTTCCCTATGATGATTTTACTTATTGGCACCAGTAACTTACTGGTTATTTATGTGGGTGGCATGCAATACATTAATGGTGAAATTGAAAGTTTAGGAACCATTGCCGAATTTATTATTTATGTAAATATGCTTACATGGCCCGTGGCAACAGTGGGTTGGGTAACCTCTATTGTGCAACAAGCCGAGGCTTCCCAAAAACGCATTAACGAGTTTTTAAAACTGGAACCCGAAATAAAAAACACGGTAGAGGAACATACCATAATCAATGGAGACATTGTTTTTAATAACGTAACCTTTACATACGACGATACCAATATTCAAGCGTTAAACGGCATAAGTTTCCATATAAAAGAAGGCGAAACCTTAGCTATTTTAGGAAAAACAGGTTCTGGGAAATCGACTATTTTAGATTTAATTGGCCGTCTTTATGATATTGATGGCGGTTCTATTTTAATAAATGGCATTCCTATTAAAAATCATAATCTAACCGATTTACGAAAAAGCATTGGCTATGTGCCCCAAGATGCCTTTTTGTTTTCAGATACCATTAAAAACAATATTAAGTTTGGGAATCAGTATGCTACGGATGAAGAGGTTATTGAAGCCGCCAAAAATGCCCAAGTACACAAAAACATCATTAAATTCAATAATGGATACGATACTATTTTAGGTGAACGTGGTATTACGCTTTCGGGTGGGCAAAAACAACGTGTGTCTATTGCACGTGCTATTATAAAGCTGCCGGAAATTTTATTGTTCGACGATTGTTTATCGGCTGTCGATACCGAAACCGAAGAAAAAATATTAAAAAATTTAACCAGAATAACTAAAGGCAAAACATCTATTATTGTGGGTCATAGGGTATCTTCTGCAAAAAATGCCCATAAAATTATAGTGTTGGATAATGGTAAAATAGTTCAAGAAGGCACACACGAAACACTTATAAATGTAGAAGGGTACTACCAACACCTATACTTAAAGCAATCAAGTGAAGCTTCTTCAAATAAAGACTAATACCATTTACTATTTGTGTTTACTGTAATAAAATGCCTTTTTTTCCCCTCGCTATTTCAATATAAAATGAAAATATAGCTTTGTCTATGCTCAATACGCCAGCTGGCTCGTCGTTAAAAATGTGCAGTGCACATTTTCTTTTCACTCTGCCCTCTATTTTATATCGATAAAAAATCATCATTCTCTTTTATAGTAAACTCAAACAACAACTGGCATAAACCCTTTATTTATAAACAAATAGGCTTGCATTAAATGCAACAAAATAGGATACTTTAAAAAGAAATTTCATAAAATGTTGGTTCGTATTGGTTTTTTTTAGATTTTTGATATAAATTGATAATTTAATAAATTTCTATATAACTATGAACAATAATGACATGATGGAGAAAGAGGAGATTTTTTCTAAAGTATTAAGAGCAGGAAGACGCACATATTTTTTTGACGTAAGATCTACAAAAGCAGACGATTATTATCTAACTATTACCGAAAGTAAAAAATTCACCAATGATGATGGTTCGTTTCATTACAAGAAGCATAAAATTTATATCTACAAAGAAGACTTTAGTGAGTTTAAAGATATTTTAGCTGAAATGACCGATTATATTATTGATGAAAAAGGTGATGAAGTTATTAGTGAGCGTCATCAAAAAGACTTCAAAAAAGAATATGATACTGAAGAAACTCCTAGTGAAAACGGGGAATTACACAAATCGACCGAAAGTTTCACTGATTTAAGTTTTGATGATATTTAATACGGTAATAAAAAAAATGAACAATACAAACCGTTACTTTTTGGTAGCGGTTTTTTTAGCTCACAACATGACCGTTTTTTACTTTGTTTTCTGGGTTTAATAAAATAACATCTTTACCGTTAACCGCTCCTAAAACCAAACATTCACTCATAAACTTAGCTATCTGTTTTTTAGGAAAGTTTATAACGGCCACAATTTGTCTTTCTAGTAAATCTTCCTTTTTATATCGTGTAGTAATTTGTGCTGACGACTTTTTAATTCCCAAATCGCCAAAATCAATTGTTAATTGGTAGGCAGGATGGTGTGCTTCAGGAAAATCATTTACTTCAATAATGGTTCCTACCCGCAAGTCTATTTTAGAAAAATCCTCAAAAGTTATAGTCCTATTCATTTTTTAAAAATACAAATTATTCCGAACTTTGAATAAAACTCATTATTATGGCAAATACACCTTCAAATATGTTACCCTTGGGTACTACGGCACCTTACTTTGAATTACCTGATACTATTAGCGATACACTTATAGATTTGGAAACGGTTAAAGGCAAAAATGGCACAGTTATTATGTTTATCTGCAACCACTGCCCTTTTGTAATTCATGTATGTGATGAAATAATAGCTATTGCAAAGGCCTATTTAAAAAAAGGGATTGGTTTTGCAGCGATTTCTAGTAACGATGCTATCAAATACCCGCAAGATGGTCCTGATAAAATGAAAATTCACGCTAAAAGTGAAAAATTCCCATTCCCTTATTTATATGATGGAAGTCAAGATATTGCCAAAGCTTATGAAGCTGCCTGTACACCCGATTTTTATGTGTTTAATAAAGATTTAAAGTTAGTTTACCGAGGGCAGTTGGACGATTCAAGACCTGGGAATGGCAAACCTGTTACAGGAAGTGATTTACGGCATGCATTGGATTGTTTGATAGAAGACAAAGAAAACAGCAACCCACAAAAACCTAGTATAGGTTGCAATATAAAATGGAAAATCCCAGAATAGAATGCTAGACGACTTAGACTTCTTAGATTATTAGACCTCTTAAATTGTTAGATTGTTGGATTTCTTAGAATTAGTTGGTGGTTAGTTGCCAAAAACCTACGTCGTGCCACTTATCGAATTTATAGCCAACTTCCTTAAAATGCGCTACTTTTTCAAATCCAAAACCCTCATGAAGTTTTACACTGGCATCATTAGGCAATGTTAAACCGCCAATAAGTACATGGTAATTTTCTTCTTTTAGCTGTTGAATTAATTCTGAATACATTTTTTTCCCAATTTGTTTCCCCAATGTATTATGCTTCAAGTAAATGGTTAGCTCTACTGTCTTATTATAGGCAGGTTTTGTTCGAAACGTATTGGCATAGGCATAACCTAATATCTCATCATTTTCTTCGTAAACTATAAAGGGAAATTGACTGGAAATGGTGCTTATTTTCTCTTCAAAATCCTGAGCCGAAAAAGGAACCAAATCTAGCGTTACGATAGAATGAATAACATAATAATTATAGATCGCTACAAGTTGTTGGGCATCTGCAACAGTTACTGGTCTTATCATAATCTTCTAAATCCAGTTATTACGTTTCATCAAATTTTCGATGTGTGCATAATGATGGTTGCTATGCCATGCATACATACCTATATTCTTTTTTAAGACCACTTCACTTTGTGTTTCTGGGTGAATAAAATGCTTGTTTAAATCATTATCAGATAACCCTTTTAATAAATAAACGAGCTTCGCATGAATGGCTTTTAAGTGAAGTAAGGACATATCAATTGGTGCCGATTTAGTATCAAATAATTCTGCCCACCTATCTTCATAATAGGCTTTAATAACTGGTGTATCCTCTGTTAAAGTCCATTTAAATCGTGCATAGCTATGGTGATGGCTATCGGACAAATGATGAATAACTTGCCTAACCGTCCAACCTTCTGGTCTATAGGGCGTATCTAATTGGTCATCAGATAAATTCTTAACAAGATGTTCTAATCGGTTTGGAAAATGTTCTAAAATGGAAATCCAACCCTCAATTTGTTGCGGATAAATATTAGTTGGGCAATCAAACTTCCCAATAGGGTATTTAAGTTTTTCTAATTCTTGTTTTATCATATGTAAATATAAAAAAAAGCCACAATGAAGTGGCTTATAAAACTATACTTTAAATAAAAAATTTCTTGAAGCTGACTATCCTCGAAGCAGAGCCTTCTGATAATTATTTTAATTAATGTTATTTAACACTCATCAATTCTACATCAAAAATTAAGGTTGCATCTGGTGGAATAAGCCCTCCTGCACCTCTATTTCCATATCCTAAATGGCTAGGAATTACAAAACGTGCTTTATCACCTACGTTTAATAATTGAATGCCTTCATCCCAACCTGAGATTACATGACCAATTCCTACCGGAAAATCGATGGGTTGGTTGCGTTTGTATGATGAATCAAAAACAGTTCCATCTGCTAATTGTCCTTTATAGTGTACGGAGACATGCTTACCTTTTTCGGCTTTTGTCCCTGTTCCTTTTTGAATAATTTGATAACGTAATCCGCTTTCGGTTTTGTTAAATCCTGAGGCTAATTTATCTAATTCGGCTTCGGCTTCTCTTTTTGCTTCTGCTAATCTTTTTTCTCTTGAACCTTCAAAAGTTCTAAAAGCTTCAACGGCATTAAAAGCTTCTGCTTCTGCACCAACTCTTATAATTTCTAAAGTTTCAATTTTATCACCTTGAGCGATAGCGTCAACCACATTTTGACCTTCAACCACTTTACCAAAAACGGTATGATTGTTATCTAACCAAGGTGTTTCAACATGTGTAATGAAAAACTGACTACCGTTGGTGCCAGGTCCTGCATTTGCCATAGACAAAACCCCTGGTCCATCGTGCTTTAAATCCGGATGAAACTCGTCATCAAATTTATAGCCTGGATCACCTGAACCTGAACCTTGTGGGCAACCACCTTGAATCATAAAATCTGGAATAACTCTATGAAATTTTAGACCATCATAATAAGGTGTTCCTTGAGGTTTTACTTTGTTTTCTAAGTTTCCTTCGGCCAAAGCTACGAAGTTACCAACTGTCCCTGGTGTTTTTTTGAATTCCAAAGTAACAAGGATCCCCCCTTTAGTTGTATTGAATTTTGCGTATAATCCGTCTTGCATGCTATTCTTTTTTAATGAAGCTGCAAATATAAGAAATGATTAACAATTGTTTATTAACGAATGGTATTTTTTGATTGGTTTACTGTAAGGAGTTGTAAAGTTAAAAGTTATAAAGTTACAAAGTTACAAAGGGACTGAGCTGTAAAGCTAAATCTCATAACCCCATAAACCCATAAACTTAAAAACGTCAATTAGCTACTTCACTAATAAACTTAATTCTATACAAACGAAGTTCATCTTCATCATAATCACCATCAAATTCCTTAATAGCGACATCTATGCTATCCGTTTTAGATTCCATAAAGTAATCATGAATTTCATCTTGTTGGTCTTCATCTAAAATCTCATCAATCCAATAGTTTATATTTAGTTTGGTACCAGAATAGACTATGGCTTCCATTTCCTTGATAAAATCTTCCATAGACATGCCTTTTGATGAAGCAATATCATCTAATGGCAACTTTCTATCTATGTTTTGAATAATATAAAGTTTATTGGCTGAATTACTTCCCGTAGATTTAACAACTAAATCATCTGGACGAATAATATCGTGTTCTTCAACATATTGTGCTATAAGTTCTATAAAATCTTTACCATATTTTTTTGCTTTTCCATCACCAACACCATGCACGTTAGCAAGTTCTGCCATAGTAATGGGATATTTTAACGCCATATCTTCTAGCGATGGGTCTTGAAAAATAACAAAAGGAGGCACTCCTAATTTTTTAGCATTCTTTTTACGTAAATCTTTCAATAAATTCATTAACAACTCATCGGCTACAGCGCCTTCTCCTTTAGCTGCTGTAACAATAGTACCGTCTTCTTGCTCTCCATCAAAAATGTGGTCTTCGGTCATCATAAAAGATTCTGGTTTTTTTATAAAATCTCTACCAGCTTTAGCTAATTTGATCACACCATACGTTTCAATATCTTTTTTAAGCAACCCAGACACCAGTACTTGCCTTAATAAGGCCATCCAATACTTTTTATCTTTATCTTTCCCTTTCCCAAAGAAAGCTTGCTCGTTGGTTTTATGCGAATTAATTAAGGCATTTTCTTTACCCGTAATAACATGTACTAGGTCTTTAGACTTGTACTTTTCGTTAGTTTTATCAATAGTTTCAAGAAGTAACTTAACATCATCTTTCGCTTCGTGTTTCTTTTTGGGGTGTCTAACGTTATCATCCATATCGCCACCTTCACCTGTTTCGTTATCAAACTCTTCACCAAAATAATGTAAAATAAACTTTCTACGGGAAATAGATGTTTCGGCGAATGCTACCACTTCCTGCAATAAGGCCTGCCCGATTTCCTGTTCTGCAACGGGTTTACCAGACATGAATTTTTCAAGTTTCTCGATGTCTTTATAGGCATAATATGCCAAACAATGTCCTTCACCACCATCGCGCCCTGCCCTACCGGTTTCTTGGTAATAGCTTTCTATACTTTTCGGAATATCGTGATGAATTACAAAACGCACATCAGGTTTGTCGATGCCCATACCAAAGGCTATTGTAGCTACCACCACATCAACATCTTCCATTAAAAAGTTGTCTTGGTAGTTTGATCTTGACTTAGCATCTAATCCCGCATGATAAGGGACTGCTTTAATACCATTAACCTGCAAAACCTGTGCAAGTTCTTCAACTCGTTTTCTGCTTAAACAGTAAACAATACCGGACTTTCCTTGGTTTTGCTTTATAAAACGGATGATGTCGGCATCTACATTCTTGGTTTTAGGACGTACTTCATAATATAAATTAGGTCTATTAAACGAGGCTTTAAATGTTTTAGCCCCACTAATTCCTAAGTTTTTAATAATATCTTCCTGCACTTTAGGCGTTGCCGTAGCAGTTAAACCTATAATGGGAATGTTATCGCCAATACGACCAATAATATGTTTTAAATTTCTGTATTCCGGTCTAAAATCATGTCCCCATTCACTAATACAATGTGCTTCGTCAATAGCCATAAAAGACACTTTCACCGAACGTAAAAACTCTACATTCTCTTCCTTAGTGAGCGATTCCGGTGCCACATAAAGAAGTTTCGTAATACCATTAACAATATCTTCCTTAACTCGTTTTATTTCTGTTTTATTTAGCGAGGAATTTAAAACATGTGCAATCCCTTCTTCATTGGAAACACCTCTAATGGCATCTACTTGATTTTTCATTAAAGCTATTAAAGGAGACACTACAATGGCCGTTCCTTCTTGCATTAATGCTGGCAGTTGATAACAAAGCGATTTACCACCGCCCGTTGGCATGATAACGAATGTGTTATTTCCTGATAAAATACTTTCTACAACACCTTCTTGGAGTCCTTTGAATTTGCCAAACCCAAAATACTTTTTTAGTGCTGAATGCAAGTCACTTTTTGCTATTAACATGAATGATACTGAAATTTATTTAATCGTTAAAAAATCATAAAAAATATTCAAAACCCACTGGATTATTTTTTAAAGTGTATAGAGAGAACCCTCGTGTTTTTTTCGTTAGTTTTGTAACGAAAATCGAAATTACAACAAAATTAATTTCGATTTACATTTAAAGATAATAATTTCTTTATAAGCATCAACTAAAAAAACAATAAATTTTGAATAGTAAAAGCTCAATTATCAATATTGCAAAACAAACTATTGAAATGGAAAGTAAAGCCATTTTTAACCTGTCAAATTTAGTAAATGATGATTTTGCCGATGCCGTAAACCTTATTTACAATTCTAAGGGGCGTGTTATCATTACAGGCATTGGTAAAAGTGCTATTATAGCAAGTAAAATTGTTGCTACTTTAAATTCAACCGGAACCCCTGCAGTTTTTATGCACGCCGCCGATGCTATTCATGGTGATTTAGGACTTATTCTTGAAGATGATGTGGTCATTTGTATCTCAAAAAGCGGTAACACCCCAGAAATAAAAGTGCTTATCCCACTTATTAAAAGAGCTAAAAACAAAATAATTGCTATTACAGGCAACTTAGAATCGTTTTTGGGACAACATGCCGATTATATATTAAATGCTTACGTCGAAAAAGAAGTTTGCCCCAATAATCTGGCGCCTACAACAAGTACCACAGCACAATTGGTTATTGGCGATGCGCTTGCCGTTTGCTTATTGGATTTACGGGGTTTTTCCAGTACCGACTTTGCCAAATACCACCCTGGAGGTGCTTTAGGGAAAAAATTGTACTTGCGTGTTCAAGATATATCCTCAGTTAACCAAAAACCAAAGGTCACTGCTTCAACAAGTATAAAAAACGTTATTATTGAAATCACGGAAAAAATGTTAGGAGTTACAGCTGTTGTTGAAAATGATAAAATTACAGGCATTATAACAGACGGCGATTTACGTAGAATGCTAACAAAGGTTGACGATTTCTCCAAACTAACCGCCAAAGATATCATGAGTCCCAATCCTAAGCGCATTAGTTCAGGTGCTATGGCGATTGATGCGTTGGAAATTATGGAAACGCATGGTATTTCCCAACTTTTGGTTGAAGAAAACGGTAATTATGCAGGCATTGTTCACTTACACGATTTAATTAAAGAAGGCATTATATAATGGCGAAAAAAAATATAAACGAGATGTCTTTTTTAGACCATCTTGAAGAGTTACGCTGGCGTCTTATTAAAATTACTTTAGCAATAGTAATTGTAGGTACTTTGGCGTTTATTTTTAGTAGATTCATTTTTGACGATATCATTTTCGCTCCACTGGACATGAATTTTCCAACCTACGATTTTTTATGTAGAATAGCAACCTATATGAATCTGGATACCAGTTTCTGTAACGATGAAGTGCCTCTTATTTTACAAAATAGAACGATGGCAGGGCAGTTTTCGGCAGATATTTGGACCGCTGTTTTAGCTGGATTTATTATTTCATTTCCTTATGTTATTTACCAGTTATGGCAATTTGTTAGCCCTGGCCTGCATGCAAACGAACGTAAACATTCCCGTGGGTTTATAGTAATCTCTTCGTTACTGTTCTTTTTAGGTGCTTTGTTTGGTTATTACATTATCACGCCGTTATCTATTAACTTTTTGGCAAATTACAGTATATCATCACGAGTTGACAATCAAATAGATATTAGCTCGTTTATAGGGTTGGTACGTTCATCGGTGTTAGCATCAGGCATTATTTTCGAATTACCTATCATCATTTATTTTTTAACAAAAATCGGTTTAGTAACCCCCGAATTTTTAAGAAAATATAGAAAATACGCCTTAATACTTGTATTGGTTTTATCTGCTATCATTACACCCCCAGATATAGCAAGTCAGGTTATTGTAGCCATTCCTATTTTAATTCTATATGAAGTAAGCATTATTATTGCTAAAATTGTAGTACGCAACCAAAATCGTAAACTAAAAAAACATGTCTGATACCGTTACCGAATTTAATGAGTATCGTTCTAAAATGAACGACAAAATTTTAGCCGACAATAACAAAATCATCAAACGTATTTTTAATTTGGATACGAACGCTTACGCAGCAGGTGCTTTAGACGTAAAAACCAAAGAACTTTTAGGTTTGGTAGCTTCAGCAGTTTTACGTTGTGATGATTGTGTTAAATACCATTTAGAAACAAGCTACAAATTAGGTTTAACAAAAGACGAAGTGGTTGAAGCTTTAAGTATTGCGACTTTGGTGGGTGGTACTATAGTCATTCCGCATTTACGTCGCGCTTACGAATTTTGGGACGCCTTGGAACAACAGCGTTAAACAAAATATAAATTAGAACATCTGCTGTAATAGTGTACATGATTTCACTATTTTTGGCATTCATTACATAGAATATGATTTTAAGAGCTCAAAATTTAATGAAGTCCTACAGCGGACGAAAAGTGGTGAAAGATGTGTCTTTACAAGTTGAACAAGGTGAAATTGTTGGACTTTTGGGACCTAATGGTGCAGGTAAAACAACCTCGTTCTATATGACGGTTGGCTTAATTAAACCTAACAGTGGCCATATTTTTTTAGATAATACTGAAATCACACAATATCCCATGTACAAACGTGCACAAAACGGCATTGGCTATTTGGCACAAGAAGCATCGGTTTTTAGAAAACTAAGTATTGAAGATAACATTCTAAGTGTACTGCAACTTACCAAGCTTAGTAAAAAAGAGCAAGAATATAAAATGGAATCGCTTATTGAAGAGTTTGGTTTAGGGCACATTCGTAAGAGTCGAGGTGATTTATTATCCGGTGGCGAGCGCAGACGTACCGAAATTGCACGTGCCTTAGCAACCGACCCTAGTTTTATTTTATTGGATGAGCCTTTTGCTGGGGTTGACCCCGTAGCGGTTGAAGATATTCAACGTATTGTTGCACAACTTACCAAAAAGAATATTGGTATTTTAATTACCGACCACAACGTACAGGAAACGCTTGCTATTACTGATAGAACCTATTTAATGTTTGAAGGCAGTATTCTTAAAGCAGGTGAACCTGAAGAATTGGCGAATGACGAAATGGTACGTAAAGTGTACTTAGGCCAAAACTTCGAGTTACGTAAAAAGAAAATTCGCGAATAAACAAATTTCTTGAAACAGCCTATCCTCGAGGCAGGGCCGTCGAGAATTATTTAGATTAAAGCCTTAGTTCTGGTTGGTAAACATATCCTGTAACTTTTAACTGTTTAACTGTGTAATCGTTGAATCGTGTATCACAAACTTCATCGGTACTTTGAACTTTTTAACTTTGTACTTTTAACATCTCACTTCGTTAAAATTCATATCGAACTCACGTATTTAATTATTTGTATTAACACCGTCTGGTCGAGCGCAGTCGAGACCTCATTTAAAGGTATCAAAGTCTAAAACCTCTCGACTACGCTCGAGGTAACAGAATTTGCATATCGTTTATAACTCATGTTGATTAACAAACGTTACCCAAAATGCTCTTAACGCTGAATAATGATTTTTTTGGTCATCATTTTTTTATCACCGTCTAACAGAGAAACAAAATATATACCATTCGAAAATTTAGAAGTATCTACCGAATAGTTGTTGGTTATTTTTTGAATCTCTTTAATTTTTCTTCCGTAAGCATCAACGATCACTACATCAAGAGTATCTTTAAAATTAGCATTGAAACTTAATCTAATTTCATTTGATGCTGGATTAGGTATGATTGAAATAGTGTTTGTTTCAAATTTAGAATGACTCAATGGTGTTCCAACAAATTGAAGCTTAACCAATGCACCAGCGTCAGTTATGGTGTAAATGGTGATGCCATCAGGATCTATTGCTACATCTCTAAAACGGTCACTAGACGAATGAAATTCTTCATAAGTACCATCTTCTAAGGCAGTACCATCGGCATTTAATTTTGTCCTGAAAATCTTTCCTGCTTTAAGCGTAGGCACTAAAAGGGATACGCCCCAATCTGGAATTTTTCCACCTTCATAAATATCAATACTAGCAGGAGCCACTGTAGGCCATGTAGAAGATGTGCCACCTGTTGGTTCTGTAGCTAGCGTACTATCAAGAGTACCTATTGGAGGCATAAAATTGGGCATGGACGCTGCCGATGTCGATTCTTCTATTGCAGGCCCAGGACAATTATCTATAAGATTACTGTAAGAACCACAACTTGCAGGGTAACTGGACCAATTGCAATAGGCATAACCACTATCGTCATTATAACCTGCTATTAATGGCCAACCATAGTTTTTACCCGATTCAATAATATTTATTTCGTCATCGGTTTTATCGCCATGTTCTGATGAATATAACTTTCCGTTTGAACCAAATACTAAACCTTGTGCATTTCTATGCCCATAACTAAATACATGACTTATTACACCATTAAGTATTGGATTGTCTGAAGGAATACTACCATCTAGGTTCAATCGTAACATTTTACCTTTATAATCGGAGTAATCGGAAGGGCTTGTGGGCAAATATTGAGCTCTAATTTCGAAACAAGCCTTACTGCCTCTATTATTTGCAAACTCACCAATAGTCCAATACAATTTTAAATCCGGACCCATTACAATTTTACCGGAATTATGGTCGTTACTGGCTTCTATACCATCTATGATGGTCGTAGCACTCCCACTATCTAGTTTACCTGTGGCCGCATTATATGTATAACGTGCAATTCTAAATTTAGCACCTGAACTATTATATGTATAAAGCAGATATAAATAGTTGTTTGTTGTTGTGTTGACATCTGCATATAAATCTGGATGCACAGTCATACCCAACAATCCATCTTGACCAGAAGATTGATAGACCAAACCAGATAAATCCAACATTTCTATTTTGGCCCCTCCAGAAGGGCTAATTTTAACAAGCTTTTTCCCAACACGTTCTGTTATCCATAAATAACCATCGGGACCATAGAGAATCGTATTTGGTTTTAGCAGCGCATCATTATTTGCTAGGTTGGTTACAGTCCAGTCCGTACCCGAAGTAATGGGCGTTTGGGACATGCCTATATTAACTAAAAATAAAACAATTGGTAATATTATATTTTTCATAAGTTTATATTTTGTTTAGATGGAACACCCTTAATAATCATCCTAGTATGTGTAAATCCCATTCTGTATGAGCGTTTCATAATTAAAAATCCCAGTCAAGTTAATCGATTACATTAATGCTATTCATCTTAGCTATTTAATAAACCTAAATATATTGCTTTAAATGACTTTTTGAGGTATTTAATTTAATTATTGTTGAAAAACAACATCTTTTTAAGAATTTTAAATGACTTAATTATTAAAAGTGCAATAAAACCTACTAATAAACCAACTATAAAATCTTTTATAAAACTGGGGATGGCTTCCATAAAATGGTGAAGAAAGTCAATATTATGTGTAAAAATACCTCCGGCAACCAACAAAAGTGCCACAGTACCAATAACCGATAAACTCTTAATGACCCAAGGCAGTGATTTAACCAAAAGGTTTCCAATGCTTGCCATACCCCCTTTTTGATTGGCACTCCTTTTAATTAGCTTAAAACCTAAATCGTCCATTCTTACAATAAGTGCTACAATCCCATAGACACCTACGGTAGCAATAATAGCTACGATGGAAACGACTAATATCTGAAATAAAATAGGTTTGCCTAAAACGGTTCCTAAGGCAATAATGACAATTTCAATAGACAGAATAAAATCGGTAACAACAGCCGACTTTATTTTCTTTTTTTCAAGCAATATAATAGCTTCTTCTGATAGGTTTACTTCTTCAATTGAAGCGACATCATGTTTATGAGGAAAAAAATATTCTACTATTTTCTCAACACCTTCATAAGCTAAATAAACGCCACCTAATATTAAAACTAAAGTGACTGCCCAAGGCAACAGGGAACTTAGTAAAAAAGCAATGGGTAAAATAATAAGCTTGTTCAAAAACGAGCCTTTAGTAATTGCCCATATAACGGGCAACTCCCTTGATGATACAAAACCAGTCGCTTTTTCAGCATTAACCGCTAAATCGTCTCCTAAAATACCTGCTGTTTTTTTAGTAGATATTTTACTCATTACCACAACATCGTCCATAAGTGCTGCAATATCATCTAATAGGGCAAAAAAACCTGAAGCCATTGTATGTAAAAATTATTTTAATTTGGAAGCGACATTCTCAAAAACAGACATGCCTATATAAAGTAGTATAATCAGTGGTATCGCAGCAAACTGCAACACAATTAAAAAGATCATACAAAGTATGATAAAAATGTAACGGGTTGCGTTGGCTTTAAAACTCCAATCCTTAAACTTTAAGGCAAATAGTTTAATACTTGAATTAAGCAGGTAACAACTCAATGCGGTAAGTGTCATTAAAAACCATTTATTAACGATGATTGCATTTATTAAATCGTTATTTTGAAATTCTATAATTAAAGGCAAAGAAACAATTAGCAAGGTATTGGCAGGTGTTGGCAAGCCTTTAAAATAGGTTTGCTGGTCTTCGTCTATATTAAATTTGGCCAATCTGTATGCTGAAGCTAAGGTAATACATAAACCAATTAATGGCACCAACGAAATTGTAAAACTAACAGGTTTCATATTGGAATCCCAATCAGTTACCATCGATGGAGCGTCAACAGACAAGCTCAACAACTTATACATAATAATTCCAGGAACCACTCCACTGGTTACCATATCGGCAAGTGAATCCAATTGAATGCCCAAGGCACTTTGCACATGCAATTTTCTGGCTGCAAAACCATCAAAAAAATCGAAAAATATACCAAGAAACACAAATAATGCCGCGGCAACAAAGTGGTTATTAACTGCAAAAATAACAGCAATACTTCCACAAAAAAGGTTTAATAAGGTTAACGCATTAGGTATATATTGCTTCATAATTGCTCTTTTAATGCTGTAAAAATAGTAAACAATTCTCGTCTAAAGCAATATCTATTATAATTTCAAGTTAATAGGTTTGTAAATTATGTGCATCTTTGTAAAAAAATTGCGATTGAGACCTTACATTACTGCATTATTTTGTGTAATCACGGCAACTGTATTTAGCCAAACCGTTCGGAAATATTCCAACGAGTTTATGAATATTGGTGTAGATGCTGCAGCTTTAGGCATGAGCAGCGCCGTTACAGCAAATACTTCCGATGTGAATTCTGGGTATTGGAATCCTGCTGGTTTATTAAAATTGGAAGACAACCAACTTGCCCTGATGCATTCCAGCTATTTTGCCAATATTGCCAATTATGATTATGTTGCTTTTGCAAAACCTTTAGATGATAGAAGCACGATAGGTATTTCATTAATTAGGTTTGCTGTTGACGATATTTTAAATACCACCCAACTTATTGACGAACAAGGCAATATAAACTATGATAGAATTAGCCTCTTCTCTACTGCCGATTATGGCCTCACATTTTCATATGCACGCGCCCTGCCTATTGAAGGGCTTAATTACGGCGTAAATGCCAAAATAATTCGTCGTGTTATAGGCGATTTTGCTTCGTCCTGGGGTTTTGGGTTTGATGCCGGTATTCAATTTGAAACCAATAACGATTGGAAATTTGGTGTGATGGCACGCGATATTACAACCACGTTTAACGCTTGGGCTATTAATGAAGAGGAATTTAAAAAAGTTCAGGATGCTGTTGAAGGACAGAACCAGGAACTACCCGAAACCACCGAAATTACCATTCCTAAATTACAAATTGGCGTTTCTAAACTATTTGATTTTCATTACGACTATACACTTTTAGCTGCTGCCAATTTAAATGTACGGTTTGAAGAAAACAACGATGTCATCTCATCATCATTTGCAAGTATCAACCCTGCTTTAGGCTTTGAATTTGGGTATATCGATATGGTTTATTTACGCGCTGGTGTTGGTAATTTTCAAAATGAAACACAAATAGATAATTCACAACAACTAAGTTTTCAACCTAGTTTTGGCGTTGGCTTTAAGTATAACGGTATTCAAATTGATTATGCATTCACCGATATTGGCGACCAAAGTGTGGCCTTATATTCTAATGTGTTTTCGTTAAAACTCGATTTTAGCATTTTTAGGTAACCTTATTTTTATGCAAAAAAAACTACTTTTTTTATGTCTTTTTTTATTTGTTGAAGTCATAACCGCTCAACAAGATATCTTATCTGAACAAGCCGAAATTAGCGTATTAACTATCGGTCCTGGTGCCTTGCTAAACGATTCGTTTGGACACAATGCCTTTAGAGTAAAAGACCCCGTAAAAGGCATCGATTTGGCGTTTAACTATGGCGTTTACGATTTTGAAACTCCTAATTTTTACTTAAAATTTGCTCAAGGGAAACTTAATTATTTAATTGGTTTGAATTATTACGAAGACTTTTTTGAAGCCTATATTTCTCAAAACAGAAGTATTAAAGAACAGGTTTTGAATCTTTCACAAATTGAAAAACAGAAGTTATTTGATTATTTGTTGAACAATATCAAACCAGAAAATAGAAGGTATCTATACGATTTCTTTTATGATAATTGCGCTACAAAAATAAAAGACGTTACTAATATTGCTTTAAACAATTCAATTCAATTTAATGACCCTAGAGATTTCAAACCACAAACATTCAGGGAATTAATACACAGTAATTTAAATAGAAACTCGTGGGGCTGTTTTGGTATCGATTTGGCATTGGGTTCTGTTATTGATAAAAAAGCGACTCCAGAAGAACATATGTTTTTACCAAAATACATATACAGATTCTTTGAAGTAGCTACCATAAAAAACAGTAATAAGCCACTGATAAAAAAAAGCAACGTACTTTATGAAAAAATTGATGCCCCCGTTCCTTCTCAATTTTTGACAAGTCCCCTATTTATTTTTGGCATTTTAGGTGGCTTCATACTTTTTATAACCTACACCGATTTTAAAAAACAAAAGCAATCGGTATGGTTAGATATCACCTTGTTTAGTCTTACTGGTATTATTGGTATACTTATTTTATTACTTTGGTTTGCCACAGACCACAAAGGGACACACCAAAACTACAATTTGCTTTGGGCATGCGCACTAAACATTTTAGTCATTGGGCAGCTATTAAAGCAAAAAACAAGCACTTGGTTTATTAAATACCTGAAGTTTTTGGTCATTCTTTTATGTCTGTTAACACTTCATTGGATCATTGGCGTACAAGTATTTGCCATTGGACTGATTCCTTTTTTAATCGCTCTATTTATTAGATATTTGTTTTTAATAAAATACTATTCTAATAGACATTAGAGAATAGACGATAGAAGGTAGACAATTTATTTCACGCTAAACCACCAAACCAAGAACCAAGAACCTAGAACCCTAAACCTTGAACCTTGTACGAACGTCCCTGATATAGGTTGACCACTTAAAGTCAATTTATATGAAAGCAAATGTAAAATTAATTAGTAAACAACGGAAGTATTCAGAAGAGTTCAAAAAGTCCATTGTCAATGATTTTGAAAGTGGTAAATTTAGTGTTCCACAATTAGAGCGATTACATAAACTTAGTAAAGGATCAATTTACAACTGGATATATAAATATTCCCGGTCAAACGAGCGAGGTCAACGCATAATAGAGATGAAGGACAGCAGCACACAAAAGTTAAAAGCCCTTGAGCAACGGATCAAGGAGCTGGAGCAAACAGTTGGTAAAAAGCAGATACAGATTGATTATCTTGAAAAGATGATCGACATCGCCAAGACCGAACTTGATATCGACATCAAAAAAAACTCCAACACCCCACAATCGAGTGGTTCCTCAGGAACCAGAAGAAAATAAACTTCTCTATGAACCAGTTGTACAGAACCATAGGTATCAGCAAGCAGGCCGTCCATCAGTACGCCAAGCGCCAAGCGGTCTTTGATAAAAAAGTGATGGGCTTGGTTATGGAAGCTGATCGGTTAAGGGAAGACCATCCCGGTTGTGGGGTTGAGAAGATGTACGATACATTGCGTCCCGATTTTATGGGCAGGGACCGATTTGTAGAGACGTTTATGGAGTTGGGCTATCGTTTAAAGCGCAAAAAAAACTTTAGGAGGACCACCTTTTCATCGCATGTGTCTTATCCCAACCTAATAAAGGGAATGGAGGTAAATGCACCCTCTATAGTCTGGCAGTCCGACATCACTTATGTCCGTGTCGGTGAAAAGTTTTACTATGCGGTGTTTATAATAGATGTCTATACCAAGAAAATAGTGGGCCATCAAGTTTCGGACCATATGAGGGCTTCGGCAAATATTAAAGCCCTTCAAATGGCCCTGAAAAGCAATAAAGCGCCCCAGGTACACCACTCAGACAGAGGAAGCCAGTATATATACAGTAAGTATATTGACCTTCTAAAGAGTAAAGGCTGCGAAATAAGCATGGCAAAAACAGCCCAGGACAACGCCTATGCAGAGCGCATAAACAGAACCATAAAGAACGATTATATTGAACTCTGGAAACCCAAAAGTTTTGAGCAGTTAAAGCGAATGGTGAAAAAAGCAGTCAGCCAATATAATACCGTAAGACCACATAATAATATTGGAAGGATAAGCCCAATGGAATTTGAAAATAGATTGTTGATGAAAAGTACTTTTCATCAACAATCTATTACTATTTTTAACAATGAAATTAATGTTTAAAATCGGTCAACTCTAATCAGGGAAGTTCAAACCCTTGAAACTAAAAACCTTGAACCCAAAACCTACCAACTACTGCCCTCTATAGAAAATAATGGTACTTAGTGTTTTTATAAGGATGTTGACATCCAGCAAAAAACTTCGATGCTTAATATAATACAAATCATATTGCAGTTTTAGTAAACTATCATCTACAGATGAGCCATATCTTGTTTTTACTTGTGCCCAACCCGTTAATCCTGGTTTTACAATATGCCTCGTTTCGTAAAAAGGTAATATTTGTGATAGTTGCCTAACAAAATGAGGCCTTTCTGGTCTGGGGCCGATTAAGCTCATGTCGCCTTTTAAAATATTAAAAAACTGAGGAAATTCATCCAAGCGGGTATTTCTTAAAAACTTACCAAAAGCTGTTATTCTGGTATCATTTTTTTTTGCCCAAACGGCACCAGCAGTTTCAGCATTAATAATCATGGTTCTAAATTTTACGATTTTGAAAAGATTACCATTTTTACCAATGCGCTCTTGTATATAAAAAAGGGGACCGCGGTTTCCAATGAGGTTTCCCAACAAAATTACAGGCAGTATTATAAGCCCAAATAGAAGTCCTAAAACAGAAATAAGAATATCGAATAAGCGATGAAAAAACAAATATAGCTTGTTATGGTTGGTTCGACTAAATGGAAAATATCTGTAAAAATCTTTTCCAACAAATTGAACAGGCACGCGTTGCATCATATCTTCATACACCTGCGTATATTCTTTTATAGGAAAACCACCTTCTAAAAGCGTAATAAGATCTCTGTAAATTTCTGCAGTTATAGATTGGGAATTATAGCTTGCAATAACGATTTCCGATATATTTTCGTCTTTTATAACCTGATAGATTTGTTTTGGGCTGTATTCAACGATACCTTTAAATTTAATCTTATCCGATTTCCTTGGTTCGCAATTAATAAATCCCACAATTTTATAATTAGGATCGGCATGTTTAAAGTCTTCAATAATATTTTGAATATTGGATGTTTCGCCCACGACAAGCACTTTTTTGTAAAACCGGGGAGATACAATAAATGTTAAATAAGCAATACGCCATAAAAACAATGCAAGTAAAATGGCAAAGTAAAAATATATAATCTGCAAGCGATTGTATGGTAAAATAGGCGTGAAAAAAGGTGTTAAAAAATAAAACAGAACTGTAACAGACACCGTAAAAACAATGCTGGTAGAAATTTTTTCAAGCTTGCTGGATTTTTGTAAGTCGTAAAGCTCAAAAATAGTTCCGAATATGGATATGTATAAAACAAGTACAAACGCCCAAAGCCAATTTTCTTTTGTTATGGTAAAATAATCAAACTCGAAGGTGTTGCTAACAAAGTACAAAACAATAAGTATGAAAACAATATCAAAAATTCGAAGCAACACTTTACGTTCTGATATTTCGAAATGAATCCCTTTTCTAGACATCCTTACAGCTTGTATTTATTTGTCGTGCTAAAGATAGTGAACTCGTTTAAACTTTTTTGATTGAAGCGAAAATTTAGCCCTACTCCAGCTGGCTCGTTCACTAAAATAACCCACAGGGTTATTTTTACGCTCCGCCCTGTGTTCGGTTGAAGGCTTTTTTGAGTTGCATAGCAGGGCTACGGAAGGAAGAAAAGACAAAAAGCGAGTACAAAAGGACAATTTTTTAGCCAATTGTGAAAAGTTTAAACGAGTTCAGTATAAATGACACAAACTACTATTTATTGAAACACACTAATCCACAACTTTTTAACAACACCCCAATCATAACTTTCTACTTTTTTTCTGGCGTTTAAAGTCATTTTATGTGTGTTTTCGTGGTTTGAAAGGATCCTTTTTACAGCTTCAACAAATTCGTTTGCACTGTTTGGGTCCACCAAAATGCCATCGTGGTTGTTATTAATTAAAAACGGCATACCGCCTACGTTTGTAGAAATAATAGGCAAACCTAAGGCCATGGCTTCCATCACACTAACCGGCATGTTATCAAAATTCGTGGTGTTTATAAAAATAGTGTGGCTTTTAGATAATGAAATCCATGCTTCTTTTGAAAGTTTTCCTGTAAAATTCACTTCAACATTTAGTGCTTTTGCATAATCCTTTGCTTTTTGTAAAGAACCATCATTATCGGGTCCTACCATGCTAAGCGTCGCGTTTATATGCTCATCTTGCAAAGCCTTTAAAATTTTAATAGCTAAAAGCGGATTGTACATGTCTGAAAACGAACGTACCCATAGCAAATGAACAGTTTCGAAGTTTCTTTGTTTAAAAACATAGTCTTTAAGGGTTATGGCATTGGGTATATGAAACAAATTAAAATACCCTGCTTTTTCAAATTCAGACTGTATATAAACCGAAGGTGCTATATTTTTATAGGCATGATTAAAAATGGCTTGACTTAGCTTTGGATTCGTTTTTAGTCTTTTTGGTAAATTGCCACCATGTAAAATAGGCAGGTATTTTAAGTTTAAAAAGCGGCATAAATAACTACAAAAAAGCGCATAATAAAAATTTGAGGTACTATACGTATCAATTAAAACATAATCTACCTTCTTGGCATATTTTAAAATAGCAGAAAGCATATCAAGAAGACGTAATAGTTTGTTCTTTTTATTTGAACTGGTATATACTGTATAACCTTCCAAGCTTAAATTTTTGCTCAAGGTTTCAATGGTCGTTTCAGTTTTACCGGTTTTAGATAAGTTGTTTCCTATGTATAGGAGGTTTTTCATTGTTTATGTGTTTGTCTCGCTAATTTGTTTCGCTAAATTTATTTGTCTCGCGAAGGCACGAAGGCGCAAAGTTTTTAAGTTACAAAGCTTCAAAGTTGCAAAGTTTCTGAGCTACAGAGTTTCAAAGATTCGAGTGTCAATCCTATTTTCTCAATTCTTCATTCTTAATTCTTAATTCTTAATTCTTCATTCTTAATTCTTAATTCTTCATTCTTAATTCTTCATTCTTCATTCTTAATTCTTCATTCTTAATTCTTCATTCTTCATTCTTCATTCTTAACCCTCCCGTTTCCATAAGTAATATTCAATAAACAAAGTCCATAAATCAATGCTGGTGCCGCTATACGCATTGCTGAGTGATTAATGGTCAATAACCAAAATAAATAAAACGAATAGAAAAATAAGTTTGTTTTATTTTTTATCCTAAAAACCAAAGGAGTCATTAACAAGATAAGGAAGGCAAACACGCCTAATAACCCGTGTTCGGCTACTATTCTACTCATTTCGTTGTGAGACGCTGCTGCAACGCCTGTCTCGTTTAAACGTTCTTCTTTTACTTTACCTACCCCAATACCTAAAAAAGGATTATCGATAAACTCTTTAAGCTCAAAAGCCATTAAATCGGTTCGACCTGTTGTTACATCTTGCTTTTCCCGTCCTGCTGCATCTTGATTAGCATAACGTTTTTCAATAAATCCGCTCGTCTGAATAGAACTGTATAACCAAATAGAAAATATACATATTAAAAATAAAAACAATGAAAATTTTATACGGAATTTGGTTTTCAGATTAACTTTTAAATAGTATAATCCCACAAAAAATAAAATCATAATAACCGCTGTAATAACACCACCCCTACTAAAGGTAATAAGTGCTCTGTATGTCAATATACCTAATAAACACAAATCTATAAATCGGTATAAAAAAGGGTCTTTAGACATAAAAAACCGCGTAGCCAAAACAAATATACCAATGCCCAAAACAGTTGCTACTTGATTAGGACCAAAACCACCAGAGGTCATAAAATTTGATTCCGTTCCTGTAATTACCTCTTGTAAATCAGGCGTAAATAAAAATAAATAAACAGCCATACTTATTAAAGGAAGTAATAAGGCCAATAGCACTATCTTTATCTGATTGTAAGTAAGGGTACGTTTATAACAAAAAACGGCTGTAATCCCTAGACAAATAGGACCACTTAAGTTAAAAGCGATGGCTCTTCTAATGCTCGTTTCAAAACCCAAATCGGCGACCGCTACAAAAATCCCTGGTATTAATAGTACAATATACAGCACATAAATCAATGCCTTATTGGAAAAACTATTGCTAATTAAGCCCATAAGAACAAATATTATTACCAAATATTTAATAGCTTCATAAAATACCGTACCTCCATTCATTCTTAAAAACACCTCTATTCCGACTACATAGGCACAAGCTACCAACACATAGAACGTTTTGTACTTTTTAGAAGCCATTAAGATTTTATAGCTAAAAAATACAGTAATAAATAAAAAATACACCAACGCCAACGGCCTTATAAGGTAAATACCAATAGCTAAAATGACATGAAAAACGAGAAGTTTATAATATAGCGACAACTTCATTTTTGATGGGCTTTGTAGATTTCAATTAGTGATTCCATAGCTTTTGCTTCTGAAAAAGTGGACGTCACTTTCAAATATAAATTTTTAGCAACTTTATTCCTCAAATCTAAATCATTAATATAAGTTAATAAAGCTTCAGCTAAAACTTTATGGTTTATAGGTTCAACTAAAAGACCTTCCTCATTATTGGAGATCACTTTACTACAATCGCCTACATTTGTTGCTACTACGGGTAATTTTGCTAAACCATACTCCAAAAGTGCTACTGGCAATCCTTCAGATTTTGACGACAATACCCCCATAGTACTTTGGCTTAAAATATTAGAAGCATCGGCACAGCTTCCGTAAATAAACACATGTTTTTCTAAATGACGTTCAATAATAAAGCTTTTAATTGAACGATAATAGTCATCTTCATAAAAATACCCAACTAAATGCAAGCTCCAATCTGGTTGAAGCTTAAAAACCTCATTAAAGGCATTTAATAAATTAATATGGTCCTTATCGGGTCTTAAATTCGCTAAACACACAAGGCGTTTACCAGTTTCACCATGAAGCGTTGTTAATTTTAAAGTCGGATTAATTTGTGGATAATTAGCTAAAACATATACATTTTTAGTCAAAAGCTTATCTTCACTCCTTACTTTCAATGCCTTATTAACTGCAATGATACATGAGAAAAAAAAAGAACACAGTTTTAAAATAAATTTATTTACACTTGACGTCTGGGCTCTATTTCCGTAATGCTCATGCCAAATTAAGACCAGTTTCGGATTTAAAATTTTAATGATGGTTGCTATAAAAAATGAGGAGGCATGTGCATGAATGATAGCTATATTATTGGTTTTAACAAATCTATTAAGCTTTCTTATAGCCTTAAAGTCTAAACTAGATTTTTTATTTAAAAACAAATAATGGACCTCTTTCAATACACTTTGTTTTAACAACCCTTCAGCCCTAGTAGCACATAAAAACGACTTTTCAACACGACTTGCTAACGCGTTTGCGTAATTTACTGCCACACGTTCTGCGCCACCAGCATGTAACGAATCTATAAGCTGTAAAACTTTCATTTATAATTTAATAATTTAACTATGGCTTTCTCAAAAGCTTCTAAAGTGTACTGCTGTGACCATTTTGAAGCTTTTTTAGACATGGATTCCAGTTTTTCCGTATCTTTTAAAGCATTATTAATGTGACTAACATCTTCATTCAAATGAGCTTCAATTAAAATCCCTCGGTTGCCAAAGTCTAACATATAAGGCACACAAGAAACGGCTGTCGCCATAGGAATCACGCCAAAAAACATGCCTTCCGCAATGACTTTAGGCCACCCCTCAGATTTTGATGGTAGTATTAAAAAATGGGCCGTTTTTAGTGTTTCTTTTATCATGTCTTTAGATTGGTTGCCATGTAATGTAACCATTTTTTCAAGACCACGGGCATGGATATAATCCTGTAACTCTTGTTTTAAAACACCTTCACCATAAACCTCCAAAAACACGTTTTTACCTTGTTTGTACAATGCCTCAATAATTTGTAGGGCTAATAACGGACGCTTGCCTGGAACTAAAGTACCCACAAAAACAAATTTCAAATCTCCAGAATAATCTCGTTTGATAGGTGTTTCAATCTCAGAATCCTTATAGGTAGCCGTAAAAAAGGGTTTGATATTTTTAGTTTGGTTTGGCCAATCACCATACACCAAAACCTGCATGTTTTTAGTTAAAAAGGGGTTACTTAAAATCCACTTTTGAAACCTGTAACTTAAAGGCTGTTTGGCTTTTGGATCCCAGTTACCAGCATATTTGGTTGTTTTTGTTTTCTTCGGAAAAAACATTTGAACAAAACACCCTAACAAGCCCATATTACCTGGACATCTTAAATGAATGTGATCGGCTTTTTTGCAGGCCTGAAATAGTTTAACAACGATCACAGGCATACTTAATAAACTGGATATCATGGCTCCTAATGAATCAAATTGTAATGACCTTACAGATATCACTTCTGGTTGCACATCAAAACGGGACGTCAATAGTGCTTTGTCGTAAGTTGTTGGAGATAATATGGTAAACGCATCAACGTACTTAGCCCAAATATTCATTTCCCGAACATAAGGTTCATAAGCCACATAAGAATCATTTTCTTTTAAAGTAGGGGCGTTTGTAATGACTAAAAACTTCATTAAATATAATCTTTTGAAGTATTGTTATTTACAACTACGGCAGGCACACCCATAACCGTTGTATTGGCATCAACCGATTTAACAACTAGTGAGTTTGCGGCTATAACACAGTTATCACCAACCGTTATTTTCCCAACGATAACAGCATGGGCTCCCATATATACATGATTCCCAATTACAGGAACCCCCCGTTTTTTATCGCGTCCGCTAACCCCAATGGTTACGCCTTGTGAGATATTACAATTATCACCAATTACGGCGTTGGAATTGACAATGATACCACCAAAATGACCGATATAACAAGACACTCCAATACTTGCTGAATAAGGCAAATGAATGCCCGCAACAAGTTCTATCCATTTTTGACACATGACACCTAAAATCAAAAGTGGTTTTTTAATTATGTCTGGTATCTGCCTCCTATAAATGGCGTTAAAAAACCTATAAACACATAATGCCCAAAGTCCTTGGGTTGTTAATAACAAGATGACTCCTGATTTATTACCACTATATTTTTTATATTTCTCTATGTCTTGTCTAAATCTTGCCATGAGTTATCTGTTAACCTTTGGAGCATTAAAGATAAGCGAAAACCAGCCAACAATACGTCCTAAACTTTCGGTGAACGCCTCTTTTCTTTCTGAAGTCGTTATGACGTTAAGCAATCTTATTTTAGTCAATAAAATGGCTGTAGCATGCCATTTTAAACGCGCTTTAAAAGTAGGATTTGGATATTTAACGCGCCATACATACCAACCATTTCGAAGCACCATTTTGCCATAACTGTATTTATTGGGACGACCAGAACCATCGTGATAGTGCGCCAATTGTGCATTGGTGTTCACATAGAGTTTTCCTGTTTTTGCTAAACGCAATGAAAAATCGGCATCTTCATAAAGTCCGTACCCTTCAAAATAGCTTGAAAAATTAAATCGGTCGAAAATATCTTTCTTATAAGAAGAAACACCTCCCATAAGCTGTTCTACTTCATAAATGTTTCCTGAGGGTGGTAAAAAACTAATGGAGCGCCCATGTGAAAACGTAGGCATACATCCTGGTACAGCATCTGGTAGCAAACCAAATTTTCGTCTCATTTTGAATCGTGAAGGTTCACTTCGCATCCATCCATCATAATAAAATTTTGAAGGATCCTTTTTATGATCGGACTTCGTCCAACTTACTTCGTTAATAATATAACCGCCAACCGCTAAAGCATCTTTCTTTTCAGAATATGTTTTTATTAAAGCTTCAAAATAATTTGGTTCAAGAACAATATCATCATCCAAAAAGCAAATAATCTCCGAAGATTCAGAAACCTTTTTAACTCCAAAATTACGTTGTTTGGTCAAGCCTCTATGGCTGGCATCAACTTTAAAATATTTTAAGTCTTTAAATGCATTCTCTTTTAAAATGGTTTCCGTGTCATTATTGGTAGAACCGTCAATAATTAAAATGTCATTGGGATATAATGTTTGTTTCGCTACCGACTGCAATAAAGTTAACAGTGGTTTTGGTCGCATGTATGTACAAACTATTAAAGTAAAATTCATAAGCCTTGAGGCATGATTAAATTTTTAATATAATTCAAAAAAATATATTTATTTATCTGGGCTTATCGAATACCCAATAAAAACACTTCGACTGCGCTCAGTGTGACAAAATTCGACAGGCTCAGTGTGACAAAAAATATACTACTACTTGGTTCGTTTTCCCAAAGCTATTAAGTTTTTGGCATAAAACACTGATTTATTAAACTGTAAAAGCCTTATGGGGAGCTTTAATACTCTTAATGGGATGTCTATCCACTTTGCTTTTGTGAAATAAAACACAAAATACTTGATTTTATATTCTTTACGTTGTCTTTCATCAAAATGTTTAAACAGTTGATACATGATGGTAGGGCTTGGTTTTGGTACAATCCATTTAACCGGCTTATCCAGTTCCCAAGGTTGTTGTTTACGTTTTTTTCCTTTTATACCCGCTTGTTGTCCCCAAAAACGGTAACCACCCATAGGTGGTTTTAAATGCAAGTTTACAGAGAATGGATTATGTAAAACGGTAACACCTAATTTTGAAATTGATAGGCCAAAGTCACTATCTTCACCATAACCGCCATCGTAATTGATATCGTTGCCAATCAATTGATTTACAACACGCCTTGATACACAGGAATTCGCATTACTAAATGATTGTGCTGCACCAACTTTCCAACGTTCATCTCCCATCGCTTTTAACTTATCATCTAAATCGATTAGCGTTTGCTGCTGGTGGTCTGCCCTAATATCCAACCCATTACAGGCTTCGGCGTTATAGGTTTGCAATAATCTGATATGGTTTTCTATAAATTGCGGTTGAATGCGAATATCGTCATCACCAAAAACAATGTAATCGCCCGTACATAAATCGATGGCTTCGTTTCTTGCCCTACAACTGCCTTGAGTGGTTTGCCATTTAAAAACAACCTTAAACGAATAGGCATTGGCATGATAAAGCGACGAATCTCTCGCTGCTTCTGGAGTGGCATCCACCACAATCACTTCAAAAGGCTTGTAAGTTTGATTTTCCAAATCGTTCAAGAGGTTTAAAGTGAAATCTTGACGCATCATGGTGGGAATGATGTAACTTACTTTTGGGGTTCCTTTTATGGGTTGTAATTCCCGAGGTTTTAATAAGACTGACTTATTCTTAAAACGGTATTTATTTTTTGCAAACCAAAACCCCTTCAGGTCTTTCGGCTTCCAAAAACCGCTTCTAAATAACATATAAATACTATGTGAAAGCTTAAAATTTTTAATGTAGAAGGTATAAATATCTTTTGTTGAAATTTGGACGGCTTCAATAAGGTTTTCAAACAATCCTTTTACATACAAAGGAACAACACCTTGGTACCTCAACGTATTAAACCCAAAATCCAAAGCCGACATTTGTAGGTTTTCATAATCCAAATCAAAACCTCCAAAAGTTTCCCAAACCTGTTTTCTTATTACAAAAGCATTGGGATTGATTCGCCAACTAACCGACTTTTCTAAATTATCAAAATCCTTTCCATACCAGAAAAACACCACCGTTTGATAGACAATTTCAGGAAAGACATTTTTATAGCCTTGATCCAGACTACTGTGCCAAATATCACCTTCTCCCATAGCTAACTCATCAAGCAAGCTAAAATTGGGAGTGCCTTGATATAATAAAATATCGCCGTTGGGTGTAATGTATTCTTTTAAGTGTATCAAGATTTTAATATGGTTTTTAGCACATGACAAAAATTGAAGCGCGTCACATTGAGCATTATCGAAAATGAAAATATATTCTTATTTGAAGATAAAAGCAAAGCTTGAGAAATACGAATAAAAAATTTCTTGAAACAGACTATCCTCGAGGCAGAGCCATAGAGGTATTTCGCCTGTTTCATTTTGACCTCAGGGTCAAAAACCGAAATTTTGTATTTTACCTCACCCAGAACTGCCCGAAAAGGCAGTTCTGACCTCTCCTCCAAAGGAGAGGTGAATTGGACACCCCGAAGCAGAGCCTTCGGGGAATTATTTAGATTAAAAACAATACTTCCAATGTCTTCGACTGCGCTCAGACTGACATCTGAATATGTTTGTTTTTTTGTCATGTTCTTAATATGGTTTTATAAAATTCTACGGAACGTTTCGCCACTAAATCATGACTAAAATGTGTTTTTACTTTTTCTCTGGCCGCCATACCTAATTGCCTTTGTTTTGAGGGATCATCAAGCAATTCTAAAATGCGTTCAGCATACTGTTTGTGCTGGGTTGGATGCACTAAAAAACCTTCTTTACCATCTTCAATCATTTCGTTTGCCCAACCAATATTAGAAGCTACAATGGCTTTTTCCATAGCCATGGCTTCTAGCCACGATACGGGTAAGGCTTCTGCAAAGGTAGGAAATACACAAACCGTAGCCTCTTGAATGAGCTGTTGGATTTTTGAATAGTCAACCGCTCCCATATAGCTTACTTTCTTTATTGCCGATGCGCTAAATAAAGGTTGCATGAGTTGCCATGTCGAAGTCGACCCTGTTTTTTTATCACCACTATCTTTTCCTACCAAAATTAATGCTACTTCATTTTTTGAATCATGGACACGGTTGAATATTTTAGGCAATTCTAAAAGTCCTTTTTTTCTTATAAGTGTTCCAAAATATAAAATCGTTAATTTTTCAGACTTATTGGGGTTTGGTTTAAATACAGAGACATCAATACTATTGGGAATGACAGTAAAATGTTTATTCAACCCAAACAATTCATTCGTTAAATTTCCTGTATAAGCACTGACGCTAATAACACCATCTGCTTTTTTAAGAGCCTGTTTTTCAAGGAATTTATTTTTAAACTTAACTTTTCTGTTATCTAAATGGCAAAAATAGGTATCACTACCATGTTCTTTAATAACCAAAGGACATTTCGGATTTACAAACGCTGTAAAACCGGTCCATTCTGGCGCTTCAACAAGCTCAATGTTGCCAGAATCATACAAGGAGTTGATCAAGCGTTCTACTTTTTTTTGTGTCAAAATAAGCGACAAGCCTTTTACTTTAATGTTTTTTATTTTATAAAAGTGAATGCCTGCTTCAATAAAAGAATCGTCTTGATCCTGTCTATAAACAAGAATGCTAATATCGTGTCCTAAATCAGATAAGGCTTTCGATAGATTTAAAATACTCGTGCCAATACCTCCAGCCGTTCCGGTTTTAGGATGGGGATATTCGGGTGTTAGGAAAGCGATTTTCATATCCCTATAAGTTTCATCTGGTTTATTTTCATTGTTTTAATTTGGTCAGATGGAACACCCTGAATAATCATGCTTGTGTGAGAAGCTTTTTCTCATGAGTGTTTTATCTGTTTATTTATATTGTTTTAGTACATGACAAAAATTGAGGCATGTCACATTGAGCATTATCGAAAATGAAAATATATTTTTATTTGAAGATAAAAGCAAAGCTTGCGAAATGCCATTAAAAACGATACTTCCAATGTCTTCGACTGCGCTCAGACTGACATCTCAATGTATTTTGATTTTTGTCATGTACTAAAATTTATTTTATATTTTGGTCAGATGGAACACCCTGAATAATCATGCTCGTGTATGTGAACGCTATTCCCATAGGTGTTTCATGTGATTGTGTACCATCATATCAATTGAAAATCTGTCTTCTATTAAAGTCCGTGTATGTCCTATAATATATTTTTCTCCTTTTATAATGTCGGCTAACAAGCCTGATAATGCTTTACTATTTTTAGTTTCAAATATAAACCCATTTTCATTGTTGGTTATAACTTCCGTATTGCCCCCAACTGGCGTAGTAATTACAGGAATATTAGCCGCCAAACTTTCTAAAATAGATAAGCTAAAACATTCCATATGCGTGGGCTGAATCAAATAATCATACTGTTGGTATAAGGCTTTTAAAGTGGATTGACTGCCTTTAAAATTGAAAACAGCTTCTAGATTATAAAGTTTTACCAATTGAAACAAGCTGTCTTTATATGGGCCGTCGCCATACACATCAATCTTTAAACTTTTTTTTATCGTTTCTGTCAATAAATAAACCGCACGTATTAAATCTTGAATGCCTTTAGATGCCCGTAAATGTGAAACTACTAAAAACTTAGGGTTTATTCGACTTCTTTCCGTGGTTTTAGGAAGGATAGTATCAATCAACACCCCATTATAAATAGTTTGTGTTTTTGGTTTTAAATGGCTTCCAAAATCCTGTAAAATAGCCTGACTTGTATAGTTGGAAACTCCAATGAATAAATCAATATATCTTGAATATAAGAATCCCTTTAACTTCTTTTTTAATTGCTTTTTAAGTGAATAACCTCCCAAAGGTCTGGGATTGTGGTCAACCGCAATAATTTTTGCTTTTTGAAGTTTCTTAACATCTACAAAAAAGGGCGTACACAACTCAATAAAATGTGTAACTATATGTGAATACTGAACTTTTTGTGTTTTAATATAACTTGAAAAGCATGCTTCTAAACTGGAATCGTTCGCTGGAATTATATTAAATGTTGGATAACCTCCATGTCCGCCCTTATTTGGAAAAAACCAATCGACTGCAATCTGTTGTTCAGCACATTTATCATTAAACGCCCAGAAAAAATAGTCCATACCACCTACCCGATCTTCAAGAAGTTCGTAATTGCAAATTACAGCTATATGTTTTCTAATTATGCCCATTCTTTTAAACTTACCACTAATTGCTTATTGGTTTCTTCTAAAGATACGCCGACTTGTTGTTTAATAAAATTTTTTCGATTTAGTGAATCACTATCACTATTTAAATATCCTGAAATAGCAGCAAGTAATTGTTCTTTATCCTTGACTATTTTTGAAGATTGACTGGTCACCAAATGCTGAATATGTGCGTATCCTAAAAATCGTTGATCATCATACAACCCATTAGTGGCATGACCAAAAATAGGATTAATAACAGGTTTATCAAACAACATAAAATCTAAACTCATGGTAGAAAGCATATTGATATTCAAATCGGAATATTCCAATAATGCCCTTAATTGTTTAACGTCTTCAAGTGTTGGGATACGTTGCGACCACGATTCTTGATGATTGGCGCGTACTTGTATCCATTTAGGGAAGTTCCATTTTATAAATGGAAATCTTTCAACTAAAGAATGAAATCGAATGGGGTCTTCTGCTGGCGATGTTCTGACAATAAAATTAACCTGTTCAATTTTATTTTCTGTAATGGCACTTGCTATGGTTTCTATATAAAGTTCATCATTTTTACTAGTTGAAATATCCCCACAACTAAAACATACCGTTTTTAAATTAGCATCCAAATTAAATTCCGAAATAAACGCTTCTTTCGATACTTTATAATCATCCATCACATACGGCACAAATTGGGGTGTTCCAACGACTTTAATTTGCTCCTGTTTGATAGATGTGTAAAACTGAAGTAAATCTTGTTTCATAACAGCGCTCCAAACCAAATAATAATCGAAATTGGAAGACATCCTGCCTTTTGAAGCCAAATTATCCCAGCTAAAAATAAAGGCTGCCGTTTTTATTTTTTTTTGTTGTGCTGCATACACCAAAGGCGCAATATATGGAGGTCTTTGATGGGTGAAAAACAACAAATCAAAAGACTCTTTTTCTAAAATAGAAGCATAGCCTTTTGTAATTCTATGATTAGAAAAGGTACTATTTTGCAATTTTTGAAACTGTTGAATAGTAAATTCTGAATGAAACAACGCCGTTAATTTATATATAAAACGAGTGGCATACCCTCTGGTTGTTTTTAGCTTAGAGTCATTGGTTTTTAAATTATCTTGAATCCCTAAATTTCCTTTTTGATGTAATTTAAGGTGTGCTATTTCTTTAGACTTTCTAAAAAACCAGGTTTTGAACGTTTCTTCAAACACATCCAATTCAATCACCCGAAGATTGGTATACGGCTTATAAATATCTTTTGGCAAACATGATAAAATAACCACCTCATCAAAACGTTTTTCGGCATGTCGTAAAAAATCACTTAAAATAAAGTTTCTAAAGCCAACGCCATCGGTAATTACCAATCCTAGTTTTTTCATTAAAGTGATCTAAATTGTTTTTGATGATTCGTTTTCCAAAGTGATTCCGATTTTAAAACGTTTAAAAATGCTTCCGCACTATGGCCATTCCCAAAATCAGTGATTTTGTTTACAACCACATGTTTAGCCGCTTCTATGCCTTCTAAAATCGTATTGACATGATAGTCTGTATTAATAATAGCATTAGAAATGGCTCTGTTATGTTGGCGCGTACCAATGTTAATGGTGGGAATGCCATAATAAGGTGCCTCCCTGACACCAGCACTACTGTTGCCTATAATAAATTCTGAATGTCTTAAAAGTGTTAAAAAATATTCAAACCTAACAGAAGGGAACACTCTAAAATTCGGATGGTTTAAAATGGACTGATACGCATCTAAAATGATCTGACTTCCCATATCGTTATTCGGAAAAATAACCACATAGTTTTTATTGCTTTCAATTAAAGCCTCTACAAAAGCCTTGGCATAATGTGCCATTTGTTGATGCTCCGTGGTTACAGGATGAAACATAGCAACAGCATACGCATCAAAAGGAATGTTGTAATACGATTTTACGGTTTGTAAATCCGGCAACGTATTTGAAAACATGATATCGACATCAGGGGAACCAATACTATAAATAGATTCTGGCAACTCCCCCATTTGCTTTAATAAGGACTTTGCTTTACCATTTGCCACAAAATGAATATGACTCATTTTACTGGTGGCATGACGCAACAATTCGTCGATAGTTCCTGATAATTCGCCACCTTCCACATGGGCGACCAAAATATTATTTAAACTACCTACAATGGCGCCTGCCAAGGCTTCCACTCGGTCACCATGAATGACAATTAAATCTGGTTGTGTATTTTTTACAAACTCAGAAAAACCGGTGATGGTCTTCGCCAAGGTTAAATCCATACTGGCCTCATGGGTATCATTCCGAAACGTTGAAATGTTTTTAAAACCACAACGTTCTACTTCAATGAGGGTATATCCATAAGTTTCGAGAAGATGCATGCCCGTAACAAAAATATGAGCTTCAAAATCCTGATGATTATCAAGAATTTGGATAAGTGGTTTCATTTTACCAAAATCGGCCCGTGTACCTGTTAAAAACGCTATTTTTTTATGCATGCTTTTTTACTTGCAACAAATATAAAATTTTAATTAGTGAACAACTAGTCAATAGTCACTAGCCACTAGCCACTAGTTGGTAATCAACAACCAATTCAACGATTCAACAATTAAACGATTCAACAAATAAACAACAAACTCCCTGTCAGACTGAGCGCAGTCGAAGTCCTATTATTACCAACACTTTCTTCACACAGCTTCGACAAGCTCAGCTTGACAAACGTTGTTCCACAAAACTAACTTAATAAACCATACGTTGTCAGACTGAGCCTGTCGAAGTCCTATTACCGACACCTCCTTCATATAACTTCAACAAACTTAACAGTGGTTTTATTCAATATCCCCCCAAGTTAATTGTTCATCATTTTCAATATCCCGACTGGCTCTTTTTCCTAAAATGCTATCAAAATGTTCTGCTAAAATTTTGCCTGTACCAGGGCGTTTAACCCAAATATTCTTTTTGGTAAAAACAGCTCCTTTTTTAATGTTTGAAATACTACACACCGTTGCAAAAGCAAAATCAATAGTGACTTGTTCTTCTTTAGCCGGTTCTTTAGTACCTCCTCGCATGAGCGCGATTTCTTTACTACCCGCAATAAGTTCTTTACAACTCGTTTCGTCCATACTGCAAACAATATCCGGTCCTTGGCGTTGCATGTGGTCGGTGAAATGACGCTCCAGTATAGACCCACCCAAAGCGACTGCTCCCAAGCACGCATTGTTATTTAAAGTATGGTCACTTAACCCAAAAACCTTATCTGGAAACACATGATGCAATGCCATCATAGCTCCAAAGCGTACCAAATGGCTTGGTGTTGGATATAAATTGGTGGTATGTAAAAGCGCCACGGGTACATGATGCTTATCAAAAATTGCTACAGCCTTTTTAACACTTTCAATGGTATTCATACCCGTACTTAAAATAACTGGTTTTCCAAACTGGGCAATATGCTCTAATAATGGATAATTATTACATTCGCCTGAGCCTATTTTATAAGCCGGCACATCAAATCGCTTTAAACGTTCTGCTGCTGCGCGTGAAAAAGGCGTAGAAATAAAGATCATGCCTTTACTTTCAACATAGTTTTTTAGTTCCAATTCATCGGCTTCATTTAAAGCACAACGTTCCATAATATCGTAAATGGATACATCCGCATTTCCAGGAATCACTTGTTTGGCTACACGGCTCATTTCATCTTCAACAATATGGGTTTGATGTTTTACAACCTCAACACCCGCTCTAAAAGCGGCATCAACCATTTGTTTTGCGACTTGCAAGGAACCTTCATGATTGATGCCTATTTCGGCAATAACCAATGGTGGAAAATCTTGACCAATTTTGCGACCTGCTATGTCTATAAATGGGTTATTCATTATTGTATTTGTTTATCATAAATTCTGCTAAGTCAAAATCTTCCTGTGTATCAATATCTATTGAAACAAAAGGGTGGTCTACAATTAACGGAAATGCATTTTCTGTTATAATTTGGTTATTCAAAATATGCGTTGCTTTTGTAATGTATAACAAGCCATTTTCAAAATACAAAGGCTCTAAATCTTGACTACGCTGCCCAATAGAATAATTAAATGGTTTAAAAATACCCTTTTCAATAGTCCCAAATTTTTGATGGTTTCGGGACACCGTAAATAAACTATCGTATGTGTTGCTTTTATACCGTTGAAATGCTTCTGTTAACAAAAGTTTAGGTCGTAACGGATTTGTGGACTGCAATAAAATAACATTTTCAATAGCATCATCTATAGACTCTAAAACATGTTTTAAAGCGGTTACTGTAGGCTCCAAATCTCCAGACAGTTCTCGTGGTCTATCAATAACAAATGCACCATGTTCTAAGGCTATGTTTTTTATGTCTTTGCTATCTGTCGATACATAAATAGTATCAATAAAATCATGTTCCTTAGCATAATTTATACTGTGAACCAATAAGGGTATGCTTGCCAATAACTTGATATTTTTATTAGGCAATCGTTTTGAATGTCCCCTGGCTGGTATGATGGCTATGGTTTTCAAATTCCTATTATTTTAATATGTGTCATGATATTTTTCTAGCAACTATTCCATAACTCATGCCTTTGGCTAAAGGGTTTCTGTATTCTATAAAAGATTCTACTTTATACTTTAACCAATCTTTAATTGATGTTGTTTTTCTATCTTTATACTGCATATCAACTATAGCATATTCCAATACCTCAAATCCACTTCTTTTTAAAAACTCGTAAACAACATGTTTCCAAGGAGTAAATACGTGATTTTCTACAATATGTTTTTCTTGAAACGCATAAAGAGAACCTCTTAAAAACAAACTTAATATATTTTTACTAGATTGTGGATTCGGAGTAGTTAATATTAATACCCCTTCTTTTTCCATATGTGTTGCAATATTTTGTATACCAAAAAGTGGATTATCTAGATGTTCTAACACTTCTAAAAAAATAACAATCCCAGCGTTTTCAACATTATTTGGAGCTTTATCATTTAAATTCCAAATTACAGATTCGTCTATCTTTTTAACATAATCAAAAGGTTGCCATTTAGCACCAATACTTTCAATTTCTTTTTTCATGTGCCCAAATCCTGCACCAATATCACTGACTATTTTATTTGGTGCAAAATAGAAATACTTGTTTAACATAATACTTGCAAAACATGACCTGTTCTTATATATTTCTATTTTTTCCATACTATATACTTCCTTTAGTCAAATATTATTTCAGCTTATTTATAACCTTTTTATAACTTTTTTTAAGTTTCATCTTAATGTAGAAAAATTGATCTTTAAATATTACTGTATTAGAATCTAATTTACTTGAATTAAGTTCAATGTTCATTTTATTTAAAACCTTATTAATTCGGGTTGTATGCTTTTCGCTTATCTTATAGCTCCTAGCATGCCAAGTATGACAAGCAAACAATTGATTTTCAAACAATAAAGTATTAGAAATATTATCGTCAATCATTTCTGAATCTAAATATAAAAAGGTTTTCCCTTTTCGTTTTAACCAAAGAAAAAAACAATAATACGGTTCATAAAGACTATGAACATCAAACAATCCATTTAATTTACTTTCATCAATTTTAAATTCAAAAGGTAAAATAAATTGGTTGCTTTTTACTTCTTCTTTGTTCCATTCCTTAGAAATTTCCTTGAAATTAAGTATTGAAAAAAAAGTATTTACTGCTATTGGATTATAATTTCGATGACTAATAACGCCTCCATCTCTAACTCCACAAACAGAAATATTATTATCATCCATATTTTTTATAATAGAAAAAACAACATCACTGTCTTCAAAAATAACATCTTCATCTGCTAATATCAACCAATGAATGCCCTTATTTGAAAGTTTATTAAACATGTAATAGATACTGTGAATGCCATGCATTCCATTTGTTCCATCTATCACATATTTTTTTATGCCTTTAGGAAAAAGCTTCGAAGTAATTCCATACAGCTCGAAATTTGCAACCGTAGTTAATATTGCTATATTAGCCTTTTCCATTAGGTATAGAATTATTTACTAAATAATTTGAGCACTCATCATTATCGCCTTTATATATAAAAATCATATTATGATAAAAATGCATGGAGATAATATGCTTGTCGTAATATGTTTTTTGATAATTTTCTATAATAAACTCTTCATTATTTAGCCCATCTATTAAAGATTTAAAAAAGCCATATATGGTTTGTTTGTTATCAAAATTACTTGAATCACCTCCATAGTCATTCCAATACGACGTTTGTGTGTCTTCAACAACATAAATCCCGCTTTTTTTAAGTTTAGGAAAAAGATATTTAAAACTTTCAATGACATGTTCATTTATATGGCTTCCATCGTCAATGATAAGGTCTATATCTCCTATTTCTTTGGTAATAGTTTCTAAAAACTCAAAATCCACCTGGCTTCCTTTAAAAATTTTTATTCTACTTTCTTGAAGAAAAGATTTATCATGAATATCTAAAGCATATATTTTAGAAAACGGGAAATACGATTTCCACATTCTTAAAGAATTTCCCCCAACAAATGGATCTTCATAACCACCAACGCCTATTTCTAAAATATTGTTTTTATTGAATTTATATTTTTTAAAATGATTTTGATAATGCGGTGTGTAAAAGTGATATCCAAACTTATCCGTTTTATGAATTTTAGCTATTTTAGATAAATTAAAAAGATAAAAGAAAGCTTTAAAAAACCTTAGTCTGTATTTGATTTTCAGTCTTTTTTGATATGAGATTTTTTCCTTAATTATATTTAACATATTATCTAATTATTAATTTGTCCAATACAAAAAAGTATCTGGAAGTCTTTTGTATTTTTGATATTCTGAATTATTTAATGCATTTCTATTAAAAATCAGTCTTTTTAAATTAAACAGCACATCAAAAATTGCTCCCAATATAGCTAACAACGCCCTAAAATCGCCTTTAAAAACTTTTAATTTTAGTTGCATCCATAAAGTATAAGCTAGCCTTTTAGGTATGTATTTTAATGGATAAAACAATAGGTATAAATACCACCCAGACCGTAATGAACGTCTCAATCTGGTCGTGTAATCTTGATGTTTTTTTCTTGCTTTTACATCCACACGATGGTGTGCCAATACATCTGGAACAAACCAAATTTCCCAGTCTTTTTTAAAGAGATGAAAACCTGCAAATTCCTCTTCCCCATAAAACACAAACCAATCTGGATAATTTGGCAGGCTTCTCCACACGTCCATACGCCAAACGTGGCCGCAACCCACAAAGCCTTTTACACGTGCATTTACAAGTGTATGATTTAAATTGTCCGGCAATGTTTTCCCCCAAAAAACCCTGAAAGCAATCACAGCGCACTTTTTATTTGACTCAAAAAAAGTTTCTATTATCTCCAAAGGATTTTGAGAAACAATATGCGCATCGTCATCCAATGTTATGGCATATTTTGCTTTGGTTAGATTAAGCAACCTGTTTCGGCTAAAAATAAGTCCCTTGCTTTTTGCGTTTTTTATTAACTGTATGGACTTATAGTTTGTTTCTATAAAAGTTGATGTTCCATCGCTAGAACCATCATCACAAATAATAAATTCCACATCATCATTGTCTATAAAACAAGCTAGTTGATTTAATGTTTCCTTTAAATCGGACAACCTATCTTTTGTGGTGATTAATATGGAAAATTTAGTCATTGCCAAAAACCTTTTCTAGTTGTTCTTTTAAATACGCTTTTCCTAAATAGTTTTCTAAATCAGATCTATTTAAACACATCGTTTTGGATGAAAGTAGCCATTCATTATAAAGTTTTTCTATTATTATCGAAATCACTTCAACATTATCAGCTTCTGTCCAATACTCATAGTGTTCACCAAGTAAACGTTTTGTTTCGCTATGCTTTGGACCTAAATGTAATATAGGTTTATTTGCTGCTATACAATGGGGAAATTTTCCAGGTAAAAATGGACTAATCTCTGAATTTGCTTCTAAAATAATATTTACAGACACCTGCTTTTGCAACCAATATACTTCGTTGAAAGGAACATTTGTAAGTTGTACATATAGCTGTGATAAACCAACCGTATATTTATTAATAAGCTCTTTATGATAATCGGCATTACCCAATAACAATAATTGAGAGTTTCCTTTAGCTTCTGGAGTATTTTCAAGAAACAGTTTATACCCCTTTATTAAACCTTCTGGGTTGCGTTGTTTCATTAAATTCCCTGCATGTAATAAATTAAATTTATTACTATCAAAATAGTTTGGTTTTTCAAAATTCATTGGTTCTTCTTCAAAACTTTGATGTGGAATTACTATGCCTGTATTATTAAAATTAGGAAAATAACTACCCATCCAATCATTTAACAACTTGCTTGGAAAAGCAGCATGTTTGGCATGTTTTGAAAGACTTTCAAAAAAAAGTTGCTTTTGTTTATGTCCTGGCTCATTCCAATCATAAGGTTTTGGATAACAACTGAATGGATAAGGGTCATGTATATATGCCATCCATTTTTTATGTAAGATCGGTAGTTTGTTTACTGCATAATGTGGTCTAAAACTAGCACCTTTGCTTAATGTTAATACTAAATCAAATTTTGAAACATCCAGTTTTTTTAACACTGCCTTAATACTATTTATATCATTAAAAAAGGTAAAAGAAAAACCGAAAATGGGTTCTAAATACCTTGCTAAATTTATTTTAAAATAGCGTTGAATAATACGTTGTGTTCTACTTAAAAAATATAATATGTTATACTTTTTTTCTTTTATTAAAATACACGCAACTCCATTTAAATGAATATCTTTTTGCGTAAAATGCATAACCGTAACACTATAACCAATTGCAGCTAAGTTTTTAATTAAAGCTATATTGGCTTTAGACCCACTACTATCATTGACATCAATGGAATCTACAACTATTACAATTTGTTTAGTCATTTACCCAAATATTATTTTGAATGAAATCAACTATTTTAATAGCTGCTAGCCCATTACCATAAGGATTGGTCATTTTATTGTTCGCTTTATCTGTAGCTAATAGTCTATTTGCTTCATGGATAATTTTATTGGTATTGGTCCCCACTAAAATAGAACATCCCGATGCTATACCTTCTTCTCGTTCGGTTGTTTCTCGGGTTACTAAAACAGGTATACTTAAAGATGGAGCCTCTTCTTGAATACCTCCGGAATCAGAAATTACTAAAACAGCTTTACGCATTAACCATACAAACGAAGGATAATCTAAAGGTGCTATTAAATGAATGTTTTTAATGTTAGATAGTTTTTCATAAACCACGTTTTGAACATTCGGGTTTAAATGCACTGGATACACGATTTCAACATCATGCTTTTTTGAAATCTCTAAAATGGCTTCACAAACATTCTCAAACCCAGATCCAAAACTTTCTCTTCGGTGACCCGTTATCAAAATAATTTTTCTATTGAAATTAATGATTCCGCATAAATTTTCAATAAAGGTATTTGTATAACCCTTTTCAATTTTATTTATAGTAATGTGTAGTGCGTCAATAACGGTATTTCCTGTAACAATAATGCTTCCTTTATTTACATTTTCTTTTAAAAGATTACTTTTTGCTTTTTGAGTAGGTGCGAAATGAAAATCTGAAATTCGACCCGTTAATTGTCTATTCAGTTCCTCTGGAAATGGTGATTTTTTATTATAAGTTCTTAAACCTGCTTCTATATGGGCTACTTTGCAATTTCTGTGAAATGCTGCCAAAGCCACTAATGTTGATGTGGTTGTATCACCATGTACCAATACCAAATCAAAGGGTTCTTTCTCTAATATCGTATCCATTTCGGACAATATCCTAGAGCTTAACATATTCAAACTTTGATTGGGTTGCATCACGTTCAAATCATAATCTGGCACTAATTGAAAAAACTCTAACACTTGGTCAAGCATTTGCCTATGTTGTGCTGTTACACAGAGTTTAAAAGCTATGTATCTTTTAGTTAACTCTAAGCATATTGGCGCCATTTTTATGGCTTCAGGGCGCGTGCCAAAACAGACAAGTAGTTTCAATGTTTATATCTTCTTTTATTCTTATAAAAAACCCAAAAAGGAAATAAATAATATTTTATTATGTAAAATAATTTCAGTCTCATTTTTGGTTTTGTGATTTTAAGAATGTTTTTTACTAATTTAAAATCTCTAAACGAAATAGCTAAATTTACTAAGTATTTAAATAAATAAGGTGATAACAGCTCTTTTTTATATAAGTTACTTACAACCAATTTAATGGCCTCTTTTTTTGAATTTACTCGAATTTTTGAATTTCTCCAAAACTCCCCTGTATTTGATTTGTCATGCTTTCTATTATAGTACAACACTTTATCTATAAGAACCCCTTTAGGTTTATTACTGAGTATACGCTGATAACATTCCCACTCTTCGGCATACATCAAATTTTCATTAAAAACATGTTCTTTAAAACATTCTCTTTTCCATAAAACTGTACACGATGCAAAAGGAATTTTTTGTTTTATAACGTTTTCTAATAAATCATCTTTGGTTATTTCTAAACTACATTCATTACCCTTATTTATTGAGCTATAATTAAAATCTCCTAAAAAAGCTTCTTTCTTAAAATTACAAAAAGATGAATTTTGAATGTTTTTGAGAGCAGATAAACTAATTTCTAAACATAACGGATGAACCACATCGTCATCATCAAAAAAAACAATATAATCTCCTTTTGCTAAATCCAAACCATAATTTCTACTTCCCGGCAATCCCTTTTTATAGCTTGGTGGTCGTTTGCAGTATTTAAATCGATTGTCTGCTTTTAAAATAGGTTCTAAAACGGTTTCTGTAGTATCGGTACTTCCATCATCTATAATTAAACACTCCCAATGAGTATAGGTCTGCGTTTGTATGGATTTTAAGGTTTCTACAATAAAATGTGCTCTATTGTAGGTTGCCATGATGATTGAAACTTGTGAGCTAAGGTTCATCCTAAAAGTGATTTTACCCAACGGATAGGTTTTAAAATTGTTTGACCAATTTTGAACTCCAATCGTTCGGTATTTTTTCTTTTTTCTATTTCCTCTCTTTCAATACCATTTAACAAATGAGATATTGTTAACTCAAAATTATTTATATACAACTCTTTATGCTTTAAAAACATGTACTTAAGTAACTCGTATTTATTTTCATTTGCTTTTAGAGTTGTAGAGTTTAATCTTTTTCTATAATTATATAAATGCTCTTTAATAACTTCTGCTATTCCTCCATTCTTTAAAAGTCTTATAAAAAACTCCCAATCTTCAAATCCATTTCGCATCGATTCATCATATCCACCGCAATATTCCCAATCTTGCCTTTTAAACATAGAGGTGCCTAATATTTGATTAAAAAAAAGAAAATCATGAATAGTTCCTCCTTTAGGTTTGTAATGTAATTTTTTTCCATTATTAAAAAGTAAATTAGCATAACAACTAACTATTTTAGTTTCTTTACAAGACGTAAAGATATTTATGGCTTTTTCGCAAAAAGTAGGTTCAAAAAAATCATCACTATCCAATACCAAAACGAATTCACCTTTTGCGTATCTTATACCAACATTTCTTGCTGTACTCTGTCCTTTATTTTCTTGTGTAATTAATTTCGTGATTTTGTGTTCAATATTTTTTAAGACTTTCTTTGTTTCAAAATCAGAGCCATCATCAACCACAATAATTTCTTTATCAAAATACGTTTGATTTAAAGCCGAATCAACTGCTTGTTCAATAAATTGAGTATCATTATAGCAAGGAATTACTATGGATATTAAATCTGGTCTATTTTGCATTTCTTTACTCATCAATCAAATTTAGATAGTTTAATAAAAAAATAGCCCTTGCCAAAGATAAAATTGGTCATTCCCCAAATTAAATAGCAACATATTGCTTTTAAACTACCAAAACTTATCAATTCTTTCAATACAATAAACTGTACTTTACTGAAAGTGAATTTTTTTTGTGTTTCATAGCTTAACCTTATCAAGCGTTTTAAACTACGCTTAATTAATTTTCTAGACACTTTTCCTTTTATATCTTTTAACAGAAGCATTTCATTGAATAATAATTCCTTTTTCCTCTTTATTTCATCCTTTAGCAACTGTTGCTGAATTGAAGTCTTATGAATTCGTCTTTTTGCTAAACATTCATATATAAATTCACCCTTTGGCTTTTTAAGTAAATATCTGGAATAAAAATTATATTCTTGTCCTGATTTTAGAAGCTCATTAAAACGTAATTCTCCAACGGATTGTCTTGTAACCATGGCATCCATAGTAATCCAATTAATGACATTTCCAATAAAATTTTCAGCAGTAATATCTTTTCCTTTGTTATTATTATCAAAAATAGGTGTTTCATTTCCTACTTCATTAAAATTAATTGAATGAGAAATCACAAAATCAAGCTTTTCATTTTCTAAAAATTCAACTTTTTTTTGGATAAAAGAAGATATCATTATATCATCACTGTCAAACCAATTTATGTATTTGCCTGAACTTTTTTCAAATCCATAATTTCTGCAGGAGTTGGCACCTTTTAAATAATTTTCTGGTCTGTTGTATAGTTTGATTCTAGCATCTTTTTGCACATATTGTTCTATAGTCATTTTTGTATCATCTGTACTTCCATCATCAACTACAATACATTCCCAATTAGTATATGTTTGACTCAAAATACTATCTAAAGTTTCTCCAATTAAATGTACTCTATTATAAGTTGGAATAATGATAGAAACTAAGCCCTTAACCATAAAAAAAAATCTTTTTAAATTTATACTTCAAAGCCTGCTTTAAACTACTTGCTTCTAGTTTTACGTTGGCACTTATGACTTTATCAAACGGATCCTTTAATTTAAAATCATAGAAAAGCCCAAAATCAGCATTATTAAAAATCAAAGCTCTTTTTAAATTGTATTTTGTATGATTTAATTTATTTTCATCATGAACTAACTCAACCCAAAGTTTTAAGTTATCTTCTATAATTATATTTTTTGAATCGGCCCAATCTAAATGCATTTTAGCAAATACTGTTTCTATTTTTTTTGCTTCCTCAACAAGACTTATAAAAGGATTAAATCTACCTACATAAACTCTAATTTCACTATGCTTTTTCTTTAAAGTTATTGAATAACCTTTTCTTAAATCAATTACAGTTTTATCAATTGGTTGGTATAAAGATTGAATTGTTTTAATAAAATCTTTATGGATAAGATCATCGTTATCTAATCTTGTAGTTATTATGTATTCATCATCTCTAAGATTATTAACTATAAAATCTTTAAATGAATTATGAAGGCTACCTATACCTTCAATAAATAAAGGTTTGAAATTTGAGTAGTTTTCTTCAATAATTTTTATTTTATTCTTATAAAAATCCGATGTATTTGTATCAAAAAAAACACACCATATAAAATTTTGATTGGTTTGATTCTTAACAGATGGCAAACAATAATTTTCGAATAAATAAAATCTATTTTCTAACCAGTCATCTGTTAAAACAAGTTTGCCGCTTTTGGAAGTTTTCCAATCAGGAACTGTTAAATTAAATCTTGTTGCTAAAAAATGTTTCATTAATCCTTATCTAATTTAAAAAACTATAATTTTTATAAATAATGCTTCCCTGTTTTTGAATTAATGCTCCTACTTTTAAAAATCTCAGGTATTATTTGATTTATTAGAGCTAGTTCCTTTTTATAATAAAGCATCTTTTTATATTGAAATTTAAAAAAAAGTCTCAATACAAGCATTTTCAAATACTTCTTTTGCTTTTCAATTTCTTCTGTTACTTCAATATTAATGTTTGCCCATTTATATTTTAAGTACCTCTCTCGTTGAATAAGGTTATATAAACTATTTAACTTTTTTTGTCTAAACTCCCTATCATGCTGCGCATAACAGTTTGGTACAATACCAATTTTAAGCTCATGGTAAATAACGCGTTGGCAATAATTATCATCTTCGGCATAATGATGGAAAATAGGATCAAAACCACCAATAACTTCCAGTGTCTGTTTTGGTAACAACCAAGCTGCGGCATTAACAAAAGGAACTTCATAAATGGACTTTGAAAACGCACCTTTTAAAGCATCATAAAATAATAAGTCGTTTATTTTTATATAATTTGAAAAAATTTTGTCAAGCTTGTTAGCTTCTCCATTTAAATGAATAGGACTCAAAATACCATAGTCTGGGTTACCGTTATGAACCTCTATTAATTTACCAATCGTATCTGATTGTAAATAAGCATCTTGGTTTAATAAAAAAACATAATCTGCATTATTATTAAATGCATAACTCATTCCTAGGTTATTAGCTGCCCCAAAACCTAGATTTTTGGTTTGTTCTAACAAAATTACTTGAGGAAAATGTGTTTTAATGAATGCCGTTGTTCCATCACTTGAATTATTATCAACAATAATTATTTCACAAATGATTGCGCTTTCTAAAACACTTTTAATGCACCTTTCAATCCACTGCATACCATTATAAGTCACGATAATAACTACTGTTTTTTTCATCTTTATAAATGTAATCTTCTTTTTATTTTTAAAAGTAGTTTAACAGCCAAATAGTATTTTTTCACAAAAGGATTATATTTTTTCAGATAATCTATTTGCTTTTCTTTATTAAGAAACTTAAAATACTCTTTATAAATTATCCTATCGTATGCTATATAATCTGAACTATCATTACCTTTATTCAGATTGGTAGCTTGTTGTTGGTGCAACCTAAATTTAACCAATTCCTTTTCTAAAATGGCTATTTCATATTTTTTTAAAATACGATAATAAAACTCATAATCTAAAATTTGTTTTAAATCCTCTCTAAAATAACCAGTTTTTTTTAATAGGTCCTTTCTAAATAATGTCACCGAAGGTTCTCCTACCTTATTTAATGGCGAACACAAAAACAGGTCTGATTTAAATAACTGTCTATCCAAAATTCGCATACCATTCTTTAATGGCAGTTGTAATGCTTCCTGTAAATTTCCGTAACCCTTTATCCACTTTTCAGTTTCTTCATTTAAATAAGATGTTTCAACTATAAGTTCTCTTTTACTAGCCACTAATGCTATTGATTTATTGGCTTCAAGAACTTGCACCATATCCTCAATGCATATGGGATTTAAAATATCATCTTGAAATAAAAATTTAATGTATTTACCATTGGCATTTTTAATGCAATTATTCCAATTGGCTCCAATGCCATTTGGTTTATGATGATAGATGTTTATGGGAATGCTTGTTTTTTGTTTTAACTGTTGAATAATTACTAATGTATTGTCTATTGAAGCATCATCTGAAACTATAATTTCTAAATTTGGATAGGTTTGGGCTATGACAGATTGCATAGCTTCTGCAATAAATTGGGCACCATTATAGGTAGGAATACATATGGAAACTAAAGGCTTCAATGCTTTCTATTAATATTTATTATTTTAATGATCACACTTTTTATTCGCCTTTTTAATTTATGACCAAACCCATTTTGTTCATTTGTTAATAACTGACTTTGCTGCTTTAAATTATCTATCCTAAACAGTAAACTATTGTAACTACCAAATATTTTAGCATAGACATCAATATGTTTTGCATTTATCTGCTTAGATATCTCTTCCATCTGTTCTTTTATAAGTTTATTATTTCTAGATTCGTTATTAATTCTGTACATAAAACATACTTTTGGTATTTGGTAAACATTTCCTCCATTTTTTAACAAACTAATCCAAAACTCCCAATCTTCATAACCTATTGTAAAACTTGTATCATAGCCACCAACTTTTTGCCAATCTTCTCTCTTAAACATTGCACAATTAAATATTATGTTACCCTTTAGTAATATTTCAATATGAAACTTGGGTAATTCCCAATACCTGCTTTCATTGCCAAATTTTTTGGCTTGACAATAAACAATTTTTAAATTATCATTTTTTTTGAAAGCTTCTATAGCTAGTGAAATATAATCTTCTGCTATTAAGTCATCGGCATCTAGTGGCAACATATAATATCCTTTGGCATTTTCAATACCAAGATTTCTTGCACTGGACACACCAGAGTTTTCTTGACAGTAGTACTTAAACCTTTTATCTTTAACTACCCAACGTTTAGCAATAACTTCTGTATCATCACTAGAGCCATCGTTTACAATAATACATTCCCAATTAGTATAGTTTTGGTTTAGTACAGACTGTAAGCATTCATCCAAATATTGAGCTTGGTTATAACAAGGTACAACCACAGATACAGAAAATATATTCCTTTGTTCTTTCAAAAACTATATTTTATTTTTTTAACTATCTTTTTCAAATAACTAACAACCTTATTTTTAAGTTTAGGCTTACTTTTAGGCAAACTACCTATGTTGTTTAAATAATTCTCTACTACGTTAGCATTTAAATCATCAACCGTTTTTTTAAGAATGTCATTATCTTGTAACTTTAAGAGTAATTGTGTAAATCTTAAAATATCTTTATCTTCATTTAAGAAAACAAAATTATAATTTAACATATAATCCAAAAGACACTTAAAATTGTTAATCTTCAAAGATAAATCATCATCCTTATAAAACAATTTTAAAACTAAATCCATATTTTTAGGATTATACTCATAAAGAATTCCTTTTCCATCTAGCATCGTTGCCCCTAGTGACAATACCGGCTTTTCATACAACAATGCATCAAAAATAACAGAAGAATTAACTGTCACGACTTTGTCAGCTATTTCCAAGCATTGTTCCAATGGCACTTGATCTGTCCAAACAACATTGAGTTTATTCTGAATCAGGGCATCGTATTCATATTTTGGAACTGAGCTTTTAGGATGATGTTTTCCCAAAACAAAGTAACCTTCCTCCACTCCATAATCAATAAACCACTCAAATGCCTGTTTGTTAGAACTAAAATAAGGGCTAAATAATTTGGCTTGAATATCATTATCAACTTGTCCAATAAATAAAATTATCCTTTGTTCTTTGTCTATTCCAAATTTAGTCCTTAAGTCTTCTTGATCCTTTCTTTCTGGTTGTTCCCAAAGTGTTTCAGAAGTATTTTTATACCATCCAACATAATGTTTAAATTTATCTAAATCACAAGTGTTTTTAATAAACGTTTCCTGTTGCAAACTAGCTATTGAACTATGGCTAAGCACCCCTTTGCTATCATAAAACAATAATGAAGGTAAAGTACCTCTTTCTACAAAAAGTCTATTAATCTTAAACCATTGGCATAAATGACTAAGTATATATTGTCGGGGGTCGTTACCATTCCAAACCAATACCAAAAAAGGTGTATATTTTTTGATTAATGTTAAAAAAAAACATAAATGGTAATGTAAAAATGCCATACGGGCTTGTACCTCGCTATCATTTTTTGATTTTGGAAACCACCAATTAAATCTATTCAACAAAAATTCAATAGATAAGTCATAATTCTCAAATTCCGATTTAATAATTTGATTACAATATACTGGAGCAAAATAATTTAAAGGTTCAGGAAGTTTTATATATTGTGGTATTATGGGTGACTCTTTTAATATAGGACTCCACCCTGTAACTATCAATTTAGTACCATTCTCCCCAAGGCAATTAGATACTTTATTTATAAAAGTTATATTCTGATTGGTTAATACGCTAGTAAGATAAAGAATTGTCTTCATTAGTCTATAAATTACCCCAATTTAACTCTTTTATATCCCCGTTAAAAGGTTCTGTAATTTCTTTAGGAAAATAATTTGCCAATTTAATTATGTCTCCGCTGTCATAACTTAAATCTGGGTATGATATTATACTTTTCTTTTTAAGAATAAGACTTATGTTGTAGCCATAAGATTTGATAGAAACACCTCTACAATCGAAACCTGCCAATATTAATTGATACATTAATAACCCAGCATTCCATAATGTTACATGTCCACCTACAATCTCATGTTTTAAAGGCGGTACTGTAATTGCTAATACGCCACCTTCTTTTAAATCGTTATGTATTTTTTTTAAAAACAAATTTGGGTTTGGTTGATGCTCTAAAACATGAGATGCCCAAATTGCATCAAATGGATTATCAAAATTATACGTGTAGTAATCTCCAAAAATACAAGTATGGTTGTCGCTACGCTTCTCAAAATATATAGATTTTCCAAAATCTATTGAGGTTACTTTTTTTCCTTCGCTTTGAAGCATATCGCTATGCTTTCCTTCTCCACTACCAATATCCAGAACTGTTGAAAAATCAAAATCAGTAATAAATTTTTTAAGTGCTTCTCCTGCAAACGGCAGGTTGTTATAAGGGGCTTCTACATGACCATTTAAGATAAATTCTTTATTGAAAAAGTCTTTTTGTCTCAATGGATTTGATTTCTTCCTTATTCGAATTAATTTTAATCCAAAAAAATTCAGCATCCTTTTAAAAAATTCTTTTACCAATTAATTTTACTTTATTAATTAAACTTACTTTCTTTTTAGATAGCTCTATTGCTTTGTATTCTCCATATTTTTGTTTTAGGTATCCTAAATCATTGTCATTCCATTCAAAAATAATATCGCCTAATTTTTTTTTAATTCTAAAAAGATAATCTTCATTTAATTTATTTCTTTCAAAATGTTTAGATCGATCAGATTGTATTATTTCTAAATTGAATTCATTTTTAACATTGACAAAATCGCATATCTTTTCTATTGTACCAATTTTATCAAACAAACACAAATCTTCATATTTTATGTGCAAAATATGATTGCTTTCGTTTTTTATAATATAATTCCATCCTAAAATCCATTCATTTATTGCTTCCTCTAATGTAGATGTGAGAGTCCATGTGTCCTTCCCTCTGGACTTGTTTTGATGCCTTACAATCATGGAATTAATTACATCCAATGGATTTCTACTAATATGAATGAATTTTACAGTTTTTTTTAATTCTTCATTAAACTTACTAAAATCGAATAAATAATACCTTGGTAATTTATCACCCAAAACAGTCAAATTGTTTTTGTTTATAGCGTTTGCATTTTCGTCATATAAAATATTTAATATCTTAACTAATGAGTTTTTCTTTTGTAAAGTTTGCTCTAAAATATCACTATTTTTCCAAGTCTCTTTAACTCCTTTTTCTCTCTCAAACTGTATAAATCTATTATTATATTCGGATTCTTTAAAATAAATTTTTTCAACTTTATTTAATAGCTCTGTTAAGTTATGCTCATTAGTAACATAAATTTCTGGGTGACTATTCAAGAGCAACGCCAAAAGAGTAGTGCCTGATCTTGGAGCACCACCTAGAACTAACCAATTTCTTTCTATACTATTTTCCATTTTCCGTCAATAATAATTGGAGCTCTAAAATGGTTTTCTCCTTCAACCTTAATTTTAGTAATATTTTGATACCACAATACTTGCTCTCTACCTCCATTGTCATATATAACTATTGAAACATAATATTCTCCTGATGCCAAAAGATTTTTTTCAACATGAAAAATAAACTTTCTTTTGCTATCAATTTCATCACTTATTTGAATATAGTTAAAACAGATTGGTAACTGATCTCCCGAGAGTATATTTAAGTATAAACTCGCATTTTTAAATTTAAAACCCACTACTTTTAAATCAAATTGATAATATATTTCATTGGATGTTCTGACAGCTATTATTTCTGGAAAATTATCAATAGTCACTTCTGGTATGCTAAATTTAATATTCTTATGTTGGTTTGTGGATGTAAATAAATACTCATTAATTCCTTCTCCAATGTTATAAAAAATTTTCGATTTCCCTTTATTGATATGCATTACAAAAGTTGAAATTCTATTTATGGAGGGCATACTGTGACTAACATATATGATTGCACAATTACTAATTATTTTAGAAATCTTATCATAACATTTAGCCCTAAAACTAACATCCCCCACCGCCAAAACCTCATCAATAATCAATACATCCGGTTCCATTTGCACTGCTACGGCAAAGCCTAAACGTACTTTCATACCAGAACTATAATTTTGCACGGGCATGTCTATAAACTCACGAATTTCAGCAAAATCTATAATGTCTTCTACTTTAGCATCAATCTCTTTTTTGGTAAACCCCAAAACCGCCCCGTTATTGTATATGTTTTCCCTACCACTTAAAATGGGATTGAAACCTGCGCCTAATTCAATAAGCGCACCAACCCGCCCTTTGATGGTAACTTTACCGGCATCGGGGTTTATTAAACCATTGAGTATTTTCAGCAACGTACTTTTACCTGCACCATTATGCCCTATCAAGCCTAAACATTCACCACGGCGTAACTCAAAATTGATGTCTTTTACCGCCCAAAATTCTTTATCGCGTAACAGTCTTTCATTTTTATTACCGTGAATATTAGAAATCAAATCTTTTACGCCATACCACAAGCTTGTTTTTAAATCTTTGCAGAATTTTTTTGAAAGTCCTTCTACTTTGACAAGGACTTCATTAGTTGTTTCTATGTTTTTTTCTTCTATCATATTTTGTACAAGACGTGAAGCGTGAGACGTGAAATGTGAAACGTTGTTTTCGTTTTCCGATTCACTTTTCACCTTTCTCAAATCGTGAAGCGTGAGGCGTGAGACGTGAGGCGTTGTTTCTGTTTCTCGATTCACTTTTTCACTTTTCACGTTTCACCATTCCCGATTCACCATTCCCGATTCACAATTTCCGTTTCAAATAATTCCTAAACCCTAATAACAATTGTTTTACTTTTGTTATTAACGTCATTAATTCTTTAGTTTCATCAACATATTTTAATCTTATAGCGATCAAATAGTGTGTTTCCAATTCCGTTAATGACCCTAAAGCTATTGAAATAAATTGAATTAATTCCTTATCACTTTTTCTTCCAGAACCTTCTGCAATATTAGAAGGTATTGAAATAGCGGACCTTCGTATTTGACTGGTTAAACCATAACGTTCATCATCTGGAAACTTAGATGACATGGTATAGATTTCCTCAACTAAATCCATGCTACACTTCCATACATCTAAATCTTTATGCTCCATATTTATTTATTTTTACGTGAAACGTGAAACGTGAGGCGTGAGACGTTGTTTTCGTTTTCCGATTCACTTTTCACTTTTCACCATTCACTTTTCATCTTCCCGATTCACCTTTCACCATTCACGATTTCCGATTCCCGATTCACCTTTCACGATTCACCTCATCAAGCACTTAAACGTTCAACGATTATAGGAATGGATGTTCTATAAAACAGCAGACCAATAAAAAACAAAGAAAGACTTATTGCAAAAACCAAACAAAAATAGCCCAAATACGCTGGCGAAGTTCCCAGAGCCAAATCTCTTGCCGTTAAAATAAGTGCCGTAAATGGATTTAATTCCATGATGGTTTTCATAATACCGCTTTTTGGAATGGCATAAACCACGGGTGTTATATACATCAACAAGCTTAAACCCATACTGATGATTTTAGCAATATCATTATAAATAAGGCTGATAGGTGTAATAAACAACCCAATAGTAGTACCAAATAGAATGGCTGCCAATATAGCGAACGGAAACAATAACAAAGACCAATGAAATCCGATACCAAATGCAAAAATTAAAACCACCAACAGCCCTATTTTTATAGAACTATTAAAAAGCAGTTTATAAATGCCTGTTAGAATCAAGGCTTCTTTTGGAAAATTTATTTTGGTCATAATACCTCTAGCTGCATTGGTATTACTTGTCGGAGAATTAATAGACTCTGTAATAATAGACCAAATTAAGGTTCCTGAAAATACAAATACGGGATATGGCACACCAGTATCGGAAAGATTGACTGTTCCTGTTGAGTTTAAAAATATCCAAACAAAAGCAGAACTAATAGGTGTAATAAAAGCCCAAATAATCCCTAAATACGACTGTCGGTATTGTGATTTTATATCTCGGGTGGCTAGTTGTTTTGCTAAAAAATGAGAACCAAAAAAATCTTTGGCACTTGCACTTAATAGCTTGCCTATTTTTAAGTTGTTCTCCTTTTGATATATTTTGGTTTCAAGTTGCATGCTTTTGGTTTCTCAATTTAGTGTGTTTTGATACTCTTAACTTTTTGTTTTCCTACTTAACAAACTTATTTACCCTCTTACTTTTATAGTTTCACTGCCAGACTGAGCATTTTAAGACTTCTTCTAAAAAGTACTTCGACAAGCTCAGTGTGACAGCATATTCACTATAGACTTCACTGTTGGTCTGAGCATCCTATGACTTCTCTACAAGCACTTCGACAGGCTCAGTGTGACAAACTTAATTTTTCCTCTTACTTTCTATATAGTTACCCTGTCAGACTGAGCTTGTCGAAGTCCTATTAACTACACTCCTTCATATCACTTCAACAGGCTCAGTACGACAACATGTTCTCTATTGGTTTCATTATCGGTCTGAGCATCCTATGACTTCTCTACAAGCACTTCGACAGGCTCAGTGTGACAAGCTTAATTTATCCTCTTACTTTCTATATAGTTACTCTGTCAGACTGAGCTTGTCGAAGTCCTATTAACTACACTCCTTCATATCACTTCAACAGGCTCAGTACGACAACATGTTCTCTATTGGCTTCATTGTCGGTCTGAGCATTTCAAGATTTCTCCAAAAAGCACTTCGACAGGCTCAGTGTGACAAGCTTAATTTATCCTCTTACTTTCTATATAGTTACCCTGTCAGGCTGAGCCTGTCGAAGTCCTATTAACTACACTTCCTTCATATCACTTCAACAGGCTCTGTATGACAGGCATATTTAATACCATTCCCGTTATCAGACTAGCTTGTCGAAGTCTCACCATCCTTACCATATTGTGTATAGTTTTTTGAATATTCCACTAATCTATCCCAATTTTCATCAATTAAAGCTTGCTTTTTTCTCCTACTCCATCCTTTTATTTTCTTTTCAAACATAATGGCTTGGGAAGGTTCAGTAAACATTTCAAACCATTCCAACTCCACAGGTCTTCTTTGATATGTATAAGCGTGTTTATCAATACCTTTATTGTGTTCAAACAATCGTCTTTCAAGATTATTTGTAATTCCCGTATAAAAAGAATCGTCTTCACATTTAACTATATAAACAAAATAATTTTTCATATAATTTACTTTATATGTTCCCTTGTCAGACTGAGCATCCTAAGACTTCTTCTAGCACTTCGACAAGCTCAGTGTGACAACATATTCACATAGACTTCACTGTCAGTCTGAACATTCCAAACTTCTTCTAAAAAGCACTTCGACAGGCTCAGTGTGACAACATTATTTAAATGCTTATCATAATTTACTTTTTAAAACATCTAAAATTCTAACTACTGCCTCTTCCGGGCTTTCATTAAGCGTTTCAACTTCTAATGTTGGTTTTGTCGGTATTTCAAAAGGCGCACTGATGCCTGTGAAATTTTTTATAGTGCCTGCCCGTGCTTTTTTATACAAACCTTTAACGTCGCGTTGCTCGCAAACTTCCAAAGGGGTATTGACAAACACTTCTATATAATAATCACTACCTACAATGGCTTTAATATCTTCACGTGTTTTGTTGTACGGTGAAATAAAAGCCGCTATAACCACCAAACCTGCATCAATAAACAATTTAGCGACTTCGGCGGTGCGTCTTAAATTTTCAATACGGTCTTCTTTTGTAAATAATAAATCCTTGTTTAATCCACGTCGCAAATTATCGCCATCTAAGGTATAGGTATGCACGCCCTGCTTATGCAATTCCTTTTCCAATAAATTAGCTATGGTGGATTTTCCAGAACCCGACAAACCCGTAAACCATATTAAACAGGGTTTGTGTTTATTTATGAGGGTCCTATCTTCCCTATTTATGGTATATGTTTGCTTTCTATTATGCTCCATTACTTTTATTGAACTATAAAATAGGGGTTTAATAAATCTTCTTTATTGTATTGCAATTCATCGTTTTTGTCAACATGCCTTACTTTTAAACCTACCGCATTACAGATGGCGTGTCCAGCTGCCGTGTCCCATTCCATAGTGGGTGCAAATCTAGGATAGATGTTAGCCTCACCTTGTGCTACCAAACAGAATTTTAAAGAACTTCCTTTTGAAACCAAACGAATGTCGTGGCCTTGAGCTTCTAAATTTTTAATAAAATTGGTTGTTGCTTCGCTTTTGTGGGAACGGCTGCCTACTATTTTAATCTGGTTACCAAACTCTTTTTGTGGTACCAGTTCCGTACTGTTTATAAAAATAGCATCGGTGAATTTATGGGTATCCAACTCGGCCTTATAGGCTTTGTTATTTGATACCAAAGCATAATACACTGTTTTAGTTTCTGGAACATAAATAACACCTAAAACAGGTTTATTGTTTTTTATCAATGCTATGTTTACAGTAAACTCTCCATTCCGTTTTACAAATTCCTTAGTGCCGTCTAATGGATCTACCATCCAACACATATCCCAATCTTTTCTTATTTCGTAGGGAATTTGCTTGTTTTCTTCGCTTATAATGGGAATGGCTGTTTTTTGTAAATACGAATTAATAATGGCATTAGCATGTTCATCGGCTATTGTTAATGGCGAATCATCCTGTTTTAGAGTAACCTCAAAACTATCGGAATAAATGTTCATTATTTCAGCACCTGCATAAATAGCTGCTTCTATGGCCAATTTAAGTAATGTCTTCATTAATTTACACTAATATATGACTTCCATTCGATTTTATTAAATATTACTTTAGTACATAATTTTTATTTGAAGACAAAAGCATAGCTTGTGAAATGCAAATAAAAAATTTCTTGAAACAGACTATCCTCGAGGCAGAGCCTTCAGGGAATTATTTAGATTAAAAACGATATTTTCAATGTCTTCGACTGCGCTCAGACCGACATCTGGATATGTTTGAATTTTTGCCATATATTAAAAATATTACTGATAAATGACTCCATTGATACTCCATAGTTGTCCCGTAGATAGTGTACGGATAAAGCCTGCTTCAAAAAATAAATTAGCGTCCTTTATTGGATCTAAAAAGCGCCTTCAAACGATTTAAAACCCCTTTATTCCTAGACTCATCATGGTACCCATTGGCATAATTTCCATAGCCGTAACCGTAACCATAGCCATACCCGTAACCATAACCATAGCCGTAACCATATTTTGCTTTTCGGTCGTAGCCATTATAGATGAAACTGATATTTTTTATTTGTTTGTTTTTATATTTTTCATTTATAAAATGAAGCATCCCATTCTTTGTGTAATCTTGTCTAACGACATACAAAGAAGCATCCACATGCACTAACAGTTCTAAAGCGTCAGCTACCAAACCTACTGGCGGTGTATCTAAAACAATATAATCATACTTACTTCTTAAAACTATTAATAGTTCAGTGAGCTTTTCACTTATTAATAATTCTGAAGGATTTGGAGGAATGGGTCCCGAGGTAATAACGTCTAAATGCTCAATTTCTGTGTGCTGAATGACAGTTTCTAATGGTTCTTGCCCAATTAAATAATTTACAACACCCATATCATTTTTAATATTAAAATCATCAAAAATCTTAGGTTTCCTTAAATCCAGTCCCAGCAAAATAGTTTTCTTGCCACTTAATGCAAAAACCGTAGCGATGTTAATGGAACAAAATGTTTTGCCTTCGCCACTTACAGACGATGTTACCATTAATGTTTTGGCGCCTTCTAAGTCTTTAGACTTATAAAAATATTGCAAATTAGTACGTATGCCCCGAAACCCTTCGGCTACGGCCGATTTTGGCTTTCTATGGACTACTAAATTATCATCCAATTTATTTTTGCCAATGATCCCTAACATGGGGATGGGTGATAATTGTTCCACATCCATCGGAGTATGGATATGATTATCTAAAAATGTTAAAACAAACGCTAATAGTAAGGGAATAAGTAAAGCTCCAAAGAAGGCAAATACATATCGAATGTTTAAATTTCTACCCAATACAGTCGCTCCGGTATTTTTAGCAGGATCGATAACTAAAATATCTGACACATTTGATGCTTTAATCATTTGTGCTTCGCCTCGTTTCGCTAAAAAAGCATTGTAAGTTTGTTCACTTAAAGAATATTGGCGCTTAATAGTGATTAACTGTTGTTGATCTTCCGGAAGCTTACTAAACTGGGATTCAATAGCATGCAAATTGGAACTAACGGTACTTAACTCCCTTTTTAAACCATTAGTAACCGAACTAATGTTTTCTAAAAGTACATTTTTTATACCTTCAATTTGTCTGTTTAAATCATTGAAAACGGATGCATCACTACGTACCGAATACTGCAACTTCGATTTTTGAACGGATAAATCGTTAATTTTGGAAACATTTGATAAAATATTGCCATCACTTATACCTGCTATAGATGGTGCTGGTATTTCGGTAAACGTGCTACTGCTTAACAAATAGTTTTTAAGATTGGAATAATAACTTAGCTGTCTGGTTATATGTTCCTTTTCGGCATCAAATTTTGTTAGCTTGTCTTTTAGCTGGTCCGTTTCATCATCAAGTGTGTAAATTTTGTTCTTCTTTCTGTAGTCGTTAAGTGCTTCAACATTTTCAGATAATTCGCCTTTTACTCTAGAAATTTGTTCATCTATAAAATTAATGGCGTTGGTAGCGTATTGGTTTTTTCTATTTAATTGGTCTTCACCTAAAACTTCCACAATGCCATTTAAATAATCAACTATCTTTTCGGTATTTTTATGTATCAGGGAAATATCAAGTATGGGGGAATTTGCAGTACTCCCTATGGCTGTTCTGCCTTGATAACTAGCAACCGTACTATCAAAATTACTAAATTGTATAAAGAATGGCTCGCCTACATGGGCTTTTCTGTTTTCAGCCAAATTAATAACGCCTTTTAAAAATGGTAAGTTTATAGTATCTCCTATCTTAAATTGTTCTTTAAAAATTCCAACAGACACACCAACCGTCGAAATGTCTTTAGTGGTGTAATTTTGAACTTGTACGCTGGGATTTAAAAATTCGGCTTCCAACTCAAAAGAATTGGTATTTAAAAAAGTTATTTTTATTGGAATGTTTAAAAGTTGGGGCGCATTATAATCGTGGTAAAATCTAAAAGGCGCCGCTTTATAAATATCTTGCATTCTAAACCTGCCCTGTTTTAAATAGCTTTTATAAAACTCTAAGCGATCCACTACTTTTTCATGGTGTGACCTCGATTTTAAGGTTACAATCATGGTTTGAACCTTAGCTGTAACACCTCCCCAGTTGAAGGTCAAACTGGCATTGGACGTGAATAATGGATTGTTATCATTTTCAATAGAAATTTTTGTTCCTAAACGATAAGAGAACTCTTCCCGTATGTTTTTTTGATAAACAAAGAAAACACCAATAGCCAATAGTATTAAGAAAAGTTTCCAATAACTTAAGGCTCTGAATAAAAACTTTTTTATATCAAAACTACTTGCTCCCGACTCTGAAACTTCAAATTCTTCAATCATAACTTAAATTTTAAAGATTTCGAGTTAAAAAATAGGTTGACACCAATACAGACAATATAGAAGCCATCGTGGTGATGTTCTGAATAGCCGTTTGTCCTGCTCCTAAAGATTTACGCCTTAAAGGCTTCACCAATATGATGTCATTGGGTTGAATATAATAATAAGGCGAATCCATTGCCGCAATGTCTGTTAAGTCTATATGGTGTATTTTTTGTCCGTCGGGATACTGCCTGATAACCAAAACATCTTTTCGATCACCTGTCTGACTGATATCGCCCGCATTGGCCAAAGCCTCTAAAATATTTACCCTATCTTGGAATAACGTATGCACACCTGTACCCACCTCGCCTATGGTGGTATAACGTAAACCTGCCAATTTTACGGTAACAAATAATTCTGCCGATTCTTTGAAATATTGAGCCAATAGCTCCTTTTTAACTTTTTCCTCTATTTCTTTAATGGTAAAACCTAACACATTAATCTCTCCCAGAATAGGAAATTTAATATTACCATGTAAATCAACAGTAAAGCCACTAAAATACAAACCCGCTTGTCCTTGTGCCGTACTAATATGGTTAGCTCCAACAGGATTAAAAATAGCCGTAAGCTCATTATCCAAAGCCTTTACATTAATACTTAAAATATCATTAACTTGAACCCTGTAAGGTTTAGACAACTCTTTAATCAATAATGAATCCTGTTTAACAGTACCTTTATCCTGTAAATAAACGACATCTTTATTGGTGATACACGAAGAACATAAAACACTGATTGACACACAGATAAACAGGAATGTTTGTTTCATCATAGGGGTAATTGATTTAGCACAAATATAACTTTTCAAAATGAACAATAAAACTTATCACTGTATTTTTGGTTTTTTATCCTTTATTTGCAAAAAAATATCCTTTTGAATTATCTAACTGTTGAAAATATATCGAAATCTTACGGAGAGCTAACGCTTTTCGAAAACATTTCTTTTAGCATCCATAAAGACCAAAAAATAGCTTTTGTAGCGAAAAATGGCACGGGTAAAACCTCTATTCTAAATATTATTTCCGGTGATGATGAAGCCGATTCCGGCAATATAACCTATAGGAATGGTATTGTGGTTTCGTTTTTATCACAAGACCCAAAATTGGACAAGGACTTAACGGTTGAAGAAACCATTTTCGCAAGCGACAATCCCATTTTAAAAGTCATTTCAAATTATGAACAGGCCCTTTTAAACCCTGAAAACTCGGATGCTTACCAAAAAGCATTCGAGCAAATGGAACAGCATCAAGCCTGGGATTTTGAAACGCAATACAAACAAATACTTTTCAAACTAAAACTTGAAGATTTAAACCAAAAAGTAGGATCACTTTCTGGGGGGCAGAAAAAGCGTTTATCGTTAGCAAACGCACTCATAAACAAACCCGATTTATTAATTCTTGACGAACCTACCAACCATTTGGATTTAGAAATGATTGAATGGTTGGAAGCCTTTTTTGCAAAAGAAAACATCACCCTGTTTATGGTAACCCACGACCGCTACTTTCTAGAACGCGTGTGTACCGAAATTATAGAACTGGACGAAGGGCAACTGTACAGCTACAAAGGCAATTACTCCTATTATCTCGAAAAGCGTGAGGCCAGAATTGAACAAACCGAAGTGGAGACCGGCAAAGCCAAACAGCTCTTTAAAAAAGAATTGGAATGGATGCGCCGCCAACCAAAAGCACGTACTACAAAATCGAAATCGCGTATAGACGATTTTCATGATATTAAACACCGTGCCAGCCAACGCCGAAACGACCATGAAGTACAGCTAGAACTCAACATGGAACGTTTGGGTAGTAAAGTGGTAGAGTTTCATAAAGTATCCAAATCCTTTAAGGATAAAGTGATTCTTGATGGTTTTGAATACCTATTTAAAAATGGAGAACGTGTTGGTATTATTGGTAAAAATGGCACTGGAAAAACCACTTTTTTAAATCTATTAACACAAACTATAAAACCAGATTCTGGAAAAGTAATTTTAGGCGAAACGGTTAAATTTGGTTATTACACACAAAACGGCATCACCATAAAACCGGAGCAAAAGGTCATTGATGTGATTCGGGAATTTGGCGATTACATTCCGTTAAAAAAAGGACGTCAAATTTCGGCTCAACAATTGTTGGAACGCTTTTTATTCAGCAGAAAAAAACAATACGATTTTGTTGAAAAACTAAGTGGTGGCGAACGTAAACGCCTGTATCTATGTACGGTTTTAATTCAAAATCCTAATTTTTTAATTCTTGATGAACCTACTAATGATTTAGATATCGTTACCCTAAATGTATTGGAAAGTTTCTTATTGGATTTTCCCGGATGCGTGATTGTAGTATCGCACGACCGCTATTTTATGGATAAAGTCATCGACCATCTTTTTGTTTTTAAAGGCGAAGGCGTCATTGAAGATTTCCCAGGAAATTATACCGATTACAGAGTTTATGAAGATAGCCAACCTGTAATTTCCAACTCCCAAGAAGATAAAAAAGATAAAAAAGCTTGGAAAAAAACAGAAGACAGCAAACTAACATACAACGAAGAAAAAGAACTAAAAAATATTGAAAGCAAGTTAAATTCGTTAGCGTTTGACAAAAAAGAACTAGAAGCAAAGTTTAACAATCCCGATTTATCACCCGAGGAAATAAACAAACTTTCGGAAGCGTTACAGAAAATTATTGATGATATAGAAACCAAGGAAGAACGCTGGCTGGAGTTGTTATCTAAGTTGGAGGAAAGTTGAAAAGTTAAGGAGTTAAGGAGTTAAGGAGTTATAAAGTTACAAAGTACCTAAGGGGCTAAGTGGTGAAGTAGCAACGGTAGAACTACAAAGAGGCTAAGTTGAAAAGTTAAAAAGGTTATGAGGTTATAAGGTTATGAGGTTACAAGGTGCCTAAGAGGCAAAATAGTGAAGTAGTAGCGGCAGAACTACAAAGAGGCTAAGTTGAAAAGTTAAGAAGTTAAGGAGTTAAGGAGTTATAAAGTTACAAAGTACCTAAAAGGGTAAGTGGTGAAGTAGCAGCTTCAGAACTACTAAGTGACTGATTTTCAAAGTAGCAAAGAGACAAAGTTGCAAAGCGGTAAAGTACCTAAGAAACTAAGTGGGAATGTAGCAACCACAGAACTACAAAGAGGCTAAGTTGAAAAGTTAAAAGGTTATAAGGTTATAAGGTTATAAAGTACCTAAAAGGCTAAGTGTGAAGTAGCAACGGTAGAACTACAAAGAGGCTAAGTTGCAAAGTGACAAAGAAACAAGTCAAAATCTCTAAAAGCAAAAAAACCTGAAAACCTGAAGCTCTGAAACTTTGTACTTAGAAACTTTGTTACTTTGAAACTCTGAAACTTTGAAACTATAAAAAGAGACAAAGCTAAATCTCTGAAACTTTAAAACTTTGAAGCTCTGCAACTTTGAAACTTTGAAGCTTTAAAACTTTGAAACTTTGAAACAATAAAAAATGTTTTATCAAGCCATTCAATACATAAAATTCCTGTTCAAATCCACCAACCAGCACGGTGTGCACTCCCCTTTTGTCTACAATTTAGTCACAAAATGCTTTTACGATACAGCAAATTACGAAGCCTACAAGAACATTTCAGCATATAAAAAACAACTCCTTCAAGACCACACTAAAATTACAGTAACCGATTTAGGCAAAGGTTCCCATGTAACAAAACAGCAGGAACGCACTATTTCTGAAATTGCCAAAAACACAGGAACGACCATTAAAAGAGCCAAACTTTTATACCGCCTTAGTGCCTATTTTAATTTTGAAAACATATTAGAATTAGGCACCTCCCTAGGCATTGCAACACATGCGATGAGTTTAGCCAATCCAAAATCAGAAATTACAAGTATTGAAGGTTGCCCGATGATTTCAGAATACACAAAAACAACTTTTGAAAAACACCATTTAAAGAACATAAGTCTTATCACAGGAGATTTTAATGATATCATAAAAAACCTAACACCTAAAACCTTCGATCTTATTTTTTTCGATGGCAACCACCAAAAAGAAGCCACTTTACAGTATTTCGAAACCTTAACACAAACGGCACACAACGATTCGGTTTTTATTTTTGATGATATCTACTGGTCGAAAGAAATGACCGAAGCTTGGGAAACCATAAAACAACACCCAAAAGTAACCGTTACTATCGATACCTTTTTTTGGGGGGTTGTGTTTTTTAGAAAAGAACAGGTAAAGGAGGATTTTGTTGTAAGAGTTTAATGTGATAGACTGTTAGATTGTTAGACTGTTAGATTGTTAGATTGTTAGATTGTTAGAAAGATGTTTTTTTTAAACGACAAGATGCCTTTTTCACGATGAACTTCTCCGCTATCGCGAGCGTCCCGCTCGTGACGGCATGAGAAAAATTTTTAAATTAAACTAGTTTACTAGTAACAATCGCAGTTACTTCCTTTATCGTATTTCCCATGAAAAAGAGGTATTTTTAATCCTGCATAAAAATTTGCCCCTTTGCTTTTCTCGCTTATCAAATTAGTAAACAAAGAACCGGAGCCTAGATAAAGTGGCCCTAATCTTAAACCAGCTCCCACCTGAAAACCGGCATATTGGACCATACTTAAAGGCATATAAAAACTAAGCCATTTACTCTCAAAACGTGGCGTAAGGGATACTATATTTGTTATTTTACTCGTGTGTATTTGGCTTTTTCCAGTAAGCGATAAATCAGTATTAAAATTTAAATAAAAATTATTTGTAAAACGCCAATCTGCATTCAGATGTAATGCTGTTGGCAATATAGCCTTATACCCTATTGAAGAATTTGTTAACGTATATAGATTGTTTAATATATCGTATAAATCATCTTCATTATCAATGGCTTCTTCGCTCACATTGGTATTTGTAATATCAAAAAAATCTTCAATGCCATCTTTATAATTTATAGAACCAATATCGGTTATAGAAAAACCTAGTTTTAACTTATATTTATTTTGTTCTTTATATGTTAAGCGGTTTGGCCATACTTTTCTAGGTTTATAATCTCCATAATTGGGACGCCACTCATAAATTATTCCGATATCTACACCTAAACCAACAGCACTTTTTGGGAATTCATATTCATAATCGTCTCTATCAAAATCATCAGAACGTCCATAAATGACGTCGCCAGTAGACGAAACACTACCTGTGGTTCCTCCTCCAGAAAGCATCGTTCCATCTTCATCATAATCTATCATAATATTTCTACCCGCTACATGAGCACTACCGCCTCCTTTTAGATATTTTAAGGAAATCCCCCCTTTTAAAAAGGTCTCTCTTTCACTAACTAATACTCTAGCATAAGAAAGTCCTATTTCTGCCCATGTTTGCCCAAAAGTGTTAAATTCATTTTCATTAACAATAAAATCATTAGTTCCGTCTTCTCCAATAGCATGTAAATCTTTGCCATTAATTCCATTAGCATTCACAAAAGAGCGCGCTCTGGTAAAAACCGCAATAGCGTTATTGTCGTTTATATTAAACATAAATGAAGGCCCCATAACATCTACATTCACCCCTCCATTATTGTTTATTTTTGGATTTTGTCGTGACTCCCCTTCAAAATTATAATCATCATCATTATACGCTTTCATGATGTTTAAATTATAATAATCGTTTCCAGCAAAAACACTCGTCCCAACAAGATTAATATCTGCTCTAAAACGAGAATCAACTATATTCGCTGGATTTGCAATGACGCTATTTACACCACTATAATTATCCGTTAAAAACCCTAAATAAGATTGCGCTTGCAAACTATAAGAGCTTACAATTAACATAAATAAAAACGTGATTTTTTTCATAATTTTTTGGTTAAGCTTAAAATTTACATATTACAAATGTATTTTTTTTCTTATAAAATAAACAACAAAACAAATAAAATACTGAACTCATCTTGACTTTTTCTATTTCCTAAAACCTGCCTGCCGGCAGGCAGGAACGGCTAAAATTTATCCATATTTCGTTACTTTTTTATGCGTAGTGATACTATGCCTTGCAAAAAGTGCCTCATTTGTACAAATTTTATCTCATTTTTGGTTAAAAACAAAAAGTCAAGATGAGTTCTATTAATATAATGAACTTCTAAATTTTAAAAATATTATAAAAAACCGTTTATCAAACTTTATAGCATAAAAAATCCCAAGCAAACGCTCAGGATTAATTATTAATTCTTAATTGTCTTACCTTTCACGATGGTTAGAGGTCAGAAAGGTTTTTTTTTAATCGACAACAAGTACTCCTTTTCACAATTTGCCTTTTCACGATTCACCAGTTATGAGTTCGGAGTTATGAGTTCAGAGTTAAAAAGTTTAAAGTTGTTATAAAGTTGCTTTTTGCCATTTTTCAACCAACATTTTTTCACATTTCTCCATCAACCAACAACCAACCACCATTAGATGGTTAGATTGCTATAAAGTTAGATTGTTAGAAAGATAGTTCTGTAAAAGACAACAGGATACTCCTTTCACGATTTGTCTTTTCACAATTCACATCTCACGATTCACGTCTCAAAAGCAAAAGTTTAAAGTTTTTATAAAGCTGTTTTTTTTCATTTTTCAACCAACTTTTTTTTACATTTCTCCATCAACCATCAACCAAAAACCAACACCCATCAACCATCAGCCATCAACCATCCCCCAACATCACTTCACTAAATTAATTTCAACCCTTCTGTTTTGAGCTCTACCTTCATTTGTAGTATTATCCGCGATTGGTTTACTTTCGCCAAAACCTGTTGATGTCAATCTGTTTGATGCCACTCCTTTTTCAATTAAGAACGTCATCACAGAACTCGCTCTAGATTCAGATAGTTTTAGATTAGAAACGTCGCTACCTACGCTATCGGTGTGACCTTCTATTGAAAATTTAGCATTAGGGTACTCTCCAAGAATAGTAGTGATTTCGTCTAAAACACCATAAGACACAGTTTTTATAGTTGATTTACCTGAATCAAATAAAATAGTTTTTGCGTACTCATTTAAAGACTTTTGAACCTCTTCTGTTACGATTGGCTCAAGTTTTTCTTCAGGACAGCCATTATTAGCAACCGTTCCAGGTACATCAACGCAGGCATCATCCTTATCAAGAACACCATCATTATCAGAATCTTTCCAAGGACAACCGTTATTTTCTATTGGACCTGCTATTTCTGGACATCCATCAACATTGTCTAGCACGGTATCTGCATCTTTATCACCCCAAGGACATCCTTTATTCTCAATAGGACCTGCCGTTTCTGGACAAACATCTTCATTATCCAATACGCCGTCCGAATCTTTATCTCCCCAAGGACATCCATTGTTCTCAATCGGCCCTGCTTCTTTTGGACATTTATCTAATTTATTTATTATGCCATCCTTATCTCTATCTTTTGGTTTTCCTTGATATATAGGTATTTTGATTCCCGCATACACATCGGCTCCTTTACTATTATCACTTGTTAAAGCAGAAAGTATAGAACCAGATCCTACATATAATGGTCCTGCCCTTAAACCTGTTCCTATTTGAAATCCATTATTTTCTACCACACTTAAAGGCAGATAAAAACTAAACCATTTACTTTCAAAACGAGGTGTTAATGACACGGTGTTTGAAATACGGCTAGCATTCATTTTATTTTTTGACACAAGAGAAAAATCTGTGTTTAAATTCACGTAAAACTTGCTATTAAAACTCCAATCGGCATTTAAATGTAGTGCTGTTGGTAATGTTGTTTTATAACCTGTTTTAGAATCGGTTTGTGTATATAGATTATTCAAAATGTCATTCAAATCGTCTTCATTTTCAATATCATCTTCACTTACGTTATTTGTAATATCAAACGTTTCCTCAAGAGCCTCTTTATAATTAATAGAACCTAAATCCGTAATAGATAAACCTAATTTTAATTTATATTTATTTTTGTCTTTTCGAGTGAATGATGCACCATCGGCGTTTGTTGTTGTATAATCGGCATGGTTGGGTCTCCATTCATAAACAAACCCTAAATCGGCTCCAAAACCAGTAGCATCAGGAAGTTCATAATCGTAATTATCATTATCAAAATTGTCAAAACGTCCATAGGTTAATTGTCCTGTAGATGTAAGGCTAGCTGTATCTGGACCTGATCCGTCAGCATCATAATCTACGGTAACATTTTTACCATAAACATATCCGCTACCGCCACCTTGTAAATATTTTAAAGAAAGACCACCTTTTAAGAAGTGCTCATCTTTATTGAATAGAACTCTAGCGTATGTAATTCCAACTTCCGCCCATGCCTGTCCAAAAGCGTTAAAATCACCTTCGTTTAAATTAAAATCATCCGAAACATCATCATCAATAGCATCTATAGAAGTACCATTAATATCATTAACATTAACAAACGAACGCGCTCTGGTAAAAATGGCAATGGAATTTCTTTCATTGATATTAAACATAAAAGAAGGTCCCATAATATCTACATTCAGTGCCGCATTATTATCTGTTGTTGGCGATTTTTTAGCTTCTAAATCAAAATCATAATCCTTTTTAATCGCATCAAAAATATTAACACCATAGTAATCGTTACCTCCAAAAGTACTAATCCCAACAAGATTAATATCGGTTTTAAATCGGGAGTCAACAATATTCGCTGGATTTGCAATGACACTGTTTACACCACTATAGTTATCTGTTAAAAACCCTAAATAAGATTGCGCCTGCAAACTAAAAGAGCTTACGACTAACATGAATACGAACGTAATTTTTTTCATAATTTTTGGTTGGTTTAAATTGATTTAGTTTAAAAATTTACATGCTGCAAATGTATTTGTTTTCCCAAAAAAAACATAAATAAAACCCTGCTATTAAATAAAAGCATGATACTAATATCTACACCTCATAAAAAACATATTTTTATTTAAATTTTACAATGACAACATCGCTTCTAATGCCAATAATTCATTGAAGTGATTTAAACTTCATAGTTAAAAAAGCACTTGTAAAGTACTGCTAAATTCAATGTAAAAAGTAATTCGTCTTATATTTTTACTTAATCATTATCCTAGTGTTATATGCTATCGTTATTTATGATGCGAATCAAGAGTTGAAAATGAGCCTTACCAATCAGGAAACACCTTTGCCTCTTTGAAACTTTGCATCTTTGCTACTTTGCAACTTTAAACCTTTGAATCTTTCCACAAAATAATTTAACTTCGTAATATGAAAATCTACACAAAAACAGGCGATACAGGAACCACCGCATTATTTGGTGGTACACGTGTGCCTAAACACCATATAAGAATTGAAAGCTACGGTACGGTTGATGAATTAAACTCCTATTTGGGATTAATTCGTGATCAAGAGATTGATGTGCACTACAAAGATTTACTTATTCATATTCAAGATAGACTGTTTACCCTGGGTGCCATTTTAGCTACCGACCCTGAAAAAGCCATTTTAAAGAGTGGAAAAGAACGCCTAAACATCCCTAAAATAACCAGTAGCGATATTGAGCATTTAGAGCAGGAAATGGATATTATGAATGAAGCATTGCCACCCATGACGCATTTTGTTCTGCCCGGTGGGCACCAAACGGTGTCATTCTGTCATATTGCGCGCTGTGTGTGCCGTAGAGCTGAACGTTTAACTACCGCCCTTAATGACATGGAAGCTATTGACCCCAATACATTAATGTACTTAAACCGCCTTTCTGACTATCTTTTTGTGTTGGCACGGAAGTTGACTTATGACTTGCAAGCAAACGAGATTAAATGGATTCCTGAGAAGCAGTAGTTTTATAATGAAAACGGTTCTTGCGTTAGGGATGACTCACTGGCTTTTATTTTGAATTAATGAAATCATAAATACGTTGTATTTGCGGTGAAAATCCTTTTTGTCTGGTTGAGCGTAGTCAAAACCTTTAAGATAAAAAAGATAGTAACGAAAAGCCCGACATCCCCCGATAGTTATCGGAATGCTAACGCTTAAATTAAAAAGCTGAATTTCAACTGTTTAAATAATAAAAAAACACGTTCTTAAAAATAATAATTAAATAATTCATTTTTTTCTTGTGTGTTTGAACTAAAAATTTATTTTTGCACAAAATTAAAACGCATATAAAATGTATTGGACTTTAGAATTAGCATCGTATTTAAGTGATGCACCTTGGCCAGCAACAAAAGACGAGTTAATAGATTACGCTATTAGAACGGGTGCTCCTTTGGAGGTTGTTGAAAACTTACAGTCTATTGAAGATGAAGGTGATGCCTACGATTCAATTGACGAAATTTGGTCTGATTATCCAACAGATGAAGATTACCTTTGGAATGAAGATGAATATTAATAAAGCATAAAGAAAAGTTAAAAAGTCTCGGTTTGAGGCTTTTTTTTTGTCTTAAATCTTTATAAAACATATAACAAAATGTATCTTTGATTGCTTTTTAAAAGCAACAAAAACAAAATAATTTACCACTAGGAAGTTTTCCTAGTTAACATATAATATATATACACATGAGTTTTTTAAATTCTGTACTTAAAGTATTTGTTGGCGACAAATCGAAACAAGATGTAAAGTCCATTATGCCTATTGTAAGCAAAATCAAGACTTTTGAAGCTGCTATAGAAGGATTGTCACACGATGAACTAAGGGCTAAAACAGCACAATTTAAGGCGACTATTGCACAAGCGATACAGCCTATAAACGACCAAATTGCAAAATTACTTGAAGAGGCCGAAAACACCGAAGACATTGACAGACGTGAAGATATTTATCTAGACATTGATAAACTAAAAGATGATGCTTACAAAACTACTGAAGATGTTTTAGACGCTATTTTACCAGAAGCTTTTGCCGTAGTTAAGGAAACTGCAAAACGTTTTACAAACAACACCACTATTACAGTAACGGCAAGCACTTTTGATAGAGAATTATCAGGTGCAAAAGATTACGTTACTTTAGATAATGATAAAGCTATTTGGTCCAACTCTTGGGATGCTGCAGGAAAAGCCATTACTTGGGATATGGTACACTACGATGTACAACTTATTGGAGGTATAGCCATGCACCAAGGTAAAATTGCCGAAATGCAAACGGGTGAAGGTAAAACCTTGGTAGCGACGCTTCCTATGTATTTAAATGCGCTTGCTGGAAAAGGGGTGCATTTGGTAACCGTAAACGACTATTTAGCAAAACGTGATAGCGCGTGGATGGCGCCTATTTTTCAGTTTCATGGATTGACTGTAGATTGTATCGATTACTACCAACCAAATTCCGATGCCCGTAAAAAAGCTTATAATGCCGATATTACCTATGGTACCAACAACGAGTTTGGCTTCGATTACTTACGTGATAATATGGCACACTCACCAAACGATTTGGTACAACGCCCACACCATTACGCGATTGTCGATGAGGTGGATTCTGTATTGGTTGACGATGCCCGTACACCATTAATTATTTCGGGGCCTATTCCGCAAGGTGAACGCCATGAGTTTAATGAGTTAAAACCCAAAATAGATGATATTGTTGCCGTACAACGCAAATATCTAACAGGCGTTTTAGCCGAAGCAAAAAAATTAATCACCTCTGGAGATACTAAAGAAGGCGGCTTTCAATTACTGCGTGTTTACCGTGGGATGCCTAAAAACAAAGCGCTTATTAAGTTTTTAAGTGAAGAAGGTGTTAAACAACTACTTCAAAAAACCGAAAACTTTTATATGCAGGACAACAACCGCGAAATGCCAAAGGTTGATGCCGAATTATACTATGTCATTGAAGAAAAAAACAATCAAATAGAGCTGACCGATAAAGGTGTTGAATACATTTCTGGAAAAGATGACCCTAACTTTTTCATTATGCCTGAAATAGGTATTGAAATAGCAAAAATTGAAAACCAGAATTTACCTTTAGCCGAAGAAGCTAAATTAAAAGAAGAACTATACAAAGATTTTGGTATAAAATCGGAACGTATTCATACGCTTAGTCAATTGCTTAAAGCCTACGCTTTATTTGAAAAAGATATTCAATACGTGGTCATTGACAACAAAGTGATGATTGTTGATGAACAAACCGGTCGTATTATGGATGGTCGTCGTTATTCTGACGGTTTACACCAAGCGATTGAAGCTAAAGAAAACGTAAAAATTGAAGATGCTACGCAAACCTTTGCTACGGTAACACTTCAAAATTACTTTAGAATGTACCGCAAACTGTCTGGTATGACGGGTACAGCAGTTACAGAAGCTGGCGAATTTTGGGAAATTTACAAATTGGATGTCGTGGAGATTCCAACCAACCGCCCAATTGCCCGTAATGACCAAGAAGATTTGGTTTACAAAACAAAACGCGAAAAATACAACGCCGTTATTGATGAGGTAACAAAACTTTCACAAGCCGGTCGCCCAGTGTTAATTGGTACGACTTCGGTAGAAATAAGTGAGTTACTTGGTAAAATGCTTACCATTCGTAAAATTCCGCATAACGTATTAAATGCGAAACTCCATAAAAAAGAGGCTGATATTGTTGCCGAAGCCGGTCAACCTGGACAAGTAACCATTGCCACCAATATGGCAGGTCGTGGTACCGATATTAAATTGACTGAAGCAGTTAAAAAAGCAGGCGGTTTAGCTATTGTAGGTACCGAGCGTCATGATTCACGTCGTGTGGATCGCCAGTTACGTGGTCGTGCAGGTCGTCAAGGAGATCCAGGAAGTTCGCAGTTCTATGTATCACTAGAAGATAATCTAATGCGTTTATTTGGTAGTGAGCGTATTGCTAAAATGATGGATAGAATGGGATTAAAAGAAGGCGAAGTCATTCAGCATTCCATGATTTCAAAATCTATTGAACGTGCACAGAAAAAAGTAGAAGAAAACAACTTTGGTGTTCGTAAGCGTTTATTAGAATATGATGATGTTATGAACGCACAACGTGAGGTCGTTTACAAGCGTCGCCACCATGCCTTATTTGGCGAGCGCCTGCGTGTAGATTTAGCTAATATGCTTTTCGATACAGCCGAAGGGATTGCTGAAACCAATAAAGCTGCCAACGACTTTAAAAACTTCGAATTTGAATTGATTCGCTATTTTTCAATGAGTTCGCCAATTTCAGAAGCTGAATTCGGAAAACTTTCGGCTCAAGAAATTACCAGTAAAATATACCGTACCGCATTCGATCATTACAGAGAAAAAATGACACGCAATGCAGACCTTGCATTCCCTGTTATTAAAAATGTATATGAAACCCAACGTGATAAATTCAAACGCATAGTCGTTCCTTTTACCGATGGCATAAAAACCTTAAATGTCGTTACCGATCTTGAAAAAGCTTACCAAACCCATGGTAAACAATTAATCACGGATTTTGAGAAAAACATCACACTTGCCATTATTGACGATGCTTGGAAAACCCATTTACGTAAAATGGACGAGCTAAAACAATCGGTGCAATTGGCTGTGCATGAGCAAAAAGACCCATTACTTATTTATAAGTTTGAAGCGTTTGAATTGTTCAAATCCATGATAGATGAAGTGAATAAAGACGTAATTTCATTCTTATTTAAAGGTGAATTACCTCAAGAAACACAAAACACCATTCATGAAGCCAGAGAGCGCAAACAGGAAAAACTGAATGTGCAAAAAGACGAAATACCTAATTTAGATGAACGTTCGGCACAAAATAGAGCTGCGGGCAATACCCAACGCCAACAACATGTCGTTGAAACCATTGTACGTGATAAACCAAAAATTGGACGCAATGACCAAGTAACTATTAAGCAAGTTATTACTGGTGAAAACAAAACCCTTAAATACAAACAAGCCGAGCCTTTATTGGCCAAAGGCGACTGGGTTTTGGTTGAAGATTAATACTATTTCTGCGAAAGCAGAAATCCCATAACTTAAAAAATCCTGATAGTTTCCTATCAGGATTTTTTTTATATACCTCATTAAAAAGTAATATATTACAGACATAATATAACTACAATTGTATTGCTATTTATTGTGGTTATACGATTGTTGGCAAACATTAGGCGAGACCATTAGAATTCAATTATACTGACAAAATATTAATGATTATAAACGAAGTATTTAGAAAATGAAAAACTTAATTTATTCAATTTTTGGTATCCTCATGTTAGGATTATTTACACATTGTTCATCGACTGGAAAACCTGATAATTTCGATTATGGGAACGTTAATACTAATATTTATTCTAATAGTTATTTTGATTGTTCCATGAAACTTCCCGATAATTGGGTGATTCAATCAAAAGAACAGACAGAGCGGATAGCTGATGTGGGCAAAAATTTAGTAGCTGGCGAGGATAAAAAGCTTAAAGCAATTATGAAAGCCTCTGACATAAATTCAGCAAATTTATTAGCCGTTTTCCAATATGAATTAGGCTCTGCTGTTGAATATAATCCAAATATTATGATTGTTGCTGAAAACATTATGAATGCTCCTGGGATAAAAAATGGTAGTGACTATTTATTTCAGTCAAGACGATTGCTTAAACAAAGTCAGTTTCAATATGACTATTTATCGGAAGAGTTTGAAAAAGAATCGATTAATGGAAGTGATTTTTATAAGATGTATGCTCATATGTATTACATGGGATTAGAAATTAAACAGATTTATTATTCAACTATTAGTAAGGGATTTAGCTTTAATGTGATAGTGTCATATATAAATGATGACCAAAAGAAAACACTTTTAGAATCAATAAATTCAATGACATTCAAAAAATAACGTTTGCCAACAAAGAACTGAGTTAAAAAACAAGCAATTTTAAGCTAATTTTGAAACAAAGTTTTCATCGTATGGTCTTCCTGATTTTGCAATGGCAAAAGCCTGCTTCAACAATTTGTTCGCCCAGCTCAGACGAAGCCTGTGACTTCATAGCAATATTAAAGAAATAGTAAGCATCTATAAGAGACTGCTTTTACAATAAGGTCGCGTGTTTTTATTTTTATATACGGTCCCATCATGAAATAGCTTATCCCATTTAACTCGATTATTATTTAGGTTTAAAGGCAACACACCAATCAGGGTTAAAAACCCTGATTGGTTTTTTATTTAAATAAAAGTGGCACAACGTATGTTCAAAATGTTTAACCCTTCCAGATTTAAATCTACCTTTCCTTAAAAAAGGGAAGGAGTTGTTTGTCGTTTTAATTTCAATATTGGTATAATCATAATATTTACCTCCTTTTTAAATTCTCCTCCTTTAAAAAGGAGGAGTGGATTCGGTTTCACTAAAAGAAACCGGAGACGAGGTGGTTTTTACCTGGATTCGATTGCTTTTTAGGTTTTGAGAAGCAGACCTACAAGGTTTTTAAAACCTTGCAGGAGTTCAAATACCAGTTCTGAAACCTATGACTTCGTAGCAATATTGAAGAAATAGTAAGCATCTATAAGAAACTCCTTTTACAATAAGGTGGCGTGTTTTATTTTCATATACGATCCCGTCCTGAAATAGCTTATCCCATTTAACTGGAATACGCTACCCGCGATTGTTTGATATCCCCTATATTATCTTTAGCCCAAATAACAAGATTGTGCAAATGAGGGATAAGACTTTTTCCCCGTTCAGTTAATTGGTATTCCACTCTAGGTGGTATTTGTGGATAAATGGTACGCTTAACTAAACCATCTGCTTCCAATCCTTTTAAAGTTACCGAAAGCATTTTTTGAGAAATCGTATCAATATATTTATCAATTTCATTAAATCGAAGCACTTCATTGTCATTCAAAATTAACAAAACAAGCATCGACCACTTATCTCCTATTCTATCCAACACATTTCTAACAGGACAATCATCTACATCTGAATATTTTTTTATATTTTCTACACTCATAACTTATTGATTTTCAATATTAATAACTTGAAAGTTAGTATCCAACTTCTAAAACAGTTCTTGTTTTACCAATAATAACTTTATATCTTTGACTAACTAAAAGTAAGTAACTTTACTTTAATACACAAAATAAACAAATTTCTTGGAACTAACAATCCCCAGCAGAGCCATAAGGGTATTTTTCTCGTTTCATTTTGTCCTAAAGACACAAAAACCGAAATTTATTTATTCCACCTCACCCAAAACTGCCTGACAGTTTTGACCTCTCCTCAAGGAGAGGTAGAAGCGGACACGAGCAAAGCGAACTGGCGAAGCAAACCTCAGGGCAAGCCCCGAGGAATTCTTTAAATTAAATATAATAGAAACATTTATAAAATATAATACAATGAATAAAATATTAATTACAGGCGCAACAGGCAATTTAGGAAGTGACGTTGCCAAACGGTTAAAAGACAAAATAGGCACTAATTCCATAGCTGTTTTGGTTAGAAACGGGCATTCTGAAAAAGCCAAACAATATCATACCGATGGTTTTGAAGTGCGTGTTGGAGATTATGATGACTATGAAACTTTAACAAATGCCTTTGCAGGCATTGAAACGCTATATTTTGTTTCCGGGAGTGACCTTGATAAACGGTTCCAACAACATAAAAACGTTGTACAGGCAGCTAAACAAGCAGGCGTAAAACATATTCTTTACACCAGTACCGTTAGAAAGGATGAATCAGAAAAAGCACCGCTTCATTTAGTCGTTAATGCGCACAAACAAACGGAACTATGGATTCAGGAATCTGGTTTAGCCTATACTATATTAAGACACAATTTATACAGTGAAGTTGTTTATATGTTCATAGGTGACAAAACCCTACTACAGAAATCCAAAATAGTATATCTACCTGCCCGTAATGGTAAAACTGCTTTTGTGGCAAGAGAAGATTTTGCTGAAGCAGAAGCCATTATTTTGAGCGAACCTGAAAAACATAAGAACAAAATATATGAGTTTAATGCCAGCGCTACAGTCTCTTTTTATGATATTGCAAGATTACTGTCTGAAACTTTAGGAGAAGACATACAATATATTTCGCCATCAGTAACTGATTTTGAGGCCACATTAAAATCTATGGGATTACCCGACGCTATTATTAGTTTAACAACCATGTTTAGCTTAGGTATCGCTAATGGTGAATTTGATAAAACCGAAAATGATTTAGAAACAATATTAGGCAGAAAAACAAAAACCATGGCAGCTTATATTAAAGATGTTTACCAATAAACACATTATAGTTATTGGTATAAAACACCTAAATTAGTATTAATAATAAAGCTTTTACGACAAGGAAGTTTACTAATCATATATCTTATGAATTTAAGAGACCTAAACAAAATAACTTCAACCTTAGGCACTACCGAAAAAATGCCGGTATTGTTTTTAGGTCATGGTAGTCCTATGAATGCTATTGAAGAAAATGAATTTGTAGCTTCCTTTAGGCAATTGGGTAAAGAACTCATAAAACCCCATGCCATACTTTGTGTATCGGCACATTGGGAAACCCAAGGCACTTTTGTAACGGCTATGCAAAACCCACCTACCATTCATGATTTTGGAGGGTTTCCACAAGCCTTGTTCGATGTGCAGTATCCAGCACCTGGAAGTCCCGAATTAGCCAAAGAAACCAAGCACATCATTACTAAAACCGAAGTGGAGCTAGATGATAAATGGGGATTAGACCATGGTGCTTGGAGCGTTATTAAGCATCTGTACCCCAATGCCGATATTCCTGTCATTCAAATGAGCATTGATTATTCTAAACCACCACAATACCATTATGAACTGGCTAAAGAGCTGGCAAGTTTAAGACAAAAAGGTGTACTCATTATTGGTAGTGGTAACATGGTACATAATTTAAGGCTTGTGGCTTGGAACAAACTAAACGATGCTTTTGCCTTCGATTGGGCAACCGAGGCTAATGAAAAAATGAAGCAATATATTTTAGAAGATAATCACAAAAATCTAATTCATTTTAAGAATGAAGGAAAAGCATTTGATTTGGCCATACCAACACCAGAGCATTATTTACCGCTCATTTACACCTTGGCTTTAAAAGAAAAAAACGAAACGGTTTCTATATTTAATGATAAACCCGTTGGTGGTTCGCTTACAATGACTTCAATAAAAATTAATTGTGATTAAACACAAAAAAACCGATGATATTATCGGTTTTTGTGCTTTATATTTGTTCCTATTTTTAGAACTCATCTTAGTCCTTAATAATAACTTCTGTTTTCTTTTTACCATCTTTAGTTGAAAATTCTACCCCATCACTGTCAACACTAAGCGATGTACCATCACTTTCTTCGGCTTTAGGAGCTTCCACTGGTTTTTCAATAATTACAGTTTCCGTTTTTGGTTTCTCTTCTCTACAGCTTGTAAAAGCAAATAATACTAAAGCGGCAAAAATGGCAAAACTTATAAAATTTCCGAGAATTAATGTTCTTTTTTTCATTTTATGTTTTATTATGAATATAGTTGCAAGATACAATCAACTGCAGTAAAATAAATTACAACAATTTTAGTTTGTGTTATAGAATTACCATTTTCACTTCAGCCATTCTACAAATGTTAATAAATTTCAAAAAATTATAGCTTCAACAACAAATTCGGGTTGGGGCAATTATCTAAATAAAAATCTAAATCGGTTATATTACAAACCCCAGGATAATCACCATTAAAACCTTGCAAATCCCTTATAATTTGAAAATGCAAATGTGACGGGTAATCGCCATTTACTACGGTATCGCCTAGAGCACCTATTTGTTCTCCTTGTTTAAAAACTTGATTAACCTTTAAATCTTCAATAGAAGCCAAACTTAAATGCCCATAAAGGGTATAAAATTCAACAGTGTTAATACGGTGTTTTAAAATAATGGTTGGTCCGTAATCACCATAATTTGTGTTATTTTTAAAACTATGCACCGTGGCATCAAGTGGTGTATAGACAGGAGTTTCAGCCCCACACCACAAATCGATGCCAATATGGATATTACGTTCTTTAGTAGGTGCTGCATTAAAATATATACTGCGTTTATAAATAGTCCGTATTTCGTTATAACCTCCAAAGGCAACCAATGCATGCTGTTTTTTGATGTAATTGGTAATATAAGTTTCTAATTTGGTTGATGAAGATACATCGACACCTTGAAGTTCCACATGGTCTTGCGATAAATCTAAATGAATATATTTTGAGTTTTTAATGGAAGTATCTAAAACACGAAGTGGTTTTCTACTTATGTTCACAAGGAAATCTTCAAAATATAATGGACTCATAATAAAAAGTATTTATTCAAAAGTAATCATTAGTATCCGATTAAAGATTCATGACCGTATTCTAAAAGAATAGAGAATAGAAATAAAGAAAATAGAATATAGAGTAAATGACAACAAACTGCTATTCAATGTCTATTTGCATGTCTGTTTTAATAATCACTAATTACACTGTGTTTACAGGGAATTGTACAAGTTTTATCGGACAACAATGAAAAGTAATAAACAAATTTTTTGAAACGAACAATCCCCGAAAAATTCTTTAGATTAAAATATTACATTTAATGCTATTAAATAATATTTTTGCATGTATGGAGCATATTGAACAGATTACAAAAAAATTGCATCGTGCCACTGGCGAGGCCTTAGAACAATTTTCAATGATAGAGGATGGCGATCGCATGATGGTTTGCCTATCTGGAGGAAAAGACAGCTATACGTTGCTTCACATGATGCTATACTTCCAAAAAGTGGCTCCAGTCTCTTTTGAAATTATTGCTGTCAACCTAGATCAAAAACAACCTGGTTTTCCTGTTGAAGTGTTACCTAACTATTTAAGTAAATTAGGTGTTGAATATAAAATCATAGAGAAAAACACCTATAAGGTTGTTATGGAAAAAACGCCAGAAGGTAAAACAACCTGTAGCCTTTGTTCCAGATTAAGACGTGGAACATTATACGAAGCCGCCAAAAATCTAAAATGCAACAAACTTGCTCTTGGCCATCATAGGAACGATATTATAGAAACTTTTTTCTTGAACTTCTTTTTTGCTGGAAAATTAGAAACCATGCCTCCTAAGTTTAAAAACGATGCGGGAGATTTAATTATATTAAGGCCGCTTGCCTTCTGTAAAGAGAATGATATAGAAATGTATTCGCAACACATGAATTTCCCTATAATACCGTGCAATTTATGCGGTTCTCAAGAAAATTTACAACGAAAAAAAGTAAAACAAATGATAGCCGATTGGGAAACTGAATTTCCCGACAGAAGCGCTGTTATGATGAATGCACTACAGAACGTATCGCCTTCTCACTTATTAGACCGTAAGATATATGACTTTTCATTGCTTCAAGATGTGACTTCTAAAGACTCGATCGTTTCGTATTAAAAAACATGAAGGTCCAATTCAAGATTCAAGATTGCTTTGCTAAAAGAAAATAGAATATAGAAAATAGACTATAGATTAAATGATAACAAATTGATATTCAATACCTATTTGCATGTCTGTTTTAATAATCGCTAAGTAACTAATTATTACAATAAGCTATCCCACAAATCAGTAATCTCTTTAAAAAAACCGTTATCACTGTGTTTGCAGTGAATTGTAAAAGTTTTCTCAGTCAATAATGATTAAAAAATTAAGCTGTAATAACCTCGGCATATAAGTCAAAATCGGCAGCTTCGGTAATTTTTACTGTGGTAAACTCGCCCGTTTTAATATAGGTTTTGGTAGCATCAATAAGGACTTCATTATCGACATCGGGAGAATCAAATTCGGTTCTGCCTACAAAATAATTACCTTCTTTTCTGTCTATAACGACTTTAAAAGTCTGCCCTATTTTTGCTTGGTTCAATTCCCATGAAATCTGGGATTGAATTTCCATAATCTCATTGGCACGTGCTTGTTTTACTTCTTCGGGTACATCATCTTCTAGATTATAGGCATGTGTGTTTTCTTCGTGGCTATATGTAAAACAGCCTAAACGCTCAAAACGCATCGCTTTTACCCATTCTTTTAGAATTTGATAATCCTCTTCGGTTTCGCCTGGATAGCCAACAATCAACGTGGTTCTAATTGTCATATTTGGTACGGCTGCCCTAAAATCCTTAAGCAATTGCGTCGTTTTCTCTTTGGTAGTCCCACGACGCATACTTTTCAAGATGGTATCTGAAATATGCTGTAACGGAATATCTAAATAATTACAAATTTTAGGTTCACGGTTCATGACCTCCAAAACATCCATTGGAAACCCAGTTGGGAAGGCGTAATGCAATCGAATCCATTCAATGCCTTCAACTTTTACCAACGCTTCAAGTAATTCAGCTAAGTTTCTTTTTTTGTATAAATCGAGACCGTAATAGGTTAAATCCTGAGCAATCAAAATAAGCTCCTTCACGCCTTTTGCTGCTAACTTTTCGGCTTCAACAACAACCTCTTCAATGGGCGTACTTTTATGTTTACCACGCATTAATGGAATGGCACAAAAACTACAAGGTCTGTCACAACCTTCGGCTATTTTTAAATATGCGTAATTTTTTGGTGTGGTTGTTAAACGTTCGCCAATAAGTTCGTGCTTATAATCGGCACCCAAAGCCTTCAATAAACTTGGCAATTCGGTAGTGCCAAAATAGGCATCAACATTTGGAATCTCTTTTTGTAAATCTGGCTTATAACGCTCACTTAAACACCCTGTTACAAATACTTTATCGACCTCGCCATCTTCTTTTTTCTGCATAAATTCTAAAATAGTATTGATGCTTTCCTCTTTGGCATTATTAATAAATCCGCAGGTATTAATCACAACAATATTGCCATCTTCTTCATGGGCTACGTCTTTTCCACTGGCTTTAAGCTGTCCCATGAGTATTTCGCTGTCGTAAACATTTTTACTACAACCCAGAGTGACTACATTAATTTTATTCTTTTTAAGCGATTTCGTTCTCATACCAAAATTTAAGTGTGCAAAGATACGGAATGAATTACGATTTATGATTTACGAATTTAAGATTTACGAATTTTAGGTCTTGGTTCTTGGGTTCGTGAATTGTGAGATGTGAGACGTGAGATGTGTGAAGCATAAAAAGGCAAATCGTAAAAGAAGTATCTTGTCGTTTTACAAAAGTATCTTTCTAACTTTATAACCATCTAATCATCTAACAATCTAATCGTCTAATCGTCTAACAATCTAACTGTACCTACTGGCTAGTGGCTAATGACCAACTCTTTAACATCAATTTTTTTCTCTTTTAAATTAAATCTATAAGCAACGGATAACTACATTTAAAATTATTACTTAAGTTTTGAAATTATTATGAGGTTAATGAAAAGAAATAGAATGCGAGAAGCTGATTTACAACAATTAATGAACCACCCTGAAAATATAATTTCTAAATGCAATCTTACTTATACCTATGAAGAAGATTTTCCAATTGTTAGAAAAAGACATGGTAAAGGTTTTATTTATCTTATGAATGGAAAACCCATTCAAAATAAACAAGCCCTTAAACGCATTAAAAATATTGTAATTCCACCCATGTGGAAAGATGTAAAAATTAGTCATCTTGAAAATAGTCATTTACAAGCGGTGGGCAAAGATGCCAAAAACCGAAAGCAATATTTATATCATCCTAAATGGAAAATTATAAGAAATTCTACCAAATTTTATAAAATGTATTCATTTGGCAAAAAACTACCCTTAATAAGAAAACAACTTGACATTGATTTAGATAAAAAAGGCTGGCCAAAAGAAAAAGTGGTTGCATTAATAATTCGCTTAATGGAAGAAACCCATATTCGTATTGGTAATAGTTATTATGAAAAGCAAAATAAATCTTATGGTTTAACAACACTTAGAAAAAAACATATTAATATCTATAAGGGCAAATTACAGATTGAATATATTGGAAAAAAAGGTATAGAACATACTGTTTCGCTGCGAAACAAGAAATTGGTAAAATTAGTAAACCGATGTGAAGAGCTGCCTGGATGGACACTTTTTAAATATATTGATGAAGATGGCATAAAAAAAACCATAAAAAGCAGTCATGTAAATGAGTATCTATATACCCTTTGCGGAAGCGACTTTACCGCAAAAGATTTTAGAACGTGGTCGGCCTCTGTCTCTTTTTTTAATGCTTTGCTTGAATTGGAAAAAGCCACTTCTGAAAAAGAAATAAAAAGTAATATTTTAAGCGCATACGATGTAGCGGCAAATACCCTAGGCAATACGAGAAATGTTTGTAAAAAATATTATGTACATCCCATCATTATTGAACAGTATGAAAATGGAAACTTGTATAAAATTTTTGATAAAATTAAAAAGACAACAACAGTTAACAACTATTTATCACCTTCTGAAAAAGAAATGCTAAAACTTTTTAAAAGGTATCGTCCATTACTTCAAAAAGAATTTAAATAACCTGAGTTCGATATAAATTTTGACTAAGTTAGATATTAGAAGTACACTATTAGAAGCTCAAAGTTCAGAGTTTGATTGATGAAGTTTGTGATATACAATTCAACGTGAGTTAACATCGCCAAGATCGTATCTATCTAAAAATCAATTATTCATGTTTTAATATCAAGTAGTGTGCAGTTAAATCCAATAAAAACCACCTACTTTCAAGAGACTGTCTGAAATCTTTTGGCTTTAGTTTATCTGAGCATTACAGAAAATGAAAATGTATTTTTATTTGAAGATAAAAGCACCGTTTACGAAAGTCTCAAGGTGGCAATAATTACTAAATATTTGGGCTTAGGCGTAGATTGGGCCTATTTTTAAATCGAACTCACGCTTTTTAGAGAAATTCAAGTTCTTTTTCTTCCTGTGATTAATGAAATAAGAAATAATACAAGGAAGATAAAGAACAAAACTTTTGCGATACTAGCAGCGCCTGAAGCTATTCCACCAAATCCCAATATGCCAGCTATAATAGCTAAAATAACAAATGTAAGTGTCCAACGTAACATAATTTAAATTTTAAGTTAATAATATCTTATGGTAAAACGAGAATCTTTACCTAGTGAAAAGTAAACAATCACTCAGCTTTCATTCAAAGCTATATTAAATTCAACTATTAAATGAATGTTATTGGTTTTAATACTAACACAATAGCATCATGTTTACATGGTATTGTTATGCTATTGTATTATTAATCATGAGTGTCCGATTAAAGATTCAAGACTGCTTTACTAAAATAAAATAGAATAAAGACTAAATGACAACAAATCAGTAATCGCTTTAAAAGCCATTATCACTGTGTTTTCAGAGAATTTTAAAGGTTTTATCGGACAACAATGATTATTAATAAAAAGAGGCTGTCTAAAAAGTCCTGTAAATTTAATTTGTCAGGTTGAGACTTTTGTTAAAGTTTTTAACTAGCGAATGCGATGACGTATTTTGTGCAAGTTTAACAAAAAGTCACAATATTTCCGAGGCACAGCGTAGTGTTTATATACCTGTGGTTGAGTATGGTTTTCAGAAAATAGGGGTAGCGATTATGGTGCTTATTTATAATAATGCCCGAATGGTAGTCTAGCAAGCATAAAAATTTTCTGGGTGTGATTTTAAAAAATAATGTAGGATGAAAAAAATCAGGAAAAACGCAGGAGGGATCGATATCGGAGCCAAAAAAATCTTCATAGGTCTTGAAGATAAGGAGGTTCGCAGTTTTGATACCTTCACATCAGATCTGGAACAGGCGGTATCTTACTTAGAGGAAAACAATGTAACCTCAGTGGCCATGGAAGCCACGGGAGTGTATTGGGTCATCCTCTATGATATATTGAAGGCAAGAGGCATCGATGTATGGTTGGTGGATGGCAGGAGCACAAAACAAGTTCCAGGCAGAAAGACCGATGTAAAGGACTGTCAATGGATACAGCAATTGCACAGCTATGGTTTGTTGAACCGTTGTTTTGTTGCAGATGAACTGGTACATGAACTAAGGAGCTATCAACGCCTGCGCGAAGATCACATCCGTAGTGCTGCTATGCATATTAACCATATGCAAAAAGCACTGACCCTGATGAACGTTCGGCTAAAAGAAGTTCTGGACCAAGTTCACGGGGTAAGTGGATTGAAAATAATCAGGGCGATCTTAAAGGGCGAAAGGGATCCCGGGGTTTTGGTAAAGCTATGCCATGGGAGTGTGTTGAAAACAAAAAAGGAACTGATCCTTAAATCCTTGAAAGGGCACTACAATGAAGCAGGGCTATTTGCTTTGGGCCAAGCAGTGGTGTGCTATGATTTTTATCAACAACAAATTGCCGGTTGTGATCTGAAAATGGAAGAAGTCCTTAAAAAGATGGGGGCAAACCGGCCTAAAGTATCAAATAAGGCAACTCCACGAAAAAACGTGAGGCACCACAAACCAAATATAGAAGGAATGGACCGTTATCTATTGCAAATATTTGAAGGCAAAGATGCTACGGTCCTACCCGGTATAACAGATTATAATTGGATGCAGCTCCTATCGGAAATAGGGACTGATTTACATAAATGGAAAACAGAAAAGCATTTTACTTCCTGGTTGGGACTGGCGCCAAAACAGCACCATTCGGGCAAGATGAAAAAAAACTATAAGGCTAAAGGACAACCAAAGGCCGGCCTGATATTTAAGCAAGCGGCCACGAGCCTGCTCAACAGCAAGAAAATTGCATTGGGTGCTTTTGGCAGAAAGATAAGGGCAAAGAAAGGGGCATCACCGGCAATAAAGGCAATGGCAAGAAAACTGGCAGAGCTCTATTGGAAGCTATTTGTTAAAGGACTGTCATATGTAGAGAAGGGAATCAAAGATTATGAGGAGAAGATCTTGTTTAATAAACAAAAGAACATTATGAAAATGGCAAGAGAACTTGGTTTGTCAATTAGCTATAAAACAGCGGTTTAGCAAATACGTCAATGGTAGCTTGTCGAAACTGATATTGATTACCAGTAAGTTAAAATATTTCGACAAGCTCAATATGACATAGAACTAGACTTTTTAGACAGCCTACTTATTCTCTCTCTTATTCCCTCTTTTTTTTACATAAATTATTCTTCATCAATGCAAATCTTCCAATCGCTTAATTGAGTTGAGATCACTTGCAATGGCATCTCTTTGTTTAATTAGTATCGTATGTGTACTCAAGGGCAATGAAGTATCATTGATAACATCATTATAGTCATCTAAAGCCGTCTTTTCTCCTCTAATAGCTTCTTCGAGCATGGATTCGTCGTTATCGACAGAAAACATGGCTTTTATATCCATCCAGGCACGATGTGCAGTTCCTGCCGCACTTCCGCTTTTCTCTGGAATCTCTCCAAACGATCTAACTTCATTATTTAATTCAATACCGAAATTATGTCGTTCTAACGATTTTCTTTCAAAATATCTTTTCAGATAAATATGCTCTGTATTCTCTGCTGCTTTTTTAAAACCTTTTTCTGCATCATATGTTCTTTCTAAAAGTTCATTTAACTTACCACTTATAGTTTCTGTGTATGTACTCATGATTGTCTAAATTTAAATTAACAATGGTTTACTTTTGAGATGCCCATTGATTTACATCGTCTGCTTTTATAATGCTTCACTACTTTTGTTTACATTAAAGATTCAACTTTCTTTTGCGCGGTTTTTTTTTTCTTCAATGAAACTTGTTCAAACCTTACCCTGGCGTCCAAGAATCTACTTTTAGAAATTTTCTCTAAAATCAGTTCTCCTAATTTAAAGAGTAAAATTCCGAGGGAGATTCCTATTAATATATTTGCTGTCATACTTTTTAATTTAATAGTTCTATGAATTAAGGTGGTTTAAACTTTTTCTAATTGGCTAAAAAATGACTGATTTTCATTTCCATCGAAAAAGTTAAACCACTTCATTAAATTTAAAGCGATTATTCCGTCTATATTAATGCATTTGATTTAAAAAACTGACTTATTTGAATTAGATAGTCCTTTTTCTAAAAGTTCTCACACAGGTATGTTTTTAGTCACTTCCATTCTATCCCAATTGCGATGCTTTGCAATAGCGTTTATAAAATCAATAGACTCTTTATTAATTAGAACTGCTGCATCCTGTTTGAAATTTGAAACGAGGCTGCTGTCAATCAGATTTTCGCCTTCTTCATCTACAGCTATAGCTTTACAATGTTTAAAGGCTTCATTAATAAATTTTATAAATTTTGATTCTTTCTTTAATTTCTCAATAGCTTTTGTGCCTCCAGGGATATATATGGCATCAAAAAGGACACTTTCTGTAGTCATAATAGCCTCATGAACCTCATGAGCTATACCTTCATCACTTACAACTTCACCTCCATGTGGCGCTATTAATTTTACCATTGCGCCTTCTTTTTCTAGAGCATCTTTCATCTTGTTGAAATTTTTCATTGAAAAGCCATCTGCAACCAATACGGCTATCTGTCTTGTTGAAATGCTTTCGAATTTTGTATTGGCTTGACTTAATGAAGGAGCGGTATCAAGATAATTTTTCTTTTTAGGCGGTTGATGTTTTTCCACATCTGCATCAGCACCAATGGCTTGATTAATAGGTTGCTCTATGGATTTTGGGATTTCAAGTCCCAATCCGGTGGCTACTTTTTTCGCTAAATCGGTATCGATTTGTGAAATCACCCAAAGCATGCGCTCTTTGATATGTGTGTATTTACATTTACCGAGTTCGAATGTATAAGCATCCGTAAGGTGTTGTTGCTCCCATTTGGATAAACTCCTGTAAAACAATGCCGGTTGTGAGAAATGATCATTAAAACTTTCGCTTCGGGTCCTGATTTTTTTTGCGTCTATACGTTCTTCGTATGAAGTAAATGCACCTTCAGCCATTTTAGCTAAATGCGGACAACCTCCGCTTAAACTATTTGGAAAGTAGGCTGTTTGTCCTTTTACAACATCCATTTGCATCATTCCATCACGCTGGTTGTTGTGGGTGTCTACGACAGGTCGGTTTATAGGAATTTGATGAAAATTAGGTCCACCTAATCTGGATAACTGTGTATCTCTATACGAGAACAAACGCCCCTGCAATAAGGGATCATTCGTAAAATCTATACCGGGAACAATGTGACCAGGCAGGAAAGCTACTTGCTCGGTTTCAGCAAAGAAGTTTTCAGGATTTTTATTTAAAGTCATTTTACCAATAATTTTTACTGGCACTAATTCTTCGGGTATCAATTTGGTTGGATCCAATAAATCAAATTCAAATTTAAATTCATCTTCTTCAGGCACTATTTGAACTCCTAATTCCCATTCTGGAAATTGTCCCGCTTCAATAGCATCCCATAAATCGCGTCTATGAAAATCGGAATCGACTCCACTAATCTTAACTGCTTCATCCCATGTTACGGAGTGTACGCCTAGTTTCGGTTTCCAATGGAATTTCACAAAATGAGCGTCTCCTTTTTCATTTATTAATCGGAAGGTATGAATTCCAAAGCCTTCCATCATACGATAACTTCGAGGAATCCCTCTATCACTCATTAACCAAATTTGATTATGAAGTGTTTCTGTGGCATGCGAGACAAAATCATAAAAAGTATCATGGGCAGAGGCTGCCTGAGGTATTTCCCTATTAGGTTCTGGTTTTACCGAATGAATTAAATCTGGAAACTTCATAGCATCTTGAATAAAAAAGATAGGCATATTATTACCTACCAAATCCCAAGTGCCTTCTTCTGTATAAAATTTTACTGCAAACCCGCGAACATCCCGAGCCAGATCTGTTGAGCCTTTAGAGCCCGCAACCGTTGAAAATCGCACGAAAACAGGGGTTTTCCTACTAGTATCGGTAAAAATACCCGCTTTACTAAATTGCTCAAGATTTTCATATAATTCAAATATACCATGTGCCCCACTACCTCGAGCGTGTACAATACGCTCTGGTATGCGTTCGTGGTCAAAACTTGTAATTTTTTCCCGTAGTAAAAAATCTTCCAGTAAAGTAGACCCTCTTTCTCCCGCTTTTAATGAATTGTTCGTGTCATTTACTTTGACCCCTTGATTTGTGGTCATCGTAGTATCCTTTACTTCTTTTTGAGATGTTTTTAAATCATCAACTTTTTTTGATTCTGATAATTGTTGTTTTTTTGGAGCCATCATTTATATTTTTAAGTATTCTGTAAACAAATCAGATGAGTATCAGTAGATAAATCACATCGCTTTCGAAACTCCTAATTTTTAACCACTTAACTTAACACGATTCATAAAAAAATTACCTCAAAAAGAAAAGGACATAATTTTACTTAAAGAAAATGGTGAAAGAAGGCTATTATTCTTTCATAAGAAATTTAAAGGGGAAAGCTTTTAATTCAGTAAAAAGAAAAGAATTAATTCTTAGGTTTTTCCTTCAATAAAAAATTTCTTGAAACAGGCTATCTTCAAGGCAGAGCCTTCGGGAAAATATTTAGATTAAAATTTTTTATTGAGTTATAATTAATTTCAAAATGGCACATTTTCAAACCATTTAAGCATTAAATTAACTGTCCATTTTATAATTACAACTTAAGTGACATCATATTTTATATCTATTCAAGTTTTAGATATGGGAAACAATACTAACTTAGATTTTATTATCTCTATTATTGTTGCCATGATAGCAGGATTTTGCATCGGCTTAGAACGCCAAATGAAAAATAAAAATGCAGGCTTAAAAACCTATACCTTGGTATCGGTTGGTTCGGCAATATTTACGAATATTTCTTTTGAATATACTGGAATTGATTATGTGGATACTGCTAGAATTATTAGTCAGATTGTTGTTGGCGTTGGGTTTTTAGGTGCGGGCGTCATTGTACAAGGAAAACACAAAATTAGTGGTCTGGCAACAGCCGCCACCATTTGGTGTAGTGCTGGTTTAGGATGTTTAGCTGCATTGAAAATGTATACCGAGCTTTTAAGTGCCACAATTATAGTTGTAGTGATTAATATTCTTTTTGGCTATATAAATAGTAAAATAAATAAAAACACTAATAATGAAATAAATAATTAAAGTTACAAACATCCGGTTGAATTAATTATACTGTTCCCATGTTCGTTTTTAAGTCAGCGCCCAAATCTGTAGTAAGTCTGCAAAGGATGTTCTTTATTTTGTAGCATCTTTTGTATAACATTCATACCAATAACAGAAAATGTAATACCATTTCCTCCAAATCCTAAAACAAAATAACTATGGGGAAAATCTGGATGCGTACCAATGTATGGTAAACCGTCTTCAGTTTCACCAAAAGTGCCAGCCCAAACAAAATCAGTACGAAATTGATAATTGGGTAATAATTTTTTCAATTTTTTAGTAAGCTTTTTGTTTTTCTCATTTAATAAGCCATCACGCTTTTTATCATTTATAAAGTCTTCATCTTCCCCTCCAATTAAAATTCTATTATCGTCGGTTGTTCTCATGTAAACATAAGGGGCTTCTGTATTCCAAAAGAGCGTGTCATTTAAATGGGATTGGTCATCATCATTCTGTTCACCAATAATAGCATAGGTTGAAAGTAATTTTACAAATTTCTCTTTTATAAGCTCCGTGCTTTCATACCCATTGCAGTAAATAATCTTTTTTGCTTTAATGGTATTTCCAAACCCAGTTGTAACTTTTGCTCCATTTTTTGTGTAACTAATTGCCGTAATAGCGGTTTTATCAAAAATGTGCAATCCTTTTTTATGGTTATAGGCTAACAAATCGTGCGTAAATTTAAAAATATCTATACTTCCTCCTTGTTTTGATAAGATGCCTCCGTACGTTTTTTTAATCTGATAGGTATTTTCAATGTCTTTTGAAGAAAGCCAGAAAACAGGTAGCCCACAGTTTTGCCTAGCTTCAAACTCTTTTCTTAAATTAACAACATCTTTTTTGGTAGTAGCAAAATAGAGTGATTGCTTTTTTTTAAAACCACAATCTGATTTTACTTTTTCAACAATGGCCTGCAATTCATCAATAGCATGGTAACATGCCCAATAATTAGCTTCGGCAGCAGATTGACCAATCATTTCTGATAATTTATATAAAGGCATATCAATTTCATACTGAAGCATACTTGTAGATGCAGAGGTACTTCCATTGGCTACTTCTCTTTTATCAAGCAATATGGTTTTATAATTTTTGGCTAAGCATTTATAGGCCATTAAACTTCCAGTGATTCCTGCTCCTATAATTAAAACATCCGTTTCAAAATCTTCTTTCAATGAAGGATAAGAAGCCAACAACCCGTTTTTAATTAACCAAAAGGGTTCATTTGAAGTAAGATCCATATTCTTAAAATGAAGGTTAAATGTCTATATAAGCTTTATAAAATGATAGCTGTGATATTTTCAATCATTAGTGTCCGATTAAAGATTTAAGGCTTCGCTAAAAGAAAACAGAATAAAGACTAAATGACAACAAATCAGTAATCTCTTTAAAAAGCCATTATCACTATGTTTGCAATGACGCAATGAATTGCGAAAGTTTTATCGTACAACAATGATTTTCAATTTATAAAACTGAAAAATAGACAAAAGGATAAAAAATTAATCTTCATTTAAGCTGTAATCACAAGCCTATTTTGCTTATTTTGATAATATTTAGGACTACACTTATATTTTGCCTTAAAAATTTTAGAAAAGTAACTTCTGCTAGTCAGTCCAATTGTATAAACAATTTCCGAAATATTAAGCTCCGATGTTCTTATTAAATTTTCTGCCGCTTCTATCCTTATATTTCTAATAAAATCTGTAACTGTTCTATTGTGCATAATTTTAAACCCTTCCTGTAATTTAAATGGAGACAGGCCCGATTTTTTACTTAAATACCTGACACTGTACTGGATTTCCGGATAGTTTCTAATAAGTTCAGATACTTCTTTAATAGCTTCCATATCGGATTGGGTAAGTGAATTACTGGCAGCTTTAGCATTTATTAAATCGTATTTATGTTGCTCAATTTCTAAAGCCAGAATGTGGTATACCGTACTATTAATCAAAAAATTCCTAATCAATCCTTTCTGATTGATTGTATTAAGATATTCTATTCTTTCTACAATTTTTAGATTAAAAGAGCCTACATATGAAAATACATTGTTCTCTTCATTAATTAAAAAAGTGTTTTGTAATTGCTTTTTTAATTCTTTATCAGAAACCGACAAAACATCAATGGTAATCATAGAGAATTTTACCTCTTCATTCTTTTTAAATTTAAAAAAAGTATTTTTAGTGGATGAATTTGAAAAAATACCTGTTTGAAATTGGCTTAACTTATTATGTCCGTTAAATTCTCCAAAACTTTGGGTAACCTGACCTCTTGAACAGTATCCAAAATGAATGGAATCTAAATTGTGAATCTTTTTTACAAGCGACACATTTTCTTTGAAAATAATATCATATTCCATATATGATATAGCATTTTCTACCAACATTCCTAAAATGCAACCCGTAGCGATGTCATTATTTATTTCCAATCTAAATTCTTTGGATTTTATTTCAAGTTTACCACCTAATTGTTCTTCGATTTGTTGGAAAACTGTAGTGAGATTATTCGAGGTTATTAAGATACTTTTCATGTTTAAATTTTTTTAAATTTATATTTAAATTTTTAAGTTATATAGATTAAGGCATTTGCTCCTGCTTATCGTATATAGAACACCAATAGAAATCATTCCTAAATCATGACTTTATACAATAGCTTTAGCTAGGTATATTTTTGGAGAACGCTTCAAAAATTAAAATATATTTTTATGATACTATTTTGCTTTTTAAGTTTTGAAACCTCCTGATTTGTTTTAATTGCTATTCCCTACAAAGTTGCAACAAGCATGTTTGTGTTCTGTTACAAAATTTCTCCATTATGTTATATAATTTGTATTCTCAAAAAAAATTGTGTACTCAATCAATAGCGATAATTCTTTTTTTGATTTGGTTAAGTATTTTAATTAAAACTATTTATTTTGGAAGATGCAAAAAGACATTTCAGAATATCCGGTTAAATTCAAGCTTGTTCATTTACCTAATTTATTAACAAAAACATTTAAGCTATGGATTGAAAAAGAACCTTTTCAATTAGGCGCTATTGTTGCTTATTATGCCATTCTATCCCTTCCCGCTTTACTTATTATAATATTGAATTTGGTGGGCTCTATTTGGGGAAAAGAACTCGTAAGAGGTGAATTACTTACAGAAATATCAGCCGCTTTAGGTCCAGATGCAGCCGAATCAATTTTAAGAATGATTGCTGAAAAAGGTGATGAGCCTACTTCTATTTTTGCAACCATTTTAGGTATAGTCATATTATTGTATGGAGCCACTGGCGTTTTTTATCATTTACAAAATGTATTGGACAGTATTTGGGAAATAGAACAACCTTATTCAAATGAAATACTAGCCACTTTGATAGGTAGATTAAAAAGTTTTGGGTTTATATTGATTTTCGGTTTTTTGCTTTTAATCAGTTTTGTTATCACCGCATTACTTACTACGTTTGCAAATAGAATAACCGCTCTTTTTTCAGCAAATGTTACAAACATTGCTTATATTCTTGATATTATACTCTCCTTATTATATATATATGCTCTATTTGCTGCCATGTTTAAATATTTACCCAGCGCACCAATAAAATGGAAAGCCGTAAGAGTAGGTGCCGCTTTAACTACTCTTTTATTTATCATAGGCAAGTATGTGCTTTCTTTTTATTTTGGAAAAACAGAACCCGGTTCTACATATGGAGCAGCCGGTTCTATAATAATTGTGATGCTCTGGACGTCGTATTCTAGTTTAATATTGTTTTTCGGGGCACAGTTTACCAAAGTTTATTCAGACAGGTATTTGCTAACCAAATGAGCTATTTTAAATAGGTCTATTATCTATTTGCACTAAAATCATTTGTAATTGAGTTAAATAAATTTACTTAGTAGGTTTATTTTTATATTATCATAATTAGCTTGGCTCGTTTTGTATGCGCTTAATAAGTATGACTATGACATAAATAATGATTAAATAACCTCTTAAAACATAGTATCATGAGAAGTATTCTTTGGCTTGTAGCCGTTATATGTATAACCATTTGGCTTTTAGGATTTTTTGGAATTGTAGCGGGACTAGCTACGGGTAGCCTCATCCATATTTTATTAGTGATAGCCATAATTGCTATTTTATATAATATTATTGCGGGAAGAAGGCCATTAGATTAATTCACAACACCTACTATAATTTATTAAAAGATGAAAAGATATAGCGTGGCCGTTTGGAGCGGCACTATAAAGAATGGGGACGGATATATAACATCTGAATCTAAAGCACTTGACAATGTTCAATATTCTTATAAAAGCAGATTTGAAGAAGGTATAGGTACAAATCCTGAAGAATTAATGGCTGCAGCTCATGCTGGATGTTTCACCATGAAATTAAGTGCCGATTTAACAACAGCAGGATTTGAACCAAAAACGTTGGAAACCCAATGTGATATTACCCTAGAGGATGGTGTAATTACAAGTTCAAAATTAACAGTTACTGCTAAGGTTAGTGGTATTAAGGATGAAGAATTTCAAGAGATTGCTGAAAAGGCAAAGCAAGATTGCCCGGTTAGTAAAGCTTACAATTTAGATATAAGCCTCGAGGCAACTTTACAAAGTAATCCTGCTGATAAACAAATGTCTTGAAACAAACACCAGAGCAAACGCATGAGTTTTATCTTTGCCACGAATGACGCTAATTTGCACAAATTTTAATGATTCTAAAAAAATCACACAAATTTCATCTGCCTTTGGCAGATCCGTGGCATATTATGCCATCCCAATTTAGATAATTTCATGACCCGAGCGAAAGCGAACAGGCGAAGCTAATTTGTGGCTGATTCTTTATTTCTGAAACTGGTGCGTTTGCCCTGAGACGAACAATCCCTATGGAATTCTTTAGATTAACGTGAATTTCGATATAATATAATCTGATATCTAGGTTTTATCAGATTAACAAACATACCTTATAACTTTTAACTGTTTAACCGCGTAATTGTTGAATCGTATATCACAAACTTCATCGTACAACCACTGAAAACTGAGCACTGAACACTGCCTACTGAGACTGAACACTGCCTACTGAGACTGAACACTGAACATTAACCAATAAGGCTTTCCATAACAAGTTCTGCCGTTTTATCTATGGCTTGCAATACGATTTTTTCTGGACTTCCTTTGAATATTTCCCTATGGCCGAACTCTTTAGTGGGAGTTATAATATAAAAGAAAATAGTACCTAGTGGTTTTTCTTTATTTTCACTCCCTCCGGGAGTCGTAAGTCCGGTAATGGCTACTGTTATTTTTGAATAGAATAATTTAGATGCCTGTTGTGCCAGTATTTGAGTCACTTCTAAAGATTCGGGGGTATATTTTTCAATGATACTTTTAGGAACATGTAATAATGTTTCTTTTACACATCCATCATAACATACAATTCCTCCCCTCAAAATCTTTCCAGATTCTTTTGTCATTGAAAATTCCGCACTCATTCTTCCTGCGGTGGCGCTTTCGGCAAAAGCAATATTACATCCTTTTGCTGCTATTGTTTTACTACATTCTATAACAATTTTTGAAGGCATAAAAATTAAGCTTTAAATCTATAATTTTAAATGTGATGCGTTGTACCAGTTAATAATGTTGTATGGTAATAATGGCACTCTAATATGGATTTCATTTGATTTGGATTTTGTACCGCATTCATAAATTGAGTCCATGTTTCTTTCGGAATTAAATGGATTAAAGATTGCTCTACTTCAAAAACTTTGGGTGCGTTTTCTTTTATTAGAATGTCCCATTCTTTATGAAATCTAAGGATATCATTTGGATAAACGGTTTTTCTATCCGTGCCTTCATCCATGGCCTCAAATGGCATTTCTACATTCAAATAACCATAATCATCTGTTAATTCATCTCCTGGGTGAATGTCACGAATTGCAATTTCAAAATCGTAAGGCGTACTAAAACAACTTGGTCTAAAACTATGATTCACGAATTTTCCGTTATCCCAACATAATACCTTTTCACCCTTTTTATTGGTAAAAGAATAAGTATCCAGATGTTTTTTGATGAAAGGATTGAGATTTGCAACCTGATCTCTAGTAAATACTTGATCCAAATCGTCCTGAACCCAGGTTATTGTTCCTTTTGGTATGAGTTTGGTAGCTACCACGCCATATCCTTTTTCTTTGCTAATAAAACGTACTTCTGTATTGGGATGTATCATTTGAAAGTTATTTTATGTATTTATTTTTTTTATTAGTGTCTATTAAAGATTCAAGGCTTTGCTAAAAGAAAATAGAATAGAGAAAAAAGACTATAGACTATAGATAAATAGACATATAGATTGCCTAAATGACAATAAATTGATATCCAAATGTCTATTTACATATCTGTTTTAATACTCATTAAGTAATAAATTATTACAAAAAGCCTAGCCACAAATCTGTATTCTCTTTAAAAAGCCATCATCATTATGTTTGCAATGAACTGTAAAAGTTTTATTGGACAATAATCATTTTTTTTAAGTGTTCGGGTTAATGGAATGCATATGGGTTACATAGTTCACAGTTTGTATTACTGCACTTCTTCTTGACTTTTTTCAATTGGCTACAAAATGATTTTTCTGGAATTTATATCAGCTGTAGATGCGGGCGCAATTGCATACTAACGATATCACATCGCTGAGGCTGTGATAAACAAAATAAAACACTCATGGCAATATCTTCAGCTTCCAGCATTTTCATTTTTCTTATTTTTTGATGCTGTTCCGCTTTAGTATCTGTCTGCATATCACTCATTACCGATCCAGGTTCAATATGAGAAACTTTAATTCCTAACTCATTTACTTCTTTACGCAACGCAGTACTAAAACCTCTTATAGCTGTTTTGGTCGCAACATAAATAGTACTTTCTCCATTAAGAGTTTCCGCACTCATGGAACCGATATTGATAATATGACCCGATTTTTGTGCCTTCATCCTTAAAACCGCTTCATAAGAAAAAGTAAGATAGCCCATCACGTTGGTATCTATTATATATTGCCAATGATCGGGATTATCCTCAGTAACTCCCTCCGCTGCTAAGGCAGCATTGTTGATAAGGATATCAATTCCTCCCAGGTTATTGTCTATGATTTCCCATATCATCTTTACATCTTCCTTATTAGTTACATCTATAGGAGCCCCATACAATTCACTTTCCGGGAAATTCTTCTTAATATCATCAAAGGCCTTTTCAAAGTCATGGATGTCTCTACCAAAAATAAGTACGCGGCCTCCCTGTGAAATTAATAAATCGGCAATCGCTTTTCCAATGCCTGTTGTACCGCCTGTAATAACAATGCGCTTTTGTTGTATGTTTTGGCCGAAGTAATCTGTTATATTTTTCATAGCGAATTTTTAATATTAATTTTATGCAAATTAGTTTTTGAAGGCCCATTTATTACTGTTCCATCACTAGCAAACCGTGAGCCGTGACAGGGACAGTCAAAAGATTTTTCATCTTTATTCCATTGCACGATACAGCCGAGATGAGGACAAACGGCAGAGAAAGCATTTAAGGTATTATCATAATTGCGATAAACAGCAATCTTTTTTAATCCTGAAGAAAGCAAACTTCCTTCTCCTACGAGTAATTCTGCCGTACTTTTTAAATCAGATGCCGTTAACCAATCCAGATATTGCGAAGCCATATTGCCGACTTCTTTAATAAAATCTCCGGTAGTTTTAAGGGTTATTCGTGAAGGACTATATAAATCGGCCCATTTATTTTTTATACCCATAATACTATCACAGATAATCATGGCACCAATCGTAGTATGTGTCATACCATTTCCAGAATCGCCAGTAATGATATAGATATTATCATCTCCTGGATTTTTACCCATAAACCCTAAAGAGTCCACGGGCTCTAATACTTGCCCCGACCATCTGTATGAGATATCATCCATCATCGGAAAATAATTTCGTGTCCATGCTTCCAGTCTTTTATATCGCTCAGACTGAGGAATCCCTTCCTCATCTGCCTGACCTGTTTTATGGTCTTCTCCGCCCGAAATCAGTAAATCATATTGGTCATCAAAATTTTCCAACCGAACATAATGGTAAGGTTGGGTCACCCATTTTGATTCCTGATCGCCTGTATCCCACAATAAAAAATAGGGTAATGTTCCCTTAGACACTTTGCCTGCTATAACATACGTTCTATAAGCATGCTGCTTAGTATGCATCGTTAAGGTGTCATTTATTGGAGAATTTGTTGCCACTACAATATGTTTGGCAGAAAACGTATAGCCATTTACTTTAGCCCCTTCTTTTGTAATATCTTCTGCATGGGCCTGTGTATAAATAGTACCTCCAAGAGCAATAATACCTTTAACAAGCCCTTGGAGATAGTGCATGATGTGAAACTGAGCTTGATCACTAAAAGCGAGACATCTTTGGTTTTTACCACCAGTTATTACTGGAATCTTTTTTAATATATATGTTTGTAATCCCGCTTTTTGGGTGGCCCGAAATTCTTTATTCAAGTTTTCGTCTTTATCGGTTTCGTGTAGAAATAAATAACCATTTACGCGTTTAAACGAGCAATCGATATTTAAGTCAGTAACAATCTTTTCAATTTCGTCTATAGCTGCCGTATGACTTTCTGCTATTAGTTTTGTGGCCGCTTCGCCAAATATATTTTCAAGAAAATAATAACGGTCATCCAGCGCACTGGCGAGATGTGCTGTAGTACGTCCTGTTTCTCCACTGCCTATATAGCCATCTTCTACCAGTACTACCTTTTTTCCTGCTTTTAGTAATTTATAAGCAGTAGTCAAACCTGCTATGCCTCCACCAATAATAAGTACTTCTGTCTGAATGTCCATATCGGGGGTATTACAGGAAGTAATCGCTGTGGAGTCTATCCAAAAGGAAACATGGTCTCCCGAAGTAATACGGCCCTCAGTTGATTCATTATTTAAATTGTCCATATTATCGATTTTCTGTTTAGAATTGCTGAATATTTAATTTTAAAACTAACAATTAAGAACATGAACAGGTTTACAACTTTAATTACATATTTTATATAATTACCATCTTATTTTTATAACATTCTCTTGAAATAAAAACACATTCATCATAATTCATCATACTAGTTATAAACTAATTAACTTTAATAAGTTCTTATAAAAGCAGTTGTTTTACAGACTATACGCTTGATGACACTATAACATAAGGTCCCAATTATTTTAAATATTATATGTCTCCAGGATTTTGAAAAAACTGGGTAAAGGCTGTAATAAAAAGTTTCTTGAAACAAACTATCCTCGGCAGAGCCTTCGGGGGATTCTTTAGAGTAAAAATTAGAATCATGGAAATTCTGTAATCTTGCCCAATAATTCTATAAAAGTATGATTCATATTTGAATTATATTTGGGTCTATGAAAAAATCTAGAGGGAGATCTTTTTTAAGTATGATAGAACATTCAAGATGAGCTCATAATTTCAAAATATATTCTAACTACTAAACTTTATAAATAAAAAATTTACAGGACGAAAAACAAAATGATTTGTCAACAAACAAATCAAATGGTACTACTAATTATGACTTTAATAAACGGATTTATAACCCCAATCTTTAAGAATAAAATTATGCTATTAAACCCCATCTTAATCTACTTAGCCGATGATGATAAAGATGATCGTATGCTTTTTAAAGAAGCATTGGATGAGATCGATATGGATATTACTATTGAAGACTATGACAATGGCGTCACATTAATGGACAATCTTTTAAACAAAAGCAAACCTTTACCACATGCTATTTATCTGGACTTAAATATGCCTTTAATGAATGGTGAAGAATGTTTAAATGACATAAAAAATGAGCCAGAGCTTGCCCAAATTCCCATAATAATTTACTCCACTTATATGGATAACACCGGCGTCCTTAATTTACAACAAAAAGGTGCTGATCTATATTTGGAAAAACCCAACTCTTTTGAGCTACTTAAAATACTATTAAGAAAAAGCCTGGAATATATTAAAAGTGATTCCAGGAATATAGTTCAGGCTTCAGAATTTGTTATCTCTCAAAAAACACATTAGTTTCCTATTTTAATTATGCCATAAGTTTACGGCATTCTTGTGCACAAGCAATACAAGATTCGGCACATGCTTTACAATGATCATGATCGTGTTGTTCACACTGTTCTGCACACCACTCGCATATTTCGGCACATAAACGACAATATTCTTTTGTAAGTGGCCCCTCGGCTACCATAAACTTAATACAAATTAAACAAGCATCCACACATAACAAACAACATTTAGGACAATCGTTATCACTTTGCTTGCCAGCCATTTGAGCAAGACAATATTGACAATCAATCCAACATTGTTGACAGGCTTTTATACAACTTTCATAATTACGTATCATATCCTTATTTTTTTAATTATTATGTTTCAATTTAAGTGAATAACAAAAGATGTATTTGTTCAAATGGAAATAATTTTAACACGATAACATATAGACCTCGTTTTCTTATAAGATATATTGATATGACGGTAATGAATAAGCTATACGGGCAGATAAACAACAAATTCTGCTCCAATTCCAGTCGAACCTTTAGCTAAAATATAGCCATTATGGTTTTCTACAATTTTTTTACAGATTGCCAAACCAATGCCCGTACCAGAGTACTCTGTTTTTTGATGTAAACGTTGGAAGACTTCAAAGATTTTTTCTGCATGTTGAGAATCAAAACCAATACCGTTATCTAGAAAAGAAATTTTATGATAGAATTTTTTTGAGGTTTTGAAAAGTGAAGGAACATCTTTGGCGTTTACCTTTTTATATTTTATTTGAATTTTTGTAGGCTCACTCATATTTCTGTACTTTAAAGCGTTAGAGATAATATTTGTGAATAATTGCTCTATTTGAAATACAACACCTTTTATTTTTGGTAATTTATCTGAAACCACTTCTGCATTGGAATCGTTTATAGCCGTAACCAAATCGTCCTTAACTTTATTTAAAACTTGATTTAAATCAACTTTTTCAAAATCTTTTTTGCTACTATCTATTCTGGAGTATGCTAATAAATTTTGAATAAGAGATTGCATACGTGTCGCTGCATTTGTCACCTTCCTAAAGTATTCTTTACTCTTGTCGGAAAGGGTGTTACCATCAAGATCCTCTATTCTTAAAACAAACAATTGTATTTTTCGTAATGGTTCTTGTAAATCATGGCTTGCTATGCGACTAAATGATTCGAGTTCAGCATTACTATTTTTTAATGCTACATTACTTTTTAATAATCTTTCTTCTGCTTCGATGGTTTGGGTCACATCTTGTACAACGCCTATCATCACCTTATTCCCTTTTTTTAATGTAAATTGACCATTGGTCTTAAAGTATTTAATAGCTCCTTGTTTGGTTATAACGCGATACGTAGTCTCTTCTGTGTAAGATTCCTTTAGTGCCTTTTGCTCATTTTTATCAAATTCATCCAAATCGTCTGGATGTACAAATCTTCTATATCTTTCATATGTAACTTCAAATTCTTTTGGCGCATACCCTAACATATAATAAAAATTATCTGATATTTCGGCAGTTCCGTTATCCAGATACCAAATAAAGCTACCAGTTTTGGCAATATGCTCGGCATCAGTTAAAATAGAATTTTGAATAACCAACTCTTCATTTAATTGTATTATTTTATCTGCTTTTTCCTTTTCATCCGTTATATCCCTAATAGTTACCGTAACCCCATCACCCAATTTTATGGCAGTAGCATGAAACCAATAATTTCTGCCTCCTATATTAAAAGGTACTTCATATTCAATGGGCTTGTCATTTTCTATCGCATGAACCAAATATTCAAAAACACTGGACTTAAATAAATTTGGATATATATCCGATACTTTTTTATTTTTAATTTCTTCTGCAGTATCGCGGGTAATTGTGCTAATTCTCTCATTGGTAAATAAAATCTCAAAGTCTATAATCTTATCATTTTCGTCCCTAATACTTTTAAAATGCATCACGATATCCGAAATACTTTTAAAGATATTTGTAAGAAATGCACGGTTATCAAGTAATTTTAAGTTTTGGTTTTCGAGACGTTTTTTTAGGGTCAACTCAATTTTTTTTGCCTCTTCTTCTGGTGTAGAATTTCTAGATGTAACCAAAATACCACCATTCAATGGTGTCGCTAGAGAATGAAACCACATCTTTTTATCGTCTATAATAATCTCTCTATTAAAAATAACTTTGCTTTGTTCGTTATAAGATTGTATTAATTCTTTTAATTCTTCATAAGATCTATGAAGTGGATACATGCCCAAGATGGTTTTATCTAAGATTTCATCAGGTTTAAGACCCAAATAATCATGGTTACAATCATTTGCATATAGAATTTTGAAATTGGTTATTTCGTTATTTTTATTAAATACCGGTTCGTAGTAATTAACAATATTGTCTGTATTTGCCAGGACACTTTTTAAGAAAGCTTCAGATTTTCTAACCTTAATTTTGGTAAAATATATTCTAAAAAAAGAAATAACAAATACTACAAGTGCAAAAAACGCCATGCCCAATAACAATGCAGGTGTTAAGGTTTTATGTAAAATATAATTAGCTTTCCTATTATGCATAAAACGTTTTTCGTCTGCAAGCATTCTATCTCTAATAGTTCGTATATCGTTTAATGTTTTACTGATTTCTATTTTTTGTAATTCGAGAGCCTGGAATGTCTTTTTGCCTTTTTGCTGATTAACCACATCTAAACTTAAAAGATCGTCATTTAATTTATCCAACAAATCAGACAATAGTTTTAAGCGCAGTTTTTGTAAACTACTATCCTCAGTCAATACCCGTAGGGTATCGATTATGGCCCTTCCTTCTGCTTTGTAAGACTCCAAGACACTGCTAAAAGGCGTGCTTTTTAATAAATCTTTTCTAAACTCCTCAGACTCGGCTTTGGTACAATGTGTACCTAGATCGCCTAGTGCATTATAAACATGCAAGGTATGCAGCATTATTTCGGCAGATTTTTGCGTAAGCATCATCTGCTTATATGCCATACTTGTTGCAAATAGAAGTAACCCTACAGCAACAATCAATAATATGACATAAAATTTAGAAGATCTATAAATACGCTTAAAATCCATGGTGATTACATGCGAAATAGAAAAGTATCTTTATTTAAATTAGAGGTATGGTTCTTCCAATTGAGACGAATAACTTTTTCTACCATTTCTTTTAATTTATTAAAACAATTAGGTTTATTTATATAAATATCGGCACCATTTGAAAACGCATCTTCAATATCCTGATTAGATGATGAGGTGGAATATATAGCTATGTATATGTCTTTTAATTTAGGATTGTTTCGAATTTCAAGTAAACATTGCATCCCATTTTTTATGGGCATATTTAAATCTAAAAAAATCAAATTTGGAAGCTTAATATAGGGCTGAGTAAGATAATCCAATAATTCTTGGCCATGTTTGAAGAGCGATAATTTAGCAGGCACTGCTATTTCATCTATGGCTTCACTAAATAACATTCTATCGTCTTCATCATCATCTGCTAAAACAATGTTTAATAGATTATCATTCATGTTCGTGGTAATTTATTGTAGGCTAAATGTAATAAATTTTTCTCATAAAAATGATATCGATATAAAATCATACTATTTTATTTTTTTAACCAGCCTTAAATGAGGAATTTAAACTTGGAAATTTTATTTTTTAAACACACCTTTTTTATGAATTTGTCTAAATGTTTCCATAAAAAAAGCACCTTAATTTATCTGTTTAAGAGCAAATTAAAGTGCCTTTATTATGATAGTTTGAGTTAACGTATGTATTGAACTCATCTTGACTTTTTTCAATTGGCTGCAAAATGATCTTTTTATCCCATACTTCACCTTTTTTTTACTCCGTAGCGCTGCTATGAAGTGCTAAAAAGCTAAAATCTGGAAAAGGACGGAGCGTATAAAATAACCCAGTGGGTTATTTTAGCGAACGAGCCAGCCTGCGCAAAGGGTATTTTTCGCTTCAATCAAAAAAGTCAAGATGAGTTCATTATGTGTTTTTCAAATTAATATTTTCTTCATCCGAAATATTTGATTCTGGTACATTATTAAAAAACTCTGTGCCTTCACTATCTGCATTGGGTCCATAAGCCATTAAAAAAGTGCCCTTTTCGCCCTTATTTGTTTCAATTACATACAATATGGACATATCTGAAGGGTCGCTCATCCCTTCATATCTATGTTCTGCAACAATCTGTATATCTTCAGGTGTATATTCTTTTTTTGTTTCACTATTTATAAGCTTATCATCTTCAAAATAAAAATTAGAATTATATCCTTGATCCTGATATATTTCTATATAATCTTTTTCGTGTTGTGCATATTCCTTTTTTTCCTTTTTCATTTCTTTATTGTTTTGGGATTAATTTCTATTCTTTTAGCTATAGGTAGGGTTAACAATCTACTAAAAAAGGATCTTTTAAACTAACGCAATTGCATTCTAATTTAACGCAATTGCTGTTTCAATACCACTTCAAAGCTCAAATGGTATAACTAAAACTATTCATTTTTTAAAAATTCAGCGTCTTTATAGTGTAATGATATGCATTCTCATTTCTTCTTATTCCACGCTTCTTTAAAAGCAAACTTTTCTTGACCAATTCTTTTTCGCTCGGCTGTTTCTTGCTCCTTTAAATCTTTGGGCAAGTCATCCAAACTCCCACCATAGTAGCCAAGGGCTATTGCCGTACTAATATGAAACCCTGCAGGAACATTAAATACTTTTTGTGCTTTTTCCCAATCAACACCTGCCATATGGTGCACTCCAATATTTAAAAATTGCGCTTGTACCGTCATCAAACCTAAAGACAATCCTAAATCATGTAAAGCATGAAAATTTTCTTTTCCTTCATCATCTTTCTCTTTGTATGCTGCCAACATTAAAAGTGGTGCATGTATAGTCCATCTTTTATTAAAATCACTCAGACAATCAAAAATAGACTCATAGGCTTCAGTTCCTTTTTTAGCATAAATAAAACGCCATGGTTGTAAATTACTTGAACTGGGAGACCAACGAATGGTTTCGAAAAGCTGATCCATATGCGTCTTCTCTATGTGTTTGTCATCAAACATTCTAGGACTATACCTTAACTTGAAAAAGGTCAATATGTCATATTTGGTATGAGCAATATTCTCTAATTTTACTTCTTCTATTTCTTTCATAATTTTTCTTTTTTATCTATTTAGTACATGACAAAAACTGCAGAGTGTCACATTGAGCCTTTCGTAAGCTACGCTTTTATCTTCAAATAAAAATATATTTTCATTTTCGGTAATGCTCAAGACAAACTAAAGTCGAAATGCGATTAAATAACAGTATTTTCAATGTCTTCGACTGCGCTCAGACTGACATCTGAATATATTTGGATTTTTGTCATGTACTAAATTTTATCTATATATTTAGGCACTTAATCCACCATCAACGGCTAGAATACCATCACTACCATGCTTTCTTTATTCTAAATAGCGACCAATAAATTGACCGTATTGCTTACTGTTTGAGACAACCCCTTAGAGTTTACCTTTATTTTCTTTTGCATATTCCTTTCTATAAATACGTACTACCAGTAAGAACAAACTAATCAATAAGGGTCCAAAAACCAACCCAATAAAACCAAAAAGGGGAATACCAATAATAACCCCAATAAGTGTGATAAGAGGATGCACATTATCCAGTCTTCGCAAAACATACATGCGAATAAGATTATCTGCAGATCCTACAACTATGAGACCATACAATAAAATACCCCATGCTTGAAATGGACTCCCATTCGAGAGCGTTAATATAAAAACAGGAATTATTCCCAATAGGCTTCCAACAAAAGGGATCATAGAGCCAAAGGCGACCACGACTGCCCAAAAAAACGGATTTTCAATACCAAATATTAAAAAGCCTATTAATGCAACAACGCCTTGTGCAACAGCCACCAAAGGAATACCTATGGAATTAGAACGCACCATGACATCCATTTCGCTACCTAATGTTTTAATATTTTCTTTACTTATAGGAATATACTCTATTAAAGTTTCACGAAGCCGCTCAGTATTAGTTAACATATAAAACAGAAAAAAGTACATAATCGAAACGGCTATAAACGTATTAAAAGTACCTCCTAAAACACTGGTAACACCTTTATTTATCCCACTGGAAATTGAAGATGCATCTATTTGGTCCGTGATATTGTAACCAAAATAATGTTCCCAATCTTTTAATTGTGTTTTTAAAGCCCATATAACTCTTTCTGAGCTTTGAGCTGCTTTGCCTATTTTATTACTTAGCATTAAAACAATCCCCGAAATGGGAAGAAAGATGGCAATGAAAGACGCAAACATAAGTAATGCAGCTGCCAAATTGGGATTCCAACCTTTGCTTACCAACTTCTTCATAAATCCTTTTAATAAAACGTATAAAGCAATGGCTCCCAATACACCTGAAAAATAAGGCGCTATTTCCATAAAAATCAACCCTCCCATTAATATGATTAATAAAAGGGTAAAGATTTGACGTATTATCTTAGGGTCTATAATGTTCACTAATTATATCATATTATTATAAAATTGAAATTGGTTTTAATTATTTCGAAGGGAATAAATAAGTTCTGACTTATCCATTCTAGACCGCCCTTTTATACCTACATTCTTAGCTTGCTTATATAATGCGGTTTTAGTCCACTTTTCATAAGGCTTTGCCTTACCTCCCTTTTTACCTGCATCGGGTGTATTGGCAATTCGTGCTGCTTTTTGTTTGCTGTACCCCTTCTCCCGAAGTGCCTCGTACTGATCTTCATTTTTTATACTTGGAATATCCATAGCTTTTAGTTTTATATTATACTTAAAAATATATTATACTTAAAAAATTTATATCTCAAATTTTAACATAAAAAATAAAACCGGTTGACTTAATCGCATTTATTACTAACTTAAAATATAATGATTTTTTTAATAGGTATTGCGTCAAGAAATATTTTTTTTGGGTTAATTCCATTGTTTTTGAATAATTAATTTTAACATATCAAAAATTTCTAAAGAGAATAGGACTCATTATTAAACGAAGCTATTAATCTTTATAATGAGTAATTCTGAAGAAGGATTTGATAAAATTAAATTAGCTATTAAATTTTAAAAGGACTTGAAGTTAAAAAACTTGAAAGGAAAATTGTATCGCTATATTTAATTAGTAAAGAAGACTGTATCACTATTTTTAATTAGTAATTAGTTTCTTTAGTTTATTGGTTGGTTAGTTAAAACACCCCCTATTTCCTATGCAATGTGGGGGTGTTTTCTTTTTACTCTTTTAAATTTAGGAGTACAAGGATTTTAAACTTTTACCTATTCCATTTAAGCTTTGAAATGACCACAATAAAATGCCATTTTTCCCTTTTCTATTTCAAATAAAACGCTAGCTATCACAATGTCATTAAGTTAAGGAAAATGTCATTTCGACAAAGTGCCGTCACGAGCTGGACGCTCGCGATAGCGGTAAATTGGATACCCCGAGGCTGAGCCGTCGGGAAATTATTTAGATTGAAAAAAAAGGGTGGTCATTTGCCACCTTTTTAGATTTAGATTAAGATATTTATTATTTGAACGGATGGTATTCAAATTTCTGTCCACCTATCGAAGCATCGGCCATAAGACCAGCTTTAGGCATAGCAAAAACCACAACACCATCTGAATAATTAGCGTTTTCAGATGTTCCTTCTTCGGCAATTACTGCGGAAGCTTCAGCAGAAAATTCATAATTACCTTTTTTGAATTTTTCTAAAGCTGCATCGGTTTCAAAAAAGATAACCTCTATAACAGCCTGTCCGCCCGCTTGAAGGCCAATGTTTATTTTTTTTAAAGATGACATTCCAATTGGTGAACCATTTTCATAAACAACACCATTTCCACTAGCGCCACCTACAATTAAACCACCTTTACCCACATTAGGGAAAATAGCGTACCCAGAGGCATTCTTAAAGAATTTTTCCAGTCCAGCATCTTTGGCTAAAAGTGTTTGTTTTGCTTTTTTGGCATCTGCCATTATTTCTTTGTCTTTGTCACTCTGTGCTATGGCCCCAAAACCTATTAGAAGTAGGCAACCTATCAGTATTTTTTTTATAGTTTTCATGATTTTTTATTTTTTAATTTAATTAGATGAATTAAATTTATAGAATAACCCGCTTTCAGAATACCCCAATTACATGGATTATTAACTCTAAAAATATGATGGTGATTTTAGTATAGGACAAAAATAGAAGCGTGTCACATTGAGCGCGGTCGAAATGCTATTAAAAACGATATTTCCAATGTCTTCGACTTTAGTTTATCTTGAGCATTATCGAAAATGAAAATGTGTTTTTATTTGAAGATAAAAGCGTAGCTTCCGGAAAGGCTCAGACTGACATCTGAATATATTAAAATTTTTGTCATGTACTAAAGAGGCCGCTATATAATTCTTTCGAAATGACTTTTAATCGTTAAGCCTATAAAACCAGAATGGGAATAGAGATTCTCAAAAGTGTTGTATTTCTGGGTGTATACTTAAAAACGGATAATTGATTTACTTCTTTTCTGCCTCTTTTTCTGCTGCCTCTTTTTCTGCCTGTTCCCTTGCTTTTTCCTTTTCCCTTTCTTTCTTTTTAAAATAACCCCTTAAAAGAAAATTGTTTTTTGCTGCTTCCATGTTTTCCTCCAATCCTTTAGAACCCTGTCTTAAATTCTCCATCGTCTTTTCCAAATCCTTGGCCACACCTTCATCATTTAGTAATTTCCCTAAAGTGCCTTCCCCTTCATTGATACCAATTAACATGATAGCCAATTCGTCGGTTATGACTTCTGCATTTTCGGCACTCACTTTAATGGATGATAAAATATCTTCAAATTCTACGGGCTCAAAAGATTTAATAAAAGCACCATCTGTAACTTGCGGTGAGTTTGAACTTCCTTGTGAAATCATTAAAATTTTATTTCCAATGACCCCTTCAGATGCTATAGAGGCTTTACTGTCTTTTTTAATAAATTGCTTTACCTCTTTATTCATCACAGCTACAACACTTACCGTTGAGTCATTAATAATTACAATACTTTCAACAGTTCCTACTGAAATTCCTGAAAAACGAACCTGACTTCCTATTTGGAGTCCGCTTACATTACGGAAATGGGTGTTAATCTTAAATTTTGAACTAAATAAGTTTTGATTACTACCTATAAAAAAAATAATTACAAATAGTATGAGGATCCCTATGGACACAAAAATTCCTAATTTTATTTTATATGCGTTGTTAGTTGTATTCATCTGTTTATATTTATTGTTTTTAAGGTCATATGTTATCGCCTTATTTTCATTGGTACTGTTTGCAACGAACTTACTGTTAATGGCGATTTCATAATTCTCTATTTAAAAAATGATTGAATAAATGGATCGTCATCAGTAACGAATTCTTCTAAATGGCCTTCTTTATAAACTTTTCCGTCCTTTATCATAGCGATTCTATCTGACACTTTTTTTACACAATTAATGTCGTGGGTTATTATTATAGATGAATTTTTGAATTTACTTCTGGTGTCATTTATCAACTCACTTATTTCGTTAGACGTTATGGGATCTAAACCTGTAGTAGGCTCGTCATAAAGAATAATCTTTGGATTCACTATTAATGTTCTTGCCAAACCAATTCTTTTTTTCATGCCTCCAGACAATTCTGATGGCATTTTATCAATTGAGTCTTGCATATTTACATTCTCCAAAGCTTCAATAATTTTATTGTTAATTTCTTCTTTAGAAAACACTTCATTTAATCTTGAAAGTGCAAAAGTCAAGTTCTCTCTTACCGTCATGGAATCATACAAGGCTGCGCCTTGAAAAAGAAAGCCTGTTTTTTTACGCACTTCCACTAAATCCTCTTCACTAATATCGGTCAGTTCGTAGTCGCCCACTTTAATGCTTCCTTCATCATGACTTAAAAGATTAACAATACACTTAATCAACACCGATTTTCCCGAACCGGATTTTCCTAATATCACTAAATTTTCTTCTTCATGAAGTTGGAGCGTTATGCCATCAAGCACCTTCAAATCTCCAAAACTTTTTTTAAGATCCTTTATATCAACAACTGCATTGTTTCCTTTTTTATTCATTATAATAAATCGGTTATTTGTACGGCAATTAAGTCTACAATAATTAGTAATAATGATGCGGTTACTACTGCCGAATTTGCCGCAATTCCCACACTTTCTGTTCCTTTACCAGCATGATATCCTTTGTAACATCCAACCAGACCAATGACAGCTCCAAAAAAGAATGATTTTATGATGGCTGGGATGATATCGATAAAATCTACATTATTAAAGGCTTGGTTTAGGAATAACTTTAAACTTATGGCATCCTTAATGTTTATCCCTAACCAGCTACCAAAAATACCAATGGCGTCTGCGTACAGTGTCAATAATGGAATCATAACGGTAGCTGCCAAAACCCTGGGGATTATCAAAAAATTTATAGGGTTGGTATTAGACACTTCCATAGCATCAATTTGTTCGCTTACTCGCATAGAACCTAATTCGGCCCCCATACTTGAACCTATCTTTCCTGCACAAATTAGGCCTGTAATTACAGGTCCCATTTCTCGAATGATTGAAATGGCAACCATCCCCGGCAACATAGCGACGGCTCCAAATTCGACCAGTGGTGGCCTTGATTGAATGGTTAAAACCAAACCTACAATAATACCGGTAATAGAAATGAGACCAACCGATTTATTACCGATTTGATAACATTGTTTTAAAAACTCTTCAAACTCAAACTTTTTGGTAATGAAATTTCTTGATACCAGCTTTAAATAGCCCAGCACATTTGCTATATCTATAAAAAATTGAATACTTTTTTCTTTTATATAAGGAATAAAAGATGGAATATTTGAAGATACATTATTAGGTTGACTTGTTTTTTTTGGCATGATGATATCCTTAAAATAATGGAATAAAATTACATGCTTTTTGAGTTTAAAAATTTACAGGATTTTAAGATTTTATTATACAATACCGATGCGTGTTGCGTCTTAAAATAGACGACAAAGTGTATTATAAATCTATAAACGAAATAAAATAGAGGTTAAAAAGGATAGCCTATTGCTAAATTGAAAATCAGGTTTTCCTTTCTCCATGCACTACTCCCAAAATTAATAGCGTCAAAAACCCATCTGTCGCCTTTTGGTAAATATGGTTTCCTTAAAGGAAAAGCAAAATCGGTTCGAAGCACCAAAAAATTGAAATCGAATCGTAATCCCAAACCAGTACCTACGGCCAACTCGTTTAAAAACTGACCAGAAAATTTGGCTCCCGGCTTTTCATCATTTGTATTTAATAACCATATATTGCCCGCATCAATAAACACAGCTCCTTTTACTAATTTGTATATTTTGGTTCGTAATTCCGTGCTGAACTCCAACTTTATATCGCCCGATTGGTCTGGTAAAAACGTATTGGTCACTTCGTTGCCATTAAATGTTCCCGGGCCAATAGACCTTGCCCTAAAAGCCCGAATGCTATTGGTACCTCCTATAAAAAATTGCTTTATAAAAGGCAACTCTTTAGAATTTCCATACGGAATTCCTGCCCCAGCAATAATTCTACTGGCAAGTGTGGTTTCTTTTCCAAAGTTATAATAATGACGAAATTCCAGTTCTAGTTTTGAATATTGACTGAAGGGAACTCCTAATATAGTTTTGGGATTGTCGCTATCATTAGCCCCTAAGATTAATCCTATGGCATTACCCGATAAATCGATACCTCCCTTAAAATAGATGTTATTTGTTTTATTTTTCAGCATGGTATTGGTGTAGGTATACGAATAAGTCGTGCCAAAAATGAGTTGTTTGTCAATGACTTTCTGTAAAGACGGATTATCGGCAATTTGTTGTTTGTATAAATCGGACACATTATTGGATGACGTATAAGCGATGTTGACGACATTAAGGTTATGTTCTTTTCGCTCGTTTTCTTTCCATACATATCCAAACAAACCATTGAATGTTCTTAATGAATAGAGTTTGGTTCTTAATTGATATTCATAACCCATGGAAACTTTTGTATTTGGCACATAAGCGCTGCCTGAAGTCATTTTAAATGGCGAGATAAATCGTGGCCAAACCAAACTGGCATCTCCACCAAACCGATATATATTATACCCTTTATTTAGTCCAGAAATTTGAACTTCCAATCCTGCAAATCCTGAAATTTTGAGTAATTCTGCTCCTTTAAATGTATTTCTATTGCTCCAATTGATGTTTAATTCGGTTCCTGAATAATTAGCCGAATTCGTTTTAGCCAACGCTTCGACTTGAATTGATTTTTTTGGTAACGGTGTTAAATAATAATACGCATCCAACTGATTGTTAACAGCATCCGTTTCTTTAAATTCATTTTTCACAAATTTGAAAGTTCCAAGAGTAATCAATCTGTTTAAAGAGAGATTATGCATCGTTCTATTATATAAATCGCCCTTATCAAATAACAAGGTTTTTTCAAAAATAAGAGGCTTAAAAACAGTTTTATTGTCAATAATGGTAAAATCTTTATATTTTAAAGTATCCATTTTTGTGGTAGCAACGGTATCTCTTCTTAAATTGAAACTGGGATACACAAAAATATTATTGATACTATATTGATTTTTAGCTTTTTGGGGAATATCGTTTTTAATTTTTACAATTAAATCTACTTCATGATTGGCAACCGTACTATCTACTTGAACCAAAAGATAGTTTTCATTGAAATAATAAAAACCTCTTTCTTTTAAATGGGCATCAATTCTTGCTCTTTCATTTTTAATAGTATTCAAATCATACGGCTTTCCTACTTTTAAAAGGCTTTCTTCTTTCAGCTTATTAATTTCTTTACTTAAAAGTATGGAATCCTTCGGAAAAACAACTTTTTTAATCTTATATTGATTGTGTAATTTAACACTATAATTGGCTTTTGCTTTTTTACCTATTCTTGTAGAATCGGCTTTAGATTCAGCATTAAAAAAACCTTTATTTTCAACATGGTTTTGAACCACTTTTCGGTTGTATTCCAAATCGACTTTACTCATTAAAACAGGTTCTTGCCCTAATTTATATTTAACCCAATATCTAAAACCTTTATCTTTTTTTACTTTATCAAATATGTTGTAAAAAAAGATACTGGGGCGCATTCCTATAATGGATTTGTTGGGTTTTGGACGAATTAATTCATCCAATTCAGATTTTATGGTTCTCCTGATTTTTCTTGGCTCTTTACCTTTTTCAATATCAATAGTATGGCCAACATACAATAAATCTCCTTCGGGAACATGTCGTGTCCCACTGCAATTCAACAGCATGGAAACTAAAAAAAATAATAGTATGTACTTATAAAATCTCATTCCTTTTGGTCTTTTCTATTGTCTTTTCGTTTTCTGTGAAATAGCTCCCTAAATTTATCGTAATTCATGGTAATGATAAATGCCACGCCCGTCTCAATAACCTGACCTTGTAAAGCGACTTGATAGTTGTTTTTTCTGTATGCTCTTAATTTATAACGGCCATCTTTGGTAATTAAATAATCGGCGGAAACATCGCCTGCAATGGTTGACGCCTGCTCGTTTTCGTGTCCAGTGCCCTCAAGACCAATACTACTTCCTATGGTTACTTTTAATCGGTCGTCCAATAATTGTTTGGAAAGTGCTACATTCAAATCGGTTCTTTCTTGTCTTTGTCCAGACGTATAATCTTCTGTCGCTTCCAAATCAAAATCCAATTCAAATCCTTTTATTAAATCTCCTGCTAAGTTATTTAACTGTTGCGATAAAATTTTACTAGCACTTTGTTTGGCTAAAAAAGCACCACTTACACCACCAGCTTCACTTTGAAACGGATTTTCACCAATAAAACGGTTCAATAGCAACAAAGCAAAAACTTGTTTGTTTAAGGCAGCTTCATCACGTCTTATTTGTTCTAATTTGGCTTGGGTTGCATTAATTATTTCGGTTGAAACATCGTTATTTCCTTCTGGTAAAATAATATCAAACGTAATTTCCGGATGCAGTAAGTCGCCTTTCATTATTAAATTCGTCTCAAAAGGAATTTTTTGCTTATACATATTTCTTGTTTCTGCGGTTATTCCTGTTAATTGATCGCTTATCAAGTCTATGGGCGGTGCTTCCACATCATAAACTGCGGTAATATTGATGTTTGCTGTTGTAGGCTCACCCGTCCAAAGAATATAACTTCCAGGTTGGATATCAAATTTTCTTTTTATAAAATTGAAATTCATTTCATAAGTTCCACCAACAAACTCATATTTTCCCGTCAAAGTTGTTTTCCCTGAAGGATCAATACCCCCAGACAATTCGGCTTCCCCTTTCAGTTTTAAATAATCACCATTCGCTTCGTCAATAATAATGGATATTTCTGCTTCTTTATCTACAGAAATATTTACTGAAGCATTCACACCTTTTATTTCTGTTTGCGTGATTTGTTTTGTTGGATCTTTAACCGTAATTAAAACAGGTTGGTCTTGATCAATAAATTCTACAATGCCTTCCCTATCTACAATGGAAGGATCGTTTTGGGGTAAAACAACAGTGAATTTTGTATCTGGATTGATTTTGACAGTGCCATCAATAATCGGACGATCCAAAGTGCCTTTGATCCCTAAATTATTATCCAAATACAATTCACCATAAAACAAATCATTGTCCTGCGCTTGCGAATTTACCGCTCTAAAATTTTTGGCAACCACATTCAAATCAAATCCTAAATTGGTATAATCCTTACTATCTATAAAACCACTAATTGTTAATGGATTATCATTTTTATCCTGTAGCTTGAAATTGTTAAAAATGATTTTATTGGTATTGAAAACAATAGGGTCATTAATTGATTGGAATCGGGAATTTAATTTAACCACCGTAAAACCAACGTCATTAAATTGAATGTTTCCATTTACATTGGGATTGGAAGCTTTGCCCGTAACGGTTAGTTTTCCGTTTATGTACCCCTCACCTTCCTCTAGATTATTAAAGGTAAAAGCTTCTAGCGATGCCATGTCCAGTCTTTTAATATCTACAACAAAGTCGAGGGTTTCGCTGCTAATATTATAATTTCCATCAACATTTAATTGATTGTCATTATCGGTCAATACCACGTTTGCACTGTACAAATTAGTGGTTTGGTTATCTATTTTTACAGTAAGATTCCCAATGGTATCTTTTTTAAACGTAAAATCTTCTATATTCAAATCTGCTACAAACAAGGGAGTCGTAGCGATGTTCCTTACAGTCGTATTGCCATTTACCCTGCCCCCAATTTCAAAATTGGAAGACACAATGCTCGTTAAGGTCTCGAGCTTAAAATTTTCAAAATCGACTGCAATTGGTGATTGTACAGAAGGGTTTTCAGATTGAATTGAAAAAATTTGTTGGTTATTTTGAATCTCAAAATTATTAACTAGAACGCCATTATTTTCAATTTTAATAAGATTATCATCTTTAATGCCCCATTCTTCATAGTTCAATAAGAATGCTTCCGGATTGAAATGAATTTCTGAAGTCCCCTTGTTTTCTTTAAAGTTGCCCGAAATATTATAGCGTTCTTTATTTTCTGAATCTTTTATATTCAGCTCATAATCCACAGTATTATCTTCTATTTTTCCTGTTAATTTAGTTTGTGGAATGATAAGTTCATCGCTTTTAATAGTGGCAATGGAAACATCATAAAGCAAAGCATTTTCCTGTGTATTTGCATTAAAAATGCCGTTGGTAATCTCAATATTACCATAATTAAATCTGGGAATGGACGCATTAATGATGATGGTATCATTCGTTGAGTTATATTTTCCACTAATGGTAATTTCTGATAATTCTTTAATTTCAGGAACCATTTTTTTAATAATGCGATTATCTTTAATAATGACATCAAATTGCAAATCTTGCTCTGTATTTGTAGCTATATACTTTTTATCAACTTGGTAGTATTTTGAAAATGAATTAATGAGCTGGTCGCTTATGGTAGATAATTCATAATTACCTGTAATTAATCCACTTGCAAATTGAGATTTTAATACAATCGAATCTTTTTCTTTTGTTGAAACAGCCCTAATACTTATAGTATCTAACGGAAATTGTTCGTTTTCCAAAGCCACAAAAAAGTTATTAAAACTCACACTGCCATTCAAATTGTCTGGATTTAAATCCGTGAAATTTGCAGCAATATCACCTTTCATTTTTAAAGGCCCTGCATGAAGATTCAATTTGTTTAAATCAACGAGCTCTATATTCAGTTTTAAATCTAATGTCGGTTTATTTGAATCTGAAGACCCATTTGCATCTAAAACAAAATTCAAATTTGGATCTGATAAATTGGCATTAGCAACATACTTACCATTATCAATATGACCATCCATGGTTATGTTTTGATACTCATAGCCATTGAATTTTATTTTTACAATTTTTGATGTCAGTTTAGCCGTTGCTGTTGCTGGATCCAAACTTCTGCCATTTATAGTGGCGTTTGCGGTCACTCTTCCAAATTGATTGTTTTTGATGAAGGTGCCTAAATCGAAATTTTCCACACTGGCATCAGCACTGTATCTTTCGTTGTTTTTTTGTGATTGGTCGAAGGTAGCATCCACAACGGCATTCCCCAATGAACTTTCTAAATCCAGAAGCGTTTCAAAAGCATGGATGCTTCCTTTAAAAGCCCCTTGAATGTGGAAATTTTTAGGGAGTTGAATGGTATTTGGAATGGTGTTTTTTGGTGTAAAAGCATATATGTCTTTAGCGGAACTTTCAAAATCGAGAATAGTGATATCAAAAACACTTTTATCTACATTGGGCAGCCCTGTGATAGTGCCGTTTATATCCACTATGGTATTCCCAATACCTTGGGCATTCAATGTGCTAATTTTTAAATCATCTAATTTTCCTTTTACAATCGCATTCAAGTTTATAATCGCTTTTGGATGGTTTTTAAAAACATCTATGGTATCAAGACTGGGAACAAATAATAAAACATCTTTAAATCCAATGCTATTATTTTCAAGATTGGTATCGATATAAAGCGTTTCTGGATGTCGACTTAAGGATTCAATCGAAGGATAGGCAATTGAAACATGGTCTTTCAAAATGGTTTGAGGCGTTTTAAGGTATAGATTTTTTAAAAAGGCGCTCGTTGGAGTATAATCGAATTTGGTTGTGAATGCTTCTAAAACAAAACCGCTTTTTTCTTTAAAATTTAAAGCATGAATTGTGCCCGAATAACTATCGGTATGCATTGCAAACGATTCTGCATTAAGATTTAAACCTTTTATTTTAAGATGGTTATAATCGATACCTTTTGACAATCTTTCAGCATTATTATTATCAAAAACAAAATTGAAAGCGGTAATATTAACATCATCTGCTGTTATTTTCCAAGAAGTATTTGAGCTACTTTCATCAGATTTCAACTCAGGTTCTTTTACTTTTTCTGATGCATTCAAAATAACATAGCCATTTGTTTGATTCAACTCCAAACTATTTATGCGTATGGTTTGCTTTTCTAAATCGATGGCTTTTAACGTAGCTGCAAATTCGGAAAAGGTAATCCCAGTATTAATATGGGCAACTTCGTCTTTGTAACTAAACTTTATATTATTGAGATTAATTTTATCGATTGACAATTCTACAGGTTCATCACTTTTGGGTTTATCGGGAGTTTCAAAAGCCTTGATAATGTAATCGAAATTGAAAACAGAATCTTTATCAACCTTAATATTTACAGTGGTTGCTTCTAAAACTATAGAGTTAATCTCAACCCTATTATTTAACAATGCAAAAAGACCAATATCCACTTTTAACGATTTTCCTTGTAAAAGTGTATCCTGCGACTGGTCTTCAAAATAGAAATCATTTAAGTTTATTTTTTTAGGCAAACTTATGTCTATGGAGCCAATTCTGACTTCTGTTTTTATCTTATCTTCTAGATAATTGACCACTTTATTTTTTACAATATTTTGGACAAAAGGCACTTGTAATGACATAACCAGAATTAAAAAAAGCACTACAAATAGCAAGATAACTTTCAATATAAGTTTAGCAGCTTTTTTCAATTTTAAGACGGTTATAATTTAAATAAGTTTTTTTGCTAGCTGAAATCCCAAATCAAGATGTTTTTTATAGATATACACATAGTTCCCGCACAAAATCCTTTTCTAACATACTATTGAATTTCATTCTCCAATTTTAAATAATTAAAAATTTTCATGAAGATAATGCTATATGTCTTCGATTTATTATATAATTATAAAAAATTCTTTTAAGATTTTAAGCTAAAGATGGACTTTCCATAAACATGCATTAAAGTTAGTGACCTTTACCCGACTTTAACATGCCAATCTTAGTAGCTCCACCATTTATGTATTGGTGCCATCAATCACACAATGTACGAATTTATATCTTATTTACGAAATAAGCGGAAAGAGATCTCAGAGCATATCTATGAGTTTTCTTTTTGCCACGAATTACACTAATTTGCACAAATTTTAATGATTCTAAAAAATCACACAAATTTTATCTGCCTTTGGCAGATTCGTGGAATATTATAACATTCAAATTTGTGTTATTTCGTGACCCGAGCGACAGCAAACAGGCGAAGCAAATTCGTGGCTGATTTTTATTTCTAAAACTGGTGCGTTTGCCCTGAAAGAGGCCTTGCTTTTATAAAAACGACAAAGCTCTTAAAAATGAGATTGTATTTTAAGAGCTTTTAGGGACTGCCTAAGTTTAACCTTTTGGTCTTTTATGCATCTTTCCCGTCATACTTCAGCTATTTTCGGTCTGTAGCTATGCTATGAACTCTCCCTTGCGGCAGCCTGGCCCCTTCGCTAGAGGTTGTCTAAAAAGCCCTTTAAATTTAGTTTGTCAGGTTGAGCTTCTCGAAATTGATATTGATTACCAGTTAGTTAAAATATTTCGACAAGCTCAACCTGACACAGAACTAGACTTTTTAGACAGCCTCTTATACGCTCGGCCCTGTCTGACGAAAAAATACACCATAAAATATTCCAAAAACAAAATTTAGACAGTCTTTTGGATTTGTGCAAAAAAAGGGCAATTTATTTTTCAATACCATCCTTTAGTGCCATCTTACATTTTCGCTTCAATCAAAAAAGTTAAAATTAATTCTTACAACATAAACACTAAAATTGCTAAATTAATCTTCTCTATAAGGATTGTCGTTTGCCCATTGCTCATAATTTCTAAATTGTGACTCATCCAGAATGGGTACCAAGTTATCTCTCTGAATTTTCATTCTGTCTTTTATGGTTATTGTTTTTTGAGGATTATTTCTCTCCCATGTATCCATTGATGTACGCATCGCAGTTTCATAGCGTTGTATTTGTTCATCTGTCATATTTAAAGACGAATACATGTGCTCATTTCTTTGTGTGTCATACTCTTCTTGGGTGAGATCAGGATCTTGGGTATTGTTCATGGTCCCATCATTCGACATATGGTCGTTGTTACTATCCTTATCATTTATTGCAGGGTCTGTCATATAGGTATCTGTACTATCAGTCCCTGTCTTTTTTTGTGAATTGCCGCATGCTATTAAGAGTAAAACGAGTAAGCTTGATAAAACTTTTAGTGTATTTTTCATATATTTAGTTTTAAAATTAATACCCAAATTAGTATTAGTTCTTAAGACGGACGTTCTCTATCTATAAAAAAACTACTCCAAAAAATAATACATTACGAATTTGATTTCAATAAAATTATTAGCAACTAATGGATTCCAAAGGTTACCCCATAGCCAATAAGCCTAGAACTTGCCTTAAAAAATCCAGAAGCTTTCTTAATTTGCGGTATGCCACTTTTTTATGGTCCTTGACCGTATTGATAGAGATGGACAATGCCTTGGCAATTTCATCATTGGTGTAGTCTTTGATGCTGAGCCTAATGACCTGGGCTGCTTTGGCCGGTAGTGTCTTAATGGCGTTTTCTATGATAACGGTGGTTTCCACGACTATGGCCTCGGACATAAGGAATTCTTCCGTACCATAGATTTCCATGTTTTCCTGTCCATAGCGCTCTGTAAGCAGATGTTGTTTGCTCTTTAGGTGATTGAGACATTTATTCCTTACGGCTTTATAAAAATAATCGGTGGTATGGTTCTCATCTTGAAAAGTAGTCTTTTCCTCCCATACTTTAATAAAAACCTCCTGAACAATGTCTTTTGAGAGCTCTAAATTATCAAGGTATTTGTGTGCGAATACACATAGTTGTGGGTACAGGCTCTTAAAAAGCGTGCTGTAATCTTTAAATGTTAGTTCTCCTCTACCTTCCTTCATGGTTTTTCCCTCCTCGTGACTTTATATAGCATAGAATTTATCAAAATTCAAAAAATTTTGTAAGTGGCCTTGATAAGCCTATACTACCTATATACTTTTCATCCTTTTTTAGGCTCTGTTCCTTTCCTGCCAATAGCTACCACTTCATTTGTTTCGATGCATTCTCTAATATTCTTGGTTAATGTATCTATAGATATCAATTTCCTATTGTTAAAATATGCGGCAGGAAACGATTTAAAGAACGTGTCAAATTCCTTTCTTGACAAAAGCCGTGTTCCTGTGCTATAGACCAGATCGGTATATATAATGCCCATAACCTTGAAAGCGGTGCTACAATGCTCTTTAACGGTATTGCTGAGACTTGATTTATTCAGCAATAATTTCAATGAGGTTATAGTATCGTGCTGCGACAGTATAAAAGAGTGGGGTTCTATAGGGATCTTATTCTTTTCTATGAGGGACAGGTTTAAGGTTATCATATACTTGCATCATCTTAAATGTTATTTTGGATGGCAGTCCAAACTGTTCTACCACCCATGTTGCCTGTTTTAGATAGTGTTCATCCAAATCTATTGCTGTTACTTAAGCACCTCGTTTTGCAAGTTCAATAGAATAAAACCGGCATTACAGCCTATATCCAAAACGTTCCAGCCATCCAATTGATCGGGAATAGCCTTTTTTATTTTTTTCCACTTAAACGACGGAAAATCACCCAAAAAATGATGGGAATACCGTTTGCTGCCCATTGGGAAAATGAATGTTGCGGAACCAAGGTAAAAGTTTTTCTATCTGTTCTTTTATGTCTAAATTCATAACTTTACTGAGGCTGAAAGCACCTCCATGACATAATACTCCAATTCCTTGGCTCGAACAGTTGAGCTATGATATTTAAGCACCTTGTTTCGTGCTCGTTTTCCAATAGCCAAACGTTCGCCTTCAGATATTTCATCCCAAAGGTCTAACACATTTTTACAACTTTGAGCAATCAATATTTCATCTTGAATCTCAAAGAATGTATCTATACCATTCCAAAAATCTGAAATAATAGGTACCCCGCATGCGGCAGCCTCAAAGAGCCTCACACTTGGTGAATAACCAGCATCTATCATATCTCTTCGTGTCACATTTAAAGTGTATCGTTGGGAATTGTAAAAAGAACGATGCTGTGAAGGTGGTAAATATGCTATTCGTTGCACGTTACTAGCCCAAGGATATCCATGTGGATATTGAGGTCCGGCAACTACAAATTGTTTCTCTGGGAGCCACTTAGCAGGATAGTTAAGCAATTCTTCTACTGTAGGTTGTCTATCGACGCTGTGCGTTCCCAAATATCCCAATTGCCATTGCTCTGAACAATCTATGGGATAATAAAGTTCCACATCTACCGAGCAATATAATGCGCGGGCGCAAGGAGCGTGGTATTTATCCATAATAAAATCCAAAATAGGCCCTCCGGAAAATGAGAGATACAGATCAAAGCGCGCAATCTGTGAAGGACTTAAATAGGGGCAATTTCCCATAGTCAGTTTTCTTAAAGTTACGGGGGTGTCAATATCATAAAATACAGTCACTCCCTTTGCTAAAGAAAAAATGATTTCGGCCACCTCAATACCTTCCATGACATAAGAACCTAACATGACTACGTCTGCATTGGTAATTTCTTTGGCGTGAAGTGTTTTTAGTTCTTCATTTGAGTTATATAACTTTATTTCACAAAAATCAGCATTAGAAAGATCTCTATTCTTTTCATAATATTCTACATCTCTTTCTAAAAAAGTAATGTCATGTCCTAATTTTTTATAGGCCTTTAATAAGGACCGAAACGTGGTGGCATGACCATTGCCCCATGATGAAGTGATGGATAATCCTATAACTGTTAGTTTCATATTTTTTCTGTTTTAAATTGAAAATGCTCTTTATCTAAAGTTTCTAAAAGAATTTTATTAAGTAATTTGGCACGATGCCTATAGGTGTGGTGGTTTAATACTTTTTAAATAAGCGATTTCCTTATCGGTCTCAAAAAATAATTCAATACCACGCCAATAGTCCGTTATAATACATGAGGAAATATCCGATACATCTATGATATCATTTACCCATTGGTATAAATTTTCTACTTGCTTGGCATCTCGAATATCGCATTCAAGAAAGGGAAACGTTATATCTGTGGGAATCATTATGTCAGTTAATGCCACTTTTATATGATTTGAAATAAAAAATTTCTTGAAACAGACTATCCTCGAGGCAAAGCCATAGAGGTATTTCGCCTGTTTCATTTTGACCTCTGGGTCAAAAACCGAAATTTTGTATTTTACCTCACCCAGAACTGCCCGAAAAGGCAGTTCTGACCTCTCCTCCAAAGGCTACGGTGTACCCACAAGTATAAAATGATTAAATTTGAAAAAAAGACTATGGGTGCTTTATTATATCAAGGAATGGAATTAGATTTCTCGGGCAAGTTTCAGGATAAGAGGCTTGCAAAAAGGGGGCTATTATAATGAAAAGTTTATTTTCGAGTCAGGACAGCAGTATTAGGCAGGCCAGCAAAAATAAAGCCGCACAAAAGGCAACTTATCGTTTTTTGAACAATGAAAATGTAACCGAGCAAGAATTGATATCTGCTTGTTGTGAGAGGACAGAAATATTATCCAAAGGCAAGAATGTTTTGGTTTTAAATGACACGACAGAGATAAACTTGCAGCGTCATCGTGGAAGAATAGAATCAGGAACAGGAATCGGTTTAGTTGGAAATAATACAGACATTGGCTTTTTTGCTCACTTAGGATTAGTGGTTGACATCGAAGCTTATCAAGCTATTGGGTACAGTAGTATTAATCTTTGGAGCCGAGAAATAGATAAAGACACGAAAGAGATTAGAGGTTATAGAAAATTAGCTGTTGAAGAAAAAGAATCCTATAAATGGATAAAATGTTGTAACGATAGCACAAAAGTCCTGCAAGACGCTGCAAGTATTACAGTTGTTGGAGATCGAGAGAGTGATTTATACGAGCTTTTTACGGATGCCAAAAAACAAAGCACACATGTCTTAGCACGTAACAGAATCAACCGAAAGACTTCTGAAGGAAGTAAATTACATGGAATACTAAAAAATGCAGCCCTTTGTGGTAGCTACAAAATACAAGTATCAGGCGATAAAAGGAAACAGAGGCAACCAAGAGAAGCCCTTCTAGAGGTTAAATATTCGGAAGTATCAATACAAAAACCATCTAATAAAAAAGATGACAGGCCACAAAGTGTAAAAGTATGGATTGTTGAAGCCCGAGAGCCTAATAAACAAGACGGTATTTGTTGGCGATTATTGACTACTCATGAAGTTACAACTTTTGAAGAAGCCGTTCAGATAGTAGAATGGTATCAAATGAGGTGGTTTATAGAACAGGTATTTAGGCTGTTAAAAAACAAAGGGTATCAGATAGAAAATAGCGAGTTAGGTACAGGTTGGGCATTAAGAAAATTAACTTTATTACTCCTACAGAATGTCTTGCGAGTCATGCAAATGCTCTTGGCCTACAATAGTGCAAGTGAAGAAGAAGATGCGGGATTGGCTTTTACAACACATGAAATAGAATGCCTAACACTTCTGAACATACGAAATGAAGGAAAAACAGAGAAGCTTAAAAACCCATATCGACCCAACAGTTTAAAATGGGCGACTTGGATAGTGGCAAGAGTTGGTGGGTGGTCAGGATATAAATCGCAAAGACCACCGGGACCAATTACTCTAAAAAATGGATTAGATAAATTTAACCAAATATTTATAGGCTGGATGATGGCTAAAGATGTGGGTACACAGTAGCCTCCAAAGGAGAGGTGAATTGGACACCCCGAAGCAGAGCCTTCGGGGAATTATTTAGATTAAACTTATTTTTAATGGCCATTCCAATGCCTCCAGCACCTCCTGTCATTAATGATGTTCTTATAATTTCTCCTGAGGATTTAGTCATTTTTTTTCAAGAATAAATGAATGATTTTCGGTAAACTTAAATAATAATGCAGGGGAAATTGTGCTCAATAAAATTTATTGTTATCACAATAAGTTTACATGATTCAACCGTTTATTGAGTAATTTTTTTGACTTATATAATAGTTGCTACTATGCATAATTTCATTAACTTCTATAAATTTTAATGCAAGTATTAGAGGCTGTCTAAATTTTATTTATGGAAGATTTGTAGTGTATTTTTTCTTCAGACAGGGTCGAGCGTATAAAAAAGGTCTGGGAGACCTTTTTAGCGAAGGAGCCAGGCTGTCGCAAGGGAGAGGTACGTAGCTACAGACCGAAAAACAACTGAAGTATGGCAGAAAAAGACGCATACAAGAACCTAAGGATAAAACTTGGACAGTCTCTTAACATTTATTTTAATGAAATTGGCTTAAGAAGTAGATGAGCACCCCTTATTTATAAGTTGAAAAACAAGGAAGTTTATACAAAAATTAAGTATCTATGAATCTTTCTGTTTTTGCCTTAATAATTGGTTTTGTTCCTCCATCAACTGGGTAAGATTCGAAAGTAACTCAATGTCTTTTGGAGTCGTTACTGTATTATCATTTGGGTCCTCAGCCTTTTTTTTCAGGTTGTTTAGAAATTTTACCGCTATAAAAACTGTGAGACCAATAATTAAAAAGTCTAAGGAAGTTCCAATAAATTCACCATAGCCAATAGCCACTTGATCACTAATGATGTTGCCGTCAACATCTGTTTCGGCAGCCCTTAAGATTATAAGTTTATCTTGAAAATTTACTCCCTCGGTCAATAAGGACAAGGGAGGAAGAAGTATTTTTTTGACTAATACATCAATTACTTTATTGAAAGAGGCTCCAATAATGATACCGATAGCCATATCCATCATACTGCCTTTAATGGCAAATTCCTTAAAATCTTTCAAAAATTTCATGTCTTTTGCTTTTAACATTAAATATGATTTGCTAATTTTTATAATTTCCCAGCCAAACTTGTAGTGGTAAGTATATCCATTTCATACTAATTTATAAATTATTATGTGGACATCTATAGCATTAAATTAAATGCGTTCTTTTTAATATGTATTGGATTAAAAATGTGTAGTTTGTTTCTTGTTATACAGAGCTGGTGAATGTCCCACTTCGTCCAAAATTTCTTTTCACGATAAAAGTATAACCATGCGTAGAAGTAAATACAATACAAAGAAAAGGAGGAACTTTCCAAATAACTTTAAAACCTTTTAAAATGCAGTAATAATAACTCATTTAAGAAATCGACGTGACAGTTTTTAATAGTTTTGAAAGTGCCAAGCAAATACCCTATTGGAAGTAGCATAAACCAAAAATGGGGCTAATATATTTTAGAAATGGACAATAATCTAGTAGAAGGATCTATAAAATATCCTTTTTTGACTGGGGAGTTTGGCAGATTTTAATAGTATCTTTTTTGAAAATATAGTTTTAACTTCTGGAACTTCAGAATATAATCCTATTTCTTTTTTTTGTACTATAAAAGGCTTTTTTGAACAGAAGTTTAGTCATGAAAAAATTATAAAAAAACAGAGTAATGTCATTCAGTCGTAACTTAAGTTTCAAGTATGTATGAGAAGTTTCTAAATACTTCTCGCAAATATTAAACAGTCTCTGCCGAAGAATTATCCAAGGATATGAGTAAACTCATTTATAATGGTGGTTTTTGCAGTTTTTTATTCTTCTCTTTCAAATCTTTTAGTTTCTTTTCCAGTGTTTCAATGATATCTTCAACTTTATAACTTGTGTTTGATATTAAAGTTTCCACTTCTTCATCTAAAGTTTGTTTTTTTGCGCTAACCGTATTAACAACTCTTTTTTTTACACCCATTGCAGTATCAGCTATTTTGTCTTTTGCAGCCATGGCTTCATCAGCAATTTTTTGTCTGGTGTTAATGCCTTTATCTGGGGCAAATAGAACACCTAGTGTTGCACCTATCGCTGTTCCTGCCAGTATTCCAATCAATATATTACTTTTACTCATAATTATTTATTTGTTTTATTTAAACGTTATTTTATAAATATACGATTGGATTTAAGGTTCCATTAGCTCTTTTGCTTTTATTATTGTCTCAAAAATTAAATTTTTGATTACGTTAATATTTATAGCTATTTAGTTAATTGATAAGCTATAAATACTATTAATTTGTATAGAACTCATCTTGACTTTTTTGATTGAAGCGAAAATACCCTCTGCGCAAGCTGGCTCGTTCGCTAAAATAACCCACTGGGTTATTTTATACGCTCCGTCCTCTTCCAGATTTTAGCTTTTTAGCACTTCATAGCAGCGCTACGGAGTAAAAAAAAAGGTAAAATATGGGGTAAAAAGATCATTTTGCAGCCAATTAAAAAAAGTCGAGATGAGTTCATAACTAAAATCTAGATAAATGTCTAAAAACATAACATCTGTTAACCCATACAATGAAAAACTCATTGAAGTTTATAATTTGGATACACCATCAAAGATTAAATCTAAACTTGAATTAGCAGATGAAGCATTTACTGAATGGAAAGGAAAGGAAATTAATGAACGAGCAGTATTGTTATCAAAAGTCAGTAACTTATTAGAAGAGCGTATTGATTATTTAAGTGGGCTTATCACGCTTGAGATGGGAAAGCCCATAAATGAAAGTATCGCTGAAATAAACAAATGTATATTTTTATGTGATTTTTACGTAATGAATGCTGAAACGTTTTTAGCTGATAAAATGATAGAGACTGATGCCCATGAAAGCTTTATTAGTTACGAGCCTTTAGGTGTTATTTTAGCTATTATGCCTTGGAATTACCCTTTTTGGCAAGTTTTTAGATTCGCAGTTCCCACCTTAACAGCTGGCAATACAGCACTGTTAAAGCATGCTTCCAATGTTAGTGGCTGTGCATTAGCTATTCAGGAAATTTTTGAAGATGCTGGCTACCTAAAAGGATGCTTTCAGGTCCTATTAACTAATCATGAGGTTATAGAAAATCTTATAAAAGATGATATTATAAAAGCAGTGTCATTAACCGGTAGTGAAAAAGCCGGTAGACATATTGCAAAAATAGCTGGAGAAAATCTTAAAAAATCTGTACTTGAACTTGGAGGAAACAATGCTTGTATTATACTAGACGATGCCAATTTGGATGCCTATTTAGATATTATAGTTAAAGCCAGGATGCAAAATGCAGGTCAAAGTTGTATCGCTGCCAAACGCTTTATAGTCACTAAAGGTATCTATGATGAATTCCTTGAAAAATTCACAAAAAAAGTCAAGGATCTAAAACTTGGAAATCCATTAGAAAAAGATACTGAAATTGCAACTTTGGCTCGTGAAGATCTTGCTTTGAAACTAGAAAAACAAGTGAATGACGCCATTACAAAAGGGGCCAAACTTATTATGGGCAATAAAAGATATAAAGCTTATTTTACTCCAACTATTTTAACAGAAGTAACTGAAGACATGGACGTATTTAAAGAAGAAACTTTTGGACCTGTAGCACCTATTTTAAAAGTTGACAATTTAGAAGAGGCCCTAAAGCTTACAACAAATTCAAAATTCGGATTGGGAACCATGTTATTTACAGAAAACATTGAAGAAGCCAGACGGATAATTTTAAAAATCCCGGACGGCGCTTTTTTTATTAATGAAATGGTAAAGTCTGACCCCAGATTACCTTTTGGAGGCACAAAAGCATCTGGTTTTGGCAGAGAACTTTCTATAGAAGGTATTCATGAATTTGTAAATATAAAAACCGTCTATATTAATAAACATTAGTGTCCGGAAGATTCAAGACTGCTTCGTTAAAAGAAAATAGAATAAAGAAAATTGTACGACAAAGTGATATTCAAATGTCTGTTTACATGTCTGTTTTTATAATCACTGTGCAATCAGAGAATTGTAAAAGCTTTATCGGATAACAATGAATTCAAATCTTTATTTTTTAATAACGTTTCATTTTCTCTTTACGCTTTTCTAATTGATTTTCAAGATCACTAATGGTTTCAGCCAAAGCAGCTTCAAAAGTTTCAGCATTCGTTGCTGCAAAAACACGAGGTCCAGGCATGCTTAATCGTATTTCACATATCATTTCACTATCATCAGTGCGGTTCTCTGTTTTTAAAAACACGTCGGCGCGGTGCACGAACTCATATTTCTTCTCTAAGGCTTCTAACTTTTCTCTTGTAAGTCTCTCTATATCTTCGCTTGCCATTAGATTATGGTACTCATATATTATTTGCATGTTTTAAATTTTATATAGCTTAATTATTTAATAGGATTTTGTTGCATCTACCAACTCTTTTAACACATCACACTGTAAAGACTTCCCATAAATTACCTGGTTGGGATCCATTATCCTCGTATCACTAAGATTACCAATATAAAGAGAGTCAAAACCTATATCTTGTATAAGTTGTCTCACTACAGCTTTACTTTCCTCATCTTGTGCCGCATAAGGAACTGTTAATTTATCCACATCACGAAATGCTCTATCTCGTAAATGTTCCGCATGTATGGTGTTAAATGCCTTCGCTGTCTTTGCTGTTGCAAATTTCATTGCCGTATATTCTGAAGCATTGTAGTTAGCGCTCCTAACTTTTAATGCTATTTCACCGTCTCGTTCAGGGTAAGGATTGGTGGCATCTATAATCACTTTGGTAGCATATTCGTCTGCATAAAGCTCTGCTATTTTATCAATAGCCTTAAATGGTACTGCCAACAAATATACATCTGCATTTGCTTCAAATGTATGTTGTACGCTTAAAGCTTTAGCATTTTCACCTGCTTCAACAACTAAGTCTTTAAGTTCCTCTGGATGCCTTGAACTAAATATGACGTAATGACCAGCTCTGGCCCAATGTTTTCCTAAACTCCCTCCTATGTTTCCACTTCCTATGATTCCTATTTTCATGATATTGTTATTTTAAAAATACATTTTTTGTTTATTATTTATTGTGGTTGCTCCACGTGTCTTCATTGCTACTCCATGCGTCTTAAAAGCAAATTGTTTATAGTGTATTCTTTCACATAGCAGTTTCTAGTTTCTGTAAGTTTTCGGGTGGCTCATCTGGACGACCACCACAGTACCCTACAGCTACTGCAACAGTTATATAAAATCTTTGGAACACCAAAGCCTCTTTCTAATGACCCCAATCACATAAAACATAAAATCTCTATATAGATTATAATCATTTTCCTTCATATTAACCAGAATTCCGTCTTAATCTTTGATTAGTACTAATATTTACAAACAAAATAAAACTACTTAACCAAATCAATAAAATTATTAACGCTAATGGTTTTTAGTTACAGACTGTTTTTTATTGAGTCAATAAATTATTCCTTTGAGATATTCTGACTTATCATTTATTAATAGCTTAGAACTATTGTTTAACTATAAATTATAAAATCATGAACAAAGATCAATTAGAAGGTAAATGGAAACAAATCAAAGGAAAATTTAAACAGAAGTACGCAAACGTTACCGACAATGACCTTACTTACACTGAAGGGAAATTCGACGAAATGTTAGGCAAGTTACAGGAGAAAACTGGAAAGAAAAAAGAAGAAATACTTGAAGAAATTGATAATTGGTAGTCAGTTTCACTTATCAAATAGGCTGTTACTACAATCAAGGGCTTTTATGTAAAAAAACATCATAACCTGATAGAACAGCTTATTTTTCTCCTTTTATAAATATCTCTAGCTGGATATCCATGGAAAACAAGCCAGCACAATCACTGCATATAATTTAATCACGTTCTGTTTGTCTTTAAAATTATTTGTGGAAAAATTCAGGTAATATAAAAATCAGAACGTGATTAAATTATAATGGGTATCGTAGTCAATTAGAGTAAAAAAATCAAGTTTAAGTTATGCAAAAAAATGTTTCTGACCATTTAGTAGAAATACTTGTAGCGGCAGGTGTTAAAAGAATTTATGCCATAACAGGTGACAGTTTAAATCCAATAAATGATGCTGTGCGAAGAGACGGCAGACTTCAATGGATACATGTAAGACACGAAGAAGTCGGAGCCTATGCAGCTTCTATGGAGGCCGAACTGGATGGCATTGGTTGTTGTATGGGAAGTAGTGGTCCGGGACATGTGCACCTCGTCAACGGTCTATATGATGCCAATAGATCTGAAAATCCTGTTATAGCTATTGCTTCAACCATTAATACTGACAAAATGGGGCTGGACAACTTTCAAGAAACAAGACCAGAATCCCTGTTTCAAGATTGTTCTAAATATGTTTTTATGGCTAATACTCCAAAACAAGCTCTAAACGGATTACAAACTGCTATTCAGCATGCTATTAGTAAAAAGGGCGTAGCTGTTTTAGGTCTCCCTGGCGATGTGGCGGAGGCTGAAACGGAAGCTGTTCACTCTTCCAATAAAAATTTCTATACGGAACCACGAATCATTCCAAATACTGAAGATCTGCATGAACTTGCTGGGATAATTAACACCAATGAAAAAGTGATGCTATTTTGTGGGCATGGTTGTCGAGATGCCATTGATGAAGTGATGCAACTAGCCCAAAAACTAAATGCCCCATTGGGTTATAGTTTTCGCGGAAAAATATTTTTTGATTATGAAGAAAATCCCTATGCTGTTGGATTGAATGGGCTTTTAGGCAATAAATCTGGTTTTGAAGCCATGCATCAGACAGATGTCCTTTTGATGTTGGGTACCGATTTTCCTTATAGTGAGTTCCTTCCTGAAAAATGTAAAATTATTCAAATAGATATTAAACCTAGAAAATTAGGCCGAAGAGCAAAAGTTGACTACGGATACTGTGGTAATATAAAATCAACCCTGGAAGAACTTATGCCTTTGGTTAAAGTAAAAACGTCCACTGATTTCCTTGACAAAATGCGTGATTTGCATCAGGATATTGAAGAAACGTACCATTCATATGTAAAAGGTAAAGGATCTGAAAAAAATATTCATCCGGAGTACGTAGCTTATATGGTGAATAAATTAGCAGATGACGATGCCATCTTCACAGTCGATACAGGAATGAGTGCCGTATGGGCTGCACGCTATCTAAAAGCAGGTAAAAATCGCTACTTAACAGGATCATTCAATCATGGCTCTATGGCCAATGCCATGCCTATGGCTATAGGTGCTGGATTATCACATCCCGATCGGCAAGTGATTGCCCTTTGTGGCGACGGTGGTATTTCAATGCTTTTGGGTGATTTAATGACCATTAGTCAATATCAAATTCCTGTAAAAATCATCATTTTTAATAATCGTTCCCTAGGAATGGTAAAACTTGAAATGCGTGTTGAAGGCTATATGGAATGGCAGACCGATATGGTTAATCCTGATTTTGTAAAATTGGCAGACGCTATGAACATTGCTGCATGGGAAGCTAAGGAATGTGAAGATGTGGAATTAGCACTTTCAAACGGATTCAAACATGAGGGACCTGCAATAATCAACATTTTTACAGATCCCAATGCTCTGGCAATGCCACCTTCCCTAAACTTTGAACAAGTGAAAGGCTTTTCAAAATCCATGGCAAAATCGGTGGCAAATGGAAAATTTGCAGAAGTAATAGATACAGCAAAGAGCGATTTAAAATATTTACGGGAATTAATATAAAAAACGATTAAAAAGATTCAAGACCGCTTTACTAAAAGAATATAGAATAAAGAATATAGACTACATGTCATTAATATTTTAATATTGCTCTTAGCCATGCTCTACTCAACTAATTAGAATGTTCGTTGTCAAAGCTTTGCTATTCTACTTTAATACTAGAAACAATAATTTTAAATTAAAGAATGCATTAAATAAAGATTCTTTTAAAAAATCTCCATAACAAATACAAGTACCTTAATAAATGTCTATTTTTGACATATTTGAATTTTACAAAGATGGAGGAGATAAGTATAAAAGATTTTTATAGAGAAGTATGCGGTGATAGTGGTTGCCAACTTGATTACTTTTTGGATAATAAAAGCAATAACGATTTGGGACACTTTAATGTTTTCGACACTGCAAAGTTCTACCATTGTGACAGCAAAAAACCAAAGATGTCCTATAATCGAAGATTGTATTACAAAATCAGTTTGATAAAAGGAAGTAATCTTGTAGAATATGCAGATAAAACCGTACTTATAGATAAACAAGGCATATTGTTTGCCACACCTAAAATCCCTTATCGATACATTCCTCAAAGTCAAGACCAGTCTGGTTCTTTTTGTGTTTTTACTAAAGAATTTTTATCCAAATCCAAAACAGGATTGATCATTGATGAGTTACCTATTTATCAACCCAATAGTGATTTTGTATATCAGCTAAACGATGAGCAATATCAGGAAATGGAAGAAGTATTCAAGAAAATGAATACCGAATTATCTTCAGACTATGCCTTTAAATATGATTTACTCCGTAATTATGTTTTAGAACTCATTCATAAGGGGCAAAAATTAAAATCAATGGAAAGTGTTCCTAATACAGCTAATGCCGCTAGCAGGATTACATCATTGTTTATAGAATTATTGGAAAGACAGTTTCCTATTGAAAGCGACGCACAAGTGATACAACTCAAATCGCCGCTTGATTTTGCCACTTCACTCGGCATCCATGTAAACCATCTTAATAAAGTGCTGAAAGAAACTACTAGTAGAAGTACCATCGAAATCATCAATGGTAGAATAGCCGAAGAAGCCAAGATATTGCTGAAGCAAACCAAATGGAATGTTTCGGAAATTGCATTTGTACTTGGGTTTGATGAAGTAGCTCATTTTTCTAACTTTTTCAAAAGACACACCAAACTTTCTCCATTGAAATATAGAAATTGATTGAAATTTGCAAATATTGGATTGCTTTTTACAAGCAAGTTATTTACTATTAAGCTGACCTTTGTATTCAAATTAAATAGTAAAAAATATGAAAAGTAATTCAAACAAAGTAGCTCTAGTAACTGGCGGTAGCCGTGGACTAGGTAAAGACATGGCCTTACAATTGGCTAAAAAAGATTTTAATGTAATTATCACTTACCATAGTAATGAACGAGAAGCTAATAAAGTTGTAGCGGAAATAATTGCCTCTGGCAAAAAAGCAATTGCGCTGCAATTAGATGTCTCAAAGAGCAATGGTTATGACGCTTTTGTAAGTCAGGTAAGAGAAAAATTGGCAAATGACTTCGGTACAGATCACATTCACTCCTTAGTAAATAATGCTGGTACAGGTGTTTATGCTTCTTTTGACAGCACTACTGAAGAACAATTTGATGATATGGTGAACATCCATCTAAAAGCGGCTTTTTTCCTAACACAAAAAATGCTTCCTGTATTGGCTGATGGCGGCAGTATTGTAAATATTTCATCAGGCTTAGCAAGATTTAGTTTTGAAAACTATTCGGCATATGCCATAATGAAAGCTGCCATTGAAAGTTTGAGCAGATACCAAGCCCTCGAATTAGGTAGCAGAAAAATTAGGGTAAATACCGTAGCACCAGGTGGCATAGAGACTGATTTTGGTGGCGGTGCAATAAGAGATAACAAAGAGTTAAATGATATGATTGCAAATAGTACCGCACTTGGTAGAGTCGGATTGCCCGATGATATTGGTGGTGTTGTTGCCTTTCTGTGCAGTGATGATGCTAAATGGGTAAATGCCCAAAGAATAGAGGTTGCAGGAGGTGTTTATATTTAATATCTTATTAATTAAATCATCTTGACTTTTTTTTTAGGAAATAGAAAAAGTCAAGATGAGTTCAAAAAAATGGTTTCAAGAAGTTATTTTTAAGTGCTGTTTATTTTCTATCCAAAAGTTGCTCAAGGTCTGAACTTACCATACTGTATTCGCTTAGGGACATTGCAAAGCAAAACCTGTAATTTATCCTATTTTTTGTGTAACCTATATACAAATAAATACCACCCTATACTTATAAAGACAGCCCACCCAAAGGTAATAATAACCAGAGCTTTGATTGATATATGATACTGACCTATTAATTTATAATACATAAAACATAGTGCACCACCTATCAAAAACCAATTAACGTACTTCCATTTTCCCATTTGTTGTAACTGATGTTGTTTCTTTTTCTTTACTTTTCGCTTTAGACTGATCCAGATACCTGTTAAAATGAGTCCCGAAATACAGAGACCTGCAAAAAACCAGATGATCTTGGTCGCAAGTCCGCCCCAAGTACCAAAATGTAGCGGATCAATAATATCGTTAAACCAGGTTTTTGTATTCAGGGCATCGGCCCTCTGTATACCAACAACTTCATAGGTTTCAGGATGTATATAAATTCTATTTGCCCTGTTCCTTACCAACTGGACATGGCTTTTTCCCGTAAGGTATAGTGTACCATGAGCTTCCCTTGGTGGATAAATATCCTTAACATCCAATCCTGGAATGGCCTCTTCAGCTATTGCTACAGCCTTGTCATAATCAATAATATAAGAGCTTATTTTAATGGCTTCGGTACCAACTGCTAAGTCTTCTGTTTTTAGGATGGATGGATTGGCTATTTTACCAACATTTCCAATATTGGTTCTTTCAACAAAATACCAGATTCCTGTAATAGAAAATAAAATACAAAATGGCACTGACCATACCCCTATAAGGCGGTGAAGGCTTCGGAAAAAAAATGCACGGCCTTTTCCCCGCTTCAGTTCAAAGAGCTTTTTGTACCAATCTTTGTAAAAAAACAAAGCCGTTCCCATAGAGACAAACAACATAAAGGCAAAAAGAAGCACAATAAAATAGCCTATCTGGTACTGAGGAGTAAAGAGATAATAATGCAGATCCCTAAAAAAGCGCTGGATCGTGAATTTGGTGGCGCCTTGAACCTCTCCTGTATATGGATTGGCAAACACGTACCACCGCTGTCCAGCATTGGTTACATAGATAATATCGCATAAATATGACGCTTCCGAAGCCAGCCACAATACCATTTCTCCCTCTGGAAACCGTTTCTTTACATTCTCAACTATGACGTTTTTAGGAGCGTATGTGTCTTGGGTTTTTGCCCGAATTTCAGGAATAAAAACCCAATCCATCTCATGGCTGAGCGTGGCCAGTGTACCAGAAAAGCATACTACAAAAAATAGTATGCTTAACTTAACACCTATCCAGCTATGGATACGGAAAAAAAACTTTTTATTAAGCTTCATTCCTAATGGTTTTTAGAATGAATATCCAACAGTTAACAGGTAATTTCTTGGAGTGCCCGGAAACAACCTAATATAATCGTACCCGCCAACCCAATGAGTCTTGTTAATAACGTTATTTATGTTCAATTGGATAGAGAACTTATTTATTTGGTAATATAATGCTGCATTTACAAGGGAATAACCTGGAATGGTCTGATTACTGTTTATTTGCAGCACTCTTTCGGTTACAAAATTAGTTCCTGCACCAATCCCAAAATCTTTAAAGATACCGTTTCTAATATTATAGCGGGTCCATAAATTACCTTGATGATTTGGAGTATTGGGTTTTTGTACTCCCGTAGGGTTGCCATCGGCATCTTTGGTAATACCCGATTCGTTAAATGCATAGGAAGCTGTAATGCTCCAGTTGGAATAGATGCGTCCGTTCACATCAATTTCAACCCCTTTCGATTCTTCCTCCCCTATTTGTTCAAGCTCATCTGTTCCGGCTACATTATACAAGGTATTTTTTTGAACGATTTTATACAGTGCAAAGGTAGCGTCCAGTTTTCCGTTAAACCAGGTGGATTTACCACCAAATTCAATCATATTGCTCGTAAGCGGATCGAATGGTCCCCCAAGGTTTGGATCCATATTGGTAGCACTTTGGGGATTGTATCCTTCTACATACGTACCATAAAGGTTAATATAGTCTGTAATTGAATAGGTAAGCCCAATTCTTGGCAATAATGCATTTTGGTTTACACTTTCTTCCTCATTGGTAGTATAGTTGAGTTTATCGGTATAGCTATCATACCTAAGGCCAATAAGCATTTTTAATTTACCCCAGGTAACATGATCTTGTATATACACTCCATTAGAATTGTAAAAGTTTGGTCCAAATTCGCGAGCATTATAAAAATACTTGCTCATATCCTTTAATTGCTGGGATGCAATTCCATTGGTTAAATCGTAATGGGGAACATTGGGTACGGGATTTCCGTTTCCATCAAGTAGATAGGCAGCACTGTTATCAGGATTGTATGTATTGATGGATCCATTATTGGCTGCATTTCTGTAACCTCTAGCCTGTAACTGCGATGAACCGGCAGGCAACTCTTCCTGTGCATAATCGTATCCAAGAATCACATTATGGGACACTTTTCCCGTTTGTACTTTGTAATTTAAGAAAGTAGACAGGTTATCTATAAACCTTTTGCGTTTACGTTGGAATACCTGCATGGCAATAAGATCCACAATATCTTCACCATTGCCGTCTACAGCATAAGCATTGGCTCCCCTATGTTCCAAAAGGTCTTCACTGTAACCTGTACGGATATATGAGGTCGAAAAGGAAAAATTATCCGTAAACTGATGGTTCAATGCCAAAGTAATAATATAGGTCTCTTCATTCAGATAATCGTTTGCCGAACTAAGTGACAATGACACCGGCGTTGAATACAGGTCGTCTTTAAAGGTAGATTGCCCTCTGTCCAATCGGCTTTTGGAGCTGTTGTATATCAGGTCGAAATTCACCCGAGTCTTATCGGTTGGTAGAAATGAAACAGATGGTGCAATCACTATATTTTTATCAAACTGCAATTGCCTAAAAGAGTTGGCATCTTCATAACCAATATTCAAACGGTATAATAGTGATTTGTCTTGGCTAAGTGGTCCGGTAAAATCGGCCAAAGCCCTCAACGTATTATAACTTCCTGTAGAAAAACTCAAAGAATTCCTTTCCTCGTCCAGGGGTTTCTTGGTCACCCTGTTAAGCACTCCACCAGGAGATGCATTTCCAAACAAGGCAGATGCCGGACCTTTAAGGACTTCTACACGTTCAAGATAATTGGCTAGGGGCTGTTTCCAAAAACCGGTGGAGGTACGCAAGCCGTTTAATAATTGGGTATTACTTTGGCCATTGACCCTGAACCCTCTTATCATAATATCGTCATAAAAGGTATTCTGGTTTACTCCGCTGAAGTTTTTCACCACTTCACCTACTCGCATCACTCCTTGGTCTGCAATAAGTTCCTTTGTGGCATAAGAGACTGCTTGTGGCAGATCCATAAGGGCTATTTCTGTTTTTGCCCCTACAAATGATCTGGTATTTTTATAATTCTTTTCTTTACGACCAACAACTTCGACCGTTTGTAATGCTGTAATGTTCTCTTTTAAAATAAAATTAAGATGTAGTTCCTGACCTTCTTGCAAACTGACTTTTTCCTTTTGGGAATCATGGCCTATTTCAGAAACCGTAATGGTATAAGTACCCGAAGGAATCCCCGCTAAAATATAACGGCCTAATTCGTCTGCCGAAGTACCTTTCTTAAGTTCATCAATATAGATTGCAGAATAAGATAATGGATTACCATTCGCATTACTAACAGTTCCAGAAATGCTACCCTTTTGCTCCTGAGCAAAACCATAACATACAGATAATAGCATGCAAAGACCCATGCTTAATTTGTGTAAAGACTTCATTTTTATTAAGTTTATTTAGATTTAATTAAAATAAGGTGCAAATGTATTTTTTATTATTCAAAAACCAAATATTATTTAGAAATATTCTAAATAATATTTAATAAGTTCAGAAAATGCCAGTAGTAGTGCTATGTTGGCATCAACAATCTTCTAAAACTAAGCGAATGCTTTAATAAGGGTTGGACGGAATATTAAAATGCAATTGGTTCGATTTTTCCTGAAAATCTCACTTTTGATAACTTCTCATTTTGAACCACTTTAACAAATGAAACAATAATACCTACACCACTTACTACATTCTACGATGCAGTAGTAGAAACTTTATTGAAGGATAAAGAGTTGCATGAGTTACTAACAAGAATCGTTGCCTATTAGAACTTGGGACATTGTTTTAAACAGTTTTTAACTACATTTGAAAAAGGGCTTAGCTTTAAAAAAAAGCCAAACCCTCAAAATTTTAGTTTAAACACTTAGCGGAATAGTGTTATATTTGCCACTCCTTGTAAACTATTTCCATTCTACTTTTGCTAAATCTATCATGATTGTCCTAGTGTTTTTAATATTTGGCTAATTGAAAAACTAGCTAAACACACATGTTCATCTGATGCCCCATAATACATTTTAATGGTATCTCCATCAACTATATGTCCGTTTGTAAAAACCACATTTCCAAAAAATCCAGTTTGTTCATAAGTAGCAATTGGTTCCATGATGGGTTCTTCAGAACGTGCAATAACTTTAGATGGATCATTCAAATCCAGTAGTAATGCGCCAAGGCAATAACGATCTTCTTCAGTTGCTCCATGGTATATTTCAAGCCAGCCTTTATCTGTTTTTATAGGCGCAGCTCCAGCCCCTAAGCGCTTACTATCAAACTTATTTATTCTAGTTTTTGCAATACATTTATGGTGTCCCCAGTGGATACCATCTGGCGACTCTGCCAGCCAGATATAATTACCTCCTAATTTAGGACTACTTGGTCTATGTAGAGCGAAATATTTACCATTTATCTTTTCTTCAAAAATGGCACAATCTTTATTGTGAGGGCTGAAAATCATGCCTTTTTTTTCAAAAGTCTTCCAGTCCTTCGTGGTTCTTAATCCAACACCTACACCATTACCAGAAACCATGGTATAAGTAAGATAATAGGTGTCTTCTATTTTTGACACCCGACAATCTTCTATCCCATAAGCTTCATAGTCGCCTTCTCCAAAAAGTGATGCATACTCCTTGTCCTCTTTAAATACAACACCATCGTCACTAAAAAGAAGTCTAAGATGTGATATGGTTGTTAAATAGTCCTTCCCATTATAATTGATAACTCTGACGTCTGAGGCATCTAGCTTTGGATCATCCAGATTAAAATTTAAAATTTCCACATTTCCATAATAGTCATATGTGGGTACTGATAAAAGTCCTTCTTTTTGATCAGTACGTTCTGCCACACGCACTAGGAGCCCTATTCGTCCTTTAAATTCAAATACTCCTGGATTGAGTAAACATTCAATCATCATATTTTCATTGCTAGGACTTAAATCTCTTGGTGACAGAAGTGGATTTCGACTGTTTCTTTGTGATATATCTTTCATAAAAATTTAGATTTAGATTTGTTTTGCTTTTTTAATTTCCAATAACATAAACCACGTTCCAAGCGTTGGTTCTACCCCCTCTTTTAGGGCGCAGTTTAGAGGTGTGAAGCGTGTAGAATTCTTCCTTGTAGATTAACTACCATTTTTACTTAAACACACCTTTTTGGTCATAATCCATTAATACATATAAAAATACAGAAATTTTAAATTTGAAAATGTAAAGATTTACCAAGGTTTTTAAATCAAGAATACCAAACAAGGTTGATAAGCCTTGATGAATGGGTAAATACAGAAACTTTGTCTTTCATTATTTTTTATTTAGAGATTAACAATGAAAAGAGGGTGCTACGTTTCAAGGGAACACCCTCTTTATTTTTTGTCACATACTACCCACATCGGCTACCACTTCGGTGTCATAGCGTTGGTTACCGTCGTCCGTAGTATAGCTCCGCTGTATGATTCAATATTCAGCCTTGAATAAGACGTATAAAAGAGCGAGCGAGTTTACCCTAACCGTAGACGAAGGGAACCTGGCTGTATGCCGTCGTCCAAGAATGAATGTTGTTGTTTTGCTGCCAAAAAAAGATGGACAGTTATGGCTCGGAAGTGGATTAAAAAACCCGGGGAATTTAAAATGTCAGGAAGTGGGACGCAATGGAATAATGGAATTCCTATTAAGCAGACTTAAGCCCAAAGTTTGGGATTGGGAATGTAGTATCTTGCATTTTTCAGCAAGAATGACGCAATGGAAATTCAAAACTTAGGGCTTGTGTCCAAGACTTTTATAATGAAGCGCTTTTCCCGGAATGGGGCCCTTCGGCTGAGCTCAGGACAGGCTCGCGGAATGCAGGGGAATGGGCTGAGTATACTATTTAAACTACCAATTTCTGGGCAACACATAGCGTGAGGGGTAGAAGCGGCATCCTTTTATGGGTCCCTTAGACCCACAAAAGATATAGCGGATAACCCGGCCCGCCTGCATTTTTGCGGAGGCTGCTGTACGTGGGCAGAATGCGGGCGGTGACACGCCCAAATAAAACTAAAAGCTGTAAATCGGAAGTGTTCGGCAATATTACATAGGTCATGGTACAAGCGGAAATTAGTTTTTATCCCATCCATCTATCTTTTTGATAAGCCTGTCACCCAAAGCATCTATAGACTATGTCCGGTCACCTGAAACGAAAATTTCTTCTTTTTGTAAACGGCTTAAATATATAACATATGATTTTAGACCTGTCCGCCAACGGATATGATTAAAAAAAGAAAACCTGCTCTTGTATTTAGCAGGCTTTCACTTTACCTTCAATTTTTTCTTCAGGAACCTTTTAAATATTTTTCAGTGGTAAAATAGCTTTTGAGTATACCGGATTAATTGTGGATTGTATGTCCTTGCTATGGTAGTCCACTAATTCCATGAGGGTTCTGTGCTGTTCGACCTCTCCCAGAAAACGGGCCTTGATATTTCTAAGTATTCTATTTCAAAGGGGGGATTAAAATAGTTTTCTAGATGATTAACCAATGAATTTAGATTATTATGTAACATTGCTATGGCATTCAAACCATCTATATAATAGGCATATATATTAAAAAAATAAAAAAAGCATAAGTTTCTTTCTTAAAGAGTTTGGTAATATAATTATTGAATGTCCGTTTTGTGTCATAAGTTTATTTTTCGTGTCATTCCGAATTTATTTTCGGAATCTCATAATTCTGATGTTCAAAAGTTTACAATGAGAACCTGAAACAAGTTCAGGTTGACAACCCTTGATTATGACTGATTACGGACAATCAATATAATTAATAGTTTGATGACTTTTAAACGAGAAATCTGTTGGGAATAATTTTTTTTCATCCTATGGATTATTTAAACTTAAATCGCATTAACACTTTATAAACATGTCTTTTAAAAGTATCGTATTCCTTCTTTAGCTCCCAGAATTGTATTCTTTTATTTTCATGTACTTTTGCTCTGACTAAATTATACTCATTTTGTCCATACTTACATTCATTTATTAACTCTTGGTTGTACTTACAAAAAGTTGCCATAGTCAATACATTTCTTCTGCGTAATGCTTTAATTGAATTTGCAATATCAATGTTATGAATAAGCTGATTTTCAAACACGTTGAAACAATCCAATTCATCATTAAAATCTTCCAATGTTAAAATCCAAAGGCTCAATTCGTTTAAATCCTTTTGAATACTAAGCCTTCTGTAACTGTCTGATTTTTGTGTTATTTTTGTATTCAACAAATTATATATTAATTTTTTACAAAAGTTTAATTTTCTTTGTGCCTGATCAAAGAATTCATCTTTTAATTCTATGTATCATATCAGGCTTTGCATCATGGTTGGATGTTTTTTATATTCTTGTTATATTTCATTTATATACTTTACCCTAAAAATAATACCTCCTTCAAAAAAAACTTATACAACTAAAATACCTATTGGATTCATTTTTAATCAAAATATTGACATTGCATATCCTATGTATTAAACAATGTGAATGTCATTCGAAACGAAAAAACTTCAAAACATTTAAACAGCTTGAAAACAATTATTTATGATACCAAATAAAAATCATCTCAATATGTTGGTGTCACAAAATTCCCTTCATGAGAAAAAATGGTTCATAAATATGCTTACTTAGATTTAGTCTGATCTACTTTGATGTATTTTTAAGCAACTCACCATACCTTACCAGAATACCTTACTAAAAAACCGTAGACAAAATTCTATCCACGGCTTTAAAACACACTAACGATAAAAGTCACACTCAATTACTTTTATAATGAAGGTTTAGTATTTCTATATACAATAAAACACCATTAACATTAAAACCATAAAGAAGGTGGTTAGTAATCCCAAAACGAAATACTGCCTAAAACTTTTCATCCTATTATTTGTTACTTTTACATTTGTGAATCATAATTTTTGAAACGCTTTATCGTATAATGAATCTTTAAGTTTTTGATATTTACCCAAATGGTACTGGTAACTTTTTCGAAGCCTTTCATACTCATCTAAAAAAACCATATCACACTGTAAATCATCACACTCCAATACTTTTTTATAAGTAGTTGAATATGTCAAAACAGTATCCAACAGTTGTTTATTTGTCGCTTTTCTCTTAGAAAAAAGCATTAAAGTACGTTTCGGAATCTCATCAATGTAAATAGATTGTTCATATAAATTCAATAATTTATCTACTTCAGAATCTATATATTGAAGCTGATTCACCCAAGATTTCAGCTCTATAAAATTGTATTTATGTAATGCATCTGAATTATGATTTTGAATTTCCATAGCCATTTTTTTTAAAAATTTAGTAAAACAACATTTTCTCTTGTTTTTGTTGCGTTACTTCAATTATTTTTAGTTCTTTCAATCCTGTAGGGAAATCCCACTTAATAATATCGTTTAATGAATACCCAAACAAAGCAGCGCCCATAGGAGTAAGGATTGACACTTTATTTTTCTTAATGTCCTTTTCTGAAGGCTGCACAATCTGAATGGTTTTTTCCCAATTATTATCTGACATTACCATTACTATACTATTTAATCTCACCACATCATTGGGCATTTCTGCTTCATCCAAAATGTGTGCTGTTTTTAATTCTTCTGTGAATTTTGCCAAAGACTTCTGGATTTCATGGTCTCCTACATATCCAGAAATGTTAAGAATGCGTTTAATGTACACATACTCCTTTTTTTCTAACATGATACTTCCGTATTTCATTTTTAATAATTTATGGGAAAATCCCGCGTTGTACATAAGCTTTTTCAATTCGTGCGATAGCAATGCAATAGGCCGCTGTTCGCATATCTATATCTTCTTTTTGGGCATATTTAGAAACAGTTTCATAAGAACTTTTAAGTTTTTTTTCTAACTTATCCATAACTTCTTCCAGATGCCATAGTTCACCATTTCGGTTTTGTAGCCATTCAAAATAACTGGCAATTACCCCTCCTGAATTACATAAAATATCAGGAATAATTGCAACACCGCGCTCCAAAAGTACCTGCTCTCCTTCTACATTTGTAGGGCCATTGGCGCCTTCGGCTATTAACCGCGCTTTGATTTTAGGTGCATTTTCTTTGGTTATTTGATTGCCCAAAGCTGCTGGAATACAAATATCGCAGTTAACTCCAAAAAAATCATCCTTCCCAAGAATTGAAGCTTTGGGATAATTAACAATACTTCCTGTATTGTTTTTAGTATACTCAAAAAGATTTTCTACATGTATACCATTTTGGTTTTCAATACTTCCAAAAGCATCTTGCACTGCTACCAATTTAGCACCTTCCTTTTCTAAAAAATGAGCTGCCCAATAACCCACATTACCAAAACCCTGGACAATAAAGCGTTTATCATTTAGTGTATCATTTTGTTTTTGTATCCATAATTTGATGCTTAGAAATACCCCAAACCCAGTTGCTCTATCACGACCTTCCAATCCACCACTTCCTGCAGGTTTACCTGTTACAACGTGCTGGTTCGCCGAACGTTCTGCTGGTGGTCTTGTACTCATATAAGTATCTGCTATCCACGCCATGGTTTGGCTATTGGTATTAACATCAGGTGCAGGTATATCGTGCTCCGGCCCTATATTATCTGCCAAGGCAAACGTGAACCTGCGTGTAATGCGCTCCAATTCACCTTGTGAATATTTTGAAGGATCTAGTTGAATACCTCCTTTACCACCACCATAAGGCAACCCTGCAAGCGATGTTTTCCATGTCATCCACATAGCAAGGGCTCTTGCCGCATCAATATCAACTGTTGGATGATAACGCAAACCGCCTTTATATGGCCCTAACGCATTATTATGTTGAACTCGGTAACCCGTAAAAATTTCTATTTCACCATTATCCATTTTTACTGGAAAATGGATCACTATTTCATTGTTAGTGATGCTTAAAATTTTTCGGATATTGGGATGTAAATTAATATGATTTGCAGCACGATTGAATTGCTCCATCACATTATCTATCATACCCCTTTGCAACACTTTCTTTGTTTTAGAATTTAATTCCTCTGTTAATATTGCCATTTTATTGTTTTTATTGATTACTACTTCCATAACTTAATTTCATTTAAACCTAAAGCTTTTTCCAAACAAACATTTAATGTAGCTACAGTATTAAAAAATTTCTTTCCATCTTTCCGTTTTACACTAATTATTGTGCTTCCTTTAGTTATTTCTTTTATGTCTGCTATAACAAGCTCTTTTCCTAAAGCAGATTTATAATCAGCCACTCCATTTTTTGTTCCTACAAAGTTGCCTCGTGGGAGTTTTGTATGCCTATACGATTTACTTGATGGATTACCAACTTTGATAATATCGCCTTTTGCTACATCTATGGCTTTATTTAGCCCTTCTTGAGAATGAATACTTAAGGTTGAAATAGCAATTAAAGTAGCTATTCCATAATTTTTCATGATTTATGTATTTGATTTATCTCGAGTTGTATAAAGGAATTTTTACGGGTTGTTATTTCATCATATTCACTACATTCCCAAACTTGACTTTTCTGCGTAGTGAGCACACAGTATTTTACATGCGTACAACTAGGACATATATTAAAATGATTTGTATCCATAGGGTTTATTCTTTTTCTGAATAAGGACAATACCTATGCCAATACATACTGCAATAATGACGCAAAAAAGAAAAACCCTTTGTTCACAAAGAGTTTGAGGGTTTTTAGTATTTAGTAAATAGAATGGAAGTGGCACTTAATTACCCAGTTGAGGCAAAATGTTCCAGTATCATTTGATATTTATGATGATTTATTCTGAAAGTTTTTGACGAATGGTTTTTCTATCAATACCAAGAATTTCAGCTGCCTTGGTTTTGTTATTGTTTGTTGCATTCAAAACTTTTAAAATATATTGTTTTTCCACCTCCTTTAATGGCAATAATTTTTCATTTGAAAAATATATATTAAATTTGAGGGCATTGGGCAAATGTTCTATTTCAATAATCTTATCACACATAATAACAGCTCGCTGGATTACATTTTCCAATTCCCTAATGTTTCCGGGCCAATCGTAACGCTGTAATAAAACGGATGCTTCTGGACTTATTTTCACAAAACGATCTTTGTATTCCACACCATATTTAAGCAGAAATTTATCTACCAACAACGGTATATCTTCTTTCCTATCCTTTAAAGGCGCTACATTAATTTCAACAACCGTGAGTCTATAATACAAATCTTCTCTAAAGGTTTGTTTTTTTATCATGTCCTTTAAATCACTATTGGTTGCCGAAATAATACGAACATCTACTTTTTCTGATTTTTGAGAACCGACTTTCATCACTTCCTTTTCTTGTAAAACACGCAACAGTCTTGATTGTACTGCCAAAGAAGCATTACCAATTTCGTCTAAAAAAATGGTACCGCCGTTGGCTGCTTGAAAATATCCGTTTCTATTGATATCAGCACCCGTAAATGCACCTTTTACATACCCGAAAAGTTCTGCTTCCAAAAGATTTTCAGGTATGCCCCCACAATTAACGGAAATAAACGGCGCTCTTGAAAATTTACCCCGATAATGGATAGCACGTGCCACCAACTCTTTACCTGTACCACTTTCGCCATTTATAAAAACCGTTGCTTTATTATCCTTAACACGTTCTATAATTTGAATGATTCTATTAATTTTTTCTGAAACCCCTATAATATCACCATATCCTTCTTTTTGTAGTTGATGATTTTGGGTTTTGGTTTCAGCGCAAGTTTTAGGCAAGGTGCTATCTATGGCAGCTTTCAGTTCATCTTTTGTAAAAGGTTTTGTAAGATATACGACTTTAGATTTTATAGCGACCAATGAATCTTGAACGGAAGGATAACCCGTAACAACCAATCTAGGCAGTTTTGGGTAATGTTCAGATACAAATTTAAGAAGTTCAAAACCATCAACTTCTGGCATTTTTAAATCGGTAATTAGCAAATCAATGGAAGTATCTCTTAAAATGGCAACTGCTTCTTTAACCGAAACAGCTTTATACGCATGGTAATTCCATGATCTTAAATGTCTTTGTATTAACTCCAAAATATTGATATCATCGTCTACAACCAATATGTTTTCTTTTTGAAACTGCATCATAATTACTTTGGTAATGTTACTGTAAAAGTAGTGCCTTTAAGTGGATTATTTATTGCCACAATGGTTCCTTTGTGACTGGAAACAATACCATGAACTACGCTTAAACCTAAACCAGAACCTTCGCCAGTAGGTTTAGTAGTAAAGAATGGTTGAAATACTTTTTCTAGCGCTTCGGAAGAAAGCCCTGGACCTTCATCTGTCACTTTAAATACAATATCTTTGTCTGTTTGAAAAGTTGTGATCGTTACAAGTCCTTTTTTGGGCGAAAAGTAAATGGCATTCGTAATAAGGTTGAATATGATTTGTGTAAGCTGTATAGGGTCTGCATTTAACAACAAGGTTTCATCTTCTATTTTTACAATGTACTTTACTTGTTGTTTTCTGAAGGTGGCATCCAGCAAATCAATAGCTCCTTTAATGCTTGGAACTATATTTAACCGAGTCATTTTTTGAGGCATTTCACAAGCAAAAAACATGAGCTTTTTCACAACTTCTCTTGAGAAAATGGCATTTTGAATAATTCTATCTAAATCTGCTAAACATTCAGTATTATTTTTAAGATTATCTTTTAATAATTCAGCAAACCCTAAAATATTGGCTAAAGGCGTATTGAGTTCGTGGGCTATTCCTGCAGTAAGTTCTCCTAATATTTTAAGTCGGTCTGCATGCTCCATTTGGCGTTTTAAGGACATTTCATTTTTCCTGATTTGTACACGTTCAAATAAACTCCCCAATTTTAAAGCTATGATATTCAGTAATTGTTGTTCTTCATTTAAAAAATCTTCTTTAGTGTATTTTAAATGATTTAAATGGGCTGAAATAGTACCTGCTAACTTATTGAAAACGACTATTTCTGATACTAATTCTATATGTTCATCTAAATTCTGAGACGTTACAACGTTCATACCGTCTATTAAAATGACAATTTCAGTTTCTTCCGGGAAGCTGAATGCTTTTTGTACACTAAATGCAATAGCTTTTAAGGTTTCTTCTAAGGTTTCAATATCAGCGTTCACAATAATAGACGACACCTCGTAAAGACATGTTAGTTCTTTGATGCGTTCTTTTAATGCTGTTTCTGTAGAAATCATAATTTAGTATTTTAATCAATAAACTCTTTATTCAAATTTTAAAAAATTCAGTTAAATAACTTATTAAATATATTGACAAAACTGTAATTCATTGGTTTTTAATATATGTTTTATACTTTGAATAATAAACTTGAATTATAAAAAACCTTCATATATAAATAACTTAAAGATTTGCTTTATCTGATTTAAATTTATGAATATATTAACTTCCTTCCATGGATATTTTTTTAGGTTTGTTATCTAATCTCTTAGGTTTGCTATTACGTTTGAAGATATAAAAAAAATTGAAAGTTTTCTAAAATGTAGTGCCTATTTTGGCTATTATCTCACTGGTCAAACAGTCTTTCAAATACGTAAATTGAAAATCATCTTCCTGACTTTATAAGCACGGTGAAGTTGCTTAATATACTTCGAATACTTAATTCCATTTAACTATTGCGATTGCTAAACAATTGATGACTCCTTGCGGGTTAGAATTTTCGTTTACAGAATTTATTGTGAATTATTTTTAGACATTTTAAACATTCAAATCATGGGAAGAGAGAAAAACTTAAAGTATCCTAAAGTCGATTTAAAAGCTAAGAAACAGGAGAAAATAAAAATGAAGCTGGAAGCTAAGCAAAATCGAAAGCACAAATAATCAAACCTATAGTTTGCTGGTTTTTATCGTCCCATAACGCCGCTCTTCTTATTTTTTTCGGATATTTTTATTTGGTCTCATTGCCTGTAAATTCAATGATTTCTTCTTTTATAAGATGTTGGCACTTGTTTTTAGGCAACCCCAGCTCTTTTATGGTTTTAAACTTAAGGTTATTTTATACCTAACCACAAAACAACCACCGTTGCTGTCCCAGACATTCAGTAGCGAAAAATGATTATAAAGCCTATCGACATCAATAATATTTCCTTTTAGTAAAGGGATGTCATAAGCTCCCTTTGTTGACTGCTGTTTTACCATCAGTGATGTTTACAGAGGCCGGCAAATGACTGTCATATTCAAATACAGTGTGCATTTTTATTGCTCCTTTATTGATTTGAACCTATTCCAATCAAATAAACTCCAGCCCAATCCTATTGTGGAGGCTTCTAACAAAAATATTTTTGACATTATCTTGAATTAAGCACGTGTCATTTGGGCAGGCCGTCCTAAATTATCTAACATCACATAATAATCTCTAAATAGCTCTAAATCGCTGTGTTTGTTCTGATATCTCAAAGTAGATATTGCCGACAATCTAAGTATTCCCAAATGATTTAAATAGGCTGTTGCCGATTATAGACACCATTGCTTACATCCCGTAACGAATGGTTATTGGCTAATTGGCAAAAAAGCATCGAAACTAAATGGGACCAACTGTTATAGCCCTGCCCTTTTTGTGTTAACCCGTTTGGTTTTTTACAAGTTTCTTAAACCTAGAACTGTCCAATTTTGAAAATATTTGTGAAAATAGAGTTACTTTTACCATAAGAGGATGGGGTTGTGTTATCCAATGAAACTAAATATACCTCCATGTCACTTTGTCCAAAACTTAACATGTTAGACTTAGATACTAGTCCATTAATATATCAAGAAAAATACAACTTAAAATTAAAAAATGTAGAACATACTTTGGGGAATACTATTATTTTTGCCAAGCAAACCAAATAATTACTTTGAGAATGAGGTTCCAACCACTATTTTTATTTTGGATGGGGCTATTTTTTTTGATGGTGAGAAAATAATTGAAATTGAATAATCTTACTATAGAGGTAATAAATATAAATTTGCAATTACAACCAAACTTGAATTAATAAAGAAAGGTAAATAGTACTTTACTAATGTTTAAACAATGGATGTAAGAAAAAAAAAGAATGAACTTAACAATTGAAAATATATTATTAGTTGGCTCTCTATTACTTTTTGTAAGTATTATTGTAGGTAAGACATCTTATAAATTTGGTGTTCCAACATTATTGCTCTTTTTAACGATTGGCATGTTGGCAGGTTCTGACGGCATTGGCGGTATCAATTTCGACAATCCGCAAATTGCCCAATTCATTGGTATTGTTTCGCTTAACTTCATTTTGTTTTCAGGGGGTCTTGACACCAATTGGACTTCTGTAAAACCTATTCTAAGGGAAGGACTTGTTTTATCCACTTTAGGCGTTTTACTAACGGCCCTTTCACTTGGGACATTTGTTTGGTTCGTTACTGATTTTACAATTTATGAAAGTATGCTGTTGGGCTCTATTGTTTCATCAACAGACGCAGCTGCTGTATTTTCAATCTTACGTTCAAAAAATCTTGCCTTAAAGACAAACCTACGGCCGACATTGGAATTAGAAAGCGGTAGTAACGACCCAATGGCGTATGTATTGACTATTGCATTTTTGACTTTGGTAATCAATCAGGATCAAAGCATTGCATCCATCATTCCCCTGTTTTTCCAACAAATGATTTTGGGTGGAATTGTAGGTTTTGCCTTTGGAAAACTTAGTAAATTTATAATCAATAAAATCAAGCTTGACTTTGAAGGGCTTTATCCTGTATTGGTCATAGCTCTGATGTTTATTACATTCTCGGCAACCGATTTTGTGGGCGGTAACGGATTTCTCGCTATTTACATTTGTGCGGTTTACTTAGGCAATCAAGACCTGATACACAAGAAAACCATCTTAAAAATGTATGACGGTTTGGCTTGGCTAATGCAGATTGTGCTTTTCCTTACGTTAGGTTTACTTGTTTTCCCTTCTCAAATAATTCCATATTTCGGCATAGGGATGATCATCTCATTATTTCTGATAATCGTTGCTCGACCTGTGAGCGTTTTTCTCAGTTTGATGTTTTTTAAAATGAGACTTAAAAGAAGATTTTATATTTCTTGGGTTGGTTTGCGTGGTGCTGTTCCAATTGTGTTTGCAACTTATCCTTTGTTGGCCGGAATCGACAAGGCCAATATGATTTTCAATATCGTGTTTTTCATATCTGTTACGTCGGTTTTAATTCAAGGAACAACTTTATCCATTGTTGCTAAATGGCTCAATGTTGCCTTGCCCGAAAAAGCAAAAAAGGTTACTGAAATAGACAAGCTCATTTTAGAACTTCCTAAATCATCCTTACAAGAATTTGAAGTTTTGCCCCATTTTCACGCAGTAAACAAAAGAATTGTTGATTTGAATTTCCCAAAATCAGCGTTTATTGTGATGATAAAAAGAAACGGGGAATATATTCGTCCGGGTGGTTCAACAGAGTTGGAAGCAAAAGATATTTTAATGGTCCTTGCAGACAGTCAGGACGATTTTGCAAAAGTGGTCGATTCTATACAGGCCAAATAAAACAGAAAGGAAAAAGTGAAATTAAAACGAAGAAGAAAATTAGTAACGTACTTAAATATTTTAGACCAACCTGTCCGATTCAACCCTTTTGTTTTCAGTCGGACTTTTTTATTGTGGGCTTTTCTCGGACTAGTAGGTGGAATAATAGCGGGACTTTATTGGATTGGACTTGAATTTCTAACGCACCAATTGGCTTTTTTTAGTGGTTGGCAAGTAATTCCCGTAATGGCAACCTGCGGCCTTTTAGCAGGTTTGATCATTCACTTTATTGGAGACCCGGGAGAAATACATTTGATCGTAAACAATATCCGTTTTAATAAGGGAAAGCTAGACCCCAAAAACAATCCTTCCATGGTACTATCCTCGTTGTTGTGCGTAGCATCAGGTGGAAGTCTCGGACCAGAAGCGCCATTAGTCCAAGTAACAGGCTCGACAGGTACTTGGATAGGAAAGTTGTTCCGACTTAAAGGGGAGGAATTAAGGTCATTGAGTATTGCAGGAATGGCATCAGGCTTTACAGCCTTATTTGGAGCGCCACTGGGCGGTAGCTTGTTTTCATTGGAGATACTTCATCATAAACACGCCGTGGAGTATTACAAAGCCATTATTCCTGCATTTGTGGCAAGTTGTTTTAGCTATTTGGTATTTGCCTTGATCATTCATTTAGGTCTTGGACCAATATGGGATTTATCTGCGTATGAATATTCAGGAATTTTTGATTTTGGTTATGCCGTGCTGTTCGCAATAATTGGAGCTGCTTTTGGATGGGCTTTTATTTTTTGCACCAAATTTTTCAAATCAATTTTCGAGAAAAGACCTATACCCATTTATATCAAAACACTCATTGGGGGAGTTCTACTAGGTGTCATAGCATTTTACTTTCCATTAACCCGATACTTCGGACATCACGAGATTAACGAACTGTTATCAGGGAATTTTTCCTTGACTTTGTTGTTTGCTATTTTGATTTTTAAAATCATAGCCATTTCAATAACCGTGACATCCGGTTGGAGAGGCGGGTTCATTATCCCCTTGTTTTTCGTAGGAGCAACATTAGGACTGATAATTTATCAATTGTTCCCAACAATAAATCTGACGTTAGCAATTGTTAGCTGTATGGCAGCAATTAATGCTTGTGTTACTCGAACGCCAATGAGCACGACCATTTTATTGGCAACTTTAACAGGTTTCGGACATTTCATCCCCATCCTTTTTGCGAGTTTAACAGGCTATTTTTTGGCTCCAAGAATACCTTTTATAGGTTCGCAAATGGAGAAAGAATAAAGAAATAGGTATACAAAAATGCACATAAAAAACAGGCAAAACAGAAGTAAAATCAAAGCTTTTGACTCAGATTAGTTCATTGGTTCGCCATGGAGTTCCTTAAGATAATCCAGTTGCTTTTCTCCAATAACCTTGGCTTCTTCAAAAAAAAAATGTGTTCATCTGCTATAGCTTTATCCACATTCTTTTCTGAGAATTCATTATATGCTTTGAAAGGCATAATATTGTAGGCATTGTACAGTATATAGATACGATGTAAACCATATGCTTTTTGTGGATAAAGCTTTTCAGGTAAAAAAAGGGAAGGCCACACATAAACAAACATGTGAACTAGATGGACTAAATAATTTCACAAATTGCTTTGTATTAATTGTATAAACTTCCCTTGATTGAATTAACAAATACAATCATTAATTTTCGATTACTGTTTATACTTTCGTTTTACTAAAAACCATTAATGATATAAACCCTCGATTTCCCAATTAAACAAAGGCCAAGGTACAAAGTTTGGGAAAAACAAATTAGACAGAATTAGAACCAAGTAGAACTGACATCAAATTATAATCATTTTCTATTTGACCTAAAAAAACCGACGTGAGAGTTAAACTTCCAAAATCCTCTACACCTCTACAAGAAATACAACTATGATTTGCTTTTAAGACAACACCCACATCCTTTGTATCAAGAGTGGTTGACAGTTCTTGAACGATCTGCATTGTTAATCGTTCTTGGACTTGTGGTCTTCTCGCATAAAAATCAACAAGTCTATGAATTTTAGACAACCCTATAACATAATCTTTTGGTATGTAGGCTATATTAACTTTTCCTTGAATTGGAACAAAATGATGTTCACAAAATGAAGTAAAAGGAATATTTAACTCTACTAATGGAGTATGGTACCCATATTCATTTTTAAATACGGCAACTTTAGGTTTATTGATTGGATTTAATCCTTTAAATATTTCGTTAACATACATTTTTGCTACTCGATTTGGAGTGTCTTTTATACTATCATTCGTAAGGTCAAAGCCCAATATTTCAATAATATCCTTAAACTTCTCCGCTATTAATTCAGTTTTTAAAGTATCATCAACATCAAAAGCATCATCACGTAACGGATTTTTAATCGACACGTGTTGATTGGAATTTTTCAAACTTTCTTCTACCAAACGTGTGTTTCCGTTCAATTTTGTCATATTAATTATTGGTTTTATTCTAATTATCTTCAGATAATTTTGCTAAAGAAAATGCACCAATAGCCATTACTAAATCTCTTATAGCAACGTCTACAAAAGTCCAACTAAAAATTAAAGTTAAGGCAATTGATACCAACCAAGCACAAACTATATAAGCACCAATTTTTGTTTTAGTTAAAACAAGCATACCTGCAATTATCTCGATAACACCTACTATCATCATAAATGTAATAGGCTCAAAAGGAAGTATTCCAGCAAAACCTTCAGAAATATATTGAGACCAATTGGTTAAAATGTTAGTGAATTTGTCTAATCCTGCAACGATTGGCACTAAACCAAAAGTGTACTTTAAAATGTTTTTTACTAATTGTAAATTCGAATTCATAATTTTAGTTTTTTTAAATTTATTACACACTTTTGATAACAGATTTTAAAAAAGGATACAAAATTTTGTAACTTTTTTTAAAGTTTCCCATCAAAAGTAAAAGGCTCAATAAAATGGAAGCTATAAACATCAATGATTTTAACAATCATAAAATAAAAGAGAGTGAAGTTATAAAACGCATTTTAGGTGGAGAAAAAGAACTTTATGAAATTTTGGTAAGACGGAACAATCAAAAGTTATATCGTGTAATTAGGGGTTACCTCAAAGATGAAGCTGAAATTGAAGATATAATGCAAGATAGTTATGTAAAAGCATTCACTAAATTGTATCAATTTAGACTTGATTCTGCGTTTTCTACTTGGCTTATTCGCATAGGAATAAACGAATCTTTAGCTCGTTTAAAGGAAAAAGGAAAACTTTATCGTCTAAATGAACAATCAGATAATTTAAGTTATACAACTTTAGAAATTCCAGATAACAGGCAATTAAATCCACAAGACAAAATGATAAGGAATGAAGCAAAGCAAATATTAGAAAATGCTATTGACAGTTTAGATATAAAATATAAAACTGTTTATATTATGAAAGAAGTGGAAGAAATGAGTCTAAAAGAAATTTCAATTGTATTAAACTTAACTGTTGCTAATGTAAAAGTACGTTTACACCGGTCAAAAGAAATGCTAAAAGAAAAACTATATGAAGTGGCGAATAATAAAAATATATTTGAATTTGGTTTTAGCAGATGTGACAGAATAACAGAAAACGTAATGAAACTAACAAAATAATGTACCTAACAAAGTATAATGGAAAAATTTAGTCGAAATTAATATCTCAACAACAAAATAAAAATAAAGGATAACCTCAATGTACTTTAAAATTCTATATCAAGATAAATTACACATTACCGTATAAGTATTCAATATGGGGAACAAATCACTATTATGAAGATGGAGCTGGCGGAGAATTCATCCCCCCTGAGGATTCTAAAATTTACTTACTAAAAGCACTCGAAATAACTCAAAAAAGTTTCACCCAATCAGGGTGATCCATACTTAACAATCAAAAAAAAATTAAGTGATAATTAAAAAATATTTACCTATGAATTACCCTTGGCGGCTTAAAAAATGGAACCGTAATATTATCTAATTAATTTAAAAAATATGGTAGCCTTATTCTTGGTACGGTAATGATTGTAAAATAGGTTATGTATAAATTAAAATAGTAAACACAAATTTCATCATTTAAATTAATTATGGAACTCCTATTAAACGGACTAGCCTTTAAAGATGGAGATTGGAAATACCTTTACATGACCGGGGCCGAAGTAGAGTTTGTTCACTTCCCAAATTTTCTCGGGAACATGTGAGCAAGTAGAATGGAAATCGGAACCTTTTTAGTTGTGTCAAAGACCCCATACCGAAGTTCTTTTCCCGAAATGGAGCTTGTTGGAATGCAGGGGAATGGGCTGAGGGCACTATCTAAACTACCAATTTCTGGACAGCACATTGCGTGAGGGGTAGAAGCGGCATCCTTTTGTGGTTCCTTAGAGCCACAAAAGATATAGTGGATAACCCGGCCCGCTTGCATTTTTGCGGAGGCTATCATGCGTGGGCAGAATGCGGGCGGTGATACGCCCAAATAAAACTAAAAGTTATAAATCGGAAGTATTCGGGAATATTGTATGAATTGAGCTTAAAAATAAATTCAACGTTATGAAGCAAAAAATGCTTTTGGGATAATCAAAAGCATTTTATACATTTCTAATTCAATTTTTTTTAATCTTATTGACGTTAGATGGATCTATTTTATTCATTAGTATCTGCATATCTTCACTTACTTTTCTCTCTACTACCCTTGCGTAGACTTGTGTAGAAGCAATTTTAGAGTGACCTAAAAGCTTAGATACTGTCTCAATAGGTACCCCATTACTTAAGGTAACTGTCGTTGCAAAAGTATGTCGAGCCATATGAAAGGTTAAATTTTTATTCAATCCAACAGCGTCTGCTATTTCTTTTAAATATAGGTTTAATTTTTCATTAGTTATTACTGGAAATAAAGTTTCCGTTACTTGGGTCATAGGATGATTTTGGTATTTAATAATTAAATCCCTTGCCTTTGCTAAAAGAGGAATTTTTACCGAAGATTTAGTCTTCTGTCTATTGGTAAATATCCACTCCTCACCATCAATGCCTTTAAGAATATTATTCTGGGTTAAATTCATAATATCAACGTAAGCAATTCCTGTATAACAACTAAAAACAAATAAATCCCTAACCCTTTCGAGTCGTGCTATGGGAAAATAATAGCTTTCAATATTAGCTAGTTCGTTATCAGTTAAAAAAGGGCGTTCCCTTTTTTCATAAGTTGGTTTCCATCTCACAAATGGATCTCTATCCAACCATTCTATATGATAGCCTAAAGTTACAATCTTTCTAAACCTCTGAATATGTTTCATTACAGTATTATTACCCATTGCTTTCGGGTGCCCTTTTGGCCAGAAACAATATAAAAAATTCGCAAAATCGCAAATGAATTTATAATCGAGTTCTTTTAAATAAACATCAGAAGTGTTTAATACGTTGTTTAGGTATTTATTTAAATAACCTTGAGTTATACCAAAATTCCTAATCGTACCAGTCGCCAATGTTTTTTCAATTTTCTTCGTATGATATTCTAGAAGATTTTGAAGTGTCTTAGCATTATCACTTTCACCAAGATATTCGGCCTTGATTAAATCCGCCGTAATTAATTGTCCTTTGAATTTTAAATCATGATAATACTGTACTATTTGAGCATGAACCTGATCTAAATATTGGTTAAGTTCCCTTGCCGCTGCACTATTACCCTTTGCTCTTTGTCTATTGGAATCCCAAATCTGTAAATCTACCTTATACTTTAGGCTGATATTAACTTTTTTTCCATTGACCGTAATTCTGAGGTACATACCAGCTTGATTATTTTTGGCACGTGAAGCATATGCCCAAAATAAAATTGAAAATGTGTTTGATGTTCTCATAGTTGTCGTCTTTAAATTATTAAACATTTATCGAGACGAAAGTCAAATCAACTATATTGAGTACCTTATGTGTTCACAAATCAAATCGTCAACATTGTTGACGGTCTAAATTTTTGTTGACGGTTTGCTACTATTTTAAATGAAAACAAATCAATTAAAATGTGGTCCTAAAAACCAAGAAACCGTGCATACCATAGGATTTGCACGGTTTTGTAACTTTTTACAAGTTTTCTTAGTGACCTCGACTGGATTCAAACCAGTAACCTCTTGAGCCGTAATCAAGTGCGCTATTCAGTTGCGCCACGAGGCCTTTTAAAGTGGGTGCAAATATAATAATTTTATTAAAATACCACCAAATTTATTTCAATTTTATAATTCATTTTTAATTCTTAAAAAACTTCTATTTACATTTGTATTAAATCGATAGGTATGAACTCTATTTTAAATCCGTGGCCTTGGTATATCTCGGGACCACTTATTGCCCTTGTTATGTCATTGTTACTCTATTTTGGAAAAACATTTGGCATGTCTTCAAACTTAAAAACCATGTGTACCATGCTCGGAGCTGGTAAATTTTCTGATTTTTTTAAGTTTAATTGGAAAGACCAATCGTGGAACTTGACTATTATTGCAGGCGCTATTATTGGTGGATTTATTGCTACCCACTATTTATCAAACGATCGTATCACCGATTTAAACCCAAACACTGTTACAGAATTACAACAAATGGGGTTTGAGAATGCAGGTGCTCATTTAGTCCCCACTGAACTATACAGCCTAGAAGCCATAAAATCCACCAAAGGTTTATTGCTATTGGTTATTGGCGGGTTGCTTGTAGGGTTTGGCACGCGATACGCAAGCGGATGCACTTCTGGTCATGCCATTACCGGGCTTAGTAGCTTACAAAAACCTTCGCTTATCGCCGTTATTGGATTTTTTATTGGCGGATTGCTAATGGCTAACTTTATTTTACCATTAATTTTTTAAGCAAATGAAATATTTTAAATTTTTACTAGTAGGTATATTTTTTGGTATTGTTTTAGTTAAATCTGAAGCTGTTTCGTGGTACCGTATTTATGAAATGTTTAGATTTCAATCCTTCCACATGTATGGTATCATAGGAACTGCCATAGCTTGTGGCATTCTATTCCTTCAAATTTCAAAGAAAGGCTATATAAAAAGCATTAAAGGAGCCGATATATTTGTGCCTAAAAAAGAAAATGGGTTTATTAGATATATTGTAGGTGGAACCATTTTTGGTTTTGGTTGGGCGCTTATTGGTGCTTGCCCAGGACCTATGTATATATTATTGGGTACAGGTGTTTATAGCATGTTAATTGTAATTGCTGCCGCTGTTTTAGGCACTTTTATTTACGGCATTTTAAAAGACAAACTTCCTCATTAATTTTTATCCAATCAACAAAGCTTAAAACTTATATAACAAAAATCTTACAACTAGCCACTTCCGTTTTGTTATTTTATAATACCATCTAGGCTTTGAAAATGACCGCAATAAAACACCTTTTTTCCTTTTCTACTTTAAAATAAACAACAACCGTAGAGGTTAAAAGTTTAAAATGGAATGGAATTAGAAAAGCTAAGGATTTACTAAACAACATGGGTATCCTTAGTTGGCGAAAAAAATGCTATTAACACAAAAGCAAAACCGAATGTTAGCTATATATTATTCGCAGAATAAAAGTAAGTTGGCACATTCAGAAGTAAGAGTACTTTTGAGTAAAACTAACATAAAAAATGACCGATTTTGATTTTCAAAATCGGTCATTTTTGTTATTTGGAGTTTTTTAAGGATAATTTTATAGAAAAGAATGCGTTTTTGTTTCCAACAGGACACAAGTATCCCATCGAAGTTAGCTTTCGTTTTTTTAAGCAGCTAAGTTTTTAAATCGAGAGCTGTAAATTCTTCTTCCAATTTCAAGAGCATTGGCTGTATGGATTCCGAAGAAAATCCAGAGAATCTCGCTCTTTTGGGTTTTGGCCTTGATCTTTTTCAGGTTGTAATGTTCTTTTTCTTTACCAAAGCTTCCTTCAAGACGTGTGGAACGTTCTTTTTTGATTTCTCTGGCCAAAATTTTACGCTGTTCTTCGTTTTTACCAGCCTTTCCTTTTCTGATAAAATCGGTCTGGATTTTGCGACTTGAGGTAAATGTTCGGTTTTTATTGGTAGCATAAATAGCATCTGCCCCCAGTATTTTTATTTTAGTCTTGGTCAGGTTTTGGGCGCAAGATACACTGCTCTGCAAACGGGTCCCTTCATTGAAGGCACGGTACTGGATATGCTCAATAAAATTGATTCCGTCTATTTGAACTTTGTTCACTTTTGCTCCAAATTCTACCTGTTTGGTTTCTTTGCCCCGCACAATTGGACGAATGTAACTTTTGCTGATGCTTACGATTCTATCGGGAACACTTTTTCCTGTTTTAAATATTTGTGCCTGTTGCCGGTAAACTTTGGCAATAATGGATCGTTGTCGCTTGTATTTAGCGGTGGATTCAAATGGATATTGATTTTCTATCTGACCCAGTGCACCGTTAAGTTTGTACAGTAATTTCAGTAACCCTCGGGTTACTTTTGTGCGGTATTTGGATTGTTTCTTTCGTTTTTTCGAATACTCGTTATAGCGTCTGCACCAATCCAGATATTTGGTCCTGGGCAATTTGATTTTCAAAGTGCGGCATAAGGATTCCATTTGTCTGTAGTTCCACTGAACGCATTCCCAAAGCAATTTCTGATTGGTTGGAAAACGCACTTCGCTCTCGTAACAGGTCGCATCGGTAAACATTTTGTCCAGGTCCTTCATATAAGGAATCCAGTTCTTGGCAAGTACTTCTTGGGATCTTCTAATATTTAAACCCTTGGAAAGCTCCATCCTGATTTGGCTCACGATCTTAAAGTTGGTCAGCGGTTTATCGATGGGAATTAGAATATCGCAAAAAAACTGCATGAAAATATTTCCATTCAAAAGCTCGATCAGTTTCTTGTCCGAGCATCCATAATAGTTTTTGAGCATCATCAGGGCAATTTTCCCTTTGGGACTAAAATAGCAATGGGTTCCTTTTTTAGAATCTTTCAATTTGAAAGATTGACCAAGCTCGGAAAAAGGCGTGGAAAGGTAAATTTTGCCCAAATCGGTTTTTAGAAATTGGGCATAAAATCCATCAAAATCTTTATTGATGGCGAAAATTGGAATTTCGTATTGAAATTCGCTTAAACGTATTATTTTTGGCATCACACTTTAAAAGAAAACCCCGTTTTTGGCCCGTTTGGAGCAATTTCGGGGTTTGTTCCTTCTAATATAATACCTATTTTATTGAAAAACAATAGTTTATATTATTATGAATATGCCTAAGTTAACATTAAACAATTTCAGCGCTTAATCCTGCTTCAAGTAGCATGGAGCAACGTGGTTTTAAATCATCGTATAAACCAGTTTTTACGGTGCATTTGCCTTTATAATGCACAAGGAGTGCACATTGTTCTGCTTGTTCTGCGGTGTGCTCGCAAGCATAAATAAGCATGTCTATAACATGATCGAAGGTATTAACATCGTCGTTATATAACACAATCTCGTTTTGGGTAAGTACTTTTTCTTTTAGTAGTACTTCTTCCAATGTTTTTTCTTGAGTACTCATAGGTTAAATTTTTACTAATTTAAAAATTTTAAGGCAACCCAATGGTTTCTTTCCAATTTTTCTTCAAATTTTAACATGTGCTTTTCACATGCTTCTTGAATAACCGGAATATCATCTTTGTAAAATCCGCTTAAAAATAAAAGACCGCCTTTATTTAAGCACGATATGTAAGTTTCCATATCGTTTAATAAAATATTACGATTAATGTTCGCAATTATTATATCGTATTTTTTACCTGTTAAAACACTGGCATCGCCTTCTATTACAGTAATATGCTTGCAATTATTACGCTCTACATTTTCTAAACTATTTAAATAGCACCAATTATCGTAATCAACCGCATCTATGGGGTTTGCGCCTTTTATTTCGGCTAAAATGGCTAAAACACCAGTACCACAACCCATATCTAAAACCGATTTATCGGTGAAATCGGTTTTTAAAATATGCTGAATCATCATGTGGGTGGTTTCGTGATGTCCTGTTCCGAAACTCATTTTGGGTTCTATAATAATATCGTATGGGGTATTTGGTTTTTCATGAAATGGTGCACGAACTGAGCATATATTATCTACCACAATGGGATTGAAGTTCTTTTCCCATTCTTCATTCCAATTGGTTTGTTCAATTTCGTTAAACGTGAAATCGATTTTAAATTCTTCAGAGTTTAATATTTGGATATCCTCCAAGATATTTTCATGCCATTCCTCTTTTTGAATGTATGCTGTAACACCTTCTTCGGTTTCTACAAAGCTTTCAAAACCTGCATAACCAAGTTCTGCAATAAGTATTTCTACTCCAGGTTGTACTGGTGTTACTTTAAACTCATAACCTATGTAAATGATGTTTGACATATAGATTTTTGATTTACGATTACGATTGATTTACATTTCACGGTTCACGATTCACGAATTTACGTTAGCGATAGAAACGGCATCCTTTTTGGCGCCAAAAGCGCCAAAAAGATACAGTGTATAGCGCAACCCTTGGGTAACGCCTAAAAGATTACATTTTTAAAATGCGTTTACAATGGCAAAAAAATCGTCTGCGTTAAGTGCAGCACCACCAATTAAACCTCCATCTACATCTGGTTTTGAGAAAATTTCCTGTGCATTGTTTGGTTTCACACTTCCTCCATATAAAATGGATACGCTGTTTGCTACAGCGACACCATATTTATTGCTTAACGTTTTTCTGATGAATGCATGCATATCTTGTGCTTGCTCTGGACTTGCAGTTTCGCCAGTGCCAATAGCCCAAACAGGTTCGTATGCTAACACAATGTTTTTAAATGCCGAAGATTCTAAATGAAACAAGGCGTTTTTAATTTGGCTTTCTACAACATTTTCATGGTTACCCGATTTTCTATCGGCCAAAACTTCGCCAAAACAGAAAATAGTACGTAAATCGTTTGCTAAAGCAGCATCTACTTTTTTAGCTAAAATTGCATCTGTTTCACCAAAATACTCACGGCGTTCACTATGACCTAAAATAACGGTTTTTACACCAACACTCTTAAGCATACTCGCACTAATTTCACCTGTGTAAGCACCATTTGCTGCGAAATGCATGTTCTGTGCAATCACTTCTATACCGGTGTCTTTTAATGCTTGAAATGCTGGAAAAAGGTTTGTAAAGGTTGGTGCTACCATAACCTCGGCATTTGATGTTTTCGATTTAGTTTTTAAAGCACTAATTAATGATTCGGTTTGTGCTAAATCATTATTCATTTTCCAGTTTCCTGCTACAATTTGTTGTCTCATTTTTAATTTACCTTTTTAATGAAGGGATTTTTTATTAAGTTTTATAATATCTTTTTAATTTTTATGTCGTCAGCTTCAATAGCTTTAAACAAGTTTATTTTTCCGTTTTGGCCGATTACCATATATCTGGGGATCCAATCTAATTGAATGAATTCACCAAAAGGGCCTTTCCAACCAGATTGCATAAAATAATGTTGCCCTTGCACATTATATTTCTCAATGCCTTTTTTCCAAGCTTCCTGGGTTTTATCTAAAGACAAAAATACATAGGTCACATTTTTATGGGCTTTTTGCAGATTTTTAACTTTAGGCATACCACCAATACAATCTTTACACCACGATGCCCAAACATCAACCAAAATGGTTTTGTCTTTATTTGCTTCTAAAATTTCTTTAAAGCTTATTGAGTTTCCATCTAATGTAATAAAGGTGTCGTTTAATGCAGCCTCGGAAAACTTAGTAGGTGTTTCTTGTGCTTTACAACTTAAAACACTCAAGACGAAGATTAATATGTAGTTTATTTTTTTCATTTTTCTATTTATGGGATTTCTGTCTGCTTAGGAACTATTCTAATTTCACCTTAGGATCTAACCAAACGTAAATGACGTCGACAAAAATATTAATTATTATGAAGAATAACGCTATTATTAACACCGAACCCATAATTACAGGTAAATCCAAAGTATTTAAGGCATTTACTATTTCTTTCCCAAGTCCGTTCCAACCAAAAATATACTCCACAAAAACAGCACCTGCCAGCATGGAAGCAAACCATCCTGAAATAGCCGTAACTACTGGGTTTAGGGCATTTTTAACAGCATGTCTTTTTATAATTTGAAACTCGCTTAAGCCTTTTGCTCTTGCGGTTCTGATATAATCTTGGTTAAAGACTTCCAGCAACGAATTTCGCATAAGTTGTATAACGACCGCCAACGGACGAATACCCAATACAATAGCTGGGAGTATGAGATTTTTTAACTTCATATGATTGGCTTCTCCAAAATCGTCTAATTCATAAAGACTTCCTGTCATTTCTAAATTTGTGTACTTATGCAATACAAAACCAAAAAACCATGCGAATAAAATGGCGCTAAAAAACGATGGCACACTCATACCAAACGTACTGAATATCTGTATGGTTTTATCTACCCAACGGTCTTTGTAAAGTGCTGAAACAATGCCTAAAAAAATACCGACAAGCATAGCTATTATTATCGCAGAAACTGCCAACACAAACGTATTTGGGAGTGTTTCACCCAAAACCTCACTTACTTTTTTACCTTGTTTGGTAAACGATTCGCGTAAATATGGAAACTTTAAAACGGTTGTTGTATTACCAATTGAAAATAATTCTACTGCTGAGTATTTCCCTGTTTTTAAAAAGGTATAATCTTGAACGTCTTTTGAATGAAAGGATATGGGCGACAAATCATTCAAATAATAAAAGTATTGGGTGCTTATGGGTTTATCGAAGCCATATTTTTGCTTTACAATGGCTAATTGTTCGCTACCCTCATTCTGTCCCAACATCATCTGTGCGGGGTCTCCCGGAAGCACGTTAAATAAAAAGAAAATAACGGTAACTACCCCAAACAAAGTGAGTAGTGCGTATGTGATTTTATTTAGTAGATAGGTTATCAGGTTTTTGGTTTTTGGGTGTTTGGTTGATGGTTGTTGGTTGTTGGTTGTTGGTTGTTGGTTGTTGGTTGTTGGGTCTTGGGTCTTGGGTCTTGAGTGTTGGGTCTTGGTCTTGAGTGTTGGTTTGTAGTGTTTGGGCCTTTAATAGAAAGCTGGTAGTCGAAACACTTTTTAACTTTTTAACTTTTTAACTCATAACTCATAACTCATAACTTTAAATCATCTATATCATTCCAATGTACTTTTTGTTTGATGGTGCCTTTGTCTAACTCTAGAATACCCGGGTTTGAACGTACTATTGTTTTTAGAGCTTTTTCATCGCATAAATAAAAGTCGAAATTTAAATGGTATTTCTTTTTTATTTGTTGCTTTGCTTCTTTACCTGATGCTGTTAAACCAATAACTTGATACCCCTTTTTAATAGCTTCATCAGACATCGCTTTTAATTTTTCTGCACCTGCCTTTTCCATTTTTTCTAAGTTGTATGAAACAATAATGATAAGATTCTCTTCTGAAAGAAACTGTTGGGTTAAATCTTCATCATCGCTTTCTATTGAAAAATCTACCACGGGCGGTTGGTAACCTTCATCTATAACTTTGGTCTCAACTCCAATATAATCGCCTTCGACATCTGGGTACGAACCATCGGTAGTGATAACTTTCTCTTCACCATTAATTTTAAACTTCCAATAATATTCTACAACTGGTTTTGGTGCATCGGCTGGAATTGACATCCCTTCTGAAATATTATTCCCAATTTTATAAGCTCTAAAATCTACCACAGGCAAATGCATTAGCACATGATAACCCAACCAAAAACTGAAAATAAAGCTTAAAAGTGCGAAAACCGTAGTTGTTAATTTACTAAAAACTGGTTTTATATATTTAACACCAAAAAATAAAATGAGTATTAAAACCAATAAAATAACATCTTTGGTAAAGCTTTCCCATGGCGTTAACTTTAAAGCATCACCAAAGCAGCCACAATCTCTAACTTTATCAAAATAAGCCGAATAAAAGGTTAAAAATGTAAAAAACACAATCATTAACAACAAACTCCAAACAGTAAACTTAGGTTTGTATCCAATAATTAAAAACACCCCTAAAACCACTTCAAAAACGACAACTAATACCGAGATGATTAAGGCATAGGATTCCAAAAACGGGAGATTTAAAACATCAACACTAAAGTATTCTTGTAACTTATATGAAAACCCTAGCGGGTCGTTTAGCTTTATTAAACCAGAAATAATAAATAAAACACCTACTAAAATTCTTGAGATACTTACTAATACTTTCATCTGTTTATATATTTTAATTTGGCCAGATGGAACGCCCTAAATAATCATCCTCGTATGCGTGAATGCTATTCTCATGGGTGTTTCCTATATGGGTTTTTATTGTTTTTAAAGATCATATATTATCGCTTTCTCTTCATAGGTGCTTGCTTAAGCAAACTTATTGTTAATGGCGATTTCATAATTTTTATATCAGGCCTTTCGACTGTGCTCAACGTGACATTCCTTTTAAATTATTACCTTTTTAAATGAATTAAAGCAAAAACCGCATAATTAATCATGTCTTGATAGTTGGCATCAATACCTTCACTAACTAACGTTTTTCCTTTATTATCTTCAATTTGCTTAACACGTAATAGTTTTTGCAAAATTAAATCGGTTAAGCTACTTACTCTCATATCGCGCCACGCTTCACCGTAATCGTGGTTTTTGTCTTCCATTAATTTTTTGGTAATGGCTACATGCTTTTCATACAATTCGGTGGCTTCTTTGGTTGATAAATCGGGTTGCTCTACCACACCTTTTTCCAACTGAATCAAAGCCATGATGCAATAGTTTATAATACCTATAAATTCGCTTTCTTCTCCTTCATCAACTTTTCTAACGGCATTTTGCTGAAGCCCACGAATACGCTGCGCCTTAATAAATATTTGGTCGGTAAGCGATGGCAAACGCAAGATGCGCCATGCACTTCCGTAATCGGACATTTTCTTTATAAATAAACTTTTACAGATATCAATGACGGCATCGTATTGTTTTGAAGTATCTTGCATGTAATAAAATGAATTTTGCGTAAATTTCGCTTAAATAGTTTAAAGTTCAAAGTTTATACAATTTAAAGTTTCATGTTTAGAGCTTAATGCCCCAAGTATGTACAAATTTTTAGATATTTAACTTAACTTTGAACTTTAAACCTGGAATTTAGAACTGCAAAATGACCATAAACTGCAAAGGAAAGCTCATTGATTTATCATCACCAAAAGTGATGGGAATTTTAAACATTACCCCCGATTCGTTTTACGATGGAGGTATTCATAAAAATAGCATTTCCATTTTAAAGCATGTAGAATCAATGCTCAATCAAGGCGCCACTTTTATAGATATTGGTGCTTATAGCTCGCGCCCAAATGCCGATTTTGTAAGTGAAGAAGTTGAACTACAACGCATATTACCAATAGTTGAAGCCGTTTTAAAAAACTTCCCTGAGGCTTTAATATCCATTGACACCTTTAGAAGTGATGTTGCCAAACAATGCATTGAAGCTGGAGCTACTTTAATTAATGATATTTCTGCTGGAAAACTAGATGAAAATATGTTACCAACCGTAGCTAATTTACATGTTCCTTATATTATGATGCACATGAAAGGCACGCCACAAACCATGCAACAACACGCCAATTACACCAATTTAACCAAGGATATTTTATTTTATTTCTCTGAACGCATCGCAGCCGCCAAAGCCTTAGGAATTATAGATATTATTGTAGACCCCGGTTTTGGTTTTGCAAAAACGTTAGAACATAATTACCAGTTGCTAAATCAATTACAATTATTAAAAATGATTGAAAAACCAATTTTAGTGGGCGTTTCCAGAAAGTCTATGATTTATAAAACCTTAGGAACTACCCCTAACGAAGCGCTTAATGGCACCACTGTTTTAAATACCATTGCATTACAAAAAGGAGCGTCTATCTTAAGAGTTCACGATGTAAAAGAAGCTATGGAAACCATTAAATTAGTTGAGTCGTTGAATTGTTGAATCATTGAATCGTTTAATTGTTTATTCTAACCATTTAACCGTCTAACTATCTAACCGTCTAACCGTCTAAATCTATGAAAAACATATCACTGCTTGTTACTTTACTGTTTATCTTTTCATGTGGAAAAGATAAGGTAGTGCAGCTTCCAGAAATAAACCATTCTGAAATCTCAGAAATTAATGATGTATCTGCTGCTTATTTATTTTATGACGAAACATTGCCAGATAGCTTAGAATTCAATAGAAAAAATTTGATTAGTACGACTAACTGGTTAGTAAACGTTGATAAACGGTTAACATTGAAACAAGCCATTCCGCATATTAAATTTTTACAGGAGAAAAAACAAAATGCTGGCCACAAAAATGACAATGCCAAAAACTATTTTACCTGTAACGATACCAGCAAAAAGAACTTAGGGTTTATTGAATTTACAGATGTGGTTTATCATAACATATCATTTCTTGATTATGTGTCAACAAATTCAAATTTAGACTTTTCAAACAAAATGAAAATTGAATTTACTACTTCGGAAGATATTTATATAGAGTTTCCGCTTTTCGATTTAAGTACTTTGGTCTCGAAAAAATCCAATTTAATAAAAGACATTAAACGTGTACTGGCAAATGAACTGGACACCGTTGAAATCATCTTAAGCTTCAACCAAAATTTAACATTTCAAGATTACATAACTTTTAAATCCATAATATCAACATTAGATTTAAAAGATGTTACCACATCAAACCACGAATTCATTTTTAAATAAGAAGTGGTTTAATCTTTTTCGATTGAAGCGAAAATCAGTCATTTTTTTTGTCCAATCGAAGTCTTTTTCGAGTTGCATAGCATTGCTACGGAAAGAAAAAAAGATATAGAGTGGGCAAAAAAAGGCGATTTTTTAGCCAATTGGAAAAAGTTTAAACCACTTCTAATCTTATTTTACTAAATTTACCAAAACCCATGTGCCTTGGAAATTTTTAATGACCTCCTAAAATTCTCTGTAGTTGATATTATAGATGTTATTCTGGTAGCATTGCTACTTTATTACACTTACAAATTGGTTAAAGGCACTGTAGCCATTAACATTTTTATTGGTATCATCATTATTTATTTAGTGTGGCGACTTACCAATTTCTTAAACATGGAATTACTTTCGGGTATTTTTGGTGGGTTTATGAAAGTGGGAATTATTGCTTTAATTGTGGTATTTCAACCAGAAATCAGAAAGTTTTTATTGATGGTTGGGTCTACAAATTTTAGTAAACGAGGGAAACTTTTCAAACAGTTTAGTTTCCTAAAAACCGAAACTAGCGACGAAACCAATGTAGATGCCATTGTATCGGCTTGTATTAGAATGGGAAATTCAAAAACAGGTGCTTTAATTGTTTTTGAGCGTAATAACAACTTAGACTTTTTAACTACCAGTGGTGATGAAATGAATATAAAAGTGACGCAACCTATTATTGAAAGTATCTTTTTTAAGAACAGCCCTTTACACGATGGTGCCATTATAGTGAGTAATAATATTATAAAAGCAACTCGAGTTATTCTGCCTTTAAATAATGAAAAAGTCATTCCAAAACGTTTTGGTTTACGTCACAGAGCAGGCATTGGAGTTACTGAAAAAACCGATGCTTTAGCACTTGTAGTTAGCGAAGAAACAGGTACTATTTCATACTTTAAAGATGGGGAATTTGTTGTTTTTGAAGATACAGCAGAGCTAAATTTAATGATTAAGAAAGATTTGGCTTAAACCACTTCTTCTTTCAAAAACTGCACTTCATATAAGTTCTTATAATACCCATTCTCTTTTTTAAGGAGCTGGGCATGTGTGCCCTCTTCTACAATTTCACCAGCATCCATTACAATGATTCTATCTGCTTTTTTTACAGTGGCTAATCTGTGGGCAATAACTATAGAGGTCCTGCCTTTAGTCATTTTATCGGTAGCATTTTGAATGAGTTGCTCGGAATAGGAATCGACCGAGGAAGTAGCTTCATCCAACACCAAAATACTAGGATTTGTAACATAAGCTCTTAAAAACGAAATAAGTTGACGCTGACCCGAAGACAACATCACACCCCGTTCTTTTACATTATAATGATAACCTCCCGGCAAACTGGCAATAAAATTATGAACCCCTATTTCTTTGGCTGCCTGAGTTACTACTTCTTCTGTAATTTCAGGATTATTTAAGGTAATATTATTTAAGATCGTATCGGCAAACAAAAACACATCTTGTAAAACTACCGCAATTTGAGTACGCAACGATGCTAAGGTAACTTGTTTTATATCTATACCATCAATGGATATAACACCATCCTTAATTTCATAAAAACGATTTAACAAATTGATGATGGTAGATTTTCCTGCACCCGTGGCTCCAACAATAGCGATGGTTTCACCCGATTTTACGTCAAAAGAAATACCTTTTAAAACATCTTCATCGTCAACATAATTAAAAAATACCTTATGGAAAGTGATATTGCCTTTAAAATGTTCGGCGACATGTGTACCCTTATCGTCTATATGCGACGTGGTATCTAAGATCTTAAAGACCCGATTTGCAGCCACCATACCCATTTGAAGCGTATTAAAATTATCGGCCATTTGACGCAGCGGTCTAAACAGCATAGGAATAAACATAACAAAAGCAATCAAATCGCCTTGGGATACTTCGGTGCCTCTTAAAACAATGTTTAAACCACCGTACCAAGCCACCAAGCCTATACTTATGGACGACACCAAATCGGCCAAAGGAAAGAAAATAGAGTTGTACCAAACTGTTTTTAACCAGCCCCTTTTGTGTCGTTCATTTATATCAATAAAGTTTTTATAATCAATATCTTCACGTGTAAAAATCTGTAAAATCTTCATACCTGTTAAGCGTTCTTGCACAAACGAATTCAGGTTAGACACTTCATTTCTAACGTCTTCAAAAGCAATTTTCATATACTTTTGAAAAACTCGGGTGGCATACATGAGTAATGGTAACATGATAAAAACGATTAAACTCAATCGCCAGTTAATGTAAATCATCGCTCCAAAAACAACTATCATGGCGAGTAAATCCCTAAAAATGGTAAACAAGCCTTGTCCAAAAATATCGGCAATACGTTCCATATCGGTCACTGCTCGGGTAATTAAAACACCTACCGAAGAATTGTCGTAATACTTCATTTTAAAACTCAGCAAATGGTTGAACAGTTTGACACGCACATCCATTACCAAATTTTGACCCAACCACGCCGCATAATAAATAAACGCCAATTGAAATACGGTTTGTAGAATTAAAACAGCAAACATAATAAGCACATAAAACAAAAAACTTTTAGACTCTTGAACCGCAATACTATTATCTATAGCATATTTGGTGATGTAAGGTGTTGCCGTACTTAAAATTGCCAACAAAATAACCAAAGCTAATAAGCTAAAAAAGATTACTTGATAGGGCTTTATATATTGAAACAGGCGTTTGAATAATGTAAAATCAAAAATATTTTCCTTCACTTTAGCCATTATAATTTTATATCGTTGGGGTATTCTACTTCTATTAAATAAAGTGCATGTGCTGGTACCGAAAAACCAGCTTCACTCCTATTCTTGGATTTTATTATAGCATGTAAATCTTCCTTTTCTATTTTACCTAACCCCATATTTACCATGGTTCCTACTATGGAGCGTACCATATTTCGTAAAAATCTATCCGCTTTTATAACAAAATGAAGTTCTTCATCTTCAAAAAACCATTCCGCTCTCATAATGTCACAATAATACGTTTTTACATCGGTATTTACTTTTGAAAAGCATTGAAAATCTTTATACTGGCATAAAATTTTTGAAGCCTCTTTCATTTTATCAACATCTAAATCCTGCTTCACGTAGTAAGCAGAATCAAAATTAAAAACATTCTTTTTTAAAGTAATTCTATACAAATAAGTTCTACTTAAAGCATCAAAACGTGCATGGGCATCAGATTTCACTTTAAAAACATCGTGAATGGCAATATCTTTTGGCAAAAACGAATTGAGTTTAAAAACCAAATCAACTTCATCAAAATGGACATCCGTATCAAAATGCGCGAACATTTGTTTGGCATGTACGCCTGTATCGGTTCTACCTGCTCCCATAATGGAAACGGCTTCTTTCAAAAGTAAAGTCAAGGCGTTTTCAATAACTTCTTGTACTGATATGGCTTTGGGTTGATTTTGCCAACCATGATAAGCACTACCATTGTAAGAAAGTTCTATAAAATATCGCAATTTGTTTCTCTACTTTTAATGAAAAGCAAAGATAGACAGTTTTGCCATTCCACCGAAGGCATGAATCTTAATTAAATATTAAAAGATTTTTTTTGGGCGTTACCCTCGTTGTGGCTACCTAGAGAATAATAAGTTTAGTAAATGAATATGTTTAATGCTGCATTAATCAAATATTCACGTTCCCTGTAACATATTCACCAATCAGTCTTACCATTAAATCATTCAATTTTTCAACTTGAAATTCTCCAATGGTAGGTTCTAGGTGAGCGTTACCAACTCCACTATCATCCGTTATGAAAACATACGTTCCATTAGTCAATATTGCAAAAGAACGCATTAAATATTCCGTAGCCTTATCTATACCAGAAGCTGTAATTGGTATTATTTTAATACCTTTTTCCGCAGCCTTAATTAAATTTAATTCCAAACTTGAAATAACTTCTTGAGTATAGTGTGGTGGTGCGTCTAATAATAGAAACATGATGCGGGTAGAAGCATTGTCGTTCCACGAATTTTGCATAATGCCAATATCCATAGCAGTATGTACCGCCTCAGGGAAATCGCCCCCACCAGCAGCAGACTGTTTTGATATAAAAGAAATCAGACTTGCTTCATCAGCTGTGAAACCAAAAGGACGGGTTACATATTCATCACCTTTATCCCTGTAAAATACGGATCCAAAACGCATGGTTAATGAAGGATTGTTTTGTTTTATCCGTTTAATTACATTATTTAATTCAGCTTTTAAATAATCAATTTCATCTCCCATCGAACCAGTGGCATCAACTGCAAAAAATATATCAATTATTTGTGTGTTAACTATAGCTTTGTTTAGGGTAACTTTATTAATACCCGTAGCAAACTCCTTTACATCTTTAACAATCGCTTCAGTTTCTTCAAATTTAACGCGGGCAGTTAATTCGTCAAGTTCTAAATCTGACCATAATGTGGCCATTCCGTTATTATCTGTTTTAGTTTTCCAAACTTCTACCTGATTAGAAAAAAGACTGATTTCAGCATTTGCAACCAATGATCCTTTATTATCTGCAATCAGAAAACTATACCTTTCTATTTCTTTAAGATGCCATTTATTTACATCTTCATAATACTCCTGATTATTTAACAAATTATTCCAGAAATCCCAATTATTAAGATCGTTCCATTCACCTGCAGTTAAAACCCCTGGTTCGAATTGTCCATTTGGATTCCCACCTCCCCAATCACCTGTACCTCCAGTTGAGCCTCCGACAGAAGATTCTGAAGCAAAGGACAAATACGTTCCTTCTAAAATAGCTCCTGTTTGAGTTGATTCAGGTTCAGTTACCTCTTCAAACAAACTTGTCTTACCAGTTGCTGTCTTTTTTCCTATTGGAGTTTCACCTTTTGAACAACCATATGTAAATATTACAATTGTTATTAAAGTCAATCTTATTAATACGTTTATTCTTATCATGATAGTACGTTTTTTATTTTAGATACATACAAAATCAAAAGGTTGCGCCAAAAAACATTTTTTATTACATTACTAATAAAATCCATGCTATAAGGCTAAAAATTTGTCCAGCAATATCTGTTCGTGAAAACATTTTCAAACCTAACCAGAAATTATGTGCTACAAAATTTCACTGATAAAAATATCGTTTTTAATATTTTTTTTGCGAGTAAGAGCCTGTTTAAATTTGTATGATTGGATCTTCTATAGGTCATTTTTGATGCAAAATGAGGCGAAATCGAAGATAATGGCAGGGCCATTTGATGAGGTTTCAACGAAATTAGGCGCAAAAAAGGGGCATAGAAAAACAATTGATATAAATTTAAACAGGCTCTAAACGAATTTTCGTTTTTTCTAAGGCAAGTAATCATCATTAGACAGTAAAAAAATTTGTATATCCGTAATCAATCATTTAGAGAATATCGTTGTCTGGTCGAGCGCAGTCGAGACCCAATTTTGAAGTCGTTAAGTTAATAACCTCTCGACTGCGCTCGAGGAGACCCGCTCATTATGATTAATAACGGACAATCAAAAAAAATTAAAACAATTATCTATAACTTTACAAACTGCACTACCATTAAATTCTATGACCAAAATACTTTTACTTTCCGACACACATAGCTATATAGATGATACCATTTTAAAATACGTAAAACAAGCGGATGAAGTTTGGCATGCGGGGGACATTGGTGATTTACAAGTTACCGATGCCATAAAAAAACTAAAACCTCTACGTGCTGTTTACGGAAATATTGATGATGCCAAAATTAGAGGTGAATTTCCTGAAAACAATCGGTTTATGTGTGAAGGTGTCGATGTTTGGATAACCCATATTGGCGGCTACCCAAAAGCTTATAACATTCGGGTTCGTGATGAAATTCGAGCAAATCCGCCTCGACTTTTTATTTGTGGGCATTCACATATTTTAAAAGTGATGCCAGATAAAAAACTTGGTTTACTGCACATGAATCCTGGCGCTGTGGGTAAACACGGCTTTCATAAAACCAGAACCATGTTGCGCTTTACTATTGATGGTAGCAAGATTGATAATTTAGAAGTGATCGAGTTTCAGAAATAATCCACAATACTTAATTTAAAAGCATTGTTGTCCGATAAAACTTTTATAATTATCTGCAAACACAGTGATAATGGCATTTAAAGAGATTATTGATTTGCGAACTTGCTTTTTATACTAATTTGCCGCTTAGCGATTATTAAAACAGAATCACAAATAAATATTTGAATGTCAATTCATTACCATTCAAACCTATATTCTATTTTCTATTGCCTCTTGTCTATTGCCTCTTTATCTTTTAACGAAGCCTTGAACCTTTAACCGGACACTATTGATTTAAAAAGTACGCTTCTTTCTATTTTACCCTCCTTTTATGTTAATGTTTTCCCAAACCTTAGCATTTATAAGCTGAGATTATGTCGGTCAATTCATAAATTGTAGTTTTGTAACAATTTAAAAACAGAAAACATAATTATTTATGAGTCAAGTAAAAGAGAATGATACCGTAAAAGTTCATTACACAGGAAAATTAAGCAATGGTCAAGTTTTTGACAGTTCACTGGAAAGAGAACCGTTAGAAATAACTTTAGGACAAGGTATGCTGATTCCTGGTTTTGAAAAAGGTATGATAGACATGAAGGTTAATGAGAAAAAAACAATTCATATTCCTGTTGCAGAAGCATATGGCGATATACAAAAAGAGTTGTTTCATGAAGTAAATAAAGACCAATTACCACAGGATATGACTCCGGAAGTTGGTATGGGGTTGGTTTCACAAAAACCTGACGGTACTGAAATACAATTTCGTGTAGCAGAAGTTCATGAAGAACATATTATTATAGATGCTAATCACCCATTAGCAGGACAAGATTTAATATTCGATTTAGAACTTGTTGAAATAAAATAGCCCTTCCTAAATCCTTCCCAAAGGGAAGGACTCGCCCACTGTTTCGGCATATTATATTGTAAAAATAGTATTCCTTTTCAGAACCGAGTGTTCCCTTCCCTTTGGGAAGGGTTAGGGTTGGGCATAAAAAAACCCAAAGCTTTCACCTTGGGTTTTAACGCACTAATACTACTAAGATATTAGGTTTTATCGCAATCGATCTACAGATTTTACGAGATCTTCATCCTTCTTGATGGCCTTATTGGCTAAAGCCAAAAACACGATAGAAACAATAGGAAGAAGCATCCCAATACCTTTCTCAGAAACCGCCGTTTCTCCAGATACATTTAGAGATTGATACACAAAAAATCCTAGTAAAATAAAGTTTAATATGATGTTAAGTCGTCCCAATATAAATTGAGACTTCCTATTTTTATACTTAAATATGGTTATCAAAGATAGCAATGCCGACCCAAGAAACAATCCTAAATACAACAAACTATCTTTTGCATATACTATAACGTCTTCATTTGTAACCCATAAATGCAATACAAATATTAACCCACCAGATATAATTGCTGCGATTAAAAGGTATACGGTTTGAATGCGCTGTAACATATAAATTTATAATATTGATGGCAAAAATAATAGTTTCTTTTGTAAAATAAATGTAAAAAATTAAAATAAAGTTGTATAATTGCAGTATTAATTCTCAACAACCACACATAGAGGTTGTTAATTCTTCAGAATAAAATTCATTTTTTTTCAGAATAACTCTAATTTATATTCTAAACACATATTATATTAAACATCAATGTTTGAAATTTCACAATTAAACGAAAAGAAACTCTCTGATTTACAAGAGATTGCGCAGAAGTTGAACGTCCCAAAATACCGTTCTTTAAAAAAAGCGGATTTAGTTTATCAAATACTAGATCACCAAGCTGCAAACCCAAAAGCTGTTGAAGCCGTTGTAGAACCAACGCCACAACCTACCGTTAATACTACAGAAAAAACAGAAAAAAAGGAACCAAAAAAACCTAGGCAACGTGTTACAAAGCCTGTAAAAAATACACCTATAAAACAAGAGCAAAAACCTGTAGCTGAAAAAGCAGCGGCTCCTATAGAAAAAACAGAAAAAGCCCCTCAAGAAACTAAAGAAGACAATAAGCCAGTTAACCCACCAAAACCTAGAGTTCAAAACGAGCGTCCAAACGACAATCAGCAAAAACCGGCAAACCAAAAAAGAGAGCACAACCCAAACCAATCTCAAAAAAATCAAAATCAACATAAAAACCAAAAAAATGGTAATGTGAATGTGGATGCTGGAAATAAAGATACCAGAAACCGTTACCGCGAACCAGATTTTGAATTTGATGCCATTATTGAAAGTGAAGGTGTTTTAGATGTTATGCAAGATGGATATGGTTTTTTACGCTCATCGGACTATAACTATTTATCATCGCCTGATGATATTTATGTGTCACAATCGCAAATTCGTTTGTTCGGATTAAAGAAAGGCGATACGGTTTTAGGAAACGTACGTCCTCCAAAAGAAGGTGAAAAATACTTTCCTTTAATTAAAGTCATAAGAATTAATGGTCAGAAACCAGAAGTTGTTAGAGACCGTGTGTCTTTCGAACATTTAACACCATTATTTCCTAAAGAAAAATTCAATTTAGCTGAAAAACAAAGCACCATTTCTACGCGAATTATGGATTTGTTTTCTCCAATTGGAAAAGGACAACGTGGTATGATCGTATCGCAACCAAAAACAGGTAAAACTATGTTACTTAAAGATGTTGCCAATGCTATTGCTGCCAACCATCCTGAGGTATATTTAATGATTTTACTAATTGATGAACGTCCGGAAGAAGTTACCGATATGCAACGTAATGTACGTGGCGAAGTCATATCTTCAACCTTTGATAAAGAAGCACACGAGCACGTTAAAATCGCCGATATTGTCCTTGAAAAAGCAAAACGTTTGGTAGAATGCGGGCACGACGTAGTAATTCTTTTAGATTCTATTACGCGTTTAGCAAGAGCTTATAACACTGTGCAACCGGCCTCTGGCAAAATATTAAGTGGTGGTGTAGATGCCAATGCATTACACAAACCAAAACGTTTCTTTGGTGCAGCCAGAAATATTGAAAACGGCGGCTCTTTAACCATTATCGCTACGGCACTTACAGATACAGGTTCTAAAATGGACGAAGTCATTTTTGAAGAATTTAAAGGAACTGGTAACATGGAACTACAGTTGGATAGAAAAATATCGAACCGTCGTATTTTCCCTGCTATCGATTTAACATCTTCGAGCACGCGTCGCGATGATTTACTATTAGATGAAAACACCATACAACGCATGTGGGTAATGCGCAAGTACCTTGCTGACATGAACCCTGTTGAAGCTATGGAATTCATTAACGAACGTTTTAAACAAACCAGAAACAACGAAGAATTTTTAATATCCATGAATGGATAATTCGAAACGAATACTTTTCAATATAAACAAAGTATTCAATACAATAGTATTCCTTCAACCACAAGGAAGCTAACTAACTAAACATTAAACTAAACCTAAAAAGCCTTAGCAAATTTCTGTTAAGGCTTTTTTATTTACAAACAGAGTTGTTTTACGATTAATGATTAACTATTGACGATTCAGAATTCAGAATTCAGAATTCAGAATTTAAAACTCAACAAACCAACAGCCAAAACCTAACAACCATCGACAAAACCCAACCAACAACAATTCACGTCCACTTCAAAGCAAAAAAAATCCCAAGCAAACGCTCAGGATTAATTATTAATTGTTAATTGCCAATTGTTAAATGCCAACTGCCAATTGCTAATTGTATTGATTCAAAAGATCTCTATATTCCTTTAAGTCAGATATATTTATTCTGTTATTAAGATTTTTTATAAGCGCAATTAAATACTTTAAGCTTTCAACAGGTTCGTTCTCTGTTTCAACTTCAACATCATCATCTTCATCAACAAGCATAGGAATCAAAAATGAGTCGTTCTCTTCAATATGCTCATAAGTTAGCCTAAGAACCTTTACTACTAGCGGAATTTGCTCTTCTAAGGCATAAGTTCTTAATTCTTTAATATCGTTAATTAATGTATCTGTGTTGATACCTGTTTTATCAAGATCATTCAGAATTTTATCTATTAACTTAAGTGCTGCTTTATTTTCCAAAAGGGTAATATTTAGGTGAATAATTAATTTTTTTGTATTTGCAAATTTAAATTTTTAGAAATCAAATATCGCTATTTATTCTATGATTTTACATTTATAATTTTGACCACTTTTATAATTCTAAATACACTGCTTTAGGTGCAAAAAGTTCATAAAAAAAGCCTCTCGATATTGAGAAGCTTTTAAATATTATAAAAAAAAACATTCTTAAAGCGTGGCAATGTGCTTAGCTAAACCAGATTTTAGGTTAGCTGCTTTATTGGAATGAATAACATTTTTCTTAGCCAATCTATCTAACATAGAAACAACAGAAGGAAATAACGCTTCAGCTTCTTTCTTATCAGTTAACTCACGTAATTTTTTAATAGCATTACGAGTTGTTTTATGCTGATATTTGTTAACCAAACGCTTAGCTTCGTTACTTCTAATTCTTTTTAATGCTGACTTATGATTTGCCATTTTATACTTTATTTTTTTTAAAAATTGTAGCCCGTAGGGGAATCGAACCCCTCTTACCAGGATGAAAACCTGGCGTCCTAGCCGATAGACGAACGGGCCATTTGTTTTGAGTGCGCAAAGATAAATTTAATTTTTAAAATTACAACTTTAAAAATTTAAAAATTTACATCACTTTTTTCAAATAACTCACAACGTTTCCATTGCGGATGCAAAAATACAACTATTTTTAAATGTCGCAATAGCTGCGCAAACTTTTTTGAAAAAAAATTATTTAATATGCTTTTGCAAACAAAACTCTGCCTTTTGAAGGTTTTCCAGAATACACACAAACACCTTCTTCTTCCTTCATTTCCAAAGGAATACATCGAATTGTTGCTTTAGTAAGCTCTTTTATCTTCTCTTCTGTTTCGTTTGTACCATCCCAATGTGCCGAAATAAATCCTGTTTTATTCTCTAAAACATCTTTAAATTCTTCAAAACTATTAACTTCCGTGATGTGGGAATCCCTGAAACTCAATGCTTTTTTAAATAAAGCCTCTTGAATTTCTTTTAATAAACTTTCAACCGTACTGGTTAAATCGTTTAAAGCAACTACCGATTTTGTTAAAGTATCGCGTCTAGCCAACTCTACCGTAGCGTTTTCTAAATCTTTTGGCCCAATAGCGATACGCAATGGCACCCCTTGCAATTCGTGTTGTGCAAACTTAGCTCCTGGACGTTGCGTATCCCTGTCGTCAAACTTAACCGTAATACCTTTGGCCCTTAAATCGCTTAAAATACCTTTAGCAACTTCAGATACAGCTGCAAATTCTTCATCACTCTTATATATAGGCACAATAACGACTTGATTTGGTGCCAAACTTGGCGGTAATACCAATCCGTTATCATCACTATGCGTCATAATTAAAGCCCCCATCAAACGTGTTGAAACACCCCAAGAAGTTGCCCATACATAATCTTGCTTTCCTTCTTTATTAGCAAACTTAACATCAAAAGCTTTGGCAAAATTCTGTCCCAAAAAGTGTGAAGTCCCAGCTTGAAGCGCTTTCCCATCCTGCATCAATGCTTCGATACAAAACGTTTCATCGGCACCTGCAAAGCGTTCGCTTTCGGTTTTCATCCCTTGCACCACAGGAATTGCCATAAAATTTTCAGCAAAGGTTGCGTATACATTATTCATCAATCTAGCTTCCGCCATGGCTTCTGCTTTAGTTTGGTGTGCCGTATGCCCTTCTTGCCATAAAAATTCTGCGGTACGCAAAAATAAACGGGTACGCATTTCCCAGCGTACCACATTCGCCCATTGGTTAATCAATATTGGTAAATCCCTGTAAGATTGAATCCAGTTTCTATAGGTATTCCAAATAATGGCTTCACTAGTTGGACGCACGATCAGCTCTTCTTCCAGTTTTGCTTCAGGATCTACACGTAATTTCCCCGGTTTATCTGGATCGGCTTGCAATCTGTAATGTGTTACAATAGCACATTCCTTAGCAAATCCTTCAGCATTCTTTTCTTCAGCTTCAAATAAACTTTTGGGGACAAATAATGGAAAATACGCATTTTGATGTCCTGTTTCTTTAAACATTTTATCTAATTCTGCTTGCATTTTTTCCCAAATTGCGTATCCATACGGCTTGATGACCATACAACCACGAACCGCCGAATTCTCCGCCAGGTCTGCTTTGACAACCAGTTCATTATACCATTTGGAATAATCTTCTGCCCTACTAGTAAGTTTTTTACTCATATATGTGTTTTGGCACAAATATTGTGCTTATGTTAAATAAAAAAATAGTTCAGCAAAACTAACTATTTTTGTTATGTTCAACAATAAAAATCAAGAGATATGCAATTAAATACCTACTTTATAAAAAAAATGCCATACTTGGCTATTCTTAGCTTAGTATTTGGCTTATACTCATGTGGTTCGTATCAATATGTTGGCGTAGATAATGATGGTATTTATGGTAGCACGCCTAGAACCGTTCAGTATGAAGAAACCGTTGTTGAAGTGCCTCAAAATTCAAATAGTAATTACTATCAAAATTACTTTAAGAATAAATCTTTGGAAACAGAGTACATGACGTCTAATAACGAGATTTTTACCGATATTGATACCTATGAAGGCAACAATATTCAAAATGATTCTTTAAATAATAACTACCAAGGTTATGGGGGTTGGGGACAGGAGCAATCGAATGTCACTATAAATCTTCATTCTGATTTTGGTTTTGGTTTCAATAATTATTGGTGGAACAGTCCTTATTACAACCGTTGGGGCTATGGTTATGGTTGGAACAACTGGGGTTATTATGATCCATATTGGCATGCTCCTTATTATGGAGGCTTCTATAATAGTTGGACTTTTTACAACCCTTGGGGCTATGGCTATTATGGGAATCCTTATAGATACTATGGCTATAATAACTATGGATATTATGGCAATAATGGGTATTATAGCAGACGTAATGTTTCCTACAGTGCCAGCAGAAGAGGCAGTAATTATAGCACCGACTCTAGAAGTTTAAGTAACAATAATTATAGCACTTCAAGACGAAGCAGCACTAACAGTTCTGGAAATACTTCAAAGTATAATACTTCCAGAAGAAGCAGTGTAAATGCAAGTTCGCCAACTTCAGCCTATAATTCGAGACAAAACAATTCTAACGGTACACGTGTTTATACAAATACCCAAAGAAGAACAACCTATAGTACGCCTTCAGCGAATTCTACTACCAGATCGTCTTCTACAGTAAGACGAAGCTCGGGAAGCACTTATACGCCTTCAAATAGTAATAATTCAAGAACATATTCTAGACCATCTTCAAGCAATTCTACATATACACCTAGTAGAAGTTCTAGTCCTTCTTCGGGTAGTAGCACAAGATCTTCTAGCGGTGGTTCTGGAAGCAGCAGAAGTTCTGGTTCTTCAAGTGGCGGTGGAAGACGTGGATAAATCTTAAAAAATAAAAATTTACACTATGAAAAAGTTAAACCTACTATTTATAGGCATACTATCTGTGTCTGCACTAAACGCTCAAGACATATCGGATGCGTTACGCTACTCGCAAGATGAAATTCAAGGAACCGCTCGTTTTAGAGCCTTAAGTGGCGCGTTTGGTGCTCTTGGTGGCGACATGAGTGCTGTTAGCATCAACCCTGCAAGTTCAGCTGTATTTGCACAAAGCCATGCTTCTTTTACTTTGTCAAACGTTGACACTAACAATGACACACAATACTTTAATGGTTTTACTACCAGTGGCGAATCCAATTTTGATGTAAGCCAAGGTGGTGCGGCCTTTGTTTTTGAGAACAGAAGTAATTCGCCTTGGCGGAAATTTACAATAGGTGTCGCTTACGATAGATCCAATAATTATGACGATAATTGGAATGCTAGGGGAACGAACCCTAACAACCAATCCATCGATCTATACTTTTTAAATTATGCCGACGGAAAACGATTGGACCAAATTTCTGCTCTACCTGGTGAATCTTTAGCTGATGCTTATACAGATATTGGGAATGTTTATGGTTTTGCCCATCAACAAGCATTTTTAGGTTTTGAGTCTTATATTTTAGAACCCGATGCCGATGATGATGCTAATACCACTTATTTTTCAAATTTAGCTAGTGGTACTTTCAACCATAATTATTCGTATGCGTCAACAGGCTATAACGGGAAAATTTCGTTTAACATGGCCGCACAATATGAAGACAATTTATATTTAGGATTGAATTTAAACTCACACTTTATTGACTTTCACCGCTCAACATTATTATTCGAAAATAACTCAAACGCAGGTTCTATTGTAAACAGCATTGAATTTGAAAACAACTTATCTACCGCTGGTAATGGGTTCTCTTTTCAATTAGGTGGTATTTTTAAATTAAGTCCAGAGTTTAGATTAGGCGTGGCCTTCGATTCGCCAATTTGGTACACTATTGAAGAGGAAACCTCCCAATACTTAGCGACAGTTAGAGACGATGGTGGCTCTAATATTACTCAAGTTGTTAACCCACAAACAATAAACGTATATCCACAATACAAACTTCAAACACCTTCAAAATTAACAGGAAGTTTAGCGTATGTATTTGGCACACAAGGATTATTAAGTTTTGATTATTCTAGAAAAGATTATAGTAAAACAAAATTTAAACCAGAATCTGATAGCTTTTTTACAGACCAAAACGCCCTAATTGCCAACACGCTTACAGATGCCTCTACCTACCGACTTGGTGGCGAATATAAAGTAAAGCAATTTAGTTTTAGAGGCGGATACCGTTTTGAAGAAAGCCCATATAAAGATGGTACTACTGTTGGTGATTTAACTGGCTATTCACTAGGTGTTGGTTACAATTTTGGAAACACCAAACTTGATGTGACTTTCGATCAATCAAATCGCACCAACAAAACACCATTATATAATGTTGGTTTAACCGATGCAGCGGTTATAGACAGAACAAACTCTAACGTCACATTATCGTTAAGCTTCAATATATAAAAGTGATTTTTTTTAAATAATAAAAGCTTGGGTTTTAAAAATCCAAGCTTTTATTATTTAAATTACATAGATAACACATTTGAAGATTAAAAATCGTATATCAAAAGTCGTAAATCGTATTCAAAAACGTATATTTGCAGACCAAAATTGTGATTTAGTTGATAGATGAAACGTCCATAACACTAAGTAGGTATCTACTAACTTAGGATAATATGGGTGTAACATGTGACAAATTAAAGACAATAGACAACAACACATGAAAATTAAAAATAACATAGAAGAATTCGATTCTTTAGGAGATGACCATATAGGTACATCGTCTGACACACCATTACGTAGTGATGCTTTTAAACTTACCAACGAAGAAAAAATAGACATTATTAAGGATGATGTGCGCCACATTATGGAAACCTTAGGGTTAGATTTAACAGACGATAGCTTAAATGGCACACCAAACCGTGTTGCCAAAATGTTTGTTAAAGAAATTTTTGGAGGCTTAGATCCAAAGAAAAAACCAAGCGCTTCTACCTTCGATAATAAATATAAATATGGTGAAATGCTTGTTGAAAAAAACATTACGGTTTATTCAACTTGCGAGCACCATTTATTACCCATTGTTGGAAAAGCTCATATTGCTTATATTTCAAGTGGTTCGGTAGTTGGTTTATCTAAAATGAACCGTATTGTAGATTATTATGCAAAACGCCCACAAGTGCAAGAGCGTTTAACCATCCAAATTGTAAAAGAACTTCAAGAAGTTTTAAAAACCCAAGATGTAGCTTGTGTGATTGATGCAAAACATTTATGCGTAAATTCTAGAGGTATCAGAGATGTTGATAGCAGCACCGTAACCTCTGAATTTGGAGGAAAATTTAAAGAAGAAACTACGCGTAGGGAGTTTTTGGATTATATAAAGTTAGACACAAAATTTTAAATTTGGGTGAGTTGTTTAGTTGTATGTTGTTAAGTCGTAACTAAAAATCAACTTAACGACTAAACGACAAACAACAAATAATTAAACAATAACTAAGATGCATGAATATTCATTTGAAAAATTAGAAGTTTGGAAAGAAGCTATAAAACTAAGCACCAGCATATACAAAATCACTCAAACTTTTCCCGATAATGAAAAATTCGGATTAATTTCTCAAATGCGTCGATGTTCTGTTTCAATTTCATCAAATATTGACGAAGGCACAGCTAAATGAACCAATACAGATAAAGTAGATTTTATGGCTTTATCTTAATAGTGCTTCCTTAGAGCCTTTAAACCAAGCTATTGTTTCAAAAGAATTTGAATTTATTTCTGAAAAACTTATAAAATTACTAGATTTGAAGTTAAATCCATAACCAACTAAATAAACGCTTTACGAAATCATTTTCTCAAATCATAGCATATTAACGACTTAACAACAAACAACTCACGACTTACCACCCATGCAGTTATTCCAAAGCAACCAAATAAAAATATACAATTCACTTACAGGTAATAAAGAAATTTTTAAACCTATTAACGAAGGTTATATAGGCATGTATGTTTGCGGACCAACGGTTTATAGCAATGTGCATTTAGGAAACGTGAGAACATTTATGTCTTTTGATATGATTTTTCGTTACCTAAAACATCTAGGTTACAAAGTACGTTATGTGAGGAATATTACAGATGCGGGCCATTTAGAGAATGATGCCGATGCCGGTGAAGATAAAATAACCAAAAAAGCCCGTTTAGAACAAATAGAACCTATGGAAGTCGTACAACGCTACACCGTAGATTTTCATAGTATTTTAAATACTTTCAACTTTTTACCACCTAGTATCGAACCAACGGCTACGGGACATATTATTGAACAAATTGAGCTTATTAAAGACATTATAACTAACGGATATGCTTATGAAGTAAACGGTTCTGTTTATTTTGACGTTCATAAGTTTAATGAAACCAACGATTACGGAAAGCTAAGCAAGCGTAAACTTGAAGATTTAATCCACAACACACGTGAATTAGACGGACAAAGTGATAAAAAAAATCCGCAAGATTTTGCCCTTTGGAAAAAAGCCGAACCGCAACATATTATGCGTTGGCCTTCGCCTTGGGGTGATGGATTCCCTGGTTGGCATTTAGAATGTACCGCTATGAGTACCAAATACCTTGGCGACCAATTTGATATTCATGGTGGTGGTATGGATTTAAAATTTCCGCATCACGAATGTGAAATTGCACAAAACGAAGCCGCAAAAGGACTATCACCTGTCAACTATTGGATGCATGCCAATATGTTAGAGTTAAATGGACAACGCATGTCTAAAACCACAGGAAATACGGTAAATCCAGATGAATTGCTTTCAGGTAACAACAAATTCTTTAGTAAAGCATTTGCACCAAGTGTGATTCGGTTTTTTATGGCGCAAGCCCATTATAGAAGCGTGCTTGATTTAACAGATGACGGCTTATTGGCTAGTGAAAAAGGGTTTTATAGATTGATGGACGCCATTAATCTTTTAAGGGAGTTAAAACCTTCTGAAACTTCTTCAATAAATATAAACGCATGGAAACAGACTTGTTATGATGCCATGAACGACGATTTCAATTCACCAATTTTAATTGCCCATTTATTTGAAGCTGTAAAATATATCAATCAAATTAAAGACGGTTCTGAAACTATAAGTCCAGAAGATTTGTCACTTTTAAAAGTTACTATTGATGCATTTGTATTTGATATTTTAGGTCTTGAAAGTACCTCAAAAACAGAGTCAGGGACCGACAAACTATCGAGTGCCGTTGCTATTTTAATAAAATTACGCCAAGAAGCCAGAGCGAATAAAGATTTTGCTTTATCGGATAAAATTCGTGATGAATTGGCAGAAGCGGGCATTCAGTTAAAAGATGGAAAAGAAGGCACGACTTTTAGTTTGTCGTGATGTTGTTGAATTGTGTAATTGTTGAATTGTTGAATCGTTTAACCGTTGAATCGTTTAATTGTTGAAGATAGTTTCGTCTTAATAACTAAACTTTAGTACATGACAAAAATCCAAATATATTCAGATGTCAGTCTGAGCGCAGTCGAAGACATTGAAAATATTGTTTTTAATCGCATTTCGACTGCGCTCAATGTGACACTCTGCAGTTTTTGTCATGTACTAAACAATAAATAAACAAATAATAATAAATAAGTACGTCGTAAAGCTGTTTGTCGTTTAGGCGTTAAGCTCCTAAGGTATATTTCGGCTGAACTATCAAGCAAATAAACAATAATTTTGAAAAAACTACTCATTGCACCATTTTTGTTCTTGATAAAAGTGTATCAAACACTTATATCGCCGCTAATGCCTGCAACATGTAGATACCAACCTACTTGCTCACACTACAGCAAAGAAGCTTTACAAAAACATGGTTTGTTTAAAGGTGGGTGGTTGGCTATAAAACGTATTTTTAGTTGCCACCCTTGGGGTGGTTCGGGTTACGACCCAGTGCCTTAATAAAAAGCGTCATTCTGAACTTGTTTCATAATCGCATCATATATTTGAATGGTAAAAATCTGAAATCATTGACTCAGGATTCATCTATTTATGAACCTTCCTCTTAACCTTCTTCCTTGACTCTATAAAAAATTTCAATTATATTCGTTTAATAACAATACGACTATTATGAATGATACAAGCCATCACGATGAGCGTATAGCAAAAATGATATTTGCCTCAGTATATCCACATTATATCACAAAAGTGGAGAAGAAAGGCAGAACGAAAGACGAGTTACACCAAGTCATTAAGTGGCTAACAGGTTATGAAGAAAAAAAGCTGCAGGAACTCATTGAAAAAAAAGTGACTTTTGAACAATTTTTTCAGAATGCTGACTTAAACCCTAATACGCAACTAATAACTGGTGTGATATGTGGCTATCGCATAGAAGACATTAAAAACCCATTAACACAACAGGTAAGATATTTAGATAAGTTAGTAGATGAATTGGCAAAAGGACGCAAGATGGACAAAATATTGCGAGGTTCCTAAATCTATTTGATAAGAATTAGACAAGTGATTGTTTTTTTCGTCATTCTGAACTTGTTTCAGAATCGCATCCTCCGCGCTATCACGAGCGTTCCGCTCGTGACGGCAAGTATAAAGAAGTTTTCATCATAAACTATGTGATGTCTCCTATGGTCGACATGACAAAAAATTAGTTTTTCACTGGTATATTCTTCAAAACCTCCAATACAAACTTCCAATATTTTTGCACCGATGAAATCTGAGCACGTTCATCTGGAGAATGTGCGCCTTTAATAGTAGGTCCAAAACTTATCATATCCATTTCTGGATAGTTTTGCCCTAAAATACCGCATTCCAAGCCTGCATGACATGCTGCTACATGGGCTTCTTCCCCATTCATATCTTTATAAATTTTAGAAAGCACTTGCAAAATGGGCGATTTCATATTGGGTGTCCACCCAGGATAATCACCCGAAAATTCTACTTCGCAACCTGTCAATTCAAAAGTGGCACGCAATGTATTTGCCAAATCCATTTTAGAGCTTTCAACCGACGATCGTGTTAAGCAGCCCACATGAATCTGCCCCTCTTTAACTACTACCCTAGCGATATTATTTGAGGTCTCAACCAAATCCGGAATATCGACACTCATTCTATACACACCGTTTTGCGCTGCATACAAAGCTCTTGTAAAACCTTCTTGAACCCCTAAATCCATAATACTTTTAGGGGTTTCACAATGAGAAACTTCTATTTTTAAATCGGGTTCCATGGTTTTTAGCTCCGTTTTAATGATTTCTGCCAACTCGTTAATTTCTGTAACAAAGGTTTCTTCATGAATGGCATCAACCGCAACAATAGCCGTACTTTCTCTGGGAATGGCATTCCGTAAACTACCGCCATCAATTTCAGAAATTCGCAGTCCGAAGTTTTCAAAACCATCAAATACTAAGCGGTTCATAATTTTATTGGCATTCCCTAAACCTTCATGGATTTGCATGCCCGAATGACCGCCTTGCAAGCCTTTAACTGTTATTTTAAACCCGATTTTAAACTCGGGCGTTTCTTCTTCTTGATAGGTTCTCGTTGCCGTTACATCGATACCGCCCGCACAGCCTACACCAATTTCATCATCTTCTTCGGTATCTAAATTCAATAAAATACCACCAGAAAGTAAGTCGCCTTTTAAGCCCATAGCACCCGTCATACCTGTTTCTTCATCAATGGTAAACAGCGCTTCAATAGCAGGATGTGGGATGTCTTTACTTTCTAAAATGGCCATAATGGTGGCAACACCCAAACCGTTATCGGCACCCAGAGTAGTTCCTTTGGCACGTACCCAGTCGCCATCAACATACATGTCAATGCCTTGCGTCTCAAAATCGAATTCAGTATCGTTGTTTTTTTGATGCACCATATCTAAATGCGATTGCATCACGACCGTAGTTCTATTTTCCATACCAGACGTTGCTGGCTTTTTTATAATAACATTGCCAACCGCATCTTCAATGGTTTCCAATCCTAGATTTTTGCCAAAATCCTTAATAAAAGCAATAACACGTGCTTCTTTTTTTGAAGGACGAGGTACAGCGTTTAAATCGGCAAATTTATTCCAAAGGGTTTGTGGTTGAAGGTCTCTTATTTCTGAATTCATAATATTTCCAATAGTGTTTTACAAAGGTAAGTATTACCATTTAGGTTCCTTGAAAATCTAATAAATTTCATTAACTATTAATTCACCTATTATAGAAACCAAAGATCAATGTAAGCTAACGCAACCTTTCAATTCTTTTGTCATCTAGTTATAAAGAATCATAAAAGATGAAAACTGGATACACATTATTAATCGCTCTTCTTCTATTAGCTTGTCAAAGTAATACTGAAATAGATGTAAACCCGGAAAATTTACTAATTGGTAATTGGATTGATTCAAGTTATGACAATGAAACTATAACGTTTCAACGAGCAGTAAGTTTAAATGAAAATGCTCCAGGTATATCTTTTAAGGAAAATTCTGTTTTTATACAAAGAACATCTGGCTGGTGTGGAACGCCTCCATTAACTTTTTATGATAATCAAGGAACATGGAAAAGCCAAGAATCCCTTATATTAATATCTCTTGAAAATTTTCCTGGAAATTTTCAGTGGAGAATTATTTCTCTTGATAATAACCAATTAATTGTTAAAAGAGAGTTATCAGAACAAGAAATAGACCATCAAAATTTAATGAATTTGTTTGATGAGATTAGTACACTATCTCATAGTATTTCTTGTACAGATTCTAATAACTGGAGCTTCACTCCCTACGGAACAAAAGCGTGTGGTGGCCCTCAAGGTTTTATTGCTTATTCAAATGAAATTGATACCGTGCAATTTTTGCAAAAAGTTGAAGCATACAATTTAGCTGAAAAACAATATAATATTAAATGGTCCATTTCATCAACATGTGATGTTCCACAACAGCCTACATCTATAGAATGCCAAAACGGTTATCCTGTTTTTAAATACTAATAATATATCAATCGTCATTAATGAACATTTGTTTATTTTTGGCACATGCTGAAAAACACAAAAACTATTATTGCACTTTTATTGATACCACAATACCTTTTGGTAAAATGGATATCAAATTACCCCGAAGTTATAGAAAGATATTACAGCGAAGGTGTTTACCCCTATATTTCCAAAGCATTCAGATATACATTGGGCTGGCTACCGTTTTCATTTGGTGATTTAGTATATGCAGCCGCTATTATATACATTATTAGATGGTTTTTTATAAACCAAAAACACCTGCTAAGAGACACTAAATTGTGGATTGTTAGTGCGGCATGCGCAGTGTCCATGATCTATTTTGCGTTTCATTTGTTTTGGGGCCTGAATTATTACCGTTTGCCACTGCATAAAAGCTTGGGTTTAAACGCTGATTACACCACCGAACAATTAATTAATGTCACCAAAAGACTGATTAAAAAATCAAACGGCATTTACACACAAATAGCTGGAAACGACACCTTAAAAATTGACATTCCGTATAGCAAAAAAAACATCCTAAGGATGGCTCCTTTGGGCTATACAAACTTAAAGAAGACCTTCCCTGATTTAGAATACCACCCAAAAAGCATTAAAAAATCGTTGTTTAGCTACCCTTTAACTTACATGGGGTTTAGTGGGTATTTAAATCCGTTAACAAACGAAGCGCAGGTTGATGCACTGATTCCTGTTTATTTGTTTCCCACAACGTCCTCGCATGAAATAGCACACCAATTAGGATATGCCGCCGAAAACGAAGCCAATTTTATTGGTTGTTTAGCCGCCATAAACCACGACGATATTTACTTTAATTACTCGGGCTACACTTTTGCACTTCGCTTTTGTTTAAATGAAATTGCGAAGCGTGATGAAATCTTATTTGATGAACTATACCAAACTGTCAACAAAGGTGTTTTAAATAATTATAAAGAAGCCCGCGATTTTTGGGACAGCTACGAAAACCCTTTGGAACCACTTTTTAAAAGCACATACAGTTCGTACCTAAAAGCCAATAAACAAGCAAAAGGCATGGAAAGTTACAGCTATGTTGTAGCATTGTTGGTTAATTATTTTGAAAAAGAACCCGATTTAATTTACAATTAGTTTTTGAATCATTTCAGCAACACCATCATTCACTTTTAAAAAGTACATGCCACTTCTTAAATTTGATATATCGAGTTTTACTGTATTGTTTTGCAATTCCCTTTCTTCATTAAGAATTAATTTTCCTTGAATGTTATAAACACCCAACCGTACTTTATTATTTGTGGTTTTACTGAATGTTATTTCAACAAAATGGTTTGTTGGATTTGGGAAAATTGAGAAATCAATATTGCTAAATTGTTTACTGGAAAGCGTTGCTATAAATTCTGTTTCAAACGTATTGGTTACAACCGCTGGGTTAAAATCAAAATAAATTTCGGCCGTATTAGGTATGATATCGCTAATTTGAAAACCAGCAGTGGGTTTTATTTTGTAATATACATAACCGTGGCTATTGGGTTCATCCATGCTTTCACTTGGTAAATGGATATCATCGAATTTCCAATTAAGTTGATTATCGATTTTTGTAAATACATAATCATGGCTTGCACTAAGCATTTGAATGGTTGACTTATCCAATTTTGAATCTAAAGTATTATCTATAGACACATTAATAGCATCGGCAGTTCCTACATTTTGAAAACGGATGGTGTAATACAAATAATCATCGGTAGAAAAATCGTCATAATAAATTTCTGGCCCATGAGATTCCGCTATGTCGTTTGGGTCATAGGAGCCTATAACAGTTTCTGTTAACGCAGATGTATTGTTTGATATGTCTAAATCATCAACCGAATAGATTGCTGTACTTGTTAATAAATCTCCTAAATTCACAGAAACAGGCACATTCATATTTACTACAACATGTTCTGCACTATTGGGTTGTAAATTATTAAAATTTAAAATAAACCCTGTGGGAGTGTTGGTGATTGAATTTCCTGAATTCACAAAATCCACACTTTTAAACGTTACTAAATCATCCTTAATAAACTCCACGGAGCCAGAACTTATCGTTTCAATCCCTAAATTGCGAATTATCAAATTGGTGCTATAATCAAACCCAGGTCTTGGAGGACTAACGGGTGTTAAATAAACTGCAACATCACTACATTCCTTAATTTTGGTAACCGGAAAATTGTAATTAACGCGGCTTCCATTAGTAACACTTACATTTTCGTATAAATACGTTGCTAAACTATAACAATCCTGAAATTCATCATATATACTATATCCAATATCATAAGTATCCGTTTCTACATCACTTATGATATTAAAAATTCCAGTTGAAGAATACAACACATGTTGAATGCCATCGTTATTTTTTTCGTAAGTAAGCGTTCCGCTTAAAAAATTGATTTCACCACTATCGAAAGTAGTATCACTATTAGCATCATAAAAGGCATTGACTTTTATGACACCCGATGTAGAACAATCTTTAACTATTAAATCTAATGTGGTAATTGTTAAACAACCTGTTAAAAGGTTTTCAGCTCTCACATATATGGTTTGTGGATTAACAAAATTGGTAAAATATGTTGGCAATGGATTTGTATTGACATCAGCATCAGCTTGTGTTGAATAATACGATATTGAAACATCTGTTTGCCCTCCAATAATTTCTGCGTTTTTAGAACTTAAATCAAAGGTTTCCATTCCATCTTGACTCTCATCATCGCAAACCTTATATGGGTCTAGTGGACTCACCATTGGTGGAGTAAAAACTGAAAAACCAAAAGATGTTATTGCATAGCTTCCTTTGGTGTTTTCATCAACCCTTGCAAAAATAGTTTGTAAATTCGATACATTATAAATTGCAGGTAATGGATTTATTTTGGTTTCAGCATCAGATGAGTTTAAATAATACGAAACCGTAAAATTATCTGGGTTCTGGTCTCCTAAAATTTCAGCATTTTGACTTTCTAAATCAAACGCATAAATGGCATCAAAATCATCATCACAGATATTAATATCAGCTGGTTTATTAGCTTCTGCAAATAAAACTCTTAAATAAAAATATGTGGTTACTTCAACATAGCCAGAATTTTTATGCACTACCCTCGCATAAATGTAATCTTCATTAGTCTTATTCATAAAACTAGAAGGGTCAGAAATAGCATTAATACCGCTAACAGCATCTTCTTGTAATTCATGGTAAGTAACAACATAATTACTTTCATCATTTGTTCCACAAAATAAATTCACAGAAGTTAAATCGAAAACAGCTATCCCATCAGAATCATTATCATAAACATCTAAACTTGGTATATCAGTCAACAGTCTTTTAACTTCTAAAGGATCTTCATTCGTCAAATATTCATAAGTTCCCCCAGAATTGATTGCATTTGCTCTAAAATAAATGATTTGTGGATTAGATATATTAGTATAAGCTTCAGGATTAGTTATTGGGTTTGTTTCGTTATCTCTGTCTTCTTGCGTTAAATAAAAAACCAATGGTCCATAATCTTCTGGAACTTCACCTTGTGGTGGACATAAAGAATAAAAGCCAAATAAATCTACCAAATTAAAAACCGAAAAACCATCATCATTGTCATCACATGCATAAGCTGGCGTATATCCACAAGGCGGCGGTGGTCCTGCAATCTGAGAAAAACCTACAAAAGATAACAAACCAATAAACAAAAAAGTAATTTTTAATTTCATATGTATTTTTTATTGTTTTTTAATTGTCAGATGCAATGCGATAAAGAAAATCTTCATAATTTTTTGCGTTTGGTTCATCATGGTCATTTCATAAAGCTTAAATTTGCGAAACAAACATAGTAATAGAATGCCCACAAAGGTAATAACTAGCACACAAAACCAATTTATTCGACAACTGGTTCAATTAAAAGACAAGTCGCGCGAACGTAAAAAAAGTGGTTTATTTTTAATTGAAGGCGTACGCGAAATAACGCTTGCGCTGAAAGGGGGTTACGAATTAGAAACCATTTTGTTTAATCCAGAGATAATTAGTTCTGAACAACTAAACGACTTAACGACCAGACAACTTGACACCATCGAAATTACTGCCGAAGTATATCAAAAATTAGCCTATCGTGATACCACTGAAGGTATTCTAGCGGTTGCTAAAAGCAAAAATTACGGTATTGAAAGTTTAAAATTAAACACAAAAAACCCGTTAATTTTAATTGCCGAAGCTCCCGAAAAACCAGGTAATATCGGTGCGCTTTTAAGAACTGCCGATGCTGCCCGAGTAGATGCCGTAATTATTGCCAACCCAAAAACCGATTTGTACAACCCAAATATTATCCGATCTAGTGTGGGTTGTGTATTTACCAATCAAATTGCCACTGGAACGACTAGCGAAATTATAGCCTTTTTAAAGTCAAAAAACATCAACATTTATTGCGCTGCTTTACAGGCTTCGGTAACCTACCACACACAAGATTTCACCAAACCAACGGCTATCGTTGTTGGCACTGAAGCAACTGGATTAAGTGACGAATGGTTAAAAAATGCAACTCAGAACATTATTATTCCCATGCAAGGTGATATAGATTCCATGAATGTATCGGTAGCCGCAGGAATTCTTATTTTTGAAGCTAAAAGACAACGGCAAACGATTAATAATGAATAATTAATGATGAATAATTAATGATAGTGAAAGAAAATTTAATAGCAACTAAATCCTATGCATTTGCACTTAACATCATCAAATTAAGCAGAGTTTTAATTGCTAAAAATGAATATGTTCTTTCAAAACAGGTTTTAAGTAACAATTACTCCTAATGTCAGTCTGAGCGCAGTCGAAGACCTCACAAAACCAAAACAAAATGTACTCATATTATGTTTATATTCTAAAATGTTCTGATGGCTCTTATTATACAGGTATTACAAATAATTTAGATAAAAGAATAAATGAACATATATTTGGAAAGAACAAAGATTGTTACACATACAATCGACGACCAACAGAAGTTAAGTTTTACGAAACGTTTAATGATGTGTTGCAGGCTATATATTTTGAGAAGAAAATAAAAAAATGGACTCGTGCCAAAAAAGAAGCCTTGATAAGTGGAGACTTTGATATGCTCCAAATATTAGCAGAATGTAGAAATGCAATACACATTACAAGTATTTTGATAAATAAGCACTTCGACTGCGCTCAGTGTGACAAATAGTTTCTATTATAGTACATATTAAAATTTCATTCTAAATAAATTATGACTGCAAATACGCTTTTCTACATCATCATCGCCATAATCGTTATCAATTTTATAGTTGATAAAATATTAGATGCCTTAAATGCCAAACATTTTAACGATAAACTACCGGAAGATTTACAAGATGTTTATGATGACACCGAATATAAAAAATCGCAAAACTATAAAGCTACCAATTACAAATTTGGTATCATCACTTCCACATTTTCTTTAGTTTTAACCTTAGGTTTTCTGTTTCTCGATGGATTTGAATTTGTTGATAATATCGCCCGAAGCTATAGCGACAACCCTATAATTATTGCTTTGATATTCTTCGGAATTATCATGATTGGTAGTGATATTCTAACCATACCTTTTTCCTATTACAGTACCTTTGTTATTGAAGAAAAATTCGGATTTAACAAAACGACCATTAAGACATTCTTTTTTGATAAGCTAAAAGGCTGGCTTATGATGGCTATTGTTGGTGGGGGTATTTTAGCCTTGATTATTTGGTTTTACCAATCTACAGGAAGTTACTTTTGGTTGTATGCTTGGGGATTAGTGGCGGTTTTCACCATGTTTATGAACATGTTTTACTCCAAACTTATTGTGCCTTTATTCAACAAACAAACCCCTTTGGAAGCAGGTAGTTTACGTGATAAAATATCGGAATACGCACAATCCGTTGGTTTTAAACTCGATAAAATTTTTGTAATTGATGGCTCTAAACGCAGCACAAAAGCCAACGCCTATTTTTCGGGGTTTGGTAGTGAAAAACGGGTAACACTTTACGATACGCTAATTAACGATTTAGAAGATGAAGAAATTGTTGCCGTTTTAGCGCATGAAGTTGGGCATTATAAAAAGAAACACATTATTTTTAACCTGTTTGCTTCTATATTATTAACTGGTTTAACACTTTATATTTTATCATTGTTTATCTCTAATCCGTTATTATCTCAAGCTTTGGGTGTTGAAATTCCTAGTTTTCATATTGGATTGATTGCTTTTGGTTTACTATACGCACCAATTTCAGAAATTACAGGATTAATCATGAACCTATTCTCCAGAAAATTTGAATACCAAGCTGATGATTATGCTAAAAACACTTATAAAGGGGAACCGCTAATTACATCGCTTAAAAAACTTTCTAAAAATAGTTTGAGTAATTTAACGCCACATCCTGCGTATGTGTTTATGCATTATTCGCATCCAACTCTGTTGCAACGGATTAAGAATTTGAAGAAGTAATATTTGGTTGTTGGTTGTTAGGGTTTGGGGTTTGGTACTGATACTGGATACTGAATACTGAATACTGAATACTGGGTGTTGGGTACGTTAGTAAAAGCAACCTTTGCCTAAAGCATAAAGCTTACAGCCTAAAGCCTAACCTTAATACTATTTTATGTGTTTTCCCTTTATAAACACCTTTTCTATATGATTTGTACCAAACGCATATGGTATAAAATTATAGGAATTGATGGGTTTGGTGAGTATTAAATTGGCTTGTTTGCCAATAGTTATACTCCCAACCTCTTTTTCCAATCCCATAGCATACGCGCCGTTTATGGTGGTGGCGTTGATGGCTTCTTCTGGGGTTAATTTCATTTTTATACAGGCCGTAGAAACCACAAAATTCATATTGCCTGATGGTGACGAACCTGGGTTATAATCAGTTGCCAATGCCAAGGGTAAACCGGCATCTATCATTTTGCGTGCAGGTGTGTAAGGTATGCTTAAAAAATACGAGCAACCTGGTAAAGCCACAGGCATGGTATTCGTGTTTTTTAGTGCTTCAATATCTGCGTCGCGCATTTCTTCAAGATGGTCGACAGAAAGTGCGTGATGCTTTACCCCTGCTTGCACGCCACCAATAGATGTGAATTGGTTAACGTGTATTTTAGGCATGAGTCCGTACTGCTTTCCTGCTTCTAAAATACGTTCGGTATCTTCCACCGAGAAATAACCTGTTTCACAAAACACATCGATATAGTCAGCTAATAGCGTTTCTGCTATCTGTGGCAACATGGTTTCAATAAGTAACTTTATATAGCCTGCTTTATTGTTTTTATACGCCAACGGAACAGCATGCGCTCCTAAAAATGTGGCTTTAATGGGTATGGGATAACTATCCTTTAAACGTTTAATAACACGAAGCATTTTTAATTCGGATTCTACTGTTAACCCATAACCCGATTTAATTTCAACAGCACCAGTCCCTAAGGCTATGACTTCTTCCAAACGTGTTTTACTTTGTTCGTATAAATCATTTTCTGAAGTGTCTTGAAGTGTCTTTGCTGAATTTAAAATGCCTCCTCCTTTTTTGGCTATTTCTTGATATGAAAGTCCTTTTACTTTATCGACAAACTCGCTTTCCCTGTTTCCTGCATAAACAAGGTGGGTATGTGAATCGCACCACGCTGGCAACAGCATTTTCCCGGTCGCATCAATGGTTTTACCGACTTCGATATTCGGGCAGTTTGCCATGGCACCAAAATCTTTAATAAGTCCTCTTTCAACTAATAAATAGGCGTTTTTTATTGAAGGTAATTTGGCCATGTTTTTTCCCGAAACAAACGAAACGCTTCGGTCTCTAACTTGCAATAATTCTTTTATATTTTTGAATAGCGTTCGCATTAAAATAAATTTTCTAATAATTGATTATCTACTAAATTGGGGATGGTTACTTTTAAATTGGGTGTGCGTGTCATTTCGCGTTTAATAGCGAACAAAGCCTCATCATTTCTTGCCCAACTTCTGCGTGCAATGCCGTTGTTCACATCAAAAAACAGCATACTTTTTAAACGCACTACGGCTTCTTTGCTGCCATCTAATAACATCCCAAAACCACCATTAATGACTTCGCCCCAGCCAACACCTCCTCCATTGTGAATGGATACCCAAGTGGCGCCTCTAAAACTATCACCTATGACATTGTGAATGGCCATATCTGCGGTAAATTTGCTACCATCATAAATATTGGAGGTTTCTCGATAAGGCGAATCGGTACCACTTACATCGTGATGATCACGTCCTAAAACCACAGGGCCTATGTCGCCTTTTGCAACGGCTTTATTGAATGCTTCGGCTATTTTAGCACGCCCTTCGGCATCGGCATATAAAATCCGGGCTTGCGAGCCAACCACCATATTATTCTTTTTGGCATCTTTAATCCATGTGATGTTGTCTTGCATTTGCAGTTGAATTTCATCAGGCGCATTTTTCATGATTTCCTGTAAAACAGTCATCGCGATGCCATCAGTTTTATCTAAATCTTCAGGTTTACCCGACGTACAGACCCAACGGAAAGGTCCGAAACCATAATCAAAACACATAGGCCCCAAAATATCCTGAACATACGATGGGTATTTAAAATCGATATTATTTGCAGCCATCACATGGGCTCCAGCACGGGAGGCTTCTAATAAGAAAGCATTTCCATAATCGAAAAAATATGTGCCTTTTGAAGCATGTTTATTAATAATTTCAGCATGTCTTCGCAATGATGCTTGTACTTTTTCCTTGAATATTTCCGGGGCTTCAGCGATTAATTTATTGGACGCTTCATACGATAAACCAACGGGGTAATACCCACCTGTCCACGGTATATGTAACGAAGTTTGGTCGGAACCCACATGAATAAATATGTTTTCTTCATAAAAACGTTCCCAAACATCTATCACATTTCCAATAAATGCTATGGACACCACTTCACTATTTTTTTGGGCTTTTTTAACCCTAAAAACCAAAGCGTCCAGCGTATCAACCAACACATCTACCCAAGCTTGTTCATAGCGCTTTATAGCTGCTTTAGGATTGACTTCTGCTACAACAGTAATACAACCTGCTATATTTCCTGCTTTAGGCTGTGCGCCACTCATACCGCCTAAGCCTGAGGTTAAAAATATTTTGCCTGCTGGTGTTTCGGTTTTAGGTAACACCTTTCTAAAAGCATTCATAACAGTAATGGTCGTACCATGCACAATACCTTGCGGGCCAATATACATAAACGAACCGGCTGTCATCTGTCCGTATTGTGTAACACCCAAGGCATTAAATTTTTCCCAGTCGTCTGGTTTTGAATAATTAGGAATCATCATCCCGTTTGTCACTACCACTCTAGGGGCATTCTTGGACGATGGAAACAACCCCATGGGGTGCCCCGAATACATATGAAGCGTTTGTTCTTGGGTCATTTGTACCAAATAGTGCATAGTCAATAAATATTGTGCCCAATTTTGGAATACCGCACCATTACCACCATAAGTTATTAATTCTTCAGGATGTTGTGCCACAGCAGGATCGAGATTATTTTGAATCATGAGCATAATAGCCGCTGCTTGCGTACAATTTGTAGGATATTCTGAAATGGGTCTCGCATACATTTTATAGCTTGGCTTAAAACGGTACATGTAAATGCGTCCAAAATCCTGTAATTCTTGGGCAAATTCCACAGCCAACTCCTGATGCCAATCTTTGGGAAAATAGCGTAACGCATTACGTATTGCCAATTGCTTTTCTTCTTTTGTTAAAATATCTTTTCGCTTAGGCGCTCTGTTAGCATCTAACGAATGGTTGTATTTTGGTGGCAACTCATTTGGAATCCCTTGTAATAGTTGTTCTTTAAACGTCATAGCCTTACTATTTCACAATGATTTTTCGATTTTTAACCAACATAATCAGTGCATTAATATCATCCTTAAGCATCCGATCTTCTTCTAATTTAGCCACTTTACTTCGGATAATTTTAAAATTGGTCTCTATAATTTCAGAAAAGGTATTGGGACGCCTAAATTCCATCGCTTGTGCAGCATACATTAATTCGATAGCTAATATTTTTTCAATATTGCCCAATATCTGGTTGAATTGTCGTCCCGAGATGCTTCCCATAGATACGTGGTCTTCTTGTCCTAACGAGGTTGGAATACTATCTGCTGAAGGCGGAAAACACAATGATTTATTTTCGGTTACCAAAGCAGCGGTGGTGTACTGCGGAATCATAAACCCAGAATTCAATCCGCCACTGGCTGTTAGTAAACGTGGCAATCCGTATTTTCCTTCTATGAGCAAATAACACCTTCTATCGGAAATATTGCCTAATTCTGAAGCGGCTATGGAACAATAATCTAATGCCATGGCAAGCGGTTGCCCATGAAAGTTACCACCTGAAATCGCTTCGGTTTCACTCAGCACAATGGGGTTATCGGTCACCGCATTCATTTCAATTTCTGCCAATTCACTTAAATGATAATAGGCGTTTCTGGATGCGCCATGCACTTGTGGAATACAACGCATCGAATAGGGATCTTGAACACGGGCACAATTTTTATGGGATTTTATATTTTTAGAATTTTTAAACAACATACGCATACGCTTCGCGACTTCCAAATTCCCTTTAAATGGACGGATGCTATGCAATAATTCTTTAAATGGTGATTCGCTACCTTGATAACCTTCCAAACTCATGGCACCAGCAACATCGGCCAAATCGAGCAAATATGCCATTTTACTTAGTCCGATGATGGCGTGGGCTAATATAAATTGCGTGCCATTTATTAATGCCAAACCTTCTTTGGCGGCTAATTGTATGGGCTTTAGATTATGTGCTGTTAAAACGCTTTTAGCAGGCACAATAGCGTCATCCATCCAAAATTCACCTTCGCCTATTAATGGTAAAAACAAGTGGGCCAAAGGTGCTAAATCGCCTGAAGCACCAACAGATCCTTGCTCGGGCACTACAGGTAACAAATCGTTCTCTATAAAATAGATAATACGCTCAACAACTTCCAACCGAATGCCCGAAAACCCTTTGCATAAGGCATGCACCTTACAAATCATCATGATTTTTGATAACTCCTTAGAAATGGGATTACCTACTCCAACCGCATGCGTCATTAGTAAGTTTTTTTGAAGCAAACTGGTTTCATCCGGTGATATTTTCACATCACATAAAGGTCCAAACCCCGTATTAATGCCATAAATAGCTTTACTAGAAGCTGCCATAATCTCTACCTTGCTTCTACTAGCATTAATCTTTGATATCACATGATCGGACAATACGCCTTTTAGCGATCCATTGGCTATGGCTATTACTTTATCTGCTGTTAATCTATCCGTTCCGTAAACAAACATGGTTTTTATTGTAAATAGTTAGGTGTTAAATATTTTATTATATGACAAAAATTCAAATATATTCAGATGTCAGTCTGAGCGCACTCGAAGACATTGGAAGTATTGTTTTTGATCGCATTTCGACTGCGCTCAATGTGGCACGCTTCAATTTTTTGTCATGCAAAAAATACTTTCTATACAAAATTATCGATAAATTTGATACTTAATAAGACTATTTATTCAATATATTAATAACTATGAGTTATCAAATAGAATTTAGACATTTAAAATATTTTTTGGCAGTTGCCGAGCATTTACATTTTAGAAAAGCTGCCGAAACGCTTTTTATTTCGCAACCCGGATTGAGCAGACAAATAAAAGAAATGGAAGAAAGTCTTGGAGTTAAACTCTTTGAACGCCATAACCGAAACGTAAAGCTAACACCTGTTGGTGTGTATCTAAAGACAGAACTTGCCAAAAACATGAAAAACTTAGATGCTATTTTACACCATGCTAAATTGCTTGAAGATGGTAAAGATGGCCATTTAAAATTTGGTTACGTAGGTTCTGCGATGCAACAAATAATTCCAGAGATACTATTAAAATTCACAAAAACACATCCTAATATTATGTTTAGCTTAAAGGAAATGGACAATAACAAACAAATTGAGGGCTTACTGGCTCAAGACATCGATATTGGTTTTGTGCGGTTAGAAAAAATACCGAGAGGTTTAGAAACCCATCCTATTGTCAAAGAACCGTTTTGTTTAGTGCTTCCTAAAAACCACCCTATTGATGCTTCAAATTTCAAAACATTATCACAGTGCAAAGAGGAACATTTTATTCTATTCGACCCCGAATACAGTGCTTCTTATTATGAAAAAGTAATGGAGATTTTTGATGACAATGGTTTTAATCCTTTAGTATCGCACAACACCATTCATGCGGGTTCCATTTATAAATTGGTTGAAAACAATTTCGGTATTTCCATTGTACCTAAATCACTTCAAACGGAAAATAATTCAAACATAAAATTTATTGAACTGAGCAAAATTCCGCAAAGAACCACCCTTTCCGTTATTTGGAACAAAGACAACCAAAACCCTATTTTGAATAAGATTTTAGCTATAATTCATAAGGAAATCATAATATAGCTGATATATCAAATAATTGATTACCTTTGCCGCTTGAAATTTAATTCCTCAGAGTGAGGATGTGTTGCTAGAAGTTTAGGTTTAAGTATGTCGATTCGCTTCTTATGTAACACCACATAAAATAATCGAATACTTATACAAGAATGAACACATTTCAAGATTTAGGTCTTAATGACGACCTTTTACGCGCTATTACCGATTTAGGTTTTACAACACCAAGCGAAGTACAAGACAAAGCCATCCCCATTTTATTAGCATCTGAAACCGATTTAGTTGCACTTGCACAAACCGGCACTGGAAAAACGGCCGCTTTTGGCTTTCCTATGCTTCATAAAATTAATGTGGATAGCCGCACTACACAAGGTTTAATTTTATCTCCAACACGCGAACTTTGTTTGCAAATCACCAACGAAATGAAACTTTACGGAAAGTACTGTAAAGGATTGAACGTGGTTGCTGTTTATGGCGGTTCTAGCATTACAGACCAAGCTAGAGACGTTAAAAAAGGTGCGCAAATTATTGTGGCGACACCAGGTAGAATGAAAGATATGATTAACAGAAAGTTGGTTGATATTTCTAAAATAGAATATGCTGTTTTAGATGAAGCCGATGAGATGTTAAACATGGGCTTTAAAGAAGATATCACCGATATTCTTAGTTATACCCCAAAAGAAAAAAACACATGGTTATTTTCTGCAACCATGCCAAGAGAAGTGGCTGCCATTGCAAAAAACTTTATGCGCAACCCGCAAGAAATTACGGTTGGAAATAAAAATGAAAGTACCAGTCAGGTTTCCCACGAATATTATTTAGTAAATTCCAGAGACCGCTACGATGCTTTAAAACGTTTGGCAGATGCCAATCCAGATATTTTCTCGGTAGTATTTTGTAGAACTAAAAACGATACACAAAAAGTTGCTGAACGTTTAATTGAAGACGGTTATAGTGCTGGTGCGTTACATGGCGATTTAAGTCAGAACCAACGTGATTTGGTAATGAAATCGTTTAGAAACAATCAAATCCAAATGCTTGTTGCTACCGATGTGGCTGCTCGTGGTATTGATGTTGACGATATTACCCACGTAATAAACTACCAACTTCCTGATGAAATTGAAACCTACACACACCGCTCCGGACGTACAGGTCGTGCAGGAAAAACTGGGGTTTCTATGGTTATTGTTTCCAAAAGTGAAGTGCGTAAAATAAAAAGCATTGAGCGCATTATCAATAAAGCCTTCGAGAAAAAAGACATTCCAAATGGTATGGAAATTTGCGAAGTTCAATTAATGTCGCTTGCCAATAAAATTCACAATACTGAAATAAATCACGAAATCGATAAGTACTTAACCAGCATCAATGAATTGTTTGAAGACACTTCTAAAGATGAATTGATTAAAAAATTCTTCTCGGTTGAGTTTTCACGTTTCTTCAACTATTACCAAAAATCCAAAAACTTAAATGTTTCAGATGCCGATAGTCGCGATAGAGATGGCGGACGTGAAAGCAGTCGTGATTTTGGTGGGAATTCAGATTCTACTCGTTATTTTATAAACGTTGGTAGTAAAGATGGTTTTGATTGGATGCAGTTAAAAGACTTTTTAAAAGACATTTTAGAGCTAGGTAGAGACGATGTGTTTAAAGTAGAAGTTAAAGACAGTTTTTCTTTCTTCAATACTGAAAACGAACTTAAAGATAAAATATTAGCTTTCTTTACAGATTACAAACACAACGGACGTTTTGTAAATGTTGAAGTTTCTGAAAACCGCGGTGGCGGCGGAAGACGCAACGACAGACGTAGTGGCGGAAGACGTGATGATAAAAAAGGCGGTGAAAGACGTGGCGGAGGCGAACGCCGTTCTAGTTCTAGAAGCGATTCTGGAAGTAGAGGCGACAGAAGAAGCGGAGGCGATTTTAAACCGAATGGTTCAGTACCAAACAGATCGGCAAGACGTTCTGGTAGTGATTCCAAACCTAGTGATTCTGGTATTTCAAGACCAAGACGCTCTAGACGCTAGTTAATTGCTTTTGTTAATTTTAAGTCAAAAAAAAACTTAGAAATTCATTATTAGTGTTTCGTTTAGTACTTTTATGACCATATTTTACGTTAACAAGTTAATTACATGAAGAATTACCTACTCCTTTTTATCTGTTTATTTATTTCTACAACAGCAATGTCTCAAGAAATAAATAGTGTTGTGGGGGTTGTTGTAAACGCATCTAATGGTGAACCGCTTGAAAACGTAAATATTGTAAACCTTAATCAGGTAAAGGGAACAGCGACCAATAGGGAAGGAACTTTCCAGATTGTTGCCAAAGTAAACGATACACTACATTTATCGTATTTAGGTTTTAAATCTATAAAAGTACGTGTCACTAACGACTGGTTAAAGTTTGGAAGTTCTAAAATTGAGCTTACCGAATTAGCCTTGGCACTTGAAGAAGTCGTGATAAATCAATTAAAATTAACGGGGTACTTGGAAGTAGACATTAAACAAGTTCCTATAATTAACAACAATTACCGATATAGTATTTCTGGTTTACCTAGCGGATATGAAGCTGGTAAATCATCAACTATTACAAAAATTATTGGTTCTATATTTAATCCTGCCGATTTTCTACATCGCATGTTTGGCAAAAACCCAAACGAAATGCGTAAGTTAAAAAAGATGAAGGAAGATGATGAAATTAGAAACCTTTTGGCTTCTCGTTTTGATAGGGAAATGCTTATGGCATTATTACAAGTAGATCGGGTTGATTTAGATGAAATTGTGAGCCAATGTAATTACTCTAAAGGGTTTATACAAACGGCGAACGATCTTCAAATACTGGATGCTATTAGTGAATGCTATGAAGAATATAAGGTTTTAAATAGAAGTCGAGGAAATAAAATTTAAATAAAAAGGGAAGCAAATGCTTCCTTTTTTTATGCCATAAATAATCGTTATTTCTCTAAAATCCGTTTTAAATTATCCAATCCTTCTTCAAAATCTTTTCCAACTTTTTTGTCTATATTGAAAAATAGTGCAAAGGCATTAAACGGTATGGGGTTTTTACCTTTAAATCCCCAAGTAACATTAGTTTGGTCTTTCGTTAAATCAACAACCCTTAAATAGGCTTCAGACTCCGATTTCCAAGGTTTAAAAAAACGTAGTTTCGATTTTACGCTTTCATTTTCATTAATACTTAAAATTTCTTGCTCCCCTATACCCACATCTTTATTGCCTTCCCATTTAGCAATAAACCCCACTACACCATCGGTTCCAACATACGTTTGTTGCATATCGGGATCTTTCTTTTTCCAAGGAGACCAGTCATCTTGATTTTTAATATACTTTAAATATTGAAAGACTTCCGCTATAGGTCTTTTAATAACAACACTCCTATTCACCTCATAGTCTTGAGGAGCTACAAACATGATAATTATTAACGAAACTAAAATACCGATAAAAACATAAAACAATACCATCATAACATATTAGCTTTTAGAAATTTAAAGATTGCCTAAATCTTATCCTTTGGTTCTTTTACGCATCTTTTTCCAATGTACTTCAGCTATTTTTTCGATCCGTAGCTATGTACCTTTCCCTCGCGGCAGCCTGGCTCCTTCGCTAAAAAGGTCTCCCATACCTTTTTTATACGCTCGGCCCTGTCTGACAAAAAATATGCTATAAAACATTTCAAAAACAAAATTTAACAGCCTCTTAAAAGTAATAAAAATTATCCGCTATAATACCGTGTTACTATTTTATCGTAGCTTTTAATCATTTTTTTAATCCAATCCAGCCGATTTTTTACATCGCATGGTTGAAAAAACCCAAATGAAATGCGTAAATTAAAAAAGATGAAGGAAGATGATGAAATTAGAAACCTTTTAACTTCTCGTTTAGATAGGGAAATGCTTATGGCATTATTACATGTAGATCGGGTTGATTTAGATGAAATTGTGAGCCAATGTAATTACTCAAAAGGGTTTATTCAAACGGCGAACGACCTTCAAATATTGGATGCGATTAGTGAATGCTATGAAGAATACAAGGTTTTAAATAGAAGTCGAGGAAATAAAAAGGGAACCAAATACTTCCTTTTTTTATATCTTAAATTATAGTTAACTACTATGTTAAACTCTCACAAATAATAACTTACAAACCATTCTGTTTATTAAATTTATAGACAGCCTCACCAACCATTGTTTGTTTTTTTATGTATAAATTAATAGTAGTAATAACTGTTTTGATTTTTATTCCAACTTTTGCCACATCACAGCAAATCACTGGTAAAATTTATGATAATGAATCTTCTGTAAAAGGTGCTAAAATTTTAAACACTAATAATAACATTTTCACATATAGCAATGAATATGGGGACTTTTCCATTAATGCTTCAATTCATGACACGTTAAAATTCACCTCACTTTTTCACGAAGAAAAAAAAGTATTATTAAATGAAAAATCTTTTGAAAATACAATAGTTGTAGAACTCTCAAAAATCGTGAATAGCCTTGAAGAAGTTTTACTTATGGACAAAACTCAAAAAACATTTAAAGCAGAAAACTATACCGCTGATATTGGTCTTCAAATAAAAAATGATATAAAGAACAATCCGCATCTATATAGTCCTCCACCTAGTGGAAATATCGATTTTGTTAAAATAGCATCACTTATTGGTAAACTTTTTAAGAATAATAAAAACTCAAAAACAACTTCTGTTATACCAATAACTTATAAAGAATTAGATTCCTTATTTACAAAACACAAATTTTTGAATGAAAAGCTCTTAAAAAATGATTTAAAAATACCAAAGGAATACATCCCATTGTTTTTTGATTATTGTGAAAACAAAAACATAGATAACAAACTCCTATTAGAAGAAAATCACCTCCTTCTGTTAGAAAAACTAATTACTTATAGTAAAGAATTTTTAATTATTCTATCCGAATACAAAAAAGGAAAAGACTAAACATTCAGCCTTATTAGCTTAATACAATGATGAGTTCTATTATAAAAATTACTGACTATAGTACCTTCCAACAATTTTATCATAGCTTTTAATCGTTTTCTTAATCCAATCCATACGCTTTTCAAGTAATTCGTTTTCGGTCAATTGCCAATTAATGGTTGTTTGCTTTAGTTTGGTCGTGACATGTTGTAAAATAATGGCAGCACTTACAGAAATGTTTAAACTTTCGGTAAAACCAACCATAGGTATTTTTAAGTAACAATCGGCAGCATTTAAAACGGCTTCCGACAAGCCTTCCGTTTCCCTTCCAAAGAAAAAACAGGATTTTTTGGTCACATCAAATTCGTGCAACTCGCAATCGCTAGCATGTGGAGTGGTAGCTACTATTTGATACCCTTTTTGTTTTAAATCTGCCATGCATTCTTTTACGCTATGGAATCTATTCAAATCTACCCATTTTTAGGCTCCCATGGCAATTTCCCTGTCAATACGCTTCGAGTTTCGCTCCTCAACAACATTAACTTCCTGTATGCCGAACACATCACAACTTCGTATGACGGCGCTTGTGTTGTGCAACTGGTACACATCTTCCGTAGCAACCGTAAAATGTTTGGTACGTTGCGCTAATACTTTAGTGAATTTTTCTTTGCGTGAATCGGTTAAAAAAGTATCTAAATGTTCCAGGAGTTTTAAATCTATCATAATGATCGTTTAAATTCAAATTTAAAAAAGTTTCGACCAATCAAAAGCGTTCAACGAAGCAATCTTTATAATTCCAACCAAATTAACGTGACTTCGATGTAACGTGTTTGACATCCAAGTATTTAAATAGTTATATAAATAGAAAAACAAAATCATTACAAAACCTGAGTTCTGGTTGACAAACATACCTGTAACTTTTAACGGTTTAAGCGTGTAACCGTAGAATCGTGTATCACAAACTTCATCGATACAAACTCAGAACCCTGAACTTTGAACTCTGAACTAATATCGAACTTCCTTAAATTTATATCGAGCTCAGGTCCAATTAAACTATTTGGGCGTTACCACAGCCTCCCGCTCCGCCCAATGCAAGTGGTCGGGCTATACACTGCAATCTTTTTATTCGTACCTCACAAAAAGGATTTCCGTTTCTATCCCTAACGCAGTCTGCTAAAATTATTATATTTATAACATGAAACATCCATGGCAAAGTTTTCCTCCCAAGGGAATGATTATAAGTCAATGCTGAGCATTAGCGAGATGCAAAATATATTTTACAGCGAAGGTAGCAAGTGAAGCTTATCAAAGCATGACCATTGAAAAACAACTGCGAAGCACATCAGTGAACACCACTAACAAATAATAGCTTAGTGAACTAAATAAAATAAACACATGAAACACCTAGTTGTACTTACGGGCGCGGGCATGAGCGCCGAAAGCGGCATAAAAACCTTTAGAGACGCTGATGGTTTATGGGAAGGACATGATGTCATGGAAGTGGCTACCCCCGAAGGTTTTGATGCTAACCCCGAACTTGTTTTAGATTTTTATAACAAACGCCGTAGGCAGCTATTTGAGGTAGAGCCCAATGAGGCCCATTTTGATTTAGCAGCGCTTGAAAACCATTTTAAAGTTAGCATTATTACCCAAAACGTGGATGATTTACATGAGCGTGCAGGTAGTACCAACGTGATTCATTTGCATGGCGAATTGCTAAAATCGAGAAATGTCGTGGATGCATTTACTTTTTTTGATTGTAAAACCGATATTAAGTTAGGTGATACTTGCCCAAACGGCCATCAACTACGCCCACATATTGTTTGGTTTGGTGAAGATGTACCCATGATTGAAAAGGCTGCAAAGATATGTGAAACTGCCGATGTTTTAATTATCATTGGTACGTCCATGCAAGTGTATCCCGCAGCAGGTTTAAGGCATTATGTTCCTGCAAAAACACCCATTTATTTTATAGACCCTAAACCGGCTATGGAAAGCAAGAACCATGTCACTGTTATTGCAGAAAGTGCAACCATTGGAATAAAAAAGGTAATGAAATCATTAGTAAGTCAATAAATTGACATCCCATCCCTAAACTTATTTTAAATTCAGATAGGTATATAAACTGAACAACACCAAGATCGCACTAAAAACAAACAGATTAATTAAATACACCGAAGCACTTTTAACAAAAGAAAGGAAAAACTTATCTCCATAGAAAAGACGATGGGCAGGGAAAAAGTAATAAAACATGAATAGAATACCTACTGTTTTCAAACTAAAATGTGCCCAACCCAAAACAGGAGATATGCTTAATAAAGGTTTTAGTTTATCTATAAAAAAGAGCACTAATATCATTATAAGCAGAAAAGAGAAATAGTGAAGCGTAAATATGGCGTGATCAAAATAATAATACTTTTTTTTATTATTAAAAAGCCATAAAATAAAAGCAAATATGGGCATATAAATAAACAATACCTTTGGGAAATTATGCTTAAAAGACTCTGAAAATGCCATAAATATCTCCTCTTCCGTATGCTCTTCTTCTACAGTAAGCCACTTTTTAAGAAAATAATTTTTTACTGAGTTCACCTTTATGTTTTTAGCACCACTTTTTTCCAATGAATCCAATTCGTTAATATTTTTGAAACCCAAATTTATAATTCCTTTAGAATTAATTTCATTCGTTTCCTTAAGTAACTCTTTAATAGTGTCATTGCTCTTTTGGGAAATCACACCTATTTTTGTCAGGCCATCAATACCCCGAGCTTCAATATGCAATGAATCTATTGAAGGATAATAGGGCTGATTTATAGATTTTTCGTTTGTAGCAATTTTAATTTCGGCGGCTTTATTTGGAAAAACCGAGATTATAAAAAAAGTAAAGAAGCTAATAAAAATATAAAGTCGGAAGGGATTCAGATAATATAAACGTTTGCCAGACATATATGCTTTAGATAAAGCGGCAGGTTTGAATAGCAAGTTATAAATGGTTCTCCAAAATGCGTTATCATAATGGGTAAAGTCTTTAAAAAAATGACTAAATATATGATAAAAACTTTTACGGGTTTCCGTGTTTTCTTGTCCACAATTTTGACAAAATCGTTCCTTTACAAAATAATTGCAATTAAGACAGGTTTTATCTTGACGTAACGCTTCTTTTCCCATGAGTTCTTTAATTAAATTATCGCAAAAAACGATTTGGTAAAAATATTTTCCCTGCAATAAAACAGTTATGAAGCATTTTTAAATCCGTTAGGCAATGGTCTGTAGATATAATAATTCAATACTTCTTCAATAGCAACTTTTAATGCTTGATTGATTGGTAAAATGGTGTTTCCAAGATAAAAATCAATCTGGTTAAGATTCATATAGTAATCTGTAAAAATAGGCACATAAAGCCCTTTGCTTATGGCTTCTTCTGTACTTTTATAATTACTATTTTGGTTTTCTTTAATAATGGTGCAAGTTGCCAATCTAAGTTGACCATACTTATCCCTACTTCCGGCATACCCAAAAAGACGACATATCAATCCGCGGTATTTATAGTTTCCACAACGTCCATTATGACTATCCAATAATGACAGGGGTTGATAGATATGGCAAACAGAATTAGTTGTATTGTTTAACGCTGTGAGTGTTTTTTCTGCTTCACCATTCAAAAAAAGGTGGAAAGCCCATGGTAAAAACTCCAAAGGAGAAGCTTCAATATCTGATTTGGTACAACATTTACCACAACCTGCTATACAATGTAAATTGGTTTGGGTTTGAAATTTAGAAATTTCACCATCAAGACGTTCAAACACATGTTCAATCTGCCTTACTTTAGATTCTATAGACATTAATTTTCGGCTAATGTAACCTAAATAAAGCGCATTATTTAAATTTAAAAGAAATACTTTAAATATATGATTTTTAAATACTTAATTATTTTTTAAAACCAATTTGTTTTAAATTCTCAACATGGTTTCTTACCAAAAAACAGCACTGAACAAAGCTCATTGCCAAGTCCTTTTAGTAAATGATTTTTATTGTGGTATGTTTTCAACCAAAATTTTGGTTCCTGATATATCGAAATACGTACAAGTCATCTTATCCATAGATACTGCCCACTTTTCGATACCTGATTTTGCTGAGTCACTACAGAACGTTGGATAATTGGTTTTACCCTCTTGGTGCGCTTTTAAATCTGATTTGAATTGCTCTTCGTTTGATGTTTCTGCAATTGCCAAATCAGGATACTTTGCTGGAGATGTGGTTTTATAGTTATTTGCGCCATAATAGTCCGTATGTCCATCTGCCACAAAAGTTTCGTAATAAGTAACACCTAATTTTTTTAGGTCTTGTATGTAAGCAGGAAAATCAGCTCCCGATTTTACTTTGCTATGAGCTGCTTTGATTTGTTCTACTGTAAACATGACTTTTTGATTTTTAATTGTGAAATGGTTTGTTAAATTACAATAAATCCTTCTCTAAAAAAACCTATTTCTTCAAATCAATCTGTTTTAAATTTTCAATTCGGTTTCTTATTAAGAAATCGTCAATGGTTTCAAAGTGTTCAATAACACGTTGGTCTTTAAATTCGAATACTTTTTGCGATAAACCTTGAAGAAAATCGCGGTCGTGCGACACCAAAATTAAGGTGCCGTCAAAGTTTTTTAAAGCTTCTTTTAAAACATCTTTCGATTTTAAATCTAAATGGTTGGTAGGCTCATCCAGAATTAACAAATTAACGGGTTCTAAAAGCAATTTCACCATAGCCAAACGTGTTTTCTCTCCACCTGAAAGGACGCTTACCTTTTTATCAATATCGTCGCCTTTAAACATAAAACCTCCTAAAATGGTTTTTATTTGGGTACGGATATCGCCTTCTGCAACCTCGTCAACTGTTTGAAAAATAGTTAAGTTCTCGTCTAATAATGATGCTTGATTTTGTGCAAAATAACCAACCTTAACATTATGTCCCAACGCACATTTGCCTTCAAAATCAATTTCACCCATGATGGCTTTGATCATGGTTGACTTTCCTTCACCATTCCTCCCAACAAACGATACTTTTTCTCCACGGGAAATGGACATATTGGCATCTTTAAACACCACATGGTTATCGTAGGACTTCGATAAATCTTTTACCGTTACTGGATAATCGCCCGAACGTGGTGCTGGTGGAAAGCGCAATTTTAGTGCCGATGTATCGACTTCATCAATTTCAATAATTTCCAGTTTTTCCAACATACGCTCACGCGAACTCACTTGATTGGTTTTAGAATAGGTACCTTTAAAACGTTCAATAAAAGCCATGTTGTCAGCAATAAATTTTTGCTGCTCGTTATAGGCTTTTATTTGATGGGCACGCCTATCTTCACGCAATTGCAAATAATGCGAATAGTTGGCTTTATAATCATAAATGCGCCCCATAGTTACTTCGATGGTGCGATTGGTAATGTTATCAATAAATGCTTTGTCATGCGAAATGACCATAACGGCTTTGGCTTTGTTCAATAAAAAGTCTTCTAACCAAATAACGGATTCAATATCAATATGGTTGGTAGGCTCATCCAGTAAAATTAAATCGGGTTTTTGCAGCAAAATTTTAGCCAATTCAATACGCATACGGTAACCACCACTAAACTCGCTTGTTAATCGGGTAAAATCAGTGCGTTTAAACCCCAAACCTGATAAAGCCTTTTCAACTTCGGCATCATAATTCACGTCTTCTAAGGCATAATATTTCTCGCCTAAATCGGAAACCTTTTCTATGATTTTCATGTAGTCATCCGATTCATAATCGGTTCTGGTTTCCAATTCTCTATTAAGCCGCTCCATCTCATCGCGCATTTTAAAAACATGATTAAATGCTTTTGAAGCTTCTTCAAATACGGTACAATTATCTTCGGTTAATAAATGCTGTGGTAAGTAAGCAATCACTGCATCTTTTGGGTAACGCACATGCCCACGAGATGCTTTTTGGGCGCCGGCAATAATCTTCATCATAGTCGATTTTCCTGCACCATTTTTACCCATTAGGGCAATTTTATCATTTTCATTTATGGTAAAAGACACATCACTAAATAAGGCAGTTCCACCAAACTCTACCGCTAAATTATCAACTGAAATCATAGTAAATTTTTAAAGTTGCAAAGCTATAAAAAAGCAGCTTAGTAAAAAGAAAATTATTTTTACAAAAACAGTTGTTATTCAATGTATTAAAAATAGTATCTTCGCGCCTTATTTAAAAAAAAGCCTAAGATGAAACGTATTAACGAATACAAAAAACTGTTTAATGTTGAAAAAGATATTGATTTAAAAGAACTTAAATCAACTTACAGAAATTTAGTAAAAGCGTGGCATCCTGATAAGTTTCAAGCGGGCGATGATAAAGCTGCTGAAGCCGAAACAAAAAGTAAACAAATTATTGACGGCTATCATTTTTTGGTGAGTATTGCGCCAGAAACCATAGCGACTAATTTAGATAATTACAACGAAACCATCAATAGTCCTATTATCGATTGGCAACATAAAGGCCAAGTACTGGAAGTGACTTTTTTAGATGGCAATACCTATGAGTTTTTTGGTGTGAACAAAGCGTTGTATATTAAACTTTGTCAATCTGATAAAATGACACGTTTTGCAAAACGCAATATTTTCAATACGTTTACTTATAGAAAAATTAAGAAAAGTGAGGTGGAGGCTTAGACTTCTTAGATTATTAGACTTCTTAGATGGTTAGATTGCTAGACTTGTTAGATTGCTAGATTTTTTGATTGTTGGAATTTTTCTCTTCAATCCATAATATTTGCTCATAAACTTGGTACTTTATATCACATATCTTAAAAATGACTCCCGCATAAGAATTAGCTACAAAAACTTGAAAACAATTATTTATTTAAAGTAGCTACAAAATGAAGTAATGTTTCCTTAGTAATTGACCAATCAGGTGGTTTTATTTCTCCCCAAGCTTTGGGTGTATCCGACATATTAAAATAGTTAACCCCTATAATTTGTGGATTTTCTCTAAGTACCAATGCAGCACCCTCTAACCACTTTGTTTGATACTCTTCAGGTCCTTTAACACCAAATTCTGTTATAAAAAGTGGTTTATCAATAAATCGCAAACGCCAAGTTTTGCGCTTAAAAATAGTTGAAAAAGACTCTTGCATATTGGGGTCTGTAATATTCTTGTCTGGTAGACCATAAATGGCAATGCTCATAACATCTACAACATCATTTCCTGGATACCACTCAATAGAACCTCTGTCTCCAGCAGGCCCCCAAACACGTTTAACATTTTCTGGAATCGAATCTATAAATGTCATAAAATAACGGTATGAATTTATGTAAGTAACTGGATCTTGACTTTGCCATGGATAACGAGTTATTGGTATTTCCATTTCATGGGCATATCTTAAATATACTGTATGATTTGTACTTAAAATAATTTTATAAAACGCCTTAATTTCTTCATCATAATTTCCATGTAGCACATGCTTAAGAACTTCTGCATCATACTCTTTTTGGTGGTGACGAAACGGCTCAAAAGTAACTATAACATCATGGTTACGTTCAATAACACGCTTAAATCTGCCTTCAAAAGTTCCGTTATTAATATTTTCAAAATCAGCAAAAAGATGTTCAATTGAGATAGACGGTTCATTATTTAAAAAATCATTTGGATCGTACAATCCAATTTTAATATTCCCTCTTATAGTGTCTTTATCAATTGGGTTCGGTCTTATATAATTTTCTTTAGAATAAACAATATTTTTTTCTTCTTGGATATACTTGACTACTTCTGAAACCATACCCTTATCCAAAGCGTCCTTTGCAATATTTTTAGATCCAAATACGAAAATGGGTTTATCAAGAAATCTCATACGGTGCAGTCTTCTTATTAGATCATACTTTAAAGGATAATCCTTTGGATATACTTCTAATTTCATTTCGGAATCACTTTTCATTATTACCGAAGCAACATCAACCACATGGTCTCCTGGATAATATTCCAACGCACCGGGATAACCAGATGCTCCCCATACCATTTGAATTTGAGGTGTATATTTTTTACATAGTTTAGCCAGATAGCCAAAAGCATCTATGTACTCTTGTACATAACCTTGCCATGGGTAACGCTTGTATGGCACTTCTATTTCTGGATTAAACCTTATATAAACATTAGGTCGTTTTTTAATTAAATCAATACACAACTCCTTTATAGCATTGTCAAATTTCCCATTAATTAAATCGTTCATAGGGTTTTTTCTATATGAATTTATGGCATTAGTTCCCCAAGTTTCAATGGTTATTATTAATGGAATATTATCTGCAGTAAATTTATTAAGTATTTCCTCATCGAAACTTAATCCGGTTGATCTAGACAATTTTAAACGCAAATGGTAAGATGGCTTTATTAGTTTGCTGTCTTGAGGTGCATCAAATGAAAATACTGCAAGAACAGGTTCTGTGTTTGTATTTTCAATGGTGTTGCTTATTCGTATGGTTAGCAAATCTCTAAGCAAATCTTTATGCTTTATTGCAATAGGAATTAACATTATGGTTATAATGAGAAAACCTATTAAAAAAATCTTTTTAAATTTCGATAATTTCATGTTGAAAACTTTATTGTTTTTTTGCTGCAATACTATGTGATTTAGCAACACTATTTTAATCATTATCTAATAAATTGTTTTTAACAAATTTATCTTGATATTGTACCCATGATGCAATACGCGTTCTTGCATTTTCAATATCTGAAGGATGAGTTTTATCATAAAGATTTTTGGTTTCCTTGGGGTCTAGGATTAAATTATAAACTTCAACCTGCCCAGTACTTTCATTAAAAATATACTTCATTTCGTCCTTTCTGTAACCAAATAAATAATTAGACCACGGCGCAAAGAAAAACGCTTCATTATAGCGTGTATTAATAATATCTCTACCTTGCCATTCTTTTGGTATATCCAACTCTAAAGCCGAAAGCGTAGTAGTTGCCAAATCTTTCATAGAAACGATGTCATCTTTTCGTTGTCCTTTGAATTTAGGGTTTATAAAAAACAAAGGAACTTTTAAATTTTCTTCATAGATACCGGTGCCGTGTCCATACTGATTGTGCTGTCCAAAAGATTCCCCATGATCACCAGTAACAACAACTAAAGTAGATGAATCTAATTGACGTTCTTTTAAAACTTGCATAATAGTTCCTATCATGTTGTCATTATGCTTAATAATATTTAGGTATCTATTAAACTCAATATTGTTTACTCCAAAATCTGCCTCTTCCTGTGAAAAGAAATAGGGATAGTGACCCTGAACAGTCCAAAGTACAGAGAAAAAGTTTTTAGAAGACACTTTATCTAACCATAATCTAAACTGTTCTGCTAAACACATATCATCAATACCGTCTCCGTCATCATAAGTATTTTGTTTAAATTGTTTAGAACAATCAATATCTCTAAAATCTTTAACAACATCAAAACCACGTTGGCTTAAAAATTTATTGCTATTTAAAAAATCAAGACTAGCTGAAGAAAAAAAAGAGGTTGCATAGCCTTTTTCTTTTAAAATTGAAGATATTGTAGGGTGCTTAAAATGAGGTTTCTCATAGGTTAAGCTTTTATATGAAATCATTGGATATATGCTACCTAAAATAGACACTAAAGATTTGTTTGTAGCTGGTGCATGCGCATACATATTATCAAAAATCACAGCCTGATTTTCATATTTATTAAGATTTTGGTTTAAATGATACTGCCCTCCATAGAGGTCAAAATATTCAGCTCCTGTAGATTCTAATACTATGTAAAGCACATTTTTAATTTGATTTGATTTTGTTGAATCTAGAGATTCTCCAAGCTTTTCACCTTCACTGGGCACAAATACTTTATTTGCATCAGATAGTGTCATTTTAAAAAAAGAAGCATTTGGGTCACTAGAAATAATAGATAATGCCATGCATAAAATAGCATTATCTGTTTTCCCTTTGTCTTTAATAGTTTTAGCGTAAACAATTTGATAGCTAAACACAAGAATTATTACAGATCCTAAAGCAAGGGTGAAATATTTTAAAATTTTATAGTTAAGAATAGCGATATATAGATGTTTTAAAATTTTTGATAATACAAATAACGATAACCCCAAAGCCAATAAATTTAGAATTATAGCTAGAGATAAATTTTCTTGCAATGCACTTTTAACATCATTGCTTCCCAAAAAATCTGAATAATACAACCATTCATAATTAAAAGGTTGTCCAATGTAAATTACCGTTGTAATATTTGTAAACGCTATTAAAATAGAAAGAAATGCAAAGCCAATACATATAAAGTACACAGCATTAAATGCCTTAACCTTTCTTTTAGTTAGTACAAGAAGCATCAGAAAGAAACCTGCAAACAATATAATATATAGTAAATCATTTGTGCTGGCTCCTAAAAGCTCAAATAACTTTGTGGGATGCGAAAGTAAAGTTTTTGGGTGTATCCCTATAATTTCTAACCGAGCCATGATGTGCAATAAAAACATACTCGAAAAGAGAATTAAAACTTTAGAAACGACTGAGATAGGTGTATCGCATTTAAGCAACTTTTTTACAATAAGATAGGTTATTAAGCAAATTGCTAATAAAGAGGTAAATATCACCCAACCTATATTAACAATGGAAGACTCAAGTTTTTTCTCTGGCAAAGAATAATTTGCTTCAATAACAATTGGATCTGAATTATTAAAAGATATAACTTGATGCGATTTCCAATCCAATAAATCGGTGTACATACCTGATTTGTCCTTGGTTATCCAAAACCCATAATATATTTTCCCATTTACAGGAATGTTTATAGATACTTTAAAAACACCTTGACTTCCTACCATAGGTGTGCACATATTGTTATGAAGTAGCTTTCTACCAATATTCCAAGAAAGCAATTCTGAATTCTTGAAACTTTCACTGTACCACACAAAATTAACCGAACCTGATTTTGGTGCGTTATAAACTATTTCTTTGGTAACTAACGTTAGAGAATCAGAAGAAATTTCATCAACATTGGTTTGTGTTGTTTTTGAACTAGAAAATACTTCAAAAGTAACGTTCTCTTTTGCTAAAACACACTCATTTACTAGTAAAAAGAATAAGGTATAAAGGTATAAGTGTGCTTTTGTATAGATCATAAAATATTTTAGATAAAATTGTAGAAATAAAAATAATCTATTAAATTCTAAAATTTATTTATTAACTAAATAAAAATTTTCATCAACTAGCAGAGGTTTTTCAGCTCAATCCATTTACTCATAAACTTGGTGCTTTGTAAGGTATGGTGCATAAGCATTTGCCCTGCGAAGTTGTTTAGGCGTTTGTTGTTGAGTTGTTGAGTTGTTTCCTCAATAATAGTTGCAAGTTTTTGTTGAAATTGATTTCTGTTGAAACGTTCGTTTATAACTTGAAATCCGTTTAATTGTTTCTCACTCCAAAGATTTTCATCCTCATATAATTGAACTGCTTTATTTGCAAAAGCTTCTGGAGAATCTTCTACAAATCCATTAACATCCAAATCACCAAACATTCCTTCTGCTCCAACCGTTGTTGTAACACAAGGCGTGCCGTTTTGCATGGCATCCATCAACTTCCCTTTTAAGCCGGCACCAAAACGAATGGGTGCTAAACACACTTTAGCATTTTGCATCACTTCATTGACGTCTTCTGCTAATCCTTTTATTAAAAAACCTTCCTTTTCATTATGTAACTGATTTACTTTTTGGGATGCATACGCTCCATAAATGTGCAATTCTGCATTTGGAAGTTGCTTCTTTATTAATTTCCAAAGGGTTTCCTTTAAGTACAATACCGCATTGTAATTGGGTTCGTGCAAAAAATTACCGATACTTATAAAATGATGTCTTTCTTCAAATTTGGGAAGCTTCAAAATAGTTTCCTCTAAAATAGTTTCCAACATAAAAGGCAAATACATCAATAAATCGTCGGCTACTTTAAATTGATTTTCAAGAATATCCATTTCAGCTTCCGAAATAATCAAACTTAAATCACTTCTATAAATACTGGCTATTTCGCGTTTCGCTGTATCGTTGAATAAATAGGATGTATCAAAAGGCTTTCCTTCTTTAAAAGCCTGGTGTCTGCCTTTACGCAGGCAATGCAAATCTTCAGTATCTAAAATTCGTAAAGCATTTGGACATTGTTCTGCGACGCGCCAACCAAATTGTTCTTCCATCATAAAACGGTCGAACAAAACAATAGTCGGGTTTAGTTCTTTTACAAAAGCATCAAAACTGGCATTATTCAGTTCTATGGAAACTTGATTAATTCCTATAGTAGTTAAATCAAATGCATTATCACTTTTAGTACATGGACTTGCAAATGTAATGGGATAATTAAGTGATTGAAAAAAGTAAATAAGCTGCATCATTCGGCTACCTGCCGCAGAACTTTTGGGTTCTGGCCATACGAAACCAATAATTAAGACATGCTTCATGTAAAGCAATTAGATTTTTAGATCTTTAGACTTTTAGATTATTAGATTTGTTAGATAGTTAGACATTTTAGATAGTTAAACCTAAAAACATCGATGACCTACCTAACAATAACTTTGCAATTTTGAAACTTTGCTACTTTAAATCTTACTCAGCTTGTGCCATTAAACCATATTTTACCCGCACCAACTTTGCCCAATCTACAACAGATTTTATTTGTGTATCGCTAAGTTTTGCTTCGGTATGCGTCCATGTATAAGATTCTAATGGCATTTCTTTTTCTTCAACCATTTCAATTAATTCTTCAAATTTATGGTCTTTACGTTTTACCGAATTACCTTCCCAATTAGAGAAATTAAAATGCTTTTTACCGTCTTTTACATGACCAGCCATCCAATAATTTACTGGGGTAATGTTATTATACCAAGGATATCGGGTAACATCGCTATGGCAATCGTAACAGGTTTCTTTTAAAATAAGTTTTACATCTTCTGGAGGATTTGTTTCAGCTAAAAAAGCATCAATAGACGCTAAATTGCCTTCATTTTTTTCTGGTCCAAAAAATTGCGCAATAACGAATGCGATTAACAAGAATAAGAAGATCTTTTTTATTATTTTCATCTATTTTAATTTATTGTTTTAATTTAGTCAAATGGAACACCCTGAATAATCATAGGTATGTGAATGTAATTCTCATAGGTGTTTCACGTCGGATTATATAAAAGTGAAGTGATTTAAACTTTTTCCAATTGGCTAAAAAATTGCCCTTTTTTTGTCTATGCGCCTTCTGGCCCATTCACTAAAACAGTCCACTGGACTGTTTCTTAACGTTCTGTCCTGTCTTTTTTTCTTTCCGTAGCAATGCTATGCAACTCTAAAAAGGCTTCGATTGAACAAAAAATGACTAATTTTCGCTTCAATCGAAAAAGTTAAAACCACTTCAGTGCATAAAAATAGTAAATTAATTATGAGTTCAAATGAATTTTACAATGAATTAAAAGACGTAGAGACTTCACGCGAAAGCCGCCTAAAATATGCCAATATGGTCTTAAACGATATGAGCCTATTGCCTAAGCTTATTGATATTATGTTTAGGATTGATGATAAAGTATCCTATCGTGCAGCTTGGGTATTTGAATTTGTTTGTGAAAACTATATTTATGCCATAGTACCATATTTGGATACGTTTTGTAACAATATTAAAAACATTCATTTAGATTCTGCGGTGCGTTCCATAGCTAAAGTATGCTATTTTATAGCACAAGAATACGACTCTAAACAACCCAATACTTTAAAAAAGATGCTGAAGCCAAAACATAGAGAACAAATTATTGAGGTTTGTTTTGATTGGCTTATAGGCAAACAAAAAATTGCTGCCAAAGCCTATGCCATGGACACAGTGTTTCTTTTAGGAAAAAACTATCCGTGGGTGCATCCGCAATTAACCCAAATTTTGGAAAAAGACTTTCAAACACAAAGTGCAGGTTATAAAGTACGTGCAAGACGCATTCTAAAAAAGTTAAAAAGTCATGAGTTATGAGTTCAGAGTTATGAGTTCAGAGTTTAAAAAGTTCAAAGTTGTGTTTTAAAATGCATTCACAATCATCAATCGTAAATCGTGAATCGTGAATCGTCAATGAGGTTATGGGGTTATGAGGTTATATAGTTATGTAGTTAATCGTTAATCATCAATCGTGAATCGCAAATCAATGTCGTCTGTTTATTTTTTTGTTTTCTACCTTGGTTATGCACCCATATAATCATTTTTGTTTTGTGATAAACATTTAGTCATGGATGTTTCATATCTTTGCAGCTTCAAAAAATCAAACAACACATGCAATTATCACCTTTAAACGCCATCTCTCCAATTGATGGAAGATACAGAAATAAAGTAAACGAATTAGCCCCATTTTTTTCTGAAGAAGCTTTAATAAAATACCGTGTTCTTGTTGAGGTAGAATACTTTATTGCGCTTTGCGAAATTCCGTTACCACAACTTAAGGCTGTAAACACAAGTGTTTTTGATAATTTAAGAGCTATTTACAAAAACTTTAGTAATGAGGATGCGTTGGCAATTAAAAAGATTGAAAGCGTTACAAACCACGATGTGAAAGCTGTTGAATATTTTATAAAAGAAAAATTTGATGCGCTAGGCTTATCACAATTCAAAGAATTTATCCATTTTGGATTAACCTCACAAGACATAAACAACACCGCTATTCCTTTAAGTATTAAGGAAGCTATGGATACTATTTATGTGCCAGAATATACCATTATATCAAACAAGCTAAAAACATTATCAAAAGATTGGGCGGCTATTTCTATGTTAGCAAGAACCCACGGGCAACCGGCATCTCCAACCCGACTTGGTAAAGAAATTGAAGTGTTTGTAGTAAGATTACAAGAGCAATTTAATTTACTGAAAAATATACCTAATGCCGCTAAATTTGGTGGTGCTACCGGAAATTTTAATGCACACCATGTCGCATACCCAAACATTGATTGGAAAGCATTTGGCAGCAAATTTGTCCAAGAAAAATTAGGACTGCACCACTCATTTCCAACCACACAAATAGAACATTACGACCATATGGCTGCTTTGTTTGATACTTTAAAACGTATTAATACTATTATAATTGATTTAAACCGAGATATCTGGACATACGTATCTATGGATTATTTCAAACAGAAAATTAAAGCAGGTGAAGTTGGCAGTAGCGCCATGCCACATAAAGTAAATCCCATAGATTTTGAAAACAGCGAAGGTAATTTAGGAATTGCGAATGCTATTTTTGAATACCTATCTTCTAAACTACCTGTTTCGAGATTGCAACGTGATTTAACCGATAGCACTGTTTTAAGAAATGTGGGCGTACCTTTTGGACATACATTGATTGGTTTTAAATCAACATTAAAAGGATTGGATAAATTATTGTTGAATGAAGCTAAGTTTGCTGAAGATTTAGAAAACAATTGGGCAGTAGTTGCAGAAGCGATTCAAACCATATTACGTAGAGAAGCTTATCCGAACCCTTATGAAGCTTTAAAAGGTTTAACGCGTACTAATGAAAAAATAAACAAAGACTCCATTTCTAATTTTATTGATACTTTAGAGGTGTCTAACACAATAAAAGACGAATTAAAACGTATTACACCTAGTAATTATACGGGGATTTAAATTTAACTATGCTAAACGATAGACAATCATTAATACTTTGTGGCGTTATGGCCGGCGGTATTTTTGTGTCTGGAATTTTAGATGTTTTAGATAGTTACCTTATCAAAACCCTATTAACTATCATATTTTTAATAATTTTAACTAACTTTTTTGTGGTCTATTCTAAATCCAAAAAAGAAAAACAAAACAATTTAAAATAAAAAAGGTTTGCCAAAATTCAGGCAAACCTTTTTACTATTAGAAATACTATAATTTATTTAAAAAAGTTCATAATATCCTGAACTTGTCCTTTATCAACCTGAGCGCTTTGTAAAATACTAACCAAAGTCACCATTTTATCTGGACTCATATCATCACCCAATACCCGAACAATTCCAAAACCCAATTCTTTAGAGCTTCCAAAAACAACCACTTCGTCCGCTTCTTCATCGTTTCCAATATATTTAACGACTACTTTATTACCTCTATCGCTAAATTCTACAAGGTCCTTATATTTTCCATTGCTCAAAATAGTTTTAACTTTTGCTAATTCTACTTTTAGTGTTTCTTCGTTTGTTTGATTGGCTTTATAGCCCAAAAAATTCAAACGCTCTACAGAGTTATAAGCCTCCTTTTGTTCATTGGTAAATTTAGTCTCGTCTATTTTTAACATAGATATTGGAATATCTTGTGTCATGAAATTTTTAGATTCTTGGTGATCTACAAAATAACGTTGTAAACTAGCACCATCATTACAACTTACTAGTGTAACAGTTGCAATGAGAGCTAAAATAATATAGGTGACTGTTCGGTTCATGATTGATGGTTTACTTTTTCTTTTTCTCTAAATGATTACCTCCTGGAATATTCATTTTTTCGGTTAACTTAGAAATTTCGTTTAAATCGATATCTCCTGTAAGCGACACAATAACCGTTTCAATACGCCTTTGTTGTCCATTTATCTCAACAGATTCTTTCATTACTTTATTAATCCCATTTACAAAAATTAACAGCTCTTTTACATGGTTTGCGTCTTTACCTTCTTTTACATAAAATTTCACTTCAGCACCATCATCTTTCACTTCCATTAACTCTTCTAAAGAACTGGAGCGCGATTTAACCCATTTGCCAATATCTGTAGAAATGGTTTTGTTGTCGGTAACAATGGTTTTAAAACTGGTGATGCTTTTTACCATATCCATATAGGCTTTTGCCTCTGGCTCATCAACATTAATACCCATTTTGGCTATCATTTGAAACATTTTGGGTTTAATGGATACATAGGTTACATCGGAATTATCGCTGTATTTTTCAAAAATATCTTGGGCCATTCCGGTTATTGGCAATAACATAATTGCCATGATTAGTACTATTACTCTCTTTTTCATTTTACTTGTTTTTAAATTGATTTTATTTATTTGTTCGTTTTTTGATTGGACTCATTTTGACTTTTGTTTTTAACCGAAAATGAGTTTATTATTAATTTTTAAAAATGATGCTTGTGGCGCTTTCTATTTCATTCAAATACCCAAGGGCTTCTGTACCTTCGTTTACTTTATCTAAATAGTTTACAGTTGAAACTCCTTTATTAAAATGAGTTGAAATCATTGCTAACTGTTTGGTGACTTCGTTAAGCGCTTCTTCGGGATCATCGTAAGTACCATAGACATAGTCTTCATAAGATGTAACAACAGGTTCTTTAAAATAAATTCCTAACATAAGAACAGCTACAGCTGCAACAGCAATCCATTTATAATTAAATACCTTTTTATTCCGATAGTTGTCGGGATTTAATGGAAGGGGTTTAGTAAACTGTTCTTGCTTACTTTCTGAAAAATACACGAACATAGGTTTGTACATTTCTAAATGTGGTGCAACGGTTTCTTGTGAAAAATAGTTTTTTAACGTTCGCTCTTCTTTAATGGATGTTTCTCCATTCTCGTACTTTTCTAGTAAATTTTCTATATTATTTAATACCATAATTATGTGTATTAGTTAATTTTTCTCTTATTGTTTTTCTGGCTCTAGACAAGGCTACCCGTACTGCTGTATTGTTCATATCTAACATTTTTGCTATCTCGTCTAGATCGTATTCTTCTATATCCCGCAATTGAATGACTAATTTTTGCTGTTCGGGCAGGTCTTCAATAATTTTTGACACCCAATGAACGCTATCGTTTAACTCAACTTGTTTTTGCAATGATGCGCTGCCGTCTTCATAATTACTATGTACAATTTTTAAATTTTGTGCTTGTTTCGATTTTAATTTATCAAAACAATAATTTTTGGTCATCGTCATTGAAAACGCTTCAACGTTTTTATAATCTTCAAATTTTGTTTTATTATTCCATAACTTCAAAAATACCTCTTGTGTGGCATCTTCTGCTTCCTCGGTAGAAACCAGTAATCGCTTTGCTAAACGAAATACTTTATCCTTAAAAGGCATCACAATATTTAAAAACTCGTTTTGAGTCATTACTTTGGTTTGATTAGTTTAAAAACAACTTAGTTAAGGTTATTTGAGATTACGACGAACGACCATCTGTTTTGTTACAAAATATTTATATTTACATAATAATATAGCTATTTTTAAGTTTGAAAGCTAAGTATTAAAAATTGTTTATGAAAAATTATAAAGCCCTAATTCTATTAGTAATCGTTTCCTTTTTAAGTACCAGTTGTTTTGAAGATAGCGACGACAACCAAATTTCAGCAAGTTCAATTAACGATTTTGTTTGGAAAGGGATGAATATTTTTTATTTATATAAAGATAATATCCCTGACCTTGCAAACGACAAGTTTACAACAGACGAAGTATATGCCGATTATTTAAACAGTTTTTCAAATCCTGAAGATTTATTTGAAAGTCTAATTTATCAAAGAGAAACCATTGATAGATTCAGTTGGATTGTAGATGATTATATAGCTTTGCAACAGCAATTTCAGGGAACTTCAATTGTAAACGGTATGGAATTTAGTTTATTTTTTGCACCTAACAGCACCACTCAAGTTATAGGCGTAGTTAGATTGGTACTTCCTAATACTAGTGCAGATACTAATGGTCTTGAACGAGGCGATATTTTTTATGGTATTGATGGCAATGCTTTAAACGAAAATAACTATTCTCAATTTTTAAGTCAAAAATCTTATACTTTAAATATGGGTGTTTTTGATGACAATGGAACACCAGAAACTACTGATGATACTATTGTTCCTAATGGTGAAACTATTAATTTAACCAAAGCAGTATATACAGAAAACCCCGTTTACCAAACAGAAATTTTTAATATTGGTGGTGAAAATGTGGGCTACTTAGTTTATAATGGCTTTATTGGAGGTTCAGAAAATGAACTAAATACTGTTTTTAGTAACTTCAAGTCTAATAATGTACAGCATCTAGTTTTAGATTTAAGATACAATCCCGGTGGAAGTGTCAGTACAGAAACTTATTTGGCAAGTATGATTACAGGACAATTTAAAGGGCAGTTATTCACTAAACTGATTTATAACAGTAATTTTGAATCTACCAATTATAATTTTACTGATCAAATTGAAAAAGGAAATACAATTAATAGCTTAGGTCTAAGCAAACTTTATGTATTAACCACTAAAGGATCTGCCTCTGCAAGCGAAGGCCTCATTAACGGATTGACCCCATATATTACAGTTATTCAAATAGGAACAAATACAACAGGTAAAACACAAGCCTCTAGGACACTTTATGATTCTCCAAATTTTGAAAGAGAAGGTGCAAATCCAAATCACACCTATGCAATGCAACCTCTTGTCGCTGATGCCATGAATAAAAATGACATGAAAGTACCAAATACAGGATTAACTCCATCTATTGGATTTGAATATGAGGAAAAACCTCTTAACTATGGTGTTTTGGGAGATGTAAACGAACCCTTATTAGCACTCGCCTTGGCTGATATTGAAAACTCAACCGCAAAAATAGCTGTAATCAAATCAAAAACAAAACAATTATCTTTGAAACTAATAGTAGATAGCAACGAACTTAATCCTAACAAAGGAGGGATGGTTATTAAATAACTACATGTAGGCTTTGTATTGAATAAAATGTTTTTTTTACTTACAATAAGTTTTATTTTCTTATTTTTATGAAATTTAAATTTATAATCATGAAAAAACTTTTACTCTTTTCCTTATTAATTATCATTTCATATTCAAAATCTCAAGCTCAATGTGGCAATGCTTATGAAGCTGAACCAATAGACAAGACTCAGCGATTTTACTACACAACCAATACATTATTGAGTGGTGATCAGCCTAACCCAATTACACCAAGTTCGATTTACTATAGTTTTAAGTTTGAGCTAATTGCAACAGATGGATATGTACTAAAAACAGTGAACATGAACACTAATTCTTATGATCGTAGCTATAGTAATGGTTATTTGTATTTTATATCGTGGTATGAAAATGAAAATTGCGCTTATAATGGAGAGCATGGATCAACAATAGCTTTACGAGTTACTAAAGTCTTATACAAGTCATGGTTCTTTGGAGGTTTTATTCAGGAAAGTATGCTTCCTCTAGGTTCTGAAGTTTGTGCAACGAGCAGGTTTGCAAGTAGACTCCCTTGTGGCAATACTTCTAATCCTAACTCAAAACCAAACCTGACACTCTCTGGATTTAAAGTTAAAGTTGGTTCAACTACATATGATGCTACAGCAACAACAAATAGCACACCTATTTTTAAATATGGAGAAAATCATACTTTTACGTTAACTATAAATAATAATGATGATGGTGATGCAGCGTCTTCTAATTATAAGCTATTGGTTTCAGAAGAAGCAAAATACCCTAGCATTGGTACTAAGCCTGTTTATGAATATAGAATAGGTAATGCAGGAGCTATTAGTGCAAACTCAGAAAAAACAGTTACTTTTTCTGAATATTTTTATGACAACATTTCCTCATTAAATTTAGAAAACGATAAAACATATTATATGATTGTTGATGTTGACTATAATAATAACGTAAATAATGAATCTAATGAAAGTATTACCGACAATGTTAAATATATACCATTTAAGTATACAAAACCAACTACTGGAAAAATAGCTTTAAAAATTGATTCAAATGGTAGCACTTTAGATATAGATTACGAATTTACATCTGATACAAATTATCTAAGGCTTCAAAATATTTGGTATACACAATTAAACTACTTACGGACATTACATGGTCTAACCCCAACAGTTGATGTAAGTCATTTATATGATGGTGTTTATGCATTATATATAAACAATACTTTTGTAAAAAAGATTGGATTAACTACTGGAAGGACATATACGGGAGGGCCATCACCTCATGAGCCATAATTGAAGTATGTCGTTTTAACTTAAAAGTAAAAAATCATTTATTAAGAAAAAGCTTGTGCAAAAAATCAAAACCTATTTTAATTGGAGTTCCGGAAAAGACTCTGCGCTAGCTCTTTACTATTTACTACAAGATGGTCGGTATGCTGTTGATGAATTAATTACAACCATAAATAGCCATTACAATCGTGTGTCTATGCATGGGCTTAGAAAGGAACTCTTAATAGCTCAAACAGAAGCTGTAAACATAACATCCAATCTTATAGAGCTACCTGAAATGCCTAGTATGGAAATCTACGAGCAAAAAATGCTAGAAACCGTATCGCGATTAAAAAGCGAAGGTTTTACACATAGTGCTTTTGGCGATATTTTTCTGGAAGATTTAAGAACTTATAGGGAAGAGCAATTAGCCAAGCAAAAGTTAAAAGCTGTATTTCCAATATGGAAACGGAACACTAAAGAACTTATTAATGAATTTTTAGATTTAGGTTTTAAAACCATTGTTGTTTGTGCCAATTCAAAATACTTTAATGAAGACTTTGTTGGAACAATTATAGACAAAAATTTTATTGATAATTTACCCAAAGGTGTCGATCCTTGTGGCGAAAATGGCGAATTTCACACCTTTTGTTTTGATGGTCCTATCTTCAAAAACCCCATTCCGTTTACTACAGGTGAAAAGGTATATCGTGAATATGACAACCCAAAAACAGAAGACGATTCTATTTGTAAAAATGACAAATATGGAATTTGGTATTGTGATTTAATTCCATAAAAAAAAAGAGGCTAAAAAGTCCTTTAAATTTAATTTGTCAGGTTGAGCTTGTCGAAACCGATATTGATTACCAGTAAGTTAAAATATTTCGACAAGCTCAACATGACATAGAACTAGACTTCTTAGCCTCTTTTTTCAATCTATTTTTTAAAAATTCAAATTCAATCCTAAACTCACGTTTCTACCTTTGGTTGTATAGCCAATAATCTCACTGTAATCTTCATTAAAAAGATTGGTTACAGTTGCAAAAAGTTTCACTTTATTATTGATTAGTTTCTGACTAAAATATAAATCAATTAAAGAAAATGATTTTAATTCCACGTTTTCATATGTTGAAAAATCGGTATCAGTTCTGTCTCCAATAAATTGGTAAGTTAATGATGTATAAGTTCTTTCTGAAAAATTATAACCAAAATTAGCATTCACTTTATGCTTAGGCAGGCGCAAACGTAAACCGTCTTGCAATTCCGTAAACGTATAATTTGTAGAAATTGTTAAATCTTCAATTATGTTAAATGCAGCTTCAACTTCCAACCCATGAACTGTGGCACTTTCCGTAGCATTTTGGTAACCAGTTGTATAAATAATGGTGTTGTCTTCTTTACGGTTAAAATAAAGTCCGTTCAAACGAAATCCTTTTCTATTCGAAAATTCCAAACCACCTTCAATGGTTCTGTTTTCTTCTGGCTCTAAATCTGGATTTGCTCCAAAAAACCCAAACAACTGCGATAAATTAGGTGCTATAAACGATGTGGCGTACGACCCCAAAGCCTTAACATATCCAGAATTTACTTCAACAGTATACGATGGGTTAAAACTATAAACAAGATAGGAACCATATTCACTATGGTTATTCAATCTAGCTCCAGCATTCAAATTCAATCCGAAACCTGATACATACACCGCATTTATGTAAGGATCGGACGTTGTATAAGATCGTTCTTGATCAAACAGTGTGTTATAATCAGCATAGTTAAATCCAACAATGGTATAAAATGTGTCATCAAAAACATATTTATTAAAAGCATCAACCACATAACTTTCCGCTTCATAACTTGTAACAAAATCCGAAATACTTTCCCTGTTTATTTCTGTGTAAGCAGCATTCACCTGAAAACTTCCGTTGGCATACGTGAATTTTGGTGAAATCCCAACCCTTTTTTGCTCATTTTTATAAGCATCATCTGTATCTGCTAAGATATAGTTTGGTGGTGGAAAACCATCGGTATCGGTTCTTAGCTTATCATAACTTGCAAAAGCAGATAATTCAAAAGCATCACAAAAGGTATAGCCTAATTTTAAATTTGTATTGAATCTTGAAAATGCATCCTTTTCAGGATTTTCAGATTTTGCTGCAGATAAACCATCAACATACCTGTTTGCAAAACTTGCTAAATAACTAAGCTTATCCAGACTTCCATTTACAGATACGTTGTTATTAAAACTGGCACCATGGTAATTCTGGGCATCGGCCGATTGGTTGGTCCCTACCACCGATAAAAAACTAGCGGATATTGGTTTTCTAGATTCTTTTTTAGTCGTAATATTAATGACCGCCGTGGCAGCCGAATTTCCATATAATGTACTGGCAGCACCTTTAATAATCTCGATGGATTCTACGGTATTTAAATCTATCAAACGCAAATCAAATTCATTGGCAACCAGAGACGGGTCGTTTACTTGAACACCATCAATAAGCACCAAAACCTGCCTATTGTTACCTCCTCTTACAAAATATCCTAAATTTATACCTTCAACACTTCTGGTTCCATTAATTTCGATACCACTTTTGGCATTTATTAATTCGGAAATATTTCGCCCTTGGTTATTCTCAATTTCCGCCCTTGAAATTTTAATAACCGTTTTACCTGAATGTTCACGCTTTAATTGGAAACGTGAATCAGAAACAACGACTTCATCAAGTTGCTGCACGTTTGTTGAATCGATTTGCTGTTGCGCAAAGCCACATAATGATATACTTAAACACAGTACACCAAAAACACTTGTTTTTTTGTTCATTTTAATGAAAAATTACTCGAGAATCGCATGGATTATCATACGCAAACTTTTATCCCGAAAGTTTAACTTATTTGTTTTGAAAAAAGGCAGGTCTCCTGACTTGTTTTATGTTATTTAACCTTCCCAACATTAAAGCCAGTGGTTTTTAGAAGTAAATAACATCCCTAAATGGGGTGCTGAAACAAGTTCAGCAAAAACTTACAGTTGCGGGAACAGTTCTGGAATTGTTAAATTACGATTGACGAATTACGATTTCAACAATCGTAAATCTTAAATCTAAATTCGTAAATCAACGCACCAGATTCCCTTTTAATTCATCTACTTGAATAGATAAAACCAAATTTCGCTGCAAAAGTAAACATTTTGTATAATGATTTATTCAAAAGATTAAATAATCTTACTTTTGAAAAAAGTAAAAAACCGACTCTTGAAAAAAACCATCTTATTCTTTTTGTTTATATGTTTCATAGCATGTAAAAACGACCCTAACAAACAACTTCCCGAAGTTCTTGAAGGCGAATCATTAGTATTGAACTATGCCAAAGGATTTTCGGTTATAGATTATGGCACTTATAAAATTTTAGAAATAAAAAATCCGTGGCCAAAAGCTGAGAAAACCTATCGGTTTGCTTTAGTTCAAGAAGAGATGCTACCAAAAATCACATTAAACAGCGATGAATTTGAAGGTATTATTACGATTCCCATTAAAAAACTGGTCGTAACATCAACCACACACATTCCTTCCTTAGAATTATTGAACGTGGAGCAAACATTGGTTGGCTTTCCGGGAATCGATTATATTTCTTCTAAAAAAACCCGAAATAGAATTGAAAACGGCTTGGTTCGTGAATTAGGCAAAAACGAAGGCATTAATACCGAAGTATTGCTAGAACTAAAACCAGATGTTGTTGTTGGTTTTGGTATTGATGGCAACAACCGGACTTTTGAAACCATAAAAAAATCGGGGATTCCAGTAATTTTTAATGGCGATTGGGTTGAAGAATCGCCACTTGCTAAAGCCGAATGGGTTAAGTTTTTTGGGGTACTATTCAATAAAGAAAAAGAAGCCGATGCTGTTTTCAATACCATTGAACAAAATTATTTGGAAGCTAAAAAATTGGCTAAAAACACTAAAAACCAACCTACTATTCTAAGTGGTGCCATGCATAACGACATTTGGTATTTGCCCAATGGCACCAGCACCGAAGCACAACTTTTAAAGGATGCCAACGCCAATTATTTGTGGAACGACTCCAAAGGTACTGGCAGCTTATCGCTTAATTTTGAAACCGTTTATTCCAAAGCCAAAGATGCTGATATTTGGTTAAGTCCATCTAATTATACCAGTAAGGAAGCCCTTAAAAACGGGAATTCGCATCATGCCATGTTTGAAGCATTTCAAAACAACACTATCTATTCATCTATAAGTACCACAGGAAAATCCGGCGGTATTTTATATTTTGAGTTGGGTTCTACCCGACCCGATTTGATTTTAAAAGATCTTATTAAAATTTGCCATCCAGAACTCTTAAAAAATCATGACCTTTACTTTTTTAAACCTTTAGAATAATTGCCGAATTCAAAAACATATAACCTGTCATTTTTGGTATTATTTCTTATACTGATGCTCTGTTTTTTAACAAACATAAGTTTGGGGTCTGTTTATATTCCGCTTAAAGATGTTTTCAATAGTCTTATAGGCAGTAGCACCGAACAGGAAACATGGCAACACATCATTCAAAATTATAGGTTACCAAAAGCCTTAACCGCTATATTAGTTGGTTCTGGCTTGGGCATTTCAGGTTTATTAATGCAAACCTTATTTAGAAATCCATTAGCAGGCCCTTTTGTGTTGGGTATAAGTTCGGGAGCCAGTTTAGGGGTCGCATTGGTCATTCTGGGCTCCTCGGTATTTGGCGGTGTTTTCATGACGTTTTTAATTTCAAAATGGAGCATTGTCATTGCTGCCAGTTTAGGTAGTTTTTTAGTGTTGCTGGCGGTTTTAATGGTATCATTAAAAGTGCGTGATACCATGGCGATACTTATCATTGGGCTGATGTTTGCAAGCATTACGGCAGCCATTGTAAGCGTGCTTTCATACTTTGGGTCTGCACAACAACTGCAACAATACATTTTCTGGGGCTTTGGTAGCTTAGGGAATTTATCTTGGGATGAGTTAATGATCTTTTTTATCATTTACTGCCTAGGCCTCATAATAAGTTTAACCTCTGTAAAATCGTTAAACACCATGCTTTTAGGTGAAAATTACGCCAAAAGTTTAGGTTTGAACATTAAAAGAAGTCGGTTTGTAATTATTATTGCAACCAGTTTATTGGCAGGAACCATTACGGCATTTACGGGACCCATCGCATTTATAGGTTTAGCCATTCCGCATTTAACACGACAGGTTTTCAATACATCCAATCATAAAATATTATTACCAGCCGTTTTTTTATTTGGTGCCATCGTCATGCTTATTTGCGACAGCATTGCGCAAGTACCCAATAGCGATTACACCTTACCAATTAATGCCATTACATCTTTAGTAGGTGCGCCGGTGGTTATTTGGTTGCTGGTTAGGAAACGGAAAATGGTTTTTTAGATTATTAGACAAGTTAGATTGTTAGACCTGTTAGATTGTTAGACAAATTAGACTTGTTAGACAAATTAGACTCTTTTAAAACTTTGAAACTCTGAAACTTTGTAGCTCTGTAACTCTGTAACTTTGAAACTTTATAACTCCATAACCTTATAACCTTATAACTTTATAACTTTATAACTTTATAACCTCAATCAAATCAATGACAAAAGACAACCAACATACCATTTTAAAAACCAAAGACCTATCTATTGGATATGCTTCTAAAAAAGAGCGTACTGTTGTAGCTTCAAATATTAATATTGAATTACACAAAGGTGCATTGGTTGGTTTAGTTGGTGGTAACGGCATTGGAAAATCGACGCTTTTAAGAACCCTTACCAATGTTCAAAATGCATTAGACGGCGACATTTTTATCAATGGAAAAAGCATAAAACAATTTCCGGCGCTTGATTTAGCAAAAGTGATGAGTCTGGTTTTAACCGAGCAAATGATGTCAAAAAACCTCTCGGTTTTCGAGCTGGTTGCATTGGGCAGACAACCTTATACCAATTGGGTTGGCAATCTATCTGAACATGATATTTCTATTATCAACACAGCCATAACCCAAACCAACATATCGGATTTAAAACATAAAAGGTGTTTCGAATTAAGTGATGGCCAATTACAAAAAGTGATGATTGCACGCGCTTTAGCACAAGATACCGATTTGATGATTTTAGATGAACCTACCACGCATCTGGATATGTATCACAAAGCCTATATTTTAAAACTGCTTCAAAGATTAGCCAAAGAAACTGAAAAAACCATTCTATTTTCATCACACGAAATAGATTTGTCCATTCAACTTTGCGATACGCTCATTGTCATGTCTCCTAACCAAGTGGTGTCCGATACACCTTGTAATTTAATTTCAAAAGGTGTGTTCGATGCTTTATTTCCTAAAGATTTAATTGCCTTTGATGAGAAAACAGGAAGTTTTCGGGTGAAAAAGTAATATTTCCTTATTGATTTCTTAAAATTTATTATATTTACACATACCTTATCTCCTGATAAACAACCCAGTACAGTAATTTTCGAATCTACTTATAGAACTAGTTGCAAAATGCACTATCCCGAGGCAGAGCTACGAGGAATTCTATAGATCAAACACTATTGATCTTTACTAACATTATTTCGAACATTATGAAATCGCCATGATTTGGAAACCAAAACAACCAATGAAAATAAAGCGATACCATATGACCATTAAAAAACAATAAATATTTACATATGAAAACCAAATTAACCGTTTTATTTACTACTATTATTCTGCTAGCAACCATTTCATATAAAATAAGAAATGTAGATACTTTTGACTATTCTAAAAAAATTGGCCGTAATTCTATAAGTTGCACACCCGCTAAATTCTTATTAGAAAATATAGATACGACAAAACAGATTGCCCCTTTGTTTGAAAACCTTGGAAACCATACCTATAAAGTGAATACAAAAAACGAATTAGCGCAACGCTTCTTTAATCAAGGGCTACGGCTTACTTACGGTTTCAATCATGCAGAAGCACATCGGTCATTTATGGAAGTATCACGATTAGACCCTAAATGTGCTATGGCCTATTGGGGGCAAGCATATGTTTTAGGACCAAATATTAATGACCCCTTACCCGATGATGAACGAAAAAACAAATATAATGAGGCTATTGAAAAAGCGATGAAACTGGCCTATGAAGCTACTCCAAAAGAGCAAGCACTCATTGAGGCATTAACACATAGATATTCTAAAGATTTATCGAAAGATGTTTCTGTTTTAAATATGGCTTATTCGGAAGCGATGGCAAAAGTAGCCACTAAATACCCCGAAGATGCAGACATTCAAACGTTATACGCTGCTTCGGTTATGAATACCGTACCTTGGAATTATTGGGACAAAAAAGGGAACCCATCACCAAATATTAAAGAAGCAAAAGCAGCTCTTGAAAAAGCCATGCAATTGAACCCTGATAATCCCGGTGCAAATCACTATTACATACATATGGTAGAACTTCCATATCCAGAACTAGGCGTTCCTAGTGCTGAAAAATTGGGTGCTTTAATGCCTTCTGCTGGACATATGGTTCATATGCCATCCCATATTTATATTAGAGTAGGTAGATATAAAGATGCCGTAAAAGTAAATCAACAAGCCATTTTAGCTGATGAAGATTATATTTCCCAATGTTTTTCCCAAGGCATGTATCCGTTAGTTTATTATCCCCATAACATACATTTTCTTTGGTCGGCTTCTAGTCTTTTAGGAAATAGTGAAATGGCCATTGATGCTGCAAGAAAAACAGCAGAGAAAGTCCCAGTAGGAGAAATGAAAGACCTTCATTTTTTACAAAACTTTGCCGCTACGCCACTTCTGGCATATACAAGATTTGGAAAGTGGAATGATATTCTTTCCTATCCAAAACCAAATGATAACATTAAGCATTTAAAACTTATTTGGCATTACGCTAGGGGTATTGCATTTATCAGAAAAAACAATATTATAGAAGCTAAAGAAGAGCTGGATGCTATTAATGAAATGATTAAAGATCCTGAGATGGAAACCATAATAGCTACAGGATTTGATTCTGGAACAACCATTGCAAAATTAGCCTATGAGGTTGTTTCTGGAGAATTGGCTGGATTGGAAGGTAACTATACCTCAGCCATAGAACACTTAAGAAAAGCTGTTGTTTTAGAAGATGGGTTAATCTATAACGAACCTGCCGCATGGCATATCCCTACTAGACAAAACTTGGGAGCTATACTCATGAAAGCTAAAAAATATGAAGAAGCTGAAAAAATATATAATGAAGATTTACTTACACTAAGACAAAACGGATGGTCTTTAACAGGATTATATCAAAGTCTTAAAGCACAAGGCAAAATGACAGAAGCAAAAAAAATAAAACAAGAATTTGATCAAGCTTGGAGTGATGCCGATATAAAAATTGACTCATCCATCTTATAAAACAATTAAATCCTTCATATCTGATAAGATCATTTTTCGTTCTTCCGACTAAAAAAATTATCTTTGGTCAAACTTATTTTTTAAATGAACGACAACCTTATTCTAATTCTCGCCATTCTAATTTCTGGAGGTATTGGTGCCTATCTTGGTATGACCATTACTAAATTAAAAAGTAAAAGCGAACAAAGCACCTTGGAAGAACGCCAAAACCAAATGGCAAACACCATAAATGAGTTAAAACAACACCTTGGTAAAACTGAAGATGAACGTGAAACCATAAGAAAAGAAAAAGAATCATTAAATGCTGAATTAACTAGAAAACAAGCTGATTTTGAGAATTTAAAACTTAAAAATGAGGAGCAAAAAATAGAGGTCGAAAAGCTTCAAGAAAAATTTACTAAAGAATTTGAAAATCTTGCCAATAAGATCTTAGACGAAAATTCTAAAAAATTTACGGTTCAAAATAAGGACAATATAGATGCTATTTTAAAACCTCTACAAGATAAAATCCAGAATTTTGAGAAACGGGTTGAAGAAACCAATAAAGAAGACATTAATAGAAGTGCCGATTTGCGAAGACAGATTATTGGTCTAAAAGAGCTTAATGAGCAAATGACCAAAGAAACAACCAACCTAACAAAAGCATTAAAAGGCGACACAAAAATGCAAGGAAATTGGGGCGAATTGGTTTTGGAAAGGGTTTTGGAACGTAGTGGTTTACGTAAAGATTTTGAGTATTTTGTTCAACAAAGTTTTACAAATGATGATGGTAGAAGGGTTATGCCAGATATCATTGTGCATCTGCCAGGAGATAAAAAACTTATTATAGATTCTAAAGTATCGCTTGTTTCTTATGAAAGGTATATTAACGAAACAGATGAAAGCGAGCGATTGCCTCATCTAAAAAGTCATGTGCTATCTGTAAAAAAGCGTGTTGTTGAACTTGGAGAAAAAAACTACCATCAACTTTATCAGATGGAAAGCCCCGATTTTGTCCTTCTCTTTATACCTATTGAATCGGCATTTGCGATTGCTTCCATGGAACATCCTAGTTTATATGCAGATGCATTTGAAAGAAATATCATTATTGTAACACCGACCACGTTGTTGGCCGTTTTAAAAACCATTGATACCATGTGGCAGAATGAAAAACAAAAAGCAAATGCCATAGAGATTGCCACGCAGGCAGGAAAACTTTATGATTCTTTTGTTAATCTAACAGACGAACTTATAAAAGTAGGAAACCAAATTGGTACCGTTCAAAAATCTTATGAGAATGCTATGGTTAAATTAACCGGAAAAGGAAATCTAATCAAACGTGTTGAAAATTTAAAAATTCTTGGAGCAAAAGCCAGCAAGGAACAAAACCAAAAACTTCTAAAACGTGCTGATGGAGATTCAGACCAAGATTAATAAATAAACCCGTTGGGTGTAATTGCTTTATCAATACTAATTTTATATAAATTGTCACATTGAGCTTGTCGAAATGTATCTTCTGGTGTCTTCGACAGACTCAGACTGACACTTGAGTACTAAATTGACTTTAAATTATAATCAAAATTCATTATAAATTAAATTTTCTTAATTTCACCCAACGGATTAATAAATAATGAAATAAGCATGACCGAAAATTGGTCGCAATTGAAAATCATCGAATACCAAAAAAAATAGTAACCGATGAGATAAATACCAATGAAGATATACGACCCGAGCGATAGCGAACAGGCGAAGCAATTACATAAGACAGTTAAAAATCAATAAATATCTACATATGAAAATCATCACAAAAATTGGTATTGGCATTGGTATTATAATTATAGTATATGTCTGTTTTCTTTATTTTGCCACTTACAGCAATGGTGTGAGAGCAGGCGAATTAATTAAGTTCAGTCATAAAGGCGTGGTTTTCAAAACCTGGGAAGGTGAAATAAGCCAAGGCGTTTCTGAATCCCAAAGATTTGTATTTTCAGTTGAAGACAAAGAAAAACAGGTGATTGAAGATTTAAATAACTTTCAGGGCAAAATGGTGAAGCTTCATTATTTTGAACGTTATAAAACATTGTTTTGGTTGGGAGATACCAAATATTTTGTAACAAAGGTTGAATTACAATGATAACCCATACAACATATCACCTTAAAGTGTGATATATTTGTTTATCATGTAATTAAATGATATATTTGTTTATCACTTAATTGAATGATATATTTATTTATCATGTAATTGCGTGATATTTAAATTTTAATTGAATGACAAGCGTTATAACGGGAGATATTATAAACTCTAGAAAACAAAAAGAGCCTGAAGTATGGATGATCACCTTAAAGAAGGTATTATCGGGCTTAAGTGCTGACACCAAATATTGGGAAATATACAGGGGTGACAGTTTTCAAATAGAAATAAGAGATTATCATGCTAGTTTTATGGCTGCTATTTATATAAAAGCCGCTATTAAAATGATTAAAGGTTTAGATGTTCGGTTGGCGATTGGTGTTGGCAATAAAACGTATGACGGAAATGATGTTACAGAATCTAATGGCGAAGCTTTTGTATTTTCGGGAGAAATGATAGAAACCTTGAAAAAGGAAAAACAGAATTTGCGAATTAAAACCAAGAACAACGAAATTAACAAAGAATTAAATTTATATTTTAGATTCGCATTAATTACCATGGATAGTTGGAGTGTTAATTCAGCTGAAATTGTAAAATTGAGCATAGAAAACCCGAAGGCGCTACAAAGCGAATTAGGACAATTGATAGGCATTAGTCAAAATGCGATAAGCAATCGTCAAAAACGTGCCCATTTAGAAGAAATTTTAGAGTTAGATCACATGTACAGACATAAAATGAATTCATTATGATAGTTTTAATAAAGCTTTTGTTAGCACATATTATCGGTGATTTTTTTCTTCAACCTAAAAAATGGGTCAAAGAAAAAGAACAGAAAAAGCTAAAGTCGGATAAGCTGTATCTGCATGTTTTAATTCATGTTGTTTTAACCGGCATTTTTCTTTGGGATATTTCGTTATGGCCTATTGTTGTAACCATTGGCATCACACATTTAATTATTGATGCTACAAAACTTTTAATTCAAAAGAAAAAAACAAAACGTTTATTCTTTTTTATAGATCAGTTACTTCATATTATAGTCATTTTCTTGTGTTATTATCTTTATACCGAAAGCCTATTCAACCTAAATGACATAGTAACAGAAAACAGTCTACTGTTATTGGTTTGCTTATTATTCTTAACCGTTCCAGTTTCTATTATCATGAAAATTATTTTTGCGAAATGGAACATAGAAAAGCTAACAAAAGACAACCAATCGTTAGAAGATGCTGGTAAGTATATTGGTATTTTAGAACGTATTTTAGTTTTTATTTTCATCATATTTAACCATTGGGAAGCCGTTGGTTTTTTAATAACTGCAAAATCTGTTTTTAGGTTTGGGGATTTAAAAAAGTCTAAACACCGAAAACTTACAGAATACATTTTAATAGGCACACTCATTAGCTTTGGCATTGCCATCATTACAGGAATTATATACACTTATATTATTACACATGTTTAAAACCACCGAAGAATCACAAGTAACCATAACCCAACTCATGCTGCCATCACATTCCAATTTTAGCGGAAAAATCCATGGTGGTTTTATATTAAGCCTTATGGATCAAATCGCCTTTGCTTGTGCCTCTAGACATTCCAGAAACTATTGCGTAACCGCATCGGTAAACAAAGTCGATTTTTTAAATCCTATAGAAGTTGGCGAACTGATAACACTTAAAGCCTCAGTTAATTACACCGGTAGAACCTCTATGGTTATTGGGGTACGCGTAGAATCCGAAAACATTCAAACCGGCGAAAAAAAACATTGCAACTCATCTTATTTCACCATGGTTGCTAAAGATGAAAACGGAAAAAATGTACCTGTTCCAGGAATTATTTTAGACACTAAAAATAAAGTAAGACGCTTTGCCAGAAGTATTGCCAGACAAGAACAGGCAAAAAACAGAACCACGGCGTTTAGAACTTCAGAATTTAAAATGGAGCTGTATTTAGATTCTTTAAAAGATCAAAATGCTAAAATAGATTTGATTGAAAGTTAAGAGACTGTCTAAAACTATTTTTAAAAATCTATTCTTAAAACAGCATTAGGAGTCAAACCCAAAGAGCGTTGGTTGGTTTCATTAACCACTTCATTATTTATTTTATAAAATCGGTTAATCTGATTTTCCCTATCCAAAACATTCCAAAGCGAAACTCCAACATTTGCTTTGGTTTTGTTGGTTAGCTTAAAATTATAAAGGGCAGATATATCCAAGCGTACATAGTCTTCTAAATTTGAAATATTAACAGCTTCATAATTCACTTCGCCATTTACAATCTCGTTGCCTGCAATTGGCAACGTTGTCGGTTTTCCAGAATGCCAATTTAATCCAGCAGATAGTTTTAAATGTGTTAAACTATAAGTCATTCCTAAAGTAGCAGCATGTTTAATATGATAGTTACTTGGAAAATAATTGGGTTGTAAGTCTTTAAAGCGGTATTCGTTGTGCATATATGCGTAGCTTATCCAAGTACTAAACGTATTGATGTGTTTTCGAAATAACACATCTACCCCACTTATACGGTTAGTTCCGGTACTTTTAGAAAATTCAAATTGATTCTGAAACCCTTGGCTTTGTGCTGTAATGCCTTCAACATGCTTTACATATCCTTCTATATTAAACAACCACCCTCTATGACTGTAATTTAAACCTAGTGATGCCTGTTTACTTGTAATTACAGGAATGTCTTTATTATTTGATAGCTGCCACCGACGCTTTTCAATTCCTAAAAAATCGTTTTGGAAGTTAATGACCTGTGATGTATTCTGATGCTTAAATTCGCCCAAAACCTCAACGGTGAAAAAGTCTAAAAAACGCTGACTAAAACTTAATCGTGGTTCCCAAATAGACTTACTGAATTTTTCAATAAAATTATATCTAACACCAAAATTTAAATTCGAATTTCTATTTGCAGACCTGTAACCCAATTGGGAAAAAACACCATGTGTTCTAACGACTTCCGAAACCAAAAGCCTAAACAACGGGGTGTCTACATCATCTAAATTGGTGACTTCGGTTTCCACAAAATGGTAACCTCCCAATATGTGCAAAGCCTCATTAAATCCATAATTGCTCTTTAACTTTAAACTGGTTTCAGACACGATGTTTTCTTGTAAAAAACGTTGGGAATCGAGTATATCAACATTGACAGCCTTAAGTTTATAATCGGTTTCATAAATTTCAAATGCCGTTTGCAGCTTGTCATTCCAAGTTCTGTTATAATGTACCGCGCCTGCAATGCTATTTTGGGTTAAATTACTTTCCCTAGATTCTTCTTCGTCATTTACAAATGCATTTTCATTAAACTGAAGTTCGTTGTATACATTTATAAAATTAACCCGCAATTCGTCCTTATCATTTATTTTATAGATCCATCGCAAGGACGTGTCGTAAAAATCAAATGTTTTATCTGTATTGGTAATGGTTGTAGTATTATTAGAAACCTCCGTGTTTTGTGAAATTCTCTCAAAAAAGGCTGTGTAAGTGGGTGTTTCAATAAAATCACTAATCGATTTTCTTGCAGCCACTTGTATTGAAGATGTTTTATTAATTGGAACATCAACAAAAGCATTGGCATCTGTTAAATTAACACCTACAGTTGCGTTAAGTTTGTTGTTAACTGATTGATTGGTTTTCATTGAAATAGTTCCGGAAACACCATCGGTATAACTCACATCGCTCCCATTCTTTCTTAATGAAACCTTTTGGGTAATTTGGGGATTATACATGGAAATCAAACCGAAAAAATGACCGGATTGATACATTTTTATATCATCCCAAAGAATCAGGTTTTGATCGTGTGTACCCCCTCTAATATTTATATTTGAAACAGTCTCGTTGATACTTTGAATCCCTGGAAACGCCTGGACAGACTGCAAAACATCATTATCTATTAATCCTGGAAGGATATCAAAATCTGAAAAATTTATTTCATAAGAACCATTGTTTATCTTATTTATACCACTTGCGATATAATTTGAAACAACAACTTCCGACAGTGACTGAAAATTAGGAAACAAAAAAACATCTGCACACCCTGATTTTGAAAATTGATTATAGGGTTTGACGATAGTTTGATACCCTATAAACCGAATGGTGACGGGCTGTGTTATGCTTTTAACTTTAATTTGAAAAAAACCATGTTCATCTGTTGTGGTAGAGTTCATTAAGGTTTGAACCGTTGCATATGCTAAGGGTTGTAAATTATCTTTATCTTTTACATAGCCACAAAGTATTTTATCTTCTTTAGGCTTTACAAGAACAATACCATCGCTCAACATAGAAAACAATAAACCCGTTTGGGTTTCTAGATAAGTTAAGACTTCCTTTAACGGTAAACTTGCATCTGGAGAAATGAGGAAAATATTTTCAATAGTATCTTCGGCATAATTAAACTGAATATGGTACTGTGCTTCTAATACATTTATAACATGAACTAACGCTTCTTGCTTATTGGTATTTTGAGCATAACTACTAAAAAAAACAAAAAACAAAAAACAAAAAAAAATGGTTGTTTCTTTAATTCTCCTTTCCATGAATTATTACCAGGTTTGAAGAACTCAATTCATAGGTCATATTCATAGGCAGCGTTATGGCAATAAGAGCATTTTCGAGATTATTATGTACAAATTCCCCCGTAAACAATCTGTTGGTATTTATATTTTTAAAAGTGACTTGTATGTTGTATTGTCTTTCTAATTCCGAAAGTACTTCTTTTATTGGAATCGCTTCAAATTCACTCCTGTTTTCTCTCCATTTTGGAGCAGATGCCACTATTTTACCTTGGGTAAATTTACCATTTAAAATTTGATATACGTCACCTGCCAATAATTTTCTGGTGATGGTATCTGAAGTTACTTTTACAATACCTTCAAAACATCTGACTTCAAAATAATTTTCACGTTGTTTTACATTAAACTGTGTACCCACAACCGTTACTATTCCACTTTCCGTTTGAACATCAAAGGTTTTTCCTTTAGCAACTCTAAAATAAGCTTCTCCATCGAGCTTTAAAAACCTGTTTTCATCCCAATTTTTGGTGTTAAATTCAATTGAAGATAGGGCGTTTAACTCTACTTTAGAATGATCTGGAAGCTCAATAGCAGATTTCTCGCCAGCTAAGGTTTCTACATAAGTGGATGTATTTGAAAAAAAGGCAAAATAAATACTCAACCCAATAACAACAACACTCGCTATTTTTAGCAACGACCTAAATCCATTTAATTTTCTAACAGGTGTTTTTGATGATTTATACCGCGTCTTAAAGGTATTAAAATCATCCGATTTAGAGACATGTGATGCTTTAAAATGTTGTGCATTTTCAATAATATATTCGCTTAACTTAGCATCATCCAACTTACTAAACATTTCTTTTTCAGCATCATTAAGGGCTTCTTTTAACCATTTTTCCATTAAACTATCTTTGTCCATCTATCCTTGACTTTAATATATAACAACTTCAAACTAAATTCTCCTGATTATTTTATTTTAAATCCTTCCAACTCTTTCTTCAACGTATTGAAGGCACTATAAATCCTATACTCTACTACTTTCTGGGTAACTCCTAAAAGTTCGGCAATTTCGCTATGTTTTTTCCCTTCCACTTTATTCAATAGAAAAGCAACACGTTGTTCTTCATTTAAATTTTCTAATACTTTTTGATAGCGTTGTAAAAATTGCTCTTTTTCTAAAATAAATTCCGGCGATTCGTTAGTGTAATCTTTTGGCTTTTCTTGATGGTATTTCAATACTACTTTTTGATGCTTTATCTCATTTAACATCAAATTGTTTGCAACGGTAAACAAAAAAGATTTGGCTTTACTTAAAGTGACATTTTTGCAATTATCCCATAACTTAACAAAAGCATCTTGTGCTACATCATTAGGGTTTATTTGTGACCCATATTTATAATATAAAAAATTGAGTAAGTCTTGTGAATATTTGTTGTAAACACGCTCAAAAATTTTGTCTTCACAAATATGGTCGTTAAGTTCTTTTGGCAAAGTATTTAATTTAGTGCTTAAAGTTATACAAAAAAATTATTAAAAGTTTCGGGAGTTTTACGTACCTAGTTGTTTAATTATTAAAAGCCCCCGTTAAATACGGTCAAATTATGAAAACAATAGCTAAAAAAGTTATCTTTTACATTTTTATAATAGTATTGACGCTAACAACTTCTTGCAGGTCCGAGGAAACGGAATTTATACAAGCACCAGAAGATGAAGTGTTGGTTGCCAATTCGCCTGTTGCCAGTTTAATGCAAAAAACGTCTACCAACGATGGTTCTAAAGATAACATTGTTTATAATGCCAATTGCTTTAATATAAAACTACCTATAACCGTAAATGCCAATGGAAATACCATAATTATTAATTCTGAAGAAGATTATAAAATTATTGAATATCTTTTTGATGAAGACGATGATGATATTGATACCATTTCCATTTCTTTTCCAATCACCATAATTCTCAGTGATTTTACGAGTGTAACAATCAACAATTACACAGAACTATATAACTACTCCAGTACTTGTAATGGGGAAAATGAAATTGATGACGATATAGAATGCTTAGATTTTAACTATCCCATTACGGCTTCCTTGTACAACTCAAACAACGAAATTATAGATAGTATTACCATAACTTCCGATGCCCAGCTATATGGGTTTATCAAAAATTTAAATAGCTCAGATTTTGTTGCCATTACATTCCCTATTAAGGTAACGCTTTATGATGGTACCGAATTAACTATTAACAATCTAGTTGAATTAAAAAACCTTATAGAAACTTATGACAATAATTGTGATGAAGATGATGATTACGATTATAATGATGATGATTGTAATGACTGCAACCAAGACCAATTACTGGATGTTTTAACCAATTGCTCAGGCTGGGAAGTTGATAAATTAAAACGTTACGGTAACGATTATGATAATTACTATGATGGCTATACCTTCAACTTTTACCCTAATGGTACACTTTCAGTTTATTGGGACGGCATCACGGCATACGGCACTTGGGTGGCATCTGGGGAAGGTAACAATATGGTAGTAACCGTAAATATTCCAGGACTGGATTATTGCAATAATGATTGGGTTTTACATGAAATATCTAAATATACCGAAACTAAGATTGATTTAAGAGTTGGAGATAATGACCGATTAAGATATACCAAAAGTTGTAATTAAAGCACTTAAAATAAACTAAAGAATGTTGAAATATTTAATGAAAAATAACAGCTAGTAGAAATACCTAATGAAAAAGAAAAATTTCATTTTCAAATGTCATTTTTTAAGTGTTAAAACATTTGATTACTAGCAAAACTGCTTCAGCTTAACCGCTGAAGCAGTTTAAAAAAATAAAAAGTTATGAAAAAATGGTCCATATTAATATTGCTATGTATTGTTGTTGTTATTATAGGTTACAGATACGTTTATCAAGACCATCGGGATATAGCAACCGAAACATCTACATATAAACTTACAGCATCAGATATTTCGAATGAATTTGCAATTAACCCCATGTCATCAGAAAATAAATATTTAAATAAAACTATTGAAGTTAGTGGCAGTATTTCAGATAAAAATCCACAAAGCATTACTATAGAGGACAAAGTGTTTTGTCAATTTTCAAGCGAAATCCAAACGTCTTTAAATACTGACCAAGTCAAAATTAAAGGTCGTTTTATTGGTTATGATGACTTGTTAGAACAAGTGAAACTAGACCAATGTATTATTATTGATTAACTTAAAACTGAAATTATGAAAACAATATTACTATTTTACAGTTTAATATTCTTTGGAATGTTAAATATCAATTCTCAAACACAAACCTATCAAATTAATTGGACTTTTGGAGTTAATGGAGAAAGTGCCAGCAAAACCATTGAAGAAGGTGATACCATAGAATGGGTTTGGGGAGATTCTGGATTCCATACAGTTACAAACAAAGCTGGAAGCACAGAATCTTTTGATAGTGGAAATAAAAATGGCTTAGGATATACATACAGTTACACTTTTACCTCTGTTGGCACAAACGATTATCAATGTGATTTACACGCTATGTCTATGTTCGGAACTATTACCGTAGTAGCTGAAGGCACCTTGAGTTTAGATGACTTTTCAATTAACAATTTCTCTATAGCCCCAAACCCCAGTCGATCTTCAATAAAACTAAATTTTCCAAGTTCTGTGAAGGAAGCTTCTATGGAAATATATAATGTATTAGGTAAACAAATTTATACCTCAAATAACATAAATGATTCTGAAATTGATGTTTCAAAATGGGATACTGGCATATATATTATAAAAGTATCCTCTCTAGGAAATGCCAAAACCAAAAGATTTGTGAAAATTTAATAAAACTGAGTCTAACATAAAGTAAGTACCATACTTAAAAAAACAACCAAATGAAAAACATTTTAATTATCCTTTTTCTACTTCCGATATATACATTTTCACAAGACAATTTGTTAAACGAAATAGATACAGATTCTACTTGGGCAAACTATGCAGATGCCACTTTTAAAGGACTGAAAATCGTCAATTTTGAATCAACCAAATTAGTAGCAAAAAACCAATTTACATTTATTGTAGCACATAGATTTGGTAGCATTGAAAATGGATTTGACACTTTTTTTGGATTGGATGATGCTGTAACACGACTCAACTTTATTTATGGCATATCCGATGGTTTCAATGTTGGGGTTTCTAGAAGTTCCTACCAAAAAATTTATGAGTTCTCAACAAAATACAGGATTCTAAGACAAATAGAAAATGGTTCACCCTTTACGGTTGTAGGATTTAATGAATTGCTTATAAACACGGCATTAAATAAGGATAATTTACCATTACTGGAATTCAAACATCGCTTAACCTATGTAGCTCAATTATTGGTCTCAAGAAAAATAAATACCAATTTGTCATTGGAATTAGCACCCACATTTTTTCATGAAAATTATGTTGCTATAGACGAGCAGGATAATTCTCAATATGCATTGGGTATTGGTGGGCGTTACAAATTAGGAAAACGATGGTCCATTAATCTAGACTATGGCTGTCACTTAAACAGGGCTGACAATTCCCCTTATAAAAATCCATTATCTATTGGTTTTGACTTAGAAACCGGCGGACACGTATTCCAAATGCATTTTACCAATGCCCAAGGGATGAATACAAACACCTATTTAGGTCAAGCAACTGGAGACTGGGGTGATGGCGATATATTTTTCGGATTTAATTTAAGTAGAACATTTTAATACCCAAACCATGAAAAAAAAATCATTAATACTTGCAGTGTTTACTGCCTTAATAATCTTTAATTGTGCAAATGATAGTGAGGATGACTTGATTGATCCAAATTCGCTACCAGCAATTGTTAACTATGTCGACCATATAAAACCTATCATAGATAATAACTGCATAGGTTGTCATAGTAACCCTCCAGTAAATGGCGCACCAATTTCTTTAATCACTTATCAAGATGTTAAATCTGCTGTACAAAACAATCATTTAATAAGTAAAATTAATGGAAATGGTCCAGGAGAGCTAATGCCACTAGGTGGTCAAAAGTTACCTCAACTCACCATTGATCTCATTACAAAATGGGAAACAGATGGTCTTTTAGAAAATTAATTTTAAATAAGAATGCTATGAATTTTAAATATATAATATCATTATTAGCAATCACCGTATTACTTTTTAATTGCTCCAGTGGCGATGATGACCCTTCAGATCCAGATCCAACACCAGACCCAAACCCAACTGCAGTTACCTATAATGGCCATATAAAGAGCATTATAACTAATAATTGTACGTCGTGTCATGGAAGTACACCTACAAATGGAGCACCCATGTCTTTAACAACATATAGTCAAGTAAAAAGTGCCGTAGAAACTAGAGGATTAATTACAAGAATAAACAGCACATCAAACCCCATGCCTCCATCACCTAACAGTCCTTTATCAAACGCTGACAAAAATCTTATTCAACAATGGAAAGATGGTGGTTTTCTAGAAAACTAAATTAAAAGAGGCCCTCTAAAAAGTCTCGTTTTATGTCATCCTATGAGTTTGTCGAAATATTTTAACTCACCAGTAATCCATTTCGGTTTCGACAAGCTCAACCTGACAAATTAAATTTAAAGACCTTTTAGACAGGCCGTTATAATCATCAAAATAAAAGAAAATGAAAAAATTAGTATATATTATTGTGTTAATAAGCATGAATGCATTTTCCCAGACTAAATTCATAACTAAATCGGGGATTGTCAATTTTGAAGCTTCGGTACCTTCTTTTGAAGAAGTAGCTGCTAAAAACAATTCTGCAACTGCTATTTTAAATACTGAAAATGGTGAATTTGCAGCATTGGTCTTAGTTAAAGGATTCCGCTTTAAAAATGCCCTGATGGAAGAGCATTTCAACGAAAACTATGCTGAATCTGACAAATATCCAAAGGCTACCTTTAAAGGAAAAATAGATGGTTTTTTAATAAATAAACTTTCCGATAAACCAAGTGTATTTTATCTTAATGGGGCTCTTACTTTCCACGGAAAAACCAAAACTCTTGAAAAAGTAGCTGTAAGCATCTCCAAAAAAGAAGGACAAATAAACATTACTGGTCATTTTACAGAAAAGGCTTCTAGCTTTGATATTAAAATTCCAAAAATAGTAAGTTCCAAAATTGCCAATGATATTGAAGTAACATTTGAGTTTCTTCTCAAATCAAAATAGTATGCTTAAATCGTTTGTCTAAATTGAATTGAATGAATGCTCTAAAAACCTTGTTGTATTTTTCCATTTTTAAATATCCTTTAAAGCGGGACGAAATATTTTCATTCTCTAATTTGAAAAACAAGGTTCTTTTGGATGAAGAGCTGTCACAACTTTTGGAAAAAAAAGCTATATACAAAATAAACGACTATTATTTATGTGAAAACAATAGTCTTCATGTTGAAAGAAGAATACTTGGAAATAGTATGGCCAGCGATATATTTCCTAAAGCAATAAAAATTTCAAACTTTATTGCCAAATTTCCTTTTGTTGAAGGTGTTGGAATTTCGGGATCATTATCAAAAGGTTATCATGATGAAAAAAGCGATATAGATTTCTTTATTATTACTTCTCAAAAAAGGCTTTGGATTGCACGCACCATACTGGTTCTTTACAAAAAAATATTCTTACTCAATTCAAGAAAATATTTTTGTGTTAATTATTTTATTGCAAGCAATATGCTTGAGATTGATGAAAAAAACAGATTTACCGCTACAGAACTCATCACCATGATACCAATGTGTGGCAAAGATGTTTTTCAATCTTTTTATATGGAAAATCAATGGGTGGAAAATTATTTTTCTAATTATGTAAAAAAAGATGATCAAATCAACACCGTTAAAAAAAACTTTCTAGTTAAACTTACTGAACGTCTGTTAAAAAGTGATTTTGGAGATTATTTGGATATCTGGTTTATGAAATTTACCTATAAAAAATGGAAAAGTAAGTTTAAAAACTTAGACAAAGCTAGTTTTGATATAGCTATGAAATCTACAAAAAATGTGTCGAAACACCATCCACAAAATTTTCAAAAAAAGGTTATTGATACTTTAAATGAAAAGTATTCTAAAGTTAAAAAAATTCATAATATCACTTTAGAACATGAACATGCTTGATGTCGTATTCTCACATTCTTACTATTACAAATTCGACCCTAAACAGTGGAAGAACAAAACGCCATACCCACCGTTAGGCACACTATACGCGGCATCATTTCTTAGAGAAAACGGTTATAAAGTTGGACTTTTTGATACAAATCTTTTAGACAATCCTCAATCAATTAAACCTTTTTTAGAAACACATAAGCCGAAAATTTTTGTCATTTATGATGATGGGTTCAATTACCTCACAAAAATGTGTTTAACCACCATGCGTGAGGCAGCTTTTAAAATGATCAAAATAGCAAAGAAACTGAATTGTACCGTGATTGTTTGTAGTTCTGATGCTACAGACCATTATGAAAAATACATGGAGTCTGGAGCTGATTTTGTAATAAAGGGAGAAGGTGAAATAACCTTAAAAGAACTTGTTGATGCCAAAATAAACCATACAGATTTTTCGAATATAAAAGGCATTTGTTTTTTTAAAAATGATGAGTTTGTTATGACGCCTAGTCGAACTGTCGCCAAAAACTTAGACGGGTTTTCATTACCAGCTTGGGATTTAGTTGATATGGATGCATACAAATCCATCTGGAAACAAGGTGGTAACACATTTACTTTAAATATTGCTACCACCAGAGGTTGCCCTTATAAATGTAATTGGTGCGCAAAACCCATTTATGGCAATCGGTATAACTCCCATTCGCCAGAATACATTGTAAAACATATTGCATATTTGGTTAAAACATATCAGGTTTCACGTTTTTGGATGTGCGATGATATTTTTGGATTGAAACCCAATTGGGTTCAAGAATTCAATCTAGAATTAAAGAAAAAAAACATCAAAATTAAATATTTTATTCAAAGTCGTGTTGATTTATTATTGAAAGAAGATACTATTGATGCTTTAGCCGAATCAGGGTTGGAAGAAGTTTGGGTTGGTGCTGAAAGCGCTTCTCAAAAAATTTTGGACGCCATGGATAAAGGCACCAAAGTTGAGGAAATATACCAAGCAACTCGATTATTAAAAGAAAAAAATATTAAAGTAGCTTTCTTTTTGCAATTTGGTTACCTAACAGAAAATCAAAATGATATTCAGAAAACAATACAAATGGTAAAAGAATTATTACCAGATAATATAGGTATTTCAGTATCATATCCATTGCCTGGAACCCAGTTTTATGAAAAAGTAAAAGATGATTTAAAACTAAAAGCCAACTGGAAAGATTCGGACGATTTAGACATGATGTTTCATGGAACCTATCCATCAAATTATTACAGAAAATTACAGCGTTTTGTTCATAAAGAATATAGAAAAAGCCAAGGAATTTACAATTTAAAACAACTTTTTCAATCAAAACCATCTGTCATAAAATTGAAATCCATTGTAAAATTAGGCTATTATATCCCTAGTAGTTTTGTAGATAAATTGAAATTGAAAGCATTGAGCACCTTTGTCAAAGCTCAAAACTTTGACAAAGATTATGAAAGAAATTTATTGAATTAAACTAAAGAAGATGAATTGGAAAGTAAAAGCCCTCCTTCAAAAAATATTATCCAAAACAAAGTTGGGCGATAGCTTTAACCATATTCCTGTAACCTTAAATAAAAACTATCATAAAAATGTTACTATTTATCAAACTTATGAATGTTTAAGAAAATTTAGTCATAGTAACATAAATTTATCCTCCAAAAAAATTGCTCTTGAAATAGGAACCGGATATTCATTAATAGCATCTACTGTTTTATCCTTACTAGGTTTTTATGAAATAATTACTGTTGATATAACGCGAGATATTAAATTTTCAACATTTAAAAAACAAATAAAACATTTAAAAAGCGTAGAGTTAATAAAAAATATTATCCCTAACAGTGTTCTAACTGAAAAAGAAATTCTTGAGAAAATTGAAATACTTCAGCAAGCTAAAACTTTAGATATAGTATTTGATATTTTAAAAATTGAATATGTTGCTCCTTATACTTTAGCTGATATTAAAAACTATTCACATAAATTTGATTACATAACATCCCAAGTGGTATTAGAACACATTCCTCCAACTATTATAAATGAAATTTTTAAGTTTATAAAAGAAACTTTAGCTGAAAAAGAAACTAGTGTTCATACTATCAACTTTATAGATCATTATGCTAATCCTGGATTTTTTCAAGACAAGAAAATTTCAGAATTTAATTTTTTAAGATATTCTGATAAATATTGGAATTTCTGGTCAGGAAACCCTATTGCCTACACTAATAGACTTTCCTTTCTATTTTATTTAGAGTTATGCAAAAAACACAATCTAAAAGTAATCGATTTTATTGGAGAGAATTATAGAGAAAGAAAAGAATTAAATCACAAACTTATTCACAGTGATATCTTGAAAAAATATAGTTCAACTACAAATGTTGAAGATTTAACAAGATTTCAAAGAGGAACATTAATAATTTCAAATTAATAATGAAAGCCAGTTTTGATATAGCAGCAAATACATATGATCAATCTTTCACAAATACAAAGATTGGCAGACTTCAACGCAATTTAGTTTACCAATTACTCTCAAAACATTTACATCAAATAAAAGATATTCTTGAAATCAATTGTGGAACTGGTGAAGATGCTATTTGGTTAGCCAAACAAAACTTCAATATATTGGCCACTGATATTTCTGAAAAAATGATTACTGTTGGAAAAACAAAAAATCAATATCATAACTTAACTTTTGCACTTTTAGACATTAATCAAATTCCTGAGAAAAAAGATATTGGAACGTTTGATATGGTTTTCTCTAATTTTGGTGGGTTAAACTGCTTAACTAAAACTGAACTAGAACTTTTCTTTAACAGTATTACCAACAATCTTAATAAAAGAGGCAAACTAGCCTTGGTAATCATGCCTAAAAACACGACTTGGGAACAATTTTACTTCCTTTTAAAAGGAAAATTTTCCAAAGCCTTTAGACGAAAAAAAGAAGTTGCAATAGCTAATGTAGATGGAGAAAATGTACCAACCTATTATTATAATCCAAAAGATATTATAAATTTAGCTAAAACAAGTTTTAATATTCTAGAAAGTAAACCCATTGGCTTTTTTATTCCGCCCTCCTATTTAGAGCCCTTTTTTAAAAATAAAATAGGTCTTTTAAATTTTTTAAATCATTTGGAAAACAGAATCAAAGGCTGGTCATTACTTTCAAAATATGCCGATCATTACATTATAATCTTAGAAAAAAAATGAGTGTTTTATTTACACATGCTTATTATTTATCTGATGATCCAAAAGAGCAAAAGATAATGAAACCCTATCCACCATTAGGGTTGTTGTATGTGTCTGCTTATTTATTAAATAAACATATTCCCAATGCTGTATTTGATAGCACTTTTTCAAATCAAAAAGAACAACTACAATTCATTTTAGACAAAAGACCAAAAATAGTTTGTATTTACACGAATCTAATGACTAAAATTGAAGTTATTAAATTGATTAAAGTCTTAAAAACGGAAAAATACAACCATCCAAAAATTGTGCTTGGTGGTCCAGATGTTTCTTATAATATTGAAAATTACTTAAATACTGGTGCTGATTTTTTAGTCATTGGTGAAGGAGAAGAAACCACTTTTGAATTGTACACTGCTATTCTAAATAATCAAAACTATAATGAAATAAACGGCATTGCTTTTTTAGAAAATGGAAATGTGGTTCAAACCAAAGCACGAACAAAATTTAGGGAACTTGACGCATTACCATTGCCCAATAGAAAAGCTATAAACATGCAAAAATACTTGGACACTTGGAAAAACAATCACGGACAAAGTTCGATGACTGTTTCTACACAACGTGGCTGCCCTTATACCTGCAAATGGTGCAGTACTGCTGTTTATGGACAAAGTTATAGAAGAAGACCTGCAGAACAAGTCGCTGCTGAAATGAAGCTGTTAAAAGAACAATACAACCCAGATGCTATATGGTTTGTAGATGATGTTTTTACGGTGAGCCATAAATGGTTATTAGCTTTTAAAGAAGAAGTTTTAAATCAAGAAGCTGTTATTCCTTTTGAATGCATAACCAGAGCGGAACGTTTAAATGATGACATTTTACAGTTATTAAAAGAAGTTGGTTGTTTTAGAATTTGGATTGGAGCAGAAAGTGGTTCACAGAAAATAATTGATTTAATGGACAGACGTGTTGATGTTAACGTGGTAAAAGAAGCCATCCAGAAAACAAATCAATTAGGAATTGAAACTGGGACTTTTATTATGCTAGGTTATCCCGGAGAAACAGAAAAAGACATCTCAGAAACGATACAATATTTGAAAGATGCCAACCCTACACACTATACCATAACCATCGCATATCCTATAAAAGGCACATCCCTATATAATGATATTGAAGACAAGATAACAATGGCTCCAGATTGGGAAACCTCAACGGATAGAGATATTGATTTTAAAAGAACCTATTCTCGTAAATATTATGATTATGCTGTTTCCAAAGTAGTAAACGAAGTAGAATTTTATAAAAAAAGAAAAAACAACTTAACGGCTGCCCTGAAGCATAAAACAAAAGCGGTTTTAGCAAGTGGATTGATGATTTTAAATAGATAAAAGTGAGTATAAAACAAACATATTTAAATATTAAAAGTGTAATTCCAAATAATAAGAGAAGAAAAATAAAGCACTTTATATATAGAAGTATATTATTTGCTTTTTTGGATTTAATCTCTATTTCTTTAATGATTCCTGTAATTATTTTGCTTTTTAACCCTGAAAAAATCAAAGAATTAAGTATTAAGTATTTTTCTTTTAATTTAGATATCTCTACTTTTCAAATTCAATTTTTTTTAGGTTTACTAATCTTTTTTTACTTAGTTAAAATTATTTTACAAACAAGATTCAATACGTCTTTATATGTTTTCTTTTATAATATATCTACAGAAATAACCATTGAAAGCACAAATAATTTTGTTTTCCAAAGCTATAATAAACATCAACATTTGAATAAAGGGAAAATCATTCAAGATATCAACACAATACCCGAAGATTTTAGTTGCAAATTCCTATTGTCGTTTGTGAATCTAATTACTGAAACAATTGTCTTATTTCTTATTTTAGTTGTTCTTCTAATTGCTTATTTTAAACTAACCTTAATTGCTGTGCTTGTCCTTTTTCTTTTGGCAACATTGATGTACTTAAACAAAAAAAAACAATTAAACCTAATAAATTCTATTTTTAAAGAATCACAAGCAAAATCAAATTCAGAATTATTAAACATCTTAAATGGTTATTTAGAGATTAGAAACTCCGGGAATTATCCAATCTTTTTAGAACGCTTTAAAAAAGAAAAAAAAATCCTTAACAAAGTTACAGGGCGATTAATTTCTTTCAATCCAAATTACAGTAGGTACCTAGAGTTTGCATTAATAATATCGTTAATTTTATTTACAATAATAAATTTTGGCAATAAAAACGTCATTATACTTTTAACTGTTTTTGGGACTTCAAGTTTGAGATTAATCCCTTCAATCAGTAAAATACTAAGTGCTTTAACATTGATAAAAACTTACAGATATTCATTAGATATTTTATTGAGTCATGAACAAAATAATGTGATTAATAATCTCAGAATAAATTATGAAAGTCAATTAAAATTAGAAAATATAAGTTTTGATTATGATGGTAATTCTATTCTGGAAAATATAAATCTAACAATAGACAAAGGTTCTTTTATTGGTATAAAAGGTGATTCTGGCATAGGAAAAACAACATTGTTATATATCATCTTAGGGATAATCAAACCTAAAAAAGGAAATTGTTTTATTGACAAAATAAAAATTGAAAATTATGATTTCTTACCTTTTGCTAATTATGTGCCTCAACAACCTTTTCTCTTCAACGGAACCATTATAGAAAATATCGTTTTAGGGCAAAACCCTAATGAAATAGATTATAATTATATTTACTATTTATGTAAAAAGCTGGAATTACATGAAATTATTGAAAAAATGGATAATAAATATGAAACAGAAATCACTCTTGAAAGTTCTCGTCTTTCAGGTGGACAAAAACAACGTTTAGCATTAGTAAGAGCTCTATACACAAGACCTTCATTATTAATTTTAGATGAAGCTATCAATCAACAAGACAAGCATTTAGAAAAAGTAATCTTTGATTTTTTAAGCAAAATAAATCAAAAAGATAATACAACTATACTATCTGTATCACATAACGATAATAATGACATTTTTTATAGAAATATTTATAAAATAGAAAACAAATCTCTAAAACTACTCTAAAATGAAAAAGAGATTATTGTTTATTTCTCCTTTATTTCCTGAAAACGACAAAGAAAATCATATAGTGCCTTTTGTAAGTCAATTTTCTACTGCTTTTACGGAAAATGTGGAGGTAGATTTAATTAGCCTATTTTTTCCGAAATCGAAACCTTACAAGTATAACATATAACAATGTAAATGTATATCCCATTGGAAATGGTTTCAAAAGATATTATGTATTCTTACCCTATTTAATAAAAGCTATTTATAAAGGTTTCATCTTTGTAAAAAAAAAAACAAGTATGATGATATTTTATGCTTTTTGTATAGAGAAAGTAGTTTACTTGGAAAAATATTATCTTCTATTTTCAAAATAAAACTACGCATTTGGATGCTAGGTCAAGATGCCAAATCAACTAATAAATACCCAAAGCTATTAAAACTATCAGGTGAAGAAATAATAATGATCTCCGAACATCAAAAATTAATATTTCTTAATGACCATCATATTGAAGCAAAACGAATTGCTAATGTATCAATCGATATTAAAAAATTTCCTCAATTAAATACTAGCAATAGAGAAATTACAATTTTAGGTGTTGGTAATTTAAGTGATTAAAAAATTATTCTCTTTTTATTGATATTCTATCTATTATAAAAAAAGAATTTAAAGATGTAAAAGCCATCATTTGCAGAGCCAACGCAGGTGATAAAGCAAATCTTGAAAAAAAATAAATGCTTTGGATTTACAAGACAATATTCTACTTACAGGAAGTATTTCCAAAAAAAGAAGTTTTAGAATACATGAATAATGCTAAAATATTTCTACACACTTCAAAATTTGAAGGTAGTGGTACAGTTTTACATGAAGCTCTCTATACCGGTTGTAATGTAGTAAGTACAATTCCAATAGAAAACCCTAACAACATTAAAGATTCTTTTTTCTATAGTACTAACAAAACAGAACTAGAAAATAGAATATTAACAGTTTTAAAAAGTGATTTTAAAGCTAAAAGAATTGAGAAATTCAAAATGGAAGATACTATACTGTAAAGGAAATTTATGATTCTTTTTATAACTAACGTAATTTATTAATTGCTTGTATTCTTTTTTGTTTTAAAAATTTGAAAATTTGATTCGATAAATCCCATCCTAAAAAGCGATGTATTTCTAATAATTGTAATTGTAACTTATCTTTAATTGAAAGACTAATATTTTCATCCTTAAGCACTTTTTTAAAGGTCATTAAAGTATCGTGAAAAATTTTTCTAACATGGGTTAGGTTTATAATATAATCTTTATCAATAACTTGAAATAAATAATTACCAACAATCATATCTAAATAATACTTAGCAATTTTATTTTTCAACTTACTTTCACCCTGATATTTTTTAAGAGTACTAAGTTCTAATTCAAATACTCTTTGATAATCTAAAATCCGTTTTTCCTCAAGCACTCTCCTTGTTATTGATGTATCTCTTTTATGTATTTTTAAAAGACTTTCTTTTATTAAATAAGCATTAGATGCTAAAAACAAATATTCTAATAAATAAGGGGTATCTTCAAACCATATTCCCTTAACAAACTTAATCCTCTTTGCTATATCAGATTTATATATTTTACCCCAAACCGTCTCAGAAATCCCATATGAAAACATTTGTGGAATTAATTCGCTCGTTCTTTTAATATCTTTCAAATTATCTTTCCAACCAGAAACAAACTCAACATCTCCATTTTTATTTATAACTGAAAATCTGCACAACACCAAATCTGACTTTTCTTTTATTATTTTATCGATGCAAATACTAATCATCTCTTTTTCTAACTCATCGTCAGCATCCAAAAAAGTCACATACTCTCCTTTTATTGCACTCAATCCATGATTCCTAGCTTCACTTAGACCGCTGTTTTTAATAGTAAAAATTTTAATGTTTTCAAAATACGACTCAAAATTTTCAGCTATTTGTAAAGAATTATCTGTTGAACCATCATTTATTAAAACAACTTCTAAATTCTTATAAATCTGATTTTTAACCGACTCCAAACATCTTGCCAACAATTTTTCTTCATTATAAAAAGTGATAATTATTGACACAAGTGGTTCATCATGCTTCATGTTTTATAGCTATTATTTTCTCAATTGCTTTTTTTAAGACCAAGTTAATTTCACTTTTATTTTTTGGCGGATTCCAAGTAAGATTTGATATAGAATCTGCTGATACAACGATACAAAGTGCATTCAATTTATAAAATTCAGCAAAAGCATAAATAGAAGCACATTCCATATCAACATGCATGACCTCATTTTTTTGATAAAATAAAACTAAAGATTCAGTTTCTCTGAACGGTGCATCTGTACTCCAACATATACTTTCTTTATAGTTTAATTCTTTTGCAAAAAATTCAAACCACTTCTCTTTTTTAGGTTGAAAAGAATCTTTATCCGAATATAAATAAGCAGACCCTGAAGTCGAAAATGCATTATTTACAATAAACACCTTTTCTTCAACTTCATCTTTTAACAAGCCCGCTAAGCCTATAAAAATAAAATTCTCTACTCCAAAAGCCCTCAACTCTTCCATTAATCCTATTATGGCAGGAGCGCCATTACCAAACTCAGAACAATAGACGTAATTTTCATCTAAAATATAATTCTGCCCGAATAATCCTTTTAGTTTCTTGCTGAAAATTCGTTGCTTTTTACTCAAAAGGAAACGGCTTAACGATAATATTGCTGTTTTAGGTAAGGTTTCAAAATTGTAACTCTTGTTGCTTTTTTTCCATGCAACAATATCTAAAATATCAAGTATCGATTTTTCGTTATAAAATGCTTTATTTCTTTTTAATTCGGTAAATTCCATTGAAAATTACAATTTAACCTTTGTATATTGCAATGTAGCATTATTTTAATATTTATATGAAAGTTTTTGGCATAGGCCTCAATAAAACAGGCACAAAATCTCTTGCAAAAGCATTAACTATTCTAGGCTATAGGGATAGCCTTGCTTTAGATTGGGAGTTGCGATACACAAAATCTGAAAACAGATGGGAGTTGACAAAATTTTGGTCCGAAAATAATTTAGACCCCATTATTTCATTAGCTAAAACCAAAAACAATTTTGAAGATTGGCCATGGCCTTTGGTTTACAAGGACATGTATCAAGAATTTGATGATGCTAAATTTATTCTTACCATTAGGAAGTCTCCTGAAGTTTGGTACAACAGCTTATGTAAACATGCCAAAACAATATCTGATAATAAGTTTGAAAAACTCATTTATGGATATTATATGCCTCATGATTTCAAAAAAGAACATATTGACTTCTACAACAACCACAATAAGTCTGTTATCGATTTTTTCAATAAAAATGCGCCTGAAAAACTACTCGTTATGTGTTTTGAAGAAGGTGATGGCTGGGAGAAGCTATGTGGCTTTTTAAACCAAAAAACCAACAACTCTGAGTTTCCACACGTTAATGACTCCAATAGCCAAGAATTAATCTACAATAAGTACTTAATAAAAATGGTGCGTTTCTATAGAAGTCTTAGAAACCGTAGTAAGTAATTTTCAATTTGATCTCCTTTCTAAAATCTCAAAAACTGATTTTATCTCTTCTCCAATAGCCCGAAAAGAAAGTTTCCTTTCAAACTGCTCCAAAACTTTTTGATGCATTTCAGTTTTATCACTACTTACTGCCTTTTTTAAGCTTTCAAACAACTCATCCTCTCTATTTGGTGTAAACAAAAATATACTTAAAATCCCTTAAAAGAAAGAGGCTAACCTTTTTAGATTAGCCTCTTCTATTTCTATTTATTAAGATACATCTTTCTTCGAGAGTATAGCTCATAAAACTCATCGTCCTTTAAGCTATCTATAAACAAAATGCTTTCACCTGTACTTTTCATTTCAGGCCCTAACTTCTTATTCACATTATGGAACTTGTTGAATGAGAACACAGGCTGCTTAATGGCATACCCTGTTAGCTGCGGATTAAAGTTAAAATCTTTCACTTTCTTATCTCCCAACATCACTTTAGTCGCATAGTTAACATAAGGCTCACCATACGCTTTGGCTATAAATGGCACGGTACGGGATGCCCTTGGGTTCGCTTCAATAATGTAGACAATATCCTCTTTAATAGCAAACTGGATGTTTATTAAACCAACCGTATTAAGTGCTAAAGCAATTTTTTTAGTATGGTCTTTAATTTGCTGCATTACAAACTCGCCTAAGTTAAATGGAGGTAAGGTAGAATTACTATCGCCCGAGTGAATACCACAAGGCTCAATATGCTCCATAATACCTATGATATAAACATCTTCACCATCGCAAATCGCATCGGCTTCCGCTTCAATAGCGCCATCTAAATAATGGTCTAGAAGCAGTTGGTTTCCTGGCATCTGACTTAATAGATCAACCACATGTTTCTCAAGCTCTTCTTTATTGATTACTATCTTCATGCCTTGTCCACCAAGTACATAAGAAGGGCGAACTAAAATGGGGAAATCCAACACATCGGCAATGGCAGCAGCTTCATCTGCCGTAGTAGCAATATCAAACTCAGGATACGGTATGTTATTTTCTTTTAATAAGTTTGAAAAATGTCCTCTATCTTCGGCTAAATCAAGCGATTCATAACTCGTTCCTATAATTTTAATGCCATATTTGGTTAGCTTTTCGGCAAGTTTCAATGCGGTTTGTCCACCTAACTGAACGATAACACCTTCTGGTTTTTCATGCTTAATAATATCATAGATATGTTCCCAAAAAACAGGCTCAAAATATAATTTATCGGCGGTGTCAAAATCAGTTGAAACCGTTTCGGGATTACAGTTAATCATAATGGTTTCGTAACCACACTCGGCAGCAGCCAAAACCCCATGCACGCAACAGTAATCGAACTCAATACCCTGCCCTATTCGGTTTGGACCGGAACCCAAAACAATGACTTTCTTCTTATCCGTAACAATACTTTCATTATCTGCATAGCGTCTGCCATCGGCAGTTTCCATATCACTTTCAAAGGTTGAATAATAATAGGGGGTTTTCGCTTTAAATTCGGCGGCACAAGTATCTACTAATTTATAAACTCTATTGACACCAAATTCTTCACGCTTACTGTAAACCTGACTTTCCAAACAACCCAACATATGAGCAATTTGTCTGTCTCCATAACCTTTTTGCTTCGCTTCAAGCAATAAGTCTTTTTGAATGGTATCAATTTTATAAGTAGAAATTTCTTTTTGAAGCAAGTACAATTCCTCATATTGCTTTAAAAACCACATGTCTATTTTTGTAATCTCATGAATTCTACTTAACGGAATTCCCATAGCAATGGCATCGTAAATAATAAACACACGATCCCAAGAAGCATAGGTTAGTTTTTCTATAATTTGATCGTAATTTTTATTCTCTTTTCCATCGGCACCCAATCCATTTCTCTTAATTTCAAGCGATTGCGTTGCCTTATGAAGTGCTTCTTGAAACGAACGCCCAATCCCCATAACTTCTCCAACAGATTTCATTTGAAGACCTAAAGTTCTATCAGACCCTTCAAATTTATCGAAATTCCAACGTGGTATTTTTACAATAACATAATCTAAAGTCGGCTCAAATAATGCCGAAGTAGATTTTGTAATTTGGTTTTGTAATTCATCAAGATGGTATCCAATGGCTAATTTAGCCGCAATTTTCGCAATAGGATATCCCGTTGCTTTACTTGCCAATGCTGATGAGCGCGACACACGTGGGTTGATTTCTATGGCAATAATATCTTCGTTTTCATCTGGACTCACAGCAAATTGCACGTTACAACCACCTGCAAAGTCACCTATACTACGCATCATGTGAATTGCCATATCTCGCATACGTTGATACGTTCTATCACTCAATGTCATTGCTGGTGCAACGGTAATGGAATCTCCAGTATGAATCCCCATCGGATCCATATTTTCGATAGAACAGATGATTACTACGTTATCGTTTGAATCCCTAAGTAATTCCAACTCGTATTCTTTCCAACCTATCAATGCTTTATCAATCATAACCTCATGGATAGGAGAAATCTCTAATCCACGCGTTAATAATTCGTCAAAATCTTCTTCTTTATATACAAAAGAAGCTCCTGCGCCACCCAAAGTAAAAGAGGCTCTAATAACTAATGGAAAACCAAACTCTTGCGCAATCTCTTTTCCTTTTAAGTAAGAAGTTGCAGTAGCTTGAGGTGCCATAGGGATGCCGATTTTAAGCATTAATTCCCTAAACTTTTCTCTATCTTCGGTAATATTAATAGCATCAATATCGACACCAATAATATCGACATTAAAATCTTTCCAAATACCTTTTTCATCTGCCTCGATACATAAATTTAATGCCGTTTGTCCTCCCATTGTTGGCAAAACAGCATCTATTTGTGGATGATCTTTTAAAATTTTAATTATTGATTTGGTTGTAAGAGGCAACAAGTATACATGATCTGCCATCGAAGGGTCGGTCATGATCGTTGCTGGGTTCGAATTAATTAAAATCGTTTCAATTCCATCTTCTCTTAACGATCGTAAAGCTTGTGTTCCCGAATAATCAAACTCACATGCTTGCCCTATAACGATAGGTCCAGATCCAATAATTAGAATAGATTTAAGTTTTGAATTTTTTGGCATTTTTACTGTTTAAATAGTGTTTTTTAATAAGTTACAAAAATAGGCATTAACAGATATAAAAAAAGGCATTACACTTAAGTAATACCTTTTAAATATCAACAATTGTTAATCATTTATTTTTTATGTCTCGATTCAGATGATACAGATAATTTCTTTCTACCCTTAGCTCTTCTACGAGCAAGTACTTTTCTTCCATTAGCAGAAGCCATTCTTTCTCTAAAACCGTGTTTGTTTCTTCTTTTTCTTTTCGATGGCTGAAATGTTCTTTTACTCATTATCTTATATCTTTAAAATCTGAATTGTACTTTATTATTTATAATTTTGGCTTTCTCCAAAACTGAGCGCAAATATACAAAGAGTTTTTACTTTGGCAAATCTTATTTTAAAAATATTTTTAATTATTTTTTTTGAATTAAATAGCATAATAAAGGCTTTATTTATTTGGGTTGAACATCGCTTTTTTGTTAAATATCTATGGATTGATTTTGATAAAAATTTAGTTTCTTTGCATTGTATAATTGAATCAGGCACCCAAAAATGTCTGCAACAACAACTCAAACTATAAAAAATGTACAATAAAATTATAAAACTTATCATAGCTGCTGGTATCATAGCCTTTGCCGTTTATCAATTTACTGAAGGAAATATAGGTAATGGTATTATGTTTATACTGCTTTCTTTAATTTTTGTTTTTCTTTATTTTAAAAACGAGTTTATTTTATTGGCATTTTTAAGATTGCGTAAACAAGATTTTGAAGGTGCTAAAAAATGGTTAGATAAAATTAAAAATCCTGAAACTGCTTTAGTTACCAAACAACAAGGGTATTATAATTATTTACATGGTTTGATGGTTTCCCAAACGAATATGAACGAAGCTGAAAAATATTTTAAGAAAGCGATAGCTTTAGGATTATCCATGAATCACGATTTGGCTATGGCAAAATTAAATTTATCGGGCATTGCTTTTTCCAAACGCAGAAAACTAGAAGCCGAAAAATTACTTTCTGAAGCACAAAAATTGGACAAACAAGGGATGTTGACCGATCAAATAAAAATGATGAAGGAAAATATGAAGCGTGCCCAAATGCCTAACCAACATTTTGGTGCTGGTGGCTCTATTAGATCTCAGAAAAGAAGAAGTTAATCTAATTAACTCCGGTATAATATCCTTTCTCAGGAATTTCAATCGTATAACTTTTACCAGATTTATTAATAAGCTTTGGTTCTCTTAACCATGGGTTATGAATTTTAAGGATCTTATAATTGATTCCGTATCGTTCCGCAAACTTTGTAAAATCGGTTATCTCTGTATTAACTTCAACTTTATAAGTAGGTACATTGCTATATAAATCTTTTTCCCTAAAATTAAAACCATACTTTACGGGGTTGGTTAAAATCTCTTTTAGTGCTACTATTCTAAACACATAGCGCCCTGTTTCTTCTCCTAATAACAAATCGTAATAATTGCTAACATTCTGTTCCTTTAAATACTTTGCAATACCTGAGTTACCTGCATTGTACGCAGCAGCAGCCAATGTCCACGAGCCTAATTCTTTTTTAGATTTTAATAAGTATTCACAAGCCACTTCGGTGGATTTTTCTAAATGATAGCGTTCATCTATATTATCATTAATCTCTAACCCATTTTCCCTTCCTGTAGCTGGCATAATTTGCCAAACGCCCCTAGCTCCTGCTGGCGAAACAGCGTTTGTCAAACCACTTTCTATAACTGCTAAATACTTAAAATCGTCCGGAACACCATGTTTTGCCAAAATAGGTTCTATAATTGGAAAATATTTTTTGGCACGTTTAAACATTAACAACCCATTTGATTGCCAATAGGTATTAACCAATAGTTCTTTATCCATGCGTTCTAAGATATCTGGGCTTTTAAGTGGCATGGGTTCTCCTGCAAAATCTAAATTGCTAGGTACTTGAAGCGCATAAACATTATAATCGTTTATAAGCCTTTTTTCAAAATTTTCATCAGTGGGCGCCTCTTGCAGGGCATAAACAAATAATGCACATAAACTTAATAATCCCACAAACGCCAATATTTTCTGTATAGTCTTCATTTTTAAAAAGTTTTATTTAAAGATAACTATTATGTTTAATTCTCTAAAATTATCCTTGGTAAATTTTGGTTAAACCATCTATGTTTATTAATAATCATGATATGTGTCCCACCTTTTATTGTAATACAATTGGAAATATTTTTTATGGGAAATACCGTGTCATGGTCTCCATGAATGTGAACAATATCTGCAAGACAGGTTTCTTGATTCCAACAAACCATCTCTTTTATTGCCCAACTTAAATAGTTACTATCATTTACCGATAAATATTTTTTATATAACTCCAACCGCTTAGTAATATTGTTACCAAACGCATACTTAGCAAAAAGTTCAATATTACTCACCAACTGTACTGGCAACAATTTATATGCCATGGTTGTTTTGGCCAGTACCATTTTTTTTGGTAACTCGTGCATAGATTTAACACTGGATACTATAATAAGCTTTCTAACGGTTAAATGTTTACTCATTTCCTGCACTAAAACACCCCCAAAAGACACACCAACTAGCACAATATTTTCATGCGCTATATGCCTGGTCATTCTTAGAGCATAGGCACTAATAGACTCATTTTTTAAAGGTAAAACCCATTCCAAGCAGTGCATCTCAAATTGGTTTTCCGGCAATTTAATATATTCAAAAATTTTAGGGCTTGCCGCCATTCCTGGCATCAAATAAACGTGTATTATCTCTTCACTCATACATTTCAATATAAAAATAAAAACACCAAATAACCTCTAATAGTTTATTTCATAAGGCATTAAACCTGTTTTTTACTTTTTATTAACAATTATTTTTCGTATTTTTGCAAAACAAAGTTATGTAATAGTGCCCACTATTTAAAGTTTCCTGAAAATTAAAAATACTCGCCATGATTGATGTTGCAGATTTAGTTGATAATGATTTTTTACGCCAATACGAACTAAAAATCGACAACCATTTAGCTAAAATTGAATACTCCCTACAAGAACGAAAGATTTTTTTAACAAAACTTATTATTCCTGAAGAAATTAACAATGAAACCTTTAGCGAAGAGTTTTTGACTGCTGTTTTTGAACAAATTGAAGAACGCAACTTAAGCGTTGTTCCCACCAGTCCTGAAATCGCTAAGTTTGTAAGAAGCAACCGAAAATACAAACGTATGCTTCCTGTGGGAGTTAGGATATAGTACCATAATTGCTTTTAAAAACACCTTTCAAAATGGAGTTGGTAGCGGAAGTGCATACGATTCTGATCATAAAAACATCTAGAATCTTAAGTAAAGTGACGCTCTAATGGCTAAATTTAAACTGACCACCAAAAAATTCATTGGTCTCCCTCCATCAATAGTTGAAACTATACACCTTCGGTACTAGGCTTTTAGTTCCTAAAATACTTCCATATTCACAAACTCAAACCGTACCAAACCGTCTTCATCTATTTTGGTAAGTGCTACTGGATGCAGGGTATTAACCAATTCCGGGTTCCAAGGCGCTTTAACTTTTACGTAATTTTCGGTAAAACCGTTTATATACCCTTCTTTATTCTCACTTTCAAACAAAACAGTTCTAGTAGTCCCTAATTGGCTTTCGTAAAATGCCCGTCGTTTTTTAACCGATAACCCACGTAACATTTTACTACGCTTATTTCTAACATTCATAGGAACAACACCTTCCATTTCTACTGCCTCTGTGTTGTCACGTTCAGAATAGGTAAATACATGCAAATAAGAAATATCCAGTTCGTTTAAAAAGTTGTAAGTTTCTAAAAAATGAGTGTCCGTTTCACCTGGAAAGCCAACAATAACATCAACACCTATACAGGCATTTGGCATCACTTCTTTTATTTTTGAAACTCTATCCACATACAATTCACGCATGTAACGACGCTTCATCTTCTTTAAAATCTCATTGCTGCCCGATTGTAACGGAATATGGAAATGGGGCACAAAAGCTCTGGATTTTGAAACCAAATCAATCGTTTCGTTCTTTAAAAGGTTTGGTTCGATAGATGATATTCTTAAACGCTCAATCCCTTCCACCTTATCAAGTTCGGTTACCAAATCCAAAAACGTGTGTTCGTGTTTTTTGTTTCCAAATTCTCCCTTGCCATAATCGCCAATATTAACGCCCGTTAGTACAATTTCTTTAATGTTTTGAGCTGAAATTTCTCTAGCGTTTTGCAACACATTTTCCATGGTATCACTTCTAGAAATACCACGAGCCAACGGAATGGTACAATAGGTACACTTATAATCGCAACCATCTTGTACCTTTAAAAAGGCACGTGTTCTATCACCTATGGAATAGCTTCCCACGTAAAAATCGGCTTCCTCAATTTCGCATGAATGCACTTCACCAAAATCGTTTTTGGAAAGATCGTTTATATAATCGGTAATCTTAAATTTTTCGGTAGCACCCAAAACCAGATCCACACCATTAACATCTGCCAATTCCTGGGGTTTTAATTGCGCATAGCAACCAACAGCCGCTACAAACGCCTTGGGGTTTGCTTTTTGTGCTTGCTTTACAATACTTTTAAAACGCTTATCTGCATTTTCGGTTACTGAACACGTATTAATAACATAAATATCTGCCTGTTCAGAAAAATCTACACGATCGAAACCTTCATCTGTAAAACCTCTTGCAATGGTAGAAGTTTCAGAAAAATTCAGCTTGCAACCCAAAGTATAAAATGCAACTTTTTTTCTCATTTATTGTTTTGCTATTTCCATGAAGGTAGAAATCTCATTATATTTACCTTCTTTCGTAATAAGTCTGCAAATTTACAATTAATAAGTTATATGGTAAAACATGTTTTAAAACAAATAACAAACTATTTATCAATTAGTTGTATAATATTACTCGCCACTTCTTGTGAAAACAATTCAAATACAAATAACAATCACTTAGTTTTTAAGTACAACGAACATAAAAACATCGGTTCCTTAGACCCTGCTTTTTCCAAAGACATATCAGATATATGGGCAACGAATCAACTATTCAATGGATTGGTACAAATGGATGAAAAATTGAATATCCAACCCTGTATCGCTAAAAGTTGGACGATTTCCGAAGATGCTCTAACATATTCATTTTCATTACGTCCTGATGTGTTTTTCCATAAGCATAGACTTTTTGGAAAAGATTCTACCAGAACGGTGAATGCTAAGGATTTTGAGTATAGTTTAAATAGGCTAATCGATAAAAAAGTAGCATCCCCAGGAGGTTGGGTATTGGATAAAGTAGAACGTTTTAAAGCTATAAACGACACGCTTTTTCAAATTCAATTAAAACAACCTTTCCCTGCTTTTTTAGGATTATTGACTATGAAATATTGCTCGGTAGTTCCTAAAGAAATTGTTGAATTCTACGGTAGTGATTTTAGGTCACATCCTATTGGTACAGGTCCATTTAAATTTAAACGATGGGAAGAAAACCTAAAATTGGTTTTCAGAAAGAATCCACATTATTTTGAAAAAGACAGCTTAGGCAATGCCTTACCTTATCTAGAAGCTGTTGCCATTACATTTTTACCTGATAAACAGAGTGAGTTTTTACAATTTATACAAGGAAATATAGATTTTATAATCGGGTTGGACGCTTCTTATAAAGATGAAATTTTAACCGCCAGTGGCAAGCTCCGCAATGAATATTCTGAAGCTATTGATATGGTTCGTGGTCCCTATTTAAACACCGAATATTTAGCGTTTTATATGGATTCTGAAATTCCTGAGATTCAATCTGAACTCATTAGAAAAGCCATCAATTATGGTTTTGACAGAAAAAAAATGATGATTTATTTGCGTAATGGCATAGGCATTCCTGCCGAAGGTGGTTTTATACCAAAAGGCCTACCAGGCTATGGTGAAACACTCGGATTTAGCTATAAACCTGACATTGCAAAACAATTGGTTGAACAATTTAAAAATGAAAGCGGTATTAAAAACCCAGAAATTTCGATTACAACCACAGGCAATTACTTAAGTTTTTCTGAATATATTCAACGTGAAATTCAAAAAATAGGGCTGATTGTTAACATTGACGTCATTCCTGGATCTGCCTTAAAAGACGCTAAAGCCAATGGCAAACTAGATGTTTTTAGAGCCAGTTGGGTTGCCGATTACCCAGATGCCGAAAACTATTTATCACTTTATTATAGTAAAAACTTTGCTCCAAATGGACCGAATTACACACACTATAAAAGTGAATTATTTGACACATGGTATGAAGAAGCATTTACTGAAACCAATGTTGAAAAAAGGACTTCATTGTACACGAAAATGGATTCATTAATTATGACACAAGCTCCTATAGTGCCTCTTTTCTATGATGAAATAGTACGATTTGCTAGAAAAAATGTAAAAGGCTTAGAGGTCAGTCCTGTGTATGTTTTGGAATTAAAAAGAGTGACAAAAAATTAATTTAATTCAAAATAATAAACATCATCATCACCTTTACCACCATCGCGTTTTGATGAAAAATAACCTGACTTATTCGCCCTATCAATAACCAAACAAAAATCGTCTTGCTTACTGTTTATAGGCTCTGGTAATTTTTCTGCTTTTTCAAAAACACCATCGGCCGTCATTTTACTTTTATAAATATCAAAACCACCAAAACCGCTGGGTCTATTAGAAGCAAAATACAATGTGTTGTCTGAACTGATAAAAGGGAACATTTCTTTACCATACGAATTAACTTTACTACCTAAATTTTTAGGTTCACTAAAGGTATTATTTTCTAAAATATCGACTTTAAAAATATCTGAACCACCTTTGGTTGTTTCCTTTCCGCCTCTCATATTCGATGTAAAATACAAGGTTTTCCCATCTTTACTTATAGTAGGATGTGCATAAGAATATTTAGGATTGCAAAATGGCAAAGTTTCAAAATGCGTCCACCCTATACCTTCTTTTAACTCGCCAACTTTAATTTGAAAGTTGTCTTTATTAAAATCATCACTTGCTGTTGTAGTTAAATAAAGTTTTTTGTTATCAGGAGATAAAGCAGCAGTGGTTGTATATTTTATTTTTTCATCAGGAGCTATTTCAATATTTTTAATATTCTTGATAACACCATTTTCAGATAACTCCCCTTCAAAAATTGAGAGTACAGGATTTCCTTGAAATCGTTTTAATCGGCCTTTGTTATCTAATAAATAAGATGTGAATAGAATTTGAGAATCGTTTACCAACATGAAACCAAAATGTGGGTATTCGGTATTCATCTCAATATTTTTGATGGTATATATTTCGGATTGTGAAAACCCCAAAAAACCTGCTAGAAATAATATAAAGTATAGCGATTTTCTCATTTAGATAAAGTGTAACATCCAAATATACAAAACTTTAGCAATACTATTTTTAATTAATTAAAGCTTCAAAATTTCAAACTCATACTAAAAGTATTTGTTCTTGCGGAGACGCAAAGTTGCAAAGCAAAATGAGAATATTACTGAAAACTGAAACTGCGACTGAGACTGCAACTGCGACTGTGACTGTGACTGCGACTCCTAATAAAACTATTCGCGCCTATACTTTTTAGTTTCCTCAAAAACGTGTTCTAAAATCGCTTTGTCTTGCTCAGTAAATTCAACATGACGTCTAGACATAACTACTCCGGCTACTTCAAAAGCTTTTTTAGTTAAATAAACTGTAAAGCCTGCACTTCCACCCCAACTAAAACTTGGCACAAAATTCCTTGGGAAACCACTGCCAAAAACATTGGCACTAACCCCTATAACCGTACCAGTATTAAACATGGTATTAATACCACATTTACTATGGTCGCCCATCATAAGTCCGCAAAACTGCAATCCTGTTTTAGCAAAACCTTCTGTTTGATAATCCCATAAACGCACTTCGTCGTAATTATTTTTTAAGTTCGACGTATTGGTATCGGCGCCTAAGTTGCACCATTCACCTAAAACGGAATTTCCTAAAAAGCCATCATGCCCTTTATTGGAATAAGCAAAAATCACGGAGTTATTAACTTCACCTCCAACTTTACTGTATGGCCCTATCGTTGTAGGCCCATAAATTTTAGTACCCATTTTTAAAGTGGCTCCTTCGCAAAGTGCTAATGGTCCACGCACTAAAGAACCTTCCATAATTTCGGCATCTTTTCCAATATAAATAGGCCCATTAGTAGCATTAAGTGTTGTAAACTCTAATTTGGCACCTTCTTCAATAAAAATATTTTCAGCAGCAATAACATTGTTGCTAAACGGAATGGGTTGGGACCGTCTGCCATAGGTTAATAAATTAAAATCTTCTTGAATGGCTTCACCGTTTTTTGAAAATATGTCCCAAGTATATTCTATTTTAATTACATCATCATTAAATTCAATGGCTTCGTAAGTCTCAAAATCCACTTCTTCTTGCGTATTTTTTGAATAGAATGCCATCACATCTTCGCCTTTAAAAATGGCTTGATTTTCCTGTAAATCTTTTACCATCTCAACCAATTCCAAATTTGGGAGGTAGGACGCGTTTATCATGACATTTTCATCCATTTCTACCATGGGATACTTGTCAGACAAATAATCTTCGGTAATGGTTGTTGTTGTAGTATCTAAAAACGTTTCCCATTTTTCGCGAATGGTTAAAATGCCTATTCTAATGTCGGCAACAGGACGTGTAAAAGTAAATGGCAATAAATTGTTACGCGAAGGTCCATCAAAAAGAATATAGTTCATATCTAAGTTCAAAGTTCAAAAGTTCAAAGTTCAAAGTTGTTTGCTTAAAACTTAAACCTATTAGTTATCTATTCAAAAATAGACTAATTGTATAAAATAAAAAAGCCTTCAATATAAATATATGAAGGCTTTGTATAATAGTTTTTGTTAAGTTTATTTACTAAACTTAGCATATTTGTTTTTGAATTTATCAATACGACCAGCAGTATCAATTAATTTAGATTTACCAGTGTAAAATGGGTGCGATGTTCTAGAAATCTCCATTTTAATAAGTGGATACTCAACACCATCAACCTCTAAAGTTTCACTTGTGCTTGCAGTAGACTTTGTTAAAAACACGTCTTCGTTAGACATATCTTTAAATGCTACAATTCTATAATTTTCTGGATGTATATCTTTTTTCATCTGCTGATATTTATTTTTTCTTCTGACAGATGTAACACCTAAAAAAGTGCTTCATCGCTTAAAGCTTTAATATTCTTTTCAATTTTGGAAGTGCAAAAATAAGCATTTTTTACAATCTTGCAATACTTTTTTACATTTTTTATCACTAAAATTAATGTAACGATTTACTATATTTGAATACTAACTGAATAACTAACACAAAAATACAAAAATATGGAATCTAAAGAAGTAACCCCTGGGAAATTTGGAATCAATTTAGGATTGATTTTAGGTGGAATTATGACGCTAATTGCTATATATATGTACGCCACTGATATGGCTTTTAAAGGACAGCAATGGCCCGTATATATATATTATGTAGCCTTCCCTCTAATAATAATCTATGCAATAAGTCAATACAAAAAAAACAATTCAGGACTGTTAAGTCTAAAAGAAGCCATTAAAACGGGCATGGTAGTTGCCCTTATTAGTGCCTTAGTATATGTTGGTTACATTCTGATTTTTAATTACATAGTTGATTCAGAATACAATACCAAAATGATAGAATTTGCCACTGAACAAATTGCCTCATCTGAAGGACCTGTTGAAGCTAAAGAAATGCAATTAAAAATGGTTGAATTCTTTTCCAACCCAATTGCAGGCAGCGTTTTTTGGGTAGCCATGAGCTTATTTTTCGGACTCATATATTCTTTAATTGGAGGTTTAGTAATGAAAAAATCTGATGCATAAATAATTTCTTTACTTTTGAAGTCTGAAAACATTATTTTAAATGAATATATCAGTAGTTATACCACTACTTAACGAACAGGATTCTTTAACCGAATTACACGATTGGATTGCAAAAGTGATGCAATCCAATCGTTTTTCCTATGAAATCATTTTTATTGATGATGGTAGTACAGACGATTCTTGGAAAACCATAGGCAATCTTTCATCACAAAACCCAAACGTAAAAGGCATTCGCTTTTTAAAAAATTTTGGAAAATCGCAAGCGCTCCATGCTGGTTTTGAAAAAGCTATTGGCGATGTGGTAATTACTATGGACGCCGACTTACAAGACAATCCAGACGAAATTCCAGAACTTTACAGTATGATTGAAAACGATGGATTCCATTTGGTTTCTGGTTGGAAAAAGAAACGTTATGATTCGGTTATCTCCAAAAATATGCCATCCAAATTATTCAATTGGGCAGCAAGAAAAACATCGGGTGTCAAACTTCACGATTTTAACTGTGGGCTAAAAGCCTATAAACTAGAGCTTGTTAAAAATATTGATGTTAATGGCGAAATGCACCGTTACATCCCTGTTTTGGCAAAAAATGCTGGCTTTACAAAAATTACCGAAAAAATAGTGCAGCACCAAGCCCGAAAATATGGTGAAACCAAATTTGGCATGAACCGGTTTGTTCACGGCTTTTTAGATTTAATTACCATTTGGTTCTTATCTAGTTTTGGCAAACGCCCCATGCATTTATTTGGTGCTTTAGGGGTTATAATGTGTGCCATTGGCTTTGGATTTGCCTTATACTTAGGCATCGATAAACTGTTTTTAAACCGAGCTGGAAGGCTAATCACAGAGCGTCCTGAATTCTACTTATCGCTTTCAACCATGATAATTGGTACGCAATTTTTTGTAGCTGGCTTTTTAGGCGAAATTATTTTACGCACCAAACAAGACAAAAAACGCTACGCAATTAAAGAAGAATTAAATTTAAATTAATAACTTTAAAAAACTGTTTCATCACCTTCAAAACAACAACATTTTAAAGATTATTCTTTTTCAATTGTTTATTTTTGAAGCCTTTTACATAAGATATTATGATATATATTGAACCAAAAATTTTAGATCGAATTAACACATGGCTAACCCCAACTTTTGATGCAGAAACCCAATCTATTATAAAAAATAGTATTGCGCACCATCCAAAAGATATCCAAGAAAGTTTTTATAAAGACCTAGAATTTGGCACCGGTGGTATGCGTGGTGTTATGGGTGTAGGTACTAACCGTATTAATAAATATACCCTTGGAAAAAGCACACAAGGTTTAAGTGATTATTTAAACAAATCATTTCCTAACGAAACACCAAAAGCGGTAATTGCTTACGATTGCAGAAACAACAGTAAATCCCTTGCTAAAGTGGTTGCCGATGTGTTTTCGGCAAACGGTATTCAAGTGTATTTGTTTGAAGATTTACGTGCTACTCCAGAATTATCATTCGCTGTAAAACATTTAAACTGTCATTGCGGTATCGTACTAACCGCATCACACAATCCGCCAGAATATAATGGCTACAAAGTATATTGGCAAGATGGTGGGCAGTTGGTACCACCTCAAGATGGAGAAATCATCAATGTTATTGATAGCTTAAAATATTCCGACATTAAGTTTGAAGCAAACAATTCCTTAATCCAATATATAGGCAAGGAAGTTGACGATGCATTTATAAACGAATCTGTTAAAAATGCCAACTTTAATACGTCTGAAGAAGCAAAAGATAACTTAACTATTGTTTTCACATCGCTTCATGGAACCTCTATAACCGCAGTTCCTGAAACTTTAAAACGTGCTGGATTTAAAAACGTTCATATTGTAAAAGAACAGGAAGTGCCAGATGGTAATTTCCCAACAGTTGCCTCACCTAACCCCGAAGAACCAGCCGCTTTAAAAATGGCTTTAGAGTTGGCAGAAAAAGTAAATGCCGATATTGTTATTGGGACCGACCCCGATTGCGACCGTTTAGGCGTTGCGGTTCGTAATTCTGAAAACAAATTACAGCTGCTTAACGGAAATCAAACCATGCTAATGATGACCGATTTCCTTTTAAAACAATGGAAAGCTGATGGAAAAATTAAAGGAAAGGAATTTATAGCCTCAACCATTGTTTCTACACCCATGCTAAACAAACTTGCCGAGGCTTATAAAGTGGAAAGCAAAATTGTTTTAACTGGTTTTAAATGGATTGCAAAATTAATAAAAGACTTCCCTGAGCTTGATTTTATAGGTGGTGGCGAAGAAAGTTTTGGGTATATGGTTGGCGATTTTGTGCGTGATAAAGATGCTGTAACCTCTACCCTATTGGCTTGTGAAATAGCAGCTATAACAAAAGCAAATGGCAGTTCTTTTTACAACGAACTTCTAAACCTGTATGTGGAGCATGGTTGTTACAAAGAAAAGTTAGTCTCATTAACCAAAAAAGGAATTGAAGGTGCTCAAGAAATTACACAAATGATGGTGGACGCTCGAGAAAATCCATTTAAAGTTGTGAACGGTTCTAAAGTTTTAAAAATTGAAGATTACGATTTATCCATTTCAAAAAACATACAAACCGGAAAAGAAAGCACTATCGACATTCCAAAATCAAATGTTATTATTTACTATTTGGAAGATGGTAGCCAAGTGGCTTTAAGACCTAGCGGAACAGAGCCAAAAATAAAGTTTTATGTGAGCGTCAATACTAAGTTGAATTCGGTTGCCGATTTTAATAAAACGGAGGCAGCACTTGATGCTAAAGCTGAAGCCATTTTAAAAGACATGAAATTAATATAATAACCCGTATCTTTGCGAAGAATTTGCATGCTTTTATGTCAGCCATAAAAGCATGTTTTATAAACAGACAAATCTTATTTAATGAATCAGTTTTTAAATATCCTAAAGTATGCCAAACCTTATAAAAAGTATGCTCTAGGACACATAGCTTCAAACATATTATATGCTTTATTTGGCGCGTTATCGTTTGTTGCTTTAATACCCATGCTCGATATTTTATTTGAAAAAAATCAAATAAAACCAACAGTTAAACCCATTTACGAAGGACTATCTTCTTTAAAAGATTATTATAAGGACTATCTCGCATACCAAGTAAATTTATATGCTGAAGACGACCCACAAAAAGCATTGTTTCTGGTTGTTAGCTTAATCATCATCTTATTTCTTTTAAAAAATGTTTTTGGGTATTTGGCTAATTACTTCATGGTTTTTTTAAGGAATGGTGTAGTACGTGATTTAAGAAACAAGGTTTACAAAAAAACAGTAGAGCTGCCGCTTTCATTCTTTTCTGAACAAAGAAAAGGCGATATCATGTCGCGTATCACTGGAGATATATCAACACTCCAATACTCGATGCTACCTGTTTTAGAACTTATTGCTAGAGAACCTCTTACCATTATTTTCACCATAATTATGATGATGATAATAAGTTTAAAACTGACCATATTCGTGTTTATATTTATTCCTTTATCTGGCATTATAATTTCTAGGATTGGCAAAAGTTTAAAACGAAAATCCGATCGTGTTCAAAAAGAACAAGGCGTTATTTTATCTATTATAGAAGAAACGTTAACAGGGTTACGCATTATAAAAGGTTTTAATGCCGAACATAAATTTGACGCTAAATTTCAAGAATCTTCAACCCGTTCGTACAATTTTTCAAATAAATTATTTAACAGACAAAATTTAGCTTCCCCAACAAGCGAGTTTTTGGGTATTTTAGTTATTTCTGTTTTATTGTGGTATGGTGGGCAATTGGTGCTTGTAGACAACTCACTCGATGGCAGTTCATTTATTGCGTATATGGGGTTGGCATACAATATTATGGTACCTGCAAAAGCCATATCAAGAGGCGTTTATAATGTTAAACAAGGCAATGCCGCCGCTGAGCGTATTCAAGAAATTATAGACACCCCAAACCCATTAAAAGACAAAGAAAACGCCATTACAAAAACAGGGTTCGATTCTGAAATTGTATTTAACAACATTTCTTTTAAATATGAAAACGACTATGTTTTAAAAGATTTCTCATTAACCATTCCTAAGGGAAAAACAGTGGCATTGGTTGGGCAATCTGGAAGTGGAAAATCGACCATAGCCAACTTAATTACCCGTTTTTATGATGTGAACAAAGGAAGCATTTTAATTGATGGTATTGATATTCGAGAGTTTTCAACGAAATCTTTAAGACAACAATTGGGCATTGTTACGCAAGATGCTATTTTATTTAACGATAGCATTAAAAACAATTTGAAACTTGGAAAAGACAATGCGAGCGACGACGAAGTTATTGAAGCCCTAAAAATTGCCAATGCGTGGGAATTTGTTAAAGAATTGCCTCATGGTATCGAAACTAATATTGGGGATTCTGGAAATAAATTATCTGGTGGACAAAAGCAGCGTCTAAGTATTGCACGTGCCGTTTTAAAAAGCCCACCAATTATGGTTTTGGATGAAGCCACTTCGGCGCTCGATACCGAAAGCGAACGCTTAGTACAAGTAGCCTTAGAAAATATGATGAAGAACAGAACCTCCATTGTTATAGCCCACAGACTATCAACCATACAAAATGCCGATGAAATTGTGGTTCTAAACAAAGGTGAAATTGTAGAAAAAGGTAAGCATTTAGAGCTTATTGCCAAAAAAGGTGTTTACCAAAAACTTGTTGAAATGCAAAGTTTTGACTGAGAGACTGTCTAAACACTAAAGTTTATAAAATTAAAAAAGGATAGAGATTTGGGGGCTTCTATCCTTTTTTGTTGTTTTTGATAGACTTGGGAACGACTAACAACATAAATAGGTTTCTGAAGCAAACTTAAACCAAAAAAACATACTACACAAGAAAAAAAGCATTTAATCGTGTTTATAATGCATTTCGTCGATTATTTTGTTTTTAAACTACTGATTTTTAACACATTAAATAAATGCCAAAAATTTAAAAATTCCGTTTTAAACTTTTAGTAAATTTATAAGTCTAATAACTAAAGTATTTTTGTGATTGACGAAGCACAATTAGTAGATCAATTAAAATCTGAAACCCATAAAGAACAAGCCTTTAGAACGTTAATAACGTTATATAAAGAACGACTATATTGGCACATACGGAATATTGTAAAATCTCATGACGATTCCGACGATGTGCTTCAAAACACTTTTATTAAAATTTATAAAAATATTCATAACTTTAAAGGAGACAGTAAATTGTTTTCTTGGATGTACCGCATTGCAACAAATGAGTCCATTACATTTATTAACCAAAATGCAAAAAAACTACAAATAACCAGTGAAGAAGCTCAATCATCGGCAATCAACAAACTAACATCAGATGTTTATTTTGAAGGCGATGCTATTCAGCTTCAACTACAAAAGGCTATTGCCACATTGCCAAGAAAGCAACAATTAGTATTTAACATGAAATATTTTCAGGATTTAAAATATTCAGAAATATCAGATATATTGGAAACAAGTGAAGGAGCTTTAAAGACTTCTTATCATATAGCCGTAAAAAAAATTGAAACTTATTTAGCTCAAAATTAAACTATTACTAAAATATGGAGTCTTATTAATACAATGAAATCGCCATGATTCAGAAACATAAGCTCCAATAAAGATTAAAGCGATGCCATATGACCTTTAAAAAACAACATATACCTACATATGAAAAAGAATAAAATGCATAATAATATAAATAATACCGGATTTAAAGTTCCTCAAGATTACTTTGCGTCCCTTGAAGATACTATTTTAAGCGAGGTAAAACTCAAGGAAAGATTATCTGATCCTGGTTATAAAACACCCGTTAATTATTTCGATTCGTTAGAAGACAAAATAATGAATGCGGTTCAACCACAAAAAGAAATTAAAGTAGTCAAATTATTTACATGGCGTAAAGTGTCTTATGTCGCTGCTATAGCTGCTTGCCTCATTTTAATGGTTAATATTTTCTTTAATAACACTAAAGATGTTACCATTGAGAATATAGAAACGGCAAGTATTGAAAACTACATCTTAAACGAAGATTTAGAAACAGATGAATTTGCATCTCTTTTTACTAAAGAAGACTTATCAGAAGTTCGTTTAATTACTGATGATTACAGCTCAGAAACATTAGATAATTTTATATTTGACAACCTAGATATTGAAGATATTATCACAAAATAAACACAAACAGATGAAAACACTTATAAGCATCGTATTCATATTAAGTTTTTCGCTAATAACCGTTGCGCAGTCTAATAGAGATAAGATTAAGACTTTAAAAATTGCGTATATAACCGAAAAATTGAATTTAAGCGAAAAGGAAGCCCAAAAATTCTGGCCTATTTACAATAATTTTGAAGAAGAAAATTCAAGATTGAGAAAAGAAGCTTATGAAGCTAGAAAAAAATTAAATTTTGAAACCATTACCGAAGAAGAGGCAAAACAAATTTTAAAGGAATGGCGTTTAAACGACAATAAAAGGCAAGAACTTGAAAATGAATATATAAACAACTTAACTAAGGTCATTTCAGCAAAAAAAACTATTCTCCTACATAGAATTGAAGACGACTTTAAAAGAAAAATGTTTGAAGAGTATAAAAAAAGAAAACACCATTGATAAGATTCCGACCCGACTACACCCAACCTGACAGATAAAGCAAGAGATGTTGTCTTCTAAAAAATCCTTTAAATTTTAAATTTGTCAGACTGAACTTGTCGAAGCCCTAATTACCAACATTGTTGATTATCTGTCATTGTTCATTCGTTGATTTGACTATCTACTAGTAGCTATTTGTATTGCTAATCGTTAATTGCAAATTGTTAATTGTTAATTGATCATGTCAGACAGAGCTTGTCGAAGTCCATTACTGCCACTTCTTTCAGATAGCTTCGACAAACTATCAATATAACATAGAACTAGACTTTTTAGCCTCTTTTATTCTCTAAAATTAAGCTTAGAAATTCGCCCTGCCCCCGCAGCATAAGCAATACTATCATTTAAAAAGCGAATGGTATAAAACCCTTCATCGCTTAAGTGTTTCCATGAATTTCCAGAATCATTACTATAATCAATACCTTTAAAACCAATAGCAACAAGCTCCTTTCCTGCCCTATTTGGTATGTATTGCACACAACTTCTATAACCTGGGTTTTGGTTTTGCGCCACCACTTGCCATGTTTTGCCTCCATCGACAGTCTTTATTTTATTAGCCATATTGTCTTCAGGCTTAGTGTAATCACCACCCATGGCAAAACCGTTTAAATCATCATAAAAATCGATGGAATAGATGCCCGTCGTTTCTAAACCTTGTACAATGGGCGTGCTAAACACTTCCCAAGTGTTGCCTTTATCTGGCGAATATAAGATGCTGCTTACTTTACCACCGGTTGCCACCCATGTATGGTTACCAACTATAGCAATATTGGTATTACTGGCAGCAAAAGCGGCTTCGCCTTCTTTAGCTTTTGGCAACTTATCGCAAGAAAGCTTCTTCCAAGTTTCTCCCCCATTTCTTGTAATAATAATGCTCATACAATCATCGGTAGGATCGCCAATAGCAATGCCCTCTTGGTCATTCCAAAATTTCATAGCATCGTAAAACGCTTTTGGGTGGTCTTCTTTATAAACTATTTCCATCTGTCCAGAATCACCTGTTTTATATAAAACAGCAGGACTTTCAATACTTATCATAAAAAAATCGGTTGCTGTATGTGCCACGGCTCTAAATTGCAGATCTAAACTATCAAACGCTTGCTTTGAAATTGTCCAACTCGATTTCAATGGGTTATAAAGTCCAAAAGCACCAGTATTGGCAGCAAAAGCTAAACTGTTATCATCTAATATTTCAATAGCTCGAATACTTAATAACGAATCTTGTAAAATAGTTTCTATGTCTACTTTACTAAAGTTTCCAATGCTTTCTTTTTTCTTTCCGTTACACGAAAATAAAACGACAGCTATCAATACAAATACAATACGCTTCATAAATTATAAATTTCCATAAAAGTAGAAAAGCTTCATGAACTTATCATGAAGCTTTTAATAAAACATATATCAGTACATGACAAAAATTGAAGAATGTCACATTGAACTTGTCAAAGTATGAACTTGTCGAAGCCAGATAAATAAAGAAGAGGTAGAGAATGACTTCGACAAGTCAGTCTGACACCGTATGGTTTAAATTGGCTTTGTAGAACATAGTTTGTCAAGCTGAAAAATGGTGTAAAAAGCCAGTCATAAGTATTGTTTTGAAAAGGAATCATCTCCACTTGAACAAGCTATAAAAACTGCAACTACAAGCATTGGAAACATTAAAAGTTTTTGTGGGTGCTTCATGGTTTATCTTTTTGTTTTTTTTCTAATCTTCATTTCTTGCTTGGCCGATCCTTCCTCATCATGCTGATTTCACAATGAGTTCTGAATATATATAATATTTAATATTAACAATAGTATTGTCAATAAAGCGAGGCAAATTTTACAGACTTTTATTTTACAGATCATTCTTTTTTTGTTCATGCTTTTTTTTTGAGGTATGATTTTTTAGATGCACTTATTTTAAAAAACTTGTGCAGTATTTTATTTTTTTTCAAAAAAAAAAAGCTCTCACTATTTGAGAGCCTATGATTAGGATATAAAATTACAGAGGTGGCGGTGGCGGGAAACGACCATCTTCTCTCCGGTGAGGTGGTGGTCCGTGCTCTCTTCTTCCTGCTTTGTGCAAGGCTTCATTAATTATTTCTTTAAAGATTTCCTTTTGTTTGTCATTACAGATTTCTTGGATCTTTTTAAAATGGTAATAGGTCGCCACATCTCTCATTTTTTCTTTTTCACCTATTAAAGTCGTAATAGAATCAACATAATTTTCGTCGATAGCTGAATTGGAGATGCTATTAAAAAGAGCATCTTTCAATTCCTTTTTATCATTGCGGATTCTCATCATTTTATGGTGATGTTCTCTGTTTAATAATTCTATTTTCTGCATTTGTTCACTGTCAAACTCCAATTGTTCTATAACAAAATCCATTGGGTTTTTGGGTCTGCTTTCTTTTTCCGTATCAGGTTTCCCTATATAATTATACAAGAAAAAGCCATTGACACCAATCAAAAAGAAAAGTAAAATATATAGAACTGCATTTTTCTTCATAACTAATTCATTAAAGAGTTTCCATCTTCAACAGATAACCCATAAGCATCGGCAAAATTGCTAATATTTTCATGGTAATCATCCGTTCTTAAGTCATCCGTTTTTAATTGTGTAAAGGCAAATACATTCAAAATAATCACACAAACCAAAGCTGCCAATTGCAATCGGGGCGAAAACCAAAACCATTCGTGTTGCTCTTCTTTTTCAGCAAACAAGCGCCGCATGGTTTTATCTTTAAAAAAGGGAGGCGCCTTTACTTTTTCAATGGCATCTATGGCCTTAAAAGCATCCTCAATTTTGTTTTGTATGTTTCTATTTGTTTCCATTATAATGATTTAGATACAATTTCTTTTAAAAACTTGCGTTAGTTGTCTTCTTTATAAAAATTTTCCAATAATTGTTGTAAATTCTTTTTAGCGCGAAATAATAATGATTCAATTGAAGGTACGCTTTTATTGGTTATCTCACTGATGTCCTTATAGCTCATCCCTTCAACTTTATTCAAAGTAAAAACTACTTTTTGAGCTTCGGGCAATTGATTGATCGCCCTAAAAAGGGTTTCACTTTTCTCTTTATTTTCCAAAATAATTCCTGGATGGTTCATTTCCGTGAAATATGGCGTCTTATCTAAAGGAATGTCATTTCCAAATAACGATTGCAAAAATGCAAATCGCTTTTTAGCATTTCTCTTTCTTATAAACTCCAAACATTTATTAGTGGCGATTCTGTATATCCAAGTCGACAGTTTAGAATCGCCTTTAAACTTTTTAATGGAATTGAATACCTCAACAAAAACCTCTTGCGCAATATCTTCGGCGTCCTCTTTATTGGGCACAAACGAGATACACGTACTAAATACCTTTTGCTGAAAATCGTCAATCAACTTGCTATAAGCAGGCTGCTCTCCATTTTTAAGTTCCTTAATAAATCTTTTCTCTTCCAAAAACGACGTATAATAGCCGCAAAATAATAAAATTAGTCATCAAGTCCGTTACCCTTTTTCTTAGAAATGAAAAGTTCAAACAAGTTCACAAATTAAACGTAACTTTGCAGCTTTATTTAAACACCATGCGATTACACAGAAATTTATGCTTTTCGGTTATAGACGGATTAACCTTAATTTTTAACGAAGGACATTATGCCGATAAAGTCATTCAACAACTATTAAAACGAGATAAACGATGGGGCGCTCGCGACCGTGCTTTTGTTGCCGAAACCACATACGATATTGTACGTTGGAAACGCCTTTATGCAGAAATTGCTGAAGTAAAAGAACCTTTTAATAGAGAGAATTTGTGGCGTATGTTTGCAGTTTGGGCAACTTTAAAAGGCATCAAATTACCCGATTGGAAATATTTTGAAGACACACCAACCCGAAAAATAAAAGGACGTTTTGATGAGCTTTCAAAAATCAGAAAGTTTAAGGAATCGATTCCAGATTGGTTAGACGAACTAGGTGAAAAAGAATTAGGAAACACTGTTTGGAACAAGGAAATTACCGCTTTAAATGAACAAGCCGATGTTATTTTAAGAGTAAATACCTTAAAAACCACCAAAGAAAAATTACAAACCGAGTTATTTGATTTAGATATTGAAACCGAGTATTTACAAGACTACCCAAATGCTTTAAAGCTTAAAGAGCGTGCTAATGTATTTACTACCGACGCTTTTAAAAATGGCTTTTTTGAAGTCCAAGATGCCTCGTCTCAATTAGTTGCCGAATTTTTAAATGTACAACCCGGTATGCGAGTGGTTGATGCTTGTGCTGGTGCTGGTGGAAAAACGTTGCATATTGCTTCCTTGATGGAAAACAAAGGGCAAATTATAGCTATGGACATTTATGAAAACAAACTTCATGAATTAAAAAGACGCGCAAAACGAAACGGCGCCCATAACATAGAACCACGAGTTATCGATTCAACAAAAGTCATTAAAAAACTATACGATAAAGCGGACCGTGTTTTAATTGACGCCCCTTGTTCTGGCTTAGGTGTGTTGCGCAGAAACCCAGATGCTAAATGGAAATTACAACCAGACTTTATCGAAAAAATAAAAACAACCCAACAAGACATTTTACAGCAGTATGCTAAAATGGTAAAAGTTGGCGGACAATTGGTTTACGCAACATGTTCTATTTTACCATCAGAAAACCAGGAACAAGTTGACAAATTCTTAACATCAGAATCCGGTAAAAATTTCACGCTTGTAAAAGACAAAAAAGTATTAGCCCACAAATCGGGGTTTGATGGATTTTATATGGCTTTGTTGGAGCGGAAGGTTTAGTTTTTGGTTTAAAGAGCATAAATGATTATTATCAAAAGCAAAATTCAAAACAGGATGCGCTTTCATGTTCAAAACCTAGTGAATAACTCTAAATTTTCATTGAACTATTTACACCAAATTAAACTTAAAAAAAGTAAATTTGCACTTTGTTAAACACAACACAAATCAATACATAATGATTCATTTCTTTGGAAACGTAACCAGCAAGGTATTTGCTGTCCAAACAACAAAAGAATTATCAACCGAAACCATCGCTAAATTAACGTGGTTATTTGGCAACCAACCAAAGATAGAACAAGCATCGCTCGATGCTTTTTTTGTTGGTCCACGTGCAGCTATGATAACACCTTGGAGCACAAATGCTGTTGAAATTACCCAAAATATGGGCATTTCCGATATTATAAGAATTGAAGAATTCCAAGCAGTTTCTGAAGATTTTAAAGGTTTCGACCCGATGATTTCTGAAAAATTCAATGGATTAAACCAAGAATCATTTACTATAAATATCAAGCCTGAACCTATTCTCGATATTGAAGATATTGCAGCTTACAACCAAAAAGAGGGTTTGTCTTTAAGTGATGAAGAAGTTGACTATTTAAAAGGAGTTGCAAAAAAAATGGGGCGTCCGCTAACAGATTCCGAAGTTTTTGGGTTTTCTCAAGTGAATTCAGAACATTGCCGTCATAAAATTTTCAACGGTACTTTTGTGATTGATGGTGTTGAAAAACCAACATCACTTTTCAAATTAATTAGAAAAACATCTGAAACACATCCCAACAGTATTGTTTCGGCTTATAAAGATAATGTGGCTTTTGTTGAAGGTCCCAAAGTGGAACAATTTGCACCAAAAACTGCAGACAAACCAGATTTTTACCAAACAAAAGCATTCGAATCCGTTATTTCATTAAAAGCAGAAACCCACAACTTCCCTACCACCGTAGAACCATTTAATGGTGCTGCAACAGGTTCGGGTGGTGAAATTCGCGATAGACTTGCCGGAGGAAAAGGTTCATTACCATTAGCAGGTACAGCGGTTTACATGACATCCTATTCTCGATTAGAACAAAACAGACCTTGGGAAAAGGCTTTTTCAGAGCGCAAATGGTTATACCAAACGCCCATGGATATTTTAATAAAAGCATCCAATGGTGCATCCGACTTTGGAAACAAGTTCGGGCAGCCGCTTATTTGTGGTTCGGTGTTAACCTTTGAACACGATGAACATTTGGACAAGCTTAATGTGACAGCAAGAAAATTAGGTTTCGATAAAGTCATCATGCAAGCTGGTGGTATCGGCTATGGAAAAAAAGATCAGGCTTTAAAAGATAAGCCACAAGCCGGTGATAAAATTGTTATTCTTGGTGGCGAAAACTACCGAATTGGCATGGGTGGAGCTGCCGTATCTAGTGCCGATACTGGTGAATTTGCATCTGGCATCGAATTAAACGCCGTGCAACGTTCCAATCCCGAAATGCAAAAACGTGCTGCCAATGCCATTCGTGGCATGGTGGAAAGTGATGAAAATTTTATCGTTTCTATTCATGATCATGGTGCTGGAGGCCATTTAAATTGTTTAAGCGAATTAGTAGAAGATACTGGCGGAAAAATAGATTTAGACGCCTTACCGGTTGGTGATCCAACGCTTTCCGATAAAGAAATTATTGGTAACGAATCACAAGAACGTATGGGCTTGGTGATTGACAAAGACCATATCGATATCCTTCAACGTATTGCTGATAGAGAACGCTCCCCGATGTATACTGTAGGTGATGTTACAGGCGACAATCGTTTTACATTTGAATCTAAAACCAATGGCCACAAACCAATGGATTTAGCTATGGAAGACATGTTTGGTAGTTCACCAAAAACCATCATGACCGATAAGACCGTTGAAAGAAACTATGCTAATATTAGTTATGACGCCACTAAGTTTCATGAGTATTTAGAACAAGTTTTGCAATTGGAAGCCGTGGCGTGTAAAGACTGGTTAACAAACAAAGTGGATCGTTGCGTTGGCGGAAAAGTAGCGAAACAACAATGCGCTGGCCCTTTACAACTGCCTTTAAACAATGTTGGCGTGATGTCGTTGGATTATAAAGGAAAAGAAGGCATTGCAACCTCTATTGGGCACTCCCCTATTTCTGGATTAATTAATCCCATCGCAGGAAGCAGAAATGCTATCACCGAAGCCTTAACCAATATTATTTGGGCACCGTTAAAAGATGATTTAACATCGGTTTCCTTATCGGCAAACTGGATGTGGCCTTGTAAAAATGAAGGTGAAGATGCGCGTTTGTATGAAGCTGTTCAAGCGGTTTCAGAATTTGCGATTGATTTAGGCATTAATGTGCCTACAGGGAAAGATTCCTTATCAATGAAGCAAAAATATCCTGATGGCGATGTACTTTCCCCTGGAACGGTTATTATTTCCGCAGCAGGAAACTGTAATGATATTGCCAATGTCATTGAGCCTGTTTTCCAGAAAAATGCAGGTAATATTTACTACATCAATATATCACAGGATCATTTCAAATTAGGCGGAAGTTCATTTGCGCAAGTATTGAATAAAATTGGAAACGATACACCAACGGTAAAAAGTGCCACTTACGTAAAAACCGTTTTCAACACCATTCAAAAATTAATAAAAGACAAACAAATAGTTGCAGGACACGATGTTGCTTCCGGCGGTTTAATTACCACATTGTTAGAACTGTGTTTTGCTGATAATAATTTAGGTGCTGAATTAGATCTTTCTGCTTTAGCTGAAAAAGACTCCATAAAAGTGTTATTTTCTGAAAATTCCGGTATTGTGATCCAAGCAAAAGATGCTTCAATTGAAACCGTATTAAGTAAAGCGCAAATTGATTTTTATAACATTGGAAAAGTAACTAGCAGTGATGTTTTGAGCATCACCAACAACAACGACGTTTTCACTTTAAACATATCTCGTTTACGCGATACTTGGTACAAAACCTCGTTTTTATTAGACCAAAAACAAACGGCTGAAGGTTTAGCAAAAGACCGATTTGATAATTACAAAAACCAACCCCTTCAATATACATTCCCAAGTCACTTTACGGGCCTCACCCCCAGCCCCTCTCCAAAGGAAAGGGGTGCGAGACCCAAAGCAGCTATTTTACGGGAAAAAGGCAGTAACTCCGAACGTGAAATGGCAAATGCGATGTATTTAGCAGGTTTTGATGTGAAGGACGTACATATGACCGATTTAATATCAGGTCGTGAAACTTTGGAAGATATTCAGTTTTTAGGTACTGTTGGAGGCTTTTCAAATTCCGATGTTTTAGGCTCTGCAAAAGGTTGGGCAGGCGCTATTAAATATAACGAAAAGGCCAATAAAGTGATTCAGGATTTCTTTAAAAGAGAAGATACACTATCGGTAGGTATTTGTAATGGCTGCCAATTATGGATGGAATTGGAACTTATCAATCCAGAACACGAAGTTCACGGAAAACTGCTTCATAACGATTCGCATAAACATGAAAGCGCTTTTACTTCCGTTAAGATCCAAAAGAACAATTCGGTCATGCTTTCAACATTAGAAGGTGCCACCTTAGGGGTTTGGATTTCACATGGCGAAGGCAAATTTAGCTTGCCTTTAACAGAAGACAATTATAATATTGTTGCTAAATATGGTTATAGTGAATATCCACACAATCCCAATGGTTCCGATTTTAACACCGCTATGATGTGCGATAAAACAGGGCGCCATTTAGTAACCATGCCACACATTGAACGTTCTACATTCCAATGGAATTGGGCATATTATCCTGAAAACAGAAATGACGCCGTGTCACCATGGTTGGAAGCATTTGTGAATGCCCGACTTTGGTTAGAAAAAAAATAAGGAGTTATTTATAAATTCTTGAAAAAGCTTTTACTTTGGTAAGAGCTTTTTTGTTTTTAAAATGCACAACGAATTGAACAATTATTTCACTTAATGCTCAATGAGATGTGCATAATTATATTTTCTTTCTCTTTCTTAAATTTATTAAAACAAATCTAAAGGAGCGCAGTCGAAACCCTTGCCAAACCCTTTTCTGTCAAGCATTTCGACTTTAGTTTATCTTGAGCATTGTCGAAAATGAAAATATATTTTTATTTGAAGATAAAAGCGCAGCTTACGAAAGGCTCAATGTGACAATTTAGAATAACCACGCTTAACTTAATGACATTGGGCTTGAACTAGCAATTAATACGGTGTTACCCAACGTTTTTTTTAATCCGCAATTATGAAATTCAGGGGCATTTTATAAGAAACATTGATAGGTTTTCCTTCTTTTGTTCCTGGTTCCAAATTTGGTAATAATCCAATAACTTCAATTGCATTTTGGTTCATAATTTCAGGACCGCCAGCAGCATTGATATTTATTGGTTTTCCGTTTGTGTCAATTACAAACTCAATCATTATCTTTATTTTTCCTGTAAGTTCAACATCAGCTGCGAGGTCAGTATTAAATTTCCTCATTACGTGTTGCTGAATAAACTTGTTAGTACACTCTTTCCTTTTTTCAATGTCCCATTTTGATTTACAGTCAGGTGCCAATGGTGGATTTTCAACTTCGTTAAATTCTACAATTTGAGATTCATCAATTTCTTTAGTTACTAATTCTGCTTTTGAGTAATCAACACTTTTTATTTTTTCTGATTTTGACTCAATAACTTTAGTCTCTGAAGGTTTATCGTCACTCAATTTCTCCATTTCTAATCGAATCATAGGCAAAATAAAATAGGTTTTACCACTGTTTTCTTGAAATGTAATATGCATAGAAGAAAATCCGTCATTCTCTGTTCCAATTAGTATTTGATCATTTTTTATTATCCAATTTTGATTGTCAAGAAAAAATAGTTCTTTCATTCTTTCATCTCCTAATTTTCCATATTTAATCCTAAAAACTTTATTTCCTTTAAAATTGAATTTTGAGCCTAAAAAAGCATCTTCAATTAATTTTAAAGCTTCTTTTTGCGGAACTTCGTCAGAATTTGGAATATCAACATTAACAGCTTTCCATTCTCCCATTAAATTTTTATCATTCAGATTTTGTGACTTTGCTAAAAAGCTAAATATTAATGCTATAACTAATAGTGTTTTTAATTTCATAATGTTTGTTTTTAAATGTTATGCCTGTTGCACAACTTGGTAAATTAGTCAAAACTTAATTTTGCAAAAGTTTTTAAAAACAAATAAAGCCTGACAATTAATCCTTTACAATTTTGTGCAATTATACAAATGCTATTTTATGTCTCTTTTTTAGTTGTACAACAGCTACTATTGTTCTAGGTAGTGCTTATTTATCAAATATTTCAATATCAGATATTTTTGTAGTCCCATTTCTAGGTTCAGCGTTATCTGAATAAACTATCCATTCCAAAACTTTGTCGGAATTCTGAAATTTCTCATTTAGCTTTATGTCTTTTAAATGTAAACATCTAGTCGGTAAAATTGGGTCATATCTTGAAGGGCCATATTTAGGACTAGCATAACCTCCATTCATTGTTGGAATATATGTCGAATCCACAACATCTCGAATTGTATTTTCCATAAATATGTTTGCAATTCCATCTTTTACATCTTCTTTTTCTGCCAAATATTCTTGTGGGATATTAATATAAGCATTTAAATAATTTGCAAGTACTTTTCCATTGTTTCTAGCCCAAATCCTTAATGTGTAATTCGTTTTATATTCTTTAGTTGGTTCTGCTTTTTGAAACATTCCTCTATCTCCGATTGTAAAAGAAGGCATTCCATAATTCGGTTTTGTTACTTCATAAGTCCTTTTTGTTATCTCTAATTCAAGGTCAATAATTGGTGATTTTGTCCGATTTAAAATATCCTTTATTTCATAATCATACATTGGTTCTGAATTAAAATTGAACCTCTTATAGTATTTTCTGTCGTTTGCTTGATGAGCAGTATTGCTTTTAGGTATTTCAACTACATAAATTACTTCGTCTAATTGTTCGTTTACAGTAACTGAATGAATTTTAATTCCGTTAATTCTTGGTCTAATTTTACTTTGAATAATTTGTTCAAGCCATTCTTTTGTAATTTCTTTTCGGTTTATTGGGTCAACTGATTCTGGTAAATGTCTATTGATTTTATCTTCTTTAATTCCGTAGATTATTATTCCTCCGTCAGAATTGGCAAAAGCAGAAACATCTTTAGAAATTTCGTTCGTCTTTTTATCATTACGTTGTAATGAGCCAGATGCTTTATAATCAAGATTTAGGTTTTCCTCGATCTTATTTTCTATGTAACTATTAATTTTATCTAAATCCATTTCTTAATTCTGAACACTTTTCTAGCATTACCTATAACGATTTACAGCTACCCGAAGGTGGTTATTTTGTAACGATTCACTGTCAACCAAGCACAAACTTTAGCTTGATTTAACCACTGAACTGCCACTTTTGGGTAGATGTTGTTATGTACCGTATTTTATTAATACATTTCTCGTCTATACCAAATTGTTGTGTCGTATTTTATGAAATTAGTTTTTAGTATTGTTGCTATCAACTCTTCCCTATCTATTCTACTCCAAACTATATTTTCAATGTCACGATTATTTTTTCGCTGAAATCTTGATTGAATCAATTCCTCTACTTTTGTTTTGTCAAATTCTTTATAATAGAAAAAACTGTTTAGAAGACTTACAGTTTGAGATAAGGCAATTCTGTCTTCTTGACTTTTATCTGCTAATTTATCAATTAGCTTTACTAAATAGGTATTTAATTCTGAATTTTTGAGGATAAATAGTGCATTTGAAGAGTTTATCGCAATTTGACTTATAGATTTGTCGATATCAAAATCTCGCAGTTGAATAAAGCATCTGTTAGAATTACTCCGACTGTAATTAAAGTCATCATCTGTAATAATAATTTCTTCCCATATTTTCTCTTTAACTAAAGACCATCTTAAATCTAGTCTCCTTTGTTCGGGAATCAGTTTAATAGAATCAACTTGAAAATTATCTCTAATAATTTTATCTATAATATTATCCGATTGTTGATTACACAAAAGATAGTCAATATGATTTGTATTGGAGTCCTCGTTTCCAAAAATGGTTTTTAATAATGCTAAGGCCGAAGTGTTTGATGATTTCACTTCTTTAATTAATGAGTCTGCAGAAGAATATGATGCACAATCAATTGACCAAAAATGGTTTAGGTCTTTTAGTTCATTGACACTTATTATTTCTCTGTTGGTGTTTTTTTCGATTAACACACATTGAACTTTAGACAAAGCTTTTTCAAAAGAATTTAAATCTTCAATTTTTATTTCTCGACTATTGTATCTCGAATTGTGAGTGAATGAATTTAATAGCCACTTTGCTTCATTTGCTGCCCAAGTAATAGAAAAACCTTCTTTTCTTAGGTTTTCAAGCTCATTTGTAATGTGTTCAAGGTATAATTGATATATTGAAAACAATAGAGCTTCTCTCTCTGGTGTTATTTCAATATTGGACCTTGCAACATTTGTTTTAGGTGCATTTTTTCCCGAAGTATTAACTATAGCATATAAGTTTCTACCGTTAAAGCCTGGTGTGTTAAAGTCAACTCGAATACCTTCGATACAAGTTCCAATTGGTTGTACATTATTTCTATCAATTTCTCTGTAGTCTAGGAAATCCCACTCTTTCCAATGTTCAATGTAACGTAATGCAAATGCCAATGTCAACCCATCTTTTTCAACTTCTTTAATCTTTAGGTACTTATCGTCAATATCAAATCCAATTCCCTTTAAATGACTTTTCAAAACCTCCTTAGGACTTGTGTATCCAATAGAGGTTAGTTTTTCATTTACCTCTAGCTGCAACTTGCAGTTAGGAATTAGTATCCATTTTCTTAGTTCTTTTTCTATATTTGAAAGATCTACATCTGCTCGTACATAAAGTTTAATTTCAGTTCCATGTTTTTTAATTTCATTACAAACTTTATCTATAGATAAATACTTCAACAGATATTTTCCATGTACTTTCTTTATTTTCAGTAAAATGGCTTTATCTGATTCGCTTGATTTTGTCAATATGTCAATATCATCCGCTATTAGAAAACAAGTTAGTAATCCAATTCCAAATCGGCTTATAGGTGAAAAATTAGGATATTTCTTTTTAAACGCTTCATCTTGATATCTTGAAGATCCCACTTTTAGTAGATGGTTTTGGATTATATCTAATGTCATACCAGTTCCATTGTCAATAAATGACAACTCTCTCTTTCTCTCTTCCCATTTAATTTTGATTTCTGGATTATAATCTAAACCTTTTCCTTCTGAGATTAATTCATGTTTCTTTAGCTTTGAAGCATCAATTCCATTTTGAGTTAGTTCTCTCAGTACTACGGTTGGATCATTATAAAGTGTATGACCTACTAAAAGGTCAAGGATCTTTGTTTGGTCAAGGACGAATTCGAATTGTCTCTTTTCAAAATCTTTAGTTTCAATATTTGAATCATCTATATTCCTCCAAGGATAGTTAAAAGAATTTCCATATAATTTATTTGCTGCTTCGTTGTATTTATAATTGTCCTTTAATTGTTTGTTTGCGTAATTTATATATGAAACTAAACCAAAAAAGCCTTTTTCTTCTTCGAAAAGTGCAATAATTTCTAAAGTGTCTTTTGGAATTAAATCGTCAGCAACTCCTTCTTTGTTTTTCTTAATTTGAGGTCTAATAGTTTTAACTGCTCGTTGCTTCGCCCATTCTTCCTGACTAATTGGGTCAGTCGGATTTATTAGATTAAATTCAATTGAAGGGGTTCGGTCTGAAGTTATATGAAGCAAATCTGCAGTCCTTAAGATTAATGCGGAATAATGTAAATTAACAAGTTCCTCTTTTGAAGGACCATACTGTTGATTTGGTTTGTATTTATCAAAATCATCTAAATCAGATAAATGATGACTTTCACAAATAAGAGCTAAGTCTCTTCTAAACATATAATCAATGCTGGAAATAAGCTTTTTTATTTCTACAACAACCTGTAATTCATGTTGGAAATTAGGATTTGGTTCATCAAGTATCCAATATTTTATTCTTTCTGCATGAGTCCTTCTAACAAGTTCTTGATAAATAAATCTATCTTGTGTTTCTTCATTTATAAGAGATAGAATTTTATCTCTGTAATCTAAGCCAAACTGTCCGTCAATTATTAATTGTTTGTATGTAGAGAAAGTTGATTTTTTTCTTTCCCTAAATTCTTCTTTGGTCACAAGCATACCTAAATCATGAAAATATATTGATAGGGTCAGCATAAGCCAATTAGCAGGTGTTAACTTTTCTTGAGTTTCTTCTGGAATTATCCATTCGAGAGAATCGAGCATGAAATCAATATGGCTTATATCATGTTTGGTATACTCGTCAAAAATTCCATCTCTACCAATTTGTCCAAGTATATGAGCTACTTGTCGTTTTACATGCAACAACTTAAGTCCGCTAAAGGATTTTAAACTTTCAGCTTTTTCAGCTAATTTCTCAGCTTTGCTTGTCAATAGTATTTCATTCATATTTTCGTTGTTGTCTTTTTTATATGGCGCATAACAATCAAATAACCACAACAAATAGCAATACAATTGTAGTTATATTCTTTATGTATGCAATATATTACTTTTTTAATAAGGTATTAAATAAAAAAAACACCTAATTGTAAAATACAGTTTCTTGTATATGCTTACTCTTTTATATTACTATGAAGTCACAGTCTTCTCAGAGCTGGTTAGAAAAAAATTGTTTTACTTTATAAAAAGACCCAGATAATTGAAATTATCTGGGCTTTTTTAAATCATGAAAAAACCATTAATACTATAGAGCTTCTTTAATGACAGCCTGTGCAGAAACCAATCTAGCAATGGGAACCCTAAAAGGAGAACAACTAACATAATCCATGCCGTTACGGTAGCAGAACTCTATCGAACTTGGTTCGCCACCATGTTCACCACAAATGCCAACTTTTAAATTTGGTTTAACACTTCGACCTCTTTCAATGCCCATTTTTATTAACTGCCCTACGCCTTCTTGATCCAACACTTCAAAAGGATCCACTTTTAAAATACCTTTTTCAATATAAATGGGCAAGAATTTACCAGCATCATCACGTGAATATCCAAAAGTCATTTGCGTTAAATCATTCGTTCCAAAAGAAAAGAAATCTGCTTGTTCTGCGATCTTATCTGCCATTAATACAGCTCTTGGAATTTCAATCATAGTACCTACTAAATAGTCTATACGGGCATTTCTTTCTTTAAAAACAGTCGTTGCAGTGTGCCTTATAATTTGTTCTTGCATCTCGAACTCCTTAACAGTACCAACGAGAGGCACCATAATTTCAGGCTTAGAAACAATGCCTTTAGCTTTCAAGTTTAAAGCAGCCTCGATGATAGCACGTGTTTGCATTTCCGTGATTTCTGGATAAGTATTTCCTAATCTACAGCCTCTATGTCCCAACATGGGATTGAATTCTTCCAATTCTGCTACTTTATTTTTTACAGCTTGTAGCGAAATATGCATATCATCTGCAAGATCTTTTTGTGTTGCCAATTGGTGAGGCACAAACTCATGTAATGGCGGATCTAGCAAACGAATCGTTACTGGCAAGCCGTCCATAGCTTCAAAAATGCCTTCAAAATCTGCTCGCTGCATGGGCAGTAATTCATTTAAAGCTGATTTTCTGCCTTTTACGGTATCGGATAAAATCATTTCACGCATGGCTTTAATTCTATCCACTTCAAAGAACATGTGCTCGGTTCTGGTTAAGCCAATACCTTGTGCTCCAAAATTTCTAGCAATTTTAGCATCTTTTGGAGTGTCTGCATTGGTTCTCACTTTCATGTTAGCATACTTATCAGACAATTTCATGATTTCTGCAAATTCACCACTTAATTCGGGTTCAACAGTTTCAACCTTACCTTCAATAATATTTCCTGTGGAACCATTTAAAGAAATCCAATCACCTTCATGGTACTCGTGGCCATCAACAGTAAGTGTTCTTGCTTTATAATTTATTTTTAAAGCACCAGCCCCAGAAATACAACATTTACCCATACCACGGGCAACAACAGCAGCATGTGAGGTCATACCACCTCGAGCCGTCAAAATACCTTTGGCGATATGCATCCCTTCCAAATCTTCAGGTGATGTTTCAATACGTACTAAAATGCTGCTTTTAAATTTGGATGCTTCATCAGCAAAAAACACAATTTTACCAGTTGCAGCACCAGGAGAAGCTGGCAATCCTTGGGCAATGACATGTGCTCGTTTTAAAGCGGACGTATCAAAAACCGGATGTAATAATTCATCTAGTTTATTAGGTTCAATTCGTAATAATGCTTCTTTTTCGTCAATCTTTCCTTCTTTTAATAAATCAATTGCAATTTTTACCATGGCGGCTCCTGTGCGCTTACCATTGCGGGTTTGCAATATCCATAGTTTACCATCTTGAATAGTAAACTCCATATCCTGCATTTCCCTATAATGATTTTCAAGTGTTTTTTGATACGCATTGAGTTCATCAAAAACAGCAGGCATCAATTCTTCTAATGATGGGTATGTTTCCAGTCTTTCAGATTCTTTAACTTTTGCTAATTCTGCCCAACGCTGTGAACCCAGTTTTGTTATTTGCTGAGGCGTTCTAACACCGGCAACAACATCTTCACCTTGTGCGTTTATTAAATATTCACCGCTAAAAACGTTTTCGCCAGTTCCTGCATCCCTAGTAAAACAGACACCTGTTCCAGAAGTATCCCCCATATTGCCATATACCATAGCTTGAACATTTACGGCTGTTCCCCAGTCTTCTGGGTATCCATGCATGTTTCTGTAATAAATAGCACGATCCCCATTCCAACTATTGAATACCGCTATGATAGCCCCCCAAAGCTGTTCCCATGGATCTGTTGGGAAATCATGACCCGTTTGCTTTTTTACTGCTTCCTTAAAATCAGAAACTAAATCTTTTAAATCCTGAACAGAAAATTCCGTATCTAAGCGGATCCCTCTTTTTTCTTTAAGGGTTTCCATAATTTCTTCAAAAGGATCTATATCTTCCTTAGAAGCTGGTTTCATCCCAAGCACTACACCGCCATACATTTGAATAAAACGGCGATAAGAATCCCATGCAAAATGGTCATTTCCTGTTTTCTTAGCCAATCCTTTAATAACCTCATCATTTATTCCAAGATTTAAAACGGTATCCATCATCCCTGGCATAGAAGCTCTGGCTCCTGAACGTACCGATACCAATAAAGGGTTTACTTTATCGCCAAATTTAGCAGTCATTTGAGATTCAATATTCGCAATTGATTCTTCTATATCTTCTTTTATTAAATCTACAACAGCCTCTTTTCCTAATAAATTATATTCGGTACATACATCCGTAGTGATTGTAAAACCAGGGGGCACAGGAATTCCAATCGAACTCATTTCAGCTAAATTAGCGCCTTTACCTCCTAATAAATTTTTCATGTTGCTATTTCCATCAGCAGTTTTGTTTCCAAATCTGTAAACTCTTTTTTTTGCTTCTTGTAGTAGTTCCATAACAAATAATTTATAAATTAAAAAAATATAGATATGACCTCTAAAGTTACATTGTAAAAAGGGTAATTTCAATGATATAAATCATATTATCATTAAGTATTAATATATTTTACCTTAGATAAAAAAAACAGATTTAAATAAGCAAATTTGTAAATTACTTTTAATTTCTTACTTTGCATCATACAAATTACCAAGGAACCAATGATGAATGTTACCAGGATTTTCGATTTCCCTTATTATCAGCTTGAAACCTATAATTTAAACAAGGCTTTCACTACAAAATATGACGGTGAATGGAAATCAATTTCTACTCAGGAATTTATTAATCAAGCGAATGCTATTAGTCGAGGTTTGCTTCGCTTAGGCGTAAAACCAAACGATAAAATTGCTGTTATTTCTTCGACGAATCGAACCGAATGGAATGTTCTGGATATAGGTGTACTACAAACGGGTGCACAAAACGTACCTATTTACCCAACCATTGCTTCGGAAGACTATGAATATATTCTGAATCATTCAGAATCCATATATTGCTTTGTTTCTGATGTTGAAGTTCTTGAAAAGTTAAACGTCATAAAAAGTAAAACAAACTTAAAAAACATATATACTTTTGATGCTATTGAAGGTGAAAACCATTGGACCGATGTTTTAAAACTAGGTGAAGACACTAGCAATCAAACAGAAGTTGAAGCAACTAAGGACAGCGTAAAACCTTCCGATTTGGCAACCCTAATTTACACCTCGGGAACTACAGGAAGACCAAAAGGCGTCATGCTTTCCCATAACAACTTAGTTTCAAACGTACTGGACAGCAAAAAACGGGTACCATTTCGTTATGGAAAATCCAAAGCTTTAAGCTTCCTTCCCATCTGCCATGTTTTTGAACGTATGATTCTGTACTTATATATATACTGCGGTGTCGAAATTTATTTTGCAGAATCTATTGAAAAAATGGGCGACAACCTTAAAGAAGTTGGTCCGAATGTTATGACAGCTGTTCCCCGACTTTACGAAAAGGTATATGATAAAATTGTAGCAAAAGGCGCCGATTTAACAGGCATTAAAAAAATGCTGTTCTTTTGGGCTTTAAATTTGGGCTTAAAATTTGAGCCCTACGGAAAAAATGGCTGGTGGTACGAATTTCAGTTAAAAATAGCTAGAAAACTCATTTTTAGCAAATGGAAAGCAGGCTTGGGTGGCCATTTAGAAATTATGGTTTCTGGTAGTGCAGCGCTACAAACAAGGTTAACCCGTGTTTTTGCAGCAGCTGATTTACCTATTATGGAAGGGTACGGACTTACCGAAACCTCGCCCGTAATTTCAGTAAACGATATGAGAAGCGGTGGTTTTAGAATTGGAACCGTTGGAAAAACAATTGATAATGTTGAAGTTAAAATTGCTGAAGATGGCGAAATTCTTGTAAAAGGTCCTAATGTCATGATAGGCTATTTCAAAGACCCCGAAAAAACAGCAGAAGTAATGACGGGCGATTACTTTCATACAGGAGATATTGGCGAATTTGATGCTGATGGCTTTTTAAAAATCACAGACCGCAAAAAGGAAATGTTTAAAACCTCTGGTGGAAAATATGTAGCTCCAGCACTTATTGAAAATCAATTTAAACAATCGCGTTTTATAGAGCAAATCATGGTTATTGGTGATGGCGAAAAAATGCCTGCCGCTTTAATACAACTTAACTTCGATTTTGTTAAAGAATGGGCAAGAAAACACCATATTGCTTTTAACAATAGTAGCGACCTTATTAGAAACCCAAAACTATTGGAACGCATACAAAGCGAAATAGATAAAGCCAACACCAACTTTGGTAATTGGGAGCAAATAAAGAAATTTGAAATAACACCAGATGTGTGGTCTATAGATGCAGGACACTTAACTCCTACCATGAAATTAAAGCGTAAAGTGATTAAAGAAAAATACGCTGACCTTATCGAAAAAATTTATAGACCTTAGTTACATATCTTAAATAAGCTTAAAAATGAACTCGTTTAAAACTTTTCACAATTGGCTAAAAAATAGTCCTTTAGCACTCGTTTTTTTGCCTTTTCTTCCTTCCATAGCCCTGCTATGCAACTCAAAAAAGCCTTCAACCGAGCACTAAATAACTGATTTTCGCTTCAATCAAAAAATTTTAAACGAGTTCAATCAAAAAAACGTCATAATTTTTCTTAATATATTATGCATGCATAATATATTTTCATATATTTGGACTATCCAACCAAAAAAAATGAAAGAGAAAACAATTGATTATATGTTACGGACCACATGGCTTGCTGTTCAGAAAATGTATAATGAAGAAGCTGCAAAATTTGGCAGCACCATGGCTACTGGCTTTACATTATTGAGTATAGACCCAGAAAAAGGAACAGCATCTACAGCCTTAGGCCCAAAAATGGGGATGGAAGCTACCAGTTTGTCAAGAATATTAAAAACAATGGAAGCAAAAGGATTGATAGAACGTCATCCTAATCCTGAAGATGGCAGAGGTGTTATTATCCGTCTTACTGATTTTGGACGTGAAAAAAGAGCCCATTCCAAAGAAAAAGTTTTAATCTTCAATGAAAGCATCAAAAAAAATGTTTCAGAAGAGAAATTAAACCATTTCTATGAAGTTACCGAAATGATTAACGACATGATTTTAAACAAAAAAATATACGATCAAAACGATAAGTAATTAAAATGAGCAAACGAAGAATTAAAAAAGTGGCCATTATTGGCTCTGGAATTATGGGAAGCGGTATTGCATGTCATTTCGCAAATATTGGTGTAGATGTGTTGTTGCTCGATATAGTTCCCAGAGAATTAAATGATGCCGAAAAAGCAAAAGGATTAACACTTAACGACAAAATAGTAAGAAACCGATTGGTAAATGAAGCGTTGGCAGCTGCATTAAAATCGAAACCCTCTCCTATTTATCATTCAAGTTTTGCCAGTAGAATTACTACGGGTAATTTAGAAGATGATATTGCTAAAGTGTCCCAAGTAGATTGGATTATGGAAGTTGTTGTTGAACGATTGGACATTAAAAAAAGTGTTTTTGAAAAGCTAGACAAATATAGAACTCCAGGCACTTTAATTACTTCCAACACTTCAGGCATTCCTATTCATTTTATGAGTGAAGGACGCAGTGAGGATTTTCAAAAGCATTTCTGCGGCACACACTTTTTCAATCCTGCCCGGTATTTAAAGCTATTTGAAATTATTCCTGGACCTAAAACTGATGCTTCAGTTTTAGACTTTTTAAATGGTTACGGCGAACAATTTTTAGGAAAAACATCGGTAATCGCCAAAGACACACCGGCATTTATAGGAAACCGTATTGGGATTTTTGGTATTCAAAGCTTATTCCATCAAGTAAAATCATTAGGCCTAACGGTTGAAGAAATTGATAAACTAACAGGTCCCGTTATTGGACGTCCAAAATCGGCAACCTTTAGAACTGTCGATGTGGTTGGATTAGATACCTTGGTGCATGTTGCCAATGGTATTTATGAAAATTGTCCTAATGATGAAGCCCACGAACTTTTCAAACTACCCGATTTCATCCATACCATGATGGAAAAAAAATGGTTAGGAAGCAAAACAGGACAAGGATTTTATAAAAAGGAAGGTAAAGATATTTTAGCATTAGACTTAAATACACTAGAATACAAACCCTCAAAAAAAGCAAACTTTGCAACTTTAGAACTTACAAAAACCATTGATAAAGTTATCGACCGTTTTAAAGTTTTGGTTTCGGGAAAAGACAAGGCAGGCGATTTTTACAGAAAAAATTTCGCTTCAATGTTCGCTTATGTATCACATCGAATTCCAGAAATCACAAACGAATTATATAAGATAGATGATGCCATGAAAGCTGGCTTTGGTTGGGAACATGGTCCGTTTCAAATTTGGGATGCCATAGGTGTAGAAAAAGGCATAGAAATAATGAAAGCCGAAGGTTTAGAACCTGCCGCTTGGGTAAATGAGATGTTAGCTTCAGGAAACACCTCGTTCTACTCTGTAAAAAATGGTGCTACATATTTTTATGATATCCCGAAAAAATCGCAAGAAAAAATACCTGGTCAAGATGCCTTCATCATTTTAGATAACATTCGAAAATCCAAAGAAGTATTTAAAAATACAGGCGTTGTGATTGAAGATTTGGGCGATGGTATTTTAAACTGCGAATTCCAATCAAAAATGAACACCATTGGTGGCGATGTGTTGGCAGGACTAAATAAAGCTATAGACATTGCTGAAAAAGATTTTGCTGGTTTGGTTATCGGTAACCAAGCAGCAAACTTCTCGGTTGGTGCCAATATAGGCATGATTTTCATGATGGCTGTCGAGCAAGAATATGATGAACTTAATGCCGCCATTAAATATTTTCAAGACACCATGATGCGTATGCGTTATTCGGCAATCCCTACCATTGCAGCGCCTCATGGTATGACGCTGGGTGGTGGTTGCGAGCTATCGATGCATGCTGATAAAGTTGTGGCTGCTGCCGAAACTTATATTGGTTTGGTTGAGTTTGGAGTTGGCGTTATTCCAGGTGGTGGTGGCTCAAAAGAAATGGCTTTACGAACATCCGACACCTTTAGAAAAGGCGATGTAGAATTGAATACGCTACAAGAATATTTCTTAACCATTGGTATGGCAAAAGTGGCAACATCGGCTTACGAAGCGTTCGATATGGGTGTACTTCAAAAAGGAAAAGATGTGGTAGTTGTTAACAAAGATCGCCAAATAGCTACCGCAAAAGCTTATGCTAAATTAATGGCAGAAACTGGCTATACACAACCCATAAAGCGTACCGATGTTAAAGTACTTGGTAAACAAGCTTTAGGTATGTTTTTAGTGGGCACCGATTCCATGGAAGCATCTAACTTTATAAGTGAACACGATCATAAAATCGCCAACAAATTAGCCTATGTGATGGCAGGTGGCGATTTATCGGAACCTACTTTAGTAAGCGAACAATATTTACTAGACCTAGAACGTGAAGCCTTTTTAAGTTTATGTACAGAGCGTAAAACCTTAGAGCGTATTCAACACATGCTGAAAACTGGGAAACCACTTCGCAACTAGTCCCCTCCTAACCTCCCCAAAGGGGAGGGACTTGGAAACTAAAAATAATGTATAATTAAAATATACCCGTTAAAATCCCCTCTCCTTCGGAGAGGGTTAGGGAGAGGAAAAATGAAACAAGCATATATAGTAAAAGCATACAGAACCGCCGTTGGCAAAGCACCAAAGGGTGTCTTTCGCTTTAAAAGAGCAGATGAATTAGGTGCTGAAACCATCCAGTACATGATGAAAGAATTACCTAACCTTGATGTAAAACGTATTGACGACGTTATTGTTGGTAATGCCATGCCAGAAGGCGCACAAGGTCTAAACATGGCACGATTTATTTCATTAATTGGACTAAACAGCGTTGATGTACCCGGGGTAACGGTAAACCGATTTTGTTCTTCAGGCATTGAAACTATCGCTATCGCTGCAGCAAAAATTCAAACGGGAATGGCCGATTGCATTATTGCAGGTGGCTCAGAAAGCATGAGCTCGGTGCCTATGACTGGCTTTAAACCCGAATTGAATTATGATACTGTAAAAGCTGGACATGAAGATTACTACTGGGGTATGGGAAACACTGCTGAAGCTGTTGCCAACCAATTTAAAGTATCTCGTGAAGACCAAGATGCGTTTGCTTACAACTCTCATATGAAGGCATTGAAAGCTTTAGCTGAAAATAGATTCCAAGACCAAATTGTTCCTATAAATGTGGAGCAAATTTATATTGACGACAACGGAAAAAAAGCAACAAAATCTTATACTGTAACTAAAGATGAAGGGCCTCGTGCTGGAACTAGTCTAGACGCACTGGCTAAATTAAAACCTGTATTTGCTGCTGGTGGAAGTGTCACAGCAGGAAACTCATCACAAATGAGCGACGGTGCTGCTTTTGTAATGGTTATGAGTGAAGATATGGTAAAAGAATTAAACCTCGAACCCATTGCCCGTTTAGTAAGTTATGCTGCTGTTGGCGTAGAACCTCGTATTATGGGTATTGGCCCCGTTAAAGCGATTCCAAAAGCATTAAATTTTGTAGGATTACAACAAAAAGATTTAGAACTTATTGAATTAAACGAAGCTTTTGCATCACAATCGTTAGCCGTCATTCGAGAGTTAAGTTTAAACCCAGATATTGTGAATGTAAACGGAGGCGCTATTGCCTTAGGGCATCCACTTGGTTGTACGGGTACTAAACTGTCTGTGCAATTATTTGACGAAATGCGCAAACGTAACATGAAAAACAAATATGGCGCTGTTACCATGTGCGTTGGTACAGGACAAGGTGCTTGTGGTATTTTTGAATTCCTTAGTTAAGAATCAAGATTTTAAGATCCAAGAATCAAGACACCAAAAAAAGACTATGCATAATTTTAAGAAATTAAAAATTTGGGATGAAAGTATGTTACTTGTTTCAGAATCATACAAGCTCACTCGTACTCTTCCTGAATTTGAAGCTTATGGGTTAACGAGTCAAATGAATCGATGTGCAGTTTCTATTCCTTCTAATATTTCTGAAGGCTCTAGTAAAAGCTCAGATAAACATTTTAATAAATATTTAGAAGATAGTTTAGGTTCAGCCTTTGAATGGGAAACACAACTTAATATTGCATATAATAAGAGATATCTTTCGAAAGAAAAATTTAATGAATTAGAACAAAAAATTAAACAAATACAAAAAATGATTTCAGGATTCCAATCTGGACTAAAATTATAGTCTAGGTTCTTGATTCTTGATTCTATAAATCTAAAGAAAATGGAAGAAAAAGATATTTTAAGAGGCGGTCAGTTTTTAGTTAAAGAAACAAACTGCGAAGACATATTCACGCCTGAAGACTTTTCGGAAGAACAATTGATGATGAAAGAGGCTGTTACCGAATTTGTTGACAGGGAAATTTGGCCAAACAAACCTCGCTTTGAAGCTAAAGATTATGCCTTAACAGAATCTTGCATGCAAAAAGCTGGTGAAATGGGGTTTTTAAGCGTTTCTGTTCCCACTGAATATGGTGGTATGGGTATGGGGTTTGTAGATACCATGTTGGTATGTGATTATATTTCTGGTGCTACCGGTTCTTTTAGTACCGCTTTTGGTGCGCATACAGGTATTGGTACTTTACCTATACTATTATATGGCACCGAAGAACAAAAGCAAAAGTATATTCCAAAATTGGCAACCGGAGAATGGTTTGGTTCTTACTGTTTAACTGAACCTAGTGCTGGTAGTGATGCCAATTCAGGTAAAACAAAAGCTGTTTTATCTGCCGATGGAAAATCATATAGCATTACGGGGCAAAAAATGTGGATTTCCAATGCTGGGTTTTGTAGTTTAATGATTGTTTTTGCAAGAATTGAAGACGATAAATACATTACGGGATTTATTGTTGAATACGATAAAAACAACCCTAACGGGATTACCATGGGTGAAGAAGAACACAAATTAGGTATCCGTGCGTCTTCAACAAGACAGGTGTTTTTTAATGATACCGTTGTTCCAGTTGAAAATATGTTGTCAACCAGAGGCAATGGTTTTAAAATAGCCATGAATGCCTTAAACGTTGGTAGAATTAAATTAGCCGCCGCTTGTTTGGATGCGCAACGTCGTGTTATAACAGAATCGGTTAAATATGCTAATGAACGTATTCAATTTAACACACCAATTTCCAGTTTTGGGGCTATTCGTCAAAAAATAGCAGAAATGGCAACCAATTGTTGGGTTGGGGAAACTGCTAGTTATCGTGCAGCTAAAAATATTGAAGACCGTATTATTCTTCGTCAGAATAACGGAAAAGACACCCACCAAGAAGCCGAATTAAAAGCCGTTGAAGAGTATGCCATTGAATGTTCTATACTAAAAGTAGCTGTTTCTGAATTTACACAACGGTGTACCGATGAAGGCATTCAAATTTTTGGAGGCATGGGATTCTCTGAAGAAACACCTATTGAATCGGCTTGGAGAGATGCCCGTATTGCCAGAATCTATGAAGGCACCAACGAAATTAACCGCATGTTAAGTATAGGGATGCTTATTAAAAAAGCCATGAAAGGGCACCTGGATTTATTAGGACCAGCAACTGCTGTTGCTAATGAACTAACAGGTATCCCATCATTTGACACGCCTGATTTTTCAGAATTATTTTCAGAAGAAAAAAGTATTATAGTCAATCTTAAAAAATTATTTTTAATGGTTGCAGGAGCGGCTTTACAGAAATATGGTGAGGAAATTGAAAAACGTCAACAACTCATGTTGGCTGCTTCAGATATTTTAATTCAAATATACTTAGCTGAATCTGCTATTCTACGTGCTGAAAAAATAGCTAAAAAAGAAGGTGAAGAAAAAGCTAAAGAACAAATAGCTATGGCAAAATTAAATTTATTCCATGCTATTGATGTTATTGAAACTGCAGGCAAACACTCCATCATTTCATTCTCAACTGGTGATGAGCAACGTATGATGCTAATGGGTTTAAAACGCTATATTAAATACGTAAATATGCCAAACATTATAGAATTAAGAAATATTATAGCAAGTAAAGTTATTAAAGAAAACAAATACTGCTTTTAATAAATAGTGACTGACTCAATTCTTAAAGCGTTTCAAAAATATATTTTTTGAAACGCTTTTTAATTTTAAAGTGGTTTTAAACTTTTCAATTGAAGCAGGACGGAGCGTGAAAAAATAACCCAGTGGGTTATTTTAGCAAACGAGCCAGCCAGCGCAATGGCAATTTTGTCCAATTAAAGCCTTTTTCGAGTTAGGGCCGAGCGTAAAGAAAAGGTTTAGTAAACCTTTTTAGAGAAGGAGCCAGCTTGTCGCGTTGGAAAAGCTACGGAAAGAAAAAAGATGTAGAGTGGGCAAAAAAGGGCGATTTTTTAGCCAATTAGAAAAGTTTAAACCACTTTTAAGTATTTTAGTAAAAAATATCAAATGAAAAAATTAAGTATTCTTATTCTGCTTTTTATATCTACTGCAATTTATGCGCAAAAGGAGCAAGTACTTGAGCCAAAATTAGAAAACATAGCTTGGATTTCGGGCAATTGGAAAGGCGAAGCATTTGGAGGATTAACCGAAGAAAACTGGAGCGAACCATCGGGCGACTCGATGATGGCAACCTTCAAATTAATAGTAAACAATAAAGTTACTTTTTACGAAATAGAAATAATTAGGGAAGTAAATAACACATTAATACTTCAGATAAAACATTTTAATAACGATTTGAAAGGTTGGGAAGCAAAAGATGAAACAGTCGATTTTCCATTAAAGGAAATAACAGCAAACAAAGTGGCTTTTGAAGGCATGGTTTTTGAAAAGATTAATGCCAATGAAATGAATGTTTTTGTAGATCTACAACAGGAAAATGGCACTGTTGAAACTGTAAAATTCAATTATAAAAAGTAAAAAATCCATGAAATTTCAAAATCTATTAATGTTATTCCTATTCTGTGTAGTTTCATATGCGCAAACTCCTCAAGATCTATATAACATCATAGATGCTGTTTCTGAAAAACGCCTTGAAAAAGATATCCAGACACTTGTAAATTTTGGCACACGCAACACTTTTAGTGACACGGTGTCAAATACACGAGGCATTGGAGCTGCTAGACGCTGGATAAAACAGGAATTTGAAACCATTTCCAGTAATTGCGATGATTGCCTTCAGGTTTTTTATCAAAAGGATTTTGTGACTAAAAAAGGCAATAATAGAGTGCCTCATGATGCTTGGGTAGTGAATGTAGTCGCTATTCAAAAAGGCATAAAGTATCCAAACCGATATATTATTATGAGTGGAGATATAGACTCTCGTGCTAGTAATACCATGGATTTTATTACAGATGCACCCGGAGCTAACGACAATGCTTCTGGTATGGCAGGAACGATGGAAGCTGCCAGAGTATTATCCAAATACAAATTTGAAAATAGCATTATATATGTTGGACTTTCGGGAGAGGAACAAGGTTTGTTTGGCGGTGCTGGATTGGCCAACTATGCAAAAGAACATCACTGGGATATTGTTGGAGTTTTCAATAATGATATGATTGGAAATATTAAAGGATTGGATGGAATTATTGATAATAGGACGTTTAGAATTTTTTCGGAACCTGTTCCACCAACAGAAACAGAACGGGAACGACAACTAAGACGCTTTTATGGTGGTGAAGTTGATGGGATTTCCAGACAACTAGCCAGATATGTTTATAAAACCACAAAAACGTATATGCCGGAAATGAACCCGATGATGGTTTACAGATTGGATAGGTTTGGTCGTGGCGGACATCATCGTCCGTTTAATGATTTAGGTTTTTCAGGGATCAGAATTATGGAAGCTCACGAAAATTACGACCAACAGCATCAAGATATTAGAGAAGAAAACGGTATTAAATATGGTGATATTATTGAACATGTAAATTTTGATTATGTTAAAAAGCTAACTGCTGTAAATGCCATTAACTTAGCAAGTTTAGCATCTGCGCCACCACCACCAAAAAATGTTTCTATTGGTGGTGCCGTAGAACCTTCGGCAAAATTGAAATGGAATAAGGTAGATGGTGCGGTTGGCTATAAAATCTATTGGAGAGATACTACCTCGCCTACTTGGGATTATAGTAGATATGTCGGTGAAGTTTCCGAATTCACATTAGATGGTATTGTTGTTGATAACTATTTTTTTGGCATAGCATCCGTTGGAGAAAATGGCTTTGAAAGTGTTGTGGTTTTCCCAAATACTGTATTTTAGAACATTAATTATTTTAAATATATGATGAGACGTTTATTAGTAATATGGGCGATTGTTTTATTAGCTTCAACTGCAAAAGTGCAAGCTCAAGGTTTACTTTCAGAAAAAAACAATTTCACCAGACAAGATACACTAAGAGGAAGCATCACTCCAGAACGTGTTTGGTGGGACTTAACTTATTATCATTTAGACATTAAAGTAAAGCCAGATGAAAAATATATTTCTGGAAAGAACACCATTCAATACAAAGTACTCGAAAACAATTCGGTGATGCAAATTGATTTGCAACCACCATTAAAAATCACAAAGGCAGTCCAAAACAACAAAGAGTTAGACATAAGGCATGATGGCAATGCACATTTTATAACTTTAAAAGACCCTCAAAAGGTAAATGATATTAATAGTATCGATGTCCATTATGAAGGCCATCCAAGAGAAGCCGTAAGAGCACCTTGGGATGGTGGTATCTCTTGGAAAAAAGACGAAAACGGTAATCATTTTATAGCATCTTCTTGCCAAGGTTTGGGTGCCAGTGTTTGGTGGCCATGCAAAGACCACATGTACGATGAAGTAGATAGCATGCTTATTAGCGTTAATGTGCCCAGCAAGCTTATGGATGTATCTAATGGCAGGTTAAGAAGTGTAGAACAATATGGAGATACAAAAACCTATCATTGGATTGTAAAAAACCCAATAAACAATTACGGTGTAAATATCAATATTGGTGATTATGCGCATTTCTCAGAAGTATTTGATGGCGAAAATGGAAATTTAGATATGGATTATTATGTTTTAAAAGATAATTTAGAAAAAGCTAAAGTCCATTTTAAAGATGCACCCAAAATGATGAAGGCTTTTGAACATTGGTTTGGTCCATATCCTTTTTATAAAGATGGCTACAAATTAGTTGAAGTGCCTTATTTAGGGATGGAACATCAAAGCTCGGTTACTTATGGTAACAAATACATGCAAGGTTATTTAGGAAAAGATTTATCGGGTACAGGTTGGGGATTAAAATTCGATTTCATTATCATACACGAATCTGGCCACGAATGGTTTGCAAATAATATAACCTATATCGATATTGCAGATATGTGGATTCATGAAAGCTTTACAAATTATTCTGAAAGTTTATTTTTGGAATACTATTATGGCAAAGAAGCGGGTGCAGAATATGTTATAGGCACTAGAAAAGGTATACAAAATGACCGCCCTATTATAGGTTACTATCATGTAAATACGGAAGGTTCTGCAGATATGTACCCAAAGGGAGGAAATATGCTACACACCTTACGGCAATTAGTAGAAGATGATGAAAAATGGCGACAAATTTTGCGTGGCTTAAACAGAACTTTTTATCATCAAACGGTCACCACGCAACAAATTGAAAATTATATGAGCGAGAAAACCGGTATTGATTTGACCGAGTTTTTCAATCAGTATTTAAGAACCACAAAAATTCCAACTTTAGAATATACCATAAAAAATAAGGAATTAAAATATAGATGGACAAATATTATAGACAAATTTGATATGCCTATTCAAGTATCTATTGATGGTCAAGAAGAATGGTTATTCCCAAAAGCCGAATGGAAAACAAAAATTTTAGACAGTAAAAATGTGTCATTTGAAATAGACCCAGACTTTTATGTTGAAACAAAAAAGCTTTAATTCTTTTGGAACTACCCGAATTATATTTTAAAACAGATAAAGAGTGGCGTGATTGGTTGCACAAAAATCATAAATCATACAAAGGTGCTTATTTAATATTTTATAAAGTTCAGCATGAAAATGACAGCATGCGTTGGGAAGAAGCGGTTAAAGTAGCTCTATGCTATGGGTGGATAGATTCTACAGTAAAAAGTTTGGGAGATGGTAAGCGAAGGCAATATTTTACACCCAGAAACCCCAAAAGTGTCTGGAGTGCATTAAACAAAAAGTATATTGAAGAATTAATTGCTAATGATTTGATGCACGAAAGTGGATTAAAAACTATTGGGATAGCAAAAGAAAATGGTAATTGGACCGTTTTAGATGCTGTTGAAAATGGTATCGTTCCTAACGACTTACAATTACAATTTGATAAAAATCCAGTAGCCTTTTCTAATTATCAAAACTTTGCTCCTTCTTACAGGAAAAGTTATCTCTATTGGTTAAATCAAGCCAAAAGAGAAGACACCAGAAAAAAGCGCATCACCGAAATCATTCAGTTATGCGCTAATAATATTAAAAGCAGAAGCGATTGGTAATCTCTAATGTGAATATATATTTGATTCCATTGAACGTAAATTGATGGAATTATTAAATATCTCAAGGATACGTTTCGCGATACCTGTCCATCCAAAATTACGGCGTGCAAACCTAGCTCCTTCTACAGACAATTCATTTCGCAATTTAGGGTATAAAAGAGGCATTGATAACATGGCTCCAAATTCTATTGGGCGATGAGGATCTGCAAATAGCGCTTGATGCCCAAAATCAATTAAATCGTATAAGCCTCCATGAACCGTTACAACACTAGGTGTACCACATGCCATCGCTTCAATAGCGACCATTCCAAAAGGCTCGTACCTAGAGGGCATGGCGAAAATATTTGCGGATCTATAAACATTGGCTAAATCTTCATCTTCTACATAATTTTTCCATTTTATTTTATCTAATACACCTAACTCACCTGCCAATTTTTTAAGCTTTTCCAAGCCTTCCATATCTTGAGCAGATTGATCGCCACCAATCGCCGCAACCAAACGTGCTTCCGGACAAAGTTGCATTACCGTTGGCAAAGCCTGTAAAAGAAGATCGTAACCTTTGTTATGTGCCATACGACCAAGAGCAAGAATATCATTAGGATGGATATCATACTTAGAACGAACCTTGTCATTTTCTTTGGAAGGTACTGGAAAAAAGCGATTTTCATCAATTCCTGGAGGAATCATACCACAATTCCGAGGTAACATATCATATTGTTTAGTAAGTAAATCTACCTGTGGTAGTGTGGTCGCAATAACATAATTGCACATTTGATACACAAAATATTCTTTTCGAATACGCTCTTTAAAACGGTAAGTTTTCTCCATTTCTTTTTCGTCCATATCACTACCCATCGTATGCCGTTTCCACCATCCAAGAGAATGTGGTGTATGTACATGCGAGATCCCCAACTCTTCAGCAATTTTCTGTCCAGCCCAACCGGCATCCCAATAATGGGTGTAAACAATATCATATTTTTTTTGTTCCTTTTTAATTGCTGTTAAACAATTGGTCACAAACTTTTTTAAGTGATCGTGCATATCTTCTTTTCGGATAAACTTTTTTCCGCCAAAAGGAATACGCCATACACTAAAATTCTCATCTACGATATCATATTCTGGTTGATTTTCAAATTGACGAGTCACTAAATCTACTCGTTTCCCCAACCTACTAAAGCGTTCTGCTAGTTCTAAAACATATACCACCTGCCCACCGGTATCTGGTTTTCCTAATTCGGCATGGGCGCCGACATAACCATGTAAAGAGATCATTAATATAGATTTCATATGTAAATATTTATTGTTTTTTAAAGGTTATACCTGCCTGCCGGCAGGCAGGTGTTATCGCTCTATTTTCATTGGTGTTCGATGATTATCAATTGCGTTTCCAAATCATGGCGATTTCATAATTTTAATTTTAGTTTTAAGAGACTGTTTAAATTATTTTTAAATCATGGCATGCAGAAATATATTGTGCTGCAGACCATGCCTGGTAGGATTTACCCATGGGCTTTCCGGTAATTCCGTGTGCCCATTCTGTAAATTCCCATGCTTCATTTACTCCTTCTTTATTGATTAAAGCTAGTTTATGCAATTCGGCTATTGCCATTTCTTTTAAGCCAAGTTTATTTATGAATTTAACCCAAAAACCACCCACAAAAGGCCATATACCTCCATTGTGATAGTGGTTTGGTAAATTTAAAAGGTTCACTGTATAATAAGGCCGCCAGTCTGGATCTCCCGGGCTTACAACGGGATACACATTCGCCACAGGAAAAGGCTCGTTAACACCTACTCCTAGCATAAAACGTAAAGTTTGATGTGCTTTATCTGCGTCAATTGTACCGTGTAAAAAAGCAAGTACATTGCCTAAAATATCGCAACGCCAACTAAAATCAAACGGTGTTACTTGAGCAATCAAATATGTAGTATCCCCTAAACTAAATTGCCTTTCAGCAAAAGAAAACGATTGAAATAATTTTTGTTGTGTAGAAGGCCAAAAATTTTGAAGTATTTCCTTTTTTATAACTTGAGACCAACGAATATACTCCCCAGCTTGCTCATAATCACCTAACATTTCCAACATACGACCAAAACATACATTGGCTCTATACCATAATATTTCATCATATAGAATGTTATAACTCCTCCCAAACAAATCAGTCCAATCCCCTGCTTCCGGTATTTCCAGTAACGCATCGTTATTACCATCATGTGCACCAAGCCATCGCATGGTTTCTTTTATATCTGAAACATGGTCCCTTAAAAAAGCAATATCCTTTGTTACATTCACATATTCGAAAAAGGCAATGACAACCCAAAGTCCGCTATCAATGGAACAAATACCTCCTACTCCAGAATAATCCGGTACATTATCTTTTATGCGTACATTGGAAGGAATTTGTCCACTACGCGAAATATGCTCCATTAAGGTTAGTAGTGTTTGGCGTTGACATTTGTGGATTTCTTTATCATGTAATAAAGGAAGTGACCCTATAACAGTTATAGCTCCATCTCTAGCCCAAACGCTATGATAATTTTCGTCGGTGCCATTAGGCACATTATCCTTCATGGAACACGCCGAAAAACCAAGTGGTGTGATATTTTTTCGTAATGCTTCAATGGCTTTATCATAGCCTTCGCGTATCAAAGCTATTTTTTCATCTTCATCTTCATGAGCAGCTGCATTGTTTAGTTCCTTTTTTATAAAAAAATCATCGGAATGATCTTCATTATTCGTATTTATAGCATCTTCAGGCAAGATACCATAATAAACCAAACCTTCTATAATACCATTACTATAGTCGCTTTCGGAATGATACACTTGTCGGTGCTTGGTATATTTATAGAGTTCTTCATGGGCATTGGCGACTACAATACCTTTTACATCTTCCATATCGAACATGGCGCAATCGTTTCCACTATCGCCAGCCACTAACGTACTATGCGATTCTACATCTAATTTGTTTAATAACCACTGCAATGCGTTGCCTTTGTTGGCCCACTTTGGTAAAATATCTAAAAATTTTTCGCCCGAATAAACAACATTAACATGCATTTTTGCGCTTGCAAAAACTTCTTCTATATTATCTATAAGCTCTGGGCCAGCATCGTGTAAATAATAACTTCGTTTATAAGCATGTTGAAATTTAGTAGGCTGCTCACTTATGGGATAATTAATATTACTGATAAGTTCTTCAACAGCTTCCAAATCCCAACCCTCATCTAGAACGTCATTAAACTCTTTAACTATAGATTTATTTTTATAGTCGTAAATAAGCGTTCCCACACCAGCTATTATATAATGTGGCTCGGGTAAAACCCCCTTTTTTATTAGGTTTAGAACATCGTCGATTAACCGTCCTGAATTATAGGTTAATAAAACCTCAGAATCTGGTTTATAGGTATTCCATATAGTAGTAAAATTAGTTTTAAGGGTATGAAACTCTAATAATGTATTATCCACATCAAAGGATAATAATTTGATATCATGTTGTTTATTACTTTTTTTTACATCCATATTTTATTGTGATAATATATTAAATTATACAGGTTAAGTGCCAAACGCCCTTGACGCGGTGTTATATCCCAATATACAAAAAATTAAATTTATCATCGAAAATCACTTCTTAAATAGTGAGAAAAAACGTATAAATATAAAACAAAATAAAAGTTTATATTATCAAAAATGAAAATAAGATTGACGCAAATAAGAAAATGACATCAGAATACTGAGTAATAAAGGAAAGTCATAAAAAAGGCTTAAAATCAAATTATTTTAAGCCTGTTCCAAAAAAATAAAATAGTTAAAAGCTTATTTCGTCAAATACCACTTATAAAACTACCATAAGGATCTTTAAATTGAGTGCCTTCTGTAAACCTGAATTTACTGAGTAACTTAAATTCAACCAATGCCCAAAGCACAAACTCCTTCATAAAATAGGAATCTTCTTTTCTTAAATTTGGTTGGTATATCCCCAGTAAATCATCTAAAGAAGAAATGGCATCCAGTATATTTTTGTATTCTTTATCCCTGATTTCGTCCAATAATTCAAAACCGTCACTTTGATTGAAAAACCAAGATACAATGTCGTCATAAGGACTTTCCTCTTCTTGTTTTTTTAGTTTTTCTATTTTAGGAAAAAGCTTTGGAAATAAACTTTTAACCGCTTCACCAATTAAATTATACGCAACTATGGCAGCTCCCTCCTGTTCGCCTTCATAAACCAACTCAACCTTTCCGGTAACAGATGGAATGATGCCCACAAAATCGCTTAAACGCACCGTGGTTTTATCGTCTCCCGATTTTAAAGCGCGTCGTTCGGCTGTACTTAATAAATTCTCAAAGGCTGTAATACTTAATCTGGCACTCACACCACTTTTTGCATCTATATAGTCACTTTTTCTGGCTTCAAATACAATTTGTTCTAACAAATCTTTAGCTAAATCTGGTACTGTAACAGACGCTGTTTGACTTTCTAAAACCTTAGCTTCTTGAGCCGTAATTAGCTTTGCAGTTTCTATATCTGCTGGATAATGGGTTAAAATTTGAGACCCAATCCGATCTTTTAATGGGGTTACAATACTTCCTCTGTTTGTATAGTCCTCAGGATTTGCGGTAAATAAAAACTGAATATCCAACGGTAACCTCAACTTAAAACCTCTAATTTGAACATCGCCTTCTTGCAAAATATTAAATAAAGCGACTTGAATTCTTGCTTGTAAATCCGGTAACTCATTAATGACGAAAATACAACGATTGGCTCTAGGTATCATCCCGTAGTGAATGACGCGATCATCGGCATAACTCAGTTTTAAATTGGCTGCTTTAATCGGATCCACATCACCAATAATATCTGCCACCGTAACATCTGGTGTTGCTAACTTTTCAGCAAAACGTTCGCTTCTGTGCAACCACGAAATGGGTGTATCATCTCCTTTTTCATTAATTAATTCTTTGGCATACCTTGATATAGGCTGAAAGGGATCGTCATTAATTTCAGAACCTTCCACATACGGAATGTATTCATCTAATAAATTCAACATTAACCGTGCTAAACGTGTTTTTGCTTGTCCACGCAAACCCAACAAATTAATATTATGACGCGATAAAATGGCCCGTTCCAACTCAGGAATTACGGTGTTTTCATAACCATGAACACCTTCAAAAGTGGTTTCATTATTTTTTATTCTCTGAATGAGATTATCCCGCAATTCATCTTTTATAGATTTACTTTTATAGCCTATTTTTTTTAAGTCGCCTAGTGTCTTAATATCCTTTATTTCCATAGTTTCATTTTAATTTCAAAAATCATATGAGTAACTTTTAACTCATAACTTTTAACTCATAACTTATAACTTATAACTCATAACTTATAATCCTATCCCCTTATCCTCTTTTTTCTATTAGTTTCATAATCTTCAAAAATCATTTCACCCAAGCCTTTTAATCCAGTATAAAATGCTTTTCCTTGGTTGGCATAAGTAAACTCTCGTACAAATTGCATTAAATAAGGATCTTTAGCAATCATAAAAGTTGTTATGGGAATGTGCAACCGTCTGGCTTGTTGTGCCATAGCGTAACACTTATTGGTAATAAATGGATTTAACCCAACACTGTCTTTATAATAGTGGCCATCTGGCATACGCACACAACTTGGCTTCCCATCGGTTATCATAAAAATCTGTTTATTGGTATTTCGCTTTCTTCTAAGTAAATCCATAGCCAACTGTAAACCATCGACGGTATTTGTGTGGTAAGGACCGACTTTTAGATAGGGCAAATCCTTGATTTCTATCTGCCACGCATCGTTACCAAACACTAAAATATCCAATGTGTCTTTGGGGTAACGTGTGGTGATTAATTCTGCCAAAGCCATGGCTACTTTCTTTGCTGGTGTAATTCTATCTTCACCATAAAGTATCATGCTGTGGCTAATATCAATCATTAATACAGTACTCATTTGGGATTTATGGAGTGTATCTTCTACAACCAAATCATCTTCTGAAATACTAAAATTTCCAATACCATGATTTATTTGGGCGTTCTTCAAACTTTCGGTCATAGAAACTTTATCTAAAGCATCTCCAAATTGATAGGTTCTAAAATCGCCCGTATGCTCATCGCCAATACCAGGACTCTTACTTTTATGGTTGCCTTGACCACTGCGTTTTATATTGCCAAAAATCTGGTCGAGTGCTTGTTGACGAATGGCACGTTCTGTTTTAGCAGTAATTGCCATGCCTCCATTTCCATTGGGATCTATTTTCTCTCTTATATAACCTTTCTTTTTAAGGTCTTCTATAAAATCATCAATGGTATAATCTGGAGTTGTTAATTCGTATTCTTTGTCTAATTCCCGCAACCAATCCATGGCTTCGTCAAAATCGCCAGATGTGTGCGTAATAAGCTCTTTAAAAATATCAAAAAGTTTATCGAAGGGTGCCTGTTCTGGAGCTTCGTATTTTTTGAAAACGAAACCCTTTCTTGAAGTCGTGTATTTTGTCATAGCTGTATAAAAATACTGTTTTTTATACAAAAATGAAGATACTTTAATCAGATTTATCTATTCTTTAACATGTGAAAATTATAGATGTTATTCAACACGTTTTAAGCCCTCTAGATTTTCAATTCGTATTTGTTTTCCAACAACAGAAATTAAGGCTTCTTTTTTAAATTGCGATAAAACCCGAATGGCAGACTCGGTTGCTGTACCAACAATGTTTGCAAAATCTTCGCGGGATAATAGGATACTTAAGGTTTTATCTGGATTCACACCAAAACTATCATGAATATAAACCAAGGTTTCTGCTAAACGCTGCCGTACCGATTTTTGAGCCATATTCACAATAATATTATCTGCTTCTTTTAAATCGTGAGCCATTTCCTTTAAAACATCAAATGAAAACTTTGGGTTATTTTGTAAATTGTTAATTATTTCTCTTTTAGGAATAAAACAAACTTCCATATTGTTTAAGGCTACTGCTTGTAAATTTGAAACCTCGTCGGTAATAAGGGAACGCTGGCCTAATAATTGGCCTTTTACAACCATTTTTACTATTTGGTCCTTACCATTTTCGCTTAGCTTAGACAATTTACAAATACCTTCTTTTACACAATAAACACCGTTAATAGATTCGCCTTCATCAAAAATAATTTCACCTTTTTTAATAAACTTAGAGGTTTTACAACCTGAAATTCGAACAAGCTCTTCTTTAGTTAAAGATTTAAGCGCGTTGAATTGTTTAATAATACATTGTTCACACTTTCCCATTCTTGTTGATTGAAGGTTATAAAAACATTATAAGATTTGTTAAGCCATCATTTTAATGTAATACTAAAAAAGGCACATCTTTATAATAACTAATTTCATTGACGGTTGGATGAAATAAAATGAGCTGGAAATAATTTAAATTCTTCGCCAACATGGTTATTAAATTAATTCCTCTTTCATCTACAAACTGCTGCACGGCATTCTCTATATGTTTATTAGTTAAAAAATGAAAGCTACGGGTGTAATTAGTAAAATAATCATCTAAATATTCCTTGTTTTTTTGTTGGTCTTCGTTAAGCTCCAAACCATATTTATTTACATGTAACACATTAACCGTTGCATTATTTACTTCAATAATATCCAGTATGGGCTGCAACGTCTCTGGTCGGTAAAAAATGGAGAAATCGGTTGGAAATGCAATCTCTTTGAGTTCTGTATACTTGGCATTTTCCGGCACAACCATGGTTGTACATTTTACTTTTGTAATAACATTTCCCGCATTGGTGCCTATGGCTATTTTTTTTAAACCCGAAGCACCTTTTGTTCCCATTACAATAAGATTAATTCTATTTTTAACGACTTGTTCCCTAATGGAATCGACGAGATAATTACTATCTGAAATTATAAAAAACCGATGCTTAGGATTTCTTGGAAGATTGTCGTAAATCCGCTTTAAAGTTTCCTGCAATAACTTTTTTGGGGATTTTGTTAAAGTTTCAGAAGCAACACTTTTATTTTGCACGCCAGCACTTCCACTAGTTACTAATGTACCAGCTGTATTAACGTGTAATAAATAAAAGTTACAGGACGATTTACTGAAAAATTTGAGTGCATAATCTATAGCATTCCATGCATTTTCAGAAAAATCTGTTGGTATTAAAATATTCTTCATGCCTATTTGTCTTCTAAGAAACAAAAGTAAAGGCATGGGCTTTAACTAAATATGACCAAAATCATAATTGGTTTTTATTTGAATAAAAAAAGAACCAAAGGATAAAATTTAAACAGTCTCTTAGCTTATTTGCTGTAGTTTATTAATATCTAAAATTTTAATATTTCTACCTTCAATTTCAATAATACCCAAATCCTTAAAGCCTGAAAGTGTTCTTATTAGGCTCTCTATGGCTACACCTGCAACACTAGCTAAATCGTTTCTGGAAATTCTAATAGAATCATTGGGTTTATGGTTAAGCTTTTCGGCAAATTTCAGTATGGTGGTAGCCGTTCTTCTCTTAACCGAACTGTATGCCATTTGTAACAATTGTTCTTTTACAACCGTTAAATCGTCCGTTAACAACTGTATGAGTTCCAAAGTGACATTATGGTTGGTATTGAGCACATTTTTCAATTCATTTTTAGAAAGTGCCACCAATTCCGAATCTTTTATAGCTGTTGCCGTTTCTTGATAGGGCGTGTTCTGTGTAAAGGAGGTATAACCAAACAAATCATCTTCTTTATATAGAGCCGTTGTTAAATCCTTACCTTGTTCGTCCAGTTTGTGGCATTTAACCAATCCTTTTGATATTAAAAATATATTATTGGAATTTTGCCCTTCTTCGTAAATAATATCACCTTTAGCATAGCTTATTTCATTGCCGTTATCATCAAAAAAGTTTTTGAGGTCATTAAGTGTTCTAAGTTCATCCTCTTGATTAGAAATAGAATTTTTTTGAGCTTCGAAACTTCTGTCTTTTAAAATAGCGGCCTTAGCTAACCTACTTTCAATGGCACTTATTAATTCTTCTTCTTCAAAAGGTTTGGTGATGTAATCGTCTGCGCCTAAATCCATACCTTTTCTAACATCTTTACGCTCTGTTTTTGCAGAGAGAAATATAAAAGGAATGTGTTTGGTTTTTTCATTTTCAGCCAAGGCCTCCAAAACACCATAACCATCAAGTTCGGGCATCATAATGTCACACACAATAATATCTGGAAAATCCTTTCTTGCCATGTCCAAACCAATTTTACCGTTTGGAGCTGTGATAACATTATAATCGGACAGTTCTAATAATTCCGCTGTATTTTCCCTTAAAATAACATCGTCTTCTATCAGTAATATTTTCTTCATTGTTTCACTTTATTTGGTAATATAAATGTAAAGTCGCTTCCCATATTTTCTTCACTAGTAAAGCTTATTGTGCCTCCTAAATTTTCTAAATGGCTTTTTACAATATTCAGCCCAATGCCAGTTCCTTGGGTAAGCAGTGCATTTTCAGCCCTAAAATAACGATTAAATATGTTTTTTTGATCGTTAAGGGGAATTCCAATACCATTATCCTTAATCTTAAACGTGGTATTTTTATCATTCTGCTTTATTTGAATATCTACCAAGGTGTTTTCTGATGAGTATTTAATGGCATTATGTACCAAGTTGGACAATGCCAACTCTACAATTTTTTCATCTTGAAACATGGAGTAATCATCAATATTTTCAGGATATTTTATTTCTTGGCCTTCTTTTAAAAGCATATTGGCGTTATATACCACTTCATTAACAATTTTGCTTATTTTAAACGTGCTGAATTTATAATTAATTTTACCGGTATCTAATTTTTCAATGGATAAGAAATCATTTAAAATATTATTAAGATAATGCACTTTGTCTGAAATGGTTTTTATGTGCTTATCCCTTCTCTCTTGTTGTTCGGTCAACTTATATTTACTCAACAACATAGCCGAAGTTAAAATACCACTTAAAGGCGTTTTAAACTCATGGGAGACTAACGATAAAAATTTTGTTTTTAATTCGTTGAGTTCCTTTTCCTTTTTAAGAGCGTTTTTTATTTTATTTTGGGCCTCAATCCGTTTTTTAATTTCGGCATCTCGTTCTTTGTTTACAATTTTTAATTCTTCTACAGTATCACTTAAAGTCTTTGTACGCTCACTAACCTTTTTTTCCAATTGATCGTTTAGTTCCAGCAATTCAAGCTCTTGTTGCTTGCGTATAGAAATATCTATAACCAATGCCATTACAAACGATTCCCCATTAATTTCCAAAGGATTTAAACCTGCCTCTACAGGAAATGAGTTGCCGTTTTTGTGAGCCCCAAACAAATCACGCCCACGTCCCATTTGCCTACTTTCCTTATGATCCATAAAACCTTCTACATGGGCAGCATGGCCAGCATGGTATTTTTGTGGAATTAACACATTAAGATGTTGGCCTATAAGTTCATCTTTATTGTAACCAAACATGCGCTCTGCTGAAGCATTTGTTTCAACAATATGTTGCTGATTGTTTACTACAATAACACCTTCTGACACAGCTTCAAAAAGCACATTAAAAACATCTTTGTCGTTCTGATACATTTAATTATATAACATTTAAAATTTTTATTTACTAAAATAAAACCTACTTAAAATGGAAGCTTGGTAAAAATACTTAAAACCTCGTAAATCAAATAAAACAGTGTATGTTTTTTTAAATAATCCCTATTTTTTTTGAATGTGCTATAGCTTGATTGCTAAATTTAAAATAACAAACCGATACACCTAAACTTTCAATATTTTCAAGGATTTTAACAATTTTGGTTTTTGTTTTAGATGTTTTTCTTATGTAAATGGCTTTTATGTTTTTTGGGAAGACTTTACTAATTTCTTCATAAATATAAGGATCCTTTTGGCTATCGTCCCCAAGCAATACATATTGCAAATGTGGATAAAATGAAATAATTTCTTTTATTTTAACAAATTTATGATTGTGACTACCACGCCCTGTAAAGAGAAAATCTGAAATTCCTGCCTTTATATCTTTTAGTTTAATAACCGCTTTTGGTAGCTCATGCAATCTTGCAAAAGCATCAATAAATTCATATAAGTTCCATTCACTGCTCGACACATAAAAAAAGGAGTTGGAAGCTACTTCGTTGGTTTGCCCTGCAATGCTTAAGGCTTTATAATGTTGCACGACATCTTCAAAAATTTTTCTGTTGTTAATGTTTCTAAATAAAAGCACATATATTTTTTTAAAAAAACTTTTGCTATGTGATATAAGAAAGGTGTCATCTATGTCCGAAATAATGCCAAGTTTGCTATTAAAAGGTTTTAAAATCTCCCCAACATTCACAATGCCAAAATTGTGAAGTTTACAAATCACTTCATAAGGATGCCAGCCACTTTCAAGTGGTTCGTTGAATGGCAGCGTAAATCTAAAAAAACCGTCATTTAAAGTTTTTGTCGTTATCTCAAGGTTTTTAAATTTTAAAGTCACTACAGCGTTTGGATAGGGTTTTATTCTAAACATATGAATAATGGAAACCGCATGCCTAATACCTTTATTATCAAGTCGGTATTTATCTGGAGCCCATGATTGAAATACATGCCCAGAAACAACAAGTTCCACATCATTTACATAACCTCTATATAATTTTAAATCAAGTTTTACCAAATCAGAATTTATTTACTTAATTGACCCACAAATTACTTAATTTTAAACAATTATAAAGGTTTTATGAAATCAAAAATAAAATTGCTATTGGTTATCAATCCGATTTCAGGAGGTTCTGAAAAAGGTGTAATTACTAAAGACATACAAAATATCGTTCTAAATCAGCATGCGACATTAGAAACCTACCAAACCACAGGCGATAATGATGAAAAACATATTAAAGACATTGTAGAAAAAAAATCCATTGATAGGATTTTGGTTGCAGGTGGAGACGGCACCATACAGCTAGTTGCAAAAGCTATTCTAGAATCAAACATACCTCTCGGCATTATTCCTGCTGGGTCTGCTAACGGATTAGCATCCAATTTCAACTTACCGGACAACCTCGAAGAACAAGTTAAAATTGTCTTAGGGAATCATTTTATTAATATGGACGTTATTTCAGTAAACAACCATCTTTGCCTTCATATTGCTGATATTGGTATTAATGCCCTTTTAATTAAAAACTACGAAAACTCGTCTATGAGAGGGAAATTAGGGTATGCCCTTCAAACCATTCCTACGCTTGTAGAATCTGATTTGCCCTATCGTTTTTCAATAGAAATAAACGGAAAAGAAATACAAAAAGCAGGCATCATGATAGCCATTGCAAACGCCAATCAATTTGGTACTGGAGCTGTTATTAATCCCGATGGAAAAATCGATGATGCTATTTTTGAAGTGTTGCTTTTCAGAAAAATGAATGTCATCGATATTTTAAACACCCTAAGTGAAACGTCTTTAAGAGATCCTGAATTTGTAGAGTGCTTCGCTACAAAAAAAGTAGTGATACACTGCAAGAAAAAAATACCTCTTCAAGTTGATGGCGAATACATTGGTGAAGTTAACACTATTGAGGCCAGCATAGTACCTTCAAAAATAAAAATTATGTTGCCAAGAAAAACAGTTTAAATTAATTTTCAATTTGTTGGTGACACTTTTCTTAGGCCCTTACGGTTCTTTAAAAACATGACTAATATCATATTTTAAAGATACATCAATTTTGAAATTTGCCCTAGTGTTAAGTTAAGTGTAATGTGTCGGTTAAGTCGCTGCTATTTTTTTCTTTTACAAGGCTAAAAAAAACATAGCATAGCCGTAGCTACGGTACGTTTTTTTAACGCAGTAAAAGGGAAAAAGAACAAGACTTGGGTCGGCTAAATTATGCTTAACTTAACACTAGGTATAAATAGAGCAAATATTAAATGGACAAACACACCTGTTTTCACTGCGGTTTAGACGCATCAACACAAGACATTGTTTATGATGAAAAAACATTTTGTTGTGAAGGTTGCAAAACCGTCTATCAAATTTTTTCTGAAAACGATTTAACTTGTTACTACGATTTACAAACCGCTCCTGGAGCAACACCCAAAGATATTGAGGGCAAATACAACTTTTTAGAGAACATCAAAATAATTGAACAATTACTGGAATTTAATGATGGTTCCACCCAAATTATATCACTTTACATTCCGCACATCCATTGCAGTTCCTGTATTTGGATTCTTGAAAACCTCAACAAATTAAACCCTTCCATAAGTGCTTCTGTTGTAAACTTTGGCAAAAAAACCGTTCGGGTGACTTTTAATGCCGAAACCCTGTCGCTAAAAAACCTGGTTACGTTATTAAGTACTATTGGTTACGAGCCTTTCATTAGTTTAGATGATTACAGTGTTGGCAAAAAACATATTGATAGGTCTTTAATTTATAAACTTGGTGTTGCCGGTTTTGCTTTTGGAAACGTGATGTTTTTATCGTTTCCAGAGTATTTTGAAGTGGGCGAATTTTGGCTCGAGCAATTTAAACCCCTCTTTAGATGGCTTATGTTTGCTTTTTCTGTACCAGTTGTATTTTATTCGTCGCAAGATTATTTTATTTCGGCTTACAAAGGACTTCGGTCTAAAATTTTAAATATTGATGTTCCTATAGCCCTAGGTGTTTCAGTTTTATTTATTAGAAGTACTATTGAAATTATTTTCGATTTAGGGTCTGGGTTTTTCGATAGTTTAACCGGACTTATTTTCTTTTTATTACTTGGGAAATTCTTTCAGCAAAAAACCTATGCCTTTTTATCGTTTGAGCGCGATTATAAATCCTATTTTCCTATTGGCATTACAAAAATTACTCCGGAAGGAAACGAAGAATCCATACAAGTTTATGATATTGAAAAGGGCGACCGCCTTTTAATTAGAAATGAAGAACTCATTCCTGTTGATTGTATTTTAATAAAAGGAAACGCACGAATAGATTATAGTTTTGTAACGGGCGAATCCAAAACGGTTAGTAAACAATCGGGCGACAAACTTTTTGCAGGCGGCAAACAACTCAACGGCACTATTGAAGTTGATGTTTTAAAATCGGTTGAACAAAGCTATTTAACACAACTTTGGAGTAACGATGTGTTTAAAAAAGACAAATCATTGGCATTTACAAATATTACCAACCAAATAAGTAAGCGGTTTACCATAAGCATTTTAATAATCGCGGTATTAGCCACTTCATTTTGGTTAATAGTGGACTCCAGCAAGGCCATAAATGTTTTTACATCGGTGCTCATCATTGCCTGTCCTTGCGCCTTGGCTTTGGCTGCTCCCTTTACTTTTGGTAATGTACTTCGCATTTTGGGCAAGAAAAAATTCTACTTAAAAAATGCCAGCGTTATTGAACAATTGGCTAAAATAGACACCATCATTTTTGATAAAACAGGAACCATTACCGCCAATAAAGAAACGTCCATCGCCTATGAAGGCATCTCGCTTTCTAAAGATGAAGAAATGTTACTAAAAAGCACGTTGAGAGGTTCTAATCATCCTTTAAGCAGATCGTTGTACCATCTTTTAAACGAAAACAACATCCTCACTTTAGATAGCTATGAAGAACATTTAGGTAAAGGCATTGAAGCGCAATATAAACAAGATTCCATAAAGATTGGTTCGGCGCCTTTTGTAGGCCACACTTCTGAAACGGCTACATTAAACACAGCCGTTCATATAAGCAGTAACAACACGTATAAAGGAAAATTCACGTTTTATAATGCGTATCGAAAAGGATTGTCCCAACTATTCAACAAACTAAAACAAGATTATGATTTGGTGATTCTCTCAGGCGACAACGAAGGGGAAAAAGACAATCTTACCAAGTTGCTTCCAACAAAAACCAAGTTGTTGTTCAACCAAAAACCAGAAGACAAACTGGAATATATTAAATACCATCAAAGTGAAGGCGCCAAGGTATTGATGATTGGTGATGGTTTAAATGATGCCGGTGCCTTAGCGCAGAGTGATGTTGGTATTGCCCTTTCAGAAAATGTGAATGTATTCTCTCCCGCTTGCGATGCTATTTTGGACGCATCAAAATTCAACGAATTATATCACTATATAAAAGTGTCAAAATCGGCTATCAACATCATTAAATGGAGTTTTTTATTGTCGTTCCTATACAACTGCATCGGACTTTACTTTGCGGTTACAGGCCAATTAGAACCCGTTGTAGCCGCTATTTTAATGCCTTTAAGTTCTATTAGCATTGTTGCTTTTACAACCATTTGCACAAACAATATTCCCCACCTAGCCTACCCAAAGGGGAGGAAACCATTGTCCAAAAATGTTGAGGATGAGTAAGCACATAACAGTTCCCTCTCCTTCGGAGAGGGTTAGGGAGAGGAAAAAATCAAACATGACAAATGTCATATTTTAAGAAATCCTATGAAAGTAATTTTGAACCATAACTTCAAGTAGGTATGAGTGTTATTTATGTCTTATTAACGATTAGCATTGTTGTGGCAGTTGGCTTTTTCATCGCTTTTATAGTAGCGATAAGAAACGGACAGTTCGACGATAGTTACACCCCATCCGTTCGCATGCTATTTGAAGATGAACTGATTAAAGAAAAACCTAAAAAATCAATACTAACCAAAAAAGATTAACAATCACAACTATGGACATCCAGCAATTTCACTACGATAATAAAATCGTTAAAAACTTTATCTATGCCACCATGCTTTGGGGGGTTGTAGGTATGTTGGTAGGCTTACTTCTTGCATTTCTGTTTTTATTCCCAAACTTAACCGATGGTATTTCGTGGCTAAGTTTTGGCCGTTTACGACCATTACATACCAATGCCGTTATTTTCGCCTTCGTGGGTAACGCTATTTTTGCTGGAGTTTACTATTCTTCGCAACGTTTACTTAAAGCCAGAATGTTTAGTGATGTATTAAGCAAAATCAATTTCTGGGGATGGCAACTTATCATTGTAGGAGCTGCCATAACGTTACCATTAGGCTACACATCATCTAAAGAATATGCCGAATTGGAATGGCCCTTTGATATTGCTATCGCTTTTGTATGGGTCGTTTTTGGATGGAATTTAATAGGTACCATCTTAAAAAGAAGACAGCGCCATTTATATGTTGCTCTTTGGTTTTACATAGCCACGTTTGTAACCGTGGCCGTATTACATATTTTTAACAGTTTGGAACTTCCCGTAAGTGCTTTAAAAAGCTACTCCGTTTACGCCGGGGTACAAGATGCCTTGGTACAATGGTGGTACGGGCATAATGCCGTAGCATTCTTTTTAACCACACCGTTTTTAGGATTGATGTACTATTTCGTACCAAAAGCAGCTAACAGACCTATCTATTCTTACAGGCTTTCCATAGTTCACTTTTGGTCGTTAATCTTCATCTATATTTGGGCAGGACCTCACCATTTATTATATACCGCTTTACCAGAATGGGCACAAAATTTAGGTGTGGCGTTTTCGGTGATGTTGTTAATGCCATCTTGGGGTGGTATGATAAATGGGTTGTTAACACTACGTGGTGCTTGGGATAAAGTACGTGTTGATCCTGTTTTAAAATTCATGGTCGTTGCTATCACAGGTTATGGTATGGCAACGTTTGAAGGCCCTACATTATCCCTTAAAAACGTGAATGCTATTGCACATTTTACCGATTGGATTATTGCCCACGTACACGTTGGTGCCCTAGCGTGGAATGGATTCTTAACATTTGGTATGATTTATTATTTAATACCAAGACTTTTTAAAACTAAATTATACTCTATTGGATTAGCAAATCTACATTTCTGGATTGGTACTTTAGGTATTATTATGTACGCACTGCCCATGTACGTAGCTGGATTTACCCAAGCCAGTATGTGGAAACAATTTAACCCAGATGGTACTTTAACTTACGGAAACTTTTTAGAAACCGTTACTGAAATCATGCCTATGTACTGGATGCGTGCTATTGGTGGTACTCTATTCATTACCGGAATGCTCATTATGATCTATAATGTGATTGTAACCATAAAACAAGGTAGTAAGGCTGAAGACGAATTAGCCGAAGCCGCTGCACTAGAACGTGTTACCAAAAAACGTACTTCTGGTGAAGGTTGGCACTCTTGGTTAGAGCGCAGACCTATACAATTAACCATTTTAGCGACTATAGCCATATTAATTGGCGGTATTATACAAATTGTACCGACCATCATGGTAAAATCCAACATACCGACCATTGCCAGCGTCAAACCATACACACCATTAGAGCTGGAAGGACGCGACATTTACATCCGCGAAGGCTGTGTGGGGTGTCATTCCCAAATGATTCGTCCGTTTAGAAGCGAGGTAGAACGCTATGGCGAATACTCAAAAGCTGGTGAATATGTTTACGACCATCCCTTTTTATGGGGCAGTAAACGTACTGGGCCCGATTTACATAGAATTGGTGGGAAATATTCCGATAACTGGCACTTTAACCATATGTACGACCCACAAAGTACTTCATCTGGTTCCATCATGCCTCGCTACCCTTGGTTGATTAAAAATGAATTGGATAAATCGCAAACTGAAGCCAAAATGAAAGCAATGGTGTCGTTAGGTGTCCCGTATTCCGAGGAAGATATAGCCAATGCTCAAGACAATATGCTGAAACAAGGAACTAAAATTGAGAAAAACCTCTATAGCGATCCTGATTTTGTGAATGCTTATGAAGCAGATAAAACATATGCTAAAGATAATGACGAGTCTTTTATTGAAATGAAAAACAGGGAAATCGTAGCCGTTATAGCCTATTTACAACGCTTAGGAACAGACATCAAAGTAGAAACAGCTATAAAGTAATTGGTAGTATATGGCAATAACCCATCAACCATCAACCATCAACCATCAACCATCAACCATCAACCATTAACCATCAACCAAAAACCAAAAACCATTAAATACCATGTTAAAATTCGTAAAAAATCATATGGACAGTATTTCAGGAATAGAAATATACCCTATTATATCATTACTAATATTTTTCACTTTTTTCGTATTGCTTTTTTGGTGGGTATATACAGCAAAAAAAGAGTACCTAAAAACAGTTAGCAACTTGCCATTAGACAACCAAAACGACGATTTATTATGAGAAACTTAATACCATCTTGGATACGCGTTCCTATTGTATTCTTCATCATCTTCGGATTAACAGAATATGTTATCGATTCAGGTGAAAAACCTGCATTTATAAAATACCCTGCCGTATTGCTATTCCTTTTTCTGGTACTGCTTATCCTTATTGCTATTGAAGCCATAGTTAGTGCTTTAGAAAATGTGATGCTCTATAAGCTAGATGAAGAAGCAAAAGCACGCTTTTTGGCCGAAAAAGAAAGCGTTTATAAATTTACGTGGCTAAAAAACACTTATAAAAAGCTTTTAGGTTCTAAACCTATTGAAGAAGAAAGCGAAATTATCTTAGACCACAATTACGATGGTATAAAAGAGCTAGACAATGCTTTACCGCCATGGTGGCTGTATGGCTTTTACATATCTATTATATTTGGAGCCGTATATTTGTTAAGATACCATGTATTTAATGGGGCCAACCAGTACGATGAACTAGAAACCGAATTAGCTGATGCACAAACTGCCATTGAAGCCTACAAAAAAACGGCTAAAGATTTGGTAGATGCCAATACCGTAACTTTACTTACCGATACTGCCGATTTAAGTGCAGGCAAAACCATTTTCGAAACCAATTGTATTGCTTGTCACATGGCAGATGGCGGAGGTGGTATTGGTCCAAACCTAACCGACCAACATTGGATTTTAGGTGGTGACATTAAAAGTGTATTTCATACCATTTCTGAAGGCGGACGTTCCGGCAAAGGGATGATTGCTTGGAAAGCACAACTAAAACCACTTGAAATGGCACAAGTTGCCAGCTATGTTTTAGCATTTCAAGGCACTACGCCTGCCAATCCAAAAGAACCAGAAGGCGACCTTTGGGGAGAAAACACTTTAGAAACCCCTGCTGAAACGGCAACAGATTCAATACAAGCAGTGACTAATCAATAATAACCAAACCTGTCAATTTAAACGTTGGCAGGTTTAAATTACCAAATCTTGGAAACACCAGAAAACGAAGTATTTAGAGATTCCATTAGTACCGTAACCAATGAGGGTAAGCGTGCTTGGGTATTTCCTAAAAAACCTAGTGGAAAGTTCTATACATACAGAAAATGGGTCAGTTATATCCTGCTGGTATTTTTACTAACGGCTCCATTTTTAAAAATAAATGGCAACCAATTTTTAATGTTCAATGTTTTAGAACGCCGTTTTAATATTTTCGGGTTTCCATTTTGGCCACAAGATTTCCACCTGTTTGTAATTTCAATGATCATTGGTGTGGTATTTATTACGCTATTTACGGTTGTCTTTGGACGCATTTTTTGCGGTTGGATTTGTCCGCAAACCATTTTTATGGAAATGGTGTTCAGACGTATAGAATATTGGATTGAAGGCGACAGAGGCAAACAAATACGTTTATCCAAACAATCTTGGAATGCCGAAAAAATAAGAAAAAAAGGGTTGAAACTGATTATTTTCCTATTCATTTCCTTCCTAATCGCAAATGTGTTTTTAGCGTATTTAATAGGCAGTGATAAACTAATAAGTTATATAACCGATAATCCTCTTAACCATATAAGCACCCTCATATCCTTACTCATTTTTACGGCTGTATTTTATTTTGTCTTTGCGTGGTTTAGAGAACAGGTTTGCGTTATTGCCTGTCCTTATGGTAGGTTACAAGGCGTATTGTTAGATAACAAATCGATTGTGGTGGCTTACGACCACAAACGTGGAGAAGGTGAAAAAGGCAGAAAGAAAATCAGGAAAAATGAAGATAGACATGCTTTGGGATATGGAGATTGTATAGACTGTTTTCAATGTGTGCATGTATGTCCAACAGGTATTGATATTAGAAACGGCACCCAATTAGAATGTGTGAATTGTACCGCTTGTATTGACGAATGTGATAGCATCATGGACAGTGTTAACTTACCTAAAGGTTTGATAAGATACGCCAGTGAAGATAATATCGAGAAAAAAACACCCTTTAAACTCACAGCAAGAATGAAGGGTTATATGGCCGTCCTCACTATTTTAGTTGGCTTGCTAATAGGGATGCTATTTTTAAGGAATGATGTAGAAGCCACTGTTTTAAGATTACCAGGACAGCTATTTGAACATAAAGAAAACAACATTATCAGTAATGTGTTTACTTATAAGCTGATAAATAAAACGACGAATGATATTGAAGACGTGAGCTTTAAATTATTGTCCCATAAAGGCACCTTAAAGTTGGTGGCAACTAGCAATAGTTTTACGGTTCCTAAGTCTGGTATTGCCAAAGGAACCTTGTTTGTTGAAATTAATAATGCGGTTTTAACTGGCGATAGGAACAAAATAAAAATTGGCGTTTATCAAGGCGACACATTAATTGAAACCACAACGGCTAATTTTTTAGGACCTAGGAGTTATAGGTAGTTTTGGGTATTGGGCACTGGGCACTGGGTCTTGGAAAAAGGGCATGCTAAAAAAGTAATAATGAGATCCTGAAACAAGTTCAGGATGACAAGACTAATAGATTTCCTCCTTCGAGGAAATGAAAAAAAAATATAACAAGATGAAAATAAATTGGGGAACAGGTATTGTATTGGCTTTTATAGGCTTTATAAGCTTTATTATGTATTTTATTATCACTTTGAATGTGAATGATAAGTACAACCACGACTTGGTTACCGAAGATTATTATGCCGAGGAACTAAGCTACCAAAACGATATTGATAAATTAAACAATGCCAAAAATTTGGATAAAAATATAAGTTACGAACGCACTGATAAAGGTTTACTTATTGTGTTTCCTAAAAATATAGATTTTAGTAAAATTTCAGGAAATGTGTTCCTATATAGACCATCTAACAAACAATTAGACTTTGATACTACTATATCACTGTCTAAACCTTATTTGCTCATACCTGACAAACGTTTGGTAGGTGGTCGTTGGAACATTAAAGTGGATTGGCAATACAACAACGAATTGTATTTGTACAAAGAAATAATAAATTATTAATTATGCTTATTTCAGCTTTTGTTTTAGGTTTACTAGGAAGTTTTCATTGTGTTGGCATGTGCGGACCTATTGCTTTCATGCTTCCCGTAGACAGAACAAATGCTTATAAAAAACTATCTCAAATAACTATTTATCACTTTGGCAGATTATTGGCTTACAGTATTATAGGCTTGGTTTTCGGACTTGTTGGCAAAAGCTTTTACCTATTTGGTTTTCAGCAACAATTATCGATTGCCATTGGTATTTTAATGATTGTTTTTGTTATAATTCCACAACATACTTTTAACAAATACCGTGTTTCTAAACCCATCTACAAACTTATAAGTAAAGTTAAATCAGCCTTAGGCAGCGCCTTAAAGAAAAAAACAGCAGACACCTTTTTAACGATTGGTTTTCTTAATGGCTTTTTACCTTGTGGGTTGGTTTATATGGCAGTATTTGCTGCTATCGCCAGTGGTAATGCTTTAAGTGGTAGTTTGTATATGGCCATTTTTGGACTGGGAACTATCCCGTTAATGACGACAGCTATTTATTTCAGTCATTTTTTAAAGGGAAATATACGACAAAAAATACAAAAAGCCATTCCTGTTTTTGTGGTACTTATTGGTATTCTGTTTATACTCCGGGGCTTAGGCTTAGGTATTCCTTACATCTCGCCTGCTCCTATTGGTGATATGGTCTCAAGCCAAATAAATTGCCATTAAACCCAGGTTATACAAAAAAGAGGCTGTCTAAAAGTCCTTTAAATTTAATTTGTCAGGTTGAGACTTTTGTTAAAGTTTTTAACTAGCGAATGCGATGACGTATTTTGTGCAAGTTTAACAAAAAGTCACAATATTTCCGAGGCACAGCGTAGTGTTTATATACCTGTGGTTGAGTATGGTTTTCAGAAAATAGGGGTAGCGATTATGGTGCTTATTTATAATAATGCCCGAATGGTAGTCTAGCAAGCATAAAAATTTTCTGGGTGTGATTTTAAAAAATAATGTAGGATGAAAAAAATCAGGAAAAACGCAGGAGGGATCGATATCGGAGCCAAAAAAATCTTCATAGGTCTTGAAGATAAGGAGGTTCGCAGTTTTGATACCTTCACATCAGATCTGGAACAGGCGGTATCTTACTTAGAGGAAAACAATGTAACCTCAGTGGCCATGGAAGCCACGGGAGTGTATTGGGTCATCCTCTATGATATATTGAAGGCAAGAGGCATCGATGTATGGTTGGTGGATGGCAGGAGCACAAAACAAGTTCCAGGCAGAAAGACCGATGTAAAGGACTGTCAATGGATACAGCAATTGCACAGCTATGGTTTGTTGAACCGTTGTTTTGTTGCAGATGAACTGGTACATGAACTAAGGAGCTATCAACGCCTGCGCGAAGATCACATCCGTAGTGCTGCTATGCATATTAACCATATGCAAAAAGCACTGACCCTGATGAACGTTCGGCTAAAAGAAGTTCTGGACCAAGTTCACGGGGTAAGTGGATTGAAAATAATCAGGGCGATCTTAAAGGGCGAAAGGGATCCCGGGGTTTTGGTAAAGCTATGCCATGGGAGTGTGTTGAAAACAAAAAAGGAACTGATCCTTAAATCCTTGAAAGGGCACTACAATGAAGCAGGGCTATTTGCTTTGGGCCAAGCAGTGGTGTGCTATGATTTTTATCAACAACAAATTGCCGGTTGTGATCTGAAAATGGAAGAAGTCCTTAAAAAGATGGGGGCAAACCGGCCTAAAGTATCAAATAAGGCAACTCCACGAAAAAACGTGAGGCACCACAAACCAAATATAGAAGGAATGGACCGTTATCTATTGCAAATATTTGAAGGCAAAGATGCTACGGTCCTACCCGGTATAACAGATTATAATTGGATGCAGCTCCTATCGGAAATAGGGACTGATTTACATAAATGGAAAACAGAAAAGCATTTTACTTCCTGGTTGGGACTGGCGCCAAAACAGCACCATTCGGGCAAGATGAAAAAAAACTATAAGGCTAAAGGACAACCAAAGGCCGGCCTGATATTTAAGCAAGCGGCCACGAGCCTGCTCAACAGCAAGAAAATTGCATTGGGTGCTTTTGGCAGAAAGATAAGGGCAAAGAAAGGGGCATCACCGGCAATAAAGGCAATGGCAAGAAAACTGGCAGAGCTCTATTGGAAGCTATTTGTTAAAGGACTGTCATATGTAGAGAAGGGAATCAAAGATTATGAGGAGAAGATCTTGTTTAATAAACAAAAGAACATTATGAAAATGGCAAGAGAACTTGGTTTGTCAATTAGCTATAAAACAGCGGTTTAGCAAATACGTCAATGGTAGCTTGTCGAAACCGATATTGGTTATCAGTAGGTTAAAATATTTCGACAAAGCCTGTGCTGAGCTTGTCAAAGTGCTCAATATGAGATAGAACTAGACTTTTAGACAGCCTCTTTAATAGAAAAAAACACTAAATAATTAAAATATACTAAGAAACTGTTTAAGTTTTGTTTATTGATGCTTTTTTGAATTATTTTTGGGTCAGATGAGGCGGATTTTTTTTTAATAGCAGAGCTATTAGAAAAAAATTCAACGAAATATGGGTCAAAAAGAAGCAAAAAATGGCTTTTAGATAAAATTTAAACAGTTTCTAAATCTTAAAGGTTATTACAGGGAATTCAGCATGGTTTGCAACATCTTCACCTATACTGCCTTCTAAAAAATGTGCCAATCCTTTTTTACCATGTGTAGGTATGGCTATAATATCAGCTCCTACTTTTGATGCAAAGTTTATAATGCCAGCTTCAACAGTATAATCAGACACATAATGCACTTCGCTCATTCTATCTAGGTTTCTATCGGCTTTGGCGAAAAAATTAACCACACTTTTTTCAATTTCCGCAGAAGTTTTAAAACGTTCGTTGGGTAAATTCACGTAAACCATATATACTTTAGAGTTCATTTTATTGAACATTTTAATAGCATTGATATACGGTTTTATGGATTCTTCTGAAAAATCGCAAGCAAAAACCACTGTTTCAAAATTAATATCTTCTAACCTGTTTTTTACAACCAATACAGGAATATCGGCATTTCTAACGACACGTTCTGTATTGGAACCAACAAAAAATTCCTTAACACCACTAGAGCCATGAGACCCCATAACAATAAGGTCGGCATCATTTTTTTGAGCCACATCATTAACCTCACTAAAAACCTTAAAATGCTTGATTATTGGTGTTACTTTCACACCTTTTAAATAGTCTTTCTCTAAAAAGGTTTCAAACTTTTGTTCAGATAGCTTGAAAAAATAAGCTGCCTTTTCATATTGAAGACCATCAGATGCAGATAGCATAATATCGGACATTTCCAACATGTGCAGTACCAATATCTCGGCGTTGTATTTTTTTGCAAGTTTTGCTGCAACATGTAATGCATATTCTGAATGTTCAGAAAAATCTACTGGTACAATAATTTTTTTCATCTGTTTATATTTATTTTTTAATCTAAATAATTCCCTGAAGGCTCTACCACGAAAATAGTCTATTTTCAAGAAATTTTTATTTGGCAGACGGAACGCCCTTCATAATCATCTCGTGCGTGTAAATGCCATTCTCATGGGTGCTTTATTATGCTTATTTTAAATTATACAGTCATGGAAAACAACTGCGTATCGGGTTGTTTTCGTTGTAAAAGCAAATCGAAAGCCATACAAATGTTTCTAACAAATGGTTGGCCTTTTTTAGTAACCTCAATAGTATTTGAACCGATATTGAGTAATCCGTCGTTTTCCATTTCCTTTAATTTAATAAGGACTTCGGGAAGTTCTTTAAAATAAAGTGAATGACCAGACCATGTTGTTTTAAACTGGCACATCAAGTTAAGTATATGTTTTCGAATAACCAAATCCTCTTCATTTAAAATATGCCCTCTGTAAACCGGCAAAATATTTTCGTTTAACAAATGGTAATAAGCTTCAATGCCTTTTTCATTTTGGGAAAACCCATACCAACTATCACTTATGGCTGATACGCCCAAACCAATCATAGCTTGGGTTTTTGATGGAGTATAACCCATAAAATTTCTATGTAAATCGCCATTTTGCATCGATTTATAAAGTGAATCGGTTTGCAATGCAAAATGATCCATACCAATTTCGTGATAGCCGACTTCGGCAAGCAATTGCTTACCTAACTCATATTGCTGTCTTTTTAAATCTGCCGATGGTAAATCGGAATCATTAAACCCACGTTGTCCATTTCCTTTTATCCAAGGCACATGGGCATAGCTATAAAAAGCCAACCTATCGGGCAACAAAGCCTTGGTTTTTAAAATAGTTTCCCTTACATGCTCTAACGTTTGAAATGGCAAACCGAAAATAATATCATGGCCAACAGATGTGTATCCTACGTCTCTTGCCATTTCCGTAGCACGTTTTACGTTTTCAAAAGGTTGCATTCTATGAATGGCTTTTTGCACCGTTTCGTTATAATCTTGCACACCATAACTTACCCGTCTAAAACCTACACTGTAAAGCGCTTCTAAATGTGCTCTTGTCGTATTGTTTGGGTGTCCTTCAAAACTAAACTCATGTCCATCGGCAACTAGAGCGGTTTTTAAAATGCCTTTTATAAGTAGGGTTAAATTTTCTGGACTAAAAAAAGTGGGGGTACCGCCACCAAGGTGCAACTCTTTAATTATTGGTTTTTCATCAAACAATTCTAAATATAGTTGCCATTCTTTTAAAACCGCATCTATATAAGGTCTTTCTACACCGTGTTGCTTGGTTATACGCTTATTGCATCCACAAAACGTGCATAAGCTTTCGCAGTAAGGCAAATGAATATACAAACTTATGCCTTCTTTGGCATTACTTTCCTTAAAAGATTTTATCAACGAAGTTTTCCAATTTTTTAAAGAAAATGTATTCTGATTCCAATATGGAACTGTTGGATAGCTTGTATAACGAGGCCCCGCAATATTATATTTATTTACTAATGAACTTAACATACCTGACATTTATGTATCAAAAATATACAGATGCGTTTGTTAAATATATGATATATATCATGTATAACATTTGCAATTCGTATATTAGTGTTTTAACTTTCTTAAAATAAAAATCATCAAAAAATGAAAAATTTAAGTATACTATTAATCTCTTTATCCCTAAGCATCATTTCTTGTAAAAACGAGAAAAAAAATACTGAAACCACTGAAGATGAAACTATTGAAAGCCAAGTAGTAGAACCTAAAAGTATTACTGTAGAATTATCGGCTAAAAGCGAAAGTAACGTTAGCGGAACCGTTGTTTTTACTGATAAAAATGGTACTGTAAGCATGTTGGCTACCGCAAGCGGATTAGAACCTGGCTCACATGCTATACATATACACGAATCGTCAGACTGTTCGTCACCCGACGGAAAATCTGCAGGAGGCCATTGGAACCCAACAAACCAACCACATGGAAAATGGGGTGCTGAAACAGGTTACCATAAAGGCGATATTGGAAATTTTACTGCCGATGAAAACGGTAATGCCAGTATTTCTATTTCAACAGATGAATGGTGCATTGGTTGTGGCGATGAAACCAAAGACATTATTGGCAAAGGCATTATTGTACATGCCGGCGTTGACGACTTTACAACTCAACCAACTGGTGATGCTGGTGGGCGTGTAAGCTGCGGTGGCATCATTGAATAAAATAAACATAAAAACAGCTATATAAAAGCTACCCTAATAAAGTAGCTTTTATATTTATAATATTGTTGTCCAATAAAACTTTTATAATTCTCTGCAAACACAGTAATAATGACTTTTTAAGGAGATTATTAATTTGTGTCCTTTTTTTTGTAATGATAAGTTGATTTGTGATTATTAAAAACAGACATGCAAATATCAATTTGTTGTCATTTAGTCTATTTTCTTTATTCTATGTTCTTTTAGGATACGGTCTTGAACCTTTAATCAAACACTAACGATTTATAATATTGTCATGATACCGATATAACTGAAGAACATACTCTTGGTGCTATATAATTGTTATTTCTGAAAAGCAATTGAATTTGCTAGTTTGACTATTGAAGAAGTTTATTCTTCTGCGCCTTGGTGTTTTGAATAAGTACGCCATTTTTCAATACATTGTACCATATCGTCTGGAATTGGCGTATCAAAACTCATAAATTTACCTGTTTTTGGATGTACAAACCCCAATGTTTTTGCATGTAGCGCTTGTCTTGGCAACACTTTAAAGCAATTATCCACAAACTGTTTGTATTTGGTAAACGTCGTGCCTTTTAATACTTTTTCCCCACCATAACGTTCATCGTTAAACAAGGTATGCCCTATGTGTTTCATATGAACACGGATTTGGTGTGTACGTCCTGTTTCGAGTTTGCATGACACCAAAGTGACATAACCCAAACGCTCTATGACTTTATAATGCGTCACAGCAGGCTTTCCTTTATCGGCATCATCACCAAGATAGACTGTATTTTGTAATCGGTTTTTAGGATGACGCCCAATATTGCCTTCAATCGTGCCTTCCTCTTCTTCAATATTTCCCCAAACAATGGCAACATATTCACGTTCACTGGTCTTTTCAGCAAATTGCAATGACAAATGTGTCATCGCTTGTTCGGTTTTTGCTATAACTAAAAGTCCACTGGTATCTTTATCTATTCTATGTACCAAACCGGGGCGTTCACTTGAATTGTTTGGCAAGTTTTCAAACCTATAAATCAATGCATTTATAAGCGTCCCCGAATAATTTCCATGCCCAGGATGTACTACCATACCTGCTGGTTTGTTTACAACCAATAGCTCATCGTCTTCATAAACGATGTCAAGTGGAATATCTTCACCAACCAACAAATTTTCGTGAGGTGGATGCGTAAATAACACCCTAATTTTATCGAAAGGTTTTACTTTGTAATTTGATTTTACGGGAACTCCGTTCACAAAAATACTTCCGTTTTTGGCAGCAGCTTGAATTTTGTTACGAGTGGCGTTTTCAACAAAATTCATTAAGTATTTATCAATTCGCAGTGGCTTCTGCCCTTTTTCCACATCAAAAGCATGATGCTCGTAAAGGTCACTTTCATCTTCTAAAAATTCTGGGGTATAATCTTCCATGTAATATATTAACTGCGATACACCACAGCAATTTTCTAAATAATTTAATTTAAACCTTCCGAAGGGATACTATCGCCAGATTCATTTGAAGGTTCCCCCTCATCACCAGACATTCCCGAAGATGGTCTATTACCATTCCCAATAACCAAATCTATCGCAGTTGTTTTTGATAACTTATCCCCAGGTTTTATTTTTTCGCCTTTATATGTCATTTCTAAAACCAAGTCTTTAGCAATATTATCAACATAAGTAAGCTTTCCTACTTTAAAACCTACTGCTTCTAAAGTTGGTTTTGCTTGTCTAAAGGTGCGCTCTTTTAAATCTGGAACTGTAATTTTTCGGTATCCAGAAGGGTTTACAGTAATATATATTTTGCGGTCTTCTTTTACTTTGGCACCTGCAGCAGGCGCTTGGTCTATAACAGAAAATTTCGGATAATCGGGGTTGTAATTAGCCGAATCCTGAACTTGCATTTCTAAATTATTCTCGTCTAATTCTATCGCTGCAACACTTAAAGATTTACCTTTTAAATCGGGCACGGTTTCAAATTTACCATGGTTTGTTGTATAGCTTAGCCATCGTAAAATGATAAAACTTAACACCACTATGGCTCCCATTGCTAATAATAATTGTTTGAAAAACACTTTACTGGTTAGAAATTTAATAACGCTCATGTATAAAATTTTCGATTAGGCAAATATATAAAAACAGAACTGTTTTTTCTTTTGCAATTTAAGTGATATTTTAGCTTAACTAATAATAGATACGTTTTATTATAATTTTTAGACTAAAAAAAGATCCCTCCTTCGAGGGAATGACAAAATATAATTTATGAAAAAAAATATTGCTATCATTATGGGAGGTTATTCAAGCGAATACCAAATCTCATTAAAAAGCGGGCAAGTGGTTTACGAAACCCTAGATGCTTCAAAATACAACGCTTATAGAATCCATATTTTTAAAGAAAAGTGGGTATATGTTGATAGTGATAATAAAGAATTCCCTATTGATAAAAACGATTTTTCAGTGACTATAAACAACTCCAAAGTCACATTCGATTGTGTGTTTAATGCCATTCATGGTTCTCCGGGGGAAGACGGGTTTATGCAAGCGTATTTTAAACTACTAAACATACCACAAACAAGTTGCGATATGTATCAAGCGGCATTAACCTTTAATAAACGTGATTGTTTAAGTGTTTTAAAACCCTATGGCATAAAAACTGCCGAATCCTTTTATATAAATTTAGGCGATACCATTAACGAAGATGCCATTATTGCCAAAGTTGGGTTACCTTGTTTTGTTAAAGCCAACAAAGCAGGAAGTAGTTTTGGCGTAACCAAAGTGCACAAAAAAGAAGCTATTAAAAATGCCATTGAAGTGGCGTTTAAAGAAGATGATGAAATTATCATTGAATCGTTTTTAGATGGCACCGAAGTATCGGTAGGTGTTATAAACTTTAAAGGCGAAACCAAAGTTTTACCAATTACAGAGATTGTTAGTGAAAATGATTTTTTCGATTACGAAGCTAAGTACTTAGGAAAATCACAGGAAATAACTCCTGCCCGATTAACTCATGATGAAGAAACAAAAGTTACAGCCATTGCAAAAAAAGTGTACGAGGTTTTAAAAATGAAAGGTTTTAGCCGAAGCGAATATATTTTCAAAAATGGTGAGCCCCATTTATTAGAAGTAAACACCGTACCCGGATTAACCTTGGCTAGTATTTTACCTCAACAAGCCGCGGCAGCAGGTATTACTTTAGTAGAATTATTTGATAATGCTATTGCCGAAGCTTTAAAAAATTAATATAATAATAATGCGAATCAGGGGTTGGGTTTTCAAGAATATTAATATTCAACAAGTTCAGGTCTAATCTCTTGCAAAGTTCAAAACTTAGGAAAAGCTATTTCCCTGATTCACAAGGCTCATTTTAAACCCTTGATTCTCATTAATAATTATTGACTATATTTGATATCAGTCATTCAAACAATAAAAACAAAAATTTGGAATGAAACGAGCCATATTTCCTGGGTCTTTTGACCCCTTAACATTAGGACATTACGATATTATAAAACGTGGCGTTACCCTTTTCGATGAAGTCATTGTGGCAATTGGTGTGAATTCCGATAAAAAATACATGTTCTCTCTTGAAGAACGAAAAGTGTTTATTGAAAATGCTTTTTCAGGCGAACCTAAAGTAAAAGTAGTAACTTACAAAGGGTTAACCGTTGATTTCTGTAAAGAAATTGAAGCTGGTTTTATTTTACGTGGTTTACGAAACCCTGCCGATTTTGAGTTTGAAAAAGCCATAGCCCACGCCAACAGGAGCTTAGCTACCATTGAAACAGTATTTTTACTAACCTCGTCAAGAACATCGTTTATATCGTCTTCAATAGTGCGTGATGTTATTAAAAACAATGGCGACTATACCAAGTTTGTGCCTGATAGTGTGAGGGTGAAATAGGTTCTGGGTTTTGGGTTCTGGGTTTACAGGCTGGAATATTACATCGAACTCATAAACTTTGTATCTCTGAAGCTATGTAGCTCAGAAACTTTTCAACTTTGAAACTCTGAAACTTTAAAACTTATACTCCGATAAAGATTTTGGGAATTTTTCTGGATTTTCGGCTAAATAATAACGAGGGTCGTCTACAGCTTCAACAATAACTTCCCTAAATTTAGGACTCGCTTTATAGAGCAACACTTTACAATCTTCACTTAAATGCTTCAATTTTATTGTTTTTCCTTCGGCTTCATATTTATTCACCAAATTAAAAATAGCTTCTAAGGCCGAATGGTCACTAACGCGCGATTCAACAAAGTCTATTTCCACATTTTCGGGATCGTTTTTTATATCAAATTTTTCATTAAAAGCCTGAATGGAACCAAAAAACAAAGGGCCCCAAATTTCGTAGGTTTTGGTTTTTCCATCTTCAGAAAAACGCTTTCTTGCTCTAATTTTTTTGGCATTTTCCCAAGCAAAAACTAAAGCCGAAATAATAACCCCAACAAAAACGGCAATTGCCAAATCGTAAATAACAGTTACCGCAGATACTATTACCAACACAAAAGCATCCGATTTTGGTATTTTTCTAATAATTCTAAAACTGGACCACGCAAAAGTTTCTATAACCATCATAAACATAACCCCCACTAATGCCGCAATGGGCACTTGTTCAATATATTTATCGGCAAATAAGATAAATGTCAGTAGCGTTACTGCCATCATAATTCCCGATAGCCTTCCACGACCACCTGCATTAATATTTATAACTGTTTGCCCAATCATACCACAACCACCTGTACCGCCAAATAAACCGCTTACCATATTACCAGCTCCCTGTGCCAAACATTCTCTATTTCCGTTTCCTCTTGTTTCGGTTAATTCATCAACCAAATTCATGGTCATTAATGATTCAATTAACCCTACCGATGCCGCTAAAAAAGCATAAGGTAATATAAACATAAGTGTATCTATATTAAAAGGCAAATATTCCCAAAGCTGTAAATTGGGTGTTGGAAATTCGCCTTTTAAACCGCTTCCTCCGCCTTCAATAATATAAGAACCCACAGTACTTACTTCAATACCCCCAAAAACCACAATAGCTGTAGTAACAAGAATAGCCGTTAAAGCTGCTGGAATTTTGGTGGCTAATTTTGGCAACAACCAAATAACGCCCATGGTAAGCAATACCAAACCTAGCATAACGTATAGTTCTGTACCATGCATAGGGATACTACTATATGACTTTACACCTTCTGTGGATATTTCTAATTCTTTATGGGAAAACATACGCACTTGAGCTAGAAAAATAACAATAGCCAATCCATTAACGAACCCCATCATTACTGAATGAGGAATGAGTCTTACAAACTTTCCTAATTTAAACAAACCAGCACCTATTTGGAACACACCCATTAATACAACAGCAGCCAGTAAATAGAAGTAACCCATGTTTTCCACAGGCGTGTCGAACAACAAGCCTTTGGCATGCCCTTCTGAAATTAAATGCACAAAAATAACTGCAACCGCACCTGCTGCACCTGAAATTAAACCGGGTCTGCCTCCAAAAACAGCTGTAATTAAGCCTATAATGAAAGCGCCTGAAAGTGCCACCAAAGAATCTATTTGAGCCACAAAGGCAAAGGCAACTACTTCGGGAATCATGGCCAAAGATGTTGTAATACCTGCCAAAACATCATCTTTAGCATTTGGCATTATCTTCCTTACAAATTCTGTCATGGTTATTTTTAAGGAGCAAATTTATTACCAATAAATAAGTATATCCAGTAGAAACCTATTTTTAAGCCTTAAATTGTACTAAATCGTTTGAGTAGGACACAAGGCTCCTTTCTAAATTAAGCCTTTTATATTGGCATAGGAGTTTGTAAGCGCATCAAAAACCTGTTCTTGGTTTAACCATTCTACTTTGGTAATACCTTCTTCTTCTTGGGCATATAAATTGCCTTCAAAACTGGTTTTCATTTCAAACCAATAGGTTACCTTTATTTTATGGTTTCCATTACGCTTAAAAATATGGTAAGTAGTTTCTAGGGGTTTGGTAATTTCCAATCCAGCAACACCTGTTTCTTCCGTAACTTCACGAATGGCCGTTTTTTCAATAGATTCATTGCCTTCAATTTTACCTTTTGGCAAGTCCCATTTATCATTTCTATATATAAATAAAATCTCGTCGTTACCGTTGTACACCTTGCCGCCACCGGCAACCACATTAGGCAATTTTCTTAAAAACTTTTTTAAAAGCTTTTCGCCATTTTTATGAATAAGGCGTACTTCCTCTAGTTTGGTCGTATTAAGCTCTTTTATAACCTTACCTATATTTACGGTATTTAGTAAATAGTTTTTAAAATTAGTTTCTTGCTCAACAACTGTGGTTAAAATTATAGGTTTATCGCCAACAAAAATTTTGTACATGCTTTACTTTAATAATGAACTCAATCTTGACTTTTTTGATTGAAACGAAAAAATCAAGACGATTTCAATTACACTTTGGTAAAAATATCATTTTTAGTTACAAACTAGACATTGTTGAAAAAAATATTTTTATTCAATGCATCACTGCAACATAAAATTAAATTTATGTTTATTTTTGCCTTTATGATTTTTAACAAAGATACCGCTAGAAAAACTGCCGAAGTTTTATTGCAAGTTAATGCTATAAAGCTCAGCCCACAGAAGCCTTTTACTTGGGCTTCTGGATGGAAATCGCCTATTTATTGCGATAACCGTATTGTATTATCGTTTCCGCCCATTCGAAATTACATTCGTGAAACCATGGCGAAACAAATTGAAAAACAGTATGGAAAACCCGATGTTATTGCTGGTATTGCTACCGGAGCCATTGGCATTGGCATGTTGGTTGCCGAATATATGGGACTGCCCTTTATTTATGTAAGACCTGACGCTAAAAGCCATGGACGCCAAAACCAAATAGAAGGTTTTATTGAACACGGCCAAAATGTTGTTGTTGTTGAAGATTTAATAAGTACTGGCGGAAGCAGTTTAAATGCCGTAAAAGCTTTAAAAGAGGCCCATGTAAATGTAAAAGGCATGATTGCCATCTTTACTTATGGATTTGATGTGTCGATTAAGAATTTCGAAAAAGAAAACATCAAACTACAAACCTTAAGCGACTATAACAGCCTACTTGAACAGGCATTGAAAACCAATTACATCTCTGAAAAAGAATTAAAAACCTTATTGGAATGGAACACCAACCCAAGTGAATGGAACGCTAATTGATATACATGTGAGGTTGTGAAGTCGTTTAGTCGAAAATAACTTCAATCAGCTTAACAAAAAACAAATAAAAAGATGAAATTAGAATCTCCAAAAATAAGCGTTAGCAAATCTCCAGAAAGTGTTTTTGACTTTTTAACGGATGTTAAAAATTTTGAATCACTAATGCCAGAAAACATTAGTAAATTTGAAGTTTTAAACGAGGATACCTTTGTATTTGCTCTAAAAGGCATGCCAGAAATAATTTTAAAAAAGAAAGAAGTTGTGCCACCTAATAAAATAGTTTTAGGTGCCGCTGGCGGAAAAATAGACTTTTCGCTTATTGGTAATATCACAAAAATAGACGAGACTTCTTGCGAAGTGCAATTAGAATTTTCGGGTGACTTTAACCCCATGATGGCTATGATGATTAAAGGTCCCATAAGCAAATTTATAGAAACACTTGCTACAAGCATTCCTAAAGTTATTTAGACAGTCACTTAGAAACTGTTTAAGTTTTGTTTATTGATGCTTTTTTGAATTATTTTTGGATCAGATGAGACGGATTTTTTTAATAGCAGAGCTATTAGAAAAAAATTCAACGAAATATGGGTCAAAAAGAAACAAAAATGGCTTTTAGATAAAATTTAAACAGTTTCTTAATATAAAAGAGTAATTGTTTTTAAATCGAATTCTTTTATAACAGCATCTTCAAGCAACACTTGAAGATTTCCAGAATTTGAAATTCCTTTTATAAAACCAGAAAACACCAAACCTTCGGCATCTTGAAATGTTGAAGGTTTATTTTTTCTAAAAAGAGATGCTTCATATTTTGCTTTTAAAACATCTACTTGTCCTTTCTTCAATATATTAAAATAATGTTTTAAATTGTTGATGACAGCCTGTGTCACTTCATCTAAATCATAAATACGCCCAGAGATGAGTCTCAAAGAAGATGCTTTAGGCAAATTATCAAATTCAACTTGATTAACATTTAGCCCAATTCCAATAATAGAACTGCTGAAATTATTTTGTTTAATCACATTTTCTATTAAAATACCACATATTTTCTTGTTTTCTGACAAAATGTCGTTAGGCCATTTTACGCTTAATTTAGTAATAGAAAAAAATCTTAAGGTCTTTAATATCGCCAGTGAAGTGACAATACTTATATAGAATGGATGCTCTAAATCATATCCCAAAACATCCTTATACACGCTGAATGTGAGGTTTTTAGACGACTCCGAGCTCCAAACCGTACCCATTTGCCCTCTTCCATTCGTTTGTTCCTTAGCCACTACAGCTGTATAATCGGCAACACACTCGTTGGTGCAAAGTGTTTTTAAATAACTATTTGTAGAATCGGTGGCATTAAGTTTGATTATATGCATTAAAATAGTTATTATTAGTCAATAAAATCTTATGATAATTTTAAGCCATAAAGAACTAAAAAAATAATAACTTTGCAAAAATTTAAAAAATTTTAATGGCGAAAAAAGATATAAGTGCAGACCAATTAATATCGGTTATAATTAGTGGCATTGAAGACGTTAAAGGAAAAGAAATAAATATTCTTGATTTAAGAGAGATTGAAAATACGGTTTGCGATTATTTTATAATTTGCGAAGGAACTTCAAACACGCAAGTTAACGCTATAGTTAATTCTGTTCAGAAAAAAGTAAGCAAAGAACTTAAGGATCATCCTTGGCACACAGAAGGTATGGATAATGCCGAATGGGTACTTATGGATTATGTTAATGTTGTGGTACATGTGTTTCAAAAACAAATAAGACAGTACTATGACATTGAAAGCCTTTGGGGTGATGCAAAAACAACAGTTATACAAACTAGTTATTAAAAATTAAGGATGGCAAACGATAAAAAAAAAATAAATGAGAACAAACCAAAATTCAGTCCCTACTGGATTTACGGTATATTAATAGCCCTGTTTCTAGGGTTTCAATTGTTCAGCAACAACTCTTATCAAGATGGAAGTGCTACAACTCCTTCAGAATTTTTTAAATTTTTGGAAGCTGGTGATGTTGCTCAAGTTGATATTATAAAAAACACGCGAGTAGCTAAAGTTTATTTAACTTCAGAAGCGGAGAATAAAGAGATTCATAAAAAATCGAAACCTACAACATTTCTTCCATCTGCCACAAAATTGCCAAACTATAAATTTGAGTTTGGTGATCTTCAAAATTTTGAAAACCAGTTAAATGAAGTTGCTAAGGATTTACCTAGTAAACCTATTATAAAATTTGATACTGAAACCGATAATTGGGGCAGCCTTTTAATGAGCATTTTGCCTTTTATTTTACTTATTGCAGTATGGATTTTTATTATGCGCCGTATGTCTGGTGGTGCTGGAGGTGGTGCTGGAGGTCAGATATTCAATATAGGAAAATCAAAAGCCAAACTTTTTGATCAAAATACCGAAGTAAAAACGACTTTTAAAGATGTAGCAGGTCTAGAAGGTGCTAAAGAAGAAGTTCAGGAAATTGTAGATTTCCTTAAGTTCCCTGAAAAATACACCTCTTTAGGAGGGAAAATACCAAAAGGCGCACTTCTTGTAGGACCTCCAGGAACAGGGAAAACCTTATTAGCGAGAGCGGTTGCGGGCGAGGCTAAAGTACCTTTCTTTTCACTATCCGGCTCCGATTTTGTTGAAATGTTTGTGGGTGTTGGTGCTTCTCGTGTTCGAGATTTATTCAAACAAGCTAAAGAAAAATCACCTTCAATTATATTTATTGATGAAATTGATGCCATTGGTCGTGCCAGAGGAAAAAACGCCATGTCTGGAAGTAATGATGAACGTGAGAACACCTTAAATCAATTACTGACGGAAATGGATGGTTTTGGTACAAATACCAATGTTATCGTACTTGCCGCAACCAACAGAGCCGATATTTTAGATACCGCTTTAATGCGTGCAGGTCGTTTTGATAGACAAATTTATGTTGATTTACCAGACGTTCGTGAGCGCAAGGAAATTTTTGAAGTGCATTTAAGACCTCTTAAAAAAGCAAAAGACTTAGACCTTGATTTCTTATCAAAACAAACGCCAGGGTTCTCTGGTGCCGATATTGCAAATGTTTGTAACGAAGCCGCTTTAATAGCTGCAAGGAAAGGCAAAAAGTCTGTTGACAAACAAGATTTTCTTGATGCCGTAGATAGAATTATTGGTGGTTTAGAAAAGAAAAATAAAATTATTACCCCAAGTGAAAAAAGAGCCGTGGCATTCCACGAAGCGGGTCATGCCGTAGTTAGTTGGATGTTAGAACATGCTGCACCATTGGTTAAAGTTACCATTGTACCACGTGGACGTTCTTTAGGTGCTGCATGGTATTTGCCAGAAGAACGTTTAATTGTTCACCCAGAACAAATGCTGGACGAAATGTGTGCTGCTTTAGGTGGTCGCGCTGCCGAAAAGGTTATTTTCAATAAAATATCTACAGGTGCATTAAGCGATTTAGAAAAAGTAACCAAACAAGCAAGAGCCATGGTTACCATTTATGGGCTAAGTGACAAAATTGGCAACTTAACCTATTACGATTCTTCTGGGCAAAACGAATATGGTTTTACAAAACCATATAGCGAACAAACAGCAGAATTAATAGACAAAGAGATTTCAGACATTATTGAAACACAATATAAACGTGCTATTAAATTACTTGAAGATAACAGAGATAAACTTACAGAACTAGCAGAAGTTCTTCTTGAAAAAGAGGTTATTTTTAAAGACAACTTAGAGAAAATATTTGGTGAACGTGCTTTTCAAAAAGAAGACGTTGATAATCAATAAAACAAGTTATCGACTATAATGTTTAGATAATTAGTAAAAATCTTAAATTAAACACGTGTTTAGTTTAAGATTTTTTATATTTGATAACCTCAAAAAGAATTATATTAATAGCAGCTTACTAAATGAGCCTTTTTAGAAAAATTTTCGGACTGAAACCAGATCAATCAGATGAAGGAGTAAAGTCTTCTGAAAGAGGCAAATACATGCCTGAAATAAAACTGCCAATTGACGAAAAGTTTACCATAAACTTTAAAGGTAATGGCGGAAAGTTTTTGTATTGTGAAAATTTAAATGAAATATTCCAGAATTTACAACACATTGTTGAGGAAAACAATTGGGACGACAAGGAAACACTGATATTGGACGAGAATATAAAAGATAAATTTAAAGACTCCAATTTAAAGCCTACTACTAACATTAGCAATTCCACTATTTTTTTAACTACTTGTGAAAATTTAATTGCAAACGATGGTTCCCTGCTTATTTCCTCAAAACAAATTTTCGAAAAAAAATTACCTGAATTACCTGCTAACTTTATTGTTTTTGCAACAACAAGTCAGATCGTCGAAAATATTGGTGAAGGCTTAAGAGGTATAAAGGCTAAAAACAAACAAAAAATTCCAACAAACATTACAACCATAAAACATTTTAAATCTAACGACGAAAAAGATTTTTTAAGCTATGGAAGTAGTGCCAAAAACCTATACCTACTTCTTTTAGAAGACTTATAAGATGAAAGAAATTCTTATTCGATCACTTTCTGGTTTACTCTATGTCTTGCTTTTAATTCTGTGTTTAAGCCATCTACAATCACTAATTGCTTTGTTTTTTGTGTTTGGCATTGTTTGTTTAGCCGAATTTAAAAAGCTCATCCAGCTTAAAAACATCATCCCGTATTTTATATTTGGTGTCCTATATGCTTTTTTTGTGTATTGGCAGCTCATTTTAAATACAAATGCCGGTATCGACGAAGCTATTCAAATACTAATGGTACTAACTATATTTATTGAATTGTTTTTAATTAAAGACTTGTTTTCAGAAAAAACAACACCACTATTTACTTCTAAACAATTTATATTAACCACCTTTTACATTTCAAGCGCTTTTGTTTTTTTAGTTTTAATAGCCGATTATCATGAAAACTACAATCCGAACATTCTATTAGGAGCTTTTATTTTAGTATGGGTGAACGATTCTTTTGCTTATTTAATTGGTAAAAATTTTGGTAAACAAAAGCTTTTCGAAAAAATTTCACCAAAAAAAACAGTAGAAGGTTTTCTAGGAGGTTTGCTTTTTTCGTGCATAGCAAGTTATTTTATTGCTACCTTTACACAAACTTTAGATTTTACAAGTTGGCTTATTTTAGGTATCATTATAACCGTATTTGGTACGTTGGGCGACTTAATAGAATCTAAGTTCAAAAGACAAGCAAACGTAAAGGACAGTGGTACTATAATGCCTGGTCACGGTGGCTTGTTGGATCGATTGGACAGCATTATTTTTGCTGCTCCTTTTATTTATTTATTTTTAAGAATTTTACACTATGTTTCATAAAGAAGGACATAAAATAATATTTCTAACATTTGTATTTGTTGTTGGCTGTTCTTTATTGGCCGACAGTTTCATACCCATAACTTGGTTACGAACCATTGTTTTAAGTGTGTTATTAATATTTTTAATACTTATTCTTCAATTTTTCAGAAACCCAAAACGTCGTACTGCTTTAAATAACAAAAGTGTTGTGTCTCCTGTTGACGGTAAAGTCGTTGTTATTGAAGAAGTTTTTGAAAAAGAATATTTTAACGACAAACGTTTACAGGTAAGTGTTTTTATGTCTCCAATAAATGTTCATGTTACACGTTACCCTATTAGCGGCAATGTGATATTTAGTAAATACCATCCTGGCAAATATTTAGTTGCATGGCATCCTAAAGCTAGCGAAGAAAACGAACGTACTACAGTTGTTGTTGAAAATGAAACTTATGGCAAAGTATTATACAGACAAATAGCCGGAGCTTTGGCAAAACGTATTGTGAACTATGCTAAAATAAACGATAAAGTAATCCAAGGTGGTGAGTCTGGATTTATAAAATTTGGTTCAAGGGTTGATTTATTTTTACCAATAGGAACAAAAATAAAAGTACAACTTAACCAAAAAGTTCGAGGAGGTGAAAGTATTATTGCAGAAACAAATGACTGATGAAGAATTAGAAATAGAATTTCTAGATGCGGTTGAACGTGTAAATGCCTACACCGAACCTTTTCCTGCCGATGTGCTTCTAAACCTGTATGCCTATTACAAAAAAGCCACCAATAATTACAGTCGCCCTGGCAGTAAAAAAGCCATTATAAATGCTTTTAAAACCAATGCATTGTTTCAAGCAAAAGATATTTCCCAAAACGAAGCGAAACGCTTGTATATCGACTTAGTAAATAAGTATTTTTTGTACGGAAGATAAAAAGTTCATTTCACCAAATACTATTTGTTACATACGTTCAGGTACCTGTATTCCCAAAACGCTAAACGCGTTTTTAATAGTCTGTGCTACTTTATTTGATAGCTGTACCCTAAACACTTTTTCATTTTCATTATCTGCGCCTAAAATAGAAACATTTTGATAAAACGAATTAAATTCTTTTACCAAGTCGTATGTATAATTAGCAACCAATGCCGGACTGTGTTGTGAAGCTGCATTTTGAATAATCTCAGGAAACAATTCTAATTGCTTTAATAGTTCTTTTTCTTTTGCATGAAGCGGTATATCTATATTAACAGATAAATCAAAATCTGCTTTTCTTAAAATAGCCTGAATTCTTGCATAAGTATATTGAATGAAGGGCCCTGTATTGCCTTGAAAATCGATAGATTCCTTGGGGTCGAACAAAATACGTTTTTTAGGATCGACTTTAAGAATATAATATTTTAAAGCACCTAAGCCAATGGTTTTATATAACGCTTGCTTTTCTTTTTCACTATAACCATCCAATTTCCCTAACTCTTCCGATATTTCGCCTGCTGTTGAAGCCATTTCATCAATTAAATCATCGGCATCAACCACGGTTCCTTCCCTGCTTTTCATTTTTCCACTAGGTAAATCAACCATACCGTAACTTAAATGATATAGGTTTTTAGCCCATTCAAACCCTAACTTTTTCAAAATTAAGAACAGTACTTGGAAATGGTAATCTTGCTCGTTACCCACGGTATAAACCATACCGCCTACATCTGGAAAATCTTTAATTCGTTGTATAGCTGTACCGATATCTTGCGTCATATAAACGGCTGTGCCGTCTGAACGTTGCACTATTTTTTTATCCAAGCCATCTTCGGTTAAATCGCACCAAACCGAACCATCAGTTTCTTGTATAAACACACCCGACCTTAAGCCTTCGGCAACAAATTCCTTCCCTAATAAGTAGGTATCACTTTCGTAATATAGGGTATCAAAATCAACGCCTAAATTTTTATAAGTTTCGGCGAAACCATCATATACCCAACCATTCATTTTTTTCCAAAGCGCTACGGTTTCTTCATCGCCAGCTTCCCATTCTTGAAGCATGTTTTGAGCTTCCAACAAAAGTGGGGCGCTTTTTTTGGCTTCATCCTCAGTTTTACCAGAAGCTTTTAGCATTTCTATCTCTTTCTTATATTCTTGGTCAAACTTCACATAATAATTACCTACCAATTTATCGCCTTTTAAACCAGTACTTTTTGGAGTTTCTCCGTTACCAAAAAGCTTCCAAGCCAACATGCTTTTACAAATATGAATGCCTCGGTCGTTTATAATTTGCGTTTTATAAACTTTTTTACCTGATGCTTTTAAAATTTCAGCGACACTATACCCTAAAAGGTTGTTTCGAACATGTCCTAAATGCAAGGGTTTGTTGGTATTTGGCGACGAATATTCAACCATAATAGCTTTATCGTCTGCTTCTGGTGATACAAAACCATAGGTTTTTTCATCTTTAATACTATTAAAAAAGTTTAAATAATAAGCATCGCTAATTTCAATGTTTAAAAACCCTTTTACAACATTAAATGCCTTAACCTCTACAACTTTTTCCACTAAATAATTACCAATGGTTTCGCCAATTTGAACTGGATTTCCTTTAATAAAACGCAACATGGGGAATATTACCACGGTAATATCTCCCGCAAATTCTTTTCTCGTGGCTTGAAATTCCACCGATTCCAATTGCATATTAAAAGATGCTAAAACGGCTTGTTTTACTTGGTTTGATAAAGTTTCTTGAAGGCTCATTAATAGTGTGTTTTTTAGGAGAGCAAAGATAAAACTTTTATTAAAGGATTATTGCAAAATTTGGTTTATTAAAAACAAGGTAAATAGTTCCTACCATCCAAGTAAAATGCATCATCAAAAACCTTCAAAAAAGCCATTAAAATAGATGTGCATTTTGTCGATAAAAGTGCTCTTTTTCCATGATTTTTGCCGTTAATCTATTCGTCGGATTTTTGCCTCTTTTTGGTATATCCTTTTATCTAATTTATTGGTAGAAAAACGCAGAAATTAGATTTTGATGATGCTTTTTCTAACTTTTGTTAAGTAAAGCTATTAATCATCCATTCAACGGATTTTTTTTAACCAACTAAAAAACATTACAGCTTAATAGGTAATACTTATTTCCCTCAAATAAGACATACTTAATTATGGTTTTATTACTTGTTGTAATATAATGCTAGTATGAGGAAAATAATTATTTTAATTATTCTTTTATCTGTATTCTTAGGTTTCTCTCAAACCAAAGAGTTGGATAGTCTTTACATACAACTTGCTTATGAAACCCAAGATTCTTTAAAAATAAAAACCTCTTTAAAGCTTATTAAATCACTTTATGAGATTGAGGATTATGATAAGGCTTTAAAATATACTATTGAAAGCGAAAAACTTTCAACCAATCTAAATTACACAAAAGGCATTGCCGAAACAACCTATTTTAAATCGCTTATTTACGCTCAAAAAGGAGACTATATTAATGCCATAAGTGGCTATGAAAAAGCTAAAGAACTATTTAAACATTTAAATGATGCCCTCGGGATTGCAAAAGTTAACAACAGTATTGGCTTTATAGAAATTAAACGTGGTAATTATTCCAAAGGATTACAATATTCGCTGTCAGCCATTAAAGAATTAGAAAAACAAAATCTTAAAAAAGACCTTAGTTTGGCTTATAGCAATTTAGCAAAAGCATATCAAAATATAGATGCCATTGATAGAGCTATAGCATTTAACTTAAAAGCTGTAGAAGTTCAAACACAATTAAACGATAATACTGCACTTACGCAATCGTACCACCAGTTAGCGGAACTATATTCATCTAAAAACGAAAACAGAAAAGCTATTGAATATTACCAAAAGATTTTGGATGGTAAAACGACAAATATAGACTCTCTACAAGCTATTATTTATCCAAAACTAGGTGCCGAATACTTAAAATTCAACGATTACGAAAAAGCATCTCAATACTTAATTGAGGGTTTAAATATTAACAGAAAGCTTAATAATCAAGAAGGCATATTATTGGCTTTAAATAGTCTTGGAGAATTAAATTTACAAACCAACCGATTAGTTTTAGCCGAACAGCAACTTTATGAGGCGGGTGTTATTGCCAAAAGCATTAATAACAAACCGGAGTTACTTAAATATTATAAATTAATGATTGCCTTAGACTCTACAAAAAACAAATTTGAAAGCGCTTTTATGTGGCAACGTGAGTATTATAATTTAAAAAGCAGCCTAAATAACTCCAATAATTCAAAACATCCAGATTCGATTCAATTAGACTTCAATCCAGATTTTGAAAAAGAGTTGACAAACAACCTTACTGAAACTGACACCAGCAATTCCTATATTGGTTTAAATGAAAAATCAGATAAGTTCAAATTGATTTTTTACGGACTTTTAGCAGCACTTGCCATTGTTTCTACCTTTTTAATATTAATTTATTTAAAGCGAAATAATAACATAAAATACACTCAAGAATTAGAAGAAAAAAATCTTAAAATTGAATTACAAAACGAAGCCTTTCAAGAGCAAACCAAGCATTTAGAAAACGTTAATAATGTAAAGGATAAATTGTTTTCAATTGTATCGCATGATTTAAAAGACTCGCTTTCTTCAATAAATGGCTTTATAGATTTATTAAAGGATGGTTCTTTATCTAGAGAAGAATTCGATAATTTAATTCCAGAACTAAGTGAAAACGCCAACAATGCCTCGTTGTTGCTATTTAACTTATTAAATTGGTCTAAATCACAAATGCAATCATTAGAACCCAAACCAACATTGTTCGATGTTCAGGAGGTTTTTGAGGAAAAAATAAGGCTTATAGAACAACGCATGGAAAGTAAAGGCATCAAATTAATAGACCATTCGCTACGCGATTTTGCCTATGCCGATAGAAGTATGTTTGAGATAGTTATACAAAATTTGCTTGCCAATGCTTTAAAATTTTGTAAAAATGGCGACACCATTACCATTTCAAACCACATAAGTAACGGTAGCTGTATTATTAGCATTGCCGATACAGGGGTTGGTATTTCTAAACAAAATATAGACAAATTATTTAAAAGCAGCTCGTTTACTACCGTAGGCACCAATAACGAAAAAGGCACAGGTTTAGGGTTATCAATTTGTAAAGAACTGGTAGAATTAAACAATGGTAAAATTTGGGTAGAAAGTACCGTTAATGTTGGTAGTACCTTTTACGTGCAATTACCAAAATCTAGACCGTCGTAGTGTTTATTTGGGCGTTACCCAAGGGTCGGGCTGTTCGTTGCAATCTTTTTGTTCGTGTCTCTCAAAAAGGATTTTCACTGCCATCCCTAACGCAAACCCAGTTTCAATTCAAATTAAGAGCCTGTTTAAATTTGTATCAATTGGATCTTCTATAGCTCATTTTTGATGCAAAATGAGGCGAAATCGAAGATAATGGCAGGGCCATTTGATGAGGTTTCAACGAAATTTGGCGCAAAAAGGGGTATAGAAGATCCAATTGATACAAATTTAAACAGGCTCTAAGCTTTAGGCAAAAACACTTCAGCTATCATACAGCGTGCACTTCCACCACCACAAGCTTCAATAATATCCAAAGAACTGGAAAGTATATTGGTATGTTTTTTAAGCCTTTCTATTTGACTTGCAGTTAAAGAATCGTAAGCTGCTTGGCTCATCACTAAATACCGCTCATCATTAGCTCCCTTAACTTGTAACATATTACCAGCAAAATTATTGACCTGTGCTTCGGTAATATCAATGATGTCTTTACCATCTTGCTTTAAATGGTCAATGACATTCTTACGCTCTTTTTTATCATCAATACTACTTAAACAAATAACCGCAAAGGTTTCCCCCACACACATCATAACATTGGTATGGTAAATGGCTTTTCGTTGCCCATTTACGGTTTGGTTTGCCGTAAAAATAACGGGCATGTATTCAAAATCTTCACAAAATTCAATAAACAACTCTTCGTCAGCTCTGGGAGACAAGGCACAATAGGCTTTTCTGTTTACCCTGTCCAGCAATACACTTCCAGTGCCTTCAAGAAACACACCTTCTTCCTCTGCATCTGTGTAGTCAAAAATATTTTTAATAACAAAGCCTGCATTTTCGACAGCTTCAAGCACATCTTCATTACGTTCCAAACGTCTGTTTTCTGCAAACATAGGGTACAAACCAACATTGCCATTTTCGTGAAACGACACCCAATTGTTTGGAAAAATAGCATCGGGCGTATCAAATTCATTAGTATCATTCACCACAATGACATTTACACCAACTCCACGAAGCTTTTCAACAAAGCCATCAAACTCTTGTTGCGCTTTGGCATTAACCGTTTGTGGCAATATAGTATCTATTACTTTTTGGTAATAGTTGTTTACCGCCGTTTGTTCGTTCATCCTAAAATTTATAGGGCGAATCATTAAAATGGTGTTTGTAGTCTGTTGCATAACATAATTTATATTACAAAAGTATAACTATTTATATAATGAACTCAGATTACTATCATTGCTTTTATGTTAAAAAAAATAATAACTTCGTTAATAACCAATTTACTATTCTACCTTTATATTTAAGCGTTTTTAAATTTTCTCTTTGCATCTAAAAAATTAAAATGAAAAAAACTATTTTATTAATTTTAATATGTATGACCTCATTAATCATACAGGCTCAAGCTGATATTAAATTTTGGCGTGTTGATAATCTTTCCCAAATTGGCGAAAATAATGTACAGGTTATTGGAAACCCTAAGATCATAAATACGGAAATAGGCGATGTTGTTGAATTTAATGGTATTGGTGATGGCTTAATTGTAAACAACAATCCTGTAGCTGGAGCAACTGCATTTACTATTGAAATTATTTTTAAACCTTATACTGGCGGAGGTATAGAACAGCGGTTTCTTCATTTACAGCAAGACGACAATAATAGAATACTTATAGAATTGCGAAATAACGACCATATGAACTGGAGCCTTGATACGTTTATAAAATCGGGAAGTTCTAGTCAAGCATTATTAGATTACGCCTATGCTCACAATTTGAATGAATGGGTGCACGCAGCTTTAGTGTTTAAAGATGGCGGCATGGTGCATTATGTTAATGGAGAAAAAGAGCTGGAAGGCACCGTAAATTATCAAGTTGTAAATTCTGGACAAACCTCATTAGGTGTTCGAATGAATCAGGTTTCATGGTTTAAAGGAGCTATCCATTCTGTAAAAGTAACTCATGATGCACTTAATCCTGAAGATTTTATGGAGATTGGACAAAATTTAAATGTAAAAAATGCTGAAGACAATCAATCGATGAGTCAAATTTTCCCCAACCCTATCCTATCATTTGGCCTATTGAAATACCAACTAGCAGAATCTTCAAAAGTTTCTATTAAATTGATTAATGTCTATGGAGAAGAAATAGCGACTATTTTTGAAGGTTTTAAAAATACAGGTACCCATGAATTAGAAATTAATTGTAATAATTTAAATGCTGGGATATATTTTGTAGCGATTAATTACATGAACAGAAGCTCTGTTCAAAAAATTATTGTTACAAATTAATTTAAAATCAATCCCTAATTAAAGGCATGGTGGTACAACGCAACAAGCCTTCCTGTTTTGAAATTTCTGCATAAGGTACTTCTTCAACCGTAAACCCTTGTTGGCGCAACCATGTGTTTAGTCGTGTAAAGTTTTTTTCTGAGATGATAACATCTTCAGAAATTGAAAAAATATTACTGTTCATATCATACATTTCTTGTTTGGTAATTTCAAAAACATTCTCTTTTCCAAAGAAATTAACCAGCCAATTATACTCACGTTCTATTAAAAACCCATTTCTATGTATGATGGCTTTTCCTTTGCCTAAAGGTTGAAAACAGCAATCTAAATGCAGGGCATTTTCTTTGGCATTGGTGTTGGATTTTCTAAGTTCGAACGACTTGACCGTTTTCTCCGGAAACAATTCTTGTATGGCAATAACCGCATCCATATTGGTACGGGCTGTTATTAATTCAGGATAATCTTCACCAGAATAGGTCCCAATAAAAATATAATCATTCCAAGGTACCACATCACCTCCTTCTACATGACATTCTGGTGGTAATACAATACGGTTTTTTCTATCAACTTGATTCCAAACATAGCGAATGGCTTCAATTTCAGGTTCTCTGTTTGGCAAAATATTAGCTCTAATAATTTTGTCTTCAATAACAAAGGCAATGTCACGCGAAAATATCTGGTTACAATCTTTAATAACTTGAGGTCTAAAAACCTGAACATCATACTTTTTAAAAACGGCTGCCACAGCATCCATTTCTAGAATCATATCAGCTTCTTGAGGATATGTGCCAGCCAATACATGTTCGATGCTTTTAGGATCATAACAATCCTCTACACGTGGTATGGGACCGTTACTTTCGGCAGTTCCTAAAATAACGGCTCTTAACCTTGAGATTTCGTTTTTTATATTGAGTTCTAGCATGGTGTAAATATAAAAAAGCTCCACAATGTTTAGTCATGGAGCTTCTTATTTTTTTACACTAAAAATTATCTTTTTTCTATGGGTACAAAAGACCTTTCGGTAGCTCCTGTATAAATTTGTCTTGGCCTTCCAATTGGCTCTTTGCGTAAACGCATTTCACGCCATTGTGCAATCCAACCTGGCAAACGTCCTAATGCAAACATCACGGTAAACATATCGGTTGGTATGCCCATACCTCTATATATGATTCCTGAGTAGAAATCGACATTAGGATATAATTTTCTATCTACAAAATATTTGTCTTCCAAGGCTTCTTTTTCAAGTCCTTTAGCTATATCCAAAATAGGATCTTCGACACCTAAATCACTTAATACTTCATCCGCAGCTTTTTTAATGATCTTAGCACGTGGATCAAAGTTTTTGTAAACACGGTGACCAAAGCCCATTAAACGGAATGGATCTTCCTTGTCTTTCGCTTTAGCCATATACTTTTTAGTATCACCTCCATCTTCTTTTATGGCTTCAAGCATTTCTAATACAGCTTGGTTAGCACCACCATGAAGTGGTCCCCAAAGTGCTGAAATACCAGCAGATAGTGAAGCGAATAAACCTGCGTGCGATGAACCTACAATTCTAACGGTAGATGTAGAACAGTTTTGTTCGTGGTCGGCATGTAAAATCAATAATTTATCTAAAGCATCAACTAATATTTTGTTTTGTTTATAATCACCATTTGGTTTTTTAAACATCATTTTTAAAATATTTTCTACATAACCTAAAGAATCGTCTCCGTAATCTAATGGCAATCCTAATTTTTTACGATAAGTCCAAGCTACCAACACTGGAAATTTACCCATTATTTTCACCACAGATTTGTACATATCTGCCTCAGAATTTACATTTACTGAAGAAGGGTTAAATGCTGTTAATGCACTGGTTAATGAAGAAATAACCCCCATTGGGTGAGCAGATTTCGGAAATGCTTCTACAATTTTTTTCACATCTTCATCTACTACCGATTGTGCTTTTATATCGTTATGAAACTTTTCGTTTTGCTCTTTAGTTGGAAGTTCTCCAAAAATCAAAAGGTAAGCAACTTCTAAAAAATCGGCTTTTTCAGCCAACTCTTCAATAGAATATCCTCTGTATCTTAAAATGCCTTTTTCACCATCCAAAAACGTAATAGCACTCTCGCAAGAACCTGTATTTTTATACCCCGGATCAATGGTAATTACACCTTCTGATGCGCTTCTAAAATTTGAAATATCAATAGCTAGTTCCTTTTCTGTTCCTTCTATTACAGGAAGCTCTATTTTTTTTCCGTTGACTTCAATGGTCGCAGTATTTGCCATAAATGTGAATGATTTTTTAATTCTTAAATTGGATTGCTAATTTACGAAATATCCCCTTATTAATAGAAGTGTTGAAAGCAAAGATTTAATCATTTAACAAATTGTTTGAAATTAATGCAAAAAAAAAAGCGATTATTAAAATAATAACCGCTTTTTAAAAAAAATTAATTTTCTTATTTTATTTTGAATGCTTTTTCCTGTGGAAAATAAGCTACTTCACCTAATTGTTCTTCAATACGAAGTAATTGGTTGTACTTAGCCATACGGTCGCTACGAGACGCAGAACCTGTTTTTATCTGACCACAGTTTAAAGCCACTGCTAAATCGGCTATCGTATTATCTTCAGTTTCACCAGAACGGTGAGACATTACCGATGTATAACCTGCATTTTTAGCCATATTTACAGCTGCAATGGTTTCGGTTAGCGAACCAATTTGATTTACTTTAATTAATATGGAGTTTGCAATACCTTGCTCAATACCTCTTGATAAACGTTCTACATTGGTTACAAATAAATCATCTCCTACCAATTGTACTTTATCACCAATTTTATCGGTTAGTAATTTCCAACCTTCCCAGTCGTTTTCGTCCATACCATCTTCAATAGAGATGATTGGGTATTTAGCAGCTAATTCAGCTAAATACTCTGCTTGTTCAGCCGATGTTCTTACTTTACCTGTTTCGCCTTCAAACTTGGTGTAATCGTATTTTCCGTTTACATAAAATTCTGCCGCAGCACAATCTAAAGCAATCATTATATCGCCTCCAAAAGTATATCCCGCTTTCTCAACAGCAACTTTAATAGAATCTAAAGCATCTTCGGTACCTCCGGCTAAAGTTGGTGCAAAACCACCCTCATCACCTACTGCAGTACTTAATCCTCTGTCGTGTAATACTTTTTTAAGATTATGGAAAATCTCAGTTCCCATTTGCATAGCGTGTGTGAAGCTTTTAGCTTTAACAGGCATAATCATAAACTCTTGAAATGCAATAGGCGCGTCGCTATGCGAACCACCGTTGATGATATTCATCATTGGTACAGGAAGTGTATTTGCAGAAACACCACCAACATAACGATATAAAGGCATATTAAGTTCATTTGCTGCTGCTTTTGCAACCGCTAAAGAAACACCTAAAATAGCGTTAGCTCCTAATTTTGATTTATTTTTGGTGCCATCTAAATCTATCATAATTTGATCGATCAAATTTTGTTCAAAAACTGAAACGCCCAATAATTCAGGAGCGATAATAGAATTTACATTATCTACAGCTTTTAAAACACCTTTACCCATATATGCTTTACCACCATCGCGTAGTTCTACAGCTTCATGTTCTCCTGTTGATGCTCCTGATGGTACTGCAGCTCTTCCTAAAATATCATTTTCGGTTACAACATCTACTTCAACAGTAGGATTCCCTCTAGAATCTAAAATTTGTCTAGCATGGATATTAATTATTACACTCATAATTGGTTATTTTTTAAACTTTTAATATTTCAAATTTACGCTTAAATCTTGTTTATTTTGAGATGTTCTTTCAGAAATATTCAAAAAAGCGTCTATAACGTTTTAGTAAACAAAATCCTCAAAAAAAATTATATCTTTTTGAGGATTTCGTACTACTTATTTTTTATATTCTCTATAAACTGATCAAAAAGGTATGACGAATCATGCGGGCCTGGACTGGCTTCTGGATGGTATTGTACAGAAAAACAATTTTTGCTTTTCATAGCTAATCCTGCAACCGTGTGGTCGTTTAGATGTACATGCGTCACTTGTAAATCTGGATGTGCCTCTGCTTCTTCTCTATTCACGGCAAAGCCATGATTTTGAGATGTTATTTCACCTTTTCCTGTGTTTATATTTTTTACCGGGTGATTAATTCCGCGGTGTCCATTATGCATTTTATAAGTTGAAACACCATTTGCCAGCGCTATCACTTGATGTCCTAAACAAATACCAAATAATGGTAAATCCCTTTTAATAATTTCTTTCGCTAAGGTTTGCGCTTCAACCAAAGGTTGGGGATCGCCAGGCCCGTTGGATAAAAAGTAGCCATCTGGTTTAAAAGCCTCTAAATCTTCAAACTTAGCGTTATAAGGAAACACTTTTATATAAGCATCTCTTTTTGCTATGTTGCGAAGGATATTCTTTTTAATACCGATGTCCAAAGCTGCTATTTTATAAGTGGCATTAGCATCTCCAAAATAGTAAGGTTCTTTAGTAGACACTTTTGATGCTAATTCTAAGCCTTCCATATCAGGCACATCGGCAAGCTGCTTTTTAAGGCCTTCTATATTATCAACATCTGTAGAAATAACAGCATTCATGGCACCGTTATCTCTTATATAGCTTACCAAAGCTCGGGTATCTACATCCGATATAGCTAATAGATTGTTTTTGTTTAAAAAATCCTCTAACGAACCGTCGGCTGCTTCACGAGAATAATCATAACTAAAATTTTTACATATTAATCCAGCTATTTTAATAGAATCGGATTCTATTTCTTCATCATTAACCCCATAATTTCCAATATGCGCATTGGTTGCTACCATTAACTGACCGAAATAAGATGGGTCTGTAAAAATTTCTTGGTAACCAGTCATTCCAGTATTGAAACATACTTCACCAAATGCTGTTCCTTGTTTGTTTCCTACTGCTTTTCCGTAAAAAATGGTGCCATCTGCTAAAAGAATGATGGCTTTTTGTCGTTTTTGATATTTCATTCTGATTTATATGAGATTCCCGACTGTGTGGGAACAAAGTTTTGCAAAATTGCTAAAAAAAAAGGATAAACTAAAATAGTTTATCCTTTATATTTTAAATGCTTATTAACATTTATTCTTCCTCTTCTTTTGTTGCCTTAGGTTCAACAACCGGAGCATCTGCAGGTTTTGATCCGCCTCTTCTACTTCTACGTGTTGTTTTCTTCTCTGGCTTGCCAGCATTGTAAAGCTCATTATAATCTACAAGCTCAATCATTGCCATATCGGCATTATCACCTAAACGGTTTCCAAGTTTAATAATTCTTGTGTAACCTCCTGGACGATTAGCAACTTTAGCCGCTACATCTCTAAACAATTCTGCTACGGCATCTTTTTGTCTTAACTTCGCCATAACAATACGTCTGTTATGGGTTGTATCTTCTTTAGACTTAGTAATCATAGGCTCTACAAATTGTTTTAAAGCTTTTGCTTTAGCAACAGTAGTGTTGATACGCTTGTGTTCTATTAAAGAACAAGCCATATTAGCCAACATAGATTTTCTATGCGCAGTTTGTCTACTTAAATGATTTATTTTTTTTCCGTGTCTCATGACATTGTTGTTATCATCATCTTGCTTCTATACCTATGTTAAGGGAGCAAACTATGATGGGTTAATTTTATTTACGACTTACGATTTATGAATTACGATATTAAAATTCTAAAATCGTAATTCGTAAATCTAAAATCTTCTAGTCTTTATCTAATTTATATTTGCTTAAATCCATTCCGAAGTTTAAACCTTTAACGTTTACAAGCTCTTCAAGCTCTGTTAAAGACTTTTTACCAAAGTTTCTGAATTTCATTAAGTCATTTTTGTTGAAAGATACCAAGTCTCCTAAAGTATCAACTTCTGCAGCTTTTAAACAGTTAAGTGCGCGTACAGATAAATCCATATCGATCAACTTAGTTTTAAGCAACTGACGCATGTGAAGCGATTCTTCATCATAAGTTTCAGTTTGTGCAATTTCATCAGCCTCTAAAGTGATACGCTCATCAGAGAATAACATGAAGTGATGAATTAATGTTTTAGCAGCCTCGGTTAATGCATCTTGAGGTGTGATTGAACCATCAGTAATGATTTCAAAAACCAGTTTTTCGTAATCGGTTTTTTGCTCAACACGATAGTTTTCAATGCTATATTTAACATTCTTTATAGGCGTGTATATAGAATCTGTAAAGATAGTTCCAACTGGTGCAGCAGCTTTTTTGTTTTCTTCTGCAGGAACATAGCCTCTACCTTTTTCTATAGTAATTTCCATATTGAAATTAACTTTAGGATCTAAGTTACAGATTACTAACTCTGTATTTAAAACTTGGAATCCAGAAATGAATTTTTGGAAATCACCAGCTGTAATTTGTTCTTGACCTGATATTGAAATAGAAATAGATTCATTATCGATATCTTCAATTTGTCTTTTAAAACGAGCTTGTTTTAAATTTAAAATGATTTCAGTAACATCTTCAACCACTCCAGCAATTGCTGAAAATTCATGATCTACACCTTCTATTCTAACTGATGTAATGGCGAATCCTTCTAATGAAGATAGTAAAACTCTTCTTAATGCGTTACCTACTGTTAAACCATAACCAGGTTCTAAAGGGCGAAATTCGAATTTCCCTTCAAAATCTGTTGAATCAATCATGATTACTTTGTCGGGCTTTTGAAAATTAAATACTGCCATATGTTCTTCGTTTTAATTGTTATTTAGTTGCGCGGTTTAAAAGTTTGAAGAAGACTAAAAAACCCTTTGGCCAAATACCAATATGATTAATTTATTATTTAGAATATAATTCGACGATGAATTGTTCGTTTATGTTTTCTGGAATTTGAATTCTTGCAGGAACAGAAACATAAGTTCCTTGTTTTGTATCGTCATTCCAAGTAATCCATTCATAAACATGACTTGAGTTTGAAAGAGATCTTTCGATAGACTCAAGAGATTTAGATTTTTCTCTTACAGCTACGACATCACCTGCTTGCAATTGGTATGAAGGAATATTTACTAATTCTCCATTTACAGTAATGTGTCTGTGTGATACTAATTGTCTAGCACCGCTTCTAGAAGGAGCTATTCCCATTCTATATACTACGTTATCTAATCTAGATTCGCAAAGTTGTAATAAAACTTCACCTGTAATACCTTGAGCAGCTCTAGCGCTTTTAAATATATTTCTGAATTGACGCTCTAAAATACCATATGTGTATTTTGCCTTTTGCTTTTCCATTAATTGGATTGCGTATTCAGATCTTTTTCCACGTTTTCTTGCGTTACCGTGTTGACCTGGAGGATAATTTCTTTTCTCAAAAGATTTATCTTCTCCAAATATAGCTTCGCCAAATTTACGAGCTATTTTAGTTTTAGGACCAGTATATCTTGCCATTTTAAAATTGTTTTTTTTAAGAGTGATTATGAATTAAGGTCTTAATCTTATCCTTCGATAATCGTTGATCTCTTTTTGATACTTGTTATTATTTTTTTCAGTTTGCAAATTTACACATAAAAAATTGATATCAACTATTTAAAAACAATTGATATTAATTTTTATTTTAATGTATAAAATTTATACTCTTCTACGCTTTGGAGGACGACATCCATTATGTGGAAGTGGCGTAACATCAATAATTTCTGTTACTTCAATACCTGCATTATGAATAGAACGGATAGCAGATTCTCTACCATTTCCTGGACCTTTAACATATACTTTTACTTTCTTCAAACCAGCCTCTAAAGCAACAGCCGAAGCATCTTCAGCAGCTAATTGTGCAGCATAAGGCGTGTTTTTCTTAGAACCTCTAAATCCCATCTTACCAGCAGAAGACCAAGAAATTACGTCTCCTTTCTTGTTGGTAAGTGCAATTATAATGTTGTTGAAAGAAGCATTAACATGAGCTTCTCCTACAGAGTCTACAATAACTTTACGTTTTTTTGTAGTTTTTGTGTTTGATTTTGCCATTTATTATAGTTTTCAGTTATTAGTTGATAGTCGCTAGAATCCTAAACCTTTTATAATTTCAAACAGATTCCTTCCAACGTCTAAATACTAAAGACTAATTGTTATTTAGTTGCTTTTTTCTTGTTAGCAACAGTTTTTCTTCTACCTTTTCTAGTTCTAGAGTTGTTTTTTGTACGTTGCCCTCTTAACGGAAGCCCCGATCTGTGACGAATTCCTCTGTAACATCCAATATCCATTAAACGTTTAATGTTCAATTGGATTTCAGAACGTAATTCACCTTCGATTGTAAAAGTACCAACAGCTTCACGAATACCACTAATTTGGTCGTCGTTCCAATCTTGAACTTTAATACTTTCATCAACATTAGCTGCTGCTAATATTTCTTTAGCTCTACTTCTACCTACTCCATAGATATAAGTTAAAGCTATAACTCCTCTTTTGTTTTTTGGTATGTCTACACCTGCAATTCTTGCCATAATTACCCTTGTCTTTGTTTAAATCTAGGATTCTTTTTGTTTATCACGTAAAGTCTACCTTTTCTACGTACGATTATACAATCTGCACTTCTTTTTTTTACTGATGCTCTTACTTTCATCTTTTTCTAGTTTAAAAGTTTAAAGTTTAAAGTTTAAAGTTGTTTAAGTATTAACTTTTTACTTTATAACTTTTCAACTTAATCTTTAGTATCTATAAGTTATTCTCGCCTTAGATAAATCATAAGGACTCATTTCTAATTTCACTTTATCTCCTGGCAATAATTTAATATAATGCATACGCATTTTACCGGAAATATGTGCTGTCACAATGTGACCGTTCTCTAATTCAACACGGAACATCGCATTTGATAATGCTTCTATAATGGTTCCATCTTGTTCTATTGCTGCCTGTTTTGCCATAGTATAATATTAAGCTATTGCTTTTCTATTTTTACCTGTTTTCATCAAGCCATCATAGTGTCTATTTAACAAATAAGAGTTTACTTGTTGCATAGTATCTATAGCTACACCCACTAAAATGATTAATGAAGTGCCTCCAAAAAATAATGCCCATCCTTGTTGAACGCCCATAATTTTAACTATTAACGCTGGGAACACAGCTATGAATGCTAAAAATATAGAACCCGGTAAGGTAATTTGAGACATTATCTTATCTAAATATTCAGAAGTTTCAGAACCTGGACGAATACCAGGAATAAAACCACCACTACGTTTTAAATCGTCTGCCATTTTATTGGTAGGCACCGTAATTGCTGTATAAAAATATGTGAATATTATAATTAATATAGCAAATGTGATGTTATAGGCCAACCCGAAAATATCTGCATAGTTAGTTTGCATCCAAGATCCAAAAGTAGTTTCTTTTAAAAGTGAAGAGCCACCAATTAAACTAGGAACAAACATAATTGCCTGTGCAAATATAATAGGCATTACTCCAGAAGCATTAAGCTTTAATGGAATATACTGTCTAGAACCTGCCATGGCGCTTTTTTCGTAATCGCCTGAAGCAGTTCTTCTTGCATATTGTACTGCAATTTTTCTAACAGCCATAACTAACATAATACATCCAAGAATGATAACGAACCATAATACCAATTCAAAAAGAATAAGCATCACGTTGTTACCTTCCAATCTTGTAGCTGCATTTTGAATAAATGATGCTGGCATTGTTGCTATAATACCCACCATAATTAATAAGGAAATACCATTACCAATACCTTTATCGGTAATTTTTTCTCCTAACCACATGGCAAAGATACAGCCTGTTACTAAAATAGTAACAGAAGAGAAATAGAATAATGGTCCTGTGCCTAGTAAAAATGCACTTGTAGGTATTCCCAATGCTGGTAAACTAGCTAAATAACCTGGTGCTTGTAACAAACAGATTGCAATAGTTAACCAACGTGTAATTTGATTAATTTTCTTTTGACCACTAGCACCTTCCTTTTGTAGTTTTTGTAAATAAGGAATTGCTATTCCCATTAACTGAACAACAATAGAAGCTGAAATGTATGGCATGATACCCAATGCAAAAACCGAAGCATTTGCAAAAGCACCACCTGTAAAAGCATTAAGTAACCCTAATAAACCACCATCGGCACTATCGGCTAAACCCTCTAATTGGGCAGCGTCAATACCTGGCAGCACTACTTGAGCACCAAAACGGTAAACCAATAACAGACCAAGTGTAACTATGATTCTGTTTCTTAGTTCTTCTATTTTCCAAACATTCTTTAACGATTCTATAAATTTCATACTTACAATAAGGTCTTATAACGTTACAGCTTCTCCTCCAGCAGCTTCGATAGCAGCTTTTGCTGAAGCAGTAAATTTATGTGCTGATACTTTTAATTTTGTTTTTAACTCACCTCTACCTAATATTTTAACTAGGTCGTTTTTTCCAATTAAACGGTTAGTGAATAATGTTTCAAAATCTACGGTGTCAGTTGCTTTTTTATCATCAACCAATTGTTGTAAGGTATCTAAATTGATACCTTGATACTCTACACGGTTAACGTTAGTAAAACCAAATTTAGGAACACGTCTTTGAAGTGGCATTTGACCTCCTTCAAATCCTATTTTCTTAGAATAACCAGAACGGGATTTAGCACCTTTGTGACCACGGGTTGCCGTACCACCTTTACCAGAACCCTGTCCACGTCCTATTCTTTTTCCTTGATTTTTAACTGAACCTTCTGCAGGTTTTAAATTACTTAAATCCATTTTTCAGTATATTATTATTTAATTTCTTCAACAGAAACTAAGTGATTTACTTTACTTACCATACCAAGAATACTTGATGTAGCTTCGTGCTCTTTTACCTGACCGATCTTTTTAAGACCTAGAGATATTAATACTCGTTTTTGTCTTAGCGGACAATTGATTGCGCTTTTAACTTTTGTTACTTTAATTTTTGCCATCTCTGTCTGTATTAAGCTTTAAATACTTGTTCAAGTGAAATACCTCTATCTCGAGCAATGGTATTGGCATCCCTTAATTGTAATAAAGCATCAAAAGTTGCTTTTACAACGTTATGAGGATTTGATGATCCTTGAGATTTTGATAATACATCATGTACACCAACTGCCTCAAGCACTGTTCTTACAGCACCACCAGCAATAACACCTGTACCTTGGGCAGCAGGAATAATGTTTACTCTTGCTCCACCAAATTTACCTTTTTGCTCATGCGGTAAAGTTTTCCCTTTTAAAGGAATACGAACCAGGTTTTTCTTAGCATCTTCAACAGCTTTTGCAATTGCACTAGCAACGTCTTTAGATTTTCCTAAACCTTGTCCTACAACACCAGCTTCATCACCAACTACAACAATTGCTGAGAAACCAAATGCTCTACCACCTTTAGTTACTTTTGTAACTCTTTGTACACCAACTAAACGATCTTTAAGATCTAATCCACCTGGTTTTACTAATTCTGCGCTTTTATATTTACGATACATAATTTCTTAGAATTTAAGTCCTGCTTCTCTAGCTCCTTCAGCTAATGATTTTACTCTACCATGATATAAATAACCACCTCTATCAAAAGCGATAGTCTCTACACCTGCTTTTAAAGCTTTTTCAGCAAGCGCCTTACCTACTAATTTAGCTACTTCAATTTTAGTTGCTTTTGCAGAACTAATATCTTTATCTCTTGAAGATGCTGCACTGATTGTTACACCAGTTACGTCATCTACAACTTGAGCATAAATTTCTTTATTGCTTCTAAAAACAGTTAATCTCGGTCTAGCTTCTGTACCAGAAACTATCTTGCGTATTCTGCTTTTAATTCTTATTCTTCTTTCGTATTTTGTCAATGCCATAACTTACTTATTAAGCTGATTTACCTGCTTTTCTTCTTAATACCTCACCAACAAACTTGATACCTTTACCTTTGTAAGGTTCTGGTCTTCTAAATCCACGGATTTTAGCAGCAACTTGTCCAACAAGCTGCTTATCGTGAGATGTTAGTTTAATGATTGGGTTTTTTCCTTTTTCTGAAACTGTTTCAACTTTAACTTCTGGAGCTAAACTCATAACTATAGCATGAGAGAAACCTAAAGCTAATTCCAGTTTTTGACCTTGGTTGCTAGCTCTGTATCCTACCCCTACTAATTCTAATTCTTTAGTCCATCCTTTAGAAACGCCTTCAATCATGTTTAGCATTAATGATCTATATAAACCATGTTTAGCTTTTTGATCTTTAGAATCAGAAGAACGTGTTACTAAAACATTTCCATCTTCAACTTTAATATTTACAGAATCGTAATTTTGAGTTAATTCTCCTAATTTTCCTTTTACTGTAACTACTCCGTCCTTTATATCAACTGTAACGCCTTCTGGAATTACTACTGGGTTATTACCTATTCTTGACATATCTTATCTTTTTAGTAAACGTAACACAATACTTCTCCACCTACATTATCTCTTTTAGCTTGTTTACCTGTCATTACTCCATGAGAAGTAGAAACGATGGCAATACCTAAACCATTAAGAATTCTAGGAAGTTCTTTTGAACTTGCATATTTACGTAAACCTGGTTTACTTATTCTTTGAATCTGTTTTATTACAGGCTCTTTAGTTTCCTTATTGTACTTAAGCGCTATTTTAATAGTACCTTGTACTGAAGAATCATCAAACTTGTAACTTAAAATATATCCTTGTTCGAATAATATTTTAGTGATGTCTTTTTTAAGATTAGATGCTGGTATCTCAACCACTCTGTGGTTAGCACGCACTGCATTTCTAATTCTTGTCAAATAATCCGCAATTGGATCTGTGTACATAATGAATTGATTTTGTGATTTTGGTTTTCAACCTATGTTGAACCTTAAATCTGATTATTTAAATAATATTACCAACTTGCTTTTCTAACTCCAGGAATAAGACCGTTATTGGCCATTTCTCTAAAAGTTACACGAGAAATTCCAAATGTTCTCATATACCCTCTAGGTCTTCCTGTTAATTTACATCTATTATGCATACGAATAGGAGAAGCATTTTTTGGTAACTTTTGTAATGCTTCATAATCTCCAGCTTCTTTTAAAGCTTTACGTTTTTCAGCATATTTAGCTACTGTTTTAGCTCTTTTTACCTCGCGGGCTTTCATTGATTCTTTAGCCATAACTTAGTTCTTTTGAAAAGGTAATCCTAATTCGGTTAATAATGATTTTGCTTCTTTATCAGTTTCAGCAGAAGTTACAAATGTAATATCCATACCTGAGATTTTATTAACTTTATCAATATTAATCTCTGGGAATATAATTTGCTCGGTAACACCTAAATTGTAGTTACCACGTCCGTCAAATCCTGTAGCTTTTATTCCGTTAAAATCTCTTACACGTGGAAGTGCAGAAGTAACTAAACGATCTAAAAACTCATACATTCTCTCGCCACGTAAAGTCACTTTTGCCCCAATTGGCATACCTTTACGTAATTTGAAAGATGCAACGTCTTTTTTAGAAATTGTTGCTATAGCTTTTTGTCCAGATATTGTAGTTAATTCTTCTACTGCGTAGTCAATTAACTTTTTGTCTGCAACTGCAGCCCCAACACCTTTAGATATTACTATCTTTTTTAGCTTAGGAACTTGCATTACATTTTTATATCCAAATTCGTCTGTAAGAGCTGCAATTACTCTGCTTTTATACTCTTCTTTAAGTCTCGGTGAATATGCCATAACTATATTACTTCATTAGATTTTGTTGAAAATCTTACTTTTTTATCGCCTTCTATTCTATATCCAATTCTTGTTGTTTCTCCTTTAGAAGTCAACAACGATAAGTTTGAAATATGAATAGGAGCTTCTTTTTCAACGATTCCTCCTTGAGGGTTTTTAGCACTTGGTTTCGTATGTTTCTTAACCATGTTAATACCCTCAACAATCGCTTTGTTCTTGTCTATTAATACTTTTTGTACTTTACCTTCAGCACCTTTGTGGTCTCCAGCAATTACTTTTACAGTATCTCCAGTTTTTATTTTAAGCTTTGTCATCTTAAATTAATGTATTAAAGCACTTCAGGTGCTAATGATACAATTTTCATGAATTGTTTATCACGAAGTTCTCTAGCAACAGGACCAAATACGCGTGTTCCTCTCATCTCTCCTTGAGCATTTAAAAGCACACATGCGTTATCGTCGAATCTAATATAAGATCCGTCTGGTCTTCTTACTTCTTTTACAGTACGTACTACAACTGCTGTAGATACAGCACCCTTTTTAATGTTTCCATTAGGTGTTGCGTCTTTTATAGAAACAACAATTTTGTCTCCTACAGATGCGTATCTTCTTTTAGTACCACCTAAAACACGGATAGTTAAAACTTCCTTTGCTCCAGTGTTGTCTGCTACTTTTAATCTTGATTCTTGCTGTACCATAATTATTTAGCTCTTTCTATGATTTCAACTAATCTCCAACATTTAGATTTACTTAAAGGTCTTGTCTCCATGATTCTTACAGTATCTCCAATGTTACAATCGTTTGTTTCGTCGTGTGCAACATATTTTTTTGTTTTTAACACGAACTTACCATACATAGGGTGTTTTACTTTTTTAACCTCTGCAACAACTATTGATTTTTGCATTTTGTTACTAGTAACAACTCCTATACGTTCTTTTCTTAAATTTCTTGTTTCCATCTTGTAGCAGAATTATTGTAATTCTCTTTTAGTTAATTCTGTCGCAATTCTAGCTACTGAACGTCTTACGTTACGTAACTGGATTGGATTTTCTAAAGGAGATATTGCATGAGCTAATTTTAGGTCTGAATAACTCTTTTTTATTTCACCAAGTTTCTCTTGTAACTCGGCTACTGATAATTCTTTAATTTCTGATTGTTTCATAATATCAAATAAATTATGCTTCGTAATCGCGAGCAATTATAAACTTAGTTTTAACTGGTAGTTTTTGAGCTGCTAAACGTAACGCTTCTTTAGCGATGTCTAACGATACTCCTCCTACTTCAAAAAGCATTCTTCCTGGTTTAACAACCGCTACCCAATACTCAACGGCACCTTTACCTTTACCCATACGTACTTCAAGAGGTTTCTTTGTTATTGGCTTGTCTGGAAATATTTTAATCCAAAGTTGACCTTCTCTTTTCATGTAACGTGTAGCGGCAATACGTGCAGCTTCTATTTGTCGCGATGTTAAAAACTCAGATTCGAGTGATTTTATACCAAAAGTACCATTTGAAAGTTGGTGTCCTCTTTGAGAAAGACCTTTCATACGTCCTTTTTGTTGCTTACGAAATTTTGTTCTTTTAGGCTGTAACATTTCTCTTTACTTTATAAAAAATTACTTTCTACGACGTGGTTTAGAATTATTTCCTCCACGTGGTGCTCCTGCTGCACCTGCCTTTCCTTGCTTTTTGGATAATCCAACTAGCGGAGAAAGTTCTCTTTTACCATATACTTCACCTTTCATAATCCACACTTTCACACCTAATCTACCATAAGTAGTGTGTGCCTCAACAAGTGAGTAATCAATATCGGCTCTAAAGGTTGATAAAGGAATACGTCCCTCTTTGTAGTGCTCTGAACGTGCCATTTCAGCACCATTTAAACGACCACTAATTTGAACTTTAATTCCTTCAGCGTTCATACGCATTGTAGCAGCAATAGCCATTTTTATAGCGCGTCTGTATGAAATTCTATTTTCAATTTGACGTGCAATACTAGATCCTACTAAAAATGCATCAAGTTCAGGTCTTTTGATTTCAAAAATATTAATCTGAACTTCTTTTCCAGTAATTTTCTTAAGCTCTTCTTTTAACTTGTCTACCTCTTGACCGCCTTTACCAATAATGATACCTGGGCGAGCCGTTGTGATAGTAACGGTTACAAGTTTAAGAGTTCTTTCAATAATTACTCTACTTACACTAGCTTTAGCTAAACGTACGTGTACGTATTTTCTAATCTTATCGTCTTCGGCAAGCTTATCTCCATAATCATTACCTCCGTACCAGTTAGATTCCCATCCTCTGATAATACCTAAGCGATTTCCGATTGGATTTGTTTTTTGTCCCATACTTCTATCTTAGCTTTGTGTGTTATTGTTAGCTCCAACTACGATTGTTACGTGGTTTGAACGTTTTCTAATTCTGTGTGCACGACCTTGTGGTGCTGGACGCAATCTTTTTAACATTGCTCCTCCATCAACTCTAATTTCTTTTACAATCAACTCTGCATCTTCAATGCTAGCTTCTTCGTTTTTAGATTGCCAGTTGGCAATTGCCGATAAAAGCAATTTCTCTAATTTAGACGAAGCTTCTTTTTGATTGAACTTCAAGATATTAAGTGCTTTTTCTACTTTTTCACCTCTTACTAAATCGGCTACTAAACGCATTTTTCTCGGTGACGTAGGACAATTATTAAGTTTAGCAAAAGCAACTAGCTTATTTCCTTCCTTAATAGCGTCTGCCATTTGTTTTTTACGACTTCCCATAGCTTACTACTTTTTACCTTTGTTTTTAGCACCTGCATGTCCACGGAATGAACGTGTTGGTGAAAATTCTCCTAATTTATGACCTACCATGTTTTCAGTTACATATACTGGCACAAATTGACGGCCATTGTGAACTGCGATAGTTTGTCCAACAAAATCCGGAGTAATCATAGAGGCTCTAGACCACGTTTTGATTACGGTTTTTTTGTTAGCTTCAACATTATCAGCCACTTTTTTCTCTAATTTATAATGAACGAACGGTCCTTTTTTTAATGATCTTGCCATGTCTTATTTCTTTCTACGTTCTACAATATATTTATTACTTGCATTCTTTTTAGAACGTGTTCTATAACCTTTAGCTGGAATACCGTTTCTAGAACGTGGGTGTCCTCCAGAAGATTTACCTTCACCACCACCCATAGGGTGATCAACAGGGTTCATTACTACTGGTCTTGTACGTGGACGTCTTCCTAACCACCTTGTTCTACCCGCTTTACCAGACACTAACAATTGGTGATCTGAGTTAGATACAACACCTATAGTTGCTAAGCAGTTAACAAGGATTAATCTTGTTTCACCAGAAGGCAATTTAATAGTTGCAAACTTACCATCTCTTGCCATTAACTGAGCAAAAGCACCAGCACTACGAGCCATAATAGCTCCTTGACCTGGACGTAACTCTACACAAGAAATAATGGTTCCTAATGGAATTTGACTAAGTGGCATTGCATTTCCAATTTCTGGAGCAACATTTTCTCCTGAAACTACAGTTTGTCCTACTTGCAAACCGTTTTGTGCAATGATATATCTTTTTTCGCCATCTTGATAATTCAATAATGCGATAAAAGCGGTTCTGTTTGGATCGTATTCAATAGACTTAACTTCAGCAGGGATACCAGCTTTATTACGTTTAAAATCGATAATACGATACTTTCTTTTATGACCTCCACCTATATAGCGCATGGTCATTTTTCCTTGACTGTTTCTACCACCAGACCTTTTGTTCGGAACGAGTAAACTCTTTTCCGGCTTATCAGTAGTAATGGCGTCAAATCCATTTACTACTCTAAATCGCTGTCCTGGTGTGATTGGTTTTAATTTTCTTACTGACATTAGTCTTTAATTACATGTTACTGTATAAATCAATCATTTCACCTTCCGCCAGTTGTACAATTGCTTTTTTAACAGCATTTGTTTTACCATGTTGAATACCCGTTTTTGTATAACGAGTTCTTCTTTCTGGACGGACATTTATAGTACGAACTTTTTCAACAGAAACACCATAAGCAGCTTCCACCGCTTTTTTGATTTCTACCTTGTTCGCCTTTGTATTCACCGCAAAAGTATAGCAGTTTCTCAACTCGCTATTTGCTGTCGCTTTTTCTGTGATTATAGGTTTAATTAAGATACTCATGGTTTCTATTTACTTAAATTTGTTTCAATTCCTTCTAAGGCTCCTTCTAAAAGCACTACTTGACTAGCATTTAAAATCTTGTAAGTGTTTAATTCTGAGGAAGTTATGACTTCCGAACCTTTTAAATTGCGTGACGACAAATATACATTATTATTTGACCCACCCAACACAAACAGAGATTTTTTGTTTTCTAAGTTTAAAGCCTTTAAAATAGCTGTAAAATTCTTAGTTTTTGCTGTATCAAAATTAAAGTCTTCCAATACTACAATTGATTGTTCTCCTGCTTTTATACTTAAGGCCGATTTACGCGCTAAACGTTTAACGTTTTTGTTAAGCTTGAAGCTGTAACTTCTTGGTCTTGGACCGAACATACGACCACCACCTTTGAAAACTCCAGACTTAATACTACCAGCTCTCGCGGTACCAGTTCCTTTTTGCTTTTTAATCTTACGAGTACTTCCAGAAATCTCAGCACGCTCTTTCGCTTTGTGAGTTCCTTGTCTTTGGTTTGCTAAATATTGTTTAACATCCAAATATACTGCGTGATTATTAGGCTCAATAGCAAATACATCTTGAGAAAGGTCTGCCTTTCTTCCTGTATCTTTTCCGTTTATATCTAAAACTGCTACTTTCATTATTTTCTAATAATTACATAAGAATTTTTATGTCCAGGTATACAACCTTTAACAACTAGTAGATTTTTATCTGCTACTACTTTTAAAACTCTTAAATTTTCAACTTTTACTGAGTCTGTACCCATTCTTCCTGCCATGCGAATTCCTTTAAAAACTCTTGCAGGATACGAAGCAGCACCGATAGAACCAGGGGCTCTTAAACGGTTATGCTGACCGTGTGTTGCTTGTCCAACTCCACCAAATCCATGGCGCTTTACAACACCTTGGAAACCTTTTCCTTTTGATATTCCAGAAATATCAACAAACTCACCTTCTACAAAGTGCTCTACAGTGATTGCATCACCTAATTTGTACTCCTTATCAAAACCTTTGAATTCAACGATTTTGCGTTTTACAGAAGTCCCTGCTTTTTTAGCGTGACCTAAGTCAGCTTTAGTAGCACTTTTTTCTGTCGCGTCATCGAAACCAAGTTGAACGGCTTTATAACCATCAACTTCTTCAGTTCTGACTTGGGTAACGATACATGGTCCAGCTTCGATTACTGTACATGGAATGTTTTTTCCATTTTCATCGAAAATGCTGGTCATACCGATTTTTTTTCCAATTAACCCAGACATATTTATTATTTATTTATTGTTATTGACAAGTCGCGACTTGTCATTTTTATTCTATTTATGGTCAACTCGCGATTTGACCTTAAAAAAATTCAAGGCTGAAAATACATTTCAGCCTTGAATTGTATTTTACCGTTTTTCCTTAACCATCGTTAAGGACATTTTTACTTCCTGCGACAGCAGGAATCTCTTTTCTTTGAGATCCCGAAACAAGTTCGGGATGTAAATCAAAGTTTATACTTAAACTTTGATTTCCACTTCAACACCACTTGGTAATTCAAGTTTCATTAAAGCATCAATTGTTTTTGAAGACGAAGAATAGATATCTAATAATCTCTTATAAGAGCTTAATTGAAATTGTTCCCTAGCCTTTTTATTTACGTGTGGAGAACGTAATACAGTGAAAATTTTCTTGTTTGTTGGTAATGGAATTGGACCTGTTACCACCGCACCTGTACTTTTTACTGTTTTTACAATCTTATCAGCAGACTTGTCTACCAAATTGTGATCGTAAGACTTTAATTTTATTCTGATTTTTTGACTCATTTTCTTAGATTTTAAGCTTCAACGCCTTTTGCTGCTTTAATAACTGCTTCAGATATATTTGAAGGTGTTTCAGCATAATGTGAAAATTCCATAGTTGATGTTGCACGACCTGATGACAATGTTCTTAATGTAGTTACATAACCAAACATTTCTGATAATGGTACGTGTGCCTTTACAGTTTTTGCTCCTGCTCTGTCACCCATATCATTTACTTGTCCTCGACGTCTATTTAAATCACCAACAATATCACCCATATTTTCTTCTGGAGTAATAACCTCTAGTTTCATAATAGGCTCCATAATTACAGCTTTTGCAGCTTTTGCAGCAGCTTTAAATCCTAATTTTGCAGCTAATTCGAATGATAATTGATCAGAATCCACATCATGGTAAGAACCATCAGTTAATGTTACTTTCATAGCATCAACTTCGTATCCTGCTAATGGACCATTTTGCATAGCCATTTTAAATCCTTTTTCAATGGAAGGAATAAATTCTTTAGGAACGTTACCACCTTTAATTGCAGATATAAACTCTAGCCCTGTTTTACCTTCGTCAGCTGGCTCAAGTGTAAATACGATATCAGCGAATTTACCACGACCACCAGATTGTTTTTTATAAACTTCTCTGTGTTCAGCTTTACGAGTAATAGCTTCTTTGTATTCTACTTGTGGCGCACCTTGGTTTACTTCAACCTTAAATTCGCGACGTAAACGGTCCACAATAATATCTAAGTGAAGCTCACCCATACCAGAAATGATCGTTTGTCCTGACGCTTCATCAGTTCTAACTGTAAATGTTGGATCTTCTTCAGCTAATTTAGCTAAAGACATACCTAATTTATCAACATCTGCTTTGGTTTTAGGCTCAACAGCAATACCAATTACCGGATCTGGGAAGTTCATACTTTCCAAAACAATAGGGCTTTTTTCAGCCGAAAGGGTATCACCAGTTTTAATATCTTTAAATCCTACTGCTGCACCTATATCTCCTGCTTCAATATAATCAATAGCATTTTGCTTATTAGCATGCATTTGATAAATACGGGAAATACGTTCTTTGTTTCCTGAACGGTTGTTCAACACATAAGAACCTGCATCTAAACGACCAGAATATGCACGGAAGAATGCTAAACGACCAACATAAGGATCGGTAGCAATTTTAAATGCTAAAGCAGCAAAAGGCTCCTTTACATCTGGCTTACGAAGTTCTTCTTTTTCAGTATCAGGATTAATACCTACGATACCTTCCTTATCCATTGGAGAAGGCAAATAACGACATACAGCATCTAATAGGAACTGCACCCCTTTATTTTTAAATGAAGAACCACAAATCATAGGAATGATTGACATATCCATTACAGCAGCTCTAAGTGCAGCGTGCACTTCTTCTTCTGTAATAGAATCTTCATCTTCCATATATTTTTCAAGCAAATTTTCATCATAAGCGGCAACCTCTTCTATAAGTTTGCCACGAAGTAATTTTGCATCTGCTTTAAGCTCTTCTGGTATTTCAATAACATCAAAAGTTGCCCCTTGAGTTTCATCATGCCATACGATAGCTCTGTTTTTTACTAAATCAACAATACCTTTAAAATCAATCTCATCACCAATGTTCAAAACGATTGGCACTGCATTGGATTTTAACATATCTTTTACCTGTTGGCATACTTCCATAAAGTTAGCACCTTGACGGTCCATTTTATTTACGAAACCAATACGTGGCACTTTGTAGTTGTCAGCTAACCTCCAGTTAGTTTCAGATTGTGGCTCTACACCATCAACTGCACTAAATAAAAAGACCAATCCATCCAATACACGTAATGAACGGTTAACTTCCACAGTAAAATCAACGTGACCAGGAGTATCAATAATATTGAAATGATATTCCATAGTCTCTGGAGTTGGCTCTGCATTTTCTAATGGGAATTTCCATTCACAAGTTGTCGCAGCAGATGTGATAGTAATACCACGCTCTTGCTCTTGCTCCATCCAGTCCATTGTTGCAGCACCATCATGTACTTCCCCTATTTTATGGGAAACTCCTGTATAATAAAGGATACGCTCTGTTGTTGTTGTTTTACCAGCATCAATATGAGCAGCAATACCTATATTTCTTGTATATTTTAAATCTCTTGCCATGTCGTATTAAAATCTAAAGTGAGAGAATGCTTTATTAGCTTCTGCCATTTTGTGAGTATCAACTCTTTTCTTAACCGCTGCTCCTTCTTCTTTAGCTGCTGCTAAAATTTCTGAAGCTAAACGTTGTGCCATAGATTTTTCGTTTCTTTTACGAGAATAGCTAATTAGCCATTTCATTGCTGTTGAAACTTTACGGTCAGGACGAATTTGCATTGGAATTTGGAATGTTGCACCACCAACACGACGACTACGTACTTCTACGTGAGGCATAACGTTAGACAAAGCATCTTTCCAAGTTTCTAAAGCTGTTTTTTCTTCGTTTGTTTTTTTCGACTCTACAATGTCAATCGCATCGTAAAATACTTTAAAAGCCACAGACTTCTTTCCATCCCACATCATCATATTAACAAAACGAGTCACTAACTGGTCGTTAAAACGTGGATCTGGTAAAAGCGGTCTCTTTTTTGCTGCTCTTTTTCTCATGTCTTCTTCTTAAAAGTTTTAATTACTTTTTCTTACCTTTTGCTGGAGCTGCAGCTACTTGTCCTGGTTTTGGACGTTTAGCTCCATACTTAGATCTACGTTGTGTTCTCCCTGCAACACCTGCTGTGTCTAGGGCACCACGAACGATGTGATATCTAACTCCTGGTAAATCTTTTACTCTTCCACCTCTAACCAATACTATCGAGTGCTCTTGTAGATTGTGACCTTCACCTGGGATGTACGCATTTACCTCATTACCATTTGTTAACCTTACCCTTGCTACTTTACGCATTGCTGAGTTAGGTTTTTTAGGTGTTGTTGTGTAAACACGCGTACAAACCCCACGTCTTTGTGGACACGAATCTAAAGCAGCCGATTTACTCTTCTTGGTTATTTTGGCTCTTCCTATTCGTACTAATTGTGAAATTGTTGGCATATATATTATATATAAATTTAATAATCCTCTTTTAAGAGGGCTGCAAAGGTAGAAATTAAAATGTAAAATTCAAATCCTAATTCATTAATTTTCATATCATTTATAATATTTTTTTATTAGTTATATTATTAGTGTCAATTTTCCGTTAGATTTACATGATAAAACAGTCATTAAGCCGTGCGTAAAACATCCCTTTTATACCTTATTGTATATCTACTATGTTCTTCAGTACTGTTTTGCCAAAACTTGCAACTTAAGATTGAGGGAAGCACTGTGGCTGAAACTGCTACTATCGACTCTTTGAATTATACTAAAAACCATGAAAATTATTTATCTATTAAAAGAGAAGTAGATTCGCTTCAAAAAACCCTATATAGAATTGGTTACATTGAAAATGAATTGAAACATATTAATAGGCTTAATGACTCTGTTTTTTCTACCGAAATTCATCTGAAAAAAAAGTATAGCAGCATCTCTATATACTATGATAAATCGCTTATTTCCCAAAAACTATTAAATACTCTATCAAAAAAAGTATTTGATCATTATTTCACCATACCTGTTGGCGAACTTGAAAACACGTTAAATTTTATAAACTCAAAGATATCTGAAAAAGGATTTCCATTTTCAAAATTGTATTTATCAAATATTGAAGTAGCTAGCAAGTCTAGTTTAAAAGCGAACTTGATTGTAGAATCAACACATCAAAAACGAGTAATAAGTGACATTATAATAAAAGGATATGATAAATTTCCGCGTTCGTATCTAAAACACTACCTAAAAATCAAACCCAATCAAACATTTAGTCTCAATGTTATAAAAGCAAAAACCGAGCAATTAAATAATTTAAAGTTTGCAAGCGAAATAAAATCGCCTGAAGTTTTATTTTCGAAAGATTCTACAACTTTATATTTATATCTTCAAAAAACAAAGAGCAATTCATTTGACGGCTTTTTAGGTTTTGGCACGAATGAAGACACCAATAAATTGCAATTTGATGGTTATTTAAATCTAAACTTAACTAATAATTTAAATTACGGTGAATCGTTTAGGCTTCTTTACAAAAGTGATGAGAACGACCAAAAGACTTTCGAAACTAATTTATCGCTCCCCTATTTGTTTAAATCGCCTATTGGATTAGATTTTACATTACGTATTTTTAAAAGAGATTCATCATTTTCTACGGTAAATCAGAACGCCAAAATACATTATCAAATAAACGCTAAGCATAAAGTTTATTCGGGAATTTCATCTACACAATCCAGTAATTTATTAAATCAAGTGTCCTCGTCGGCTATATTTGATTACCAAACAACTTACTACACCTTTGCTTATCAGTTTTTAAAGAACCAAAGTTTCAATCTGCTGTTCCCTATTAATTCACAACTATACTTTGAAAGTAACTTTGGAAAAAGAAACCAATCAAACCAACAAGAAAAACAATCCTTATTAAATATTGATGCTTTTAAAATTTTTAATCTAGATATTAAAAACAGTATCTATTTAAGAGTAAATGGTGCGACGCTTAACTCCAAAACTTATTTCGAAAATGAACTTATCCGCTTTGGTGGCATCAATTCCATAAGAGGTTTTGAAGAAAACAGTATCTACGCAACATTATTGGGAGTCACAAACACTGAATACCGATTTCAACTTAACAACTCTATCTACATCCATACCATTACCGATATAGCCTACTTTGAAAATAAAATTTCTAGCACCGAAGAAAAACTATTAGGGATAGGTTTTGGCTTTGGCATTTTAACTAAAACCGGTCTACTAAAGTTCAACTACGCCAATGGGAAAACTGAAGATACGTCATTTAAACTTTCAAATTCCAAAATACATCTTAGTTTGACAGCTAATTTCTAGTCTTTAATTGTCATTTTTTTAATTTTTCGCCCTAAATCATAAATTTTAACCATTGTTTATTGCTTTATTAACTTTTTATTATGATTTTTGGCATTGACTAACTCAATAATTATAAAAATGAAAACAAAGTTTAGTGGAATTCTAACGCTATTACTAGCGTTTGTCGTGCAACTAACGTTCGCACAAGAAAAGACTGTTTCAGGTACAATATCAGATGCATCTGGTTTACCTTTACCTGGAGCTACTGTCTTACTAAAAGGTACTACAACCGGTACATCGTCAGACTTCGATGGTAATTATTCAATTAAAGCTAATCAAGGCGCTACGCTTGTATTTAGTTTTGTTGGGTATGTAACTACCGAAGTTACAGTTGGAGCTTCAAATACCATCAATATTACTTTAAAAGATGATGCAACATCTCTTGAAGAAGTTATTGTTGTTGCTTATGGTACGCAAACAAGAGAATCCATTGTCGGATCTGTTGGAATTGTATCCTCTGAAACAATAGGCAACCAACAAGTAACTTCTCCTTTAAGAGCTTTACAAGGTTCCGTTCCAGGTGTTAATTTATTAACTGCTGGTGGTCAACCAGGAAATAATCCTGATATAAGAATCAGGGGATTTTCTAGTATAAATGCTGACCAGGCTCCACTTATTGTTCTTGATGGTGCTGCGTTTAATGGTAACTTAAACACTATAAGTCAAGACCAAATTGAATCCATATCTGTATTGAAAGATGCCTCTTCTACATCTTTATATGGTTCTAGAGGTGCCAATGGTGTTATTTTAATTACCACAAAAAAAGGAAAAAGAAACACAGATCCTCTTGTAAGTATTAGATCTCAGTTTGGTGTATCTAAAAATACTGAAGGGATCCATGACATGGTAGGTAGTGAAGATTACATGAAACTAACATGGCAAGCTCTCAGAAACTCAAATCAATACGTATCTGGGCAATCTGCCGCAGCAGCCGCTACAAATGCAACTGCCGATTTAACTGATTATCTAGGCTACAACCCATATAATGTTTCCACTCCTATAGATGTTAATGGCAACTTAGTACCTGGTGCTTCATTATTATGGGAAACAAATTGGGAGGACGAAGTGTTTAATAATAATGTAACAAGAGTAAATCACAACCTTAACATTTCTGGGGGTAGTGACAAAACCACATACTTCTTCTCTTTAGATTACTTAAATGAAGATGGTCCTGTGATTACATCAGATTTCGAAAGAGTTTCAACAAGATTAAATTTAGAATCCCAATTAAAAGATTGGTTGAAAGTAGGTATAAATAATAGCTTTTCTAGGTCTCAATCAGGATCGCCTGATCAAACATCAGGTAGTACTACGCAAGCTATCACTTGGATATACGGTATGTCAAGTGTATATCCTGTTTATGCTCGTGATGCTAACGGTAACTTTATCAGAGATACTGAAGGTGGATTAATTTATGATTTAGGAAATGGCTTGGTACCGGGTCAAGTAGTAAACAGTTCTAGACCTGTATATAGTGGAGAAAGTATTCATGCATCACTACTGCTAGGCAAAGAAGATGTTGTTAGAAGCAACTATGTTGGGAATGCGTATGCTGAAATTAATATAGTTGAAGGATTAAAGTTTAAAACAAGCTTAAGTTATGAAAACTATTTATTTGATCAATATAGCTTTGATGATGATAAAATTGGAGCTGCTTCAAATGTGCAAGGTCGTGTGACTCAAAACCGAGACATATTAACAACTTTAAATGCTATACAAAGCTTAAATTATCAAACAAGTTTTGGGAATCACAACATATCCATTGATGCTATAACTGAAGCTTACACAAGTACACAGAATGATTTAAGAAGTCAAGGTACAGGTTTTTTACCTGGACAAGGACAACTTGGTGATGCATCAACACCAGAAGGTGTAGGAGGCTTAAAAATTTCAGAAAGATTAAATAGTTATTTAGCTCGAGTTGCTTATAATTTTGACAAAACATACTATTTAGAGTTTTCTGGAAGGAGAGATGGCTCTACTCGTTTTGCTACAGACACACGCTGGGGTAACTTCTTTTCTACTGGTGGTAGCTGGATAGTTTCTAATGAATCTTTCTTAGAAAACAGTAATGTTGTTGACTATTTAAAACTAAGGGCATCCTATGGTGAGTTAGGTAATAACAGAGGGATAGGCCTATTCCCTTATCAATCAGTTTTCCAGTCTGGTTATACTAATGAAGGAAATTCTGGAATATTATTAGAAGGTGTTGTGGACCCTTTATTATCTTGGGAAAAAACAGCTTCAGCAAATTTTGGTTTAGATTTTAATTTGTTCAATGGTGTACTTTCTGGTAGTGTTGATTATTATAACAAGGAATCTAAAGCTTTAATTTATGATGTACCACTAGCTCCATCAACAGGAGTTAAACAAATTAGAACCAATAATGGTACACTAAGAAATTATGGTTGGGAGTTTGCTTTAAATTCCAAAATTATAAATAAAGAAGACTTTTCTTGGGAAGCCGGCGTTAATTTCTCACTAGACAAGAATGAGATAAAAGAACTTACTCAAGATCAATTTGTTAGTGGCTCAAAACTATGGAAAGAAGGAAATTCATTATTTGATTTTTATATTCAAGAATGGGCAGGTGTAGATCCCGCAGATGGTTTTGGCATGTGGTTTAAAGATGTTTTAGATGTAGATGGTGAGGTTATAGATAAAGTTACAACTAAAGTTTATAGTGAAGCTACCCGATACGAACAAGGAGAAACATCATTACCAGATGTAATTGGTGGTTTTACAAATTTAATAACTTACAAACAATTTGACTTAGGTGTGCTATTCAACTTCAGTTTTGGTGCTTATTTATTAGATACAGATTACTCTAGTCTTATAAACGTTTTTGAAAGCCCAGGAGGTGCCGCACATCCAGACAACTTTAAAGCTTGGAAAAGCCCAGGAGACATAACCAATGTTCCTTTATTACTTGCTGCTAATAATGATCATGCCTCTCAATCAACTCGTTTTTTATACAAAAACGATTATATTAGATTAAAAAGCTTAACTTTTGGATACAGCCTACCTCAAACGGCCATAAAAAGAATAGGTTTAAGCAAGGTTAGATTATACGCTCAAGCAGATAATATATTTACATGGCAATCACATGAAGGCATCGAACCTGAACAAGCTTTTAGCGGTGTTACCAATAGGAGATCACCACTACAAGCTACTACTGCAATAGGTGTTAATATTGAATTTTAAAAAAAAAGAAATGAAAAATAATAATATTTTAAAGAGAAGTGTTTCTATACTGCTTTTAGCTCTAACATTTGTTGGTTGTTCAAAAGAGTTTTTAGAGGAGCCACAAAATACATCTGGTATAAATGAATCTGTTGTATTTACCAGCAAAGAAATTACCCAAGCATTTATATCGGGTATCTATGCAAATTATAAAGGCCAATGGGATGATGATATTTCAGATGGTGTAAATAATTCTAGTCCTGACACTGGTGGCTTATATTCTATGTATTTTGCTAGAATGATAAAAGGAAGTGATGTTGGATTAGGGGTAAGCCATTTTCAATTTGATTATGCACATGAAAATAGAGAGCCTACTTATAGAAGGACTAATTTCGCTTGGTTTTTTAACTACCAATCTGTTAACTATGCCAATACACTAATTACTGGTGTTGAAGAAAGTGATTTTGAAGAAAGTGTTAAAAAAGAATTTATTGCTATAGGGAAAACAATAAGAGCGTTCCACCATTTTCAAATTGCTTTAGAGTTTGCTCCTAATTACAATAACAATAGAAGTTTAGTGCGTTTACCACTATATACCGAAAAGGCTAGTGGATCATCTGAAGGTAACGCACCTGTACCTCTAAGTGATTTTTATGCCTCTATATTGGATGATTTAAAAACTGCTATTCCAGATTTACCTACAACTAGGTTAGGTAAAAGTTATATAAACAAAGCCGTAGCACAAGGAATTTTAGCACGTGTTCTCTTAGTTACGCAAGATGATTGGTTAGGTGCATCTAACGCAGCTAAAGCTGCTTATGGTGGCAATGCCACTTCTGCTGTTGTTTCTTCAAATTGGGGAGCTGGTTTTAATAATTTACAAGATGATGAATGGATATGGGGCTTATTTCAAGACGGTTCAAACGAAACATCTTATTATTGGGTAACAACTCCTGCTGTTATGACAGATCACTTAAATTTATCATACAAAGCTGCTTATGCAAACCGTTTATTTGTGGAAAAATTTTCTCCCTCAGACATAAGAAATACCTTTGTTAAAGATTACTATGGCCCTACTGCAACAAAATATAGAGAATATATATTTACGAAATTTGCTTTTTCTTTTGATGCTGATGCTCCTTTGATGAGAAAATCTGAAATGGTATTAATTGATGCTGAAGCACAATATCATTTAGGTTTTGAAGATGATGCCAGAGATTTATTATTTGCACTACAATCTGCAAGAGATCCTAATGCTATAAAATCCACAAATTCTGGACAAGCCTTATTAGATGAAATTTTATTAGAAAGACGTAAAGAACTTTACGGAGAAATAGGCGTAGAATGGTTTGACGCAAAACGATATGGCCTACCCATTACTAGAACTTCGCCAGAACATAGAGTTCCTGTTTCTGTACCAGCTAATAGTGATCTATTCTTCTTAAAAATACCTCAGAGGGAAATTGATGCCAATCCAAACATTGATGAAAGCATTAATAACTAATAACTATTAATAATAACTTAAGTTATAAACAAAAGAGCAGTTTTATTTATTACAAAACTGCTCCATTTTGTTTAGAAACTGTTGATTTACAAACACGTTTTATCAGCCTACTTTAATTGCTTAATTCAAATGTAGAACGTATGAAAAACATTATATCTGTTTTTAGTTTAATTAGCCTGATTACTATATCATTAAATGCTCAAACTAAAACTGAGAGAGAAGTTATTACCAAAAATTATAATTTTGAAGCTATAAATCAGCTAAAAGAAGAATTAGAAACTAGTTTTTTAGTTAGAGAAAATAAGATTTTAGATTACTTAAAAAGGAATAACAAATCCAGTAAAAATATAATAGTAAAAGGTAAAACCTATAATATTTACGATATTGTGAATGGGCATCCTGTTTATAGAACTACTCATAGTTTAAATAGTGCTAAGTCAACCAAAACTGATAAATTACAAACGGGCGGAAATTTAGGACTGAATTTGGATGGAACGAATATGGTTATAGCAGTTTGGGATGAGGAAAGTGTACGAGGAACCCATGTTGAGTTTGAAGACGGCGAAGCAATTCCTGTATCTAGAGTGATTTACCCAGAATTTCCAAACGGTTTTTTTGGACCAATAAGTGACCATGCCACTCATGTAGCGGGTATACTTATTGCAAAGGGCACAGATGTTAATGCAAAAGGAATGGCTCCAAAAGCAACTTTAAGATCTTTTGATTGGGGTCTTGACGATCAAGAAGCATTGACTGAAGCCGCAAATGGTTTACTTATTTCAAATCATTCGTATGGAGTACCTATATATAATTCTTCAAATGTACAACAAGTTGATGCAAAAGACATTGGGTCTTATTCGACTGATGCAAGAGCTTGGGATCAAGTTTCATTTCAGTCTCCTTATTATTTAGCTGTAAATTCTGCTGGTAATGATGGAAGTGAAACCTACACTGGTGGATTAGGTGTGGGATATGATAAACTAACTGGTAACAAAACAGCTAAGAATATTTTAGTTGTTGCCAATGCAAATCCATCTGTACATCCAGAATTTGGCACACTAATAAATTTCCCTATTAACACGAGTAGTAGCCAAGGGCCAACAGATGATTTTAGAATAAAACCAGACATTGCAGGAGATGGCACAAATGTTTATTCATCAACTTCTGGATCTAACACTCAATATTCCACCTTTTCTGGAACCTCTATGGCATCACCTAATGTTGCTGGTACTTTGCTGCTCCTGCAAGAATACTATAATCGTATAAATGCAAGCTATATGAAAGCTGCAACCTTGAAAGGTTTAGTTTGTCATACAGCTATAGATAACGCAAGTAGAATAGGTCCAGATCCTATTTTTGGTTGGGGTCTTCTTGATGCAGAAGCCTCAGCTTTAGTTATACAAGGAAATTCAAATGGGACCGCAGTTATAAAAGAACTTACTTTAAATGATAAAGGAACCTATACCTATCAATTTTCAGCAAGTGCTAACGGACCAGTTTCTGCAACTATTTGTTGGACAGATCCAGCAGGTACAGTTTCTTCAAGCTTAAACAATGTTCTTACGCCTAGATTAGTAAATGATTTAGATATCAGAATTGAAAATGAAAACAGTACAGTTTTTTTTCCTTGGAAATTAAATACTGCTAATGTTGCTGGATCTGCAATAAAAGGTGACAATACTGTTGACAACATAGAAAGAATAGATATCCCAACACCAAGTGCTGGAAATTACACACTAACTGTTACTCACAAAGGGAGCCTAACTAATGGTTCACAAGCATTCTCGCTAATTGTAACCGGTTCTGACTTGACTTTAAGCGCAACTCAAAAACCCCTTGACAACATTGTTGTTTGGCCAAACCCTGCAGGTGACATTTTAAATTTTCGTTTTAAACCCACAGAACCTAAAATTAAAATTCGTTTATATAATATACTTGGTAAGGTCATTTATCAAAAGGAAATGGAAATCAATAATTCTGTAATTGAAGAAGCAATAAATACGGGAAATTTTTTAAAAGGAATCTATTTCTTAAATATTCAAAATGGAAATGGAATTTATAACAGAAAAATATTAATTAGGTAACCACCTATTTTTCAATACTTTCAAATATAATTTATGTTGTTTATATTTGGAATTGACTAACTCAAATGAATAATTAAAAGATTAAAATTATGAAAAAAATTAAATTTTTATCCTTAGTAACAATTTTACTATTTGTTTTAAATAGTTGCAACGTAGATGATCAAGAACCAGTAAACATTGACTATGTAGGTTTTGTATCTGATTTTGCAATAGGTGTTGATCCTACTGGAACTAAATCACAAGATGTTTCAATTTATGCTACCAAGACAAAGAATTTCGATAGAACTTTTTCTATAAATATAGTTCCAAATTTGACTACTGCAAGTGCTACCGCATATAGTATTCCTAGCTCCGTAACAATACCTGCTGGCAGTAATACTGGCTCATTTTCACTTAATGCCATTGGTGAGAATATAAAAGCTTCTGGTCTAGATATTGTAGTAATTGAAATTAAATCTGAGGATAAGATATTGCTTGGTGAGCCTATAAAATTAAACCTTCAACAAGTTTGTCCTTATCCTGAGACCGTTTTAGATATTATTTTTGACGGATACGGTGATGAAACAAGTTGGGAAATAAAAGATAACTCAGATACCGTTTTATACTCTGCTGCTTTAGGCACCTATACTGAAGGTCAAGTTAGTGCTTCTGCTACTTTTTGTTTAGCTCCTGGAACTTACACATTCACTATTAACGATAAATATGGTGATGGGCTTTCTTATCCTGCAAATGGAAGCGCTACAATAACTAATAGCGGAACAAAATTAACTGAAGTTATCGGTGATTTTGGCTACGGAACATCAAAACAATTTACCATTAGTAATTAAATTCAATTATAACATTTTTATAAAAAAAACAGATTGCCATCTAGCAATCTGTTTTTTTTATACCTTTACCTCCATGGAAAACCAAACACAAATTTTTGGAATACGCGCTGTTATTGAAGCCGCAAATGCAGGCGAAACTATAGATAAAGCGTTTCTTCAAAAAGGCTTAAAAGGTGAACTATTTAATGAATTAAAATCTTTGTTAAAATCCATTTTTTGACATAAACGTATCCTATAAAACTTCTTGAAAATAAAAAATGACCGATTTTGATTTTAAATATCGGTCATTTTTTTATGTTTTAATCAAAAGTCGACTTACTTCTGAATGTGCTTATCCTTTTAGTGGTACATTCAAATTATTGTTCAAAACTATAACTAAAAGTAAAAAATAGATTCAAAACTTTCATTTATGGTCCAAACTATAGATTTGCAATTAAAATGGTGTAAATCCGAACCTTTACTTAATTTACGAGAAACCCAAGCATCGTATTTTATCATTTTCTTAATTTTTTGCCCTAAATCGTAAATTTTAACCATTATTTATTGTTTTATTAACTTTTTATTATGATTTTTGATATTGACTAATTCAAATAATTATAAAATGAAAACAAAGTTTAGTGGAATACTAACGCTATTACTAGCGTTTGTCGTGCAACTAACGTTCGCACAAGAAAAGACTGTTTCAGGCACAATATCAGATGCATCTGGTTTGCCTTTGCCTGGAGCGACTGTCTTAGTAAAAGGTACTACAACTGGTACATCGTCAGATTTCGATGGTAATTATTCAATTAAAGCTAATCAAGGCGCTACGCTTGTCTTTAGTTTTGTTGGCTATACTACTAAAGAAGTGAATGTCGGAGCATCGAATACAATTAATGTCACACTTAGTGAAGATGCTCAGGCTTTAGAAGAAGTTGTTGTTACTGCTTTTGGTAGTGATAGGAATGCAAAACAAGTAGTTTATGCCAACCAGACAGTAAAATCTGAGGATTTGTTATCTACTCCTACCAAAAACGCTCTAGAAGGTTTAAGAGGTAAAACAGCTGGGGTAAGACTATCTACTGCTTCAGGTTCAGTAGGTGCATCTACAAGAATCGTATTAAGAGGTGAAGGTTCGCTTACTGGTAACAACAACGCTTTAATTGTTATTGATGGTGTTGCTATTGATAATACGTCCACTTCTGGAGGCGCTGGATCTTCTACAACTGGATATTCCGATTTTGGTAATAGATTTAATGACGTCAATCCTGACGATATAGAATCTGTAACCATTTTAAAAGGTCCCTCAGCGACTTCGCTTTATGGGTCACGTGGTGCTTCGGGAGTTGTTCTTATTACAACAAAAACCGGTAAAGGTAAAAAGATGCAAATCAATTATAACGGTTCGACTTCAATGGAAACGGCGATAATTAATCTACAACGCCAAAGTAAATTTGGACAAGGATATGATACTGCACATCTTGATTCTGGGGAAAACTGGTCTTGGGGACCTGCTCTAGATGGTGTTGTAAGACCTTGGACAAGTCCTATCGACTCCGATGGAGATGGGTCTTTAGAAGCCTTAATAAGACCCTACAGTGCTGTAAGAAATCAATTGAAAGATTTTTTTAACACAGGCTATACTACTACGAATAATATAAATATATCTGGAGCAAACGAAGCTTTTACTTACTACGCTTCTTATGGTAGTACAGATCAATCAGGAACACTTGATAACACCTATTATAAAAGAAATAATATTACCTTTAATGCTTCTGCAAAATTAAGCGATAAGCTTAAATCAGATTTTAAAGTTAGTTATGCAAATGTCAAACAAAATACAGTCCAAGAAGGATCGCGTGCTTTTGAAGGAAATAATGCCTATGCAATGGCGGTTCAATCTCCAGTTAATATCCCATTTACTGAATTAAGAGATTATAAAAGCCCTTTTCATGATATTAATGGATACTGGGGATCTTATTCATCGGTAAATCCTTATTACATCTTAAATGAATACGGAAACGAAGGAAACATCGACAACATATTAGCTAACGCTTCTTTAACTTACAATTTTTTAGAAAATTTATCAATAACAGGTCGCTTTGGTGGTAATATTGTAAACACTCAAACAGATATATGGACTCCTACGTTTACACCAGCTCAACAATTGGTTTGGACTGACGACTTACAAATCGCAACGAGAAATTCAAAGCATAGTTCTTTAGGAGAATATATTAACTCCAATACCAAAGTAGAAAATCTTGATGCTACTGTTATGGCTAATTACAATACAGAATTTAGCGAAAACCTTACATTAACAGCAGCAGCAGGTTATAATTTCTTTCAAAAATCTAGTGAACGTTTAACAGGAAGTTCAGTAGGTGGCCTAGTTGTTCCTGATGTTTACAATTTAGCTAATAGTGTGCAAAATCCTACTTCTGAAATGTATAGAAGTAAATATAGAATTTTTGGTGTTTTAGGAAATGCAACACTTGGTTATAAAAATGCAGCATTTTTAGAGTTTTCAGCAAGAAATGACTGGTCTTCTACGCTTCCAACAGAAAACAACTCCTTTTTATACGGTGCTGTTGGTGCTTCTTTAGTATTAACAGATTTATTTGATATAAAAAACGATGTTATAAATTACGCCAAACTGAGAGGAAGCTACGGTACATCAGGTAAAGATGCTGGTTTATACTTATTAAACTCTTACTTTGTGGGGAATCCTCAAATTGTGGAATTAGGCGATTATGATCTTACCTTTCCAAAAGATGGTGTACCTGGGTTTACAATTGGTAACACCATTGGAAATCCAACACTTAAACCCGAATTAACGACTACTTACGAAGTTGGTACCGACCTAGGTTTGTTTAATAACAAAGTTAGTGTTGCCTATACTTATTATCATTCAATTCATGATGATCAAATTGTTGAGATCAGCCTTCCAAGATCTACAGGCTACACTACAACCGCTAGCAATATTGGTAGAATGGAGAACAAAGGTCATGAACTTACTTTAACCTTAAAACCTCTTAATGGTGTAGTTGAAGGATTAGATTTTGAATTGTTTGGATCTTATTCTACAAATGACAATAAAGTAGTTAAGGTTACTGATGAAATAGACGAGTTATCAATTGGCACATATGGATTTGCTGCTGGTACTACAGTTTCTTTAGTTGCAAAAGAAGGACTGCCATTTGGTACTTTTAAAGGTAATGATTTTACGTATAATGCTCAAGGACAAACTATTGTTGATGCTACTGGTTTACCTGTAAAAACTAGTGAAGATGTATTTTTAGGTTCTTACCAACCAGATTATTTATTAAATTTTGGCACAAATATCAAATACAAGGGGTTTGGAATTAGAATTTTATTGGATATGAAAAAAGGAGGTCTGTTTGCCTCTCAAACTAAATACAATACTAATTTTAATGGAACTAACGTTAACACAACAGTTTATAACAGAGAACCTTTTATCTTTCCAAATTCAGTAGTAGATAATGGAGATGGTACATTCTCTGAAAATACTGTTCAAATTACCGAGCAAGTTTATTTTACTGATTATGACGCACCTGTCTCAACACAATTAATTGACGCAAGTTATTTAAAATTAAGAGAAGTGGAATTAAGTTATACATTTTCTAAAGAAATTTTAAAAAATACTTTCTTTACAAATGCTAGAATTTCTTTATATGGTAAAAACCTTATGTATTGGTTACCTGATGAAAATAAATATGCCGATCCAGAAGTTAATGGTATTACCGCTGCTACAAATAATAGCGGTAGTTCAACAACAGGTAATGGTCAAGGTATTGAAACAACACAAACACCTTCTTCAAGAAGCTTAGGTCTTAATTTACAATTATCATTTTAATTAAAAAAATAATACGATGAAGAACAAAATAAATATATTTCTTATTCTATTATTAACACTAGGCTTTTCATGTAATGATAGCTTAGAAGAAGTTAATATAGACCCTAACACTTTCCCTTCTGCTGGAGACGAACAAGTTTTAAGCTCTGCTATTGGCTTTATGGGATATATTGTTGAAACCGATTTAAATTACAGTGAATCCTTCCTTTGGAGTCAATACTACACATGGGGAATTGGGGTTTCAATTGGTAATGAAGAACGTTACGTATCTGATCCTGGGGATTTTAATGGTTACTGGCAACGTGCGTATGCAAACTCACTTGCAGATTTAAATTATATAACTAAAACTAGTACTAATAAAGCATATAGAGGTATAGCCAATGTATTAAAAGCTTATTTATTTCAAGGTTTAGTGGATCATTTTGGAGATATTCCATTTACTGAAGCCCTTTCGGGATCTATTGAGGATGGTTCTGTATTAACACCAAATTATGATTCTGCAGAAACTGTTATTTACCCAGCATTGGTAGCAATGTTAGATGAAGCTTTAGAAGATTTAAGTACAGCTGATGAGGATGAAATAAGTAGAATAGGACCTGGTGATTTTATTTACTATGATGATGATGAAGAAGTAGAAAGTACTGATATTTCAAAATGGATTAAGTTTGCAAATTCATTGAAGTTAAGAGTTTTAATGAGAACTTCTGAAGTTAGTCCACAAGGAGCTGCAATACAAACGCTTATTAGCACTGGTACTTTTATTGAATCGGTTGCTGATATGCCATTTATTCCATATACTGGAAATACTGGTGATCAAAACCCCATGTTTGCTAGAGCTGAATTTGGAGTAGGTATGTTTTATTTTGCTAGTAATGCGACTTTAGATTTACTTGAATCACTTGACGACCCTAGAGCCGAAGTATTTTACACCAAAGCTACTACAGGAACATTTGCAGGGCAATTACACGGGATAGATCAAGGAACCATAGACAACGAACCATTTACTGCACCGGCTTCTGATTACAGTATGGCTTCTGCATATGCCTATTCGTCATCAAAACCTGTTATTTTAATGAGCCCATGGGAAGTTTGGTTTTTAAGAGCTGAGGCTGCTGCAAGATATAGTACAAGTGATGATGCTGGAACGGCATTTTCTACAGCCATTGAGTTAAATTTTGGCTATATGGGAGTTGCTGATGCTGCTTCTTACATTAGTACTTTAAATTTTGCTGGAGCAACCACATTAGATGCTAAACTTGATATGATAGGTATACAAAAATGGATTTCTTTAAATGGAACACAAGAGGACGAAGGATGGATTGAATCACGTAGATTTGATAGACCTGCAAGTAGAATATTTACTGATGGTATTTTTCAAACACCTCCAGCTTCTGTTTTGCCAAGTGGAACATTTCCGTCTTCATGGTTGTATCCAGAGTCTGAAAGAAGTTTCAATCCAAATGCGTTACCACAAAGAAGTATTACTGATGCTATATTTTGGGATAATTAAAAAAAAATAAAGATGAAAAATTATAAATTAATATTATATACGTTTTCAATCATAGGATTGATATTAACTAGTTGTGACCCTAGTGTAGAGGCACCCGGTGCAAGTGATAAGTCAGAGGTGACATTCCTCCCTTTAATTACCCTAGAGGGAGGTGATGTTGTTCTTGATTGTGAAAATCCCTCTTATACAGACCCCGGGGCTGTAGCATCAGCTGGAGGAGTAGAAATAGATTTAGAAACAAAAGTAACTGGAAAATACTTTGGAGGAAATTCAGTGGATGATGGTCCTGATGTTTATTCTGTAGCATATAGTGCTTTTAATTCCGATGGCATTCCAGCCACTGGATTTAGAACAGTTTTGTGGCCTGAATGTAATGGTGATCTTGTAACCAGTATAGCAGGTATGTATACAGCTTCCGTTGCAAGAGACGGAAGTTCACCCGCTGGTTATCAAAACAATGGTCCTTTTATTATTAGGGACTTAGGTGATGATAGATATGCCATATCTGACGCACAAGGTGGTTGGTATGAATATGGAAGAGGACTAGGTGTGACTTATGCTACAACTGGCATGGTTCTTAAAGCAAATAACATTGCAACAAATAGTTTTACTAGTGAAGGAAATGTTACTACTGGTACTTTTGGAGGCTCAAATACTTTTACTAGTCTGGTAGTAGATCCGATTGCAAAAACCCTTACACTTACAGTTAACTGGGATTTTGGTTATACATTTGTATCAACTTGGACTCAAACTGATAAATACTATAATTAAAAATCAATAAAATGAAAAATAATATAATTTTAAAAAAGTTGGGCTACCTATTTTTGAGTTTTGCTTTCGTGAGTTCCTTCGTAGCTTGTGATCAAGTTGAATCTGTGCCTGATGAAAGTGATATAAAAGTAGAAGAAGTTACTGGACATTGGTATGTTCAAGTGTCTGTTGATGGAGACTTAGTTGCTGATTATTTTCAAATATCAATATATAACACATCTGCTAATGACGGAACTGAAATTTGGTTGGATGATCATAAAAATTTCTGGTGGTTTAAATTTAAAACTCCTATAAATCTGTCAAGTATGTCTTTTTCTGGCACTAACTTAGCGAGCAGTGTTGAAGATGATGATTCTTCAACCCCTAATGTTATTGAAACCTATGATATTGATGTAAATGTAACTAACGGTATTATAGTAAAAAAAGGGACAACTGCCTCGGGTAGTGGAACCGTTGTAGATAGCATTTCATTTGACATTGAATTTTCTGATGATCCAGGAACCATTTATCAAATAGCTGGATATAAAGCGACAGGTTTCATAGATGATAATCATTAATTTTCACGATAATAATTATAAAAAACCACCTAATTTCATAGGTGGTTTTTTTATACCTTTACCTCATGCAAGAACAAACACAAATTTTTGGAATACGAGCCGTTATTGAAGCCGTAAATGCAGGTGAAACTATTGACAAAGTCTTTCTTCAAAAAGGCTTAAAAGGTGAACTGTTTAGTGAGTTAGAATCTGTGCTCAACAGAAACTCGATTAACAAATCGTATGTACCTGTTGAAAAGCTAAATAGACTTACCAATAAAAACCATCAAGGGGTTGTTGCTCAAATTTCACCCATTGAGTTCCATGATTTAGAAACACTAGTTCTGAACGTTATGGAATCAGGAAAAACACCATTATTTTTATTGTTGGATCAATTGAGTGATGTTCGAAACTTTGGTGCTATTATACGTACTGCAGAATGTACAGGGGTTGATGGTATTATTATCCAGAAAAAAGGTGGTGCTCCAGTAAACGGTGATACGATTAAAACCAGTGCCGGTGCTGTTTTTAAAATACCTATTTGTAAAGTTGACCATATTAAAGATGCCGTTTTTTATATGCAATCGTCGGGTATCAAAGTGATTGCTGCAACTGAAAAAACAGATGACACACTATATGATACTTCTTTTACCGAGCCTTGTGCCATAATTATGGGATCGGAAGATAGAGGTATAAACCCTTCTATTTTAAAAGTAGTGGATGCTAAAGCTAAATTACCTTTACTTGGCGAGATTGAATCTTTAAATGTATCGGTAGCCTGTGGTGCTTTTTTGTATGAAGCGGTGAGACAAAGGTTGACAATTGACCAGTAAGTTATGAGTTAATCAAAGAAGACAGATGACGGAAGACAGATGACAAAAACCCACCAACCAACAACCATCAACCATCAACCAAAAAATCAATCTTTCTTTTCTTTAAACGTATAATTTATTGCAGGTTGCTCCTGCTCTACTTCTGGGTTTATCTTTTCAATAAAGTTTCCATTTTCATCAAAGTGCTTTAAAAATGGGTCGTCAGCTTCATTATAATCGGTTTGCTCCCAAACATATTTTTTAGGTTTTGCTATAGATCTTCTAAAAGTTAATGCAAACAAAAGTCCTGTAATCAATCCTGATAAATGCCCTTCCCAAGAAACGCCTTCTTCTAATGGCAACGCATACCAAATCATACTTCCATAGAGAAAAACCACTAATAATGATAAGGCAATGAGTCGGTAATACTTTGCAAAAACACCTTTGAAAAATATAAAACTTACCAAAAGATAAATTAATCCGCTAGCACCAATGTGATAAGAAGGCCTACCAATACACCACGTTAAAAAACCGGAAACTATAATGCCGAAGCATAAAACTTTCCATGCAATAGGCCTATAGAAATAAAATAAAGCCGCGGACAAGACAAACAATGGAATGCTATTATGATACAAATGCTGGATACTGCCATGAATAAACGGACTAAAAACAACGCCTCTCAACCCTTTTAAGGTTTGTGGGTAAATCCCATACTTACTAAAGTTGAACCCAAAACGCACTTCAAACCAAAACACAAACCAAATAGTAAGCACAAAAAAAATAGGGTATGCTAAAACGCCTGTTGAAAATTTAAAATGGTGTTGATCATTCATAGAATTAAATATAGCAAATAATTGACCAAGTTTTGAGTTTATGCTAAAATGGCACAAAAGGTTCTAGGTTTTGGGTTCTAGGTTTTGGGTTCTGGATTCTAGATTTGGTGATCAGTCGACTATAATCAGGGAGGTTCAAATCGGGAATCGGGAATCGTGAAAGGTGATTCGGAAATAGCGTCTTGTCGTCGTTTAAAAACATCTTTTAGCCTCTCGGGTTCTGTTTTGGGTTCAAGGTTCTGGGTTTTGGGTTTTGGGTTGAGGTGAATCGTGAAGGAGAAGCGTGAAATTGTGAAGCGTGAAAGGAGGATCTTGTCATTTAAAAAAGCAGCTTTCTAACCTCTTGGGTTCGGGGTTCAAGGTTTTGGGTTCAAATGAAAGGTGAAGCGTGAAAGAAAGGTCTTGTCATTTTTACAAAAACATTTTTCCAACTTTCTAACTTTTTAACCTTCTAACTGTCTAACTTTTTAACCTTATGGCTTCTAAGCGGTTGGATTCTGGGTTTTCAATTCCACATTCTGAATACATAATTCTGAATTCTAAATTCTCAATCATCAATCATAAATCGTTAATCGTCAATCGTTAATTTCGGGAAAGGTGAATCGGGAATAGCATCTTGTCGTCATGTTAAAAAACAGTTATTTAACAATCTAACCTTCTGGGTTCTGGGTTTCGGGTTTTAGATTCTATTAAAAAACTTCAATTAAGAAGACTCCTATTTTCGCAGGAATTATTTTAACTTTACATTATGAATGAACCTTTAGCAGAACGATTACGCCCAAAGACCTTGGATGACTATGTAAGCCAAACGCATTTGGTGGGTAAAAATGGTGCACTAACACAACATATAAAGCAGGGTTTAATTCCGTCGATGATATTATGGGGACCTCCTGGAACGGGGAAAACAACCTTGGCAAATATTATTGCTGCCGAATCTGGCAGACCGTTTTACACCTTAAGTGCCATAAATTCTGGGGTTAAAGATGTTAGGGATGTTATTGATAAAGCAAAACAAAGTGGCGGTTTGTTTACCACTAAAAACCCTATTTTGTTTATTGACGAAATACATAGGTTTAGCAAATCGCAACAAGACTCTTTATTACAAGCGGTTGAAAAAGGATGGATTACCCTTATTGGCGCTACTACTGAAAACCCAAGTTTCGAGGTGATTCCTGCACTTTTATCCAGATGTCAAGTGTATATTTTAAACGCTTTTGACAAAAGCGATTTAGAGATGCTTTTAAGGCGTGCTATCGAAAACGATGACTCCTTATCCAAAAAAACCATAAACCTAAAGGAAACCAATGCGCTTTTAAGGCTTTCGGGTGGCGATGCCAGAAAATTGCTGAACATTTTCGAACTGATTGTAAATTCTGAAAACGCCGATGTTATTGAAATTACAGACGAAAGCGTATTACAAAAAATTCAAAACAATACGGTTCGTTACGACAAAACAGGCGAACAACATTACGATATTATTTCAGCGTTTATAAAATCCATTCGCGGGAGCGACCCCAATGCCGCTGTGTATTGGTTAGCGCGTATGATTGAAGGTGGTGAAGATGTAAAATTTATAGCCCGTCGGTTACTCATTTCGGCAAGTGAGGATATTGGAAACGCCAACCCTACCGCATTGGTTATCGCCAATAACACGTTTCAAGCAGTTACGGCAATTGGCTATCCAGAATCCAGAATTTTACTTAGCCAATGTGCTACGTATTTAGCCTGTTCGCCTAAAAGCAACACCGCTTACATGGCTATTGGTAAAGCGCAACAGTTGGTAAAGGAAACGGGCGATTTGTCAGTGCCTTTAGATATTAGAAACGCCCCTACAAAACTCATGAAAGAACTAGGCTATGGCGAAAATTACCAATACGCACACAACTATGAAAATAATTTTGCAAATCAGGAGTTTATGCCTGACGCTGTAAAAAACACCAAACTTTACGACCCCGGAAATAACGCTCGCGAAAATGCACATCGGGATTTTTTAAAACAACGTTGGAAGGATAAGTATGGGTATTAGTTGATGGTTCTTGGTTCTTGGTTGTTGGGTCTTGGGTAAGTTGATTTATTTTTTCACGGCTTAACAACTAATCGACAAACAACCAAACATTTTAAAACTTAATATTTAAAACATCTTGCTTTAAAACATTATTTTCATAATACTCTAAAATCCAGTTAGCATCTTTTTTATATAAAGTGGCATTTTTGTTTTCTACTAAAAACACACCATCAATACTGGTTTTTTTAATTTTATAAACCACTTTAGGCGTACTATCTACCAACTGAAAACCGTTTTCAATAGCTTGGGCATATAAAACACCCGATGGAGCTTCTTTTACAATAGGTTCTGCAACCGCATCAACTTTTGGCTCAACTTTGTCAGACACAACAGCTTCTTTTTCCTTTTTTAAGTTTTGGATTTCTTCTCTTAATTGCTGTATTTCTTTAGAAACTTCACTCTCGTTTTCTACGTTTTGTGAAACTGCAATGGAGTTATTAGTATTTGGCACATATTTATAATTAAGCGCTTCAATAGATTTAAAAGCATCTCGCAATGCTTCGTTATATGCTTTTTGGTATTCTTTTTCTCTACTCTCTCCCATTTCGGAAGTATAAACCACTTGGTCGTTACAATTTTTTAGCTCTACCGTTAATTTGGTTTTAAACAGTCCCGAATCTTTTATTACATTAGATTTCAACGCCAAACATCTGTTTCTAATAACATCTTCTGGGTAATTGGAGCCTTCCATGAGCGTTTGAAAACCATATTTGTCAAATAAAAACTCGGTTAATGAATTTAACTGATATTGGTCGGCTTCCTTTAAAAAATCGTATTTATTCGGTATAATAACGTACTTATAATTGTTTAAATTGGCTTGGGAAAATATACTTGTAGAAAGTAAACATGTAACTAGTATGGCAAAATATTTAAGCTTCATTTTTATTTAATTATAGTTAAACAATCTTTGTAAAGATACACTTTTATAAATATTTTTTTAATTCTATTAATCCTCTAATTTGTTTAACGCTAGTTTCTATATTCATATTATTAGTATCAAAATAAATAACATCCATTCCTACATTTATAGCGCCTTCTATATCGGCTTCATAACCATCACCAATCATAATGCTTCTGCTTATTTCTGTTTCGGCTCTTTTAATGGCATAATGAAAAATTTCGGGATGTGGTTTTTTAATACCAATATCTTCGCCATTGGTAATAGTTTTAAAATAATGATGAATGTTCGATTTTGTTAATTTTCTATATTGAACTTCCTCAAATCCGTTAGACAATATATGTAGATTGTATTTTAAACTCAGGTAATCCAGAATTTCAATGGTGTTTTCAAATAAGTAATTATTATCGGTAAGATAGGTGATATAATCTGTTGATAGTTTACTTATCATGGCATCTTCAACATGCAGATTGGCAGCCACAAAAGTATCCCTCAATCGGCCGAAGCGCAGCACTTCTTTATCAATTTTCGCATCTCTGTAAAGTTTCCAATACTGAAAATTTATGTCGCGGTAGTGTAATAAAAATTCATTCAAGTCAATAGCTATAGCATTCATTTTAAAAATTTTGTCAAATGTTAATTCTGAATTTTTATCAAAATCCCAAAGCGTATGATCTAAATCGAAAAACACATCGGTAATACCACTAATTTTCATTTCCTGATTCTAAAATAATATTAAACAATTCCTTAAAACCCCTCCACCGTTCTATATCGCTAAATGTATAATTATGAAACACCGGAATAAACTCGCCATTTACCTGTTTCACCTCATAAATAACGTTATTCAACATTTTCTTTTTATCTAATAACGACTGGTTTTTCAACAACACATAGTCCATAACATGATAAGCACAAACCTTTAAAGGCGTTTGAATTTCATAATCTAAATCGTAAAAGAAAAAAGGCGTGCAAGAGCCTGCCCTAAAACCAATTTGGTTCACATAACCCATGGTGTAATCTTCCAATATTTCAAGTTCAATAAGATTTCTGTAGGATTCTGGCAGGTTTAATTTTGAAAACGATTGTCGGGATGCTTTCAGCGCTGTATTTAAAATATCTTCCATTTTAAGTTTTTCCTTTTTCAAAATCGAAAAATCGTCGGTGGCAAAAAACGATACTTTCAAACCGACTTCGCAATAATCGGCAACATGTTTAATAAGCGACACAAACTTCCTTTTATTAGGATTAATGCCTTTATCGTAAGTTGAGAAATCACCAATTAAAAAGAAAAACAAAAATTTAAACTTGCTTTGTTTTTGTTTATTGATAATGTATTTAAAAGTGTCATAAGGGTCATGTTTTAAATTAAAAATAACCATAAACCTGTTGTACAAACTCTTAAACTCGAACTTAAACAAATCTTTTACAGAACCCCCAAAACTTCGCATAAGCCCTTTCAATTTAAAATGGTAGGGACTGGGCACATCTATTATAGGTTTAATACGATATTCCCTTTGCGGAAATTCAAATTCCGGAAATTGTACCCGCAACGCTTCCTTAAACTTATAAGCCCAAATATCTACAACGGGCTGATGTAAAAAATCATGTTTAAAAGCAATACTTTCGGTTGCTATAAAGCGTCCGAAATCGTCTTTTACATGGGGCAAATATTCTTCATACCTTGAAAGAAGGTAAAAGGATGCTGCAAAAATATCGAAAGGTATGGCACTTTTATCTCCATTAAAAAAGAAGCATTTGGTGTTTCCCCAATTTTGAACATGAATTTCAATATCATTCAAACCTTGTTCAAATAAAATATCGTGGCTTTTAATGAAAAACTCATTACTGAGTTGCTGTTTTGTATATGAAATTTTTAAATTATCGTGAGCAATAAACTCCTCAACTTTAGTGGTAAAAGAGACCTCAACACCCAAAACTCGTGTGCATATATGTTTAAAAACATACTTTAAGCGTGGTGTGATATTATGTGTATAAACTAAAAGCATAAAATAAGTTGCCCGTTTTTAGCAGCAGTAAACAGTTTTAAAAACAATTACTATAAAATGGCTTCATCGGCAAAACTAAAGTATGCATTTTCGGTTACAATTAAATGGTCCAACACTTTTATATCCAAATTTTCTGCTGCTATTTGTAATTTACTGGTAATTTGTTTATCAGCTTTGCTGGGTTTTAAGGTGCCGGATGGATGGTTATGTGCCAAAATAAGTCCCGTTGCGCCTACTTCCAAAGCATTTTTAAGTACTAGACGTACATCGACCAAGGTACCTGTAATACCGCCTTTACTTAACTGGGTTTTTAAAATAACCTTATTGGAATTGTTTAAATAAACAATCCAGAACTCTTCGTGTTCCAGTTCACCAATAATAGGTTGCATCAATTCGAAAACCGATTCACTGCTGATTATCTTTTTCTTTTCCAAGGCCTCCTCGCCTCTTCGTCTGCGACCTAACTCTAAGGCAGCGGCAATGGTAACGGCTTTGGCTTCACCAATACCTCTAAACTCCATAAGTTGGATAATAGATAGTTTCCCCAATTCACTTAGGTTATTATCTACACTTGCCAAAATGCGTTTGCACAAATCGACAGCACTTTCGCTTCGGTTACCCGAGCCAATTAAAATGGCTACCAATTCGGCATCGCTTAAAGTTGACTTCCCTTTATAGAGTAATTTTTCGCGTGGTTGGTCGTCTTGACTCCAATTTTTTATTGAAAATGAGGCTGTTTTTTCTTGCATAAAGTAAAGATATATATTGAAGTCATTTAAACTTTTCTTTTACCTACAAAATTCACATTTTGTTCCCTAATTTTGACTTTTTTAAGTCCCGTAGCGATGCTATGCAACATAAAAAAGGCTTCATTATGAAACAAAAGCCGAATTTTTCGCTTACAAACAAAAAGTTTAAATCACTTAATTGTAATTTTATAATTCAATAATCGTCAACTTAAAATCGTATATTCATTGACCTATCCACCAAAAATACATCAAAATAACGAGATAAATCATATAATTGATGTAATAAAATCCTATCCATTGGCTACTGTAATTTCAATAAAAGACAACGTGCCTTTCATTACGCATTTACCTTTGGTTTACAACGAAGTTGGTAAATTAATTGGACATATTGACAAACAAAATCCGCAGGTGCCCTTATTAAAAGACAGCCAGCCTGTAACGGTCCTCTTTTCTGGGCCGCAATGCTACATTTCGCCCAGTATTTATGCGACAACCCAATTACCTACTTGGAATTATATTAAAGTGCATTTAAAAGGCACGGTTAATGCTATAGAGAGTAAAGAAGCCTTGAAAGAGTCTATTATTAAAATGACCGAGTTTTTAGAAGCTCCAGAACATAAATATGTTTTAGAACCCGATAACCCGCGCATGCTCGGGGCTTTGGATTATATTGACATATTTGAAATAACCATAGATTCTTGGGAAGGGAAATTTAAACTCTCACAAGACAAAAAGCCTCAAGACATACAAAATGCCCGGGCTGAATTGATACGTGCCAACCAAGAAAGCATTGAACACTTTTTAAACAAAGTGTTTTAACCCCACACCCATAAACTATGAAGCGTTTTATCGTTTTTTTATTTGCATTTTTAAGCTATTCGCACTTGGCAGTTTCTCAAGAAAAAGAATACACTTCGGTTATTTATCCGGAAGATTACACTGTACAGGTTGATGTTGCCTACACAGAAGTTAACGATTGGGTGGGATATATGGATTTATACATAAAACCTAATGACACGACGCCTACTCCAATAGTTATAAATATACACGGTGGCGGATGGCGAAGTGGTAATAAAGAATCCCAAACAAGTTTAAGTACCTTTTTTAAAAATGGCTACGCCGTAGCCAATGTCGCTTACCGATTGGCGGATATGGCTCCTGCCCCCGCAGCCATAGAAGATGTACGTTGTGCTTTAATATATATTCACAAACATGCCAAAGCACTAAACATCGATACGTCCAAAATCGTACTCATGGGCGGTTCGGCTGGCGGCCATTTAGCTTTAATGGCTGGTTTTTTGGGAAACAATAAACAATTTGACACCAATTGTCCAAACACGGAAAACATAAAAATAGCTGCCATTATAGACAAATATGGCATCACCGATTTAAGCCCTTTGGCTTATTGGAAATCGGCAAACAATTGGCTATCCCTTAATAATACCGATGCTGCTTTTGTTAAATCGGTATCGCCTATAAATTATGTGTCCTACAAAAGCCCGCCTGTTTTTATAGCACATGGTACTGCAGACCCTATTGTACCCTATATGCAATCGGTAATACTTTATAAAAAACTAAAAGCCAATCGGGTTAAAACAGAACTATTAACCCTTAGAAAAGGCAAACACGGTAAGTTTACAAAAAAACAAAACATACTATTAAGTAAAAGCATTTGGAAATTTTTGAATAAATTAGGGATATAATTTCTGAACTCGTTTAAACTTAATGTCATGAAAAAACTAACAAAAGAGGCTATCAATCAAGAGGTATTTGATTTGTATGATGATTATGCCCACAACAAAATTGACAGACGCCAGTTTGTTGAAAAATTGTCGCTTTATGCTATTGGAGGCTTAACAGTATCGGCGTTACTAAGCTATATGACACCCAATTATTTGGACACTCTTTTAGTAAAACCAAACGATGAACGCTTACAATCTGAATACATCACCTACCAATCGCCTAAAGGTGGCGGCGCTATAAAAGGGTTGTTATCAAAACCTGACAACACCTCTGGCAAATTACCCGGCGTTATTGTAGTCCATGAAAATCGGGGCTTAAACCCTTATATTGAAGATGTGGGCAGACGTACCGCACTTGATGGTTTTATAAGCTTAGCTCCCGATGCCTTATCGCCTTTGGGTGGCTATCCCGGTAATGATGACGACGGTCGCGAGATGCAACGTAAACGGGACCGCAACGAGATGCTTGAAGATTTTATCGCTGCCTTTCACTATTTGAGTACCCACGAAAACTGCAACGGAAAAATTGGTGTCGTTGGATTTTGCTTTGGGGGTTGGATTGCAAATATGATGGCGGTTAAACTACCTAATCTACTGGCAGCAGTGCCTTTTTATGGCGGACAACCAACTGCCGAAGAAGCCGCGCAAATAAAAACACCGTTGCTACTGCAATTTGCTGGTTTAGACACGAGAGTTAACGAAGGCTGGCCTGCATATCAAGCGGTTTTAAAAGAAAACAACGTTGAATATACCGCTCATTTTTATCCTGATGTAAATCATGGCTTTCATAATAACACCACACCGCGTTATGATGAAAAAGCAGCGACCTTGGCTTGGGATAGAACCATAGCTTTTTTTAAGGAAAAGCTTAAATAATCCTTTATAAACCACCTTTTAAACACTTTTTAAGCGATGCAATACAATGATGTTATTGGCACTATAGGCGTTGGACTTATCCTTATCGCCTATTTTTTAAACATTAGTGCCTTAATACCCAAAAATGGCGTTCTCTATTTTATATTAAACATTATAGGTGCCAGTTTGGCATGTTATGCTTCTGTTTTAATTAACTACACCCCTTTTATTATTTTAGAGGCTACCTGGGTTTTGGTTAGTTTTTGGGGATTGTTTGGGGTTTATAAGAAGGCATAAGGTTTTAGAAGGTATTTTTTTACATGACAAAAACCTTTATTCCATTAAAAAATACCTACAAACAGCTATAAGCTGACGTCTGATTTAGGTGCAAACAAGACTTAACCAAATTCTAGTTTTCAAGGACTTCCTAGCTTTACTCATAAAAGCACAGGTTGGCTTTGTGTACCGTGTTAATTAATCGATACTTTTTAAAATAAACACCCATTCACATTAAAAAACACCGACGAAATGCACACAAAACAAACATTTCATAGGGTTTCGATAGCGATTTTATAAGGGTTTGTTCGACATTCCTTCGAGGATTGTTCGGGAATCCTTCGTAAAATAGGGATTTTTACGAAGAATCCTCGAAGGAATGTCGAAGGAGACTCGAAGGAAACTACTTTTAAAGCATCGATGAACGGTAAATAGGGTTAAAAAAATCTGCTTTTTGTAAGTGGATATTTATTATATTCGTGGGGATATAAATTGGATGTAGAGAATTGGGTATGTTCAATTGTTGGCAGTAATTAAATGGGATACTATTTAGAATATATCGTTGAAAGTACAGAAGAAGAGTTATTGTCTAAAGTTTCTAATCATGTAACTATATTTTATAATTCTTTAAATGAACTTGACAAAAATGGTTTAATGGAAGGTAAATTAAAAGGCGGTAAATATGACTTCAACTTTAGTATAAAAAATGGAATTTTAAATATTAGTTATCCAAGAATAAAATATAGTTGGATTGTAAATAAATTGTTTGATGCAGACAAAATTGTTATTGATATCGACCGTGAAGTAATTAATTCTTTTCCTGGGAAAACAGTTTTTAGAATAGATGAACTAATTCGTGAAGATTTTGAATCTCAAACAATGGACAAATTATTGAAAACTGAATATATAGAACAACTTAACCTTTTTCTTCTTAATGAGGATTCAGATTATTGGAAAAAATTATAGCAACTACTACCGTGTATAAAAAATTGCTAGTTTTTGCTAATACAAAGTTTGGTTGCACGTTTGCTACAATTAAAACCGACAGAATGAAAAATTCAATTACACATCAAATTTTATTTCTCTCCCTAATATTTCAATTTAGTATTACAAATGCTCAAAATAAATTTGACATACCTTATGGAAGTAATGACTCAGTCGGGAAATACGTAGATTTAAATGGGGCAAAAATATATTATGAGGAATATGGAAAAGGAGAACCGCTACTGTTAATTCACGGATGTGGCGCAGATATTAAATCAATGGAATATCAAATTGATTATTTTAAAAATAAATACAGAGTCATTGTAGCCGATAGTAGGGGTCAAGGAAAATCAGAATTGAAAACCGACTCACTAACTTATACTCAAATAACAAAAGATTGGGAAGGATTAGTTAATTACCTAAAATTAGATTCCATTAATATTCTTGGATGGAGTGATGGAGGCATAATCGGTTTAAAAATGGGAATTAGCAAAAAAACTAAAATCAAAAAAATAGTTGCAATGGGCGCAAATTTAAGACCTGACACTACAGCAGTTAATAGTTGGGCTCCTGAAAATGTTAGAAAAAATCAAGCTCAAGTAAAGAAAATGATAGCAAATGGTGATACTTCTCAAGATTGGAATCTAGAACTTCAGCTCGATGGACTTTTATTAAACCAACCAAATATTAGCCATTCCGATTTAAAAAAAATAGCAGCCCCTGTTTTGGTAATGGTTGGAGACAGAGACATTATTAAAAACGAGCACGCTGTTGAAATTTTCAATAATCTCCCTAAAGGTCAGCTTTGCATTATGCCAGGTATTAATCACGGAGCCCCTCGGAACAATCCAGAAATATTCAACGAAATAGCAAATCGATTTTTTTCCGTTCCATTTGATTATATTTTAAAATGACGGCATAATGAAAATTTCAGTAGCACAAACAAAATCAATTAAGGGAGATATTTCTGCAAATATTGAAACACATAAAAAATTAATATCCCTTGCTATTTTATACAAAGTGGACACTATATTTTTTCCCGAACTTTCTGTAACAGGTTATGAACCTGAACTTGCAAAAGAGTTGGCAACAAATCAAGACAACAAAGAATTTGACGACTTCCAAGAAATTAGTAATAAAAACAGAATTACTATTGGAATCGGCATGCCAACAAACTCAAATTCAGGAATAAAAATTAGTATGATAATTTTTCACCCAAACTCACCAAGACAGACTTATTCAAAACAACAACTACATTCTGACGAGTTTCCTTATTTTGTAAATGGAGAAAAGCAAATCATTTTGACAATTGACAATAAAAAAATTGCCCCAGCCATTTGCTATGAAAGTTTACAAACCGACCATTCGGACAACGCAAAGAAACTTGGAGCAGAAATATATGTGGCAAGTGTTGCAAAATCACAAAATGGTATTGACAAAGCTATGAAACACTACCCAGAAATTGCCCAGAAAAATTCTATTCCAATTTTGATGTCTAATTGTATTGGTTATTGCGACAATTTTTTAAGTGTTGGACAAACATCTGTTTGGACAAAACAAGGGAAATTAATTGGACAACTTAATGACAAGGTTGAAGGAATATTAGTTTTTGATACTGAAACAGAAGAAATAATTGAACAAACCATATAAACTGCTCCCCGATACCATTAAGCCACATTTTATAGTTACAATTTTTACTTGCCGCGAATTGGATGCATGGCTTGGTGTTCTTTAAACTCCCCAATTTCCTCACTTAAGGTTTTATTGAGGTTTTGGAGCAGGTTATTTTGGAATTTCATAATCCCTATTAAATCATGCATGGCATTTAAATTTTCTAATTGTTTGTAGACAATCGTTTCTAAATCGGCTTTGGTGTATCTTTTGCTCATATCATTTGTTTTTTAATACTACGAATATCCATAAATTATTTATATCGTGTGTTCGTAATAGCGAACAACCGATTAATAAGCCAATTTAGAAAGCTAAAAATCTATCAAAAATTCAGAAATCGAACTTGGGACAATACGACAGTGCCAGAGATACGATTGGAAGGAAATTGGTTGAAAAAACTCGGCTTTGAAATAGGAAAAGAAATTGAAATTAAACAACAAAAGAATAAACTGACTATCACATTAATTGAAAAGAGGGAAAAATAGCGACGATGTCCATTCCGGCTAAGCTTCGTATCATTACCCTTAAAAAGAAAATCATTAAAAAACATAACCTAAGTCAACAATAACCATGTTGGACTTCTTCTTATTGCCTCTGTTTTAAATACCCAAAACGGCATGCGCTGTTTTTAACGAAAGTATGTAAATCAAAGGTTGAAAATGATCCTTACGAATTAGGGATATAGCTTTTTCCCAAACTTTTAACTTTGGAAACGCTATATCCCTAAACTTGCTTAATATTATATTCTTTAAAACCTAACCATGGATTCATATAAAGAACTCATCTTCACTTTTTTCAATTGGCTACAAAATAATCTTTTTGCCCCATATTTCACCTGTTTTTTTACTCCGTAGCGCTGCTATGAAGTGCTAAAAAGCTAAAATCTGGAACTAAAATCTCTATTTTTCGCTTCAATCAAAAAAGTCAAAATGAGTTCAAATAACACGAACTAGGCTTTTACTTTTTTTGAAATAAAATAGGCTACACCATATTGCAAAAGATTCCCTATGGTTTTTTTGAAAAATGATTTAGATTTCCCAAATAGTAGTTTTTTAGACAAATAGCCTCCCGTGATACTTACTGCTGTTTGTAATAAATTAGATTTTAAATCGGGGGAATGTGTAAAATCTTGAAATGTATCCTTAATAATATTAATTGGTTTTATACTTTCGGAAGTTATAGCCAATTGCTCTTTTAATTCTTCAAACTTTATCTTTTTTTCAAGTTCTAAACGTGCAATCATGATATCTAATTCCGAAGTTTGATTTTTATGCCATGTCATTTGAATTAGTTTTAGAATTATTTAACATGTGTTTTTTCTTTAGCAATTTTTCAATAAATAAATTTGCTACAGGCGCTTTAATTATTTTATCTCTGTAAAAGCTAATACAAATGGTTACTATTAAATAAAAGCCAGATACAACTAAAAAGCCGAAATAGTCTTTACCCAGGAGTTCTCCTAAATAGAGACTAAGACCAATGCTTAGAAAGAGAACTACCATTGCAACACCCATAGTTATTACTAGCCTTGATAGAATTGATGAAGCTACATCGGCAATTTTGTCTATTGCGTAAAGTTTTCCCAATTCTATATTAATCTCTGCATAATCTTTAGCTTTTTCATAAAGCAATTCTATATTTGTTGCAATAGTATCCATTTATTCTTCTTTATTTATTCATTTGTTCTCTTACAGTCCCCTTCATGTCCCTTGCTTCCTGCTTAATTTCTTCTTTTCCTTCATTTACTATTTTTTCGCCCTTATTTACCAGTTCTTCGCCTTTGCTTACAACCGAATGGTATGTGTTTGATACAGAATCTGCAACATCTTTCAAACCACTCACTGCCTTGTCTTTAATATCCTTGCTTTTTTTAGCAATTTTATTTCTTGTTTCCGAACCTTTATCTGGGGCGAATAAAACCCCAAGGGCTGCACCTACGGCCACGCCGCTTAATACGCCAATTACTGCTTTACTTGTTTTCATTGTCTTTTTTTTTAAATTATTAATTATTATTATTTTACACTAACATACTTTATGTTAGTTTAATTGTAGTGCAACATATACACTAATATTACTATTTTTTCCATCTGGAAAGGTATAAGTGCCATCACCAATCTCCCGCTCTTTACCTACGGTTGTAAGTCCATAGTTATAACGTGCTCCAATTCCAATTGATTCAAAGTCAAAACCAATACCGGCTGAAATACCAGCATCAATTTTATTGAAGTCGTCATTATCAAAATTCTCTTCAAAATCGAATGAACCATCATCTGCTTCATTCGTTACTTGTGCATCAATTAAATAGGCAACATAAGGACCTACATGAATATTAAAATTGGGAGTTACATTTGCCTTAAGCAATACAGGTACTTCAATGTAATTTAACTTAAACTTGGCTTCGCCCTCTGCGAAAATATTGTCATACATTAATTTAGAACCTTTTCTACTAAATAAAAACTCAGGTTGTATCGCCAAAAAATCGCTTATTGGCATACTTACATATAAACCTGCATTAAAGCTTGTTAATACATTATTATCATCTACATCTTCTGTGTACATGTTTGAAAAATTAAGACCACCTTTAATACCAAATCCTGCATCTGGAGAGGTAGTTGTTTGTGCTTGTAATGGTATGAATGATGCTCCTAAGGTTAAAACCAGAGCTATGATTATTTGAAATCTATTTTTCATAATTTGAGGTTTGAGGTTTTATTGTTTATCGTATGCTACAAAGATGCGACAGACTTAGAGTTTGTTTATTATAAAATATTTTAGATATTTTATAGAATTCCCATTTTTCAACTTAGAAGTGATTTAAAAATAAGTTTTTATATGTTTTAAATTAGGATCCAATTAAAGATTCAAGACCGCTAAAAGAAAATAGAATATAGACTAAAGAATATAGACTCAATGATAACAAATCTGTAATCTTTTAAAAAGCCATTATCACTGTGTTTGCAGTGAATTGTAAAAGTTTTGCGAGTATAGGAAATTTTAAAGTTCTGAGGAAAGATATAAAAAAACAAGAGGCTAAAAAGTCCTTTAAATTTAATTTGTCAGGAGCTTGTCGAAACCGATATTGAGTACCAGCAAGTTAAAACATTTTAACAAACTCAATATGAATATAGGACTAGACTTTTTAACCTCTTGCGGCTCTATCAGTATTCTGTTGAAAAAGAGAAGAAACGGAATATTATTTGTCTGAAACAGATTTAATATGGATGGTAGCTTCTTTTAATTCTGGGGAACTTACCGTAAGCTTTATGTCTCCAGTTTTTGAAGTACTTTTAATTATAACCATTGCTTTTCCCTTCCATGCTTTTCGTTTATTGGCAACGTATAAATCGGTGTCTTTAAGGTTGGCATTGTCAACAGCCACAATCACTCCAGGGCCATCAATATCAAACTGAAGTTGGTTTTCTGCATTAGGGTTGATGGTTCCTGCTGTGTCAATGACTTCAATGGTAATGAACGATAAATCCTGTCCGTTAGCCACCAACTGTGTTCTGTCGGCAATTAGCCTAATTTTAGTGGGATTGCCGGAGGTTTTTAAAACCGTTGTTTCTATTTCGTTATTGTCTTTTACTCCCACAGCAGTCAATTCACCACTGGAATAGGGCAAAGTAAAGTTTGCTTTGAACTCTTGTTCTTTGGTCGTTGATTGTTCGCCTATGAGTTCTTTATTAAGATACAATCTCACTTTAGGATATCTGGAATATACTTCTACCTCAATATCTTTACCTTCATGTCCTGGCCAAGTCCAGCTTTCCCATGTGGGCCAAACGGACCAATCTGTTAATTTGATTTCGCCATTTTCTGGATTGGGTTCTTTTACGGCCAAATATATTTTTTCAGTACCGTTGTATAACATGTCCCGATAATGCGAAATAGGTTTTCGCCAACCTATCAAATCAATATCACCACAATATGCTCCATGATAAGGAAAATGGTCTCTAACGTAATGTTCTCCTTCGGTTTCGCCGGGGTAATAATAACGTCCTATTCCAGATTCGCCAAGATAATCTATAGCGGTCCATACAAAATCGCCAATAATATATTTGTTGTTTTGTGTCAAGTTCCAGTTGGCAAATGCGTCTTTAGGATAAGATTCTGTTTGCACTATAATTCTTGAAGGCACCCGCTCGTGATCTGAAGGAGCTTCGTGCAACTGATAATTGTAACCTCCAATATCGTGAACGGCAAATAAAGGATCGAAGATTTCCCAACCCTGTCCCCAAGTAGTCATTGCCGAAGTCACCGGTCGTGTAGTATCTGTATTCTTGATTGTATTGACCAGCATTTTAGCAGTCTCAACAGCTTCCGGTTTTGTTCGTTCGATAATTTCGTTCCCGATACTCCACATAATTATTGAAGGATGATTGCGATCGCGCAATACCATGGCTTTTAAGTCGCGTTGTGCCCACGCATCAAAATACTTGGCATAGTCATTTGGGGTTTTACTTTCCCTCCATCCGTCAAAGCATTCGTCAATAACGAATAAGCCATATTTGTCACAGGCATCTAAAAAGGCTTCCGAAGAAGGGTTGTGTGCCGTTCTCACGGCATTAAATCCTGCCGATTTGAGCAATTTTACTTTTCGTTCTTCGGCTCTGTCGTATGCTGCAGCACCCAAAGAACCATTATCGTGATGTACGCAACCACCATTCAGGATAACAGGTTTACCATTTAGTTGAAATCCGTCTTCCGGAGTGAATTTTATGGAGCGTATACCAAATGTTTGTTTGGTGTTGTCAACGACTTCTTTGCCCTTTAGTATTTGTATTTGAGCTGAATATAAGTTTGGGGTTTCTGGTGACCATAATTCCGGTTTTGAAACCGTTATGGTTTGTTCTACTTCTTTTTCGCTATTTGCTGCAAGCGTTACATTTATTTGGTTGTCTCCTGCGTTTCCTTTGTTTTTGCCCTGAAGCTTGGTTTTAATCACCATATTTTGTGATGAAGCAGTTTCATTTTTAACCGTTGTTTTTATTTTAACGGTCGCTTTTTTAGAAGATACTTCGGGAGTAGAAATGGCTGTGCCCCAATTGGTAATATGTACCGGATTGGTGACAATCATCCAAACATGGCGATAGATACCCGAGCCGCTATACCAACGAGAATTTTTCTGTTGGGCATTGTCAACGCGAACAGAAATACTATTTTCTTTGTTTAAATCTATATAGGGCGTTAGGTCGTAACCAAATGAGGTGTACCCGTAAGGATAAATACCTAGGGATTTTCCATTGATAAAAACCTCTGAATTCATATATACGCCTTCAAAATAGATAGTGATTTTTTTGTCTTTCCATTCTGAGGTTGGTGTAAATGTTTTTCGATACCAACCAATACCAGCGGGAAAATAGCCGCCATCATTGCCCATTGGGTTTTTAGGGTCTGTTTGCCCTTCAATGCTCCAATCGTGCGGTAAATCAAGTTCTCGCCAATTGCTGTCGTCAAAATTAGGGGTGTTGGCGTTTAGCGGATCTCCTAAATAAAATTTCCAATTGGAATCAAAGAGCTGTTTGCGCTCTGTAGTTTGTTGGCTATAGGTAGTTATAAAAAAACTGAATACAAAAAGTGCGAGTAGAAAGCGGCGAAACTTTAGCATGTTTTTTTTGGCTTTTAATTGGCTTGATTTACAAATGTAGAAAATACACTTATAAATATGTAAAAAATAAAACTTATTTTAAACTTTTATTTTTAGGGCTTGTTAAGGAGCTGTTTTTTAGAGTTCTGATTAACGTAATCTTTGCTACGCCACAGGTTTTGGAGTTGATCAAATAAAAAAAGCAAGCCAAAATTAGCTTGCTTTTTCTGTGGGGAGAGCAGGATTCGAACCTGCGAAGACTAAGTCAGCAGATTTACAGTCTGCCCTCGTTGGCCGCTTGAGTATCTCCCCAAAACCGAGCGCAAATATATTATAGTTTAGCAACTATGCAAAATAAAAATGCGCTTTTTATAATTCATATCATTGTTATCCGATAAAACCTTTACAATTCTCTGCAAACGCAATGATAATAGGCTTTTTAAGAGATTATGAATTTGCGGGCTTGCTTCTGTAATAATTTGTTACCTAGCGAATATTAAAACAAAAATAAAAAAGCAAATATCCATTTGAATATCAATTTGTTGCCATTTAGTCTAGTCTATTTTCTTTATTCTATTTTCTATTTTCTTTTAACAAAGCCTTGAATCTTGAATCAGACACTATTAAATTATTGATTTTATCTTCTGCCACCGCCTCCACCATTTCTAAAACTTTGGCGCATCTCTTCGGTTTTCTTTTTAACAATAGATGTGTATGCTTCTCTTGTTACTTCTTTTCCTTTTGAAGGCATTACAATAACATCCTTCTCTTCTGGATTTAATATAATTTTAGAGCAATATATAGTCGTTCTATCGGCATTCACTTCTAAAATCAAACCGGGAAGCCCCCAATAATCATCGGGTCCTAGACTAACAGGGATCTGCATGGTGTACCACGCTACTATTTGTATTTCTTTGGCTTTTGGTGTTTCGGTTTCATCATCATTCGGCGGTCTTCTAAAACGTGTAAAATCTACCGCATCAACTGTTTTTGTTGCTGTGGCTTTAAAACACGTATACTGCCCTATTTGTTTGGTTTCAGCTTCCATTTTCCAGTTGAACTTGGGCAGTGAATCTTTAATTAAAAATTGCTTTCCAAAAAACTCCTGTTCTTGTAACAACAAGTTGCTTTTAATATTTTTATACTGCGGACCGCCTGTAAAACTGCTCATCATGGCACCCCAACGGTTGCCACCTCCTGAAGTCTCTAGTTTTTCTTCTTCTTTATAAAAAGATTCGGATTGATTAAAAGTAAGTACAAATGTTTTTTCAAGTCTGCTTCTCATACGATCGGCTATTTGGTTTCTTCGTTCTTCACTCATATCACTACCTCCAAAATTGCTCATATCGACTGCGGTTTTAGATTCGTAATACGCTTTTCCTTGAAAATCTTTTTGGGCAAATGCCAAAACAGACGTAAAAAAGGCTAAATAAATAATATGTGTTTTAATAAAATAGCGTTTCATCAGTTTATATTTATTGTTTTTTAATTGTCAGATGGAACACCCTTTATAATCATCTTCGTGTGTGAATGTGATTCTTATGGGTGTTTCATATAGTACCAACTTTTAGATTTAGAAGGCTGTCTAAAAGTCCTTTAAATTTAATTTGTCAGGTTGAGCTTGTCGAAACCGATATGGATTACCGATAAGTTAAAATATTTCGACAAAGCCTGTGCTGAGCTTGTCGAAGTGCTCAATATGACATAGAACTAGACTTTTTAGACAGCCTCTAGTTAGACTTAAAAAACTTCAATTAGTTTAAAAAGTAACTGCAAAAAGACCATTTTTAAGCCAATTGTAAAAAGTTTAAACGAGTTCAATTAATTTGAACAGCTAATAAATAACGAATAACCGAATTATTTTATTAATTTTTGTATTTTTCGTCCCACTATGAAATACATTTTATATTTATTTATTTTTCTTTCAATGTCCATGGATGCCCAAGAATTTGTTGAAGCTTCATTGATTGAAAAAACAGAACTAGAGGCCGATGTTTTTGTTAGCACCAACAACTTTAACGACACGTTTTATATTTTGGAAAATGTGCTGTTTAAGCATAGCACAAAAACCAAGGGGCTTGATATTGGCTACAATAACTTCCAATTAGGAAACATCACATCTGTAAACACCTTCAACCCTTTAAAAATCAATGTTTTTTATAAAAACTTTAATACGGTTATCGTTTTAGACAACCGATTAGCCGAAATATTTAAAATTGATTTTAACACCCTTTCCGATTATAAAAATGTGTCGCATGTGGCTACAGGCTCCGATAATACGCTTTGGATTTTTAATGAAAATACCCAGCAACTAGAGCTTTTCGATTATAAAAGCAATACCACGCGTGCAAAAACATTACCTATTAAAAGTGCTGTTTTAGATTTAAAAAGTAATTACAACAATTGCTGGGTTCTTACTGAAAAAGCACTTTATGTATATGATTATTTTGGAAATCTTTTAAAGAAAATAAAAAACCAAGGATATACATCTATGGAAATTGATAATGAAAACATCATTTTTAAAAAAGATAATGCTTTGTTTTACCTGAAAAAAGATTCAGAAACAATCCTTCCCATTCGCTTACCAAATTTGTTAATAAATCAGTTTTATGTAACCAACGAAACCTTGTATATTTACAATGACGAAACCCTACATAAGTACCAATTAAAAATCAACTAACATGCATATTGCTATTGCCGGAAATATTGGCGCAGGAAAAACAACCCTTACAAAATTACTAGCAAAACATTATAAATGGGAGGCACAACTTGAGGACGTTGTAGATAATCCATATTTAGACGATTTTTACAATCAAATGGAACGTTGGAGTTTTAATTTACAAGTGTATTTTTTAAACAGTAGGTTTCGTCAGGTTTTGCAAATTCGAGAGAGTGGCAAAGACATCATTCAAGACCGAACCATTTATGAAGACGCCCATATTTTCGCTCCTAACTTACATGCTATGGGTTTAATGACCAATCGCGATTACGAAAACTACAAATCGCTTTTCGATTTAATGGAATCGTTGGTAAAAGGCCCTGACGTGTTAATTTATCTGAGAAGCACCATTCCTAATTTAGTATCGCAAATCCATAAACGTGGACGCGATTATGAAAACTCTATAAGCATCGATTATTTAAGCAGATTGAATGAACGCTACGAGGCTTGGATACATGGTTACACTAAAGGCAAACTTTTAATTATTGATGTTGACAAACTTAATTTTGTAGACAAACCAGAAGATTTAGGCCATGTAATCAATACCATTGATGCGGAAATAAATGGGTTGTTTTAGAAGGTTTTAGAATAAACTTGTTTAGTACATGACAAAAATCCAAATATATTCAGATGTCAGTCTGAGCCTTTCGACTGCGCTCAAGATAAACTAAAGTCGAAGACATTGAAAATATTGTTATTTAATCGCATTTCGACTGCGCTCAATGTGACACTCTGCAGTTTTTCTCATGTACTAAAATAAACTTGATATTAATATTACATGCTGAATTTTAAAACTTTAATAGCACTATCTGCTTATATTTTATTTTCAATTAATAGTTATTCCCAAGAAGACATAACGGTAACAAAAAACAGAGTTTGGAAGCAACTTGCCTATGATGGAAAATTCACCTTACAAAGCATCGGTAATGGATTCACACAGCCTTTACGATGGCAAAAAGATGATTTTATCACCGCAGGCGGCGTAGTTGCTGGCACTGGAATTCTTTATCTTGCAGATAATGACGCACGGACTTTTTTCCAAAACCATCAAAACGAAGTGCCACAAGTTTTAAAAGAGTTTGGTTGGTACTTTGGAAGTCCGCAAAACTTCTTTATGATTTCCGCTGGGGTTTATGGTTTCGGACTTATAACCGATAACGAAAAAGTACGCCATACAGGTGTTCTTATAATTGCATCGGCAGCGACATCGGGTATTATTCAATCCATTTCTAAAACCGCTGTTGGACGCGCCCGACCAATGTCTGGTAACCGAAACGAATTTAAGCCTTTTGAAGGTACGCCAGGATACCATTCATTCCCATCAGGTCACGCTATTTTGTCATTTTCAATGGCACATGCGATTGCAAAGCAATTTGATAATTTTTGGGCAAAAGCTGGTATTTATACCGTTGGTTCCATTGCTCCTATTTCAAGATTATGGGCAGACGCCCATTGGCTAAGTGATGTAGGGCTTGGTATAGCCATAAGCATTGTGGTAGTTGATGGTGTGGATAATTTTATGAAGAAGAAAAACGCCTACAACTATTCAAAACCAAAGCATATAAGCTGGCAACTGAAAGCTGGCTATGGTACTTTAGGCTTTGTTGGTACATTCTAAATAAAAAAAAGAAACTGTCTAAAAAGTCCTTTAAATTTAATTTGTCAGGTTGAGACTTTTGTTAAAGTTTTTAACTAGCGAATGCGATGACGTATTTTGTGCAAGTTTAACAAAAAGTCACAATATTTCCGAGGCACAGCGTAGTGTTTATATACCTGTGGTTGAGTATGGTTTTCAGAAAATAGGGGTAGCGATTATGGTGCTTATTTATAATAATGCCCGAATGGTAGTCTAGCAAGCATAAAAATTTTCTGGGTGTGATTTTAAAAAATAATGTAGGATGAAAAAAATCAGGAAAAACGCAGGAGGGATCGATATCGGAGCCAAAAAAATCTTCATAGGTCTTGAAGATAAGGAGGTTCGCAGTTTTGATACCTTCACATCAGATCTGGAACAGGCGGTATCTTACTTAGAGGAAAACAATGTAACCTCAGTGGCCATGGAAGCCACGGGAGTGTATTGGGTCATCCTCTATGATATATTGAAGGCAAGAGGCATCGATGTATGGTTGGTGGATGGCAGGAGCACAAAACAAGTTCCAGGCAGAAAGACCGATGTAAAGGACTGTCAATGGATACAGCAATTGCACAGCTATGGTTTGTTGAACCGTTGTTTTGTTGCAGATGAACTGGTACATGAACTAAGGAGCTATCAACGCCTGCGCGAAGATCACATCCGTAGTGCTGCTATGCATATTAACCATATGCAAAAAGCACTGACCCTGATGAACGTTCGGCTAAAAGAAGTTCTGGACCAAGTTCACGGGGTAAGTGGATTGAAAATAATCAGGGCGATCTTAAAGGGCGAAAGGGATCCCGGGGTTTTGGTAAAGCTATGCCATGGGAGTGTGTTGAAAACAAAAAAGGAACTGATCCTTAAATCCTTGAAAGGGCACTACAATGAAGCAGGGCTATTTGCTTTGGGCCAAGCAGTGGTGTGCTATGATTTTTATCAACAACAAATTGCCGGTTGTGATCTGAAAATGGAAGAAGTCCTTAAAAAGATGGGGGCAAACCGGCCTAAAGTATCAAATAAGGCAACTCCACGAAAAAACGTGAGGCACCACAAACCAAATATAGAAGGAATGGACCGTTATCTATTGCAAATATTTGAAGGCAAAGATGCTACGGTCCTACCCGGTATAACAGATTATAATTGGATGCAGCTCCTATCGGAAATAGGGACTGATTTACATAAATGGAAAACAGAAAAGCATTTTACTTCCTGGTTGGGACTGGCGCCAAAACAGCACCATTCGGGCAAGATGAAAAAAAACTATAAGGCTAAAGGACAACCAAAGGCCGGCCTGATATTTAAGCAAGCGGCCACGAGCCTGCTCAACAGCAAGAAAATTGCATTGGGTGCTTTTGGCAGAAAGATAAGGGCAAAGAAAGGGGCATCACCGGCAATAAAGGCAATGGCAAGAAAACTGGCAGAGCTCTATTGGAAGCTATTTGTTAAAGGACTGTCATATGTAGAGAAGGGAATCAAAGATTATGAGGAGAAGATCTTGTTTAATAAACAAAAGAACATTATGAAAATGGCAAGAGAACTTGGTTTGTCAATTAGCTATAAAACAGCGGTTTAGCAAATACGTCAATGGTAGCTTGTCGAAACCGATATTGATTACCAATAAGTTAAAATATTTCGACAAGCTACCAATGACGTTTTTTAGGCACATTCAGAAGTAAGAGTACTTTTGAGTAAAACTAACATAAAAAATGACCGATTTTGATTTTCAAAATCGGTCATTTTTGTTATTTGGAGTTTTTTAAGGATAATTTTATAGAAAAGAATGCGTTTTTGTTTCCAACAGGACACAAGTATCCCATCGAAGTTAGCTTTCGTTTTTTTAAGCAGCTAAGTTTTTAAATCGAGAGCTGTAAATTCTTCTTCCAATTTCAAGAGCATTGGCTGTATGGATTCCGAAGAAAATCCAGAGAATCTCGCTCTTTTGGGTTTTGGCCTTGATCTTTTTCAGGTTGTAATGTTCTTTTTCTTTACCAAAGCTTCCTTCAAGACGTGTGGAACGTTCTTTTTTGATTTCTCTGGCCAAAATTTTACGCTGTTCTTCGTTTTTACCAGCCTTTCCTTTTCTGATAAAATCGGTCTGGATTTTGCGACTTGAGGTAAATGTTCGGTTTTTATTGGTAGCATAAATAGCATCTGCCCCCAGTATTTTTATTTTAGTCTTGGTCAGGTTTTGGGCGCAAGATACACTGCTCTGCAAACGGGTCCCTTCATTGAAGGCACGGTACTGGATATGCTCAATAAAATTGATTCCGTCTATTTGAACTTTGTTCACTTTTGCTCCAAATTCTACCTGTTTGGTTTCTTTGCCCCGCACAATTGGACGAATGTAACTTTTGCTGATGCTTACGATTCTATCGGGAACACTTTTTCCTGTTTTAAATATTTGTGCCTGTTGCCGGTAAACTTTGGCAATAATGGATCGTTGTCGCTTGTATTTAGCGGTGGATTCAAATGGATATTGATTTTCTATCTGACCCAGTGCACCGTTAAGTTTGTACAGTAATTTCAGTAACCCTCGGGTTACTTTTGTGCGGTATTTGGATTGTTTCTTTCGTTTTTTCGAATACTCGTTATAGCGTCTGCACCAATCCAGATATTTGGTCCTGGGCAATTTGATTTTCAAAGTGCGGCATAAGGATTCCATTTGTCTGTAGTTCCACTGAACGCATTCCCAAAGCAATTTCTGATTGGTTGGAAAACGCACTTCGCTCTCGTAACAGGTCGCATCGGTAAACATTTTGTCCAGGTCCTTCATATAAGGAATCCAGTTCTTGGCAAGTACTTCTTGGGATCTTCTAATATTTAAACCCTTGGAAAGCTCCATCCTGATTTGGCTCACGATCTTAAAGTTGGTCAGCGGTTTATCGATGGGAATTAGAATATCGCAAAAAAACTGCATGAAAATATTTCCATTCAAAAGCTCGATCAGTTTCTTGTCCGAGCATCCATAATAGTTTTTGAGCATCATCAGGGCAATTTTCCCTTTGGGACTAAAATAGCAATGGGTTCCTTTTTTAGAATCTTTCAATTTGAAAGATTGACCAAGCTCGGAAAAAGGCGTGGAAAGGTAAATTTTGCCCAAATCGGTTTTTAGAAATTGGGCATAAAATCCATCAAAATCTTTATTGATGGCGAAAATTGGAATTTCGTATTGAAATTCGCTTAAACGTATTATTTTTGGCATCACACTTTAAAAGAAAACCCCGTTTTTGGCCCGTTTGGAGCAATTTCGGGGTTTGTTCCTTCTAATATAATACCTATTTTATTGAAAAACAATAGTTTATATTATTATGAATATGCCTTTTTAAAATTAGGACTTCGACAAGCTCAGTCCGACAAACTAAATGTCATTTTATATTGCTTTTTTTAGAATAAAAATGACACCTCAATATGAACATAGAACTAAACTTTTCAAAAGACAGCTTCTTCTTTTTTATAAATAAACAAATTTCTTGAAACAAAAAATCCCCGAGGCAAGCCCCGAGGAATTCTTTAGATTAAAAGCTATAAACTTAATTTACCACTTCTTCTTCAATTTCTTTGTTATTTAAAGCTGCAATACTTGCTTTTACTTCAGCCTCTCCACCTTGAAAGGTTTCATAACTTGTAGACTTTTCACCATTATTGGTCGTTACAGTGGTGACTACTGCTTTAACAGTACCATCATCATTATTATGCATAGCTACTTTCACTTCTTTGGTGATTTCAACTTTCTCTGGCGCGTTTTCAGAAACATAAGCTGTTACAACATCCGATGATAATGCAATACTTGGTGCAATTACCAAGGCTACAACCGACATTAATTTTAACAAGATATTTAATGAAGGCCCAGAAGTGTCTTTAAACGGATCTCCAACAGTATCACCAACTACAGCTGCTTTATGTGCATCGGTACCTTTACGTCCGTCGGCTTCTATCATTTTCTTGGCATTATCCCAAGCACCACCTGCATTCGATTGAAAAATAGCCATTAATACCCCACAAGTAGTAACTCCTGCTAATAAACCTCCTAACATTTCGGCACCACCTACAAATCCAACAGCAACTGGTACTGCAATGGCTAACAATCCAGGCAATACCATTTCTTTAATAGATGCTTTTGTTGAAATAGCAACACATTTCTCATATTCAGCATAACCATCGGCAGCGTCAAAAATAGCACGATCCTCAACAGTTGCTTTACTCATATCTGAATCATATTTACGCATCACTCCTAATGCCGCTTTCAATTGTGGAATGTCCCTAAACTGTCGACGCACTTCTTCAATCATAGCCATGGCTGCCCTACCCACTGCATTCATGGATAATGCAGAGAACACAAATGGCAACATACCTCCTATTAATAATCCTGCCATAATATCTGGTTTAGATACATCGATAGAACTAACATTTGCCACTTTCATAAATGCAGAAAACAAAGCCAATGCTGTTAAAGCAGCCGAAGCAATAGCAAATCCTTTTCCAATAGCTGCAGTTGTATTACCAACGGCATCTAATTTGTCGGTACGCTCCCTAACTTCTTTTGGTAATTCAGCCATTTCAGCTATACCACCAGCATTATCAGAAATGGGTCCGTAAGCATCTACAGCCAATTGTATTCCTGTATTTGCCAACATACCAACCGCAGCAATGGCAATTCCGTATAATCCTGCAAAATGATGAGAAACCAAAATAGCAGCAGCAATGAATAATATAGGGAACATTGTTGACATCATACCAACACCTAAACCAGCGATAATGTTTGTAGCAGCACCCGTTTCAGATTGTTTAACAATAGAACTTACTGGTTTTGTTCCTGTACCTGTATAATATTCGGTTATCTTACCAACAGCTAAACCAGCAAGTAGACCTGCTAGGGTCGCTAAAAAAACACCTAATGATGTGTACTCAATACCGCTATAAACCCATGTTTCAGGAATTAAGGCATCAATAATAAAATAGGATGCTATAACCATTAATCCGGCCGAACCAAATTCACCAATGTTTAAGGCCGTTTGCGGATTTCCTCCGTCTTTAACCTTTACGAAAAAGGTTCCTATGATAGACATAATAATACCAACCGCAGCTAATACCAATGGCAAATAAACAGCGCCTAAATTAAAGCTAGGTATCGCCGATGTAACAAACGCCCCTAAAACCATGGTTCCTATAATAGAACCCACATACGATTCGAATAAATCGGCTCCCATTCCAGCAACGTCTCCAACATTATCACCAACGTTATCTGCTATTGTTGCTGGATTTAACGGGTGATCTTCTGGAATGCCTGCTTCAACTTTACCAACTAAATCGGCTCCCACATCGGCAGCTTTTGTATATATACCACCACCTACACGAGCAAATAATGCAATGGACGATGCTCCTAATGAGAACCCTGAAAGCACATTAAGTACCATAGATAAGTTTTCAGCACCTGGCCATACTTCTTGATAAATAGCAAACAGACCGCTTAATCCTAAAACCCCCAAGCCAACAACTCCTAAGCCCATAACAGCACCTCCAGCAAACGCTACTTCCAAGGCTTTACCTAATGACGTTCTTGCTGCTTGAGTAGTTCTCACATTGGCTTTAGTTGCTACTTTCATACCAATAAAACCTGCCAAAGCGGAACAAATAGCACCCACAATAAAAGAAAGGGCAACCATGCCGTTAGAGCCTATTTCATTTGCGCCTTTAAAATATAATAAGACAGCAACTGCTATAACAAATACTGATAAAATTTTATATTCTGCTTTAAGAAAAGACATGGCACCATCGGCAATGCTTTTAGCAATCCTTGTCATGCGTTCATTACCCTGATCTTGCTTCGTTACCCAAGCACTTTTAATAAATACAAATGCCAATGCCAAAACCCCGAAAAGTGGCAAAAATTTTACTATTAATTCCATATAAGTTTAGTTAGTTATAATTAAATATTTTTTAACGGAGCTAAAAATAGTAAAATATAAGTGATAAAAAAAACCACCTTTAGTTAAAGATGGTTCAGTTATTTTTTAATATTTTAAGAATACCTCAATTATATAGTAAACGTTCGTTTTTTCTTGTGGTCGCTTTCATCATATCTCTTTACACATTCATGATAAATTTTAACAGCTTCCTCTGCATTACCCCAGCCACCAACATCAACCTTCTTTTCTTCTAAATCTTTATAAACTTGAAAAAAGTGTTCAATCTCTTTAAGACGGTGTGGGTTTAATTCAGAAATATCTTCTCTATTGCTCCATACAGGGTCTGAAACTGGTACACAAATTATTTTCTCGTCTGGTCCTTTTTCATCAGTCATATAAAAAACACCTATAGGTTTTACTTCCATTACTACCATTGGGAAAGTTGGCTCGATACCTAATACAAGTACATCTAGCGGATCTTTATCTAAAGCTAAAGTTTCAGGAATAAAACCATAATCGCCAGGATACATCATAGATGAAAACAAGGTACGGTCGAAACGGATTTTATTTAATGTGAAATCATATTCGTATTTATTTCTACTTCCTTTTGGTATTTCGATTAACACATCAAAAGTTAATGGGGTTTTCTCACTCATATTTTTTATTTTCTTTTTTAAAGGCACAAATATACTGAACGCCTTAGCGTTAAGCAATAAAAAAATAGGTTGTTTTTATGTTAATAATTATGCTGTTTTACCAAACTTTTTTAACTGCTAACTTTAATTTATAACTGCTTTATATTTGATGGGTTAATTTTAAGATACTATATTTTAGAAGCTGTTTGGGCTTTGATAAGTATTTGAAGATTATTTGGTGTTTTTTAAGAAAGATTAAGGTTTTGTTGTAAGAGATATTTACTAAATTCGTTTAACGTCTGACATAAAACACTAAAAATGATTTTATATCATGCTAATTAGTACCAATAGAACAAGATGAAAATAATTTATATCGGATCCATATTAATTCTATTCTTTTCCTGCACTGGTAAAAAATCCTCCTCTGACAAAAAGGAGATTAAGGCAACAGGGCGAGAAATAGTAGTTCCAGAATTCCAAACAATTATTGATTCCGCCAATGTTAATGGGGCTATTTTGATATATGACCTTGAAGCTGATAGGTATTATTCGAATAACTTTGAATGGACTAAAAAAGGAAATTTACCAGCTTCTACATTTAAAATAGCTAATTCAATTATTGCGCTTGAAACAGGAATAGTAGAAAACGATAGTACACTTTTTAAATGGAACGGAGAAAAAAGAAGGCTCAAAAACTGGGAGCAGGATTTAATCTTTAGAGATGCTTTTCATTTATCGTGTGTGCCATGCTATCAAGAGATAGCAAGGAAAATTGGAGTAAAAAAGATGTCCGAACATCTGGGTAAACTTGAATATGGGACTATGAAAGTTGATTCTACCAATATTGATACATTCTGGCTTGAAGGGGATTCTAAAATTAATCAGTTTCAACAAATAGACTTTTTAAATAGACTCTATCAATCTGAACTACCAATTTCTGAACGGACTGAGGTAATAATAAAAAGAATGATGACAATTGAAGAAAATGACGAATACAAACTTAGTGGAAAAACAGGTTGGTCAATCAGAAATGGAAATAATAATGGTTGGTTCGTTGGATATATCGAATCCCAAAGCAAAACATATTTTTTCGCTACAAACGTTGAGCCTAAAGAACAATTTGAAATGGATATGTTTCCAATGATAAGAAAAGATGTGACTCATAAAGCATTCGGACAAATGGAAATAATAAAATAAAAGTGTTAACACTGTATAAACCCCTCTGAGAAGTCCGTGCCTTCGTAGCAATATAAAAGAAAAAGTAAGCATCTATAAGAAGCTACATTTTATAATAAGGTGTGGTTTTTTTTATTTTTAATACCTTATTAAAAGTAATATATTGCATACATAAATAATATCACTACGATATTATTGCTGTTTGTTGGGGTTATATGATTGTTACAAGCAAGCTGAAAAAACTTCGAACTTCAATTAATATTCTGAATTAACAAAATATGGCGAAAACTAACATTAACTCTCATAGCGGATTTAAATATGGAATAACGGAATTAGGATTAATAATTATTTTAGTAGTTCTAACTCAATTCTTGGATTCGCAAAATTCTGATATTTATTCTATATTAATCGGACTTCTGACTTTTGTTATAGGAATAGTATCAATTATCGGACTTGCAAAATCTTTGAGAGGATTAAAAGAGCCAAATACATTAAAAAAAATAATCGGAATCATAATTAATTTCGGAATTGTTACATTATTCATTTTTGTAATAATTTCAAATATATTGGATATTTATAACGCACTTATTGAATAAAATAAAAAGCCACCTTAAGCCGTGTATAAAAATTTGCTAGTTTTAGCTAACACAAAGTTGGTTGCTTATTTGCTGGCTTCCGGATTTTGCTTGCGCCAGTTCGCTTCGCTTTCCATACACACGTTGTGCATAATGCAAAAAAATCGAACTAACATCAAAATATGAAATTAAAAAATCATCTATTATTATCGATTTTATCATTTAGTATTTTAATTTGTTGTAAACCATCAGAGGAAAAAACTATCCATCAAAAAATTGAACAGAACACAAACGAAATTTTCGATAGTTTAGTTGAAATTAGAAGAAATTTCCACGAACATCCCGAACTGGCTGGAAATGAAAAAAGAACTTCTAAAATCATCGCTGAATATTTATCGAATTTAGGATTAGAAGTAAAAACAGGCTTCGCAGGTTATGGTGTCATTGGAATCTTAAAAGGTGGAAAAGAAGGAAAAAATATAGGTTGGCGAGCTGATATGGATGCTCTTCCAAATGATTTTCCAGACGAAGTAAAATATAAGTCGAAAATTAACGGAATTCAACACGGTTGCGGTCATGATGTTCATATGTCAATTGGACTTGGAATAGCTGAAGTATTAGCTAAAAATAAAGAATCGATTAAAGGCACGATATATTTCATATTTCAACCAGAAGAGGAAACGTTTGTTGGTGCGAAAAATATAGTTGATAGCAGTCTCTTTTCAAAAATTCATCTTGATGAAATATATTCCTTGCACGTAACTGCGTTACCAGTTGGTCAAATAATAGTCAAACCTAACGAACTGTATGCATATCAAAAGCGAATACAGATTACCTTCAACGAAAAATTCTCTAAAGACGATGCAAAAACGCTCTACAATAAAATAAGGAATGAAATTCTACGAAAAAAAGATGGAGCAAATCCTTGGGAAATTCCAAAAGCATTTGATTCTATCATTGGATTAACCAACCCAAATACTATTTTCAAAGACTATCTTTTTTTGGAGGAAAATTTCGTTATTGAAGAAGACAATAATCAACTTCACTTAAAAGCCTATCTGTATGAAACGAACAAGTCTAATTTGCCAAAAATTTTACCAAAAATTGAACAAGTAATAAATAATTCAAAATTTAAAGACAAATTCATTGCAACATCATTCATTCAGGAAAATCCAACTGTGTTAAACGATGAAAGATTGACAGAAAACGCAATGAACATTCTAAAAGATATTTATGGCAATGAAACTGTTTTGATGGATTATGGTCAAATTCCTTATTTCAATGATGACTTCTTTTACTTTCAACAAAAAGTACCTGGAGTATATTTCTTATTAGGTGGTTCAAACATTGAAAAAGGAATAATTGCTATGAATCACTCACCTAATTTTAGAGTTGACGAAGAATGTATTAAAATTGCTGTAAAATCTTTTTCATCCTTGATTTTGGAAAGAACTAATAGCGAATAAAGCACTATGCACAACCGCTAAACTCCAATTAATGACGTTACTCTTAAAAATAATTAATTAGTAAACACAACTTAGAAAATAGCAACTATATAATTTTACTATCTGAAACTAGATTCCTGCCTTCGCAGGAATGGCTTACCCAATCAACTCCTTTACGGCATTAAAATCCAATCCGCCATAATTTCCGGAACTCATTAAAAGCAATGCTTTATTATCAAAGTTTTGCGAGAATAGGAAATTTTTAAAATCGTCTGGGTTAGTGTAAATAATTAAATCGTCGCGTTCAAAGGCTCTAGCTATTTGCTCGTGGGTGACTTCTTTAAGCTTTTTAATTTCTACAGCATGTGGCGAGTAAAACACCACGGCAACATCGGCAACATCTAACGCGCCTTTGTATTCTTTTAAAAATTCGGCATTTAAACTGCTATAGGTATGCAGCTCCAAACAAGCCACTAAAGTTCTATTGGCATATTGTTCTTTAACGGCTTTTGTTGTGGCTTCCACTTTACTTGGTGAATGGGCAAAATCTTTATAGGCCACACTGGTTTTACTTTCTGCAATTTTCTCAAGGCGTTTGCTCGCTCCTTTAAAGGTGGCGATGGCTTCATAAAAATCGTCTTCATCGACACCCATGTGTTGGCAAATCCATTTAGCACCCGCCAAATTGTTTAGGTTGTGCTTCCCAAAAATCTCAATTGGTAAAAGCCCTTCGGGAGTTTCCAATAATGTTTGTCCGTTCTCTACGCTATATTCCGGTGTTTGGTATGGTAATTTACGAATGGTATTATTAGACGCCTCTACAACTTGTTTGACTTCTAGGTCTTCTTCATTATAGGTTATGCTTCCACCACTAACAATAGAATCCACAAAAATACGGAACTGCTCTACATAATTATCATACGTGGGGAATACGTTTATATGATCCCAAGCAATCCCGCTTAGCAAGGCAATATTGGGTCTATATAAATGGAATTTTGGGCGTCTATCTATAGGAGAACTTAAATACTCGTCGCCTTCAAGCACCATAAAATCGTTGGTTTCGGTGAGTTTTACCATCACATCAAAACCTTCTAATTGTGCGCCCACCATATAATCGACATCACGATTGTGGTAATGCATCACATGTAAAATCATAGAGGTTATAGTGGTTTTTCCATGACTCCCACCAATAACCACTCGGGTTTTGTGTTTTGATTGTTCATATAAAAACTCTGGATAACTGTATATTTTCAAGCCTAATTCCTGAGCTTTTAGCAGTTCAGGATTATCAGCTTTGGCATGCATGCCTAAAACAACCGCATCGATAGCAGCATTGATTTTTTCTGGAAACCAACCGTAAGTTTCTGGCAATAACCCTTTTGCTTGCAATCGAGATTTTGAAGGTTCGAAAATTTCGTCGTCGCTACCTGTTACTTGATATCCTTTATTGTGAAGTGCCAGGGCTAAATTATGCATCGCAGAGCCACCAATTGCTATAAAATGTACGTTCATGGAATTGTTTTGAATGCACCAAATATACTTTTTTGTTAGGTAGTTTCAAAGGTAAAAAAGTTGCAAAGTTTCTGAGGTACAAAGTTGCAAAGTTGCAAAGACTCAAAGTTTCAGAGTTTCAGAGAGGCAAAGTTTCAAAGTTGCAGAGCTTCAGAGGCGCAGAGTTTCAGAGATACAAACTAACTGTGACTGAAAACTGTGACTGAAAACTGAGACCGCAAACTGAGACCAACTACAACCTCAATATCTTTAGCCTCTCGTCTTTAAACGACTTGGTTTTTGGCGATTCGGCAAGTGCTAAATCGATATACTTTAAAGCGGCTTCTTTATTCTTTTTGTGGGCGTAAATTTGGGATAGCCTATAGTGCGCCCAAGCTTTCGGAACGCCGTCTTCGGGCGAATAATTTTTAAGATAGGTTTGCAAACATTGCACGCCTTTTTGCAACTCAATGTTGTATTCTGCAGCTATTTTGCCCATTTGGTAATCTAGCGCATTGCGTTTGTGTTTTTCTTTGGCTACTTCTAAATTCGCCAAGGCTTTTTCGGGTTGCTTTTGTTTTTCGTAAAAGGTCGTCAACTTATCGTAACACCATAAAGAACCGCCCTGGTTTATGGCCAGTTTATAATACTTTTCGGCAAGTTCTGGTTCATTATCATATTCATAAATATAGCCTTTTGCCAAATAGCCATCTACTTTTGATAGTTGCTCTAGCTGATAAGCATACTTTAACGACTTATTTATGCTTCCTCCTAAAATACCGGGTAATTTCGTGTAATATTCAACCAATGCCCAGCGTACGTTAACGTGTTTGGGATCCAGTTCTGCAGCTTTAAGAAACGCTGCTTCAATATCGCCTACCATCCCCAACGCTGTTAGTTTGCTAGCCGCTAACGCTTTCATACCCAAAGCACCACCATATTTATAGTGGTACTCGGCACTTTTGGGGTTGGCATCTACGAGTTGTTTGTAGCTTGCTATGGCTTCATCCCATTTTTCTTGATGACCATAGGTATCTCCTAATAACTCGATAGCTTTTGGACTTTTCGGTTGTTTTTTTAGATACGCTGTTAATTGTATTTCAGCTTTTTCAAATTGCTTTTGCCTAAAAAAATAATCGATACTATCTAACGGGGTTTGACTAAATGATACTATCGGAAAAAGTAGTAGGTAAATAAATTTTCTCATCGGTTCATGCTTATTGAATTCATTGTTTTTCATCGGTCAAATACAACATTCGTATAACGAACTTGTTTAAACTATTATCACTGTGTAACAAAAATTTAATTATGAATGTTTCATAACATGATTTCTTATCAAATATCAAAACGTCTTTTAACTAAAAATAGCTAACTTCACTCAGTCAAATTAACTATTCACTCATTTGTTATTTTTTGGAATAGCTTTTGAAAGTAATTTAGTAACAAATTTAATGAAATGAAACAATCAGTAATTTTTTTAACAATTCTTTTGCTTTCAAGCTTGGGCTACAGTCAAAACCCAGATTACGACACCCTTTGGAAAACTGTTGAAAAGCATGAAGTTGAAGGCTTGCCAAAATCGGCCTTAAACGTTGTAAACCAAATTTCCACATTGGCAACTAAAGATAAAAACCAACCTCAACTTATAAAAACCATGCTTTTTAAAAGCAAATTTGCCTTGGTTCTGGAAGAAGATGCCCAGTTAAAAATTATAAACGATTTTAAGAAGCAAATCGAGCTTAGCGCCTTCCCAACAAAAAACATCCTTGAAAGCATTTTGGCAAATTTATATTGGCAATACTTTAACCAAAACAGATGGCAATTTTATAATAGAACAAATACAGAAAATAAGGTTGATCGGGTTGACTTTAGAACTTGGGATTTACAAACCTTGTTCGATGAGATTCATTTACATTACCAAAACGCATTACAAAACGGGTTAATGCTTCAATTAGAGCCTTTAGGAAAGTATGATGCTATTTTAAACATTCAAAAAGACTCAAAAATTTATAGACCTACGCTGTTCGATTTTTTAAATCATGAAGCTTTGGATTTTTATAAAACCAACGAAACCCATATTACCAAACCTGCTTATAAATTTGAAATTGATGACCCAAAATTCCTTGGGGACGCTTTCACGTTTGCTAACATAGAATTAAAGTCTAAAGATTCCACGTCTTTACAGTTACATGCTTTAAAAATTTATCAAGACGTCATTCAATTTCATTTAAAGGATAAAGAACCCTTTGCTTTGGCGGATGTGAATATTGAACGCTTAAAATTTGTTAATCAATATGGCACTTTTAGCGATAAAGAATCCTTATTGTTAAAAGCTTTAAAATCTGAATCCGACAAACTAAAATCCCACGAAGTTTCTGGGTTATATGATTTTGAAATCGCCACTATTTATTACCAACAAAGCAACCAATACCAACCAACAACTAAAGAAGAAAACCGATGGAAAGCCAAAGAAGCTTTAGATATTTGTAATGCAGTCATTCTAAAATTTCCAAAAAGTAAAGCTGCGGAAAAATGCGTTATTTTAAAACAACAAATACTTCAGCAAACACTACAAATTACCACAGAAAGCTACTTGCCTATTCAACATCACAGTCGATTATTGGTAAGCTATAAAAATTTAGACAGTCTTGATTTTAAAATATTCAAACTAACACGAAACCAATTAGAGAAATTCAATAAAACCTATCGGAAGGAAGAACAACTGGCTTTTATAAAAAAACTGGATGTTAACAATCAATGGGAAAGTAAGCTTCGAAACGAGGATGACTACCAAAATCATACCACCGAAGTTGCTGTACCCAAACTTAATAATGGTACGTGTTTAATTTTTGCTTCAACAAAAAATGATGACGAAACCTTTGCGTTTAGTACCATTCAAGTTACCAATTTAGCTTTGGTTGAAACTGAAACCGAAGCTCATAAAACCTTTCAAGTTATTGATAGAAACAACGGAAAGCCTATAAGTAATGCATCCGTTGAATTAAGTTATACCGAAAACAATAACCGAAGCATTCAATATGAAAACCTATCTACAAATAATTTAGGAGAAATCAACATTGAGAAAACCAAAGACCGCTACAGGAACCTTTCGGTAAAAGTTAAATACGGTAATGACACCGCTTATTTTGGCGATTATTATGTTACGCCTAAATATAAAACCGAAAAAGAAGAAACCGAATACAAAGCCTTTTTATTTACCGACAGAAGCATTTACCGCCCAGGACAAACCGTTTATTTTAAAGCCATTGCTATAAAAACTAATCCGAATGATGGAAAATCGGAAGTCGTAGCAAACGAACCTGTGTATGCTACGCTATATGATGTCAATGATGATGAAATAAAAGAACTGGAATTTAAAACCAATGAATTCGGCTCCGTTTCAGGCGAATTTATCTTACCAAACTCTGGATTAACAGGTGAATACCACATTGAATTTGATGGTGATGAAGAAGATTTTTATTTAGAACATTATTTCTCTGTTGAAGAATACAAACGTCCGAAGTTCGAAACTAAATTCACTCCCGTTACCGAAACCTTTAAAGTCAACGATTCCATAACCATTAAAGGCACGGCTTTGGCGTATGCAGGAAGCAATATTACCGATGCCAAAGTCGTATATCGGGTACACCGAAAAGTGGAATACCCACGTTGGTATTTTTGGAGTCGTCCTTGGTTTAACAGTGAACCACAAGAAATCACCCATGGAGAAAGTACCACCAATGAGAAAGGTGAATTTGAAATCGTTTTTAAAGCCATCCCTGACCAAAGTGTGGATAAAAGCAGTTTGCCTATTTTCAATTATGAAATTACGGCAGATGTGACCGATTTAAATGGCGAAACCCGAAGCGCTACGACGATTGTCAATGTAGGATATCATGCGTTGGTGGCAACTATGACTATTGCTGACAAACTGGATAAAAACGAGAAAGACCAAAAAATCAACATCGACACCAAAAACCTTAATGGCGAATTCGTACCAGCAACGGGTACTATTAAAATATATAAATTACAAGCACCGAAGTCCGTTTTACGAACCAGACCTTGGGCAGCACCCGATTATCAAGATTTTTCAGAAGAAGCTTTTAAAAATCTATTTCCGCATGATGCCTATACCAATGAACATGATTCCAGTCATTGGGAAAAAGGCGATTTGGTTTTTGAAAAACCCTTTGACACTAAAACATCCAAAGAACTTCCTTTAGGAAACATTAAGAAATGGGACTCCGGGCAATACATCATCACTTTGGAAAGCAAGGATAAGTTTGGTCAATTGGTTAAAGATGAAATAAAAACCATGTTGTATAGTGATCATGATAAAACCGTAGCCGATAACCAACTATTTAGCATCACAAGCAATAAACCAACCTATAAAGTTGGTGAAACCGCTATGGTAACATTTGCTTCAGCTGCTGAAGATTTAAAAATCACGGTATCCATTGAAAAAGATCATAAAATTGTTCAAACCCAAATCATTCAACTAAATAATAACAAACAAACCATTTCAATACCTGTTACAAAAGAAGATGTTGGTGGTTTTAAAATTTACTACAGTTTTGCAGCTTTTAATAGTTTTCGGTCGGGTACTGAAATAATTATGGTGCCTTACCCAAAAACCGATTTAGATATAGAAACCACCACCTTTAGAGACAAATTACAACCGGGAACCGATGAGACTTGGAGTTTCAAAATTAAAGGCCCGAAAAGAGATAAAGTATCTGCAGAATTATTAGCAAGTATGTATGATGCGTCTTTAGACCAGTTTAAATCTCATGCTTGGGATTTTAATCCTATTAACAAACCTCATTACTATTCATATAATCGTAGCAATGCAAGCCAAAGTTTTGGAACTAAAAATTTTAGGGTTTATAATAAACCATATCCAAATCTAAACGATCCGCAACAATACGATCAATTAAATTGGTTTGGGTTTTATTTTGGAAATAATAATGCTATTAGAATTAGAGGAACTGCAAGTATTTCTAAAGCATTAAACGGAATGGTTTCAGGTGTTCAAGTTGAAGAAGATTCCTCTAATCTTGATGAAGTTGTAGTGGTTGGTTATGGCGAAATGAAAAGAGAAGCTTTAAATGCTCCTCCGACTCCAAATACCCCTGAAGTTATAGAAGAAAAACCAAACTTCGACACCGTTCAAATTCGTAAAAACCTTCAAGAAACAGCCTTTTTCTTTCCGCAGTTACAAACCGATGCAGAAGGCCATGTGAGTTTTAGTTTCAGCACGCCGGAAGCCCTGACCCAATGGAAATTGCAACTATTGGCACATACAAAAACTTTGGAAAGCGCTACCAAAACCTTAACAACCGTTACCCAAAAAGAATTGATGGTCATTCCAAACGCCCCTCGTTTTTTACGTCAAGGCGACCAAATAAGCATCAGTACGAAAATTGCGAATCTAACGGACAAACAACTTTCTGGACAAGCCGTTTTACTATTAACCAATGCTATCACAGGAAAAGACATAACCGCAAACCTGCTCAGCCCTCCCCCCTCGGGAGAGTTAGAGGGGGCTTTTATGGTGAATGCCAAAGGCAACACACAAGTCTCTTGGAATTTAACAATCCCTGATGATGTTGATGCCGTTCAATACAAAATCATAGCAAAATCTGGCGATTTTAGCGATGGCGAACAAAATGCGCTTCCTGTTTTAAGTAACCGCATGTTAGTTACCGAAACCCTACCTATGTGGATTCGCAGTAACGAAACCAGAACTTTCACGTTAGACAAGCTTAAAACTAATACCTCAACAACCCTTAAAAACCATAAGTTAACCTTGGAAATCACCTCCAACCCTGCGTGGTATGCCGTTCAAGCCTTGCCCTATTTAATGGAATATCCGTATGATTGTAACGAACAAACGTTTTCTCGTTATTATGCCAATGCCTTGGCGAGCCATATTGCGAATTCAAACCCTAGAATTCAGGAGGTTTTTAACCAATGGGCGTCTCAAGACGCACTTATGAGCAATCTTGAAAAGAATGAAGAATTAAAATCTATTCTTATTCAAGAAACACCTTGGCTACGTGATGCCCAAAGTGAAACCGAACAGAAAAAACGTATTGCCTTGTTATTCGACTTAAACAAAATGAATAACGAACTGCAATCGGCTATGCGCAAACTTAAAAACAACCAATTACCAAATGGCGCTTGGGCATGGTTTAATGGCGGACATGAAAACCGCTATATCACCCAACACATCATCATTGGTTTTGGACATTTGAATAAACTCGGTGTCACTACTACTGAAAACGCGAAAATGATTGAAAAAGCCATCAACTATTTAGATGCCGAATTTGTAAAAGAATATAAAGACATTAGAAAATATGATGCTAAAGTCGATTTAAGCAAAGACCATTTAAGTTACACCCAATTGCATTATTTATACATGCGTAGCTTCTTTCCAGATATTAAAAAATCAAAAGAAGTAGAAGACATCATTAAATATTACCAAACACAAATTCAAAAATACTGGTTAAGCCGTTCGCTGTATTCAAAAGGACTCATGGCATTGGTTTCAGAACGGTTGAATGACAAATCAACGTCTGCCAAGATTTTAAAATCATTAAAAGAAACCAGCATTACTAATGAAGAATTAGGCATGTATTGGAAAGAAAACACCCCTTCTTGGTATTGGTACCAAGCACCCGTTGAAACACAAGCGTTGTTGATTGAAGCATTTTCTGAAATTGAAAATGACACCAAAACCATCGATAATTTAAAAATCTGGTTACTTAAAAACAAACAAACCCATCAGTGGAAAACCACCAAAGCAACTACCGAAGCTGTTTATGCTTTGTTGTTACAAGGAAGTGACTGGTTATCGGTGACCGATGCGGTTGACGTGGTTTTAGGCGGTCAAAAAATAGAGCCTTCAAAACTTGAAAATGTAAAAGTTGAAGCGGGAACTGGGTATTATAAAACTTCTTGGAGCGCTTCTGAAATTAAACCAGAAATGGCTGAAGTGACCCTCACCAAAAAAGGAGAAGGCATTGCATGGGGCAGTTTATACTGGCAATATTTTGAAGATTTAAACAAAATAACTTCGGCTGAAACACCACTTAAATTAAAGAAAAAGTTGTTCCTTAAAAAGAATACGGATACTGGCGAGCAAATTTCGGAAATCACAGAAAAAACCCATTTAAAAGTTGGTGATTTAGTAAGAGTTCGTATTGAACTACAAAGCGATAGACCTATGGAATTTGTCCATATGAAAGACATGCGCGCCGCTGGATTAGAACCTGTAAATGTGCTTTCCCAATACAAATGGCAAGACGGCTTGGGGTATTATGAAAGCACTAAAGATGCATCGACAAACTTCTTTTTCGATTATTTACCCAAAGGCATTTTTGTATTTGAATACGATTTAAGAATCAATAATGCCGGTAATATGAGCAATGGTATCACCACGATTCAAAGCATGTATGCACCAGAATTTAGTAGCCATAGTGAAGGTGTTCGCCTATTAGTAGATTAAGTAAATTTCGATGAAATGAATAAAAAATTAATTTTAATTTATTATCTTTCAACTTACTAACTAATAAATATATCATTATGAATTCAAAAGTTTTTATGGTAATTAGAATTATTCTAGGTCTTTTACTCCTTGTTTTTGGACTTAACAAATTTTTAAATTTTTTACCCGCACCAGAAGGAATGTCTGAAGAAGCTGGTGCTTATTTTGGCGCTTTAATGTCGGCTAAAGTAATCCCACATTTGGTTGGGATTGTTGAAGTTTTAGCCGGTTTGGCTTTAATACTGAATAAATATGGTGCTTTAATGGCTCTTATTTTAATGAGTGTTTCTGTAAACGCTGTGCTTTTCCACATCAATTTAGATCCTGAAGGCATAGGCCCTGCATTGGCTGTTCTAATTTTAAATATCGTCGTACTATACGGTTATAAAGACAAATATAAAGATTTACTCGCTGGATAAAATTTTTCTTAAAGAGGCTTAAAAGCCTCTTTTTTTTTATGATTAGCTTTGCCTTGAGAAAATGGGTTACAGTACATATTGAAACTAACAGCAGAATACATAAAGACCAATTATTTAATTCTATCAATTAAATTATTAATAGTTAGCTTCTTTATTCTATCATTAAAATTCGGAATTCAAAGAATAACAGATTATTATTTCGCATTTGCCAATTACAACGATAGCAGATTTACAGAATATTTGAATATTTCCATCAATGAATTTTTTTTAAGGCCAACAATCTTTTTACTGATTCCAGTCATCGGGATTTTTATTAATAAAAAAACTGGTTGGATTTTAATTCAATCTTATTTCTATTACCTGATTTCAAATTTGTCTTTCTCAGTAAAGTTCGTTGACCCAACAGACAAAACTCTGATTTTGACAAATATCATCGGATTCTCACTCGTGCTTCTAATCATATTAATTATGAATAAACATAAAATTAGCAATCAAACTTATGGAATAGCTAAAACAGAATTGATAAGCAAGAATATTATTGCATCCATTATTGGAATATCAATAACAATAATTTCAGTAGTGATTAAGGCTAATGGTTTATGAGTAAAAATATGAGCTGTAACATCGTGAATAAAAAATTGCTAATTTTAGCTAAACAAAAGAAAGTTTTAACATCAAAGGCAAAAACCCCATTGCAAAAAAACCACATCCATATCTTTTTGTTAATAGCGCTATTAGCGTTACAAATTTCTTGCGCTTCAAAAAGAAATGTGGATGCAAATGAAACCGTCATTGAAGAACTCCCTCCAAAACTTATTTTTTTAAATTACACCATCTCTAAAGATAACTATGGTAACAAACATGCTCAGTTTATAAACAAGATCATTGCTGATGGAAAACTAAAAAATAACACCGAAACATACCTTAAAACGGGTTCTGTAGGCGATTTAAAATGCAGCCAATTAGATAAAGATTCCCTAGAAATTAAAACGGTTATTATAAAAAACCCGTTATCGAAAATAATTGAATACGTTAATGATTCTCTTATCTTTGAAAGCAAAAAAATAGAGTTGAAGAGTGCGCCACTGTCATTAAGATTACCATTACATGATAAAACAAAGTACATAACCATTAGCGACATCATAGATTCGTTACAAAATAGTCGCCCTTTAATTACCACTAAACTTGATTGAAAATGAAGCATATATTACCCATCGTTTTATTTTTTAGTTTCCAATGGCTTTCTGCTCAGGTTTTTGATGTGGAAACCATTAAAAATTCTGGAAATAATGATAAACGTATCAATCTGGTTATTTTAAGTGAAGGTTATCAAGCTAGTGAATTGGCTCAGTTTAAAACCGATGCTATTAACTTCACCAATGCTATGTTCAACCAATCTCCTTTTAAAGAATATACCAATTATTTTAATGTGCATATTATAAAAGTGCCTTCTAACGAAAGCGGTGCAGACCATCCAGGAACTGCTACAGATGTTACAGAACCCGCTTCCCCGATACTAAATGTGGACACTTATTTTAATGCTACTTACGATTCCTATGGAAAACACAGATTACTTTACTACGAAATTGATGGTTTTAGTTCCAATAACACCCAAGCAAAAATAATGGATGTTTTGGCCACTAATTTTCCAACATACGACCAAGCTTTAATTTTGGTTAATTCCTCTGAATATGGTGGTAGTGGCGGTATGTTCCCTATGGCTTATAGAGGTTTTTGGGGCAACAAAGTTATTATGCACGAATTGGGACATTCCTTATTTAATTTAAAAGATGAATATTATCCTGGAGATATTTTAGCTGCCGAAGCCATAAACATGACTCAAGAAACAGACCCCATTTCTATTAGATGGAAAAATTGGCTAGGCGTTAATGGCGTTGGTATTTATCAATACACCTGTACGACTGGTAATTGTGCCGATTGGTATAAACCACACCAAAACTGTATCATGGAAAGTATTGACAAATCCTTTTGTTCGGTTTGTAAAGAAGGTATGGTTGAAAAAATACACAGTTTAATTTCACCAATTAATTCTTATACACCAATTTCAAACTCTATAACGAGCCCAACATTTCCAGTTGATTTTCAATTAAACTTAATAAATCCCATTCCAAATACTTTAAAAAGCACTTGGACTCTTAACGCTTCCAATTTTGCAAATGATGTTGATAATATAAGCCTTACAGAAAGTGATTTGAATACTGGAGCAAACACGTTAACTGTTGCCATTACCGATGCGACTACACTATTAAAAGTTGATAACCACGATGCGTTTCATGTTTACACCGTAACGTGGGACATCGACAATTCGGCTTTAGGGATTAAAGACATTACCAGCAACATTGCTAATTATAATATTGCCATGTATCCAAACCCTACAAACACTTTTTTAAATTTTAAATTTGAAAGTGATGTAGATAACACCTTAAAGGTTGATATCATTGGCTTAGACGGAAAAAGAATTAAAACAATTACAATAAGCAACTTTCAAACAAACCAAGTTGATATAAGTGATTTTAGCACGGGCATTTATTTAACTAACTTCTACTCAAAAAACATACTTATTGCTAGTAAAAAACTAGTTAAAAATTAGAGACAGGGGGAAATATGATTCCTGCATAGGAATATTTATTGCTTTGGGGATATACTGCTAATACTTTTTGAGCAATATCATTAATCAATAATAATTTATCTTTTTTTCTAATAGAAAATCCTATTAGCTTAAAGCATGTTGGTCTGTTCTATTATTTCTTTTAAAAATAATTATTATCTGCCAAGATTATTAAATTACAGGAACTTCAATAGTCAAGAAAGTATCTTCCCCATTCGCGTCTTCCCCTTGATAAAATTTAAAAATATAAGGTTCAGATTGTATAGCATGTACTCGTACTGAAAATGTAGTTTCTGTAATGTTTTGAGTGCAAGCAACGTTATCATCTACATGTACAATAGGGTAGATAAACCTTGTGGTCCCCTCATAAAAGTAATCATATTGATTATATTGATAATAACAGCTATTTGGTAATTCTAAGGTAATATCAATACGATAATTTTGTCCGTAAACAAATTCATCTGGAATGTCTACGCTTTTAACACCTATATATTCTAAATGGTAGTCATGATAGTTGTCGTCGTCCTTGCTGCATCCAACTATTAAAAATGCGATTAAAAAAAGGGCAATAAAATGTTTCATAATAATAAAAATTTTAAGAATATTTAATGAATAAATATATTCACTATAGAAGAAAGACTTATGTTGTATAAACATTTTTTTTGACTCAAAAAATTTAATTTAAGTACTTACGGGATAAAGGGGATATGTATAACCAAACATAGTTTTCTGTCTTTTTTATTCTAAATTCAAGCAATTATATCAACTGCTTCTCCTTCTGTTTTCTACGGTTACTTATAGCTATCCTCTGAAACCCTTGAAAACACTAGGTTCTTGCCTACGGTTTGGATGTCCTGTTGTATTTTTGGACTGATTTTTTACTTTTATTGTAATGCTTGTACGTCTTAAAAAGAACAAAAGCGGCTCTACGAGCGCTTAGATCGTAGACAAATTTTCCGGAAAATATGTCCCCGCTATCGCAAGCATCCTGTTCGTGACGGCATGAGCAAAAAAGTAAAGGGAGTAAGCTATGATGAGTCTGAGTTTAAATTTAGAAATATGAATAAAAATTTAATGCTAGCGTATTTAACGGCACAAGTAAGATGCTTAACAAAAAGAACTTGACAAGGGGTTCTACTGCGCTCAAACTGCCCCCCTTCCCTCTAACTTAATAATATTGTGCTTGCGTTAGCCGTGGGATTCCTGCGTACGCAGGAATTTTATTACTTTGGAGGATATGCTGCCAATACTTTTTCAGCAAGAGCTTTAAACAGTTGTTCGCGTTTTTCGGGTGTTGCGTTTGGGCTAAAACTCGATTCGGTTACGGCTTGCCAAAAGAGTTGTTTTTTATTTTCATCAACAAAATCGATAGTAATTTGGCGGTTAACATTCGCTTGACCAATAGGCAACCCTATGGAAACACCTCCGCCAACATTACCTCCGCCACCACCTAAACCAACACCTACAGTATTACGTTGTGCTTCTTGATACTCGCTACTTTTAATGTCTACAAAAAAATCGGGTGTTTCGGAAAACATAAATCCTTTGGCTGCCATTTGCGCATCAAAAGCATCTAAAAACCGTTTGGTATCCAATTCGCTCATACCTGTTTTCATATCGGCATAATAACTATATGTTTTGTATTTTGAAAAATCAGTTCCTTTTTCGAAATCATAATTGACACGAATGGGCGCGCAAGATGTTATTAAAAGAAGTAAAATGGTAGCTTTAAGGAATTTCATAACACTAATTTTATTTATAAAGTTAATCAAAAATTATTCCACCCTTATTTCTATTAACAAAAAACTTAAACATAGAAGTTTAAATTACTTCATGGATATCAATTCTGCTTCACGAACCTATAAATGGCACCATTTTGTCTCACATGAAAGAATTTACAGTTTGAATAATGTACAAATTCAAAAGCTTCGTGGTAATTAAAAGTGTCGCTGTCAGCCATAAAGACAGCTTCAACATCAACATGCCCAACAGGTGAGATTCTTCTAAAAAGATATTCCAAGTCGGATTCCGTTTTATGTAATTCAAACCATGCACCTGCTGCAATACCGGGCAGCCATTGTGCTTTTTCATGTAAACCATCAACAGGTTTAGGCTCTAAAGTACCCACAAAATTTGGTCTGTGGTCTTTAAGTTTATCTAAAAAACAACGCACATTTTCACTTTTTCGAGAACCTTCAAATTTTGAAATCACACCTGTTTCACTCACTTCAAAAGCATGTGTTTCGGTATTTGCCAACACCACATTGCTGACTGTACTGGGCGTAAACCATTTGGAGTTTTCCAGATTCTTTTTAATACGATTATCGGTTACCGAAGCAATCAAGGTATCGGTTACAAAACGCGCACAATTACAGGCGTTTTTTATAAAAGCGGCGTAACAAATAAAATGTTTTTCCTGCATGTTGGTAATATGTGCCCGTGCCTTTTTATAATCAATTGCGTTACAAACCGATGCCAGCATTTTACCATCGCCATGTGTTAGTTTGGGATGGGTTGCCAAAAACTCTAAAATAGCGTTTAAATTGGTGATTTTATCATTTTCGATTTGTGCCACTAACGGAAAATGCAGCTCGTTATCGGTATCACTTCCTCGAACGCGTCCTGTAGGTTCGGGCGTAATGTAGCGACCAAAATCGTGGTATTCCAAAACACCGGTTTCTTTATTTATAAGTACCAAAGCAGCATGACCAGCGCGTAAATAGTTCTTTTTCCCAACACCCAAAAACCTTAAAAATGGCGAAAACCATTCTTTAGACACCATCACAATAGTTTCTGGATAGGCTAAGGTTAAAATAATGCCTGTGCTAGTCATTTACTGTTTCAGAAAGTTTAAAGGTTTTACTTGAAATGGTTTTGTTTTGTAAGTTCTCATGATACATTTCAAGTGATTCTCTAAATTTTTCAATTTGCGTGATACTGGTCGTTTTTACAAAACCTCTATTCATAACAACACCAAACTCTTTATTATCGGCTCCTGCTGTTTTATGAAACCTCAATAAGGTTTGTGCATTCAAATCATTTTCAGCTTTAAAATCTTCAAACCATTGTAGGCGTTCTTGTTTCATTGCTGCAGTATAGAGTGTAGAAGACGACCAAATTTTAGGTTCCAATGGCAATTCTTTAAAATGTTTTTCTGCGCCATCCCAAACCAATTCGTAAAATTTCAAAGTCGTGTTCCAATCTACTAGCACCATCGTAAAGGGTTCGATATTAATAAAATCGTAGGCTTCGGCGGTAGTTGAAATGCTTTCAGAAGTCAAAAAATCCAAAGCAATGACGCCTCTACTTTTCAGGTAATCTTCTTGACGTTCGTGAATATTAAACGCACCATTCAACACACAAACCACTCTGTTCTTTTCGCTCAAACCAATCCAAGTCCCCCCTGAGAGTTTATCCATAGGATATAAAAGTCTGGTTTCCTTATTTATATAAAAATCTGGCGGAAGCGAAACTCTGTTTGGAGCCTCGTCCCTGTTTGAGGTTAATACAAAATCGTTGTCTCCTTTTGGGATAATAGTTACTGTACACATAAAAATATAGTCTGAAAACAGATTGGCAACTTACAAAAAATAAATAAACTTTAACGCGCATTTAAGAAGGCATCCAACCTAAAAATCGTTTAAAAATTCTTAAATTTGTAACCTATTTACTGATAATTCAATAACAAAAATAAACAAATTATGGGAAAAGGTTTTTTTAATGTACCAATTGCAGTTAACGAGCCTGTAAAAAGTTATGCGCCAGGAACCTCTGAACGCGATGCTGTTTTAAAGGCTTACAAAGAGATGTATACGAGTACTATAGACGTGCCTTTGTATATAAATGGAGAAGATGTAATAACAGGAAATACCCGAACCATGTCACCTCCACATGACCATAAACATGTTGTTGGGACCTATCATTTAGCTGAAAAAACACATATAGACAAAGCCATTGCAACTGCTTTAGAAGCCAGAAAAACGTGGTCTCTAATGCCTTGGGAGCAACGTGCAGGTATCTTTTTAAAAGCTGCTGAATTGGTTGCTGGCCCTTACCGCTATAAAATAAATGCTGCCACCATGATAGGGCAGTCTAAAAATATTTTTCAAGCAGAAATCGATTCAGCTTGCGAGCTTGTTGACTTTTTACGCTTTAATGTCCAATACATGTCAGACATTTATATGGAACAGCCAGAAAGCACAAGCGATGCATGGAACCGCCTTGAATACCGTCCGCTGGAAGGATTTACTTATGCAGTTACACCTTTTAATTTTACCGCTATTGCTGGTAACTTACCATCTTGCATGGCGTTAATGGGTAATGTTGTGATTTGGAAACCTAGTGATAGCCAAATATATTCGGCTAAAGTCATTATGGACGTTTTTGAAGAAGCTGGTGTTCCTCCAGGCGTAATCAACGTCGTTTTTGGGGACCCCGTGATGATTACCGAAACCATATTGTCTAGTCCAGATTTCTCAGGACTACACTTTACAGGATCTACTTTTGTATTTAAAGAACTTTGGAAACAAATAGGAAACAACATCCATAACTACAAAACCTATCCAAGAATAGTAGGTGAAACTGGAGGCAAAGATTTTATTATAGCTCATAAATCGGCTAATCCAAAACAAGTCTCGACGGCTATTGTTCGTGGAGCTTTCGAATTCCAAGGACAAAAATGTAGTGCAGCATCAAGAGCTTATATTCCAAAAAGTATTTGGAGTGATGTAAAAAAACATATTATAGAAGATGTAAACTCATTTAAAATGGGTTCTCCTGAAGATATGAGCAATTTTATTACTGCTGTAATTCATGAAGGTTCGTTTGATAAATTGGCAAAGTATATTGATCAAGCTAAAACAGATAAAGATGCTGAAATTATTGTTGGTGGTGGATATGATAAAAGTAAAGGCTATTTTATTGAACCTACTGTAATACTTACAACGAACCCAAAATACACAACGATGTGTACCGAATTATTCGGACCAGTAATTACTATTTATGTTTATGAAGATGATGCTTACTCTGAAACTTTAAAATTAGTTGACGAAACAAGTGAATACGCTTTAACTGGTGCTATTTTAGCAACTGATAGATATGCCATTACCGAGGCTACTACAGCTTTACAAAATTGTGCCGGCAACTTTTACATTAATGATAAATGTACTGGTGCTGTTGTAGGTCAACAACCTTTTGGAGGCGCACGTGCATCAGGAACTAACGATAAAGCAGGAAGTGCCCAAAACTTATTGCGTTGGGTATCTCCACGTATGATAAAAGAAACTTTCGTGACACCAACTGATTATCGCTATCCGTTTTTAGGAGAATAATATTATAGATAACACATAGCAAAGAGGCTAAAAAGTTTAGTTCTATGTCATATGGAGCTTGTCGAAACTATCTGAAAGAAGTGGCAATAATGGACTTCGACAAGCTCAGTCTGACACTGGAAATGGTATTAAAATAGCCTGTCAAGCTGAGCCTGTCGAAGCTATATGGAAGAAGTGGCAGTAATGGACTTCGACAAGCTACCATTGACGTATTTGCTAAACCGCTGTTTTATAGCTAATTGACAAACCAAGTTCTCTTGCCATTTTCATAATGTTCTTTTGTTTATTAAACAAGATCTTCTCCTCATAATCTTTGATTCCCTTCTCTACATATGACAGTCCTTTAACAAATAGCTTCCAATAGAGCTCTGCCAGTTTTCTTGCCATTGCCTTTATTGCCGGTGATGCCCCTTTCTTTGCCCTTATCTTTCTGCCAAAAGCACCCAATGCAATTTTCTTGCTGTTGAGCAGGCTCGTGGCCGCTTGCTTAAATATCAGGCCGGCCTTTGGTTGTCCTTTAGCCTTATAGTTTTTTTTCATCTTGCCCGAATGGTGCTGTTTTGGCGCCAGTCCCAACCAGGAAGTAAAATGCTTTTCTGTTTTCCATTTATGTAAATCAGTCCCTATTTCCGATAGGAGCTGCATCCAATTATAATCTGTTATACCGGGTAGGACCGTAGCATCTTTGCCTTCAAATATTTGCAATAGATAACGGTCCATTCCTTCTATATTTGGTTTGTGGTGCCTCACGTTTTTTCGTGGAGTTGCCTTATTTGATACTTTAGGCCGGTTTGCCCCCATCTTTTTAAGGACTTCTTCCATTTTCAGATCACAACCGGCAATTTGTTGTTGATAAAAATCATAGCACACCACTGCTTGGCCCAAAGCAAATAGCCCTGCTTCATTGTAGTGCCCTTTCAAGGATTTAAGGATCAGTTCCTTTTTTGTTTTCAACACACTCCCATGGCATAGCTTTACCAAAACCCCGGGATCCCTTTCGCCCTTTAAGATCGCCCTGATTATTTTCAATCCACTTACCCCGTGAACTTGGTCCAGAACTTCTTTTAGCCGAACGTTCATCAGGGTCAGTGCTTTTTGCATATGGTTAATATGCATAGCAGCACTACGGATGTGATCTTCGCGCAGGCGTTGATAGCTCCTTAGTTCATGTACCAGTTCATCTGCAACAAAACAACGGTTCAACAAACCATAGCTGTGCAATTGCTGTATCCATTGACAGTCCTTTACATCGGTCTTTCTGCCTGGAACTTGTTTTGTGCTCCTGCCATCCACCAACCATACATCGATGCCTCTTGCCTTCAATATATCATAGAGGATGACCCAATACACTCCCGTGGCTTCCATGGCCACTGAGGTTACATTGTTTTCCTCTAAGTAAGATACCGCCTGTTCCAGATCTGATGTGAAGGTATCAAAACTGCGAACCTCCTTATCTTCAAGACCTATGAAGATTTTTTTGGCTCCGATATCGATCCCTCCTGCGTTTTTCCTGATTTTTTTCATCCTACATTATTTTTTAAAATCACACCCAGAAAATTTTTATGCTTGCTAGACTACCATTCGGGCATTATTATAAATAAGCACCATAATCGCTACCCCTATTTTCTGAAAACCATACTCAACCACAGGTATATAAACACTACGCTGTGCCTCGGAAATATTGTGACTTTTTGTTAAACTTGCACAAAATACGTCATCGCATTCGCTAGTTAAAAACTTTAACAAAAGTCTCAACCTGACAAATTAAATTCAAAGGACTTTTTAGCCTCTTTATTTCAAAGTTAAAATTTGATAGTGATTACCTTTCCATAACTATCTTTCTACGAACTATTCCTCTAGCTGTTTTTAATTTTAACGATTTAACTTCTTGTCCTAAAAGGTTGTACAACGACACCTCTAATAGATCTATCTTATTCTCGTTATGTATTTTTACAGAAGAATTATTCGCATCAAAATGAATAAAAAAGTTGGCCTTTTCAACCTCATTGGCTGTTAAAAATTTCGCTTGGCTGGATTGAAACACTAATTTGAACCTATTATTATAAATGCCTTTTTCCAAATACACTTCAAAAGGATTCTTATTAATTTCATTTATTTCACCTGTTAATTCATCTTTAATATAAATAGGCATATTCGATTCTAAATGCTCTAAAGCATCAAGCCTTATTTTTGCCACACCACTCTTCTTAACAATGATTCCTAAGGAAAGCTCTTTAGACGCATCAAATGCATCAACACCTTGAATTACTAATTTATTATTATCAATAGTCCAATACATATCTTCGACATTCACACCAACCATAAAGGCATCGTAGCCTAAATCGAAACCACTTGAAGCTTTACTATTAGCTCCAACAACAATTTGTCTATGGTATCCTAAAGGAGAATCGTAAACCAAACGAATGGTTGGTGTGTTGTTTTTTGTTTTATTGTTTGCAATCTTACTTGATGTTTTGTCTTTTGAAGACCTCATGAACAGCGACGATGAGCCATCTTCGGTTGCATATACGCGTTGGCTGTTTTTAAATATAATGGTTCCACCATCTACACTAGAAATTGTTCCGCTATTATCATTAGGGTTTCCTTCTAATACTGTAGACACAAAAAAGCCTTGGTTTGCAGGAATATATTGCCCTGGCACTTTGGTTCCTACAGCAGCACTACCAGCATTGGATGTATTGTTAATTCTTGCATCATTTGAAATGGCAGCTGCTCCTCCAATTAAATTATACGTAGCATAACCACCAACATAGTCTTTTAATACATGTGAGTTTGCCTGACCAAAATGATCCCAAAAATACAGAGCGCCATTAATAACGGTATTTGTATTGTTACCACCTTCAGCTACACTTATATTATCTAATATAAACTCTATGGCATCTATGGCAGAAGGATATGGATTCCCTATTAACCTTTCAACATCGCCAGACGATTTATCTAAAGCCAAAGTAATATCACCATTATTTGGCAGGCCTTTAAACACATAATTTTGAAGTGTTGTTATTGGAATTGCTGCTGAACCTCCCGTTCCTTTCATTGTAAAACCTTCACCAGCAAGTAAAGAAGATGTTTCATTTATTTTTATCCAAGCATTATAATTATTTGCTGTACCATAAAATTTATATAACCACGCCGTACTAATCGTTCTTGGGGAACCCGGTGGCGGAATAGAACCGCTTCCATTAAGGGATGTGCTAAATAAAAGATCTTGATATAATGCCGATATGGTTCCGTCTTTTAAAACATCTTTTATGGTGTAGTTAGCATTTGTATTTGAAACACCTGTACCTCTTGTGGCACTATTTCCAGCGATGGGACCTACTGAAGACGACCAATAATTATAATTAAACCCATTAGCTGTACCCTGTTGGTCTCTTTCAATATACCCACCACTATCGGCATCAACAATGCTGCCTTCGGTTTGGATTAATTGCGATTCACCTACTAAATCTATGACACCATCTAACTCTAAATAATGGGTAATTGTTAATTCTTGACCTGCATTGTTTTCTTCGGGTGTTGTGGCTACTGGATCTGCAATTGTTAAAGTTCCATCGGCTTGTATTAAACCTAAAAGTGAAATATCCCTATCGCCTGAGCTTATATTATGCGACATTTGAACGATGTTCCAATCGACTTTAGTAGTACCATCTAAACTTATTGAATTGGGTATGACTTGATCGGCATTATGACTCCAGACAGCACCTGTATCCCAATCGCCATCTGCTACAGAAATATAAGGTAAAGGTGTTGTTTGTGCATCAACAAGGGCTTTGTCTTTTACTAAATATTTTAATCGCAAGAAGTTTCTATCGTCTGTTAAGCCTTCTACAGTTGAACCATAAAAGGAATTAAAATCATAATAGGCCTTTAATTTACTCCAAGCAATTGTTGACACTTCATTACAGGAACTCGCCGAAGGGATCATTTTACCACTTACAAAATCTCCTGTAACCTTTTCTATTTCTTGATTCATAAGATAACGTACTTGATCTTCATGGAGTCCTTGATCCCATATATACACTTCATCTATTTCACCTAAAAACGGGTTTGAAATGTTATTTTTTCCAACATACAATGCGCCAACAGCAAAACGATTGAAATTTGGAGAAGGTGCGGTAACGTTTTGTTCTGACTTGTCTAAAACACCATCTACATATAAATATATCGTTCCACTAATGTAGACAAATGTTATTTGATGCCATTTACCGTCATTCAACTGCATTGTAGATGTAAATCTTGGCGTTACATCATTATCTACCATCACTTCAATTTGGTCACTCGTATTTAACCTTAGCTGTAGCTTACTTCCTTTAGACATTATTGTTCTTGGACTTGCATTTGCTGTATTGTTTTTAACCCAAGCAGAAATAGTAAAGTCGTTAACATTTAAATTAAGCGCATATTCGCCCACCAAATAATCTCCAGAACCCATACTAACGGAATGATTTTCAGAAAATCGAGCTGCCTTACCAAATGTGAAATATTTAGTACCGTCAAAATCGTACCAAGTCTTCAGGTTTCCGGCACCATCAGATTTTAAAGGAATAACATCTATAATGTCTGTATTGGAAAAATTAGAATTATCAGCAACAATTAGCACATATTCTTCATCGGCACCCAATGTAAATCCACTAAAAGCAGCACTTGGTATGGAGACATATACATTTTCAACATCGCCTCCAGAACCAGATTCTATAGATTCTACAATTTTCCAGTTGCGGTCAATACGCGTCAATGAAGTGGTAATTCCTGATGCTATAGTAATTGTATTTGTATTTGATCCTGTATAACTTGCATTATTACATCCCCAAACCAAAAAGTCGCCATTGGCATTAAATTCATTGGTATTGGCACTATTTGTATTAAAAATACCATTTAGACCAATAGTTACTTCATTGGTCGTATTGATTGTTTTTGATTGTTTTTGATTCAAATCGGAATCATCATCCCTACCAATTCCTGCAATGTGGTAATTAAAGCCTGCATTTGCGGTTATATCCCAAACAGACGTATTAAAAGAATTAACATAATTTTTTTGAGCTTCTGCCGAAGCTCCTAGAGTAATACCATATTTAATGGCCAAATAAGATTCTATTTTTTGTCTTCCAGCAGCATCTACACTCGTTTCAAATGTGAAAATTTCAGCGATTCGCCCATTTAGACTACCTACAAGATCATAATTTCTACCAATCCAATATTTGCTTCCATTTATATTAGTAAAGGAATTAGTAACCGCAGATGTTGTTAAAAGATTGGAATTATATAAAATTTCTTGACCCGTTGGAGATGTTATTGTATTGTTTCTAATATTTATAATACCAACATTAGAATAAGTTGAACTGATTTCCGCAACACCATTAAAACTTCCTGTTCCGGCAATGTCTTGATTATAAGATAAGGTTTCATTAGTAAAACCTGAAGAATAATCACCAAAACCCAATCCGGTAACATCGCCAGCAGTTTCGGAATCTACCCCAGCAAAAATGGTATTTCTAGTAGAAGCATGGGTCATGTTTGTGTCTGGAATCATCACAATAAATATATCTGCACTATAAAATCCGCTTAAAGGCGCGTCGCTGTTATACATATATTGTTCTGTAGCTCCGCCATCATTTACGAATTTCACTACCGGATTAAAATTTATATTATCGGCTGGTGTATCTAAATATGTTGGTTCTTTACCAGAAACTGTACTGGCATTTTTCCCATTGGTCCCTACATCAATCCAGTTGGTAAGATTAGCACCTGATGTGGTAATCCCTCTGGTAGATTTTAACCATAGCCTAAAATCGGCAGTAATACCACCTGGTCCAGGAATACTATAATTAAACATTTCTGCGCTGACATCAAAAGTAAATGTTGTATTGGCTGTATTGGTAATACTTATGGTTGCCGTTTGTGTTCCTGTACCAGCTACCGGTCCCGTAAAAGTAACAGGTAAAATAACATAAGCCCCTGGAACAACAGTTGTAGGAATACCAGTTGGTGTATAATTTGGCAATAAAACATATCCCGGTACCGAAAAGTCAGCTACCGAACTAGAAATTGCAGAAATATCCATAGGGCAACTCCCAGTATTTGATAGAATATAATAACGTGTGATACTTGCGCCTTCGTCTACGACTCCAAAATAAGTTCCATTAATTGACGTTGTAATTGTTGAACCATTAACTATATCGGCAGAAGGGCTCCCTCCTAGCACATTAATTTCAGGGTCTCCATTTATAGAAAACGCAAAGGTAAAATCTGGATCTTGCTTAACTTCTATAATGACATCAGTAGAAGCATCGCAATTACCACTTATATTTGTAATGGTAAAATCAAAATACTTGATTTTACCATTACAGCTTTGGGTATCTATATTTATTGGGGTTTTATCGGTGGAAATTAAAAAGTCAGTTGTATTTGACAAATTTACATCTTCAATTTTAACTTTATCACAATCCGTTCTTATGTTTGTAATTCTAAACGAAATCGTATTGCCCGCAGAAATAGCGACTGGAGTGCCTTCTAAAACTGTTGATCCTCCTAAAATTTCAACTTGGATGTCTTGTGCGTTGCCAATAAAATTAAGTAGTAAAAAAAATATGACTATTCTAAAAATAAATAATCCTTTGAGAGACTTGATTTTCATGTGAGAGACTTAAATGTTAAATATTTATTAAAAAGGCAAACATAAATAAATTTATCGTTTAAATGCTATTTAATCCGATAAAATGTATAATTTTTTAATATTTTTATAATTTTTCATCTTAAAAACAAGTTATATCCTACATTTTAGTGTAATAATACTTAATAAATTCATGTAGAAAAAAAATAATGGTCTTAACCAAAATGCTTAAAAATATTGTAACTTTAATTTTTAAAAACTCAAATCTTAAATTTCATTATCATAAAATGAAAAGAACTTTTATTGTGATACTATTAATGATGTGCCATGGGCTCTCCTATGGACAAGCAAACAAATTTTTTAGGCAAGCTAACAAAGCTACTGACTTGAATGAAAAAATAGAGCTTTACACCAAAGTAATAGAGCTTGAACCTAAAAATCTTGACGCTTACTTTTATAGGGGTCTTGCTAAAAACGATTTGGGTGATTATTCCGGAGCTATAGTAGATTATTCTAAAATAATCGTTTTGCAACCAGATGCAGATACTTATTATAACAGAGGGAATTCTAGATACAGTCTAAAAGATTATGTTGGCGCACAGGAAGATTACCAAAACGCTTTTAAACTTGACCCAAACTTTATTGATGCTCTTTATAGCCTAGGGTGCGTAAAATATGATTTAGGGGATTATGAAGGTGCCATAAAAGATTTTACTTCGGTAATAAAGGTTATACCTTCACAAGCTAAAACCTATTTTTTAAGAGCAGCTGCTTATAGTGCCTTAGAAAAATACCCACTGGCTTTGAATGATTACAGTCTTGCTATTTTAGCAGATCCGAGTTCAGATTCATACTACAAAAGGGGTGTATTTTATTTAGGCATCAATTACTACGAAAAAGCAAATTTAGATCTTTCAATTGCTTTAAAGCTAAACGAAAATAATAGTTATGCTTATTTTTATAGAGGCACTTCAAATCTGTTTTTAGGAAAATATATGGATGCTGTTACCGATTTTAATACCGCTTTACGCTTTGATTCTTTAGATTTTGATGCCCTTATTGGCTTAGCCTTAACTTATTATAAAATAAATGATTTAAATAAATCTAAATTATATTTTCAAAAAGCAAAAGCTATCATATCACCAGAAGAAACTATAGAAAATATAGACCAATTTAAAAACACCTATTGGTTTCAAAATCAGTACTTCTTTTTTAATGAAAATTTCAAAGAATTATCTAAGTTATAATTTTTAAAAATCAGCCTCTATACTTTAAAGGCAAATGGACTAGCTTTTTGGTTTCGTAAAAATCTTCTGTATAAAAATCGCTTAAATTGTATATAGTAACCGTTTTATAATCTTGAAGCTCTTCTGCTAAATCACCACCTTTTAAATACAGTATTCCGTTTTTAAGTTCGTGGTTTTGCTGTTTGGCTATTTTACCTTTTACCCAATGCACAAATGTTGGCATAATGGCTACGGCTCGACTTACAATAAAATCATAAGTACCGTCAATTTCTTCAACACGACTGTGGGTTGTTTTCACATTGGTCAACCCTAAGCCTTCAACCACTTCATCGACCACTTTTAACTTCTTTGCGATACTATCAACCAAATGAAACGAACAATTTGGAAACAAAATAGCTAACGGAATACCTGGAAAACCACCACCTGTACCAACATCCAAAATCTTACTGCCATCTTTAAATTCAACAACTTTAGCAATACCTAATGAATGTAAAACATGCCTTAAATAAAGTTCGTCAATATCTTTACGGGATACGACGTTTATTTTCAAATTCCAATCTTGATAAAGGGCTTCTAATTGTTTGAATTTACTTATTTGATCGTCCGTAAGATTCGTAAAGTATTTTAATATCAGGTCCATTCTTGTTAAATTTTCAACAAAAATATGCTTTTTAAGTACATATTTTTACAAAAAAACGTTATTACTTAAGTTGGTTTATGCCTATCTTTGCAGCAGGTATGATCAACAATTTTTTATTATAATCATATTAAAATTAATAGCATGTCACAACAAACCCTATCATTCTCAAGAACAGACTCTGCAAAGTTTTTCCGAACACTTAACAAACGTGTTAACGATTACTTTAAAGATAATAACATAAAAAGAACAGGCAACTGGAAATTATGGGCAAAAACCATTGTGATGTTCTCTCTTTTTTTAACGCCTTATTTTTTACTTTTAACATTAAACATACCTGGGTGGGCACAATTGCTATTAACCATAGTTATGGGCATAGGCATGGCCGGTGTTGGTATGAATGTGATGCACGATGGCAACCATGGCTCTTTTTCTAACAAGGAATGGATTAACCGTTTAATGGGAAGCAGTATCTATATTCTTGCCGGAAATGTTTACAATTGGAAAGTACAGCACAATGTATTACACCATACCTACACAAATATTCATGGTCATGATGAAGATTTAGAAGCAGGCCGCATTTTACGTTTTTCAGAACACTCTGAATGGAAATGGTATCATAAATTCCAACAATATTATTCTGTTTTATTATATGGATTGCTAACGATCAATTGGGCAATTACTACCGATTTTCAGCAAATGAGACGCTATATGAAACGTAAATTATCATACGGTAAATTCCCTAATCCGGTTTGGAATTGGAGTAAATTGGTGATTTCCAAAATTATTTATATTGCTATTTGGATTGTGCTTCCTATGTTAATTTTAGATATTGCTTGGTGGAAAATCTTAATAGGATTTTTTCTGATGCATTATACAGCAGGTTTAATTTTAAGTGTCGTGTTTCAATTGGCTCACGTCATGGAAGATGCCGAAATGCCTCTACCAGAAAAAGATGGCTCCATGAAAAATACTTGGGCAGTTCATCAATTAAAAACAACCGTTAATTTTGGTGTGAAAAACAAGATTATAAACTGGTTTACTGGTGGTTTGAACCATCAAGTAGAACACCATATCTTCCCTCATATTAGCCATGTTCACTACACTAAAATTTCAAAAATAGTTAAGGAAACTGCTAAAGAATTCAATTTACCATACAACGAATATAAAACTACCCGTAAAGCCATTATCGCGCATTTTAAGCACTTAAAAGAAATGGGCATGAAACCAGCTTTACACGTCTAACAACTATTATTTATTTTTAAATGCAATTACTATCCGATAGAATTTTAAACATGGCTCAGTCTGCTACACTAGCTATGGCTGCAAAAGCACGAGAGTTAAAAGAAGAAGGCAAAGACATTATTGGGTTAAGTTTGGGTGAACCAGATTTTAACACACCCGATTTTATTAAAGATGCCGCTATTCAAGCAATTAATGACAATTACAATTCGTACTCACCTGTTGATGGGTACGGCGATTTAAAACAAGCCATCATCACTAAATTTAAACGTGATAATGGTTTAACTTATACACCAAACCAAATAGTAGTTTCTACAGGTGCAAAACAATCGTTGGCTAACATTGCTGCGGTTATGACCAACAAAGGTGACGAAGTTATTATGCCTTGTCCTTACTGGGTTAGTTATGCCGATTTAGTAAAATTAAACGATGGTATTCCTGTTGAAGTTAAAACAACGATAGCTACCGATTTTAAAATGACACCTGCACAGTTAGAAGCGGCTATTACACCAAAAACTAAAATGATTTGGTTTAGTTCGCCTTGTAACCCAAGTGGTTCTATATATAGCAAAGAGGAACTAAGAGGATTGTCAGATGTATTGGTGAAATACCCAAATGTTTATGTGGTTTCTGATGAAATTTACGAACACATTAACTATGTTGGTGGTCATGCAAGTATGGCTCAGTTTGAAGATATGTACGACCGTACCATTACTGTAAATGGGGTATCGAAAGCATTTGCGATGACTGGATGGCGTATTGGATATATTGGTGCTCCTGAAAAAATTGCGCGTGCATGCAACAAAATGCAAGGGCAAATTACAAGTGGTGCTAACTGTATTGCACAACGTGCGACTATTACAGCACTTAACGAATCGCCAAGTCGTGTTCAATACATGATTGACGAATTTAAAGTACGTCGTGATTTAATTTTAGGTTTATTAAACGAGATTGAAGGTTTTGTAACAAACGTTCCTGAAGGTGCATTTTATGTATTTCCAAATATCTCTTATTTCTTTGGAAAAACGCTTCGTGGAAAAACCATAAATAATGCTTCCGATTTTTCTTTATATTTATTAGAAGAAGCTTTAGTAGCCACTGTTGATGGTGAATCGTTTGGAAATCCAGATTGTATAAGAATTTCTTATGCGGCTTCACAAGAACAAATTATTGAAGCTATTAAACGTATTAAAGCTGCCGTAAGTTAAAAAATAAATATTTTTTAATCTTCATTATAAACAAAGAAGACTGCTTTTTTAAGCAGTCTTCTTTGTTTATAAAACTATTTTGTATTGATTCCTAATCAACAGCATCTTCAATATCATCTCCTACTTCTTCTGCACCTTCTTCAATGCCTTCTCCTACTTCTTCAACACCATCTTCAATTTTTTCTTCTGGGTTTTTTTTCTCTCTACAGTTCGTAGAAGAAATTCCTACTGTAGCTAATAATAAAAATATATATACTAGTTTTTTCATCTTATTGCTTTTTTAAGTTAATAAATGGCTTTAAAAATCTTATATTCAGTGTTTTATATTAAACTCGTTTAAACTTTTTATAATTGGTTAAAAAAGTTTAAACGAGTTCATTATTTACTTTTGTAATCTCATATTTAGTTTTGATTTTTTTTATTTAAAACTGATATCTAATACCTAAAGCAATGTCTAAATCGAGGTCGTTGTTATCATAAACTTCATCACCAAAGCCTATTTCGGGTCTAAAGTCTAATGACAATAATAATGGTATATCAAAATTATATTCTATACCAATATCTCCTGCTGCAAAGGCAAACGTATCGGTATAATCATTGTCGTTATCATTATTAAAGCTATATGACCCAACACCACCACCAAGACCAACGTACCAATTAAATCCATCTTCTATATTCCAAACCCATTGGTGCAATGCTGCTAGCTTAAAACCATCGAAGTTTTTTCCATCTCTCCAGCCTAAATCTAACTCTAATCTACGATCTGGAGCTAAACGTGCTTGATAGGATATTTCACCACCAAAACCATCACTATCACCCAATCGTAAACCTAATGCATTTTTTGAAATATCTTGCGCATTCATTGATACACTTGCTATTAATACTAGAACACCAGTTATTAAATATGTTTTCATCTGTTTATATTTATTGATTTTTAATTGTAAGATGAAACACCCTTTATAATCATCTTCGTATATGTGAATATGATTCTCAGGGGTGCTTCATTTATTTGTTTTTAAGTTTTTCTTAAACTAATAATTATTTTTTTGCATCAGAGTTTTCTTCCGATTTTGCTCCCATTCTGTTTACTGTGTACATGGGTGCAAACTTTAATTTTAGAGCGGCAATTTTTCTATTATCCTCACTTGATAAACCTTCTTTTTCAACGGTATTCTTTCTTGTATCGATAGCTTCATAAATCAATTTGATTTCATCCCAATCTTCACGAGAATACGAATCTTTATTTTTTTCAACGGTATCAACAAAGTTTTGATAAACACTCAAAATATTATCTTTATTAATCCATTCAAAACTCAAATCGCCTCCAGTATATTGGCTTCCTAATAAAGATTCACGAATCATCATCTTAGAATTTTCCTCTTCCATTCTCTCATGTTCTGCCATCACTTCTGCTTTAAATTTCTCATATTTTAAAGTAGCTTCGTCTATCTCTTTTTGTAATTCTGAATTATCATCTATAGACGCTATGGCTTCATTGGTTTGTGATTTTACTTCTTGATAATCTCTTTCAATGGCTTCCCAGTTTTGAGCAGCTTCTTCAGTCGTTTTACGACTTACAGAGTCTATATAAAATTCATAATTATCTACTTCCTTTTTAGCCATATCTTTACGACCATCGTTACATGCTACAAATATTATTGATGCAGCAATTACTCCTAATGTTAATTTTAATGCTTTCATTTTTTTAAGTGTTATTAATTATTTAAGTGTTATTTAATTATTTATTCTTCACTAATGTATATCTGCATGGATCTTTTTTAAAATAAAGTTGGTTATCGCATCCTGTAAAGTGTATCCTGAAATTTTTTTCATTAAAGAATTTGATTTACCTATGATTATTTCTTTTGAAAAATATACTCCTGTAATGCTTAATAAGGTTTCAAAAGGATTTATTTCTACTTCTGATAGTTCTCTAAAATCTTTTACTGTCTGGTTGAATATGTTAGCGGGTCTAAAATTTTTGAAAATTTCATAAAACCGGTGTTTTAATTCTTCACATTCCTTCCTTCTTCTATTTTCAAGAAGGACCATTGCATCATTTAATAGTTCTATTTGATTTTCAGGCTTCTTCATGAGTCTTTTTTTTAAGTACTAAAGCCAATATCAAATAGACCCCAGATACAATAAAAAAACTTAAGTCCATATTAACAAACAATGTAAGCATGGCAACAACTATAACAAAAAGCATTGTGAATGAAGACGAAAGCGCATCGGCAGCTTTATCAACCGCTTTTAACACAAATAATTCCATATCTGTTTTTGTTCCCTTTTTTACCTCTTCATAAAGCTTGTCTATACTTGCCATGTTTGTGTTGCTGTTCATTTTTAGTTTTAAAATTACAGTTCAGAGTTTACTGTATTCTTTATTTTATCTTTTCCTTCTTCTAGAATTTCTTCCCCATTGTTAACTATCGAATCATATTTTTTTGATAACGTATCTAAAAAATTATCAAGCTCTTCTTTCAAGCTTTCTTTAGCTTCTATAGTTTTGTTTTTAATTTTTTTTCTGGTTTTAGATCCTTTGTCTGGTGCAAATAATACACCTAATACTACACCTGTAGCGACTCCTGCTAATACTCCTAATACACTTGATTTCATAATTTGATTTTTTTTGTTTTCTATTACTGTTTCCCCATCACAGATGGTGTTTTTGTTATTTTAATTCATGCATAGCCTACACGCCTCTACCTCCAATTAATCTTAGTAAAATGGCTATTACAGCAATCACTAATAATATATGGATAAGACCTCCAGCACTGTAAACAAAGAACCCTAAAGCCCAACCTATTACTAGTACTACTGCTATTAGATATAATAATCCTCTCATAATGTTTAATCTTTAAATTGTTAATGGTTCTACTCGCGTTTTATGTATTTGATTTAAATTATAATTCAACTTCACTATTATTTTAACTGCTAATACCTTAAAGTCCAAATCATTTGTCATGACTGACAAATATTCTGATTCTGTAATTTCACTTTTCAATAGCTCTATAATTTTACTTAAGTACGCTTCAAAAAAGTCAGCTCCATCAATTTTAGACAACTCGCTAACTTCTTTTTTATTCAACCTTGTTGGCAGCAGTATCAATTTTTTTTTAGCCAAATCATTTAAGTCCTTTTTAATTTCTATGTTATCCTTTATTAGCTTATATGATATGATTTTCTCACGATAAGCACTGCTTTTTTCTAGTGATAACTTGCTCAAAACAATTATAGTTTCATTTAATGTTGATATATCTGATATGGACCTTGCTTCTTCAATATTGATTTTAACTCTTTCTGCTAAGGTATCATTGTACAAACGGTTTTTGCTTTCATTCTTATCTAAACTACAAGAAATAATACTCACACATATAGTTATAATTAGTGAGAGTACTGCATACTTTTTTATGTTTTTATTAATTATCACTTGTGTTTTTTCTCTACATAGCAAAGATGCAAACCAGACTAGGGTTTTACGTTACAGCATTTTTAGCGTTTGTTATAGAATTTCAATACACGGGAAAAACATCCCAAAACCAAAAAAAGCCCGAAGCATCTTGCTTTAGGACTTTTTTTTAAATTTTTTTTTAATTATAAATTAATTTTATACGGGAAAATAAATGGTAAAGGTGGCAGCTACTTGAGGTTTGCCATGGGCCATAATAAACCCATCGTGGTTATCAATAATCTTTTTACAAATTGACAGCCCCACACCTGTTCCGGAATAGTCATGCTTGTTATGAAGCCTATTAAATAATTCGAATATTTGATTTGCATATTGCTGTTCGAAGCCTATACCATTATCTGAAAAAGTAATTTTATGATAATTGTTTTTTGATGCATTTATCAAATTTTCATCATCTTTTGAATTAATTTTTGAATATCCTATATTAATAACAGGGGCTACATCTTTTTTACAGTATTTTAGCGAATTACTTAACAAATTTAAGAACAATTGGTGTACTTGAAAAGGAATTACGGGTATTGTCGGCAACACATCACTAATAATAGTTACTTCTTTTTCTAAAATGGTATCTGCTACATCTTGTTTGGCATTTTCAAAAAGATCATTCAAATTGGTTAAAACAAATTCCTTATCCGGCTTGTTGGTTCTTGAAAACTGAAGCAAATCGTCTATTAACAAGCGCATTCTGGTGGCAGATGCCTTGATGCGCTCAAGGTACTGAAGTCCGAAACTCGAAAAGTTTTTGGTTTCATTTTCTTCCAATCTAGATATAAAGATTTGTATTTTTCGCAAAGGCTCTTGCAGGTCGTGGCTGGCAACATAATTAAATTCTGAAAGTTCAGCATTGTTTTTTTCAAGTTCTAAATTACGCTCTTCAAGCTGCAAATAGTTTTCAATTTCATCTGAAATATCAGTAATATTCCCAACAATTCGTTTATCTCCGTCTCCAATAACAAGCAATTTACCGTAAGCTTTTATATGTCTTACGGTACCGTCCTTTTTAATAATTCTAAAGTATATAAAAGGCAAATCATTTACTTTCATCATTTTATCTATATCGTCAACAAATTTTTGCTTATCATTTGGATGAACAAAATCCATAAAGTTTTCTAAAGTGGACTTAAAAGCCCCTGGTTTTTCGCCTAAAACCCTGTACAAATTATCTGAAAAAACAAAGGTGTTCGTATCAACGTGCCAAACCCAATTGCCATGTTTCCCAATAGTTTCTAATTGAATAGTCGCTTCTTTAAATATTGATAATTGATTATTAAATGTCTTAATGTTTTTAAAATCGTTACTTATTCTATTGTATGAGATTATGATTAACACCAACGTAAACAACAACAATAAATACAAGAATAATGGCGTAAATTGTAAATTGCTTTGATGCTGTTTTTGATCTTCTTTAAGTTGTTTGTTTTCAAGCGCTACCATCTCGTTGATTATCTGCCTGATAGAATCCATAATTATTTTTTCTTCAAAAAAATTGGATTTAAATTCTTCTGTTAATGTTAGCTTGTTTTCAACAAAAGCATTGGTATGTGTAAAATTGTTGAATAATTTGTCAATATATTTGCTAAGTGTTTTTAAATTTTCTTCTTGAGTCTTGCTATCGCTTGCTGTCTCTTTTAATTCGGCAAACGATTCGTTAACCTTTTCTCTGGCGGTTAAATAGGGCTCTAAGTGGGTAGTATCTTTTGTTAAAATGTAATTTCTATGACCGTTTTCGGCATCCTTGAGGTATGAAATAACTTTTTCTAACTCAACATTTACTTTATAAGTGTTAACAACCTCTTTGGTAGACGCTGTTAAATTAGAAATATGTCGGTATGTAAAACCACCTATAACCAGAATGAGAAACACACTAACCAAAAAAACAATTCTTAAGAATAAAGCCGACTGTGTAAATACTTGTCTGATCATCCCAGTCTCATTAAAAAATTATCTTTGTTTAGACTATTGGTATGATATTGCCAATTAATAGATACAACTTCTGAAAGCACTTTTTTAAGTTGTTTAAAACTACTTGGTTTTTTAATATAAATATTGGCGCCTAATACGAAGGTTTCTTCAATATCTTCTTCCGATGCCGATGTGGAGTAAATAGCAATCGCAATGTCGGACATCTTACTATTTGCCCTAATTTCGTTCAAACATTCTATGCCCGACTTTTTTGGCATATTTAAATCTAAAAAAAGCACATTTGGTAAAATGGCATCTTCGCTGTTTAAATAGTCCATGAGTTCTACCCCATCGTTAAAGGTAGTTACTTTGGTATTCATACTTAATTCCTCAAAAGCATCGATAAAAAACAGTCTGTCGTCTTCATCATCGTCAGTAAGAATGATATGTATATAATCGTTTGGCATAAATGAATTTAGTATAAATACTGTTAGCTTTTTTGTTGAGCAATACTTCTTCTTTTTGAAATAATACGCTGAAAAGCAGAAGGTGTAATACCTGTACTATTTTTAAATTGTGTACTTAAATGCGCCACACTGGAATAATTAAGCTTAAAGGCTATTTCGGTTAAACTTAAATCGGTAGTTAATAGCAGTTGCTTGGTATATTCTATTTTTTGAATGATAATGAAATTTTCAATGGATGTATAAGTAACCTCTGAAAAGAAATTGGAAAGATACCCGTAACTATGCCCTAATTTTTCCGACAAATATACCGAACTTTTGACGTTTACCGCAACATCTTCATTAAAAACCATATCCACAATAACATCTTTAATTTTTTGGACCAAAATACTTTTTTGGTTTTCAACTATTTCGATGCCGTACTCCTTTAAAGCATCATTTAAAATTTCGTAGGTTTCAGTCGGTACTTTTTCCAGCAACTCAACTTCCCCAAAAGCTAAAATTCTATACTTTATCTTAAGCTCATCAAGCTTTGTTTCTAAAACTCTTTTGCAAATAGTATTAAAATCGAACTTTATAAATAATTTCATACGCTAATAATGATTGTTTTTTAAGGTCATAGACACCTTATCTTCATTAAATTTTCTTTAAAACGCGTTTATCAATGGCGATTTCATATGAAGTTTAATTATTGTAAAGTTAAGAAAGCATTTTGTCTTAACCTCAATTTATTTTAGGCTGTACCTATTTAATCTTTTAATCTGAGTTCAATATAATAATTAAACTCAAATTCATATCAAAACACATATCAACTAACTCAGCATAAAAACGTTAATACATCAAAAATCTTCAAACATCGCATATTTGTCTGTCTAAACGTGATGAAGACAGCTACATATAACGTAAAAACATCCATAATATTTAAATAGAATTCATATTATTTAGCTTTTCTAATGCCTTTCCATCTTTTTAAACGGCTCCTTGCTCTACTTTGAAGATGCTTATCTACAGGTTCGCCTATAAGAAATCCATAAGCTTCATACCCTGGTGTGTTATCAAACAATATTTTTAAAGTTGCCGTAATGGGTAATGCTAAAATCATACCCGTTATTCCCCAAAGCATTGAAAACAGCACCAACGATGTAATAACAACAAAAGCATTAACGCTTACTTTAGAGCCCGTTATTTTAGGTGTTATAAAATTACCTTCTAAAAATTGAATAAATCCAAAAATAGCAATAACACCAAATGCATACCACGCTGAATCTTTAGTTGCCAGAGCTATTATGGCCGGTAATAACGACCCAATGATAACACCTATATAAGGAATTAACAATAAAAACGCTGCCAAAAAACCAAAGAAAAACGGATTACTTATACCCAAAAGCAATAGTCCCAAACTATTTAAACAACCAACAATAATAATAACCTTAATTAAACCTAGCAAATAATTTTGTTGGATTTCGTATACCTTTTTTAATATACTATTTATGAATGATTTTGATTTTGATCTGAACGCTTTATAAATAAATGTTCTGAAAAAGGATCGGTAATACAAAAAGAAAAATATATAAATAGGTATTAAAACCATATCGCCTAAAAGGCTACTGGATTCAGATAAAACAATACCTATTTTATCTAAATTAGCTTTAATAATGTTTTCGGCTTTATACTCCTGTTCTGAAAAAAGTCTATTGTTTCCTATATTAAATGTACGCTCTAAATTGTTTACAGATCTATGAAATAGTTCCCCTAATTTTTGCGAGTAAATCTCGCTATTATCCATAAAATAGCTTAACCGCGTACTAATTAAAAAAAAGATTAATGCCGTTAAAAAAAACAAGGTTGTTAAAGATGCAAGTGTTGCAAACAACCTGTTACAGCGCCATTTTTTTTCAAGAAACCTTTGAATAGGAAATATCATAACGCTAAAAATAATAGCGAATAATATAGGTACTATAAAAGGCTTTAATATATATAAAACAAAAACCACAGCTATAAACGACAGTAGGCTTAAAGCACTGTGATTGATGTGTTTTTTTGCATCCATATTATATAATAAAAAACTGCCCAGAAGTTACAAAAAATGGTCTCACTAACCAACCAAAACGACCATAATTGTAATAATTCCAGACAGTATATTTATTTTCTACAAATCGGATAGAATTCTATGCATTTCTTCTTTGGTCTTCCCAAGTTTTTCTTGTAACCTACCAACTAACTCGTCTTGTTTCCCTTCTGCTAAAAGCAAATCATCATCTGTTAATGTGGCATATTCTTGCTTTAATTTTCCTTTTAGCTCTTTCCAGTTTCCTTTAATTTCTGTTGTGTTCATAATTTTATTTTTTTTGGGTTAACAATCATTTTTTACTTTTTAAGCTTTTTTGCCTCCTAAAAAACCAATAAAAAGAGCCACAAGTCCTAAGCCAATAGTTATATATGCATTGGTATTATCTTGTTGTTTAACAATATCTAAATCCCCAATACTTATTTGGGTTTCTGGAATTATCATGGTATAAATACCATAAGCTAACAATCCCACACCTACTATTATTAAAATTGTTTTTACACTTTTATTCATGGCTTAGTAATTTGATAAGTTATTTTGATAAGTTATAAAGAAGCTTTAATCGTTTGATACAAAGATACTATGGCAGTAAGTGTTTGCTGTTACACAATTTTTACAGAATATTATAGAATTCAATAAATATTTTAGGAATAAAAAAATGTGGTGAAGTGACTTTAATATATTAATGCATAAAATACATGGCTATAAAAGTTATAATAAACATAATTGACACAAATAATAGGATTTGCTTGATTCTATTACGCTGATTTTCTAACTGAAGCCTTTTTTTAATTTCTTTGAGCTGTTCTGGGGTTGCTTCTGAACTTTTAAATTCAAGTTTACCACTTTCTTTTCCAGACAAAGTCCCCTTTAATTTACTTCTTTTATCCAGTAAATTTCTATTACTCTTCAAAGACGCAATCATAGATTGTACAACACCAAAACTCATAATTTCTAATGATTAAGATATATAGCAAATGAAACTAAAATTATTAAGAATACTCCTAAAACAATAAGCTGTCGAATCCTGTTTTGTTTATTTTTAATTTGAATTCGCTCTCTAATTCCCTCTAATTGTTCTGCTGTAACTTTAGGAAATTCCTTTAATTCAATAGCAGCATAACTCCCTTCTAACGCTTTCGTTTCTTTGCGTTTTGCTAAAAGACTTCGGTTGTTTTTCAGCGAGTTATTAGCAGCCATCATGGCACCTTCTCCACCCATAATTTCTAAGTTTTAATGGTTTAGATTATTTGAGATTTGCTCAAAGATTATCAGTTAACAATCGTAAAAAGCTGCTTTAAGTTATAAGTATGGCATTTTATTAAAATGTTACAAAAGTTATTTGTTTTTTTTGCGTTAGTGATAGTAGTGAATAGCTTTTGGCGAGGCGCGCATCGAGCCAAAACTAGTAACGAATAGTGCGACCGCTTGCCCTGAGCGCAGACGAAGGGTGTGGTAACGTCCAATTATTACAAAGATCAAAAACAATGGGATTCCCACCTATATAGAAATGACAAATGAATTATCAAACTATCTATTTCGCCAGAAGAAAGGTGTGAATAAAATAAGTACCGTAAAGAGTTCCAAACGCCCAATAAGCATTAAAAAAGATGACCACCATTTTGCCAATGCAGGTAATGCCGAATAATTATTAACCGGTCCGAAATCACCAAGTGCCGGACCAATATTACCCAAACTGGAAGCGGACAAACCTATTGCCGATATAAAATCTATGTTGAACATAGAAAACACCAAAGCACCAATAATAAACGACAACATATACAAGATAAAAAATGCCAATACGTTAAACACAATAAACCTATTTATGGCTTTATTGTTATAACGAACAGGCACAATAGCACTAGGGTGAAGTGTGCGTTTAAACTCTAAAAAACCATTTTTTATAAGTATTAAATGGCGTACAACTTTTACACCACCTGCCGTACTTCCTGCTGAGCCTCCTAAAAACATAAGTCCGAAAAAGAAAACCAATAAAAATGGTGTCCACAAGGTATAATCGGCAGAGATAAACCCTGTTGTAGTAATAACAGTTAACACCTGAAACAAGGCGTGCCTAAAAACACTTTCACCTTTGCCCCAAACCATAGGGTGGTTTATGGACGATTTTGAGACATCTGCCTGAAAGTAAATTACAAAGGCTGCTATTATGGTAAAAACAGCTATAAATTTAAAGTACAGCTTAAATTCTTCATCATGAATTATTTTTTGAACTTTTCCTTTAAACGCAAAATAACTTAACACAAAGTTTGAGCCTGCCAAAAACATAAACAATATAATGATGTATTGAATAACTGGCTGATGGTTCCAATAAGCGACACTGGCATTTTTTGTTGAAAACCCGCCTGTAGATAGGGTTGCCATAGAATGATTGATGGCATCAAAAAAAGACATACCTGCCAACTTCAGCAACAGTGTTTCGGCTGCTGTGTAACCAAAATAAATAAGCCATAAACGTTTGGCGGTATCGGTTATTCTTGGGTGTAATTTATCGCCACTGGGACCTGGTGCTTCGGCTGCAAAAAGCTGCATCCCTCCTATGCCTAATAATGGCAAAATAGCTACGGCAAGTACAATAATACCCATGCCCCCTATCCAATGTGTGGTGCTGCGCCAAAACAATATGCCTTTAGGTATTATTTCAATATCGTTTAAAATGGATGCTCCCGTAGTCGTATAACCAGACATGGTTTCAAAAAAGGCATTCGTAAAATTTGAAATACTTCCCGTTAATACATACGGTAACGTACCGGACAAAGACATGATAATCCAACCAAAGGCCACGACAATGTAGCCTTCGCGCTTGTTCATTTCTTTTCTATGCTTGGCAGTAATAAGCATGGTTACAATACCAACGATTATGGTAAACAGGCCGGCAAAAAATATTTGTAACGTTACACCATCACTATAAAAATAACTGACTAGTGACGATAACAGCATGAAACCACCATTAAACAATAGCAGTAAGCCTAGAAAGTGAAAAATGATTTTATAGTTGAGTTTCAATATCTAATTAGGTTTATTTCGTTTTAAAGGAATAACTTCTCAACCCTTTTTATAGATTGGAGCAAACAACATACTACCACCTTATCTCCTTCTTGAATTTTAAAATTACCAAGCGCAATCATACCAACATCGTTTCTAATAACACCTCCAATAATGGCAGACCTAGGAAAGTCTATTGACTTGATGGTTTTATTGCAAACTGCCGAGGTGCCTTTTACTTCAAATTCCAACAACTCTGCATTTAAATTGTTAAGTTTTGTCATGGCAAGAACTTCACCTCGACGTATATACCTGAAAATATTATTCGCTGCTAATAATTTTTTATTTACCAAGGTGTCAATTCCTATGGAGTGTGACAGTTCAAAATAGTCCATATTTTCAACCAAAGCTATGGTTTTTTTAACACCTTTGGATTTAGCAACCAAACAAGACATGATATTAGTCTCAGAATTTGCGCCTACAGCAACAAAAGCATCCATATCACTAATATTTTCTTCATCTAGCAAGTCTGCATTGCGTCCGTCGCTATTAATAACTAACACCTTGGTTAGCACTTCTGCAATTTCGAAGGCTCTATCTCTATCGCCTTCTAAAAGTTTTATATTAAACCCCTTTTCACTTAAATCCCTAGCGGTTTTAAATCCTATTTGGCTTCCACCCAAAATCATAATGTTTTTTATGACTCGATTTACTTTTCCGGTAAGTCTGCAAAGCTCATCGGCACCACCTTCCGATGTTATAAACACCACGTTATCACCGCGTTTAAACTTAGTATCACCTCGAGGAATGATGGTATATTGCGTACCAAAACGTTGAATGGCAATAGGTACAAAGTGTATTTCCGGAAAAATTCCAGCAGCTTCTTTTACCGTTTTTCCAACAAATGACGCCGACCTAGACAATGTTAAACCTGCCATGGTAAGTGCCCCATTTTCAAACTCATAATTTTCGTTAAATGAAGATTGTTTTAACGATAACTCAATTTCTGAAGCCGCTAAAGCCTCGGGAGAAATTAACTCATCAATACCAAACTTTGTAAATCCTACTTCATCTTTATAGTGTATAAATTCAGTATTGGAAATTCTAGCAATGGTTTTCTTAGCACCTAATTGTTTTGCCAATACACATACTGTGATGTTAGTTGTTTCGCTAGATGTTACTGCTATAAATAAATCGCAGGTATTAACACGTGCTTCTTTTAAAATAGAAATAGACGTGGCATCGCCTCTAACAACCCTTATATCTAAATGGGTATCGGCGTAAGCTAAACTTACCTTATTTGGGTCTATTAAAGTAATTTCTTGGGATTCGTAAGACAATAATTTAGCCAAATGAAATCCAACTTCACCTGCTCCAGCAATAATTACTTTCATCTGTCTTTCTTATTTGTTTTTAATTATTAGATGGCACTCCATAATTATGCTCCTGTGTGTTAAGGTATTTTTAGCATAGATGGTTCATCTATTAATATTCCATTTTTAACTAGCTTATAAAGGTACTGCAATATACTATAATTTACAATTTGCATATTAAAATAGGTTTATATAACCAATAAATCGTGTAAGCTGTATCAGTTAAATGATTCAAAAAGGCTAAAATTATTATTACTTTAAAGTATTTAGACTTTAATTGATATTGAACTCATCTTTACTTTTTCTATTTCCTAAAACCTGCCTGCCGGCAGGCAGGAATGGCTAAAATTTATACATATTTAGTTACTTTTTTTATGCATAGCGATGCTATGGCTTGCAAAAAGTGCCTCATCTGTACAAATTTTATCTCATTTTCGGTTAAAAACAAAAAGTAAAGATGAGTTCATTTTAAAGTAGAAATAAATTATGTAGGTTTGCCAAAAAAACAGAGCATTGTCGAAAATTAAGCCTTACAAGAACAGCGATTTAGGAAAAAAAGAACAGGTAACTAAAATGTTTGATAACATTTCCGGAGATTACGATGGGTTAAACCGCGTTATTTCTTTTGGAATTGATATCACATGGCGAAAAAAAGTAGTTAAACTGGTTAAAGAAAATAACCCAGACACTATCTTAGATATTGCTACCGGAACGGGCGATTTGGCTATTAATCTAGCCGAAACAAATGCTACCAAAATTGTTGGTCTAGACATTAGTAGTGGCATGCTTGAAATAGGCAAAGAAAAAATTAAAAAGAAAGCCTTAGAATCTAAAATCGATATGGTTTTGGGCGATAGCGAAAACATGCCTTTTGAAGATAATTCGTTTGATGCCATTACCGTTGCCTTTGGTGTTCGTAATTTTGAAACACTTGAAAATGGACTAAAAGAAATTTACAGGGTACTAAAACCCAACGGGACTTTTGTTATTCTAGAAACCTCAATGCCTACTAAATTTCCTTACTTGCAAGGTTATAAATTTTATACCAAAAATATTTTGCCTTTCATCGGGAAGTTATTTTCTAAAGACAGAAGTGCTTATAAATATTTATGCGAATCGGCATCTGTTTTTCCTTATGGTGAAGATTTAAACAATATTTTACGTAAAATTGGGTTTATTAATGTTGAAGATTTTCCGCAAACTTTTGGGGTTGCGACTATTTACAAATCGTCAAAATAAAACTATGAACGAGCATGTTAAAAATTTTATCATCCAAGGGAATGATCACTAGTGAACAGCACGTGTCCGTTAAAAAAAACATATAAACACATGAAGTATTTTTTTGCATTAATTACATGTTTACTTACCATCCAAACTTCTAATGCACAGCTGTTTAAAAAAGAAAAGGTAAGCTATGATGCAAACTCAGGAAGAGGCTCTACCGATAACAACTTATTACGTTGGGGATACTTTCTAGGCATTAATAATTACGACTTCAACTTTGATTACAATGAAGATTTACGGGATATTTATGTAAAACGAAGCCCAGGCTTTAGTGTTGGATTAATAGGGAATTTACGCATTAACGAGTTTTTGGATTTGCGTTTAGAACCCGGTTTGCTAATTACAACCAGAGAACTGTATTACAGTCAAACGTATTTTCAAGGTACCGCCTTTACCTCATCCGATTTAACACGAGAAGTAAAATCCACATACATACATGTGCCTTTATTATTAAAAGTCTCAACCAAACGCATAAATAACTTCAAACCTTTTATAGTGGGTGGTTTTTCAACAGCTTTAAACTTATCGAGTAATGAGGAAAACCCAAACGATAACGCCAATGGACAATTTAGAACGACCAAGAACAACGTGTTTTACGAACTAGGTTTTGGGATCGATTTTTACTTATACAACTTTAAATTCACACCATCTATTCGCGGACTTTTTGGAATTAATGATGAACTAGTACGCGATGAAAATCCAGACAGCCCTTGGACAAGCAACATAAACGCCATGAAAACCAGAGGAGTGTTTATTAATTTTACGTTTCAATAAAGTTGGTTGATGGTTGTTGGTTGATGGTTGATGGTTGTTGGGTTTTGGGTTGTAGGCATTGGGTGCTAGGTATATTTATATATTAGGGACACACAACACACTCCTTTCACGTCTCACCTTTCACGAATTCACAGGTGTTAGAAAAAACCATTTTCACTTTTTCAATCATTCATTGCCAATTGCCAATTGCCTCTCCTAAACTCACTCAACAAAATAGCGGTTGCGGTGGCTACATTCAAACTTTCTGTTGCTTGCAAATCCCCAAATCTTGGGATGGCTATTTTATCAGTGATCATAGCTTCCACTTCTTTTGATATACCATTAGCTTCATTACCCATAACCAAAATACCATTTTCTGGCAGTCGTTTGGCATAAACATTTTCACCTTCCATAAAAGCACCAAATATGGGCAAGTTAGTCGATTTTAGAAAATCAGCCAAATCAATATAATTAATAGCCACTCTAGCAATAGAACCCATAGTTGCTTGAACCACTTTGGGATTGAAACAATCTACCGTTTCGTTACTGCACACCAAATCTTTCACACCAAACCAATCACAAAGTCTTATAATGGTTCCTAAATTCCCTGGATCCCTAACTGCATCAAGCGCAACAATAAGTCCTTTCTTTTCTATAGGTTGTGGTTGTGGTATTTCAAAAATTGCCAGTGCCGTATTAGGTGTTGTTAAAAAGCTAATACGTTTTAAATCGGTTTCAGAAATTAAAACTTCATTTTTGGCATCAATATTGAATGGTTCTGTCGTATATAAAGCATGAAGCACCAAATGGGATTGTAATAGCTCTTTAATTGTTTTAACGCCTTCAACAACAAAAAAACCGTGTTGCTGTCTATATTTTTTTTGCTTTAAACTCGTTATTAATTTTATTTGACTTTTAGACAACATAATTATTGATTATGAAAATGAGAATAAACACATGAAATAATGTATTTTTGAGTCCGTAAAGGTCTTTTTTTACCAAATAATTTGTTAATACCTTTAACCTGAATTAATTTTAATTTGATTTGAAATGAGTTATAAAAAACTCCATAACACAATACGAATTTCAACATTACGAATTGCATCTGACCATTTTAAAAATAGAAATTAACAGATGAAACTACAATTCCCAAAAGTAACACTTTTAGTTTTAATTACGACACACCTCTTATCCTGTGATGCAGTAAAGCGAGTTCCCGAAAATGAACATTTACTTACCGACAATACTGTTTTTATAAACGGTAAAAAGGATCAAACCGAATTAATAAACAATTTATTATACCAAGAACCCAATAGCAAAATACCCATTATAGGCACTCCCTTACGGTTACACATATACAATTTAGCCCGCAATAATAGAGATTCTTTATTTGAAGCATGGTTGGATAAAAATCCGAACCGTAGAGAACGTTTAACTAAACGCCTATCTAAAAAACAATTAGATAAATTAAAAGAATCTTCAATAGGCTTTAATAATTGGTTACGTAAAACGGGGGAAGCTCCAGTAATTGTCGATGAAGAAAAAACAACAAAATCTACAAAAAGACTTGAGGCTTACTATATAAACAATGGATGGTTTGATGTTGAAGCAACTTACAATATTAACAAAAAAGAAAATAAACGTGCCGATATGGAATACTATGTTGAAACAGGAACACCCTATGTTTTAGATACCATATCAGAAAAAATAAAATCAGACGTTGTTAATTCTATATATCAAAAGACCAAGAAAAACACACTAATTAAGCATAACGAACAATACCGGTCTTCAAACTTTTCACAGGAACGCGAACGTATTTCCAATGAATTACGTAACTCTGGCGTCTATCATTTCAATCAAGATTATATCACTTTTGAAATGGATACTATTGGAACCAATAAAAAAGTAAATATTGAGATCCAAATCCAAAATAGAGCGATTAGAACACAAGATTCCGTAAAACGCGTACCGTTTGACATTTACAAAATTAAGGATGTCAATATTATAACCGATTATACTTTTGAAAACAGAGGTAAGCCTTTTCAAGATTCCATAACCTATGAAGGCTACAAGATATATGGTTATAATAAAATAAAATACCGACCCAAAGCTTTAACCGATGCCGTTTTTATTACACCAAATACTATTTTCAAGGATAGCGACCGAACGCTAACCTACAGGCATATTAACGAATTACGCACCTTTAAATACCCAAATATTGAGTATATAGAAAACGCAAACAATACGCTAACAGATACTATTAGGCTAACCCCCTTAAAGAAATTCAGTTTGGGTTTTAGTGCCGATGTATCGCAAAGCAATATACAAACAGTAGGTTTCTCATTAAACCCAAGCTTATTGATTAGAAATGTTTTTAGAGGTGCCGAAACCTTAGAGCTATCGGCCATTGGATCTATTGGTGCATCAAAAGAAAAAAACAATATTAACGACCCGTTTTTTGATATTAATGAAATTGGTGCCGATTTAAAATTAACCATTCCGCGATTCTTTTTTCCTTTTAATACCGAAAAAATCATCCCAAAATACATGTCGCCAAGTACAAGAATAAGCTTAGCGACCACCAGTCAGACCAACATCGGATTGGACAAACAAACCTTTACAGGTATTTTTAATTACAACTGGCAACCTTCTGCCAAAGTCACTAACAGGCTCGACGTTTTTAATATTCAATATGTTAGAAATTTAAATACTCAAAATTATTTTAGAATTTATGACAACTCATTTAGCGTATTAAATCAAGTTGCAAGAGATATTAACTATATTGAAGATGATACTAGCTTAAATCTTCCAAATTCTGACAACCCAGTAAACGAAGCAGATATTTTTATAAATGATGTGCTAAGCAATAACACCTCTTTAAACCCCAATGATCCTAGTTTTAAGTCGGTTTCCAGTATTAATGAACGCAAACAACGTTTAACCGAAAACAACTTAATAATTTCGTCAAGCTTCAGCTTAACCAACGATGAGCGTACCAATTTGTTTGACGATGACTTCTCGATTTTCCGTTTTAAATTAGAATTGGCAGGCAACCTGCTTTCCACCGTATCTGACTTTATTGGTCAGAAAAAAAACGCCGATAACCGTTATGAACTTTTTAATGTAGCCTATTCACAATTTGTCAAAACCGAATTGGACTATGTAAAACATTGGAGTTTAGGCAAAAAAAACATACTAGCAGCCAGAAGTTATTTTGGCATTGCCATACCCTATGGAAATTCCAGCAATATTCCTTTTTCCAAAAGTTTTTTTGCTGGAGGTGCTAACGATAATCGTGCTTGGACCGCCTACCGCTTAGGGCCCGGAAGTTCAGAATCCACTAACGAGTTTAACGAGGCCAATTTAAAATTAGCCTTAAGTGTTGAACAGCGCTTTAATATTTTTGGAAAACTGAATGGTGCCGTATTTGTAGATGCAGGAAATATTTGGAACGTGCTAGACGACGTTACGGATGAAAACGCTACATTTTCAAACCTTAGCTCATTAAAAAATATTGCCGTTGGTTCAGGTTTTGGCTTACGCTATGATTTTAGTTTTTTTATATTTCGTTTTGATATAGGTTTTAAAACTTACGACCCTTCATACCAAGACCAAAACCGTTGGTTTAACGACTATAACTTTTCTAATGCCGTGTATAATATAGGTATTAACTATCCATTTTAATAGCTTAATCATTCTTCACAAACTATAACGTTTTAGTACTTATTTAGTATTTTCAAACCGTTAAAACACTAAAAATGTTTTAAAAATTGATTACTTTTGAAAACTTACAAACTAAAATAAAATTTCAAATAATTATGGGACATAATATAAAACCAGGCGTTGCTACAGGACGAGAAGTACAAGCCATTTTTAAACTCGCTAAAGAAAAAGGATTTGCTTTACCAGCTGTAAATGTCATTGGTTCAGATACAATTAATGGCGTATTGGAAACTGCAGCAGAACTAAATGCACCAGTAATTATTCAATTTTCAAATGGTGGTGCACAATTTAATGCTGGAAAAGGCTTAAGTAACGAAGGCCAGAAAGCAGCTATCGCAGGAGCTATCGCAGGAGCAAAACACGTACACACATTAGCAGAAGCATACGGTGTTCCTGTAATTTTACATACAGACCACTGTGCAAAAAAACTATTACCTTGGATTGATGGTTTATTGGACGCCAGTGAAAAACATTTCGCTGAAACCGGAAAATCACTTTTCAGTTCTCACATGATTGACCTTTCGGAAGAACCCATCGAAGAAAACATAGAAATATGCAAAACCTATTTAGAACGTATGAGCAAAATGGGGATGACATTAGAAATTGAATTGGGGATTACAGGTGGTGAAGAAGACGGTGTAGATAATAGTGATGTAGATGATTCTAAATTATATACACAACCAGAAGAAGTTGCCTATGCATACGAAGAATTAAGTAAAGTAAGCGACCAGTTTACTATTGCTGCAGCTTTCGGTAACGTACACGGCGTATACAAACCAGGAAACGTAAAATTAACACCAAAAATCTTGAAAAACTCTCAAGATTATATTTCTAAAAAATACGGTGTAGGTCATAACCATATTGATTTTGTATTCCATGGTGGTTCAGGTTCTACAGTTGAAGAAATTCGTGAAGGTATTAGCTACGGTGTTATTAAAATGAATATAGATACCGATTTACAATATGCCTTTATGAGTGGTATTCGTGACTATATGAACAGTAAAAAAGATTATTTACAAGGACAAATTGGAAACCCTGAAGGCTCTGATGTTCCTAACAAAAAATACTACGACCCACGTGTTTGGTTACGTTCGGGCGAAGTCACTTTTATTGAGCGTTTAAAAAAGGCTTTCGAAGACCTTAATAATGTAAATACACTATAAAATAGAGTTGTTATGTATATAAAATCCTGCTTCACGCAGGATTTTTTCATTTCTAAGCAATAAAAAAATTAAAAAAATTCAATTAATAAAAACAGAATGGCTTTACTACTAAATTAAAATAAAGCCTTAATTTTGTAGTCAGGCTTTTTGCTTTATCATTTTTGATTTTACACATAACGTGTTTGTTAAAAAAGAATCTAGCAACTATCCTTAACGAAAATACCGATGTACAAAATTTTTTAAATCTAAAATTGTAAATCGTAAATCTAAAATCGTAAATCATAAATCACTATGTCTTGGTTTAAAAGAAAAACAAAAGGAATAACAACAACAACAGAGGAAAAAAAAGACACCCCTAGGGGTCTTTGGTACAAATCTCCAACTGGAAAAATTGTCGATACAGATGAACTTGAAAAAAACTTTTATGTAAGTCCGGAAGATGGATACCACGTTCGAATAGGAAGTAAAGAATACTTCGAAATTCTTTTTGATGATAATAAATTTAAAGAGCTGGACGCTAATTTAGAATCTAAAGACCCATTAAAATTTGTTGACACTAAAAAATATCCAGACCGTTTAAAAGCTGCCCAAGAAAAAACCAAATTAAAAGACGCTATTAGAGTAGGCGTTGGCAAATCTAAAGGAAAAGACTTGGTCGTTGCTTGTATGGATTTTGCATTTATTGGTGGCTCTATGGGAAGTGTTGTTGGTGAAAAAATTGCACGTGCTGCAGATTATTCATTAAAAAACAACATTCCACTAATGGTCATTTCTAAATCTGGTGGTGCCCGTATGATGGAGGCAGCTTTATCGCTTATGCAATTAGCAAAAACATCTGTAAAGTTAGCACAATTAGCAGATGCTGGCATTCCATACATATCATTATGTACCGACCCAACAACTGGTGGTACTACAGCATCGTTTGCCATGTTGGGAGATATTAATATTGCAGAACCAGGTGCTTTAATTGGGTTTGCAGGCCCTCGTGTAGTAAAAGATACGACTGGCAAGGATTTACCTGAAGGTTTTCAAACCTCAGAGTTTTTATTGGAACACGGTTTCTTAGATTTTATTACACTAAGAAAAGATTTAAAAACCAAAGTAAATCAGTATTTGGATTTAATTTTAAATCAGCCTTTAAGAACATAAATATTAACACATTACAATAAACTACCTCGTAGATTTAAAAAATTTACGAGGTAGTTTGTATAAGTAACTAAGTTGAATGGAGAATTAATGTAAAAATAGATAGAATTCATCTTGACTTCTCTATTTCCTAAAACCTGCCTGCCGGCAGGCAGGAATGGCTAAAATTCGTCCATAGTTTATTTCTTTTTTATGCTTAGCTCCGCCTATGCCTTTCAAAAAGTGCATCATCCGTACAAATTTTATCTCATTTTCGGTTAAAAACAAAAATCAAGAAGAGTTCATAATTTTCTTTAACCTGCTTTCAAAAAAATCGAAAATGTTGTACCGACATCAACTTCACTTTTTACTTTTATATACCCTCCCAACGATTCAACATGATTTTTAGTAATAAAGAGTCCTACACCTAAAGCGTCTTTATTCTTATGAAAGGTTTTGTACATTTGAAATAACGTATTGCCAAATTTATCTAAATCGATTCCCAAACCATTATCTTCTATATGGAATATAACATATCCTTCTTGAATCTCACTGGATAGTTTAATAATGGTATCTCTTTTATCAGAACGGTATTTAACAGCATTCGTTAAAAAATTTAAAATAATACTATCCAAATACGCTGGGACAGCTTTAACATTATGATTCTCATTAACATCATTCTTAATTGTACAATGAATGTTTTTTGCCAATGCACTCACGTTATATATAGATTGATTAACATAATCATATAAATTAAGTACCTCAATATTACTTTCATCAATAGCTTTTATTTTGGCCACTTCTGCTAAATGCAAAACCGTTTGGTTTAAATTTATTACAGAACCTTTTAAAAGTTCAAAATTCTCATCTTCTGTTAGTTCATGCGATTCTTCTTCAAGAAACGTCACTAAAGTCATTAAGTTTGAAACATGGGTTCGTAAGTTATGGGTAATAATCTCTGCAAAGCTAGATAACCTACTATTTTGTTCCCTTGCTACATCTAGCATGATTTCTAATTGATTTCTGTCCGCTTTCCTTTTGGAAATATCATCAATTTGAGATATAATGTATAACGGTTCACCTTTAACATTCCTAACTATTGAGGCAGATAGCATGGCCCAAACTATGCTTCCGTCTTTATGAAAATAGCGCTTTTCCATTTGATAGTTTTCAGCCTCACCTTGAAGTAGTGATTCCACGCAACTTAAATTGGCATCTAAATCATCTTTATGGGTAATGTCTGTAAACGACATGTTATAAAGTTCCTCTTCAAAATACCCTAAAAAATTAGTAACACTTTTATTAACCTTTATCCATCGACCATCGAGACTCAAAATGGCTATTCCACCTCTAGCATAATTGAAAATATTTTCAAATAGTTTGTCTTTTACCAGACTTAGGTTTTTAGGCATCGTTATGAGGGAATAAAAAAATGGACTCTTAAGATACTGTTTAAGTTTTATCCTTTGGCTCTTTTATGTGCCTTTTTCCGCCATACTTCAGCTATTTTTCGGTCCATAGCTATGGCTATGAATCTCAAAATACCTTCGTCTAACAAAAAAATACCCTATAAAACATTCCAAAAACAAAATTTAAACAGTATCTAAATATAGTGATTTTTTTCGAAAATATTACTTTAAAAAAGAATTGCTACTTGTTATTATAAAATTAATTTATTCACTATATTTGCCGCTCGAAAGAAAGGCTTTCGTGTACATAAAAATTATTTACAACAATATTAGCATGTATTTAGATCAAAAAGAAAAAGAAGCCATCTTTACAAAACACGGTAAAGATGCAAAAGACACAGGTTCTGCAGAAGGACAAATTGCGTTATTCACTTACAGAATCAATCACTTAACTGAACACTTAAAAAAGAATCGTAAAGATTTTAACACCGAGCGTTCATTAGTAAAATTAGTAGGTAAAAGAAGAAGCTTACTAGATTACTTAACTAAGAAAGATATCTTAAGATATCGCGCGATAGTAAAAGAATTAGGATTAAGAAAATAAAAAAAAGAGGCTTTTTCAGCCTCTTTTTTGTTTTAAATATAACTCTGCGTAGAGTATAAACCCGTATTGAAGAAGCTTATTATAGTTTTTCATTGGTCACACAACAACTACACACAACAACACAACGACCATTGTTTAATTAGAATTAAAAAATTTATGATTCCAAAAGTTTTTAGAGAGGTCATTGACCTTGGTGATGGACGTACAATTTCCATCGAAACCGGAAAATTAGCAAAACAGGCGCACGGTTCTGTTGTTGTGCAATCTGGAAAATGTATGCTTTTGTGTACAGTTGTTTCCAACTACCAACAAAGTGATGTTGACTTTTTACCGTTAACGGTAGATTACAGAGAAAAATTTGCTGCTTCTGGACGTTATCCAGGAGGTTTCTTTAAAAGAGAAGCAAGACCCAGTGATGGCGAAGTATTAACAATGCGTTTAGTAGACCGTGTTTTACGTCCGTTATTCCCAAAAGATTACCATGCTGAAACCCAATTAATGATTCAGTTAATGTCTCATGATGAGGATGTGATGCCAGACGCTATGGCTGGATTAGCAGCTTCTGCAGCGATTCAATTATCTGACATTCCTTTTGAAACACCAATTTCTGAAGTTAGAGTAGGCCGTGTAGATGGTCAATTTATCATCAATCCAACAAGAGCACAATTAGCAGTTTCCGATATCGATATGGTTATTGGAGCATCCGCAGATTCTGTGATGATGGTTGAAGGTGAGATGAGTGAGATTTCTGAAGAAGAAATGGTTGAAGCCATTAAGTTTGCACACGAAGCCATTAAAGTACAATGTACTGCTCAAGTAAAATTAGCGGAAGCCTTTGGTAAAAAAGAAACTCGTGAATACGAACCAGAACGTGAAGATGAAGCATTAGCTAAAAAGGTAGAAGCTTTAACTTACGATAAAGTATATGCCGTAGCAAGAGCTGCATCGGCAAAACATGAGCGCAGTGCTGCTTTTGAAGCTATTAAAGAAGAAGTAAAAGCAACATTTACCGAAGAAGAATTGGCTGATTATGGAGGCATGGTTTCTAAATACTTCTATAAAGCTGAGAAAAAAGCGGTTAGAGATTTAACCTTGAATGAAGGCTTACGTTTAGATGGACGTAAAACAACAGACATCAGACCTATTTGGTGTGAAATCGATTATTTACCATCTACACATGGTTCATCAATCTTTACCCGTGGGGAAACTCAAGCCTTGGCAACAGTTACTTTAGGAACTTCAAGAGAAGCCAATCAAATAGATATGCCATCGTTTGAAGGAGAAGAGCGTTTCTATTTACACTATAACTTCCCTCCTTTTTCAACTGGTGAAGCGCGTCCAATAAGAGGAACGTCTCGTCGTGAAGTAGGTCATGGAAATTTAGCACAACGTGCCTTAAAAGGTATGGTACCTGCAGATTGTCCGTATACCGTAAGAATCGTGTCTGAAGTATTAGAATCAAACGGTTCGTCTTCTATGGCTACTGTTTGTGCTGGTACAATGGCATTAATGGATGCAGGCGTTCAAATTAAAAAACCAGTTTCAGGTATTGCCATGGGATTAATCTCTGATGCTGAAACAGGAAAATACGCCGTATTATCTGATATTTTAGGTGATGAAGACCACTTAGGAGATATGGACTTTAAAGTAACCGGTACTGCCGATGGTATTACTGCTTGCCAAATGGACATAAAAGTTAAAGGTCTTTCTTATGAAATTTTAGTAAATGCTCTTAAACAAGCACAAGCTGGACGTTTACATATTTTGGGCAAACTTACTGAAACCATTGCACAACCAAATGCAGATGTAAAAGCACATGCTCCTAAAATGATTACAAGAGTGATTCCTAATGCGTTTATTGGTGCCTTAATTGGTCCTGGTGGCAAAGTGATTCAAGAATTACAAAAAGCGACTAAAACAACCATCGTTATTAACGAGGATCCGATTACCGAAGAAGGTATTGTTGAAATTTTAGGAACCAATCAAGATGGTATTGATGCGGTTTTAGCTAAAATAGACTCGTTAATGTTTAAACCGGAAGTTGGTGGCACTTACGAAGTAAGAGTCATTAAAATGCTGGATTTTGGAGCTGTTGTAGAATATACGGAAGCACCAGGAAACGAGGTGTTATTACACGTAAGCGAACTAGCTTGGGAACGTACCGAAAATGTAACCGATGTGGTTAATATGGGCGATGTTTTCAATGTGAAGTATTTTGGTGTAGATCCAAAAACCCGTAAAGAAAAAGTATCCCGTAAAGCATTATTGGAAAAACCAGAAGGTTATGTAGCAAGACCACCAAGAGATAACAACGACCGTGGTGGACGTGATAACAGAGGTGGAAGTCGTGATAATCGCGGACGTGATAATCGTAGAGATGATCGTCGTGACGATAGAAGACCTAGAGAAGACAGAAAAGACGACTAAGTTTTTATAATCTTATAAATTTAAAACCTCACAAGATATTTTTTTGTGAGGTTTTTTAATTTAGAACTCATCTTGACTTTTTCTATTTCCTAAAACCTGCCTGCCGGCAGGCAGGAAGGGCTAAAATCCGTCCATATTTTGTTTCTTTTTTTATGCTTAGCTCTACTATGCCTTTCAAAAAGCGTCTCATCTGCACAGATTTTATCTCATTTTAGGTTAAACATAAAAAATAAAGATGAGTTCTTACTTAAACCTTTGCTCGCCTATTGTTTGCTGAAATAGACTCCAATTCACATCACTAGCATTAATAATAAAAGTTTCCGATTTTTTAAAAAAAGAAGTTATCCCGCCTACCCCTCCACCAACAAAGGCACCAGAAAGTCCTCCTATTAAACCGCCTTCAGCTGGTGTGTATGAAAAAACCCAATCATTTGGGTCTGAAGAAGAAGCTATTAAAACAGCTCCTAGAGCAGCCCCTGTTGCAGCACCAATAAGCACATTATTACCTGCTGCCCGTTTGGTTTTTATAAAACCAATTTCTCGTAAACTTATTTTCTCTTGTTTGCTACTCCCTTTTAGTTCCAGAAGTGAATCATTAATAAAAATTAGCGACCCCTTATTTATTTGCTTGCCTTCCAAATCATATACTCTAAGGTATATATTGCTTTTTTTTACTTCACTTTGAGCATAAGTGCCTGTACTAAATACCAAAACTATAGCCAAAGCCATTAGTCTGATTTGCTTTTTTAGTGTCTTCATGATTTTTTAAATTTATACAGTTAGTTATTATAATTAATTTTATTTGAGCTTATAAGTAAGTCCAATTTTAGAAGATTTAATGTCTCCTTCGCCTGTTTCAAAAATGGCATTAACGGAGTATTTATTAAGCCTCAATCCTAATGTTATACCACTAAATCCTGTGCTATCGCTATATAATTCCGTGTTTTTGTAATTCAACAAATCACCTAGATAAAAACCTAGAGTGAATGCTTCTTCATTAGAAATTTTAAACACATATTCTGAATATAAGTTGAAAGTGAACATAGATTTCTGATTGACAATAATCAGATTTCCGTCATTATTGGTAGTTAATTCAGATAATTTATCTTGATAAGGTCCAAATTCATTTAGATAAGCAAATTCCAAACCTATAAAACGCCAGTCTACTTTAGGTCTTGTATAAGTATAGTTTATTCCAGATTTAATATTAATGGTATAAAAAAGACTCTTTTCACCTTTAACAATTAGATCGCTATAGCCTTCCTTAAAATTATAAGCACCATAGGTTCCTCCCAATCCATAATAATAATTAAAAAACCTTCCCGTAGTATTTCTATGAATATTAATTGCTACTATAGTTTTAGTATCATTAAAACTATCATCCTCTTGCGAATGTTTTCCAAAACTAATGTCTCCAGATACATAGGTTGCGGTTGTTTTTTTATCTATAAAATGTTGTTTTTCGGTATAAGACTTTATCGAGCCGTATGAACCTGTGGTATAAACCCTTTTAACCTCGCAGGAACTCACAATAATCACTAATAATAAATTCAATAACGCTTTCATAATAATAGTGTTTAAAGTCATGCTTTTATTTTAAAAAACGCATGAATGGTTAGTAGTTCAAATGTACTTTGTGATATTTGATAATCATTTGACTAAAACGCTGATAATTAGAATTATTTTTCTTAAATTTCACAAAGTCTTCCAGAAACCTACTTGTAATTTTTCAAAAAATGCAAGAACAATTTATTAGGTATCTAAAGGAAAAAACACAAAATCAGACCTCGTTTGTAGAAGAAATAGCCACTATTTTAGATATAGGTTATGATGCAGCATACAGACGTATTAATTTAAAAACCAGCTTATCTCTTGAGGAAAGTGTAAAACTTGCAAAACACTATAAAATATCGTTAAATAATTTATTTGAAGTTGGCAGTCAAAATTCTATCCTTACAGAATTATCACCACCAATACATAACAAAGAAGGTTTAGAACTCTACTTTAAACAATCGCTTAATAATGTTTTACCATTAACACAATTAAAAAGTGCTTCCATAATTTATTCAGCTAAAGACATTCCACTTTTTCATACATTAAAAGATTCCTTTTTATCACGTTATAAAATTTATGTTTGGTTAAAAGATGTTGATACCAATATGACTAAAAGCAAAGTCACATTTGATGATTTTATAAAAACCATTCCCGATTCATTACTTGAAAACGCTTACAAATTAGGTGAAGTTTACAAAGACATAAACATTACAGAGATTTGGAACAATACCACCATTAATGGCACATTACAACAAGTATTATACTATTTTGAAGCAGGAGCGCTATCAAAAAAATTGGCATTGCTAATTTGTACAGACATTGAAGATGTTATTCGGCATGTAGAAAAACAAGCCATTCAACAGTCTATAATTGGTTCCAAAAATAAAGCTATTTATAATTTATACATTAACGATATCCATACCATGAGCAATACTATTATGGTAAAAACACCTTATAAAAAAGTATTCTTTACACCTTTTACAGTAATAAGTTATTTTAAAATAGAGCATCAACCAACTTGTGAACTTATGCACGATTTTTTTGAAAAACAAATGAGCATTTCTAAGCTATTGGTGAATGCGGGCGAAAAAGACAGGTCATTATTTTTTAATAGAATGCACCAAAAAATAAACCGATTGCGAGAACGCATCATTATTGATAATGATGCGTTTGATTTTGAGTAGCAAAGATTTATACCATTTAATATTTGAAATAACGGTAATAAAACACCCTTTTCCCTTTCTACCTCAAATACCCCATATCCTTCGTCATAGTTATGCCACACACATCCTAGAGCAAGGTATTGATATATGGTATATTCAAAAGTTATTAGGACACACGAGACCAGAAGCCACAATGACTCATACTCCTGTTACTCGAAAAGATTTACAAGAAATAAAAAGTCCTTTAGATAAATCTTGAAATAGCAGACTTCGCTTCCTTTAGTTCATGCCTCACGGCAAACCACCTTGCGGCATACTAATGGTTCAGTTTGTTAAACCGTCCATAACTTCAATGGTGGAAACATGCTCTGCGGATACAGACGCTGTCACGTCAAAATCAGTTCTTTTTTCTATCTTTACTACCAAACATCCCACAACTAAAAGTTATAAAACCATTGTGTGCAATTATGAAAAAACATATATCAATACATTGAAACGATATAAAAAGATTAAAATAATTACAAAAAAAGGATTGATTGGATTGGTCTCCGATAATAGGGCGGTACAGTTTTGCGAATCTATTTTGTTATCTCCTCCCCCCAAAAAATAACCAAAGAAATTCCACCACATGGTGTTGTCGTATTAAAATTTAAAGGAATCGCATCCCCTTATAATGTGTTTCAATATGCAGACAAATAAGTTATAACCTTTATACAAACTTTAGAAAAATGCAAATAAAACATTTAGTAGTAATTACTATCATTTTAACAGCTTGCTCTGTTCATAATAAGAAAAATTACCAATCTGTTATTACAGGTATACCCTGGTATACCAAGGACGGAAACAATGTTTCAGCGCATGGAGCCAATATTATTAAAGAGGGTGATAAATTCTATCTATTTGGCGAATATAAAAACAACGACAATAATAGATTTGAAGGTTTTAGCTGCTACTCTTCTTCTGACCTGATGAACTGGACATTCGAAAGTATCGCAATGCCTCCAAATCAAAGCGGTAGATTATCGAGTGCTGAATGTATTGGTGAGCGTCCGAAAGTAATGAAATGCCCATCTACAGGTGAATTTATCATGTATATGCATGCCGATTCTAACAATTATACAAATCCTGCTGTTGAATATGCTGTTTCAAATAACATAACCGGACCTTATGAATATAAAGGACGATTGATGTTCGGAGATGAATATATTAAACGTTGGGATATGGGGATCTTTCAGGATGATGATGGAACAGGTTATGTTATATTGCATCATGGCGATATCTATAAATTAGCTAACGATTATAAGAGCGTGGTAGAACACGTTTTAAAACACGACAAAACACTTCGTACCGAATCCCCCGCAGTATTTAAACACAAAGATACTTACTACTGGATTGGCTCCGGCTTGACAGGCTGGGAACGAAACGATAATTATTATTTTACTGCAAAATCTCTGACTGGTCCCTGGACAAATCGAGGGGCAGTAGCCCCTGAAGGTACGCTCACATGGAATTCTCAATCTACTTTTGTGTTTCCTGTAGTAGGAAATAAAACAACCACATTTATTTACATGGGAGACCGATGGTCTTTTCCTAAACAAAGAGCTACGGCAACTTATGTATGGCAACCACTAATATTTAATGACGATGAAATTTCAATGCCTGAATATCATGAAAGCTGGACCATTAATGTAGAAACGGGAGTATGGAAAGATGTCCCTATGAAACCCTCTTATAAAATAGCATATAATGATGAGGCTGTAAGTTATAAAGGTTTGTGGAAAGATGCGGAGGGTGACGATACTAAATCGAAGCGAGCGAATACAAAGGACGCAACTGCCTCAATTTCATTCAAAGGTTCTCAAATAGCTTTACGTGGCGTAGCATCTATAGACTGTGGATACGGTCACATTATAATTAAAAGTCCAAAAGGAGAAACAGTACACGATACATGGGTAGATATGTATTCGAACAAAACGGTAGAAGGTTTACAATATATGAGTCCAATGCTACCTGAGGGGGAATATATATTAACATACTCTCCGACTCAATCACATTGGTACTGGACGGAAAAGTCAGGAAAACAATGGGGAAGCATAGATACATTTATATCATTCAGCGAGGCTTGGGTGTTCTAATATCTGTATTAGAAACTTAGGCAAAGTGGTTAAATGATAATTAAGGAAAACCCATCCTATTTATAAGCACATTGGCAAACCATACGAGCCACACTTAGACCAAAACTTGCCAAAGAGCTTACAAAGCCAGCCCGGATATCCGCGTTTAAGGGAGATTTTGGGATTTCCCCACTTACAAAATAGATGCTCTGCAAGATAAGTGAGAAATAAGATGAAAGATTAAATTTGTAAAAACTAAAAATAGATTGGCTTTACATCAGCATACACAAGGAACAAAAAACTATATACAACATACATGTATAACCATCAAAAATAATTACATCCATAAAATTATTAGCTCTTAAAATCTACCATCAAACGTTAAACCTTGTTAAAAATTTGCTTTTTTACTCATTTTCATTATATTACTAGTTATGATACATGAAGACAAAGCAAAATATTCAGACATTTTAGAGAACTCTATTACTTATTTAGAGAAGCACGGCTTTAAAAACATTCAAGCCGATGCTGATGGTTATGAAACCCCAAAATCTTATGCAAAAGCAGGTAGCAATATTACTATCACACCAGATATTGTTGCAGAAAAGGAAGGCAGAAAACATTATTTTGATTTAAGTTTAAAATCCGAAAAACCAAAACTATTAAAATCCAAATGGCTATTTCTTAACACCTTAAGCAATTTAAAATCGTCTAGATTTAGACTTATTACAGTTCGTGGGCATTATGCCTTTACACAAGAAATGTTGGAGGCAATAAATCTTAAGAACAAAACACTAATTAAGATTTAAAATAAAATCTTTAGAACTAAATTCTGCATTAACGACAGGAATGGCATCCTTTTATTTTTGTAAATAAAAGAAATAACGGATAGCGTGGCTATTTTAAAATTTTTACGCCTTGAAAAGGTTATTTCAATAATAAATCAAAACTTTTTGTAACATTTTTGATATAGTTACGTATAACTATTGAATAACAATATTCATTTTATAACTTACAGAAGAACTTTAGATGAGACAACTTAAAATCACGAAGCAGGTTACCAACAGAGAAACCGCTTCGTTAGACAAATATCTTCAAGAAATTGGAAAAGTTGACTTAATTACCGCAGACGAAGAAGTAGAATTAGCACAACGCATTAAAGCTGGCGACCAAGCTGCTTTAGAGAAGTTGACAAAAGCTAATTTACGTTTCGTTGTATCGGTAGCTAAGCAATATCAAAACCAAGGTTTAACATTGCCCGATTTAATTAATGAAGGTAATTTAGGTTTAATTAAAGCAGCACAACGTTTTGATGAAACCCGTGGTTTTAAATTTATATCGTATGCCGTTTGGTGGATTCGTCAATCGATCCTTCAAGCGTTGGCTGAACAATCACGTATTGTACGTTTGCCTTTAAACAAAATTGGTTCTATTAACAAGATTAATAAAACATTTGCGTTTTTAGAGCAAAGTCATGAGCGTCCACCAAGTGCTGAAGAAATTGCAAAAGAGTTGGACATGACTATTAACGATGTTAAAGAGTCTATGAAAAATTCAGGCCGTCACGTAAGTATGGATGCACCTTTAGTTGAAGGTGAAGATTCTAACTTATATGATGTATTAAATAGTGGTGAATCGCCTAACCCAGATAGAGAGTTATTACACGAATCGTTACGTACAGAAATTGAACGTGCTTTAGAAACTTTAACACCTCGTGAAGCAGACGTGATTCGTTTGTACTTTGGTTTAGGAAACCAACACCCAATGACCTTAGAAGAAATTGGTGAGACGTTCGATTTAACTCGTGAACGTGTACGTCAAATAAAAGAAAAAGCTATTAGAAGGTTAAAACACACTTCTAGAAGTAAAATATTAAAAACATATTTAGGTTAGTAGACTTTTTACGACTAAATAATAGTAACAAACAGTTACACATAACTGTTCGTTTTTTGATTGATGAAAGAACCCCCGGCTGATTACCGGGGGTTTATTTTTCTCCTCACCCTAAATCCCTCTCCAAAGGAAAGGGACTTCTAAAAGACTTTTCTATATTTGCATAAACTTTACAACACACCTTTATAATGAGTTCTAAATTAATTGCGCCTTCGCTACTTGCTGCCGATTTTGCTAACCTTCAACGCGATATAGAAATGGTAAACCAAAGTGAAGCCGACTGGTTTCATATAGACATTATGGACGGTGTTTTTGTACCAAATATTTCTTTTGGTATGCCTGTTCTACAGGCCATAACTAAATATACAAAAAAAACGGTTGATGTACATTTAATGATTGTTGACCCTGATAGATACATTAAAACATTTGCCGATTTAGGAAGCCATATTTTAACGGTTCATTACGAAGCCTGCACGCATTTACATAGAACGTTACAAGCCATTAAAGCCGAAGGTATGAAAGCTGGTGTTTCATTAAATCCACATACAAGCGTGAGTCTTTTAGAAGACACCATTAACGACATTGATTTAGTGCTTATTATGAGTGTAAACCCTGGTTTTGGTGGTCAAAGCTTTATTGAAAACACCTATGACAAAGTAAAACAGCTAAAAGAATTAATTACACGCAAAGGCGCTTCCACCATTATAGAAATTGATGGAGGTGTAACAACTGCCAACGCAAAAGCACTTACCGACGCTGGTGCCGATGTTTTAGTAGCGGGAAGTTTTATTTTCAAAAGTGACAATCCGCTTGAAACCATAAAGCAACTTAAAACTATTGCCAATACTTAGAGACTGTTTAAGTTTTATCCTTTGGCTCTTAATATTGTTTTATGTAATAGTTTAGCAAATCGGTAGTAGTTACTATACCTACCAAAACACCATTATCTACAACAGGCAGTGCATGAAACTCTCTTTCAGCTAAAATAGTAGCCGCTTCTTTTATAGTGGTATCGCTATTTATAGATACGATATGCTTACTCATCACCTGCTCTATTGTAAACGAATTATATACTACAGCATTTACATCATGCTCGTCCTTTGTGGTTTCAGCAAAACTAATTTTTAGTAAATCGGAATAACTTAACATCCCTATTATCACATCTGAACTAACAACTGGAATGTGTTTGATTCGGTGCTTATTAAAAAGCATTTCGGCTCTTTCTAAATTATCACCTCTTTTTAATGCAACAACACTTTTACTCATTATTTCTGAAACTGGTGCTCTTCGGTTCATTTTGTTTTTTATTAATTGAAAGATTAAATGATATTAAAACTGTTTTAACAAGTACTTTATAAGATCGGTAGTGGTAACAATACCAACTAATTTGTTATTATCCACAACAGGTAAAGCATGAAACTCTTTACTTGCTAAGATCTCTGCTACATCTTTTATTGAATTTGAAGTCGAAACCGTCACTATATGCTTCTTCATTACTTGTTTTATAGTAAACATATTATATACCATGGCATCGGCATTAGCATCGGAATCTGAATTATCTGTAATATCTGCGAAACTAAGTCGAAGTAAATCTGTATAACTTAGCATGCCTACAACGACATTGTCATTAACTACGGGCAAATGTCGTATATGGTGCTTTCTGAAAAGTCGCTCGGCTGTTTCTAAACTATCCTTCTTTTTTAATGTGACAACAGGTGCTGTCATTATCATTGAAATAGGCGCTTTACGTATCATGGCTTTTCAATTTTAGTTTTTACTATCACTAAAATTATAAAATCAAATTATAAAAAAGCATGATAAAAATCATGTAACCCAATGAATAAGTTTGTACCATTAAAATAATAAACGCCACCTGTTAGCAATTAATTTTTATAAAATAAAAATTGTTCACTATCTTATGGAGATATAACTTATTTAGGAGTGTATGCTGTGCACTTCCCCAAATTTTTAGTCTTAGTATATATAACTAAATATTAAAACTAAATATGTATGAAAAGAAAAAATTATTTTATGAAAAGTATGGCATTACTTTTTGTAGCGAGCATGGCACTATTTGCTTGCTCAAACGAAACACTACTTGACCCACAAACAGAGGCAGCAAGCATATTGCAAGAAAGCGCTAAAACAAGTTCTAAAAAAACCTCTGACACTAGGTTAGTTTTTACGACCAACCTTAGTGGTGCCAATGAAGTTCCTGCTAATGATTCTAAAGCTACCGGACAAGCTATTGTTGCTATAAGCAAAGACGAAAGCACCATTCACTATAAGTTAATTACAGCCAACATTGAAAATGTAAGGTTTGCTCATTTCCATTTGGCTCCAGTGGGCGTAAACGGAGGTGTTGTGGTTACATTATATGTAAATCCGAATGAACAGCCTTCCGGTCCAGCGAATGGTATTTTAGCAGAGGGTCATATTGCGGCTGAAGACATAACCGGTTCACTTGCAGGCGACATGCCAGGTCTTATAAGCGCCATGAGAAATGGGCTTATTTATGTAAATGTTCACACCTTTCCAACATTTGGCGGAGGCGAAATCAGAGGCCAGCTTTAAAGATTTGAGGCTAAAAGTCAAAGTCTATTTAGAAGTTAATTGTCACATTGAGCGCAGTCGAAATGCATTGGTAATCTGACCAACAAGGTTTTCGGCTGCGCTCAAACTGACATTGGGAGTTTACTTTTTATACAGTCTCATTTATATTGGTTCATTTAAAAAAGTCAAGATGAGTTCAATAATTAATAACATTAAAATTGAGCATTTGTTTTACTTTATCATAGACCTGCGGAAATTGCGACCTAAACTCTTTAGGTGTTTCAATAAAATTCTCAATGATTACAGCAACAAATTCAAACTGATTTGTGAAGGCATATTTCCTAAAATAATCCGACTCCTTTAATTTATTTCTTAAAGCTTCATTTGAAGCTAACATGCCCGACAACTCCTTAAACGAATCGCTAAAAATAGTTGAACTTACATCACGTTCTTTAATACTGTTAATATGTATGGCATGGGTAAACTCGTGTATGCCTAAATTAACATTATCATTATCGGCGTTAAATCCCTTTATAAAATCTTCCCATGAGAGTACTAAAGCGGCTAGCCTAGGGTTGAACTCTCCTTTATGATATGCTTTATTTGTTTTAGAATAAAAAGCGTTTGGGTATATGACGATTTTAGAAATTAAACCAATATAAAAATCCCGAAAACCAAACGTAAGCATAACAGCTGTTGCCGAAATTAGAACTTTTTTTTCATCATTAATTACAACACCATCTCTACCAATAAAATCTTTATCTTTAATAAAAGACGCCACACGGTGTTCAAAGTATTTTTTCTCTGTATTATTAAGTTTTTTATAAAATGAAAATTGATGCTGTAAAATATCTTTTTGCCTTTGATTTAAACGCCTTAACCGGAAATAAAAATGGTTATATAATGGTTTTTTTTGCTTTAGCACATAACCCATTTCTATCATTTTGAAGATATAACTCAAAATAATATAGGACAATATGACTAACAAAACTCCAATAAGAATTTTGCCGCCTAAAGTAAAGTCTTTAATAACCAGTAGGTTTAACATCAAGTAAAAACGTCTATTTTAAAAATTAATTATATATCAATACTATTTAATCTTTGAAACAACTAAGGGTCTTTATTAGGATCCTTTCAAATCTCTCAAATGGCACAAAGCTTAAAAGTACAAAACCTGAGCTTAAAATATTGAATTTTAAGCTCAGGTTTTTGATGAAGATTTTATTTGATAGAATTCTTTTTTTTGCTAAAAAGACTTATTTATGTTGGGCAATGAAGCTTTTTATTAAAAAAACAATATATGGATACACTTTTGAACAGTTTGGTATTTTGGGAATCTTATATTAAAGATGATTCAAAATAAGCGGTTTATAAAACATGAAACTGCTTATTTTGAAAATTGTTGTCAACTTTTAAAACTTAGTTTTTTACTTTGAATACTTTTTCTAAAATAGTATCCATTAAACACCATTTTGTTAATGATGATTGCAATAAATTGGCACCTACAAAAGCTGTAAACCACAACCAGTTTTGATTGACATATATAGCAAGTAATAAGCTTATTAGTATAAAGCTACCTGCAATGCCCCTAACGATTCTATTTTTCATTTTGAATAATTTTAATTTGATTTTTCTATATTTATAACGGCTACATGAATTTGTGACAAGCTTTCTTGTTGCTGGTTGAAATTATCGATTAATTCAAACAGCATGTCAACATTTTCCTTCTTGACAAATGCATAGAAAAGAATGGATTCCGTTTGGTTCATCTCACTCGAAAACCAATTAGATTCAACAGCATCTTCTGTGCTATCCCTATAACCTGTAACATCTCTAAATGAGAATGTCTTCACATCGGCTTCTTTTAATTGGAGTTTAATGTCGTTTTCAAACTCTTTGATTGCGGTAATAATAACTAGTTTCATTTCTTTGATTATGTATTACATTACTTTGATTATATATTACATTAATTAATGTTCCCATTTTTTTCTTTCAGTGATGTAATAAATCAGCGGTACTACAATAAGAGTAAGAAGCGTAGAAACAATAGCTCCAGCTACTAATGATATAGCCAAACCTTGAAAAATCGGGTCAAATAAAATAATTGACGCTCCAATAACAACTGCTCCTGTAGTTAACAAAATAGGTGTTGTTCTTACGGCACCCGCATCTAAAATAGCTTGCTTTAAAGGAATACCATCGTTTAATCTTATCTCAATAAAATCGATTAGTAAAACAGAATTCCTCACCATAACACCCGCCAAGGCAATCATTCCAATAAAAGACGTCGCCGTAAAGAACGCTCCTAAAATCCAATGACCAAGAACAATTCCAACTAACGATAACGGAATGGCAACCATCATGACCAAAGGTGTTTTAAAGTTTTGAAACCAGCCAACAATTAACATGTAGATAATAACTATAACGATTAAAAATGCAGTTCCTAAATCGCGAAACACTTCTAAAGTAATTTGCCATTCGCCATCCCATTTCACGGTAAAATCTGTTTCTTCGGTAGGTGAGTCCATATACAGTTCGTTAATTTCATAACCTTTAGGCAATTTTATTTTCTGAAGTTTTTCATTCATCCCTAAAATGGCATATACAGGGCTTTCCAGTGCACCAGCCATATCTGCCAGTACATAAACAACACGTTTTTGATCTTTTCTGTAAATAGTTTTTTCTAAGGTTTCTTTTTTAACCGACACCAAATCACTTACAGGGATTACATGTCCTCGATTTCCTTTTATTTTCAGGTTTTGAATATCCTGGAGTGATGTTTTATCTTTATCATCTAAAGAAAGCACTATACTTACCTGGTCGTTTGATGTTTCGTCATATATATTGGCTATAGGATATTCTTGAAGTAAATATGTTAAGTTTCCAACCACTTGCTGCGGAGCAATACCATTAAGCATGGCTTTTTCTTTATCTACCACCAGACGGTATTCAACTTGATTCGCTTCAACCATCCAATCGGTATCAACCACATCAACAGTATGCTCTAAAATATTTTTAACTTGTTGGGCCACTTTTATTTGCTCATCATAATCTGGTCCATAAACTTCAGCTACTAATGTAGAAAGCACTGGTGGTCCTGGTGGAACCTCAACGATTTTTACATTGGCATGGTATTTTTTAGCGATTTTTTGAATATTTGGTCGTACCTTTTTTGCAATATCATGGCTTTGTAACTCCCTATCTTCCTTATGTAACAGATTTACTTGTATATCTGCCATATTGCTACCGCCTCGTAAATCGTAATGACGTACTAAACCATTAAATGTAATAGGTGCAGAAGCTCCAACATAATTTTGGTAATCTACAACTTCAGGAACGGTTTTTAAGTAGTGTGCAATTTCTTGGGTAACAACGGCCGTCCTTTCTAAAGTGGTGCCTTCTGGCATATCAATAACTACCTGAAATTCATTCTTGTTATCAAAAGGCAACATTTTAACAGCAACCGACTTGGTGAAAAACATGAGTACGGAACCAACAAGCAGTAAAGCAGTAATGGCGAACATGACATGACGTTTTTTAGAACTGTTTAAAAACGGCTGCTCAATTTTTTTATATATTTTGTAGATTTTACTTGTTTCTAATCCTGCTTCTTCTTTATGGGTTTGCCCCGCTTTTTCCTGCAATAAATGATAGCCTAAATAAGGCGTTACGGTTAATGCAACGAATAATGATAATATCATGGCAATAGATGCGCCAATAGGCATCGGACTCATATAAGGTCCCATCATCCCCGACACAAATGCCATTGGCAATATAGCGGCGATTACTGTAAAAGTGGCCAGTATGGTCGGATTCCCTACTTCATTGATGGCATAAATGGCAGCTTGTTTAAATGGTAAACGCTTCATCTTAAAATGCCTGTGCATATTTTCGGCAATAATGATACTATCATCTACCACAATACCAACCACAAATACCAAAGCAAATAATGTAATTCTATTTAATGTGTAACCCAGCATATAATAAGCAAATAAGGTCAATGCAAAGGTTAATGGTACCGAGAAAAATACCACCAATCCACCTCGCCAACCCATCGCCAACATGACCAAAATAGTTACAGCCAATATGGCAACGCCTAAATGCAATAACAACTCACCTACTTTATCTGATGCGGTTTCACCATAATTACGTGTCACATCAACATGGACATCACTTGGAATTAAAGTCGATTTTAATCCATCCATATGCGTTAATATCTTTTCAGATATTTTCATGGCGTCTGCCCCTTTTACTTTTGAAATTGAAATGGTAACAGCAGGATATTCTGATTTAAAGTCTTTAAAACCATCATTAGCTTGCCCAAAACCAAAAGACACATAACTTTTCGGTGATGAAGGACCGTCAGTAATAGCAGCCACTTGTTTTAAATAAACAGGCATATTTTGATTAACGCCAATCACTAAATCTTCAACATCCTCCTTGGTTTCCAAAAAGCGTCCGGTAGTAATTAAATACTCCGTATCATTATTAACAAAACTGCCGGATTGTGAGCTGCTGTTGTTGGCTTTTACCATTTGTATAATGCCCAAAGCATCCACGCCACTTTCTGCCATTTTATCTTTATCTAAAGACACTTTTAATTCCCTATTTCTACCACCAATAACTTTAGTAATGGAAACATCTTTTACTTTTTCAATTTCCGAAATTAATTCTTCAGCAATTTGACGCAATTGATAATCATCATAGTTTTCACTCCAAAGGGTTAATCCGAGCATGGGCACATCATCAATAGAACGTGTTTTAACTATAGGTTGGTAAACACCTTCAGGAAACATATTTTTGTGCTTCATCAACTCATCATATAGTTTTACATAAGAGCGCTCTGTATCTTCACCAACATAAAATTGAACCACCATAACCGCTTGACCATTCATAGCCATACTATGAATATGTTCAACACCTTTAATGTTTGAAATAATCTTTTCTAAAGGTTTTATAACCCGACTTTCAACCTCGCCCGGATTTGCTCCTGGATAACCAACCATAATGTCGGCCATAGGCACATTTATTTGTGGTTCTTCCTCTCTAGGAATAAGAAATGAACTATATATACCAATAATCATCAAGCCAATCATCAACAAAATGGTAAGTTTTGAGTTGATGAAAAAATGGGCAATTTTACCTGAAATTCCTTCTTGCATGTTCGTTTATTTTTGGGCGTTTTAACAGGCTATCCGCTGTATCTTTTTTACTTGTTCTCGATACCTTTCGTTACCTCAAGGCACTCAATCTGACGTAAAAAAGGATGCCGCTACTATCCTTAACGCGTTTTTAACTACTCCAAAGCCAAAAAGCCTTATGAACTAATTTTTTAACTTATTTTGATTTCTTTTTAAAGTCTTTTATCAAACTACCTGCCTTAAGGGGCTGGAGATGGGATTACCTTAGCCCCGTTAAACAATTTGCCATCAGCCGAAATAATATATCTTTCATTGGATGATAAACCAGATAATACTTCTACTTGATCACCAAACGTTCTACCTAAGCGCAACCAACGTAATAACGCCGTATGACTTTCACTAAGCGTATAAATTCCAGAAAGTTGACCTTTAGTAACAAGCACTTCATTAGGTATCAAAACCATTTCAGATTTTTCTTGAGCCTTAATTGGAAATTGAACCGTTACAAACATGCCGGATAGGATTGAAGCGTCTGTTTTATCTAAAGCCACTTTCACCATATATTGTCCACCCGTATTTTTTGCAGAACTACTTACTTCGGTAACCTTACCTTCAACCGCTTTGCCAATTGATTTTACAAGGATATTGACAGGAGTTCCTGAATTAATTTTTGAAATGTCACTTTCTGGCACACTAGCCACCACTTCAAATTTCCCTGGTGTCTCTATAGCTATTAAAGGCATTCCTGGGTTTGCCATATCACCATTTTTAATGAATTTACCTGTAACAACACCATCAAAAGGCGCACGAATGTTAGCATAAGCAAATTGGGCATCTACTTCATTTTTCATTTGTTTTGCACCTTCCAATCTGGCTTTAGCCATATTATAATGCGCTGTTATGTCATCAAATTCCTTTTGAGATGCGCTATTTTCTGCAAACAAATTTTTAAAGCGGTTATAATCTTTTTCAGCATTTGTAAAGGCTGCTGTCGCTTCTGATATGCCTGCATTAACTTGTGACAGTTTAGCTTGTAAATCTGAATTATTAATAGCAACTAGTAACTGACCTGTTTTTACATAATCACCAACATTTACAGGCGTGTTCGTAATAAAACCCATCATGCGTGTACTTAAATTGGCACTTTTAACGGCTTGTATGGTTCCGCTAGCTGTTAAAAACGGTCTGTTACTATTTTCATTTATTGTGCTTACTTTTACCGGAATTGGCGGATTCCCTGCTATTGGTTTTTTCTCTTCACTACCACAGCTTACTGCTAAAAATGTGAATGCTAAAAAGGCTATTGTATGTTTAGTTTTCATCTATTTATTTTTTATTATTTTTAGAAGTTAATGTCATTCGCCAATAATCTTTTTGTTGATAGCAACATCATTGACATGGCTCGTTTCCTAGTTTTCATTAAGCTTTAGTTAAAAATTGTAAGTATGCTTGCGCATAGTTATACTCAAAAATGGTTTGGTAATATTCTAATTGTTTTTGTGCGAACTGTGTTTCTGCTATTAATAAGTCTGATGTTTTTTCCAAGCCTTCTTCAAAACGATTTGTTCTAATTCTTAAAGATTCATGGGATTGTTCCATGGCAAGTTTTGAAAGCTGTAATTTGTTTTCAGCATCCATAAACATACGTTTGGCTTTATTCAATTCTAACTGACTTTGTGATAGATATTGCTCGTATTGTAGTTTTGATTTTTCATATGCAGCGCTACTTTTTTGAGATTTCCCAAAACGCTTAGTACCATCCAAAATAGTCCAACTTAATTGGACACCCACTAAATAGCCATTCGCATCACCTTGAAAAACGTTGTCATCATATAATTCATAACTTCCAAAAGCATTTAAAGTAGGCAGAAACGTCATTTTATCAGCTTTGTTCATGCTTTCATAGGCGTTGGATGCTAATTGCATGGCTTTAATATCTGAACGTTCTGTGGATACTTGAGATGCTGCAACTAAATCAAAATTGTTGATCGTTAAACTATCTGTAGGTTTTAGTAGAGCATTGCTGGTATCGTTCATAAGGAATGATATATAATCTGAAGCGTTTTCAACATGACTCTTAGCCATTTGTAGCTGATTCTTCACCTCAGTAACTCTAACTTCTACAGCCAACACATCGGCTTGTTGTAAATAGCCTTGTTTAAAGCTGTTATCTGCTAATTTTTTATTTGATTCTGCTGCTTGAAGTGCCTTTTTTAAAACATCCACTGCTTTATAAGCTAATTGCAATTGCATATACGCTTTATTGACTTCAAACATCAAATAGTCATTGGTTCTTTCGATTTGAAAAGTCATGGCTTCCATCTTACTTTTAGCTGCTTTGCGCTGATAAAGCCCATCCATATTTATAAGTGGTTGTTTCACTTCAATGCGTGTTGCAAAATTTTGGGTTTGATCAGGATCATTTAATAATGCTGGGTTGAAATCATTGGCAGTCAATAGTTCCTGATTTAATTTTGAACCAAAAGCCATCAAAGGATTGGTTGTAGAAATCCCTGTATGGGACACTGCTATGTTTGGTAAAAAAATGGCATTGGTTTGTCTGTAATCTGCTCTAGCTTGATTGAAATCCTCTTTTGAAATTTTAATGGTTTGATTACCTTCTTTAACCCTGTTTAACACATCTGCTTTAGATATTGGAATAATATCTTGAGCATTAAGAATAGAAACAAAACTTAAAAAACAAAAAGTTAAAATGTATAAGTTGTTTTTCATTTGTTGATTTATTGTTTTTTATTATCAAATTGAAAGAGCCTTGAATTACTTTCGTTGATTGCAATCTCTATATTATGGCTCATTTAAATTATTATTTAACAGAGCAAATGTAGAGGTGTTTTTAAAGTCCTTTGGTAACCTATGTTACTTAGCATGGTAACTTATGTTACTTAATTACTGTAAAATATATTATTGATAATAACAATACAATGTAAAGATTGATAATGAAAAAAAACATGACTTTTGTTACCTAATAGCATATTATTCAATAACATACTGTTGAATAAAAAAAATCCTAAAAACTACAGCCTTTGCAATGTCAAAATTTGAGAAGAAGCTGTTTTTCATAATTCTTTTCATACAGCGAAAAATCATGGCATCAAAAACATCAATTTTATTCAATTAGTGGACTTATAAATGTGATTTGGTTCGTCATTAATTATAGATAACTCTGGAAGAACTGCAAACCATCGGCTCTGACTAAACTTTTAAAGCTTCGGTTAGATCGACTTAATAGAAGAATTCTAAATAATTGATACCCAGAATTAAAAGCTAAATTTTTATTTTTATAGCCTCATGTAAGTAATTGTAAATCAGACAGATTTATCCTTATCATCAATTGTTTTTAGACTCCGTTTTTTATAATTCGCTTAATTTAAGTTGTCTTCTATGTATTTGTTTGATAATAAACATAATATATGAATATTCAGCAAAATGAAAAACTTATCTTACAAAGTATTAAGTCTATTTAACAAAAAAAATGTTTATGTTTCTTACTTTTTTGTATAAATTAGTCGCGCCAATATTTAATAATTTAAAAATGACATTCTCCCCAGTCTGGATTTTTATCGAAACCCATATATAGATCTATAATTCCCATTTAACTTAACCCTTATAAATAATTCATGAAGAAATCCCTTTACAGTATGGTTCTATTGCTTGTCTGCAATATAGCATCAGCTCAGGTCGGCATAAATAACACAGCACCAAAAGCAACACTTGACATCACAGCAAAAACGACTGATGGTAGCACACCGGAAGGTCTCCTTGTACCCAGACTTACAGGTGACGAAATTAAATTAGCAGATGCTATGTATGGTACCGACCAAAAAGGAACTTTTATCTATGCTACAGCAGCTGTTACTGTAGCCAGTACAAAAACAGCAAACATTACAGCGGAAGGTTATTATTTTTTTGACGGAAGCATTTGGCAGGAAGTAGGCAGTAATGCTATAAACTATACAGCAGGGAACGGACTCACTTTAAATGGTACTGAAACGGAACTGGGAGGTACACTTAATAAGAGCACTATTATAACCCAGGGAAATTTTCCGCTTGCCTTTACCTCATCAGCTACCAATGGTTTTTCTGTTGATGGCACAACATGGTCCGTAGATGCCGCCAACAACAGGGTTGGTATAGGTACGGCATCTCCGACTGCACCTTTGGAAATCAATAATGGTTCGACAGCAGGCGCCCTTAAAATTATCGACGGAACACAAGGGTTGGGCAAAGTGCTGTCCAGCGATGCTGATGGTGTCGCTACCTGGTCGACAACGGTTGTGACTGCATTTGCCAATGATTGGACTCCCTATTCCGGAACTCTTGTAGACCCTTTCACGGGTGGTACCGGAGGTGCCGGTCTTAATACAGGACTGAGTGTGGTCATTCCTGAACAAGGATGGTATTTTTTCCGTTGTGGCCTTACAATTCAGTCAGGATGTAATGATTATAGTTTTTATATTAATGGCATTGGAGATGTTTGGAAGACATATTGCAATGTTGCAGATACTCAAATGATGTCTCCTCGAGACCAGAGTCGGGTACTTTATTTTTCCACTGCGGGAACATATACTGTTCTTGCAGCAAAAACTAATGGAGTTGTTCCAAACAACTTTAATATGGGCAACCCTGCGTTTTATCTAGATTTCGTAAAGTTCCAAAACTAGCAGATTAACAAGAAAGGGAGTAAACACTCAACCTTTATTCCCTCATTCTGCATAAAAGCAAATGACACTAAAACTCGCTGTCCGAAAAGTCTAATTAGGGGCAATGCCACATGGATCGTAGTCGAAACACCCTTTAATAAGCTATTAAAATTACTTGTTTGCCTCTCTATGCTATTCAACTGACACTTTGAATTCTACTGGCGATTAGCAAATATTTCAAACCAAAATGATTCAAATTTTATTAACTTATAAAAACCTAAAAACCATGCAATTAATAAAAATTACATGGTTTTGTTATTAAACAATTTTAGTTTTAGTGACCTTCCTCGTACGATTTTCGAATCATTTTTTAGAGGATTTAAGGAATTTAGCTTTAGGAGAATTAACATTATAATTCGTCAAAGATGATTCACTTTGTCTGCTCAATTCATATCTACCTACAATCAAATAGTATAAAAAAACGATTGCATTCTTCATTAGATTGGAGTATAAAACCCCATATGAAGCAGAACGAGAATTATATCAGTTAAAGTTTTATATGAACATCTTGGAATATGATTAAGCTTCGGTAATAAACTTAACTTACTACCAGCTTAATTAGTTTTCTATTCGCAATATTCTACACAGTGAATTTAATACTCTCTATTCTATCCAATCAAAAAATGAATGCCTATTTAAAAGAAATTGCTGGAGTTTGTGAAATTGAAAAAGAACTAACCATCCATATTGCCCGACACACTTTTGCAATAACTGTAACGCTCACTAATGGAGTTCCTATTGAAAGCGTTAGTAAAATGCTTGGACATAAAAATTTGAGAACTACTCAGCATTATGCAAAAGTTTTGGATAGAAAAGTAAGTGAAGATATGAAGATTTTGAAAGAGAAATTTACTATCAATTCAAAAAATCAAAAAACGCAAGCTTCCTAATTTTGGGAACTTGCGTTTTATACTACTTAACTTGAACTAATAACCTATAATTTATACTTCAACAAACTAGCTACAACATCATAATATTCCTTTTCTATTTCTAAATAGGAATTTTGAGAGTCATTGTAATAATTAAGCTCTACAAAATATTCCAAAACCGAAATTTGTCCTGCTGATAACGCTTTATCCAATAATTTTATAGGTTCAACAGATTGGTTTATTTTTTCATAATCAGCTAAAATACTTTTCAAACTTTCATAACGACCATAAAGCTGCTTTATTTCGTAATAATAGTCATTGGTATGGTCTGACAAAGCTCCTTCTGCATAAACCATTTTTGCTTTTTGAAGCTTAACGGTGTTTTTGCTTTCCCATAATGGTAATAAAATTCCTGTATGAATTCCGTTATAGGTTTGTCCTAAAATACCTTGATAATGATAACCGATTTCCATTTTTGGTAAGGCTAATGCTTTGCTTACTTCAATTTGTTTTTGAGCAATTACTTTTTCTTGTTCTAACGTTTTTCGAATATAATCTTGTGCTTCAATTTCCTTTTCCAAGGTTTCAAAATTTGGAATGACAGGAACATTAAAATACACAACATCAGTAAGAATTATTGCAGTTCCACCATTTAAACTTGTTAGTTTTTCATTGAGTTTTGCAATAGCAGAAGCATTGTCTTGAAACTGTTTTTTGATTTCTAACAATTGAATTTCGGCTTTGTTTACATCCAAAATAGTGCCATCGCCATTATCCAATTTCTTCTTGAAATTGGCCAACCACTTTTCAGTAGCTTCTTTTCTTTTAGTCAACGGAACTTGCAATTTATTTCGGTAAACCAATTCAATACAAATCTTTTTAGCTTCCAAAAGCAACTCTTGATTAGCCGCTTTCAATTGCAAATCGGCTTGAGTGCTTAATTGTTTAGCTAACTCGTTCTTCTTTCCATAAACAGTTGGGAAATCAAAAGATTGCGTTACAATAATATCTGTTTGATTTCCTGCATTGGCAGGACTTCCTTTTAAATAATCATACTCAATCGTTGGATTGTATAATGTATTACCTGTTTTGTATTGCACTTTTTGAGCATTCCAATAGTTCATATTGGCTTGAATGGTCTTATTGTTTTTAGCAATTTCAGTTAAAATAGTATCAATATTGGATTGAGAATATCCCAAACTAAATGACATCATTACTAAAAATAGAATTATGTTAGTTTTCATTTATTACTTTTTTTCGATTAGACAAATAATACACCACAGGAACAATAAAAATGTTCAATAAGGTTGAAGTCAATAAACCACCCAAAATAACTTTTGCCATCGGACTTTGAATTTCATTTCCTGGTAAATCACTTGCAATAGCTAGCGGAATTAAAGCCAATCCTGCGGTTAGTGCAGTCATTAAAATGGGACTTAATCGGTCTTTTGAACCTTGAATAACGGTTTCATAAAGCGATAATCCTTCTTTTTCTAAAGTTTCATAATGAGAAATTAATAAAACTCCGTTTCGGGTTGCTACACCAAACAACGTTATAAAACCAATAATAGCTGGAATACTCAAAATACCACTAGTAAAGTAAATACTGAAAACACCACCAATTAATGCCAAAGGTAGATTCAACAAAATGATGGAAGCTATTTTAACCTTTTTAAATTCTTGATATAGAATTAAGAAGATAACCAATAACGAAATAAGTGAAGTTAACACCAATGTTTTTGATGCTTCAGCTTCGGCTTCAAATTGTCCGCCATATTCGATATGATATTCTTCAGGTAATTTTACTTCTTCATTAATGATTTTTTGAATATCCGCTACAACACTTTTTTGGTCACGACCCGAAACATTCGCAGAAACAACCGTTTTACGTTGTACATTTTCTCTATTGATGGTATTTGGTCCCGATGTGCTTACAATATCGGCTACATAATACAATGGTATTTTTTTACCATCGTGAGTATCAATCATCGCATTTTTGATGTTTTCCATTTTGCCTTTGTTGGCATCATCAAAGCGAAGTATCAAATCGAAAGTTTTATTACCTTCATAAATTTCAGATACTTTTTCACCTGCAAAAGCCACGTCAACAAATTTATTGAACTGACCAATTGTAATTCCGTATTGGTTCAATAGATCACGTTTAGCTTTAATTTGAATTTGTGGGATTTCCACTTGTTGTTCCACACTCAAATCTACCAATCCTTCAATATTCTGAATTTTAGCTTTTATTTCATTAGAAAGTGTAAAAAGTTTATTCAAATCATTACCAAAAATCTTAATGGCAATATTGGCTCTCGTTCCCGATAGCATATGGTCGATACGATGTCCAATGGGTTGCCCAATAGTAATATTAGCTCCCGTAACTCCTGCTAGTTTTTCTCGAACATCAGCCATAAATTCCTCACGGCTTCTCTCGTCAAGTGTAAATGGTGCATCAATTTCGCCAGCATTTACACCTTGTGCGTGTTCATCGAGTTCGGCTCTTCCGGTTCTTCGGGTTGTAATTTTTATTTCCGGAACAGATAGTAATGCTTTTTCGACTTGCGTACCTATTTTGTTGCTTTCCTCTAATGATATTCCAGGCAGGCTAACTGCACTAATTACTAATGAACCTTCGTTAAATTCGGGTAAAAAACTTCTACCCAATTGGCTCATTACAAACAAGGAAACTAAAAATAAACCACCCGCAACAATCAATACTGCTTTTTTTATTTCCATAACTTTGTTCAAAGCATTGGAATATACTTTTTGCAAACGTTCTACCAGCCAACTTTCTTTGTGCTGTTTTAAAAGCATTTTATCATTAGTCAATAAGTAACTTGCCAATACAGGCGTTAGTGTGATTGAAACAATTAACGATGCAAACAACGCTACTATAAAAGCAATTCCAAGCGGAGCTAATAATTTCCCTACCATTCCTGATAAAAAAAACAAGGGTAAAAAGGCAACGATAATAATAAAGGTTGCATTAATAACGGAACTTCTAATTTCAAATGAACCATCAAAAATTACAGTCAGTTTGTCCTTTTGTTCTGATTTTGGTTTTAGGGCATTTTCTTTGAGTCGTTTAAACACGTTTTCCACATCAATAATAGCATCATCAACCAAATCGCCAATAGCAATTGCCATACCTCCTAAACTCATAGTATTGATGGTAAAACCAAGCCATTTTAAAGTTAATATCGCAACAATTAATGAAATTGGAATCGCCAATAAGGATATAAACGTTGCTCTCCAATTCATCAAGAATAAAAACAAAATGATGATTACAAAAGCAGTTCCTTCCAATAAAGTTTTCTGAATGTTACTGATGGAGGCATTAATAAAATCAGCCTGACGGAAAATTTTAGTATTAATATGCACATCTTTTGGCAAATTCTTCTGAATATCGGCAATCGAAGCATCAATAGTTTCTGTAAGTTCTAACGTATTGGTTGAAGGTTGCTTCATTACGGTCATAATTACAGCAGGTTCTCCTTTTAACGAACCATCACCAATTTTTAAAGAAGCCTCAATTTTAATTTCGGCAACATCTTCAATTTTGATGGGATTTCCATGCTGCATTTTAATTAAAGATTTGCCTAAAGCTTGAATTTCATTAGTTCTACCAATACCTTTAACGATGTATTCGTTATTGTATTCATTCATAAAACCACCAGAGGAATTACCATTGGCTTCTTCACTTGCTTTTAATAATTCATTCAGTGAAATATTATAATAGTTCATCTTTTGAGGCGAAGCCAAAATTTGATACTGCTTGTATTCTCCGCCAATTACAACTACTTGGGATACTCCGCCTGTTGCTAATAATCTTGGTCGTATCGTCCAATCGGCAATGGTTCGTAAATCAATTTGAGAAGTTTTATCTGCTGTTACACTGACCAACATAATTTCTCCCATGATAGAAGATTGTGGACCCATTGTAGGATTTCCAACTCCTTGTGGTAATTTTTCAGCTACTGCGGTTATTTTCTCATTTACAATTTGTCTTGCTTTGTAAATATCCGTGTCCCATTCAAACTCCACCCACACAATAGAAATTCCTGCAGAGGATGAAGAACGAACACGTCGAACATTGGTTGCACCATTTACCGAAGTTTCAATAGGAAATGTAACCAATTTTTCTACTTCTTCAGGAGCCATACCGTGCGCTTCAGTAAGTACAACAACTGTTGGAGCAGTCAAATCAGGAAACACATCTACTTCCATTTTTGAAGCAACAACGCTACCAAAAATCAACAGTAAAACCGATGCTATCACTACAAAAAATCGGTTTTGTAGTGAAAATTTAATTATTTTATTTAACATCTATGGAATTTTGAATTCTGAATTTTAAATTTTGAATTGAATAATCAAACATTCATCATTTAACATTCAAAATTATTTATTAATCATTATTCTGAGACGATTTGACTATTGCTGTAAGAATATTGATGAGTTGATCAACATCATCAATTAATTTTGAATAGTCTAAATCTACTAATTTACTTCTATCAAGCAATTGTAACCAATATTTTGTTTCTCTTGCTTCTTTTGATGAGATTGACATTTTTGCTGTAAAATCTTTTTTAGATATTGTAGCAGTTGCTTCCTGAACATTTGCGCCAATACTTGTACCACTTCGCAATAATTGCTTTGACACAACATATTCTTTCTGTTTCACCAACTGTTTGTATAACTCAATTATATGTAACGCAAAATCAAAAGACTTAGTTACTATAATATTTTCTTTCTTCATCCTTTCATAATTTAAAATTCAACATCCAACATTCAACATTCAACATTTCTAATGTTCGTGTCCGTGAGCAGGTAAGGCACCTGATGCACTAGATAATTTAATTTGATAACCTCCTTTTGTAACTACTCTTTCATTTTCAATTATTCCTGATACAACTTGGACATTTAAACCATCACTTGCACCTAGTTTTACTTCTCTTTTTTGGAAGCTTTCGCCACCAGTTTGCACATACACATAGAAAATTCCTTGTTCTTCAATTAAAGCAGAAACCGGAACAACTAAAGCATCAGCAATAGCTGAAGATTTAAGATAAATTTCAATAATCGAACCTGAAATCAATTGACCTTCGTTATTGATTTCAAAAGTTACAGGAATGAATGGAGTTGAAGCAGAGGCACTTTTCCCGTAAGAAACAATTTTACCATTTAAGTCAGTCGTATTATACACTACATCACTTTGAGGTGTTTTAAAATTAGCCGAAGTAATACTTGATAATCTACTAAAGTAGTTTTGAGAAACATTGGCTTGCACCAATAATCTTTTGTTTTTTGAAATAATAGCTAACGGTGTTCCTGAAGTTACAAATTGTCCTTCTGTAACTAAAATGTTTTTAACAAAACCCAGCATTGGAGCTAACACATTCTGACCTTTGCCACTATAATTTTTAGAAACGGTGTTGTAGGCAGTTTGTGCATTTTCAAATTGTAGCTTCACTTGTTGATGGTCTTTTTCAGAAACAATTTTATCAGCAACCAATAATTTAGAACGCTCATAATCTGCTTTAGCTTTTAAATAATTGGCTTTAGCATCTTTTACTGAAGCATCAATATTACTCTCTGTCATATCAGCTCCAGTAATGGTAAAAAGCGAGTTACCTGAATTTACAGCAGAGCCTACAATAGTATTTTTTCCAGAAAAAACAACTACACCACTAGCTTTAGCAGTAACAATCATTTCGTCTCCAGGAGCAGAAAGGATTTGACCACTTGTTTTAATGACATCATTAAAAGTCTGTTTTTTAATCGCTTGATTAGCAAATTCCACTTTCCAAGTTTGCTCTTTTAGAAAAGAAATATCTGTACTTTCTGAATGAGGCGCTTGTTTAGTAATAGCTGTCTTTTCATCTGAATAAACAACTACATTTTCAATAGTGATTTTATCAGTAAAATCTTCGGTAACGATATCAAAAACCAATGTTCCTGTTCCTGCTGTTTTTGGACTTAAAGCCAAACGAAATATACCAGGAGAACTAGGAGCATCAATCACATTTTTAATGCCTTTGTTACCTACAATCAAACTGACAGTAATTTTAGCATCAGTCAAAGCTCTGAAGTTTTCACCTAAAACTGTAAAATGAGCCGCAAACTTTGAAGTTTCGCCTACAATCAAAGGTTTAAACTCAACAAATAGTTCTGAATTTTCGGTATAAAGGGTGTAAGCTAATGGTTCTAAATGAGCTTCGTGTTTAGTTCCTTCTTTGTTGTTGCAACTCGTAAATCCTATAAAGAATAAACTTAGAAGCAGTATTTTATTTATTATTTTCATATATTTTAATCATTTAGAAGATGCCCATAATGGTTGACATCGTGGGCATCAGGAATTAATTAATGGTCGTGTTCTTCTCCATTTTCGTGTTGGTGGTCGTGAGCTTCTTCTGTAGCTGTACTATCTTTACCAACAGTAAATTCTTCTTGTGAAACTGTATCTGTTTCGTGATTTGCATGTTCTTCACCATCAGCGTGTTGATGTGTTCCATCTGTGTGGTCATGTCCGTGTTCTTCAGTCTTTTTTTCGTTACAAGCAGTTAATAACATACCTGCAATTGCCATTGAAAACAATAATTTTTTCATTGTAGTTTTTTTAAAAAATTAATATATATGAAATGAGTATTAATGAAAATTGGTCGCAATCACAAAAGATGAAATGCGAATTCTATATGACCGATAAAGAAAAATAAATAGATACATATAAAAATAACTTAATGCCTGGAATAGGCAATAAGTGTCCTGTAATTCAAATAATGAATAGTTTAGCTAAAAAGTGTGGGTGGCCCACGAAATTGTAAGGAGTGTAAATGGGGTGAAATAAAAATGAGCGGTTCTTTATTCCGAACGACTTCTTTTTTATGATAAAGAGTAAAGTTTGTGGTACAATTTGAAGGGATTTCAAATGCCAATACTTCGCTAGAAACCTTTTTAATAATTTTAGTTACTTCCTCTATAGGATAGTTCGAAGAAGTATCTGAGTGGTGATTAAAATGGGAGAAAAAATGAGACAAACTGTTATCATCATTATGTTCTTCTTCATGATGATGGTGATGATGTTTTTCTCCATGGTGATGATGATGATTTTCTGCATGAGTATGCGGAAAAAGGCTATGTCCTAATTGTAGCGAACAAGCTAAAAAAAGAAAATAAATATAGATTTGCTTTTTTATCATCTTTACAAAAATAGCTATTTTTTTTTAAACCATTTATAATCAAATTGAAACTTGGTACTTCAATACATAAATTCAGGAATCTTATCATTCAAAAAACAGAAATCAAATCAAGCAATAATTCCCTTTAAAAAGGTTAAAAATATAGTGCTGAATTCCAGAATCAATCATTATAAAACCCAATAAAATCAGTACTTAAAATTATATTAAAAAAGGATGATAAGTTTACTGACCTAAACAAAAAAAGATGCCAAAGCATCTCTATTTCTTCCTACTCTTGCAATTATAAATCAAGAGCATTTTAAAACTATATTTTCTTATGTTCTATAATCAATCCATTTTCCGAAAAAGAAAATGTCCGTTCTTCAAAAATAGATTTCATTAGTAACCACACTTTGTCAACTAGGGTAAATTCTAAACCTTTGCTATAATCATTTTGAGTTAATTTCCCTGTAATAGTAACCTCGTCAAATCGAATGCTTTCACTTATACCTCGCCTAAAAAGATAACTTTCAGGAAGTTTGTAGCTTTTTGTTATTTCAATATCCACCTCCTTTTGATCTGCTATATCTAAACGAAAATCAGTTACATAATCATAAAAGGGAACGCGTTTTCCTTCTCTTAGTAAAATAAAATAGTTGAACAGATCAAATTCATCTTGTACGTCTAAGTTGCGATTATTGCCAAGATTGATTTGTAAAAGTTTCGGACGAGTAGCCCTGATGTTTAAATTAATTTGCAAAGTTGCTATCTCGATTTCCTTTGGGGTAGATTCATGATCTTTGTCGGTTGGTTCTCTTAATTCAACAAGTCCAATATTTTTAAATTTTGCATATTCCAGCCCATCTTTTGTAAAACCACTCTTTGTAACTATGACTCCTTTGCTTATGCCAGTATCCTCAATAATTGACGAAACTTTCATCACAACATCCTTATTTACTTTCTTCTTCCAATATTTACATTCTATGGCAGTTTCATAACTATGAATTCCATCGGAATGTGTCGTTAATACATCGATTTGATGACTTGTACCAGATTTACCTTTAACTTTACAGTTACTACCATAACCCTTTATCGTAACTCCAGATTGCTTTCCTAAAGTTTCGTAGATATATTTTGTAATTGATTCATAAGTTTTCCAATCTAATTTATTTGCTATAGACATGGTTGTTTCTTTAAAAGGAATGTTGCGGACTTCCGTTAAGTTACTTCAAAGATAAATATCATTTTGATATGGATTAAAACAAAAAGAAGATGCTTCTCAGTATCTTCTTTTTACATTAAGATTAAATTATGGCGCAATCCAATCAAAATCGATTAAATGCTCCAAATTGTCAGTTAATTTATTGTCAGGATTTGATCTTAAATATTTTCCATTGCTTCCATTAATCACTTGTACTATTTCACCAATTTTCCATTCTGCTCTAGAATAATCCCACATCCATGTTGTGGCACTATTACCTCTTATTTCTAAAAGCGCAATTGCTTCTACTTTTGTTTTTTTGATAGCTCTCGAAATAGTGGTTTCACCGACAGTATGAAAAGCATAATCGGTAATTACATTATTGGTATTCTTCCAAATCCCTGAAATTCTGTATTCTCCCATAATAAATATTTTTTATTTTGTAAAAGTATGTACAAAAATTTTAGCCTTTTTACGGTTTCCCGCAATCAATAAAAAAAGACACTTCTCAGCAACTTTCCTATTCCCTCTTCCTCCAGCTATCATCATGACATCCCTTTTTATGAAAATCTCGAGCCTTTATAACTATGATATAGAGCAGTTCCATTCAACACGGGCTTCATTGTTCGTGCTACGCACGCAACGAATCCCTTAGCTGTTAGCAGATGTTTTACTTATCACAATGTGAAATTTTATTTTTCCTTCTGAATTCTCCAAGTTGTTCCGCCCATTTACCAGAAATACTCAACAACTCGAAACAAAGAATCCTAAGAGAAACAGGAGTGAAGAATGAATTTCCTTTTCCCAATTCTGTATTTATAAATTCTAGAATATTTCCATGACAAATGTTATTTCTATGCCTGACGATTTCAACCATTTTTATGTTAGGCTTTACGCTTTCTAATTTTTCAATAAAGTCTGTTTCGTTTGGAAATGCAAGCGCTTCTATAGGTAATCCTAAATTTCTCGCATCCATAATTAAATTATTACTTAAAACCTTATACGGAGTTAATTCTACAAAGTCATTTTCGGAATTTTGAATTTGGGCGATTGTAATTCTTAAACTTGCTTCGATACCGTTTAAAAATGACGAAACAGCGGGAACATAAAATTCATTAAACATACAGTCAACTCCTTGTACGAAAAACCAATGAAATTCTGCTGCTGATAATCTTTCAAAAAAGAAATTTCTCATTGGAGACCAATCAGTGTTTAAATCAAAATGAAATTGGATATGTTCCGCTGCACTTTGCTCAAAAATTTCTTTTCTTGGTTGTATAGTTAAAAATGCTGACCATAGCTCATTCCATTTTTCAGTACTTGGTATTTGATTGAAGTTCATATCGTGTTTTAAAAATTTCTGATAACTAGCCTGTAGCTCTGTTTTTATCAAACCTATCAATCTAATTTTAGATGGATAGCTCTGCCAGCGGTCAAATTTTACTACTTATCAAATATATTTATTTTTTCTTACAAACCATCCTGAATTGAGAAGTCAGTATATAAAAAAAGATGCCGAAGCATCTTTTCCCAGTGGTATTGGATTAAATTAATAGTATTCCTTATTTATCTCTCTTCCTCCAGCTATCATTAGAACACCTACTTTTTATGAAGATATTAAGCCTTTATAACTATGATATAGAGCGGTTCCGTTTAACACGAGTTTCATTGTTCGTGATACGCACGCAACGAAACTCTAACTATTGTGTACAGTTGTTATTACTCATCTAAATTTGAATCTTGTTCATTGTCATCATTTTCTATAATCTGCTTCTGAGCAAGTCTTGATAACCAATCTTTCATTGATTTTGGTTTGTCTTGACTTGTTAGATTGGTGAAGTAGCGTATACTGTCTATTTCAGGATCTATAAATGCACACCAAATATTGCCAAACTTATTTAGAATAACTATTGATTCCATAATTGTATAAAGACCTTTAACACCCGCAGTAATGACTACTAATTCATTGTCTTCTTCATCTTTTTCAATACTAAACTGTTGAAAATTGTCAAGAAATACAGATAAATATTTTCCTGTCATTCGCTCAATTTCATTAAAATCTAATTCGTCCAAGTATCCATAATTAATAACCATTTCTGGTAAATGTTTATAATGTCCAGAGAATATGGAATTATGACCATGGAAAATTTTACAACCTTCACCTTCTTCGATTTCAATAAACCATTCTCCATTTTCTAATCTTCTTCGAAATATAATTTCGCAATCTTGATCGTCAAAAGTTTTAATTCTTGTATAGGCTGAATGCGGTGTCACTATTTGTGCTTTACCAGATATTTGTCCGCTCCTTGCACCGTCCCATATTATGATGCGGAAAAAGAAAGCATCTGAGGATACTCGGTTAATAAGTAATTTACCACCATGAATTTTAATTTTAGATTCTATACTCCAATTTCCCCACCAAACAATTTTTTCCTTTGTGATGTAATCTTTGTTGTAGTGTTTAAGGGCTTCTTGAAAAACACCTGTTAATTGTTTTTTAAGCTTATTTTTCTCATCAGCTTTACCTTCAATTGTACTGTCCAAATGGTATTGCAAAATACGTCTTCCACGCAAATCAAAAGGAAGCTTTTCTATATTTCCAAAAGCGGTATTTTGGATCATAATTATTCGATCCCAACCTAATATGGCAGATGCAAAACCCAATTCATATAATACGTTGGGATTTGGGGTTGGTCGCCCAGTTGAAGATAAATTAATAATGGATATATCACAGACAAAAATATCAGATTTTGCTATCTTTCCTGTAATTGATTCGACAATTGATGGACTGCCAGGCATTCCAAATGTATCACGATCAACAACTGCATCTAATGAAAAATTTTCGTCTTTAGAAAAAGCTTTGGTTGCTTTATCAAGTACATCTTGGATAAAAGAGCGATTATATCTATTTTCCAAGTCAGATTGCCAAGAATAAAATACCGTATAATTCATGAATCAATGTTGTTAGGTTACAATTGTACACAACTAGTTTATATGTATGACAAAGTCACACAAAGCAACCCAATTAAGAGTGGATATGTGTGATTGCTAGCACACAATATTTATAATCAAATATATTTATTTTTTCTTACAAATCATCCTGAATTGAAAAGTTCATAAACAAAAAAAGATGCCAAAGCATCTCTATTTCTTCCTATTCTTCCAACTATCATTCCGCCATTATACCTTATTCTTATAAACATAATCTCGGATAAACAATCCAGTTATACTAGCTACGACTAAACCTATTATCTCATACCATTCCATTCATCAAAAATAGAACAGTAGTTAAAAGTAAAGTAGTGCTAAAAAGTTTCAATCCCGAATTGACAACTTGTAATCCCAAATAGATAACTAGAAAACAAACCTCTTTAAAGTCGTTTTTAAAGAAATTATTTTTTATGCTTTTTTATAATTATTTTAAGAATCATTAAACTAAATTTTCTAAACCGAATTCAGCAAGTTGATCTACTATTGGCAAAGTTTTCAAACCTAATTCAGTTAATCTATATTCTACTTTCGGTGGAATTTGGGGATAAACTTTTTTACTAACTAATTTGTTTTCAACAAGCATATTAAGCTCTTGTATCAGCATTTTTTCACTAATGCCAGTGACAGCCCTTTTCAGTTCACCATATCGCATCACATTTTCATTGATTTGGAATAGTATCATTAGTGTCCATTTGCCACTTAAGAGCGTTAAAGAAGCTCTAACAGGACATCTTTCATCGGATGCTGGATGTATTTTTAATTTTTTTTCCATTGATAACCAGTTATTCTAACTATTTGGTAAGTACCTAACTAATTTGTAGGTACTTGTGCAAAGGTAAGTGAATTGTTATCTTTGCACAAATAACTTTGTAAAAAATAAAACTTATGAGCAAAGCATTAATAATAATAGACATTCAAAATGACTATTTCGAGAATGGAGCAATGGAATTAGTAGGTTCTTTTCCAGCAAGTGAAAATGCCAAACTTGTTTTGTCAAAATTCAGAAATGAAAACCTACCAATCGTTCACATACAGCATCTTTCTGTTGCACCAGGTTCTGTGTTTTTTTTGCCAGAAACCAAAGGGCAAGAAATTCACGAAAATGTAAAACCATTAGATGGAGAAAAAGTAATTACAAAATATTACCCAAACAGTTTTAAAGATACAGATCTTTTAGATTACCTAAAGTCTCAAAACCTTACAGAACTAGTAATTGCAGGTATGATGACACATATGTGTGTTGATGCTACCGTGAGAGCAGCAAAAGACTTTGATTTTGAATGCACTGTAATTGGAGATGCTTGTGCTTCAAGAGATTTAGAAATCAACGGTAGAACGGTAAAAGCTGAAGATGTTCACAACGCATTTTTAAGTGCTTTATCTTTCTTTTATGCTGATGTGAAAAACACGAATGAATTTCTTAATAGTTAATAAAAACAAATAATATGACAGCAATAGAAGTAGTAACGGCTTATTCAATCGCACTTTCACAGGGAGACATTCCTACAGCATTTTCACATTTTAGTCCTGATGCAAAATGGCATCAACCAGGAAATCATCAATTTGCTGGAACAAAAATAGGGCTTGAAGCCATTGGCAAAATGCTTGGCGATATGATGGGTGCAACCCAAGGTTCATTAGTTATTAAACCTGCTGGAGCAATGATGGTTAATGGAAATTTAGTTTCATTTCCTGTGCATTTTAATGGCAAAATTGGAGAAAAAACTGTAGATATGAACAGCAACGATTTGTTTGAAGTTGTGGATGGAAAAATTGTTCAAGTTTGGTTATTTTCAGAAGACCAAGATGTCGAAGATGAGTTTTGGAATTAAATCTTAATCAAAAGCTTTAAAGTCAAGAGAGATTATTCTGTTAAGGGTAGTCTCTCTTTGCTTACTTCTAAAAAGTTTATATGAGTATGATAAATCATACCAACACTCCCAAAAAAACAGGTAGATATGTATGACAATCATCATCTTATATTTTAATGCAATGTAGAAAATATATAACTGATTAACATTCAAAAAAGCAAAACTCTTCCTATCACAAATTTACATGAGGGATAGCGGCGAAACCCACAAAAAAAGATGCCAAAGCATCTCTATTTCTTCCTATTCTTCCAACTATCATTCCGCCATTATATTTATTCTTATAAGTATAGTCTCGGATAAACAATCCAAATTATACTAACTACGACTAAACCTATTATCTAGCACTAAACTGTCCGCCACCACTGAACTTGATACGAAGCACAGCTTTATTTAACCACTGAACCCGCTTTTTTTGCAAAACGCCTGTTAGCACCAGTTTTTATTGTCCGCATAGTATTGGCCATCCTGTTTCTACTCTTAAATGTTGTTCTAAAAATGTTCTATAAACTTTACTGTCCACATAATTATTTATGTTAGATAATACTAAATATTTAAAAGTCCAATTAAATTCTCTAAGTCGTTCAAGTTCAAATAGAGCCAAGCAACCTGTTCCTCTTGAACCTGAAAAATGTTCGGATAAACGCTGTCGTAAGTTAGAATGGTGTCCATTGTAAACACAATATAATTCGTTACCATTTTGATTAATGGTAAACTTACTTGGGATAAGGTCAGAGGCATTGACTTTATTCATTAAATTATAGTGCATTATGTCATTACGATGTCCAAATTGTCTGAGTGTTTCTTTTGGCGTGTTTGTTGAAATTGAATACAGTCCTGGCTGTCTTGGAACTGTAGTTTTGCAGTCGTTTAAAGTATCAAATGTTAGGTCTATTGAAACCCAATGATGATTTAGTATTTCATTTACAGTTAAGTTCATTCTAATCTTTTCTTGATAATGAAAACGGTCGTAACATCTTTCTATAAGCCTGTCTTACGTCATTTAGCCCAATACCTAATTCTTTGATGTCTTCTTGTTCATAGTTGTCAGGATTGACCCAATATTCGGATGTATGGTCGCATATATTTGATAAATTTTCATCAAAATGTCTCATTGGAATTGCAGCGGCAGACCAGTATTTTGCCAATAAAGCTTCTCTTTCCAAATTTTTTGGGCTTCCTTTGTCCAAGTCTCGGTAGTATAAAGTTTCATCAAGTGCGTTTGAAATTGCTCTTAAAGCACTGTCTTTTAACTCACGTCTGTCTTTTGAGAGTGTTGCAATTGGCCCAAGTATTTTTGTCAGTCCGTCTAGTATTTCTTTTATCATATTGGTCGTCTTTAAAATTCGTGCTGTTATGCACAGTACTTCATTGTTTTAAGTCGATTTTTAATTTTTCAATTTCTTTTAAAATGTCTGACTGGAATAAATTATTTCCAATTCCTAATGAATAAATATTGTCACAAATCTTAACAAGTCTTCCGAGCAAAGATTTCTCAGCAGGAGACCAAGTCTCACCAATTTTTATCTCATCATTTTTGTCGGTTGATGCAAAATAGTATGTTACTCCGTCAAGTCCCATTAAATCATCTTCTGGCTTCTTTGTCTGTTCTTCTAATAGTTTGAATAAGTCAACAATTTTAAGATACAAGTCGCTGGTTAATTCCGTCTTGTTTGAGATTAGTTTAACTTTTTTTTTGTTTTTTGAATACCAATAACTTTCCGATAGTCTATTGCTTACTATATAATTTTTACCTTCTATTTTCTCTACAGAAAAAGAGTATTCATTAGAGAAAGATGGCATTGATGTGTATCTCGCTATAGGTTTTTCAGAATATCCTTTATACAACAATGGGAAAACATTGTCGTAATATTCTTTTAGAACTCCTTCGTATTTTTTAAAGTCCTTTGCAGGTTCCAAATGTTGTTTTTGTCCGAAACATAAAAATGTCGTCAAAACAAAAGTTAATATTAAAATCGTCTGTTTCATTGTCGTTCTAGTATTGTGCATAACTTGTATATAGACGAGACAAACCTTCGCATATACCTCCAAATATATCTAGATTGGCGAAGGTTTGTTTCGCTTTATTATTGTTATCAAATATATTTATTTTTTCTTACAAATCATCAAACAAGCCTTTTATTAATTGCATCTTTTCATACTAATACAACGACTTATACATCTGTTCTACAACATTTAGTAAAATACAATGAACAAAATGATATATAATCATTCTGCTTTTTTATGCTCCATTTTCTCATCCACTAAGCACATTTATTTCTCCCACACAATTCCACTACCTATAAAAGAGCTTTGTTGGATGTTCTGGTAAAGCGTATTGAAAAAATCGCCTAGCAACATCCAATAATGATATTTTTCAATACCCTTGCCGTGGCTTTCTAATTTCGCTGTATTATATGTCGGTTTAAGCTTTCGTAGGAATTTCTATTTCCTTATAATTTCTTTCTTCTTTTTACAGAAAATTAAACAATTCCCACATAAATCTTTACGTTATTATGAGGAAATTATCTCGTAATCCATTTTCTACATTTGTGTCAGTATAGATAAGCAGGCTTAAAAAGTCAATCTTTTGAAATAATTTCAAATGGAATAAGATTATTATCCTGCCTACTAATTTTCAAATGTTTGAAAATCTATGAAATGTTCATTTGAACAATAAAACAAATACATAATTCATTATGAAAACAACTTATCTATACGTCCGAGTAAGTACGGATGAGCAAAAGAGAAAGGGATACTCTTTACCAGAACAAGAAGATCGGTTATTAAAATATTGTAAGGAAAACAATATAGAAGTCAAGGGCATTTATAGGGAAGACTTCTCTGCAAAGAACTTCAACCGACCTGAATGGAAAAAGTTAATGGAAGCTATCAAAAGTAACTCATCAAAGAACGATAAGAGTATATTATTCATTAAATGGGATCGATTTAGCAGGAATATCGAATATGCCTATGAGATGATAGGTATGCTCAGGAAATACAGGACAACAGCAATGGCCATTGATCAACCCATAGATTTTTCTGTACCGGAAAGCACGGTAATGCTTGCCGTTTATCTTTCAATACCTGAAGCGGAAAACAATAGAAGAGCGTTGAACACGGCAAATGGGATCCGCCGTGCAAAACAGATGGGCAGATATCCCAATAGAGCTCCTCTGGGTTTTATTAATCTGACAACAGTGGACGGCAAAAAAATCATTGCGCCCAAGCAACCCGAGGCGGGTATTATAAGACGAGTTTTCAATTTGTTGGCTAAAAACACCTATACGATTGAGGAAATCCGACAGATAGCGTATGATATGGGACTGAAGTGTTCCCGGTCACATTTTTTCAGAATTATACGGAATTCTATCTACTGTGGTCTTATACCCATAAAATTAAACTCTGAAGAACAAGAAATGATAAAAGGAACCCATGAACCATTGATATCAGAAGCATTGTTTTACGAGGTTCAGGGCGTCATTACAGCAAAAAGAAAGATTACCTCCAAAAAAGACCACCTGAAAGCTACTTTTTTTCTTAGAGGTCTTTTAGTGTGCCCTATTTGTGACCGAAGACTTAGTGGAAGCTTTTCTAAGGGAACAACAAAAAGATACCCCTACTACCATTGCCTAGGTAGATGCAAAACAAGAATCAACGCACTTTTTCTTAATGATTGTTACCAGCGTAAACTTCAGCAACTGGTAATTTCAAACGGAGCGGTTGATCTATTCAAACTTATTTTAGAAAACTGTAATACAAACACACACAAAACAGAGTATTTTCAAAATCGAGGTCAGACGGTTAGAAAGCTAAATGAGCAGGAATTAATTCTTTCCAAGGCTCGAAAGTTATTTGTAGCTGACATACTAAAATTAGATGATTATGGCGAATTAAAAAGAGAATGCCATGTCAATTCCAAACATTTGAAAAGGGAGTTACGTAATATTAATAGTAAGTTAAAAGATATTGAGGAAAAATGTCAGTTAGGGATCAGGTCGTTTGTGAATATTTTTCAAGGATTCCCAAATTTGGATCCGGCAGATAAAAAGTATCTTGTCAATCTGATTCCGCCGCATAGAGTTGATTTCAATACAGGGGATATTTCTTTGAATCTGGATGGTGCACTATCAAAAATATTAGTAATGAAAGGACAACCAAAAAATTAATAGATATGGGTTTCACGGATAAAAAAGTTTCAATTAAGAAGGCAATTATTGCATTAGCAAAAAATGATATTGAGATAAATGATACTGAAGCGGCTGTTATACTAGACTTCCTTTATTTCATGTCAAAAAATTACAATAAACCTAAAGACGGAAAAGAAGTCGAAACCTTAAAGAGAAATCGAACTTCGAAAAAAATGCCGAAAAAAGTACCAAAACAAGGAATTTAGGTAGTTTTATATACTATCTAAAGATTTTGGTTGGTAAAAAAATCGAACTACAAATGACCAAACAAAACTGTTTGGTTTACAGGACTTTATTGGCATAAAAAAAGGAGACAACTGTTAAACAGTGTCTCCTTAAGTGACTTCACTGTACAATTGTCGAACCATTTTTTAGAGGATTTAGGGAATCTAGCTCTAAGATAATTTTTATTCAAATTCGCAAAAAATGGATAGTTTTACTAAAGCAATTGATTGCGTCAACGCAATCAAATTGACTTAGATTTCTTAAAGTGTAGACAGATTATATTTAAATATTACTGCATCATCAATCTTATGAATAATACCAGCTAAATATTCTATTTTGTCCAAAACTTCCTCTATTGACATTTGATGTTCGGTTCCATAAGAGTATCCTACTGGAAAGTATTTAAGAAACTTGTCATCTACGATTCCATTTCTGTGAGAGTATAAATGTCTTATTTGTAAAATTCTTTCTATATCATCTTGGACAGATTTGTTAATTGCATTCAAATCTTTAATCTGTTTGTTATCAGCTATAAAACCCTTTACACTACCTTTTTGCAACTTCCCTATTTTCTGCTTAGCCCAAAACGTAATAAAATCCTGTATGTCCGAACAATTTAAGACATCTTCAACCTTCACCATTTGTTCAGATTTTAAAGTATCAGGTTTAGCCAAATAAATTTCAAAAAGAATGTCTGATAAATAAGTTTCAAAGTTATCTACTACAGAAGAAAATAAGATTCTAGATAAAACTTTCCCTTCTTTAATTGTTGTAAATTTACTAGGATTCTCAGGATATAGCAAAGGCTTAAGATTATCAATCATCTTCAAAACACTTTGATAATGTTCCAAAAGTCTTAACTTGGAACCAGTTGTACTACTTTTTAAGGACTCTAAAATTGCGTTGATTGCTGAAATTTTATCATATCCTCCAGCTTGGAATATATTATTAGTTGGATTTGTTTGAACAACCTTATCACCGCGTCTTTCAAATATTTTTCCTTCAAGGGAAATTACAACAGGAGACTTTTCAACCCTTATCGCAAATAGCTTTTTACTATTGTATTCCACATATCCATAATCTGCTACTGGTCTAGGTGATAATAAATCTATTGCTTTATGAGTAATTGAAGTGGCTCTAAAATCCTCACTTAAACCTGAAGCCTTAAGTCCTCCGATTTCAGAAACCCCCAAAATTAGTAATCCACCATTCGTATTTGCAAAAGAGCAAATTATTTGTGCAATGGATTTAGAGGGTGGTAATACTGCTTTATACTCTAGTATTTCGCTTTCAGGTTGTAATATAATTGATGATACTTGTTCTTGTAATTCCATGGATTAATTCATATTTATTGGGATTCGATTGATACCCGTACTTTTAAGGATTCTTCCTAATGTAAGAATATGTGGTTCATCAACGCCATTGTCAACCCAAAGTTCGGAATTGTCACTATCTAAGGTGTCCTTTTCAGAAGAATAATAAACAATAACTTCACCATTATCAGATGGCCTAGTTACAATTTGAATTGGAACACCATTTTTTATAATCCCAGCCAAAGTTGTATGGGCTGTTTCTTCCAAGTCTGTACAATCATAATCTGGATGATTCTCTAGTAACTTAATTATATTCTGTTTTGTTCTCTCGATAAGTCCTTGTGCATAAATAAACATGTCAATCGTGTGAGTAGATGTATGATAAAATCTACTAGAAATAGTTGGGTCTTTAAATGCTTCTTCTAATTGTTCTGGAGAAGAAATCCCTAAGCTAACCAGAATTTCACGAGTGATATCAATCTTCTCATCTTCATTTTCTTGAAAATCATTACTATTGTTAGTAAGTTTCGATAACTGAATACGCAAATCCTCCATGTTTTCAATTCCATGTTCTTCTAATAGTTGATCGAGTTCTGTTGCTTTCTTCATGTTTAAAGAAATATCATCATCTTCCAAAAAAAGAAATCTCCGTTCAAACAAGTCGGAAAAAAGAGTATTAGATTTTTCTTTGTTTTCATTCATCCATACATATAGCTTTTTTAAGGTCTCTTTATGTTCCTTTCTTTTATCAATATCTCTCAATATGGGTTTCACAAAAGCAGAAATCTTTTCTGCAACATTTTCAATAGTATACGTTCTGTTTTCAGGTAATTTGAGAAATATAGATTTATCCAAAAACTCATCCCTAAAATCATAACCCAGTTCTTCAGATATATCTTTCAATATTTCATCAATATTTCCATCATCTAAAAACAAATGTTCTTTTGAGCAAAAATGTCCATTTTGATTAGGTAAAATGGGATATTTTTCTCTATTAATATTGTTTTCAAATTTCTCTTTAAGTAAAAATAAAATTAAAGAATCTAACCATATTAGGAAATCGCCCTTATCTTTAAAGGTTAATTCTTCTACGGCCTTTTCAATATTTTTATAATTAGCAATTTTTGAAACAATGTAGAAAAGTGATTTTTTATCAGATTCCTCCCATAATTTGTCATCGGGATAAATTATTTTCCTTTTTTTTGAAAAATCATCAGGATAAACTCTTCTAGAAAATTCAAAAATGGATAATCGTTTTTCCGTTATATTTGTATCCGGAAATAAAGATGCTAAATAATCACAAGAATCAGATATATTATCATTATTCCCTTCCTTAATAATACTGTTTATCTCCGATATAATATCGTCTTGTTTTTTTATATGATACTCAATGCCACTACCTGTAAATATTCTTTTATGAATTAAATATTCTCTAGGGTTTTGGCTTATAAAAGAACATACATTTTTTACCTCTTCATCAATATTCTTATCAACATATAATTTGGTCTTCTTTTGAAAATCACCTAATTGATTGGGTATTACAGCAAATTCATCTGTTGCTATTTCCTTAACATGGTTTTTTTCTACATTCAATAAATTATAATAATCATTCAAGAAGGTTATTGCTTTTTCTTCTTCTTTTTCAAGTTGTTCCGAAAGATTACTTAAACTTCCAATTTTTTCTATTTCTTGTGATAAGTTAGAGATTGAAAAACTATAACAATCACTCCAAATAATCTCATCCCACTCCTCTATATGATTCATTGGAACTGACTGAGGATATAATTTTTTAAGTAATTTCCATAATTTCTTCCTGACAATTCTATTACTTGCATGTGGAAAATATACCTGATTCTCTCCATTTTCATTCCACATAGAAATTCTATTATCCTCTGTGATATCAACAATGTTAATATAGAGAAGCTTCTTTCTTAAATCTTCAACTACATTTCTACAAAACCAATTATTGTCAATCCAAGAATGCTGTTTTGGATTTTTTATTCTCGCCAAATTATATAAATCACCCCAATTTGTATTTTGTTCAATATAGGACAACAGTACTTTGTATAGTTCTACAGCTTGTAGAACCAATTTACAGTTCAATTTTGAAAACTCATTGTCATCATCATCAATAAGACTTACCCCATCTCTTGGTTCAGTTGGCTCAAACAATGAGCTATTAATTATAAAAGGTAAATGTAAATCTTCAGTTCCAATCATTGGGAAATCTAAATGAAGTCTAGGAATTGACCCATCCAACTGCTGAACGGAATAATTGTTGCTCTCTTCATTATATAATATAGGAAGTATTATTTGTACACTTGTATTCCGAGTAGAGACATAATAATTTTCTGTTTCTTCTCCGTTTACTAACAGATTAAAAATCAATATCTCACTTCCTAAATAGGACTTAGTGTCAGTTTGTTTGATACTATATATAACTTCGTCAACTAAATCTTCACAAAGAGTTACAGAACTTATATCAGAAACATTAATTAAAGTATACGCTATCCCTTTTCTGACCTCCTCAAATGCTATTGCTGCCAATGATTTTTTTTTGTCAGATAAAGGATAGATAAAAGAAGTTCGTAGAATTTCGTTATCCAGTCGAATACTTGAACTATTCGTAATACTTGTGTCAGCTTCTTCGAAAGCTTCATTGATACCATCAATTATCTCTTTTTCACCTTTCCCACTTCGATTTAACCAAAAAGAAAATGGCTTTAAAGATAGATCGTCACTTTTGTAATGACTAATTACTTTAACTTTTTCAGAAAGCAGATGTGTGGTCATAAACCCAGTACCAAAACGTCCAGTTACTTTGTGAGACTTACCAAGATCATCAGCTTCTCTATTTTTATCACTGGATGAATATTTTCTTATCAAACCTCGGATATGTTCATTTGTGAAATACCCTTTATTGTGGGAAAACGCAAATTCATTCTCCGTTAGACTTATATTAATATTCACTCTTTCTCCTTCTTTATTGCTAAGACTAACATTGTCTTTAGCATTTTGAATGAGTTCCCAAACTAACCTTCTTGCAGTAAATTCAGCATCAATTTTTTGCCGAATATTCATTAGCTTTTCGAGAATCGACTTAGCAGTAATTTTATTTAATTCATCTCTTTCAAATTGAGTAAAAATTCCTTTTGTTGTGTTCATACAAAATGGGATAATAAATTCTTTTTGGATTTTGACATTCTTTTACTTCTCTTCTTCATAATAAATTTCATAATACTTCCGACCATCTTGTTTTACGGTTTTTCATTAAGTTTCTTATTGCCATGAATGCAGATATCGAAATTTCTATCAAGTTTTACTACACTTTTGAAAATCCTAGACTGCTTTTCAGTAACTTCAAATGTTAACTCTATAAAAATAATATTTTTTTGTAAAAAATATCTCATTATTTTGTATATTTTCTTTTAACGTGATCTATCTTGTCTTTAACAACCAAAAATAGACTTAGAATATTATTCTATACAATATTAATGAAAGTACAAACTATTTAGTATCTTATTCAAAAGTGGAAAGCAGGATTTAGTAGTCCTGCATTTTTTCATCCACAAAGCACATTTATTTCTCCCACGCAAATCCCACCGCACATAAAAGAGCATTATTGGATGTTCTAGTAAAGCGTATTGAAAAAATCGCTTAGCTTCACCCTGCATGATATTTTTCAACACCCTTTTAGTGGCTTTCTAAGCCACCATACTTACACATCACATAAACAATAAATAGTTATTTTAAAATGCCACATAAAGAATAGCTTCCAGATTATTACATAGTTACGTTATTAAAGAGTTTTATGTAATAACTATTAAAACTTGCCTTAAAAACCCAAGCAGGTTTCTTAATTTACAGTATGCCACCTTTTTATGGCCCTTAACTGTATTAACAGAGGTGGACAGTTTTTTAGCAATCTCATCATTTGTATAGTCCTTGATGCTAAGTCTAATAACCTGTGCCGCTTTGTCTGGCAGTGTCTTGATAGCGTTTTCTATGATGACTGTTGTTTCCACAACTACTGCCCCGTACATAAGGAATTCTTCCGTTTCATAGGTTTCTATATTTTGCTCCCAATACCGCTCTGTAAACAAGTGCCGTTTGCTTTTTAGATGGTTGAAACATTTATTCCTCACGGCTTTATAAAAATATTCAGTGGTATGGTCATCATCTTGAAAAGCAGTCTTGTCTTCCCATACCTTTATAAAAATCTCCTGAACGAGGTCTTTTGATATCTCCAAATCATTAAGGTACTTATATGCGAATACGCATAGCTGTGGGTACAGACTCTTAGAAAATTTGTTGTAGTCCTTAAGTGTTGGTTCTTTTTTTCCTTCCCTTATGGTTTTATTGGAATGGAGTTAGTCAAAATAAAAATAGTCTTGATTGGGACAAAGCATCTCAACTATATGTTTTTCGTCTTTTTTAAGACTATACATCTTCCCGTCCAATGGCCACAACTTCATCTGCTTCGATGCACTTTTTTATGTTCTTGGTCAGTGTAACAACGGGTATCAATTCCCTGTTGTTAAAATATGCAGCTGGAAGCGATTTAAAGAATCTGTCAAATTCTTTTCTTGATAAAAGATGTGTTCCTGTGCCATAGACCAGATCGGTACTTATAATGCCTATTACCTTAAGCGCAGTGGCGCAGTGTTCTTTAACAGCATTGCTGAGGTCGGATCTGTCCAACAATAGTGCCAATGAGGTAATAATATCGTGCTGTGACAGTATAAAGGAATGGGGCTCTATAGGTTCCTTGTTTTTTTCCATAGAAATTAGCTTTAAGGTTAATATATACTCATTTTATAGTGTGCCGTAAAGTTGAAGTTGCGTAAAAAATAAGGTTAACACCCCATTCAACCCTTTATGTGCGAAAACAAAAAAGACGTGGAACTCAACTTAAACGTTTCAAAGGTACTGGTTACCCAACACACGAATAAGTGAGCCCACGCCCATTGAGAGACGAGAGAGTATCTTACTTATCCACTCGTTCCTTTAAATTACCAGTTTTCTGAAACGAGATTCTAAGCAATTGCTTCTAATATTTTTATTTGAAGAATTGCAAATATATATTTTTTCTGAAGCCAATATAAGAAAAGTCCAAATCATTCGCTAACGCAAACAGTATTTTTTTGATAATTCCATTGATTTGGCATTATTATTAAATATGGCAAAGGATAAAAAAAATAAGAATGAGTTAAACAAGGCTAATGTCTTAGTCAATAAATATTTATGTAATTTTATTTCTGATAAATTCTTGCATACTTACCATGATCAATATGGTGCTGAAATTTCACAAAATAAGTACGCTAGTTCTTGTGGGCTATCTTCTTCAACGCTCACCAAATTGAAAAATCCAGAGGGTTATGAAATCCCTTTGTCAACTATATATAACATATGTAGATATGAAAAATATTCTTTGAAAGACCTTTTTACAGAATTTGAGGAGAAATATGGAACGAATATCCCACTATAAGTAAATTTACTTAAAGGTTATGACCAAAACTAGAGCAAGAGCGATGAATTCAGTTTGGAAATATTAAAATGGACTCTTAGTTTTGTGCAAAGGTTACCATGTAACTCCAAATATGTAACTTCATCTATAGAGATAGACTCCTCCCATTCCATCAGGTCTTCCAAAATGGTCTCCAGACCGTAACATCTAAACACCATAAAATCATGACAATCAGATGCCATAAGAGCTTGCTTGGATTCCATGTACAATGCCATGGCAATACTATTGGTAGATAGTATATATTCAGGCTCTGTAGTGTTCATAGTATTAAGTTTATATATAAACTTAATAAAACTTGAAATCTTTTTCAAATAAAACTCCGGATATTACACAATACTTTTAAATTTTAATCCTTTCACAGATTTTTTATATCCAATCTGATCATCATTAATGTTTTCGTCTTGAAATACCAATGATGATGAACTTTTCATTTCAAATCTTAGTCCATAATTAATATTATTATCTTGTTTTTATTCCTCTCTTTTTTCATCCCAAAGCACATTTATTTCTCCCATGGAAATTCCATCGCTCATAAAAGAGCTTTGCCTGGATGTTCTGGTAAAGCGTATTGAAAAAAATGCTTTGCATAATCCTTTTCCATATTTTTTCCAATACCCTTTCAGTGGCTTTCTTAGCCACCATAATTACACACCACATAAACACTAGGTGTTAAAAATTCTACAACATATTGGCAAGCTTTCTAATTACTCAGATATGCTGCTGAATAGTTTAGGATACCATATAAATTCTATTTAATTTTACTTTAAAACAAACCGAAAGAATCGCTCCAAAATCGCCATTGATAAACCATGTTGAAGCAGGTTCGTGTAATAGTTCTTTGCATATCCTTTCCTCAGTTGTCATAATTACTGGCTTATTTTTTTATCCAATCATGATTGTATGCTTTAAATATGTCTCGTTTTATATAGCCATAAATTTAATTTCATAAGGCAATATGGTTAGTTCGGTATTATATTCCAGATATGCCATTAACAAAAGTATCCACAAAATCTAAAATTTTATTCAATATTCGGTCGCCCACTTCTTTAGATTTTAGAACACTAGGTCTTCCTTCTATACGAAGGTCTAAAATTTCTTTTCTTAAGGGTTCTCTTTCTGTAAAAAGATAATTTTCTATCAATTTTTCAGTTTTTTCATCAGAAAGATTTTCTGTTTTTACCAAATCTTGAAGTGCTTTTTCTTGTTCTTCATTCCAGAATTTTTCAAATACCTCGGGGATTATATCGGTATCGTCAATGTAAGGTAAACTTTCTTGAATAAATTTTTCAATCAGTTCTCTTTTACTTCTTAATGACACTTCGGTATTTAATAAGTTTGAAATCTCTTTTTCAATACTTTCCTTATCTTTTGAACTGTGTTTTAATTTAAACTTAATCAATAATTGAATAATGTAGGTAACGTTGATTGTATCACGTCTAATCAACTCCAATTCAAAATCAATATCATTTAAGATAGATGTTTTTTCTATTGTCGTGCTATTGCTAAGTTTATCCTTCAAATCCAAATACTTACTTGTGTAATCAGCAAATAACTGTTCCTCAATTTGCAAATCATCCCAAGTAAACTCGGAGTAATGGCTCATTTTTTTGTGCAGGCGTATAAGTGCTCTGAATATCAAAATAAACTCTAACTTATCTTCTTCAGTATATAGATTATCTACAGAGCTACTCTGGGGAACAATTTCTAGTAATTTTTCGATTACTTCATTGAATTTTTCGGTATAGACTTCATAAGGTTCAACGATAATTTCATCAATTGCATCTTTATTACTAAATAGTGCAATTGCTTCATCTGTTTTATCTTTCAAATTTCGAAAACATACAATATTACCCTGTGTCTTGTTTTTGTCTAAAGTGCGATTAGTACGGCTAAAAGCTTGAATAAGTCCATGGTATTGAAGGTTTTTATCAACATACAATGTATTCAGATTTTTACTGTCATAACCCGTTAAAAACATATTAGCGATTAATAAAATATCTGTTTCATGTTTAGGATGTTTAGATTTTCTGGCAACAGCATTATAATAATTGTAAAAGCCTTCACTATCCTTAATATTTTCTGCCATTCCAAAAAGTTCGTTGAAATCTTGCACATACGTTTCCAACAATTCTCTACGGTGCGGTTTGAAGACATATTCTATTTGTGGCTCGGCAGCCAAATTCAGTTGACTAGCCAATTGATCCTCAATCTCTTCCTCGTTTTGAGCATAACTGAAAATAGTGGCTATTTTTAAATTATGTTCACCATTCAGTTTCTTACGTTTAAAAATTTCATAGTACTCAATAATGGCATCAATATCTTGAACACACATCATTGCACAGAATTTTTTGGATTGTGTTTTCTGATCGTGGTGTTGAATGATGTAATCAACTATTGCTCCTTTACGTTCGGGAGCTTCAAAAACCTCAGCTTCATTGATTTTTTCAACCTTCAAGTCAATGATATTATCCTTTTTCTTGAAAGTTTGAATATATTCAATCGAGAATCTCAAAACATTTTCATCTCTAATAGCATCTGTAATTACATATTTATGGAGGCATTTACCGAATAAACTGGCTGTGGTTTTTTCTCCATTTGCATTCTCTGCCAAAATAGGCGTCCCTGTAAAACCAAACAATTGAATATTATGAAAATAACCCACGATGTTTTGATGTGTATCTCCAAATTGTGAACGGTGACATTCATCAAAAATAAATACCATTCTTTCGTTTTGAAGGGCTTTCATTTTACCTAAATTACGGCCGGAAATTGCATTATTCAGCTTCTGAATAGTTGTAACAATAATTTTTACATTCGGATCATTGAATTTTCTAATAAGGTCATCTGTGTTTGTTGCTGAACTTACTGATCCTTTGCTAAAGCTATCGTATTCCTTATTGGTTTGATAATCTAAATCCTTTCTATCTACTACAAAAACTACTTTTTTGATAGCAGCAATTTTTGATAGAATCTGGCTGGCTTTGAAACTTGTTAAAGTTTTTCCACTTCCTGTGGTATGCCAGATATATCCGTTTTTCGCTACATTATAGCCATTTAATATTTCGTTTTCGGTTACTTTTTTTATAATACTTTCCACAGCATAATATTGATAGGGACGAAGCACCATTAACCGCTTATCTGTTTCATTAAGAACAATATATTTACATATCATTTTACTGATATGACACGGTTCTAAGAAAGTATCAGTAAAACCATTCAGAATATTATTAAGAGGATTATTGTTCTCGTCTGTCCAATGGAAGGTTTGCAGGTATTCCTGTTTATGGATACCGAAGTTGCTGAAATACTTGGTATTTACGCCATTACTAATAATAAACAATTGTACAAAATGAAACAACCCTTTTCCTGCTCCAAAACTATGCTTCTGATAGCGGTTGATTTGATTGAAAGCTTCTTTCATTTCCAGCCCCCTACGCTTTAGTTCTATCTGAACTAATGGTAGTCCATTAATTAGCAAGGTAACATCATAACGATTTTCGTATTTTCCTTCCTGTGTAATCTGATTGGTAACCTGATATTCATTTTGACACCAATGTTCTACGTTCAAAAATTCAAAATATAGATTATCTCCATTATCTCTTAAGATATGATGCTTCGTTTCACGTAATATTTTGGCTTTTTCAAAAACAGAACCTTTATTCAGTATATTTAATACTTTTTCAAATTCACTGTCGCTAAATTGTATATTATTGTGTTTTTCTAATTGCGTTTTCAGATTTGCAAGTAAAGCTTTTTCATCAGCAATGGTAATGTATTTATGACCCAATTTTTGTAATTGGACTATTAGTTGTTGTTCTAAGATTTGTTCTGACTGCTTGCTCAAAATGATTATGAATTAGGAGTTATTGTGTTGGCTTTAAGTATGTACAAATTTAACAAAATAAAGGGTTTTCTTTCACTTCTCCTAATTCATAATCTAAAGTTTATCTCAAAGCTTTAAACATTTGCTCAATCGCCTTCTTCTTCTGCTCCATGTTGGGATGGACATAGAGATTTAAGGTTGTGCTGATATTGGAATGTCCCAAAAGGACACTAACAGTTTTGTAATCGCAATTACTTTCAATACATCTGGTGGCAAAACTGTGTCTAAGTCCATGAAACTTTAGATCTGGCATTTTTAACTCTTTCATTAGGTTTTTATAATAGCTGCGATAGGTTCTGGGTTCAGTAGGCTTGATATCATTAGTTAATACAAAGAACGCCGGATTAACAATTTTTTTAAATGGTTTGAGTATTCTTAATAAATCTTTGCTTATTGGAATTTCTCGAATGGAATTTTTTGTTTTTGGTGTATCTAAAATAAGTTCCGTTTTTCTACTTCCATCCTCTATAACATAAATGCGTTGGATTGTTCTGTTAACGCTGATAATACCATTTTCTGTATCAACATCTTCCCAAGTAAGGGCACAGACTTCTCCAATGCGCATACCCGAGCTTAGGCAAATATAAACGCCTAAATTTCGAAATGTAAAATGCTCTTGTATATAATTCATGATTTTTTTCTGATCCGAACGGTTTAAAACCTCTATCGTATATTTCTCTCGTTCTGTTGGAAATTGGATGTCAAATGGATTATAATTCATCCATTTATGTTTAGCTCCATATTTGAGAATCATTTTCAGAACAATTAGAATATCCTTTATTGTTTTTTGGCTCAAACCTGATTCCAATTTCTGGAATACAAAAGCCTGTACCTCTCCTTCCTCAATCGAATATTTATCACCAAATATGGGTAATAGATGATTTTCAATTAAAAGTGTATAAGCAGAAAAACTTGATTTCTTCACATACTGTTTTTTGTTTGTTTTCCATAGGTCAATTACCTCTGAAATTTGTTTTTGATCATTCATTATTATTTAATTTTTGTGAACTCCAAAGGAAAGAAATAAAGAATTGAAGATTTTATTATCACTAAGGTTCCTAATTTGAGATTTCCTGAGTTTACTGAAGAATGGGAAACTAAGAAGTTAGGAGAAGTTGTGAATTTTAAAGTAACTAATTCCTTTTCGAGGGATAATTTGAATTATGAAAATGGTACTGTAAAAAACATCCATTATGGTGATATTCATACCAAGTTTCAAACTTTGTTTGATATTTCAAAAGAAACAGTGCCATTTATAAATGAGGAAATGAATGTGGGAAGAATTTCGGATGAAAATTATTGCAGAGAAGGAGATATTATATTTGCAGATGCTTCCGAAGATTTGAATGATGTGGGTAAAAGTATAGAAGTTATAAATGTCAATGGTGAGAAATTATTATCAGGATTGCATACTTTATTAGCAAGACCAAAAGTAAATATTTTTCATTTGGGCTTTAATGGATATTTATTCAAATCCAACCAAGTAAGAACACAGATTCAAAAAGAATCTCAGGGGTCAAAAGTTCTAAGTATCAATGTTGGACGGATTTCAAAAATTGAATTATCGTTTCCTGCTGTGCAAGAACAAGAAAGAATTACTGCTTTATTGAGCTTGTTGGATGAACGTATCCAAACCCAAAACAAAATACTATTAAATCATAAATCCTTAATTAAAAATCTCAGAGATATGCTTTTTAAGCATAAAATTAGATTTAAAGATGATAATGGGAGTGAATTTCCTGACTGGGTGAGTTGTAAGCTCAAAGACGTTACACATAGAATCGTTCAGAAAAATTCAGAAAAAAACACAAACGTTTTAACAATATCAGCTCAATATGGTTTAATAAGTCAACTTGAATTTTTTAACAAATCTGTTTCGGCAAAAGATGTTTCAGGTTATTATCTTTTAAGTAAGGGTGACTTTGCTTATAATAAAAGTTATTCAAATGGGTATCCAATGGGAGCGATAAAGAGATTAATAAAATATGACAAAGGAATTGTCTCTACATTATATATTTGCTTTCGATGTAATGAAAATGTTAACAAAGATTACATGGAACATTATTTTGAATCACAAATTCAAAACATTGAAATAGAAAAAGTTGCACAAGAGGGAGCACGGAACCACGGACTTTTAAATGTTGGTATTACTGATTTTTTTGATATTAATGTAAATATTCCTTCTATCATGGAACAAGAAAAAATAGGTACTTTCCTTTCCGTAATTAATCGAAAAATAGAAACTGAAAATGAGATTTTAGAACAACTTGAAAATCAGAAACAATACCTATTGCGGCAAATGTTTGTTTAATCTATTGTATTGTTAAGAACAAGTTTTATAATAACACTGTAGCAATGCAATCTTAAAATTTTAATTAACATTTTTCGTATTTAAAATTATTACAAAGTCAAATAAACAAATTTTGCAGTAAAAACTTTTTCTGCTCTTCTAATTTTTGCCGCAAGCGTGATTCTATATCTATTTTGGAATCTATGGATGAAAGAAAATCAGCGATTTTGATTTGCTCCTTTAAACAAGGAATTTTAATCGAGTATTTTGAGATTTGTGGAACAGTTAGTTGAGGTACTCCAGTACTTTCAATAACAAAATTAATGTCATTTATAGCTTCTTCTAAATATTTAGAACTAATTTCACTTTTGGGAACAATTACTATAAGTCTCACAATAGCATTAAATTCTTCGTGCCTTACATTTGCAACTCCTAAATTTCCCCTTCCACTTACAGTAACGCTGTTTTTAGGGTATTGTGCTGTACTTGCATAGCCATATAATCCCAGTCCGGCCCCATTCGCATAAATCGGATGACAGTATTTATATGTCTTTTCTTTTTGATAATCCAACTTCTCCAAATCACCACCTACATAAAACCTTCCGATCTCATTCAATTTTTTCTTGCTCCACTCAGAAAACTCACTCCCATTATCATCTTTAAAACGTAATTGTTGAGAAAATATTTTTTTAATTAGTGTTTGTTTTAACAATTTTAAACCCTCAATTATTTTGTTTTGGGTTTGGATACGGTTATCTAATAGTTCTAAAAAGTTTGCTATCTTACTTTGTTCTTGAGAATTGGGATAATGTATCCTAATGTTTCCTAAATCTGATGAATTAATTGCAGGATAACTTGTACCAGTACATCTTTCAATAACTTTATCAACAAACTTTTGGTTATGCAGATACTGAAAAACAAACTGAGAATTATGTAATGTTCTAATTTGTGCATATCCTGTAGAGGCTACATAATCTCCTTCTTTATCAAAAAACAAATTGTTCTTTTGATAAGGTCTTACCATCTGGAATAATATATCTCCTTTTGTTAATCCTCTCTGGGCTCTGCTTGGGGCTTCATCTTTTAAAATTCTTTCTTCTTTTAACAAACATCCGTTAACTACACTTTCCAAATCAATATAGACAAATGAAATAGGCAAGTTTTCATTTTTAGGATTTATAATAGTAATCTCACCCAACTTCTTAGTTTCCCATTCTTCAGTAAACCCTGGAAATCTCAAATTAGGAACGTTACCTACTTTTAATTTTTTATTCGCCATCTTGACAATTCAATTTTCGTTAGTAAAAACATTAAGGATATAAAAAATTTAAAAAACAAGTCCTAATTCCTTGAAATATACATCAATTTCCTTGTCCAACTCAGCACGCTTGGCTTCCAAAGATTTGATTTCCTGCATTACTGAATGTATATCGATTTCTTCTTCTGGTTCAAAAGTATCTACATAACGAGGAATATTTAAATTATAATCGTTTTCAGCAACTTCTTTTAAAGAAGCTAAATGACTGTATTTTTCAATCACCGTTCTATTACGATAGGTTTCTACAATCTTAGTGATGTGATTGTCTCGCAACATATTTTGGTTCTTTACCTTTTCAAACTCTTTGCTGGCATCAATAAATAAAATATGGTCTGGATCTTCCTTACATTTTTTAAACACTAAAATACATGTCGGAATACTGGTTCCATAGAAAATGTTGGCAGGCAAACCAATTACTGCATCTAAGTAATTCTTTTGTTCAATAAGGTATTTACGAATATGTAATTCTGCTGCACCACGGAACAATACGCCGTGTGGCAATACAATCGCCATGGTACCGTTTTCCGCTAAATGATAAATCATATGTTGCACAAAAGCGAAATCTGCTTTACTAGCTGGAGCCAACTTTCCATATTGACTGAAACGGTCATCATTCAGAAATAGAGGATTAGCACTCCAATTGGCTGAAAAAGGAGGGTTTGCTACTATAGCCTCAAAAGGCATATCATTCAGATGCTGCGGGTGTTCTAAAGTATCTTCTTGCTTAATATTGAATTTCAGATAATGTACTCCGTGAAGGATCATATTCATTCGAGCAAGATTGTATGTGGTACGGTTCATCTCTTGTCCGTAAAAATTATTGACATCTTTTACCTCACGTGCAACACGCAATAATAACGATCCCGAGCCACAGGTTGGATCATATACCGATTTTAATCTATTCTTCCCTGTCGTAACAATTTTTGCAAGAATTTTGGAAACTTCTTGAGGTGTATAGAACTCTCCTGCCTTTTTACCGGCTCCACTTGCAAACTGACCAATAAGATACTCATAGGCGTCACCTAATACATCTAGTTCAGAATTCTCCAACTTAAAATCTATTTCATCAAGATGTACTAGAACTTTCACTATTATTGCATTTCTTGCTTCTGCAGTTCGTCCTAAATTATTACTATTTAAGTCCATATCTGAAAAAAGATCTTCAAAATCTTCCTCACTTTGAGTTCCCATTGTACTCAACTGAATATTGGTCAGGATTTTTTGTAAATCTTCTAGAATGAAATTATTACTACCGCTGTTTCCTCTTTTTGCAATTTCACTAAAAAGTTCAGATGGTTTTAAAAAGTAGCCCAAATTTTCTAGAGCTTCGTCTCTAATAGCTTCAATATATTCTTGACCTATTTTTGTGTTTTCTTCAATATTCCTGAACTGAATGTTATCTTGTTCTAAAATTAAGTCAGCAAAAATTTCCATTTTTTCAGCCAAATATTTATAGAATATGAAACCTAGTATATAATCCCGGAACTCATCCGCATTCATCTTTCCTCGTAAAGTATTCGCTATATTCCAAAGCTGTTGCTCCAATATTTTTTTCTGTTCTTCTGACATTTGAAATAATCGTTATTAGATTAGGGATTAATTATCCTTAAGAGGGCACTAATATAATAAACTTTTGTACCGTATGGGTTATGTTTGTAACGAAAAACCAAATAGAATGTAATATAATTCTTTCTCGTTTGAATTTCTATACTGTCAACTTAATACAGTTGCAACTTGAGGTACACATTTAAGGTTAAAATTATTGAGATGACTATTTTTCATCCACAAAGCACATTTATTTTACCCACGCAAATCCCACCGCACATAAAAGAGCTTTGTTGGATGTTCTGAGAAAGCGTATTGAAAAAATCTCCTAACTTCATCCTGTATGATATTTTTCAATACCCATTCAGTGGCTTTCTAAGCCACCATACTTACACATCACATAAACACAAGTTGTTTAAAAATTCTACAACATATTGGCAAGCTTTCCAATTACTCAAATATGCTGCTGAATAGTTTAGGATACCATATAAATTCTATTTAATTTTACTTTAAAACAAACCGAATAAAACCTGTTTCTTTAAGTTCACATAAAGATAATGAATAAAATATTTTCCATATTATTACTCTGCACAATGTACTCATGTAATCCCCAAAATAAGATGGCAATTGATAAATTAGTACTTAATGAAAACGTAGAAGATTTTTTCCAAAATGGGAATACTGCTGTAGAAGCCAGAGAAATTAATACAACATTGCCATTTATCTACACAAATGACGTAGAATCATATAAATATGGCACTGTAAATTTTGTAAATTCAGATGGGGATGATATGATATTGAGTCGTATAGGTGTATTATTGGCAAGACCTACAGATGCAACTATTGTTGGAGTTGTTGTTGCTATTGAGAACACCCAAACCAGCAGTTTACTTCTAAAAGAAATAACAAAATTAAACGGGCTGCCGGAAATACTAGTGCCGATTCCCCAAGAGAATAATGATAATCAGCTACTGGGCCATTCTGCATATCTCTGGCGCTTAAAGGATAATCGTTCCATTATTCTTACCCAATCCTATGAATATACTGAAGGCAAAAGAACTATGTCCTCTTTAATGTATATGGTTTCAAACAAAGTAAAAGTTATAGATCCCAATCAAGACGAATTTGTCGTTGATAGATTAATCCGAACCTATAAGTAGCTAAATGGATTGTAAAATATAACCATACAATATTTAAGTTTTTAGTTTTATAAAGCAGGATTCAATCATCCTGTTTTTTTATACCCATTCTTTCATCCCAAAGCACATTTATCTCTCCCACGCAAATCCCATCGCTCATAAAAGAGCTTTGCCCGGATGTTGTGGGAAAGCGTATTGAAAAAATCGCCCAGCGACACCCAACAATGATATTTTTCAATACCCTTTCAGTGGCTTTCTAAGCCACCATATTTACACACCACAAAAACACTAGTTGTTTAGAAATTCTGCCATATAGAGGCAAGCTTTCCGGTCACATTGGCTAGTTACCGAAAGCCATCTTCATTACTTCCCCTTTGTTTTTTTATCCAAGAACCGGTATGCTGTTTTGTTCCATTTCAAGAGCAAAGGTATTTACGTGTTCTTAACGCAGGTACAAGGTCAAGCCCTTCGGGTTTGCAAAAAAATCTCCACCTATCCAGGTCGTATTTTTTTGTCAAAACCTTGTACCTGCTAAACACGAACCTTTTATGCTCCTGAAACGAAACAAAGCATACTCCGGCTCTTTAAACGAATAAAAAAAAATGTCAGAAATGAAAATAAATATTGGAATTGGTAATAGGGTGAAACGAAACAGCACCACCTCTCATTGCCAAATAAATAAAATCAAAAAAAAAAAAAAAATAACTCAAAAAATCTAAAATCATGAACATCACAGGAAGATTGACAAGGGATGCGGAAGTACGCACAACGTCACAGAACAAAGAAGTAGTAAGCTTTTCAGTAGCAGTAAACGACAGCTACAAAACCAAGCAAGGAGAACGTATAGAGCAAACCGCCTTTTTCGATTGCTCCTATTGGAGAACCCCAAAAGTAGCCGATTTTCTTACCAAAGGTACATTGGTAGAACTATCAGGGAGAGTAAGTGCAAGAGCATGGGCAGGTAATGACGGAGAACCAAGAGCAGGACTGAATTTCCATACCACAGAAATCAAATTCTACGGAGGTGCTAAGAAAGCAGAAACCGTAGAGGCTACTAAGAAAATCAAAACTGTTAATCCTGTACCACAGGAAACAACAGACGACCTCCCATTCTAACAACGAGTATGCAATCATTTTATAAACTTTAAATCATTTTATCATGGCACACAACATTAATTTCAACGAGAAAACAGGACGTTATTCATTCTTTAGCGTACAACAAAAAGCGTGGCACGGTTTGGGTCAAATCGTAGAACAGTACCCAACAAGCGAGGAAGCTATCAAACACGCAGGGTTAGATTATGAAGTCGTTAAAAGTCCTCTTTATACCAAAGGTTCGGGCATTATAGAAACAGCAAACGGTATCGAGATTGGTGACAACGAATTGCATGTTCCCAATTATTTTGCCAACATCCGTAGCGATAACAATACCGTATTGGGCGTAGTGGGTAAAGACTACCATATCGTACAGAACCGTGAAGCCTTCAATTTCTTTGATGCCATTGTAGGCGGTGGAGAGGGTATCCTATACGAAACCGCAGGGGCATTGGGACAGGGAGAACGCATTTTTATTACGGCAAAATTGCCCGACTACATCCGTGTAGGTAATGGCGATGATGTTACGGAAAAGTACATTTTCCTGACCACTTCGCACGATGGTAGCGGAAGTATAACAGCAGCCTTCACCCCTATTAGAATCGTTTGCCAAAACACGCTTAACGCATCACTACGCAACATGACCAATGTTGTGCGTATCAGACATACATCGGGAGCAAAACAGCGTATCGAGAACGCCCACAAGATAATGGGATTGGCAAATACTCTAAGCACACAGTTAGAAGGGATTTTCAATGGATGGAGTAAAGTAAAGGTTACAGACCGAGAAGTAAGAAAGCTAATCCAATTGGCACTTTGCCCGAACAAGGAAACATTGGACTTACTGAAAAAGGGCGCAGAAGATGAAGTTTCAACCGTCTTCAAAAATACCGTAGAAGATGCTTTTGCATACGCTATGGTAAGTGATACCCAACAAATGGACACCACTAAAGGTACTTTGTTCGGAGCGTATAATGCCGTGACAGGCTACTATCAGAATGTACGCAGTTACAAAGACGATGAAGCCAAGTTACAGAGCATTGTAATGGGTGGAACGGCTCAACTTAAATCACAGAAAGCATTTGAACTATGTACCGCCTTTGCAACGGACGGAGCGGAAATCTTTAACCTTAATTAATAACCACAGGCTACCGCCTTACACGGTGGTAGCCTATTAAAGACAACAATCATGGCAAATTGGTGCAGTAACGTGGTTTGGTTTGAAGCAAATGAGACCACTTTAGAAAAGATAAGGGATATGTTTTTACAAATGGCAGAAATGGAAAAAGAGACGAAGTGTGGACAGTTGCCCACATTCATAAAGGAAGATGGGGATTGGTTTTTTGACATCCGTTGGGAAGAAGAAGATGTACTCTATTACGAGAGTCGATGGTCGCCCAATACTGAGGTCGTGCAACAAATAGCGGAACATTTCGGGGTCGGTTTTACTATGGAATATGAAGAAACAGGATGCCTAGTATATGGCAAGGCAACCTTTACAGACGGCATACTCATGGACACCTATTTGTCTGGTGAAGATTTTCAAACCTATCACTATAACGAAGAAACAGACAACTATCACTTTGAAGGGGAAACCTACGAAAGTGATTGCGAGATATTGGAAATCCTATTGGAACGAAAAACAGCACTCTTATGAAAGTAACGGATTTGAACGGTTGCCTTATTGAGGTAACTAACCTTGATGAAGCCATTGGGATAACTGCCCAATACAAAGAATATAGCCATGAGGATAAAAATTATTCCGAGTTAGACAAAAGACAAAAAGCCTATTGGACGGATATGTACGAGAAGCTAACAGCCATAAAAGAACGATTAAACAACAATTAAATTTTTAGAAAGATGAACGCAAATTTTTTCAACCAAATACAGCAGTTGGACTTTACAGGAGTATTGCAACTGAACATTTCAAAAGGAATAGAAAACCACCTAATTGTAACAGTATTGCTCAACAACGAACAATGCGGAGATAATGCCAAAAACCTTATTCCCCCATTGACATTTAACGCCACACCCCAAGAGTTTGACGAGGGATTTTTTCAGCAGATAACAACACCTATACAAAAGGTATCGGGCTTGATGGTGGATATGGAAAAGTTCCTAAAACAATTGGAAGACGCCAAAAGGCAATCGGCAATGGAAAAAGAGAAAACCGATAAGCAGAAGAAAGAACAGGAAGCCAAAGACAAGAAGTTTAAAGAAGGTATGGCAAAGGCGGACGAACTCGAAAAAGAGGGCAAATTCCGTGAAGCGTGGATGAAAGTACCCGATATAACGGAGTTTCCCGAAAAAGCGGACGAGCTACGCAAACGCAAAAAGGAACTGTCCGACCAGTTTTCCTCAACAGGTCTATTCGCAACAGAGTAAGAACAACCTATTTAACTTAAAAAACCAAAAACTATGTTATTAGCAACGCAATTAGAACGAGTGTTTATACTCAAGGATAAAGGACAGGACATCAAATTGACCGACCCCGAACCACATTGGAGCGTGGAAGCCGTATTGAACTTTTACGCCAATACATACCCCATACTGACCACCGCCAAAGTATCAGCACCGCAAATCAAAGACGATGCAGTCGAGTACAGATTTGAAAGTGTCATGGGTACGAAAGGTTAAACCTAAATTGTAAAAAGATGAATTATGCAACACAACATTATATCGGGAACTATCAGCCTACCCGACCAAAAAAGACAAAGGCAGTTGCACCAACAGTTGGTCGATTTCGCCCATTGGATGCAAAGACCCAAAGATGCAAACGAAGTGCAGAAAGACAAACAGAAATCCGTACCGATAGCCATGTTGCCAATGGTTTTCTGAAATCCACTTTTCTGCCTAGACTGAAAACGGCACAATCTGTACAGGCTTGTAGGGAATCTGCAAAAACGCAGAGGGATTTTTATAAGTCCATTTCCCAAATTGCCGAACATTATGGCTTTCAGCCCATGCCCACAAAGGGTTACGGCTATCCCTACAATATGGCTCTAGCGATGTGGGATGCCCAGACCAAGATAAATCAAAGGAATGCCAATTGGGACAGCCTTCGTTTGGTACAGGACGGCAAGAAAACATTTTTTATAAGTGAGGAGCGGTACAGCACTGGTTCGACCCTGTATTACATTCCCGTTAAACCGCTCTTTCAAATGCTCCATGACCCCAAGCGTAAAAAGACAGCGCAATTGCTTATATCGGTTTGCAGTTATCTATACTATATTGCAGATATACCCTATTATAGAGAGGAAAACAGTTATCTGTATTGGATGTATGAAATGATGACCGAATGGGTGGAACAGGATGATGAAACGGAAGAAACACAAGACTATAAACGTGAACTAAGGCAAGCCGAATATTTTGGGGATGCTATAGAACAGAAACTATTTAACCGCATCAATTTAGAGGTGTTTGAACAACGTTTAAACCATTTTAAAAGCCGAGATACATTTGACAGGGAATGCCAAAAGGTGGCTACTGATGCATTTTCCCTTTACAAGCAATATCCGCATGAGCGTATTTTTAGAAATGCCCTAAGACCCAATGAAGACCCCGAAAGAGAAGAGAACGAAATCGAAGCCATTACAATGGACAAGTACATTTCCTTTATAGCGGATACCCAGGGTTGGCTCTATGAAAGCCTTTCCGATTGTATCAACAACGAGTTCAATGAGTATGGGGAAATTGAAGAACCCACCTTATGCAAACGCTTTGATGGAAGTAATATAACGCAAACCAACCTTGATTTTGAAAACCGCCTTTTTGCTCTTTTGGACACTATATGTAGCCTATTGTATGACTATAAAACCACAAGAAAATGAACAATGTAAACGACATAACCGAAAATTTAGGAACCTTATACCATCCCAAATCCGCTTTGGTTTTCTACGAAACTAACGGAACAAGCACCAATTGTTATGTGGAGCATTTTGATATGGACAAAAACGGTAATCCCATCAATGCCCATCCATTGACCACAAGGGAAGCCCATGTATTGGCAAAGGCACTTCTAACCGATAATGAAAAGAATAAAGCTTTTTTAAAGCCAAAAGGAATTTTGCCGACCAACATTCTACATTTCAATCCGAGTGAAAATGGTACGGTAATTTGGTACACCAAAGCACAAATACGACAACTGTACTTTGTGGATAATCTTGGCATACCTAATGGAAAAGTTTATCTACCGCCAATGCTTTGGTTTGCCAATAAAAACAGTCTTTCCGTGTTTGCCCTTGCATCAAATCGAAGACCCACAGAAAAAACGCCTTTGTATTATGCGCCTTTCTTCAATATTTATGAAAATGGCAATGTATGTATGGGAACGGTAACGGTCGACATCAAAAATTCCGCTTCGATAGAGGAATTTACAACCGCTTGGGAAGATTACTTTTTTAATAGCTATTTCAATCATTTAATGGGAAAACACAATCCTATAAAAGGCAATTGTGTAAGCCTTTGGAAAAAGCTGATACAAACAGGCGAAGCCTTTCCAAAAGCGGTATTGAAAAAAAACAACAGAACACTTAAAAATCTACTGCGATGAGTACCGAAAAAACAAAAATGCATTTTACGGACAATTACCTGATAAATCCGACAAACCCCATTACCGTAAACCTAATCGGTTCGGGTGGTACAGGCTCTAAAGTATTGACCGCCTTAATGGAAATGAACTACAGCCTAATTGCATTGGGACACGCAGGATTGCAAGTCCGCCTTTGGGATGATGATATTGTAACGAGTGCCAATTTAGGCAGACAGCGTTTTGCAGAATGTGAGGTTACGTTGTACAAATCCGTTGCCCTTGTAAACCGTGCAAACCGCTTTATGGGAACGAATTGGAAAGCCGAAACGGTAAAATTTGAAAAGGACAAGTTTGGCAGAATACCCGAAAAAGCAAAGGCAATCATTACTATTACTTGTGTGGACAGCGTACAGGCAAGATTTGGAGTTGCCGACATATTGAAAGATATAAACAACCACAAACATCACAGGGACGAACCAAAATATTGGTTGGATTTTGGCAATAGCCAACATACAGGGCAGGTACTGTTAGCTACCATTGGAAACATTCCCCAACCCAGCTCCGAAAAATACGAAACGGTGGCAAGCCTGCCAATGGTTACTGAAGAATTTAGCGAATTACTGAAACAATCCGAACAAGAAGATAACACTCCAAGCTGTTCACTTGCAGAAGCATTGGAACACCAAGATTTATTTATCAATTCCTCTTTGACCCAAATGGGGTGTTCTTTATTATGGAGTTTATTTCGCAATGGTATGACCCCATACAGGGGATTTTTCCACAATCTAAAGGACTTCCGTACCCATCCCATAAAAGTCGCCTGATAGCCAATATCGGGCGGCAAAAAGACAGACCCTTCCGATGGTCGGGACAGTCTTTTTGCATCAAATCGGTGCAACCACTTTGACAAAATGCGCTTCACCTCAATGCCCCAGTCCCATTTTATCAAACAGGTTGCGACATTTTTTCGTGGGATATTCATTATCCCATTGTTGCTATTTGAAGGGCTTTTTTACTTTGTGAAACAGATACCGTTGTGGGAACAGTTTTTTATTCGATGCTTAATTTAATTTATATCCCAATATCCTAATCGCATCATCAGCTTTGTCATTCCTAATCGGATACTTTTCCGGTTTTGTCCAACCATTTAACTCCTGTACGCCTGAAGTTCCTAATCTCTTTAATTTATATTCGGGATTTTTTATCAAATTATGAATTTTTAAATCCATTTCATCATTTGAATGAATTAGATATTTTAAGGATTTACGAATTCGGGGCATTCCATTTTCTGCTATAAATGAGTCGTCTGCATTAAATCTTTGAATTCGCATATTCGATGAATGTAAACCTGCAAATACTTGTCTTGCTTGACTTTCTGTTAATTTGTCAATGTTTTTTCTTGACAAGTTAAATTTATAAACATCTTTCGACAAATTAGCCATATAATTTGGATAGTTATCTTCTTTAAATTCTCGATGCCATTTTATATAATCTTTGAAAAGTTTTGGAATTATCTGCTTTTGATTTTTTTCTGTCAAAATTTTTCCACTTTTTTTATGCCAAACTACTTTTATGAAGTGCCAAAAATGGTCCAAAATCAAATATGATGGAATATTTGGATGTTCCTTTTCCGCAATGTCTTTTATTAATTCACGAATTTCATCAACAATTCCCCAATAAACAAAATACTGTTTTGCAATTTTCGTTATTCTAGGTTTTTTGTTCCGTTTCGTTCTATTCGCAGTTATCTTTGTTTTAAATCGTTTTAGTTCTGCGTTTTGTTTTTTTTGTCTTTTTAACCAATTTTTATAAAGAAACTCATAATTATCAAGATCAGTAGGTTGAAGTAGATTTGAACTTTTTATTAAATCGCTAAAATGCTTTTCAAGTCCTTTCAAAATCTTTTTTTCATCAGAATAGATATTTGTTTCTATATTTTTTTCTAAACCACCAAAAGTAAAATTTGATGAACCTATTATTGCTCCAATGATAAAACCTTCTTTGTAAAATATGATAAACTTTGAATGAAATTCATCGCCTAAAAAACTTATCTCAACTTTACTTGATGATTGTATTTTTTTTAGCGAATAAAAACTTGTTGGTGGTCTCAAAGAAACCAGTAGATTTACTTGAATTTGATTTTCGCTCCATTGTTTAATTAAATCACTTTCGGTAAAAAAGGCAGTAGCAATGTCAATTTGATCAGATTGTTTTGCTAATTTTTCAATTTCGTTTTTGAGATTTTTAGTTGGTCGGTTGGTGATTATCATTCTATCTTTAAGCAATGTTTAATATTAACACATTATTTTTTTAAAAAAGCATAAGACGTTTAGCATATAATGAGATATGCTATTTAACTCTTTTATTAATTAACTTAAACTTTCTTTCCAAATATTCTTTACAGGGGTAATCACTCTTATTTTCAGGCAGTTTTAGTTCTTTTACTATTACTCCAATCTTATCCTTAGTTTCAACTTTATAGTCAGGTTTTATAATTAAAAGCCCACTGTCAAATGCAATTTCATGATTAACACAAAGTGCTATTCCATTGTTAATCGTATCTGGCCCACCATTTTTCACATCCCATATATGAGAAGCTCTTAGTAAACTCGGTAGGTTTAATTCACAAACTGCGCAACAGTTCTTATAAGCTCCAAGAACTTCTTTTCTGAATTTTGATTGTTTTCTTAATGGTTTTTTAATTTCTGATTCTTGCCATTCTCGTCCATTTGGATATGGTCTTTCTGTAAAATTTATTTCATGTTTTCCATTCTTAAAATAGCGAATAGTAGGTAGTGTTTCATATCTTGTAATGCTTGTGTCAAGTAATTCTATTTTGCCAGTTTCGTCAATTTCTACAAATAAACGTAATTCATTTTTTCTATGATATATGAACTTTACAACATGAAAAACAAAATCAAGTGGTAAATTTTCTATTAGAGAAGGATTTATACATTTATTTCTTTTTTCTCTATTTGAAGCTTCATTTGCTTCTTTGAGAAGTGGCTTAGAGAAAAATCTAAATTCTTCATAAATCTCCATTTATTTTCGTTTAATTGTTGCTTATAGTCATTGTGACAGTTGCAGAACTCAAAATTTAATCCTATTTTTTTTGTACTTATAAAAACCTACTAGATTTTCATAAGTATGCTAGAAGGTCATTGTATTCAGAAATCTACGTTGAAGCAAGTCGTTTTTTAAATTCTTTTTCGTTAATTTCTTCCATTCACGGATTTTTTTCGTTGTTAATATTAGTTGGTTTTCACTTCGTAAACATGTCCTTTCGGTAAAATATCTTCGTCAGTTTTATTGATTAATACAGGCCTAATCCATATTAACTTATTCTCTTGCAAATCTTTCCCAAATAGTTGTTTACGCCAGTGTCCTCTTCGCCAATGCAACGATTTTCTATGACTTTCATCATATTCATTAACATTTCTGTTATTATTGTTACCAAAATATAAAATTTTTGAAAATCCTGTTTCGTTTATTTTCTTTTCAATTTTTTTCTTTTGTTTATCTGTCTTCGCAAAATTCAATTTTCGATTGAAATTGAAAGGTAGATTTTGAGGAAATTCTTGTTCTGAATTTATCTTTTCTTTTGGTTGAGAAAGATATAAAAGTGAGTTAATTAATACTCTAATTGTCTTGTCAACAAAGTCTTTATATTCATTTATTATTTTCTCTCGCTTATTTTTATCTTGCGGAAAATTTTGATAGACTTGGCTTTCAAATTTTTCAATTTCTTGGTCAATTGCATCTCCAACTGTAATAAAATCTTCATATTTTGGAAAGGCAAGTCCATAACTCCAGCTTAATTTAATTTCCTCGTCAAAAATTACTTCATCAGGTTTCTCTTTTACAAAATTCTCAAAATTTCCGACAAAGTGAAAGTAGATTAAAAGTTTATATTCAGGCTCGTAATAATCGTCTCTCATTTTTGGGTCACGTTCAGATTTTGGAATTGCCTCCATTTCACTCCTTTCAAGGTGAACATAGACTCCATCTATTAAATTCTCATTATCTGAATTTGCATATAAACCTAAAGACTTTAATGAAAGATAAAAATCATCGTATGGAAGACTGAACATATCAAATGAAATATCATCAACATCTGTTTTCTCTAACATTAAAAGTAAGTCATTTGAAAAAGAGAAAATATTTCTCCCTAATCTGTTCCAAAGAGACCAAGTTGATAAATCATCTGAAATATAACCTGCTAATTTTTCATTTCCTTTTGATACACTATTTAGAAATTCATAGTATGGGTCATTTTCAAAATTGTAGTTTTTATCATTTTGAAATTTCTTTTCAAGGGCTCGATAATTATACTTTTTATCAGTCTTATAAGGATAGAAATATTCCAATTCTTTTTCTTTCATCTATGTTTTTCCTCAATTAATAGCAACAATCATATAACCACAATAAATAGTAATCCAAATGTAATTAAATCTTTTTATGTACGCAATATATTACTTTTCAATAAGATATCCAATGAACTTATAGAGGTATTATTTGATTGTATGTTATATATTTGTCTTTATTTCAGGCAAAGTATTATCCAATAAGCAAACAGCAAAGCCGTTCCCGAATAAAACCTCTCTGTTTTTAGGTAAAGGTGCAATGTGTAACATGCTGAATGATCCTTTTTTAAGACAATCTTCGCTTTACTTCATCCATATCATTGCTAAGCCGTTGAAACATTTGCTCCAAGCTTAAAGTCGACGCAGTTTCCTGTTTACTGTCATCCCTGCCAATATGAGCCACATATTCCCAAATCTCCAAGATATCAGAGAGTTTAATATCATAAGGGCTGTAAATAACATTGTCTGGTGCTACCGTAAAAGAGTCCGAATTTTTTTTGCTCAGTCGTTTATAAGTGATCCCCTCGCTAACCGTAATTAGGATGTACGTCTTATCATTTCTTACTTCGCCCAAGTTCTCTATATATTTCCCAATCACAAAACTCTTGTTATTATGAGGTGGCATAGAATCACCGTCAATAGGGAAAGCCCTGAATTTCCCAGAACCCAAAAAAGGCAATGTCAGCTGTTGCAGACTTTCCATAAATTCAGCATCGGCATATCCTGTAAGATAACCTGCTCGGGCTTTATGTGGCACAATTTCTATTAAGTTGTTTCCTTCATGGTCCACTACAATTGGCAGTACAATCCTGTTATCTTCCAGCTGCAATAAATTTTCAATGGAGATTTTCCTTAAATCCACGGTGAGAAGTAAATCAATACTGATATAATAATACCGTGAAATAACCAATAGCGTTTCTGCTGGCGGTGTGTTCTTTCCATATTCATATTTCTTATAGCGGTCAAGAGGTAAATGCATACCGTCAGCCACTTCCTGCTGGGACAAGTTTCGCTTGCTTCTTAGCCACTTAAGATTATCAGCAATGTACAACATATGTTAAAGGGATTTTAAGTCACCACAAATATAATCATTATAAGGATTTAACGTCCTAATTTTGTAAAAATATATTTCTACCTAAAATTTTCAAGATAACATGACACGTGCCATCGTACATATGGATTTGGATACATTTTTTGTCTCCTGCGCAAGACTGCAAAACCCCCAACTCAATGGTATTCCTCTCATTGTTGGAGGTGGCGAAAGAGGTGTTGTAGCGTCATGTTCCTATGAGGCAAGATATTTTGGAGTTCGCTCAGCAATGCCCATCAGGATGGCTATGCAGCTTTGCCCACAGGCAAAAATTATAAAAGGTGATATGGAATTGTTCTCCAACAAATCGCATGAAGTCACACAGATTATTGAAGAGAATGCGCCACTAGTTGAAAAAGCAAGTATTGACGAATTCTATCTGGATATTTCGGGTATGGATAAATTCTATGGCTGTTACAAATGGACAAACGAACTCTCCCATAGCATTACCAAGGAAACGGGACTGCCTATAAGTTTTGCTCTATCGGTCAATAAAACAGTTTCTAAAATTGCAACTGGCGAAGGAAAGCCAAAAGGGAACTTGGAGATTCCGCAAAACATGGTACAGCCATTCCTTAACCCCCTTTCCATTCGTAAAATTCCAATGGTAGGTGAAGTCACATTTAATCTGCTATCCAGACTGGGTATTCGGAATATAGAAAAACTATCGGAAACACCTGCTGAAGTATTACAGAGCCTCATTGGTAAAAATGGACTGGAATTGTGGAAAAAAGCCAATGGAATTGACCACTCGCCTGTTGAACCTTACAGGGAAAGAAAATCTCTTTCTACGGAACACACTTATCTACAGGATACCATAGATATTAAAAAAGTGGAATCATTGATATTGGGAATGGTTGAAAAATTAGCCTATCAGGCACGATGTGAAGGGTGGCTGGTCTCAACGCTGTCCATAAAAATACGGTATGCCAATTTTGATACTGAAAATCAACAAAGAAAGATAGCCTATACCTCCTGTGACCATATTTTAGCAAAAACGGCATTGGAATTATTCCATAAATTGTACAACCGCCGTATGAGAATTAGACTGGTTGGTATAACATTTACTGGTTTGGTCAGGGGAACCTATCAGATTAATATGTTTGAGGATACTGAAGAAATGATGGCATTATACCAGACGATGGACAAAATTAAAAATCGTTTTGGTTTTGATGCTGTCACAAGATGCGGAGGAAGAATCCTTAAATCAAAAGCAGCAAACATTATTTCAAATCCGAGAGCCCAATTTATTAACCCTACATATACTGAATAATGTACCTGAACTGTCATTCTTATCATTCACTCCGTTACGGAACTATTCCACTAAATGAACTGGTGGAACAGGCTACGCTATTTGGTGTAACGGCAATGGCACTCACAGACATTAACACGGTAACGGGAATTTATGATTTTATGAAGAGCTGCAAAGCTTTTAACATAAAACCTTTGGTTGGAATTGATTTCCGTAATGGCTCCAAACAGCTCTATGTGGGACTTGCAAAAAATAGTGCAGGGATAGCCGAGATGAATCGACTATTGACCAAACATAATTTTGAAAACAGCCTGCTTCCCAATCAGGCGCCTTGTTTTGAAAATGTCTTTATCATCTATCCATTAGATAATGTTCCTGACGAGCTTCAGGAAAATGAATTTATAGGTATTACGCCAGAACAGTTACTTAAACTATACAATGCCAATTGGAAAAATAAGATTGACAAAATGGTTGTTTTACAATCAGTTACATATCGAACTAAAAAAGAGTACAATCTCCATAAAATATTAAGAGCGATTGACCTTAACATTCTAGGTTCAAAATTGGTCGAATCGGATTATTGCAAAATTTCTGAGGTAATGATTCCATTGAACACTCTTCTGGAAAAATTCACAGACTATCCACATATTATCCAAAATACCCAAACCATAATTACTGCCTGTAATTTCGAATACGATTTCAATACACCAAAAAATAAAAGGCACTATACCACAAACAAGCAAGGTGATATTGAATTGTTAACCAAGCTGGCTTATGAAGGGATGATTCGACGATATGGTCATGAGAATAGTGAAGCCAAAGCTAGAGTTGAAAAAGAACTCAGGGTAATTGATGAACTGGAATTCAGCGGTTACTTTCTTATCACATGGGATATTGTCCAATACAGCATCAGTCAGGGCTTTCTTCACATTGGTCGTGGTAGTGGTGCCAATAGTATTATTGCGTATTGCCTTGATATCACGGATATATGCCCACTGGAACTTGATCTGTATTTTGAGCGTTTTTTAAACCTCAACCGTAAAACGCCTCCCGATTTTGATATTGACTGGTCCTGGCGGGAACGTGACACAATTTTGGAATACATATTCAGTAAATACGGAACTGACCATGTGGCTTTTTGCGGGACAAACGTAGAGTTTAAATACCGTTCCATTTTCCGTGAAGTGGGCAAAGTATTTGGCTTGCCAAAAGAGGAACTGGATATATTGGCAAAGAACCCAATGACAAAACATCACAAAAATGATGTTGTCAAAATGGTTCAAGAATACGGAATGATGCTCGAAAAATATCCAAATCAGCGCAGTATGCATTCCTGTGGCATTATCATTTCTGAAAAGCCTATTACCCATTATTCTGCTTTGGAAATGCCTCCCAAAGGTTTTCCCATTGTGCAGTTTGATATGCATGTAGCAGAAGATATTGGTTTTGATAAATTCGATATTTTAAGCCAGCGTGGTATTGGCCATATTGATGATGCCGTCAAACTAATCAAAAAAAACCAGAACATCGACGTCAATATTCGGGACACTTCAATTTCTAAAGATGAGGTAAAATGCAACGAGTTCCTAAGTCGTGGCAAAACCATTGGTTGCTTTTATATTGAAAGCCCAGCAATGCGAGGTCTGCTCAGAAGGCTCAATTGTGATAATTACAAAGTACTTGTGGCAGCATCATCTATTATCCGTCCGGGAGTGGCTCAATCAGGCATGATGAAGGAATATATCTTCCGACACAATCATCCTGATCGTTTTGAATATTTCCACGAAGTTTTCAAGGAACAGTTGGGCGAAACCTATGGTATCATGGTGTATCAGGAAGATGTGATTAAAATTGCACTGCATTATGGTGGATTGCCTGCTGCCGATGGTGATATTCTCAGACGTGCCATGAGTGGAAAAGGGCGCTCAAAAACAGCCCTGCAAAAAGTGAAAGACAACTTTTTTGCTTCCTGTGAGCAAAAAGGGCATCCGTTAGAATTAAGTCAGGAAATTTACAGGCAGATTGAATCCTTTGCTGGATATTCCTTTTGCAAGGCACACTCGGCATCTTATGCGGTGGAAAGTTACCAAAGCCTTTATCTGAAAGCCTATTATCCAATTGAGTTCATGACAGCTGTTATCAATAATTTTGGAGGTTTCTACCGTACTGAAGTTTATGTGCATGAGGCTCGGATGTCAGGGGCGAAAATCCATAATCCATGTATCAATAAAAGTGATGTGCAGACCAATGTATCAGGCCGAAATATTTATCTGGGGTTTCAACATTTGAAAAGCCTGCAATCCCAAATAGCAGAATTGATTGTAAGTGAAAGGGAGGAAAATGGCCCATATCAATCACTTGAGGATTTTATCAATCGTGTCCCTATTGGCATTGAAGGCATACAGACCTTGATTTTCATTAATGCTTTTCGCTTTACTGGTAAGCAGAAAAACGAATTGCTGATTATAGCAAGGTTGATTTTAATCAATTTCAGACCTGAGAACCGCAATCTTCTATTGCTTCAAGAACCTGTAAAAAAGTATAAATTGCCAGTACTGGAACGTTCCCCTTTTGAGGACGCTTTTGATGAAATTGAACTGCTTGATTTTCCTGTTTCCGTTACACCGTTTAATTTATTGAAGACTTCTTTTCGTGGGGATGTCATGGCAAAGGATCTGACTAAATACCATAAAAAAACAGTCAGGATGCTTGCCTATCTGATTTCACGAAAACACGTTCCCACCAAACGGGGGGACATGTATTTTGGGACTTGGATTGATAGTGAAGGGGAATATTTCGACACAGCCCATTTTGCCGATTGCCTGCACAACTACCCTTTTCAAGGTGGTGGCTGTTATTTGTTACAAGGTAAAGTAGAAGTGGATTATCATTTTCCGACCATTACCATATCAAAAATGGCAAAGATGCCCTTTATTGCCGACCCCCGTTATTCTGCTACCGATGAAAGAAGATTCCATACACAACAGCAGATTCGTGAAGATGTGAGTATGACCCATCGGGAACCCTATCCACAGGAACATGACTACCATATGCCACGATACAAAATGACATAATAAGAACAATAAGTAAAAAACATAGAAAGATGACACTTTTTAATGACACCGAAATTTTCGCATCTGGCACAGGTGGCAAAAAAATATTTGACGTTCCTGATGCTGATTTGCTATTGATTGATAATTTTTTTTCCAAGGAAGAGTCTGATGGGTATTATAACACTTTGCTCCATCAAACTATATGGCGTGAATATGAAATGCCAATGTATGACAAAGTAGTTACTGCACCTAGAATGGTCTCATGGTATGGTGAAACGAACCGGAGTTCCCGAAAATCCAATCCCAACTGGCCTCTGGAATTGCTGACTATCCGGGAAAGGGTAGAAAATGAAACACAGATGAAGTTCAATGCCGTATTACTTAATCTCTACAGAAATGGGAATGATGGTGTTTCCTGGCATAGTGATAAAACTGTGAGCAGTAATAAAAACATGAACATTGCCTCGTTAACATTTGGTGAAACCCGTATGTTCCGTCTGCGTCATAAACTTTTAAAGCATATTCCACAGATAGAAATTCCTTTGCATCACGGTACTTTCCTATTGATGGCAGGAAATACAAACTCATATTGGGAACATCAGGTACCTAAAACTGCTCGGAATGTATTGCCAAGAATCAATTTAACGTTCCGTCAGGTCAGTCTGGGGCAATAGCGGTTTTTCAGTGACAGCTTGCTGTTCCACTTCCTTTTCTTCTCTGGAATAGCCCCATAAGAACAGTACGCCAGCTATAATTAATATATAAGCTAGCCAACGACCGATTCGCTCAAAAAAACGAGTCACTACTGCTTTTTCATAGCTGGTAAAGCCTTCTACGCCATTGGAGTTACGTCTGCCAAACCGCCTTTTGCCTATCCAATACCATAAAAACAGTCCTATTGACAGTGCCAAACTTCCCATTATCAGTAAGGTATAATCCATATTTATTTATTTATTTATTTATTTATTTATTTATTTATTTATATTAATATAAAAATATAATCAAAGAAGTTAAATTAGAGATTTAAAACATAAAAAACAAATTGTAAAAAATTGACCTGCTGTATTTTAGCAGGTCAATTTACTTTATAGTAACCGTTACTGTTTTTATCTATTTATGCTGTTTAATTGAAAACTCAGCTGTTTTTCATTTCCAAAATTATCAGAAATCCATACCGTGAAGGATTGTGTCACAAAAGACTCTGAAGTATAATACAAGCGGAATTGCTCCGCTGGTATTGGATATAAATTATTGGGAAGAAAACCATACTTGTGGTCGAATCGTAGCCTACCCTGACCATCATATTGAAAATATCTAATAAAATACTGAGTGCCAACATAGTGATCGGTTCTTTGAATCGCAAGCCTTATTTCAATGGTTTGACCGTTGGCAATTTGCTTTGGAATTGGCATAACACTAACTTCAAATGGAACTCCTTTTTGGATTTCCAAATCCTTTTTTTCACATGAAGAAAGAAGGCTCATGCTTAGCATTGTGGCAAAAAATAGCCATAGATATTTTAAATGTATTGTAAAACGGATGTTTCTGTAATTGATTAATGATTTCATAATTATTGTTTTTAAAAGTTATATCTTAAACCCACCCCTGCGGATGGTCGAAGTTGTTCTAGGGACGTTCCCCAGAATAGTTTAGCCTTTGCCTGAAGCAACAATACAAGATGATTGGATAGATAGGCTTCAATGGACAATTTTCCTCCAGCACCGTAAATGAAATTCTCTTCATTAAGAATCTTTGCACCATCATATAATATGTCAGTGCCACGATTAATGGTTTCATATCCGATAAGTCCTGTAATGGCTGTATTCAGGGAAATATTTCTTGGTATATCTCCCAGTAGATAGAAACTATATCCACCTTCCATACTATAGGTTTCCTGTGGTATTCTCAGACCTTTGTATTTTGAATATTGGTGGGTATATTCCAATGCCCAAAGCTTGTAATTTCCATTTCTGTCATTTACAGTCAACCCTATATTGAGATAATAGTTCCTACCTGGACTATCATAGGATAAAGTTCCTGTACTTATTTCCAATCCTTTTTGCTTGGGCAACATGCGTTGTGCCTGACCGGTAGTGATGCTTGTTACTACAAACAGCACTGCAAATAGATATTTTTTCATTTATTGTTTTTATTTAGGTTACTATATTTTCAGGTGCATATCCTTAATCAGTCGTGCTCTTATCAAATCCGAGTTTTCTACCCGAAGCGTTTGATTTCTGCCACCGTTCTTTTCGAAAATCTCAATTAGGAGTTCCTTATCATTGGATATGGTAAACTGGTCCAATAGGAACACATTTCGTTCAATGGTCATTTCGTTTATGGTACCCAATGGCTTGTAGGCACGAAGCGGCACCATCGGTCTTTCCTGAACCACCGTACGCTTGGCAATCTTTTTATCCACGACCTTGAAATTGATAAAATCAATCTGGAAAGGTACATTCGAGCGGTTTTTTACTTCGGTATGGAAATAGTATTTTCCGCTATGGATATAGATTCCTTTCAGTATAAACTGTATACCGAAGCTTCTCGCCCCAATATGTTTTATAATACACTTGTCCTGTTTGTAGATGATTTCCAATAACAGGCCTGCCAAGGATGGGGAGCTGTTTCCCAATTCCTCAAAGAGCACATCCGCTCCTTGTTGCTTGCTTACTGATTGCTGCATGCTTAACAAATCATAGTTTTGATGGAAAGGACTAGGACTGTAAAACACATTAAAATTGTAAAAAAGTCCATCATCGGTAATGACCGAAAAATTGGTTTCTTCCTCAAAACCCTTTACTGAAGCTTTTATGCGAAGTACGTTTTCAGCATCTTCAGCCTTTGATGCAATTAGGTATTCGCTGCCCAAATCCACATAACGAATAGCAGCTGGGAAAATCAAATGGGAAGTTTTGTCGTAAGTGACTTCCATACAATAAGGCTCTATCTTGCCCAAAGCAAGCGAGGTTTTTGCACTATTTTGTGCAAAGGATGTTACGGCAAAGCCGATTACAAGGGCAATTGCCCAAAAGGTCTTTAAGTGATTTTTCATATTTCTATTTTTATAATGGTTTAACTTATTTTTTTGAGACCAAAAACAGTAGATGGCCAGCCTTTAGGGTAATTTTTGGAGTTTTCACCTTTTTGGAGAAATAGCCTGAAATGCCCTGAACCACCCCACGGCTCAGGTCAGCTGCAACCTGCTGTCCTGCCGATTGGGTAAGCATCAGGCTCGTTCCTGAAGTCTGACTCATATTGCCAGCCATTTCAGTTAGGGCATTCATTTCAGGTGAATATGGTACATATAAACCCTCTTGACCATCAAGGTCATAAATGGTAATATCAACTGGAATAATATTGCCATCCACTTCCATGGAGGTCACTTTTAGCTGTAAACGTCCAGACTGAAACTTGGTATGGGCCGTAAGGATGGTTCCTTGTACAATGGCACGGTTGGGCGTTTGTGCAGGCTCCAACAACCGTAAGCGTACAAAACTTTCGCCTGTAACAGTTTGTGTTTCATGAATACAGGCTTTGATGCTGTTTTTGGGTTCTACCGCCTGTTGCGAGGAACCAGGCGTGTAAAACTGCCTGTTGCGATTTTCACTCCAATAGGCTATAAAAGCACTATCGGTAGGCTCACGGTACAAGGCAGATACGACGTTTTTCCTTCTGGAGGTAAATGCCACGAAGGATTCCTTTTGTGTGGACGAAGCTGGAGTAACTTTAACCTCTCCCGTATTCGTACCCGAGGGAAGGTATTTTGCGGCCATTTGATAGGATTTCTCCATGAGTGACAATTGGTTCTCAACGGTAACGGTCTCTGGCACTTCTTTCTCAGCCAATTGTTCCTTTAGCTCATCCAATTGCTTTTGGAGTTCCAGCGTCTGGGAATTATCTCCTTGATAGAAAGAACCTAATGTGCTTTGCGCATTATGGTAACTGTTCAATGCCGGATTACTGTGTCTTTCATATCCACCACTATAGCTAGGCTCTTCTTCATCAAGGGCTTCAACGGGTTCTTCATTATCATCCGTATTCCAGTAATCCGAAAGAGATAATAAGGCATTTCGTTTTTCCTGTTCTTTGGCCTTAAGCATTTCCTGTTCATATGCCTTCCCTTTGTTGGCAGGCATTCCAGCTCCAGTTGCCTGTGGCACCACATCGTTCAATCCAGCCTTTTCGATTTCCGTTTTATCGGTAGATGGTTTAAATATGAGGTACATACAACCGAAGAATACCACAGCCATCAAACTGAATATGAGTGGTTTTTTCAGACGTTCCTTATTGTTCTGCTTGTCATCAAGCAGGTTGGAGACTTTGTTTTGGCTACCTTCCTCAACTAGGAAGCTGACCTTTTTTTCATTTTCTTTCATCTATTCTATTTTTATTTGTTTCTAATTTTTTTAATGCTGGGTTTTCAATTGGCTCGATGACCATACCTTTTTGAGAGGTTCCTGCGTCGTCCAATATTTTAGCAATGACTACAGCTGTAATCAGTAGATAAACTGCAAAAAAGTACAGCGTATATCTATGTTGTTTCCTTATTGGCAATGCCTGCCAGCGCTTGTCCTGTTTATCCAGCCATTTGTCCATATTAGTTTTTAATTTTTTCATACCTTAAACTATTATCGTGTTTTTAGAATCTGAAACGCTTACCATGGACGACCTTTTGCTTTGGGGCATCACTGACCATTGCGATTGCTTCATTTGCTTTTGGCAAAGTGGCTACAGAAAGGTTTGTTAATTCTGAACTTTTTAATAATTGCCCAAAACGGTCTTTTTTTATGATCTCCATTTTTTGGAGGTCAAATGTTCCGCTTTGATGTTTTACATACATGTAGCATTGAACGAGAGGTTTATCATCTCCTGACCATCGCAGGTAGCCTGTCAGCAACAACATAGGCTTAGAGCTACTTTCCACACCATTATGGCAATTTTCCAAGTAGGCACTGATGCTTTCCTTTAGCTTGCCAGGATAGGCTCCTTGCGTATGGAAGTACCCGTTGTAACCCTTGTCAGTAAGGATTTTTGTGAAGGTGTCCAGATTATGTGAATTTTCCATAAGATTGTCTTTTAACGTTGGATGACCTCGATGTCCCTGTTTTCCACCACGGCAAATTTTTCGATATTGAAACCTTGCGGGTTAGTGTCCGAACGCACGGAGTTGACCAGATAGCAGGAAGTAACCAGATTGCGTTTGGTCACATTGCTGGAGCGGATGATGAATTGATTGCCGTAGGTGCGTACCGCATAAGGGTAGATATCAAAGTTGCAGATCACGCTATCGACCTCAATGCGCTGTTGTACGTTGCCAGATATGATACGGCTGAAATATCCTTTTTCCGAAAGGTCTTTGTAATAATCGAAAGCACTTTTATCAGCAAGGTTAAAAGCCCTGTTCATATTGCTCTCAATGGCATTCTTATCTGGTGCTAGGGTAAAGAACAGCTCGTGAAAGCGTCTGACGTGTTCCCTTGCTTCAACCGGACGGTTGATAGCCGCATCCTGTGAAAGAGCCAACATCAAGGATTTTCCATTATCCAGTACATAGATTTTCTGACGTTGTTCCTGCGCAAACTGGTAGGATTTCCAAAGGGAAAATCCCGTTATCCCAAGGCAGAGCACGGCAAATACAAGGGCATACAGCCGTATTTGCCGAAAACTGTTTTCAATATTTCTTAAGGTTTTAAATTCCATTTTTTAAATTATTTAGTGATTCATTACTTTAATAGTTGTCCTCCGATATTCCCTGCAGCGGAGCCAGCACCAGCACTGGCAACGTTTCCAGCCTTCATTGCCGTTTGGTTTACATTACGGGTAAAGTTCCCTGCACCACCAGCCTGAATGATCCAGCCGGTTACTGTGGGAATGGTGAAATAGCCCACAATACCAATGATCATAAAAATGGTATAGACCGTGTTTGAGGTATCAGGGATAAAAGTGGGATCGGACAGCATTTCGATATCCCTCTCAACAATCAGGGTTTGTATCTTAGCGAGCATGGAGCTGAACAAATCTGCTACCGGAAGCCAGAGGTACACACTAATGTAACGGGTAAGCCACTGGGTAAGCGTGGATTGAAAACCGTCCCAGGCCGATATGGCAAAAGCTATAGGTCCTAAAATGGAAAGTACTATCAAAAAGAACGTCCGTATGGTGTCAACTACCAGTGCGGCCGCCTGAAAGAGCACTTCCAATAATTTCCTAAACCAGTTTTTGACGGTCTGTTCAAACTTATATCCCTGACGTTCCATATACATACCCGAGATGGTGACCAAATCAGATGGCGACCAGCCCAACGCTTCCAGTTTTTTATCGAATTCTTCGTTTGACACTAGATATGCGGTTTCTGGATTGCGGAGCATCGCTTCGCGTTCCAATAGGTCTTTTTTTGCCTGTAGGTCGTTTAGGTCAAGCACCTGATTTTCGAGAATGCCATGTGTTCCCTGTACCACGGGACTTAGTATGGCGTTGATGCTCCCCAGCACAAGGGTCGGAAAGAACATAATACAAATACCCAAGGCAAAAGGACGGAGCAGTGGATACATATCAATGGGCTCTGCCCTACTCAGTGCCTGCCATACCTTTAGGGCTACATAAAACAAGGCGCCCAATCCGGCAAGTCCTTTGGCTATGCCCGCCATCTCGCCTGATAGCGGTAGCATCTCATCATACAGGGAGCGCAAAACCTCATGAAGATTGTTAAATTCCATAGCTTACCAGTATTTTTGGTTAGCCGTTCCATAGAGTTCCAATACTCTTTCGGTATCGTTCTGCTTCCTTGCTCTTAGAAAACTGACCGAGATATTTTTATTGGTGTAATAGCGTACCAGATTGTGGTACTCTTTTACTTCCTTGTACACACGGTCAATAATGTCCATTCGTTCCTTATCATTTAAGGACAGTGTGGATGCATTGATAATCAGTTTGAGTTCTTTCAGGAGTTCGGTACTCTCGTTTAGCAGAGCTGAGTAACCATTGGCAATAGCCGACAGTTCTTGAGGAGAAAAGTTCGGATCATTAATCATTTTTCCAAAGTTGTTGACATACATTTCAGATACATCGCCCACCAGCAGTACGGTCTGCTGTACTTTTCGGGCATCTTTCACAAGGTTGTTTACCGCTTGTAGCTTGTCGTAGTATTCTTTGCCCTGCTTATATACTTTTTCCACTTCCTTAAAGTTTTTAATGACATTACTTACCGTAGAGGAAGTCTGTACAATTTCATTGGCGCTGTTTACGATACTCTGTGCCAGATTGGAAGGATCGGTTACTACCCATTGGGCTGTGGCTGATGTTGCCGACAATACCATTGCCACGCACACCATTGTGATTAACTTTTTCATTGTTTTTGATTTTTTAAAGCGTTAATAATTATTTTGTTTCTCTTTTGTGAGAAGCGATACGTTTGATAGCGAGTTCTACATTGCCATCAAGTTCCGCAGCTAGTTTCATGACTTCCAGTTTTTCGGTTTCTTCCGTGGTATAAGCCAAATATTCCTCTGCGGATACCTCAGTAGCGTAAACGGCTGAATGAGTTCCGCCCAATCCAATCCATACTTCCTTGTAAAGCCGTGAGGGATCGTTATTCATATTGATGGAAAGCACCTGTGCCTTTTCCTTGTCAGTAAGCCCCAACATGGCTTGGATGTCATCGAACTTGTTCATGTACTTGCGCTGGTCGAGCAGTATTTTACAATCGGAGTTGTTGATGATACTTTCCTTGACAATGGGTGACTGAATAATATCATCGACTTCTTGGGTTACCACAATAGCTTCACCAAAAAACTTTCTGACCGTTTTAAAGAGGTACTTGATGTAATCCGCCATGCCTTCTTTGGCTATGGCTTTCCAAGCTTCTTCAATCAGGATAAGTTTACGGATGCCCTTGAGCCTACGCATCTTGTTGATAAAGACCTCCATAATAATGATAGTGACTATTGGAAAAAGGATTTTGTGGTCTTTAATAGCATCAATCTCAAAGACAATGAAGCGTTTGGACAGCAGGTCCAATTGTTTATCGGAATTTAGCAGATAATCGTATTCACCTCCTTTGTAGTAAGGTTCTAGGACGTTCAGAAAATTGGCAATATCAAAGTCTTTTTCCCTGACTTTTTTTGCTTCAAGTACCTTACGATAATCACCCTGTACATAATCATAGAAGCCATTGAATGAGGGATAGACATCGTCCTGTTTGATGATTTCGATATAACCACTTACGGCATTGGACAGGGCTACCTCTTCCGAACGTGTTGGTGGTTCGTTATCCCGTTTCCACAAAGTCAATATGAGTGTTTTGATACTCTCTCTTTTCTCAATGTCAAAAACACCGTCATCGGTATAGAAAGGATTAAAGGCAATAGGATTATCTTCGGTATAAGTGAAATACACGCCATCTTCACCTTTGGTCTTGGCTTTGATAAGTTCGCACAATCCCTGATAGGAATTACCGGTATCCACCAATAATACGTGTGCACCTTGCTCGTAGTACTGGCGTACCATGTGATTGGTAAAAAAGGATTTACCGCTTCCCGAAGGTCCCAATATAAACTTGTTCCGATTGGTAATAATACCCCGTTTCATGGGCAAATCGGAAATATCCAAATGAATGGGTTTTCCAGTTAGACGGTCTGCCATCTTGATACCAAATGGGGATGGTGAATTGTGATAGTTCGTTTCCTCTGTAAAAAAACACAAAGCGGGTTTAATGAACGTGTAAAAGCTTTCCTCACTTGGGAAGTCTCCTGCATTGCCTGGCATGCCCGCCCAATAGAGCGTGGCAACATCGGTGGTGTTATGACGGGGTTTGCATTCCATCAGCGCCAATGCGCTACCGCTATCGTTTTTTAGTTGTCTAAGCTCACCCGGATTATCCGACCAAGCCATGACATTGAAATGCGCACGAATGGAAGAAAGACCAAATGAATGTGCCTCGTTCAAATAGCGTTCAATCCATTCCTTGTTGATTTGATTGGCACGGCTGTAACGAGCCAGTGAGTGCATATTGCGTGCGGACTTCTCAAACTTTTGCAGGTTGTCTTCACTGTTATCCAAAAACAGATATTGGTTGTAGATGTGGTTGCAGCTTAAGAGCAAGCCCACTGGAGCAGCAAATGACAAGCGGCAATCACTTCTATCGGTGGATAGCTTTTCGTATCGAGCATCTGCCGATACTGTACTGGGCAAATCATCCGTATCGGATAGGGTGTGCAAGCACATCCTTTTGTTACCGACACGGACTTCTTCAGCGCCCAGGGCGATGTCCTGCATCGGTGCTGCAGCTTCCCTTGACAAAGTGAGATACTGTTCCAACAGTCCCTGCTTGCTATCAGTACCAATGATATCGGCTTCGGTAAGGCGTTGGAATGTTATAAATCCACTATCGTTTACGATACGCTCAAACTGTGCTACCGATTCCATAAAGCGGTGGATTGTTTCTTTATCCCTGATTTCCTTTGGAATTAGAGTCCCTTTGCAAAGCGATGAAAAATTGCTCTGCGTTCGCATGCGTTCCTTAGTGGTCTTGGTTAGGAACAAGTAGCAATAGTGGTTCAAAAAAGGACGCTCGTTAAAATGCTGTTGGAAGGACTTTCCCAAAAAACTTAAATCCTCTTTGGCCATATCAGGCGCGTAGTTTTCCTTGATATACCAATCCTGTTTGTGTACCACCGTATAGTCTGGTAAAGTCTTGATGGCTTTATGCCAAGCGGAGTGAATGGCTTCGTATTCAGCTGAAGCTACCGTGAAGAGTTCCGGCAAGCGTACTTTAAAACAAGCGGTAATGTCTGCATCTTTCGATAGGATGCAATTGTTTTCCACAGCCAATAAGGGAAACTTATTCTCTAGTGTAGTGGTCTTGGCTACATTTCTCATACCGCATTATATTTAGGAGTGAACTTTAAATAGCGGTGTACGGGTTTACGGCAGATGATGTAACGGGGATGTCTTTTTCTTGCGGCAATCTTCATTAGTCCATGTTCTCCATGCTTTTTGTTCAGTGTGAAGGTTTGCCATACGATTAGCGAAGCACCACCAGCTCCAAGAAACAGGCAGATATAGGAGTTGACCCCAACCATGTAAAGTATCATCACTAGGACAAGCGTTGCGAGCAGTCCTCCTGCAAAGAGGAACAGGTACTGTGCTTTGAGTCCCTTAAATTCCACTGTTCTCCCAATTCCTTTATTGATATTGTAAGTATTCATAAGGTTAGGATTAAAGGAAGAATGACTGTAGGATAGTAGCTGCTACGATAAGAAAGATACAGGCTCCAAACCAGCTTGCTGCCGTTTTACTGGTATCGGGGTCGCCACTGCTGAATTTATTGTACACTTTAACACCTCCTATAAGACCGACCACTGCCCCAATGGCATAGATGAGCTGTGTGGCTGGGGCAAAATATGAGGTAACCATTTGGGTAGCTTCATTGATACCAGCGGTACCGTTTCCCTGTGCCAGCATACCTAAACTGGACAGCATTCCCATAACTGCCAGTAAAACTTTTTTTCTTTGTTTTTCCATAATTAAACACATTTAACTGTTATTGCTTTCCCACAGCTGTGGGCTTTAAAGGCAAATGTCTTATGGAAATGGTGGTATTGTAATAAACTGGTAGTGAGGGGTATTATTTGGCGCTATGAGGCGTTATGATTAAAACCTTACTGCTAAGCTATAGCATAAAGAGGAACACAATTCAAATTCAGACACTTAGAGAAGATGATTATGGATAGGTATTAAACAAATAACTTAATTATATATTTTATTGCTAAAATGTAAGTTTTTAAATAAAAAATTTCTAGAACAATTATTTAATGTAAAAATATAAATTGGGCTTTTTGTTTTTCAACTGAGGTGAAAACGATAAAAAGTGAGCAGAAGCGTTACTCTTTTAAAAATTATAAGAAGTTTTTTTCAGTTCTTGGTCGAACTGCATCAAGAAAAAGAAATGGAATATTGAAAACTCAAAAGTCCTATACAAATTAAGTAATTATAGTATAAACTAATATGAAAACCGATTTGATTCCTTTTAAAAGATTGGAAATTATCCTGGATTATTATAAAAAAAGAGATCGTCTAAAGAAAACGGAATATCAGGAGGTATGTTTTTAACAATTTCATAACTACCGTCCTGATGTACTGTAATTATTGATTGATTCCAATTAGTTGTTTCTAATAAGGTCTTAAAAAATATTGGTTTAAGTTTTTCAAGAATACCATCAGGAAAATGATAAAGATTTTCTTCAATAGAATTTTTACCAATAAATTCAATACCATTATTTAACTTGAAAACTATTTTACACTCCATGGAAATAAATTTTAATAACAAATATAAACAAAAATAATATTCTATTCCATTAAAGGCAAACGTGCGAAAAATATTCTAAATCTTACAAATATTTTTGTTAAATTGCCATAATTGTAACATTAAATTAATACATTTTAAATGAGCTTTTTACACGATGCAACTCCAACATGGAATGGATTCAATTATCAGGGTAAAATTGCGCTATTAGTAGTTCTCGATAAACTAATAGAATTAAAAAAAAATGGTGATTCTATAGATGAATTTCATCTAGAGCTAGAATGGCTCGAAGACTTTTCGATAAAGAAAAACAATGATTACATCTCTATACACCAAGTCAAAAATTATGGAGATAATAATCTAAATAGTTATGACGAAGCTTTGCTTAGTTTACTATGTAAATCATTGAACACTTTCACAACAAATGAACTTACGCAAGTTATAACACAGAAAGGACTCACAAAAGAAGAGAAATCCAATTTGGCAATCGAAATTTATAACGAGCTTAATAACGCTAAAATTTCACTCTTTGATTGTACACAAATAGACGAAAGCTCTTTATTAAACTTTTCATTTCCTAATAAATTAGAAAACAAATTTAAAGATCATACAAAAGTACTTTTTCGCCTAAAGGAAGTCATAAAGCACTATGTTGCTATTGCTCAAAATTGCACTAACCTTGAAAACTCATACATACATGTCGCAGAAGAAGTTACTGACTTTACAATGGATAACATAAAAAATCTTACATTAATAATTGAATCGAGCATATGCAAAAATATTAATTTTGAAACCGCATTAAAACAAATTAAATTATATAAATATGATCACAATATCTTTAATTGTACAAATGATGATTTAGAGTCTTTTTTAATTCTACGCTTAAAAAATTTAATATCCATTCTTGAACCACATTATAAACCGGATTTTTGGAAAATACAAGATGTCTATTTGGCTAAAGTTATTTGTATGCTTTCTGCACATATTGATAAACATGTCAATAAAAGACATCAAGCAATTAGAGAAAAAAAAACGGACAAAATTGATTCTATAAAATTTACTGATTTTGTACAAATTATAAGTGAAAATCATAATCAGTCAGATGACTATGATGCATTTATTTTAAAAGATATTTACACGAAATCTCTAGAAGAATTTTTAAATGAGAAAATTGAAGATGATGAAATCTGTAAATATTTAATTAAAGTTTCAGATTTTCATTTAAAGACATATTCTGGTAAAAGTTTAATTGAATTTTGTCAAAAGATTGCTCCACAAACAAAAAATCTTAGTATTAAGTCAAGTTTATTAGAAGATTCTGGTATTCGTAATTCATTCTTTGAATTTTTTAGTAAATGTGGAAACGATAAGGGAGTTGATATTTGCTTTCAAAATGCTGATAACGAATCGTGCGTAGTGACAACTATCCATGAAACAAATTTTAATCCAGCTAGAGAGCAATCAATTTACAATCGTATAAAAGCTAATTCTAAACAAATACCTTATAATTTCAATGTGGAATCTTTCGCAGGTTGTATTGGAAAAGGAAATGGAGGAAAAAAATTTAATGAAGTACTCTCAAATCAAACAAAAGCACCACTAGTTTCAAAAATAATCCCACTAGAAAAAATAATGGTTTCTCAAAACTTTAAAATCATTGACATTAACGATCTAATTGACAAATTAAAATGATAGAAATACTAAAAAATATATTCGCCGACAATAATTTATTCGACATTAAAAATATTAAAATAGATTCAGAAGTAATTCTAGATGGTTTTTTAGCTATATCTAATAATAAAGCAAGAAAGGAGTATTACATTATTATTGAAGTCATTGATTTAATTCCGTTAATTTTAGAGCAAGATAACCTAGTTTTTAAATTAAATGATTGGCTTAAATCCAGTGAAAATTATCATACTGATTTCAACAAAAATACCACTCTAATTATATTACATAAAGGTTCAATCATAATCGAAGAAAAAATAAAAAGACAGATATTTGAAATAGAAGAAAATCCATATATTTTTAAAAAATATATTATTAGATATTCTCTGAATCAATTTACAAGTATAACTCAAGCGCTTCCTGTTGTCTCAGTCGATTCAATAAATCAACTAATAAAACAATTAGATTTTGAATCGTTTAAAAACGATCCTGCAAGTGACGATTACATACCATTACTAATAAATCTTTTCATTAAAATTCCATTTTTAAAAGTACCTTTTCAAGAAAAAGAATTAGATGATTTAACGAATATAATAAACGGAAAAGTAAATAAATCAACAACTTTTGATGACCTAGAACAGATTCATCAAATATGTTTAAATTCATCAACAACAGACGTGTATAAGTTATTTAGTATTCCCACAAACAAAGATTCAGATGAAGTATAAAATAAAACAAATTTATATTGAAAATTTTAAATTGATAAAAAACGGGATACTGATCGATGACTTTAACAACAAAGATTTTATTATTCTAGATGGTCCAAACGGTTATGGCAAAACAACAATATTTGATGTAATTGAAATTGCTCTAAGTGGTAAAATTCATAGACTAGCATTAAATAATATTGTACATGGTAATCAAGGTGCTGATGATATTGTATATTTAAATGATCAAAATTCTGTCATGAAAATTGTAATTGAATTTGTAAGCAAATTTGATTCAAAAATCATATATGTATACGGTGAACCTGGTGCCAATTTAGGAAAATCTGCAAGACGAATTGACAATTATAACTACTTCAAACGATTTGTATTAGATAGTTTTAATGACCATATTAAAAATATAGACCAATTAAATTCCATTTCACAGGTACAGATAGATCAATGGTTTAATTCTCCAAATAGATTTTATAATTTATATCATTACATCCAACAAGAAGATTCTACATTTTTCCTAAAAATGAAAGAGAATACTCGAATGGACACTTTAGGTAAACTTTTTGATACAGAAAAAGAGGAGCATCAATTCTCTAAAATTAAAAATATTCATCAAGAATTAAAAAATCAAATTTCTATTCTAACCGAAAAAAGGGATAATAATAATAAAGAAATAAGTAATATTCAACTTCTTAATAAAGAAAAAACGGAGTATAATTTAGAATATGAAGAAATTTTTAAATTCTTATTATATCCACCAGAGTGGGATAATGAGATACTTAATGGTTTGAATGATTTAAATGATGAAAATTTATCAAAAAGAGAACTTTATAAAAATGAGATAATTTCCTTAACCAATTTTATAAAAGATTTTCACGAGAACTACTTATATTTTCTACAGTATAATACAAATAAAGAAATTGATCTCAAAATTGAAAATACTGAAAATCTTAATACTATTTTATTAATCTACAATTTCATTGAAGACCTCGACGAAATTAATTCAGAAGTAAAAAAGAACAATCGTCTTTATACACTTTTAGAAGATTTGAAAAAAGAAAATTTATTAAAAAAAATAGAAAAAATAGATTTTAATAAGTTAACTGATGACATTAATTATTTATATGCCGAAGTTTTTTTTGACAATGTAAATGCGATTATATCATTAAAAGAAAAAGAAAAGAATGTCGATGAAATTTTAAGAGATTTCATTGATACGCGGGTAAAAATCATTTCTTTGTTCGATAGTATCACAGACAATAAAGATATTGATATTGATAATACTGAATGCCCATTATGTGGAAATTATTGGCAAGGAGGTTATACTCAACTACTAGCAGAATTTAAAGAAAAGGGAGATAAAATTGAAAAATTAAAAAGTAGTACAAGTCTTGAAATTGAGAAAAAATATGAAGAGTTTTACAACGAATTTGTTAATGATTTAAATAATACAATAAAAGAATATCTTTCAAAACCTGAAAATATAATTGACTCCAAATATTTTGAAGAAATCAGTATTGATTCACAAAAAATGATTGAAGTCAAAAAAACATTAGAATGGATTGAAAATCAATTAATTGATCTGGACGAGTTAATTTATAAAAATATTGATGTATATCCTTCAGATATAGACGAACGTAGAGGGCGTTTAATAAATTTACTTAATTCTGAAAAAAAATTCATTAGTGAAGATTATGATCATATTGCTTTTAAGTATAACTATTCTAATTTTTTAGAAGAATATACCCCAAATATCGATAATCTTAGCGTTGAAAAGTTAAAGACAAAAATGGCATATATCGATCAACAATATTTTCAAGGAAATTCTGCAAGTATTATAGAATTACAAACTCAAAATAAATTTATTGAAGATGAACAACTTACAAAATTGACAGAAATAGAAAAAAAGACACATAAATTATTAGACATTTACAATAAAAACATTAAGGATCATCGAAAGCAAATAGGTAAAAATATTGAATTACCATTCTTTATTTTCAGTAGTAAAATACTCCAAAGTTTGGAATATGGCATTGGTTTATTTATTAAGTGGAATCAAACAAGTACAGATATTTTAAAGTTTACTCAAGGCAATAAAACTTCTCATGATGCATTATATTCAATGAGTTCAGGACAACTTTCCGCGTTAGTCATTTCCTTTACTTTAGCTATGAATAAAGTTTTTGATAAAAGTAATTTTGGTATCCTATTGATAGATGATCCTACACAAACTATGGACGAAATCAATATGTCCTCCTTTATCGAGTTATTGAGAAATGAATTTGAGGACAAACAAATAATTCTTTCAACCCATGAAGATGAAATATCTTATTTTATGAGATTTAAGTTTAGTGAATTTAATCTTAGGACCACTTCTATAAATATGAAAGATAAGCAATTCACTATATCACAAGACACATTGTAATTCAAATAAATATGAACCAAGATAATGTAAATTTAACAATCGATACTACGCTAAAAATTGATGATTTAGCCTTAATTAAACACTTAGAGAACAGTGAATTTTTACCAAACATCAAAACTGTCTACAATAAAATACAACCTCTATTAAACAATCGCATTCCAAAAATTTTCGGAAGTTATACTCTTCATAATATTGATCATAGTATAAGAATAATGGAATATATGGCAGATATCATTCAGGATATTACTGCACTGAGTGAGTTAGAAATTACGTTACTTATATATTCTGCTCTATTACATGATATTGGTATGGCAGTCAGTGAAAATGATATCACTTTGATTAAAAACGATGATTTTAAATCGATCGACATAAAATTCTCATCAATGAAAAAAGTGATGGATAATGATGAAGATTTAGCATTAACAGAATACATTAGAAGATTTCATTCCTCTCTCTCTGCAAAATACATTAGAGAAAACCTTAATGAGTTTTTTCAAATTCCAGGTCAAATAACTGCCTATTTCACTGAAGACTTGGCGTTAATTTGTGAGAGTCATACAAAAGATTTTGATTGGATATCTGCAAATTTAACGCAAAATGATAAAAAAGGACACTTTCATTATAATGCTCAATTCATCGCTTGCATATTAAGATTAGGTGATATTTTAGATATTGATTCAAGCAGGACACCATATACTTTATATAAATCAGTCAATCCAAAAGGCATTAGTGAAAATGAATGGAAACAACATTTTGTAATAACAAATACCAAAAAAATTGAATTTGATAGTGTTAAGAAACAAAAACAATTGGTGTTTCATGGTGAATCATCTACTGCAAATATTCATCGTAAAATTCTATTATATATTGATTGGGTAGAAAAAGAATTGATTGGTTCAATGGAACTAGTAAATATAATGCCGAATCAATATAATTTATTGTTCGATTCGTCTCCTAAAATACACATTAAACCTATTGGTTTCACATTTTCAGAATACAAAATGTCCCTCGATTATCACGCGATTAGTCAGTTGTTAATGGGAGAAAAAATATATGGAAGCAAATCATTAGGACTTCGTGAGATAATTCAAAACTCCCTTGATGCTTCCAGAGTAAGGCAAGAAATCGAAAAACAAAACTACCAATTTGGGGATGACAATTATGAACCAAAAATTAAAATAATCCTAGATTCAAAAAACAACACTGTAACTATTAGAGATTATGGCATGGGAATGTCTATGGAAATAATAAAAAAGCATTTTTTGAATATCGGTGTTTCATATTATAATTCCACAGATTTTAAATTACGTGATTTAAATTACAAACCGATAGGCAATTATGGAATTGGATTTCTCTCATGTTTCATGTTATCAGACAATGTCAAAGTAGTTACAAGAGATTATAAAGGTAAAAGTAAATTTACAGTAGAATTAGAGAAATATAATGAATATACTTCTTTAACTCAAATTGATGATTTCAACTTCGAAGGAACAGAAGTTATCTTAAATTATGCAAATTTTATGAGTGTTTTCGGAAATAATGTTGCCGAAATAAAAAAATTCTTAGACACCTATTTCCTAACTGATGGAATCACACTACAATTAATTCTTAAAGAAGAAGAAATTACACATGATATTATTAATTTACTTGAAATCGCAGAACCTAATAATTTCATTAAAATAAATTTAAGCGATTATCTCAACGATATTGAAGGATATGTTATAATTAAAAATAACAAAGATTACGTTACAAATATTGAAAATCTAGATTTCAAAGGAGATATTTATACATACGATGATATAAACGGTATTCAAAAAGTAGATGAACACTCTACTATTGATTTAGATGAATATATTATTGACAATGAAATTAAATATATTTCGATTCCATTAGTAGAGGAAGATTTAGAAGAAAGATTTCTTAATGGAATTACATTCACGAACTCAGCTATTGAAGACGTGATTGAAAAATTAGAAACCGATTTGAGATGGATATCTATAATTGTCAAGAAAGATCTTCAAGAGGAGATATATCAATGCACATTCGATGATGAAGATAGTGGAATATTTGAAAATCTAAAGCTAAAAGAATTATATAAATTGGGACATTCTACAAAATGTACAACAGCAATATTTGAAGAAACTATAAATATATATGAGGGGGAAAAAAATAAATTATATCTAACTTTTGATAAGGCAGAAAGATATTTCTATTACAGAGGAAACTACGATAAAAAAAGAAAAGAATTATTTGTACGTAGTGTTCTAATCAAAGAATTTAAATTAAACTTACCGTATACTGCTTCACTATTTGAAATTGAAAGTTTAGTAGTTAATCTAACATCTAGGATATTTGTTCCTGAAATTTCACGAAACAGCTTCGATGATTTAACAAATGAAGAAATTAATTATATTCTCGGAAAAGCAATACATTGTAGCGTACTAGAAAAATTCACCTTGAGCAATGAGAAAAAACAAACACTACAAAGTTTTATCGAGCATTACTACGCAAGAATAACTGAATTTGAAAAGTAATATAAATGATAGATTAAAAATGTGGATTTAACCTTGGGAGTATATTTAGACTCCACAATATCAAAACCATTCATTCACCTTTTATGAATTGTAAGAATTGGTACGTGTTTTTGAAAAAAGTATTTGTTACATCTTTTTTCTATTTTTTATACTCCGTTGATTTTTAGAGGAAATTTCAGGTTTATTTACTCTCAAATCCACCTCTAGATTTCTTTTAATTAATTCAGGTAAAAATGTCTTTTCCCAAGGAATTATATTTGATTTGAAATGTGCCTGTAGATTTGTTTGTTTTAGTCCATGTGTCGGTTCTAAACCATAATGTCTATTCCAACCAATGCGATCCAAAATTCTTTCATATGGTATTTCTATGGCAATAAGATCCTTTGGCAATTCTTTAATTGTGGCGTAGTCAATCTCCTGAAACTCATGTTTGCTTGGATTGTAAGGAATTGTATAAGTTCTTAGGTCTTCGTCATAATATCTGCCAATCTTCGAAAAGACAATTCCCTTGGAGAGAAAATCATCTTTTGGTCTAAGCATGTCCATACGTATGTCCACATAAAATGTATGTCCAGAAATATCGACAGTTGGCAACATACCTTTATTGACCCGCATATCATATGCCTTTTGGTCTACCATCAACTGGAAATCAGTTTTTGTTTTTACCTCTTCCTCACTGTGACCATACTTACGCGCCATACCCAAAGGATCAAGATTCACGAACTCAGGTATTTCTATTCTTTTATCACTACGTTCAAATCTATGGGGAATGTTCCGTTTTTTTAAATTATATTCAAAAGAATATCCTTCTCCAAAATCAGTCATATCCTTAAAGAAAATCACGTTTTGTTCATTGGCTTTTTGCCGTAGTTCTAATTTATTTACATCAACAAGGAACTCCGTTCCTTCGATATTGATTATTGGCAATTCTCTTTTCATAATCAACTATTTGTAAGTAGGGATATAGAGGTCTCTTTACACAAACTCCCCAATATCAAACTCTTCTAAATCATTTTTCCGCAAATTGGAAGAACTGGTATCTGTTTCAGAAGAAAGGCTATCGTCCAATAGCTCAGCTATTTTTCGGGAAGCGCTTTCCATAGAATTTTCCAGTAAGCTAAATAATTCGGTTCCTTGTATTTTCTGAACAATAGTAACCGCTGTTTCCTTTTGGGAGGGCTCCAATTTTTCTTTTTGTAGCAACATCCCCACGGTGCTTAGTTCTTCAAAGGTAACCCCTTGGGCAAAACCGTCATGCTCATGCTCACCAGATATTCCCTCCCTGTTCCATTCTTCTTCCTCTTGTTCTAAATCAGGTATATTTCTGAAAACTTCGTCCAGCTCTTCCTGCGGAATTTGCATATTGACTTTCTTGTCATCAATATCTGAATCAAAATTATCCTTTTGTGGTTCCTGTTCTTTCTTTTGACTTTCAGTGACCTGTCTTGGCACTGAAAGGCTTCTTACAGGCTTGGGTTGCCCCATAATATCAGGCAGGTTTGGATTTATTTTTTCCTGCGATTGCTTTTGTTCAGTCCTTTTAAGGACAACAATCTTGTCCTGCAATAGCAGGACAATGACAATCAACAGGCAGATGACTATTACTGTTTCCATAACTTTACTTATAAAATGGGTTTATATTTGTTGTTAAAACTTGTTGTAATCTGCTTACCAAACTCCTGAAAATGGTAGTCCAGTACATTATCCAGATAAGCGTAAATGGTTATCTTGTCTTCACCTATAACCTGTACAATGCGAGAGAGTTTTTCATGAAAATCGGGACGTATGTACACAGTTTTCCCATCTCGCGCATTAGTGTCGGGTTTATTAAAAAAAATCTCCTCATAATCTACATTATTGGTTTTCTTTATTCGGTTTGGTTCTCTGGGTACAGATTTTTTATGTTCTGGTTCTTTAGGAGGATTGGGCGGAATATGTAGACCTTCTTTTTTTACGCCATCTTCCATTATAGACATCATCAAATCTTCGTCGATATTTGGTGTGACATTTTTTCTTTTCTCGTTTTCCATAAGTCTATAATTTGATGGTTCTTAAAAATTCCGATATGAACAGCTCCAAACGGCAGGCCTTCATAAGTCGTACATCGGGAGGTAATAAGGTAGAACGAAATACAGCCTTTGCATTGACTTCGGTTTCTTTACGGAAACGCATGCTATTCTTTATCTGGCTCTGCATCAGGCTGAGTCCCAAATCTTCAATAAGATTATTATAGATTTCATATAAGGCAGAACGTTCCCGTCCGTCCACTTGGTTCCAAAAAAGACTTATAGTTTCTATGGAGGTTTCTCCTTTTTTCATGATTACATTTTGCATTAACTGTGTAAAAATAAGTGTACTTTCCATCACTACACGATCCGCGGTAATGGGCGTAAAAATGTGGTGCATTCCCGCCAAAGCTTTTAGTATCCCGCCAGTATTTACCGTTCCGGGAAGGTCAAAAAAGAGGATATCAATAGGAACCGATGAGACTTCAATAAAATCATGGGCTGCTTCAAGCACCCCTTCCGCCTTATGCTTAATTATAGGATAGGCTTTCTTACTGATGGTCGTAAACTGTTTGTGTGCCATCTGTTTGAATACCTCATTTCCCATGACGGTGGTGATGTCACGTTCACGCATCTTTATTAAACTGTGCTGTGGAAAATCACAATCAAATACGGCTACATTATAGCCAAGTCGATAATGTAGTGTACTTGCTAAAAGTGCCGTAAAGGTGCTTTTGCCCACACCTCCCTTTTGGGAAGAAAAGGCTACAAATACTGTTTTGTGTTTTGTTTTCATTTTTATCATTGTTTTTAATTATTCACATATGTTGATACTTATAACTATCCATATGCTGATAGCTATCTAGCCACTTTTGTATATAGCTTCGTAGTTATTTGATAGATTACTTGCTCATGTATGGCTCTCGCTACATGACTTTTTATCTATTCAGGTAATTATGTAAAGACTTATTCATATACTTATTTTGGTCTTTGTTTACCTAGAGGAATATATAATCACTTATCCAAGCATATAGTTTTATACGCTTATCTGTTACTACTTAATTTCATATGCCTACACATCCCTAGGTGATTGCGGACATACATACGTATGTGCCTACAAATGCACTTACCTACAATTAGTTGCTCCTACAAAGAAATGTAGATATATATGTTCCTATATCGAGGTGGACCTCATTGGCGTTTCCTGGCACACTTTATCTCTATAACACATTACAACACTCTGAAAAACAAGGTTTTACTTTGCATTATGGTTTTTATAAACGGATTTATGCAAAGACACACTGACTTATCTGGTAAGATAGGAAACAGCCTGAAGCTGTTTTTCCCTGCTATATTTAATCCGCCTGAAAGAGCGGATTTTTGTGTTCATTGGAACACAGCAAGTTGTGTTTTGAGGCACTCGAAACTGAGTTCGTGCCCCAAAACAACTTGCCCTTGCTGGGAGCAGAAAACACCTTCCGAAGTCAGGGTTTTTGTGAAAATTAAAAATGGATGAATGATGAACGGAAACAATAGCAAAAAACGCAATAAAGGAGGACGGACACCCAAAAGTGACCCGAGCATCCACCGCCATGTTTTTCGTCTGACGGACGAGGAAAATGCCAAGTTATTGGCGCTCTTTGAAGCATCGGGAATGACCAATAAAGCAAAATTTATCATTTCCGTACTCTTTGGAAAGGAGATTAAAACGGTCAAAATCGACAAAGCAGCTCTGGATTATTATATGCGGCTCACGACATTGTACGGTCAGTTTCGCTCCGTTGGGGTGAATTATAACCAGATTGTAAAGCTGTTGAACAGTAATTTTTCAGAAAAAAAAGCGGCTGCCTATCTCTATAAACTGGAAAAACAAACAGCAGAAATGGCAGTATTATGTCAAAAGATAATACAGTTAACAGCAGAATTTGAAGCAAAACATTTGAAAAAGGACGTTTGAAATGGTGGCAAAAATTGGAAGAGGTAGCAATTTATATGGAGCACTGGCATACAATCAGCTCAAAGTGGAGAAGGAAAACGGACAGGTTCTGCTTACCAATAAAATCATAGAAACACCAAATGGACATTATTCAGTGTCTCAATTAGTTCAATCTTTTGAGCCATATCTGATAGCCAATCGTAATACGGAGAAAACAACTTTGCATATTTCTCTCAATCCCGACCCAAAAGATGATGTAAGTGATGATGAGTTCAAATTGATGGCGCAACAGTATATGCAGGAAATGGGTTATGCCCAGCAGCCTTATTTGGTTTTCAAACATACCGATATAGAACGTACCCATATCCATATTGTATCGGTCTGTGTGGATGAAGAAGGCAAAAAGATTTCAGATAAATTCGAAAAAAGACGATCCATGAAAGTATGCAGGGAGTTGGAAAGAAAACATGGATTGATACCGGCAACAGAGAAAGAGCATCAACAAAATGACAAGATCTTCCGTCAAGTGAATTATCAAACAGGCAATATTAAAAGCCAGATTGCTTCTGTGATTCGACATTTGCCTAAGTATTACCAATTCCAGACTTTGGGACAGTACAATGCCTTGCTGTCCCTTTTTAATATTACTGCTGAAAAAGTGGAAGGTGAACTACATGGAAAACCTCAACAGGGGCTTTTATACTTTGCACTTAACGACAAAGGCGAAAAAGCTAGCAATCCTTTCAAAGCATCTTTGTTTGGAAAAAATGCAGGGCTTTCGATGTTGGAGTTGCATTTCGAAAAATGCAAAAAAACTTTAAAAAGCAGCGGTGCAAAAGAGACTCTTAAAGCTGCCATTACGATTGCCTTGCAATCTGTAGACAACGAAAAAGATTTTAAAAAACAATTAATACAGCAGGGAATTAATGTGGTTGTCCGAAGAAATAATACTGGGCGTATTTATGGTATTACGTTTATTGACCATAATTCCAAGACCATTTGGAACGGTTCGCACTTGGGGACTGCTCTTACTGCTAAAACCTTTAATGACTACTGGAACAATAGTATCAAGCCAGAAGCAAAAGACCTTAATGCGACTAAATCTAGGAAACATCAACAAAACACATTGGAAGATGTATCTATTGAAAATCCACATAAACTATTTGATTTTCTGAATAAAGATACTAATGTTTTCAGCAATAATGATACCAGTATTTTAGAAGACATGGGTGGATTATTACCTATTATGCAGGGCGAAGATTATGAAGAACTAGATTTTGAAAATCAAATGAAAAAGAAAAGAAAACGAAAAAGGAATGGGAAATAATCACTAGCCAAATAAGGTCACTTGCCGCAATACAGTTCCATTTTCCCTTGTCAAATCTTCACACCTCTTACATTCATGCCCGAACATTAAATAGTTAAATAATGCAAGGAGAAGACGATTTACGGGGACTGGCAAAGATTATGGCTTTTATGAGAGCGGTAAGTATCCTTTTGGTACTGATGCACCTCTATTGGTACTGTTACGGGTTCTTTGTTGAAAGAGGTTGGACACTTGAGGTAATCAATAAGATACTTGGTAATTTTCAGCGTACGGCTGGACTATTTTCCCATACGCTCTACACCAAAATTTTTGCTCTGGTACTGTTGGCACTAAGTTGTCTGGGAACCAAGGGCGTGAAGAACGAAAAAATAACTTGGCCAAAAATTCAAGTCGCTTTGGGAATTGGTTTTGTACTGTTTTTTCTGAATACCCCTCTCCTGAAGTTACCACCAACTATAGGAACGTTCTTTTATATACTTACCCTTGCTTTGGGCTATATTGCCCTGCTTATGGCTGGTGTATGGATGCACCGTTTGCTCAGCAACAACCTTATGGATGATGTTTTCAACAATGAAAACGAAAGTTTTATGCAGCAAACCAAGCTCATGGAAAATGAGTATTCCGTAAACCTACCTACTAAATTCTGGTATCAAAAAAAACAGCATAACGGTTGGATTAATATCGTAAATCCTTTTAGGGCAACTATTGTGCTAGGTACTCCAGGATCAGGTAAATCATATGCGATAGTCAACAATTACATCAAGCAACAAATTGAAAAAGGTTTTTCAATGTACATCTACGATTTTAAGTTCGACGACCTTTCTACGATTGCCTACAACCATCTATTGAAACATTCTGATAAATACAAAATAAAACCCAAGTTCTATGTCATAAACTTTGATGACCCTAGAAGAAGCCACCGCTGCAATCCGCTCAATCCTGATTTTATGACCGATATATCCGACGCATATGAGGCAGCCTATACCATTATGCTGAACCTTAATAGAAGTTGGATACAGAAACAGGGCGATTTCTTTGTAGAATCACCTATTATTTTATTGGCTGCTATCATCTGGTTTCTGAAAATATATGAAAACGGTACTTATTGTACGTTCCCCCATGCCATTGAATTACTGAACAAAAAGTATTCGGACGTATTTACTATTCTAACCTCCTACCCTGATCTGGAAAACTATCTATCACCTTTTATGGATGCCTGGCAAGGTGGAGCTCAAGACCAATTACAGGGACAGATTGCATCAGCTAAAATTCCCTTATCAAGAATGATTTCACCTCAATTGTATTGGGTAATGACTGGAGATGATTTTTCATTGGATATTAATAATCCCAATGAGCCGAAAATCCTTTGTGTAGGAAACAATCCCGACCGTCAAAATATTTATTCCGCTGCTTTGGGTTTGTATAATTCCCGTATTGTGAAACTCATCAATAAAAAAGGACAATTGAAGAGTTCAGTGATTATTGACGAGTTGCCCACCATTTACTTCAGGGGATTGGATAACCTTATAGCAACAGCTAGAAGCAATAAGGTTGCAGTGTGTTTAGGTTTTCAGGATTTTTCGCAATTGACCCGTGATTATGGGGATAAAGAAAGCAAAGTGATTCAAAATACAGTGGGAAATATATTTAGTGGTCAGGTAGTAGGTGAAACTGCTAAAAGCCTATCTGAACGCTTTGGAAAGGTATTGCAAAAACGGCAAAGTATGACCATCAACCGAAATGACAAATCGACTTCCATATCCACACAATTGGACAGCTTAATACCAGCTTCGAAGATATCTACATTGACACAAGGCATGTTTGTGGGAGCGGTATCGGATAATTTTGACCAACGCATCGAACAAAAAATATTCCATGCAGAAATTGTAGTGGATAATGACAAGGTAACTGCTGAAACAAAAGCCTATCAAAAGATACCACAAATTTTATCCTTTACAAATGAACATGGTGAAGACAGAATGAAGCAGGACATAGAAGCCAATTACCGTCAGATAAAACAGGATATTGTTCAGGTTATTGAAACTGAATTGGAGCGTATTAAAAATGACCCTGATTTACAGCATTTGGTACAAAAGGGATAATCGAAATAGGTATGAATAAAGACGAATATATCTCTGTTTTCAATCCTGAAGTGAGGTTGTTTTTTTATTTCTTATAAACATCAACAACTAATCTCTTTCACTACTCATTCTTCATTGATTAAATATCTATTTCCACTACGGTTTCTCGTAAAATAGAACCAATCAAATACTTTTTTTTCAAAAACAGGCAAAACTACATGTAAGAATATTACGAAAATATTATATATTAGCTTTATAATAATAAGGTGTTTTTTATAGAAATATAGATTGTTGGTGTAAAAAGCCTATAAATCATTAAGAGTTTTTAAGTACTTAAACAAACAAAACTCAATATGAGTTTTGTCTATAGTGCATAATTTGTGTGTTTGCTCAACAATTAATCAAAAAACGGAGTATATAAATAAGTTATACAACACCCTAAAAGACAACACAACCGACAATAAACGAACAGAAAAATGAAGGACAAAATGCCAATGCTCCAGCAAAATCAAAAGAGCTGTATCGCAACATTCAAAGCATGAAAAAAACAGTATATTTGCTTTTACCCCTACCCATACGACCAACTAACAAACTTTTCATAAATGATATTAAACGAGACATATTATCAGAAACTTTTGGAGAAATTCAATAATGTTCAACATCTTGAAACAAATTTTTCTAATAATGTTATCGCCCTGACTGTAAAGATTATCCTTAAACATTCCCAAGAAAATTACCCTCTCCACATAAACTTTCAAAACTCAAAAGAAACACTATTGAAAATTGCAGGACATCTATATATAGAATTGGCGAATGACATTTATAAAAACCATTATGACTTGCCAGACAATTACTGTATAGGCGATAAACTAAAAAGGATTAGAGACAACCAGTATTACGAAATAACCAACAGTGCAAAAGACGATTATACTCTCAGACAAATTTTAAGAAAGAGAAAAACCGAAATTTCACCAGCAACGCTTTCGGGTATAACCTACGACAGGCTTACGAAGAATTTTCTTAAAATAGATAGCGGAACGGGAATCAGTGAAAGAACAATAAAAAACTATTTTTCATTTTTTGAAAAACTCAACAATGAAAAAAGCGAATTCCCACGACTGAACTTTGACAGAAAAACAGTATTTATTTCTAAAAAGCCATTATGGGACAGCTTAAATGAAAAGAATAAAATTCCATCAATCTATTTACCTAATCCTAGAGAAGAAAACCACCTATCTGAAATTAAATCAATTCCAGCATTATCAGATTGTCTTGTTTATTTCACTCCAAAATATGAGGTGTGCTATCAGCAAATTATACAGCAAGGCAAAAAAATAAAATCAATAATTGTTTTCGATACAGAGGCAAGCAACATTGAACAAATGATACTTGACAAACAAAGATTCGGCTTTAATTTGATTGTGCTTTCAAATAGCCTTTCTCCTCAAAAAAACACCTCAATACCTAGTTGGAATTGGTTTAAAGAAGAAATGGACATAGTAAATGCAATATGATTAAAAATGCAATATGATTAAATTCAGAAACATACCAAGTGCCGAAATAGAAAACTTCATTGACAGACTTGATAACAAAATTTCCTTTATCAATTCTAAGTTTGGAATTGAATTAAAATCATACGGAAATATTTTAAGAGTCGCCATAAATGCAATTCAAAATGATACTATTGAAAATCTAATTGAAAGAGTAAAAATCAATAAAGAACTTGAAAAGGCATTAGATAACGCAGGTGGCTACACAATTGATTTTCTCGGAGAAAATAATCCTAAAAATGAACTGCTTGAAATTCTTGATTTTTTGCAATCAAATTTACCAAAGCAAGAAATTTTATTGAAACACTTGAACCAAATAAATAAAAGGACAATTGCTTTTTTTGACAATAATGATATTGACTTTGCTACAAAACAAATCAGAAATAGAAAGGTAGATATTCAGCCTTTTTCTGCCTTAAAGAAATTGCAACTTGAGAACAGAACACTTGTATTTCACAGTTTCAATGGTCAAAAAGATTTTGATTTACTATATAACCTTTATAATGAAGTAATCCTTGTAGTTTATAAACAAGAAAAAAATCTTTACTACAAGTATTTAGATAACAGGAAAAAGCTGATTGAAAACGAAATAAAGTCAACTGACAGATTTTTACTTTGCGGAGTTGAATATCAAGAAACGAGAAATTATTCAATTGATGTAAGTTCGACTATAAATGGCATTGTTTCAAAATTGGATGATTTGGGAAATAGAGCTTATGATGGTTACAAAAATGAATGTGATATTTTACTAAATGATAGTGAGGAAAAACTTGTTTACAAAATAATCACAAACCTTTCTGAATTATACCTTGAAAGTAACGATACAGTTTTTACGGAGCGTGGAGAATTGAATAAAACCTATAAAGTAAAAGTTGGCGATAGAATTAGAGTTTATCCTAAAGAGGAATTGGCTGAAAACTTATACCAAGTGGCGGTTGAAACTGAGCCTGAAATATTTGGAAAAGTCGAGGAACATTCTATTTATTGGAAACAACTAATAAATGAAATGAGACATAAATACGGAGATGAATTGCTTTATCAAAAATTAAAAGAAAGAGGACTAAGAATATTGCCAAACACATTAGCAACTTATGGCAAAGGGCACAGAAAATTTCCGATGTTTAATAATGATTTACGGGCTATTTTCAAACTCTACTATTCTGAGAATTCAGATATTGAAATAGACTCAATGACAAGACCAATTTTTAAATCTAAAACAACCTATAACAGCACAATGATTGTTCTTGGGCGAGGTTTAAAACAAGAATTACGCTTGTTTTTAAAAGAGAATAAAATTGGAGAGATTTTACAAAAGCGAAATTTTAATGCAACGACATTAAAGGCTTTTGTAGATGAGTATATGCCTTTACATCTCGTAAATAGCAAAGAGGTTTTTAGTGAAAATATCGAGACATTGGATGAATCAACTTTACAATTAATTGAATTATGAGTGTAAAAGAAAATAGAGATATACTAATTGGACGAGTAAAAAAGGAAATAATAGGTCCAGGTTCAGATATTTTTCAATGCAATGAGGATTTCAGTAATGAAATAATTGAAGGCAAGCCTTTGCAAAGATATTTTTCAGGAATTCTTTTTCCAAAGCAACTTCAACCCAATGGAAGTGATAATGGACAGGAGGAAATGAAAGAGGAAGACGAGGACGATTTGACTGATTTAACCTCTGACTTAACTGAAGGCGAAACCAAAGAAATTGAGGTGTTTGAAGAAGAAGACGAAATAGAAAAAACAGACACTCAACCAAAATATACTTCAAACACATTTTTTCCTTCGCATTTCGGGATAACATTTGCCGTTGACAAATCTTGCAAAAGCTTTAGAGCAACAATCAATTTCGGTAATTATAAGAAAGCCAATTTTCAAGAAATTAAAATTCCATACAACGGAGAAGGCATTCATTTTTTAGAGCAGTTCGGGCTTAACCATTTTGTAACTTTTGATGCAGAAAGCAAAACACTATCACAAACACAAAAAATTCAAAGAACCAAAGACGGCAAAATCACACCTGAGTATCTCCATTTTCAAGATTGCCTTAAATCATTGAGGCAGAATACAGACAAAGATTTTGCTCTATATAAAGTCATTACAAAACTGTTTTTCAAAGATAAATACAAGAGATTTGAAAACTCAATTTCTTTGGACATTGATATTTCGAAGATAGATGCAGCTCCAAACAAACATTTACAATTAAAACTTTCTGAACAGCCAAATTGCAACTTTGAAAATTGGAATAAGGAATTGAAAGAAAACCTTGTTTTCCATTTAAAACTGTATTCTAACTACGCTGACAAATATTACATCAAAGCTGTCCTTGAAAACAAAGTGCAAATACCAAAGGATAAGTTTTCATTATCAAAAGAAAAAGTCAATCAAGTTAGTTGTTTTCAATCAGAAGTGAAAATTGAAAGTGAAAACCTATTGCCGTTTCGAGATTACAAAACTCACTTATACAAAACTGACGAGGATAAAATGTTAGATTATTTGTATAGAGAAAAATTAGCATTTGGAATAGGTCATAATACTGCTTGTAATTGGGAAAATGCACAATCTCCAAATACTCCACAATGGATTGAATCTACATTTTTGCCCGAATATGATGTAAAAAGTCAAAGTTCCGAAACAGACAAAATCAAAGGCGAAATTCTAAATATCAAAAAACTTTCAGTTTACAATACAGATACGAAAAGCATAATTTCAAATCTTATTAAGGTTTCAGAAGCTTATAAGAATTGGATTGAAGATGAACGGAAATCTGCAAGCGGAAATGAATTAGGTTTAAAAAACATTACAAAATGTGAACAGATTTACAGTCGAATAAGCAACGGAATTAAACTACTTTCAGAAAATGACAACGCTTTACGAGCATTTCAATTAGCAAACACAGCTATTTACTTGCAAATGTTCCAAACAGCACAACATTTTAGCACAAAAAAAGAAGGATTTGAAGTTTGGGAACGAAGCGAAATTTTACAACATAATTTTCAAGAATACGGAAAATTAGATTTTCCTTCTGACAGAGTTCCTGAATGGAGACCATTTCAGTTAGCGTTTATTTTGCAATGTTTAGCGTCATTTGTTGATGAGAATAGTAACGAGAAGGAGTTAATTGACTTATTGTATTTCCCTACGGGAGGTGGAAAAACCGAAGCATATTTAGCAGTTTCAGCCTTCTTAATCTTTTGGCGAAGAATTCAGTACGCAACAAGTTATGATGGTGTAAACATCATCATAAGATATACGCTAAGACTTCTTTCAGCACAGCAATTTGAAAGAGCTTCAAAAATGATTTTAGCTTGTGAATTTATTAGAACTAATCACAAAGATTTAGGGGATAAAATGATTTCTATTGGATTTTGGGTTGGGAAACAAACCGTTCCAAATAAACTCAAAAATGACAATGGAAAGGATGCGGAAGCCAAACTAAAAAAATTGCAGTCCAAATTTAATAACGGAACCTATAATCCAAATTATGATACAAATCCACTGCAACTTTCAAATTGTCAATGGTGCAATACAAAAATCATATCAAGGTTAGAGCAAAAAAGTTCTACTTACCAAATTGGACACAGGATTGACAGGCAACTTAAAAGCCATTGTTTAAATGACGCTTGCCACTTTTCAGAAAAAAATGGTGGCTTACCAATTGTTCTAATTGATGATGATATTTATTCAAAACCACCAACTATTTTATTTGCAACAGTTGACAAATTTGCTGCTTTAGCTTGGAAAGGTGAATCGACAACACTTTTTAATAATGGCTCAAATAGAAAACCTGAATTGATAGTTCAGGATGAGTTGCATTTATTGAATGGCACCTTAGGCAGTTTAGTAGGATTATTTGAAAATGCCCTTTTAACGCTTTGCGACAATCCAAAAATAATTGCTTCAACTGCAACAGTAAAGAACGTAGACAAACAAATATTGGGGTTATACGGACGTGAAGCAAAAGTATTTCCGCAATATGCAACAAATTCAGATGATACATTTTTCTCAAAAGTAATTGATGAAAGTAAACGAAAATATATTGGTGTTTTACCTACCGGTAAAACCACTGTAGTTACCAATCTTCAATTATTAGCTTCGCTAATGTTTGCAAGGTTAGAAATTTGGAAAAAATCCACTGATAAAACTGATGCTGATAGTTTTTGGACTTTACTTTCATATTTCAAAAGTCTTAAAGAAATCGGTCGCTTTTCAAACAAGATAAACTCTGAATTGAAACCTATTATCAAGCAACTACAAGTGAGATATTTAATTGACAATTATAATTCGGCAAATAATTATCTCAAACTTTCTTACAGAAATATTGAATTGACAAGTAGAATACCAAACGAAAAGATCAAGAAGAATCTCGATAAACTCGATATACAATTCAATGGCGATTTAAAAGACCATAAAGCCTATGACCTTGTTCTTGCAACAAATATGATAAGTGTTGGACTTGATGTTGGTCGTTTAGGAGTTATGATAATGAACGGAATGCCACCAAATACAGCCGAATATATTCAGGCAAGTAGCCGAGTTGCTAGAAAAAACGAAGGGGTTGTCTTTACACTCTACGACCCATTTAACAGCAGAGATTTATCGTTTTATGAAGATTTCGTGCAGTTTCATAAAACATTTTACAAGCAAGTGGAACCATTGAGTGTTACACCATTTGCAGAAAATGCCTTAGACAAAATGTTGTTTACGCTTATTCTTGCCTATTTCAGGCATACAACGCAATACACACATAATGATACTGCAACTGCATTGTCTTATGATGAAGTCAAAAATGATTTAAAAAATAATCTTGTTCAACTTTTCCAAACCCATCAATTCGCACAAAATGATTTGGAATTAATTTTTGAAAAAATAGACCGAATTTTAGATAGTTGGCGAACAAGAGTTCAAGACAAAGGTGATATGAAATATTATCTTCCTTTCAAACCTGAACAAAGTTTGATTATGCCTTCTAGTGAAAATTCAGATGAAGAATATCCATTGAAAGCAATGCAATCAATGAGAAGCGTAGAACCAAGTGCAGAAATATTAATCAGACAATATTAGAAGATATGCCAAACGATAAAATAAAGCACGGTAGAAGCAAGCATATATCAAACTATGGTGGAGTTGGTTCGCTAATTGAAACAACAGATAATTCAATAATCATTGAAACTTTTGACAATTGGGGCTATTCCGACTTAAATGAGAAATTAGCTCATTACATCATTAAAGATGATAGGCTTTTACAGCGACTTAAAAATAGATTCCTAAATCTTAGACATTTAGTTTCAATCCCTACTGATAGAGATTCATTTTTACATCAAGTGAGACCTAAAGCAAGTTATTTTCCAAAATGGTTCTATTGTACTAATCCTAAATGTGCAAGATTAGCAACTTATGATGAATGGTTAAAAAGATGGTTAGCATCAGGAAAAAAGCGTGATTTTTTCAACCCTCCAAAATGCAGTAATAAAGACTGTAAGGAAAATCATTTAGAGCAAATTCGATTTGTTATGACTTGTAGTAACGGTCATATTCACGATTTACCTTGGGAGTATTGGAATAATCGATTGGCATCTGATAGAAATAATGCAGAAGAAAACGAAGAAGACGACAACAAGAATGAAAAGCCAAGTGGTCCTCAATTAGATTACACAAAAAAATGTTGTGGTGACCAACAAGACTTAGTTTATAGAATAAGCCGAGAAAATACAGAACTTTCAGGTATTTGGATTGAGTGTAAAAATGAAAAGTGCAAGAAAAAGGCAAACCTAAAAGGTGTTTTCAATTTTGAAAAAAAGTGTGACGGTAAAAAATATTGGCTAGGTCAACTTAACGGCAAATTTCACGAAGAAGAATGTGGCATTACAATGCAACCAAGCATTTCCGTAAAGCTAAAAACCAGTAATAGTGTATACTATGCAAATACCCTAAGCAGTCTTTTCATTCCTGAGCTTCAAAACCCTCTATCTAATGAAATAAGAATAGATATTGACAATATGTTAGAAAGTGAACAATTTACAACTGAACAAATTGTTCAACTTATTAGCATCCAAAAGAAAATTGACAATGAACTTATTCAGCAATATTTAGAATCAGGGGAGATAAAATATATTCCCGATAATGTTTACCGTCAAACTGAGTATGAATACTTCTTAGAGAAAGAGCAACCAGACAATAGGCAAATAAAATTCAAAGTAATTGACTGCGCTGAACAAATTAATGGTTTCTCAAAATTGGTCAAAATTGACAAATTGAAAAAAACTACAGTTCAGACTTCATTTACCAGAAACGAACCAATTGATATTGATTCAATCTTACAAGACCAAAATGAATATGAATATACGGTTCAAAGACAATCTGTTTCAAAGAACAATTTTGATTCTAAAACTCTACCTGCTTTAGAAAGCTATGGAGAAGGTATTTTATTCATCTTAGACAAAAGCAAATTAGAGCAATGGGAAAAGCAACAAGATGTAATTGAAAGAACGGAAAAAATTAAATCCAACGCAGAAAATGCAGATTGGAAATCCCATCAAATTATAGCAAAGACATTAACTCCAAGAAAAGTACTGATACATACACTTTCACATCTCGTAATGAGAGAATTGGAATATGTATGCGGTTATCCATCTTCTTCACTCTCAGAAAGACTTTATGTAAGTGGAACAATGCACGGATTTTTAATATCTGCATTTGACGGTACAGATGGCTACTTGGGGGGACTTTCAAATCTTTGCAATGACTTAGAGAATTTGAGAAGAATTATTGAAAGTGCAATATTCAGAGCAACAGACTGTTCTTCTGACCCTATTTGCATTGAATCTGAAGGACAAGGGGTTGGACAGCTAAATCTTGCAGCTTGCCATTCCTGTACTTTGACACCTGAGACGACTTGCGAACTTTCAAACCTATATTTAGACAGAAATTTAGTAATACACAACGAATTTGGATATTTCAAAACAATGATAGAATAATATGGCAGCACAATTGGTGGCACATTTGCAAAACAACCACTAAACCAACGTCTGGCAAAACGGCACGAAATGACGACGAAACTGACGATAGAAAAAGAAAGACGAAGGCATAAAGGAAATAAAGTCTTATGTACTAATTAATTGCAAACAGCCAGAATCAAAAGTTAACTTAACATGCACGATTATCATTAAATTGTCTTTAAGCGTACAGGTGAACTTTCTTGAACCTGAGCATCATTGATTTTAACAGATCCTTCCTGCTCTTCAACCATTTGTTCTTTAGAATCGGGAGCAATAGACAACTGTATTTTCCTTTCAACGGCTGCCAGTTCTATTTTGAGGTCGCTTAATTTATTTTCCTTTGTCCAAGTTCCATTGACTACTTCCTGAAGTACAGGTAAATCCTTTTTCAATTCTGTTATTTTCTTTTGTTCCTGTCCTATATAGCCAGGCAGTTTTTCCAACGCTTTTAAAAAGTTCAAGGCTGCCGTTTCAGGATCTTTGGCCATAATACCGTTATTGTAAGTGTATTTTATATTGCCTTCACCCTGTACTAAAAAACGGTTGACTTTTATATCCATTCCTTCTTTTTGGGACATTTCAGTTTTGACGAGCAAGGTAAATCCATAAAGGTTGCCTATTTCTTCATACTGACCTCCCGTGCGAGCTTTATCCGCAATTTGGTTAAGTTTAACTCCAATTAGTTTTACATTGGCATTCGTAGATAGGTCATGCAGTTCTACAGGATTTGCAATAGTACCATCTGGTCTTTTCTGTATGCGTTTTTGCAGGTTTTCCCAATCGAGACTCATACGCGTTAGACGGGATTCAGCACTTTCAAGCATGGCGCTAACATCTTCCAATTTATATTTGGAACTGAATTTGGAGCGATTGAATGCCTGTTTTTCACTTTCCAGTCCTGCAATTTGTTTTTCCAGTTTAGCTTTGTCCAACAGGTCTGTATTTCCCGAAAGTATGGCTACATATTCAGAGAAGTTCATACCGGATTTTTCATCCATGCTGCCTTCATCAATAGTACGCTTACCTAAACTGTTATTTTTCAACTGATCAATAAAAAGCTGTTTGTTGTACAAAAGATTGAACTTATAGCTATCCAATGATTTTTCGACAGCATAGATAATTACATCCACTTTATTTTTAGCAAAAAATTTAGCGATTTCATTGCCTTTACGGATAGCCCGTCCGTCCCGTTGGGCTAGATCACTAGGTCGCCATGGGGTATCCAAATGGTGAACGGCAACGGCTCTTTTTTGTGCATTTACACCTGTTCCGAGCATACTAGTAGAACCAAACAGTATGCGTATCTTCCCTTGGTTCATCCCATCAATAAGTTCCTTACGCTGCTTATCGGTTTTGGCTTCCTGTATAAAACGAATTTCGTGTGCAGGGATGCCGTGGTCTTCTACGAGCTTGCGTTTGATTTCCGCATACACATTCCATTCTCCAGGTTTATAAGTACCTAAGTCCGAAAAAACAAATTGGGTTCCTTTCTGAGCTTTGAAACGGTTATAGTACTCAGCTAATTTAACAGCACAATGCGAGGCTTTGTTATCGGGATGGTCGGCATACTTACCGCTTACCATCCGCATATCCAATGACATCTTACGTGCATAATCCGTAGCAATGAGCATCTTGGCTTTTTCTTCCCTCGGTGTCAATGGTGGTCTTCCCAATAAGGTCGCATTTCCTGATTTGGCAAATTCCATCAGGTTTTTGATAAACGCTTCCTGATCTGGTGTCGGTGGTATGTTGTACAACACCTCGGTCTTATCGGGACGGTCAATACCAATATCCTTTGCGGTTCGGTAATCCGTAATTTCAGAATAGAACTGTGCCAGTTCCGGCACTTTGATAAAGTAGCGGAAACGTTCTTTTTGTACAATGGTATTGGCAACCGAAAACTCATAATCGGTCGTTTTCCTTGCATAGATAGCTGCCCAAGCATCAAAGCAACTGATACCCTGTTTTTCCAATGCTTGTGGTCGCAGGTATTTGAACAAAAGGTACAGTTCCGTTAGTGAATTACTGATAGTAGTGCCCGATAAAAAGGTGGCTCCCAAATCTTTTCCGGTACGCTCTTGTATAGTTCTTATGGCAAAGAGCAGGTTTAGGGCTTTCTGGCTTCCTTGCATATTACCCAGTCCCGCTACACGCTCATGACGGGTATTGAACATCAGGTTTTTGAACTGATGGCTTTCGTCCACCAATAGGTGGTCGATGCCCATCATTTTAAAGTCCACTACATCGTCCTTTCGATTATCGATGTCGTACTCTAAAGTTTTGAGCTTTACTTCCAAATTTTGCTTTCTTACGATAACGCCTTTTAGCATGCCCCTTGAAATCTCCTTACCCTGTGACTCCAAAGCGGCAAGATTTTCTTCTACATTGTCCAGTTCTGCCTGCAGAATTTCCTTTTGCATTTCGGGAGATTGCGGTATCATCCCAAACTGGTCATGGGTAAGGATCACACAATCCCAATCGTTGTTTTTAATATCCCCAAAAATGCGCAAACGTTTTTTGGGCGTAAAATCTTCTTTGCCGGGATACAGGATTTTAGCATGGGGATAAGCCGTTCGGTAGGTCTGGGCTATCTCGTGGACATTACTTTTCAATCCCATGATTATGGGCTTATGGGCCAGTCCCAAGCGCTTCATTTCCTGTGCGGCCGTACACATGATGAGCGTTTTTCCAGCACCTACTTCGTGGTCGCAAATAGCGCCTCCATTGAGCTTTATCATCCACACGGCATCCTTTTGGCTTGCGTACAGATCTTCTATTCCCAACGCTGTACGATTCAATCCCGGGAAATCCTGATGGCTTCCATTGTACTGCGGGCGGACAAAGCAGTTAAAGGTGTCATTGTATTGGTCGGTGAGTCGTTTTTTAAACTCATCATTTTGGGCGTGTAGCCACTCCGTGTAGGCTGTACGGATTTCATCGATCTTGGAATTTGCCATTTGTATGGCTTCCATATCCCGAACCTTGACTTCCTTGTCACCAATCATTATCTTTTTGGTAATATCCGGTGTGGTATTTACCAGTGCGTGTTTGATAAGGGCTATACCGTCAAAGGTCCTGCTTTGGGATTTTACGGCATATTTATCCCATATATGTACGTTCTTCTGGTCGCATACTATAGAAAAGTCATCACTGCTTTCGGAATAATGGATGCGCACTTCGGTATCAAATAGATGTGAAGCGAAACGGGCATAGACTCCTGTGGGGATCCATCGTTCTCCTAAATTGAAATCAAGTTCCTCAAATTCAATGCGCCTTGGTCGGGCTTCCTCCAAGGCCCCAAGACTTTCCTTGGCTTGTGCATCTTCAGGATTGGCTTCGAGATAGCCATTTATTGCTTGGGCTTTCTCTACCACATTGCCAGCTATCCAACGCTCTTTTATTTCATATTCCCTTTGGAGTGGGTTATAAAAAATGCGTCCCTGTAATGCCTCTTTTAAGTCATCGGATTGTATACCACTGATTTCTGACATATAGTCCAAATTCACATGACCGTATTTGTTGAGCGAAGCTGCCAATGCTTCATCGGGATTGTCCGTAGCCAATACGGCTATAGAAAAACTTACCGGATGGTGGAAGATGTCTGCTTTGTGAACGACACCGCCCACCACACGTTCCAAATAAGGGATTTCATTACCGGAACTATCGGTTTTAATGAACATGATATTATTGGCACTGTTCAGATTGCCATATCTTTTTACAAAGGCATCGTAGTGGCTGTTGAGATTTTCACGTGCTTCTTTATGCTCTGTTTGAGTGGTTGCTTCTTTTTGATATAGATCCAGATAGGCATCCCGAAGGGCAATATAGGCTTGGGCTCTTGCTTTCTGTGAAGATGGCAACTGCAGGGGATGGAACATGGCCTGCTGTTTATCACTAGCGAAATCTTTGAGATAGCCCACCCAATCGTGATCGATGGCAAGACAATCATTCCGATGGAAAGGCTGTATTTCTTTGGTATAAATTGCCGGTTCTGGAATTGTGTTCGAGATAGTTTTTTCATTCTGACCGTTTGCGTTTGTTCCCGAAAACAAGTCACCAATGATATCTTCTTTGTTTTTGTTATTTGATGTACTTCCATTATTTTGTGTTTTGGAAACGGAAGACGTATCAGGTAGCTTATTCAAACCACTGAACAGATTGGTCTGATAGGCTTTATTGGTCGTTTTCTTTTGTTTGGCAGGTTGTTTCTTGGTTTTGACTGGCTCTACAGGAACATAGGCAACAGTTTCCACCTCATTCTCAAACAGGTCAAAAATGCTCAGTTGCCCTTCTTCCTTTATCGCTCTATTATTTAGTGACGGAGTAGATACTATTTCTACTTCTGGTTTATGGATTGGAGGTGCGCTTGCAGGAGATGTTGGCTTAGCTATTACAGGAACTTGTATAACAGGCTGTTCTTTCCGTTTGCCTTGGTATATGTTCCTATCCAATCTCATGGAAAAATCTTCCGAAAGCATTTGCTTCAGGTCGTTGGTAATACCTTCCACGCCGTCTCTATGGGTGTAGATAAGCGCAGGCTGTCCGTAAGGATCGGTACCCAACACTTGATCTGTATGTATAGTCCTTTTATTATCTCCAAACAAAGCGTTGCTTGGTGTGTTGTACTGGGTCAATTTGCTTTGACAAAATAGTTCTTCAGTTTCGGTCAAATGCTGCTTTTGTGTATTCTTTTGTAGAATGATTAAATCGCTTCCAACTTCCGTACCCGCATAGTCGGTAAAGAGATTATTGGGTAAACGAATGGCTGAAACCAAGTTGTTGTTTTGCATAAGCGCCCGACGTATGGGCTCATTCTTCGGGCTGTTCAACACGCCTTGTGATGTGATAAAAGCCAGTATGCCACCATCACGGAGCATATCGGTTCCCTTTAGGAAAAAGTAATTGTGCAGGCTTCGGGCAGCTTGTACTTTTGCGGTGTCCTTACTTCTGGAATAGGAAAGATCAAATACGGACGTATCGCCAAAAGGGATATTACTGGCTATCACATCGTAGTTGCCCTGCTCCTTTTCAGGGATTTCTTCAAAACCACGAATGTGAATATGGCTATCGGGATACAGCTGTTTTAATATTTTACCTGTGAGCAGCTCCTTTTCATAAGCGGTAACATTTGGGGTATCACCTGCAAAGGATTGGATAAAAGAACCGATACCGGCAGCGGGTTCAAGAAATTTATTGATGTGTACACCGTTTTTGGTTAAGGAACCAGAGATGGCATCAATGAGTAAGGGAGGTGTGTAAAATGCGGTAAGGACAGAATTTCGCATGCTATCCACATACCTACGGTACTGTTTTTCATCTGTGGCATGTTCTTTTAAAAGTTGGTGGAGCTCTTGTGTTGGAGGAAAAAGGTCGTGTTCAGTCTTTCTCCATTGGTTGATGTCTATGGGGTTCTGTACTGGATTAAGCACAAATTTTAGACCGCCAAATCCGCTGTATTGCATCAGTTGCTGTCTTTCCCCTTGGGTTGCTTTGCGTTTCTCCTTTTCTAATTTAAAGGCAATTCGTAGGGCATTGATATTCGATTGGAGATGTTGTCGTTTACTGAAGCCCATTTTCTTCGATCCATAGGGCAATGGTGCCCGTCAGTTCGGTATAGCATAGGTCAAATGCTGCGGTACCAGTGAAATCATCCGTAAGCTCGTAGTTTGCAAAGACTGGTTCGCAAACTGGTAGCATCTTTAGGGCAAATGGTCGTAATGCTTCATCTGCCATTATCATATCGAACTCGTTGCAGATTACCTTGAAAACAGTATCGAACTTGGAGAAGTGCAAGCCTTCAAAGAGGATGTAGTTGGCAATCTCATCACACTGAGGAAGCGTGTTTCCTGCCATGAATGCCCCTTCATACGCATTGGCAGCAAGTCGGGAACGGTGATGGATAAATACCTTGTCGCCAGAATGTTCGGGGAAACTAGTATTTAGGAGTTCTTTCAATCGAAGGGTGAAATACGAAAGGTTTTTTGGTGGTGTTTTCATTAAATATTGTATTTAAACCCTAAATATAGAACAGCTTTGACAGGTTTTAAAAGGGGTGGTTTTCGATGGCGTAGATTGTCCTTTTTTGACTTTAGGATGGTAATTATGCAAATTTAAAGTTTATTTTTGCACCTTTATTAATAACAATTTATAATATACAAATGAAAGACCTACTCGAAAAGATTTCCTCAGAGATTGAAACATTCAAAACGGATGCAGAAATGCAACTGGAAAAAGGAAATAAAGCGGCTGGAACAAGAGCCCGTAAATCTACATTGGCACTGGAAAAACTTTTAAAGGAGTTTAGAAAAGCCTCTTTGGAAGCTTCAAAAGGCTAAAATAAAACCCTCTGGAATTTCCAGAGGGTTTATTGTTTGTTTAGAATTTGGAGCATCCTGCCAAGCTCCACATCCATTTTGGAAAAGGCAAACCATTTCTTCCCCAAATCCTTCAGTGAAGCTCCAATATGATAGAGTTCGGTAGTATCGATAATCAAAAAACGGTCGTGGGCATCGGAGAAAATTTCCACCTCAATTGAAGGATACTGGCTGTTGTATCGTTGCAGGTCCAATCTTAACTGGTTGGAGATGGTCTTGCTATAAATAGTCGCTGTCACGTTGTCGTTTCGTTTGCCCAATAAGGTCAGTACAGTATCATCCACATAATTATCAATCACGATTATGGAACTTTTGGCACTGCGGATAATATCCGCAACAAAAGTATAGGCATCGAAAATCTGCCCATTGTAGAAAACACCTTTTTCACTGTGTAGTTTGCCACTTTCCAATGCCTTAAAGATGTCTTCAAATTTTTGCTCTGATTCCAATTGTTTGAGTTCTATTTTATCCAGACGGTAAAACAAGGAAGCATTGCCAATCAGCATTTTGCGCATCTCTACAAAAGCATTCATAATTTCAATGCTCACTTTTATGGCTATATCGCTTCGTAGTACGGCAGAAAGCATCGCAATTCCGGATTCGCCGAAAACATAGGGTAAATAGCGTCTTCCCCCGTAATTCAAATTTGAGGTCACAGATTGTGACCTCAAGTTGATGGTATCATATTCATCTTGTGTCAACTGAAAACAAAAGTGCTCAGGAAACCTTTCTCTGTTACGTTTTACAGCTTGGTTGAAAACTTTGGTTGCTACCTGATAAATCCGTGCCAAATCACTATCGAGCATCACCTGTTGTCCTCGAATGGTATAAATTTGGCTTTCAATTTCTTGACGGGTTATAATCGGATTATGCTCCATTATTTTTTATAGCTTTTGTTTTTTTCAAATTCAAAGGAGCTTTCGGCTTTCTCATTCAGTACGATGTAGGCATTGAATTTCTTTCCAGCCTTGCTTTTCATTCCTTTGATAAGAGCCGTTTTACCTGTATTGATTAGGCTTTCAATATCTATTATGCTAATCTGAACACCACACACATTGCGGAACTGTAGCCAACTGCATGTCTCATCAGGGCATTTGACGATTTTATCCCTAATAATGAGCTGTTGCGCTTTGCATTTAGGACAGACAAGCTTGGGTAGATTCATCTGTGCTATGGAAGTTTGCAACAGCTCATGGGTAATGGATGTTGCATAGGTTTCCATTTCTTTTTGAAAAGCCCCAACATCAGCCTCATTATTTTCAATTTTCTGTAAAGCAAGTTCCCACTGGGCACTCATGGCTACATCTGCAATTTTTTTGTCCTTAACCAATTCATACACCTGCAAGCCTTTACCAGTAGGAATCAGTGATTTCTTTTCCCTTTGGATATAATTGCGACTGAACAAGGTTTCTATGATAGCGGCTCTTGTAGCGGGTGTACCGATACCAAGGTTTTGTAATGCCTTACGCTCCTGCTCGTTCTCAATCTCCCCTCCTGCGCTTTCCATAGCTGATAAAAGTCCTGCTTCGGTATAGAGAGCGGGCGGTCTGGTTTTCTTTTCTAAAACGGTAGCTTCTTTTATTTTAAGTGCGTCTTCTTTTTTTAGTTCGGGCAATTCTTGCAGGGGTTCAGTATCCTCGAAGAAACTACCTTTAATAGCTCTCCAACCAGGTTCCAATACTTTGCAACCTTTCAAGGCAAAATCATAGTGCAATACCTGTAGGGTAACGTCGGTTACCTCTTTGGTACAGACCCCAGAAACCGCTTCGAGCAGTCGAAGGGCAATCATATCGTAAAGCGCATTTTCCTTTGCCGATAATGCCGAAGGGATTTTGCCCGTAATCAACAGACCATGATGGTCGGTTACCCGAAGGTCGTTCACGATACGTTTATTGAACCGTCCAAATTTTATTTTGCTGACAGCCTCCTTACAGGAATCTTTGTCCTGCAAAGCCCTGATAAGATGTGGTATTTCAGGCCATACATCCTCTGGTATGTATTTACTTCCGGTTCTAGGATAGGTGATGAATTTCTTTTCATAAAGGCTTTGGGCAAGACTTAGGGTTTGCTCGGCAGAAAAGTTTAGTTTCTTGTTTGCCTCTTTTTGAAGTCCCGTTAAATCAAATAGCAAAGGTGGTTGTTGGGTAATGGTTTTACTTTCTGCGGATATAACCGTAGCTGTGTTCCCATTTCTTTGTATGGACTTAAGAATATCTGTTACCTCATTTTTAGTATCCCATTTCGAAATGGAAAGGCTTTTAAAATCAGTGAACCCTTTGGTATGCGTGAGCTCTAATTGCCAGTATTTCTGTATCGCGAACTTTTTGTTTTCCTGATAACGCCTGCATATTAAAGCGAGTGTTGGTGTCTGTACTCTTCCCAGTGAATAAACACCGTTACCTGCTGCAATACTGAGTGCCTGTGATGCATTGATGCCAACTAACCAGTCCGCACGGCTTCTGCCTTGTGCGGACCTGTATAGACCATCAAAATCATGTCCGGGTTTCAGATTGTCAAATCCCTGTCTTATGGCTTTTTCCGTAAGGGAGCTGATCCAAAGGCGCTCAAAGGGTTTGTTGCATTTGAGGTACTCATAGATGTAACGGAATATGAGTTCTCCTTCACGTCCAGCATCGGTAGCGACAATAATCCCATCGCATCTGGTAAGGACGTGCTCAATGACTTTCAGTTGCTTTAAGGCACCTTTATCTGCTGTATAGCCTTTGTCCTTTTTTACTTTCCGTACCTTTAGTAAAAAGGGATTGGGTAGTATGGGTAGAACTTCTTTCTGAAATCCAGATATACCATAATCCTCTGGCATGCCCAATTGGATTAAATGGCCAAATGCCCAAGTTACTAAATAGCCACCGCCCATCAGGTAGCCTTCTCTTTTTTCTGTAGCTCCCAATAGGAAAGCTATTTCACGTGCCACACTTGGCTTTTCTGCAATGACGGCTTTCATCTCTTAACGTATTTGGATATTTATACTTTTCTTCCTTTGGATTTAGCAGGTACTTTGGGCTTTTCCTGTTCTTGTTGCTGTTTCTTGCTATCGGGATTTTTTTGCCCCGATTTCAAAGGTTCTTTGGTGTGCTTGGTCGCTTCATTGGTTTTGCCTTCTGAATTGACCGCTGTTTGTGTTTTATGAGCCTCGGTGGGCTTCGCTTGTTCCTTCAGCTTATTGGGGTGCTGGAAAGTGAAGTCTGCTTTATTGGTTTCCTTATTAAGGGTGATATAGCCTTGGTATTTTTCTCCTTTCTTGTCTATTAAGTTATCCAAGTATATGGTCTGACCGTCTTTGAATTTTTGGTATTGGGCATCGTCTAGTTCTTTCCCCCTGAAAACCTTGGGCACTTCATTGGATTGGTTTTGTTGGTTGTTCTGGCCGTTGCTTTGCGATTGCTGATTGGAGTTGCTTCTGTCAAAAAGAAATTCCACATAACGCTTGTCGGCATTGAACTGAACGGAGGCGTTGAATGGATCTCCCTTTTTGGAAGTCATGCCTTCGATGTAAAGTGGTTTGCCTTCCATTAAGGTTTGCTTTTGCTGCTCGTCCAATTTTACATCTTTGATATGTTCGGGGATTTTTATATATTCTGTTCTGAGGGCTACCAGCTCATTGGTGAGCCTGTCCACACTGATAATGGATGGGATGGTTTCGCCTGTCTTGGGATTGGTCAGATTGACCACCCGTCCCATATTTCCTGTTTGGAGCAGATTGTCCTTATCTTCCTTGCTAAATTCATGTCCGAAGAAAGGAAAGTTCAAATTGGGTGTTCTTCGGATGCCATGGATGGCCACTACAACCTGTCCCTCATCATTGGCTTGCAGGGATAGTCTAGCATCCATACGGGTTATGGCTCTACCTAGATTAAGACTTACTGGCACAAGTTCGTTGGTTTTGTACCCTCTAAGTAACGGGTCAAGCAGGTTCATCTTTTCAAGTTTTTCTTTACTTAATCCCAGATTTTTCATGGTCTCCCAATCTATTTGTTCTGGCTGGTAGCGGTACTCGCTTGTTTCGGGTGTTGTTTGCGTTGTTTCCATATTATTTTTATTTACTTGTTTTTGTTCAGCTTTTAACTCAGCTTTTTTAAAAAATTCTTTGTTCTCTGGCGTTGGATTATCTATCCGTCTTTGCAATTCTTCCGCTATTTCAACGGCGAAGTTTGCGGGTCCATTGAAAAATGAGAATTTGGTAGGGTTTTTTAGTTGACTTACGAAGTTGGTAAAGAAGTTGGAGAGGAAATCGCCATGCTTGTCCACGCGCATAAACTGGTTCTGGTTCTTTTTAGTGGCATCCACGGTTTCCAGCTTGCCGTTTTCATCGATGCCCTTTACTGCCTGGATTTTCTTTTTCTCCTTATCCAGTACCAACAAGATCTCCGATAATTGTTCAGGAGCTTCTTGCTTTTCTACATTTTGATCGCTCATAATCTGATATTTTAAAATTCAATTCCCAAAGTAAATAAAGCATTCACCTTCTTCCCTTAGTTGGCTCTAGTTGGCAACATGTGTCATTTCTTGGCTTTCGATTTGGATATGGGCGTAGTGAAACACTCCCGTAGGAACTGATGTATATCTGATAATTTGTAGTATAGTTTTCCGCTTATGGTATAGTAGGGTAATTTCCCAGAAGACCGGTATCGCTGAAGGGAACGGGGACTGATTTTTAGCATTTGAAGCAGGTCTTGGTTGTCCAAAAGTTCCTCACCGTCAATACTAGCGTGGTGTTTTCTAGCACCGTTGATATCTTCGCTAAGGATGTCCAGGCGGTTCATGATGCGCTCCATCCATGCTGTAAATTCCATTTTATCGATATTCATACTTAAGCCTTTTAATGTTGTCTGTACAAAATTGAAGCCTTTGACGCTGATTGTCTGCCAAGCCTTGCCCATTGAAAAAGCGATTTCTTGAAATTTTTACAATCGAAATAATATGTTGAAATACAGGGGTTTTATTTTTGTTGAAGCAAATAAAATGAAATGGAATGGGCGTTTTGCCAATGGGTAGTTATGGGCATAAAAAAGGCAGTGAAGGGAAACACTGCTCTGATTTGAAGATATGAAACGAAGGACTACAATCCTTTGTTCATATATTCTTCCAATGAAGATTTAAGTTCGTCTAAAAATGCGGTTTTTGAACCGGCACGGTCCTTCATACGGTGAAAGGCATGGTGGATATCGCCCAAAGGGGTGCGAAATAGGATCTGAAAGACCAGACTAATCTTTCTAATACCTATTTTTCCATGCGAGATGGCACCAGATACATATAGGGCATAAATGAGCTCAATTAGGGCATTCTTTGAATCTGTCCAGAAAACATCCTTTGCGGTTGCTGGGGTTTCTGGGGAAAATGGCCCTTGTATCTCATCAGGCGTAATGCGTGAAAGAAGATAGGTATAGAGCAGTTCATTGGCAATGATATGGGACACTTTATAATCGTAATAGGTAGAGAATTGGGAATCTATTTCAAAAACAAAACTGTTTAATCCTATAGGAAGGTTTAGTTTTCCCAATCGAAAGAACTCATGGTCACGGTCTGTTCTCCCGGTTTTATAATACCGATAAAAATCAGAATTACGGATGTAATCCTTATATTCTTGTTTTAATAGTTGCAGCTCATTTGAGAAATAATCATGGTACATTTTTCCATTGTTTACCGGACAGCCACTTTCGATTCGATATACTTTATTGTAATAAATTAGTTTACCTAATACTTGAGGCTTGATTTTCCTAAAAAAATCGATCTCATCATTGGGTGTGTTAAAACCGGAAGCCTGGACCTTTTTTTTCAAATCTGATAATAACTCCCGTAAAAAAATAGTCATTTGATAGCACTCTTCAATAATGGATGCTGCTTTTAAACTTAGTGCTTCTTCATGTTTGCTAATACTCAAAAGAGTATTTTTATAAATAGAATGCGTCATATGGTAATGTTTTTAAGTAAAACGGCAATCTCCATAGCGCTCCTGGTCTTATATACTGGTCATCTTTCTGCGATAGGCCAAAGGTGATACTGCTGTTTGTCTTTTGAAAAAGCGACCAAATGATCTAGGGGTGCCAAAGTGTAGCCGCTTACAAATGTTTTTTATAGTTAAATTATTTTGAAGCAAAAACGTAGCTTCTTCGATAATAAACCCATTTATGTGCTGTTTGCTTGTCTTACCAGTGATTTGTTTTAGGGTTTTGCTTAGGTGTTCTGGGGTTACCGTAAGATGTGTGGCGTAAAACCGTACGCCATGTTGCTTTTTAAAGTGTTTTGATAGGAGATCAAAAAAGCGGATGACCAATTGCGCTTTTTTAGTAGCTCTAATTCTGAAATGGGGGTCCTGATTGTAATATATCCCTATTAACTCATATAATAGCACATTGAATTTAAATCCTATGATTCTTTCCTTGAATAGTGTGGTATCCGGTTTTTGCATGCCCAGAACCAAAAGCCCAATCAAATTTGATAATAAGGCTGCCTCTTTATGTGTGAGTACCACTTCCTTGGAAAATGACATCATTAAAAACCCAAAAAGCCTCATTTGAGGCCTTTTGATGTTGTTTTTAAAAGCGAAGCCTAAAGGAAAGCTAACGATGTAAACCAGCCCTTGGGCTTCCATACCTACAATGCTGTAAAAGTTTTTACTAGGGATTACAAGTAATGTTTTGGCCGTTATAAGCTGAACCTCTTCATTCACTTGTAGTCTGATAATGCCATATGCAACCAAAAGAATTGTAAAATGGTGTGCATAACGCCGTCTGTGAAGGTGCTCTTCAAAATACGGGTTTCCTAGCACGTAGACTTTAAGGTCTGCATACTGATATTTACGGTTCTTTCTGTTCAAGATAGCTTCAGTTTTGTTACCTCTTATCGTAAGAAAAGAACTTGGACATCATAGAAATAGAGATAAAAAGCAGGTTTAATACCGATATGAGGAAGAACACAAAAATCAGATTACGCAGATTGATGCTCACTTCCATACCGCTATCATCATGGCTTATTATTTCATCATAGCCATATAAAGATATGATGAAATAAAGGCCTATTAAATTCACTACTAACAGGACTATGGATAAGGTAATGGTTAGTTTTGACCCCATAGCTGAGACTATAAAAGAATACATGATTAATAATTTTATTGATTAATATTCAGATAGATCTCCATAGTAACACTCATTATAACGGCTGTTGTGTCATCATACGCAACTGCGCCTTGGAATTTTGCCGCTATATTAACCTTGTTTCCTACGGATACTTCCCAATCTTTGTCCTTTCTTCGCTTCTTCCTGAAGGTAGAGGAATATTTTAGCAGGGTTGTAGCGGTAAGAATACTTTCATTATCCTCACTGCTCAGGTTCACATCCGCTTTTACTGATTGCTCATAAGCTGTTATGGTGTTATAAAAGGTGTCATCATCCGAACTTTCAATAAGTGAAAGAGAGGTAGCAAAAGTGGAAAAACTTGCTTTCGCCACATCAGTTAAATCGGAATTTTCAATAAAGGTATCCAAACTACTCTCGGGATTATTCACCATATATGTCAAATCCTCCAAGGGAACTAATCCACTAAGATATGTGGTGTTACCGAGATCTTCGGTGGTGTTTTTCACTTGCAGGAAGATGTCCTCAAGGGTAGTGTAACTATAGTTTTCCGATACATAGGTCTCCAGAACTAGGTTATGGAAACTCCCTAAGGTATCGTAGTGACCTAAGCCCTTTGAAAATACGTTGGTATTCTGTTCTTGAAATTCTTTAGTTTGTGTGATTGTTTCTACTGTATATACATCATCTGTAGTACAGCTAACAAAAATAGAAAGAATCAATAAATGGGTACATAAGAAAATTTTTTTCATGGTTACGATTGTTAAAATGTGACTGATTTTTTTTCAGTTCATTTTACCCGGATAAGCAGAACCTGGATGAGCACTTGGCTAGCCTTTTTTGCTTTTGAATTCGAGACAAATCTATTGGTACAGCTATACATCTGCAACCCATTAGGTATTGATTTACCGTATTTTCGATGTGGATTTTCAAAAAATCCATACTGCTTATTTTGCTGAAAACCCAATCTTTTCAAGGGATTGCCTCACATTTAGAAAAAACTTTCCCTATTTTGAAGCATTCTTACAAGATTGTTGACTATATTTAAAGATTAGCCTATTTAAGTAGTGTAGCCCCAATTTTATTTATAATAATGATTCATAAATTTTTAATTATAGCCAGTATATGTATCGCTCAACACATATATGCCGACCAGACTTTTATAAACCTGAACGATACCCTTAGAAATCAAGATTATGATTATCTCTTTGATCGGATTGAAAGTTCTAATGGGAATCGGGTTAAACGGCGGATATATTTGGATGCCTTTCTAAAAAAAGCAAAAACTGAAAATAATTGGGAGGAAATGGTCAATGGGTATAAAAACTATTTGTATTATTCACCTGTCGATTTAAAACTCATTTACGCTGATAGTATGGTTCATACAGCCAAACTATCAAAGGATAATGCCTTAATTGGATCTTCTTATCTCTCAAAAGGGATTGTCTATTACGGGCAGAAAATGCACACCGAAGCCTTGGATGATTATCTTAAGGCCAATGAATATATAGTAAAGACCAATAACAATTACCTTAAAAATAAGGTAAAATATAACATTGCCCATATTAAGTATTACTTGGGTTTCTTTGACGAAGCTTTAGATCTCTTTCAAGAATGTCTTGCCTATTTTAAAAATGACGCGTATAGTAAGCGTGCCTATCTTAACACTTTACATTCAATTGCACTATGTTACAATAAGATTGGGGACTATGGTCTTTGTTCGGATATTAATACGCTCGGGCTCCATGAAGGCAAACGACTTTCCAATCAGGAAATGGATTCCTATTTTATCCACTTGGAGGGAATCAATCAGTACGGTAAAAGCAATTATGCAGAAGCCATAGGTAAGATTACTTATGCGATTCCTTTTATCAAGAAAAATCATGATTTTGCCAATGAAGCCGTAGGGTACTTTTATATTGGAAAGAGTTACTGGAAGTTGAAAAGACCTGAAAAAGCCATGGCTTTCTTTCGAATGGTGGACAAAACATTTACCGAAAAAAACTATATCCGCCCCGATCTTCGAGAGAATTTTGAGCTCATGATTGAATATTACAAATCTAAAGAGAATCCTAAAAGCCAACTCCATTATATAGAAAAGCTTTTAAAGGCAGATAGCATCTTACGCACTAATTTCAGGTATTTATCGGGAAAGATTCATAAGGAATATGATACCAAGGAATTACTTGAGCAAAAGAACGCTATTGAGCAGTTGCTACAAAAAAGAAAACAGGGGGATATTTTAGGTGTTTCGGCAATAGTGGTTTTGTTCTTCATGGTATTACTATTGGCACACCGTTATTTTAAAAATAAGAAACTCTACAAACAAAAGTTTGAAGAGCTTATGAGAAAGAATGACACAGATCAAGTTAAATCTTCTTCTAATAAGACCGTATTGGATATAAACCCAGACGCCGTGGCGGTTGTGTTAAAACAACTGGAGAAATTTGAACGCGATAAGAAGTTTTTGGAAAAAGATTGGACTTTGGGAAAACTTGCTGTTTCCTTTAATTCCAACAATACCTATCTTTCTAAAATCATTTTCCATTACAGAGGAAAGAAGTTTGTTGATTATCTGAACGATTTGAAGGTGGATTATGTAATTGAGTTATTAAAAGAGGATAAAAGAATGCGAAATTATACCAATAAAGCCTTGGCTGAGGAAGTTGGTTTTAGTAGTACACAACGTTTTACCAATGCCTTTGTATCTAGAACAGGTATTTCACCTACCTATTTTATTGAGGAACTTAGAAACCATTGATGGGATAGAATCGGAAAATTAAATGGTTTAACAAAAAATAAAGTTTTGTCATTTTATTAAGATTTTATAAGACAAAAAAGGAACACAAATTTGTGTTCCTTTTAAATACTATCTGATTATATAATTTGTTAAGCTTAAAATATAGATTACCAACTTTGATGCCACTTATAAATCATATTCTTCATATTGGCTAATTATGTTGCCATTTTTTGCATTAATTTTCAAAACTTTGTAGTAACCACCTTCTTTCTCAGGAAGTTTCTCTTTTAATGTCCATACTAATCTTGGGAGAAAAAGTTTATAATCATTAGAACCCTTTTTCTTTTCATAATCAATATCCCATTCACTAATAGAATATCCTTTGTCTTTAGCAATTTCACAAGCTTCTTTAACAGTAATGGCTTTACCTGTAATAACGTCTATTGCAGGTTTTAGAATTTCATCCAAGTCTTCAATTTTATCAATCCTCAGCAAGTTATCATAACATCTACAATCTACTTTTAATGAAGTTATAATGTCATTATTAGTGTCATGAATATCATATTGTAAAACATATTGATATGGGACAATCTTTAATGAATCACTATTCTTATAATTTATAGTTCGATTTTTTGATGTATAAAAATCCGAATAATAGCTATATGATGAATCTCTGTTAAATTTGATTTGAGCTATAATATCTTTAGAGTATATTTTTTTTATATAAAACTGAAAATCACTATTGCAAACTTCAAAATTGAACTTAAGATCCGTTTGCGCTAATAAATTAAAGCATGAGGAAATTGAAATAAGAAAAAACAATATATTTTTCATCTTTACTAATTTTTACTAAATACTAATCTACCTACTGAACCTCCCTTGATTTTAGCGTTTTGTTTTGGTCCAAAATTCCTTGTTGTTACTTGATTATAGCCAGCTTGACTGTTTTTTACTACATCATTATAATTCACAACTCTTCCAAACATAGCAGAAACTCCCTGAGAGTTCACAATTGGTAAGGTGTAACTTGTCCTCTCTGTTTGATTTATACCACTTCCAGTATTGTATAACCTATCTACTTTGACCATTAGCTTCCCAGGATCATTGTGATTACCTCCCAAATTATGACCAATTTCATGAGTACTAACACCTTTGTAAATTTCTGCAAGAGACGATGAAGGATTTGGTGAGTTATAAATATTATTCACACTTGAAGAATCAAGATTAATATGTCTATTATCAGCATCCCCTAAATCAGTAGACCCACCTGCTGGACCATCTGTAACAGTATTGCCATAGTAAACATTAGTGATTTTCCCGTCTGAGCCTTCTGAACTAATAACGTCTGCATAGGCTCTGTCTTTAGCTGCATCTTCATCCTTTACTTCTGTAGCAGAGAGATTAAATTTAACATGAGTTTTATTTCCATCTGCATCTTTTATTTCAAAAGCCTTACCTTTATTGTTATATGCAGCTATAGAATTATTAAATCCATCTTTTTGATCAGAATTTAAACCGTAATAATAATAATTTGCAGTAATAACATATGGATCGTCTGCTGTACCTGAACCAGTTACTATACCATCTCTACCATCTGGATCAATAGCTAAAACTGGATTATTAAAAGCGTAGCTATATGGAGACATTTTACCATAATCACTAGCATGAGGGTCTATTTGCAACATTCTTCCTATTGCTGGATCATACATTCTGAAATGATAATCATAAAGGTCAAGTCCAAGCTCTGTTTGTAGTTCTTTCCCGTTGTACTTAAGCTGGTAACTAGGATCTACTAAGGCACTAGGAGCAGGCCTTCTTAGGGCTATTTCTCCAGTTGAACTTTTGGTATATAGATTAATATCGCTATTATAATTAGTGTGTTTTAAACCAAATGGATAATAGTGATTTTCTTCCAGTATTTTTATGGTTTGTGTACTTGGGTCAACTCCATAACTCACCCGTATGTTTCCTAAATGGTCGGTGTAATTAAACACATAATTGTAAACATTATTGCTATTTACAATGGTATTGCTAACATAACCCTCTGCATGTGGAAAGTACTTTAAATAACTGTCTTTATAATGAAATCCTCCAGCCATATAATCCGTTTTTGTTATTGTACTATTATGGGCCACTACTTTAGATACTTTTTGCCCTGTTGCATTGTAAATGTAGGAAATTTTCTCAGAACCTGCAAAATTAATTTCTGTAGGCAAATTTAAGTGGTTGTACACTATACTGCTAATTCCTTTGTTTTCATCTTTTATCATGTTGCCGTTGGTGTCATAATCATAGTCGTCAACGGTATCTGTAAAACCATTACTGTTTGTGTCCAATGTTTCATTAAATCCTTGTGGTGAAATTGACGAATCTGTTACTCTTCTTAATAGATTTTTGTTGTTTACATCATAAGTATAGGCCAGATCATCAATGCGATTTAGAGCTTGTGCTCCATCCGTATCCCTGTCTCCATAGCGTTGCAAGAGTAAAATGTTTCCGTTTTTATCATAAGAAAGTTTTTCCATGTAGTTATCGGGAGTGGATGCACTGGTTGGTTTTAAATAATTAGCTTCCAACAAACGGTTTAAGCCATCGTATGAGTAATTATACTTTCTTAAAACATTATCACTGGAAGTTTTCCAATAGGTGGATGATATATTTCCATTATATAAAGGGTCAGCGCTGTAGTCATAATTTCCCAAGGAGTCAAAATCGTTGTAATTAATTTTAAACGAAAACAAATCGGTTCCTATGTTTTCAACATCGTTTATATTTTTCAACCAACCTCTGATGTTGTAACTGTAATCAACTGTTTGTAGTCCTGTTGCTCCTGTAGCATATTGACCACCTACGTTTTTACTAATTAATTGCCCCAGTTCGTCATAGCTGTTTTCAGCAATTAATTGTTCAGGGTTTTGATCGATTTGTTGCTTGTGCAAGCGTAAACGGTCTTGGTCGGTGTATTCAAATCTATCGGTTATGGTAATAACAGATGCATTAATGTCATATTTGTGTGTTGTAATGGTGTATTCGGTTTTTCCTGACCAATCTAGCTTGCTGTCTACTTGGGTAAGACCTCCTAAATAGTTTGACGTATAAGTGCTTACTGGTCTATATCTATCATCATACAATGTGTAAGACAGTTCCGCTGCATTTGGATTGTTGGCATCCAGGACTTTTGTCCATGAACCTGTTGGTAGTCCTTTTAAATTGGTCGCTATCGTCTGCCCTAGAATTTGTGTAGGTAATGGAGATGGAGCGTTTGGAAAATTGTAGTTGTCATAATAATTCTTAGTTAAAATGTCATTGATACTTAAAACAAAAGGGTTGCTTCCTAAAGTAATACTGCTTTGGTTAGTTGTTCTTGTGCTCGCCGTGGCTGGCATTTGCTTCCAACCTGTTTGTGTTACGCTTCCAAATACATCATATTCGATTATCATCCATCCTGTATCACTTCCTCCATAAGGGGAAAAAGCAGGCCCTGTGGCTACTGGTCTATCTAATCTGTCATAAATGATAAATTCCCATTGTTTGCCTGGTAATTTCTTTTCCACTAAACGATTGCGGTAATCATACTTGTACTGATAGCCTAAATTATCAAGATTGGCTTGTGTTCCAACTCCTTCTGTTAAAGGAGGTAGAACATAAGTTAAATTTCCATATATGTCATATACGTAATAGGTATCAAGGTTTTCGGTATTTCCTTTGTGATTGACGTTATAGGTTCTCTTTAAAACAACTTTACCTTCTTTGTCTTTGAACTCTTCTGTCGTGTTTTTTAATCCTGAAGTCCAGTTTTCATCTTTGATAACGGTTTTGTAAAGTTGGCTTGGGTTGTAGTATGTTTGTGGGCTTGTAATTGCAATATCATACAATTGTGAAGTTGCATTCCAAGTAGTAGTGGCTTTGAAGCATTTTACTTCACCGTCTACATTAGTTTGGTAATCAAATTTTATTTCTTTTCCACTGCCCATTGCCCATACATTTCCTGGTGCTGCTTGTTTAAACACTCTGTTTAAAGGTGATGCTTCCAGTTCCTTTTCACTATAAGGATGGGTTGTACCTCCATTATAGAAACTGTAAAAATTGCTTAATTCAGTAGCAACTGTTGCAGGATTGGTATAATCTAAGGATGGGGTTTGATTGGCGTAAGGCAAATAATCTTTTGTTTGTCTACCAAATGCATCGTATTCAATGTGAGTTACAATGTCATTCCCTGAATTGGACTGTTTATGTGCTACTTGTTGGATGGGTCTTCCCAGACCATCAAAGTAAGTTATTTGAACAACAGCATTAGCTGGATTTGTGACATCCACATTTCCTGAAGTTGTTGGCTTTTTATAGGTTATGGTTTTAATATAATTCTGATCTTGACTTTGTCCTAAAGCAAGAACAGGGATTAGCATTAGTATGTATAGTAATTTCTTCATCTGGCTTTAGTTTTTATAATGATAGTCGTTCTTACTTAAATTATTACCGTCTTGGTCTCTTACAAATTCCAAGCGATTGAAGTTATCATAATGATAGGTTATCATGTTCCCTTTTGGGTCGGTAACAGTGCTAATTCCCACCAGTGGCTTATAGGTATAAGTTGTTATTAAGGCATTGGGCAAGGCAGTTCTTAAAGCATCCAAAGCAGTGATTAGATTCCCTTCATTAGTACCATTGGAAAGCGTTTGTAGATTCGCTTCATATTGTTGTACCTCTGCATACGTTGCATTTTCTATTTTGGCAATGGGTAAGGTTTTGTTATAACCCCAGATGTAAGTGACTTTTATGCCACTCTCTTGTTGCACTTCACGTATATTTCCATTTTCATCATAAGCATTAAATATCAACCGGTCTTCAGGTGTTGCTGTTCCTTTAGAGGTTTTGACAATTTCGGGTGCTAATAACCCATTACCCCAGTCTTTGTATTGTGTTACCTTAGTTGATGTTTTTTCATTATCTCTAAAAGTCTCTGTTTTTAATGGAATGCTTATCATGTTTTTGTCCACCATAGCTAAGCTTACAGCATCGGTAAATTCAAAAGGATATTTAAAATCTTGAACTAGTGTAGAATTGTTTACAAGAGATGAAGAAGACTGTAGTAAGTCTCTAGAATTATAGCTATAAGTTGTTTCGGAAACTATACTTTGTCCATTATCAAAATGAAGTGTGTTTATTTCATTTGATTTTAATGGCCATTCAATCTGATAATGGTACTGTAATATTTTTCTAGCCACAATTACACTTGGTCCAACTCCAATCACTCCGTTTGGACCGTTAGCAGGGCCTTTATCTTTAAATGCTTTGATAATAGAACTATAAGTAGAACTGTAATTGATTTCATTTCTTTCTACAAGAGTAGAGTTTTTATATTTATCTATGTATTTAATCATTCCATTTTTGTAGTTGATATAACGTGGGGAGTCAGGAAAATTATCGTCAAAAAAATCCGATTCTGTATCATTAAAAAAAGTGTATTTCGTTTTAGAAACATTATTATTCTCATCAATAATATATTCTTCGACCCAGTCATATCCTATAAAATTTCCATTACTAAATGTTGACAAAGGAGTTTTACTTTCCGAAACTTGAACAAGACAGTTATCAATAGCCTCGTTAGGAATTCCGAATCGAATACCTTTATAATATAAAACTGGCTCGACTAACATTTGTCCAATTGGGTAATTAAATTTTCTAGTTTTTGCATCCGTCTTTATTTCGCTTATTCTAATACCTCCAGCATTATAAGTTGCTCCTGGTGTTATATAAAAATTTTCTTGAATTAAAAATCTCCAATAAGCAAGTACATCTTTTGGAGGAGTATAAGCTATAAACTCATAAGTACCAGCATCTAATGTAAACTCTTGTTCTGTTAAAGTAACTTCCTCTCCTTGACCAAATATTTGATTTGATATGCTGTAAGATGTCCCAAAAACGTATGGGCATACATAAGAATAAATAGTACTTGAAGTTGGACTAATTTTCCTTAATCTACCTAAAGGATTTGAAGTAGAATTATAATTATAATTTAAATCTGGCGTTCCATTTGTGTTTTCTAAATCGCAACTAATTTTTATAGTGGTTGGATTGTTAATAACAAATGTATGAGTGTCCTGAGAAGGGTATTCATAAGAAGCATTACTTATACTATTAAAAACTGGCAAATCAATAATAGTACTATTTTGAGTTGATAAAGGATCGTAAGTATGTGTTTCAAAATAGCCAGAGGGCATTTTATTACTTTCAAATTTAAATTCAGCAAAGCCTCCTGTTGGATATGTTATTCTTTTTAAAGTACCTATTATAGCTTTATCAAAATCTGCATCTTTTACGACTCCGTCAAATGTTAAATCATTATTAATTCTTAATCCTATACAATAATTTGAGCCATAATTTTTCCCATTTTGATAACCCCAATAATCTACGTTTTTTGAGTTTTTTGGCGGAAAATTACCTGCAAAATAATCAAAAACATAACCGTTGTTTAATGGATTATTTCCAACATATTCGATTAAAGAATTTAATTTGAGCCTTTTGAAAACGTGTTCATACTGAATATCTCCAGAATAATCATTATTAAAGTAAGAATAATTGAATCTGTAAGACTTTATTAAATCGTTTTTATTATTATAAATAGCAATTGAATCTAATTTTTTAGCAGTAGTTTTTAAATCTAATCTTGAGGAACAATTAAACTCAATTTTTCCAAAATCGCCTTCTATTTTGTTTAACCTTAGACCTTCATTTACAACTTTTGATTTGTAGCTATATTGACTATCACTATAATTATTTGAACCTATTGGTGTACCATAACGATAGTTTTCACGAGATTCTTGAGTTGGCAGGTGCTGCGTTTCAGAATCATACGTGAAATCTATTTCTCTACCTTTACTAGTGATTATTTTTGTTAAGCACCAACTAGTTACATTTGTTGGAGGTCCCATGCCTGAAGAACCCCCATCGCTGCCTAAATCTCCTCTTATATTAAACCAATTATTGAAACTTAAAGCACTTGTGTCATATACAGAATTAGAAGAATGTATATTCTGATTTAACCAACCAACAACAGAATAATTTTTAGTAGTTTCCCATTGATTATATTGATACTGATTTCCTTCTGAATCTGTAATTTTAAATGTCACATTGGATCCTAATCCATTTCTAATTACTTCAACCTTTAAATTATGTGATTTATCAAACAACACAGCTCCTCTTGATTTATCTATTAAAAATTTACCATTCATATTTGGCAGGTTGTAGAAAAAAATATCTGGCTCTGGATCGTAAAATAATTGGTATTCTGGACATCCTGAAGGCCAATAATTACATTCTGAACTACCCTGTTGCCCATAGTGATTGATTAAATTTGAATCAATATCTGGAGCGTCATAATAACCTCTAAGCATAAAAGGATAGCCTCTATCTGAAGTCATCATAAAGTCATCAGCTCCATTAATAGTTCTTGATATTCTGCCTCCGACATCAAGTGACCAACCTAATCCAACCCAAGTTGCTTCCTGATCTACTCTAATTCCTGATGCATGGTAATTCAGTGAAATAGGTAATTTAAAACCATCAACGTTAATTTCATAAATTGGAATACTTGTATTTGGTGTACCAGTATAGTATGAAACTGGATAGTCTGCATATTTAGCAAGTTCAGCAGCGTTTGGAGTCATGGGCACCACATGTGGATATGCTATATCTTCATTTTGTGAATGTAAAGTTGTTACGAAAACAATTGCAATTAATGAAGTAATTATTTTTGTTATTTTTTTCATCTTAAATTTATTTTTTAATCACTTTTACGCTTCCTGTTTGGGTATTGGTATTTATCTCTACAAGATAAATACCTTGTGGTAGGTGGCTTACTTCCATAGGAATGGTGTGTTCTCCTTTTAAGGTTTGGGTTTGCAAGCTTCTTCCGTTTAAATCATATAAAGTAGCTGTACCGTCTTGGTAGTCAAAGTTGACTATGACATTGGTAAAACTAATCGCTGGATTGGGCATCGCTTCTACTGTGATTTTTAGTTCTTCTTCTTTTTCTTTGTCTCTTAGTTTTACTACCCAAAAATCGGTGCCTCCTTTTGTGGAGTTTTTGTCTCTTGATGCATTTCCGTTTGAAGTTCCTGCTAATAAGTATCCACCATCTCTGGTTTCTAGTAGTTTTTTTAGTACTTCATCACCTTTACTTCCTACCGTTTGGTTCCAAATTTCTTCTCCTTTGGCATTGATTTTTAAAGCTATATAATCGTTAATCCCTTCTTTGTCTGATTGCAAACTTTTCACTTTTGACTTTTGACTTTTCACTTGTGCCTCACTCTGTGCATAGCCTCCAATCAAGTAGCTTCCATCTGGGTTTTCTACAATCGAGGTTAAGACATCAATTTTACCATAGTTATAGGTTTCTTGCCAATCGATGCCTCCTGTTTTATCCAATTTTAGTACCCAAAAATCAGTACCTTCTTTGTTGGATTTTGATTTGGAATTCGTAGCTCCAGAATTGGAATTTCCTCCTACTATAAAGCCACCGTCTTTCGTTTGAGAAAGCGCAAATAAGTTGTCGTCTTTATCACCACCTAATGTGCTTTGCCATTCAATAACACCCTCTTCGTTTAGTTTTACTATCCAGTAATCACCTAATCCGTAATTGGCTTCGGTTTTGTCTCCCGAAATTGGGGAATTGGAATAACCTCCTAGTATATAACCACCATCTGTAGTTTGGTGGATGCTTTTTAATTCGTCTTGGTATTGCCCTCCAATGGTTTTTTGCCATTGCATCGTGCCATCTGACTTTAATTTTACTACCCAATAATCTAAATTCCCTCTGGAATCTTCATTTTTGGAGTATTTGTCTTTTTCAATATCTTCCGAAGCATCTGAACTGGAAGTGCCTCCTAAAATATAACCACCATCTTTTGTAGGAGCTACACTTAGTAGTTTTTCCATGCTACTGCCTCCTATGGTTTTTTGCCAAATTTCTTGTCCTTTGGCATTTAATTTTATCACCCAAAAATCTTCTTGTCCTTTTGAAGCTTCTTTTTTGTCGATTCCTTTATCTGAAGTAGAGGTTCCTCCTAATATAAAACCGCCATCTTGGGTAATGGCAATGCTTTGTAGTAGGTCTACTTGGTTCCCTCCAAAGCTTTTTTGCCAATCGAGATTGCCATTTTCATCCATTTTCCAAAGCCAATAATCTAGGTCTCCTTTATTATCATCTTCTTTGTTGCCGTTTTTCCCAGAAATAGAGCTTCCTGCTAGAATAAATCCATAGTCTGGTGTAGCAATGGCATCATATAGAAATTCGGCATGTTTGCCTCCATAGGATTTCTCCCAAAGGATGTCTTGGGCTGACACAATAGTGGTACATAACAGTATCGCTGTTATATAAGTACGGGTTAATACAGTCATTTTTACGAGAATTAATTTTTAATAAAATAGAAATTAGCACGTGTTAATAATAACACGAAAATAAAATCGCACAATAGTATAAACTTTGTAAGAATAAATTTTACAGTTTTTCTATACTTTTTGTTAAAATTTACACATAAAGAAACAGTAACTTGGTCAACAATCGTTGTTTTTGAATTCATGACAAATCTATTTGTAGAATGATTCATCTGCAACCAATGATGTGTTGATTTACCGTATTTTCGATATGGATTTTTTGAAAATCCATACTCTTTTTCTATTAAGAATCTGGAATTTTCAGGAGATAACCTCTATTTTGGGAAAGCTTCCCTTTTTTGAGAAATTCTTATGTATGTCTTTAAAAAATGGGAGAAGTGGTATTTACTATCCTTATTTAAAAGGTTTGCGAACAAGCATAAGCAAAGTCATTACTTTTGAGGTAAGTTTGTTTTTCAAGATACTGACGGCTTTTCCAACCTGATTTTCAACGGTCTTTACAGAGATATCCAATTTTTTGGCGATTTCCTTTTGCGGTATGCCCTCTTGTTTATGGAGCAGGAAAATCTCACGACAACGTGGTGGAAGCTTGTCAATGGCTTCTTTTAATTTATTGAGCTTTAATTGCCAAGTTTCCTCACTTTCTTCCAATAGTGGTGTTAGTGCTTGGAATTTAAAGGCGTCTAGCTCCTCATGATAGCGTTTCTCTTTTCTATATCCATTAATAAACTCATTATAGGTCATTCGATAGAGATAAGCTTTAAGGGAACCATTTGGATGGAAGGATTCTCGTTTGGTCCACACCTTTAAAAATACCTCCTGAACAATATCCTCAGCTTTACTTTGGTCAGAAGTGAAAGTTAAGGCATAGTGGTAAAGACGCTCGTAATAATAATGGAAAAGGGACTGGTAGGCCTGCTGGTTACCACACCTAATTTCGGGGAGTATCCTAAGTTCATATTCAGGTGAAAAATCCATTGCCAGTCACGTAACGAAAAAATAAAGATAAGATAACCTTTGTTAAAAAAAAATATTTTTTTCGTAGGGGATTTTAGGAATTATGGCGTGTTATAGATAAAACAACCGTTATAATCCCATATAAAATGGAAAACAAAGACAATAGGCTTATAGAAGAATTTCTTAACGGCAAACTAAACGAACAGGATGCAGAAACTTTAAAAAAGTGGATGGAACATCCTGACAATGCCCATTTCCTAAAAGAAGAAACCCAGCTGTATTATCGTCTTAATGCCCTATTACATTCAGTTGATACTGAGAAAGCCTATAAAAGAAATACCGCTTTGCTCCATAAAAAAGCAACAAGGAGATTCCCATGGGTATCTATATTTAAATATGCAGCCCTTATGGTTATGTTATTGGGTTCAGCATGGCTTATACGGTCTTTATTGTTAGCTGGAGATGATAAACTCATAATACCTGAAACGCAGATTACCCTTGAATTGGAGGATGGTTCCTTAATGAAAATCCAACTAGGAGAAACTCGTGAAATCCAAACAGCAAAAGGTGAAAAAATTTCTACCCAAAAACATGATATCCTGTATTATGACACCACCTCAAAAGATAATAAAACAACCTATAATACCTTAAAGATACCTTATGGCAAAACCTTTAAAGTACAATTGTCCGATGGTAGTCTTGTACATCTTAATGCTGGGTCACAGTTAAAATATCCCAATAATTTTACCGAATCTAAACGAAAGGTTTATTTGCAAGGAGAAGCTTATTTTGAGGTAACTCCTAATAAAGACAAACCTTTTATAGTACAAACATCAGATACTGATATTCAAGTATTAGGCACCAAATTCAATGTTTCTGCATATCCAGACGAAAAGCTAGTTGCCACGGTTTTAGTGGAAGGCTCAGTAAAAATTACAGAAAAAGAAACCAACAAAAGTACAAATGTTATTCTGCTTCCTGGCCAGCTAGCCTTATGGAATAAAACCACTGAAAAAATAAATGTTACTAAGGTAGATGTGGAAGATTACACTTCATGGATAGAAGGAAAACTGGTTTTTGAGAGCAAGACCTTTGAAGAAATGCTTAGGGTGTTGCAGCGTAAATACAACGTTTCAATCGAAAACCGCTATAGCGAACTCAATACAGGACGCTATAGAGGGCGCTTCGAAGATGAATCCATAGAACAGATCATGAAAACATTTGCAAAAAGCCGTCTGTTCAGTTATACCATAAAGAACAATACCTTAATTATTGAAAAACCTGAAAATAAATAACACCCTTAAAACAATTATAGAGATATGAAAAGTTTCCCTTTTATTATTAGAAAACCGCCATAGGAAGAACCCCCATTTTTCTTAATTTGAATTAGTCATTAAAAAATCGTGGGATGCGCTAACATCCCACGATGACTAAAATTTAGTGATCGTAACAATCAAACCACCAAAAGACAAAAATATGAAAAATACTTTTTGTACAAGAGGCTTAGTTCCTTGTACTTTTAAATTTGACCTAAAGATGAAACTCACCGTTTTCTTTGTTGCTGTTTCTTTATTCCAGTTACAGGCTTTTACCTTTTACGGACAAAAGGCAAAAGTAAGCCTGAATGCGGAAGGGACAACACTTGAAACGGTTTTTAAGGAAATCGAGAAACAGACCGATTATAGGTTTTTCTACAATCTGGAAGATATCGATACCAAGCGCGCTGTTACCCTTAAAATAAAACAGCAACCTCTTGATGTTGTATTGAAAGCCTTATTTAAAGACACTGTTATTGATTATGACATTGTGGAAAAACAGATTGTACTTACTGTAAAAAAGGTAGTTCCCCCAAACCCAAAGGGCGCAGATAATACCAAACCACAACAATCGATACAAGGTAAGGTTTATGACCACGCTGGACTTCCCTTCCCCGGAGTAACAGTCCTTATAAAAGGAACTACCAGAGGAACTGCAACAAATTTTGATGGCTCTTACACCATCCTTGTACCCAACCCAGAGAGCATACTCGTGTTTTCTGCTTTAGCATTTGCACCACAGGAAATAACCGTTGGTAACCAAACAGTGATTAATGTGACACTTATGGAACAGGTGAGTGAATTGGGAGAAGTGACCTTGAGTTTCAATACAGGATATCAGCACTTGCCAAAAGAACGGGCAACAGGAAGTTTTGTTCATATTGACAGTGCCCTAATTAACAGACGCGTCGGGACAAATATTTTAGAAAGGCTGGAAGGTCTGTCAAGTGGCCTTCTATTTAACTCTAGAATTCAGGATGGGAATAATAATTCCAATATTACTATACGTGGACGTAGTACCATATTTGCCAATCCTAACCCACTAATTATAGTGGATAATTTTCCTTATGATGGCGATATTAACTCCATTAACCCTAATGATATTGAAGATATAACCATTTTAAAAGATGCTGCGGCAGCAAGTATATGGGGAGTTCGTGCAGGAAACGGAGTAATAGTAATAAGTACTAAAAAAGGAAGTCCAAATACAAAACCTACCATCAACATTAATTCAAATGTTACTGTAGGTCAAAAACCAGACCTTTACTATCCATCCCAAATATCATCTCCTGATTTTATAGGGCTTGAGAAGTTTCTGTTCGACCAAGGATTTTACGATAATGAGATTAGTAACGGATACTCCGCAATATCCCCAGCTGTAGCATTAATGCAACATTTAAGGGAGGGAGGGATTTCACAAAATGAATATGGTCGCAAAATAGCACTATTGGCTAGTTATGATGTACGGGATGACCTGAAAAAATATTTTTACAGAAGCAGTATTAATCAACAACTCAATGTTAATATCAGTGGCGGGAATGATTACCAAAAATATTTTATTTCGGGAGGATTTGACAAAAACCTTGACAACCTGACCACGAATAGCTTTGAACGGGTAACCATCAATGCCAACAATACCTATAACCTGTTGAGAGACAAGTTACAGGTGTTTACAGGAGTGTATTTCTCCCAAAATACCACAGGTAGTAATGCAGACACTTACAGGCCATACAGACCCTATGACCGTTTAGCAGACAATAATGGAAACCCTTTGCCAGTAACCGATTACTTCAATCAAAACCTGAGAGCTTCTTATGTGGATACTGTCGGAAGCGGTAGATTATTGGATTGGCATTATTATCCTTTAAATGAACGCAACGAAAACCGTGAGTCTAAGCTAACAGGATACCGGTTTCTCTCTGGAATTACCTATAACATTACTGACTACTTAAAACTTCAGGCTAATTATCAATACCAACAGGATGAAAAAAAAGATGTTATTAACCGAGATCAGAATTCATTTTACGCCCGTAATTATATCAACAGGTTTTCATCAATCGATGAAACAGGCACGGTAAACCGAGTTGTGGGATTGGGGGCAATAGTTGACAGGTTTAATACCAGTATCCGTTCCCAGTACGGAAGGATACAACTTAGTTATGACGATGTAATCAATGAAAAACATACCATAACCGCATTAGGCGGATTTGAGATTAAGGACTATCAGGAAGATTATTTTGCGCAACGTTATTATGGCTATAACCCTGAACTGGGAACCAATAGTAATTCGCAAATCAACCCAATGCAATACTATAAGATTTACTATGACCCTTTTGGTTATTCTACCATTGCTACCGACCCATCCGAATCAGGGGCAACAGACCGCTACCGTTCATGGTATTTCAATGCGGCCTATACCTTTAACAACCTGTATACTATCAGTGGAAGTGTAAGGAAAGACGAGACTAACTTGTTTGGTGTAAAAGCAAACCAGAAAGGAGTGCCTTTATGGTCTGCCGGAGCTAGCTGGAACATTGGGAAAGAAGCCTTTTATCATAGTGCCTTACTTCCGAATCTAAAACTCAGAATGTCTTTTGGATATAACGGCAATGTTGATAAAACTACTTCCGCCTACCTGACAGCTAATGCCTTGTTCTATAATAACTGGAATGTTAACTACAGTACCATTATAAATCCTCCTAACCCTTCTTTGGGATGGGAGAAAATTCAAAATGTTAACTTGGGGTTAGATTTCGCATTAAAAAATCATGTTGTTTCCGGTTCATTAGAATATTACCAAAAAAAGGGAACAGACTTAATAGGTAACAGCCCAATTGCGCCACAAACGGGAGTTACCTATTATAGAGGGAACAATGCTAATAGTGAGATTAATGGATTTGATGCCACTATCAATTTTATAGCCTTGAACAAAAGGGTTAAATGGGATATTGACTTTCTTTATAGCTATATGTCAAATAAAATTACCAAGTATAAAGCCTTGCAGGGATACAATGGGGTAATTATAAATGGTAATTATAGCAATCCTTTAGAAGGCTATCCTTATTCTTCCGTTTTCGCCTTCAGATCAGCTGGATTGGATAGTGAGGGTAATCCGCAAGGTTATCTTAATGGGGATATTAGTACGGAATATTCAGAGATTTATAACTCAACCGATTCGGATGAATTGATCTTTAAGGGGTCTGCGGTTCCAATCTCTTTCGGTAGTCTGAGGAATAATTTACAATTTAAGGACTTCTCTTTATCGGTCAATGTTATTTACAAGCTGGATTACTATTTCCGCAGGACAGGTGCATTTTCTGGAAGTAATTATAGCAATTATACGCAGGGCGATTTTCCTGACCGATGGCAAAATCAGGGCGATGAATTAACGACTAGGGTTCCGTCTTTAGTATACCCGCAGAATTACCTGAGAGATCTCTTTTATTTAAGTTCGGAGGATGTAGTGGAAAAGGGTGACCATATCCGACTGCAGGATATAAGACTTAGTTATCAGCTTAATAAAAACAACCTTAAATGGCTCCCTTTTCACACGATTCAAATCTATAGCTATATCAATAATATAGGTATAATATGGCGAGCCAATAAAAAGGGAATTGATCCAGATGTCGGAACGCAGTTAATTCCGGCAGTGAGAACATTTGCATTTGGGGTAAACACAACTTTTTAAAATTCAGGACATGAAGAACTATACAAAAAATACAATATGGCTTATCTTTTCCCTTTTTTCTTTCATATACGGTTGTAATGAGGGCTTTCTGGAAGAAAAACCTAGCACTGCCTTACAGCAACCGCATACTATTGCTGATTTTGAGCAACTTTTGAGCAATACCGATGTATTCAACCAGACAAGCTCTCTAGTATTGGCTGCTTCAGATGAATACGAAATCCCTACTTATGAGGCCTATCTTGCCCTTACACAATTAACGGCTCGTAATTCCTATACTTGGGAAAAAGACCTATATGGCGGGCAGGTAAATGTACCACAGTGGAACCTTCCTTATACTGCTGTTTTTTACACTAACAATGTACTGGAAGGATTACAAACCTCAAATAATATAGGAACAGCAGATTGGAACAAAATAAAGGGATGGGCTCTATTTTCACGTGCCTATGCTTTCTATGACCTAGCTCAGAATTTCTGTGAAACCTATGATAGTGATACCGCCGGGAGTACTTTGGGAATTCCCATCAGGCTTAAACCTGGTGTCGATGAAATTGTGCAGAGATCAACATTGCAGAAAACCTATGAGCAAATCCTCTCCGATTTGACCCAGGCAGATGATTTGCTGGATAACGATATCTCTGAAGATTTTCGTTATCAGCCTTCAAAAGCCGCTGTATACGCTTTTTTTGCAAGGGTTTATCTAAGCATGGGGCAATACGCTGAAGCCGAAAATTATGCAGACCTTTGTTTGGCCACCTATAACGCGCTTATTGATTACAATACCATTTCGAAAACCGCTTCAACACCGTTTAGGAACTCAAATGTAGAAAATATTTACTACAGTGTACAAACAACTGACCTGACCGCTGTTTCAGCCTCCTTATCCAGTGCAAAATATACGGTAAAGCCTTCTGTTCTGGCAATGTACGATTCCAACGATTTGAGAAGGTCGCTTTATTTTTCTTTAGTGGCCAGCGGGAATACCATAAGAAAAAGGACCTATAGCGGGCATCCTTTATTCTTTACAGGCTTGGCTACAGATGAAGTGTACCTGATAAAAGCAGAGTGTGCAGCACGAAGGACCGATTATCCTGTGGCATTGGAAACATTAAACACCCTGTTGGAAAACCGATTTGCTACTGGGACATTTACTCCCCTGACGGTTGGAAACACCCCTAACGTTTTAGCAACCGTATTGGAAGAAAGACAAAAGGAATTGGTTTTTAGGGGACTGAGATGGTCTGACCTGAAACGTTATAATAAGGAAGGAGCAAATATTACACTCACAAGGGTTCTGAACGGCCAGTCCTATACTTTAGCTCCAAATGCCCCAAGATATGTCTTTCCTATTCCTTCTGATGAAATAAGCTATAGCGGAATAGAACAAAACCCTAGGTAGATCCTAAAAATAAATAATGGTAGGAAAAATAACCGTCTTTAAATTGTGACGGTACTTACTCTTTTCCTGCTTTTAATAAATGTAGAAACGTTATTTAAGATGAAAACAAATAAAAAATATTTTGTACAGAAACTAAATCCCATTATACTTTTGGGCATTATAACCCTGTTACAGTTAACAGCCTGTAAAAAAGCAGATTCAGATACGCCTTTAAACAGAAATATTGTCATTTATGGCACTTTAGGCGTAGAAATTAAAGCCTCAGATAGAGAAAAAATTGAAGAAGAAGTTGTTGTGCAATCACAGTTTTTATCAGGATCTGATCTAAATCATATACAGCGTTGTAAAGTAGAACTTAAAAGCAATAATTTTAGTATCACGATAAAACCCCAAGGTGATTTTAGTTTTGTTAGTTTGGCAAGTTTTCCCTCAAAGATCTTAAAAAAGGGTTCCTTTTTTATTGTGCCAGGAGACTCCATCCATATTGACATACAGGATAGTGAAAAATGTATAATAAATTCCAACAACCCCCAATTGCTTCAGTGCCAACTTGATTTAATGGAAGTAAAAAACATCAGTGAATACCCAATAACAGAGAATTCTTCTGCGGTATCAAGGCTTTCTGATTATAAAGATAGTGCTTTTAATCGTTATGAAGAAATATTCTCCCAGTATGAAGGAAAGGTAGCCCCTGAAGTATTAAACACTTTAAAAATTCATTACCAGACACAACAAAACGCTATTTTTATGACCAAGGTGAATAGTTACGCTCTATTTTCCCATAATGATAGCCTTAAATACAAGGCAAAAAGCAGAATAATCAGTGATTTTGAAACTTTGGATATTATATCTGATACCCTTCAGGTTAGATACTCCATCAACTATGCCGAATATCTGTTAAGCTATATACGTAACTATCATCAACTTACTAGTCCTTTAGCAAATCAGGAGCAGTTGTTTGCGAAAATTTATAAGAATATTGATAAAAACTACCAAGGACTGTTAAGGGATAAGCTATTAACAGTGTTGTCTATTAGGTATATGAATTCCAGTAAGGCTTCCTATACCTACCTAAGCCGTAGCCATGCTTCTGTAAAAGATCCTGATTATCGTGAAATATTAAGGGTTATAAGAGAAGCAAGAACGGCAGGTAAAAAGGTGTTTCCCTTTGCCCTTCCGGATGTAAACGGTAAAGTCTATACACCCGACGATTTTAAAGGAAAAGTAGTGGTATGTAAGCTTTGGTTTACCGGTTGCGGAGGTTGTACCTATCTACACAAAGTATTAAAACCCTGGAAACTAAAATATAAGGATAACAAGGAGGTGGAATTTATCAGTATAAATGTTAACAACAAAAAAGGACAATGGGAAAAAGGGCTACAGTCCGGAGTCTATTGTTCCCCCGATGAAATTAACCTGTCTACTTTCGGGGAAGGGTTTGATCATCCAATGCTAAAATATTACAACTTTGTGGGTTACCCGCAAGTATTGGTGTTTGATAAAAACGGGAATCTAATCTCTGCAAATCCAGCAGTAGGAGGAAATTATGAAGTCTTGAAATCAGAGCTTGACAAAATGATTCTTGAGAATTTATAAAAAAAGGCTCCGGTTTTGCCGGAGCCTGTTTGTTTACTAGTCTTGATTCCAAAGTCTGTTACCGCCCGATTCTGTCCCTCCAGGAGGTCGGCTAGAATAGTTAAAGGAAGATACTCCAGGGTCGTTGGCATATATAATCTTACATCCGTGATCAACCACTTGATCCGGATCGCAAAATCCCTCAGGATTTGTGATTTTTGTGTAATTATCAAGACTTAACTGATAAAATGTAACCGAAGCTACGTTCTCTGATGCTCTAAAGGCACTAAATCCAATAGCAAGGACTGCTACCAGCATGCCCATTGCAAGTTTTTGAAAATTTTTCATAGTTTAATTGTTTTTAAAAATTGATTTGCTAAGTCTCAGGGCAATCACAGCTAGTGCAATACATGCACTGTTAAACACTAGATGACCACCCCAGCCTAGTCTTTCGATAATCAGGTTGCATTGGCATGGAAGCTTTTCAGCCCAGAAATACATGCTAACTATATAGAGTGTAAAGACACCCATTAAACCAGTAAAGGCATATAGTCCGACACGTTGTGTTTTGGGCATGATAAGCAATAGCGATATAGCGATTTCACTTATCGGAACCATCCAGCCGACAAAAGTTGCCAGTGACCCAACAAATGTTACCTTAGCAAGGCCTAGGATAAATCTTTCGTGATCCACTATTTTGGTATAAGCAGAAGTTAGAAAAAGAAATACACCACCCAAGCAAATGATAAGGACAATCGCATCCTTTAGTCTTGGACTAAGCCGAAAAAAGGACTGTTTATTCACTAAAGTAACCATAATGCAAACCGTTTAAAGATGAGATAAAATAGTTGTAAAAAACATACACTGTAGATAGGGCAATAAGGCCTAGGTACCACTTTCCACAATACCAGTAAACTGCGCATTTTACTGATAGCATACTTTTAATTCACATCGGTAAAACATAAAAGCCATTAAATGCTTATTTTCTACCGTTACAGTCGGGCAACTACAATAATTTTGCATTGCCAAATCCAATCCATCCCACATTTAATATGAAATAGGGTCGTCATATAACTTGTGCCCTTCCATTAACTTACTAAAAACTGCATAAACAAATAAAAGGACATAAATCAAACAAAATAATTTCAACGATAATAGAATATGTAGCTTTATTACTTCGCATGATGTAGGTTTTTGATTACTATCCTTATAAAGTTACTAACTATAATCGAAAAAACGGGTATACCAAATCAATCATTTAGGGGTACAAAAACAGGCATTTTCGGTGTTTTTTGCTGTTTTTGAAAAAACGAGGCGCGAGCTAGGGCTAATTTTTGAAATTAAAATTCAATTTATTCAACTTGTGAATTTTGGAAAAACACCCCGTGGAGAAGTCTTTTAATTTGCACTAAAAAGTTGTGATTTGATAGTATCATTTTGCAATAGAAAACAATATTTTCCATTACGACAAGTAAATCCTTTTAAAGCCAACTAGCTCCCCTCCTTCTTTAGGTCATAAACAAGTCCATAATTTCATTCTGTATAGCGGTTTAATAACACCAAGTAAGAAAATGAATTATGAAGAATCTTAGTTATAGAACTAAAATGACGTCTGAAAAAATGAGAGAGCTACTTAAAACGCAAGCTGTGGATATAGATATTGAGTTGGCGACAGAGGTACTGGCGTTTATGAAGAAACTGGCTAAAATAGCCGTATCCGAATATTTAAAGAATGAACAAAATAGCAGATTTATACATAAGGGTTAGTACAGATGAGCAAGCTGATAAAGGGTATTCGCAACGCAACCAAGAAGAGATGCTATGCAGGTACTGTCAATTGAATGCTATTGAAATCAGAAATGTAATATTTGAAGACCATTCAGCTAAGTCCTTTAATCGTCCCCAGTGGAAAAAGCTCATTCAAAACTTAAAAAAAAATAAAAACAAAACGAATCTCGTTCTCTTTACAAAATGGGATCGGTTTAGCCGTAATGCCAGTGATGCCTATCAAATGATTGGATTATTAAAGCATTTGGGCGTAGAACCGCAAGCCATTGAACAACCCTTGGATTTATCAATACCAGAAAATAAAATGATGCTAGCCTTTTATCTAGCTGCTCCGGAAGTAGAAAATGATAGAAGAGCTTTAAATACTTTTTATGGAATGCGAAGAGCCAAAAAAGAAGGGCGTTACATGGGTTTGGCACCTACTGGATACGAGAATAAGATTCGCGACGACGGTAAAAAATACATTCGTCCTAAAGAACCTGAAGCTTCAATTATAAAATGGGTCTTTAATGAGCTTTCAAGAGGTATATTCAATACCGAACAGGTTTACAAAATGGCAAAACAAAAAGGATTGAAAAGTAGTAAAAGTAACTTTTGGACTATAATCCGCAATCCTATATACTGTGGTAAAATTTATGTACCTAAATTTAAAGATGAAGAAGGTGGATTTGTACAAAGTCAACACCAAGGACTTATTTCCGAAGTGCTTTTTAATCTAGTTCAAGCAATACTGGATGGCAGAGGAAGAACATACAGAACAAAAATACAAACAAAAGAAGATTTTCCCTTAAGAGGTTTTTTAAAGTGTCCAAATTGTAACAAGCTACTCACGGCAAGTAAATCAAAAGGAAGAAATAAATATTACGCCTATTACCATTGTAAAGGAAGCTGTAATTACAGAATAAGAACTGAAGTAATGAATGCAGCCCTTCTTGAAGAGTTAAAAAAATATGTTCCCAAAGATCCAATGAAAAACGTTTTCAAAACAGTACTTATTGAAACCTATTTCGAAATGACAAAAGAGATGCATCAGCAAAAGAAGCAGGTTTCAAAAGAAATATCACACTACCAAGAGCGGTTGTCTTATGCAAAGGAATTATTAATCACAAAAAAAATAGAGCCTACTGAATATTCTGAAATGAAACTGGAGTACAGTCAAGTTGTAGATACCCTTAAATTGAAATTAACAACACTTAATAGCAATACAATCAAATTGGAAGGTCTATTAAGTAATGGAATAGAAAGAAGTATGTCACTTCTACTAAATTATAACAAAGGAAATATAGCAAGCCTTCGGAATATCATTGGTTCAATATTCTCCGAGCCAATAACCTTTAATGGAGATCATTTCTTATCTCCAAAAACGACTAGTGCAATTAGTATCATTTACGATTACAACAGATAAAAATGGGCAAGTCTTCTTTTGCTATTAACCATTCAACTACGTTTACTAAATTGTAAAAAGTCTAATTAGTTTTTGAAATCAATTTTAAAATCCTCTATTAAAAGTTACTTTTAATTCAGTTTATTGAAGAAGCCGCAAATAAACAAGACTTCTTTTACCCTTTTAATAAACTGCATATCAAATCAATATAAAGATAGTTTGATTTTTTTATATTGTTGCTTTTTTTATTATATTTGATGCAACATTATGTCCTTTCTGAAAATAACAGTCACACCATCAAAATTCTTTTTGGATTCTTAACAAAGCAAAATTCACTTTTATGAATAAGGAAAATAATTATATTCTTGATAGACCCGAAGATGATCTAGGCTACTTGTTATTACGTACCACTACGTTATGGCAACGTCAAATGACTATAGAATTACATACACTGGATCTCTCTTTTACCCAATGTATGATCTTGATATCACTAGGTTGGCTTTTACAGAATTCCGATGATGTTGTTCAGATGGAAATTTCCAATCATAGCAATTTTGACAGGATGATGGTATCAAAAACCCTTCGGACTCTACAACAAAGAGGACTTATAAAACGCAAAGAACATGGTACGGATACTAGGGCAAAATGTGTTTTCTTAACTAATAAGGGAATAGATACTTTAAAAAAGGTAATTGAAATTAAGACAAACATAAACAATTATTTCTTCGAAAAATTGGAGATTAAGGACAGTATTCGCAAAGAGTTAAAAAAGCTGATAAATTAAAAATCAAAATATTTTAATAGAATAGCAAAATATTAAAAAATGGAAAAAATAGCAGATTTATATATACGGGTAAGTACAGACGAACAAGCAGATAAAGGATATTCTCAACGAAGCCAACAGGAACTTTTACGAAAGTATTGTGAAATCAATAAAATTACCGTTCGACATATCATTTTTGAAGATTATTCCGCAAAATCTTTTAACAGACCTGCATGGAAAAAGTACCTTCAGACGCTTAGAAGATACAAGCATAAAACAAATTTGGTGTTATTCCTGAAATGGGACAGGTTTAGTCGTAATGCAGGGGATGCTTATCAAATGATAAGCACATTAAGAAGATTGGGCGTTGAACCGCAAGCTATAGAACAACCCTTGGATTTATCTATCCCAGAAAATAAAATGATGTTGGCCTTCTATTTGGCGGCTCCTGAAGTAGAAAACGACAGAAGGTCTTTGAATACTTTCTTTGGCATGCGTAGGGCGAAAAAAGAAGGTCGCTGTATGGGATCTGCACCCTTAGGATATGAAAATAAAATTACAGAAAATGGAATTAAGTACATAGCTCTCAAAGAACCAAAAGCTTCTCAGGTTAAATGGATTTTTGAAGAAGTGGCAAAGGGTGTTTTCAATACAAATCAGATTTGGAAAATGGCCAAAGAAAAAGGATATGTAAAAAGTAACAGTCAGGTTTGGGGAATACTAAGAAATCCAGTGTACTATGGAAAGATATTTATTCCCCAATATAAAGATGAAGAAAGTCAATTGGTAAACGGTCAGCATGAGGCACTTATTTCAGAGGATTTATTTTATAGGGTGCAGGATGTACTGGATGGCAGAGGGCGTACCTATCGCGCTAAAGTAGTTGTTGTTGAAGATTTTCCCCTTCGAAACTTTTTAATATGCCCTGATTGCGACAAAATACTTACGGGGAGTAAATCCAAAGGACGTAGCAAATATTACGCCTATTATCATTGTAGAAATGGCTGTAAACACCGAGTTAATGCCCAACAGGTTAATGAATCATTTGAGGAATATCTGAAAAGCTATCTTCCTAACAGGGATGTTAAAGAACTTTATACATGCTTAATAATGGATGCATATAATAAACAAGCTATAACTATGGGCAGTAATAAAAGTGAGATTCTTAAACAAATAAGTGACTACGAAAATAAGCTTTCATATGCAAGAGAATTATTGGTGACCAAACAAATAGATTCTCTGGATTACAGAGATATGAAAGAGGAATACAATCAAAATATTTCGAAATTGGAAACAAAACTGACCTCAAAAAAAAGTGATTTGGAAGATGTAGAAGGCTTGCTTGATATTGGCATCAACAATCTGCTAAAACTAAGCGAATCCTTTAAAGACAAAGGCTGGGCAGAAAATCGAGATATAATTGGTTCGATTTTTCCTGAAAATCTCACTTTTGAGAATTCCTCAGTTCGAACCAAAAGGATTAACGAAATAACAGGAGCTATATATCAGATTAACAAGAAGTTATATAGAAATAAAAACGGGACAAAAAAGGATTTTTCCTCTTTGTCCCGTCAAGTGACCGCGAAGGGATTCGAACCCCCAACCCTCAGAGCCGAAATCTGATATTCTATCCAATTGAACTACGCAGCCGAATTATTCCCGCCTTTCGACTATCGCTCAAGATAAACTTCGGCGGGAATCTTATTTATACTTTAAGACAACTTAGCTTTTACAATATTGGAAATGGTTTTGCCATCAGCTTGTCCAGCCAATTCTTTACTAACCAATCCCATAACTTTGCCCATATCTTTCATGCCTTGCGCACCAACTTGGTTTATAATATTTACAACTACTTTTTCAACATCTTCATCGCTTAGCGCAGTTGGTAAAAACTGACTGATAACCTCAGCTTCGGCTAATTCTGGTGCTGCTAAATCCTCACGTCCTTGCTCCAAATAAATGGCAGCACTATCTCTACGCTGCTTAACTTGTTTTTGAAGTATCTTAAGTCCCTCCTCTTCTGTTAGTTCTTCCTTTGCTCCGCTTTCTGTTTGCGCCAATAAAATAGCCGATTTTACAGCTCGCAACGCTGTTAATGCTGTTTGATCTTTAGCTTTCATGGCTTCCTTTAAAGCCACCATAATATCCTGTTGTAAACTCATTGCTTTGTTTTATTAGAATGCGAAGATAAAACAAATTTATAATAAAATATAGCTGAAAAACACATTCCTGCCTATATTACGAATGACAAAATTACAGGAATAAAAAAACCAAAAAGCCGAGGGATACTCTTCAGGTTCATAACTTAAGAGATTGTTTAATTTTTTTTCGGAATGTTTTATAGGGTATTTTTTTGCCAGATAGGGCCGAGCGTATATAAAAGGTTTGGGAGACCTTTTTAGCGAAGGAGCCAGGCTGCCGCGAGGGAGAGGTACATAGCTATGAACCGAAAAATAGCTGATGTATGGCGGAAAAGGCACATAAAAGAGCCAAAGGATAAAACTTATACAGTCTCTAAGTAAGGTCCGTATTCTTTTAATATAATATTATGTACAAATGAATCATTGCTTAAATCCATACAATATTGTCATTTACATTTACAATTTTGTCAATCCACAATTTTTACTTTCAAATTAATTAATAATAAAATAAATTGCTATGGTTTATATTCTATTCAAAAACGAACTCATCTTGACTTTTTGTTTTTAACCGAAAATGGGATAAAATTTGTACAGATGAGGCGCTTTTTGCAAGGCATAGCGTCGCTACGCATAAAAAAAGTAACGAAATATGGATAAATTTTAGCCATTCCTGCCTGCCGGCAGGCAGGTTTTAGGAAATAGAAAAAGTCAAGATGAGTTCACAACACCATAATCTAAGACATGAATAATTTTAAAGGCAAATTAATAATATGTATTTATTTTTCATATATAACCCTTGGCTTTGCCCAGAGCTCTTTAGAGAGGGTATCGGTTAGTTCAAACAATTTTATTAATGAAAAAGGAAATATCCTTGTTTTTAGAGGTTTGAATACAAGCGACCCCGATAAACTGGAATCCCAAGGCCATTGGAACAAATCCTACTTTAAAGAAATAAAAAAATGGGGTGCAAACATAGTTCGCTTCCCTATACATCCAACAACTTGGACAAAAAGAGGAAAGAAAAATTATCTTAAGCTTCTAGATGATGGTATAAAATGGGCGGAAGAGTTAGGTCTTTACGTTATAATTGATTGGCATAGCATTGGTAATTTACAAACAGAAATGTATCAGCACGATATGTACGATACCACATTAAAACAAACCTATGATTTCTGGAGAACCATCGCTGTAAAATATGGAAAAAACACAACGGTAGCCTTTTATGAGTTATTTAATGAACCTACCACTTACAATAATACTTTAGGGACAGCAGATTGGGAAACATGGAAAACACTTAATGAGGAAATGATCACCATTGTTAGAGCTAATGGCGGCGAAGGTATTCCGCTTGTGGCAGGTTTCAATTGGGCCTATGATTTGACTCCAATTATCAATAATCCAATCCATGCAGAAGGTATTGCGTACGTAAGTCACCCTTATCCAGAAAAAAGAGAAAAGCCATGGGAAGACGCATGGACAGCAGATTGGGGATTTGTAAAAGAAACATATCCAGTAATACTTACTGAGATTGGGTTTTGTGGCCCTGAAGATATAGGTCAGCACCATCCCGTTATAGGAGATGAATCTTATGGAGATGCCATAACCAATTATTGTGATGAAAAAGAAATTTCATATGTGATTTGGGTTTTTGATCCTAATTGGGCGCCAAGATTATTTGAAAACTGGAACTACACCCCATCAAGACATGGGAAGTATTTTAAGAAAAAACTTCAAAGCTATAACTACAATTAATAAAGGGTCCGTAGATTAAAAATACCATATATGAACATACACCTTCTTCAAATACTCATGCTTTCATTATTATTTAATTGCAATGAAACACTGCCAACAAAATATGGTGCAGGCAACAAGAATTTTCAATATAATGGCAGATATGACCTTATTGAAAATGGTGCCGCATTAATATCTCCGGGAGCCTCTGTATCTATCAACTTTTCAGGGAATGTTTGCGAAATATATTTAAAGGCTGAAAAAGTCCCCTATAATTACGTAGCATTTGAATTAGATGGGAAATATCTCGGCAGAAAAAAAATTGAAAGCGAAACCACTGAACCTTATGTTTTAGAAGTCTCTTCAAAAGAAAAGATACATACCTTAAAAATTATTAAAGAGTCTGAAGCCAGTAATGGATTTGTCTTATTTAGCGGGATTAAGGTAGAGAAAGTTATGGGCTATACTCAACAACGAAAATATTATATTGAATATATTGGCGATTCCATTACATGTGGTGCCGTATCAGATGACAGTGTGATGCCTTGTGATGAAGGGAACTATTTTGACCATGAAAATGTATATTATTCTTATGGCGCCAATATGGCCAGAGCATTACAAGCTGATTTTATGCTAAGCTCTGTATCAGGCATCGGAATGTACAGAAATTGGAACGATGAAAACATAGAAGAACCCATCATGCCACAGGTTTATGAAAACTTATATCTAGATACGAATCATTCAAAAAAATATAATTTTGAACGCAAGCCAAACATTGTTAGTATTTGTTTAGGAACCAATGATTTATCAAATGGTGATGGTATAAAACCTCGCTTAGCTTTTAATAAAGAAAAGTACACAGCCAATTACATTAACTTTGTAAAAACAGTCTATAACCACTATCCCAACACACAAATAGTTTTACTGAACAGCCCCATGGTTGGTGGCGAAAATAATATATTATTGCTTTCATGTTTAAAAGAAGTACAATCCTATTTTGCTGAAAACAATAATAAATCTATTTTATTATTTGAGTTTGACAAAACATATACAAACGGTTGTTTATGGCATCCCAGTGTTGAAGATCATAGACAAATAGCCGAAAAACTAACGCCTTTTTTTAAAAACATTTTAAATACTAAATAATGAAGTTCTTAAAAATCATCGTGCTGTTATTGGTTGCAAAAGTATCCTATGCAAATGTGATTCTACCTTCAGTTTTTTCAGACCATATGGTTTTGCAACAACAAGACAACGTGAGGTTCTGGGGTTGGGCAAATCCAGATGAAGAAGTGGTTATATCACCATCTTGGACAGATGAAGATTACAAAACAAAAGCAACCAATCAAGCGTTTTGGGAACTTACCATAAAGACCCCGAAATTTGGCGGACCATTTACCATTGTAATTAAAGGCTATAATGAAATTGTTTTAAAGGACATCTTAATTGGAGAAGTATGGTTGTGCTCGGGGCAATCCAATATGGAAATGTCGGCCAGCTGGGGAATTGAAAATGGTATAGAGGAAATAGCTGAAGCCAATCATCCAAACATTCGATTTTTCACAGTTCCAAAGGCTTCTGCTGAAAAACCTCAGAATAATTTAATAGCCAATTGGCAAGTCTGCACCTCCGAGAGCATGGAACACACGAGTGCCTTGGCTTATTTTTTTGCCAAAAGAATACAGGAAAACCTAAACGATGTGCCCGTTGGACTATTGGTTTCTGCATGGGGCGGAACACCTGCCGAAATTTGGATGCCTGAAGAAATTATAAAAAGAGATTCTATATTGAATAAAGCCGCAAATAAATTAGCACCTACCACATATGGTCCCATAAAGCCAGCTAGAGCCTTTAATGCTATGATCAATCCGCTAATTGGTTACAACATCTCAGGTGTACTTTGGTATCAAGGAGAATCGAATGTGGGTTCAAAGGTATATGATAAAACCCTTGAAGCATTAATTCAATCTTGGCGCCATTTATGGCAGAAAAATGTTCCTTTTTATTTTGTCCAAATAGCTCCCTACACGTATGGGGAAAATCATTTTTCAGGTGTTGAAGTTAGGGATGCACAACGCAAAGTCACTGATAAAATTGAAAATACCGGCATGGTCGTTATCAGTGACATATCTCCTATAGATGACATTCATCCAAAGGACAAAAAATCAGTGGGCATTAGATTAGCTAATTTAGCTTTAAAAAAACATTATAACACGTTGGATGGATTGGTTGAAAGTCCAAGCTTTTCTAATGTAACATTCAAAAAAAACAAAGCCATTGTTTCTTTTAAAAATGCCGAAGGACTTTACTTAAAAGACAAGAAATCGTTATTTGAGATTGCCGAAGCTGATAAAATGTTTTACCATGCTACTTATAAGATACAGGGCACAGATATTATCCTTTCATCAAATAAAATTACAACCCCCAAATACGTTAGATTCGCTTGGGGAAACACTTTACAATCCAATCTGTTTAACAAGGCTGACCTACCAGCTTCCAGTTTTACAACAGAAAAATAAAAACGTAGATTAGATATCATGAATTTAAAAAAATCGCAACTCATTTTCACTTTAATACTCATAGCTTTTATGAGTTGCCATGCACAAAAACCAACACCAATGAATACGAAAAACACCATAGAACAAAAAATTGATGCCCTTTTAAAACGAATGACCGTAGAAGAAAAAGTAGGTCAAATGAATCAATACAATGGGTTTTGGGACGTTACTGGGCCTGCACCTGAAGGAGGTAGTGCAGAAAAAAAATACGCCCATTTACGAAAGGGATGGGTCGGTTCCATGCTTACGGTAAGAGGCGCAAAAGCAGTAAGAGCTGTTCAAAAAATAGCCGTAGAAGAAACACGCTTGGGCATTCCATTAATTATAGGTTTTGATGTGATCCATGGATATAAAACGCTAAGTCCCATTCCATTGGCCGAAGCTGCCAGTTGGGACTTAGAAGCCATCAAAAAATCGGCTCAAACAGCGGCAGCCGAAGCATCAGCTTCTGGAATAAATTGGACCTTTGGCCCTATGGTTGACATCTCACGTGATGCTCGTTGGGGACGTGTTATGGAAGGTGCAGGTGAAGATCCGTTCTTAGGAAGCAAAATCGCCGAAGCCAGAATAAAAGGGTTTCAAGGTGACGACCTATCTGCAGTAAACACCATTGCCGCCTGTGCCAAACATTTTGCTGGGTACGGTTTTTCAGAAGCTGGAAAAGAATATAACACCGTTGATATTGGGACTTCAACCTTGCATAATATAGTATTACCACCATTTAAAACAGCAGTTGATGTAGGGGTTAGAACATTAATGAACTCTTTTAATGAAGTAAATGGCATACCAGCTACAGGAAACGCTTACTTACAAAGAGACATTTTAAAAGGCGCATGGCATTTTGATGGTTTTGTAGTTTCAGATTGGGCTTCCTTAAATGAAATGATTACTTGGGGATATGCCAAAGACAAACGTGAAGCTGCAAAAATAGCAGCTACAGCAGGTTCGGACATGGATATGGAAGGCTATGTGTATATTGAAGCATTAGCACAATTGGTAAAAGATGGTGTTGTAAGCGAATCGCTAGTAGATGATGCCGTTAGAAGGATATTAAGAGTAAAATTTGAGTTGGGTCTATTTGATGATCCTTATAAATATTGCGATGAAACACGTGAAAAGGAAACCATAGGCAGCTCAAAAAACCATGAAGTGGTATTGGATATGGCTAAAAAATCCATTGTGCTTTTAAAAAACGATAACAAGTTGCTTCCGTTAAAAAAAGAAGGGCAAGAAATCGCTTTGATTGGCGCATTGGCTAATGACAAATCCAGTCCTTTAGGAAGCTGGAGAATTGCCGCCGAAGACGATACAGCCGTATCTGTTTTAGAAGGAATGCAGCGATACAAAGGCAATACACTGACCTATGCTAAAGGAGCAGATATAACAACTGAAAAGGCCACCTTTGTTCAAGAAGTAGTTATCAATACAACCGACAAAAATGGGTTTGACGAAGCCCTTGCCATCGCTAAGCAATCTGATGTTGTGGTGATGGTTTTAGGTGAACATGGATTTCAAACTGGTGAAGGCAGAAGCAGAACCAATTTACTGTTACCTGGCGTGCAACAGGAGTTATTGGAAGCAGTGTATAAAGTAAACCCAAATATTGTTTTAGTATTAAATAACGGTCGGCCATTAGCTATCAATTGGGCTGATGAACATATTCCAGCGATTGTTGAAGCTTGGCAGTTAGGTACAGAAACCGGTAACGCCGTTGCCCAGGTTTTATATGGTGATTACAACCCAAGCGGAAAATTGCCAATGACATTTCCTAGAAACGTCGGCCAAATACCCATTTATTACAATTATAAAAACACAGGACGTCCCACAAATAAAGACAATAATGTGTTTTGGTCGCATTACACCGATGTAGAAAAAACGCCTTTATATCCTTTTGGATACGGGTTAAGTTATACCACTTTTGAATATTCTAATTTAAAATTGAATGGGAATTCCTTTAAAATGGGTGAAGATGTAAAAGTATCTGTTACTTTAAAAAATACGGGGGACCTTACAGGAAAAGAAGTGGTACAGTTATATATTAGGGATTTATTTGCCTCTGTAACACGACCTGTAAAAGAGTTAAAAGGCTTCGAATTGGTTGAATTAAAAGCTGGGGAAACAAAAACCATTCATTTCACCTTAAACAAAGAAACCTTAGGGTTCTACGATAATGATGGAACATATATTGTAGAACCAGGGGATTTCAAAGTATTTGTTGGGGGAAGCTCTATAACAACTCTAGAGGCAGACTTTAATTTGATTGATTAACCAACGCCTTATTGGCTGTTTTTATCAGTTCCAAGGTTGAACTATCTGTGGCAAAAACGGAGTTCAAACCTTGGGGTTCTTGTGGCGGATCTGCCGTAAAATCATCGCCGTGTTGCCATTTGCCTTTTTCAGGATTGGTTTTAGCAAACCCTGCAAATCCCCAAAAGTTTAATCCCGCAAGAATCTCTTGCTTTGTATGGCTTTCGGTAATTCTGACAAAAATAGCGTTGTAAAATATATTTCGATTTTCTATAGAAGCCTCTAGAGACAAACTTTCTTTTTCACGTGGAAAACCAAATTCAGACACCACAATGGGCTTATTGAGTTTCTTGGCTATTTCGATATGTTCATCCATATATTCATAAGCTTTTACAATGGATTCTTGTGTCGTTTGTTTTTCATTATTGATATCATACCAACTCCAATTTTTAGGCCACATGTGCATGGTTAAATAATCAATGTTCTTGTTGGAATGCAATCTTTCGTACATCTTGATGTCATCTAAATAACTAGCTTTTCCTTCTGCTCCTGTAGACACCAAGTGGTTTGGATCTAGAGACTTAATTAAATCAACGGTTTCATTTAGCCAACTAGCAAAGGCTTTTTCGTGATTGGGAGTCATTAACACTCTAGGCTCATTAGCAACTTGCCAAGACATGATCGTATTATCATTCACATATTTTATCCCAGAATATTTATTGGTTCTGCCAATAATAAATTTAAGATGATTATAATAAGCCTCTTTACATGGTTTACAGCTATGAAATTGTTTGGTGTAATTCATATACTCATCCCAAGAATATTGTTCTAAAAAGGGGTTTGGAACTTCCCCATAGCCATTCCATTTTAGATATTCGGACATACCTCCAGACCAAATCCAATTATTGTTTAAATATAAAACGGCATACATCTGTCGTTTACGCATTTCTGCCATCAAAAAATCCAAACCATCTAATAAATCCTTATTATAAACCCCTTGTTCTGGTTGTAAAGTTGGATATACTTTAGAATCCCCTCCATCGCCTTCTGCTCCAACTAGAATACGTAAATTGTCAATACCTACTTCTTTCATTAAGTCCAATTCTTTAATGAGGCGATCCCTATCCCCACTATTTTTAGCCGCTATTAATGGGCCATACCAATAATTTGCACCAACAAAATAATAGGGCTTACCATCTTTTATAAACTGGGAATCCTGAACCCTAATTTGGTCGATATCTACACTTCTTACAGCTTTTCTATATTGAGCACTTTTACAAGCCGAAAAAAGCACAATTGTAGAAATGAACAGGATAAATTTATTTATTTTCATCATAAATGGGTTTTAGTTTGGTAACGTATACATAGTAGGCAATTCATTTTGAAGTACCGTTTTTGGTTTATTTGCAAAGGCAATAAAATCAGCAGTATCTGGTAACCCTGGTGCGGGTGTACAGTATGTAGTCTCCGTGTTATACCAAAACATCATATAACCAATTTCAGTATTATTAGCTGTTATGGCATTATACAAGTTTATTGAATAAAAATCAGGAATTGGATTATTTGTTCCAGGTGTGATAAAATAACCCGTTTCGGTGAGTGCAGCTATTTTAACCTTTTCTATCACCAAATTTGAAATAATTTGAAGTTTTTTATTGGCATTATTAACGCCAGTTTGTCCTTGGTTATTTAAATCGCCATAATTATCCATTCCAAGAATATCTACATAACTATCCCCTGGATATCTTTCTAAATATTCAATTGAAGAATCAAAGCTATTATCGGGAGAAAAAGCAAAAAGAATATTATTAACATTCAAAATATCTCTTAAATATTCAACGGTAAATTGCCAAAGAGAAATAAATTGTTGCGGTGTGCAATATGATTTTCCCCACCAAAACCAATCACCATCAAACTCATGAAAAGGCCTAAATATAAATGGCACTAATTTACCATCGTCACCGAACATACTTTTGGCAACTTCAGCAACTTTTTCAAGTTTTTGTTTATAATATTCATGATTATCCCCTCCAGGTAAAATACTAATAAAGGCATTGCTTTTCTGGAAATCTGTCATTTCACTGGTGTAAAAAGATACACCTTCATAAGGTTCTCTTAAGTGCCAACTAAATGCATTTACCATGCCTTTATTGTAGGCTTCAATGGCATCGGATTTAATGCGTTGTTCTTGCTGATAAAACCAATTTGAAGATGCCCCATCATTCAGGTCGTCTGTAATAAACAAAAAATCCGATCCTAATAATCCTGGATCACTCCCGGTTGTCTTCTTAATATCGGAATCTCCTGCAATGTTATTATAAAAATCATGAAACGCATTATGCTGACCAACGATAAAGTGTGTTCTTGATAGTGTTTTAAGATTGTAAAACAAAGCAACTGTTTCGGCTGTAGCATTTGGGTTTACCATATATAATCTAGTGTCTTGTGGTTGTAACACAAAAGTAGCATCTGGATTTGGAGGATCTTCTGGGAGTTCATCCTTAGCACAACCCGCTGTTAATAAGATCATAGCAAATAATCTATAAGTCCTGGTTTTATTTAATAATAGTTTACTTTGGTTTTTCATCTTATTAAATGTAGTGAAAAGTTTTATTCATTTAAAACTATACATGCCCTAGATGTGTGGTAAGGTGCTTTCCACATACTTACCTTATTTTCTTCCGTATAAACATTTCCTTTTTTATCTACCCTAAAAAACCATTCCCCGTTTTCATGATCTATGAGATGGTTTTTAGTGTAATTCCATATTTTAATAGAGGCATTCCTATAACTTTCATCGGGTTCTAAATGATTGGCATATTTTAATCCTATTAAAGCTTCCACTTGTGGCCACCAATGCTTATCTGTATCTATATGGTTTGTGATTAAATTTTTTTCGTTTAAAACAGCGCCATCATCATCAATAGCTTCACTTAAAAAGGTATTAACCACTTTTATGGCTATAACATTCGCTTGATTTACCAAATCTTCATTATTCAATTGTTTTGCTGCTTCAATAACCAACCATGCGGTTTCAATATCATGACCATAAGACACTGTACGGCTTAATAAAGTCCAAGTGTCATCAAAAAATAAATCGTAATGATTTTGATTGTTCAAGAATTTTTTAAAAAACAGGTTTATAAGTGTTTTTAAAGAATCTCTTAATTGAATAGTGTCATAAATTTTAAGCAATGTCGTATAAGCTTCCAAAACATGTAAATGTGTATTCATTGTTTTGGAAGCATTCATGTCTTTATCACTTAATCGCATATCTTCTATCGGACTCCAATCTTCATTAAAAGCTTCGAAATAACCTCTATGTAATGGGTCTTTTGCATGCTTCTCTATAAGTTCAAAAATTTCTATAGCCCACTTTTTGGCAGCCTCATTTTTTGTGAAGATATAATATTCAGATAATGCATAAATAGTAAATGCTTGCGCATAAATTTGTTTTCTTTTATTTATTGGTTGCCCTTTATAGTCTAACTCCCAAAAAACACCTTTATGGGTGTGATCACGAAAATAAGTGTTTAAATAATTGAATGCTCTATCTGAAATTGTTCGATATTCATTTGTTTTTAAATAATTGGAAGCTGCTGAAAAAGACCAAAGAATGCGTGAATTTAAAATAATACCCTTGGGGGCTTCTGAAACAACTTTATTATAATGATTAATTTTGCCTACAAACCCTCCATGTTCTAAATCTAATGTGTTATTAGTCCAATAACTTAGTATGTTTTTTAATTCAGAATTCAGCTCTGATTTAAGTTGGTTGTAGGCGTCCATAATTAATACAAACCTTTATTTTTTTCTATGAGATTTAAAATTGTTTGTACAGACCCCGCTGAAGTAAATTTATCTTCTGGTGTGTTCATACAATAATCCACTAACTTTTCAATGGTTGAAGTTGCTACATGCATTCTTGTATCGCATGATGCATAGTAAATATATACAGTGCCATCCTTATCGGCTATCCAACCATTTGAAAATAATACGTTAGACACATCTCCTACTCTTTCTTCATTTTCCGGCGCCATAAAATAACCGGCTGGGTGGTGAATTACTTTTGAGATGTCGTTTAAATCTGTCATAAACATATACAAGGTATAACGCAATCCTGCAGCTGTATTTCTTACTCCATGCGCAAGATGCAACCAACCTTTATCTGTCTTAATTGGTGCTGGACCCAAACCGTTTTTAAGTTCGTAGATTGTATGGTATACTTTATTATTGATTATTCTTTCACCTTTTACAACTGGATTCGTCATATCATCAATATACCCCAAGCCAATGCCGCCGCCACTTCCAACATCTATAAACCCTTGTTGTGGCCTTGTATAAACAGCGTACTTTCCATCAACAAACTCAGGATGAAGTACAACATTGCGTTGCTGTCCGGTATTTGAAATTAAATCTGGCAATCGCTCCCAATTGATCAAATCTTTTGTTCTTACAATTCCAGCATTAGCAATAGCACTACTAGTGTCTTCTGGCGGAACATTCGGATCCTTTCGTTCTGTGCAGAAAATACCATAAATCCAACCATCTTCATGAGTTATTAAGCGCATATCGTATATATTGGTATCTGGATTTTCCTCAATTTGGGGTATCACACAAGGCTTATCCCAAAACTCAAAATTATCAATACCATTCGGGCTTTCAGCCATGGCAAAAAATGATTTTCTATCATTACCTTCTGTTCGAAGACACAATACATACTTATCATGCCATTTTATTGCCCCCGAATTCATTACCGCATTGAACCCTATTCTTTCCAAAGCATTTGGGTTTGTTTCTGGATTTAAATCATATCTCCAATGGATTGGAATATGCTCGGCAGTTACAACTGGATTTTTATATCTATTATAAACGCCATTTGATTTAGAAATAGGCTCATTTTCTCTACAAATTAATCTTTGATGAGCCATTTTCACATCTTCTATATGGTTAATTATTTTGTACAATGTATTATTTTTAAAAGTTACTAATCTAATTTTTCTTCTAATGTATTCCACCAATATTTCTTTAATAGAACAATACAAACGATTAAAACTATCATGGATATATATAGTGGTGTATTCTGCCTAAATATGAGATACATGGGGATAATCACTAAAGCTGTTTGGGCTATAATACCTATGGCAACATTGAACATGTCTCTCCCAAAATCTGAGTTCTTTTTAAAGTCTGGATTTTCGAGTTTTAATTTCTCATAAATCGGCGCCCAAAAGCCCCAGGGCCTTACGTTTTTATAAAATGTTTTTAAAACAGCTTCCTCGGTTGGAGGCGCAGAATAAGTCCCTATAATAGAGCCAATAATTGATATCACAAGTAAAATAGGAAACAGATATAAACCTAAAACATCTGGAAATAATTCTGGAACAATAGCTGCTGCCAAGAGTCCTGACGCCATGCCCCAAAAGAACCCTTCCCCATTAAAACGCCACCAATGCCATTTTAAAATATTAGCCCCTACATAACTACCGTATAACACGGAAACTATCCACTGTAATACAGAGTTAACATCTTTTGCAAACAACCCTAATACGATACTAATAAAAACCACAATAATGCCAGTAGCATAATTCATGGTTTTTAATTGGTTGGGACTGGCCTCTGGATTTTTATATTTTAAATAAATATCATTTACCAAATAAGCTTGTGCTGCGTTTAAGGTTCCAGCAAAAGTCGACATAAACGCTGCGATAAGACCAGCTAACAAAAGACCTAATAAGCCAACAGGGACAAATTCTTTTATGGCAGTTGGTAGGATTAACTCAAAATCAATATTACCAGAAACTGTTAACAAATCTAATTTTTCATAATACACTAAGGCTAAAGCTGCAAATCCTGCAATCATCAAATAACGAATTGGCATTAAGATGACAGATACAAATCCGCTCATTTTTGATGCTTCCGCAGAAGATTTTGTTGAGAGTATCTTTTGCATATCATAGGTAGGCGCTGGACCTGCGACACTTACCAAAACGCCTTTAAAAACCATCATCATAAAGAAAATAGTGAATAAGTTAAAACCGTCTTCTTTGATCTTTTGATTGACCTCAGGAATGATTGAACTCCAATCCATATTTAATTTCCAATCAAAAAACGGACTTAACCAACCATTTGGCACAACAAGTGTGTTTGCACCAATTGCCATATATCCTAAATATCCAATTACCAATGCAGCAATCGTCATAATCGCAAATTGAACAACATCTGCCCAAACAATACCAGACATCCCACCAAGAAGTGAGTAGAACACTGCAAAAAGTGTAAAAATAATACCGTAAAAATGAGGGACAAATTCTGGAGTTACTGAGAAAGGAATATATTCGCTTATAACTTCCCAAGGAATAAAGATTTCTATAAATTTACCTAAACCTATAAACCCGTAAGCCAAATAACCTAAACACATAATTAAAGCAAAAACCACAACAATGATATGCGATAGTTTCGCTCCTTTTTTAAATCCAAACCGCGTACCTATCCATTCTGCTCCCGTTGTGGCATTAGACCGTCTCAACCATTTAGACAAATAAACCATTAAAAATATCTGATTAAACACGGGCCATAACCAAGGAATCCAAGCACTTTTAATACCATAAACAAACATGATGGTAACAAGCCAAATGGTACCGGAAATATCAAACATTCCCGATGCATTGGAAAGACCAAGCAAATACCAAGGAATCGTTTTACCTCCTAATAGATAATCGTCTTTACTACGCTGAGCTCTTTTCCTAAGTACTAATCCTATAACAATAATGGTCACTAAATAAGCAGCTATAATTAATATATCTACAGTATGGAGAAATTTCATAAAATTCGTTTAGGTTAGTATTTTATATTATTAATGTCTTTTAAAAATAATGCTTGGGGCTGTTTTGCAAATGCTTTAAAATCCGCTTCACTCTTATGAGTTTTGTTTGGCATGTATTGTTCGCCTCCGCTGCCATTTCTCCAAAAAAGCACCCAGGAAATCCCTGAATTTTCAAGATTTGGGTACAACACGTTATTAAACCAATTCTGGTCAGGATAAGATGATTCTGTAAACCAGTTTATGCCACCTGATTTATGTATCCCCGTTTCTGTAAGTGCATATAGTTTATATTTTTCGTTTGCAATATTTTTTATAATTCCCAAATCGTTTACAACAGAGTTACTGTATTCAACAGCATTTTGAAAGTCATAAATATCAATACCTAAAACATCTACAAAAGTATCCCCAGGGTAATAATCCAAATAATTATCGTTAGGATTTAATTTGTTTGGAGCATACACATATATTAAATTATGAACCTGATACTTGTCTCTTAGTGAATAGACCGTATTTCGCCATAATTGTATGTACTCTATTGAATTACAATTAGGATTACCCCACCAAAACCATCCGCCGTTCATTTCATGATAAGGTCTAAATATGATCGGAATTTCTCTTCCCTTATATTTTACGGATTTTAGAAAAGCGGCTACTTTGCTCAACCATGACTCATATTTTTCAACAAGTGCGCCTTCTCCTATAATTTCATTTACAGCTGGTGTTGTATCCCAAGAATTACTATTGGTTTTTGGATTATCGGCATGCCAACTTACCGTTATGATACCCCCTTTACTATATGCATCAACCATTAAGACTTTCATCGTATTAAAAGGGACACCATCAATATTATTGGCATTCCCTAATTCAACACCACTGATGTCAAATCCGTAAACGGCAGGAAAATCTTCTACCATATCATACACATCACTTTTAATGAGATTTGGAAAATCAGCATGTTTCCAGCCAATACCATAAGCTGTGGCATCTTGATGACCAACAGCAAATCCTTCTTTTGAAAGGTAAAATAATTTTTTATGTAGTGTTTTTACTCGCTTTGACGCTTTAGCATCAACCAATAGGGGCTTTTTATAAACCGTATTATAAAAAGGCTTACAGGAATTAAAAATAGTTATGAATCCCATAATTAAAATCGTTGCTAGTCTTTTTTGAAAATCACATATTTTACAACCCATACTTATTTAATAACCATTTTTTGATAATTTCATATTACATTAAATATAAAATATATAATTTTACCTCGACAATTTTATGAAAGTCAAAATTAGCAATTATATAGAGTCCATCTATGATATTATTTTATCAATATGATAAAATATAATTACAACTAAAATGAATATCTTAAATAAACTACACAGAGAAATAACACCCCTATCTCCAGAAGACAGTTTTTTAGTTTTCGACAGAGTTAAGGATGAGTTTGATTTTCCTATCCATTTCCATCCTGAATATGAATTGAATTTTATTAGCAATGGCAAAGGGGTTAATAGAGTTGTTGGCGATAGCATTGAGGAGATTGACAATATCGAACTTGTTTTAGTAGGCCCAAATCTCCATCATGGCTGGTTAACCCACAATTGCAAAAGCAAAGAAATTCGCGAAATCACTATTCAGTTTCATGATAACCTATTCAACAATGAGTTTTTATCAAGAAAGATAATGAAACCTATTAAAGATATGTTTGACAGATCTATACATGGTATTTTATTTTCTAAAAAAGTAAGCACTGATATGTTTGAACGTATTTCGCAAGTTTCTAAATTAGATAGCATGGACTACTTTTTGGAAATAATCTCCATTCTGCATGATCTAGCTAATTCTAGAAACCAAAGACTTCTTTCCAGCTATACTACAAATCGGGATAGTTTTGAAAACAGTGATAAAATTAAAAGGATCTACGAATACGTTCAGGAAAATTACGACAAAAAGATAACACTTGCCGAAGCTTCTGAACTTGTGAATATGAGTCAAGTATCTTTTAATAGATTTATGAAAAAAAGAACTGGTAAGACTTTTGTTGATTATGTTAACGATGTTAGAATTGGTTATGCTTCCATTAGATTAATCGAAAAAGATGTAAGCATATCTGAAATCGCATTTAACTGTGGTTTCAATAATATAGCCAATTTTAATAGAGTCTTTAAAAAATCTAAAAAATGCACACCAAGTCAATATAAAAATGACTTTTCCGGAATCAAAAGGATTCTATAATTTAATAACCTTGATAATACTTTTTTATCAAAATATCCCTTTTAAAACATTTAAAAGTTCACTCAAAGAAGAGTGTTCACTTCTACAAATAGCTCTTTATTAAATAAATAATTATAAGAAGCGCATTCATACCTGTCTTTGGCGAAAATATTTTATTGGTAATTGACAAAATAATATTAACGTTAGCTTAGCTTTTAAGCTAATTTTGAAATTAACAAAAAACTAAGTGACTAATTATATATATCGTAAAATAGTTAGTTATAAAATCAACAATTAACACCACTAAACTAAAAGACATGCGAAAAACATTTTTTAAAAATATGCATGGTGGCGTAAATCATTACTTGCCATTATTATTATTTTTTCTAGTTAGCCAAATTGCTTTAGCCCAAATTCAGGTTAAAGGCATTGTAAATGACTCAAAAGGCTTAGCACTCCCTGGAGTAACTATACTTGAAATGGGTACCAGTAACGGTACAACAACCGATTTTGACGGCAACTACACCATCACGGTCAAAAATAATTCTACGTTGGTTTTTAGCTATTTAGGATTTCAAACCCAACAAGTTTTGGTCAATGGCAAATCTAAAATCGATGTTACTTTAATAGAATCTATTGAAGATCTGGGAGAGGTGGTTGTAATTGGTTATGGAACCCAAAGAAGAAGCGATGTTAATAGTGCCATTTCATCTATTAAAGCGAAGGATATTGAAGATATTAAAGCGCCTTCTTTTGAACAAATGATGCAAGGTAAAGCCGCTGGTGTTGTTATAAGCAACAACTCTGGCCAACCAGGAAGTAATGTCTCTGTAAGGATTAGAGGGGTTTCTTCATTAACTGGCACAAATGAACCTTTATATGTAATTGATGGTGTTCCTATTTCTGGAGACGCTAGAAATTCATCTACTTCAGGAAGAAATGCTGAGGGTAATTCCAATTTTTCAAATGCCGGTAACATAACAATTAGTCCGTTATCTTCAATAAACCCTAACGACATAGAGTCTATCGATATACTAAAAGATGCATCGGCGACTGCCATATATGGATCTCGTGGCTCTAATGGTGTTATTATAGTTACCACTAAATCTGGTAAAAAAGGGGCCGGAAAATTTGCTTTTGATCATTCTACATCATTCAGTAGTATTCCAAAACAATTGAATGCTATGAATTTAAGAGAATATGCAGCGCATCAAAATGCTTTATCAAATGTTTATGACCCTTCTACGCTTCGTGTAGAGTTTGCCAATCCATCTGCTTTGGGCGAGGGTACAAACTGGCAAGATGAAATCTACAAAACAGGTATCATGACTACGACCCAATTGTCTTTTTCAGGCGGAAAGGAAGGCATTAACTATTATATATCTGGGGGTCAATTAAAACAAGATGGGATTGTTATTGAATCTGGCTTTAAAAGGTATAACATCAGAGCCAATGTTAATGCAGATATCAATAAATTTATAAAAGTGGGACTGAATGTTAGTGGTGCTCTTACTGATGAAAAATTAACCTTAAATGGTCAATTTAACGGTGTAGTTGCTACCTCATTATTAAGCACACCAGATGTACCTGTTAGAGATCTGTCTGGTGCTTTTGCTGGCCCTCCATCTGGTGGGAATACGTCTTTTGTTAACCCAGTGGCCGTATCATTATTAGGTTCAAACAACCTGGTTAGAAAAAACTATTCCGGTAATTTTTACACACAAATTAAGTTAATAGAGGGCTTAGATTACCGTTTCGAACTAGGAGGCTATTTAAGCAATAATTTAAGCAAAGAGTTCAATCCCATGTACGAGTTAGGTAATGCCGTAAAAAGTTTTGCCAACTTATATTACCGACCATCAGATTCCAACTCTTGGAATTTAAAAAACATGCTTACTTATAACAAGAGCATCGGTAAACATCGTTTTACTTTACTGGCAGTACAAGAATCAAATAGAAGCCACTGGGAAGGCTATTCTTTAACAGGTCATGGATACAAAGACAATAGTGACCAAGAACTTACTGGGTCTGATTTATCTAAAGCAGTGTTAGATGGCGTTTATCAAGGAACACAAACTTTATCGTCTTATTTAGGACGTGTTGTGTATGACTATGATAATAAATATGGGATTTCAGCAGCTATAAGAACGGATGGGTCTTCAAAATTTTTCGTTGGAAACAAATGGGGTGTGTTTAGATCATTTGGCGCTTCTTGGAAACTTTCGAACGAAAGCTTCATGAGTGACACTAAAAAATATATTGATAATATAAAATTCAGGTTTGGTTATGGTGAAACTGGAAATAATCAAATTGGGAACAATTTGTATGACTCCAATTTGCATTTGGTCAATAGCCCTATTGGAAATTCTTTTCTTCCATCAAATACGCCTAACAAAGATTTAAAGTGGGAAACACAAGTACAAACCAACCTAGGATTAGATTTCACTTTATTTGACTCTAGATTAACTGCAACTGTCGATTGGTATAGAAAAGTTTCTGAAGATTTCTTATATCAAGTACCATTACCACTTTTCCTTTCTGGAGGTGGTGATTATGAAGGTGGTATAAATCCACCATATTTTAACCTAGGAAGCATGCTTAATAAAGGTTTGGAATTTACAATCGGCTATAACACTAAATTTTCCGATAACTTTTCTTGGAACGCCAATCTCAACTTTTCTAAATATGAAAATACGGTTACCAATATGGCTGGTTTAAATATTGTAAAAACCCAAGGCACACTTGCATTTAATACCGTGTCGGTTTCAAGAACTCAAGAAGGTCTACCAATTGGATCCTATATTGGTTATGAAGCTTTAGGGATTTACAGAACAGATGACGATTTACTTACCTATGGTTTTACAGATGCTAATGACCAACGAGTTCCTTTAAAAGATGGAACAAATTCTTTGACGCCCAATTTCGCCAAAGGAGATATGATTTATAAAGATCAAAATAATGATGGTATTATTGACACCAAAGATTTAGTGAATATTGGAAATCCTAATCCAGACTTTACCTATGGGTTCACCAATAACTTTAAATATAAAAACTTAGAGTTATCTATTTTCTTCCAAGGTTCTTATGGCAACAAATTAATGAATTTAACCCGTTTATCTGGAACTTTAAATAGCTTTGTTGGCACAAATTATTTAGTAGAAGCTGCAGATTTTTATTCAGCCACAAATACAGATGCAAGCTTACCAAGACCTTCAGCTTACAACCATATTAATAATGCCGTATCAACGCGTCTTATTGAAGATGGCTCTTATTTAAGACTACAGAACATTACTTTAGGCTATACATTACCTACAGATGTATTATCGCAAATAAAACTATCTAAATTAAGGATATACGCTACAGCACAAAACCTATTCACAATAACCAATTATTCTGGTTATGATCCCGAAATTGGTTCTTATAACCAAGACGCTCTGATAACAGGTGTGGATAACGGCCGTTACCCTACGCCTAGATTAATCTCTATTGGTTGTAATATTGAATTCTAAAAAATTATTAAAATGAAAAATATAAAAGGATTAAAAATAAATTTGATTCTAATGTTAATTATAACGTTAGCAATCTCATCATCTTGTTCCGAAGACTTTATTGATGTTCCCGCAGAAGGAGCACCTACTATGGGTAATTATTATGATTCTGACGAGAAAGTTGACAACGCCACAAATGGTCTTTATGGTTTGGTTTGGTTTAATTTAAACTCATCCGCCTTTTATGGCATTACCGATGTTCTTTCTGGAAACATGTATGCTGGACCTTATAATGAATTTGGTAAATTCACCGATTTGAGTTTCACAAGCTCACAAACCTTTATTAAAGATGCTTGGAGATCTTGTTTTGGAGCCATCGCTAATTCTAACGCATACCTAAACAATTTGCCACAAAGTGTCGGGCCTAACGTCAGTGATGAAGCGCTGAATAATGCATTGGGTGAATGCCGTTTTATTAGAGCGTTCGCTTATTTTTTCTTGGTAAGAACTTATGGCAATGTACCAATCATTGAAAATAACGCAGAGTATTCTCAAAACTTTGTGATTCCAAGTAATCCCGTTGCAGACGTTTATAAATTTATTGAAAACGATTTGCTATTTGCCATCGAAAATTTAAGAACTAAAAACAGAGGGTCTAATTATGCCGATAATGCTCATGTCTCTAGCGGATCAGCAAAAGCCTATTTAGCAAAAGTTTATTTATACCAAAAAAGATATGCTGAAGCAAGAGCTTTAGCCGAAGAAGTTATAAACAGTGGTGAATTTAAATTATTGGGTGGTGAAACATTACCAAATATGTCTTTCGCCGATTTATTTTTGCAAAAAAATAACAATAATGAAGAATCTATTTTTGCATGGCAATGGACAGGCGCAGGAACTTATTTCGACGGAAGCTTTACAAACACATTATTTGCTCCTGAGAATAGATTGGTAGAAACTACCTATTCTGGACAAATAGCACCTTCCCAAGATTTAATCGAAAATGGTTTTGTCGCTGGAGACAGAAGAAGAAAAGAAACATTTATGCTACCAGGAGATTATTACCCTAACTTAAGTTATGCCGAAACACTAGAACTAAACGCTCCTATATTACTAGGTTACACTTTTGAAGAGGAATATGAAGCACAAAATTCTGGAGCAGGATTTAAAAAATATGTTATAGGTAAAGAGAATCTTCCTATAACTGGCAAATTCAACCCACAATTTAATGGGGAAAGTAGCATGAACACTTATATGATGCGTTATGCTGAGTTATTACTAATTCATGCCGAAGCCATATTAGGAGGACAATCGGGAACAACTTCAGACCCTGCTGCCCTTAAATCATTTAATGCTGTTCATAATAGAGCTGGATTGCCATCGGTTACCGAAATTTCTTTTGAAGATATTTTTAAAGAAAGACGTGCTGAATTAGCTGGTGAAGGCGATTATTATTTTGATTTAGGACGCCTCCCTTTTAGTCAAGCTAAAACTATCTTAGAAAGTCAGAATAGAGGCGATCAAGACACGGAAAACTACATCACTATTACTGGAACTAGCCTTTTACTACCTTATCCTGAAGAGGATTTGATTAAAAATCCAAAATTAACAGAAGTTGAACCTTACACTTTTAATTAACCATAAAAGCTAAAATTATGAAAAGATTAAAAACAAAATTATTAGTGGTTTTCCTTTTGGCAACCATTCCTATGGCACTATTTTATTCATGTGATTCAAATTCAGATGAAGACATGAATGACAATCCTCAAATAGCAGGCGTATACAAATATGCTTATGTGCGACCATCTGAAAACGCTCCTATTGATTATTCAGCGCCACTAGATTCTTTAACTACTATAGGGTATTCTGGAATAAGTTATTTAGTTAGAGGCACAGGGTTGTTAACTGCAAAAAAAATCACGGTTAATGGCATGGAAATAGATTTTAATCCAACCTTGGTTACCAATAATCAAATTTTTATAGTGCTTCCTGCTGGAGTACCATATTCTAATGACAGTACACCAAATGATTTACGCATTGAAACGGCGTTTGGTGAAATAGCGACGCCATTTATTATAGGACAGCCATATCCAACTATAAGCGCGCAACCATTGGCATTAATTGGTGGCGAAACGGTAACAATTAAAGGGTCGGATTTTAATAATTTAGAAGAAGTTAGATTTGGAACCATTATAAACGGTGTTGATAATACTGTCATGGGCGAAATCATTTCATTCGATGAAAAAAACATTACAGTAAAAGTTCCTGATGTGATTCCATCTACAGGCAATATTTTTGTAAAGACTCCTGGTGGTACGGCTGCCGCTCCTGTTGTCTATGGTGCTGATTACCCTCTTTTTGAAGAGTCTGAATTATTTAATGATTGGAGCTGGTGTCCCATACACGAACCATCAACCGAACAAGTTAGAGACGGTGTGTATTCAGAGAAATTAGTATTTAATGGTTGGGATGCTTTATATATGAATTTAAGCAACGATCCTTTCAATAATCCAATAGTATTATCAGATTACAAATATCTTAAAATCTCTTTCTATTCTGCAACAAATACCACTGTAAGGATATTTATGGATTGGGATGCTAACAGCAAAAAAGATATAAATATCGCAGAAGGAAAATGGACGGATTACTTGATACCTGTTTCAGAAATATCAAATAATCTAACTGGTGCTTCAGGCGATTTTGTTATTCAAGAATTTACAGGTAGTGCTGGTACTGTTTACGTTGATAGTGTTGGATTTATTAAATAAATTTAGTTTAGTTTATTGTTTAGTTTAAAAAGAAGAACCCTAAACAGTTATTTTAGGGTTCTTTTTATTTATTAAAATTATTATGAAAAAGACAACTATACTATTTTTGTTATTAGCAATGGCATTAAGTCATGCCCAAAAATTTGAAAACCTAGCACAAACCCCACCATTAGGCTGGAACAGCTGGAACACTTTTGGCACGGACATAAATGAAGAATTGGTAAAAGGCATTGCAGACAAATTTGTTGAATTAGGTCTCAAAGATGCCGGATATCAATATATTGTTTTAGATGATGGCTGGATGTCGAAAGAGCGTGATGCCAATGGTAATCTCGTTGCAGATCCAATAAAATTCCCAAACGGCATGAAAGCCTTAGCGGATTATATCCATTCCAAAGGTCTAAAATTCGGACTTTATAATTGCGCAGGGGCTACTACATGTGCCGGTTATCCCGGTAGTAGAGGGCATGAATATCAAGACGCACGTACGTATGCATCATGGGATGTCGATTATCTTAAATACGACTGGTGCAATACGGATAAAATAAATGCAGAAAGCGCATACACAACCATGAGAGATGCTTTGTATAAAGCAGGAAGACCTGTCGTTTTTAGTATTTGTGAATGGGGTGATAATGAGCCTTGGAAATGGGCGAAGGACATTGGACATCTATGGCGCGTTACTGGAGATATTATTAATTGTTGGGATTGCGAAGTTGGCCATGGCTCTTGGTCTTCATCAGGTATTTGGAAAATTATTAATATGAGAAAGGATATCCGTAAAGCTGCTGGTCCTGGCCATTGGAACGATTTTGATATGATGGAAGTTGGCAATGGCATGACGGGTGCCGAAGATAGAACTCATTTTGCCATGTGGAGTATGTTGGCGTCACCATTAATTATGGGTAATGATTTAAGAACTGCTTCTAAAGAAACCATAAAAACACTATCCAATAAAGAAGTAATTGCCGTAAATCAAGATAAATTAGGCATTCAAGGATTTCGTTTTACCAATGAAAACAATATGGAAATATGGTTAAAGCCACTTGACAATAATCAATGGGCCATGACTTTTATAAATATGAGTGATAATCCTGTAGATTTTGTTTTTGATTGGAAAAAACATAACATTGGTGATGATGTAAATGGTCGCTATGTAGACATGAAAAAAAACGTTTTTAAAATAAGAGATGTATTCAACCATAAAAATTTAGGGGACACCTCCACCAATTTAAAAGCAAAAATAGAACCTCATGATGTATTGATGGTGACTTTGAAAGAATAATAACTTATATAAACGTGAGTTTGATTCAAACACAAGGATAAATATTACTATTACTGCTAATTATCGCCTTTAGGACAGTCGAAAAGTTCTGAACATCGATAGTTTTTTAGGTTTCGACTACGCTTAACTTAATATTTAAATCCAGCTTCTATAAGCTGAACGTTAAAAAAAAAAAAAAGCTATAAAAAATAGTATGAAGAATATTTATCTCATTTTTTTGTTAATTTATGTGTCTTGCAATTCTAACAAAGAAGATTATAGAGCGCGTCTTGATCTTGAAGGCGCATGGCAATTTTCTCTAGACTCTTTAAATATTGGTATGGAACAGCAATGGTATAATAGCAACTTAAATGATGTTGTTAAATTACCTGGGACTACAGATACCAATCAAAAAGGCATTCACAATAAAGACACGACCACCATGCACCTTAATAGAGTGTATAAATATGAAGGAGTCGCATGGTATCGAAAAAAAGTGGCCGTCCCCAAGAATTTTAACAATAAACATATTCAACTTTTTTTAGAACGCACCAAAGCATCAAAAATATGGATAGACAGTAGTTTTGTTGGAGAATCCAAACTACTTCAATCTGCTCAAACTTTCAATGTTTCTAATTATCTATCGCCTGGTGAGCATTATATAACTATTCAAATAAATAATGATTTGAAACAAACGCCGTATGGCAATGTTCATATTTATTCAGATGACACACAAACCAACTGGAACGGTATCATTGGCGACATATACTTAGAAGCATCGCCTAAAACCTATATTTCAAACCTTCAAGTATATCCAAATGTAGATGAAGATAAATTTGATGTTGAATTGGAAATAGAAAATCCTTTAAACTATAGCACATTTAATATTGAACTTGTTGTTGAAAAGACATATAAAGGTAAAACCACAAAACTAAAGTCACACAAATCGACCATCGATTATAAACCGAAAACAAAGTTAGTTTATGTATTTGATGAAAAACCAGACTTATGGGATGAATACGAGCAACCACTATATCTCTTAAAAGCAATCATATCCAACGAAAAAACGAAAGATGCTAAAACGGTTGGTTTTGGCATGCGAAAATTTGAAACGAAGGGTACACAATTTGCGATAAATGGGCGCACAACCTTTTTAAGAGGGAAACATGAAGCAGCCGTTTTTCCGTTAACCGGATATACACCCATGAATGTTGATGATTGGCTACGCGTTTTTAAAATTGCAAAATCCTATGGAATAAACCATTATCGCTTTCACACGTATTGTCCGCCAGAAGCTGCTTTTACCGCTGCCGACCAAGAAGGCATCTATATTCAAGCCGAGTTGCCATTCTGGGGTGGTTTGGAATCCCATACCATTGCCCAGGAGTTAAAAAAAGAAGGACTTGCCATGTTAAAAGCCTATGCAAATCACCCCTCGTTCGTTATGTTTTCACCTGGTAACGAAATATGGGATGGACACGACAAGGTCGAAAAAATGATGCTTGCCTTTAAAAAGTTTGACTCTAGACCACTTTACACCATGGGTTCCAACAATAATATTGGTTATATGCCACCCACAGATTATGCCGATTTTTTTGTGGGCGCACGTATTCCTACAAACGGAAACACCATACAAGGACATACCCGATTAACCCATGCTTTTGCCGATGCCAATGACGGTGGCATATTGAATACTCTACAACCTTCAACCGAAATTAATTTCGACGATGCGGTTTCGCAATTAAGCATCCCAATTGTTGGCCATGAAATAGGGCAATATCAAATATATCCAAACTATAAAGAAATTCACAAATACACAGGTGTTTTACGAGCTTGGAATTTAGAAGTTTTTAAGAATCGTCTTAAAAAATCTGGAATGCAAGAAATGGATAGTCTGTTTCAAAAAGCATCTGGAGCATGGTCTGCACTTTGCTACAAAGCAGAAATAGAAGCTGCTTTACGAACAAAAGGATTGGCAGGATTTCAGCTATTGGATTTACAGGATTTCCCTGGACAAGGCACTGCTCTTGTTGGTATTTTAGATGCCTTTATGGATAGTAAAAATGTCGTTACCCCGAAAGATTGGAAACAATCATGTAACGAATTAGCCATACTACCAGAGTTCCCCAAATACTGTTATATTAATAAAGAAAACTTCCAAGCAAAAATTAAAGTAGCAAATTATTCCAACACAACCATTAGTAACCCACTGCATTGGGAACTAAGAAAACAAGATGGAACCATGATACAGCAAGGTCATTTTTTAAATTTAAAGATTATAAATGGACTAAATGATGTTGGAAGCATTAACATCCGTCTTTCGAGTATTTCTGAAGCTGAGAAATTAACCCTTCACACATATATAGTTAATACCAAATATTCCAATTCCCATCCTATTTGGGTGTATCCAGCGAAAACAACTATTCAAATCCCTAATGATATTTTAGTAACAGAGGATTTAAATAATAATATACGCACCAAATTAAATCATGGAGCTAAAGTATTGCTATTTCCTCAAACCGAAGATGTAAAATCAACCAGTTTGCCAGGACATTTTCCTCCCGAATTTTGGAACTATGGCATGTTTAAAACCATTAGTGAACATGTAAACAGGCCTGTATCCCCAGGGACTTTGGGACTCTTAATGAATCCTGACCATAAGCTATTTAATTCTTTTCCAACCGATTTCCATACCAATTGGCAATGGTTTTCCATAATTAAAGCAAGTAATTCGTTGATTCTGGATAGTACCGCTAATGATTATTACCCGATTGTACAGGTAATTGATAACCTTGAAAGAAATCACAAATTGGGTTTAATCTTTGAATTTAAAGTTGGTAAAGGAAAATTGATAATTTGTATGTCTCAGCTAAACAAAATGTTGGATAAACCAGAAGCGCTTCAATTGTATCAATCCATAATTAACTATATGAATTCTGAGGATTTTAAACCTAATTTTACACTGACTTCAAAAGAATTGGAAGAATTATTATAGTAAAATACGAACGCATCATATTATCTAAAAATAATTACAATTTTAGGCTCAAACAAATTCAAATACGCCCTCTTTTAGAATCAAATAAAATAATCCCCTAACAAAGTAAAACCTTAAAATATTATAATTTCCAAGGTTTTTGTAACCACTCGTTGAAAGTTAATTAAAGTGACCAGACTGGGCCTGAGATCTTATTTAAATACAACTTGTTTTTATTTTATTTAAACTGTTTTTTAATGCTTACTCTTAACGTTACTAACTGTAAGTTAGTGATAGCCCCCACTAAGGAACAACGGGAAGCCACAGACTTCGTCTAAAGCCTTATCAAACCCATACATAAATTTATTCAGCTGTCCATTGGAGATAAACATCGGCAACTCTCGAAAATCCAATTCCGAAATAGTTTTAAAATCAGTTGTAACGTTTAGACCCTTAAAAAGTCAGAACATTTACCCATTTCAAAAGAAACATTATTGCAATCGCAAGTCCTCCACTAATGAATAAGGCAGCCGTCCAATAAAAAGTTCTCGTTCCCCATTGTTTCCACATTTTTTTGCCATATTCTTTTTCAGCATAGCCACCAGTTAGCTTCCAATAAAGAAAAGTAACCACTAAAAAAATCAAGATTGCCATTCCTATAATCCAATTTTTTTCCATTTTTCAAATTTTTAATTTATCTGTTTTTAGTTGTTGTCAACGGTTACTATATAGCACTAAACTAAGCATTTTTTATATACAATGTTACCAGCCGCACTCACTTTTTTAGGATTTTTATTACGCAAATATATGCCGTTCCGAAATTCAGTGGCACGTTTTGGTTGCGCTTATTATGCCAGTCGGATTTATCTTTTGCGCACATAAAGCAGCCTTTATTCAGGACGTGGCACTTATTCCGTTGTATAGATTATCGCACTTTTGTTGCAAATCCAGTGGTACACTATGTCCGTTTTTGCACATGTAAGTACAGGACAGATATAATAGAAATTAAAAATATATTTGTTTACATACCAACTAATAAGTGCATTATTTAAATGCATAAAAACCAAGCTTCGGCTTAAAAAATAACCAATTAAACTAATTATGAAAACAAAACTTACCATTAAAAACACCCCGTTAGTTCATCAATTCACGGTTAAAAAACTATTTAAAAATAGGTTCCTTATGAGCCTGTCTTTAATTAGCATCATGGCTCTTTGGAGTTGCTCACTTTTCGGACAACGTTACATGGAAAACCTTGACAGAGGATTAATTGCCATGCGAACCAATACTAACTCCGTGCTAATAAGTTGGCGGATTCCCGGTGACGAATACACCCAGAATGCTACCTACAATCTATATCGTGGGTCAACACTAATCGCTTCCAATCTTAACGTTTCAAATTATGTTGATGCAATCAGTACCGATAATTCTTATAGTGTAGCTGCTGTTATTGGAGGAACAGAGCAAGCACTTTCTGGCGCTACAGGTGTTAGGGGAAGTGGGTATTTCACTATTCCCGTCAGATCGGTTAACGGTGGATACACTACCCATCATCTGAATGATGCCTCTGTTGGCGATCTGGATGGGGACGGGGAATACGAAATTGTTATAAAAAGACTCTCCAATGATGAATCCCCTACCTCACCCTATAATCACTATCTTGAAGCTTATGAACTTGACGGCACATTTATGTGGGCCATTGATTTGGGGCCCAATTTGTTACACGCGGTAGAGGTAAACTTTTTGGTATACGATTTTGATAATGATGGAAAGGCCGAAGTTGCTACCAGAACTTCAGATGGTATGATAGACGGCTTAGGAAATAATATTGGCGACAGAGATGGGGACGGACAAATCAGCTATCGTTCTACAGCGTCACAAAATGGTCCTTTTTGGTTTAGAACCGAAGGACCCGATTACATATCAATATTTGATGGCGAAACAGGAGCAGAAATTGCATGGGATTGGTACATCGGTCTGGAACCAATAGCACAATGGGGGCTACCGGGCCAAAACCTTTCTCAACTTGGTCACAGGGCTACCAAATGCATGTGGGCAGTTGCCTATCTCGATGGTGTAAATCCAAGCTTTGTAATCGGTAGAGGAATCTATAATCGAATAAAACTTGAAGCGTGGCATTTTAGAAATGGCTCTTTAACACAGGAGTGGGCTTGGGATAGCGATCCTAATGGTGTAGCCACTGCCTATACCGGACAAGGAAACCATAATCTTGCTGCCGGTGATGTTGATGGTGACGGGAGAGACGAGATAACTTATGGAGGCATGGCGGTTGATGAAAATGGCAATGGTCTTTACTCCACCAGTTTTGGTCATGGCGATGCTGCTCATTTAGCAGATATTAACCCTGATATTGCCGGTCTGGAATATTTTAGCTGTCAAGAGTATGCGAATGGCTCAACAATCCCGGGTATATCATTAAGAAATGCTGCTAATGGTACTATACAATGGGCAAATTGGTCCAGTGGTGATATTGGAAGATGTATGGCCGCAGATATAGATCCAAATTACAAAGGCATGGAAATATGGGGTTCTGATGGCTCTGGTCTTCGCAGCTGCACAGGTCAACTTATATCAACTGCAATACCAACTTCTACGGGTGGTGGTGCTTCTTATAATTTTGGTATTTGGTGGGATGGCGATGTTCAACGTGAAATACTCGACAAAACTGTAATTGGTAAATGGAATGGAACCGGGACCGGCAGAGTAGCCACATTATATAATATGGCGCCAATTTCTGATAATAATTCATCTAAATCCAATCCTAGCCTTATGGCCGATATTTTGGGTGACTGGCGGGAAGAAGTCATATACAGACGTACTGACAACACAGGTTTGATTGTTTTTGTTACTCCTTTCGTTACTAACCAAAGAATGTACACCTTAATGCATGACCCTAACTACAGGTCAGCTATTGCATGGCAGAACAATTCGTATAACCAGCCTCCAAATCTTGGGTTTTATTTTGGTGGCGGAATGGATACACCACCATCTCCTAATATTCAATTGGTAAATACTACCAGCGTTACCAACTATTATCAAATACAAAACCGAGGAACAGGTTTAGTAGTAGATGGATATGGTAAAACGGGTAATGGTGATGACTGCAATCAATATGCCAACTCCACGAACCACAATAATTCATATTGGGAAATGGTAGATGTTGGTAATGGTTATGTACAGTTTGTAAACCGTGGAACAGGGATGATTCTTGATGGTATGGGACGTACTGCTAATGGATCTAATTGCGGCCAGTGGGCCAATACAACTAGTAATAATTCACAATGGTCCGTGCAACAATATAACGGCGATTATTACAGAATTCAAAATCGTGCTACAGGGTTGTTTTTAGATGGCATGGGAAGGACTGCTAATGGGTCTGTTGTTGGGCAATATGCAAATACTACCCATGTAAATGCACAATGGCTTTTAGTGGGCGACCCAGCCAATGCCAGTAAAGCAGCTTCATCTAAAAATTCGCTTGGTTTAGTTGTTAATGATGTTAAGCCCGAAGTGAAGATTTATCCCGTGCCATTTAAAAATGAATTTTATATAGATTTAGCTAAGGCAGGGAAGGTCAAACAAATTGAGGTATTCAATATGCTTGGACAGCAAGTACGTTTAATAAAAGCAAATGACATTATAAATAAAATCACGAAAGTGAGTATTAATAGCGGTACAGGCATATTCGCAGTTCAGATAGTTACAGAAAATGGCACTATAAATAAGACCATCATCAAAGAATAGAACATAGTATCAATATTTATTATATTTCTAAACCTATCAGAAACCGTCGGTTTCTGATAGGTTTTTTTCTATGGTTTTTAAACGGCTTCCAATAAGAATGAAAGCTACAAAATATAATACCAAAATTCAGTAGACAAAAAAAACACGAATGTTGAATCTGTCAATGCCAAAATAAAAGCTTTTAAAATCCTGTTCAGAGGAGGAAAATCTAGCGCAGATGCCTCTGTAAAAAATCAATTAAAAAACCCGAAAAGCTGAGGGATACTTTTCGGGTTCATAACTAAGTAAGGCCAGTATGCTTTTAATCTACATTATCATGTAAAAATGAATTATTGCTTCTTATTTGGATATCATCATTATCATCAAACCCAACGCTAGATCTAGACAAATCTGTTTCAGAAGAATGTTTTGCTTCATCTAAATTAACGCCTTGACGCTTATAAGCTGGCACTCTTTCTATATCATCAATCTTGGCATTGTTGAATTTATAGTTAAAGTCTTTCATTTTACGTCTGCGTTCTTCAGCGCGCTCTTTAAGCATTTCTGAAATAGGACTATTCATTGGATCTAATTCATCATCAGTGCTTTCTTCTTGAACAGGTGATTTAACCACTTTCTTTTCGAATACGACCTCTTGGTCAAATTCTTCTATCATCTCTTTGGCTTTTGCTTGCTTTTTGTTCATTGAAGATTCTACTTCTATATAATCTTCCAAAGCATAACGCATATCACCTTTTTCGGTTGTTTCGTTAACTGGTATTAACTCCACATAATCATTCACCGAAATTTTCTTAACATCATCGTCTAACTGAAATGATGTTATTTGGTCTTCTTCTTTTTCAACTTTATCGTTGGAAGATAAAGGTAAATCAAACGTTAATGTGATTTGTTTCTCTTCTTCAATATAATCTGAAACCACTTCTATATCGGCAATATCTTTGTCTTTTTTAGACATTCTAGTAACTGGTTTAATAATGAAATCGTCATCCTCCTGAACGTTTGCTCTTACCTCTTCATAAACTACTTGAATGTTTTTTATAAGTTCTGAAGTTGGTATTAAATCTATATTGTTGTCAATCGAAGGATTGCTAACTTTTTCTTCGTTTACAATCGTTTTTTCAGATTTAACAGGCTCATCTTCTTCAATATCAAAATCCAAAGTGTGCTTTACAACTGTGGGCTCTTTCTTTTCTTTTAACTCAATAACGGGAGCGATAATGACAGGTTCTTTTTCTTTAGGGCTGAAATCTAAATCTTCACTAACCAATGAATGCACAACCTTTTTTGTTTCGGTATTGGAAATTTCGTCTTGTTGCTCTATATTAAAACCTGTCGCAATAATAGTTACAGCAATAGATTCTTCTAAACTTTCATCTTCCCCAACACCCATAATGATATTAGCACCATGACCCGCTTCATTTTGAATGTGGTCGTTTATTTCACCTATTTCATCAATGGTAATTTCGTGAGTTCCAGAAACTATTAGCAGCAATACATTTTTAGCTCCAGTAATTTTATTGTCATTTAACAATGGTGAATCCAAAGCTTTACGGATAGCATCTTGTGCACGGCTTTTCCCTGATGCCAATGCAGATCCCATAATAGCTGTTCCACTATTGCTTAATACGGTTTTAGCATCGCGTAAATCGATATTTTGTGTATAGTGGTGTGTAATAACTTCTGCTATACCACGAGCAGCTGTGGAAAGCACCTCATCGGCTTTAGAGAATCCTGCTTTAAAACCAAGATTGCCATATACTTCACGAAGCTTGTTGTTATTTATTACGATTAACGAATCCACCACATTTCTTAATTTCTCAATGCCAATTTGGGATTGCTCAATACGCATTTTGCCTTCAAACTGAAATGGCATGGTTACAATTCCTACGGTTAAGATATCTAAATCTTTAGCCATTTTAGCTATAATAGGTGCTGCACCGGTGCCCGTTCCACCTCCCATACCCGCTGTTATGAAAACCATTTTGGTATTGGTATCAAGCATATTTGAAATATCCTCGAAACTTTCAACCGCAGATTGTTCTCCAACTTGTGGGTTTGCTCCTGCTCCCAGCCCTTCAGTCAGGTTTACCCCTAATTGAATTTTGTTTGGTACACCGCTATTTTGAAGCGCTTGTGCATCTGTATTACAGATGTAAAAATCGACGCCTTTAATGCCTTGTTGGAACATGTGGTTAATGGCATTACTGCCGCCACCGCCAACACCAATAACCTTAATAACATTTGATTGATTTTTTGGTAAATCAAATGCAATACTTTCGAATTCTTTCTTGCTGCTCATAAATTCTGTTTTACTGGTATTATACTTTTACTTTTTGTTCTATGGATATTTTTCTATTACTCTGCGTTGTCTAAAAAATCTTTAACACGCTCGGTTAATTTGTCTAGAAAAGAACGGCGTTCTTTTACTGGTTTTTCTTTAATTTCTTCAATAGGCTTTTCATTTTCCGCCTCTTGCTTTTTCTCTTGCAGTTCAATCTTTTTTCGTTCGTTACGCTTTAAACCATCTAAAACCAAACCAACGGCAGTGGCGTATAACGGACTTGTAACATCATCATCACTATTACCCGCCAAATGTTCGTTAGGGTAACCTATTCTGGTGTCCATTCCTGTTATGTACTCCACTAACTGCTTTAAATGTTTTAATTGACTACCACCACCTGTTAAAACGATACCGGCAATCAATTTTTTCTTTTGTTCTTCGTGTCCGTAGTTTTTAATTTCTACATATACTTGCTCAATGATTTCAACAATACGCGCATGAATTATTTTAGAGAGATTTTTAAGGGTTATCTCTTTTGGTTCCCTGCCACGTAAACCTGGAATGGATACTATTTCATTATCCTTATTTTCTCCTGGCCATGCAGAACCAAATTTTATCTTTAATAATTCGGCTTGTTTTTCTATAATGGAACACCCTTCCTTGATGTCTTCCGTAATAACGTTTCCGCCGAAAGGAATGACCGCTGTATGACGGATGATACCATCTCTAAAAATGGCTAAATCGGTTGTACCGCCTCCTATATCAATAAGTGCAACACCTGCTTCTTTTTCTTCCTGACTTAATACGGCATTTGCCGATGCTAAAGGCTCTAACGTAATGCCTTCTAAATTTAAACCGGAGCTTTGCACACAACGACCTACGTTCCTTATAGACGATACTTGACCGACTACCACATGGAAATTGGCTTCTAAACGGCCGCCATACATCCCGATAGGTTCTTTAATTTCACCTTGCCCATCTACTTTATATTCTTGTGGCAATACGTGAATAATTTCTTCACCCGGAAGCATTACTAGTTTATGCACTTGGTTTATTAACTTGTCAATATCTTCTTCATCAATAACCGTTTCAGAATTTGCTCTGGTTATATAATCGCTGTGCTGCAGACTACGTATATGCTGACCTGCAATACCTACTGTTACACCTTCAATTTTAATATCGGAAGCCACTTCTGCCTCTTGAACCGCTTGCTGTATAGATTGAATGGTTTGTGTAATATTATTTACCACACCACGATGCACGCCCAAGCTTTTAGACCTACCAATGCCTAAAATTTCAACTTTTCCGTACTCGTTTTTACGACCAATCATAGCCACAATTTTTGTGGTTCCTATGTCTAATCCTACTGCTAAATTATGCTCCATGGCTTATATTTTGGTACATACTACTTGGTTATCAAACTGCAAATTGACTTTACTATAACTATCGAGTGCTTTATCTTTTAGGTTTTTTTGATAAAACGCTTTTAGGTTATTAACTTTTTTATCTAAAAATGTCACATCTCCCAGTTGCACTAAAAATTGGCATTGTCTCAGTTTTAAATACACAACCTTGTCTATGCCTTGATGAATTTCTATTACATGCTTTTTTAAAAACTCATCTTTGTTAATTTTACTTGCAACGATATAAATGTTTTTTAAATTATTTTTTTCAACATAACCAGTAACTAGTGGCACTCTAGCAGAATAATTATCAGATAATGGCATATAAAAACCGTCATCATCTATATAATAAGACGCACTTGTACTTACTCTTGCAATAGGCGTTTTTTGTTCAACTTCAGCATTAAGTGTACCATTTACAGTAACATACACTTCTGCCGTTTTTATCATTGGATTAGATTTTAGGGCAATTTCTAACTCATTCAAATCTAAAGTTTCTTTAGGTATATTTTTAGCTCCTTTAAAACTTTGTATTAACAATTTACTAACATTCTCGTTTGTTATAAACAGATTGTTTTCTCCAATAAACACCACATTAGGTTTAGATATTTTTCTAACAGAATTTCTTGCTGATGCAAAAGCAAACAAAAAGGTTACTAAACCTAGTAAAGCAAACATCTTTATGTAATTCCAGTTAATTTTCAAGGCTAAATTCTTTTTTTATGTGTTTTACTTCTTCCCCAATATCTCCTGCACCAATAGTTAGTACAATCTGCGCATTACTTTCATGTATTTTTTGCAATAAATCTGCTTTGCTAACTAGTTGTTTGTTTTCATTAGTCATTTTGCTTAATAGCCACGCCGAAGTGACCCCTTCCATTGGCAATTCCCTAGCTGGATAAATATCCAATAATAAGACCTCATCAAACTGCGATAAACTTTTTGCGAAACCATCAATAAAATCGCGGGTTCGACTGAATAAATGTGGTTGAAAAATGGCCAACACTTTTTTGTTAGGATACATTTCCCGCACCGCTTGGTGCACAGCATTAATCTCTTCCGGATGATGCGCATAATCATCAATATAAACGAAATTATCCGTTTTAATTTGATAGGTGAATCGTCGCTTTACGCCTTTAAAAGACGCTAATGCTTTGGCGAGCTGCCGGTGAGGGCAACCATATTCTACAGCCATCGCCAAGGCTATTAGTGCATTAGACAGATTATGTCTACCAGGTAGGTTAAATTGTATATTTTCAAGCACTGTTTTTGGTGTTTTCACATCAAAAACATAACTACCGTTCTTTATTTTTATGTTTTGAACCGAATAATCGGAGTCGTCTTCAATACCGTAAGTAATGCCATGGATAGGTAAACCGTTCCTAACAAATAATTTCCCGTTAGGCTTGATTTTTTTTGAAAAATCCTCGAATGACTTTATTAATTCTGAAGCATCTCCATAAATATCCAAATGGTCTGCATCCATAGAGGTAATGCAGGCTAAATTTGGCGATAAGGTTAAAAATGAGCGATCGAATTCGTCTGCTTCAACCACCGAAACTTCGGTACCATTAATAATTAAATTGGAGTTATAATTTTCGCAAATGCCTCCTAAAAAAGCAGTCAACGGCACATCGCATTCATTCAACAAATGCCCCAAAATACTGGAGGTTGTTGTTTTTCCATGCGTTCCTGCAACCGCTAAACAAAAGGTGTTTTCAGTTATTAAGCCTAAAACTTGGGAACGTTTTAATATTTGAAAATTATTGGTTTTAAAATATTCCAATTCAAAATGACCTTGTGGAATTGCTGGTGTATAAACAACCAACGTGTTTTCCTTATTTAAACAAGCTTGAGGAATATTTTTAACCGCATCTTCAAAATGAACTTCAATACCTAAAGCTCTTAAACTATCGGTAATATCAGAAGGTGTTTTATCATAACCAGCAACCACCTTCCCATTGGCAACAAAATAGCGTGCCAAAGCACTCATGCCAATACCGCCAATGCCAATAAAATAAACGTTATGTTTGGTTTTTAAATTCATTTACTCTTTAAAAGCTTTTCAACCTCATCGGCTATTTGTTTTGTTGCATTTACTAATGCTAACTTTTTTATGTTACTTCCTAATTTCTTTTGTTTTTCTGGCGAAGCAATAAGCTGCGAAAATTTATTTTCAAAATCGGCTTCTAAATCCTCTTCTTTAATGATCATAGCAGCATCTTTATCTACAATCGCCATAGCATTTTTTGTCTGATGATCTTCTGCAACATTTGGCGATGGCACAAAAATGACTGGCTTACCAACAATACAAAGCTCTGAAACAGAACTCGCGCCTGCTCTTGAAATCACAATATCGGCAGCAGCATAAGCAAAATCCATATTATTTAAAAATTCGTAAACCTGCACGTTATTCGTGTTGTTATAAATTTTATACTGACTATAATACAGCCTACCGCATTGCCATATAACTTGAACGTTTTGTGTATCCAAAAAATCCAGTTTTTTTTCAATTAACTGATTTATACGTCTAGAACCTAAACTACCACCCAAAACCAAGAGCGTATATTTTCCGTGTTTTAAATCGAAAAAGTTCTTGGCTTCAACAGTTTTTGTTTCAACATCCAATAAGCCTTTACGAACCGGATTTCCCGTTTTTATGATTTTATCTTTTGGAAAGAAACGCTCCAACCCATCATAAGCCACACAAATTTTTTGAGCTTTTTTAGCAAGCATTTTATTGGTAATTCCGGGGTAAGAATTTTGCTCTTGTATTAAGTACGGAATTTTATTGGCAGCAGCTATCTGTAACAAGGGTCCGCTTGCAAAACCACCTGTACCTATCGCCACATCTGGTTTGAACGCCTTAACTATTTTTCTAGCATTCCAAAGACTACTGATCAACTTAAAAGGAAACTTTAAGTTCTTCCATGTTAACTGCCGCTGAATTCCAGAAATCCAAAGCCCTTTGATTTCGTATCCCGCTTGTGGCACTTTTTCCATTTCCATTCTATCTTTGGCTCCAACAAACAAAAATTCTGCATCTGGAAAACGCAACTTCAACTCGTTTGCAATAGCAATAGCAGGATAGATATGACCACCTGTGCCCCCACCCGATAATATGATTTTATATGTTTTAGATTTTTCCACTAATGCACAAATGTTTGTTTTATAACTTCAGAAAAATAAATTCAAAATTCCAGTTTACACTTCAACATGCTACCAATGACGCTTTTAAATTAGGACTTCGACAAGCTCAGTCTGACAAACTAAACGTCATTTTACATTGCTCTTTTTTAGAATAAAAAACACCTTAATATAACATGTTTGTATTATTTCTCTTTATTCTTTTCTCTATTTTCTATTTTCTTTCATCTTCACAAATCGTAAATCTTCATTCCTCATATCGTTTCCGAAAGAATTTCCAAAGGGTTATCTTCCATAGTTTCTTGCTCCTTTATTTCTTCCCTCTTAGAACTAACACTTAATATAATTCCTATTGCTAAACAGGTCATCCAAATAGATGTTCCTCCACTACTTATTAAAGGTAATGTTTGCCCTGTTACTGGAAATAGCTCCACTGCTACCGCCATATTGATTAATGCCTGAAATACAATGGGCAGCCCTACACCCAACACCAATAATTTCCCAAAAATGGTATCGGCTTTTTGCGCTACTATAACAACCCTAAACAACAACCACATGTAAAGTATCATTATAAAAAAACCGCCTACAATACCATATTCTTCTATAATAATGGCGAAAATAAAATCGGAGGATGATTGTGGTAAAAAGTTTTTTTGAATACTTTTACCCGGACCCACACCAAAAACATCGCCCGAGGCTATCGCTATTTTAGCTTTTTCTATTTGATAATCAGCTTCGGTATCTTCATTGTTTGAATAGTTCTTAATTCTGTTTTCCCAAGTTTCAACTTTAACACTTAATGGCCCCGTCGTTAATTTGGCAACCATTACAAAAAGCACTAAGGCTATTAAACCCAACCCCAGTATAATTCCTATATAACGCATGGGGTAGCCTCCTAAAAAAACCAAGATCAACACCATTAAAAATATAATGGCAGTGGTTGAAAAATTTGAAGGCAGTATTAATGCCAAAATCATAAACACAGGCACCCAAAGCGGTAAAATTGAGCTCTTAAAAGTGATGTCTTTATCTTTTATTTTGGACATATACCTCGCCACATAAATCATGAGCACCACCGATGCCAAAGTAGATGTTTGAAAAGACACGCCTACTATGGGTATTTGAATCCATCTACTAGCACTTGCGCCCTCAATGGTGGTTCCTTGCAACATAGTAATTCCCAATAAAACCAATACAATAGGAATCATGATCAACGACAAGCCTTTAAAATATCTGTACGGTATTTTATGAACACCATACATAATCCCAAACCCTAATCCTAAATGCACTAAATGCTTAACAAAAAAGGTAAACGTATTTCCGCCAACGCTTTTATATGCCAAATTACTAGCAGCACTATAAACTGGCAAGAACGACACAATTGCTAACAACGCAACTATTGCCCAAATTAACCTATCGCCTTTTATGTTATTAAACAGTGTTTGCACTTTTTATATTTCTAATTTCTATTATAATGAGATGCATCGACAAGCTCAGCATGACAAAAACATAATTTATTATAAGTTTCTTACAGCCTCTTTAAATTGGCGCCCTCTATCTTCATAATTTTCAAATAAATCGAAACTGGCACATGCTGGAGACAATAACACATTATCACCTGCCTCGGTTAGCTTATAAGCTATTTTAACAGCTTCATTCATTGACTGGGTTTCTATAATAACATCAACCATCCCTCCAAAAGCATTCATAAGTTTTTCATTATCAACACCTAAACAAATAATAGCTTTCACTTTTTCGTTAATAAAGGGAAATAACTCTTCATAGTTATTGCCTTTATCTACTCCTCCAACGATCCAAACCGTTGGTGCATCCATACTTTCTAAGGCGTAATAGGTCGCATTTACGTTGGTTGCTTTAGAATCGTTTATGTATTGCACTTTATTAATTTTAAGCACATGCTCCAAACGATGTTCTACTCCTTGGAAATTTTCAAGGCTTTCGCGTATGGTTTGCTTTCTAATTTTTAATAAGTGAGCCACAGTAGAAGCAGCCATCGCATTTTTAACGTTATGATTTCCTTCTAAAGTAAGACTTGATGTTGGCATAATTATTTGTGTGTTATTTATTGTTATTATTATATTTTTATCTTTTAAATAGGCGCCATTTTCAATAGTTTTTGTTAATGAAAAGGGCAATAATGTGGATTGAACTGGGTGGTTTTTTAACCAATTTGTTAGCACTTCATCATCGGCATCGTAAATCAAATAATCATCTTTCGTTTGATTTTCAGTAATCCTAAACTTTGAAGCGATATAATTTTCAAATTTGTAATCATATCTATCTAAATGGTCGGGCGTAATGTTTGTGATTACAGCTATTTTCGGTTTAAAATCAACAATATCATCTAACTGAAAACTACTGATCTCTAACACATAGTTTGGATAATCTTTTTCCAGAATTTGTTTTGCAAAGCTATCCCCTATGTTACCTGCCAGCCCCACTTGCAGCTCTTCTTTTAAAAGATGATGCGTTAAAGTTGCCGTGGTTGTTTTACCATTACTTCCTGTAATACCCACGATGGTTGCGTTTGTAAATTTGGCAGCAAACTCTATTTCAGAAACCACTAAAATTCCTTGTTTGCGAATTTGTTTTAACAAAGGTGCTTTATCTGGGATTCCTGGACTTTTCATTACGATGTCGGCATTCAGTATTTTCTCTTCTGAATGCTTTTCATCTTCCCATTCAATCTCATTATGTATAAGAACTTCTTTGTACTTATCTTTAATTTTTCCTTTATCGGAAACAAAAACGTGGTAGCCTTTTGCTTTTCCTAAAAGTGCTGTTCCTACACCACTTTCTCCGCCTCCTAATACAACTAAACGCCCCATCCTAAATCCTTCCCCAAAGGGTAAGGACTTACCACTCTGCTTTTGTTAATTTCTTTTATGTGAACTTCTTTTATCACTTTTTTTAATTCTATTTTTTTCTGTAATTGTGAAATCTATTCTTTAAAGCTTCTTTCATTAACAATTCGTAATTCTAAAATCGTAATTCGTAAATTCATTTATCTTATTTTCAATGTCACTATAGATAGGATGGCTAGCAAAATGCCTACAATCCAAAAACGAGTAGCTATTTTACTTTCATGGTATCCAATTTTTTGATAGTGATGATGTAATGGTGCCATTTTAAAAATGCGTCGTCCTTCACCACATTTTTTCTTGGTATATTTAAACCAACTCACCTGCATAACCACCGATAAATTTTCTGCTAAAAAGATACCGCACAGTACCGGAATCAGCCATTCTTTTCTCACCGCAATAGCAATAACCGCTATTATACCTCCAATAGTTAAACTACCCGTATCTCCCATAAATACTTGTGCCGGATAGGTATTGTACCATAAAAACCCAATAAGCGCACCCACAAAAGCAGCGATGTAAATGGTGATTTCCTCGACCCTTGGGATGTACATAATATTGAGATAATCTGAAAAAATAATATTACCCGACACCCAGGCAAAAATGCCTAAGGTAAGTACGATGATAGCGGAAGTTCCTGCCGCTAACCCATCGATACCATCGGTTAGATTTGCTCCATTTGAAACCGCTGTAATGATGAAAATCGAAATTATTATGAATATAACCCAGCCATAATCTTCCAACTTAGGACTTATCCAAGTGATTATATTCTTATAATCAAACTCATTTCCTTTTACAAAAGGAATGGTTGTTTTGGTTGATTTTGTTTCTGCTTTAAAAAATTGAGTTGGAGACACATTAGGGTCCTCTATTAACATTTGCTGACGTACTTCAACGGGTAGCTTCTCCTTAATCGTGACGTTTGGATTAAAATACAGGGTAGCGCCCACAATAATCCCTAAACCTACTTGACCAAGTACTTTAAAACGTCCTTTTAATCCTTCTTTATCTTTTTTGAATTTCTTGATATAATCATCTATAAACCCAATAACCCCCATCCAAATCGTGGTGACGATCAATAAAATAATATAAACATTACCTAATTTTGCTAATAATAATACCGGAATGAGCGTTGCAAGAATAATGATAATTCCGCCCATTGTTGGGGTACCTGCTTTTTCGTTCTGTCCTACCAAACCTAAGTCCCTAATGGTTTCACCTACCTGTTGTTTTTGTAAAAAACGAATGATTCGCTTTCCGTAAATAGTAGAAATTAACAACGACAAAATCATGGCTGTGGCAGCCCTAAAGGTTATAAACCCAAAAAGAGATGCTCCTGGTAATTGAAATTGTTTTTCTAAATAATCAAACAGGTAATACAGCATTTGGTTATTGGTTATTTATTATTATGAAACCTCTCGACTGTGCTCGAGGTGTAACAATTATGTTATTTACTTAACTGGTTTAAAAACTCTTGTACTATTTTAAAATCATCAAAATCGAAACGTTCGCCTTTTATTTCTTGATAGGTTTCATGCCCTTTGCCTGCTATAAGAATAATATCATTTGGCTGTGCCATTTGGCAGGCTGTTTTTATAGCCTGAAGCCTATCGGTAATGGTTAATGTTTTTTTATAATTTTGAGGTTCTACTCCTTTTTCAATGTCTTTTAGAATGGCTTCTGGCTCTTCACTTCGTGGATTATCACTAGTAAAAATAACCTTGGTGCTTAAAGCCGTAGCAATATGCCCCATTTTAGGACGCTTGGTTTTATCTCTATCACCACCACAACCTACAACAGTTATTAACTCTTCGTTTTTTGTACGGATGCTATTAATGGTTTCCAATACGTTTTTAAGTGCGTCGGGTGTATGTGCATAATCAACAATCGCTGTGATTTTTTCGTTTGAAATGACATACTGAAAACGGCCACTTACACTTTCCAATTCGCTTATAAAACGCAGAATCTCCACTTTTTCAAGACCTAACAATTCTGCTGTTGCGTAAATTGCCAAGATATTATAAGCATTAAAATTCCCTATAAGTCGTGTCCAAACTTCAGCATCATTTATCTTTAACAATAAGCCTCCAAATTGATTTTCCAAAATTTGGGATTTATAATCGGCATACCCTTTTAAAGCATAAGTGTATTTTCGTGCTTTGGTATTTTGCAGCATCACCAATCCGTTCTTATCATCCGTGTTCACAAGAGCGAATGCTTTTTCCGGAAGCGCATCAAAAAAGGATTTTTTCACATCGCGGTATTCGGAAAATGTATTGTGATAGTCTAAATGATCGTGCGTTAGATTGGTAAAAATACCACCTTCAAACCGCAAGCCTTCTGTTCTATGTTGATGAATGCCATGAGAGCTTACTTCCATAAAGCAAAACTCAACACCTTCAGTATTCATCGCTTGTAAATACTTATTGATAGTTAAAGAATCGGGAGTCGTATGGGTGGCTTTATACTCGATAGTATCAACCATAATTTTTACGGTAGACAACAATCCCACTTTATAACCTGCTTTTTTGAATAACTGATACAACAAACTTGCGACTGTCGTTTTTCCGTTAGTACCCGTAACACCAACCAACTTTAAATTCCCTGAAGGGTTTTCATAATAATTTGAAGCCATTATCGCTAAGGCTTTACTGCTATTGTCTACCTCAACATACGTAACTCCATCACTTAGTTTTTCGGGCAAAACTTCACAAATCACGGCAACCGCGCCTTGTTTTATGGCAACATCAATAAACTTATGACCATCTGAAACACTTCCTTTAATAGCAACAAACACATAGCCGCCCTTAATATTCCTAGAGTCGAAATCAATAGCAGTCACTCCAACACCCGTAGAACCTACCACAGCGTTAATAGTTACTTTATATAATATGTCTTTTAATATGGTCATGAAGCTTTTAAAACGACTACTTGGTTATTCTTTAACTTTATATTTTGTTCTACGGACTGCTTTTTAACAATACCATTTCCTTCTAATTTCACTTTTACCTTAACCTGCATATTTTCCAGCAATGCCAAAGCATCCATAGCGGGTAAACCAACCACATTTGGCATAATGGTTTTGTACGTTTGGGCTGTTTTATAGAAACTTTCATATTCGGTTTCTACCGAAGCTACTCTAACATCCAAAGACTTCACCTCGTCTATAATGGGCGTATCAGTAAATATTTTCTGGGCTATTCTTTTGAATACTGGACCAGATACATCGGCACCATAATACCCCACACTTTTATCGGGCTCGTGAATAACCACAATACATGAATATTTTGGGTTCTCAGCAGGAAAATAACCTGCAAATGATGAGATATAACTTAACTTATCTTTATTAGCATAATCTTTTTGACTGGTTCCTGTTTTCCCTGCCATCGAGAAGTTTTCAGAATACAACCTGTGTCCAGTACCATGTTTTTTCTCCACGACATTTTTAAGTAATTGCTTTACTTTTAAAATGGTTTCTTTTGAACAAATTTGCTCGTTTAACACTTCCTTTTTAAAAGGCACCACCACATCGTCAAACTCTTTTACCTCCCTTAAAAATTGAGGCTTAACCATTTCTCCATCATTAGCAATGGCGTTATAAAAGGTTAAAGTTTGTAGAGGTGTGAGAGACACGCCATAACCATAAGCCATCCACTGCAAAGCAATACCACTCCAACGCCCGTTTTTAACTCGTGGGTCTGGAATAACAGGCTTAGGCTCTCCAATAATAGGTAGGTCTAAATCATTATTAAGATTCATGGCGTATAACCTATCAACAAATTTGCTCGGTGATTTACCATAAGCTTTATCAATAGCCTTTACAATTCCTGTGTTCGAAGACACCTCAAACGCTTTAGATACCGTAATTTTACCATAACCACCACGATGCGAATCTTCAACCGATTCACCGTAGAATTTTATAATCCCCTTCTCGGTATCTACGACATCGCTGGTATCAATAACTTTATCCTCAATGCCAGCAGTTAAGGCCATTAATTTAAAAGTAGAACCTGGCTCATGGGATTCACCAACCGCATAATTTAAACGTTCGTAATAATAGCCATCGCTGTTTCTTCCTAAATTTGAAATAGCACGAACTTCGCCAGTTTTTGTTTCCATCACCACTACACAACCATGATCTGCTTTGTATTTTTCCAATTGCTCCAAAAGTGCATGGTGCGCAATATCCTGAATATTGACATCGATGGTTGTATAAACATCATAGCCGTTTTTAGGATCAATTTCATTGGCATCATTCAAAGGCTTCCACTGCCCTTTTCCTATTTGCTGTTTTTTTCGTTGCCCATCGGTTCCACGTAAATACTTCACTCCAAAAGCACCATCAATACCCGCTCTAGTCACATTTCCCTTTTCATCAAAACGCTCATAACCAATAGAACGCTGTGCAATACCACCCATAGGATGTTCACGCTTGGTCGTTTGCTCTACAATCAACCCGCCTTTGTATGCCCCCAACTCCAACAATGGGAAATTGCGTAAACGGATATAATCAAAGTACCCAACATTTCTAGCGATTAAGTGGTACCTATTTTTATTCACACGTGCTTTTCTAAGTTCGTTTTGATAATAACCAGAAGGTTTTCCATAATATTTTGAAAGCGAATCACTTAAAGGCTTTACGTATTTTTCGAAGGTTTTCGCTGTTGGCGTTAACGCATCAAACCTAATATCGTATTTAGGAATGGAAGTTGCCAGCAAATTTCCTTTAAGAGAATACACATTACCTCTATTTGCAGGAATCACCACATTTTTAATGACACGCTCGCCAGCTAAAGCTCTATACTTATCGCCTTGGAAAAACTGAAGACTAACCAATTTGAACAGCACAGCAAGTCCGAAGATGAACATACACCCTGCCACAAAATACAATCGGTTTAATATGCTTTTCTCGTTTATCACTAAGCCCTATGTTATTTTTGAGATTTTACTTTTATTTTTTTTGGTGGAATTACCGATGGTTCTATGCCTTTTTGCAACATAACTTCCATAACATGCGATTCCATTTTTAATTTCATAAGCCTTGAGCGACCATCAATAAAGGCCGACCGCATTTCGCTTACTTCATTTTTTAATCGCGCTATTTCATACACCTTTTTATCAGCACTGTGTGAACTCGCAATCATCACTATAGCCAAAGCCGAAATAAATATGATAAACCTCCAATTCTTAAAAGAGTCATCACTTACCAAAAAAGTGCCTTTTAATATTTTATAGATGTTTGTTTTCATCCTCCCTGCCTCTCCTAGACATCTCTCCAAAGGAGAGAATTAGTTATTTAATTATCACTAAAATCCTCACTGCTTTTAGCAGAACTCCTTCCTTTTGGAAAGAGTTAGGATGCATTATATTTTTTCCGCAATTCGAAGTTTTGCACTTCTTGCTCTACTATTATTTTTTATTTCTTCTTTTGAAGGCACTATTAAACCATTTACTTTTTTAAGTGGTACTTCAAAATTTCCATACATATCGCGCTCAGGCTCCCCTTCAAACAAGCCATTTCTTATAAAACGCTTTACCAATCTATCTTCCAACGAGTGATAAGAAATCAAACTTAATCGGCCGCCTTCATTTAAAAGCTCTGGCGTTTGCTCCAAAAACTCTTTTAAAGCCTCAATTTCTTGGTTCACTTCAATTCTTATCGCTTGATATATTTGGGCCAACACTTTATTTTCATGTCGTGGTGGCAAAAACTTTTTCAATACTGCTTTCAACTCTTCACTAGTAACAATAGGTTGCGATTCCCGGTGTTCAACAATTAATTTTGCCATCGCTGGTGCCGCCCTCAATTCGCCATACTGCAAAAACACCTGTTTCAATTGCTCTTCCTCGTATTTATTTACAACCTGAAAAGCTGACAACATATTTTGCTGATCCATTCGCATGTCCAAATCCGCCTCAAAACGCGTTGAAAAACCACGTTCCGCAACATCAAATTGATGTGACGACACACCAAAATCCGCCAAAACCCCATCCACTTTCTTTACACCATAAAATCTTAAAAAGCGTTTTATGTAACGAAAGTTTTCATTTATCAAGGTGAATCTTGAATCGTCAATCGTATTTTTAAGAGCGTCTTGATCTTGATCGAAAGCAAATAATTTTCCTTTATCACCAAGTCGTTTTAATATTTCTTTACTGTGCCCACCACCACCAAAAGTGACATCTACATAAATACCATCTGGATTAATATTCAACCCGTCAACAGCTTCTTTCAATAATACTGGGTTATGATATTCCATGGTCGTCATCATCTTGTCCCATAACTTCTTCTGCCAAATCTGCAAAATCTACAGCAGCATCATCTATGGCTTGTTCATATAAATCCTTATCCCAAATCTCAATAATATTAATGGCAGAGGTTACCACGATGTCTTTTGAAATATTTGCAAATACCGTTAAATCTTTAGGAATCAATAAGCGTCCGTTCACATCTACCTCAACCATTTTAACACCTGCTGTAAAACGACGGATAAAATCGTTGTTCTTTTTATTGAACCGATTAAGCTTATTCATTTTCTGCATAAGCACCTGCCATTCGCTCATGGGGTACAATTCCAAACACTTTTGAAACACAGAACGTCGCAACACAAATCCATCTGGCAAAACCGAAGACAGTTGCTTTTTAAGCGGAGAAGGCATCATTAGCCTGCCTTTTGCATCCACTTTACAATCGTATGTTCCTGTTAATAAGTCCAATGTGATTTGTGAGCTTTTTTGTGTTTATGTTTCAAATATATTGAAAATTTTACCACTTTTTACCACTTTATACCACTTTGTTAATAATTTTTCGACTAAACGCAACTTATGAGGGTTTTTAAATCACAACAACACCCACTACCACTTAGTATCAATAGGTTAAACATAACTTTTCAACAATGCCACGATTGTTAACATCTCAGTTTCGAAATATTATTTTTGAAAATCAATAAAATGATTGAAATATGAATGAAATAACTATATTTGTTTTTAAAGCAATGACATCCGATTAATGACCCATAGTTTAAAAAAAGAGAAGAATTACAGCTATATTGAAGCTGGTGAAGGCACACCAATTATAGTATTACACGGATTAATGGGCGGCTTAAGTAATTTTGATTCGGTAATTAAATATTTTAGCCAAAGAGGATATAATGTTGTTATTCCTGAACTTCCTATTTACTCCATGTCTTTACTTAAAACCAATGTAAAAAGTTTTGCTAGATACCTACACGACTTTATAGAATTCAAAGGCTATGAAGAAGTTATTTTACTAGGTAATTCGTTGGGCGGACACATTGGTTTATATCACACAAAACAATACCCCGATAAAGTAAAAGCATTGGTCATAACAGGAAGTTCTGGCCTATACGAGAGCGCTATGGGTGGTGGTTACACCAAACGCAGCGATTATGAAGTTATTAAAAAGAAAGCACAGGATGTTTTTTACGATCCTTCTATTGCAACCAAGGCCATTGTAGATGAAGTTTACGAAACCGTAAACGACCGTAACAAGCTTATAAAAACATTAGCCATTGCCAAAAGTGCCATTCGGCATAACATGGCAAAGGATTTACCAAAAATGAACATCCCCACCTGTATTATTTGGGGTAAAAACGACACCGTAACACCGCCGGAAGTCGCCGAAGAATTTGACAGTCTTTTACCAGATTCTGAGTTATTTTGGGTTGACAAATGTGGGCATGCCGCTATGATGGAACACCCCGACCAGTTTAACCAAATTCTTGATGCTTGGCTACAAAAAAGAAATCTTTAATTAAGTTACAAAACCCCAAATCTCAACAAGGTTTAAATGGTGATTTGAATTAATATCAAAAAAATAGATGCATATAAAATCGGCCGAGTTTGTAATGAGTAATTCCGATGTGGCAAAATGCCCTAAAGGATTACTGCCCGAGTATGCGTTTATTGGCAGAAGTAACGTAGGCAAATCGTCACTCATCAACATGCTAACGAGTCGAAAAAGTTTAGCTAAAACCTCAGGAAGACCAGGTAAAACACAACTTATCAATCATTTTTTAATTAATAAAAATTGGCACTTGGTAGATTTACCGGGATATGGTTATGCACGTGTTTCTAAAAATGCAAAAAAAACGTTTCAAAAATTTATCACCCAATATTTTAGCCTACGCGAACAACTAGTAACCGCTTTTGTTTTAGTAGATATAAGGCACGAGCCCCAACCTATTGATTTAGAATTTATGCAATGGCTGGGCGAGCATGGCATTCCGTTTTCTATCATTTTTACTAAAGCCGACAAACTAAAACCCAATGCGATTTTAAGACATGTTGAAGATTACAAAAACGTGCTTTTAGAAACATGGGAAGACATGCCTAATTATTTTATAACCTCATCGAGCAATGAAGCGGGAAAAGATGCTGTTTTAAACTATATTAATGGGTTGAATGAGAATATGGAATTGGGGACACATTGAATTTCTTTATAAAAGTAAAGCAGCTCATTTAAAAACTATTAAATCTACTAATAAATTTACCCAAATTTAAAACTAAAGGCGTGTAAGACAGTAGACAAGCCTTGTCAACGCTCTTATAACCGATAAAGATTCATCTTAAATATAAACTTTAACATTCGCCATCGACTTTTACAAAAACTTTAAGATTATTTAGACTTATCTTTAAAACTTTACTAATCTTTAAACGGATTTCCACCTTTATGGAAATAATAAAAACACTAATCCTATGAAAAAATCGACATTTATTACAAGTATTGCTTGCATCTTTATCATGCTTTTATCTTCTACTATGGAGGCTCAAAAATTCAGTTCTATAGACAAAAGTCCTATGGATGCCACGGCATATCCTAGCAGCCACAAAGAACCTAACAAACTAGTAAAAGTAGTTTATAGCAGACCGCAACTTAAAGAAAGGGATTTAAGCACTTTAGCTCCTAACGGCAAAGTATGGCGTACCGGCGCGAACGAAGCTGCCAATATCACCTTATATAAAGACATGAAAGTTGGCGGGAAAGCAGTTAAAGCAGGAGAATATTCTCTGTTTACAATTCCTGGGGATACAGAATGGACTATTATTTTAAATAAAGATATTAATGTTTGGGGCGCTTATTCGTATAACGAAGCCAATGATGTTATTAGAGTTTCGGCACCTGTAAGTTCTGGCGATTCATTGGAAGCTTTCTCGATTGCTTTTGCCGATGATGGCACAATGTATTTAGGCTGGGACACGGTTAGGGTTGCTGTACCTTTTACAAAATAGGCTTTAGGCTTTAGGCTTTAGGCAAAAAAAAAGTTCCATAGCGAAATGCTAATGGAACTTTTTTTTCTATAAAACTTTAAACACATGCCCTAATAGCCAATATAAAATCAGGAAGACAAAGAAGGTTCCAAAACATCCGCATTTTCCGCCACCAATTTTTTTTGCGCCCCAAGCGGCTCCAATAATTCTTAATAATTTTTCCACAGTATTTAAATAAATAACAACCATTGAATAATGTCGTGTTTTAAAATTAGACAAAGTGACTCAACAGATTGATTTTAAGCTACTATTTACAGTATTTCTACTTTATACTTCACAACGTTTAAACTTTCAACTTACTTATGCACCTATTTAGGGAATATTTAAATACTTATGCGTTTGTAGTGACACTTTCCATTTAGGGTTTGCCATTACATAATCTACAATTTCAGGAATCACTTTATCACGTTTGCTAGCTTCTGATTTTCCTACGGAAATTCCTCGCTATCAAAACCGCACTATTCTCATACATAAACGTCAAACCAACCTACCCTTCCACATCCAAAATATTACGCAACACATTATCAATGCACAAAAACCAATTTTAACACTATGTAATAAAAAAATTAATTAAATTTGAAAATACCATAAAAAGTCAAAATGGACACAACGGCACAAATAAAAAACAATTTAATTAATAGAATTAAGAACTCTAAAGACTTAAACTTTTTAAGAGCACTACAAACCATATTTGATACATCAGAACAAGCATTATATGAATTGTCTACTGAACAAAATAAAGCTATTGAAGCTGGACGCCATGAAATAACAAATGGAACTTACAAAGAACACAAAGAAGTAATGTCTGAAATGAAACAATGGCTAACAAAAAAATAATTTGGTCTTTAAGAGCAAAAATTGAGTTAGAGGATATTCTTGAATTTTTCAATCATAGAAATGGAAATTCTAACTACAGCCTAAAAATTTTATTGGAAATTGAAGATTTACTTAAAACACTTTCTACAACTGAGTTTATAGGCAGGTTAACCTCAAACAAAGAAACCAGAGTAATCACGATGGAAGTTTACCTGATTTTTTATGAAACAAATGAAGACAGAATTGAAATAGTTTCTTTTTGGGATAACCGCCAAAATCCTAAAAAAAGGTTAACAAAATAATAGTAATTTATAGCAGACCGCAACTTAATGTTATTTATAAAACCTTAAACACGTATCCTAAAAGCCAATATAAAATTAGGAATACAAAGATGGTTCCAAAACATCCGCATTTTCCGCCACCAATTTTTTTTGCGCCCCAAGCGGCTCCAATAATTCTTAATAATTTTTCCATAGTATTTTAAATATGTACCAATTTAGGGAATATTTAAATACTTATGCGTTTGTAGTGACACTTTCCATTTAGGGTTTGCCATTACATAATCTACAATTTCAGGAATTACTTTATCGCGTTTGCTCCACTCGGGTTGCAAATACAAAATACAATCTTTATTTACTTTGGCAGCTTGTTCTTCCGCAAAGCGGAAATCGTCTTTATTATATACAATTACTTTAAGCTCGTGGGCTTTTGCATATACTTCTTTAGTAGGGAGTTTTATTTTTTTAGGCGATAAGCAAATCCAGTCCCAAATACCCGTTAGTTTATAAGCACCAGAGGTTTCAATATGTATCTGTAAGCCTTCGGCTTTTAACTTTGTAGTTAAGGGCGTCATATCCCACGTTAATGGCTCGCCACCTGTAACCACGATGGTATTACTATACTTTTTAGCGTTTTCAACAATTTTTAAGATGTCGGTTGGTGGGTGCAAATTAGCATTCCAACTTTCCTTTACATCACACCAATGGCAACCTACATCGCAGCCGCCTATTCTAACAAAATACGCAGCAGTTCCTTTATGGAAACCTTCACCTTGTATGGTGTAAAACTCTTCCATTAATGGCAACATGTTGCCTGTATCAACTAATTTTTTTATCTCTTTGTTCATAAGGCTGCAAAGATAAACGTTTGTTATTTAATTGTTCAAAGTTTTACATAGAACTCATCTTATTTTTTTAAAGGTCATATGCCATGCCATGAGGAAAATCTATATAAAATTTTGCATTTGGTTAATCATGGACATTTCATATAGAATACCTATTTTTATAAAAAATTTCAGTAAATGAGCACGAAGGAAACTTTTTTTAAATACATAACAGAAGGCCATGTTTGTAAAGGCGATTTTATATCTGTTGGTGCAGCCATGCTAAACGGCGAAACCTTAACCAATGCCTTGGTAAATATTCCATTAAAAACCTTAAACCGCCATGGCTTAATAGCTGGAGCTACGGGTACAGGAAAAACAAAATCACTGCAAGTATTAGCCGAAAATTTAAGCGATAAAGGTATTCCTGTATTATTAATGGACATTAAAGGTGATTTAAGTGGTATAGCACAACCAAGTCCTGGACACCCGAAAATTGATGAACGCCATGCCCAAATAGGTTTGCCTTTTGAAGCTAAAAGTTTTCCTGTCGAAGTTTTAACACTTTCTGAGCAAGATGGCGTGAGACTTAGGGCTACCGTTAGCGAATTTGGTCCTGTTTTACTATCTAGAATTTTAGATTTATCGGATGCACAATCGGGTGTTGTGGCAATTATTTTTCAATATTGCGACGATAACAAACTGCCTATTCTCGATTTAAAAGATTTTAAAAAAATATTACAATACGCCACCCAGGAAGGTAAAGCAGAATTTGATGATGCTTACGGACGTATTTCTACATCATCAACAGGTGCTATTTTGCGTAAAGTGGTCGAGCTAGAACAACAAGGTGCCGATTTATTTTTTGGCGAAACCTCCTTTGATGTAGATGATTTGCTACGTATTGATAATAGCGGTAGAGGCTATATAAATATCATCCGATTAACCGATATTCAAGATAGACCGAAGTTATTCTCAACCTTTATGTTGAGTCTGCTTGCTGAAATTTATTCCACATTCCCGGAACAAGGCGATAGCGACAGACCAGAATTAGTGATTTTTATAGATGAAGCGCACTTAATTTTTAACGAAGCATCCAAAGCACTACTCAATCAAATTGAAAGCATCGTTAAATTAATCAGAAGTAAAGGAGTTGGCCTCTATTTTGTAACCCAAAACCCAACCGATGTACCTGAAGCGGTTTTAAGTCAGTTAGGTTTAAAAATTCAACACGCCCTTAGAGCTTTTACAGCTAATGATAGAAAAGCTATAAAATTAACCGCACAAAATTATCCAGACTCTGATTATTATAACACTGTTGAAGTATTAACATCACTTGGCACAGGTGAAGCGTTGGTTTCCGCTCTTGACGAAAAAGGACGCCCTACGCCCCTAGCTGCCACTATGATGCGTGCGCCAATGAGCAGAATGGATATTTTAACCGATTATGAATTAAGGACATTGAATTCACAATCGAAGCTCGTTAAAAAATATAACGAAACCATAGATAGGGAAAGTGCTTACGAACTACTTAACAAAAAAATAGAGCAAGCTGAAACCGAAGAAGCCAAGAAAAAAGCTAAATTAGAAAAAGAAGCTCTCGAAAAAGCCGAATCAAGACAACGTGCTACAACAACTTCTCGAAAAAGCACAGCAATGAATCCCATAGTAAAAGTACTCACTAGTGCAACTTTTATCCGTAGCGTATTTGGTATTTTAACTAAAGTAATGAAAAAATAGGTTGCTTATAGACCTTAAAAAATCAGCATAATGAATCCATTCTTATCAAAACTGTTAGTTGATATTGCTCGAAAGCGACTTCAATCTAAACAGAAAAATAAAACTGTAAGCAAAAAGGAGATAGTTCCTTTAGTAAGGAAATTTCAGGTTGAAATATCACATGCCATTAAAGAATATATTTTTATTGTAGTGGGTGTGTTTTCGGCTGGCTTTGGCTTAAAAGGGTTCTTGCTACCAAATCGATTTATTGATGGTGGTGCTACAGGTATTTCGCTATTACTTCAAAACATAACCTCTTTGGATTTAAGTTATTTTTTAATCCTTGTTAACCTACCTTTTCTAATTTTAGCATCACGAACCATTGGGTTAAAATTTGCTATTAGAAGTATTGCAGCCATTGCCTTATTAGCTTTTGTAGTTCATTTTGTAGAATATCCAACTATTACAGACGATAAATTACTGATCTCGGTTTTTGGCGGTTTCTTTTTAGGTTTAGGAATCGGTATGTCTATGCGAGGTGGCAGCGTCATTGATGGCACCGAAGTATTAGCCATTTTCCTAAGTAAAAAATTATCATTAACTATCGGAGATGTTCTTTTATTAATCAACATTTTAATATTTTCCGCTGGTGCTTATATTCTATCTATGGAAACAGCACTCTATGCCATTTTAACGTATTTAGCAGCTGCAAAAACAGTTGATTTTGTGGTAGATGGTGTTGAAGAATACGTTGGTGTTACCATTATATCTACCAAACACGAAGAATTAAGACACATGCTTACCAAAGAATTGCAAAGAGCTTGTACCATTTACGCTGGCAAAGGTGGTTTTGGTAAAAGCGGTGATAGTTACGATAAAGACATTATTTACACTGTTGTTACTAGATTAGAACTTGCTAAATTGCAAACCGAAATTGATAAAATTGACAGAAATGCTTTTATAATTATGGGTATTGTAAAAGATTTAAAGGGTGGGATGATTAAGAAGAAACCGCTTAAATAATGTGTAATGAATAATGAAAAATGAATAAATGTATTATGACAAAAATCCATGACTGATAAAAAATACACCATACAAGACAATCCTTTTATTGTTCCAACAACCGATGGAAAAATAATTAAAGAACATTTTGGGGTGGCAACCAACGGTAATTCCCAAATAAGTATTGCCCATATGAAAGCACCTGCGGGCTGGAGCGAACCTTTTCAAACGCCCGAATTTGACGAATACACCTTTATAATTCGCGGTAAAAAACAGTTTATTATTGAAAACGAAATCGTTGTTTTAGAAGCTGGTCAATCCATCAAAATAAACAAAAATACCAGAGTGCAATATTCCAATCCGTTTACCGAAGTTTGCGAATACATAGCCATTTGTACGCCTGCTTTTTCTATGGATTTAGTAAACCGAGAAGATTAAATGAACAAACACCTTGTCAAAACTATTGGAAGCTTTATAAACTTCATAAGTTTTCTTTCCCCCTATTACGCTGCTAAACTAGCCGTTAAAATATTTTCAACACCTCGAAAAGGCAAACTGAATGATGACGAAACAAACTATCTAAAATCTGCCGCTCAAGAGACTATTACTTATAAAGATGTCCCCATAAAAACGTATTGTTGGAGCGGAAAAAAAGACACTATTTTACTGGTCCATGGTTGGGAAAGCAATGCATTCAGATGGAAAGATTTAATAAAAATTTTAAAATCTGAAGATTACAACATTATTGCTTTAGATGCACCTGCACATGGCGATTCTGGAAGTAAAATTTTCAATGCAGTGCTGTATTCAGAATGCATTAATTTAGTCATTAAACAGTTTAATCCTTCCATTGTTATTGGGCACTCTATTGGCGGTACAGCTTCAGCCCTAGCTATTAACAACCATGAACTACCTGTTAAAAAATTAGTGTTACTTGGTGCGCCTTCAAATTTTGATGAAGTTATTGATAATTACGTCAAAATCATGGGATACAACAAAAAAGTAATCAAAGCAATAAACGACTATTACTTAAAACATTTTGGGTATTTTCCTGAATTTTATGCCATTCAAAATTTCTCGAAGAATATCCAAGCAAAAGGACTCATCATTCACGATAAAAAAGACCGAATCATATCGTATAAGGATGCTTTGCATATTTCAAAATACTATAAAAATTCTAAGCTTATAAAAACCGCTGGATTTGGTCATGGTTTAAAAAACGAGACCGTTTACAAGCATATTTTAGAGTTTTTAAACACCTAGATTTGTTGTACTTTTGAAACATGAAGCCAGAATGGGCTTTTAGAGACTGTTTAAATTTTGTTTTTGGAATGTTTTATAGGGTATTTTTTTGTCAGACAGGGCCGAGCGTATAAAAAAGGTCTGGGGAGACCTTTTTAGCGAAGGAGCCAGGCTGCCGCGAGGGAGATTCATAGCCATAGCTATGGATCGAAAAATAGCTGATGTACGGCGGAAAAAGACACATAAAAGAGCCAAAGGATAAAACTTAAACAGTCTCTTAACAACAAAACCATCATTATTACCAAATTATCTGGATTGATTTAAAATGGTTTTTGATTTTTTTATTCAAATGGAAATAGAATTAAAACGCATCAATAAATTTTTAAGCGAAGTTGGATACTGCTCGCGCAGGGAAGCTGATAAACTTATCGAAGCAGGACGTGTAACCATAAACGGCGTTATACCAGAAATGGGCACAAAAATAGCCCCTAATGATGTGGTTCATGTAGATGGAAAAGAAATAAATGCTTCAAATGAAGCCTTTGTATATTTAGCTTTTAACAAACCTGTAGGTATTGTTTGCACAACAGACACAAGTGTTGAAAAAGACAACATCATCGATTTTATAAACTACCCCAAACGTATTTTCCCTATTGGAAGGTTAGACAAACCCAGTGAAGGTTTGATTCTGCTAACCGATGATGGCGATATTGTAAACAAAATTCTTCGTGCCAGCAATAACCACGAAAAAGAATACATTGTTAGGGTAGATAAACCTATTTCGCAAACCTTTATTGAACGTATGGCAGGTGGTGTTCCTCTTGAAGATTTAAATAAAGTCACCAATAAATGTGTGGTTGAAAAACTGAGTACTTACGAGTTTAAAATCATATTAACACAAGGTTTAAACCGACAAATCCGCCGCATGTGCGAATACTTAAATTATGAAGTTGAAACGCTAAAACGTGTTAGAATAATGAATATAAAACTCGATATGCCTTTAGGTGAATACCGAGAACTCACCAAAGAAGAATTTAGCGAATTAAACAGACTGATTAGCGATTCAACAAAAGAGTACAAACCCAATAAATTTCGCCGAAATTAATCCAAGCCACTCGGATAAACCGATTACTTAATATGGGAATTATAAAACGCTCTCACTTAATTTTGTAATGGGCATCATACCCTTTGACGCTATCTTAGCATTAAAATAAATTTTGAAACTATGATACGAATATTGGCATTCATTTTGACAATTGGAGGTACGATAGCCTTAATTCTAGGGGTTTTAGGTCTTTTTGGTAATAACTTTGTAACACTCAGCCCTTGGGCGTTAACCATATTAGGTGGTGTCTTCTTTATCGCAGGTGTATCCATGCTAAAATATAGAAAGGACGAACCCGCTAACCCAATCGAATAGAAAATTTAGCTAAAAAACCTTTTAACAATAATTAAGAAGATAGAGAAACGTTTTGACTCCTAATTAGAACTACGTCTCTCGCGAGCTAATAGTGTATTTTTTAACAACATAGCGATCGTCATAGGACCAACTCCCCCAGGAACCGGTGTGATATAACTTGCTTTTTTGCTAACACTTTCAAAATGTACATCACCTGCAAGTCTGTAACCACTTGTTTTTGTAGCATCTGGCACACGGGTAATTCCAACATCAATAATCACAACGTCTTCTTTAACCATATCACCTGTTAAAAACTCTGAAATACCAATAGCGGCCACAATAATATCGGCAGCTTTAGTAATTTCAGCCAAATTTTTAGAACGGCTATGTACTACCGTAACTGTTGCATCTCCTGCTTTACGCTTTTGACTCATTAAGATACTCATTGGGCGCCCCACAATATGGCTTCTTCCCATAACTACCACATTTTTACCAGACGTTTCAACTTGATAACGCTCTAATAATTCCAAAATACCATAAGGTGTTGCTGGTAAAAAAGTAGGTAAATCTAAAGCCATTTTACCAACGTTGGTAGGATGAAACCCATCCACATCCTTATCTGGATGCACCGCCATTAAAACCTTTTGTTCATCAATATGCTTTGGCAATGGCAATTGAACTATAAAACCGTCGATATCATCATTGGTGTTTAGCTCATTAATTTTGGACAACAACGCTTCTTCTGAAGTATAATCAGGCAAATCTATTAAAGTAGAATTAAAACCTATCTTTTCGCAAGCTTTTACTTTTGCATTTACATAAGTCATACTGGCTCCGTCGGTTCCTACTAAAATAGCAGCAAGATGCGGCACTTTTTCCCCTCTAGAAATCATGGCACTTACGTGTTCTGCAATTTCTTCTTTAATATCGTTACTTACTTTTTTTCCGTCTAAAATTATCATAAAAAATAGTATTCAGTAGCAGTCGCAGTCACAGTTTGCTTACTCATTGCCTGTATTTACTCCGAATTTGCTTGGATTATTAATCATATAGTTTATAAGTTTCCCGACTTCAATATCTAGTTCGGTTAACTCCAAATGTTTTTCTTCATCAAAATAATGACATGCTAAAGCAAAATCTAACCATGTACTCGTTTCCGAATTCTCACCATCAGCATCTGTAAGTTTGCTTATAAAATGTTTTGGGTAGATTCTTTTTCTATACGCTTCAGCTATATTTGCAGAAACCGACCTAGAACTTCTTCTTATTTGGTCTGTTAAAGAATATGTTTCTTCCTTTGGAAAGGATTTAGAGATTTCAAAAATTAACATAGACAACTCAAAAGATTTTTGATAAGCTAATAGTTTTTTGAAATCCATAAAATTTAATTTTCACTACTTAGAACTGAGACTGTGACTGAGACTGCGACTGTAACTACAAACCAATTAACGCATCCCTTTCATCATTTGCATCATTTTTTTACCGCCACCACCTTGCATCATTTTCATCATTTTGCTCATTTGGTCGAATTGCTTTAAAAGCTGATTGACTTGTTGCACCGAAGTACCAGAACCTTTACCTATACGTTGTTTTCTACTCGAATTTATAATAGAAGGATTGCTTCGTTCTTTAGGCGTCATAGAATGTATAATGGCTTCGATACCTTTAAACGCATCATCATCAATATCAACATCTTTTAACATTTTTCCAGCTCCAGGAATCATACCCATAAGGTCTTTCATGTTTCCCATTTTTTTGATTTGCTGAATCTGCTTTAAGAAATCATCAAACCCAAATTGGTTTTTGGCAATTTTCTTTTGAAGTTTACGTGCTTCCTCTTCATCAAACTGTTCTTGGGCACGTTCAACTAACGATACCACATCGCCCATTCCCAGAATTCGGTCTGCCATTCGCGATGGGTAAAACACATCAATAGCTTCCATTTTCTCACCAGTACCGATAAACTTGATGGGCTTATTTACAACCGATTTAATAGAAATAGCGGCCCCACCGCGGGTATCACCATCTAATTTGGTTAAAATAACACCATCAAAATTCAATACATCGTTGAAGGCCTTTGCTGTGTTTACAGCATCTTGACCTGTCATAGAATCTACAACAAACAAGGTTTCTTGTGGTTGAATGGCTTTGTGGATGTTCGATATTTCGGTCATCATCACTTCATCTACCGCTAAACGTCCCGCAGTATCTATGATGACTACATTATATCCATTTGCTTTTGCATGTGCAATACCTGCTTTTGAAATAGCTACGGGGTCTGTATTGCCTCTATCGCTAAAAACCTCTACTCCTATTTGATCGCCTACAACATGCAGCTGGTCTATCGCTGCTGGTCTGTAAACATCACAAGCAACCAATAAAGGTTTTTTTGATTTTTTTGTTTTAAGATAATTTGCAAGTTTACCAGAAAAGGTTGTTTTACCAGAACCCTGTAAACCAGACATTAAAATAACACTTGGGTTACCAGAAAGGTTGATACCTTCGGCATCACCACCCATAAGTTCGGTTAATTCGTCTTTTACTATTTTAACCATTAACTGCCCTGGCTGTAACGTTGTTAATACGTTTTGACCAAGTGCTTTATCTTTAACTCTTACGGTAAAGTCTTTTGCTATTTTAAAGTTAACATCGGCATCTAACAAGGCACGACGCACTTCTTTTAATGTTTCGGCTACGTTTACCTCAGTGATGCTTCCGTGACCTTTTAGTACGTGTAAAGCCTTATCTAATTTATCGCTTAAATTATTGAACATAATTTTTATTGAAATTTTAAGAACTGCAAATTTAAGTATTTGATATATATAATAGAAGTAACATGCTATAAAAAAGACAAATAAAAAAAAGGTTGTTAAAACATGTGCTTAACAACCTTTATAAAGGAAACTCTAATATAATAAATAATTAACCTAACTAATCAAAAACATTAAGTTCCCTTTTTACCAAAAGCATAATTAATTTTTCTTTTCAAGTATTAATAGTCTTTCAATTTCTCCTGTTGAGCTTAAATCTTTTAACTCGATTCTGTTTGATGAAATCTCTTTAATTTGCCATCTAAATGTTAGCTCATTAAATGGTGCTTCATTTGCAAAAAGCAAGCCTAAAAACAAGCCATTATTGCGGTACGCTAACCAAGATCCTGCTGTAATACCAGCATTGGGGTCGGTTACTTTTATTCTTCCGGTTTCTAAAAAGTTAATAGTGTAACCAGCAAAATTCTCTGTTGGATCTTGAACATGCTCTAAACCATCGTCGTATTTAGTAACTTGCCAAGTACCTACGACTAGAACGTCTTCAATATAGTTTACATCGCTATCAACTCTTAAACAGTGTCTTTCCAAAACCATTTTATTGTTGGCGTTCTCTAGTTTAATCAAACCTGGCTCTAAAAATGTAATTAACCATTCTAGTTTTAAATTTGGTCGTCCATCCAGGTTAATCTGTAAAATAAAACCAGCGTTCCTAACACCTATTTCATAAGTACCCGCTACAAATTCGCCGTTTATTCTAATTTTAACTTCGTTGTTTGGCAAGAATTTTAATGGCGTTCCTATATAATCTTTTTCATTATCAGTACCATTAATACTTAAACGTGCTATTCTCCAAAAACATTCTTGTAAATAGTTTTCTATACGCTCTTTAGTAATATCTACAACAACATCGCAATTTTTCTTTAAGATGATTTTATTACCTCCTTCTGTATATAATTTGATTCTTCCGTACTCAATTTCATACACAAACCATTCTAAAGAAAAATCTACAAGGGTATCGAATTCTAATTTAATAGCCACACCATGGTCTGTAGCACGAGTGCTCCAAGATCCCGTTAATATATCGCCTCCTCTTTTACGAACTTTAACCACACCGTCTTCTTTAAATACCATAACATATTCTAGATAGGTATCGGTTAAACTATTTTGGTTTCTATTAACTTCATAAACCACCCAAGGACACGTTTTTAACAAATTATCTAAACGCTCTTTTGTGAAATCATCGTCATGATAATCATTGTTATCGTCTTCATTACAAGCATTTTTTGCTTCTTTAATAACGTTGTGTAACTCAAGGTTGTTATTTACTGTTACAGTAGAGCCATCTGAATATTCCATAGTTACAGGAAAATTAAGACTAGCTAACAATCCATTTTCATTTCTTACACGTTCTATAAACCTGTATAATTGTCTATCGCTTTCAATAGTCACCACATTAATAACCTGAAAGTCTGTATTATAAATTGAAAATGATATAGGATACTGAAAATCGATGCATTCAATATCATCATCTTCTTCGTTTTCACCATGACATGCTTTAATTAAGTTTTCTAAAGCATCATGGTTTTCAATCACAACTTCATCATGATTTGCTAGTGTGATGGTGATGGGAAATATAATTTCTAACTTGTCAACGTCATCCTCAAATTTATTGTAAATAGCCTCAATGGTTTTATAGTCTTCTTTAGAATCTATAATTAGTTCTATCCCATTCGCTTTAACAGTAACAGGCAATTTAACAGACAAACAACTTGCCCTGTCTATAATATTATCGGAAGATCCGTCCATTTTAGACGTGGCACTTATCATACTTGTCAATTCAGATGTTGCCACAAGCGCTTCGGTTTCGGTAGGTGGTGTGACTTCAATGACTTCATCTTGACAAGACGTAAACAATAAAAGGGCAAAAAAAGGTAGTAGTAATAATGTTCTTAATTTAGTTTTCATGATTCTTGATTTTGGGTTCAACATAGCTTTTTGATTATAAAACAGGCTAACTTTAAAAATTCCTACCCTCTTCCCTAAAAAAAAATTCCAAATTCTAAGTTCCAAATTCCAAAAATCCTATTTTAGTGGCACAATCAACAACTAAAATGACTAAACAACTACATGAAAATATTTGCGAAGAGCGCTTATTTTCTTCAATATTTAATAAATACGCTAAAGATTTACATAACTTTTTATATTACAAATATGGCGATTTACTAAACCCAAAAGACAAAGTACAAGAAGCTTTTATTAAACTTTGGGAAAATTGCGCCAAGGTAAGTCCAGACAAAGCTAAAAGTTTTGTATTTACCACTGCCAATAATTTAATGCTGAATGAAACAGCGCACCAAAAGGTGGTATTAAAACACCAACAGATCAAACCAAAAACATATACCAACGAAACTCCTGAATTTCTAATGCAGGAAACCGAATATATGGACAAACTTCAAAAAGCACTTTCAAATTTAACCGATGCCCAACGTGAAGCGTTTATGATGAACCGGGTTGAAGGCAAACGCTTTAAAGAAATTGCTGAACTATTGGAAATTTCTACCAAAGCAGTTGAAAAGCGGATTTATGGAGCGTTGGAGAAGTTGAGGAAAGATATTAAGGAGCTGTAGCTGGTTGTTGGTTGTTGGTTGTTGGTTGTTGGTTGTTGGTTGTTGGTTGTTGGTAAAAAAACTAAACTTTGAAACTCTGAAACTCTGATGCTTTGAAACTTTTTTAAAAACAGGGTAGGAAAAAATAAAAGTTAACTGTTATATAATTGAATATCGAAATGATGAACAGAGAAGAATTAATATCGAAATGGTTAAATAACGATCTAAACGATCAGGAACTTGAAGCGTTCAAAATGCTTGAAGACTATAATGATTTAGTTAAGTTAGATCATGGTATACAAGCTTTTAAAGCTGAAGATTACAATACGTCTGCTGAATTAGAAACCGTATTAAAAGCCATTAAAACCTCAAAAAAACCATCAACACATTGGGTAAAACCATTGGTGTATGTTGCAGCTGTTCTTGCTATTTGTTTTAGCATATACTATTACACTACAACTTTAGATACTACCGTTACTACACAATTTGCGCAAAAAACATTGGTAGAACTACCAGATAACTCCAGTGTTAATTTAAATGCAAAATCCCTCTTAGTATTCAATAAGAATTCATGGAAAAACGAACGCGAAGTAACCCTTGAAGGCGAAGCTTTCTTTAAAGTTGCCAAAGGGTCTTCGTTTAATGTTATAACAAAATCAGGAACCGTTACGGTTTATGGTACTCAATTTAATGTGAAACAACGAGCGCATTATTTTGAGGTTATTTGCTACGAAGGTTTAGTGGGCGTTACTTACAATTCTCAAGAAACAAAATTAAAACCTGGCGACAGTTTTTTAATTATTGATGGGAAACAAATTGCTAAAGAAAAAGAAAACCGCTCCACACCTTCGTGGGTAAATAACGAAAGCACCTTTAAAAGCTTACCTTACAAAGAAGTGATAGCCGAGTTTGAAAGACAGTACGATGTAAATATTACACTTTTAAACATCGATTCCAATCAGCTATTTACAGGTAGTTTTGCGCACAATAATCTGGAAGTTGCTTTAAAGGCAATTACATTACCTTTACACGTAACCTATAGTAAAACAAACCGTACCATAACATTAAAGCGTGAGTAGAAAAGGACTCCTTTCTATTTTTTTATCATTGTTTTTTTTGAATGTTGCCACCCTAAAAGCGCAAACCGTTCAAAAAGAAAAGCAACCGCTTATTGCCATTTTAAAAATTCTTGAAGAAAAATATAGCATTCGTTTTTCTTATATAGATGACACCATTAAGGAAAAAAAAGCACTACTACCCAACTCCAATTTAAACTTAGAAGACGTTTTAGAATTACTTAAAGCCGAAACTTTATTAGATTTTGAATTGTTGGACAACCGATTTGTTGTTATTAAAAACAAAACCGAAAACCAACCCAGCGGCTTCAAAATGCAGCGTTTAAAAGAAGTTACTATTAACAACTATCTCACCACCGGTATTACAAAATTAAACGACGGTTCCATTGTTATAAAACCCGAAACATTTGGCATTCTTCCAGGGTTGATTGAACCCGACGTTTTACAAACCATACAAGCTTTACCGGGCGTTTTAAGCACAGACGAAACCGTTTCAAACATTAATGTGCGTGGTGGTACCCACGACCAGAACCTGCTGCTTTGGGATGGCATAAAAATGTACCAATCGGGACATTTTTTTGGGCTTATTTCGGCCTTTAACCCTTACACCACAAAACATATTAATATTTACAAAAATGGCACAAGCGCTAAATATGGCGATGGGATTTCGAGTGTTATAGACATGGAATTACCCAATAGTATTGATAACCAATTTAAAGCTGGTTTGGGTTTTAATTTAATAAATGCCGATGGTTTTGCTAAAATTCCGCTTTCAAAAAAAACAGAATTACAACTAGCGTCGCGTCGCTCGGTGACCGATTTAATTTTAACCCCTACTTACGACCAATATTTTAAACGTATTTTTCAAGATTCCGATTTAACCAAAACCAATAAAAATTCAATTTCAAAAAACGAACAATTCTATTTTTATGATGTTAACATGAAATTTTTATACAACATCACTGATAAAGACAAAATTAGAATTCATTTTTTAAACGTAAACAATTATTTAAATTACGACGAGCAATCTTCTATAAATGATAGAAATGAAGCGTTTAATAGTAAATTATCGCAACAAAATATGGCCTCCGGAATTACTTATACCAGAAATTGGAATAAATCGCTTTCTTCAACTTCGCAATTCTATATATCGAATTACGATTTAGATGCCACAAACCACGACATTACCAACAACCTTCGATTAATTCAAGAAAACGAAGTGTATGATGGTGCTGCCAAAATAGATATTAATTACGTACCAAACCTTAAATTAAAAATAAACGGCGGGTACCAATTTACTGAAGTTGGCATTAGCAACTTAGAAGATGTTAACAACCCTGTTTTTAGAAGTTATATAAAAGAAGTTATTCGCAGCCATGCGGTTTATGCCGAAACGGGGCTGCTATCAAACAATGCCAAAACGAACCTAAAAATGGGCGCGCGATTAAACTATATTCAAAAATTCCACTTGTTTTTTGCCGAACCACGATTAAGTTTCAGTCAGCGATTTCTAAATAATTTTAGGTTGGAAATTTTAGGTGAATTCAAAAGTCAAACCACAACCCAAATCATCGATTTGCAAAATGATTTTTTAGGTATTGAAAAACGCCGATGGGTTTTGGCAAATAACAATGAAGATATTTTAATTGACGATGATGGTAGAACTATTTACCCTGTTCCCATTTTAAAAAGCAAACAACTATCGGCAGGCATTCATTTCAACAAAAACAAATTACTCATAAGTGCAGAAACTTATATAAAAAAAGTAGATGGCATTACTACACGGAGCCAAGGGTTCCAAAACCAATATCAGTTTGTAAACAGTATTGGCAGTTACGAAATTAAAGGCATAGACTTTTTATTGAATAAACAATTTAGCGATATGGTTAGTACTTGGGTTTCTTATTCGTACAACACCAATAATTATACGTTTGACACTTTAAATAATGGCAAAGCCTTTCCTAACAATACCGATATAAGACATGCCGTTACATTAGGAGGCACTTACACTTACAACAGCTTCAAATTTGCTTTAGGCTTAAATTGGCATTCGGGAAAGCCAACCACAACACCGAGTGAAAACGATGACCCCAACGATGATGTGATAACCTATGAAAATCCCAATAGTTCCAATTTAAAAGACTACTTACGTACCGATTGTTCTGCTACTTATCAATTCAATATTTCCAATACTTCTAAAGCAACGGTAGGAGTTTCTGTTTGGAATATTTCAAACGAAAAGAATATTCTAAACAGCTACTACACTTTAGATGATGAAAATTTGGTTACTAAAGTTGAAAATCATTCATTGGGCATTACCCCGAATATTAGTTTCAGAGTTCATTTTTAATACCTTTTTTTAAATAAATCGGTAGCCATTTTATTTTGAAAAACGGAACAAACCATTTCATATGGTATCGCTTTTTCTTTATTGGTGTTTCTGTTTCCAAATCATGGCGATTTCATATATTTGGTTGAAAATTATCAGGGCTATGCTACTATTAAACATTTTAGACACCTCACTTCCGTTTACCAATCCAGTATTGAAGTTTCTTGTCATTTTAATCATCATTTTACTAGCCCCAATCATTCTTAATAAATTTAGAATCCCACATATTTTAGGACTTATTGTAGCAGGTGCTGTTATTGGTCCTAACGGTTATAATTTATTACTGCGTGATAGCAGCATTATTCTTTCCGGCACTGCAGGCTTACTCTATATCATGTTTTTAGCGGGTTTGGAAATAGACATGAACGAATTCAAAAAAAACAAATTCAAAAGCCTTTTGTTTGGATTGTTTACGTTTTCAATCCCCATGGCTTTCGGAATTTTAGTGGGTATTTTTATACTGAAATTTTCCGTACTCACATCGGTTTTACTTGCCAGTATGTTCGCTTCACACACCCTTATTGCCTACCCCATTTTAGGTAAATTCGGCATTGCAAAAAACCGGGCAGTAAATCTTGTTGTAGGTGGCACCATGATAACTGACACCCTGGCACTTTTAGTATTGGCGATTATTGTTGGCATGACCAAAGATACTGTAAATACTGAATTCTGGATTCGCCTTATTATATCCGTCATTATTTTTGGAATTATCGTTTTATACGGTTTTCCAATTTTGGGAAGATGGTTTTTAAAGCGCTTTCAAGACAATATTTCACAATACATTTTTGTTTTAGTCATTCTTTTTCTAGGAGCTTTTTTAGCTGAAGCTGCAGGTATCGAAGCCATTATCGGTGCCCTGCTTTCGGGTTTTGCACTTAACAGGTTAATTCCTTCCACATCCCCATTAATGAACCGCATTGAGTTTGTTGGTAACGCCATTTTTATTCCTTTTTTCTTAATAGGTGTGGGTATGTTGATAGATTATCGCGCATTTTTTACGGATTTTGAAACCATCTTAGTCGCTTTGGTTATGACAATTGCAGTGACATTAGCAAAGTTCATTGCAGCTTGGGCAACACAAAAATCGTTTAAATTTTCGAAAGATGAGCGCCATATTATTTTTGGTTTGAGTATTGCACATGCTGCCGTTACATTGGCAACAGTTTCGGTAGGTTACAATATTATTATTGGCGAAACCGCCACCGGAGAGCCTATAAGGCTATTAGGGGAAAGCATTCTAAACGGTACCATTATCATGATTTTGGTAACCTGTACCATTTCAACTTTCGTGGTTCAAAAAGGAGCAAGAAACCTATCGTTATTTCAATCTACCGCAAAAGACAAAAAAAATGTGGAAAATGAGGAAAAAATACTCATTGCCATTAACAATGCCGAAACGGCTGAAGAATTAATTGGTTTGAGCACCATTATAAAATCCAAAGAAAATAAAAACGCCCTGTTTGCATTACATGTCATCAATAACGACACTAACGATTTAAACGCTGAAACAAGTGCTGTTAAACTATTGGACAAGGCCCTAAAAATAGGCGCTTCTACCGATATTAAACTCAACAAATTGCTGCGCTACGATTTGAATATCATGAATGGTATTTTAAACGTTGCTAAAGAAAAAAAGGCAACCGATTTAGTATTAGGTTTGCACGTTAAAACAAATATCTCCGAATCGTTTTTAGGCGAATTAACCGAAGGCGTTTTATCAAAATGCAACGCCACCAGTTTTATTTACAAGGCGTCACAACCCATCGCCACTATAAAAAGGCATATTGTTATTATGCCAAATCATGTAGAAAACGAAGTTGGTTTTCCTTTTTGGCTGCTTAAAATCTGGAACATCTCTTACAATACGGGTGCTAAACTTATTTTTTATGGCACCGAACAAACCATAAAAGTGATTCAGAATATTCATGAGGAACACCCTATTGATGCCGATTTTGTAACTTTTAATAATTGGAATAACGCCAAGGCAATGTCTGGTAATATTAAGTTAGACGATAATTTAATTTTTATTTTAACCAGAAAAGACGAACCTTCTTATCATAAAAACATAAAAAATATTTCCATTTACTTAACCCGTTATTTTAAATCGAATAATTTCATTTTGGTTTATCCCATTATGAAAGATCTCACCGTTAATGAAACCATCGAATTTAACAATCCATCTTTACTTGAACCCTTAGAAAAACTGGATGAAATTGGCAAAAATATTGCGAATGTGTTTCGGAGAAAGTAAGATTTCAATAAGTAGGGAAGGTTTATAAAAAGATAAATATTTTACGTAAACACGTTAAACGAACCTTTCGAAAAAAACTCCTAACCCAAACTAGCCAAACTAGCTTTTAAAGTTTCCAGTTTAGCCAAGGCATCAGCTTCTTTTTTACGTTCATTGGCAATAACCTGTTCCGGTGCACCAGCTACAAAACGTTCGTTTGAGAGTTTCTTTTGCACCGATTTTAAAAAGCCTTCCGTATAATTTAACTCTTCCGTTAGTTTTTTAATTTCCTCTTCCACATTTACAGAACCTGCCATAGGCACAAAATACTCATTGGATTTTACCCTGAACGTTAAGGCACCATCTACAGTTTCAGAAACATAATTTATACCTTCCAGATTTCCGAGTTTAATAATCACCTCATCAAAGGTTGTATGGGCTTTTTCATTATTAATAACTGAAAAAGCAATGGCATCTTTAAAGGCTATATTTTTCTGGGCTCTTATATTCCTAATGCCTGAAATCACTTCCGAAGCAAATTCAAATTCGGTAATTAATGCTTCATTTATCGATTTTGGGTCTGGCCATTTTGAAATAATCAAAGCTTCTTCAGGCGTTCTTTCTGCGATATAATGCCAAATGTCTTCGGTTAAAAAGGGCATAAATGGATGCATTATTTTTAAGTTGTTTTCAAAAATGGCAATGGCACTTTTAAATGTTTTGGCATCTATTGGTTTTTGATATTCCGGTTTTATCATTTCTAAAAACCAACCACAAAAATCATCAAAAATCAGCTTGTAAATAGTCATTAATGCATCGCTTAATCGGTATTTACTAAAATGATCTTCTATTTCCAATAAAGCTTTTTGGAATTTAGATTCGTACCAATCTATCGCTATCTTGCTGGAATTTGGTTGCGGAATGGTACCATCAATCTCCCAACCATCAACCAAGCGGTAAGCGTTCCATACTTTATTTCCAAAACCTTTACCTTGTTGGCAAAGTGATTCATCAAACATCAAATCGTTACCTGCAGCTGAACTCAACAACAACCCTACGCGAACACCATCGGCGCCGTAATCGTCAATCAACTTTAAAGCATCAGGAGAATTGCCTAATTGCTTTGACATTTTTCTCCCTTGTTTATCACGAACCAACCCTGTTAAATAGACGTTTTCAAAAGGTTTTTCGCCTTTATATTCGTAGCCAGCAATAATCATACGGGCAACCCAAAAGAATAAAATATCGGGACCAGTCACTAAATCGTTGGTTGGATAGTAATATTTTATGTCTTTATTTTCTGGATTTCTAATACCATCAAACACACTCATGGGCCATAACCAAGATGAGAACCAGGTGTCTAAAGCATCCGTATCTTGAGTTAGGTTGCTGGTTGTTAGTTGTTGGTTGTTGGTTTTTTGTTTTGCTAATTTTAAAGCTTCCTCTATAGTTTCAGCAACTACAAAATGGTCTTTGCCGTCGCCATAATAATAGGCTGGAATTTGTTGTCCCCAAAGTAACTGACGGGAAATATTCCAATCGCGAATATTCTCCATCCAATGGCGGTAAGTGTTTTCAAATTTCTTAGGGAATAGTTTAATTTCAGCGTTTTCACCTAAAACAGCTTCAATGGCAGGTTTTACCAAATCTTCCATTTTCAAAAACCACTGATCTGATAATCGGGGTTCTATAACGGCTTTGGTTCTTTCTGAGGTTCCTACTTTATTAAGGTGGCTTTCGGTTTTAACCAAAAACCCTTTGTCTTCCAATTCTTTGGTAATCTCTTTTCTAACGACAAAGCGGTCTTTTCCTTGATAATGCAAACCAAAACTGTTAAGAGACGCATCATCATTAAAAATATCAATAACTTCAAGATTGTGTTTATCTCCTAAGCTTTTATCGTTTTCATCATGTGCCGGTGTTACTTTTAAACAGCCTGTACCGAACTCCATATCTACATAGTCATCTTCAATAATCGGAATGACACGATTGCAAATAGGCACTATGGCCTTTTTACCTTTTAAATGTTTAAAACGCTCATCATTCGGATTGATACAAATAGCAGTATCTCCAAAAATGGTTTCTGGGCGTGTTGTAGCGATCGTTAAATAGTCCTCCCCTTGCCCTTCTGAAGGCGGAGAACCATCTTCGGTGAGGATTTTATATTTTAAATAATATAAATTGCCTTGACGTTCTTCGTATATAACTTCTTCATCAGAAAGTGTTGTTTTTGCCTCAGGATCCCAATTAACCATACGGTATCCTCTATAAATCAGTCCTTTGTTAAACAAATCAACAAACACTTTGATAACCGCTTCACTCATATCGTCATCCATAGTGAATTTGGTTCTATCCCAATCACATGAACATCCTAATTTTTTGAGTTGCTCTAGAATGACGCCACCATATTCGTGCGTCCAATCCCATGCATGCTTTAAAAATTCTTCACGAGATAAATTATTTTTATCAATGCCTTGTTCCTTTAGTTTAGCAACTACTTTGGCTTCGGTAGCAATAGATGCATGATCTGTACCAGGGACCCAACAGGCATTTTTACCTTGCAAACGAGCACGACGAATCAATACATCTTGAATCGTATTATTAAGCATATGCCCCATGTGCAGTACGCCAGTGACATTTGGCGGCGGAATTACAATGGTATATGGCTCCCTTTCGTCTGGTTCTGAATGAAAGTAATTATGTTTCATCCAGTAGTTATACCACTTAGTTTCTACCTGACTTGCATCATATTTTGAAGGCATTTGCATACTTTGGAATAGTTTTTGAATAATAATTCGCAAAAGTACTTATATTTCTTTTTGTATAAAAGATAAATACAGGTTGATAAAAACAACCCTGTATTATTTTAACAATTTTTAATAATTATAATAGAAAAGTTATATGTACTTTTAACCAATACGTTTGCAAAAAAAACCAGTACTTTGACCTATTATTTTTGCTGTTTATAGAAAAAATAAGTATGTTTGGAGTGAATTTTAATGCAAAAAAGACTGTTATTATGGCTTAAATGACTGAGTCATCAACATCTAAAAGAAGCAAAACAACAAAGCAAATACAATAACAATGAAAAAATTATTTACAGTTTTATTTATCGGATTAGTAAGTTTAGCTATTAATGCACAAGAAAAGGTAGCTAAAATCGAGTTTAAATCGGACACTATAGATTACGGAACTATTGAAAAAGGTTCTAATGGGGTGCGTGTTTTCGAATTTACGAATACAGGTAATGCGCCTTTAATAATATCCAATGTGACTTCTAGTTGTGGCTGTACTATTCCTAAAAAACCCGATGCTCCTATTTTACCTGGGAAAACTGGAGAAATTGAGGTAAAGTATGACACCAATAGAGTTAATCCTATAAGAAAAACAATTACGGTTATCTCTAATGCAGATACACCAACTGTTGCCTTAAAAATTAAAGGTGAAGTTGTAGACACTAAAAGTGGTAGTGTACTTGAAAAAACAGAGAAAAGTGTTGTACAGCAATAAAAAAATAAAATACAATTTATAAAAAGTCCCTAAGTGTTTACTTAGGGACTTTTTCATTTAAAATGGGTTTTCTAAGTTAAAGCTAAAGTTCATTTCTTTTCCTTTCCTATCTACTTTTAGCTTTATGTGTTTCCCAGCATCATCATAAAACTTGTGCATAACATCCTGCAACGAAAACTGATGTGTTGGTTTATTATTTATTCTTAAAACAACATCCCCAATAAGTAAACCTGCTTTTTTAGCGGGAGAACCATCGCGTAATTCTACAATAGTATATGCTGGTTTTAACGACACTTTATACTGAGTATCAAAAACAATTTTAGTGTTATTTCTGGCATCATCACTCCCCATTATCCCCGATCTTTCTTTTAAAATCCTATCGTCTATTTCTTTAACCAGCCTCACACCGTCGTGTGCCAGCTCAATACCACTCTTATTGTAATTGAATTTTTCTTTAAATAAAGCATTTTTTTTAAGTGTAATGAGTGCTCTTTGATAGTCGAAAATAATATTAAATCGCTTCAAAGCATTCCCTGCCAAACTTCCATTTCGGCTCTTAAATTTTCTTGCAAATGAAATTGATGCACTATCAGGATAGGCAACGTTGGCATTTTCTAAAACAAAACTCTTTAATGATAACGCATCAATTTTAGTACGCTTTCCATACACGCTTCCGCTTAACCCATGTCCCAAAAAATCATTAAAAAAAGCATCGCTTGATTTAATACCTAATGAATCGTTTTCAAACAACCATAACGCATCGCTTCCTCCTGAATCTATTAAAAGCTTCACTGGTATTTTTTTATTGTCAATGGTAACTTCTACATTTATATATGGTTTGCTGTTGTAGAATTCTAAATTAAAAGTCTCGCACTTTCTACATTTTTTATACCGATAGGCTTCAGGCTCGGTTAACTTTAAATATTTCCTTGAATAGTTTACCTCAACTATAAGATCTCTAAAAACATCATTACCTATAATACCATGAACGGGAAACCCTAGTTTGGGAGCTAAATCTAAATTAGCCTCAAATATGGCATATAACTCCTGTTTTAGATTTATAGCATCACCTATTTTAATAACATTATCATCAGATTTTAATGCTTCAACCAATTCCCCTTCACCCAAGCCTCTTAAAAAAATAGTTTCGGTGTTTTTAATTTTTAAAGTATCAGAAACGTTTAAAAAATTAAAAATAATGGCCTTACTCACACCTGTATCCAATAAAAAAGAAAGTGTAACACCATTAATTTCTACAGGAATAATGATTAAATTATTTATAAGTTTAAACTTTACCTTATCTGATCTGTGTTTATTTTGAATAGTAAATTTCCCCTGTGAAAAACCAAGGTTATTCAACAAAAAAACAACCCATATAAAAATCACAAACCTTTTCATAGAAAATAATCACTGGTTAGATTCATTCAATTTACAAATCTTTATGACATCTAATTTATTTTTAGCTCACTTTTTAAAAAAACTTTAAGATAATTTTCTCAACTTTGCGCCTCATAATTAATAAAAATGCCAACTATATCTAGAAAAGGGCTTTTAATGCCCGAATCACCTATACGTAAACTAGTTCCTTATGCAGAACAAGCCACTAAGAATGGAAAGGCTATTTACTATTTAAACATAGGACAACCTGATATAAAAACACCCGAAGTCGCCTTAAATGCGGTTAGAGAAAATGATGTAGAGATACTTTCATATTCGAGATCTGAAGGTTCTGATACTTACAGGAAAAAATTAGCTGCTTATTATAATAAATATGATATTAAAGTATCTCATGAAGATATTATAGTAACCACTGGCGCTAGTGAAGGTTTATTATTTTTGTTTAGCAGCATCATGGATCCGGGAGATGAAGTTATTATTTCTGAGCCTTTTTATGCTAATTACATTGCGTTTTCAACCTCATCGGGCGTTAACGTTGTACCAGCTATTTGTAGTATTGAAGATAATTTCGCATTACCTTCCATCGAAACTTTCGAAAAACTAATTACACCAAAAACCAAGGCTATTTTAATTTGTAACCCAGGAAATCCAACGGGTTATTTATATTCGAAAGAAGAAATAGAAAAACTGGCTGCTTTGGCAATTAAGCACGATTTATTTTTAGTTGCCGACGAAGTGTATCGCGAGTTTGTTTACGATGGCAACACCCACTACTCTATTATGCAAGTAGATGGACTGGAAGAACATGCCGTAGTGATTGACTCGGTATCAAAACGATACAGCATGTGCGGTGCGCGTGTTGGCTGTTTGGTTTCTAAAAATAAAACCGTTTTAAAAACCGTTTTAAAATTTGCACAGGCACGTTTAAGTCCGCCAACCTACGCACAAATTGCTAGTGAAGCTGCTTTAGATACGCCTCAAAGTTATTTTGATGATGTTATTGCTGAATATGTTGATAGACGCGACACCCTTATTAAAGAATTACTAAAAATTGATGGTGTAAAAGTAGCAAAACCAAAAGGTGCCTTTTATTGCATTGTAGAATTGCCCATAAAAAACTCGGACGATTTTGCGCAGTGGCTTTTGGAACATTTTGATATTAATGGTGAAACCGTAATGGTTGCCCCTGCTGGCGGGTTTTACTCCACACCTGGTTTGGGATTAAACCAAGTACGTATAGCGTACGTACTCAAAAAAGAAAGCTTAATAAAAGCCGTACATATTTTAAAAGAAGCTCTTAAAGTTTATAAAGATTAGTGCAAATTCAACAAAACATATCTCTAAAGCCTTTTAATACCTTTGGTATTGATGTTTCTGCTAACTATTTTGTATCGGTTTCTACTATTGAAGAATTAAAACACATTCTATCCTTAAAAGATTATCGAAATAAACTTGTTTTAGGCGGTGGTAGTAATATGTTGCTTACCAAGGATTTTGAAGGACTTGTTATCCATATTAATCTTAAGGGAATTGAAATAGTTTTTGAAGATTCCGATTTTGTATTTGTAAAAGCAAATGCGGGTGAAAATTGGCATGAGTTTGTACTTTGGTGTATTAATAATGATTTTGGAGGTATTGAAAACTTAGCGTTAATTCCAGGTAATGTTGGCACAACACCTATTCAAAATATTGGTGCTTATGGTGTGGAAATTAAAGATACGTTCGAGTCTTGCGATGCCATTTCCATAGAAAAACATGCTATAGAAACCTTTAAAAAACAAGATTGTCATTTCGATTATAGAAACTCCATCTTCAAAAATGAAGCAAAAGGCAAATACATAGTTACCAGCGTTACATTCAAACTAACCAAACAAAACCACCAACTTCATATAAATTATGGTACTATTGCCTCCGAATTGGAAGCTATGCACATTAAGAATCCAACCATTCAAGATATTTCAAAAGCTGTAATTTCCATTCGTGAAAGCAAATTACCAAATCCGAAAATTATTGGAAATAGTGGCAGTTTCTTTAAAAACCCGGTTGTACCTATAACGCATTACAACAAATTACTTCAAAATTTTGCAGATATGCCTAGTTACCCGGTTTCGAACACTGAAGTAAAAATTCCTGCGGGTTGGCTTATTGAAAAAGCAGGCTTTAAAGGCAAACGTTTTGGTAACTATGGCGTTCATAAAAACCAAGCTTTAGTACTTGTAAATTACGGGAAGGCTAAGGGTTCAGATATTTTAAACCTTTCAATTTTAATACAAGAAACAATTAAGCGTCTTTTTGATGTTTATATAGAAGCCGAAGTAAATATCATATAATACCAAAGAAATCTCTAACTTTGACAATATTTAAATTGAATTTACCTTGATCTCATCCATAGAAAAAGAAATAGTTAGCCTGTTGGAACGTGGTGACAAAAAAGCCATTACCATACTGTATGAAAACTATGCAGATGCCTTATATGGTGTTATAAAAAAAATTATAGCAGACGACGATACAGCGCAAGATGTGCTTCAAGAAAGTTTCGTAAAAATATGGCGGTACTCAAAAAAATACGATTCCAGTAAAGCAAAACTCTTTACTTGGCTTTACCGAATAGCCTATAATACTGCTATAGATAAAGTGAGATCGCAAAAAAACAAAGACGGTAAAGAAGTCCAAATAGAAAATTCCAACGTATATAAGATATCAGCAGACGAATTAAATCAGGATGTCATGGACATGCAAAAACACCTGAATAGTTTGGACGAAAAATATCAAATAGTAATAAATGCACTCTTTTTTGAGGGCATGACCCAACAAGAAGCCAGCGAAGAACTAGACATTCCGCTGGGTACTATAAAATCGAGATTAAAAATTGGATTGCGCGAATTGAAAAAAATTTACAGTCCTTAATTAAACCAGTCATGAATGCGAAAATAATTACTTTTTTAAATTCTGGTCTATTAGAAAAATACCTATTGGACAATACGACCTCTGCCGAAACAGAAACGGTTGAGTCTTATATTTCAAAATATCCAGAAGTACAGAATGCTTACAATACATTACAACACAATCTAGAAATAGTTGCAAAAAGTAATGCTATTGAAGCCCCTAAAAGCATCTTAAATAATATTTTAGATGAACTTGATGAAGCACCAATTGTAAAGATGAATGCTACGACTAGACAAAAGTTATGGTACAAATTTAGTGTTGCTGCCAGTATAGCTGCTTTAATATTTGCAGGAAATTCTTATTTCTTGCATTTAAAAAACGAAAAGTTAGCCGAAGAAAACCAAATAGTGGTTGATGAAATTTTCGACTTGCGTAGCGATATTGATGCAAACAACAAAAAGTTAGACAACATTATGCAACAATTTATGGAGCTTAATGATCCCGACACCTATAAATACATCATGCAAGGTAACGGTCGTGCAAAAAACCTAAAAACGGTGGCTTATATAAATCCTAAAGATAAAACATCGATGATAGATGTGGTATCATTACCTCAATTACCAGAAGAGCAATGCTACCAAATTTGGGCAGAGCTACAAGGGAAAATGGTTAGCTTAGGTATTTTAACAGATGCAGACAGGCAACTTAAAAAAATTCCATATACCGAAAATGCTTTGGGCTTAAATATTACCATAGAACCAAAGGGTGGTAATACCGTTGCATCGTTAGACAATACCGTCGCCGAAATAGATTTACAATAGTTATAATAATATAAAACCCATTAAGAAAAAGCCTCATTTGACATTCAAAAATGAGGCTTTTTTATGCTTTTAGATGGTAGCTATAATGACTTTAGGCTTCCTTTAAATTTGTTTGAAGCAAAAATTTATAGATTATCCCTCCAGCTACCGCTCCTAAAATAGGCGCCACCCAAAACAACCATAATTGGGAAATTGCTGGTCCACCTACAAAAATTGCTTGCGAAAGCGATCTAGCAGGGTTTACCGAGGTATTTGTAATAGGAATAGAAATTAAATGTATAAGCGTTAACCCCAAACCAATAGCAATTCCTGCAAATTTTCCGTTAGCCAATTTATCTGTTGCCCCCATAATAATTATAAGGAAAAACATGGTTAGTAAAAATTCGGTTAAAAACGCTGCATTCATACTATAGCTTTTATCAAAATATACGGCATGGTCGTAAAAATTAGTTGCAAAAGCGCCATAATCGTTACCTCCTGTGCCACTATTTATTATATACAAAGCACCAGCTGCTCCAATAGCTCCAATACATTGGGCAATTATATAAGGTATGACTTCTTTTATTGAATGTTTGCCTCCTGCCAACAACCCTAAAGTAACCGCTGGATTAAAATGTCCACCAGAAATATGCCCCACAGCATAGGCCATAGTTAAAACAGTAAGTCCAAAGGCTAAAGAAACGCCTATTAATAAAATTCCAATTTGTCCACTATCGGATGGCGCAATTTGAGAAGCAAAAATAGCACTTCCGCAACCGCCAAAAACCAGCCAAAAGGTTCCAAAAAATTCAGCAAATAATTTTTTCATAAGTTAATATTTAAAAGTTAAATGATTAAATGTAGTAAATTATTTAAAGAACTTGTTCAAACTTTTTTAATTGAAGCTAAAATCGGTCATTTAGTATTAGGTTGAAGGCTTTTTTGAGTTGCATAGCAGGGCTACGGAAGGAATAAAAAGACTAAAAGCAAGTGCAAAAGGGCATTTTTTTAGTCAATAATGAAAAGCTTAAACAAGTTCAATACCCAACACACAAAAAAGCAGAATTGTCACAATCAAGTTTTCATTCAACAAACTTTTAGAAATTATTAGTTAAATGCTTTATCTTTGCAGTAAATTATATAGACAGATGAAACTTCTTTTAATAACAATCGTTTTATTAGGATTAGGAATTGCAGGAATTGCCATAAAAATTTGGGCTAAAAAAGACGGCAAATTTGCTGGTACATGTGCAAGCCAAAACCCCATGCTTAATAAAGATGGGGAAAGCTGTGGTTTTTGTGGAAAAACTCCAGACCAATTTAGCGATTGCAACGAACCTCAACATTCATAATCTTTTATGAATTTTATTGATTTTGTTTATTATGGCTTTATCGCTGTAGTTGCTATTCAAGTTGTTTATTATGTGTTTTTCTTCTCAAAGTTTGCCTTTATAAAACCTAAAAAGGAACCAACAAAAAAAATCCCTGTATCGGTAATTATCTGTGCTAAAAACGAAGCCAAAAATCTTCAAAACTTTTTGCCTTCTGTTATTTCCCAAAGTTACCCAGATTTTGAAATTGTTTTAATTAACGATGCTTCTACAGATGATACACTTGAGGTTATAGAAGCTTTTGCAGCTAACCATAGTAACATAAAAATTGTTGATGTTAAAAATATTGAAGCCTTCTGGGGAAATAAAAAATATGCATTAACACTTGGTATTAAAGCATCGAAAAACGATCATCTTCTGTTTACCGATGCCGATTGCAAACCCCTTTCAAAATATTGGATACACGATATGTGTACACATTTTAATGACGAACAAACCATTGTTTTAGGCTATGGAGCTTATTCCAAAATTAAAAAATCATTTTTAAACAAACTTATCCGTTTTGAAACTTTAGTTACGGCGGTTCAGTATTTTTCGTTTGCAAAAGCAGGTATTCCGTATATGGGTGTTGGCCGTAATTTAGCCTATGCAAGAAAGGAGTTTTTTAATGCGAATGGTTTTATTAATCACATAAAACTGCGTTCGGGCGACGATGATTTATTTATAAACCAAATCGCAACCAAAAGCAATACAGCCATCTGTTTATCTGCAAATAGCTTTACCCAATCATTACCCAAAACAACCTTTAGCGACTGGATAAAACAAAAAAGAAGACATATTTCTACTGCAAAATTTTACAAATTAAGTCATAAAATTTTATTGGCGTTACTTTACATTTCACAATTACTTTTTTGGGTTCTTGCCCCCATTCTTCTTATTGCTCTATTTAAGTGGCAAATTGTAATTGGCCTTATTTTAATAAAACTTACTCTACAATACACTATGTTTGGCATGTCGGCAAAAAAGTTGGAAGAGCAAGACCTAATAATTATGCTTCCTTTTTTAGAAGTTTTTTTAATTATAACACAATTAACTATCTTTATAAATAATCTTATCTCAAAACCTAATCATTGGAAGTAAACGAAGCCATTAAACGTGCCAAGGAAAACGACCAAAAAGCATTTAATTTTTTATTGGATACCTTTTGGGATGATGTGTATGGTTTTCAATTAAAGCGTGTTCAAAATGAAAATGATGCCGAAGATATCACCATTCAAACATTTTCTAAAGCCTTTGATAGAATTGAAACCTACAACAGCAGTTTTAAGTTTAAAACTTGGCTAATTACCATTTCAAAAAACATTCATATAGATTTATTACGGAAGGAAAAAAACTCTATTTCCCAGATTATATCTAATGATGACAAATCGGTATATCAAATTTTAGATGAATCCCCTTCTCCCGAAGATGAACTGATAACCGAGCAGCATTTAGCAAAATTACTACGCGACATAAAAAAATTAAAACCACATTATCAAGAAATTATAAACTTACGTTACTTTCAAGAGCTGAGTTATAAAGAAATTTCAATCCAGCTTAAAGAACCCATAAATAATGTAAAAGTGAAGTTGTTGCGTGCTAAAAAATTATTGTCTGAAATTATTCAGGAAAAATAGATGATTACTAAACTTAAAAACCTTGGTCCTGGTCTATTGTTTGCTGGTGCAGCCATTGGCGTTTCGCACTTAGTACAATCAACACGTGCTGGTGCCGATTTTGGCTTAGGTCTATTATGGGCATTACTTTTAGTGAACGTATGTAAATACCCGTTTTTTCAATTTGGCCCGCGTTACGCAACTGCAACTGGTGAAAGCTTATTAGATGGGTATAATAAATTAGGAAAAAGTGTTTTGGTAATTTATTACATTCTTAATTTAGCCACCATGTTTACCATACAAACTGCAGTAACCATTGTAACAGCCGGTTTAGCCTCTAGTCTTTTTGGTGATTTTGAAGCTTTTTCTATTGGAAACAAAACAATAAACAGCATTGAAATATGGACCGTTATCATACTTTTTATTTGTTTAATTATTTTAACGCTTGGTAAGTACAAACTTTTAGACAGGTTAATGAAAGTCATCATCATTACTTTAACCATTAGTACTATTTTAGCGGTAAGCATCGCATTATTAAATAACAACGCCCCCCTTTCTTTTCAACAGATATTGCCCACAAACACCATAGAAATAGGGTTTCTTATAGCTTTTATGGGGTGGATGCCCGCACCTCTGGATGTTTCGGTATGGCAATCGATTTGGGCTATTGAAAAAAATGAGGAAACCAAACAATATTCACCTAAATCGGCTTTATTTGATTTTAATATTGGTTATTTAGGCACCATACTTATAGGCATTGGATTTCTACTTTTAGGAACCTTAGTCATGTACCACAGCGGAGAAACCTTTAGCAATTCAGCAAGTATATTTTCTGGTCAGCTAATAAACATGTATACACGAAGTCTTGGTAATTGGGCATATGTAATCATTGGTATAGCTGCTTTTACAACCATGTTTAGCACTACTTTAACAACTTTGGATGCGTCGCCAAGAGCCATGGCAAAAACAACCACCTTGCTATTTGAAAAATCCTCAAAGTTTAATTACACATTTTGGATTGCTTTATTATCCATAGGAACGGTATTCGTTTTTCTGTTTTTCGCTTCCGAAATGGGTTTATTAATTAAGATAGCAACCATTTTATCGTTCATTACCGCGCCCTTTTATGCCATCATAAATTATATCTTGATTTCCAGCAAACACACACCAAAAGAATGGCATCCATCAAAAAAACTACACCTATTAAGTTTATTGGGTATTGCTTTTTTAATAGGATTTAGTGTATGGTATCTCATATCTTTATAAGATACTTTTAAAAGAATACTTTGTATCTTTGTGCTTTATTTTTAAAGACATGGATTCAGAAACCGTTTCAAATATTTTACCGGAAGAACGTCAAGCTAAACCCAAATGGTTACGTGTAAAGCTTCCAACAGGAAAAAAATACACCGAACTAAGGGGATTAGTAGATAAATACAAACTAAACACCATTTGCACCTCCGGTAGTTGCCCAAATATGGGTGAATGTTGGGGCGAAGGTACCGCAACCTTTATGATTTTAGGAAACGTTTGTACCCGTTCTTGTGGCTTTTGTGGTGTAAAAACTGGCAGACCAGAAACTGTAGATTGGGATGAACCCGAAAAAGTAGCGCGTTCTATAAAAATCATGAATATCAAACACGCCGTTTTAACTAGTGTTGATAGAGACGATTTAAAAGACATGGGAAGTATTATGTGGTCTGAAACTGTGAAAGCCGTAAGAAGAATGAATCCCGAAACCACTTTAGAAACACTTATCCCTGATTTTCAAGGCATTGAACAACATATTGATAGAATTATTGATGTCGCTCCAGAAGTGGTATCCCACAATATAGAAACCGTTAGGCGCCTAACCCGTGAAGTACGTATTCAAGCGCAATATGATAGAAGTATGGGGGTTTTAAAATATCTAAAGCAACAAGGGCAACGACGCACAAAATCGGGCATTATGCTTGGTTTGGGTGAAACCCGCGAAGAAGTTATCCAAACGCTTCACGATTTAAAAGCGAATGATGTAGATGTGGTTACTATTGGACAATACCTGCAACCAAGTAAAAAACATTTGCCTGTAAAACAATTTATCAATCCAGATCAATTTAAAGAATACGAAGAAATTGGTTTAGAATTAGGCTTTCGCCATGTAGAAAGTAGTGCGCTAGTGCGTTCTTCTTATAAAGCTCAAAAACACATTAATTAGTTATGATTAATATAGCTATCAATGGATTTGGTAGAATAGGTAGGCGTGTTTTTAGACTACTTCAAGAGTATAAAGACATTCAAGTTGTCGCCATAAATGATTTAGCCGATGCTAGAACATTAAGCCATTTACTTAAGTACGATAGTGTTCATGGAGGTTTTAACGGTGTTGTTTCTCATGACCAAACCCATATTATTGTTAATAATAAAAAAGTGGTACTGTTAAATCACAATCATCCCAAAGACATTAATTGGAAACCTTTTAATGTCGATTTTGTTATTGAAGCCACCGGAAAGTTCAAAACAAAGTCCGATTTACAAAACCACATAAATAACGGTGCTGAAAGTGTTATTTTAAGTGTGCCGCCAATTGAAGACGCTATTAAAACTATTGTAATGGGCGTAAACGATGAAAGTATTGATGGTACAGAAACCATTATTTCCAACGCTTCGTGTACCACTAACAATGCAGCGCCAATGATTGATGTTATAAATAAGCTTTGTGGCATCAACCAAGCATACATTACCACAGTTCATTCCTATACCACAGACCAAAGTTTACACGACCAGCCTCATAGAGATTTACGTAGGTCTCGTGCCGCAAGTCAATCCATAGTACCTACTACTACCGGAGCAGCAAAAGCCTTAACAAAAATATTCCCTGAACTATCTGATGTTATTGGAGGTTGTGGCATTAGAGTGCCTGTTATAAACGGTTCTTTAACCGATATCACTTTTAATGTAAAAAAGAACGTATCTATAGAAACCATTAATAAGGCATTTAAAGAAGCAGCTGAAAATCAATATAAGGGTATTATAGAATACACAGAAGATCCTATCGTTTCTATTGACATTGTTGGTAATACACATTCCTGTATTTTCGACTCCGATATGACGTCGGTTATAGGAAATATGGTAAAAATAATAGGTTGGTACGATAACGAAACTGGCTATTCTAAAAGAATAATTGACTTAATGTGTAATTTATCGAAGAAAAAGAATGCTTTATCGATAAAATAATTATATTTGTCTGTAATATTAAATTAAATGTTCCATATTAAAAACTACATTTATATTGCATTAATGCTTTTAAGCATGACGGTTTCATCGCAAAAAAATATAAGTGATGATCCCGAGTTGCTCCAAAACAGCATTAACTACCACATTTCGCAATCTAAAACCGAGTTGGATGATTTCAACTACTTTAAAGCACAACAAAATCTTGATGAGGCTTTAATCTTAGCCAAACAGTCTGACAACAAAAAAAGTATTGGTATTATTTACGCCATTAAAGGCAGGCTTCAACTGAGTATAGATGAAAGTGATAAGGCTATAAAATCGCTTACAAAAGCCATCGAAGTTCAACGTCTTATAAACGACAACACAAACCTAGGGAATTCTTATAAAATATTTGGCGATGTTTATGTTGCAAAAAAAGATTACAACCAAGCTTTAGATTACTACCGATCTGCAAAGTCAAAGTTTGAAGAAGAAGCATTAAACGCAGAACTAGCAGATGTTCTTTTATGTGAAGGTAAAGCATATTTCAAGTTAAAAAACTATAAAAAAGCCAGAGATATTATAGAACAATCTTTAGCATTAGCCAAAAAAGACGATTTATTAAAAACACAAAGTGAAGCTTTAATTTCCCATAGTTTAGTTCATAACAAGTTAAACAACAACGAAAAGGCATTAACCTATGCTCTTGAAGGTGTTAAACTTGCAGCCAATAATAATTTTACAAGCATTCTTAATAATGGCTATTTGGCTTTAAGCGAGATTTATAATGACATACAGGATTATAAATCGTCAAGAGATTATTTAAGTGCCTATGTTAATCTTTCAGATTCCTTAACTAATTTAAAACGCACAAATTCTTCAAAAGATCAAGAAACACAATATCTTTTAAATGATGCTCTAGAGAAAAACAACGAAATGTTTCAAAAATTAGAGAAAGCGGAAGACGATAATAGTTTAAGCACCCTCATTTCAATTTTAAGTGTTGCCTTAATTACCATCTTATCTTTATTAACGCTGTCGCTTTACAAGAACAACAACATCAGGCTAAAAACAAATAATATGCTTCATAAAAAAAATGGAGAGCTTATTATTGCCAAAGAAAAAGCAGAATTAGCATCAAAAACCAAAGCAAACTTTCTATCTACTGTAACGCATGAGTTAAGAACACCGCTATATGCCGTAACTGGATTAAGCAATATGTTACTAGAAGAAAACCCCAAACCAGAACAAGTTCAGCATTTAAAATCGCTAAAATTTTCGGGTGATTACTTACTGACCTTTATTAACGATATTCTTCAGATTAATAAAATTGAAGCCAATAAGGTAGACGTTGAGCCGGAACCGTTCAATCTAAAAAAGAAAATAAACAATATCATTTTAGCCTTAAATAATTCGGCACAAGATAATAACGTTAATATTCATTTTGAATATGACAAAAATTTACCGGAAAACTTTATAGCCGACCAACTAAAAATATCTCAAATACTTATCAATTTAATAGGAAACTCCATCAAGTTTACCAAAGACGGTGATATCTGGATTAGAATTTACAAAATTGGCGAGAAAGGCAAAACTTACACCTTACGTTTTGAAGTTGAAGATAATGGTATTGGTATAAGCCAAGAAAAACAAGACAATATGTTTGAAAGTTTTTCTCAAGGCTCTATTCAAATCAACAGAAAATATGGAGGTACAGGCTTAGGACTTTCCATAGTAAAAGGCTTAATAGATATTTTGAAAGGAAAAATATATGTAAAAAGTGAGCTTGAAAAAGGCACAACATTCTATTTTGAAATCCCTTTAGAATACACCTCTATTGAAGAAGCCAAAGAAACCAAAGCAAAATATTTTAGTGGTAATACCAGTGATTTAGATTTAACAAATGTTAAGATCCTGGTGGTTGAAGATAACAAAATCAACCAAATGATTACCAAAAAGATTTTAACCAAGATGTCTCTTAAATGCGATATTGTAGATAATGGTGAAGATGCCGTTGATATGATTAAAACCAATAAATACGATATTGTGTTAATGGATATACACATGCCTGGTATTAGCGGTATTGAAGCTACAAAAATTGTGCGATCGTTCGACAAAGAACAAATCATTTTTGCCTTAACCGCTGTTACCATTGAAGATAAAATGCACGAATTTGAAGAAGCTGGTTTTACAGATATTATTCCAAAACCATTTAAACAAGAAGAGTTTGAGAAAAAACTTTACAATGCATTGGCTTCAAAAAGCAACAGTTCTACAACAACTTAACAAGTAGCAAAATCTTTTATAAGCTTATTTAAAATAGGCGCGTTGCTTATTGTAACAGTAATGGGCAAATAAAACAATTTGTCTTTTAAAGTTTCATGTTGTTTTAATCGCATAAAGTCCTTTTCGGTAGTTAAAATAAGCTCTTTTTTCTCTAAAGCTAAAATATCCTGTTGCGTAAACTCATAGTGGTCTTTAAAGTTTAAATGCTCGAATTGCAACCCTTTTTTATTTAAAAATTCGACCAGCGGATTTGCATTCGCTATACCAGTTACCAAAGTAAAATTAGTTACAACATCCAAACTTTTTTTGCTTGCTGATGAAATAATATCGTTTGAATAGTTTATTGAACTAAAAAAAACTTGCTGATACACTTCTGGAGCTATCTTCTTTAAAAAATCACTTTGTGCTTCGCTGCTAAAATTATCAGGGCATTTGGTAACCACAATAATGTCTGCTCGCTTTGCACCACTTCGAGGCTCCCGTAAATTACCTGTTGGCAAAACATAATCAGAAAAATACGGATTGCTATAAGTAGTAAGCAAAATATTCAACCCCGCTTTTACTTTTCTATGTTGAAAGGCATCATCTAATAAAATAACCTTTGGTGCATTATCAAGTTGTTTTAATTGTTTAATACCATGAGCTCTATCGGCATCAACAGCCACAAGAATATCATTTTTGAACTTATTATAAAATTGAAATGGCTCGTCTCCAATAGATTCTGCAGTAGAAAATTCATTTGCTAATTGAAACCCTTTTGTCCTTCGTTTATAACCTCTGCTTAACGTAGCAACTTTACAATCATCCTTCAACAAATCAATTAAATATTCAATCATGGGTGTTTTTCCCGTTCCACCAACGCTTAAATTCCCAACACATATCACAGGAAAACTATATGAAATCGATTTTTTTATGCCCAAATCATACAACCTATTTCTTAAACTGGTTATCGCATAATATACAGGCACAAAAGGAAACGATATATTTCTAATTAATTTCATCAGTTTTTATCCATTTGTTTTTAATTGTCAGATGGAATACGCTTTATAATTATCTCCGTATGTGAATGTAGTTCTCATAGGTGTTTCATCTGTTTATATATTTATTCCTTTTCAAAGGCCAAATACAACATCTAATATAATAAATCTTATACGCTACCAAATTTATAGTTAGAGATGTTTCATCTTAGCGAAAATAATATTTTATCTTTGATACAAACAAATTTATTCATGATTGTTCAAGACGTCATTAATCATTTAGAAGAATTAGCACCTTTAGCTTACGCCGAAGATTTTGACAACGTAGGGCTTTTAGTTGGCAACAAAAACGCAAAAGTAACAGGTGTTCTGGTTACTTTAGATACACTTGAAGCTGTTGTAGATGAAGCCATCAACGAAAAGTGCAACCTTATTGTAAGCTTCCACCCCATTATTTTTAAAGGCCTAAAAAAATTAACGGGCAAAAGCTATGTAGAACGTGTGGTTATGAAAGCCATAAAGCACGACATTGCCATTTACAGCATACATACCGCTTTAGACAATACCATACAAGGTGTGAACGACATGATTTGCAACATATTAGGACTAACAAACAAACACATCCTTATTCCGCAAAACGAAACCATCAAAAGATTAACCACTTACGTCCCAAAGAATGAAGCAGAACAACTTAGAACGGCTTTATTTAGTACTGGCGCAGGTGCAATTGGCAATTATTCTAACTGTAGTTTTAACGTAGAAGGCTACGGCACTTTTAAAGGCAATGAAAACACCAACCCCACAAAAGGCAACAAAGGCAGTTTACATACAGAAGCTGAAACAAAAATTTCCATCACATTTCCTAAGCATTTAGAATCTCAAATAATTCAAACTTTATTTAAGGCCCATTCCTATGAAGAAGTAGCCTACGAGGTAACCACTTTAGAGAATAAAAATCAGCAAATTGGCATGGGAATGATTGGTGAATTAGATGATTCTATGGAAGAATTAGAGTTTTTATCCTTTTTAAAAGATAAAATGAACACCAAATGCATTAGGCATTCATCATTTTTAAATAAAAAAATAAAAAAAATTGCTGTATTGGGTGGCTCTGGCAGTTTTGCCATAGAAGCCGCTAAAGCCGCTGGTGCTGACGCTTTTATAACTGCCGACCTAAAATATCACGACTTTTTTACTGCCGAAAACAGCATTCTTTTAGCCGATGTTGGACATTATGAAAGTGAGCAATTCACAAAAAATCTTTTAGTAGCATATCTTACAAAAAAAATTACTAATTTTGCAATCATTTTATCAAAGACAAATACAAATCCTGTTAAGTATTTTTAAAGTATGGCCAAAACTAAAGAATTAACTGTTGAAGAGCGTTTAAGAGCGTTATACGATTTACAACTTATCGATTCTCGTATAGACGAAATAAGAAATGTTCGTGGAGAACTTCCATTAGAAGTACGCGATTTAGAAGATGAAGTTGCTGGACTAACCACTAGATTAGAAAAATTAGTTTCAAGTTTAGAAGTAGTAGATAATGATATCGTTTCTAAAAAGAATCAAATTGAAGAGTCTAAATCTTTGATTAAAAAATATAGCGAGCAACAAAAAAATGTTAGAAATAACAGAGAATTTAATTCTTTAACAAAGGAAGTTGAATTTCAAGAATTGGAAATTGAATTAGCCGAAAAACACATTAAAGAATTTAAAGCCCAAATAGAGCAGAAAAAAGTTGTTATTTCTGAAACTAAAGATCGTTTAAAAGAGCGTGAAAATCACTTAAAGCACAAAAAAGGTGAATTAGACGCTATTTTAGCAGAAACTGAAAAAGAAGAACAGGCTTTAATTGGAAAATCTAAAGAATACCAAGAGCAAATTGAAGAGCGTTTGGTTGCTGCTTACAACAGAATTCGTAAAAATGTAAAAAATGGCTTAGCAGTTGTACCTATTGAAAGAGGTGCTTCTGGAGGATCTTTCTTTACTATTCCACCGCAAATCCAAGTTGAAATTGCAGCTCGTAAAAAAGTTATTACCGATGAGCATAGTGGTCGTATTTTAGTAGATGCGCAATTAGCTGAGGAACAAAAAGAAAAAATGGAAAAATTATTTGCTAAATTAAGCTAAGTAATTGCAACAATATAGTTTAAAGCCTTCACCAAACGTGGAGGCTTTTTTATTTTATGGTTTTTGGGTATTTTTTTTAAGGTCTTGGAAATTTATTCGTCTAACAGGATAAAATATGAAATCGCCATTAACGAGTTGTTTGTTGCAAACACCAACAAATAAAGGCGATACCATATATATGAAACACCCATAAAAATGGCATTCACACACACGAAGGTGATTATTCAGGGTGTTCTATCTGATCAAATTAAAACAATAAATAGATGAAAAATATAATTCTAGCGGTATGTACTGTAATATTGTTTAGCTGCCAAAACAACGCACAAGCAAACAAAAACCAAAAAGCTATTGTTAATGCAACCCCAATAGAAGTACCTATAAAGAACGAAAAAGCCAAAGCTTATTTTGCTAGTGGTTGTTTTTGGTGTGTTGAAGCGATTTATGAAAGCGTAAAAGGTGTAAACGAAGTAATCAGTGGTTATTCTGGTGGCCACACTAAAAACCCGACTTATGAGACTAGCAATACGGGTAAAACAGGACATGCTGAAGCCGTTGAAGTTATCTATGACCCAAAAATTGTAAGTTTTGAAACCTTAGTTGATATTTATTTTGGCTCACAAGACCCAACACAAGTAAACGGACAAGGTAACGACCGTGGTTCACAATACCGTTCTATCATTTTTTATCAAAATGAGGAGCAAAAACAAATCATTCTTAAAAAGAAAGACGCACTTGCTAAAAAATTAGATACCACCATTGCTGCCGAAGTATATCCGTTTCAAAAATTTTGGGTAGCCGAAGCGTACCATCAAAACTACGAGCGTCTTCATCCAAATAATAGCTATATTCAAAATGTTTCTGTTCCACGATTAAACAAATTCAAAGCTAAATTTCCTCAACTAATAAAAGATACACATTAAGTTATTCCTGTTAACTTACTTGTTTTTTATCTTTACTAAAAATCTTAGTCATGAAGAAATCAATAATCTTACTTATTATTTTGATTACAAGTGTTTCTTGCAAACATAAGCAAGAAACTAAAGTCGCTGAAAAAGAAGTTTCAATATCTGAAAAAATTGCCAAAGCCAATGGGTTTGAAAACTGGAAGAACGTAGCCCAAATAAACTTTACATTTAATGTTGATAAAGACACCACCCATTTTGAACGCTCATGGTCTTGGAAGCCCAAAACTGGTGATGTGACCTTAATTTCCGGGAAAGACACGATTTCTTATAACAGAAAATCTGTTGACAGTATATCTTTAAAAGCAGATAAAAGCTTCATCAATGATAAATTCTGGCTATTAGCTCCTTTTCAATTAGTTTGGGATTCTGGCGCTACCATTTCTGAACCTATTACTGAAGAAGCTCCAATAAGTAAAACCCAACTGAATAAAATAACATTAACATATCCTAACGAAGGTGGCTACACCCCTGGGGATGCTTATGATTTTTATTTTGGTGATGATTTTATAGTTAAAGAATGGATTTTTAGAAGAGGCAATGCTAAAGAACCAACCATGATGACTTCTTGGGAAAATTATCAAGATTTTAATGGTGTAAAAATAGCTTTAGAACATAAAAAACCAGAAGAAAACTGGAAACTGTACTTTACGGCTGTTGAAGTTAAAATGAATTAATTTTTAATGCTTAAAAAAATCCAAATTAATTTTTGAGGCGTATATATAATAAGAATATTCCGCGTTATGCGTCTCTATATATTCAAAGAGTTTCAGTTACTAACTTGAAACTCTTTTTTTTATCCAATAAAATTTCCTGTGGTATGTGCTCCATCACAAAAAGGTTTATTATTTGAAGCACCACATCTGCAAAATGCCGTTGTTTTATTTTTAATTTCTTTTCTACCATCTTTATGGGTTACATGAAGCGTTCCGTAAACTAAAAGTGGACCATTTTCCAACACTTCAACCTTAGTTTCCAAAACCTCAGCACTTTTATCTGTTTCATTGTTCATATAAAAACCCAAAGCTCCTGAAGGACATGCTTTTACTTGTTTTATTAAAGCCTCTGTTTTAGCTGCATCAATTTTTATCCAAGGACGCTCTCTGGGTTGAAAGACCTCCGGCAATCCTTTGGCACAAATAGCCGAATGGATGCATTTTTCAGCATCCCAAACGATGGTTACTTCGCCGTTTGTATATTCTTTTATCTTGCTCATATCTAAATATTTTTATTAAATATACAAAAAATGCTTCGGTAAATTAAGTCATATTCTTAACTTCATTCCTAACTTTAGAATTCTTATTTTTGTTAGAAACCAAAAACCAACACACCTTGTCAAACTATAAATTAGGACTCGATTTTGCTTTAGAACAAGATCAAAAAGACGTGTTATCTTCGTATAGAAATCAATTTCACATACCAAAAGACAAAGATGGAAGTGATTGTATTTACATGACCGGAAATTCGCTTGGACTACAACCCAAACAAACGAAAGCTTATATAAACCGAGAACTTGAAGATTGGGCAAATTTGGGAGTGGAAGGCCATTTTAAAGCTAAAAACCCATGGTTACACTATCACGAATCTTTAGGTGAACACATGGCAAAAATAGTTGGCGCAAAACCCATTGAAGTGGTAGTTATGAATACTTTAACGGCAAACCTTCATTTTATGATGGTGTCTTTTTACCAACCCACTAAAACACGTTATAAAATTTTAATTGAAGCCGATGCTTTCCCTTCAGATAAATATGCGGTAGAATCGCAATTGCGGCATCATGGTTTTAATGACAAAGAAGGATTGGTTCTTTGGAAAGCGTGCCAAGATAGCGAATTAGCCAATTATGACGATTTAGAAGCGATTTTAGAAACTCAAGGCAACGAGATTGCACTCATTTTAATTGGCGCTGTAAATTATTATACAGGGCAGTATTTTGATTTGAAATACATAACACAACTTGGTCACAAACACGGATGCATGGTTGGGTTTGATTGTGCCCATGGCGCGGGCAATGTAGCACTCAATTTACACGAATCGGGTGCCGATTTTGCAGCTTGGTGTACCTATAAATATTTAAACGCTGGCCCAGGAAGCATTGCAGGTTGTTTTGTGCACGAACGGCATGCACATAACAAAAACCTCAACCGGTTTACAGGTTGGTGGAGCCACAATAAAGAAACCCGTTTTAAAATGCGCGATGCGTTCGACCAATTACCCGGTGCCGAAGGATGGCAACTCAGTAACCCACCAATTTTATCAATGGCAGCTATAAAAGCGTCTTTAGAAATTTTTAATCAAGTTGGTATTGAAAAACTGACTCAAAAATCTAAAAAACTTACGGGCTATTTTGAGTTTTTGTTAAAGCAGTTGGGAGAGGATACCATTCGAATTATTACACCAAACAACCCTGAAGAACGTGGTTGTCAACTTTCAATAGCCGTAAAAAATGCCAATAAATCATTGCATAACAAATTAACCGAAGTAGGCGCTATTTCCGATTGGCGCGAACCCAATGTGATTCGTTGTGCACCTGTTCCATTGTACAATTCGTTTCAAGACGTGTATCATTTAGTGGAACGTTTAAAGATAATATTAAATAACCAATAAAATCCTACACTCAACCAAACAAAACTCTATGAATAAACAGAACAAAAAAGTTCCCTCCTTTAGAAAAGGTTTAGGGGAAGTTCAACAAAACGTACTCATAATTGGCGCAGGACTTTGTGGTTCACTTTTAGCCTTACGCTTAGGACAACGTGGATATAATGTGTCGGTTTATGAAAAACGTCCCGATTTACGCAAAGTAAATGTGGATTCTGGGCGCTCTATAAATCTGGCATTTTCAAACAGAGGTAATAAAGCCATGAAATTGGTTGGTATCGAAGATAAAGTAAAAGCGCTTTGCATTCCTATGAATGGTAGAATGCTTCACGACATAGAAGGCAATACCGTTTTTGCACCTTATAGTGGTCGCGAACACGAATACATCAACTCCATTTCACGAGGCCAACTTAACGCCTTGTTATTAGACGAAGCCGAAAAGCACGAAAACGTCAGCATCTACTTCAACAAAAAATGCAAGTCGGTAGACTTCGAAAAAACCACGGCATTATTTCATGACTACGAAACCAAAAATGAATTTATAGAAGATGCCGATATTATTATAGCCACAGATGGTGCCGGTTCCATAATGCGGCAAAGTTACTATTTAGGAAAAAAATTCCTTTTCAGTTTTTCGCAAGATTATTTAACGCACGGCTACAAAGAATTAAGCATTTTACCTGCCGAAAACGGCCGTTACAAAACCCACAAAAATGCATTGCACATTTGGGGAAGAGACGCTTTTATGCTTATTGCACTCCCTAATTTAGATGGCAGCTTTACAGTAACACTTTTTTTGAGCTACGATGAAGGCGCATACAACTTTAACAATCTTACCACCAAGAAACGTATTTTAGAATTCTTTAGCAAATACTTTAAGGATGCTTTGGAATTGATGCCAAACTTGGTCGAAGACTTTTTAAAAAACCCTACCTCACCCCTCGGCACAGTAAAATGTTCCCCTTGGCATTACAAAGGCAACACCCTTCTAATGGGTGATGCTGCCCATGCCATTGTACCGTTTTATGGACAAGGTATGAACGCCTCTTTTGAAGATGTCGTTGAATTCGACAAAGTTTTAGATACCCATAAAGGCAATTGGGAAACCGTTTTTAAAACCTACGAAGCCTCTCGAAAAAAAGATACCGATGCCATTGCAGATTTAGCCATCGATAATTTTCACGAAATGAAAACACATGTAAACCATGCTATTTTTAGAAAAAAACGTAACTTGGAAATGGCTTTGGAGAAGCATTTTCCGAATGAATACGCTTCAAAATATTCTCTGGTAACTTTTAATGAACACATAGGTTACAAAGAAGCCATGTTGCGTGGTCGTGCACAAGACAAAGCCATTTTAAATATGCTAACCGATAATGAATTAGATGTAAATGGCGACTTAAAAATTATTTTGGAAAAAGTAAAAAAAGCAACCGAAGCCATTCTTGAAGATGATAGAATTACGGGATTAATATAGAACTCGTTTAAACTTTTTTAATTGAAGCGAAAATCAGTCATTTTTTTTAGAATGAGTAACCCTTAACGTAAAAAAAAAACATGAGTAAAAATGTAACACCACGGGGGGCGTACCCACACACAAAACGAGCAGGAGATTTTATTTTTGTTTCTGGCACCAGTTCTCGCCAACCAGACAATTCTATTGCAGGTGTTGATGTTATAGACAACATGGGAACAAAACACCTAAACATAGAAACCCAAACCCGCGAAGTACTGCTAAACATCCAAAGAATTCTAGCTAACGAAGGTGCGACTTTAAACGATATAGTAGACGTGACCACTTTTTTAGTAAACATGAATGATTTTGCTGGGTATAATAAAGTCTATGCCGATTTTTTTAGCAAAGAAACAGGACCGACCAGGACAACAGTAGCAGTACACCAATTACCGCATCCCGATTTGGTTGTTGAGATTAAGGTAACAGCTTATAAAAAATTGTAATAAATGAAAGAGTTTCATAAACTTGATGATAATCCTTTTAATTCTTAGAATCATTCATTAAAAATAGTATTAAAGAATCACAAGAAAAGACGCTCAAAAAAGGAAAAATGAAAATCCAAAACTACATAAACGGCAAATTTCACGATCCAATTGACAATAATTGGCTAGACAATTACAATCCTTCTAATGGACAAGTCTATGGACAGATACCTAATTCATCAAGCGTTGATGTAGAAAATGCTTATATCGCAGCAAAATCTGCTTTTCCAAGTTGGTCACAAACCACTTTAGATGAGCGTAGCAGAATCTTAATTAAAATTTCAGAATTACTAGAATCCAATTTACAACGCTTTGCAGAAGCTGAAAGTAAGGACAATGGCAAACCCATTAGTTTAGCAAAATCAGTTGACATTCCAAGAGCAGCTAATAATTTTCGCTTTTTCGGAAACGCCATTACACAATTTGCAAGTGAAAGTCACGAAAGTATTGGACACGATGCCATTAATTATACCTTACGTCAACCTATGGGGGTTGTAGGGTGTATTTCACCTTGGAACCTTCCTCTCTACTTATTTACCTGGAAAATTGCTCCAGCTATTGCTGCTGGAAATTGTGTCGTTGCCAAACCCAGTGAAATCACTCCTATGACAGCCTTTCTTTTAGGAAGTATTTGCAACGAAGCTGGTTTACCCAAAGGTGTTTTAAACATTGTACACGGTTTAGGTTCTACTACTGGGCAAGCCATTGTGGAGCAGCCTAATATTAAAGCCATTTCTTTTACCGGTGGCACAAAAACAGGTGCTCATATAGCCAAAATAGCGGCACCCTTATTCAAAAAATTATCATTGGAACTCGGTGGGAAAAACCCAAACATTATTTTTGCAGATTGCGACTATGATGAGATGTTAAAAACAACAGTACTCGCATCGTTTTCAAATCAAGGACAAATTTGTTTGTGTGGAAGCCGCATTTTTGTAGAAGCTTCCATTTATAAAAAATTTAAAATAGATTTTATAGAAAAAGTAAAGCAACTTAAAGTTGGGCATCCATCAAACGAAACTACGGATGTTGGCGCTTTGGTTTCAAAACAACATTTAGAAAAAGTTTTAAACTATATTGAAATAGCTAAAAAAGAAAACGGCATTGTTTTATGTGGCGGCAACAAAATAGTCATTAAAGATTATGAAAATGGTTATTATTTAGCACCAACCGTTATAGAAATAAATACTAACGATTGCAAAATAAACCAAGAAGAAGTCTTTGGACCTGTGGTAACCATTATGCCTTTTAATACAGAAACCGAAGTTTTACAAATGGCAAACGCGGTAAAATACGGTCTGTCGGCAACCATTTGGACCACTAATTTAAAACGCACCATGAGATTAACGAGCCAACTGCAAACTGGTATTATTTGGGTAAATACTTGGATGCTTCGCGATTTACGCACGCCTTTTGGCGGTATGAAAGCATCTGGAGTGGGTCGCGAAGGCGGTTTTGAAGCATTACGCTTTTTTACTGAAGCTAAGAACATTTGCATAAAATATTGACAATCAAAATTTAAATATGAAATTCCCGCTTCAACAGGAATAAAATATAAAACTATGAACCTAAACCTAAAAAACAAAAACGCCTTAGTTTGTGGAAGCACACAAGGCATTGGAAAAGCAACCGCCATAGCATTGGCTAACGAAGGTGTAAACGTTACTTTAGTTGCTAGAAATAGAGATAAACTAAAACAAACTTTAGCCGAATTACCAAATAGCGAAAACCACAGTTTTATTGTAGCCGATTTTACCAACCCACGAGATGTTCAAGAGAAAACAATAAAGTTTATCGATGAAAACCACGGGTTCCATATTCTTATAAACAACACTGGTGGTCCAAGAAGTGGCGATATTTTAAACGCTAGTTTAGATGAATTTGACAATGCATTTATTATGCATTTAAAATGTAACCACGTTTTGGCGCAGGCCACCATTCCGTTTATGAAAGAAGAAGGCTTTGGTAGAATTATTAACGTTATTTCCACATCTGTTAAAGAGCCTATTCCAGGACTTGGAGTAAGCAATACCATTAGAGGTGCTGTTGGAAATTGGAGCAAAACCTTATCGATAGAAGTAGGTGCTTTTGGCATTACCGTAAATAATGTGCTACCTGGTTTTACCGATACGGAACGCTTAGCCGAAATCATTAAAATCAAAGCAAATCATGAAGGCGCTACGGTTGAAGACATGACCGAAATAATGAAAAGCTACAGCCCTGCAAAACGGTTTGCCCAACCCGAAGAAACCGCCAACGTTATTACATTTTTAGCAAGTGAAGCAGCTAGTTATATTAACGGAATTAACATACCTGTTGATGGTGGAAGAACAAAAAGTTTGTAACTTTATAACTAATAATTCTGCGTGGAAGGATGACTCATTGGTTTATTTTTTCTAAATTAATGAAATCGCGAATGCTTCACATTTGAAGCAAGCCATCGTGTAGCACATAAAGTCCGACCCTCCCGATAGTTATCGGGATAGACACGCCCAAAATATATAAATATGAGCAAACTAGTTTCTCCTTTAAATTTTAAAGCTTGGATTGAAGAAAACCGCCATTTATTAAAACCACCTGTTGGCAATAAAGTGGTTTGGGAAAATGGTGAATTTATTGTCATGGTAGTTGGTGGTCCCAATAACCGAAAGGATTACCATTACAACAAAACCCCTGAATTTTTCTATCAAGTTGAAGGTAATATGGTATTAAAAATTATGGATGGAAATAAACCAAAAGACATCCATATAAACGAAGGCGACATTTACTTGTTACCTGCAAAAGTGCCACATTCGCCACAACGTGCTGCCAATACGGTTGGTTTGGTAATTGAGTATCCACGTTCTAAAAAAATGAAAGACGCCTTAGAATGGTACTGCGAAAAGTGCAACAATTTACTGTATAGAAAGAAATTCAAATTGGATAATATTGAAACCGATATGCCTAAAATTTTTGATAAGTTTTATAGCGATGAAGAAAAACGTACCTGTACCAAATGTACTTACGTCATGGAGCCACCTAAAAAAGTGATTAGTGATTAGTGATTAGTGATTAGTGATTAGTGATTAGTGATTAGTGATTAGTGATTAGTGATTAGTGATTAGTGATTAGTGATTAGTGATTAGTGATTAGTGATTAGTGATTAGTGATTAGTGATTAGTGAAAATATTAAATATATTCGTCGTTACTAGGAAGTATGACGAAGTAATCTTAAAAAAACAGTAAAAGATTGCCGCAACGTAAAAGTCGCTCAATGACAATAAAATGGAAAAACGCAAATTAAGAATTAACGGTCATTCGCACCTACTGCCATATCCAGAGGAAATTCCAGATTTCATGCGTGAAAAAGGCATTTTTTGGGTTGACAAAGACAGAAAATTTATGCTTCAAAAAGATTGGAGCCGACCTGTAACGGATTCTAGTTTTTTTTTAAATGAAAAATTAGAATGGATGGCGCGCTACAATATAGACCATGCTGTGGTTTTAAACCTATCTCAGCTTTATGGTAATGGATTGCGTGTAGAGGAAATGAAACAAGCATTACGCTTTCAAAACGATTTTAATGCACGTATCCAACATGAAAACCCTAGTAAATTTACTTGTGGATTTGTTGTGCATCCTGGTTTTGTGCGCAGTGCCTGTTGGGAGATTGAACGCTGTGTTGAAACCCATGGCATGCAACTACTTTGCCTGCCAACGCATTATATGGATACCATTGGAACCTGGCGTTGTATTTTTGACGAAGAAAACGAGCCTATTTTTGAATTGGCCAACAAATACAATTTAGCAGTTGAAATTCATCCGTATGATGGTGAAAAATTCATTAAGTTAGAAAATACGTCGTGGCGTTTTCACCTTATTTGGATGTTGGCACAATGTGCTGATGCGTACCATTTTTTAACTTTGAATGGTTATCAAGAAAAATACCCTAACATGCGGACTTGTTTTGCGCATGGCGGTCAATTGGCTCAAATAAATTTGGGGAGACGCATTCAAGGGTTTGATGGCAGACCCGATTTATTTGAAGGCAAACACCACCCAAGAAAAGCCGTTGGGCATAAAAATATTTTCTTTGACACCTTGGTGCATGATACTGGTGGCTTACAATTACTAATTAAAAACCAAGGATCTAAACAAGTTTTAATGGGTTTAGACGACCCGTATCCTTTAGGGGAAATGGAAAGCGCCAAACAATCGTCATATCCAGGAAAAATATTAGATTTGGCCATAGAACAAAACATCATAACAGAAGCAGAACGCGACACCATTTGGCAAGACAATGTGATACAATGGCTGTGTGGCGATGATGAAACAGCTAAACAAAAATTAATTAATAGGATTATTAGTTAAATGTCCCCTCGAGCGCAGTCGAGAGGTTTATTATGAAATCGTATTTTGTTTATATATTAAAATGTTCTGATGGTCTAACTTATACTGGGATGACCAATAATATTTCAAGACGATTTGAAGAACACCAAAAAGGATTGAATAAAACTTGTTTTACTTATAAACGAAGACCTTTAGAGTTAGTGTTTTATCAAGAATTCAATGATGTAAATCAAGCTATATATTTTGAAAAGAAGATAAAAAATTGGAGCTCAAAAAAGAAAATGGCATTAGCTTATGAAGAATATAGTATGTTACAAATTCTAGCTGAGTGTAGAAATGCAACTCATTCAAAATATAATCCAAATACCGAATAGGTCTCGACTGCGCTCGACCTGACAAACCCCGACTGCGCTCGACCTGACAAACCATCAAACTATTTTTTACAACTTTTATGCACTTTTTACCTGAAGAATTAGACAATTATATAGTAGCACATTCTGAAGCTGAACCAGAATTATTACAACAATTAACACGCGAAACCTATCAAAAAATATTACAACCCATCATGCTTAGTGGTCCGTACCAAGGGCGTGTATTGAGTATGATTTCAAAATTAACAAACCCAAACGCTATACTAGAATTAGGTACGTTTACGGGTTATGCAACCTTGTGTTTAGCTGAGGGTTTACAAAAAGATGGCGAAATCCATACCATTGATATTAATGAGGAATTGGTGGATTTTCAAAGGAAATATTTTGATAAGTCTGAATATGGGCACCAAATATTCCAGCATTTGGGCAATGCATTAGATGTTATTCCGAAACTTGAAAAAACGTTTGATTTGATTTTTATTGATGCCGATAAGCCTAACTATGTTAATTACTTTCATTTAATTATAGACAAACTAAACCCTGGTGGTATTATTTTATCGGATAATGTATTGTGGCACGGAAAAGTAGTAGAACCTCTAGATCCTAAAGATGCTTCTACAAAAGCCGTTTTAGATTATAATACGCTTTTAAAAGAAGACCCAAGAATTGAAACGGTTTTATTGCCTATAAGAGATGGGTTGACTATTAGTAGAAAACTTTAATAGTCTTTATAATGCGTTAGGGATGAAGGCTATGGTAACGCACCAATAAATTAGAATGAAATTTACAATTTTCTTTTTACAGAACCTGTAAAATCTCCTAAATCGTCTTTGACACTATCCAATTCCTTTTTAACATCGGAAACAATACTGGTATCGATGCCATTTTTTTCGGCGCTTTTGGTTATCTCGTGCTTAATATCGTTAGTGGCATCTTTAAGTGTACGCATGCCTTTACCCAAATTACGAGCAATTTCAGGCAATTTATCAGCACCAAAAACCATGATAACAATAAATAGTATAAAAGCTATTTCTGCACCACTGATAAATAAAAATGTAGCTTGTAGTATCACGATGCAAATATAGTAAGTTGTTTGAATACTTTTAAAAATTACGACGTTAAATAAAATAAAAAAGCCAACTAATAAGTTGGCCTTTTATTTAAATATTATTCTTTAGCTTTTTCTTTAAAGGTATCAAACTCAGTTGGAACATCTATTTTTGGCCAAGAGTTATTGGAAATATCTATATCGGCAGTTTCTAAATCAGGATCAATTTCAATAGCCGTAATTTCTTTTTCTGAAGCAATCGCTTTACTCACTTCTTTATCGTTTAAACGCCATATTTCAGCAGGATATGTTTCCATTTTCGAAGTACCATCTGCATAGGTAAACTTAACAATGATTGGCATGACAAGACCTCCCGGTTTATTAAATGTGATATTGTAAAAATATTTTGGTGTCTTGATATTTTTACGTTCAGCTTCTGTAAAATTATCCATTAAATATTCTTTAAGAGGCTTCGAATTATCTAATAGTGTTCCATTTTTTAGTTCTTCTTTATAATCATCGCTTCCCTCTTCAACCATATAAACCAAAGGAATAAGATCTTTTACTGTCCGACCATTTTTTTCTAAATACTCCTTGATATATTGATTAGGCTCTGACGATACATAATATTTTTTTACTTCTTTAACCCCGATGTCCACCCAATCGGTGGAGTAAAACCAACCTCTCCAAAACCAATCTAAATCCATTGCAGAGGCATCTTCCATAGTTCTAAAAAAGTCTTCTGGTGTTGGGTGCTTAAACATCCAACGATGTGAATATTCTTTAAATGCATAATCAAACAACTCACGCCCCATTACGGTTTCTCTTAAAATATTTAATGCGGTGGCTGGTTTACCATACGCATTATTTCCGAATTGATATACATTAAGACCTTTACTCATAATTGGGGCAATAAAATCTTGGTCACCACCCATATAAGGCACTATCATACGAGCAGGGCCGCGATCGGAAGGGAATGTTTTGTCTTCTGGCGATAATGCCGAAGGATATTTTTCTCCAAATTCCTGTTCAGCTACATATTGAAGAAAAGTGTTTAAACCTTCGTCCATCCAAGTCCATTGACGTTCGTCGCTATTTACTATCATTGGGAAAAAGTTATGCCCTATTTCATGGACTATGACTCCCATCATGCCATACTTAACACGGTCACTGTATTTGCCATCTTCATCTGGACGACCATAATTCCAGCAAATCATAGGGTATTCCATCCCTTGGTTTTTTGCATGCACCGAAATAGCTTTATGGTATGGGTAATCGAATGTCATCTTAGAATATGATTCTAAAGTACTTGCCACAACTCTAGTTGACCAGTCTTCCCAAAGTGGATTTCCTTCTTTAGGATACATGGACACTGCCATAACATCTTTATTGCCAATTTTAACAGCCATCATGTCCCAAATAAACTTTCTTGATGTTGCAAAAGCAAAATCGCGTACGTTTTCTGCTTTTAGTTTCCACGTTTTTGTTTTCTCTGAAAAGCCTTTTTCAGCAGCTTCAACTTCGGCTTGTGTTACAATTAAAACAGGCTTATCGTATGTCTTTTTTGCCAGTTCGTAGCGATCCATCATGGTTTTGGTAAACACCTCTTTTCTGTTCATCAATTCCCCAGTTCCATCTAAAATATGATCTGCAGGTACTGTAATATTTACTTCGTAATTACCAAATGGAAGCGCAAACTCGTCGCGTCCCCAGAACTGCGAATTTTGCCATCCCTCTACATCATTATATACTGCCATCCTTGGGAAAAACTGAGCAATAACATACGCTCTATTACCATCTTTTTCAAAATATTCGTAACCAGAACGCGCTCTGTCGGTTACGTGGTTATTTATATTATACCACCATTTAATAGAGAATGACGTTTTTCCTCCAGCCTTTAATACTTTAGGTAATTCGACACGCATCATGGTACTATTAACAGTATATTGAAGCGGATTACCACTAGCATCTTTTACTTCTTCGATATTAAAACCGCCATCGAACGGATCTGTCAAGTAATCTTTAACAAAATCTTCTGGTCTTTTAACTTGAGTCACACTACTCTCTTCTATTAAAGGGCTTTTAGAATCTTTAGCACGCTTATTTTGATCTAGCTGAACCCATAAATACTTTAAATCGTCCGGGGAATTATTAAAATAGGTAATGGTTTCAAAACCAGATAGTTTCGTATTTTTATCATCTAAAACAATATCCATTTTGTAATCGGCTTGTTGTTGGTAGTATGCTGCACCTGGTGCACCTGAAGCCGATCGATACATGTTTGGTGTTGAAAACTCGTCATACAACTGCCTAAATTTATTTATATTGGTATGCCCTGGTTTGCGCTCTTGCTTTTCTTGATTTTGGGAAAACAACGATGTCGATATAAAAAATATTGACAAAAAATAATACTTGAATTTTATCATTATAAATTTTTATGCATTAAAAAAATAACAGCTTTTTGCAATTATAATTATTTTATTACTACAAAAAACAAAAAAACACAAAGAATAATAAAATAATTAACTTTTTTTTAGTTGAATTTTAACAAGGCACTAGGGTTTTGACGAAAAAGAATAACGCTTTTTTGCTGTGAATTAATTTTTGTTTTAATGATGTTTTGTTGGTCGCTAAACAAATCGAATAGCACTTCGTTACTAATTTCGAAAGATTCTATTTTTTTAACACCCTCAATTTCCAAATAACATTTAACAATATCTACATCATATTCTTTTCCTATAAAAGACAGATTTGCTTCTTTATTATTAATTTTTATTTTTATTTTTTCATTTAAGTAGCGTTCAATATATAAATCTGTAGTGTTTGACTCGTTTACACTTGCTAAAGTTATAGTCTCGTCATAACGTTCCCTCAATAGCTTTTCTAAATCGTCAATAAAAATTCTTGTTGTAATTTGAACCGATTGTTTGTTTTGCAAATAGTCTATTTGAGTAACACTTATATAATACTTATGAATGGCAACAAAGGATAAAAGAGGAACTATTACTAGTATTAACAGGCGTTTCATATAAGTCTTTTAAGTGAAGTGTTTGTTTTTTGCTAAAGTAATTATTTTACAATGGGTGTTTCAAAAAGTATTCCAAAAAATCATTGTCCATTTAGTTTCAAATTCTCCATATACTGCTTATACTTATGCTTTAAGAATATTAATATTTTAAAATCGGTTTCGTTTTTACAGTATTTAATAAAGTTTTCGTCGTCAGCACAGAAATAGAAGAAATCCATTTTTAATGCTTCATCTAAAGGGTTTGACATAAAAAAATCTTTTGATAATCTTCCTTTTATACTTTGCATCAATGCTTCTCTCTCTTCAAGTTTAACTCTGTTTTTCAACATTTTTGTTCTTCCTGAAATGGCATTTAAAATGGGATTTAATGGTATAAAGCCTGCTCCCGTGGTTGCTTCATTCAGCCGTCGTTCGCTTTGTGTTGCGGGTTTCCCTGTATATCCTGGAATGCCAACATCATAAAAGTTAATAGGGGCATCGCCTTTTACATTTTTAATATCTGAAAGCAAATTCCCTGTAAGCACTCTGCCAACAATAACCTCATCCAACTCGTTAACTTGCTCATCTAAAGCAATCTTAATGGCTTTAAACAACACCATGTTTTTATCTACAACCACCGTTTTTGGTTGGTGCTGTATAGATGAAAATATTATGGTATCATTCAAACTGGCTGAGATTTTAAATTCGCCTTTGTTATTTGTTATGGTAAAAACTTGTGCTGTTTTATTTATGACATGTATATTTTCTACCTCAATTTTACTATCTACTTTTCCTGAAATTTCTACGGATTGTGAAAAAGTAACTTGGTACAAAAAAAGAAAAACAAGAATACTAAATCTGATAGTTGGCATATTTATAGTTTGGTCCGATAAATAACGTACACAAACTCTTAAATAAAATGAAAAACCATTTTAAACTTTTGTTAAAGTGTTAATGTTTAATCTAAACATTAACAATTAATTGCCTTCTATAATATCCAAAAATTGTAAACTTTTATCATAAAGTAATTGTAAGAACTCCATTTCCTTTCCGTAATTAAGTAATGAATAATCGAAATTTTCGTTTTCAACATACCTAATAAACTCTTCAACCCTATGCTCTGGAATACCAAAATTATCAACCAAGAACTCTGAAGCAAAATAGTATTTTATTGCTTCCACAGGAACTTCTGGAACTCCTAAATCCTTTTTATTTTTAACTTCCGATCTAAATAAAGGAATCAACAATTGATCGACAACATTAACAATATTAAGTCCATTAATCATTGTTTGCCTCTGAGAGTTCATAGCTGTATTACTTACTGCCGACTTATAATCGGTTTTAAAATCATATGCGTCACTATGCTTAATACCAAAATACAAGGCATCCAATTTTGGACTAAATGTTTTGGTTGATTTTATATCTGTTACTAAATCTCCTGACAAACCCTTTGTCTTTACAACAACTTCATCTAGTCTGTTAATTTCTTCAATTAAAAAAATTTTCATGGATTTTGACTTGAGAATAGCCTCGCTAACATAAAAATTGATGTTTTGGAATTGCAATGCGCTAACTTCTATAAAATCATTTAAACCAACTGTTATAACAAACTCACCATTTTCATCTGTTATAGCGGCAGTATTTGACGATTTGTTAAAAATAGTTATTCCAGAAATATCGTTACTTTCAACAATTAGCTTTCCATTAACCTTAACCCGCTTTATATCCTGCGATATTACTTGAAAACCAACCAACAACGTAAATAAAAATATAATTTTTTTCATGTTTTTTTCTTTAAAAATAGTTCTTAATAACTAATTCTGTAACTAGATCCTAATAATATTTTGTAAAAACCTTCAAAGGTCTAACTTTACAAAACAAATTTAACAACTTAATGAAAAACATAATTATAGCTAGCACATCAACCGTTCATGGAAGTGGTTATTTAGAATATATTTTACCCGAATTAACCCTGTTTTTAAAAAACGCCAGAACTATTTTGTTTATTCCCTATGCAAGACCAAGCGGTATTTCTCACGATGACTATACAAAAAAAGTAGCAGAAGCCTTCGTAAAAATTAATAAAGCCGTAAAAGGTATCCATGAATTTGAAAACCCTATTGAAGCCATTAAAACTGCCGAAGCTATATTTGTTGGTGGTGGCAATACCTTTGTTTTGACCAGTCAATTATATAAAAATAATTTAATTGAAGCACTTCAAACTACTATAAAAAATGGCACGCCCTATTTAGGAACCAGCGCGGGCAGTAATATTTGCGGTCTCACCATAAAAACCACTAACGATATGCCTATTGTATACCCACCAAGTTTCAATGCCCTAGCGTTTGTACCTTTCAATATCAACCCGCATTATTTAGACCCTGATACCGACAGTACCCACATGGGTGAAACCAGAGAAACCAGAATAAAGGAGTTTCATAACTTTAATACACCTCCTGTAATAGGCTTGCGCGAAGGCAGTTGGTTGAATGTAAATGGCACCTCTATAGTTTTAAAAGGCACATTAACCGCTCGTATATTTGAATATAACAAAACACCTTACGAAGTTGAACCAGAAACCCAACTGAATCATTTAAAATAGCATCATTGGGTCGTACCCATTGGGTCGGGCTATCTGTTGCAAGTCCTCGCTCATACCTTGCTGCGGGCTTTCCACATCAAATGCAAACATTCACGATTTCGTTAATTTAAAATATTAACCTCAGAGTAATTCCTCACGCAACCAAAAGAAACTGTAGAACATAAAAACCACATTCCTATGATGGATACGGAGTTTCTTTCGGCTAAACTTAAGATAAACTTCTCCTCCGCTGGTACAAGTAGAATATTTACAAAACTTATGCTACCATCAGTCAAGATACTCGCACCCATATCATTAAGTTAAGCGTGTTTATTCTAAATTGTCACATTGAGCCTTTCGTCTTAACTTAATGACATTGTACCCGCACCAGCGAGGGCGCCAATTAAACAAATTCTACACATTTTTTTCACTTGAAAGATTTGTATAGAAAAGCCCCTTTTTTTAATAATAAATTTAGATCTCTTCTTTTTTTAAGAACAACTAAATCTACACAAAAAAGCTACATATATTAATTTAATCGTATTTTTTTCACATATAAAAGAGCATATTCTGAATAAATCATTAAAAAAGTAGGAAAAAACAAAAAATAAACATTAGTTTTAGCAATCGATTACATTAACTAATTTTAAAAACTAATTATTTATGAAAACAAATGCACTTTCGGGAATGCTTGCAGTTTTATTATTTCTGCCTTTATTTCTTTTTTCACAATCAACAATTTACGTATCACCCAATGGGTCATCGAGCAACTCAGGAACACAATCCTCCCCAACGACTCTAGAGAATGCTATTAGTAATTTATCTTCTGGTGGAACTATCTATATGGAAGGCGGTCTTTACAATTATACATCAACAATTGTAATATCTTCAAATGGATCTTCTGAATCATTAAACAACGTTTTTGCTTATAACGGAACACCTGTTATTAATTTCTCATCTTTATCAGAAAGTTCATCCAACAGAGGTCTTGTTTTAGATGGTGACTACTGGCATTTTAAAGGCATAATCATTGAAGAAGCAGGCGATAATGGCATGCTATTATCTGGGAACAATAATATAATTGAAGAATGTATTTTTCGTAAAAACCACGATACAGGACTTCAATTAAGCCGTTATAGTAGTTCTGCCAATTCAATTAGTGAATGGCCTTCAAATAATCTAATATTAAATTGTGAAGCTTATGACAATCGTGATTCTGGCAATGAAAACGCAGATGGATTTGCAGCGAAACTGACGTGTGGCACAGGAAACATCTTCCGTGGCTGTGTAGCACACCATAATATTGATGATGGATGGGATTTATATACTAAAAGTGAAACCGGACCAATAGGCCCAATATTATTTGAAGATTGTATTGCTCATAGTAATGGAATATTAACTACAGGCGGGACTTCCGGAGGCGGAGATAAAAACGGATTTAAACTTGGATCTACGTCCAATACAGTAAATCATATTGTACGACGTAGTATTGCTTATAATAATGGGAAACATGGATTTACAGATAATGGGAACATTGGTGCTATAGAATTTTCTAACAATACTTCATATAATAATGCCAGTTATAATTTCCATACCAGAGATAATGCCAGCCATGTATTTAAAAATAATCTTTCTTTTAATAATTCAACAAACGATCGTATTCGGGGAGATGCCTCAGCTCCAAACTCTTTCATAGGGGCAACAGGAGGATTTACTGTCGATAGCTCTGATTTTGAAACCTTAACACCAGGTTCTGATGCAGCCCCTACTTCAAATGGATTTCTTAACTTAAAATCGGGAAGTGATTTAATTGATTCTGGAGTAACAACATCTGGCATTAGCTATAATGGATCCAATCCTGATTTAGGTGCTATTGAATTCGGGGAAACTACTACAGCACCAGACCCTGAAGTTATTCTTACTGCTACCGCTGGAGATGCTTCAGTAAGTTTAAGCTGGAGTGTAAGTAACTTAACGGCTTCTACTTATGAGGTATATCGTGATATAGATCCTGATCCAAGTGGAAGATTAAAGTTAGCAAACATAGCGGATCCCAGTATAACCAGTTATACTGATAATACAGCAAGTAATGGAACCACCTATTATTATTGGGTAAAAGTGAATGGTTCCGTTAACTCTAATGCAGCATCAGCAACACCATCAGGGGGAGCATCTCCTTCTATTGATCTTACAGCAAGTGCAGGAGACGCTTCTGTAAGTCTTGATTGGACAATAAGTAATCTTTCTGTTACACGAATAGATGTTTATCGGGATATCGATTCCGATCCTAGTGGACGAGTTAGAATAGGAACCAACCTAGACTTATCTGCCAGAAGTTATACCGATGATACAGCAATTAATGGCACCACATATTATTATTGGATAAAAGTTAGAGGTACTGATGGTATTGATTACAATTCAAACGCAGCATCAGCAACACCATCAGGTGGAAGTTCAGGAGGTAGTTCTACTACTCGTATTGAAGATACAGATCCAGGAACAATTTCCTACGACGGATCATTAAAATCATATACGTCAGCAGATAATGGTACAGCTATTAACCTTTCAAATAATATGGGTGAAGAAATCGTTTGGAATTATAACGCTTCTTCTTCAGGAACTTATCAATTAACGTTTAGGTATACCAGAAAAGCAACCATGAACAGTTCTGTAACTATTATTGTTAACGGTTCTTCCCAAACTTTATCTTTATCTGAAACAACAAGCTCTGGATTTACAACTTCTACAGTATCAGCAAGCTTAAATAGTGGTAATAATGAGATTATCCTTAGAACAAATGCTGGTGGTGAAAGTGCTGATATTGATTGGATTGAAATTACAGGAGGATCAAGTTCGCGTAATTCAGGAAAAAACACCAATACAGCTGGGGAAACCGTTGTAGAAGAAATCCCTACATTACAAGATGCAACATTATTGGTTTATCCTAATCCAACTAGTGATTTTATTACTGTAAGATTACCTTCAATCCAAAGAAGTAGCATCTATGTTTTTAATTCTATTGGACAATTGATTTACTCAAAAGAGTCAAAAGAAGAAAGACAAGATATAGATATGAGAAATTTTCATAAAGGCCTTTATTTTATAATGATTCATCATGGAGAAAAAGAAATTTTGAAAAAGATTATTAAAAAATAATTATTTCACACAGTTTATTGTGATACTACCTCGGTTATTAGCTGTATAGCTAATAACCGATTTTTTTAATATCAGAGACTGTCTAAAACAAAAACAAACGGGCTTGCAACAAAAAGACAGCAACTACATACTTTTGAACAAAACCTGTCTGACTAGATTTCTGAAACTTTTAGACCGGGTTCCCTTCGTCTGCGCTCAGGATAAACTTCTCACCCTACACTTTTAATAACGACGAAATTCAGCATAAAAAAAGCCTCTCCGTTTAAGTGAAGCTTTTAGAGCGGGAGACCGGGTTCCCTTCGTCTACGCTCAGGATAAACTTCTCACCCTACTCTTTTTAATAACGACGAAATTCAGCATAAAAAAAGCCTCACCGTTTAAGTGAAGCTTTTAGAGCGGGAGACCGGGTTCGAACCGGCGACATTCAGCTTGGAAGGCTGACGCTCTACCAACTGAGCTACTCCCGCAATTCTAACGCAAATATATAAAAACAGTTTCTTAAGTAACAAGAAAAAGTTATAGCTTTTTTAAAAAATGATAGCCTAAAATATTAAAGCCTTCATTGTAATAAAATTTATGTGAAGCATGGTTACTTATGTAAGTATTCAATTCGATTGATTCACAGCCATTTACTTTAGCATAATTATAAATCCATTTAAAAAATGCTTTACCTAAACCTTTTCCTCTATAAGCATCTTCTATATACACATGGTCTACTTCTACACTTTTTCCTGAATAATGTCTTGTGCAAAACCATAACCCGCAAATGCCAATTATTTTGTTTTCATCATAAATACCCGCACATTCATAATTTTGATTTACCATTTCCGAAAACCGATCTATTAAAACACTTGAAGGCACTTTATAATCGTTCAGTTTTTCAACCAACGGAATTATAGTGTAAATCTCATTTTTTTCAATAATTTTAAATGCAAAAGACATCGTTATTTTTTATGTGAATATAAATAATTTAGAATGTGTAATTCGAACTCATTTAAACTTTTTTGATTGACGCGAAAATTAGTCATTTTTTGCTCGGTTGAAGGCTTTTTTGAGTTGCATAGCAGGGCTAAGGAAGGAAGAAAAGACAGGACAGAGCGTTAAGAAATAGTCCTGTGGACTGTTTTAGTGAAATCGAAGATTCGGCGTAGCCAATGGGCCAGGAGGCGCATGGACAAAAAAGGACAATTTTTTAGCCAATTGTGAAAAGTTTAAACGAGTTCTACATCAAAAACATAATTTTGTTTATGTTTGATATAACCTTATTCGTACCAAAACTTGAATTATACTATAAAGGACATATCTGCAACAGAAGCTTACACCGTTAGACATCCTGTTTTACGAAATGGCAAACCTATTGATTCTTGCATTTTCGATGGTGATAATTTAAGCTCGACTTTTCATTTAGGTGTTTTTATAGACAATAAATTAGTAGGTGTTTGTTCTTTTTTTAAATGTAACCACCAATTACTTACCGAAGAATTTCAATACCAACTTAGAGGAATGGCTGTTTTAAATACCTATCAAAACAAAGGATTAGGCAACGTGATTTTAAATTATGGGGAAACTTTATTAAAGGAAAAAAATATGAACGTTATTTGGTGCAATGCCAGAGAAAAAGCCTTGAACTTTTACAAAAAAATGGGATATAAAATCATTGGGGAACCTTTTAATATTAAAGATATTGGTTTGCATTACGTGATGTGGAAAAAATTATAGATAAAACCACAAACTATTTTAGAAACTGTTTAAGTTTTGTTTATTGATGCTTTTTTGAATTATTTTTGGATCAGATGAGGCGGATTTTTTTTTAATAGCAGAGCTATTAGAAAAAAATTCAACGAAATATGGGTCAAAAAGAAACAAAAAATGGCTTTTAGATAAAATTTAAACAGTTTCTTAGTAATTTTATTTTTTTTAAGAAGCAAAAAAAATGAGAAGCAAAAACCTGAAGATTAGACTATTAATTGGTGCTGCCATTGCGCTCTTTTTCGTATTTAAAAGATATAGCCAACAAGAAGTAAATCCCTATACCGGGAGAACCCAAACCATTTCAATGAGTTCAGACGAAGAAATTGCTATTGGGTTAGAAAGCGCTCCGCAAATGGCACAACAACACGGTGGTTTATATCCTAATAACGAATATCAGGCTTTTGTTGATAATGTTGGCAACAAATTAATTAATAACAGCATTGCAAAACAAACACCTTACAAATATGAATTTCATTTATTGGCAGACCCTAATACCATAAATGCTTTTGCGCTTCCTGGAGGGCAAGTTTTTATCACGTATGCTTTATTTTCAAAATTGGAAAACGAAGACCAGCTCGCAGGCGTTTTGGGGCATGAAATTGGGCATGTTTTAGGCAGGCATAGTGCCGAACGCATAGCAGAAAGCGACTATTGGCAAGGCTTAGCAACTGCTGGCTCTGTTGGTGCCGATATGGGCGAAATGGTAGCCGGTATTGGGCAAAACACCCTACTTACAAACGGTAGGGATGACGAATTGGAAAGTGATGATTTAGGTGTGCTCTTTATGATTAAAGCTGGCTATAACCCAGAAGAAATGATCGGTGTTATGGAAATTTTAAAAGCCGCCGCAGGTCCTAATAGAATTCCTGAATTTCAAAGCACCCACCCAGACCCAAACAATAGAATAGAAAAAATTAGAGAAGCTATTTCTAAATACAAAAAAAACCCTGAAATACAGGGTTTTAAGAGTGACTAACTCAAAATAATCATATAGAACTCATCTTGACTTTTCCTATTTTCTAAAAAAGTCAAGATGAGTTCATAAAAAGATTCTAATTATTTTTTTGATAATGCTTGCTCAATAATAGCATAAGCATCGGTAGCTCCATGTAATTTCGCATAGTCAGCTGCCGTCATTTTTTTATCAGATTTTGCTTTTAAATTGGCTCCTTTGGCAATTAAAAGTTCTAAAATTTCAGTTCTGTTGTATTTAGCAGCATACATAACTGGGGTCATGCCATTAGATTTTTGATTCACATCTTCGCCTAGCGACAATAGTTTTTTAACAGTTTCTATATCGCCTTTAGCAATAGAAACACAAAATGAATTCACTTTGAAAACGGGTAATACGCTATAATTTTCAACGTTTAAATTGGCTGTTTTTGCATGAACAGTTCCCATAGAGAAACATAATGCGATTGCAGAAAAAAGGATTGTTTTTTTCATGATGAAAGATTTTTTGATTTTGATTAATGATTCGTTTTTTGATATATTTAAGAGACGACTAAAATTCTATTCTGTTACACAAAAAATAGTTTATAACAGATTTTTAACGTTTAATTCACATATTTTTAACGGATTTCATATTTTTTAAGTTTCTTTTAAAAATGAAGATTCCCAGTGTTTTTCAATTCGTTTTTTAATCGTATTCTACCAAACTTCAGTATCTTTGAATTCTGTTAAAAATGTTAAAAACAATGAATAAAAAAGTCATCTTAATGATACTTGACGGTTGGGGAAACTCTCCAGATCCTAAAGTTTCAGCTATCGATCATGCAAATACACCTTTCATAGATTCTTTATATAAAAAATACCCTTTCGCTACCTTGAGAACCGATGGTTTACATGTTGGTTTACCAGAAGGACAAATGGGAAATAGCGAAGTCGGCCACATGAATTTAGGCGCTGGTAGAATTGTGTATCAAGATTTGGTTAAAGTTAATTTAGCTGTTAAAAACAAAACTTTAAATACCGAAAAAGTATTGGTGGATGCCTTTAATTATGCAAAAAACAATAATAAAGATGTTCATTTTTTAGGCTTATTAAGTGATGGCGGCGTACACTCACACATTAAGCATTTATTTGGATTGATTGATGCTGCCAACGATTTCGGACTTAAAAACACCTACATTCATGCTTTTACAGATGGTCGTGATGTTGATCCAAAATCTGGATTTGGTTTTTTAACGGCATTAGAAAGTCATTTAGAAAACACCAATACGAAATTGGCAACCGTAACAGGACGTTATTATGCTATGGATAGAGATAAACGTTGGGAACGTGTAAAACTCGCCTATGATGCTTTAGTGAATAGTATCGGCGAAAAATCGACTAACGTTACAAAAACAGTTCAAAATAATTACGAAAATGATGTTACCGATGAGTTTATCAAGCCTATCATTATGGTTGATAAAGATGGTGAACCCGTTGCTAAAATTAAAGATGGTGATGTTGTTATCTTTTTCAACTTTAGAACAGACCGTGGTAGAGAGCTAACCGAAGCCTTATCACAACAAGATTTTCATGAACAAAACATGCATAAATTGAACTTGCACTATGTAACGCTTACAAATTACGACGATACCTATAAAAATGTAAACGTCATTTTCAATAAAGATAATTTAACTGAAACCTTAGGTGAAGTTTTAGAAAAATACAACAAAAAACAAATCCGTATAGCAGAAACCGAAAAATACCCACACGTTACGTTCTTTTTCTCTGGCGGACGCGAAGAACCTTTTAAAGGCGAAACCCGCATTTTACGAAACTCTCCAAAAGTGGCTACCTACGATTTAAAACCTGAAATGAGCGCCTACGAACTACGAGATGCCTTAATACCCGAACTTCAAAAAGGCGAGGTAGATTTTGTATGCTTAAATTTTGCAAATGGTGATATGGTTGGACATACCGGTGTTATGGAAGCTGCTATTAAAGCTTGTGAAGCCGTAGATGTATGCGTAAAAGACGTAGTGACCACAGCTCTTGAAAATGGTTACACTACGCTACTTATTGCCGACCACGGAAACTGTGAAACCATGATAAACCCAGATGGCACACCAAATACAGCACACACAACAAACCCTGTTCCTGTCATTTTAATTGATAATGATTTAAAATCTATTGAAGATGGCGTTTTGGGAGATGTAGCTCCTACTATTTTAAAACTAATTGGTGTAGAGCAACCTGAGGCTATGACGCGACACGCTTTAGTATAGAGGTATTTAGATAATAAATTATTGTACTTTTGCGTTAAACCCAAATGTATTATAATTTATAATGAAATTTTCTGAACACTTAATTATTGCCGTTGATTTTGATGGCACCATTGTTGAAGACGCCTACCCTAAAATAGGAAAACCAATGATGTTTGCTTTTGAAACGCTGAAAAAACTTCAAGAACAAGGGCATCGTCTAATTTTATGGACTTACAGAAATGGTTCAAGATTAGACGAAGCCGTACGTTTTTGCGAAGAAAACGGCGTGCATTTTTATGCCGTAAATAAAAGTTTCCCTGAAGAAACATTCAATGGCAACATGAGCAGAAAAATTCATGCTGACTTATTTATAGATGATAGAAATATTGGTGGTTTTTTAGGCTGGGGCGAAATTTATCAAATGCTAACCAATACCAATCCACCACTACCTGAAAAGAAGAAAAGCCTTTTTAGTTTCTTCAAATAAACATATCAAAAAAATCACTACCACTAATAAAAAGCCAATATCAGCATTTTAAGTATCTTTGCCATTATTTTTTAAGTATGATTATAGTAAAAACAAAAGAAGAAATAGAATTAATGCGCGAAAGTGCTTTAATCGTATCGAAAACTTTAGGTGAAGTTGCAAAAGCCATCAAACCAGGTGTTACTACTTTACAGCTCGATAAAATTGCAGAAACCTGTATTAGAGACCACGGTGCCATCCCTGGTTTTTTAGGATTGTACGATTTTCCAAACACCCTTTGCATGAGTCCGAACACCCAAGTGGTACACGGTATTCCGAATAACACACCTTTGGTAGAAGGTGATATTATTTCTATAGATTGTGGTGCTTTAAAAAATGGTTTTTATGGTGATCATGCTTATACATTTGCTGTTGGAGCCATAGACCCCGAAACCGAAAAGCTACTTCAAGTTACCAAAGAATCCTTATATGTTGGTATTCGCGAATTTAAAGTAAACAATCGTGTAGGTGATGTTGGCTATGCCATACAAAAATATTGCGAAGACCACGGTTATGGTGTTGTTAGGGAATTGGTTGGCCATGGTTTGGGTAAAAAAATGCATGAAGACCCCGAAATGCCAAATTACGGCAAACGCGGTCGAGGTAAAAAGTTTGTTGAAGGTATGGTGGTTGCCATTGAACCCATGATTAATATGGGAACGCACCGTATTAAACAACATAACGACGGTTGGACCATCACTACTTTAGACAATAAACCAAGCGCACATTTTGAACATGATGTTGCCATAGTTGATGGAAGACCAGAACTGCTTTCAACCTTTTCTTATATTTATGAAGCTTTAGGTATTGAAAGTGATGAAGAAAATGAATTTAGACAGAAGGCTTTAGTACTCTAGCTATTACACAGAGTTTCACAGAGAATTCGCAGAGAATTCGCAGAGAATTCGCAGAGTTTCGCAGAGAAATATGGAAGATAAATTAACTAGGAAAATCATAGGTGCAGCAATTGAGATACATAAAACCTTAGGACCTGGATTATTGGAATCTGTTTACCAAGAATATTTGTTTTTGAATTGAAGTCTATGGGGCTTAACGTGTTAAAAGAAGTCTCTCTTCCAATTATTTATAAAGACATAAAATTAGATCATGGTTAAAGAATTGATTTCACAGAGATACACAGAGTTTTCACAGAGATACACAGAGAGTTATTAATATCCATTGGACTATTTTGTATAATAAAATAACAGAAAACATTATAGGGGCAGCAATTGAAGTTCACAAAACTTTAGGTCCTGGCTTGTTAGAATCCGCTTATCAAGATTGTTTGCATTATGAATTGACTGAAATGGGTTATTTCGTTAAAAAAGAAGTAACACAACCTATCATTTATAAAAACATTAAATTAGACCATGGTTATAGGATTGATTTGCTTGTAGAGAATTTAATTGTTATTGAATTAAAGACTGTTGAAAATTTTACCGATGTACATACTGCCCAAATTTTAACCTATTTGAAATTAGGCAATTATCCTATAGGCTTGTTACTGAACTTTCACACTAAACTGTTAAAAAACGGAATAAAAAGATTTATAAACGATACCGATTAGTTCTCTGTGAAACTCCTTTTCTTTGTGAATCTTTGTGTAACAACTTATGAAAAAACTCTTCAAATTCATTTTAAATCTAGTTCCAAGACCTATATTAATTAGGTTAAGTTACATAGCACGTCCTGTTTTAGCTTTTTTCTTAAAAGGAAATACCTTTACAGACCCTATAGATGGCAAGCGTTTTAAAACCTTTTTACCTTACGGCTACGGCAAACAACGCAATAATGTCTTATCGCCTTCAACTTTAAGTTTAGAACGTCACAGGTTATTATGGTTGTATTTAAAAAACGAAACCGACTTTTTTTCGGCAGATACTGAAACAAGTTCAGCACAGAGAAAAAAGGTACTTCATTTTGCACCGGAACAATGCTTTTTAAAACGCTTTAGAAAGCTAAAAAATTTAGACTATACTACAACAGACTTACTGTCACCAATTGCCGATGTTAAAGCCGATATTTGCAATCTACCGTTTCAAGACAATACCTATGATGTGATTCTTTGTAATCATGTTTTAGAACACATTTCAGATGACACAAAGGCAATGCAAGAATTGTATAGAGTGATGAAAGTTGGTGGTATGGGTGTTTTTCAAATTCCTCAAGATTTAAATAGAGAAAAAACTTTTGAGGACAACTCGATAACCGATAAGAAAGAACGTGCTAAAATATTTGGACAATACGACCATGTACGGATTTATGGGCGTGATTATTTTGACAAGTTAAGAGGCATCGGCTTTAAGGTTGAAGAAGTAGATTATACAGCAACACTTTCCGCGGAAGCGATAGAAACCTATTGTTTAGCAAAAGGGGAGATTATTCCTGTGGTACGAAAACAACTCTGAATTAATAGCTAATGGACATTAAATGGATATACAATAAGATTTTTGCATATCTTTATTTTTATTGAAACTTTTTAGCAAAATTTAGATTTTAATGTTTGAATCTTTTAATAGAAATTACCGTTCCCTTTATTTTTTATTGACTCTTTTAACATTTGTTTCTTTACATGCACAGGACAAAAAAACGGCTTACGATATAGAAAAAATATATCTTCACACGGACAGGTCAAGGTATTTTATGGGCGAAGACCTATGGTACAAAGCCTATAATGTAGATGTATACAACAATTTACTTTCAAATCACAGCAATGTACTGTATGTGGAATTGATTTCTCCTGATTCTAATATTATAGCGAGAAATAAGACCAATTTAGAAATGGGTCTTGGGCATGGCGATTTTAAATTGACAGATTCTGTTGGCGTAAAGCCTGGGGTTTACCAAATACGGGCCTATACCAATTGGAATAGAAATTTTGGAGAAGATTTCGTATTTAAAAAGAACGTAGAGATCATTGATATTTTTGATGCGCATTTTAATCCTAATAAACTACAGGTGACTCCTACCAATGGTGTAATATCTGAAACCCATAAACAAAACATATTTAAAATTGATTTCTTCCCTGAGGGTGGTTCTTTATTGAAAAACGTGGCCAGTGTTGTTGGGTTTAAGGCTGTTGGCAGTAATGGTAACCCTATAAATGTTGAGGGAGAGGTTTATGATTCCGATAACGAATTGGTGACCTCATTTACGAGTGTCCATGATGGTATGGGGCAATTTCAAATGATACCGATTAGCGGGAAACAGTATTACGTAAAAATTAGAACACAATCGGGGATAGAATTACGTAAAACACTCCCCAAAGCACTTGATCAGGGCTATTTGTTGAGCTTTAAGATATTTAAAGGTAGAAACATAATCTCTATAAATACCAACCAAGAAACCTTGAAGCAGGTCTCTAATCATGAGTTAACACTTGTTTGTAAATCAAAGGGCGTTACGTATTTAGAAAGCCAATTAAACCTAAGGGAAACTACATTGTCTTTTGAACTGTCAAAGGCTAAAATACCTGAAGGTATAAACCAGATTACTTTATACGACAGCAAAAACAGACCACAAAGTGAACGTTTAGTGTATGTTGAAAAAGAACATGATTTGGAAGTCAGCTTAGAAACAGATAAGACAAGTTACAAACCCAACGAAAAAGTTAACATAAACGTGACCTCAAAATCAAAATCGGGAGCGACTAAATCGGCTAGTTATTCATTAAGTGTAACGGATATGAATGGGGTTGAAAACAATATAGACTATGGAACGACCATAAGTTCGTATTTTTTGATGGAGTCGGACATTCGTGGACAAGTACATCATCCTTCCTATTATTTTACCCCTGAAAACTCAAAACGGTTAGAGCATTTAGATAATTTACTCTTAACCCAAGGTTGGCGTGATTTTATATGGAAAACGCTGCAAAAACCAAAAGATAGTATGATATATAAAGTCGAAAAAGGTTTTACCATATCGGGTCGGACAAAGCAGGTTTTCGGCAAAAAACCTTTAATAAATAATCATGTTACACTGGCATTAATGAACGGCAAAAACTTTAATGCGTTTAGTACAACTACCGATACCTTAGGTGGTTTTAAATTTGAAGATTTGTTGTTTTCGGGAAAAACCAACTTACAGTTAAACTCAAGAAATGAGAAAGGGAAATTTTCAGGAAAAATTTTGCTGGATTCTATAGAACAACCTCCAATGAAAGCTTCTTTCAAAAGCAAATCAAGAAGTCTTCCTAAAGAAGAAGGGGTAGTAGATCATGTATATAAAAAATATATTAATTTTGGAATTCAACCAGAAAACGTACTAGACGAAGTAGAAATTGTTGGAAAAAAGAGAAACGATATAGTGGTTTTCCATGGATTAGTGGATAATAGTTATATAGCAGATGAAGAAACTAAAACGTATGCTGATATTTATCAACTTATTCAACAAAAAATACCTGGTGTTACTCTTTCTTCAGATGGAAACGGCGTTGTTGCGAGGTATCCATATGGTAGGTATATATTGTTTTTTAATCGTTATGCTACCGAGCCCATAATTTTAATAGATGGTTTTCCAATTGTTGACAAAACCCAATTTGAAGATGTAGACCCCGATGAGATTGAAAAAATTGAGGCTATTCGGGGAGCTCAAGCCATGGCTTATTATGGTGAAGAAAGTAGTAGTGGGCTTATAGCTATTTATACCAATCGGCATTTAGGAAATAAACCTAAAAAAGATGCTATTTCTACAGTAAAAAAAGAAATAGAAGGCTTTTATGAGGCAAGAACTTTTTATGTTCCAAACCCAGAAAAAAACAATTTAGAAGCGGATAAAAAGACAGAGGCTAGAAACACGATTTATTGGACACCGTATCTACATCCCGATAAAAAAGGTCTTGCCAATGTAAGTTATTACAATGCTGGTGTTGAAACCAAAGTAAAAGTCGCTTTAGAAGGTATAACCTCTAGTGGTACTCCTGTGGTTAAAAACACTTATTATACTATTAGAAAATAAGAAGATTTTTAACAGTATTACTGCTTTTTACTGATTTTCAAAGTAGGGTGATGTTGTTTGATAAAAACAGATTACAAAAAGACACATTCAGACCAACTGAAAAGTATTATGATAGTGATGACATGATAGGTCTAGGAGTCATTCATTTTTCAGGGAAACCGTTAAAACTTAAAGTTTCCAACGCCTTTTCATCATTTTCAAAAATAAAAAATACTTTCAGTTCGGGATGCGATTTTAAAAAGGCTTTTACTTTTTCAATACCCATGGCTTTAAATGCTGTCGCATAGGCATCGGCAGTCATACAATCGTTTGCTATAACAGAAATACTTAACAAATTGGTTTTACTTGGGTAGCCCGTTTTGGCATCTATAATATGTGCGTAACGGTTACCTTCGACGTCTACTTTAAACTTCCTGTACGTTCCGGAAGTTGCCATAGCTTCATTATGCACCCCAATAGCTTTTAGAATGGATTGTTCACCATCAAAGTGAGGCATTTCAATCCCAATTTTCCAAGGTGCTTGTTTTTCTGTGTTTTCTCCTTTGGCTCGTATTTCACCACCTATCTCAACCAGATAGTTTTTTATGTTCTTGTTTTCTAAAAACTCGCCAATAACATCAACACCATAACCTTTTGCAATGGCATTAAAGTCTATAAAAGTTCCTACTGGTTTTATAATTTTATTACCATATCGCTTTACTTTATCCAAACCAACCGACACCATTAAGCTATCAATTTTTAAACTATCCAAATTGACAATTTTACCTTCTGGACCAAAATCCCATGCGTTTACAACCGCACCAATAGTAGGGTCAAAAACACCATTTGTTTGTTTATGGATGACTTTTGAAGCTTCAAAAACCTTAATAAAATGAGCATCTACAAGACTATCTTCGTTTCTATTTAGTTTAGAAATATCAGAATTTGTTTGATAGGTAGACATCGATTTATTTATCACATAGAACAAACTATCTATCTGCGATTGGTAATTAATTTCAGAATCATAAATTATAGAATAACTAGTGCCAAAAACGGGGCCTGAAAGTTTTGTATTTACAGCCTCTTGTTTACAAGAAAACACAAAAACAAATAAGAGTAAACTGTATATTATCTTCATATTTTCACCACTAGTTCAGATTAGTTTCCAAAACTTGTATGCCATTATATTCAAGCAAATATTCCTGATTTAGATAAATAGGTTCCTTTTCGCCAGCTACATTCCCAATACCAACACCGGCATAAAGCACTTTGGCGTCTTTTTCCCTGGCATGTTTTTTAAAAGCTTCCATCCAAACAACGTCATAATTATTAGGATTATCAGGTAAAATCACAGCTCTAACAATGACAAAATAATATTGTTTATTCTTATCTATACAAACAAATTGCGGATGCTTTTTTAGTTTACTGTTTATAGCTATAAACTCAAAACCACGTTGCTCCAAATCTTTACCAACATGGTTCATAGCTAAGTTGTGTAATTCTTGCTCTGTAAGTGCTTTACTCATACTACAAAAATATATTAAAATTTTGCCTATGCCAAAATTAAAAAATGTTTAACTTTAAAATGGCTTACTAACCATATCCAACTAAATTGTGATTAATATGATTAATCGAACACTTTCATGACAAATCATTCCTATTCAAAAAAAATAGGCCTTTTCTTAGGTCCGGTTTTATTTACCATTGTTCAATTTTTACCTTTTGATATTATTTCCAACCATGCAGATACCGTTATAGCAACGGCTTTGTGGATGGTTTGTTGGTGGATTACCGAAACGGTTTCTATTTCGGTAACTGCACTATTACCATTATTATTATTTCCACTTTTTAAAGTCATGCCCATTGAAGCTGTTGGAGCTAACTATGGTAGCCCCATTGTATTTCTGTTTTTTGGAGGCTTTGTTTTAGCATTGGCACTCGAAAAAGTGAATCTTCATAAACGAATTGCATTAAGCATTATTAAAAAAACAGGCACCACGCCCAATAAAGTAGTCCTTGGTTTTATGATTGCAACGGGGTTTATGAGCATGTGGATAAGCAACACTGCATGTACGGTTTTTATGCTACCAATTGCTATGTCGGTTATACAATTGCTTATCGATGATGCTGATGGCTTTACAAAAAACGACCAGAATTTTGCCATAAGTGTCATGTTAGGCATTGCTTTTGCTGCCAATGCTGGCGGTATTGCAACTGTTATTGGTACACCGCCAAATTCTATTTTGATTGGCCTATTGGAAAACGAATATCATATTGAAATTTCGTTTTTTAAGTGGATGCTTATAGGCTTACCGTTTTCAGCACTATTAATTACTATTATTTACTTTATTCTGGTCAAGGGATTTTTCCCTAACAGGGGTTTAAAGTTTAACGCTTCAAAAGAAGTGATTGATTTGGAACTAAAAAAACTAGGCAAAATTTCTCCGAAAGAAAAGCAAGTTCTCACCATATTTAGTGTGGTTGTATTTCTTTGGATTTTTAGAAGCCTGATAAACTCATTAATCCCCAATCTTGCTTTATCGGACACGATGATCAGTATTTTTGGTGCATTGGCGCTATTTGTAATCCCATTTAATTTAAAAAAAGGCGACTTTATTTTACAGTGGAATGACACCCAAAAATTGGCTTGGGGCATTTTAATTTTATTTGGTGGTGGTTTAGCATTGGCAAACGGTATGTCTACAAGCGGCATTGTAGATATTATTGCAGCAAAAATCTCTAGCAGTAACATAAGTATTTTACTAATGGCATCACTTTTAATAACCTTAATGCTATTCATGACCGAGTTAATGAGCAATGTCGCTTTAACAGCGGTATTAGCACCTGTAGTGGCAGGAATTGCTCTGGGCTTAAATATCCCTATCCTTTACCTTTTAATACCTGTTACAATAGCCAGCAGTTGCGCTTTTATGTTACCAATGGCAACACCCCCAAATGCCATAGTATTTGCCAGTGGCTATATTAAAGTAAGCCAAATGGCAAGAGTGGGTGTTTTTATCAATTTAATTTCGGCCGGCTTATTAATCCTTATGTTTCAATTTGTTATAGGTTTTGTATTCTAACTTTTTTAGGAAAAGTGTGGATTTTTCAATAACTTAGAAACTGTTTAAGTTTTGTTTATTGATGCTTTTTTAAATTATTTTTGGATCAGATAAGGCGGATTTTTTTTTAATAGCAGAGCTATTAGAAAAAAATCCAACGAAATATGGGTCAAAAAGAAACAAAAAATGGCTTTTAGATAAAATTTAAACAGTTTCTTAGATATAAAATTTTAAGCGATGAAACATCCATGCTAAAAACGCTTTTAACACACAGGAGCATGATTATGGATGCACCATCTGACCAATAAAGAAAAATAAACAGATGAAAACTTCCGTAAGATTAGATTTGGCTATAAAAAAACTTTATACTGCGTTTCATAATAACGAATTGCACCCTGAATGCTGCAGGCAATGTGCTGTTGGAAATATTTTAGATAATAAAGACAGTTGGAAACATCTTTCAGACCATCATGGTGCTATGGAACTAAATTATATTGGAAATGTTCACCAAACGTTAGGCAGAAAATTTAATGGCTATACCCCTTTGGAATTACTACAAATTGAAGCTACTTTTTTAAAAGCCTGTGGCTACCAACTTCCTCTTCACCATAAAAACAAAAAACCAAAGAACCCGACAGATAAAGACACATTATTTAACGGATTAACAGAAGTTGTCACCTTATTATGTGAGTTGGATACTATTCCTAATATTATGGATTACACGAAACTGTTTGAATTTGAAAATGAAAAACCTCGCTTTCAAATAGCATAAATTTGAGCATAAAAAAACCGATATGTAAAAAATATCGGTTTTTTAATATTATCAATTGAGGTGCTTTACCCACCAAAATCATCAAATCGGATGTGTTCATCTGGAATACCAAAATCTTCACCCATTTTTTGAACTGCTTTGTTCATTAATGGTGGTCCACAGAAATACAATTCAATATCTTCTGGAGATTCGTGTTTACTTAAATAATTATCAATAACACAGTTGTGGATAAATCCAACAAACCCATCACCTGGAGAATCAATATCAGCTTTTACTTTCCAGTTATCTTCTGGTAAAGGCTCAGACAATGCCAAATAGAATTTAAAGTTAGGGAAACTGTTCTCTAATTGTTTAAAGTGATCTAAATAGAATAACTCACGCTTAGAACGACCTCCGTACCAATAAGTCACTTTTCTACCTGTTTTTAATGTTTTGAATAAGTGGTATAAGTGCGAACGCATAGGCGCCATACCTGCTCCACCTCCAACATAAAGCATTTCAGAATCTGATTCGTTGATAAAGAATTCACCGTAAGGTCCTGAAATCGTTACTTTGTCGCCTTTTTTCTGATTAAATATATATGACGATGCAACCCCTGGGTTAACATCCATCCATCCATTTTTATTTCTATCCCAAGGTGGCGTTGCAATACGAACGTTCAACATAATTTCACGTCCTTCAGCCGGGTAAGAAGCCATAGAATAAGCACGCTCTACCGTTTCAGCATTTTTCATTACTAAACTCCACAAACCAAATTTATCCCATTCTGCCTGGAATTTATCGGGGGTTTCGTGTTCCTCTGGATGTGCTGTAATATCCATATCTGAATATTTTACTTCACATGGTGGAATTTCAATTTGTATATATCCACCAGCTTTGTAACCCATATCTTCAGGAATCTCTACAACAAATTCTTTTATAAATGATGCTACGTTATAATTACGGACAACGGTTGCTTCCCATTTTTTAATTCCAAAAACCTCTTCTGGAATGGTAATGTTCATGTCTTGTTTTACTTTAACTTGACAAGCCAAACGTGCACCATGTTCCAACTCTTTACGAGTAAAATGTGGTGTTTCAGTTGGCAATGCTTCACCACCGCCAGATAACACATGACACTCACACTGTATACAAGTTCCACCACCACCACAAGCGGATGGCAAAAATATTTTTTGATTACCCAAAGTTGATAATAGACTGCCTCCAGAAGCTACTTCAATTTCCTTTTCTCCATTAATGGTAATCTTTACGGGGCCTGAAGGTGATAATTTTTGCTTTACTACTAATAATAATGCTACCAATAACAGCGTAATAATTAAAAAAGCTGTAACTGTTGCTATTACTGTTCCTAATGTACCTGCGGCTAAAATTATATTACTCATTGTCTTTTATATTGTTAGCTAACACTTTATCTTCTTTTTCTACTTTAGAATCAACTTTCACAGTTTTTTCTTCTTGTTTAACAGCCTCATCACCACCTGTTAACATACCACCAAAACTCATAAAACCAATAGCCATTAAGCCTGTAATGATGAATGTAATACCCAAGCCTCTTAAGGCTGGTGGTACATTAGAATATCTGATTTTTTCACGAATAGCTGCAATAGCAAGAATGGCTAAAAACCAACCAATACCAGAGCCAACACCATAAACAGTAGCCAATCCTAAAGTTGGGATTTCACGTGATTGCATAAATAAAGACCCTCCTAAAATAGCGCAGTTTACGGCAATAAGTGGTAAAAAGATACCAAGAGAGTTATATAATGATGGTGAAAATTTCTCTACCACTATCTCTACCAATTGTACCATTGTTGCAATGGTAGCAATAAACATGATAAACGATAAGAAACTTAAATCATAATCTGCATATTCTGCTCCTAACCATTTTAAAGCACCTGGTTGTAACAAATATTGATCTAACAACCAGTTTAATGGCACTGTAATGGCCAAAACGAAAATAACGGCTGCACCTAAACCTACTGCGGTATTTACTTTTTTAGATACAGCAAGGTAAGAACACATCCCTAAGAATGTTGCAAACACCATGTTATCTATAAATATTGATTTTAAAAATAATTCTAAATGTTCCATTTTATAAGTTATAAGTTCATAAAGTTTAAAAATGCCTAAAGTTATTTATCCGTATTCTTAACTTTTAACTTTAAGTACTTAAGGCACTTTCTACTTTAATTTTAGTCTTCTATTAATGCTTTATTTCTACTACGTTGTACCCAGATAATAATTCCAACAACCATTAAAGCCATTGGTGACAATAGCATAAATCCATTGTTTTCATATCCAATAGCATATAAGCCCGTTTTCTCGATAGGATCTCCTAAAACTTTAAAACCTAATAACGTACCCGACCCCAATAACTCTCTAAAAAAGCCAACAATTACAAGTATTAAACCATATCCAGCAGCATTGCCAATACCATCTAAAAACGAACGCCAAGGACCATTTGCTAATGCAAAAGCTTCAAAACGTCCCATGATGATACAGTTTGTAATAATTAGTCCTACGAACACAGATAGTGTTTTGCTTAGCTCATAAGAATATGCTTTTAAAATTTGATCCACTATAATTACTAGAGCAGCTACAACAACAAGTTGTACTATAATTCTAATTTTTGAAGGAATAATGTTTCGCATTAACGAGATAACCACGTTACCTATAGCTAATACAGCCATTACCGATACTGCCATTACTATAGATGCTTTTAATTGCGCCGTAATAGCTAATGCCGAACAAATACCTAATACTTGAATAGTAATTGGGTTATTATCAGCTAATGGATCGGTGATTAACTTTGAATCTTTTTTTGATAAAAGTGCCATAACTTAATTGTTTTTTAAATTATCAAAATAAGGTTTGTAAAGCTTTAAATCGCTTTTTATCATTGCTGTAACGCCATCACCTGTAATGGTTGCTCCTGCAATAGCATCTACCTCATTATCTGTTTTATTTTCATTCTTTGGATCGGCATTGCCTTTTGCAACAACGACCCCAGCAAAATCACCTTCATCGGTTAGCAAATGTTCACCAATAAAGTCGTCCATAAAAAAACGTTCTTTAATATTGGCTCCTAAACCTGGTGTTTCGCCTTTGTGATCAAAATAAGCTCCTTGAATAACCATGTTTTCATCTAAAGACACATAACCCCAAATGGCATCCCAAAGTCCTTTTCCATAAATTGGGATAACATAAAAGGTGTTTCCGTCTTTTTCACCAACAAATAAAGGCAGCCTTCTAACACCTCCCGATTTGGCTTTAGCTTTTTCTTTTTTAATATCTATTAAATAAGCTTCTTTATCTTCAGAAACATTAGATCCTTCAATAACCAATTGCTTTTTAATATATTTTTCAAATAGTTCAGCGGCGTCACCTGTTGACACAAAAACAGCGCTTCCTTCTGTATTATCATTCACACCCATAGCATATAGAATATTTTGTTGCTTTTCTATACGTTGGTTTTCAGTGATTTTTGGTTTTAATGACGCTGCCGTAAATGCTAACAAAGCACCAACAATAAGTACCATGCCTATAGCAAATATAATGGTATATGAATTTTTGTCTGTTCTATTTTCCATCGTTAAGCCGTTTTTATTTTTAAACGTTTCATTCTTTTCTTCACATTACCTTGAACCACATAATGATCGATTGTTGGCGCAAATACATTCATTAATAAGATAGCTAACATCACTCCTTCTGGATAGGCTGGATTAAATACACGAATTAGGATAGATATAAATCCTATTAAAAACCCATAAATCCATTTTCCTTTATTGGTTTGCGACGCTGTTACAGGGTCGGTAGCCATAAATACGGTACCAAATGCAAATCCTCCAAGTAATAAGTGCTCCCAAAATGGTGTGCTCATTAAACTGTAAAACTTACTGGTTTCTGTAATAACACCAGCATCAACAATTTGATTGAATATAAGCCCCATTACTATAGCGCCAAGAGCTGATGACAACATAATTCTCCAGCTTCCTATTTTAGTGAATATTAAGAATAGCCCACCTAATAATATTAGTAATGTTGATGTTTCTCCTACTGAACCAGGAATAAAGCCTAAGAACATATCCCAAGTTGAAAAAACAACCTCTTTCCCTTGTGCAAAACTACCTAAAATAGTTTCTCCAGAAATAGCATCTAGGTTGGCACCTGCTGCAATTTCATTTGTTCTTTCTACAGCTCCTTCAACCCATACTTTATCTCCAGACATCCAAGTTGGATATGCGAAGAATAAAAAAGCCCTAATAGTAAGTGCTGGATTTAAAATATTCATTCCGGTTCCACCAAAAACCTCTTTTCCTATGACCACACCAAACACTACGGCAACAGCCAACATCCAAAGTGGAATATCAATAGGTACAATAAGTGGTACTAACATACCTGTTACCAAGTAACCTTCTTCTACTTCGTGTTTTTTAATGATGGCGAATAAGAATTCTATTCCTAAACCTACACCATAAGACACTATAACTAATGGTAGCACTTTCCAAAATCCGATTAAGAAATTATCTAAAGTCCAGAATTCCGCACTAAAAAAACCTCCTGCGACCGCTTGAATATCACCGACTGCTAAATTATGTTGGTATCCTGCATTAAACATTCCGAAAATCAAACATGGTACCATCGCCATAATAACGGTATTCATGGTACGTTTTAAATCGTCGGCTGCTTTTATATGAGTCCCGTTATGTGTGGTCTCATTTGGTAAGTATAAAAAAGTATGAAGCGCATTAAACGCTGGTGCCATTTTTGACCCTCTAAACTTTCTTTTTAAAATATGTAATCGTGTCTTTAAATTCATCTTATATATTTTTCATTTCATTGCATTCAATGAATAATTTTATACATTTTTCATTGCATTCAATGAATAATTACCCAATTTCTTTAAGCATTACATCTAGTCCTTTTCTAATAATCTCTTGATGTGGTTGTTTAGAAACACATACAAATTCGGTTAACGCAAAATCTTCAGGTGCCACTTCGTACATACCCAAAGCTTCCATTTCATCTAAATCATTATACATACAAGCTTTTAAAATTTGCATGGGATAAATATCTAAAGGAAATACTTCTTCATAACTACCCGTTACTACAAACGCACGGTGTTCACCATTAGTATTTGTATCTAAATCGTACTTTTTATTTGGGTTCAACCATGAAAAAGTAAACGCTCTTGTTGTAGATACTTTATCAAATACAGGTTTGTTCCATCCAAAAAGCTCATAATCATCGCCTTCAGGTATTACCGTAATGACGTTACTGTAATAATCCAAATAGCCATCTGGCTTAATATGTTTTCCGCTTAACACATTCCCAGAAATAACACGTACATGTGCTTTTTGTGGAATCCCTTTATCATAAATCATAGTTGCAACTTCACTACCAATTTTGGTCGTAAAATATCTTGGTCTTTCTATAGAAGAACCCGCCAATGCCACTATACGTTCTGAATTGAATCTACCTGTTAAAAGCAATTCGCCTATAACAACCAAATCTTGCGCAGCAACTGTCCAAACAACTTCGCCTTTATTTACAGGATCCACTCTATTAATCAATGTACCAACATTCCCTGAAGGATGCGGTCCCGATACTTTATGTAATGTAATACCAGACAAACCTGCTAATGGTGAAGTAGATTTAGCACCAACCGACACATGTACTTTCCCCTCGGTAAGTTTACCCAATGCCGTTATAGCTGCTTGCAATGCTGCTTCTTTTCCTTTAAGTGTAAAATCCAAATCGGCAGCTAAAGGTGCGCTAGCATAACCCGAAATAAAAATAGCCTTAGGCGATTTATCCGGATTTGCAATCACATCATACGGTCGCTGTTTTACAAAAGGCCAACAACCAGTAGCTAATAAATGTGCTTTCACCTCATTTGGCTTAGCGGCATCTACATTAAACACCCCATTATCTTGATAGGTCTGCTCTTTGTCTGCTTGTAATTTAATTGATAGTATTCTGCGTTTTTCACCACGGGCAATTTCAATAATTTCGCCAGAAACTGGAGAAACAAACTTAACATTTTCGTTAGACTTATCGTAAAATACAGGCTCACCTGCTTTTACTTTAGTTCCAACTTTAGAAATTAACTTAGGGATAACGCCATGGAAATCTTCAGGCCTTAAAGTATAAAAGTTGCTTAAAATAGCCTTTTCCAAGGTTTTTTCAGCTTCACCTTTAAGTTTAATGTCTAGACCTTTTTTAATGCGAATGTCGTTTGACATATTATTTATATTGAAATTATTTGTCTAAAAATCGGTGCAAAAATACAAATTAAAAATACAGTTTACATAATAAATACTTAGATTTTTTTTGATTCAAATTGAATATATTTATTAGGCATAAAATTTGTGTATATTTACAAAAAACTACTATTAAAATGTCTTTATTAACATATAAATATATCCTTCTTTTATTTCCATTACTTGTTCCCATAGCTTCCTTTTGTCAAGTTAAGGAAGTTAACCCACCAAACTATATTAAAACCATCAATTTCAAAGGGAATACACCCGAAACACAATTACCTATTTTAAAACTTGGTGAATATGTTATTCTAGAATTTGATGCGCTTAACGGAAATGAAGATGATTATTACTATAAAATTGAACACTACAACTACGATTGGACTCCTTCGGTTTTAATAAAATCGGAATATATGGATGGCTTCGACAACCAACGCATTAGAAATTACGAAAACTCACTTAATACCTATCAAATATATTCGCATTACCAATTAACCATTCCTAACGAGCAAACTAGACGTTTAAAAATATCGGGAAATTATTTGTTAAGCATTTTCAACAGTAATGATGAGATTGTATTTTCAAGAAAATTTATGATTTACGAAGACTTAACAGCTATTGGCGTAAATATAAAACGGGCTCGTGATGTTCAATTTATAGAAGAGAAACAACGAGTCGAAATTATTATTACTTCAAATAATATGCAGTTAAATAATCCTTCACAAACTGTAAAAACAGTTATTGTTCAAAACAACAATTTAAATACTGCCATTAGTAATTTAAAGCCACAATATACCCTTGGAAATCAACTTATATATAAGTACGATACCGAAACCAGTTTTTGGGGAGGCAATGAATATTTGTTTTTTGAAAACAAAGATGTTAGGGCAGCCAACACGGGTATTAGAGCCATCGATTTACAAGAACTGTATCACAACTATTTATTTACAAATGTTGAACGTGCCAGCAAGCCTTATACTTACAACCCCGATATTAACGGCAATTATGTAATAACCGTTTTAGATGCTGAAAACCCTAGTATTGAAGCCGATTATGTCTGGATACATTTTTCACTAGTGCCAACCGAAGCGTTTAAAAACAAAAACGTGCATGTGTACGGAAACTTTAACAATTATGTCATTGACGAAAGCACTAAATTAATATATGATGAACGCCATAATGTTTTAAGAAACGCCATACTTTTAAAACAAGGGTTTTACAATTATAAATTTGTAACAGTAGACAGCAATGGCAGTTTAAATGAAGGCGCGATAAGTGGCAATTTTTATCAAACCGAAAACAACTATAAAGTGATTGTATATTACAGAGATTTAGGAGCGCGTTACGACAAAATAATAGGCATAGGCGAAGGCAGTTCGGTTAATATCTCGAATTAAACATACCGTTTAACTAATATTTCAATCAAACACAGTAAAAATCAATAATTACCACTTAAAATTTAGTATTTTAGCAGTATAAACACATTGTAAACCAATAGTTAACATGGTTCAACAAGTTACAAGAGGGATAAAAATTTCGGTGGAAACCACCTACGAAGGCTCATTTTATAAAAATTATAAAATACAATATGCTTTTGGCTATATCGTAACTATTGAAAATCAAAGTAAAGACTCTGTTCAACTTAATGCACGTCATTGGGAAATTCTAGACGCATTAAATAATGTTGAAATTGTTTCTGGCGAAGGCGTTATTGGCAAAAAACCTGTTTTAAAACCAGGTGATTCACACACCTACACCTCGGGTTGTTTACTAACCTCTCCATTTGGTGCTATGAAAGGGTACTATAGCATGGTAAACTTTACCACTACCAAAAACTTTAAAGTAACCATACCTACCTTTAAGCTAAGCGCTCCTTTTGCTATCAATTAGTTTTGTAATTACTATTAGAGTCAACTAATTAAATAACAAAATTAATTATTTAACATTTTCCAGAGCTTATCTTTTAACTCGGTGATGCCTTGTTGAGCCACCGACGAAATAAACAGATATGGAATTGGCAACTCGTTATCCAATAGCTCTTTCAATTCTGCTTTTAATTCATTATCCAACATATCACATTTTGAAATGGCAATGAGACGATCTTTATCAAGCATTTCTGGGTTGTAGCGACGCAGTTCGTCTAATAAGATATCATATTGCTTTTTAATATCTGGCGCATCGGCGGGAATTAAAAACAACAAAATGGAATTACGCTCAATATGACGCAAAAAGTAATGCCCTAGTCCGCGACCTTCAGCAGCACCTTCAATAATTCCGGGAATATCTGCCATCACGAAAGTTTGAAAATCACGATATTTCACAATTCCTAAGTTGGGCTTCAGCGTTGTAAACTCGTAATCGGCAATTTTTGGTTTTGCGGATGTCACCACAGATAATAAAGTTGATTTTCCCGCATTTGGAAAACCTACCAAACCAACATCGGCAAGTACTTTCAACTCCAAAGTAATATGCTTTTCTTCGTGCGGGATACCTGGTTGTGCATAACGAGGTGTTTGGTTAGTAGCCGTTCTAAAATGCCAGTTACCTAAACCTCCTTTACCACCTTCGGCTATAATTTTTTCTTCACCATGTTCGGTGATTTCAAAAATAATATCGTTGGTTTCGGTATCGCGAACCACGGTTCCTAAAGGCACATCAACGTATTCGTCTACACCATCAGCACCAAAACTACGGCTGCTCCCACCGTGCTCACCATGACCTGCACGGATGTGTTTTTTAAACTTTAGATGAAGAAGCGTCCATAGATTTGAATTGCCTCGAAGAATAACATGACCACCACGACCACCATCGCCCCCATCGGGTCCTCCTTTTTCTATAAATTTTTCACGATGTAAATGTGACGATCCTTTACCTCCGTTTCCAGAGCTAACAAACATTTTTACGTAATCAACAAAATTTCCTTCGGTCATTATTTAAGTTAAAAGTTATGAGTTAAAAGTTAAAAGTTATTTACTCTTACACTTTAACTTTATTTTTTAAGCGCTTAGGTCTTCCAATAATAAAATAGAGAATTGGTTCAAAAAAAAAAAAAAACAATGTAACTGAAACCCAAATTAACTTATCATTATTCTTAAAATCATTCTTTAGAACACTAATTAAAACTTATTATAGGTAATAAAATATTGCTATTAAAATGGTTTGCCATAATCTAAAGAAAAACTAAAATCCCCTAATGTGTTCATGAATAAACTACAAATTATCAATAATATCACTTAAACGCAAGGTAATTTCGTCTATGCTACCTACACCATCAACACCAAAATATTTATTTTGAGCCGAATAGTAATCTTTTAAAATAGCTGTTTTATCGTAATACTCTTTAATGCGATTTCTTATAATAGATTCGTCTGCATCATCAGCTCGACCACTAGTCTTTCCTCTACCAATAAGGCGTTCTACTAAAATTTCATCATCAACTTCTAAAGCAACCATAGCGCTTATTGAAGAATCTTTGCTCTCCAATAATTTATCTAAAGCTTCAGCTTGTGCATTAGTACGTGGAAATCCATCAAATATAAAACCATTAGCTGAAGCATTTTTTTCAACTTCCGCATTTAACATATCAATCGTTACCTGGTCTGGAACCAACTCGCCTTTATCCATATACGATTTAGCCAACATACCTAAAGCAGTTTCGTTTTTAATATTGAATCTAAAAACATCGCCTGTAGAGATGTGCACTAAATTATATTTTGTTTTTAAAAATTCTGCTTGCGTGCCTTTTCCAGCGCCTGGAGGTCCAAATAGTACTAAATTTGTCATGAATTGTGTTTCTTTTATTTGATAGACTTCTGGTATATTTCTTCCTAACCCATCATAGTCTAAGCCATAGCCTACTATAAATTTGTTTGGAATTTCTATACCTATATAATGTAGTTTATAATCTTTTTTATAAGCTTCGGGCTTGTAAAACAAGGTGGCTATTTTTAACGATTTCACCTGTTCATTTTTAAAAATACGGTGCACTTCTGCCAACGTATTTCCAGTATCAATAATATCTTCTAAAACAACAACTGTGCGCCCTGTTAAATCTTGTGTCAACCCTATTAAACGCTGAATATCTTCGGTAGATTTAACGCCTTCATACGATGCCAATTTAATAAACGTTACCTCACATGGTTTCGGGTACTTTTTTACAAAATCGCTCACCACCATAAACGAGCCATTTAAAATACCAACAAACACAGGAATTTCGTCTCCAACATCGTTTGCTATTTCGTTTGCCATACACTCCATAGCCGCATCTATTTCCTTAGCGGAAATAAATGGTTTAAAATATTTGTCGTGTAGCTTTATCACAGTTAGTCATTTTTGGAAGCTGCAAAGATAATCAATAGATTAAGTAATAACGATTTTTTGAATTACGATTTAGGCACAAATTGATATTTAAGTGTATTTTTGCATTGCATTAAACGATTTTAGCATTAAAAGCACATGAACCGAGCCATAATAATTATTTTAATAGTTGTTAAAATAATTTTATGGCAAACTCATGTGACCTATAAAAAACAATAGAAACAAACGCATGAATTACTTTTCTTCAAATTTTAAACTTGGTATTCTTGGTGGTGGTCAATTAGGTAAAATGTTACTTAACGACACTCGAAAATTTGATATTTACACCTGTGTTTTAGATGCGAGTAATGAGGCTCCTTGTAAAATTGCCAGCAACGAATTTCATTTAGGCGATTTAATGGATTTTGAAGCGGTTTATAATTTTGGAAAACAGGTTGATGTGCTTACAATTGAAATAGAAAACGTGAATGTTGATGCGTTAGAAGCACTTGAAAAAGAAGGCAAAAAGGTATATCCATCTTCAAAAACATTGCGTACCATTCAAAATAAAGCAACTCAAAAACTATTTTACGTAGATCATAATTTACCAACAGCACCGTTTTCACGATTTGCTTATACATCTGAAATTAAAGAAGCTATTAATAATGGTGGTTTATCACTTCCTTTAGTTTGGAAATGTGCGCAATTTGGATACGATGGTACTGGGGTTAAAATCGTAAAAACGATTCAAGATTTAGAAGGATTGCCTAATGTAGAATGTATTGCAGAAAACTTAGTGCCTTTTAAAAACGAATTGGCTGTTATTGTAGCTCGTAACGCATCGGGGGAAACCAAAACATTTCCAGTTGTTGAAATGGAATTTCACCCAGAAGCCAACCAAGTAGAATACGTTATTTGCCCTGCAAGAATCCCGGAGGCTGTTGCAAAAAAAGCGGTAGAAGTCGCCTTAAAAACTTCAAAAGCTTACAATCACGTCGGATTATTGGCTGTTGAAATGTTTCAAACGCAAAATGATGATATTTTAATAAACGAAGTGGCGCCAAGACCACATAATTCTGGTCATCAAACTATTGAAGCAAGCTACACGTCTCAATTTGAACAACATTTAAGAGCTATTTTAAATTTGCCTTTAGGAAGAACCGATAGCAAAGTAGGCGGTGTCATGGTAAATTTGGTGGGCGCCGAAGGTTTTAGTGGCAATGTTGTTTATGAAAATATGGAAGCCATTATGAATTTAGAAGGAGTTACACCACATATTTACGGCAAAAAACAAACCAGGCCTTTCAGAAAAATGGGACATGTAACCATTGTGAATGAAGATTTAAACGAAGCGCGACGTATTGCCGAAGAAGTTAAGAAAACCATTAAAGTAATAAGTGAATAATTATATCCCCCTAGTGCAGTCAAGGGGTTTTATATATTAAGTTTTAGAATTTAGGTTTCGACCAGGTTCCTTTAGATTTGTTTTAATGAATTTAACGACAACTTTTTGTATTTTTGAATAAAACACTGATATTATGACAATTATAGAAAAGAAAAAAAGAATTAAAAATTTGATTGACAACATACCTGAAGACAATCTTGATGAAATATTTTCTATAATACAAGAATTAACTTCTAAAGACGAAAAGCGCAAAAGCATTTTATTAAACTTATTAAAAGAAGAAAAAACTTTATTTAAAAAGTTAGCGCAATGATTTCCAAAAAGTTAGCTATTGAGCTAAATATAATTATTTCTGAAGCTTCTGGAGGTTCCAGTGGACTAAGAGACGAGGCACTACTCCTATCTGCTTTAAATAGACCGTTTCAAACTTTTGATGATAAAGACTTATACCCTTCAGTTATAGACAAAGCATCTGCAATTTTTGAAAGTATTATAATAAATCATCCATTCATTGACGGAAATAAAAGAATGGCTTATGCATTCATGAGAATTTTATTAAATGAAGAAGGGTTTAATTTGGATGCAACCCAAGATGAAAAATACAATTTTGTAATTGAAGCATCCAAAGGCAACATGAATTTTGAATCCATAAAAAACTGGATTTTAAAACATATAAAAACAATAGAAAATGAATAAAGTAGGAGTTATTATGGGAAGCAAAAGCGATTTGCCAGTAATGCAAGACGCTATTGATATTTTAAAAGATTTTAATATTGAAGTTGAAGTTGACATTGTTTCGGCTCACCGCACCCCAGAAAAACTATTCGATTATGGTAAACAGGCGCACACCAAAGGTTTTGCAGTTATTATAGCTGGCGCTGGAGGTGCAGCACATTTACCAGGCATGATTGCGTCTTTATCGCCACTACCTGTTATTGGAGTACCTGTAAAAAGCAGCAATTCTATTGATGGGTGGGATTCTGTATTATCCATTCTACAAATGCCAGGTGGTGTTCCCGTAGCAACGGTGGCATTAAACGGTGCAAAAAACGCTGGGATATTAGCCGCTCAAATTATAGGCTCAAACGACCCTGCTGTTTTAAACAAAATAATAGACTATAAAGAATCTTTGAAACAAAAGGTTTACGAATCGGCTAAAGATTTAAAATAAAAAAAACCTTGAGGGGAACCCAAGGTTTTCTAGCTATTAAGAATAATTTTATGAGTTAGTCACTCTTCAAATTGTGACACAAAAATATGAAAATATTATTATGTATGCATAATAATATTTTGTTTTTTAATTTATTACATTTAAAATGATAAAGAACATCTTACTAAAACCATTTGAAACGCCTTATAATTCAGCACCATTTTCAAAAATTAAAAATGATCATTTTCTTCCTGCATTTGAGCAATGTATTGAAGACGCCAAAATCGAAATTGATGCTATTGCCAATAATATAGAAACTCCAACCTTTAAAAACACTATTGAAGCTTTAGAGTTTTCAGGTGAACAATTAGATAGAATTTCGAACATCTTTTTTAATTTGAATTCCGCCGAAACCAACGATACCATTCAAAAAATAGCGCTGGACGTATCGCCACTTTTATCCGAATTCAGTAATGACATCACCTTAAACGAAGCTCTTTTCAAACGTATAAAATCGGTTTACGATTCTAAAGATAATTTAAATTTAACCACAGAACAACATACATTACTTGACAAAAAATACAAGAGTTTTTCAAGAAATGGTGCTAATTTACCTGAAGATAAAAAAGAAAAACTTCGCGAAATAGACAAAGAATTGAGCAAGTTAAAGTTGAAGTTTGGAGAAAACGTATTAGCCGAAACCAACAAGTTCGACATGCTAATTACCGATGAATCTGAATTATCCGGATTACCTGAAGGCACTATTGAGGCCGCAAAACAGTTAGCAGAAAGCAAAGAAAAGGAAGGTTGGATGTTTACTTTAGATTATCCAAGTTATATTCCATTTGTTACCTATGCAGATAACAGAGAACTTCGTAAAAAAATAACACTTGCTGCAGGAAGCAAAGGATTCAATAACGATACTTTAGACAATCAAGACATTGTTTTAAAAATTGCAAGACTTAGGTTTGAACGCGCCAATTTATTAGGCTACAAAACCCATGCACATTTTGTTTTGGAAGAACGCATGGCAAAAACACCCGAAAAAGTTGAGAGCTTTTTAAATGAACTACTTGAAAAAGCCAAACCAGCTGCAGAAAAAGAATTTAACACCCTTCAAAGTTTCGCCAAAGAATTACACGGTATCGAGCAACTTGAAAAATGGGATGGCCCTTATTATTCAGAAAAATTAAAGCAAAAGCTCTTTGATTTAGATGATGAACTGTTGAAACCCTATTTCAAGCTTGAGAATGTTATTGATGGTGCTTTTACTATTGCAAATAAATTATTCGATTTAAATTTTGAAGAAATCAAAGACATCGATAAATATCATGAAGATGTTTTAACTTACAAAGTAACCGACAATAAAGGTGACTTAGTATCCATTTTTTACGCCGATTTCTTCCCTAGAGCAGGAAAACGTAATGGTGCGTGGATGACTTCCTTTAAGCCACAATCTATTAAAAACGAAAAAAATGACAGACCGCACATATCCATTGTTTGCAATTTCACAAAACCAACCAAAAGCAAACCATCACTATTAACTTTTAACGAAGTAACCACTTTATTTCACGAGTTTGGGCACGCTTTACACGGCATGCTTGCCAACACCACCTATCCTAGTCTATCTGGCACCAGTGTGTTTTGGGACTTTGTAGAGTTGCCTAGTCAGATTATGGAAAACTGGTGTTATGAAAAAGATGCCTTATCGTTATTCGCCAAGCATTATGAAACCGGTGAGATTATCCCCATGGATTTGGTTGAAAAAATAAAAGAGTCGGCCACTTTTCAACAAGGCATGCAAACTTTGCGTCAAATTAGTTTTGGTTTATTAGATATGAGTTGGCATGGTAACAATCCAACAAACATTACAAATATAAAAGCACACGAAGTTGAAGCGTTTAAAAACACCACATTATATCCAGAAGTTGCCGAAAACTGTATGAGTACGTCTTTTTCCCATATTTTTCAAGGCGGGTATTCATCAGGATATTATAGCTACAAATGGGCAGAAGTTTTAGATGCCGATGCTTTTGAATACTTTAAAGAAGTAGGTGTTTTTAACAAAGACGTTGCCAATAAATTCAAAAGCAATGTATTATCTCAAGGAGGAACAGAAGACCCTATGATACTTTACAAACGCTTTCGCGGAAAAGAACCACAGCCTGAAGCGTTACTGAGACGAGCGGGATTGATTTAGATTTGTTAGAATTTTAGATAGTTAGAAACCGAAGCTTTTTGCTTCGGTTATTTTTATCCTTATAAAATAAACTTTCAATAATTATTGAAAGTTTAAAAATTATCATATATTTGTACTATGGATTACAAGGAAGCAAAAATAAAATTTATAAGCACTTGGGGAAGTTTAGGTTCCCTTTGGGGTATTAACAAAGCCATGGCACAGATCCAAGCATTGCTTTTTATCTCAACCAAACCATTATCCATGGAAGAAATCATGGAAGAACTTCAAATTTCCCGTGGAAATACCAGTATGAATCTACGTCAGTTAATGGATTGGGGTATTGTTACCAAAGAACTTATCCCTGGTGAGCGCAAAGAATATTTTTACACGGAAAAAGACGTGCAAGAATTGGCGAGAATCGTTGCAAAGGAACGCAGTCGTAGAGAAATTAAACCCGTGATTAAAGTTTTAAACGATGTGTCTTCTATTAAAGATGATGGTACAGAAAAAACTAAAGAGTTAATTAAGCAAACCAAAGCATTACACGATTTAACAGAAACAGCCGATGCTATAATTAACAAACTTGTAAACCAACAACAAAATTGGATCACAAAATCTTTATTAAAATTATTCACCTAAAAAAAATTTAAACTATACTTTCAATAATTTCTGAAAGTATATAAAATTAAAAAACAATGAATAAGCACAAAGTATTAACTTTTCTCATAACTTCTGTTTGGATTATAAATGGGCTCTTTTGCAAGGTATTAAACTTAGTTCCTAGGCACGAAGAAATTGTTTCAAGGATTTTAGGTAATACGCATTCTGGTTTAATAACTAAACTAATTGGATTAGCTGAAATCGCAATGGCAATATGGATTATAACGGGTTATAAAAAAAGACCAAATACAATTGCTCAAATAATCTTAGTTATTTCTATGAATATTCTTGAGTTTATAATGGCACAAGAACTATTACTTTGGGGTAGATTAAACTTATTATTTGCATCTCTATTTGCTTTTATTGTGTATTATAATCAATTTATTTTAAAAAAAAACCAACAACAATATGCGCTTCCTACTCTTAAAAACCATCCGTTTGCCGTTGAGGCTTTCTTTGAAAGCTCTCTAGTCTTAACGTTTGCAGTCCCAAAAGAACAATTACAAAGTTTGATTCCAGAATGTCTAGAGTTAGATACTTTTAAAGACAAGTATGCTTTTTTAGCGATTGCAATGGTTAAAACAAAAAAGTTACGTCCAAAAGGGCTTCCTGAATTTATGGGCAATGACTTTTTTTTAATTGGTTATCGCATTTTTGTTCGTTACACAACCTTAAAAGGAAAGCGTTTACGCGGTTTATACATTATAAAATCTGAGACAGATAAAAGGAAAATGGCTTTTATGGGCAACATATTTACTCATTATGATTATACAACTACCGATATAAATCAGACTATAAAGAATGATGTGAATGAAATAGTTTCTATCGATTCAAACTTTAAAATTGAAATTAATAATGCAGAAATTGAAATTATTAATTTACCCAAAAACTCACCATTTGAAAACTGGAAAGAAGCAAGAAGGTTCGCTGGTCCGTTACCTTTTACCTTTACTTATAATAAAGAAAACAAAGAAGTATTGATAATTGAAGGCGTTAGGAAAAATTGGAAACCAATGCCTGTAAAAGTAATAGACTACGATATAGCATTCTTAAAATCTTTAAAACTAAAAAACGTAGTTTTAGCAAATGCATTTATTATTAAAAACATTCCATATTACTGGAAAAAAGGAAAAAAAGAATTATGGAAATAAAAAGAAAAAAGTTTCAAGGGGTATTGAATATATTAAGTTTTAACAGACACTTTTATATTTATGGCATCACCGCTTTAGTCTTAATAACTATTAGCTACCTGATGTATAATTGGTCAAATACTCTGTTTTGGTTAATTATTACAGCTTTTATTTATGGTTTAATAATGCCATTAATTGTATCTGCTTATGTATATGATTTTTCTGGGTATTATAATTTTAATTGGTTAAAAAAACTAAATATTAAAGATTCAAATATAAATAAATTCATCAATATTAATGCTGGGTTTGATGAAACAAGTTTTATAATTAAAAGCCATTTCATAAAATCAGATTTAAAAGTATTTGACTTTTATAATGAAGAAAGACATACAGAGCCTGCAATTATAAGAGCTAGAAAAGTAAGCTTGGTCTACCCTGAAACTAAAAAAATAAAGTCTGACGTCATTCCTTTAAAAGATAAATCGGTTGATGTTATTTTTTTGCTTTCTGCAGCTCATGAAATAAGAAATAATCAAGAGAGAATACAGTTTCTAAAAGAATGTCACAGACTTTGTAAACCCAATGGAAGAGTAATCATGGTAGAACATTTACGCGATTTTCCAAATTTTTTGGCATTCTCAATTGGCTTTACACATTTCTTTTCTAAAAATACTTGGAAAAAAGCATTTAAAAGCGCTGGATTCTCGACATTTAATGAAGCAAAATTTACACCATTTATGTCAGTATTTAACTGTTTACCATAATCTAAATTTTACTTTATCTCATGTATATTCATTTGAAAATAATTGGAACCCTTTTAATAATACTAGCACTAATTCATGTGTTTTTTTCAAGATATTTTAAGTGGAAAACTAGTTTAAAAACATTAAGCTTAATAAACAGGCAAATGATGACTACACATACATTTTTTATTGCATTTACAGTGTTTTTAATGGGTGTGCTCTGCTTAACATCTGCAAAAGATATTGTAGAAACTAATCTTGGTAAAAGTATATCTTTAGGTTTGGGTATATTTTGGAGTATTAGGTTATTTTTTCAGTTTTTTGTATACTCAAAACAACTTTGGAAAGGTAAAAAGTTTGAAACATTTATACATATTTTATTCTCAATATTTTGGGCATATTTTAGTATTATATTTTTAACTATATATCTTACAAGCAAATTGCGCTAAATTCTATTAGAAACGGATATTTGCGTTAGCGATTGCAGTGAAAAGCCCACAGCGAGGTACGAGCGAGGACTTGTAACGAAAAGCGCGACCCTTGTGGTAACGCCGAAAAAGGCAACGCCAAAGTTAGCCGATTTTATGCTTAATGGGATGAATTAACAAAGAACCAAAATTATTCAATTTTTTACCCTATTTTTGAAATTGAAAAAAATGCTTCACCATGTCTAACCATGAAATTAATCCCAATAAGTGGATCGATTTATATTCCGATTACCTATACAACTACACCATTTCGCGTGTTAGTGATAGAGAGGTGGCGCAAGATTTGGTACAAGATACTTTTTTGGCAGCCTTAAAATCGATGAAAAATTTTAAAGGTGAAGCCACCGAACGTACGTGGTTGATTTCTATTTTAAAGCGAAAAATCATTGACCGTTATCGTAAAGTAAATTCGAATAAAGGAAAAGCCGAAGTACGCATAACATATAATGCCGACAGTGAAACCGAAGGCGATTGGTTGGAAGAACGTGTAGCAGATCCGTTTGACAAAACTGCTGAAGACACCATGCAAAACAACGAACTTGGCGATGCTATTTTTAACTGTTTAAGCAAGTTGCCCGAGAAGCAAGCCCAGGTATTTAGAATGAAAACCATTGAAGGCTATGAAACTGAAGTTATTTGTAATGAACTAAATATTACGGCGTCTAACCTTTGGGTGATTATCCACAGAGCCCGTACCGCTATGGCAGAATGTTTAAAAGAAAACTGGTTTTAATTATGAGTGATAAAATTAAAATTGTGATTCCTTGTGATGAAGCAAATCATGTGTGTGATAAAACACAATATAAAAATGCGACTTTGTGGGAAAAAATAAAACTGAACATCCATTTAATTTATTGTAGAGCTTGCAGAAAATACTCCAAAAATAATGCGAAACTCACAAAAATGGTGAGAAAATCGGATATCAAATGTTTAGATAAAAAGTGCAAAGAAAAGATGAAGCAAGAACTGGATAAAGCCATTAAAGAAACACTCATTAACTAAGAACTTATTTAAACAAAAGCATCAAGAAAAGCCACAAAACAGGCAAACCTTCTACCCAAAACGAACTATAATATGTTCCTTGTTCCTTTTTAGAATACAATAAAAACAAACTTATTACAACACTTATTAGCATAGAAACCAACAAACTTTTGGTTGTGGTTCCAGCTTTAAAAAACTCCAAAAACAAAAACAATCCTAACAATACAACTCCTATAATTTTAGTTTGCTTGACCCCTATTTTCTGTGGAATGGTCGCCAATTTCAAACTATCATACATTAAATCCCTAATTTCAAAAGGCAACATTAAGACAATAATAAAAACAAAACGTTGAATACCTGTAATCACAACATCTGCATTTATTGTATAATCGTTATTTATTATCGGAAGAAACACTGTAACACCTGCCCAAACCAAGGCAATCAGGTATACTTTGAGCCCTCCAACATTTCTTAAATTATTTTTACTGTCTAAAAATAAATGTTTTGGTAAAAACGGAATGGCATAAAAGAAAGTCACCAACCCTAAACCTACAATAAAAAACATGGCGTTTACACGTAATTGTAATACATAATAACACATGGAAATGAAGCATAAAAGTGAAAATATCTGAATGGTTTTCAGCCAATTTGCCAAACTCCTATGATGAAATTTTGCTATTCCAAAATACTTTACAAAATTGTAACCTGAAATTGAAGCAAAAAACACAAAAGACAACAGCGCTTCATCATATGAAATACCGTATTCCAAAAGTGTGATCCATGTTAACGAAAACACCGATAAAGCCACGTGAATGCTACTATTTATGTAAAAATCAAAAAGTCGTTTTAGCATTTTCATACAACAAAAATAAGCAAACTGTTAACAACACTTTCAAATGGTTAAAAACTTTCCATTTTATGCAACAAAACACATATATTATTACGTATTTTTGCGAATTATATAAACAATTTCAATTTAATGAATACAAACGCTTTTGCATTGCGTCATATTGGACCTAGAGAAGACGACCAAAAACTTATGCTAAAAACTATTGGTGTAGACTCTTTAGATCAGTTAATTTACGAAACCATTCCAGACGATATTCGTTTAAAAAACGGCTTGAATTTAGATGAGCCTATGACAGAATATGAATATTTACTTCATATTCACGAATTATCGAAACTAAATAAAGCTTACAAAACCTATATTGGCTTAGGGTACCATCCAACCGTTTTGCCTGCCGTAATTCAAAGAAATATTCTTGAAAACCCGGGTTGGTATACCGCTTACACACCTTATCAAGCCGAAATTGCCCAAGGACGTTTGGAAGCGCTTTTAAATTACCAAACGATGGTAATGGATCTTACTGGTATGGAAATTGCCAATGCATCGCTTCTTGACGAAAGTACAGCCGCAGCAGAAGCCATGAGTTTATTGTTTGCCGTTCGCGAACGCGACCAAAAGAAAAACAACGTTAACAAGTTTTTTGTTTCTGAAAACATACTCCCTCAAACCTTGTCTTTACTTCAAACCAGAGCAACTCCTATTGGTATTGAATTGGTTGTTGGCAATGAAGATACATTTGGTTTTTCTTCTGAATTTTTCGGTGCTATTTTGCAATACCCAGGAAAAGACGGTCAAGTGACCGATATTAAGACATTTATTAACAAAGCGAATGGCGCACAAATAAAAGTGGCCGTAGCTGCCGATATTTTAAGCTTGGTTAAGCTAGAAGCTCCTGGGAAATTTGGAGCCGATGTCGTGGTTGGTACTACCCAACGTTTTGGAATTCCCATGGGATATGGCGGCCCACATGCTGCTTATTTTGCAACAAAAGAAGCTTATAAACGGGATATTCCCGGTAGAATTATTGGCGTTACCAAAGATACAGACGGCAATAGAGCCTTACGTATGGCGTTACAAACTCGCGAGCAACATATTAAACGTGATAAAGCAACTTCAAACATCTGTACTGCTCAAGTTTTATTAGCAGTTATGGCTAGTATGTATGCCGTATATCATGGCCCTAAAGGCTTGAAATTTATAGCCAACAAAGTACATAATACAGCATCTACGCTTGCTGAAGCTTTAAAAACATTAGGGTACAATCAAATAAATACTGATTTTTTTGACACACTTCAAATAAAAACAGATTCAAAAAAAATAAAAAAGATTGCCAAAGAGAAAAAGGTAAACTTATTTTATCCGGATAAAGAAACAGTTACTATCTCTATAAACGAAACGACTTCGGTTAGGGATTTAAACTATTTAATTTCTGTTTTTGCTGAAGCTGCGGAAAAAGCGACCATCATTATCACAACTATTTCTGAAGGCAACAACATTTCCGAAAACTTAAAAAGAACCTCCGATTTTTTAACCCTTGATGTGTTCAACAAGTATCATTCTGAAACCGAATTGATGCGTTACATAAAAATGTTAGAACGGAAGGACTTAGCTTTAAACCACTCCATGATTTCGTTAGGTTCTTGTACCATGAAACTAAATGCGGCATCAGAAATGTTGCCACTTAGCATTTTCAAGTGGGCAAATATCCACCCGTTTGTTCCTAAAAAACAAGCATTGGGCTATTTAACCGTTTTAAAAGAATTGGAAGACCAATTAACCGAAATTACTGGTTTTGCCGCTACATCTTTACAACCAAATTCTGGTGCTCAAGGTGAATATGCAGGCTTAATGGTTATAAAAGCGTATCATGAATCCCGTAATGAAGGGCACAGGAATATTTGTTTAATACCTTCTTCTGCTCACGGTACCAACCCTGCAAGTGCTGTTATGGCAGGCATGAAAGTGGTTGTAACGAAATCAACTACCGAAGGTAATATTGATGTTGAAGATTTACGTGAAAAAGCCATTTTACACAAAGATCATTTATCGTGTTTAATGGTTACATACCCATCAACACACGGTGTTTACGAATCGGCCATTAAGGAAATCACCAAAATCATCCATGATAACGGCGGACAAGTATATATGGATGGTGCTAATATGAATGCTCAAGTAGGCTTAACAAATCCTGGAAATATAGGGGCTGATGTTTGCCACTTAAACTTACACAAAACATTTGCTATTCCCCACGGTGGTGGTGGCCCCGGTGTGGGACCTATTTGTGTGGCCAAACAGCTCGTGCCATTTTTACCTGGAAATCCTGTTAAAAAAGTTGGTGGTAAAAAAGCCATTACCGCTATTTCTGCAGCGCCTTATGGTTCTGCGTTGGCTTGCTTAATTTCTTATGGTTATATAAAAATGCTTGGTGCAGAAGGTTTAACAGAATCGACCAAAATAGCTATTTTAAATGCCAATTATATCAAACACCGCTTACAAGGAAGTTTCGACACCTTATATTCTGGTGAACGTGGTCGTGCAGCACATGAAATGATTGTTGATTGTCGCCCATTTAAAGCGAATGGCATTGAAGTAACCGATATCGCAAAACGCTTAATGGATTATGGTTTTCATGCACCAACCGTGTCGTTCCCTGTTGCAGGAACCTTAATGATTGAGCCTACTGAAAGTGAAAGTAAAGCTGAAATTGACCGCTTTTGTGATGCCATGATTTCCATCAAAAAGGAAATTGATCAAGCTTCTAAAGATGATGACAATAATGTTTTGAAAAATGCGCCTCACACTTTAGAAATGATAACTTCAAACGAATGGTATTTTCCATACACACGTGAAGAAGCCGCGTTTCCGTTAGACTTTGTTAGAGACAACAAATTCTGGCCAAGCGTAAGACGTGTTGATGATGCTTATGGAGACAGAAATTTAATATGTTCTTGCGCACCAATTGAAGCATACGCCGACGCCTAAAAGTAGTCGTTGAACATCGTAAAAAAACACAAAAATAAATTTGCCTTTTATTAAAACCTCGTACCTTGTATGAGTAAACTAAAAAAGGCAAATTTTCTTTTTATGAATATTAAAATTACCGGTACTGGAAGCTACATCCCAGATACCATTGAAAAAAACGATGCTTTCCACGAACATGCATTTTTAAATACCGATGGTTCAGTAATTAACCATCCTAATGATGTTATTATTGAAAAATTTCAAGCCATTACAGGCATTGCTGAAAGGCGTTACGCAAACTCCCATTTAAATTCTTCCGACATCGGTTTTTTTGCAGCCGAAAAAGCCATCACGGATGCTAAAATAGATCCCGAAACCATCGACTACATTATTGTTGCCCATAATTTTGGAGACGTTAAACATAATACCATTCAAAGCGATATTCTTCCGTCATTAGCCGTAAGAATAAAACATAATTTACGTATTAAAAACCCTAAATGTGTCGCTTACGATATCCTTTTTGGATGCCCAGGTTGGATTGAAGGCGTTATTCAAGCAAAAGCATTTATTCAATCAGGCATGGCGAAACGCTGTTTGGTTATCGGTACCGAAACCCTTTCAAGAGTGATCGATAAACATGACAGAGATGCTATGATTTTTTCTGATGGAGCAGGCGCCACTATTATTGAAGCAACCGAAGAAGCTGGTGGTATTTTAGCCCATGAAACAGTAAGTTTTACTTATGATGAAGCCTACTATTTGTACTTTGGAAACTCCAACAATCAAAACCTTTGTAAAGATACCCGCTACATAAAAATGGACGGACGTAAAATTTATGAATTTGCACTTCTTCATGTACCACAAGCCATGAAAACGTGTTTAGACAGCAGTGGTACAGCCATTGAAGATGTTAAAAAGATTTTTATCCACCAAGCCAATGAGAAAATGGATGAAGCTATTTTAAAACGCTTTTACCGACTTTACAAAACCGAAATACCGGAAAACATCATGCCTATGAGTATCCAAACCTTAGGAAACAGTTCGGTAGCAACAATCCCCACACTTTTAGATTTGGTAAGAAACCATAAATTAAAAAACCACAACCTTAACGAAGGTGATGTTGTTATATTTGCAAGCGTTGGTGCAGGCATGCATATTAATGCCATTGTTTATAAATATTAAAGATTTTCGCTTTCGCGGAAATGAAGAAATTTAATTTTAATGTACGAAAAAACATTTCCTAATAAACGGTTTAAGCATACCATTCAATTTTTAAAAAAGCATATTTCAACTTCAGAACCTATTTTAGATTTGGGTGTTGAAAATCCGTTTTCAAACATTATGAAACAACATGGTTTTAAGGTTGAAAACACAACAGGAGAAGATTTAGATTTTGATACCTCAGCTATTGAAAATTCAAATGCTACCGTAATAACAGCATTCGAAATTTTCGAACATTTATTATCACCTTTTACTGTACTTCAATCTATAAAAACCGACAAACTAATAGCCAGTGTTCCCTTAAAATTATGGTTTTCTTCAGCTTACAGAAGCAAAACCGATATGCTAGACAGGCATTATCACGAATTTGAAGATTGGCAATTCGATTGGTTACTAGAAAAAACAGGATGGAAAATTATTGATAGACAGAAATGGACAAACCCAACCAAAAAACTTGGAATTCGCCCCGTTTTACGTTGGTTTACTCCAAGATATTACATTGTTTGTGCTGAAAGAATTAAAAACCCCAATTCTTAAATTCCAAATTCCAATTAGTCATAAATAAGTGTAACTTTGAATTTCATACTTTAAGTTTTGAATTTCTACATCATCATTCCGGCACATAACGAACAAGATTTTATTGGCATGACCTTGGAGTCACTTAGCAATCAAACTCTTTTACCCAAAAAAGTGGTAGTCGTCAATGACCATTCGTCGGATGCAACGCAGGAAATTGTGTCAAAATTTGCTAAACAACATTCCTGGATTTCTTTAGTTAATACAACATCTTTTGATGCACATGTACCAGGTTCCAAAATTATAAATGCATTTTATAAAGGGTTTGAAACTTTAGATGCCAACTATGATGTGATTTGTAAGTTTGATGCCGATTTAATTTTTCCTAACAATTATTTAGAACAACTTGCTAGTCATTTTAAAAACAATGAAAAATTGGGTATGGCTTCGGGGTTTTGCTATATTAAAAAAAATAGTGATTGGATTTTAGAAAACTTAACGAACAAAGATCACATTCGGGGTGCTTTAAAATCCTATAAAAAAGACTGTTTTTTAGAAATAGGCAAGTTAAAACCTTCTATGGGCTGGGACACGGTTGATGAATTACTTGCTAAGTTTTATGGCTGGGACATCTTAACCGATGCCTCTTTACAGGTAAAACACTTAAAACCCACTGGAATTAGCTACAACAAAGCCTCAAAATATTTGCAAGGCGAAGCCATGTACAAAATGCGTTATGGATTAGTAATTACCTTAATTTCCGCTATTAAATTGGCTTATAAAAAAAGTAGTCTGGGTCTGTTTAAAGATTATTTAGTTGGTTATTTTAAAGCTAAAAAACATAAGATTGACTTTTTAGTGACTGAAGAAGAAGGAAAATTTATTCGAGATTTACGTTGGAAAGGCATGTTGAACAAACTGAAATAAAGCTTTTGTTATGATATCCCAAACCAACAACCATCAACCAACAACCATCAATCCTAATTAAAACTCCAGTCTTTATAACTACTTGACGATTCAAGTCTGTCTTCCAAAGCATCTTCTAACTGTGGAAAGAAATCAATTCCAGTAAGTTTTTCAATAGAATCTACCGAAACTACAAAATCATACAGTGGTTTATTGGAATTTTCATGGGGCATTAAAAATGCTATCATTTTAACTTTCCCAGAACCAACATCAATCAACACTTTGTAAAATTGATTGGGGACTGCTACCTTTTCACTTCCAATAGTTTTCATATTTCCTTTCAAAACACCTCCTGTAACTACAAAAACACCATCGTATTTACTTGCCCAATAGCGTACTTTTTGTTCTAAAGTATTCCAAATTCCGGAATTAAATGCATGTTCTTGTGGTGTAATATTACTTGTTAAAAACGTTTCATCATGAGCTTGTTTGCTATATTTTCTATCGCCTGCTGGACATAAATGCCCGCGGTCGTACCCTGAGTTTCTATAGTTTTTCCAACTGGCTGCTCCTGTTTTAACCGCTTTATCAACTTCAAAATAAGGGCGTTTGAAATTGGTATTCGATAGATGAGATTTCTTTAACTCGTAAGCTACCCACTCAGCTTGTTCGTAGGGTTCGCTATAAGAAAGCGAATACCCTTCGTGGTGTATTATTTGCCCTGTTGTGCTTATTGGTAAAAAATATTCGTTGGTATTCGATTTTACTTCTTTACCATTATTTATGACTTCGGCTATTTCTTCAATCTTTAAAAAATGCTCATAGCCATAAACACCCAAGACAAATATTATGGCTAATAGTGTGTATTTTGTTTTACTGTTCAAACTATTCTAAAACAAATTCTAGGGGTTGACCGATAGCCCCATTAGGAAAACTAATTCCTAAAAGTGCCGACATGGTTGGGGCGATATCAGTTATTTTGGTTTTTTGAAAAGTGTCGCCGTGCTTAATCCCTTTTCCGAAGAATAAAAGTGGTACATGTGTGTCGTAATTTAAACCCGAACCGTGTGTTGAACCTGTTTTACTATAAGAAATAAATGCAGGGTCGTAAACAAAAATAACATCGCCAGATTTTTTTTGGTTAAAACCCCTTTGCAATAAGGCTTCAATACCAGAATTAAACTCTGTTGAACTCATTGTCGTTGCTGTGTAGGCTTTATCTATGTACTCATAATTAATAATTTCATTTACTATAGCATTTTGAACATCATCTAAATCTAAATCGAGCTCTTTTAGTTTCGATCTGTTTAAAAACACTTGGTTGTTGCTTACGTTTTCAATTAAATCGGCAGTTCCAAATTCAGCTTCAACAAACTCAATAAATTTGTTCTTTTGCGCTTTAGAATCGATGTAGCCCGCAGGTATCTTTACCGTTTGCAAATATGCAGGCACATCAACAGCTGCGTGATCGGCAGTTAAAAACACCGTATATTGGTTTTTTCCAACATTGGCATCTAAATAATTAAATAAGCGTTCTAAATTTTTATCTAAACGGATGTAAGTATCTTGTACTTCTTTAGAATTTACGCCAAAATTATGCCCAACATAATCTGGAGTCGAGTAACTTAATGCTAAAATATCCGTATAATTATCTTTACCAAGTTGCTCACCATCAATGGCTGCAAGTGCAAAATCAGTAGTGATATCATTACCATAAGCTGAAATTTTCAAGATTTCGTAATTACCATTTTGGGTTTTTAAAGCTTCCAAATCATATGGAAACGTTGCTGTTTCTTTGCCTTTAAAACCACCTTCAAAGTTGTTCAAATCAGAACCACTTTCGGTATAAGTAGACATATCATAATAGGTATTCCATTCTTTAAAATACGAAGCGACTGATTTCTTTTTGTTAAAATTCAAAACCCACTTTGGCAATTCATTTACATAAAATGTACTCGAAATCCAGTTGCCTTCGTCTTTTCCATGAAACCAATACGCTGCATTGGCAGTATGACCTGCCGGTAAAATAGCGCCTCTATCCTTTAAAGCAACACCAATAGTTTTTCCTCGCATTTGGGTAAACAATCTGTTTTCATCTGAAAAAGTGGTTGTTTTCATTCTATGAGGCGACATTTGCCCCACTTCATCTGTTGTTCCAACGGACTGCACTGTTTCATCACCAGCACAGTACACGCTTTTTTTAAGTTCTTTGTCATACCAATTATTCCCAATAATACCATGATACTTTGGTGTTGTCCCTGTATAAACCGATGCATGCCCAGGTCCCGTATAAGTAGGAATGTAATTAAAATGATTGTTCTTACAGTTATACCCTTCATTCATCATGCGCTTAAAACCGCCTTCACCATATTTATTATAAAAGCGTGTTAAGTAATCGTATCGCATTTGATCTACTACAATACCTACCACTAACTTTGGGTTATCATTTTGTTTGCTCGAAACAACTTGACTTTGTGCTTTGCTGGAAAAAACGAAAATGGACAAAAAAAGAAAGGAAACGATATTTTTTATCATGGTTCTGTATAATTATGATTCAAAATTAAACATTTTAATATATCTTAATTTAAAATTAAAGTTAAATACCTGTAACTTTTTTTTACTTTAGCACTATTAAAATTGATTATGACCTATCTACATAATATTGGTGCTTATTTTATAATGATTGCCGAAATGTTTCGCAAACCCACCAAGTGGTCTGTGATGAAAAAGTTGATATTTAAAGATATTGACGATTTAATTATTGGCTCTTTAGGCATCATTGCTTTTATATCGTTTTTCGTTGGTGGCGTTATTACCATTCAAACGGCACTAAACATAAGCAATCCGCTAATCCCTAAATATTTGGTGGGGTTTGCCACTAGGCAATCGGTAGTTTTAGAATTTGCCCCCACCTTTACCTCTATTATTATGGCAGGAAAAGTGGGCTCGTTTATAACTTCCAGTATTGGCACCATGCGGGTTACCGAGCAAATTGACGCTCTTGAAGTTATGGGCATAAACTCGTTAAACTATTTAATATTCCCTAAAGCCATTGCTCTAATGCTGTACCCTTTTGCCATTGCTATTGGCATGTTTTTAGGCATTCTTGGTGGTATGGCTGCCTGTGTTTATGGAGGTTTTAGCTCGTTAGAAGATTATATTTATGGCATTCAAACAGATTTTATTCCTTTTCATATTACCTATGCATTTATAAAAACCTTTGTTTTTGCTTTTGTTTTGGCAACGATTCCTGCCTTTCATGGGTATTATATGAAAGGCGGCGCTCTTGAAGTAGGGAAAGCAAGTACCACATCGTTTGTGTGGACCAGCGTTGTTATCATACTTTTAAATTATTTCCTAACTCAAATGCTTTTAAGTTAATGATAGAAGTTAAAGATTTACATAAGTCATTTAGTGGTGTTGAAGTCTTAAAAGGCATTAGTACTACTTTTGAAAAGGGAAAAACCAACCTTGTTATTGGACAAAGTGGCTCGGGTAAAACCGTATTTTTAAAATGTTTGTTAGGATTATTTGATTATGAAGAAGGCTGTATTGCTTATGATGGTAAAGTTTTTTCTGAACTAACCGAAGATGAAAAACGTAATTTACGAGGCGAAATTGGCATGGTATTTCAAGGAAGTGCCTTATTTGATTCGATGACGATTGCCGAAAACGTGATGTTTCCACTGCGTATGTTTACAAAACAAAGTAAAAGTGAAATGGAAGACCGCGTTAATTTTGTTTTAAACCGCGTTAATTTAGCTGACGCTCATAAAAAGAAGCCTAGTGAAGCTTCGGGCGGTATGCAAAAACGTGTTGCCATTGCCAGAGCTATTGTTAACAAACCAAAATATTTGTTTTGTGACGAGCCAAATTCTGGCTTAGATCCAAAAACTGCTATTGTAATAGATAATCTTATAAAAGAGATTACCGAAGAATATGATATTACCACTGTAATAAACTCACATGACATGAACTCGGTAATGGAAATTGGTGAAAAAATAGTGTTTTTAAAAAATGGTTTAAAAGCTTGGGAAGGTTCTAAAAAAACCATTTTTAAAACGGATAACGAAGTGGTAACCGACTTTGTTTACTCGTCTGAGTTAATGAAAAAAGTGAGACAAATGTACATTGAAGAGAGGCAATAACGTCTCTATTTTTCCCGTTTAATAACCAAACTATCCAAATCAAACCGCTGTTTTAACCAACGTTCTAATTGATTTTGTTGCTTTAAAATATTGGCTTCCTTAATAGAGCCTTCATTCCACTTTACCGTAAAAACAGATAATGTATCTATTTTTGAAAAGTTTGAGGTTATAACTGTAGAATATGATAATCTAGATACATTTTCATAGTTAATTTTAACCTCTTTTGTTAACTTATCAAACGGAATTTGTTGCGCTTCCAGTTTTGCCAAACTTTTTAGTTTCCCTTCAAGAAATACAATTTTTTGTGATTGTGATAGCATGTCTATAGAATCTCGATATCTAATTTGCTCCATATATTTCAAATTGTCAAGATTCTTGTTTCTGTTTTGGTTGAAAATTAGATTTACATTTTTTAGAGCATCATATTTTTTCAACCTATCTTCAAGCAATGCTATGGTGCTTTCTGGTATTTCATCCAATCCAAATGTATTCAGTTCAATTGAAGATATTAACTTATCACTATCGGAATATTTATAAGAGGCGTTTTTTATAATATAGTCTGCATGTGGTAATGCACTTAACTCTTTGTTTATAAAATTTCTAGCATCTCTTTCAAACCTGCTTTCACTTAACACCTTTACAAAGGTCCACAAAGCAGGTATCATAACTATGATGGCTAAAAAAGTTGCTATTCTACCAGTACGTCTTCTTTTGGCAGAATTAACATATTTAAGCATGGGGAATTTTAAAACTTTAACTACTAAAAACGTAGCCAAAGCAATAAAAATGGTGTTAATTGTAAACAAATATAAAGCGCCAAGAGCAAACTTCATACCTTTAGCGAAATCGTCTTCTAAAGCTACCGAAAGTCCGTACCCTACCGTACATAAAGGTGGCATTAAGGCGGTTGCTATAGCTACACCAAAAATTACAGAGGCAATGGTTCCTCTTTTTGTACGTGCTATTATTAAGGCCAATCCACCAAAAAAAGCAATTAAAACATCTCGAATATCGGGTTTTGTTCTTGCTAATAATTCTGAAGATTCTTCGCTTAACGGAAATAGCCAAAAAAATAAAAATGCTGTTAACACACTTAAAAAAATCATGACACCAAAATTGATTAATGATTTTCTTAGTGTATCAATATCATTAATAGACACTGATAAGCCAATACCTAAAATAGGCCCCATTAATGGGGAAATTAACATGGCACCAATAACAACCGCTGTAGAATTTGCATTAAGACCAACTGACGCTACAAAAATAGAGCATACCAAAATCCAAGCTGTGGCACCTTTAAATGGAATATCATTTTTTATGGCTTGTATGGTAGCGTCACGGTCGGTATCTTCACGAAAGTCTAATAATTCACTAAAAAAACGTTTAATGCTAGCCAACAAACCTATGGCGTCTTGTTTTACAGCTTCTTTAGTCTGCTCAACTTTCTTTGATTTATCAGAGTTGTTTTCTTCCATTATTTTAAATGTTAGCCACTATTACACGAATATAGATAAATTTATCTGTTTTAACTGAATACTGTCATTGTAAAACAAACACTACACTACCCATAGTGTTCACCAAATTCATCTTTCACCTTTTGAAGCACTTGTTTAATGTCCTGCTCTTTGGTTTTTGGATAAATAAGCAACACCTCATCTTTATCTACAATTATATAATCTTGCAGCCCATCAACCACAACAATTTTATCTTTTTTGGTTCTAATCATGTTGCCCGAAGCATCTTCTGCTAAGGTTTTGGCATGCACTACGGCATTGCCCGCACTATCTTTATCTAATTTATCATATAAGCTACCCCAAGTCCCTAAATCGTTCCAGTCAAATTCCGCAGCAATTACAAACACATTATTAGACTTTTCCATGATGGCATAATCTACCGAAACATTATCGGCATTTGGGTAGTTATCCTTTATAAAATGTGTTTCCAACTCGGTATTATAAGTACCCATTCCTCCTTCAAAAAGGGCATATAATTGAGGTTGGTTATTTTTAAAAGCCTCAATAACACTTTTTACACTCCACATAAAAATGCCTGCATTCCACAAAAAGTTGCCTTGTGCAATAAATTGTTTGGCGGTTTCGTAATCGGGTTTTTCTCTAAATTGATTGACCGATTTTATCGCTTCCGCGGATATTTTATCAAACTCAATATACCCATAGCCGGTATTTGGAAAAGTTGGTTGAATACCAAGCGTCATTAACGCATTGTTTTTTGAACAAAAATCGAAAGCTTGTTGTACATTTTTCGAAAATGTAGCTTCGTCTTCAATCCAATGGTCACTTGGTGCCACAATCATAACAGCATCGGGATTTTCTTTTTGAATTTTTAATGATGCATACAAAATACACGGTGCGGTATTTCGCATGGCGGGTTCTAACACTACTTGGCGTTGTGTAACTTCCGGTAATTGTTCTAAAACCAGATCGTTATAACGCTCATTGGTTAGTATAAAGATATTTTCCTTCGGAATTAAATTTGCTAACCTATAAAACGTTTTTTGAATTAAGGTATCGCCCGTTCCTAACATATCGTGAAACTGCTTAGGGAATGCTTCGGTGCTTACTGGCCAAAAGCGTGAGCCCACACCGCCTGCCATTAATATGGCGTAATAATTTTTGTTTTTCATTTTTTAATATTTTTTTAAACAGACCATCTGTTTAGTTTTATTTTTCCAACTAGTATTTTAAATTTTTAAAATTCCAGTTTTAATTTATAAGATTCCTGCCTTCGCAGGAATTAGTTCTACTTCGGCATTGGGGTTAAAAAGGTATAGTCTTCCTGTTTTCACCTCAATACATTCAAACCGTTTGGTTCGCTTCACACCCATTTTAAATACTTTTCCATTGTATAATTTAAAGGTTTGCCCTAAAGGTACTTCAAAAATAAAGGTTTTATTATTAGGTTCGTCAAATTGCTTTAGTGCCAATGCTAATATAGCATCACTATCGCTGGATGCTTTAGGGTTTTTGAAATGTTTCGCCAAAAGCGGCAATAAGGCTGTTGGAAAAATTTCAGGATTTAAAAACGGCAACATTAAGTGTTGAAACGTTTTTTTCCACTCTATGCCATGTGGTTTTATAAAACGCCCATAGGTTTTATAAGCTTCAAAATGTGCTATTTCGTGAATTAAGGTAATTAAAAACCGGTATTCATTTAAGTTTGAATTTATAGTAATTTGATGCTTGCCGTTGGGCAAACGCATATAATCGCCATGGCGGGTTTTACGCTCATTCTTTATTTTTACTACCAAATGTTCGTGCTCTAAAAGTTTTAAAACTTGTGGCATAGCATTGGAAGAAATATAGTCTTGTAGTTTGTTTTGCATTGCTACAAAAATACAGGAATTCTTTAAAGTAAAAAGAATTGATTTTGTGAGAAAAAATAAATAACTTAGAACTCATTTAAAGTTTTTGAAATTAAGCGAAAATTAGGGGGTTTCAGCTCTGTTGAAGGCTTTTTTGAGTTGCATAGCAGCGCTACGGAAGGAAGAAAAGGCAAAAACAGAGCTGAAATCAGCAATTTTTTAGCAAATTGAAAAACTTTAAATGAGTTCTTAGTTAGCTCTTTAATTAAAGCCATTCAAACGAACCCAAAATTAAAGGAAAGACGAAAACATTTGAAAATTTTATTTTCCACATAGTAATCCGCAAAAAATTAAATCGTATGCATATCAACTCGCTATTCCAACACTTTTTCTTGTTTTCATTTATACTTTTTTTCTCTTCCTCTTATTCCCAAATAGAAACTATTGAAGACTCGGACTGGATTCCTCTTTTCAATGGTAAAAACTTAGATGGCTGGACTGTTAAAATTAACGGTAAGCCAATAAATGAAAACATACACAATACCTTTTATGTGGAGAATGGCATGCTTAAAGTTTCCTATGACGGCTATGAAAAATTTGATATGCAGTTTGGTCATATCTTCACAAACATAGCTTATTCACATTATATAGTTAGAGTTGATTACAAAATCCTTGGTACTGGAATGCCCGATGCACCTCAGTGGACAAATTTAAATAGTGGCATCATGCTCCATGCACAATCACCTCAAAGTATGCGTATTGACCAAGCCTTTCCTGTTAGCCTCGAAGGACAATTTCTTGCAGAAGGCGCAACTGCTGGAACACAAACCGGTAACGCGGTTACACCGGGCATGCATATTGAAATTGATGGAAAACTCAATAAAGAACATATTATTAATTCAAATTCAAAACTCTTCCCAGTAGATACATGGGTAACCTTTGAAGCAGAAGTTAACGGGCATGAAGAGATAATTTACAGAATAAATGGCGAAGAAGTCATTCGATTTACCCATCCGCAACTTGATGACACAGATAACGATGCCAAACGATTAATTGCTGCCGGAGCCAGTAAGCATGTTAGCTATGGACACATTGCCTTACAAGCGGAAGGACAACCCATATGGTTTAAAAATATCAAAATTAAAGTGTTAGAGAAGTGACAATAAGCAATTTACATACAACTAAACAAGAGACTAATTTTTACGTGTTAAAATGTTTCTTAGCTTTAGTTTAACCATCAACTATAGCTCAAAATTCTAAATCAACTCCAATAGTAAATCCATACTACTAAAAGTTTTGGTAGCCTCTTTTTCCAACTCATTGTTATAATCGTATGCTGTAAAACCAAACACATCAAAACCACCATTTTTAGCCGCCCATACCCCAGATAAACTGTCTTCAATAACCAAACAGTCACTTGGTTTAAACCCCATAGTTTCGGCGGCCCATAAAAACACGGCTGGGTCTGGTTTCCATTTATTAATAGCGTAACAACTAAAAATTTTGTTTTCAAAATAGGGCAACAAACCCGCCAACCCTAAATTAAGCCTTATTTTGTCTTCGGGTCCACTGGAGGCTACACAAAAAGGGACACTTAAATTATTCAGCACGGATTGCACACCTTTAATGGGTTGCATATTTTTTTTAAAAGCTTCAAAACTTTGTTTTCTGTAATCTTCTTGAAACGAACTGGGTATTGGCGTGTTGGTTAATTGGGCTATTTTGTTTTTACAGGCATCAAAAAAACTGCCTTTAAAGTGTTTTATGCCATAAGCTAAATCTATATTAGCACCGTAGCTATTTGCCATATCTACCAATACTTGAATGCTTATAGGTTCACTATCTACCAAAACGCCATCGCAATCGAAAATTATGCACTTGTATTTGCTCATAAATTGGGAATAGAATTAGAAACTTGTAACGATTTTTATTGAATAGTTTTTTTTCAATTATACCAAAAAGACTCCATTTAAAGACTAATTATTAGTTAAAAAATATTAAAAGTATTCAGACAAGCAACTTAAATCAAAAAACTATTTACAAATAAAGATTTGACATACAATTATTGACTAAAAATTCATAATATTACCATCTTAAAAATTACAGCTATGCCTTCTACTTTTCGTGGTATATTTATCATTGCAATCACAACTATATTCTTTTCCAATATTACAAATTCCCAACCAAAAAAAGGGGAGTTTATTCAAGCGTCCATAGGTTACGGCATGAGTGCACCTTATGAAGACTATAATATAATAGGTACTGGTTTTTATGCTCAAGCTGAATACATATTTGCTTTCAAAAAATGGCTTGGGGTAAGACCATATGCTGGATTTATAACTACATCTCCTAATGAAAATAACAGTGAACCTAGTCTTTCTGGATACAAAGTAACATCTAAAGCTTTTCTAATAGGTGGCAAAGTACGTATATGTGCCCCTATTCCTTGGGTTGCTCCTTATCTTGAAATAGGTATTGGTGCTTCTATGGGGTCGTTTGAAACATACACTCCCGGTATTTACAAAAAAGATAAGGGTCTATTGATGCACATACCTTATGCTTTAGGATTGGCTTTAGGTAAAAATCATGACGTTGAAATTGCCATAACCTATTATGAGCACCCCTCGGTAGAACAATTTTCTGGTGCCCTTGCTATCGGGTTTTCTTTTCCATTAGATTGAGAAATAACCAATAACAATAGCTTAAGGCGTAGAATTAGAAACCTGCAATAGCTTCCCATTATAATATTTATTCCCATTAAGCGAAAAATCAAAAATATAGTGTGCCATTTCTAACGCTGAAGTTGATGCTTTATAACCTGGAAATGCTTCTTCTAGCATTTCGGTTTGTACCGCACCTAGAGCCAATACGTTAAAACTTGGCCCCGTTTCTTTATATTCTTCGGCTAATAACTCTGTTAAGGTTATTACGGCTCCTTTACTTGAACTGTATGCAGCCAACCCTGGAAACTTCATACTACCCTGTACACCACCCATCGAACTGATGGTTACTACATGACTTTCTTTTTTTGTAAAAGGCAATAGGATGCGCGTTAATTCGGCAACCCCAAACACATTGGTTTTATAAACAGCTTCAAAATCATCCATAGATAATTCTGAAAAGGGTTTATTGATAAGAATTCCTGCATTGTTTATTAAAACATCCACCTGTTGCCAATTCGCTTTAACAAAGCTTTCTATTATTTTATAAGCGTCTTTATTGCTTAAATCGAACGACAAAGATGTTACATTTTTCAATTTAAGGATTTCAATGGGTTGCTTGTTCCGCGAAAGCGCCAATACGTTATATCCTGCTTTTGCAAAAAGTTGTACCAACTCAAAACCTATGCCCCTGCTTGTTCCTGTTATAATAACGTTTTTACTCATTGTTCATTCTTATTTCTTTGGTTGGTGTATTGCATATGGTTTCGATCGCTGGAATCATCTTATTTATTAAACCCGCCATGTGGTTATAATCCAATTTATCGGCTTCGTCATCTACATGGTGGTAATAATCATAGTTTGATAAATCACAACTAGAAATGGTTTGACAAGGCAATTTAAACGCTTGATAAAACGCATAATTATCGGAATGCTTAAACAAATCGTACTTTTTTGATACTTCAGAAAACCCAGTGAGATTGGAATTGGTGTATGCGTTTATTTTAGCAGACATATTAGACAGCTCATACCCTGTTACAAAAGCATCATAAGGCCTATCTTTAAATGGCACACCAATCATTTCAAAATTCAGCATGGTGTACAAATCAATATTTTCAGCTTTCAACTTTTCAGCCAAATGCTCCGAACCTTTAAGTCCTTTTTCTTCCGCAGAAAATAAAGCAATCATGATGCTTCGTTTATTGCTTTTTGTAGTTGCAAAATATTCCGCAATTTCCAAAACCCCACTGGTTCCCGCGGCATTATCGTTAGCTCCATTAGCAATACTATCATTATTCACTTTTTTTACTGAACCAATGTGGTCGTAATGCGCACCAATAATAACAATCTCGTTTTTAAGAGCTGTATCGTTGCCTTCAATAAAACCAACAATATTATAGGCATGCGCCCCTTTTAAATTAAAGCTGTCTCTATAGGTTTTAAAATAGGGTTTTATATTGTTTTCCTGAAGAATGGTCTCTATATAAACTGCCGCTTTTTCAATGCCTTCAGAACCTGTATCTCTTCCTTTTAAGTCATCGGATGCCAAATAAGTGACTATTTCCTCAAGTTCTTCACTTGTTGCTAAATAATTATTTATGGCTTTTGAAGAAGGTGCCATAGCAATATCTCCTTTTGAAGATTTTGGAATGACGTTTTTATTTGAATCCTCACTGTTGACGGTGACTATTGGTGATTTACAACCGACAACGATTATTAATACTAAAAAGAAAATTACATTTTTCATCTGTTTATATTTATTGTTTTAATTGGTCAGATGTAACATCCATATATGAATCATTCTATTATATAAGAAAATTTGTAGTAATGGATGTTGCATAAGATTGTACTAGAGTTTAAAGATAAAAAACCTTAGGATAAAAAATTGAATATTGTTTATTGTTTTAATCCGGTCAGATGGAACGTCCTGAATAATTATCTTCATATATGTGAATGCAACCCTCATGGGTGTTTCATTGCAAAATGCATCAAAATTAGCTTATTACCCTAAATATCACTAACTTGTATTAAAAACACACACTATGCCAATATACATGGATCGCCATGACATACCGGAAGAAATCACCGCCGAACATGTCGCTCTAATGCATCAAGAAGATTTAAAAGTGCAACATTTATATGGATGTAAAGGCATGACATATTGGTGTGATGAAGATAGAAGAACCGCATTTTGTTTAATTGAAGCACCAAATGAGAAGGCCATTGAAGACATGCACAATAATGCTCATGGTGAAGTGCCTCATAGAATTATAGAAGTAAACAAAACGATCGTAGAGTCTTTTTTAGGACGTATTGAAGATCCTGAAAAATCACAAAACACTGAGTTAAACATTATTAACGACCCTGCATTTAGGGTTATTATGCTTATTGAAACCAGCGATTATTTGCACAGACTAGAAGGAAATCAGTTTAGTTTGTTCACACAGAAATTCCACAACAGCGTTACAAAGTCATTTAAACAATTTAAAGGATGTATTGTAAAACAAAATAATAGCAGCTATTTGGTTTCTTTTGTATCGGTTTCTGATGCTATTTTATGTGCTTTAAAAATTCAGTATAATTTCAAATACATAACCACAAAATACGACACTTCAATGAGAACACTAAACATGGGGATTAGCTCTGGAGTTCCTGTTACCAATAAAGATTCCTTTTTTGAAGAAACCATAACATTAGCTACACGGTTGTGTGAAATTGTTAATGACCAAATAGTTATTACTTCTGAAATAAAATCACTCTACGAAAGTGAGAATAGAAATCAATTCATTAATAAAGAACATATAAGATCGATAAATAAAAATGAAGAAAAATTCTTAACGGATTTGATGGATTTTGTAGCAACTATTTGGAATAAACCAGATTTTAATGTTAACGATTTTAGTACAACATTGGGTTATAGCAAATCGCAACTTAATAGAAAACTAAAAAGCCTTACAGGAAAATCACCAAACAACTTTATTGTGGATTATAAGCTACAAAAAGCACTTAAAGCACTGCACGATCAACAAGGAAACATCTCAGAAATTGCTTTTGAAACCGGATTTAATAGTCCTGCTTATTTTTCTACTTGCTTCAAAAATAAATTTGGAATGCTACCTTCGCAATACCTTCAGCAACATGTGGTTTAAATATTTAACACATTGATTCAAAATTATCATTTTTTGAATTAAATCTAGAGGTCTTCGCTTTGTAGTCTTCTTAATTTTGGTAGATAACCAATACTTAATATTATGACTAAAACACTTTTTGAACGCTTAGGAGGTAGAAATGGAATATCCAACATCGTTGACGATACCGTTGAAAACCACATGAACAACCCTGAAGTTAATGCCCGGTTTCTTCCTTTTAAAGATAGACCCGAACATTTAGCCATCATAAAACAACACACCATCGATTTTTTTAGTGCAGGCAGTGGTGGACCAGCAACATATAAAGGGAAAGATATGGTAACCGCTCATACAGGTATGAATATTAGCCCTACTGAATATATGCATGTGGTAGATGATATTTTTGCTGCTTTAGATAAAAACGGTATTGATGAAGACTCAAAAAAAGATGTTCTTTCCGTTTTATGGTCTTTAAAGGGCATGATAATTTCTAAATAAAATAAACCAACCTAAAATGAAAAATCAAGTTAAGAATTTAGACCCTTCACTTATTGAAGCCTTTTCATCAAAATTGAGAGGAAAGATTATCATGCCCAAAGATGTTAACTATGATGAAACACGAAAGGTTTACAATGGCATGATAAATAAACACCCAGGCATGTTTGTGATGTGCGTAGATGTAGCCGACGTTATGGCTTCTGTAAACTTTGGTCGGGAAAACAATCTATTAATTGCCGTAAGAGGCGGTGGCCATAATGGCGGCGGATTGGGTTTATGTGACGATGGATTGGTAATAGATTTATCGGGAATAAAATTTATTCGCATAGACACATCAGACAATACCGTAAGGGTTGGCGGCGGAAACCTTTGGGGCGAAGTAGATCATGCAACACACCCTTTTGGCTTAGCAGTTCCTGCTGGCATAATTTCCACTACAGGTGTGGGCGGATTAACCCTTGGTGGTGGTATTGGCCATTTATCACGAAAATACGGACTAACAATAGATAACCTTTTAGAAGCTGATATGGTTCTAGCCGATGGCTCTTTTGTTACGGTTAATAAAAACCAAAATGCCGATTTATTTTGGGCAATTCGTGGTGGAGGCGGAAATTTTGGTATTGTTACTTCTTTTAAATTTCAAGCCCATAAAGTTAAAAATGTTATTGGCGGTCCCACTTTATGGCCTATAGAACGGACTGAAGAAATTATGGCATGGTACCATGAATTCATTAATAACGCTCCAGACGAGTTAAATGGATTTATAGCCACCATGATTATTCCTGGCTCTCCATTTCCCGATTTTTTACACGGAAATCAATATTGTGGTATTGTATGGTGTTATACTGGTAGTCAGGAAGCATTCAACAAACTAATAAAACCTGCCATGGATTTAAATCCTGTTTTTGAACATGTAGGAGAAATGCCTTACCCTTCTATACAAACCCTCTTCGATGGCTTAATGCCTCCTGGGTTGCAATGGTACTGGCGTGCCGATTTTTTTAATGAATTAGGTCCAGAAGTTAGTGCACAGCATTTAAAATTTGGATCTAGCATTCCAACACCGCTATCACAAATGCATTTATACCCCATTAGTGGAGCAGCAAGTCGTATTGGCGCAGAAGAAACCCCTTGGGCATATCGGGATGCAAAATATGCAGGCGTTATTGTAGGTGTATCACCAGAACCAAAAGATGCAGATAAAATCACTAATTGGTGTAAAGAGTATTGGGAAGCATTGCATCCCTACTCATCTGGCGGTGCCTATTCAAACTTTATGATGGATGAAGGGCAAGAGCGTATAAAAGCTAGCTATAGACACAATTATGAGCGACTTTCAAAAATTAAAAGAAAGTATGACACTAACAATTTGTTTAATGTGAATCAGAATATCAAACCTGCCTAGTAGGTATAACATATTATTTAAAGACTAAAAAATAACTTGTCATGGAAACTACAAAATTTAAATTTATCTACTCCTGTTTAATTGTTTTTGTGCTCAATGGCCTTAGCCTTTGTGCCCAAACAGCAGCAACGGTCAATTCAGAAATGTCAATTGCAAATACTATTGATGATGCCGATCTTATATGGCATAAGGCTCCAGATTTTTTTCCTAATTGCTCTTTTACTATTTTAAATGGAGATATCTCTAAACCCAACTTAGATTTGTTCTTTAAAATAGAACCTAATACCGACGTTATTAGTCATACCCATAATTCACCCGAACGAATGGTACTGATTACAGGGGAACTTGAAGTAACTTATGAAGGTGAGGCACCGCGAATAATAAAAGCAGGGAGCTATCTATATGGTCCTGCAGGCAAACCTCACAAAGCAAAATGCCTAGACAGCGGTCCCTGCGTACTATTTATAGCTCTAGTTGCTCCTTTTGATGCGAATCCAACTGAATAAAAACACCCCCCATGGCGGTTTTAGAGCATGCGAAACAAGACGGTTTTTCAGCAAATTCAGTCGCAAAAGTTACCACTGTCATTGATCCATCTACGGCTGATGACAGATAAGGCATCTATCTGATAAATTAAAAAACTGCCTCAAGTAAACAACCACCGTTAAAAACGGTGGCTTTGGATTTCAGATTAGCCCCAAAGGGGCATCACATCTTTATCAACTTAACCTAATTTAAGAACTCACTATACCAAATTTACACAATCAAAACACAAAACTGATTAATCCTAAATAATGGTATAGCCTTTAAAACATGACCACCGTCAAAGACGGTGGTTTTTCAATGTTGAATAAAAATATTTACACAAGTAAATAAAAATCAGTACCTTAGACAAGCATCACAAACTAGCAACCAAACATTTTATATATGAAAACTTTAAAAATATTTTCTGTTTTTATATTGGCATTAGCTTTTATAAACTGTGCCAATAATGAAAAATCTGTTGCCGACTCATTAAGAGACGAAACAACTACTCAAAATCAAAACATGTATGTTATTGAACGCGAAATCCCTGGAGCAGGCAATTTAACTTCAGAAGAATTAAAAGCAATTTCACAAAGCTCATGTGGGGTACTGGAAAAAATGGGGTCTGAAATAAAATGGCTACATAGTTATGTTACAGGCGATAAAATTTACTGCGTATATACAGCACCTAATGAAGAAATGGTTTTAGAGCATGCGAAGCAAGGTGGTTTTCCAGCAAATTCAGTCGCAAAAGTTGCCACTGTCATTGATCCATCTACGGCTGATGACAAATAAGGCATCTATTCAAATAAAAAAAACCTGCCTCAAATAAATGAAACAGGTTTTTAATATGATGAGATCCCTGCCTTCGCAGGGATTTGTTATACCAACATGGTTACAGGATTCTCAATATATCCTTTCAAGGTTTGAAGGAACTGAGCACCCGTTGCACCGTCAATCGTTCTGTGGTCGCAAGCTAAAGACAATTTCATCGTATTTCCAACAACTATTTGTCCGTTTTTAACCACTGGCTTTTCAACAATATTTCCAACAGAAAGGATTGCTGAATTTGGTTGGTTGATAATAGACGTAAACGTATCGATACCGAACATGCCTAAGTTTGAAACCGTAAACGTACTACCTTCCATTTCTTGAGGGGTTAGTTTTTTGTTTCTAGCTTTTCCTGCAAGATCTTTAACTGCTGCACCAATTTGTGGCAAACTTTGTTCGTTTGCAAACTTAACTACAGGCACTACCAACCCGTCTGGAACAGCTACTGCTACACCAATATGTACGTGGTTATTTAAACGCATTTTATCTGCAAACCATTGTGAATTTACTTGTGGATGCTGTTTTAGCGCTAAAGCACATGCTTTAACAACGATATCATTATAAGATATTTTAGTATCTGGAATGGTATTGAATTGTGTTCGGAATGCTATGGCATTTTCCATATCAAACTCGACGTTTAAATAATAGTGAGGTGCTGAAAACTTAGAATTTGTTAATGCTTTTGCAATAGCTTTACGCATCTGTGAGTTTGGAACCTCTTCAAAATCTTCTTGGCCTACTGGTACAAATTTACCAAGGGATGCTGCCGCAGAAGGCGTATAATTTTCTATATCACTTTTTACAATACGTCCGTTTTCACCAGAACCTTTCACTTGCGATAGATTAATACCTTTCTCTTCCGCTATTTTTTTAGCTAAAGGTGAAACAAATAAACGTCCATTAGTAGAAGTTGTGGCAACAGGCTTAGCTGCTTTAGCTTCTTTTTTAGGAGCCTCAGCTTTTGCTTCTTCAGGAGCTTCTTCTTTCTTTTCCTGTTTTGGAGCTTCTTCTTTTTTAGCTGCAGGTTTTGATGTTGAGAAATTAGCTGCAACTCCAGAAACATCTGTTCCTGCAGGACCTATTATCGCTAGTAACGAATCTACTTTTGCAGATTCTCCTTCTTGTAATCCTATATGTAATAAAGTACCGGATTGGAATGATTCAAATTCCATGGTGGCTTTATCGGTTTCAATTTCTGCTAAAATATCACCTTCAGAAACTTTATCGCCTTCTTTTTTAAGCCATGTTGCAACGGTACCTTCTTCCATGGTATCGCTTAGACGTGGCATCGTTACAACAACAACGCCTTCAGGTAATTCTTCACTAGCTGGAGCTTCTGCTTTTTCTTCAACAGGTTCTGAATCGGTTTCTGAAGCAGGTTCTGAATTAGTTTCTTTTTCTTTGGTTACTTCTTTCGTTTCAGGAGCAGCATCAGATTTTGAAGCGCTTCCCCCTTTTAATAAACCAGAAATATCTTCGCCAGCTTCTCCAATAATGGCTAAAAGCTCATCGACCTTAGTTGTTTCTCCTTCTTGAACACCTATATGAAGCAACGTACCTTCATGGAACGATTCAAACTCCATAGTCGCTTTATCAGTCTCGATTTCAGCTAAAATATCGCCTTCACTTATTTTGTCACCTACTTTTTTCAACCAAGTGGCAACAGTTCCTTCTTCCATCGTATCGCTTAAACGCGGCATATTTATAATTTCTGCCATAACTTATATTTTGTGTTTAATAAATGGATAATCTTCTTGTTCGTAAACCATATCGTAAAGCTGTTGTGTCTCTGGATATGGAGATTCTTCAGCAAATTTTTCACATTCTGCAACTAAATCTTTCACACGTTTATCAATAACTTTAATATCGTCCTCGGTTGCGTATTTCTTTTCAAGAATAATATCTTTCACTTGAGTAATTGGGTCGATTTTTTTATATTCTTCAACCTCATCCTTCGTTCTATAATGTTGGGCATCACTCATAGAATGACCTCTATAACGGTATGTTTTCAATTCTAAGAAAGTGGGGCCGCCACCTTTTCGTGCACGCTGAATAGCTTCGTCAAAAGCTTCAGCTACTTTTATAGGGTTCATCCCATCAACAGGTCCACATGGCATATTATAACCTAAACCTAATTTCCAAATTTCGGTGTGGTTTGCCGTACGTTCTACAGATGTTCCCATAGCATATCCGTTGTTTTCACAAACAAATACTACGGGAAGGTTCCAAAGCATTGCCAAGTTAAATGTTTCATGTAACGACCCTTGGCGTGCAGCACCATCACCAAAACAACATAATGTGACACCATCAACTCCGTGATATTTATCACCAAATGCTATACCGGCACCTAAAGGAATTTGACCTCCTACAATACCATGACCTCCATAAAAACGGTGTTCTTTAGAAAAAATGTGCATGGATCCACCCATACCTTTAGAAGTTCCAGTAACCTTTCCGTATAATTCTGCCATAACACGTCTAGGATCCACACCCATACCTATGGGCTGTACGTGGTTTCTATAAGCAGTAATCATTTTGTCTTTTGTCAAATCCATAGCATGTAAAGCACCTGCTAAAACAGCTTCTTGACCGTTGTATAAATGAAGAAATCCTCTTACTTTTTGTTGAATGTAAACGGCAGCTAGTTTATCTTCAAACTTTCTCCAGAATAACATGTCTTCATACCATTTGAGGTAAACCTCTTTTGTGATTTTTTGCATCGACTCCTATTAAATTTTAATTACGCAGGATACAAAAGTAATACATTGTTGCTTATTGGGAAAATGCAATACGCTTAAAGTCTAAAAATTATAAAAAAGAACAGCACTTTATACACTAAATTGCTTATTTAATAATTTTTGGCGATGAATATTAATGTATTGAAAATTTCAAACGATTGAATTATTCAAAAAACCATCAAAATCACAAAAAATCATAATACAGATTTATCGAAAACAAGCGGTAATAAGTTCGCTAACGATGTTGATTTTGCCACGTTTCCTGTTTCACCCATAAAATAAATTTCGATTGGCGACTTTTGTTTTATTTCATATTCGGCAATAGCCTGCCTGCAAGCACCACATGGCGGAATAGGCCCTAAAGTTGGTTTGTTTTTTGAAGAGGCCGAAATGGCCATTCTTACAATTTTGGTGTTGGGATATTGAGACCCGGCATAATAAATAGCGGTACGTTCGGCACACAAACCCGACGGATACGAAGCATTTTCTTGATTACTGCCTGTTATAATTTCTCCATTATCCAATAGTATAGCTGCACCAACGTGAAAGTTTGAATAAGGTGCATAGGCTTTATCTCTAGCTTCAAAGGCTTTTTGCATTAAAAAAAAGGCTTCTTTTGGAAGTTCTTCCATATTTTCAAAAACATATAATGTAGATGCTATTTTTACTTCCTTCATGTACTTTCTTTTTAATAAAGTTAAGAAACTATTTAACACAAAAAAACTATTGCGGTTTGCAATAGTTTTTTTTTATCATTTATTTGATATTTAGTTAATACTCATTGTATTCACCAGCACCAATATTAAAGGTTAACGAGAAACGTAATGTGTTTTCTAAAGGACTTTGCACTTTTGATGCCGAGAATAAATATGATAAATCGATATTAACTACATTGGCTTTGAAACCAGCTCCTAATGCTAAAAATTTTCTAGCGCCTTTTTCTTCACTTTCGTTAAAATAACCTGCTCTGAATGCAAACGAATCTTGATATACATATTCTGCTCCTAATGACCATGTAAATTCTTTTAACTCTTCACTAAAACCATCGGGTGCATCGCCAAAGGATTGGAACATTCCTGATAAAAAGCTCACATTAGGATCTTTTCCTTTGTAAATAACAACTTCTTCTGAGCCTTCATCATACTCTCCATCTTCATCTGAATCAACAAATCCATAGATAGGTGGCGTAGGCACCAATAACTTTGTAACCTCGGCAGTTACCGCTACTTTATTATATTGATCAAATATAAAATCGAAACCAGCTCCTAAACGTAAATTGGTGGGTTGAAAGTTTTCTTCACCACCTTCATCATACTTGAATTTTGGTCCAATATTTTGAAGTGCAAACCCCATTCTCCAACGTCCATTAAAATCGGCATAGGCTTCCTCTTCACTTTGATAGTATCCTGAAATATCAACACCAAAAGTACTTGCCGGAGTTGTATCACCATCTACACCGTCTAATCTTAAATCCGAACGCAAATATCGCATAGCTACAGACATGGCAAATTGTTCACTTAGTCGTAACGCGTAAGACGCATCAATAGTGAGTTCGTTTGGTCGTTGTATTAAGGCTTCTGAAAATTCATCGGCAACAAATTCAATATCTCCTAAAGAAAAATATTTAAAACTTGCAGCAAATGCACTACGCTCATCTAAGCGATTAAAATAGGTCACATTTCCTAAAAAGATATCGTTAACCAATTTGCTTAAATAAGGTGTATAACTTACACCTACTCCCGATTTAGTTTCTGAAAATACATATTTTGATGGATTCCATTGTTGTGAAAATGCATCTACAGATGTAGCAACACCCATATCACCCATTGATGCAGCTCTAGCATCTGGTGCAATTAATATGAATGGCACCCCTGTAGTGATGACTCTTCTATCTTGATTTGGTAACGGAATAACTTCTTGCGCACTTGCTTTTAACACAAAAACGAAGGCGATTAATAGTAATAGTTGGTTCTTCATGAATTAATTTTTATTTGACAAATATAAATGTTTATTAGAGGATTACAAGTTTCTCTATTTTTTCTACTTTTTTATTGAGGAGTTCGGACTGGACCGTTAGCTTATAAATATAAACGCCTTTGCCAATTCTATCTCCAAAATCGTCTCTACCGTCCCAAACAAGATCTCTTGATAATGAGCTATTGGTTATGGCTCCACCAGACGTTTGTCCGTTTAAGGTTCTTACCAACTTACCTGAGACAGTGAATATCTGTATAGAAACGTTTAAAGGTGCTGAACTATTGTGATTAAACCAAAATTCGGTGTAATTTACAAACGGGTTTGGGTAATTAAGTACGTTATTTATTTTCAAAACTTCGTCTTTATCGTATACAACAAATTGAATTTCAGCTATTGATGAATTATTATACACATCCCAAGCTTTAAGTGTTAATGTGTGAAGACCTGGCTCTAAATCTCGAAACGGAAAACTAACGACGCCTTTTTGATAATCGTCAACTTCGGTTTGGTAATAATCATTTAAAACTATGGGATTTGTTTCATCGCCATCAATAATGGCTACAATATCGTGCCCAATACCACTTGCCGTATTAATACCGTTTGCATCTTCTAACTTTGCTAATAATGTGGGCGATTCGTTGGTTATACCTCCTGACACAAAATTTTCATCGTTCATGTAAAGAGCAATTACAGGTCCTATATTGTCTTCTTCAGCATTATTGTTTAATCCGCCAATTCTAACGGTGTTGACGCTTGCACCTGCTTGATCTTCTAACAGAGCATCATTTTTTGAATAAAAACTCACCTTCCCAAAACCAACAGGAATACTAATATCTTTTGGTACCACAAAATCGAATTCAAACAACCCATTTTTTACCGATGCTTGCCCTCTGAAAATAATTTCGCCAAGGGTTTTAAAATCCAACTTTACCAATTCGCCATTTAATCGCGTGCCATCATTTGCCAATGTTTGCCTATCGATATCTTTATCGTAAATGGTTACCGAAAGTGTACCGTTATAATTAGTAAGTAAATTTCCTGATAAATCGGTTACCTCACCTGCAAGTTTCACATAACTCAACGCTTTTAAAGTGTCGGTTGATTGCCCAATAGGCACATCATTGATTTTTGTAAGTTGAACATTAGGTTTAGGAAATGCCAACTTCATGGCGGGGTCGCCAATAAAAAAGATTAATCGATTTTGACTTTGGCCTGTTATTGAAGGATTGTTTTTTGTCAACCTTAAAGCTTCAGCCATTGATGGATATTCATAATCTTCATAAGTATCGTTATCACTGTAAGAAAACAAATATTGTCCCAATAAATTATTAAACGAAATGGCAAAATTCACAAATATTTGCCTTGTTGTGGTAATTAAGCCAATGGCGCCTGCTTGTTTGTTCCAATAAGTAAACTCGCCAGCCGTTTCTTTATACGGATTATCAAACTTTGTAAACTCGCAGGTTACTGTTACAAAGCAATTAAATTTGTTAAAATTACGAAGTCCTTCTATATCGGTTTTTAACAAAATACGCTCTTGAGCCAACCCATCTTCACCGCCATGACCAAAATAATTAACCACAAGCGCACCATTATCAATGGCATTTACCATCTCATTAGTTACTTGTGGATATCTATTACCACCAGCAGATGTTTCTTGTTTGTAAGCATCAGAATGGATTTTAACCACATTCATAAATGGCTTATTCTGCGTAACCAAATTACCCACATTATCGGTGGTTTCTTGCAGTATTCCTTCCCAATCTTGATCTACATCATCAGAAACCACTACAAAATTATTCCGCCAACTGCCAAAAGACTCTTTATTATAATACAACTCTATTTTATCAACCAATTCTTTGGCACGTTGTGGTGTATCGGCCAAAATTCTACCAACAGCTATATCTAACTTATCGTTTGTTGACATAGTCCCTTCGTTGGTATCCATCATACCATAAAAATCATCGGACACAAAAGAACTCGTTAAATTAAAGCTACTGTAGGAGTGCCACGAGGGAACTATATTGGTGTTGTTGGGTACTCTGTTTTTATAATCGAACGAGCCATCGCCAAATAAGCACAGGTATTTTATTTTTTTCTCTGGAGTACTGGCATTATCATAAACATATTTAACTAAATTCCGAATAGCGCCCACATCTTGGTTACCTGTGCTAAACTCATTATAAATTTCGTCTAGCCCAAAAACTTTTACATTCAAATTGTATTGACTTCTATTTATCTGAGCCAATCGTTCCGCTTGATTAAGCATATTGTTGGGCGCTACGATAATATAATCAACATCCTGAAACCCTCCTTGGTTATTTAAAAAGACGGTTCCTTTTATGTTTTGATTCGTTATTGTTGTTTTAGAATCAATTTTAGGTTCAAAATAATCTTGCGGAGTCACAGCAACGTAGGTTTTTAAAACGCCCATGTTTGCTGTAAAGCTTAAACTTGAAGTTGCCTCGGAATTTAATAAATTTGATACATTATAAATATCGGTTACATCCCATATTTCAGAAATTTTAGCGGCATTGGATATGGTATATTGACCGATACCTGACGCCGATGTTACCATACTATTTTTAAACTGAAATTGTTTATTATTAAAATTTAATGCCCGGGTGGCTTCAATAGAAATATAGTCTAAATACCCCAACGCACTTGGGTTTCCTTGTTTGTTGTAATTCAGCCCTACCGATATTTTAGAGGCATTTACATTAACAGTATTATTGTAAGCAGCTTCATTTGCCAAACTTGGACTAGACGCACCCGCTATAGATAACGTCGTTATAGCTGCACCATTCACCAACAATTGCATAGCTGTTTGTGTCGATGAAGTTGCCGCTACATAAACCTTTAACCTTACGGGTATTGAAGTAATTAAATCTGGAAAATCAAAAGTAAATGTTTTGTTTGTATTAATATCAAAACGGTCGCCAAACCAACGCCTTCCTAAAAAGGCAATGTTATATTGATCAATTTCGTGAAATTTATAATCTTCATAAGTATTAATTTCTAAGTTCGCAGAACCTGTTGGCTGTATAAAGGGTTGCATACGCTTGCCCAAACCCGAACTTACATTAATATAATAATATGTTTTATCGGTAAAACAATTTATATTGGTGTTGCTTTCTGCATTATAACCTTTTGGCCCTTCGGCATAAAACAAAATATAATCTTCGTTATTAAAAACCCCATCCGTTTCTCCAACAAACTTTATAGCATTTTCCTCAATGTCAAACGGATATGCAACTGCATTGGAATTTGGAATCATGCGTCCACCATTACCATACAACTTAATGGTTCTTGGATCCACATCATTCACTTTAACACCCAAACGCTGTAAAAAACTTTTCGATAATTTAAAAACACCCGTAGTATCTACATAAAATCGGTACCATTCACCAGTACTTAAAACTGAATTTGTAACGACATTGCTTTTACTTATTTTATTTAATGAGGAAACTCTATTGATGGTACCCCCTACTGTATAATTAATTTGAAAAGACGTTACTTTTTTATAACTCCCGTTTGCTTCTTTTATGATAGGTGACAATTTAAAAATAGCAAACTGCTTATCTCTTGCTATGGAGTTTTTTAAACTAAAGGTTAATTGCGTAGGAATGGTATTAACATCTAAATCCTTTAAATCGTTTTTAGAAATAGATGCATAAGAAACATTACTAACTGTAATTGAAGATTCGTTTACGGTATTTGAAATAGACCATTGCGCTACAAATTGTAATCCTTCATCAAAATCAAAACTGAAATTTTCTTTATTAAAAGATGGGACTTCTAATGTATAAGTACCACCAGAAATCTTTTGAGAAGACTCCCAATTAATAGTGAATTTTTGTTGTTGCGCAAATACAACAGAACAACTAATAAATAATAGAAGTAAAATTTTTTCTTTCATGTGTTTATATCTATTCTTCTTCAATGGACACATGCTGTTCGCTATTAATCATCCCGTTAAGTATTAAAATTTTTGAACATGCTCATTTCATGTGTTTATATCTATTCTTCTTCAATGGACACACGGTACATCTATATAATCATTTTCCATAGGCATCAAATTTAGTTATGGATGTTTCATTGCCAAGAGACTGTTTAAACTTTATCCTTTGGCTCTTTTATGTGTCTTTTTCCGCCATACTTCAGCTATTTTTTCGATCCATAGCTATGGCTATGAATCTCAAAATACTTTAGTCTGACAAAAAAATACCCTATAAAATATTCCAAAAACAAAATTTAAACAGTCTCTAAAATAACGTTATTAATGTCGTGTTATTATTAAAAAAATAACAAAATTAAAAACTGAAACAAAATTACAATAATAAATGAGTAAATCATACGTTAATATAACTCAAATGGACGGTGAAAAACAATAAAAACATCGTTGTAATGACTAAAAAATAGGGTGAAATACACTTTTTTTTAGATAAAATGCAAAAAATAGCTTGCAGTATTCGGTTTAATTCTTATATTGCACCACCAAAAATATTATTAGCTTACTTAAACGTATGGATATGAAAAAAGTAGTAGCATTCAAGGTTTTATTAGTTTTAGCGTTAACTATAGCTGCAACTGGTTGTAAAAAATCTTCGAGTTCAAAGAATAGTTCTAGAGCTACCGGATGGCAAATAAACTCCAGAGAGGGCGGTTTTCAGTACAATACTGACTTCAAGGAACAAGAAACTTCTCCAGGATTGGTATTTGTTGAAGGTGGAACTTTCACAAAAGGTCGCGTTCAGGACGATGTGATGCACGATTGGAACAACACACCTAACCAACAACACGTTCAGTCATTTTACATGGACGAAACAGAGGTTACCAATGCTATGTACATGGAGTATTTAGATTGGATAAAACGTGTTTACCCACCATCTGATGAAAATTTTAGAGCTATTTATAACGGTGCATTGCCAGACACACTTGTTTGGAGAAACCGATTAGGTTACAATGAAGTTATGACAGATAACTATTTACGTCACCCAGGCTATGGAGAATATCCTGTAGTTGGTGTAAGCTGGATTCAAGCTGTCGAATTTGCTAATTGGAGATCAGACCGTGTTAACGAATATAATTTAGAACAAGCAGGCTACTTAAAACGTGATGCTAAAATAGTTGATGTTAATGCCGAATCTACATTCAACACAGACACCTATATAAACGCACCAAGTTTAACTTACGGTGGCAACGAAGAAATTATTAACCCTGAGCGAGGCAATAAAAGATTTGTTAGAACGGATGCAGATGGTAACGAAAGTAATATCTATGCAACCAGAGAAACGGGCTTAATTACACCTAAATACAGACTCCCAACCGAAACTGAGTGGGAATATGCCGCTTTAGGTCTAAGTGAAATTAGAAGTTACAATTTGTACCGTGGACGTAAAAAATACCCATGGGATGGACAATATACACGTAACGATTCTCGCAAATACCGAGGAGACCAATTAGCTAACTTTAAACAAGGTAAAGGTGATTACGGCGGTATTGCAGGATGGTCGGACGATGGTGCAGATATTACCAACGCTGTTAAGTCATACGAACCTAACGATTTTGGTTTATATGATATGGCTGGTAATGTTGCCGAATGGGTAGCCGATGTTTATAGACCAATTATAGATGATGAGTTTAATGATTTCAACTACTACAGAGGTAACGTTTACACAAAAAATGCCATTAATGAAGATGGTACCGTAAAAGTAGTAACTGTTGACGATATTGTTTATGATACTTTATCAAACGGTAAAGTAGTTGCTAGAAACTTACCAGGAGAAATATTACAAGTACCTGTTGATGAAAACGAAACTTATTTACGTACCAACTTTGATAAGAGTAACCAAATAAACTTTAGAGATGGTGACAAACGATCTTCACGTAATTTTGAAAGTTTCAATGAAGAAGATGGGAATGGAGATACTAAAGTTTCTCAAACCAGTAAAATGTACAACTCACCTAAAAATATTATTAGTAGAGATTCATTAGGAAATATCATTAGAGAATATGATAAATCCAACACTAGAACTTCTTTAATAAACGATGAAGTTCGAGTTTACAAAGGTGGCTCTTGGAAAGACAGAGAGTACTGGTTAGACCCTGCTCAAAGACGCTACTTCCCTCAAGATATGGCTACCGATTACATTGGATTTAGATGTGCCATGTCTCGTGTTGGTTCAAAATCCAAAGAAAAAAATAAAACAAAGAATTAATTTATAAATTCTTTCAAATATTACTCAAAGTCCTAGCAAATGTTAGGACTTTTTTAATACATTTAATTTTATAATAAAAAGCTTTTTACTCTTGAAAATTCAACAACTGCACACCTTATTCTTAGAATGTTATTCAGCATGCACAGATACTCGAAAAATCAAAGAAAATGACATGTTTTTCGCTCTTAAAGGCGACAACTTTAACGGTAACACCTATACTGAACAAGCCATACAAAGTGGCGCAAAATATTGTATAGTTGATGAAGCTGAGTTTAACACCTCATCTAAAACCATTTTAGTAGAGAATGTTCTTGAAACGCTTCAAACGCTGGCAGCATTTCATCGGACATTTTTAAACATTCCCATTATAGCACTTACGGGTAGCAATGGCAAAACAACCACCAAAGAACTCATAAACGCTACCCTATCCCAAAAATATAGAACTACCGCCACAGTTGGCAATTTAAACAACCATATAGGTGTGCCTTTAACGCTACTTTCAATGACTAAAAGCACTGAGATTGGCATTGTTGAAATGGGCGCTAATCATTTAAAAGAAATTGAGTTTTTATGCAACATTACAAAACCGGATTATGGCTATATTACCAATTTTGGAAAAGCACATTTAGAAGGATTTGGAAGTGTTGAAGGGGTTATTAAAGCAAAAAGCGAACTTTACAATTTTTTAATTGAAAACAATAAAACCATTTTTGTAAATGGAAACGATGCTATCCAATTAGAAAAAACCAAACATTCAAATGCATATATATTTGGAAACAATGACGGTTTTGATATTCAAATCAGCTTTATTGAAGCACAACCAAATGTATGCGTTAGCTATAATGATTTAACCATTCAAAGCCATTTAATTGGCGAATACAACTTCAATAACATCGCTGCAGCCATTGCCATTGCTAATTATTTTAAAGTTGAAGATAAAGCCATTAAATCAGCTATAGAAAACTACATGCCCAACAACAACCGCTCCCAAGTTTTATTAAAAGCATCAAATAAAATTATTTTGGATGCCTACAACGCCAATCCAACCAGTATGCAAGCTGCTTTATTAAATTTTGAAAAACTTAATGACACTTCAAAAATTGCCATTTTAGGCGATATGTTTGAATTGGGACAGGATGCAGCAATAGAACATCAAAACATTGTAGAACTGTTAGAAACCTTAAACTACGACAAGACGATTCTAATAGGGGAGAATTTTTATAAAACCGTAACCAAATCAAAAAAAATCATTCAATTTAAATCCTTCGAGGCATTTAAAAGTGATTTTGTTATAACCCAAATTAAAAACACAGCACTTTTAATAAAAGGGTCGCGAGGCATGGCTTTGGAAAGAATACTGGATATTTTATAAAAAAATGTGGGTCATACTGGATTCGAACCAGTGACTTCTACCCTGTCAAGGTAACACTCTGAACCAACTGAGTTAATGACCCATTTTATTTGTAAATATATTAATTTTTATAAAGTAGAAACAAAAAATCCTAAAGTGTTCACTTTAGGATTTTTTTGGTGGGCAATGAGGGATTCGAACCCCCGACCCTCTCGGTGTAAACGAGATGCTCTGAACCAACTGAGCTAATTGCCCCTGTAATCGGTGTGCAAATATAAGCTAGATTTTTAATCTGCAAAAACTTTTTTTAATAAAAATTTAAATTATTTCTGCTACCACAAATGTACTGCCACCAATAAAAATAAAATCGTTTGAAGATGCCTTATCCAAAGCATTATTATATGCTTCATTAACAGAATTATAAGCTTCACCCTTTAGTCCATAACCGTTTAAAATACTTTTAAGTTCTTTGGCGTCTAAACCACGAGGAATATCCGGTTTACAGAAATAATAAATCGCATTCTTTGGTAATAGGTCTATAATTGAGGTTAAATCTTTATCATTTACAACCCCAAAAACAATATGTAGGGTATCAAACACCTCATTTGACAACTGTTTCATGACGTAACTTAAACCATCTCTATTATGTCCAGTATCACAAACCACTTTAGGATGGGTTCTTAAGACTTGCCAGCGCCCCATGAAGCCCGTATTTTTAACAACATGCAACAGGCCTTCCTTTATATTCTGATGTGATATATTGTAACCTTTATGTTGAAGTTCTTTTATAGCCTGTATAACGGTAATGATGTTTTTTGATTGATAAATACCTGTTAAATCTGACGTAAATGTTTCAATAACCTCAGCATCGGCAAACAGGATTTTTGCGTTATTTTTATTTGCCAACTCTATAAAAACAGGTGCTGTTTCTTTTTGGGTTTCACCTATAACTACCGGAACATTCGGTTTTATAATACCTCCCTTTTCATAAGCAATAGCTTCTAATGTGGTCCCTAGAAACTGGGTATGATCTAAGCCTATATTAGTAATTACAGACACTTCTGGCGTTATAATATTTGTAGAGTCCAACCGACCCCCAAGGCCAACTTCAATAACAGCAATGTCAACCTTTTGTTTCGAAAAATATTCGAATGCCATACCTACCGTCATTTCAAAAAAAGATAGTGAGTTTTCTTGAAAAAAAGGCTTGTTTTTGTTTATAAAACTGGTAACATACTGCTTACTTACAAGGTTGCCATTAATCTTAATACGCTCTCTAAAATCCTTTAAGTGTGGTGATGTGTACAAACCAACTTTATAACCTGCTTCCTGTAAAATGGAAGCTAGCATGTGGCTTACTGAGCCTTTTCCGTTAGTGCCTGCTACATGAATGGTTTTAAAATGCCTTTCTGGATGATTTAACCGATCGGCTAGTTTTAAGGTATTTGATAAATCTTTTCTGAATGCCGATTGCCCCTGTCGTTGATACATTGGCAGTTGCGAAAACATCCAATGGAGTGTATCTTGATACGCCATTCTTATTGCCCTAATTTGAAGTTTACTTTTACAAAACCTATTTGTTTTGTAGGCGCATTAGGATCTGGGCGCCATTTATGTGATAAGGCTATTTTTTTAGCGGGTTCTAGCAAACATGCCGCAGTATTAGTCGTTCCTCTCACGCCTGGTTCTGCTTCAATAACACTACCGTTTCTATTTACAATTATTTTGACAATCACCATTCCAGACTCGTTGCAATCTTGCTTAAGTGTTTGGTATGATGCGCTTCCCCTACCGTTTAGTCCATAACCTACTCCACCACTTCCTGAGCCTCCCGAACCAAAATAACTTGGTGCATAAGGATCACCATCCAATTGTCCTTTATCGCCTGCTTTATTATCGTCGCCTTCACCACCTGTTGCTGTACCTTCCGATTTACTAACACCGCCAATTAAAGCGTCTAACTTTTTCTTTTTCTCTTCTAACTCACGCTTTTCTTTAGCGATTCTTTCTGCTTCTGCCTTAGCTTTGGCATCGGCAATTGCTTTCGCCTTGGCTTCAGCTTCCTTTTGTTTCTTTATAGCGATTTCTTCCGAATTATCGGCGGTTAAAACTTCTTCTTTCGTTTCAGCAGCTTTTGTTGGTTCTACTTTGGAAACTTCGGGTTCTGTAGGGCGATTGATATCTAAAGGCTCCGATTTTATAGGTTTTAGGGGCTGCACTGTGCCTGAACCAAAATCGGTAGTACCAAAATTTACTGAAATGCCGTATTCTTCCGGTGGATCCATGTAAGGAGCCCCCACCACAAACAACAACAGCAATAATATAACAGTTATTAACGCCGTTAATTTCGCTGAATCTCTTTCATGTTTGGTTTCGAAATACTTCATTTAGATTAATGATTTCTTTGGTTGAAACGAACTAAAATCGTGCCGCTTTTCGCGAAAGTAAATTAATTGGGCTTTACGGCTAATATGACTTTAAACTTGTTTCTATTTGCGATATCCATAACCTTCACCACATTTTCAACAGGCACCGATTTTTCAGCTCTTAAAACAATGGTTGGCTTTTCTTCTGAAGCCAATGCTGCTAATAATTCAGTTTCTAAAACACTTTCGCCTATACGTCTTTGGTCGATATAATAAGTTAAGTCTGCTTTTATACTAACAGCTACAGACTTTTTGTTCTCGGTTTTTCCGCTAGCTTTAGGTAATAAAATATCAATAGCACTTGTCGAAACCAATGTAGAAGCTATCATAAAAAATATTAGTAACAGAAAAACAATATCTGTCATAGATGACATATTGAATTCTGGTGATACTTTATTTCTTCCTCTAATGTTCATACTATGATGGTTCGTTTAAATGATCAAGAAACTCCAATGAGTTCGCTTCCATTTGATACACTACTTTATCGGTTTTTACTACCAAATGATTATATGCCATAAAAGCAACAATCCCCACAATTAAACCAGCAACCGTAGTTGTCATTGCCGTATAAAGCCCACTAGCCAACACATCCATTTGAATGGTGCCTCCTGCATTTGCAAGTTCAAATATGGCTAATATCATTCCAATTACAGTACCAAGAAATCCTATCATAGGTCCTGCACCAGAAATAGTCGCTAAGATACTTACATTTTTCTCCAATCCATAAATCTCTAATCTTCCAGCATTTTCTAAAGCTGTATTAATATCTGCAAGAGGTTTTCCTATTCTAGAAATACCTTTACCAATTAATCTAGATACTGGCGAATTAACCTGTGCACATAGTATCTGAGCAGAATCAACTTTACCGTGCGTTACATGGTCTTTAATTTGATTCATAAAATTCGCATCTATTTTTGACGCTGCTTTTATAGCGAACAAGCGTTCAAAATAAATATAGATTGCCAAAACAAGCATTAAAAATAATACGGCAATTATAAGTTGTCCAGCAAGCCCTCCACTACTAATTAATTCTATAATAGAAAGCGTTTTTTCTACAGGCTCAGCATCGGTAAGTAACTCGGCGCCTTCTTGGGTATTTTGTAATAATGTATTCAACATAAAAAATATATTTCTTGAACTGTATAACGATTCTTTTTGTGTTTAAGTATTTAAAAACACGTATTCTTTAATTCTTTAATTCTTTAATTCTTTAATTCTTTAATTCTTTAATTCTTTAATTCTTTAATTCTTTAATTCTTTAATTCTTTAATTCTTTCCTATTGTAATAATAAAAACTGCACTAAAATAATAAAAACGGTACTAAAATAAGGTTCTAGTTACCATAAATGCGGCCGACCCCACAAGGAATCCTATTGCTGCAAGCCATGAAATCTTTTTTAGGTACCAGAAAAAATCAATTTTTTCCATTCCCATAGCAACGACACCTGCTGCAGAACCTATAATTAACATACTACCTCCAGTTCCTGCAGAAAATGCTACGAAATGCCAAAGCTCATTATCCATAGGCTCTGAGAACATACCTAAACTAGCAGCTACTAAAGGCACATTGTCTATAACTGCTGAACCAACTCCCAATAATAGCATCACTAAGTCTGATACCCCAGAATCGTGCAACTCGGTACCTAGCAATGGCATCCCTTCTTTTAACGAAGCGGCAAACTCAAATAAAATACCCAAAGACTCTAAAGCTGCAACTGCCATTAAAATACCCAAAAAGAATAAAATACTTGGCAACTCTATTTTAGATAATGAATGGTGTACAGGACTATAGTGTGCATGTTCTTCACTTTCTTCTGCTCTGTTAAAATCACTTATGCTAAATTTTGAAGAGCTATACATTTCTGCAAAAACTGCCACAACACCCAACGATAACATCATGCCCACATAGGGAGGTAAATGGGTTACCATTTTGAATATGGGCACAAATACAATGGCTCCAAGTCCTAAATATAACATGACACTACTGAATCTTGATTTAGTTGTTTCTTCTTCTGCTTCCTCAATTTCTAAATTACCTTTAAAAACTGGCAAAAAGGATGCTATAAACGTTGGTACTGCCATACATAAAAATGATGGTATAAATAAATAACCTACTAAATGTCCTGTTGATACTTTTTTACCAATCCAAAGCATGGTCGTTGTAACGTCGCCTATCGGTGACCAAGCACCTCCAGCATTGGCCGCAATGATTATTAGACCTGCATACCAGATACGTATATCTCTGTCTTTTACGATTTTTTGAAGAATTGAAATAAGCACAATAGTTGCGGTAAGGTTATCGATAATTGCAGATAAAATGAATGCTAAAAAGCCAAAAAGCCATAATATTTTTGTTTTCTTCTTAGTTTTCACGAAGTCCTTTATAGTAGAAAATCCATCGAAGTAATCAATAATCTCAACAATGGTCATGGCTCCTAAAAGGAATACTAATATCTCAGCTGTTTTTCCAAGGTGATGCAATAAGGTTTCTTCCATTAAATGCATTTTCTCTTCTGGTGCAAATCCTGCAAACCCTTCTACCAAACTATGTTTAGCCGAATCGAACCAGTTAGGAAAACTCTCCAATCCTAATGATATTAATGCCCAAGAAATGGCCATCATAACCAAAGCGGGGATAAGTTTATCTACTTTTAGGTTATGTTCGAGAGTGATTGCTAAATAACCTATTACAAATACTAAAATAATTGCTGCTTCCATAAAAAATTTAAAAAATTATATAAGTTGGCTTAATGCAATTTCAAAAGCAGTTGCACTAATGCCGGTTTTAGATTGGTTTTTATTATATACGTTTTCTATTGCCTCTTTAATTTTGTTCGATGTATCATTGAATATGGCTTCATCTGTCATTTGAACACGGCGTTCCATAAAATAGGCAAACACCCGGGCCATTCCACAATTTGAAATAAAATCCGGTATCAAGCTTACCCTATAATCGGTATGTTCCATAATGTTTCCAAAGAAAATTTCCTTATCGGCAAACGGTACATTCGCACCACAAGAAATGACCTCTAGCCCACTATCAATCATTTCATCTATTTGATGAATGGTAATTAAACGTGATGCTGCACAAGGCGCAAATATCTCTGTTTTAATTGACCAGATTTTTTGATTAATTTCTTCAAAAGGAATTAAATTATCACTTACCAAAGTGTTTCCTGCTTTAGCTAAAAACAGGTTTGTAATCTCTTCAAAAGTGAAGCCTTTTTCATTAATTAAACCGCCCGCAATATCGATAATTCCGACCACTTTTGCACCCATTTGAGACAAATAAAATGCGGCGGCGGCACCTACATTTCCAAATCCTTGAATTACAGCACGTTTTCCTTTTACAGAACCTCCATAGGTATTATAATAGTGTTTAACGGCTTCGGCTACGCCAAAACCAGTTATCATATCGGCAACGGTATATTTTCTTGAAACATTGGGAGAATAGACTGGATTTTCAATAACTTTAATAACCCCTTGTCTTAACTGTCCTATGCGGTTTATTTTATCGGCTTCGGTTGGTTTAAAATGGCCATTAAAAACCCCCTCCTGCGGGTGCCAAACACCGCTCTCTTCGGTTATTGGAATAACTTCGTGTGTTTCATCAACATTTAAATCACCTCCAGTACCGTAATAACTTTTTAACAGTGGGGAAACGACTTTATACCAACGCTCTAATACGCCTTTTTTCCGAGGATCTTTAGGGTCGAAGTTAATTCCAGACTTAGCACCTCCAATAGCTGGACCAGATACGGTAAATTTAATTTCCATGGTTTTTGCTAACGACAACACTTCGTTCATATCGAGACCTTTACGCATACGTGTTCCGCCTCCAGCAGCACCACCTCGTAACGAATTTATCACCACCCAACCTTCGGCTTCGGTTTCAGAATCCTTCCAATTAAAAATAATTTCGGGTGCTTTGTCTTCGTACTTTTTTAATAATTCTTTCATTTATATAGATGGATTCAATTTTTAGCTTTCTTTTTTCTTGTTTACTTACTGTACATATCTGTACATAGCTAAAGCTGAGTCATTTTAGGAAAGTGATTTAATTATTAATTTGGCAAATATAAAAAACTAAAATCCGTAGAGGTTAATTTTACATTATTTTTTAATTCGAATTATGTATTAGAACTTCGTAATGAGGGTTGAAAATACAATAAAATCTATTGGTTTCTTAATTTTAGCATAGCATCGCTACGGTTAAATTAAAAAACAAAGTAAAACGTTAGATTTTGCAGTAGTTTTTGAACCGTAATAGATTTTCTAATGCATAATTCGGGTTTAAGGAAGATATATTTTACCAGAACTGTGATTTTGGCTTGCACCCGTAACACTTTTTAAAGAATTTACCTCATTACGCAGCCTCAAAACACCTAAGAAACCAAAAATTAAGGCTTCTTTAAATTCCACTATAGCTTTTGATGGGATCATTATTTCATTCTTTGAATATGCCTCAAGCCTGTTTATTAAATAGGTATTATAAACACCTCCTCCAGTTGCCAAAACCGAAGCATCGCTTTTTTTATTTATTTCTGAAGCAAGCTGTATAGCAATATGTTCTACAAATGTTTTTAAAATATCCTTTATTTCTAATTGAAAGGAATCTATAAGAGGAAAGATATTTTTATCGACCCATTCGAGTCCTAAAGATTTAGGGGAATTGGCTTTATAAAACTCTAAACTATTTAGTTTTTCAAGTAATTCATTATTAATAGTTCCTGTTGAAGCTATCTTCCCTTCATCATCATAATGGAGCCCTAACTGTTCAACATAACGGTTTAAAACAATATTTACGGGACACACATCGTAAGCAATTCTATCAACACCGGTATCGGTAGAAATATTAGCAAATCCACCTAGGTTTAAACAAAAATCATATTCAGAAAACAACAATTTATCGCCTATTGGCACTAAAGGAGCCCCTTGACCACCTAATGCGACATCTTGCACCCTGAAATCACAAACCACTGTCTGTCCTAATAAAACTGCCAAATGCGGCATGTTACCTATTTGGTAGGTGATTCCTTTTTCCGGTTGATGCAATGCGGTATGTCCATGCGAGCAAATGGCATCAATATCCTTAATTTCGAATTTATTTATAAAGGCTTTAATTCGCATGAATAAATAATTAGTATAATTAGTATCCATTTCCCTTAAGCCTTCCAAACTGTAAGAAACCAAGCCTTTTAGGTTTTCCACCCATTCCGAATTATATGCTATTGTTTCAGAATAAATTATTTTAAAATGCCAGGTTCCATCAAATTGGAATGTTGCATAAACAAAGTCTATCCCATCTAACGATGTTCCTGACATAACACCTATAACCTTATACTCGTCTTTCATCATATCGAACAAAAATAACAATCCAAATTAAATAATTAACACTAAAAAGCTATATTTGTAAATATTTTTTAACAAATCATCATCTTAATTGAGAATTATGAATTTTAATCTTTCCGAAGAACACATTATGATACGCGATGCCGCTCGCGATTTTGCTCAAACAGAATTACTACCAGGTGTTATTGAACGTGACGAAAACCAACATTTCCCTAAAGAATTGGTTAAAAAAATGGGGGATTTAGGATTTCTTGGCGTTATGGTCGACCCAAAATATGGTGGTAGTGGTATGGATGCTATATCGTATGTGTTAATTATGGAAGAATTATCAAAAATTGACGCTTCGGCTTCGGTTATAGTGTCTGTTAACAATTCCTTAGTGTGCTACGGCATTGAAACTTTTGGAACTGAAGCACAAAAACAAAAATACTTAACAAAATTAGCAACTGGTGAGTTTATTGGAGCCTTCTGTTTAAGCGAACCCGAAGCTGGTAGTGATGCGACCTCTCAAAAAACCTCAGCTATAGATAAAGGGGATCATTATCTATTAAACGGCACTAAAAACTGGATTACCAATGGTGGACGCGCCGATGTGTATTTAGTCATTGCGCAAACCGATAAGGATAAAGGTTCCCATGGTATTAATACTTTTATAGTTGAAAAAGGAACCGAAGGGTTTCATGTAGGACCAAAAGAAAATAAATTAGGGATTCGCGGAAGCGACACCCACACCTTACAATTTAACGATGTAAAAGTACCCAAAGAAAATCGCATCGGGGAGGATGGCTCAGGATTTAGATTCGCCATGAAAACACTATCTGGAGGTCGTATTGGCATTGCTTCACAGGCTCTAGGCATTGCTTCCGGTGCATACGAATTAGCATTAAAATACTCAAAAGAACGCAAAGCTTTTGGTACCGAAATATGCAACCACCAAGCGATTGCTTTTAAACTGGCAGATATGCATACCGAAATTGAAGCTGCTCGCCATTTAGTAATGAAAGCCGCTTGGGATAAAGACCAAGACAACAATTACGATGTGTCGAGTGCCATGGCAAAATTATACGCATCAAAAGTAGCCATGGAGCACACAGTAGAAGCAGTTCAAATACATGGTGGCAACGGTTTCGTAAAAGATTATCATGTGGAACGATTGATGCGTGACGCTAAAATCACCCAGATTTACGAAGGCACTTCCGAAATTCAAAAAATCGTTATTTCAAGAAGCTTGATAAAACAATAAAAACTTTAGCCTGATCCCATCTTGGCCCTTTTGATTGAAACGAAAATATTCTTTGCGTAAGCTGGCTCGTTCTCTAAAACAACCTGCTGGGTTATTTTTATACACGCCGCCGTCCTGTTCCATATTTTAGCTTTTTAGCACTTCATAGCAGCGCTACGGAGTAAAAAAACAGGTAAGATATGGGGCAAAAAGATTATTTTGCAGCCAATTGAGAAAAGTCAAGATTACCGATTTATGGGCTTGCTTTTTGTAATAATTAGTTACTCAGCGCTTATTAAAACAGATATGCAAATAGACATTTGAATAGCAATTTATTGTCATTTCTTCTATTTTCTTTATTCTTTATTCTATTTTCTTCTAGCGAAGCCTTGAATCAATCGGATACTAATGAAATTAAATAATGGACTTTTTTTTTGTTAAGTATATTAAAACCTTCCGACTTAAAGCCAATAGATTTTTATCTTTAGAAAAAAATACTTTATGCAAAAAACATATTACGACCCAGCCGATTTAAAAAAGTTTGGAAAAATCTCTGAATGGAATGAAGAATTAGGCGCAAAATTTTTCGATTACTACGGAAAGGTTTTTGAAGAAGGCGCACTGACAGAAAGAGAAAAATCGTTAATAGCCTTGGCTGTATCGCATACCATCCAATGTCCCTATTGCATTGATGCCTATACGGGGGATGGATTACAACGAGGTATTACCAAAGAAGAAATGATGGAAGCACTGCATGTTGCCGCAGCGATTCGTGGTGGTGCATCGTTAGTACACGGTGTTCAAATGATGAATAAAGTGAACAAGTTAGACATGTAAAATGAGTTACGATTTTTGATTTCTTTAATTCGTAATCAAGCTGGAAGACGGAAGTTAAAGTAAACCATGAAACTCTGAAGCTTTGAAACTTTGAAACTTTTTATGATCAAATCCCTACATAAACGCGAAAGCGCACTAGCAAATAGCAAACGGCAATTAGAAATTTTATCGAATGGTATTTTTCAAAAAGGCGTATTACCAACTTTTAAGGAGAAGATTTCTGAAACAAATGAATTTCCACTTAAAGCTAAAAAACTTGAAATTTTACAAATTAATGTGGGCTACATGTGTAATCAAGTATGCTCGCATTGCCATGTAGATGCAGGTCCAGACCGCAAAGAAATTATGACGCGGGAAACCATGATTCAGTGTTTGAACGTTATAAAAAACACAGGCGCACACACTTTAGACTTAACAGGAGGCGCCCCCGAAATGAATCCAAATTTCCGATGGTTTGTTGAAGAAGCCTCAAAAGCCGGTATAAAAGATTTTATTGTTCGTTCTAATTTAACCATTATTACTGCCAATAAAAAATACAACGATTTGCCTGAATTTTTCAAAAAACACAACGTGCATGTCGTAAGTTCGATGCCCCATTGGACCCGTGGAAAAACCGACAAACAAAGAGGATACGGTGTTTTTAACGCTTCTATTGAGGCATTAAAAATGCTTAATGCTGTTGGTTATGGCATGCCAGAAAACAAGTTGCGATTAGATTTGGTCTACAACCCATCAGGCGCTTTTTTACCAAGCAATCAAAAGTCAATGGAAAAAGATTTTAAAAAGGCACTTTTAGAAGCATTCAATATTCACTTTCATAATTTATTTGCTATAACCAATTTACCTATTAGCAGGTTTTTAGATTATTTAATTGCTTCTGAAAACTACGAAGATTACATGTATGCTTTGGTCGAGGCTTACAATCCCGCAGCAGTAGCAAATGTGATGTGTACCAATACCCTATCTGTAAGTTGGGATGGTTATTTATATGATTGCGATTTCAACCAAATGCTACAACTTCCTGTAAATAGTAAAGTAAAACACATTTCAGATTATAATGAAGACTTATTAGAAGGCAGAAACATCGTAATGTCACAACATTGTTATGGTTGCACCGCAGGAGCAGGAAGTAGTTGCCAAGGCAGTGTGATTTAAGTGGAATTTTCAAAAGACATTCATGGGGATTTTAAGCAATAGCAACAATGATAATCAAGAGATGGCTACACATTTTTCTTCTTCTAAAAAAGCCATCATTATTTTTACAAGAAATCCCGAATTAGGGCAATGTAAAACCAGATTAGCCAAAACTATTGGAGACACATCGGCATTAGAAGTTTACAAACATCTTTTAAAACATACCGCAAATGTTGCCAAAATCACGAATGCCGATAAATTTGTATTTTATTCTGAAGCCATTCAAAAAAACGATTTTTGGGACGCTTCCATTTTTAGAAAGAAATTACAGGAAGGATCCGATTTAGGAGCAAAAATGCAAAATGCTTTTACAGACATTTTTTCGTTAGGCTATAAAAAAGTCATTATAATAGGCAGCGATTTACTCGATTTAAAAGCTACACACATAAATTTAGCATTTGATGCCTTAAATGAAAACGAATTCGTTATCGGACCTGCAAAAGATGGTGGTTATTACCTTTTAGGGATGCATGCTATGCAAGACACTATTTTTAAAGACAAAGCTTGGGGAACGCCTTCCGTATTAAAAGAAACCCTGAAAAATTTAACAGATAGCAACTACTATTTACTAGAAGAATTAAACGATATTGATACCTTTGAAGATATGAAACACTATCAAGAACTAGAAAAATATTATATTAAAAATGATTAAGTACATAGAAGAAACCGTTACGTATTTACAAGACAAAGGATTCGAAAATCCTGAAATAGGCATTATATTAGGCACCGGTTTAGGGCAACTTACAAATGACATCGACATCATAAAAGAAGTTAGCTACAACCACATCCCTAACTTCCCAACAGCCACTGTAGAGTTCCATAAAGGCAAACTCATTTATGGTATTTTAGAAGGCAAAAAAGTCATGGTTATGCAAGGGCGCTTTCACATTTACGAAGGCTACTCGCTACAAGACGTTACCTACCCGGTTCGTATCATGGAAAAATTAGGCATCAAAACCTTATTAATTTCCAATGCAGCAGGAGCCATCAATTTAAATTTCAAAAAAGGCGAACTCATGCTTATTGAAGACCACATTAATCTTCAAGGTAGTTCCCCATTGGCCTTTAAAGGCGTTGAATTATTGGGCGAACGCTTTACCGACATGAGCGCACCTTACAATGCCGAAATCAATTCAAAATTCAAATCCATAGCAAAAGCCCACAACATGACATTACACGAAGGGGTTTATGCCAGCGTCGTTGGTCCGCAATTAGAAACCCGTGCAGAATACCGCATGTTAAAAATTATGGGAGCCGATGCGGTGGGGATGAGTACCGTACCCGAAATTATTGTCGCCAATCATTTAAAATTAAAAGTGGCTGCGGTGTCAGTTTTGACCGATGAATGCGACCCAAACAACTTAAAACCTGTTGATATTGCCGAAATTATCGCCATGGCAGGAAAAGCAGAACCCAACATGATTACATTATTTAAAGAATTGATAAAGACATTATAGGGTATTTGGGCGTTACCACACCCTTCGTCTCCGCTCAGGGCAGGCTGTCGGGCTTTCCGCTATATCTTTTTTTGCTTTTAATGGCAAAAAAGGATGCCGCTGCAAATGCGTAGCATTCACGATTTCATTGATTTAAAAACAGGATGCATGAGTAATCCCTAACGCAAAACAAGACCTCACAGGTTTTAAAAACCTGTGAGGTCTAAAAAAACAGAAAAAAAATGAGCTATTTAGAAGCCACACATAACGTATACAAAGAAGCTGCTTTAACACCAGACGTTGGTTTATGCTGTACCACCAACCCTATTTGGGAATTACCCGGTTTAAAGATTCCTAAAATCATGCAAGAAATGAATTATGGCTGTGGCAGCACCGTGCATGCACGCGATTTAACCAACAATCCAAAAATGCTTTATGTGGGTGTTGGTGGTGGTATGGAATTGTTGCAATTCGCCTATTTTAATCGTCAGAAAGGTGGCGTTATTGGTATTGATGTGGTTGACGAAATGCTCGAAGCATCGCGTAAAAACTTTATAGAAGCCGAAGCACAAAACCCATGGTTTAAAAGTGAGTTTGTAGACCTAAAAAAAGGCGATGCCATGAATCTGCCCGTTGAAGATAATAGTATTGACATCGCAGCACAAAATTGCCTTTTCAATATTTTTAAGGCGGACGATTTAAAACAAGCCGTTTCAGAAATGTATCGCGTACTAAAACCACATGGCAAATTGGTAATGAGCGACCCCACCTGCGAACAAGAAATGAATGATGCTCTTAGAAACGATGATCGTTTGCGTGCTTTATGTTTAAGTGGTAGTTTACCAATAGCCGATTATGTAAAAGCGCTCACCGATGCGGGTTTTGGCACCATTGAAATTAGAGCCAGAAAACCATATCGAATTCTTGATCCCAAAAGCTATCCAACACAAGAACTTATATATATTGAATCTATTGAAGTAGCAGCAATAAAAGACCCGATGCCGAGTGATGGGCCATGTATATTTACAGGAAAAGCAGCTATTTACTATGGCGAACACCATTACTTTGATGACAAAAAAGGACACGTTTTACTTAAAAACCAACCTTTAGCTATTTGCGATAAAACAGCAGGTGCTTTAGCTTCGTTAAACAGAGACGATATTTTTATTAGTGAATCCACCTTTCATTATGATGGTGGTGGGTGTTGTTAAAATTCCTGCGAAAGCAGGAATCTAGCAAAGATCAATAAAAAGTTTCATTTTGACCTCAAGGTCAAAAACCGAAATTTTGCATTTTACCTCACCCAGAACTGCCTTCGGGCAGTTCTGACCTCTCAAGGAGAAGTGAGTTGGAGGCTGAGCCTTCAGGAAATTATTTAGATTAAAAAGTTAACAAAACAAAAAAATAGATTCCTGCCTTCGCAGGAATTCAATATGGAAAAATATATTGACATCATAAAAAACTCCTATTCCGGATATTGGAATTACTTAAAACATGAGTTGATTTCCATTAACCATTGGGACAACTTTTTTTATGGGTTAATTGGTATTTCACTCATTGTATGGCTATTGGAGATTGTATTTCCATGGCGAAAAAACCAATCCGTTTTTAGGAAAGATTTTTGGTTAGACACCTTTTATATGTTTTTCAACTTCTTCTTTTTAAATTTAATGGTGCTCATTGCTTTATCAAACACCGTAGCTGCGCTATTCGATGATGGTTTAAAAACAATAGGGCTCTCCATTTCAAGCCTTCAACTTTTTGATGTTGATACGCTACCAAAATGGTTAGGATTATTAATATTCTTTTTGGTTTCAGACTTCGTACAATGGAACACACACCGCTTATTGCACCGCGTCCCTTTTCTGTGGAATTTCCACAAAGTCCATCACTCGGTAAAAGAAATGGGATTTGCCGCCCACTTACGCTATCATTGGATGGAACCCGTAGTTTACAAATCACTGTTATATATTCCTATTGCTATTATTGGTGGTTTTGATGCGCAAGATGTTGCCATTGTTTACTTTTTCAGCATTGTTATTGGTCATTTAAACCATGCCAATTTGGGTTGGGATTATGGGTTTTTAAAACACATCCTCAACAACCCCAAAATGCACATTTGGCATCACGCTAAAGAACTCCCTAAGCATGTTAGATTTGGTGTTAATTACGGACTAACACTAAGCCTTTGGGATTATCTTTTCAAAACAAACTACATACCTTACAATGGAAAAGACATTGAATTGGGTTTTGATGGCGATGACCAATTTCCAAAAGATTTTTTAAGTCAGGAAATCTATCCACTTAACAAAAAACAATGACAAAATTGTACAACATCCTTATTTTCATATTATTGAGCTTTCCCATGCAAGCTCAAAATTTTGATCATTCATCATGGACTAAACTTTTGCAAAAACATGTTTCCAACGAGGGCCAGGTTCATTACAAAACTTTCAAAACAGACAACAAAGAATTAGCAACATACATCAGGTATTTAAGCAAAAATACTCCCAACGACACTTATTCAAAAGAAGAAAAACTAGCTTATTGGATAAACGCTTACAACGCATTAACTATCGATTTAATTTTACGCAATTATCCAATTAAAAGCATTAAAGACATTAAAAAACCCTGGGATCAACGTATTTGGACATTTTCTGATGAATGGTATAATTTAAATGCTATTGAACATGAAATTCTTCGCAAAATGAACGAACCCCGTATTCATTTTGCCATTGTTTGTGCCTCTGTTTCTTGTCCGAAATTATTAAACGAAGCTTATACCTCTAAAAATTTAGACGTTCAGCTTACAAAAGCTACAAAAGATTTTTTAGCCGATAACACTAAAAATTCTATTTCAACAGACAAACTGGAACTATCAAAAATATTCCAGTGGTTTGCCAAAGATTTTAAACAAAATGGGGCTTTAATTGATTTTTTAAATTTAAATACAGATATCAAGATTTCTAATAAAGCCAAAACAAGTTATAAAGACTATAATTGGAATTTGAATGAATAAAATTTCAATTATCATTCCTGTTTTAAATGAAGCTAACACCATTGCTAACTTACTTCATTATCTGATAACTAATTCGTCTCCGGAAAATATTGCAGACATTATCGTAGTGGACGGTGGAAGTTCTGATGGCACCAAAAATATGGTATCATCTTTTATATCAAGTCAAACGCAGTCGAAACCACAGAACTTTTCGACCACGCTCGAAGATACTACCATTCAGCTTTTAACTTCAGCTAAAGGCAGGGCCAAACAAATGAACTTTGGTGCAAAACATGCCACTGGGAACATCCTTTACTTTTTATATGCCGATTCATTTCCCCCTAAAGATTTCGACAAATTAATTATTGAAAAAGTTGAAAAAGGCAATAAAGCAGGTTGCTTTAGCATGCAATTTAACAGCGACCATTGGTGGCTAAAGTTAGCTGGTTGGCTAACTCGATTTAATTGGAAAGTGTGCAGAGGTGGCGACCAAAGTTTGTTTATCACCAAATCACTATTCAGTGATATTGCGGTTATAATGAAAATTTCACCATTTACGAAGACAACGATTTAATTGCTAAACTTTACAAGCTCAAACAATTTACAGTCATTCAAAAATGGCTTATTACCTCTGCAAGACATTATAATAATAACGGCGTTTGGAAACTACAATACCATTTTATGGTGATTCATTTAAAAAAGCGTTTTGATGCTTCGGCAGAAGATTTACACAACTACTACAAACGGCATATCTGCTAACTTAACAACGTTTGATCGATGTTAGAAGTACAATGTTAAAAGTTTAGAGTTTAATGTACCGATGAAGTTTGTGACATACGATTGAACGATTCAACGGTTAAAACAATTAAAAGTCACATGTTATGTTCATCAACCTTAACTAAGGATTTGTAATGATATCGTTTTTTATTTAACTATTTAAGCACGTGGATTTCAGATCGCATCGAACTCTTAACTCTTAACTCTGAACTTTTAACTTTTAATATTGTACTTCTAACTTTAAAATTCAAACTCCCCTTAACAAATATTAAACTTTATTTCTCCCTTTTTCATTTGGATATAAACTAGGCAATTCATCACTTTGATAAAATGCTTTGGTTTCAACGTTCATGACTGATATTTTTCCTCTAAAAGCGGCTCCTGTATCGATATTCCAAACATTAAAAGCATGCATTGGCACATCACAATTAAAATTGGTTGTTGGTGTATGTCCTATAAAAATTTCTTTATAATGTCTTAAACGATTGGGAAACAACAGCGAGTCTTCTTCTATACTTTTATCCATGGTTAAAGCCATTTCCCAAAGGGTTCTATCGTAATAAAAAGACTGCTTAAACACTTCTTTTTCTACACCGTGCATTGAGGTGAAACCGGCATGAATAAATAATCGGTTGTCATTATCAATATGATATAAAGGCATTTTCTGGAAAAACTCTAAATGTTTCTTTTTTTCATCTTCAGAGAAAAGCGCATAACTTTCCATGGTTTCTTTACCTCCGTGTATATACCAAGTAAGGTCTACATGTCCAGATTCCAACCAATCCTCACACCAAACATCATGATTTCCTTTTATAAAAATACAATTTATTTTTTCCGAAAGCTCTATTAAAAATGCAATCACTTGTGCAGACTCACTCCATCCATCTACATAATCGCCCACAAAAATCAGGGTATCCTCTTCTTTAACTTCTACCTTATTTAAAACCTGTATCAGGGCTTTTAAACCTCCGTGAATATCGCCAATAGCATATACGCTCATAAATCAAATAATTTTTCACAAAACTAAAAAGATTATAATTCAGAATAAAGTAGGCGGCCATTAACTTTAGATAAAAGTTGATTAGTTTGCATATTGTGCTTTAACTAAATCCTCTACAGGTTTATTTTGTGGTGTAAACCTGCTATCGTTTTCTCCACCGGCATCTTTGTGATTGTGAAACCATTTCCATAAAAAACCACCAGCAAACCAATCTTCATTCCAAAATTCTTCAAAAAGTACTTGCATGGTATTTGTTTGCGCTTCCATATTAACCACATTCATATCTCGGTCGCTTTTCCAAGGTTCTTTACCTGCAAAATCAACGCTTCTATAACCAAACTCAGTAAACAAAATAGGTTTTTTATAAGTTTCGGAAAAGGCTTTAATATCTGGTTTATAGTTCAACCATCCATTTCTGCACGCTTCAACAGTGGGTGTTTTTTCATCACTCACAGGAAAATAAGCATCAATCCCTATATAATCCAAATACTCCCAGAAAGGCGTTCTATCATATTCATTCCAATTGGCAGCATAGGTCAATTTACCTTTATAAACCTTTTTAATATCAACAATGAGTTGCTTCCAATACTCTGGACGGTTATCAATAAAACCTTCTAATTCAGTACCAATACAAAAAATTTCAACATGTAGTTCTTGGGCTAATTCGGCATAGGTTAATATAAAACCCGTATACGAATCTTCCAAAACCTTCCAATCTGCTTCCGAAGTCATTTTTATCCCACCCGTAAACGCACCTCTACCAACCCAAATTTGAGGTTTTACCATAACCTTTACATGGTGTTGCTTCAAGCTTTCCGTATATTGTTTCACCCCAACCTTTCTTTCACCAAACCATTGCCTTTCTGTGTTAAACACAATTTCTGGGTGCGATAATTCCCTAATAAACCCAAAGGGCATAATAGCAGCATAATTCGCATGGATATGAAGTATTGGCTTTATGTGTACATTATTAATCGTATCTCTAGAAGCCACAAAACTTACACCGTTTATCTTTTCTGTTTTATGGGACATCATAGCACAAGAACACAAAAGAAAAAACAAACCCATTCCAAAAAGAATCTTCATAGCTTATATTTAATGTTTAAATTTAAACAAATTAAAACAATCCTTTTAAGGTTTTAATACAACCTTCGACCTAATAGACAACTACAACATTTATGGAACATATTGTTATTATTGGTAATGGCATTTCTGGGGTTACGGCAGCTAGGCATATCCGAAAGCTTTCAGACAAGAAAATCACCATCATTTCTGCCGAAACCGATTATTTTTTCTCGCGGACAGCTTTAATGTATGTGTATATGGGGCATATGAAATTTGAGCACACCCAACCTTACGAAAATTGGTTTTGGGAGAAAAACGACATCAATCTTAAACAAGGATTTGTAAAAACAGTTGATACCAATTCTAAAACACTTTATTTTGAATCAGGCGATACTTTAAGTTATGACAAACTCATTATTGCTACTGGAAGCAAACCCAATAAATTTGGATGGCCAGGGCAAGATTTAAAAGGCGTTATGGGTATGTACCACAAGCAAGATTTAGAAAATCTAGAACTCCATGCGCCTAATAATAAAGTCTGTAAGCGTGCAGTAATTGTTGGCGGTGGTTTAATTGGTATTGAACTTGCTGAAATGCTTAACTCCAGAAATATTCCTGTAACTTTTTTAGTGCGGGAATCTAGTTTTTGGAACGATGTGTTACCCGATGGCGAAAGCAACATGATTAACCAACATATTAAAAACCACCATATCGATTTACGTTTATCAACCAATTTAAAAGAAATTATTTCGGATGAAAACGGCAAAGTAATATCTGTAATTGTTGAAGAAACAGGTGAAGAAATTCCGTGTGACGTGGTTGGATTGACAGCAGGCGTCACCCCAAACATCGATTTCATTAAAGATTCCCATATTGAAACAGGCAAAGGCGTAAAAGTGAATCGGTTTTTAGAAACCAATATAAAGGATGTTTATGCTATTGGCGATTGTGCCGAACAACACGAAGCCATAGGCCAACGCCGACCTATTGAAGCGGTTTGGTACACAGGCAGGATGATGGGTGAAACCGTGGCTCAAACTATTTGTGGAAATCGTATGCCATATAACCCAGGGCATTGGTTTAATTCTGCTAAGTTTTTAGATATTGAATACCAAACCTATGGATGGGTTCATAGCTCCACAAACAAACCTGATTACGAACAGCATTTCCATTGGAAACATGAAGATGCCACAAAATGCATCACCATTGCTTTTAACAAAAACACCCATGTTTTTTTAGGCATTAACACCTTTGGAATACGCATGAGACACGAAAAATTCGACAAATGGCTTACCGAAAAACGTGATATGGATTATGTAATGAAGCATTTACAAGAAGCTAATTTCGACCCCGAGTTTTATAAACGCTATGAACATGATATTTTGAAAACTTATAATAATGAATTAAAATTCGCTTAATATCTAGACCTCTTAATATTATTAGACCTCACAGGTTTTAAAAACCTGTGAGGTCTGCTAAAAAAAGTAAAATGAACAACCAAACACATAAAAGCATGTCCTTAGCAAAACCAGAAGCTAATGATTTATCAATAAAACAAAAAGTCGCTGTCGCTTTAGGCGTTATTGGGCTTTTTATTCTTGCTTTGGCAATTTTCAATACCCATTTCCCTAATAAAACCTTATTCTTATCCATTTCAATAGGATTGATTGCGCTAGGAACTATTTTGTTTGCGAACGATGCTTATTTAACAAAACCTGAAGGTATTAAAAACGATGGCGTTTGGTTTAAATCCATATCATCACGAGGTATTTTGGGTTGGGTAACAGGCATTTTACTTACTGGTTTTTATATCGTTCTTTATTTCTATCCACAATATTTAGGACAGACACCTAAAGGGGAACCCAATACGGGCTTCATTTCATTATTCGACCCGCTTAGCAAATTATTAAGCGGAAACCCTGCAAGCCAATGGTTTGTTTACGGTACACTTTATACTGTGGCCATTTTAGTGTTTGGTTATAAATTCATACTAAAATACAGGCACAATAGGCACGAACAGTTACGGACTGTTTCAGTGATGTTTTTTCAACTAGGGTTTGCGTTTCTTATTCCAGAATTTATGTCAAGGCTAAACGCCAGTCCCAATTACAGTTTGCCCTATTACGATTTAAAAAGCATGTGGCCATTAAACTATTATTTGTTTGATAGTTGGTCTATTAACGGGCTACTCTCATCTGGTTCTCTCGGATTACTCATGCTTATTTTTGGCGTGGTTTCCATTTTTGTTATTTCGCCAATCCTTACTTACAAATACGGAAAGCGCTGGTATTGCTCGTGGGTTTGTGGTTGTGGTGCTTTAGCCGAAACTGCTGGCGATTCGTTTAGACATTTAAGCAGCAAAAAACTATCGGCTTGGAAATTAGAGCGCTGGTTAGTACATAGCGTTTTGGTGTTCTCCGTTATTATGACCACTGCTGTTGTCTACACTTATTTAGGAAGCGATCCAAACAAGTTTTGGATAACACGAAGCGCCTTTCTATTGGGTGTTGGTTTATTACTAACCGCCGTTTTCTCTGTAACCATGATTTTTAAAAGAAATGAACTGGGCAAAGACGCACGCTATGGCGCCATAGGTTACTTTGTGGTTATTGCTGCACTATTCATAATGCATTACACAGGAACTTCCGATGAAATCTTTTTAATAAAATCAAGCAGTTTACGTTCGGCTTATGGCTTATACATCGGCTCTATTTTCTCCGGGGTTATTGGTACGGGCTTCTACCCTATTTTAGGCAACCGTGTTTGGTGCCGTTTTGGATGCCCCATGGCAGCAATATTAGGGTTTCAACAACGCATGTTTTCAAAATTTAGAATTACCACTAATGGCGGTCAATGCATTTCTTGCGGCAACTGTTCTGTATATTGCGAAATGGGAATTGATGTTCGTGCCTATGCCCAAAAAGGTGAAAATATAGTACGTTCCAGCTGTGTGGGCTGTGGTATTTGTTCTACAGTTTGTCCCCGTGGGGTATTAAAATTAGAGAACGACTCTATGAAAGGGCGCATTAACACTAATGAAATTCTTCTAGGAAATGATATTAATTTAATGGATTTAGTTAATAAAAAATAATTTAACAAAATAGTAACGTTTTTTAACCAAGTATTCAAAAGTATTGTACTTTTGCACACTGAAAGTTAATTCTTTATGCACAAAATAACAGTAATTATTCCTGCTTATAATGAAGCAGATTCTATTACCAATGTGATAAATGATATTCCTGAAATTGTTAATGAAATTATTGTTGTTAATAATAATTCCACCGACAAAACTGAAGAAAATGCAATAAAAGCAGGCGCAACTGTTTTAACCGAAAAAAAAAGAGGCTACGGAAACGCCTGCCTAAAGGGGTTAGAATACATTGCCAATCAACCTGAAAAACCAAATATTATTGTATTTTTGGATGGCGACTATAGCGATTATCCAGAAGAATTAACAAAAATTGTAGCCCCAATAATCGAAAAAAATATTGATTTTGTTATTGGAGCTCGTGTAAAAAGTTTACGAGAAGTAGGATCTATGACCATGCCCCAAATTTTTGGCAATTGGTTAGCCACCTTTTTAATGAAACTTTTTTTTGGTGCAACATTTACAGATTTAGGCCCTTTTAGAGCCATAAAATACGATAAACTACTAGCACTCCATATGATTGACAAAACCTACGGTTGGACAATAGAGATGCAACTAAAGGCTTTAAAACAAAAATTAACCTATACCGAAGTGCCCGTAAATTACAGAAATAGAATTGGTATCTCAAAAGTTTCAGGAACTATAAAAGGTAGTATATTTGCAGGCGCAAAAATCTTAAGTTGGATTTTTAAATACAGTATCAAAAAATGATTCTAGAAACCACCATTATCATTGTTTACACCATTTCGCTTTTGCTTATTTTTATGTACGCATTGGCGCAATTAAATCTTTTACTAAATTATTTAGCTTCTAAAAAAGCTAAGGATAACTCTCCTACTTTCGATTTTTCAAAACCCGAAGAGATTCCTTATGTAACCATTCAGCTTCCTGTTTATAACGAAATGTATGTTATGGAGCGTTTGCTGGATAACATTGCAAAAATCGACTACCCTTCAGACAAACTAGAAATTCAGGTATTGGATGATTCTACCGATGAAACCGTAGCCTCTACGCGTGCGCATGTAGAAAAACTGCAAGCAACAGGCTTAGATATAAAACATATTACCAGAACCGACAGATCTGGCTTTAAAGCAGGTGCATTAAAAGAAGGGTTAAAAATTGCTAAAGGCGAATTTATTGCCATTTTCGATTCCGATTTCCTTCCAGAAGCAGATTGGTTAAAACGTACCGTTCCTTATTTCAAAGACGAAAAAATTGGCGTAGTACAAACCCGTTGGGGCCATTTAAACCGCAACTATTCCATCCTTACAAAAATACAGGCTTTTGCTTTAGATGCCCATTTTACTTTAGAACAAGTAGGCAGAAACAGTAAAGGGCACTTTATCAACTTTAACGGTACCGCAGGACTTTGGAGAAAAACCTGTATTATAGATGCTGGAAACTGGGAAGGCGACACCTTAACCGAAGATTTGGATTTAAGTTACCGTGCCCAACTTAAAAACTGGAAATTCAAATATTTAGAAAATGTCGAAACCCCTGCCGAATTACCTATTGTCATTAGCGCAGCACGTTCGCAACAGTTTAGATGGAATAAAGGAGGTGCCGAAAATTTTAGAAAAATGCTTTGGCGCGTTTTAAAAAGCGAAAACATTTCATCTAAAACCAAACTACATGGCTTATTGCATTTATTAAACAGTACCATGTTTTTAAATGTACTTATTGTAGCTGTGCTTAGCATCCCGATGCTTTACATAAAAAATGAGTACACACACTTGAAACCATATTTTTATGTTATGAGCTTCTTCGTGATAAGTTCTATCATATTTTTTGTGTGCTATTGGTTTATGTACAAAAATATTTATGGTAGTGGGTTTAAAAACTTTATTCGTTACATAGGTATGTTTTTTGTATTTTTCTCAATTGCCATGGGCTTTTCGCTACACAACTCCATTGCTGTTTTAGAAGGCCATTGGGGCAAGAAAAGTGAATTTGTACGCACACCAAAATTCAACATTAGCTCTATAAAAGACAGTTGGAAAAAGAACAAATACATTAAAAAAACGATCTCTATACATGTTATCTTCGAAGGCATATTAATGCTGTATTTTGCTTTCGGTATGTACAGTGCCTTTATAGTAGGTAACCAAGGTGGCGATTTCGGATTGTTCCCATTTCACTTAATGTTGTTCTTAGGCTTTGGCTATGTGTTTATTAAATCACTGACTTCTAAGGTTTAAAAATTCCTGCGTAGGCAGGAATATAAAGTGTTTTGTTTGGGTGTTACCATACCCTTTGACGACGCTCAGGGAACCTCAACTAATGTTTTCCTAGAAAAAAACCACAACTTTTACGTTGTGATTATTAACTTATTTTTTCTTACTCGTTACGGCACGGAAAACATTTCCATGCTAGCAGGTGTACAACTATCTCATTTTCATTTGATTCCCTTATATGGGACAGCTTGTTTTAAAATGTGCTTGGGAATAGTAGAGGTACGGTAAATACATCCATTTGTATGATAAAAGAAATAGCTGAAAACCTCAACATAAAGCTTTCTGACCTGTTTTCATCATTTGAAAACAGTTAATAAATTACTTCATAAAAGCACTAAACAAAAAAAACAGCACCTGTTTAAAGAGTACTGCTTAGATTGTTGCATAACTGTTTCATTTTTATTCAGTTTCCTTATATGGAAAGCTTGTTTTAAAATGTGCTTGGGAATAGCAGGGGAATAGCAGAGCAGCTTCTATAGTTAAAGAAGTTAGTATTTGCGGTGGTTCAAAGAGAATCACCATATGGTAATACCTATAAATTTGTGCCCTAAACTTTAACACTTTTTAATTGTTTTTTATTACAGAAAGCAGAGCGGGTATTTTATTTAATTTTAAAGTTCCTCATTATACTATTCATTTCTTTGTAATATTTTTCATAATCTTCTGTTTCACTGGTAAAAGTTAGTACATAAGCTTTTTTACTATCTAAATAATAATGTTGAATTACTGTTAATTCAATATTTTGTTGCGTTGCTGTAAAAACTACTCTAAGACAGTCTTTATCATTTACCTTGAATCTTTTACTTTCAATTATTTTTCCGAAATCTTGAATCTCCTTTTCAGAAATATTCGCAAAGTCGTTAAAACTCGTATTAGGAATATTTCTTTTGACCAGATTAATGTTTTCTGCAAAAGAATCTTCATTATTTTTTTTAGCTATAATAATGAAATCAACTCCTTTTTGAGGAGCTTTTTGAAACTCATAATCTACTGGATAGGAAACGCTAAAATCATCTGTTTCATATTTAGTATTTGTACCTTGACTACAGCTTAATGTACTTAATAATAATAATAATAATAATAATAATAATAATAATCTCATAGTATTTTATAATTTTACTGCCAAAATAATGAAAGACATTGAATAGAAAAAATTAAAATGTAAACTAAATAAGTTTTAAAAAAATTGAATCCACTTATTAAAAGTTTATTCGTTTTTGTATTGCTGACTTTTTGTAATATTTTAATAAGTAATTTTGTAGCAAAGTGAAAAATAAAAATTGTACCACTAAAAAATAATAAACGGTTAAAATGATTAATTGAAATTGAATTATTGAAAGAACTTAAATAGTATATCATTATAATCAAAATGATTGAAAAAACTAAGGTTATCTGGATTTTTAAATTCAATTTAATTTTACCTGTTAGTAAATGAAAAATTAAAAAATTAATAATAGCAAAAAGTAATACATGAATTAATAGCATAATTTATAATTAATTTATTTTTTCTTTTTTTTACTTATCTCTTGATTCGTTTTGGTAATAGTAAATCCTCCTTTTAAACCAGCACCAAAGCCAGCATGCCCCATTAAAGTGATTTCAAAATCATCTCCAGTGACTAAGGCAGCTCTTCCTCCAACGTGAGCACTACCAGCAGAACCTCCAACTGTAAAACCAATATTGTATCCAAATATTGTTACAGACGGAGTAACTTCTCCTACAGCACCATAAGCTCCTAATTCACCTCCCAATTCACCACCAGTTAATTTTCCATTTTCATTAGTATGTATTTTTGCATCACCTACTACTTCCGCTTTCAAAAAAGAACCATCTCCTTCTATGGTTATATTATTATCTTTCGTTCCAAACCTCATCGAGCCATTAGCCGTTATTCCATGGATACTTGCATCAATATGACCGTCAGTAGAATTGTAGCCACCATTAAATGCAGAAATATGTCCATTTATTTTACCATATTCACCTTGAACTGTCCCTTCGGCTATCAAGCCATGAAATCTTTCTCCACCCTCTGTTGATTTCATGTAAGCATGGTCTGCAACTCCGCTAGCTGTTGTGCCACAACCTATACAAACTTCATCTAATTGATTAACTATATTCTCACCAATAGCTACTCCTTCTCCTGTATATACGATTGGGTCATCTGGGTCTATAGAGCCACTAGGTTCCATTCCATCGTAATCAATAAAAAATACAGGATTATTAAAAGCAAAATTATACGGACTATGCCTTCTCATTTTTTCAGCCAATGGGTCAAGGTTCATCCATCTACCTAAAGCAGGGTCATAATTACGAGCTGTGATATCATACCAATTCAATCCTAACTCATCCTGGTACTCCTTGCCCCCGAACTTCCTCTTGAGCGCAATGTTGGTGGAGTTCGTCACAAAGTTGTACCCCTCGTGTTTGAGCCCAAAAGGATAGTAGTTGTTTTCCTCTACGATTTCAGAGTTGTTGGTTGGCTCTACCCGTTCTATTTTTAAATCATCGTACCATATACTTCCTGATGTTGTATTACTGTAGTCGTAAGTAATTCTGAAGTTTAGATATTTAATGTTTGGTGGCACTAAAATTGTTTTTTCGGCAAATACCCATTTTCCTTTTTCGTAAAGAAAATCGTATTCATACGATGTTGTATAAGCTGTTTCTCCTTCTTCTTTTAACATTAATTCTATTCTAGCTCTTGACCATTGTGGGATATCTTCCATAAAAAACCATTGTGAAATGCGGTATTCTGTGTTTACAGAATTGTTGATCGGCACCCAATCCAAACTATGGACCGAACGGGATCCATAACCACTGCCATCACCGTGAACGTCTATTCTACCAGAGTAATTCCCTGAATGTTTAACAGTTGTATCAAAGGCATCAAGGGCATGTCCCCAACTGGCACCTGTTCCATCCCAACCTGTAGCACTCTCAAATCCATCTTCCCATACAGTAATAAAATTATTTTCACCGGTAATGGTTCCGCTATTATCACTATCACTATAGCTCAATCTAATATTCCCCAAGTGGTCCTTGTACTGGTACACGTAATCAAAACCTTGGGATAGGTCATTCTGGTTTTTTGGTTCCACATAGCCCTCGGGCTGGTTAAAGAATTTCAAAGAACTGCCCTCGTACACATAGTTTCCCGCATAATAGGTATGCGGTCCTAAAATACCATTATCACTTACCGTTTTTCTTAATTTAACCCCGGTGGCATCATAAACATAGGAAATACTACCTGCGGTTACGTTATCATAATCAATACTGACCATTATAGGTAGGTTAAAATGATTGTAAATAATAGATGTTATGCCCTTGTTTCTATCTGCCACCATGTTGCCATTGGCATCATAAACATAATCATCACCCGGCCCGGGCATTGTTACAAGGCTGCCATCCTTAAAGCCTTCCTTTCCGTTTGTAGTCAGGCCATAGCTGTCCTTGACCTCCATGAGTCTGTTCCCGTTATCATAAGTATAGGTCAGGTTATCCATTGACACGCTAGAGTTTGGATTGCTTGGGTTTTGCATACTACGGTACAGACCATGTATGTTGCCGTTGCGGTCATAGCCGTAAATATATTCATTAAATTTTGAATTATAAACATGGTTTTCCGCAAAATAGGCATTGGTAAACCTGTTAAGGGCATCGTACTTGTAGCTGTAATGTTTTAGCCCACCATCCACATTATTGGTCTTCCAGTAGGCGTGGCTAATGTTTCCATTGTACAGGGGGGCATTGTACGTTGTTGATGGGCCTTCGGGCCTGTTATAGTTGAGCCCAAAACTGAACAGGTCACCATTTTGGTTTAAGTTTGTGGGATCGTTGATTGTTTTTAGCCAGCCCCGTATGTTATAGGTATAGTCCACTTGCTGCAATGGCTGCAGCTCGGTATGGCCCACATCCTTTTTCACGAGCTGCCCCAGCTCGTCATAATGGTTCTTGGCAATAAGCTCTTCACCCTGATTGTTGATGTTCTGCTTTTGTGACACAAGACGTCCTGCGTGGTCATACACAAAGGCGTCCATGGTAACAAGGTCTATCTGTCCCGTTTTTTTGTGGGTGGCCTTGCTTCTGATCACTTTTCCTGTAAAATCAAACTCACTTTCTACAATATCTGTAGTACCTAGATAACTATTTTTTGAGTACACATACATAGGATTAAACTTTTCATCGTAATAAGTAACGGTAGTAATCCAATAACTAGTCCCTAGAACTTTTACCTTACTTACTGTTGGGAGACCTTTGGTATTTGTATTAGAAGGTATATTAAAAGTATTGGTTATGGTGTTACTTAAACCGGAGGGTAAATCAATATAAGAATCATAATAATTGAGTGTTAATATTTCATCAAATGAATTAGGATAGGTATTTGAGCTATAGTAAAAATCGATTCCTGAATTCTGATTATGAGTGTTATACGTACTCATTACAAATTCATACAAAGAATAAATATCATCCTGAGCCTCTGTTTGTAAATTTTCTCTAGTTTTATTTGTGTTTTTTATTCCGGTATAGGCCACACGACCAAAGGCATCATATTTGGTAAACAGCCATTTGTTCTGGACTTTCAGGTTGGCATCTTGTGTCAGTATTGGCCTATCTAGCCTATCATATACAATATACTCCTTCCCCTTTCCTGGTATTTTCTTTTCAATAATTCTGTTTCTAACATCATATCTGTATTGATATGCTAAATTATCTAGTTGAGTTTGGTCTATTGATGGTACAAAACCATTTTGGTGGTCCAGTAAATTAACCGATAGATTGGACCAAAAATCACCGGACGTACTATCGTAATTGCCCGAAGAGGTAAAATAAAGATTGCCCGATTGGATATAGGCGCTTCCTGCCGGGTTTCCGTTCCCAAAATTCATAGTTCCCAGGTTCATGTCTGGAAGCGATGGACTGATGAAGCCCAGATCCATGACCAGCCCATCCTTTAACTGGATCATGTTTCCTTCGGCATATATACCAATTGAAAAAGTTCCGTTTGAAGAAAAATAAAAACTGATATCGTTATAAGCGGTACCAAATACATACAGACCGGGAACATCGTCAAAATAATAACTCTGTCCTATCCAATTTTGCTGTAGTATACTTTTATAGGTGCTCATTTTTGGGGGCAGCACATAGGTCAGGTTGCCATAATCATCATAAACATAATAGGTATCGTGCCATTTGCCCAGATTAAACGTTCGCTTTAAAATAACCCGTCCTTGTTTGTCCTTGTATTCCTCGGTGGTATGATCGTTAGGATAGGTCTGGTTTAATTGCCAGTTCTCGTCCTTCGTAACGGTTTTGTGGAGTTCGTTGACTGGGTAAAGACCTTCATCAACGAGCTGTGGAAATTCGGTATTGCCCGTTGGGAAGGACACACCAAACTGTCTTACATAGTCCAAATTGGTGTTGGTAGCATATTCAAACTTAATGGTGTGATCATTATTACCACTTCCTATAGGAGATGGGGGCAACGGATTGTTATTTCTAAACGACACGCAAAAAGGTTCATCATATGCGTAATAATCCTCATAGTAACAACTCCCATTACCTCCAGAAATACTATTTACATAGGTTCTATAATCCACACAATCGTTTGTATTATAATAAGGGGAATCAGGATCATAACAGCTATTACTTGATGTTAACATCCAATCGTTTCCTGGAGCGGCTTGTTCCAACACCCTATTTAATGGTGAGGCTTCCAAACTTCTTTCAGAGTAAGGGTTTAAAGTGTTCTCATACTTTTGGGTATTGTAAAATCCTTTTACACTATTTAAAGCATCTGCCCGGAACAGCCCTCCATTGGATGTCGTAGCATAGGGCAAAAATTCTTTTATCTGCCTGCCAAATTGATCATATTCAATATGGGTTATAACATCTTGGTTTTGACCTCCGGCCCTTTGGTTTACCGATTGAACCGCCCTACCCAATCCATCAAAATAATTGGTTGTCTTTATTATATCTTCTGGTAATAAATCAGTTGTCGTCCCCGCCTTATGGATGCCATCGGTAGTTTTTACCTGATAGGCGGTCTGCTCTATATGATTTTTGTCAGATTGTGCCATGGTGTAGAATGGCAATATAAACAATAGTAGTATTAAAATTCTTTTCATCTTGTTTTCTTTTTGACCGATTGTAAAGTTTACCTGAAGTTGTTAGCCCTAATTTTATAGTGTTTCCCATTTTCAAAATAAAAGCTATCACCCGAACTGATATATTGAGTAGTAGCAGTTTCAATGGTTGTTACCGAAAAATCGGTAATAAAACCCAAACCATATTTTACGTTTGCGTTCATTCTAAAACTTAATTGGTAACTTCCTTCCTTTAATACTAAATTACTTATAGCTTCAGTACTGTTATAGGTATTATGTGGTATTAGTTTTTGAGTGGCCACAATAGAATTAGCTTGAATTAAATCTAATTCCATTTCTGTTGGATAAATATTGGTTACAGGTTCACTGTAATAACCTGAATAATCATAATACCCATAGGTAAGTTCTACAACAGCCACATCATTCGATGTCCCAGAACAATCGGGTATATTACCAGCTTGGTTATCCATATAATATTGAGCAGTCTGGTTGGCACTTGCGCTTGATGCTCCATAATACAATCCTCCAGATATAACATGATTATTAGACAAATTGGCATCACAGCTACCATAAATAGTCCGCATGATTGGATAACTGTAGTAAAACGGATTTGTGTTTACCGTATAATCTGTCGTATGGTATTTATAGGTGTTAAGTAAATTCCCGTCCTTATCGGTATGCGTAACCAATCTACCTATCGGGTCGTACTCATAATACATGGCATCTCCATTTGATGCTATCATACCGGTTACCCCCACCTGTCTTTTGTAGGTATAGGTACTTACCCTTTGACTGGAGCTAGTATAAGTATTTCTTAAACTTTCTAAAACAGATAAAATAGATGCTTCGCTTGGAGGATCTGCAATAGTGTTATTAGATGTAAATGTGCTTGATATATTGTCGTAATACATGTTTTTAAGTTCTGCAACAGCATACAAATGATTATAGCCCCACAAATAGGAGGTCGGTATATTAGCTTTGTCCCTTACCTCAAGGACATTACCATAGTGGTCATATTTATTGAATATCACATCTGTTTTCAATGGCTCCCCTTTAAAAGAACTTTGAATAGTATTTGGCGCATAAAAGCCCCAACCTTCATCTACAAAGCCATAGTTTATTTTCTTTCTGGATATTTCCTTGCTTTTGGTTTGGTTGGTATTAATTTCCTCCACCAATTGGGTTACCATATTTTTAGTCTCCATTTGGTCATAGATACCATTAAAATCATAGGCATATTTGTATTCAGTTTTTATTGTTTCACCCTTTGAATTTGTGGTCACTGATTTGGTAGGGTTTAAATATTGTGAATTACCATAAGTATAGTCAGTTGTTATTGTTAGCGTCCCCGTATCTTCAAATGTCTCTTCAGTTGACCTTGTCAACAAGAGCTTACCCATGGGCAGGCCATACTCTATTAAAGTGAAGGCCCCCGACGAGTGATAGCTGAACAGTTCCCTATCGGAAACACTATGGTTACCTCCTATAACTTTATAACTGTTTTTTTGAAAGACCGCTGCTACTTTTACTTGGTTGGACAAATTGAAAGGTGTATACTCGAAACTTTTTTTGCCAGTAGGTCTAAACCCTACTTCTGGGTTATATTTATATGTTTCAACTGATTTTTGTGCTCCCAGAGGCCAATCTACTTTTAAATAAGGAATATTAGTTTCAGGAACCATAATTCTGTCATTAGTACTTGGATAAAATTCATCTGGAGGATAAAAATTGTATACCGTTTTCCCTGTTTGCTCTCCTAAATCCTGTTGGTATTCGGTTACCTTTGTATAGTAAATTGGTGCCCCGTTTGGGTAGGTGTAATCCAAGGTAGAGGCAGGCTCATAGGTAGTTTTTGTTTCTGTAGCAATGATAGTTATGCAAGATGGATCATCGCATGGCGGGATACCATTCCATGCTTCAAGGTAGTTTATTTCCTGCTCATAACTTTGTACTCCAAAATAATAGGTGTTGGGTTTGGGATCTCTTTCAGGTTTGAACAAGGCTATGCCTGTACCTTCTTCAAGATCTCCATAACGATAATACTTTTGCGATATAAAATTAGAATCTTCATCCAAATAATTTATACTCCTAATGCGTAACCCTCCACCTATTTGTGGAAGTTTTTGACCATATATAGTTGATGTATTGCTAGATAAATACTCTTGATATTTATTAGGCTCAAAATCAAAATCTACGATGCCTCCTGTAGGGTATACTATTTGTTTTAGCACCCCTTGCTTTATGTAATTCTCATCAGGATGTTCAGCCCAATTGTCATCGCCCCCTATTTCGATTTCTACGTTCGATGTAAAAACATTGCAATTACTGTCAAAACTTGGGTCATGAAATTTACCTTGGACAATTGTAGTTTCGGGAATGCTTAAATAATCATTTGTATTCTGTTTAACCGGTCTCGTTTTATGGTTGGGATACCCCCAGGCATCATGACCTTTTAAGTGGTTGCCATAATCGAATTTTGAATTATAAAGTAAACCGTACCGCTGAAAAGTCTCAGTTCCATTTTTGATATGTAACGAATCTAAATATCTGGTCCCTTCTGTAGGAACACCATTAATATAAGTATTTTTACTATTCTGAAATAAACTTAATGACTTTACTTCGATGTTTTTATCATCCAAAACCTTTACCGTACTTAATTGGTCCGTACCACTAAAAATAACCTTACCACCTCTAAAACTAATTTCTGATAAAGACAGCCCGTATATTGTATTTATAGACTGATTCGTAGTATAATTGTCACTAAAAACCTTATCTATAACATTATATTGACCATCTAAGTAAGGAACGTGCAGTTCTGTTTTGTTCCAAAAATATTTGATGTACTTTGGTGAAGAGATTCTATAGAAAGGCACTCCAGACACCGAATTGTCTGAGCTATTATAATCATTATTTGAAGCTGTATTTAAAGGCGGTTCATTAGATCCATAAACCGGCCCCGCCCCGCTTCCAGAACTAGGAAAACACGGAGAACTATTATTGTAGTACTCTATTTTATCATGATAACTAACCCTTGTATCAGAACTTTTTTGACTGTATGAAAAAGTGATGTCATCAATTCCATTATAACTTACAATTCTATCACATTTCCAAGAGGTCACAACACCACCAGTATATTCCCTTTTATACGTTTCAAGATTATCATAACTATACTGATCAAATGCCGGGTTACCAGCAACACCAAAATAATAAATGGTACCATCGGTGTCTACAATTTTAAAGGTATTGTCTCCCTGATATGTTATTTTTATATTGTCATATGGAACTGGGACAATGGTATAACCGCTCCCCGAATCGTTTTTCTGAAAATAAAATGACCCAGACGTATTTAACAGCCTGTAATTGAACTTATCAGGCATCCCATCCTTTATTCCCATTACTAGATCATATGTATTATCAAAACTATATTCAGTGTATGTGCTAGAAAAGGGGTAATCATCAATATAATGATCGGTTTTATGAGCCTTAACTAGGTCATTGTCAATATATCCTCCCTGATATTTTAAATCGTCCATACCATTAATGGATCTTGTTATTTGAAGATCACAACTTAAAGACCAACCTAATCCCACCCTTGTAGCTTTTTCATTGATTTTAAAGCCTCCTGCATGATAATTCAACACAATAGGTAATTTTAAATTGCCCACCGCAACCTCATAGAAAGGAATATTAATATTAGGTACTCCCGTATTATGGTCTATGGGATAATTGATCATTTTTGATAAGGCCGCCGCCTCTGGTGATACAGGAACGAAACTTTGATTGGTCTCAGTTTGCCCATGGCCCAAATAGGTTACAACCATCAAAATCATGATATAGGCTTTTTTTGTCATTTTATTTAGTTTAAAAGTGGATTTTGCTTGTGAGGTAAAATTAAGTCGTGCCATTAGAAATAAAAATGTAGGGTTTCCCTTTAAAACATAAAGGGCTTTAAAATTTTAATTAAACAAATGCTCGCCGCTAAAATAGTTAATACAGTTGAAAGAGCGGTAAGGTTTATCCTTAAAATTTATAAGGAAAAACCTGTTTTTTTAGTAAGGTTTTTGGCTATTTTAAAAAGACACCCTAAAAACACTATCTAACCTAAACATACACAAGCACATAGCAATTAAAATAACACCCACCAAATATTATGAGGAAGCCAATCAGGAAATAGAATAAGCAGTCAATCATTATACCATTGACCTGGTGTTCTTGGATATGAGCCTACCGGCATCCCTGGACAGAAAGCTTTTTTCCGGTGATGACCTGGGACTGAAACTAAGGTCGTTGTTCCCTAAGGTGAAGATCATTGTGACCACACATTTGAACAACAATTACTGGCTTATCAATATTTTAAAGATGGTAAAGCCTGATGGTTTGATCCTTAAGAACGAGCTAACCTTCCAGAGTTTGACCAATGGTGTCCTAAACGTGCTCAACGGGATCCCATTTTATAGCAGCCCCGTTTTAAAATTGATTAGGCAACATATATCCAACGATTTTGATCTGGACGATATCGATAGAAAAATGCTGTACCATTTATCGCTGGGAACCAAGACCAAGGAACTGCCCGAGGTGGTGGACTTATCACTGTCCGGGATAGAAAGCCGAAAACGGCGCCTAAACCAAATATTCAATAATGAGAAAAAAACGAACAAAGCACTTTTAAAACTGGCCAAGGAAAACGGCTTTCTTTAGCGCCTAAATAAAGCCACCATAAAAACCAATAAAGCATTAATCTAGACATGCAATAAAAGTAGAACAGAAATTGCTATATAATCTTCCTTACATTTGATAAACTCATTGCAAATGCTGATTCTACTATGTCCCTTCTTTTTAATAAAATTATCTTTTTATTCAAAATATAAATCAGTAAAATAAAATACACCCCACAAAACATGGCACATTTTTCACATAATATGTATCTTTAAAACTGGTAATGCTTTATAAAAATGACAAACTATAAACCAAAAAACAGACTAACCGCGCAAGCCTATATTAATGGTGTTTTAAGTGGCGATCGTGTTATTCTGTCTAGAGCCATTACCATTATAGAAAGTAATCTAGAAAGCGACAAAGCACTTGCCAAAACCATTATTCAAGCTATTTTACCTGCTTCAGGAAATTCTATACGCATTGGCATTACGGGGGTTCCAGGTGTGGGTAAAAGTACATTTATTGAGGCTTTTGGCAAACACCTCATAGCGCAAGACCACAAAGTAGCCGTTTTATCGATAGACCCCAGTAGCCAACGTTCAAAAGGCAGCATTTTGGGTGACAAAACCCGTATGGAAGCGTTGAGTACTTTAGAGCGTGCTTACATTCGACCGTCTGCTTCGGGCGAAACCCTTGGTGGTGTTGCCAATAAAACTGCCGAAAGCATGTTGCTTTGTGAAGCGGCTGGTTACGATGTTATTTTAATTGAAACGGTTGGCGTGGGTCAATCTGAAACCGCTGTACATGGCATGACCGATTTTTTCCTGCTGTTAATGCTTGCCGGTGCTGGCGACGAACTTCAAGGTATTAAACGAGGCATTATGGAAATGGCCGATATGCTGGTTATTAATAAAGCGGATGGTGACAATATTGAAAAAAGCGACATGGCTTGCCAACAATACCAAAATGCATTGCATATTTTTCCACCATCGGAATCTGGCTGGGAAACGGTGGTTACAACGGCATCGTCTACAAAGAACACAGGTATTGATACCGTTTGGAATACCATTCTAAACTACCGGGAATTGGTTACCGCAAATGGTTATTTTATTAAAAACAGGCATCGCCAAAACATTCGTTGGATGTATGACACCATTAACAACGAATTAAAACAGCTCTTTTACGGTTCGGAAGACATTACAAATCAGCTTTCCATTTTAGAAAAAGATGTTATGTCCTCTAAAATATCTCCATTAAAAGCAGCTGAACATGTAATTGAAATGTTTAAAAAGCGACTCTAATAAATTTTAATAAGCATTTATTGAACATGCCATTAAACCTAAGCGCATTAAAGCGAAACAACATCCCTTTATTATTGGCGATTTCCTGTGTGCTCTTCTACTTTGCATTTGCCTATAATTTAGTGCGAACTGACTATATAAAACTGATAATGCTTTATGCGGCTTTGTTCTTTTTATTTTATAAACTGGTACATCTTTTAAAATCACAGATTGCATTTTTAACTTGGTTAGCCTTTATTTTTAGAGCCATTTTTATTTTGGCCATACCAAATCTATCACAAGATTTTTACCGTTTTATTTGGGATGGCAGAATGCTTTTAGAAGGTTTCAACCCTTATTTGCACACCGTAGAGTCGTTTATGAGTATGGGCAAATTCCCTATAGCACAAGCTCAAGAATTGTACAACGGCATGGGCGAACTTAACGCGAGCCACTTTACCAACTACCCGCCTTTAAATCAATTATGTTTTGTTATTGCAGGTTTATTTGCAGGAAAAAGTATTTTAGGTTCGGTGGTGGTGATGCGCTTACTCATTATTGCTGCCGATTTTGGCACGCTCTTTTTTGGAAAAAAGCTATTGGAAAAATTAAATATTCCTGTTTACAACATCTTTTGGTATGTTTTGAATCCGTTTATTATCATAGAACTAACGGGAAATCTCCATTTTGAAGGGGTGATGATTTTCTTTTTAGTTTGGAGTTTGTATTTACTTCATATAGGAAAATGGCAATTTGCTGCCATTACTTTAGGTTTATCCATTTCGGTAAAACTAATTCCTTTACTATTTCTGCCTTTGTTTTTTAAGAGGTTGGTAAAAAGCAAAGAGGTTTCGACTTCGCTTAACCAAAAAACAGATGACAAGATTACTTCGCCATTACCTCCTCCCAACAACGGATTAAGAAAACGAACCCAACTGATTGGTTTTTATAGCATAACACTACTTACAACCGTCTTATTATTTCTTCCTTTTTACTCAAAACAATTCATATATAATTATACAAAAACGGTTGGTTTATGGTTTCAGGATTTTGAATTTAATGCCAGTTTATACTATATAGCTAGAGAAATCGGTTACTTATTTAGAGGATATAATGAAATTGCTGTAATAGGTAAAATCATTCCTATTCTTGTTTTGCTATTTGTGTTGGGCATGACGTTTTTAAGGAAAAATAAAACCAGCGTTCAACTTATTTCGAGTATGCTTTTAGTCCTTTCGTTTTACTATTTTACGGCTACAACAGTACATCCTTGGTATGTAGCAACGCTTTTAATACTATCTATTTTTACCAATTACAAATTCCCTTTGGTTTGGAGTTTTACAATTATTCTGAGTTATCTAGCATATTTAAATACAAACAATACCGAAAATTTATGGATTATTGGATTGGAATATTTAGTGGTATATGCTGTTTTTATTTGGGAAGTTTTTCTAAAGAAAAAATTTAGTGATAAACATATCAATCACTTCAATAACAATTAAAATGATGATGATCCATTCTAATTTGCTACTTTCTCTATGATCCATAATGTCTTTAAAGAGGTCTAGATTCTCTTTAATGATTTCTATGCGATCGTGAATTAAGCGATACCTATCGGTTAAATCGAAAGTTTGTTTTAGCTCTAAATTTAGTTTGTTGAGCTGTTCGTTTTCCCAAGTAATTTGTGGTGAATCGAAAATGTAAAGATTTTCAGAAATCTTGTTTTTTATATTCAGAACCTTACCAATAAAACGTTTAAGTGCATAGCCTGAAATATCTAATTTCCCTTTATTTTCTAGATAGGTTGTATGCTTGTTGGTTTGAATTAATATGTCTTCTGTAATTTCCGAATAGCGATTCAATGCTACCGATTGGGATGTATTCAACATAACCAATCGTATCATTTCTTTATCTAAACTGGGTAAAATAACACTATCGAATTCAACTTTCAACGTATCTTGTTCTACCACAACTTCTACTACTTCCGATAGTTTATCAACAAAATAATCGTTACAAAAGGGTCTTATTTCTTTGAAGATTCCAGAAATGGCTTCAGCACTTAAATTAAAAAAACTTACGATACCGTATTGAAAAATATAAACAAAGGCATTATTGGAAACCTTATAAAAAAGTTCGTCACTATCATGAAACATTAAGTGCCATGATAAGTGACTTTTACTTTCTTTTATATTAATTGTGCTTGCTACTTGATAAGCAACCGTTGCGTACATTACTTTTTGAATATATCGGATGCATTTTTAAAACTCTTGAATTCCAACATATAATCGTTTGGGTCTTTTATAAAGAATGAAACGTGCTCTCCCGCTTTATCTTCCAAGAACCTTGCTTGGGTAACCAAGTCAAGCTTTTGGTCTTTAAGCCGTGCATAAATTTGCTCCCAATCTTTTAAATCAATAATAACCCCAAAATGAAACGAGGGCAATATTTTACCTTCAAATACATAATTAGGACTGTTAAAGCTAAATTTTTCGGCTTTTATAAATGTTATTTGATTGCCAAACAAATTTATATCCACCCAACTTTGTGTTTTCCTTCCTGAGGAAGCGCCAATATTATCTACGTAAAAGCTTTCTGTAGCTTTTACGCTTAAGCATGGCAACGACATATGAAATGATGCGCCCATAATATAACTAGGATTAAAGAGGTTTTAAACTTTCAACTCTGTAAATTACAAAATCTTCGTCATCATCTTCAAAATCTTCAACAAAAGTTATCCTAAAACTTTTATCGATATAGCTTTTGTCGTTCTTTAAATCATATTGTTTTAATACTCTAGGATGCACTTCCTCGAATACTAACTCTTCCCCATTTTCAAACCAAAACGTAAAATAACCGTTTTTGTAAGACTTAAAAACAGCTGTTCTCATAAAACAATTTATTTACTATGAATTAATCTAATCAATATCATCATCTTCATCATCCTCCTCATCGTAATCTGAATCGGCATCATCATCGTCTTCACTATCGTCATCGTCATCCTCCAATTTAGGTTTTTTAACTACGTCATCATCGTCGTCGTCATCTAAATTTGCATCAGCATCGTCAACTTTAACTTCTTCAAAATCATCATCAGCAACATCAGCATCGTCATCGCCGAAGTCTTCCATTGCTTGTACCAGTCGTTTCCCTACTTTTACTAAATAAATAGTATCATCTGTACGAACTTCTACTGCTTCAATGATTTCGTTTTGGGCATTTCTAAAAGAAATAATATCTGTTTCATCGTATCCATCGGGAAACTTTTCAACAAGAAGATTTAATATATCTTCATTTAATTTTTTGTAATCTACAATTTTGCGTAACATTTTTATTTGAGTTGGGTTATTGGTCTAACAAATATGCAAAAATTAATGGAGCAACAATAGTTGCATCGCTTTCTATTATATATTTTGGGGTATCTATATCTAATTTACCCCACGTTATTTTTTCGTTTGGTACGGCGCCGGAGTACGAACCATAGCTGGTTGTTGAGTCACTTATTTGGCAAAAATAACTCCAAAAAGGGATGTCGTGCATTTCCATATCTTGGTAAAGCATTGGCACTACACATATTGGAAAATCGCCAGCTATACCACCTCCAATTTGGAAAAAACCAACGCCTTTTCCACCTGAATTTTTCGGATACCAATCGGCTAACCACATCATGTATTCAATACCACTTTTGGTAGTTGACGCTTTTAATTCACCTTTAATACAGTAAGATGCAAAAATATTGCCCATGGTGCTGTCTTCCCAACCTGGAACTACAATTGGTAAGTTTTTTTCGGCTGCGGCAACCATCCAAGAATCTTTAGGGTCGATCTCGTAATATTGTTTTAAAACGCCGGAGTTTATCATTTGATACATAAATTCATGTGGAAAGTAGCGTTCCCCCGATTTGTCTGCTTTATTCCAAATATCAAACAAATGGGATTGTAAACGCCTAAACGCTTCTTCTTCTGGAATACACGTATCGGTAACGCGGTTATAATGGTTTTCCAATAAATCCCATTCTTCTTGTGGTGATAAATCTCTATAATTTGGGACTCTTTTATATGAATTATGAGCAACCAAATTCATAATATCTTCTTCAAGATTTGCACCTGTACAAGAAATAATATGAATTTTATCTTGACGTATCATTTCTGCCAACGATTTGCCTAGCTCTGCGGTACTCATCGCTCCAGCTAGGGTTACCATCATTTTCCCGTCTTCTAACAAATGCGTTTCGTAACCTTTTGCGGCATCGACTAAAGCAGCAGCATTAAAATGTAAATAATTTTTTTCTATGAATTGTGATATGGGTCCTTTAGTACTCATCGTCATCGTTAAATTTTGAAGCGTTATTTTTTTGTTTTGTATTATCGTAGGTATTATCGTAATCGTCGCCGACCTCTTGGCCCATAAATTTATAACTTAACATTTTATAATACAATTTTGCTGCTAAAAAATCGGAAGCTTTTTGTTTTACACTTGGGTACAAATCAACAATATCAAAGCCAACCACATTTTTTTCTGCAAAAACTTGCTTTAAGAAATCTAAAGTTTCATACCAGAATAAACCACCTGGTAAAGGTGAGCAGGTATTTGGCATGATGGAAATATCCAAACCACTTAGACTAAAATTAATAAATACATTATCTGTCATTTGGTCTATGGCAGAATCTATCCATGTATCATCAACCGCCATTTCGTGTGCAAAATAGGTTTTATCGATATCGGCTATTGTTTTTTCTTTCGCGCTCATAGAGCGAATACCCACTTGTATTAAATTGGTTGTTTGGCTGGCTTCATACAGCGCGCAGGCATTATTAACAGAAGATCCGTCATGGCTTTTTTGCAAATGGGAGTGCGCACCAATGTGCAATACCGTTAGACTTGGAAACATGTCGTTAAAAGCTCGAATGGTTCCTATAGAAACTGCATGTTCACCGCCAAAAATGGTTACGAACTTATTCTTCTTGATGTATTTTTTTGTGGTTTGATGAACAGCTTCCACTAACACTTCAGGTGTGGCATTCTCTTCAACCGGATCTACTAAATAAACACCTTGTTGGTAAACTTCCGTATCTGTTTCTATATCGTAAAGTTCCATGTTATTTGAAGCATTTAAAAACGCTTCTGGTCCTTTGTCTGCTCCTTTTTGTACTGTACTTGTTCCATCATAAGGCACAGGAATTAAAACTATTTTTGATTGTTCTAATTTTGAAAACTCTTCTGGAACTCCTGCATATGTGTTATTTGTCATAACCTAAAATTTTAAGTAAGTCTTCACTTTTTTGTTGTTCACTGAATAATTCTGTTGTGATGTTTCCATCAGCATCTCTATCTATTAAAATATGTTTTGGCGATGGTATTAAGCAATGTTGTAAACCACCGTATCCGCCAATAGTTTCTTGATAAGCTCCTGTATTGAAAAACCCAATGTACAATGGTTTTTCTTTATTATATTTTGGCAAATATATAGCATTCATGTGCTGTTCGCTATTATAATAATCGTCGCTATCGCAAGTCAATCCACCTAACAAAACACGTTCGTAACTTTCGTGCCATCTATTAATAGGCAACATTACAAAACGTTTGTTAATGGCCCAAGTATCTGGCAAAGTAGTAATGAAAGAGGAGTTTATCATATTCCATTTTTCACGGTCGTTTTGTTGTTTTTGATACAAAACTTCATAAATAGCACCGCCACTTTCACCAACTGTAAAACTTCCAAATTCCGTAAAAATATGAGGCACTTCAACTTCTTCTTCTTCACAAACCAATTTTATTTGATTAATGATTTCTCCAACAATATATTCATAATCAAAATCGAAAGCCAAGGAGTTCTTAATAGGGAAACCACCGCCAATATTCAAACTATCTAAGCTAGGGCAAATACGCTTTAAGCTGGTATATACTTTTAAACATTTTGTTAACTCGTTCCAATAATATGCATTGTCTCGAATGCCAGTATTAATGAAAAAATGAAGCATTTTAAGTTTCACTTTTTTGTTTTCTTTAATTTGGCTTCTGTAAAAAGGCAAAATATTTTTATAGCCAATACCTAAACGCGAGGTATAAAATTCGAATTTAGGCTCTTCCTCAGAAGCGATACGGATACCAATATTGAATTTTCCTTTAATTTCTTTTGACAACAAATCAATTTCTTCGTAGTTATCAATAATTGGGATACAATTTTTGTGCCCGTTATTAATTAGCCTAGCTAAGTTAGAAATGTATTGATCTCTTTTAAAACCGTTACTAATTACATAGGTTTTATCGGTTATCTTTCCTTCAGCTTTTAAGCTTTCAACAATATCAATATCAAAAGCAGACGATGTTTCTATATGTATATCGTTTTTTAAAGCTTCATCAAGCACATGCTTAAAATGAGAGCTTTTGGTACAATAGCAATAACTGTATTTACCTTTATACTTATTAGCTTTAATGGCCTTATCAAACCATCCTTTAGCTCTATTTATATTGTTTGAAATTTGTGGTAAGTACGTAAACTTTAAAGGTGCACCATATGTTTCAACTAAACCTATAAGGTCTATACCATGGAACTGTAGATGTTTATCGTTTAGATCAAATTCTTCTTGTGGAAAATAAAAAGATTGATTTATTAAATCAATGTATTTGGTGTTCATTCTTTATTTTTTGATATAATAGTTTGGTATTAATTTTTTAAAGTTAAGAAACATTCGTTTCTAATCAAATAATATTTACCTATTAATCAAATTCGAATTGGACTATGTGTCATTGGAACAAAGCCATGCATATGCTGGTTAGCAACAATAGTATACACAGAAGTTAGCTTTAAAATTCGGTTACTTTTTCTATAAGCTGCTTTTGAAAATAACTTCTCAAATTTCAAAAACCCGAACATATAAACACGTTTCAATTTGTTCAGCAATTACATTACAAATGAAATATAAAAAATTTAATTTTATAGCGATTTGGATATTTTTTTTAGATTTTTTTTGAAATGGATTTTGGGCGTTCCCCACAAGAGGTTAGGCTTGAAGCTTATCTTGAGTAAGTCATAAGGTTACAATCTTTTTTATCGTGCCTCACAAAACGAATTCCCACTCCAAATGCGAAACATTGACAAATTCAATTATTCAAAAACATTAAGTAATGAAAATCCGTAATGCAAAAACCAAGTGAATCTAAAGCATTTTCAGGTTGTTTAATTCCTGTTCGGTAAGATGCTTCCAATGTCCACGCGGAATGTCTTTTTTGGTAAGTGGGCCTATGGCAACGCAATCCAAATTAACGATTTCATATTTAAAATAATCAAAAATAGTACGGATTAATGTGTTGCCTGTATTTTTAATTTTTAAACCTATTTCATTTTTCGATGCCCCGTCAATATAACTAATCTCCTCAACAGCAATAAGCTTGCCTTCTATTTTAAAGCCAGCTTGAATCGCTTTTAAGTCTTCAAGTTTTAAATTTTTGTCTAATTCTATATGAAATAAACGAGGCACCCCATTTTTAGAATTGGTGAATTTTGCAGCAATGACATCATCGTTTGTAAACAATAACAATCCTTTTGAGTTCCTGCCCAAACGTCCAATAGGTTTTATTCTAGATGCTGTGGCATTAGCAACTAGATCCATAACCGTTCTACCTTTGCCTTCACTGGTTGTGGTTGCAAATCCTTTAGGTTTGTTAAGTAAAACGTATGCTTTTTTCTCTGGATTAATACGGGCACCATCATAACGTACTTCGTCTTCAAGCTTCACTTTATACCCCATTTCCGTAATTACCTTACCATTAACCGTTACTAAACCGGTAGCAATATGTACATCAGCTTCTCTACGAGAGCACATACCAGAATTAGCAACATATTTATTCAATCTAATCTCGTCTGGATTTGATGGTTTTTTAGATGGTGGATTTACATTTTTCACAGGTGCGTTTCCTCTGGCAAAACTTTTACTTTTTGAATTACTCCCACCTCTGCTTGCATTTTTTCCATTTCCGTTTTGCTGTCCTCTACCTGAAGGTTTCCCTTTTCCACTTGTTCCTTGTGTCCTACTCATCACTTTAATTTTTTGCAAAGATACTTTTAAAATTTACGATTTACGATTTTTGGTTTACGATTTTATAAAATCCTGTTAAGCAACAAATTAACATCTATTAATAAAATACTAAAAACACCCAAAACAATAATAAATTTTAAAATACTGTGACCTAGCAAGTAGTGTAATTTGGTTTTGGATTTCCATAGTAATACTAAAAACACCAATAACAGTACAATACTTAAGTAAAAATATATGTACATGTAACCAATTTCAAATTTAAATAGTAAAAGATAAGTGGGAATTAGCGTTAATATAGCCAATACCGTAAGCATGCGTTTTGAAACCACTTCCCCATAAACAACGGGAATGGTGTGGTAATTTTGCGTTAAATCGCCTGTAATATTTTCTAAATCTTTGGTGAGTTCTCGCATCGAAATAAGCAAAAACAAGAAAATGGCATGTACAAAAATGACGGTTTCGAAATTTTTGTAATACATAAAAATGGCAAAAAATGGCATGATGGTTAAAATAGCTGATGTTAAATTACCAATAAAAGGCAGCTTTTTTAATTTATGTGAATAAAACCAAATAGCAAAAATATAAATGGAAAAGAAAACTACGGCTCTAAAAGACACATAGCTCGCCATGATGACCGCTAAAAAATTTAAAACAAAATAAAAAGATAGCTTCGTGTTTTGACTTACCAGCTTATCTAATTTAGATTTAATAGGGCGATTAATTAAATCTTTCTCAGAATCATAAAAATTATTTATAATATAACCTCCTGCAATAGTAGTTGCAGATGCCAAAACCAACAAAAACAAATTAACATCCAAAACCACTTGTCTTAATGGTTTATCATGTGCCAAAATATAAATAGATGCTAAATATTGCGCTATTATTATAACAAGAATATTATAACCTCTAATTACAGAAAACATGCTAAAAAACTTAAGTAGTATGTGCTTTTGTTTTCTGTTAAGCATAAAATATTTATCAGGAATTCTTCGACAAACTCAGAATATAAGCCAATTAAAAATTATAAACCACTTCTAGTTTATAATCCTTTAACGCATGTTTTGCCTTATGTATATCTTCAGTAAATCCTAAGATATAACCGCCACCACCAGAACCACAAAGCTTTAAATAGTATTCGTTGGTTTCAATGCCTTTTTTCCAAAGTTCATGAAATTGAACAGGAATCATCGGTTTAAAATTATTTAACACGACTTTAGATAATCGCTTCGTGTTTTTAAACAACGATTTTATATCACCTTTCAAGAAATCATCCACACAAGCATCGGTATGTTTTATAAACTGGTCTTTAAGCATATTACGAAACCCTTCTTGCTTCATATTCTCCATAAAAATACTAACCATTGGAGCCGTTTCCCCAATAATACCACTATCCAATAAAAACACCGCGCCTTTTCCATCTACTTTTTGTGAAGGAATGCCAGTAGCTTCAATATTATCTTTTGAATTTATAAGAATTGGAATACTCAAATAGCTATTTAAAGGATCTAAACCAGACGACTTACCATGGAAAAAAGATTCCATTTCAGAAAAAATGGACTTTAAAGTCAATAATTTTTCACGCGTTAAATTCTCTAAAACCGTTATCTTGTTATGTGCATAATTATAGTAAATAGCTGCAACTAGGGCGCCACTACTACCTACACCATACCCTTGTGGAATGGACGAATCGAAATACATACCCGCATCTACATCACTCTTTAAAGCATCCATATCGAAAGTTACCAATTCAGGATTGATCTTTTCTAAATAGGCAACAAAACGTTTTAAGTTTTCGTTAGATTTTAAAGTAGCTTCCGACGGGTTTTTGTCTGTTTTTAAAGCACCGTTATAAAAATTATAAGGAATTGATAATCCTTTAGAATCTTTAATGATTCCGTACTCGCCAAAGAGTAGAATTTTAGAGTAAAATAATGGTCCTTTCACTTAATTTAATTAAAAATTAATATTATGAAGTGGTTTAAACTTTTTCCAATTGGCTAAAAAATCGCCCTTTGTTGCCCACTCTACGTCTTTTTATCTTTCCGTAGCGATGCTATGCAACTCTAAAAAGGCTTCGATTGGACAAAAAACGACTGATTTTCGCTTCAATCGAAAAAGTTTAAACCACTTCAATGCAAAGTTAATAATTATTCTTTAGATGATTTTACAATACTAACTAATAATCTCAACATTTCCTGAGATTTAGGTTTAAATGCATCAAATTCTGTTTTAGTTAGAAAATTTGTAGCAAATAATAAATCAATCCAATAATCTGTTTCATTTGCTTCTTTTAAACTTATTGATATTTTATTGATAAAATCCGCCTTACTTTGTGCAAATTCAGCTTCCCTAATGTTAGCCCCTATTGAAGTTCCTGATTTTAAGAGTTGCCTAGACATTACGTATTCTTTCTTGTTGTTCGCTAGATCTTTATAAAGACTTACAATTTCAACTGCAAAAGCAAAACTCTTTTCTTTAATTATATTTTCTTTCATAATGAATAATATTAAAGCTAAAAATAAGCCTTTAATTATTCATTTTTACTTAATTAATTTTTAATTAATTTCGCTCCAAAACCAATTTGGTCGCAAATATAATGCCCGTTTTGACAATATGCAACCAATTCATTTTTAATGAATTTCAAAATTTCTGATGATTCTTTCTTTGGATATAACACATGTACGTTTGCTCCAGCATCTAAAGTAAAACTGATATGTAAACCGGTTTCTTGTCTAAACTCCCATATTTTATTAATAATCTTCAAGGTGTTTGGTTTCATTAAAATAAAATAAGGCATACTGGCCATCATCATAGCATGCAGTGTTAATGCTTCACTTTCAATTAAAGCTATAAAATCGTTTAAATCTCCAGATTCTAAAATGGGTTTTAACTTTTCAAGATTATCATGTGCTTGTTGAAACCTGTTTTTTGCATAAGGGTGGTTGTACATTAAATTATGTCCAACCGTACTGCTTACTTGCTTCTCCCCTTTATCAACCAATAAAATGGTGTCTTGGTACGCTTTAAAATTTTCATGAACCTGATAAGGATATTTTACCCCGAATAAATCACTGCTTCCTTCAATCGCATCGGTTTGTCCCCAAACAATTAAATCGCCTTCAATACTTCTACAGGCAGACCCGGAGCCTAAACGTGCTAAAAAGGATGCTTTTTGATTGAAATAATTTTCATCCACAGGCCTTTCGACTGTGCTCAAGGTGGCATCTGCTTGAATTAATTGTTTTTCAACACTCATTAAGCACAACGCCAATGCGCTCATACCACTTGCCGATGATGCAATTCCTGAACTATGAGGAAAAGTGTTTTTCGTTTCTATTTTGAATTTATAATATCTTAAAAAAGGTAAATAAACTTCAATACGCTCAAAAAAAGTTTGGATTTTTGGTTTGAAATCATCTTTCTTTTCACCATCTAAATACACATCAAATTCAAAATCAAAAGCATTTTCTTTTTTTGAAAAAGTGAGCGTTGTAATCGTTTTACAATTATTTAGTGTAAAACTTATGGATGGGTTTTCAGGGATTTGGTCTTTCTTTTTTCCCCAATATTTTACCAACGCAATGTTACTGGGCGATTCCCAAGTTACCTTTCCGCTTTCAACCGTTTTTGAATATGCTTTAGGAATAAATTGTTGTTCAGTCATTCTAATTTAAATCTGAAGACAAAGATAATAGTTTTACCATGGTTTTGTAGTTTCTTGCGGTTCCAGTAACTTTTAACTTGCGTTCATAGGTATTCATATTAAACTTTGTTCGTCCGTAACCTGTTGAGGAATAAAAATAAAGACAGTCATTTTTAATGACAACTTCTTCATTTTCATAAATCATTTCTTGAGTTTTTTCAATTAAATGTTCATCAGGAATGTTACTTAAAAGTATAAAATAACAGTGCTCTTTCTTTTCTTCTGAAAAAGGACACCTATCAAAAATTGCTTGTAACTCATTATTGGTTTTTACTATGACTGAAACTTCAAAACCAAAATGACTATGTATAAGTTTTTGAATTTCTGTTTCTAATTCGGACGCCTTTTTTGAAGATTGAAAAATAATATTCCCACTCTGAATATAAGTTTGAACGTTTTGAAAACCTGCATTTGTTAACAAATCACGTAATTCTGACATGGGCACTTTTTTGTGTCCACCAACATTGATACCTCTTAAAAGTGCGATGTAAGTTGGCATTATTAGAAATCTTGATTTTGGTTGAGAATTCTTAAAATAACAATGCGCTCATGGTAAATTGTATAGTGAATTGAAAAATTGAAATGTTCTAAATTTACAATTCTCACATTTTTATATCGTAATTGAAATGCTTTGGGCATCAAACAAATGACACGTAAATGATTGAACAAATCATCCATAAAAGATGTTTCCTTGTTATATAATTTGAAATAGCACATTGCTCTATAAAGTTCTTTATCTGCTTCTTTGGAAATTTCATAATTCACGCCCATAACGTTTTAAAACTTCTGTAATTGGCATGGTTTCCAATGTTCCATTTTCCATTCTATTCAACATATCATCCATCATTTTTTTGTATTCTTCGGATGGTTCGCTGTAACGCATTGCCGTATCTTCCAAAGTATATTCAATATAATTTTTTAGTGAGCGTTTTTGTAGTTTCGCTTGATTTTCAAGAATTTCAATAGCTTTATCATCTAACTCTATTAATTTTTTTGTTTTTCCCATGATGTAAAAAAGTGTATATATCAAATATATACATTAAATATATATTATGCAATATAAAAATTATTCTGAAATTGATCTAGCAGCAATATATGCCCCTGTCCATGCATTTTGAAAATTAAAACCTCCTGTTATGGCATCTACATTAATCACTTCGCCTGCAAAATAAAGGTTCTTATGAAGTTTACTTTCATAGGTTTTAAAATTAATTTCTTTTAATTCGACGCCACCAGCAGTAACAAATTCTTCTTTAAACGTGCTTTTTCCATCCACCTGAAAAATGGCTTGCGTAAGTTGTGATGCTAAACTTTCTAACTGGCTTTTATTTAAATCTGCCCAACGGGTTTCTTGATTCATATTAGACGCCAATACCAATTTTTGCCACAAACGTTTAGGCAAGTCAAACTGAGTTGATTTGAGCACTGTTTTTTTGGCTAAATCGTGTTTTAGTGTTTTTAAAATATCTAAACAATCTTCAAACGTTTGTTTTATAAAATTAACTTCAATTTGAAATTTATAGTCTCGTTTTGCTAATTCTATAGCGCCAAAAGCTGATAATTTTAAAATGGCTGGTGCGCTCATTCCAACATGCGTAATAAGTAATGGTCCATCACTCCATAAATCGGTTCCTAAAACTTTAACCTCGACATTTTGAACTACAACTCCGGGAATACCCTTGATACGTTCGTCTTTAATATCAAATGTAAATAATGAAGGAACAGGTTGTGAAATACTATGACCCAAGCTTTCTAAAAGATTCCAGATTTTAGGATTACTTCCTGTTGCTATTAATAATTTTTTGCAAGAAAAAATAATGTCTTTTGTTGAAATTTCAAAACCATTTGACTGCACTTCGACAAGCTCAGTGTGACACGTTCGAGGAGAGATTGTAGTCACACTTTGATTATATAAAACCTCAACCTTATGTTTTTTGGCTTCATTTAAAAAACAGTCAATAATCGTTTGTGACGTATTTGACACTGGAAACATTCTACCATCTTCTTCAATCTTCAATGCAACGCCTCGTTTTTCAAACCATTCAATGGTATCGCCCGTCATAAATTGATGAAAAGGCCCTAGCAATTCCTTTTCGCCACGTGGATAATTTTTTATGAGTTCTTGGGGAATAAATTCGGCATGCGTTACATTACATCTTCCACCTCCAGATACTTTCACCTTTTGCAAGCCTTCTTTCCCGCGTTCAAGAATCGCTACTTTTAAAAGTGGATTTTGTTCTGCAATGTTAATAGCTGCAAAAAAACCTGCAGCTCCACCACCAACAATAATCACATCTTTTTCAATCATAGTCTCTCAGGGAAGTCTGAAATAATACCATCTACCCCATAAGATTTTATTCGTTTTATGGGTTTTAAGTTGTTTACCGTAAAAGTGAATACTTTAAAATCTTCCTTTAATTTTTCGACAATCTCTTGGGTCAACATGGTGTAATCGGGATGAATGGAAACCGCATTTATAGTTTTTGCAAAATTTACAGCTTCATCCAAATTAGTATCGGTAATCACTCCTAAAGGAATATTTGGGTTTACTTTATGAACCGTTTCCAATAAGTTCGTTTGAAAACTGGAAACTATAATATTTTTATATTCCCAACCTTTTTTCTCAACAAAAAAAGCGATTAACCGACTTGCTTCGTCAGCCGTATCGTGTCCTTTTAGTTCTATATTTAACAAACACTTATTGTTTACAAAAGTTAAAACTTCAGACAAGGTTGGTATTTGGCAGTGTCCTTTGACTTCAACACGCTTTAATTGGTTCAATGTATATTTTGAAACCTCGCCAGAAGTATTCGTCATTCTGTCTAATGTGAAGTCATGAAACACCACTAACTGTCCCGATGCACATCTATGTACATCTATTTCAATACCATCGACACCTAAACTCAAAGCTTTTTTAATAGATTCTAAAGTGTTTTCGGCTAAATGCCCTTTAGCTCCTCGATGACCTATGCGTAATATGTTTTTATCCACTTTATAATTCTTATTAAAAATATTTTGACAAATTTAACATTAATAAAGTGGTTTTTAATGCATAAGTAATTAATCTTAATAGTGAAGTGATTTAAACTTTTCACAATTGGCTAAAAATGGTTCTTTTTTTGTCCATGAACCAGCTACTCAGGCTTAAATTTTTCATTTCAATCAGAAAAGTTTCAACGAGTTCAATAGAAAACTATCAAAAACCAAACCCTAATTTAAATGCTAGAAGCAATCCATCATGACTATGAAATGCCGAAAAATTTCCCGTAACCATATTTGCTGCATTAACAAAAATACCGCCACCCACAGAGGTATTCCATCTATCGGAATCATCATCTTTAACCCAAACCCTACCGTAATCGGCGCCACCATACAAACCAATATTTAACGGCAATAGCCCAGTTTTTACTTTACGCAAATTTAAACGTAAGTCGGTACTTTGCACAAACGCAGTTTTACCTGTAAAACGTTCGTTTCTATAACCTCTTAACCCATTGTTTGCACCAATATTTGCTGCTTGATAAAATTCGAAATCATCGCCTAAATTAATCTGCGCTTTAAGTTTGCTAGCCAAAACCAGTTGTCCACTTGGTAATAATTTATAATCGAAAGCGATTTCTGGGATGATATAACCAAACCCTTTTGAGGTATCAACATTATTTTTATATCCTGCTTCAAAAGCGACCAGCATCCCTAAGGTAGGAAAGGCTTCATTATCGGAATTTGAATACTGGTACTTCGTCTGAATTCCATAAAAACCATTGCTAACTTCTATTATGTCGTTTAATACCAGATTGATAAAGCGTCCTTCAGTTTCTTCAACTTCATTATGCTCATAAGATACTCCAACTTCAAAACTAGCACCAAAACGCCCTCGCCAAATTAAAGAAGGCGCCACTTTAAACAAACTAATTTTTACACGGTTATAATCTAAACCGACGTCTAAACCATCATTCTCATCTGCTTCATAATTTGGTGTTTCATTTCCAAAACCAAAGAAATTCATTGCAAAATTAGGGCTTGTAAAATGTGCTTTCAAACCTAAATTCATGTTGCCTACCACATTAGCAAACTCTCCTTTATAATGTAAATCGAAACCTTCTGTAGCGAAATAATAAGCCCCAGAAAGTGTGTGTTGTGACGTAAACGGATTGCGCTCGAAACCGTATTTAGTAAACGTATTTGACAACCCTATTTTAAAACCATCATCTGGATTAGCGCCTATGGTTGGAATGAGCTGATTGGTATTGTTTTTTAACTTTTTATAATCGTATACATTGGTTTCGTAATCATCGGTTAATTTCACATTTCCGTTGGTAGTTTTAAATGTATTTTCTTTGGATTTGTAATCGTAAATTTTAACTTTTTTTCCGTTTAAAATATCGTAGGTATCATTATTTTGACCGCCAATTAACCGTATTTTAATGAGCATATCGGCTTCACCTGAAACATTAAAAACATCGTCGTCGTCCAACCCATACACCCAAATTTCATTGGTATCATTACAATTATATGTGCGTTGATGAAACACATCTGCCTTTTCTCCTTTTTTAATACGATATGCAGTCACTTTTGTATTGCCATTTGGCAGGCGTTCAATTTCAAACCAATCGTCTTTACTTGTTCCTTTTACAATACCAAACTTGTTTATATGATTGTAATAAGCGTCCGAAATTTTTTGAAGATTACTGCGCCTTCCTCGAAGTTTTAATTTGATATCTTGAATGGTTTCGTCCTGCACTTCCTTTGGAAAATTGGCAAATGTTTTATCTATAACTTCATCAGTTAAATTATCTACTATTTGCTTCACTTGCGCGTTCCAAACCTTGCGATCCGACTGGTTAATCAGTGCCATATCCAACGGATAAGGCTCCAAATTAAACCACTTCGGGTTCTTTAAATCCTCATCATAGGATTTCATTAATCGCAACCCAGGAATTACCGAGGTGGCAAAACCCAACAAGACACCATCTGCCATTTTAGAAAATACTTGATCCCTATCTCTGGGAACAGGTCGGTACATTGTTTTTCCGCTTTCTTTAAATGCTGCCCAACGCCATTGGTCTTCGTGCCTATCCCAATCGCCAATAAGCATATCGAACAAACGTGCTCGAATATAAGCCGCTTCGTCCAAAACAAAATCTTCATCTTTATTAATCTTTTTCAACAAATCATCGGTACTAATCATAGTATTCGAAAACCCAAAACTTGCTTTATCACCATGTCCGTCATCGGTACGCTCTTCAATCATATATAACTCATCACCAAACTCATCGTTAAAAATGCCAATTGCTTTTTGTTTTGGCACATAATACAGCACAGGATTTGTATGGTAAACACCCACAGCATCAGCTAAAGTGCCCACCACAAATGGTGCATACGGGTGCGAACCTGTAAAAACGTCCTGTAGCAAGCCTTCGGTGTAAGTATCTTCAAACTCGCCTTCAATATATTGATCTTTAAAAGCTACTGCTTGTAAATACTGAATGGCATTTTTCCGAAGGGCGCGCATAACGTATTCCCTACCTTGCTTGTCTTTTAATCGCAGCGATTTAGATTGGTGTCCTCCTCCTTTTCTAATGGGAGTCAAGCCGCCAAAAAGCGTATCTAAATCTACTATTGGCGCTTTAACTTCTGTACCGTAATAGTTTCGAAAACGTTCTCCCCAAATCGTTCTATATACGCCTCCTTTAGTGATTTCTTCTTTTTTATAAATAGACGCTGTTTTTTCCTTTGGAAATGATGCTGGATAATTAGTAGCTTCTCCTCCCTTATCTTTTGAAAGCACGTCTGTTTGAAACACCACGTTGCCATCTTCAGCCGAAAAAAAACGAACTTTGGAAGAACCATCTGTATAAACATCCAATATGGCATAACCAGGTGTTGCATAAGAAAATTGCCCTTTTCCCACATTTCGAGTGGCTGAAATTTTAGATCCTGAACCACTTATAATTTGCGGTAAATTATCTTGAAATATATACTGCAAGTTATGATCGTGTCCCGAAACAAAAATGACCTTGTCATTTTCTTGAGATAGGGTAATGACGCGTTTTCTAAAGGTGTTGTACAGCTTATTTTGCACATCTACAGTTGTAACCCCTCCTGTTTTTCTTACGAGATTTTTTAGTGTTCCAAGTACTGGAAATGGTTTTAAATGGCTTGAAAATGAATATTGCCCACCATGCGAACCATTCGTAAACATAGGATGGTGCACAGCTATTAGCGTTGTTTTTCCTTGCGCTTTTTTAATTTCGCCTTCAAGTTCATCAAAAAACTTGGTTCTGGTTTTTATGTCACAATCGTCGTTAATGGTCGGATAGTTATCCCAATCGGCTAAATACCATTCCGAATCTATAATAATTAATACGACATCATCCGAAATGTCTACTTTTTCAATTGGGCAACCGTTTTCGGGCAAAAAAGTGTTTTTGCCTAATTTATCTTCAATAAAATCTTCTTGTCGTTTTAAACCTTTAATACCAGAATACCAGTCGTGATTTCCGGGAATAAAAATGGTTTTTCCTTTAAAATTTTTAACCGCTGCTGTTTGTATATTCAATTGATGTTCTGCAAATGCCCTACTTTGATGATTTTTTTTTGGTAAGCCTTTCGGATATACATTATCACCTAAAAAAATAGCCGTACTGTGTTCTGTAGCTTTACTTAGTGCGTTTTTAAATGCTTCCAACGCTTTTGAGGAAGTGCCTAAAGGTGAGTTTCCAGCATCACCAATTAAGTAAAATGAGTAGGCAATGTCTTTTTGGAGCAAATCTTTTTCCCGGTTTGAATCCTTGTACTGTGGATGATAAGTAGCACAAGCATTCAAAAATATAGCGGCGATAAAAATGGCAATTATTCTTATTTGAGAAGTCATTTGGTCAGTTTTATATTTTTGATAAAGATAGATTATCGCTAACTATCTTAAAATTTGTTTAGACAAAAATTAATGCGTTTGCTAGCATCACTTCATTCAGTAGATATCATTTAAGCCTCCTTACAAAACTAAATTATTGAAACGAGAAAGCATTGCCTAAATTTACGACAAATAAACACGAATGTTTAAATTCATCAAAGTTTAGTATTTTTACTTTAAATCGTAATCTCTTATGGATAATCTTATTGCTGAAGTCGAAAAACACGTCATTCATTTATTAAATGAAAAACTAAGTAGCCACTATATTTACCACAATTTGGCACATACGCAACTTGTCGTTGAAAAGGTCAAAGAATTATCTGACTTATCAAATTTAAGTGATTCTGAAAAAGAAATATTGGTATTAGCTGCTTGGCTTCATGATACGGGTTATACTGAAGGTATAGAAAAACACGAAGAGAAAAGCATTTCTATTGCTGAAGATTTTTTAAAGAACCACAATGCTTCTGAAGATACTATCAAAGCTGTTAAGGATTTAATTTTAGCTACAGTAATGGGATACGAACCCAAAAATATAAGCGAGAAAATTATTCGTGATGCCGATTTTGCCCACATTGGAAGCAAAGATTTTGGAGATGCTACAGAATTACTTAGAAAAGAATGGGAACTTACTTGTGATAAAACTTTGACGGATGCCGAATGGTTAGAAGAGAACATTCATTTTTTAACCAACAACCATCGGTTTTATTCCGAAGCAGCTTCAACAAATTGGACTGCAACGAAAACAAAAAATTTATCGCGATTATTAAAGCTTCAAAATAAGATAAAGCAAGATTCCGTTAAACTTAAACAAAAGAAAACAGAATTAAGTTTTAAAAAAAACAAAGCTGAATTGCCCGAACGCGGTATAGAAACCATGTTTAGAGTCACTTTAAGAAATCATATCACTTTAAGCAACATAGCCGATACTAAAGCTAATATCCTCCTATCGGTAAATGCCATAATTGTGTCATTGGTTTTATCAAATTTGGTTTCTAAATTAGATAATGCCTCAAATAAATATCTCATTATACCAACAATTATTTTTGTACTCTTTACGGTAGCTTCTATTATTTTGTCCATTTTAGCGACACGTCCAAATGTTACCAGCGGAAAGTTCACAAAAGAAGACGTTGCCAATAAAAAAGTAAATTTATTGTTCTTTGGAAATTTCCACAAAATGAGTCTAGCAGATTTTGAGTGGGCTATGGGAGAAATGATGCTAGATAGAGAGTATTTATACGCTTCTATGAAAAAGGATTTATATTTTCTTGGATTGGTTTTAGATAAAAAATATAAAATACTTAGGTTAACCTATAGCGTATTCATGATTGGTATTATTATAAGCGTTATTGCTTTTACCATCGCATTTAACCTTAATACTCGCTAAGAGACTGTTTAAGCTTTAATTTCTCTAATTAAATCGTCGTAGGTATAAAACGCTTTGTCTTTTTTGTCTTTGTGGTACAGTAAACTAACGCGAATCGCTTTCAATCCAGTTACTGCTTGCAAATCCTCCAATTCAACAATTTCCACATCATCATCTAAATAATTTTTCGATTGTAAAAATTTAATGTAGCGTAAGTATTCTTGTTCGTCTTGTTTTTGGGAATAAATAATGCTTATTTTTCCTTTTTGGGTGACACGCTCTTGGGTTCCTTTTATAAATGCTTTATCAACACGTTTTTTTACAATTTGGTACCGCGCATTATAAGTACCGTCTACATCAAACTGCTTTTCATCCATTCTAAAACTAATGGATAATGGCTGATTGAACACTAAAATCATGGAAGCCACATCTAAACCAATAGGAAAGGTAGGTTGCATTTGGTAATAAGCATTTTCCATTTCGCACATCACCTGCAGTTGCCACAATCTTAAATTATATAAATAAATAGGATTGAAACTTTCTTCTTTAGTAATAGCTTCACCTATATACATGTTGTGTTCTACGCCATCTGTTTTAAAGCGTTCAAAATAATGTGGATACATTTTTTGTGCCTCTTCTTGTTTTTTATCTAGCAGCGAAGCCATTTTTTTGTTGATACTAGAAATTGTATTGTCATAGTTTTCTCTATGCTTATAAAAAGTACCAACCTTAGCTTCAATCGATTCTTTATATACATTGATAATGGCATGCAATACTTCAAATTTTGATAGATGTTCTAATAAGGGATTGATGTCATGTTTTAAAAATCCTGTAATTTGTTGTTCGCTATCTACCTGGAAATGGGCATCTAATCCTTCTAAATAATTATCTATTTGAAATATAAACTGCTCATATATAGGAAATTGCTCTTCTTTAAAAGCTTCATTCAGAATGATTTTTACTTCATTAAGCTGTAACATTAAATCCTGCTGCGTTGCCCAATTTCTTGCTTCAGAAGACCCTTTGATATCAATTTGTCCATATAATGGATAAATGTCTTCAAACGAAATTTTGTTAAATACCGCTTGATTGCCGTTAAATTGTTCTTTTATAAAGGTTTTTGCTTCTTTTTCGAATTTCCAATGCACACTTGGATGAATAGATGTACATTCTTGTTGAATGACAGCTTCAATTAAATTCTCCTCTTCTCTTTTTGAGCGTAAAACTGCAGACACGATATATGGCATCACATCATTTAGCTTATTAGCATTGATGCTATTCAAAACTTTGGGTTCAGGTGAAACGATTTCTAATACCCCTAGTAAATCATCACCATCGGCAATGGGTGCTAAAATAACGCTTTTAATGCCTTGGTTTTTAAAAGTCTCCAACTGTGGCGCCCGTCCTTGAGAACACTCGCACAGCCTATCTACATCGGATACCGCATAGAATTTCTTTTCCTTTAGTAATTTATCATAAGAACCATGACATAAAGCCTGCTTGCACGGTTTTGGCTCATCGCTATTAATTAAAAAACTGCTATTGCCCATACCAAGAACGGATTCAAAAAGACCGTCTTCCTTATTGTATACCGAAAAACCTACCTTTATGTTTTTAATACCTAAAAGCGATTGAAATGTTTTGTGAAAGTTTTCTATAAAATCTTCATCGACACATTCTTCATCTATAATAAGATTAGATTTGATGTTTGAAATAGACTGATCGTCTGTGACATCAAAAATGTTTGATATTACAAAACCTTTGAACAAATAACTATTGGGCGGAAATTTTTCTTTCCAAAGCGCGATGTTATCAAAATTATCCAACAACTCATCATAATCTTCTTGGGTAATTTTTTTAGCGCTTTCGGTTGGTGTTATTTCACAAAAATCGGCATTATATAAAATTTTATAATAGCGTAAAATGCCATGCTCATCAGGAATTTCATAAAAAAACGGGCGTTTTAAATTTAAATTATAGCCATAGCAGAAATTTAAAATAACTATACAGGTGATAATATACGTATCATCTTCTGGCATGTTTTTAATTTGCAAGACAAAATCATCTCCAGCATGTTTGATAATATTTTTAAAACGGTTGGACGTATTGAATACTATATTTTGAAATGGTATGGATGCCGTTTTAATTTCGTTATTGGTTAAAATAGGACTAAAGGTATCCTGCAGAATAACTTCTATAGGTTTTTTATAGGTTTCTAGCAACGATAACTCTGTAAATCCCGCTCTTAATTCAGGATAGGGTTTCTGAATTTCTAGAATTCGTTTGGCTTTGGCTGCAACAAACTCATCATCGCTATTAACAAGCGCCTCGTAAGTTTTAAGAAGTTCATTAAAACTTATTTTAAAAATCATTGGCGATTCAAGATGCTCGTATTGGTCCATGCCTTTAAATTTAAGAATTGTAAAAATACAAATTAATTCAGTTAGTCTTAAACATCTTAAATTAATTACAACATGTAAAAATTATTAAGTAATGAACTCGTTTGAACGAGTTCATTACTTAATAATTGGTCGCATTAAGCCTTCTTGAGCTACCGAAGCTATCAATTTCCCGTCTCTGGTAAATATATTTCCTCGGGCAAAACCTCGGGCATGGGAAGCACTTGGAGATTCCATAGAGTACAACAACCAATCATCAAAATCAAAATCTCTAAAATACCACATAGAATGGTCTAAACTTGCCGTTTGCGTATTGCCCCAATGTGCTTTACTGGCATGCGGGTAAAGCACCGAACTTAAAATATTATAATCTGAAATATAGGTTAATATTTGCTGTTTTGTAGCTAAATCCAAGTTCTTTGCATCACCTTTCAACTTAAACCATACATCGCTGAATGGTGGTAAATCTTTCTTGTCCAAAGGATTTACTATCTCGGTTGGCTTAAATTCAATAGGACGCTCAATTTCAAAAAAAGCTTTAAGACTTTTTGGTAAATAATCTCCAAATTGCTGAAGAATGTCTGTCCAACTCAACAAATCTTCAGGTTGTTTTAAACTAGGCTTCATCGCTATTTGATGATCATAGCCTGCCTCCTTTTTATGAAACGATGCCGATAATATAAAAATGGTTCTTTCCTTCTGATGTGCTGTAACCCGACGTACTGAAAAACTACCACCATCCCTTACAATGCTTACGTTATAGGTAATGGGCAACTCTAAATTACCAGCTTCCAAAAAATAGGAATGCATCGAGTGCAATACCCTATTGTTGGTTATTGTTCTACTAGCAGCATGAATGGCTTGCGCCAATACCTGGCCTCCGAAAACAATGGGACTACCAATGGTTTTACTTACGCCGTTAAATTCAGTATTGCTAATCTTTTCTAAGACTAATAGACTTAATAAATCGTTTACTGTGGTCATATAAATATTTTAATGGATTATTTTAGTACATGACAAAAATAAAGCGTGTCACATTGAGTGTAATCGAAATGCAATTAAAAGCAACATTTCCAATGTCTTCGACTGCGCTCAGACTGACATCTGAATATATTTGAATTTTTGTCATGTACTAAATGGATGATTACAAAAATACATTAGATCAGTTTTTAAAAATAATAAGAGACTGCCTAAATCCTGCTACATCCGCTTTTACGCTATCAAATGCTTTAACTTTTCCATATTGGCTTGTTTGGAAAATCGTTCCAATACCAATTTTAACTTCGGATTGATAAATGTTTCACAAAAGGGTTTTTCAGGATTCTTTATATAGTAATTTTGTATGTCGTCTCTAGACGCTTTAAAGGAATGAAACGGATACACTTTGGTTATTAATTTGTTGTCAAATTCCTTTTGAAAATTATTTATAATGGCTTTTGATTGCTGATTTTGTGCTTCTGAAAACGTATAAATTGCTGAACGATATTTTGTTCGCATGGAATGATTGCTCGTACTTTTATGTGTATACAAATGAATTTCGACGAGCGTTTCTAATGAAATTATTTCAGGCTTAAAATGAACAATCACAGCTTCTGAAAATGAGGCATTTTCATCAATAGATGCAACATAACCTTGTTCTACTTTTTCAATACCTAGCAACGATTGAAAAACAGCTTCTGTACACCAATGGCAACCGCCTCCTAATGCTATTTTAGAAATTAATTCCATTGTAATTGCTTGCGTTCGTTCCAATAAGCTACGGGTTCAACACTAAAGCTTTTTAACAAAACCATGTCTTCTTCATTTAAAATAATCGTGTTCGCTTTTAGATTTTCCTGTAACTGATTAACGGTACTTGCTCCGCTTAAAACCATACTTTCAGGAATGGTTGCATTGCAAAATTGTAAAGCGATAGCATCTACCCCAACATCATATTTATATGACAAATTTTCAAGTGCACTATATAAATTATGATATGTTGGAAAGTTTTTATTTCTAAAAATCCTACCATTTGCCAAAGCTTCTTTAACAATTAATTGTTTGTCCTCTTGTTTTAATTGAGCACTAATACTTAAAATACTTTGGTCTAAAATATTATAGGTACTTTGAAAGGTATCGAACAAAGATCTACCATCAACAGAAACTTCTAAAGCCTTTTTAATAACCTCAACTTGGTTATCACCTGTTGTTGAAATTCCGATTTTTATTTGGTACTCCCTTTTCAAATAAGCCAATTCATTTAAAACTTCGGCATTTTCCAAAACTCCCGTTTCTAAAGTTGCTGAATGGATTTGATAGGTGGTTAAAAAAGGCAATAGCTTTTTAGATACTTGCCATTGCTCTTTTAATTTAGAAATACTATGCTCTTTCACTTCGTGAATTATAGCATTTTTATCAAAATTGGCTGTGTAGGTGTACCCCCATTTTGTTCCTATTTGAATGTTTTTATCATTTTTGTCTGCTAACCAATCTATCAGTAACGCTTCAGCTAATCCATAACCCGGTGCAGTATCGAAATAACGAACCCCTAAATTATAAGCAGCATCCAATACCTTAAACCCATTGACTTTAAGCTCATTGACATCGCTTTTTACTACGGTATTGGTCCTTACATTAATATAATGCGGCCTTCCAATAGCCGCCATTCCTAATCCTAAATTCACTATTGTTTTTTTACTGAATGACATTTATTTACGAACTACACGATAACATGGAGCAACCTATTTTATGTCGTGCCCAATCGGGTCGTTTGGCAAACCATTTTTCATATTTAGGCTGTTCGTCATATGGTTTTTTAAGCATTTGAAATAATTCATCAATTAACTTATACTCACCTTTATCGGCATCATCAATAGCTAATTGTGCCATATAATTCCGGAGCACGTATTTTGGGTTGACCAAATCCATTTTTTCTTTTCGTTCTTCGGAATTTGTTTGTTCTTGTCCCAAACGCTCGGCATACCGCTGAAACCACGCTTCCCATTTTTGTTGAATTTCCGCGGTTATTTCTGTTGGAATATAAAAAGCATCTTTAACAACATCCAATCCTTCGGAAGCTTTTTCAATATTGAAATCACTTAATTTTCTAAAGAAGATGGTCATATCGGTTTCTGTGAGCAACAAATTATCTTCCAAATCTTGAACTAATGAGGCATCAAAAACATCTTCAATTTCCAATCCTAATTTAGAACGCATCATTTCTAAAGACTTCACTTCGAAATCTGCTTTATATTGGTCTAAAATACGTTCAAGTGCTTCTGCATCTTCAATTAAAGGAAAGAGTGCGTTTGCTAATTTATATAAATTCCACAACCCAATGTTTGGTTGGTTGCCATAACGGTAACGTTTATGTTGGCGATCGGTCGTGTTGGGCGTCCATCCAAAATCGAAGCCTTCCAACCAACCGTAAGGTCCATAATCTATAGTCAAACCAAGGATGGACATATTATCGGTATTCATCACACCGTGTACAAAACCGACCCGTTGCCAGTGAATAATCATATCCAAAGTCCGTTGCATCACTTCCTTAAAAAAAGCTAAATATGTGTCTTTTGAAGGTTCGCCCAAATCACTAAAAAAATACTTAATCGTATAATCTACCACCGTTTTTAAAGTGTTGAAATCTTGTCGAGCAGCAAAAATTTCGTAGTTGCCAAAACGTAAAAAAGATGGTGCCACTCTGCAAACAATCGCACCTTTTTCATATTCTGAATTACCATTATACATGACATCCCGCAAAACGGCATCACCCGACAATGCCAACGATAAGGCCCGGGTAGTTGGCACACCCAAATGGTGCATGGCTTCACTACACAAATATTCTCTAATTGATGAACGCAATACTGCCAACCCATCGGCAGTTCGGGAATAAGGTGTTTCCCCTGCTCCTTTTAATTGAAGTGCCCAACGTTTATTGTTATGCTCAACTTCTACTAAATTAATAGCGCGTCCATCACCTAATTGTCCTGCCCAATTTCCAAATTGATGCCCACCGTAGCACATGGCATAAGGCGCAGTATTTGGTAAAATTGCGTTCCCTGTAAATACTTCTAGAAATTCCTTAGTTTGTGAATCTTCTTTTGAAAGCCCTAAATTTTCCAACATTTCGGGCGACACGTGAAGCAATTCCGGTTTTGTAGTTTGTTTTGGATTCACATAAGAAAAACAGGCTTTTTCAACCTGCCTTCTTGTATTTTCAAGAATAGGATCTGAGGGTAATTCTTTATTAAATGTGTCTTTTATATTCAGTTTCATCATTTTAATCTATCTCCGTACAATTTTCTAAGTTTCGCCAATTTTGGCGTAATGACAAAATTACAATAGCCCTGTTCTTTATTGTTGCTATAATAATTTTGATGATAATCTTCGGCTTTATAAAATATTTCCAAAGGACTTATTTCGGTAACTATGGGGTTATCATAATAGTCAGCCACTTTTTCTATGACAGCTTCAGCTATTTGCTTTTGCGCTTCGTCATGATAATAAATAACCGAACGGTATTGTGTACCAACATCAGCTCCTTGTTTATTCATCGTTGTAGGGTCGTGGGTGGTCATGAAAATAAACAAGATATCTTCATAAGAAATAATGTTCGCATCAAATGTTATTTGAACCACTTCGGCATGCCCCGTTAATCCAGAACAAATTTCGCGATATGTTGGATGCCCAGGCGCATCGCCTCCAGAATATCCCGACACTACTTTTTCAACACCTTTTAATTCTTGGAAAACTGCTTCTGTACACCAAAAACAACCGCCACCGACTGTTGTTACTTGTAAATTTTTGTTTGTCATTATATTACCCTTCCGTCTTTCAACTTAAAAAAGTTGAAATCCACCTTCCCTCAAATTAAGGGAAGGAATTAATTGTTATTTTTCTAATACCATGGATTCTGAATTGATGCAATATCGCAATCCGCTAGGTTCTGGTCCATCTGAAAATACATGACCTAAATGGGCATCACAGGTATTACACATAACCTCAACACGAACCATACCATAGGCGGTATCTCTTTCGTACTTAATAGCATTTGGCTTTATGGGTTGTGTAAAACTGGGCCACCCCGTACCAGAACTAAATTTAATAGTAGAATCGAACAACGGTGTACCACAACACACACAATTGTATTGCCCTTCATCATAAATACTACAAAGAGCACCACTATGCGGAGGTTCTGTACCTTTTTGCCTTGTTATTCTAAATTGTTCTGGAGTTAATATTTCCTTCCATGCATCCTCTGTTTTTTCAACACGTTTGTCTGGTGTTGGGTTTCCTTTTATAGTGAAATTGATAATTTCTTTCCAAGTTAGCATAGCAATGTTTCCTTTCTTTTTAAATTATTTTCAATATGCCTTTCAATCGTAAATAAGTCGGAAGTTATTAAAAAAACTTTCGTTTTTTATTTGCTACGACCAGTTGGAATAAGAGCTCTTCTTGACTTTTTCTATTTCCTAAAACCTGCCTGCCGGCAGGCAGGCAGGAATGGCTAAAATTCGTCCATATTTCGTTACTTTTTTTATACGTAGTGGTGCTATGTCTTTCAAAAAGTGCCTCATCTCTACAAATTTTATCTCATTTTCGGTTAAAAACAAAAAGTCAAGATGTGTTCTAAGCATCTATAAATCTACAACAAATAATTTACTTCTGATGATTTCCAAATACTTCAATCCTCTATTTTAAATGAAACACCAACCTATTGAAAAAATACAATAATTTAAAAATACACAAACATTTAACTTAAAAACAGATGATATAATAATTTTTACTACTTTTATTTAAATATAACCAACTAAAACCATTATTATGTTTTCAAAATCAAATTTAATTTCTACGCTAGTTACCACGCTTTGGGGCTTTTTTGGAGGGTGGCTAATTTGGGGGATCATTGGAGACCCCATACTTAAAGAACATATTCCAACCGATGGTTTGATAAAAGAAATTCCCGATATGCCACTTTTGGCATTAGGCTGTTTAATTGTAGGATTTGCATTTTCTACGATGTACTCTAAATGGGCTAGTGACACACACAGTGTATCTATTGGTGCTAACTTCGGGGTATGGCTAGGTATTTTAATTGGCTTGGGTGATGGTTTGATAGATAACGCTACAGCTAATATTATTGATTTATCTGGAACGCTCATAAATGCGGTTCTTTATATTGTTCATTTTGCTATCATGGGCATTTTAGCTAGTTTAGTTTATAGCAAATTTAGCTCTGGGAATTAGATTCATTTTAAAATTGTGCCTAATTCAATTGAAAAAAAAAAGCTGTTGCGTAAATATACACAACAGCTTTTCGTTTTATCAGTTATAATGGCTAATACCCTTTATTCAGAACATAAGCTGCATCATTCCAACGAAGCTCTTGTTTAAATCTATATAAATCGGTTTTTTCATCTATTAATAAAAACTCGATGTCCATAATTTCTGCAAAATCTTCTAACGATTCAGTAGAAATATTTTGGCTGTAACAAGTATGGTGTGCGCCACCTGCATAAATCCATGCTGCCGCTGCTGTTTGCAAATCTGGTTTTGCATCCCAAAGGACGCGTGCAACAGGTAATTTAGGAAGTTCGTCTTTAATTTCTACAGCCTCTACCTTGTTTACCAACATTCTAAAACGGTTACCCATGTCTACCACCGATGCGTTTAGTGCACTTCCTGCGCCACCATTAAACACCAATCTTACGGGATCTTCTTTACCTCCAATTCCTAAAGGATGGATTTCACAAGACACATCGCCTTTAGCAATCGTTGGACAAATTTCTAACATGTGAGAGCCTAAACAGGTCATATTATCTGGATCGAAATGATACGTGTAATCTTCCATAAAACTGTTTCCACCTTCTAAACCGGCACCCATAACTTTCATGGTACGCACTAAAGCTGATGTTTTCCAGTCGCCTTCTCCACCAAAACCATAACCACTTGCCATTAAACGCTGTGTTGCAATGCCTGGTAATTGTTTCATGCCATGTAAATCCTCAAACGTATCGGTAAATGCTGTATAACCACCGTTTTCTAAAAAGGCACGCATACCCAACTCTATTTTGGCTGCGTCTTTTAAAGAAGCACGCATGGCGCCATCTGATTTAATTTTGGCAGCCATTACATAGGTATCATCATACTCCTGCACAAGATTATCAACTTGTGCATCGGTAATTTGATTTATATAATCCACTAAATCGCCAATACCGTAACCATTTACTTCGTATCCAAATTTAATTTGAGCAGACACTTTATTTCCGTCGGTCACCGCAACTTGTCGCATATTGTCACCAAAACGGGCTACTTTCATACGTCTGCTATCGGCTACTGCATTCGCTACACGACACCAATCGGCTACTTTTTTAATAACCTTTTCGTCTTTCCAATGTCCTACTACCACCTTGCGATTTAATCGAAGTCTAGATGCTATAAATCCAAACTCACGACCACCATGTGCCGATTGATTTAAATTCATAAAATCCATATCGATAGTTCCCCAAGGAATATCTCTATTGAATTGTGTGTGCAAATGCAAAAATGGTTTTTGTAATGCATTCAAGCCTGCAATCCACATTTTAGCTGGCGAAAATGTATGCATCCAGGTAATGATACCTATACAATTATCGTCATTGTTTGCTGCTTTACAAATAGCATGAATTTCTTCTGGCGATTTTACCGTTGGTTTAAAAACCACATTTACCGGAATAACGGTATTTGCGGTATAAGCATCTGCAATTTCTTTAGAATGTTCAGCAACCTGTTTTAATGTTTCAGGGCCGTATAAATGTTGGCTTCCGGTTACAAACCATACTTCGCCTAATTTTAAATTGATCATTTTTATTTTAAAAAGTGTTATTAAACTCGTTTAAACTTTTCACAATTGGCCAAAAAAGTTTAAACGAGTTCATATTATGATAAATAAATATAAAGTCCTATAACCATGGCCACAATAGCAAAACCTACAGGTTTTAAATATTCCCAAGAAGTGATATCGACTTGCTTGGTATATTCTTGGTCATAATCTGTTTCTCTTGGATAAAATTTACTTACAGCATACATGATGATTACAACAAGAACAAAAAGCATTCCCATTAAATGTAAGAAGTGCGGGAAATACGTACCCGATTCTATGCACATTGGTCTCACAACATATAATAAGATTAAATACGTAATGGCGCTAAACAAAATAGCAATGTTTGCTGCTTTTCCTGACACGCGTTTGGAGAAGATACCAACTAATATAATAGCTAAAATAGGCACACTGTGCGTACCGTTTAGCTCTTGTAAATAGGTAAAGATACCACCTTGAACACCATATAACAACGGTGCTATTGCCATAGAAAATATAGCTAAAACAGTTCCGAAAATTTTACCTGCTTTTACAGTTTGTCTTTCTGAAGCGTCTTTATTGATGTATTCTTTATAAAAATCCAAACCAAATAAGGTTACCGAACTATTTAAAGCACTGTTAAACGAACTTAAAATAGCGCCGAAAAGTACTGCTGCAAAGAACCCGATAAACGCTACTGGCAACACCGCTTTTACAAGCATTGGATAAGCCTCATCGGCATTTGCCAAATCGCCATTGAAAATATAAAATGCAATGATACCAGGTAATACCACGATAAAAGGCCCTAATATTTTAATGAATGCTGCCAATAAAAGACCTTTTTGACCTTCCTTTAAGTTTTTAGCACCTAAGGCTCTTTGAATAATAGCTTGATTGGTTCCCCAATAATAAAAGTTCACGATAATCATCCCAGTAAAAAGTGTCCAAAATGGTACATCGGAATCTGGTCCTCCAATAATATCAAACTTCTCTGGAAGTGCTTTAGTTAATGTGCTTAAGCCCGTAAACATATTACCATCTCCTATATACATCAAACCAAAAATTGGTATTAAAGAACCGCCTACAATCAATCCCACAGCATTTATGGAATCGGATACAGCTACAGCTTTTAACCCTCCAAAAATGGCATAAATACTACCTATTATACCAATAGACCAAACAGTAATCCAAAGTGTCGTTACAGGACCTGTCCCTAACATTTCGGGAATATCGAACATGGTATTTATCGCTAATGCTCCAGAATACAATACGGTTGGCAACATAGATATGGCATATCCTAATAAGAATAATAATGAAACAATGGTTTTTGTTGTTTTTCCATAGCGATTTTCCAGAAATTGAGGAATTGTTGCAATACCACCTTTAAGGTATTTAGGCAACAATATAAACGCCGTAAATACCATAGCAATAGCAGCAACAACTTCATAAGCCATAATTGGCAGACCGTCCCTGAACGATACACCATTCATCCCTACAATTTGCTCGGTAGATAAATTGGTTAATAATAAAGACCCCGCAATAACTGGTCCCGTAAGACTTCTTCCTCCTAAGAAATAACCATCAGATGAATTCTCATCGGTTTTTCGTGTAGACCACCATGCGATAACAGCAACCAGTAAAGTAAAAGCAGCAAAAGATAAAATACCCATATTAATTTAATTTAGTTAATTATTTAGTTTACAATTATTTATTTAACAACCTTGTCCGTAATAAGCATCTTTGCCATGTTTACGGTCGTAATGTTTCTTTTTTAATGCATCTTTTAAAATAGCTGCATTCGGATTAATTTGCAAAGTTAAATAAGCCATTCTAGCAACTTCTTCACAGACAGCACTATTATAAACAGCTTTGGAAACGGTTGAACCCCAGGTAAATGGCGCATGGTTACCAACGAGAATCATACCTACTTCATTATAATCCAACCCACGTTCCTTGATGCAATCAATAATTTGATACCCCGTCATATGCTCATAATCGCCCGCAATATAATCATCTTTCATTGGTGGTGCACAAGGAATATTAGAAATTAAATGATCGGCGTGTGTAGTGCCAAAAATTGGGATATCCTTTACAGCCTGTGCCCATGCAGTTCCGTAAGTTGAATGTGTATGTACAACACCTCCGATTTTTTCCCATTCTTTGTATAAAACGGCATGGGTTTTTGTGTCGGACGATGGACGCATATTGCCTTCAACTATTTTAGCATCAAAATCGCAAATGACCATATCTTCTGGTTTCAAATCCACATAAGGCACGCCACTTGGTTTTATGGCAAATACGCCTTTACTTCTATCTACGGCACTTGCATTTCCAAATGTAAACAGGACCAAACCTAATTCTGGAAGCTGCATATTGGCTTCGAAAGCTTCTTCTTTTAATGATTTATATGTACTCATGATGTTTGGTTTTTGGTTGATGGTTGTTGGGTTTTGGTTGTTGGTTGTTGGTTGTTGGTTTTTGGGTCTTGGGTCTTGGTGAAATGTTTCTTCTCTTTTCTATTTTCTCTTCTCTATTCTCTTACTTCTCTTTTCAACTCTTAACTCAGAACTCAGAACTTTGAACTCCAAACTTACCTGTTTTTCATAATATGATTTTCCATAGCCATACATAGCTCGCTATAGTTATTATAGACTTCTTTGTAAGCTTCGGCATTTTCTTTTATTGGCTCATAGACTTTTTCAAAAGGACTTGCCATCGCATCCATTGCCGTTTCGGTGTCTTGATGAATTCCTGCCGCCACAGCTCCAAATATAGAGGCTCCTAAAGCACATGCTTGCTCAGATTTGGCTACTTTAATTGGTGCATTTAAAACATCTGCCATAATTTGCATTACCAATGATGATTTTTTTGCAATGCCCCCTAAAGCGATAACACCTTTTACGGGAATGCCTTCACTAATAAATCTGTCAGCAATTTTTTTAGCTCCGAAACATGATGCTTCAACTAATGCTCTAAATACTTTAGGCGACGTGCTTCCTAAATTGATTCCAGAAATCACTCCTTTTAAATTTTGATTGGCATCGGGCGTTCTTCTACCATTCATCCAATCCAAAGCTAATTCACCCGAAGCACCGATTGGTTCTTTAGCCGCTGCTTCACTTAGTTTTGGTAGGATGTTCGCTATGGATTCTTCAAGCAGTTTCGCTTTAACATCTTCATTAATTAAATTTGAATTTCCAATAAGCTCTATAATAGGCCATGAAATCAAACGTTCGTACCAGGCATAAATATCACCAAAAGCCGATTGTCCAGCTTCTAAGCCTAACATATTGGGAATTACCGACCCATCTACTTGCCCGCAAATACCTTTAACTAAATGTTCATTTTCTTGTAATGGTGTTACCAAAATATCGCAGGTAGAAGTTCCCATAACTTTGGTTAAAAAGTAAGGCTCTATATTTACACCAACTGCACCCATGTGACAATCGAAAGCACCTACGGCCACTACAACCGAAGTTGATAACCCTAGGCGTTCTGCCCATTCTTGAGATAATGTTCCTGCTGATATATTTGATGTGTGGGTTTCTTTATATAGTCTTTCTGTTAATCCATCCAAAACAGGATCTAAAGCCACAAAAAAATCGTTAGGAGGTAATCCGCCAAACGACTCGTGCCATAAGGCTTTATGACCCGCAGCACAACGGCTACGTTTCATTTGATTGACGTCATTTCCACCTGTTAATAGAAACGGCACCCAATCACAATGTTCAACCCATGAATACGCATTATCTAAAACGCTTTTATCTGCTCTTGAAACATGAAGGATTTTTGACCAAAACCATTCCGAAGAATAAATACCACCTTCGTATTGGGAATAATCGATGTCCCATTTCTTACATAAGGCATTTATCTCATCGGCTTCTTTAATACCTGTATGGTCTTTCCAAAGTACAAACATCGCATTTGGATTTTCTTCAAAACCTTTTAGCAACGCCAATGGTGTTCCTGTTTTATCAACTGCTACTGGTGTGGAACCTGTTGTGTCGACACCAATGCCTACAATGTTTTTCACAACCTCATCACTTACTTGGGAAACTACCGATTTAATAGTGCTCTCAATACCCTCAACATAATCTAAAGGATGTTGCCTGAATTTATTTTTTGAAGGCTCGCAATATTTGCCTTGTTTCCAACGGGCATAATAATGAACAGCTGTGGCCATTTCTTCTCCCGTTGCCGTATTTACTATTAATGCCCTAACAGAATCGGAACCAAAATCCATTCCTATAGTGTATTTTTCGTTACTCATAATTTCAATCTAAATATACAGTTATTGAACTCATTTAAAATTTTTCAATTTGCTAAAAAATTGCTGATTTCAGCTCTGTTTTTGCCTTTTCTTCCTTCCGTAGCGCTGCTATGTAACTCAAAAAAAGCCTTCAACAGAACTAAAATCCCCTAATTTTCGCTTAATTTCAAAAATTTTAAATGAGTTCATTGGGTACTATTTGAAATTTGCGATGCAATATAATATTAAATTTTTCAAGTGTTATAAAAACACTTATGATTTTAGACAAAAAAATAATCTTTAGGGATTTTAAAGATTAAAATTCTGTTCTGTTTGGTACAGAGCTTCGTCGAATGTGTAAAAATAGGCCCCTTTTCTAGATTCGGACATATCTTTTTCATTCAATCGAACCAAATAATTCATTTGCGACACTTTGCGTCTAAAATTTCGTTTATCGAGCGTTTCGTTTAAAATGCCTTCGTAAAGCATTTGTAACTGGGGCAGCGTAAACTTAGCTGGCAACAAATTAAAAGCTATCGGAAAATTTCTAACGCGACGCCTTAATCTTCTTATGGCAGATTCTACCATCTCTTTATGATCAAAAACCAATTCAGGCAACTCTTCAATAGGAAACCACTTCGCATTATATTTGCTAATCTGTTCTTCGTTATACTCCGATTTTAAAATCATGGCACTATACGTAATAGAAACCACATGTCCTGAAGAATCCCTACCTGCTTTGCCAAAAGCTTTTACTTGTTCCATATAAATATCTTCTAAACCGGATAGTTTATACAGAACTCGATTGGCGGCTTTGTCTAAGTCTTCATTTTCTCCAACAAAACCACCAATTAAGGACCATTTACCCTTTTCGGGCTCAAAACCTCTATGAATTAATAACAGTTCTAATTTATTATCATTAAACCCGAAAATAATACAATCAACAGCTAATTTTATCTGTTGCAATTCTCGGTATTCTTTATTATAAACAGTCATATTATTAACTCAATAAACAATTACTGTTATTTGTTTCCTTTTTGGTAATCTAATAAAAATTGAGCCAAACCACTATCAGTTAAAGGATGTTTTAACAAGCCTTTAATAGCAGACAATGGCCCCGTCATAACGTCCGACCCTAATTTAGCACAATCTATAACGTGCATCGTGTGACGTACTGAAGCTGCTAAAATTTGAGTTTGGAAACCGTAGTTATCGTAAATAAGTCTAATTTCTGAGATTAGGTTCAAACCATCGGTAGAAATATCGTCTAATCTTCCAATGAATGGTGACACATACGTAGCACCTGCTTTAGCTGCCAATAAAGCTTGACCTGCTGAAAACACTAAGGTTACGTTGGTTCTAATACCTTTGTCTGAAAAATATTTACATGCTTTAATACCATCTGCAATCAGTGGTAATTTAACCACAATTTGAGGATGTAAAGCTGCTAAAGCTTCTCCTTCTTTTACCATGCCTTCAAAATCGGTTGAAATCACTTCGGCACTTACATCACCTTCTACTAAATCACATATTTTTTTGTAGTGTGCTAAAATGTTAGCTTCACCTGTAATACCTTCTTTTGCCATTAATGATGGGTTTGTAGTAACCCCATCTAAAACACCTAATGCTTGTGCTTCGGCTATATCGTTTAAATTTGCTGTATCAATAAAAAATTTCATATCGTTTCGTTTTATATTGTCTTTAATACTGTTTTTAAATACTCTAATACTTGTTTGCTTACTTTTTCGCCTGTAAAGCCGAATTTATCGTCCAATACATTTGCTGGTGCCGAATACCCGAAATGGTCTAATCCGAAAACTTTTCCGTTATCGCCTACAAGTCCTTCTAAGTTTACTGGCAATCCTGCAGTTAAACCAAATAGCGGTTTGTCTTTAGGAATCACAGTATTTTGATAGTCTTTAGATTGAAGTTTGAACAAGCCTTCTGAAATTATTGAAGCGATGTTTACTTTCAATCCGTTTTCTGCTTCTAAAATTTCAGCAGCAGCCACTAATGTTGCCACTTCTGATCCGTTAGCGATTAAAACCACATCTGGATTTTCAACTTCTTTCACTAAATACCCGCCTTTTTCAGCAGCTAAAGCTTCTTTATATCTTGAAACTCCTATTGCTGGAATGTCTTTAATATTTTGTCTTGACAGTATCAATCCCGTTGGTGTGCTTTTATTTTCCAAAGCCATTTTCCATGCTACACTTGTTTCTGCAGAATCGGCAGGACGCAAGGCTAAGAAACTTGGTTTGCCACTATGGTTTTTAAGTTTTTCCAATAAACGAATTTGAGCTTCTTGTTCTACTGGTTGGTGTGTTGGTCCATCTTCTCCAACACGGAATGCGTCGTGCGTCCACACATATTTAACTGGCAATTCTTGAATACCACTTAAACGAATGGCTGGTTTCATATAATCTGAAAATACAAAAAATGTAGCTACTACAGGAATAATCCCTCCGTGTAATGCTAAACCGTTTGCTATACACGCCATGGTTAATTCGGCAACACCAGCTTGTAAAAAGGCGCCGCTAAAATCACCTTTTTTAAGGGCGTGTGTTTTCTTTAAGAAACCATCGGTTTTATCACTGTTAGATAAATCGGCAGAAGACACAATCATGTTCTCCACTTTTCCAGCTAAATATCCTAATACCCCCGATGAAGCAGCTCTAGAAGCTAAGCCTGCTTTGTGTTCAATAGATTCGAAATCCAATTCCGGTAATTCACCAGATAGGAAGAAATCTAATTTCTCAGCTAGTGCTTTGTTAGAAGCTCTCCAAGCTTCAATTTCAGCTTTCTTTTCGGCAGCTTTTGCTGTTTTTTCTTTTAAAATATTTTTATATAATGCTTGAACATCCTCAAAAATATCAAATGGGCTCTCTGGATTTGCCCCTAAGTTTAATAAGGTTTTTGTATAATCTGCTCCTGTATGACCAATGGGTTGACCGTGTAACTCACAATGTCCTTCAAACATACTACCATCAGCTGCAACGGCACCTTTTCCCATGATGGTTTTACCAATTATTAAGGTTGGTTTTTCGGTTTCATTATTAGCATCGGTTAAAGCTTTTCTAATTTCATCGTGGTTATGTCCGTCTATAGTCACCACTTTCCAACCCCATGCTTCGTATTTCATGGCAGTATCTTCGGTAGTTACTTCATCTGTAGCCGTTGATAATTGAATATCGTTTGAATCGAAGAACATGATAAAATTGCTCAATCCTAAATGACCTGCAATTCTACCAGCACCTTGGGAAACTTCTTCTTGCACACCGCCATCAGAAATAAAACCATATATTTTATGATTCATCCAATCTCCAAATCTGGCTTGTAAAAATTTAGCACCTATCGCAGCACCAATACCCATAGTATGTCCTTGCCCTAATGGCCCTGACGTATTCTCGATACCTCTTTTAACATCTACTTCTGGGTGCCCAGGCGTAATTGAACCCCATTGTCTAAAATTAGCAACATCATTTTTTTCATAATTCCCTAAAAGATAATACTGTGCATACATTAATGTAGACAAATGGCCTGCATCCATAAAAAAGCGGTCTCTAAAAGGCCACTCCATATCTGTAGGGTCGAAATTAAAGAACTCGGAGTATAGGATGTGCATAAAATCTGCACCGCCCATAGGGCCTCCTGGGTGTCCTGAATTCGCTTTCTCTACCATCGCTACAGCTAATGCTCTAATATTATCTGCTGCTTGTTGATCTAATTTTTTGTTCATTTTAATTGTGGTTAATTTTAATAGCCTGTAACTTAGCTTTAATTATTCAATGTCTGTTATTCAATGTCTGTTTTAAAATCGATGTGCAAAATTAAAACATTTTATCTAAACCGTATTACCTAATACATAGATATATTATGTTAAATCTATGAGATACATTTATTTGCAAATATATAATAATTATTTAATAAGTGTTTTACAAACACTTATTTTTTTAAGCAATATTTTAATGGGAAGATATAAATCGTATTTTGGATTTTTTAAAGTTTAAAGATTTCTTCTAAAAGAAGCCACTTCTCCCCTTCCTTAGCCATTGGTAATTTTTGCTGAAATTCCCACATTAAGGATTCCCATTCTTGTACTTTTGGGTTATTGGCATCCAATTCAGCTTTAGCTTCAAAAGAAAACGAGGCATTTACCTCTATTATCATAAACAATCTATTCCCTAGATTATAGATTTCCATATTTTCAATACCAGAATCCTTAATGCTTTTTAGCACTTCAGGCCATACGTTTTTATGAAGTTCTTTGTATGCTTCAATTAACTTAGGATCCTCTTTTAAATCGCAAGTAAGACAGTATTTTCTATTATTCATGATTGGTTAACTATTATATTTTGAATACACTCTTTTTCCATAAATCCCAATAACAATAAAACAAATAAGGGTTATTACAAAAGAAAAACGCATTTCTGTTAACCCAAAATAGCTAACATCTTCGTAACCTGCGCCTCCTAAATCCAGTATGGAGCCCTGCAATGGTGTTAACAAAGCACCACCTACAATCGCCATTACTAAAAAAGCGGCACCAAATTTCGCATCTTGTCCTTGCCCTTCTAAAGCAATGCCATAAATAGTAGGAAACATAATAGACATAAACACCGAGGTCGCTATTAAGGAATAAATACCCAAAAAGCCCGGTAAAATCATAGTGCCTATTGTTGTAAAGGATGCTCCTATAGCAAAATACATTAACAATTTACCCGAATTAATATTTTTCATTAACGCCGTACCAATCATTCTTCCTGTTAAAAATACTATATAGCCAGCTAAACCAAACCAAACTGCAGATTTACTGTCAATGCCTAAAGTTTCAGCATATTGATACACATAGGTCCAACACATAATTTGAGCTCCCACATAAAAAATTTGTGCAACAACACCGAATGCAAATTTTGGTTGGCTCCATAATCTTTTAACGGAATTAATAAAATTAACTTTAGCTTCTTGGTCTTTATTTTGTGGCATTTTCAATAAACTAATCATGATAAAAAACAACAAAACAACAAAACCTAAAATAACATACGGGTTTCGTATCACCTCTAAATCTGAAGTTTTAATGACTGCTTTCGCGGTCTCTGATAAGGTATCAAAAATGGGTTGTCCATCTGCCGTAGTATCATCAGATTTTAAAGCATTCAATACAAAGTTTTGGGCAATTAACAAACCACCTATGGATCCCATTGGATTGAACATTTGTGCAAAATTCAATCGTCTTGTTGCTGTTTCTTCAGCACCCATTGATAAAATATATGGATTTGCCGTAGTCTCTAAAAAAGCCAAACCAAAGGTTAAAATATAATACGATGCTAAAAAGAACCCATAACTTTCATACTGGGCAGCAGGAAAGAACAATAACGCACCTATGGCGTAAAGTGCTAAGCCTACCAAAACCCCTTTTTTATATGAATATTTATTCACAAATAAAGCTGCTGGAATAGCCATACATCCATAGCCCCCATAAAAAGCTAACTGTACATAGGAAGCTTCAACGTTTGAAAGTTCCAATACTTTTTGAAACGCTCTAACCATTGGATTGGTAATATCGTTGGCAAATCCCCAAAGGGCAAATAACGAGGTGATTAAAATAAAGGGTACAATAACCGATTTGGCTACTACTGGAATTTTTGTGGTACTATTCATTTTTGGTTTAGTTGGTTGATTTAAAATTTAATTTGGATTATTCAGTCAACAGTGATCGATCCAGATGCACGTAACCACCATCAACAATGATGTACTGGCCCGTCGTATGTGACGACCTATCTGAAATAGTAAATAAACAGGCATCCGCAATTTCTTCGGGTGTTGTCATTCTATTTTCCAATGGGATTTTTTTGACAATGGCCTTTAATTTTTCTTCGCCATTATCCAAAGTCTTGATCCAATTATCGTAAGCAGGCGTCCAGCTTTCTGAAATGATCAAGGCGTTAACACGGATTTTGTCCTTAATCAAATCGACCGCCCATTCTCTGGTCAAGCCCAATACACCCCCTTTTGAAGCAGCGTACCCGGAAGTACCCCCTTGTCCCGTCATACCCACTTTAGAACCTATGTTCAATATGTTTCCTTTTGACTTTTTAATATAAGGCAGACAATATTTCGTCATGACAAAAAAACTGACCAAGTTAAGTTTTAAAGACCACATAAAATCGTCAATGGACGCATCAAGACCCACACCATCGTTTACGCCAACATTATTAATCAAAGCGTCTATTCGACCGTATTTTTCAGCAATTGCTTTTACGGCGGCTTCAATTTGATCTGGTTGTGTTAAATCGGTTTTCACAAATAGCGCATCAATACCTCTTTCATGTAATTCCTTTTCATAACCATAACCACGATCGTTACGGCAAACAATAACGGGAATGGCACCTTCATTTGCCAAGCTCTGTACTATGGTTTCACCAATACTGCCCTTTATGCCCGCAGCACCTGTTACTACCACTACTTTATCTTTTAAATGTAAATCCATATCTTATAGATTATAAAATTTTATCGCATTGTTTCCCATGATATTATTTTTCTCGTGGGTACTTAATTTTGAAATAAAATTAGTTGTTAATTCCTTTACTTTTGAATAGTTACCAGCTACCAAACAAACAGGCCAATCGGAACCGTACAAAAGTCTATCTGTACCAAAGGCCTCCAAAACCAAGTCCATATAAGGTTGGATTTGTTCGGCGGTCCAACTTTTGTAGTCGGCCTCGGTAATCATGCCCGAAAGTTTGCAGTACACATGCTCTTGCTTTGCAATTTCCTGCATTAAAGTTGCCCATCCATCAAAAAAACCATCTTTAATATAGGGTTTTGCGATGTGATCAATAACGAATTTTTGATTTGGAAATTTTTTCACAAACTCTAAGGTCGCCCCTAATTGATGCGGAAAAATCAGAATATCATAAGTATAGTTATGCTTTTCCAATGATGAAATCCCTCTTAAGAAATTAGAACGCAGTAAAAAGTTATGATCGGGCTCACCTTGTACCACATGCCGAAATCCTTTTAGTTTTTCTTTACCTGTATAGGCTTCCAATTTAGCTTCAATATCATTAGCTCTTAAATCCACCCAGCCAACAACACCTTTAATAAAATCGTTTTCAGCTGCTAAACTTAAAAGAAAATTGGTTTCTGCAGGTGTTTGGTCCGCTTCAACAGCTACACAACCCTCAATACCATTTTCTTTATAAACCTGTTTTAAATCGGATGGCATAAAGTCTTTCCGAATAGCGGCCATAGCGTCGTCAATCCACGCATGCTTTACGGGTTCGTATTTCCAAAAATGTTGATGACTGTCTATGATCATTTTCCTGAATAAGCTACTACACTTTGTTTTGAAACTCCTAAGCCTTCAATACCTAATTCCATAACATCGCCCGGTTTTAAATATAATGGCGGAGTTAGTCCCAAACCAACTCCAAATGGTGTTCCCGTTGAAATAACATCGCCTGGAAGCAGTGTCATAAACTGACTGATGTAACTAATGGATTCTTCAATATTAAATATAAAATCTGAAGTCGAGCTGTTCTGCATCATGGTACCATTTAGCTTTAACCAAAGGTTTAGGTTGTTTGGATTTTCAATTTCCTCTTTTGTTGCTAAAAACGGTCCAAGGGGCGCAAAAGTATCGCAGCCTTTTCCTTTACACCACTGGCCTTCCTTTTCAATCTGGAACGCGCGTTCGCTAACATCGTTGTGCAGCACATAACCAGCAATATGGTCCATCACCTCTTCTTTGGAAATGTATGATGCTTTTTTTCCAATAACCACGGCAAGCTCTACTTCCCAATCGGTTTTTTCACTTCCTTTTGGAATAACCACATCGTCGTTAGGACCAACTATGGCTGTTGTCGATTTAAAAAACAATACGGGTTCATTTGGTATTTTCATACCTGCCTCGGCAGCGTGTTTTGCATAATTTAAACCAATGCAAACCAATTTGGAAGGACGGCAAATAGGGGAACCTAACCTGGTAGCTTCTGAAACTGGCGCACATGTCGCTTCGTTTTCCTTTAACCATTCATTTAATCGTTCAATACCATTGGTTTCGAAAAATTGTTCGGTATAATCTTCTCCAAAGTTTGATATATCTATTCTGTTTCCGTTTGGTAATTGCACGCCTGGTTTTTCTTTACCTACTTCTCCAAATCTTATAAGTTTCATCTGTTACTGTTTATTCGTTTATTTGTTGATTCGTTTATTTGTTTGTGCGCTAAATTGTTTAGCCGTTTAGTTTTATAAAGCCGCCATCTATTGGGAAATCGGTTCCTGTGATAAAAGAGGCTTCATCGGAGCATAAATATAATGCTAAATCCGCTACTTCTTGTGGAAGTCCCATGCGCCCAATAGGCTGTGTTTTGGAAAGTTTTTCGAACATTTCCTCTTCTTTGCCCGGGTAGTTATTCTTTAAAAACCCATCTACAAAAGGCGTATGGATTCTAGCTGGCGACATGCAATTGCACCGAATGCCGTAGGCTAAATAATCTTTAGCCACTGAATAGGTCATGGTAAGCGCAGCACCTTTGGACATGGAATAGGCAAACCTATCGGAAAGCCCTACGGACGATGCTATGGATGCCATGTTTAAAATAACACCACCATTTTTTTTCATGTGCGGAATCGCTGCAAAAATACAGTTGTAAACGCCTTTTACGTTCACGCTGTAAACACGGTCCAAATCGGCTTCCGGGGTGTTTTCCACATTACCGATATGGGCAATACCTGCATTGTTTATTAAGATATTAATAATGCCTTTTTCCGAAATGGCGTTTATGACTTCTACAACTTCTAGTTGGTTTGCCACATTGCATTGGTGCACATCTGCCGAACCTCCATTGGCTTCTATTTCACTTTTGGTTATATTGGCATTATCAATATGTAATTCTAAAATATGTATGTGCGCGCCTTGCTCTGCCAACGTTTTAGATATCGCTTTACCAATTCCGCTACCGCCACCAGTTACAATGGCTGTTTTGTTTTTAAGACTAAACTTCATTTTTTTACTTTTTACTATATAGAAAAATTAACCATTGCTTTTATGACTTTGGTTTTTGGATCTAACCACGAATCGAAATTTTCAATCATTTCTGTAAAATGCACTTGATGCGTTACAAAAGCCTTGGTTGGAAATTTATCAAGGTTTTGAATTACAAAATCGAAATCTTCCAATGTCGCATTTCTACTGCACATGATGGTAGATTCTTTAGCGTGGATAGCTGGATGGCTAAATACCAACTCGCCTTTAGACAAACCTACTAAAACGTATCTGCCACCATGCGACATGTAAGTTATACCACCTTCTAACGCACGTTTATTACCCGTACAATCAAAAACTGCCGTTGCCATATCTCCTTGGGTTATTTTGGAAATTTCTTCAACAGCTGTTTCAGAAACTTTTACCACATGCTTTAAGCCTATTTCGTTTTTTACAAACTCTAATCTGGCTTCATCAACATCCAAAGCAATAACCTCAGCGCCTTTAATTTGGGCTAATTTCATTAAACCAATGCCAATGGGTCCGCAACCAACCACTGCAATCGTTTCGCCTTTAAGCACATTTGCTCTTCTAATGGCATGTGCTCCAATTGCTAATGGTTCTACAATGGCCATTTCTTCATAAGACAAATGATTTGCAGGAATTAGCAAATCGGTTCTTACAGCAAACTGTTCTTGCATACCACCATCGGCATGAACACCTAAAACCCGAATGTTGCTACAACAGTTTGTTTTGCCTTGTCGGCAAGCCAAACACGTACCGCAGCTTACGTAAGGCATTATAATAACCTTGTCGCCGACTTTTAGATTTTGAGCATTTTCTTCTATTTCAAGAATTTCTGCTGCCAATTCGTGACCCAAAATTCTAGGGTAAGTAAAAAATGCCTGATTGCCAGCATAGGCATGTAAATCGGTACCACAAATACCAACTCTGTGTACTTTTATAAGGGCTTGGTTATTTTCTCTAATTGGAATTTCCTTTTCCTTTAAAGTAAATTTGTTTGGTTCTTCACAAACTATATATTTCATTTTACTTATGATTCTTTTACTAATTAATTAAAAATTACAATGACATCCCTCGTTTCCACGGAATAAAGTCATTTTGTTCTAAACTTCTCGCCTTAGTAGGTTTTCCGCTAGCCACTTCTATCAAATAATTTAATAAAACGTCTCCTGTTTCTTCAATTGTAGTCTCTCCATCAATAATTCCACCTGTATTAAAATCGATGACATCATGCATTCTTTGATACAGTCTTGTATTTGAAGACACTTTTATGACCGGGGTTATTGGGTTTCCCGTTGGTGTACCCAAACCTGTTGTAAATAAAATGACATTTGCTCCCGACCCTGCTAAACCGGTAGTTGATTCTACATCATTACCTGGCGTACATAATAAATTAAGCCCTGGCTTCACTACCTGCTCTGTATAGTCCAAAACATCTTCAACAGGAGATGTTCCTCCTTTTTTAGCGGCTCCTGCCGATTTAATCGCATCGGTAATTAAGCCATCTTTAATATTTCCGGGTGACGGGTTTGCCGAAAAACCAGAACCTAACAAGGTTGCCTTATTATTATATGACGTCATAATTCTTGAAAATTTATCTGCATTTTCTTTAGACTGACATCGGTTTATTAATTCTTGTTCAACACCATTTAGTTCTGGAAACTCAGACAATATGGTGGCACCGCCTAAACTAACTATAATATCTGAAACATAACCTAAAACTGGGTTAGCAGAAATTCCGGAAAAACCATCCGACCCACCACACTCTAAACCTATAACTAGCTTATCCAATTTTGCTGGTTCTCTTGTTGTTTTATTTGCTTCAATCAATCCTACAAATGTCTTTTTTACAGCTTCGGCCAATAATTCTTTTTCAGAATTAAGCGCTTGCTGCTCTAAAAAATAAATCGGTTTTTCTATATCTGGGGCTATGTTCCCTAATGCCTTTTTCAAAATATCTATCTGGGCATGCTGACAGCCTAAACTTAATATTGTTGCTCCGGCAACATTAGGGTTATTAATGTAACCTGCCAATAAATTACATAAAGTAACCGCATCAGATGTTGATCCTCCACAGCCTCCATCATGAGTTAAAAACCGAATACCATCCACATTTGGAAACAATTGATTTTTATAATCTTCTTCAGCTTCAATTAAAATATTCTTTGCTAAAAGCGTTTCTACTGAAGCTCCGGACTTATAATCTTCAATTAAAGTATCAATATTTAAATTTAAATGTTGTTTTTTACCAAAACCTAACTTATCCAATAAAGCTTTTTTTAAGACTTCGACATTTCTGTTTTGGCAAAATACCAAAGGAATAATCAACCAATTATTTTCTGTTCCTACCGATCCGTCTGCTCTGTGGTAACCTAAAAATGTTTTTTCTTTAAATTTAGTCACATCTAAAGGATGCCATGTTTTCTTTTCCTGAACATTTTTAGAACTATACTGTTCGGTATCATGTTCAATATTCGATATGCTTATGAGTCCTCCTCTAGGAATGTCTTTTTTTACTTTCCCGACTAAAACGCCATACATATAGATCGCATCTTCCTTTTTAAAATCTTGAATTGCAAATTTATGTTTTGCAGGGATATCTTCTGGAAAAACATATAATTGATTTTCAAATAACATACTTGTTCCTTGCTTTAAATCTTCTAAAGCAACTAGTATATTATCTTTGGTATCTATTCTTAATATTTTCTGTTTATTTTCAGCCATATCCACTAAGTTGTAACTGACAATATTATAAATTTTAAACAGTAAAATCTTCCTAAAACACAACTTAATATGATACTATTTTTGCCTAAAGCAATAAAAAAAGTTTAACAAAGCAAGAAAGATACTTAAAATAACATACACCTTTTCAATTAATTATCGAAGTGGTTTAAATTTTTTTCAATTGGCTAAAAAATCGCCCTTTTTTGCCCACTCTACATCTTTTTTTCTTTCCGTAGCGATGCTATGTAACTCGAAAAAGACTTCGATTGGACAAAATTGCCATTGCGCTGGCTGGCTCGTTCGCTAAAATAACCCACTGGGTTATTTTTTTACGCTCCGTCCTGCTTCAATCGAAAAAGTTTAAACCACTTCATTCTTTAAATGTGTTTTAATGTAACTAGATGGACTACACTTTTTAATAATTTTAAACTGTCTGTTAAAGTTTGAAACATTATTAAAACCAACTTCATAACAAATTTCCGATATATTAACTTTTTGCTCTAACAACAACCTGCATGCATAACCAATACGAATCTCGGAAAGATATCGCGAATATGTTTTTCCATTGACTCTTTTAAACAAGCGGCTAAATGCTGTGGCATTCATATTTGCTATTTTAGCAACCTCTACCAAACTAATATTTTCTTTAAAATGTTTAAATATATAGGCATAAACTCTATCGAGGGTTTCATTCTTCGTAACCTGAAATGATTTGATGTACCCTAGACTTGCCAATGATTTATAATTTTTGCACAAGGAAAGCTCATTCAAAATTCTTAAAAAAGAAATCGTTTTTTCAAAACCTTTTAGCTCAAGTAAGGTTTGTATTTCCTCAATTTGCTTTTGAGTCACATTTAGAAATTTAATCCCAAAACGAGCCTTATTAAAAAACTCTGAAAGATGCATCATTTCTGGTGTATCAAAAAAATGAGTTCCCAAAAAGTCCTTTTTAAAATGAATGGCAATTGATTTCGCTTTAAGCGTTGATTCTTTAGCAAAATAGGACTCATCATTTAACCACATATGAGGTGTGTCCTTACCCACTAAAAACACATCGCCTTTTTCAAACTTTTCAACACCATCACCGACAAAACAGGTCCCTTCACTTTTTAAAACAGCTACAAGTTCTAATTCCGGGTGATAATGCCATATCTTTAAAAAATTAGCACCTTCATTTACTCTAATAGTAAACGATGTATCTCTAGGTGTACTTCTGTCTATTAAATGAAGTTTCATTTATTATTATTTAGCTTAGCTATGAAACCTTTCTCTTAGAGACTTTTTCGGTCTGTAGCTATGGCTATGAATCCCTCCCTCGCGGCAGTCTGGCTCCTTCGCTAAAAAGGTCTCCCAGACCTTTTTTATACGCTCGGCCCTGTCTGATGAAAAAATACACTATAAAATATTCCAAAAAAAATTTAGACAGTCTCTTAATCTACATTTATTTGAATTTCACCAGCCTGTAATCCGTTGGCACTCGTAGCTTTTAAAACTATATTTTCGGGTTTACCGTTAGATTGAATAATAATTAAACATTTACCGTTAAACGCTTTTATTTCTTTGGCTTTAAATGAAGATAAATTAGCTTGATAGCCATTATCTACGCCAACAATTTTACCGCCACCTTCAACTTCAAAATGAATTAAGCTATCTGCCTTTGGAACAAAATGCCCTTCAGAATCTAAAATGTTTACGGTTACATATACTAAATCGTAGTGGTCTCTTTTAACTTGTTCTTTGTTAGGAACCAGTTCAATTTTAGAAGCTTCACCTGCTGTATGGATTTCTTTTTCCAAAACCACTTCTCCATTTTTTCTAGAAACAGCTTTTAGGGTTCCTGGTTGAAAATTAACCTGCCAACACAGATGTAAGTCGTCATCTTGTTTTGATTTGGCACCTAATGATTCACCGTTTAAAAATAGCTCCACCTCATCGGCATTATTATAATATGCCCAAATGTCTACCTCTTGACCTTCCTCCCAATTCCAATGCGGGAACAGATGTAAGACAGGTTTATTTGTCCACTCGCTTTGGTACATATAGTACACATCTTTCGGGAAGCCTGCTAAATCAACAATACCGAAATACGAACTTCGTGCTGGATAGGGATACGGAATAGGTTCACCTAAATAATCGAAGCCCGTCCAAACAAATAACCCAGCAATAAAATCTAATTTTTTAATGGTTTTCCATGTCTCTTCATGAGTAGAACCCCAATAGGCAGATACTTGATCGAAAGCAGAAACCGTAAAATCGTCATTCCCATCAAACGGCATATTATGTGCTGGCGGCCATCGTTGTATGCTATCGGAAGGCATACTGTAATGCCCTCTGGTTGCTAATGCCGACATACTTTCGGAAGCAAGTATTTTTTCACCTTTAAATCTTACAGGAAAATCTTCGTAGGCTTCGTGTTTATAGTTAAAGCCTAATAAATCGAGTACTCCCGATTGGTAAATAAAGTTTTTATCTGGCTCATTTTCGGTTAAGGCACAGGTTACCGGTCGTGTAGCGTCTAAACTTTTAACAATGTCAACCAGTTCTTTGGTAATTGTAATGCCCGTTTTATCAAATTGCTCACGGATTTCGTTACCAATACTCCACATCATTACCGATGGATGGTTTCTATCGCGTTTTATTAAATCTTCTAAATCTTTTTTATGCCATTTATCCCAATCAATGCTGTAATCGAACTTCACTTTTTTCTTTTTCCAAACATCAAAAGCCTCATCTTGAACTATAAAACCCATTTGGTCGCATAATTCCAACAACTCAAAAGACGGTGGATTGTGCGCTGTGCGTATGGCATTAACCCCCATATCCTTTAAAATACTCAACTTTCTTTCAATAGCGTATTTGTTGGCAACAGCTCCCAAAGCACCATTATCGTGATGCAAACAAACGCCTAAAATTTTTGTTGGCACGCCATTAAGCGAAAAGCCTTTTTCAGCATCAAAATTAAAATAGCGAATACCAAGAGGTGTGCTATAATTGTCTACCAATTCAGAATCTTCATAAATTCTGGTTACAATGCGGTACATATACGGGTCTTCCAAACTCCAAAGTTTCGGATTTAAAACTTCTATATCAGATGCTTTAACTAATGATTTATTTGGATAAAGTTTTTCTAAGGTTGTTGCTTTTCCTACCTCTCTGTCATTGGCATCGTAAACCTTCGTTTCCAATTTAAACTTTTTAATTAATCTTGAATCGTTTTGAATCGTCACTTCATAATTAACCAATGCTTTTTTTTCTGTGATTTTTGGGGTTGTAATATAAGTTCCCCAATGGGCAACATGTAATTCTTCGGAAGCTACCAATCGTACGTTTCTGTATATACCTGAGCCTGTATACCATCTGGAATTTGGCTGTAACGAGTTATCTACTTTTACGGCAATAACATTGGTTTGCTCACCGAAATTCAAATAATCCGTTAAATCGTAAGCAAACGATATATATCCGTTGGGGCGTTTCCCTAAGTAATGTCCATTAATCCAAACTTCACTGTTTCTGTAAACGCCATCAAATTCAATGGAAACCAATTTGTTTACCCATGCTTCAGGGATGGTAAATGTTTTTCGATACCATCCTATTCCTGCTGGTAAAGCACCACCTTCGGGTTTGGTTGGATGTTCCTCACTAAACTCGCCTTCAATACTCCAATCGTGAGGTAAACTTAGTTTTCTCCAATCGGAACCTTGAAATTCCAACTTTGTAGCTTCAGGATGGTTTCCTAATTTAAAACTCCAATCGAAATTAAAATCTTCAACAATTCGAATATCTTTTTCTTCGAAACTGCAGGCAACAAGTAAGCAAAATACCGTACTTAATAAGGCAAAACGTTTTAATAACTCTGTCATTTTTATATTTTATTGAAATTCAAATGATTCTAATCGCAATCCTTTCATGCTATCCGATTCAATTTGAATTTTATAAGTCCCCGCATTGATATAGCCTCCCGAAGTGGTGTTTAAAATTTTCCACTTTTCATCGGCAACTGGAAACTCAATATCATCATTTCTAAGTAAAATACCGTTAGCATCTTCAATTTTGAGTTTTACTTTTACTGGGTAATTATTCATATTCATAAATCGGTAGCGTAGCAAATAAATATTTGCCACACCAGGATTTACTGTAAAAGTAATACTGTTTTTGGAATTTTCGGTAAACTCTATATAATCACTTTTCTTAAAAAATGCTTTTTCTACGCCAATTCCAGTAATTTTAGCGTCTTCGGCTTCTAATTTTAAAATAGTCCGGGTATCCTGTTCTTCCATGGAATAGGTTGGAACCACTGCTATGGAATACATCATGTCTTTATTTTGGTTTCCAAAAAGCACTTTTTCGCCTTTTTTCACTTCCTTTCGAAACACATGGAATGGTATGCCTTTTGAGTTTTGAGCTGTATCGGCTATTTTTTCATAACCCTCTAACCATGATGCTAATTGGTTAGCTTCACCATGAAACAAAACATAAACATGGGCATTTTCTTTGGATATAAACGAGCCAGAAACATGTGTTTTAAGTGCATTTGGAAAACGTAAATAATCGGCACCATAAACTTCTGAAGGTAATTTGGTAAATAGAATATCAGCATTTTTATACTGCTTACTATTATCGTCTAACCAAGAACCTATTTCAAATTCAATATTTGTTGAAACATCTAAAATATTTTTTGGAGACCCTTTGGCAGGTTTTATATCATTATTTTTTGTCGCAATAGCAATAGCTGAAATAACAGCTTGACTTGCCGACACATTTGGAAATGAAATAACCATTTTTCCATGTTCACTTTTAGCATGGACTACTTTTTTTAGTGCGGTATCGTGTCCAACTTCGCTCCAAATATCCAAATCTTTTAAAACCACTTTACCATTTATGGCCACATCAAATACACGCCAATCGCTACAATCCATACCGCCGCCAGTTCCGTACCAAGGTTCTGTGAAATAGAGTTCTACTTGATAATCCCCATCGGGTAATGGAAATTCATAACTTAGTTTATCGGCTCCATATCTAAAGTTCTGAAATAAACTCCAATCTTTAGTTCCTGCAATCGGGTCGTTTGTAGAACGCTGACTTGCATAAAATGCCGGTAGGTTTTCAAAGGCATCTGTCCATGATAACGAACCCCAAGTGTCCTCATCGGTTTTATGAACATCGGCTAACCATGTGTTTCCAAAAGCATCTTTATAATCGCCACCACCACTATTAACTCGATATACATAGTTAAAATCAGCTTCTGGTTTTAGAATGTCGTTTAAATCTGATACCATCTCATCAAAATTTGGTGCTTTTGGCAAGTTGTTTAAAACGATGTAATCCTTAGCAACTGCTTTACCATTTACATAGCCAACGGCGTATAGCACATTATAACTTATATCAACATGATTCCACTGAAAATGCTCTCCCAAACCAGGGTTTTTAAGTTTTCCTAAGGATTTATTATTTACATCATTAAACAACTCCACTTCATCACAATTGGAATACACATCGATGCCATTTTTTATACCTGAAGCACTCCAACGGTTAGGCCATGTATGCGACACAATATAAACCATGGGGTTTGTTTTGTTGGACACATAATTGGCACGGTACATATAAAAAGCATCCAATGGTTCGCCCCAAATGGTAAAAAGTCCTTTGTAATTTACAGGACCCACTTTATCAATATCTCTATAACCTTCGCCATTTTGGGTACGCCCAGGATTCTCATGAGAATATAATAGCCAGTGGTATTGACCAACGATTTTATCTTTAACGGATTCGGCTTCACGGACTTTAATTTCCATTAATTGCGAAAACCTATTTTCACTTAGTGCTCCTTTTTGATCAAACTCACCTTCGGTATGTAAATCGGCCGTTCTCCAAGCACCATATTCGCCATTTAAAAGTTGTTCTGTAAGTTCTTCACCATAGTTAAATGGGTCACCACCATAGGTTCCCGACCAGTTTTGAATCACGTTCCAATCGGTGCCTTCACCTCCGTTACATGTTGTTACGATGCGTTGTTTTGCCGATGTTGGATCTAACGCTCTTATGATTTGTGTACATGCTTCGGCAAATTCTTTTGGGATGGTGCTTTCGTTTTGTAAGCCCCACATAACAACCGACGGATTGTTTCTTCGTTCTTTAATCCATTCTCTTAAAAGTGTTTTGAAATTTTCTTTAAACTCGGGTGTATCGTACCAAATATGTGCTGAAAACTGACTCCAAAACAAAATACCGTCTTCATCAAAATGCTCTTGATATTTTAAATTATGAGGTTGATGTCCTTCGCGAAATGCATTATAGCCAGCAGCTTTTACTTGCGCTATTCTTGCTTTAATTTCGGTATCTGAAAAGGCATGGCTTTTCCCAATTAAGTGTTCGTATTCGCAAGTGCCATTAATAAACAGTGGTTCATCATTTATAAAAAACCTATTGTCGTTACCGCCTCTATTGATGGGCCAACTTACCCAACGAATGCCATAAGGTGTATGTAGCTCATCTATTAAATTACCGTTTTCATAAATTTTTGTTGAAAGCTGATATAAATAGGGATTCTTTGGCGACCAAAGTTTTGGATTTTGTATTTCGGGTAATGTTTGTTTTATTTCTTTTGAAGTTGAAAAGTCGGGGATTTCTGTTTTTACCGAAGTAACTTCATGACCATCTTCATCAAAAAGTGCATTTACAATACGGATGTTTTTAGATGCATCGCCATAATTTTTAAGTTCGGTCGTAACATGAAGTATGGCTTTTTCTTTATTCGTTTTATCATCATTCCAAATATGAACACCAAAAGGTTCAATTCTTACTTTATCTGTAATGACTAATGACACGGGTCTAAAAATTCCCATAGGCTGAGAACCTTCTGAAAACCCCCATTCACCCGAACAACCACCGCAAACCCAAGGTAAATTCGCAATAAACGCAGGATGTTCTGCTTTAACAACAATAGTGTTTTCTTTCTCGAAATTAACAGCATCGGTAATGTCTAATGTAAACGTGGTTCTTCCGCCTTTGTGTTCGCCAACTTTTTTGCCATTTACCCAAACGGTAGCATAAGAACTAACACCTTCAAAAAACAAAAAATGCTGTTTGTTTTTATTTGAAGCATCTAATTTTAATGTTTTTTGATACCACGCTGTACCATGTAAATTACCATGCGACATGCGGCGGTAGCCATAATATTGGTCCCAATTGTGTGGTACGGAAACTTGTTCCCAAGGAACATCTGTATTTATATTCTTTACAAAATCACTTTCAGATTGATTCAAACTATCTAAAATAATCGTTTTCCAATCGGAATTCAAAGACACTGTTTTACGAACTTCACTAACTCGACTTTCACTTTTACATGAAGCCAAACTAATAAAAAAGATAACCAATATGTAATGTATATACTTCATATTAATAGAAAAGCCAATCTACAGCTTCTTTTTCATCATCACCAATTAAACCAACATCTCGAGAGGTTATTTTCTGATTTGCGTCAATAAATCCAAAAATTAACACACGTCCTTTCCCTAATTTGAGTTCGTTTTCACCTGGCTTAAATTCGTAAGTGTGAATATTCACTCTCGGCAAATCTTTTAACCTAACAGCATTGGCTAAAATAACTTCGGCTTCTCCACGAGTATTTCCTGCGGCATTGGTTTCTAAACTTGGCGGAAATAAAAAACGTTTTTGGTCGGTATTGAAATAACCAACGACCAATTTCACAGGCTTATCATTTTTAAATTTAAGATAGGTACCGTTTTCATTTTGGTTATCGGTAACAAACGATATACCTTTTAAGTTTTGAAGTTCGGGTGCTATTTCTAAAATTTCAGACTCTGGAATTCCGTACACTTTTGTTCCTTTTTTCAAATTATAAGTGCCTTTATTATCGCTTAACAAAGAAACGTCTTCCAATTGCCAAGGCATGCCTTCTTCTCTTTCAATTTTACCATCTTTAGACCCTTTTAACAAATTTAAATTTCTTTTGAAATTAGCCAACTCGCGTTCATAATGTGGCAAAAGTTCTTCCCACGTTTTGTTGTTACCATCATCACCCCCAATAGGAATTCTACGCTGTGCTGTTTGCATACTATTGGCGTATAAATAGGTGTCTTTCGTCAGGTTTACTAACTCTTGATAATACGTTATACTTTTTTCTAAATGCGGCAATGCTTTTTCTAAGTCTTTAATATCATTGGAATAGCTATAACGCAATACCAATAAAGCCGTTTCTACTTTTTCTGAAAAGAAATTAGCAAATGCATTATAACAATACATATCATTTTTTAAGCGGCTAAACTCTTCTTTATCTTTTGTAACATTAGCTTCAGCTTTGTCAATGGCCAAAACAGCTTGTTTTCCATGTTCTACAATTTCATTAATAATTTGAACAGGGGTTTCGCCTTCGTGCGGACTATTTTCCCATTCTTTTTTGGCGTACTCTAGAAGAATTTCTCCCACAGGGCCACAAGACTCGTAAAACCCAGGATATACACGCCACTTGTATGGATTTACTAGTTGGCTTTCGAACATACCCAATAACAACGTTTGACGGTTTCCTTCGGTAATACCAAAGCGTCTTAATGTTTTAGGTGCTATTTCTCCTGTTTCTTCATAAGCTTTTAAAATATGTTTTCCTGCTTCGGTGTCTGTTCCAAATTTGGTTGCCAACTCATGACTCCAAAACTTTATTTCATCATTTCTATCTCTATTGGATTTCCATGCGTAACGGGACCAGGCCTTATACCAAATCCAATCACGATCCATTTCTAAAAGTTTTGGTTCGGTTTTATCTGGTGCATACGGCCAATCCCAATACGATGTTTGCGGATATAAGTGCAAGGCATTAGCGCCATGAACCTCATGCATCGCTTTTACCGTTTTTTGAATAAAATCGGGCGACCCATACCTAAACGGCTCTAAGTTTGCCAAAATATGCACATTTGAAATGTGTATAGAACCGGCCTCACTTAGTTTTCTATGCGTTTCTGCCCATGGGCCACGCGGTTCATAAGTGGTTAAGGATTCTCCTGTATACTTGCTCATGGTATACAAATTCTTGTACAAAGGCAAAGCTTTCTCCATCACTAATGGCGCATCCGTATCATGTGATCGCAAGATGATAGGTGGTTCTTCGGTTTCTCCCAAAGCTCTCAAGCCATCTTGAACACCCGGAATAATGGTTTTTGTAAACCACTCCACGTCATATTCACGTTCCATGGCTTCTCCTAAAGCCACCAACAAGCCCACATTAGGATATTTTTCTATAAATGCTGCAATGGATTTTTGGGTATAATCGGCTATAACAGGCACAATAGGTCTGGAGCGGTCTTGTGTTTTTATATTGTAATGCTCTGCAAAAGGCTTTGATACAATGATATTATAAAACATTTGAATAACCCAAATACCTCGTTTATCTGCTTCTTCGGTTATGAATTTAAAAATTTCCTCGTTCTTTTTGAAATCTTCGTCGCTTACTTCAACAGCAAATGGATAATCCTTCAATTTTACCAATGATGCAAATGGATGTCCATTCCACAAATACAAAGAATTATATCTGTTATCCACCATCATGTCCAAATACTTTACCCAAAGTTCTTTATCGTAAAGCCAAGGAAAATTTTCGGGTGTATATGGATATTCGTAAACACCTCTGCCTTCCAAATATGCTGTTTTTTGAAGTCCGATAACCGTCCCACGCAACACCATTTCAGGACTATCTTGAAAATTGATTTGTGATGGCAGTTCGTTATTTTCTTTAATTCGATCCACCAATTCCAAAGCACCATATAAAGCTCCAGAAGCATCGGTTCCTTCAATATTTATAATATTATTTGAGGTTGTTATTTTAAAACTTTCCTTTTTTTCTTCATCATTTTTTTCTGAAATAACAATGGTGTTTTCAGACTGATCTTTGGGAATTTCAGAAGAAACAGAAACCACATAACCCATTTCAGATAAAGCATTTTTGAGTTTTTCTACTCCAAAAGTGATTCTTGGCGATGCTGCATCACCAACAATAGTAATCTGCTTTTTTGTTGTGCAGGAAAAAATAATAAAAATTAAAATGACACTTAAATATCGCATAAAATTGACGCTTTATATTATTTGTTTTGAAATACTTTTTTAAGGTAAGCGGCATTCGCACCGTAATTTTTAACCACTTCATGAACCATGGAGGTATCTCTGGAACGCTCCACAATTAACCAACCTTTCCAATGCATCGCATCTAAAGTTTCTTTAATAGCAGGTAAATCGATGGCTTTATCGTTTTCAATCCAAACGCCATCGGTATTCGATGCGTGGATTTGAGCAATATTATCGCGTCCCAAAATTTTTAATTCTTTGGAAATATCACGTCCATTCTTAATGGCATTTGCAAAGTTGAATGCTATTTTAATGTTTCTATTGTCTATTTCTTCTAACAATTTTTTCTCTTCGGTAGCCGATAATGAAGTTTCAATAGCTATGACACCATTAACCTTTTCTACTTCTTTTCCTGCCCAACGCAGCCGTTCTACAATGGCCGGTCTTAATTCTGGATTTTTAACCAAATCACCTTGAGTTCCTAATGGTAAATAGACCACTTCTACATGGAATGTTTTCATCACTTCAATACAATCGGAAACCATTTTTTTATAGGTTTCGCGTGTTGCAAACGACTGCGCATAAAACCCAGACATCGCAATAGAACTTATGCCTACACCTGTTTCAATCATTTTGTCTTTAAAAACTCTCACGCTTGCTGTATCTCCATTTACGAACTTACTATCGAAAGTTTCTCTATCGCCTAAACCACCCATGTCCATTTCAATACCATCGGCACCAATTTCTTTGGCGCGTTCAAAAGCTCCTAATTTTTGGCGTTTTAAAATCATCCAATCACAAACCGCTACTTTATAACGCTCTTTGGTTGGTCCTGGCCAAACACCATCATTTATTGGGAAAGACACCAATTTAGACGGATCTATTTTTACATATTTTATTTTTTGTCTGCGCCAGGTATAAATACAATGCAACATACCATCTGTTCCTTGAATGATTGATGGGTATGAATACTGACTTATTTTTGAGTCTTCTAACACCAAAGACGCTTCCCAATTAATACCATCTTTTGAAACCGCAATATTTAAAGGACTTCTATAACTTTTCGTGGTACCTTCTTTTGGCCACACGTGATTATAAATCAATACATGCTCACCATTTTTCATGGTAACAGCGTCTGTACCTGAACTGTTATTTGGCATATTTAACAACTCTAAATCTGACCACGTTTTACCGTTATCTTCAGACCAGGTACTAAATAAATGTCTATTTCTTGTTCTACCAACTTGTTGAAGTTTGCCGTTTTCGTGAAACAAAACACTTGGTTGAATGGCATTTATTTTGTTTTCGCCTTTTGGAAGCGTATCGCCCATAACCCAGGTTTTACCAAAATCTGGAGTCGATTCCATACGAAGATTCCATCCGTTACCTTCAATACTTGACGGTAATAACAGGTTGCCGTTATCCAATAAAACAGGTTTGTTCTTTATAGGTCCTAAAAAACCTTCTGGTAATTTTTCTGGGTTCGACCATGTATCGCCACCATCTGAAGAACGCATTAACATACCCCACCAAGTGGAGGGACTTGGACCTACTTTATAAAATAACATTAAATCGCCATCGGGAATTTGGTATAACACTGGATTCCAAGTGGGGTAACGTAACGTGTCATTTTGTACGCCGTTTGCAACCTCTACGCCTTCTGTCCATGTTCCATTTTTCCGTTTACTTAACCAAATACCAACATCTGGGTTTCTTTCATGAGTACCACCAAACCATGACGCTACTAATTCTCCCTTTGTGGTTTCTACAATAGTTGCTGCATGACATGACGGATAGGGTGCGTTCTCATTGACAAACTCTTCTATTAAAATGCCTTCTTTCCATGTTTTGTCTGCCAATTCCATTTTCTTCACTACAGGTTGTTTGCAACCTCCTAAAAATAGGGCATATGTTAATATTAATGTGGTTTGAATTAGTTTCATATTCATAAAATTATTATTTTAATTCTGAATTATTTTAGTTTATATTGATTGTATACGTTCCTGATTTTAACTCCAGAACAAGTTTATTTTCTTCTGTTTTATAATTTACAGATGTCTTATCCAATCTGTTTTTATTGATTTTTACTTTTGAAGCACTAGTTGTTGGCAAATATACCAACGCACTTGTATTGGCTGGAATAACAATATCCCAATCTAACTTATTTTTATTTTTCTTCCAATGGCTTTTTATAAGTCCGTGAATAGATTTATAGGATGCATTTACATAGGAAAGTCCCGCCTCAAAATCGGGTTTCATAATAACTTGCTTAAAACCGGGTGCTTCAGGATGGCTTTTAATTCCCGCCATGTTTTCATAATACCATATCATTAAATCACCCAAAAGCATCACGTGGTTTTGGGAGTTCATTTCCGGATCGGCCGTATTCCCATTCCATAATTCCCAGATGGTTGTTGCCCCATTTTCAACCATATATCCCCAACTTGGATAGGTTGTATTTGAAGCTAGTTTAAAGGCTAAATCACCTCTACCAAATTCGGTTAAAGTCCGCATTAAAAACTGTATGCCTACAACGCCAGTGCTTACATGGCCGTTTTTAACTACCTCTACCTGATGGACCATATTTTGAAATATCTTATCCTGTAAATCATCTGGCACCATACCAAAAGCTAAAGGCAATACATTAGCCGTTACGGTATTATTTGCATAACTATAGGTGTCTCTGTTGAAATATTTGGTATTGAATGCTTGTTTAATTCGTTGGGATAAATCGTTATAATGAACAACATCTGATTGATTTGCTTCAGAAATAACAGCAAACTTTTTCATGATCTGAAGCAAATGATAATAAAACGCACTAGACAAGACTTCACCATCGGTTAAACGTGTAGGGTCTTGCGAGCGAATGATTTCTAAAGATTCTGGTGGCACACACCAATCACCGTATTTATCTTTAGTCATTAAATCATTCTTCAAATAATTTTGCTCCATATAATCCATCCATTTTTTCATGTATGGATAATGGTTTTTAATACTTTCTTCATCACCAAATTGTTGATACAACATATCGGCAACTTTTATATAAGCACCTTGCCAAGTCACGCCATCGCCATAATAACGCCAAAAAGCGGGAGCGACATCGGGGATGCCTCCATCTAAGGTTTGCGAATATTTGATATCATCCAACCATTTCGCATACAGTGTTTGGTTATCGAACAAGAAACTTTCGCCATAGGCTCCTGTGGTACGATCGCCTAACCAAGGCTGGCGTTCGTTACGCTGCGGACAATCAATGGGCATGCCTTTATAATTTCCGCGAATGCCCCAAAACGCATTTTTAAATATTTGATTCATGGTCTCGTTGGAACATTCAAACGTTCCAATAGTGGCTATATCATCATAAACTACTTTTCCAACAAAATCGTTTAATGCTGGTTTATATTTGTAACCTGAAATTTCTACAAATCGGAACCCATGATATACAAATTTAGGTTCCCAAATTTCTTCGCCTTCGCCTTTTAAAATATACGTGTCGGTTACTCGGGCGTCACGCAAGTTCGCGGTATATAATGAGCCATCGTCTTTTAAGGACTCTGCAAATTTCATGGTGATCTCATCGCCTCGGTTTCCTTTTACTTTTATTTGTAACCAGCCTACCATATTCTGACCCATATCTAAAATATAAGTGCCTTTTTTGGTTGATGTTATGGAAATGGGGTTCACAACATCCATTATCTTCATGTTGGGTGTCATTTGTGCTTCATAAAAACCACCTGGTTCTTGAACCCACATGAGGTTTAACCAATTACTATCATCAAAACCAACGTCGTTCCAATGAGGCATCTCTTTACGGGCATCGTAGATTTCACCATCATATTCGTTGTTAGCGCGGATAGGACCGTGTGGCGTGAACTTCCAAGACTCGTCTGTTTTAATGGTTTCTTTGCTACCATCTTCATATTCAACATTTAATTGTAATGCCATTTTCGGGAAACCAAAACTTTTAATTTTATAGGGTTTATATTCTTGCCGCATGGCAAAAAAACGGCCATTACCCAAAATAGTTCCCAGGACATTTTCACCTTGTTTAAGTTGTGAGGTGACATCAAAAACATTGTATTTTACATTTTGAGTATAATCGGTTGGAACGGGTGCTAATACTTGGTCACCAATTTTTTTACCATTAATATAAAACTCATATAAGCCCATACCCATGATGTAAACTTTGGCTTTTTTCACCTTCTTTTTTAGGTCTATTTGTTTTCTAATGTATCTAGCTGATAATTTTGAAAACTGACCAATGCTATCACCCGGAAACAACTGGTTATAACCAATCCATCGTGTAGATTTCCATTCGGCATAGGTTAATATACCCATGCTCCAATGTGCTGTTTTACTCCACTCGGTTTCGCCTTTATTAGTCCAAACTTTCACTTTCCAAAACGCTTCGTCTTTACTATCCAACGTTTTTCCTGAGTAAAGAATGTTAATCGATTGGCTGCTTTCCACTTTACCGGAATCCCATAAATCGGCATTATTTGAAGCTAATCTTTCTGGTGAAGACGCCACTAAAATATGATATGCCGTTTGTTCTACCTGGGTATTGTTAGTTTGAAATTGCCAACTTAATCTGGGTTGAATAACATCTATCCCTAACGGATTTGTGAGCATTTCACATTGAAGCCCATCTACTGAAACGCTGCTTTGAGCCATTCCAGAAAACGAAAACACCAATACTACCAAAAATAAAATTATTCTTTTCATTTGTTTTTTAAGTTTCAGAGTTGCAAAGTTCCTGAGTTCCAAAGCTTCTTCTTGTTTAAATAGTCTATCTCTTTGTATCTTGTCTCTTGTCTATTTTCTCGTTTCTCGCCAATCTTTATTCAGACACTAATTTTTCCAAGGTCAAAGAAGATGCTATTTCCTTTCCATTTCTAAAAATTCTAAAGCCTTTTCCTTTATTATATTTTTCACCTGTTTTGTCCCATAGAATGGTTAAAATATCGCCATGGTATAACACATTATCCAAGCAAAACCAATCCCATTTATCTTGTGGAATTAACGGATTGACTTCAATTTTATCATCGACTCTTGGGCGTAAACCTACCAAACCTGTTATTATCAAATCGTTGAATGTTGAGTGGTTATAATAACGACTGCGCTCTCTATCACCCATCAACCAATAGCCTGTGGTTTCGTCAAGATACTCACCGATATATGGACGACCTCTATAATATTGTGACTCCACGTACAAATTCATTTGTTTAAAATAATCGGCTTCTGACACACTATCCTGATTGTAATTATTCAGCACATTAGCCATGGCCGTTAAAGTTTGTGAGGTGGCAAAAGGCCAAACAGCACCATCCCATTCACAGGTTCCTGTACCGTGACTTCTAAAACGCGGACTTCTACGTTCGGCAGTTGTTAATCCGAATGGCGCTGAAAAACCTTGTTCGTCTTTTACTTGCTCCCAAGCTTTTTCAAAACCTTTATTTTTTTCTGGAAGATTAAAATACCACGGAATAAATCCGATGGCTTCACGTACATTTGATGATGTATCTTTTTCAGTTAGAGTTTCAAAAAATGTATCGTTTGAATTCCATAAGCGTGTTTCAACTAATTTTTTAATTTCTGAAGCTTTACCAGCAAAATAGTGTTCGTTTTTGGTATCGCCTTTCATTTTAGAAATGGTTGATAAAGCGTTGGCATTACCATACATGTAACTATTAATGGTAGGGCGAACATTTTGTACATGGCGTCCACCACTTAACGATTCTTCCATACCGTCTTTTACATCAATTTGCCAAAACAAACCATCGGCTCTGCCTCTGTCGGTTTCCCATTGGGCGTATTCAGATACTAAATCGGGGTACATATCCAATAAAAACGCCTCATCTTTATTCACCAAATAGCGATTGTAAAGTGCATGAGCTGTCCAGCTACTAAAATTCATTAATTTTTTCATGCGAGTACCTTCATTGCCACGATACCATAAATGCACATTTTGCTCAATATATTCGGGGTTGTGTACCCATCTAAATTCATAAATATGATGCCCCAATGCGCAAGCAATTAAATTGTATTTATCGGCATAAGAACGCTCTACTAAAAACTCGGTAATGGCATACCCTTGAGGCGTATTCGTGATGTGTTTTCGCAAACTCCACCAACGGAAATAATACATTTCCTCAAAATTTTGTTGCGGACATTCAAACAACGGAATATTAGTTTTCATCCACGACCAAGCACTATCGTTGGGGATCGCTTTGGCTATGTTTTCATCTTCCATCGTGTTGAAATAATCTACATAATGTTTGTAATCTTCAACCTTTAAAACACGTTGCGATTTTTGAGCTTCCAAATTCGATTTACAGCTGGTAATAACAGCAGCAAAAAGGACTAATACTATTTTTATATGATTGATTTTAAAGTTCATTTTAATATTCTCTGTTAATTTATTTAGCATAGAAAACATATGTTTTTCCTGCTTTCATCGCTACATCGTACTCATAATATTTTGGCAATTCAAGCTTTTCAATTTTAGCTTCTTCTGAAATAATTGGTGCTTTAACTTCCACATTAAAAAACAATGGATTTGGATTATTGCCTTTTGCTTTTTTAAGTCCGTTGCCTTTCAATGGCGTTTCACTTCTTAACCTACAATTACCATCTAAGCTTGGTTGAATTTTTAAAACAGACACTTTATTGTTTTTCCATGTTATGTCAACTTCATAGCCTCCTCTAGCTTTTAATCCTTTTATGCTACCTGATTTCCAAACTGAAGGCAATGCTGGTAATAAATGAATAGCGCCTTCGTGACTTTGCATCAACATTTCGGCAATTCCTGCGGTACAGCCAAAATTTCCATCTATTTGAAACGGTTGGTGCGCATCGAGCATGTTCGGATACGTTCCACCACCTTTGCGTTGGTCGGCAGTCACCAAATGCAACTGGTCCTGCAAAAGTTTGTATGCATGGTCGCCATCAAGCAATCTAGCCCATAAATTCACTTTCCAACCCATGGACCATCCAGTAGATTCGTCTCCTCTAAATTTTAATGAGGTTTTAGCCGCTTCAAACAACTCAGGTGTTTTAAATGGTGAAATTTGGTTGCTTGGGAACAAACCGTATAAATGTGATACGTGTCTGTGCTTATCTTCAGGGTCGTCCCAATCTATCAACCATTCTTGCAACTGCCCATGTTTACCAATGTGCATCGGAGCCATTTTTGATAAAGCCTCGTTTAATTGTTTAGCAAAAGAGGCGTCTTCAGATAATATCTTAGTGGCCTTAATAACATTGGTGAACAAATCGAAAACCAATTGGTTGTCCATAGTGGTTCCCGCCGCAATAGTGGATGTTCCATCTTCGCCTGCGTGTGTGTTTTCGGGTGAATTTGATGGCACTACCACTAAATATCCTGAATTAGGATCTTTAATCATAAAATCTAAAAAGAATGTGGCAGCTCCTTTCATGATTGGGAAAATGTCCTTTAAGTAATTAACATCGCCCGTGTATAAGTAACGCTCCCATAAATCTTGACACACCCAAGCACCGCCTGTTGGCCACATGCCCGATGCTGCCATATCTATAGGGCCTGTAATGCGCCAGATATCAGTGTTGTGGTGTAATACCCAACCTTTGGCATTATACATTATTTTTGCTGTTTCTTTTCCTGTTTCGGCAACCTCTTTTGCCATTTGAATAAAAGGCTCGTGCATTTCGGAAAGATTGGTCAATTCAGCTGGCCAATAATTCATTTCGGCATTGATGTTCATGGTATATTTACTTTCCCATGGCGGAAATAACATATCGTTCCAAATACCTTGCAGGTTTGCTGGTTGCCCACCAGGTTGCGAACAAGAAATGAGTAAATAACGTCCAAATTGAAAATATAAAGACGCTAATTCTGGGTCGAACTGACTATCAAATTTTTTAATACGCACATCGGTGGTTTCTTTCGCTGCTTCGGTGGTTCCTAAATCTAAAGATACACGATTGAAGAATTTCTGATAATAATTGACATGCGTTTTTTTGATCGTTTCAAAATCTTTTGTGATTGCTTTATCTAAAAATGATTTGCTTTTTGCAGATTCATCTTCAGATATATCTTTATAATTTTTAAAATTTGTGGCTATGGAAATGTAAATAATAGCTTCATCAACTTTATTAAAACTGATAATGCCATTTTTAACGGAAACAGTACCTCCTTCGTGTTTTGGAGCCATTCGTCCTTGAAACTTCACACGCCCTTTCTGACCTTCAACCGTACTTGTTACTCCAGATAATGTCACTTGATGGTCTTCAGTCGTTGTGAGCGTTTTATCAAATGGGCTATTCATAAATACATTACAGGTAATGCTTGCTGGTTGACTTGCGGTTAATTTTACGGCAATCACTTGATCTTCAAAAGCTGTTAAGATTTCACGCGTGTATGTCACACCATCAACCGTATATTGCACTTTTGCCGTCGCATTTTCAATATCTAAATCACGGTAATAATTGGTATAATTTTGATGCCCTGGAAATGACACATAGACACTTCCAAAAGTTTGATACGGCATACCATTATTGGTTTGTGAACGAATATCAGAAGTTGCTAAATTTTGGGCTTCTTTATACTTGCCGTCAAAAATAAGCTGACGTACTTTAGGTAATGCTTTTAATGCTTTATCATGGGCATTGCTATTTGGTGAACCAGCCCAAATGGTTTCTTCATTTAATTGCAAACGTTCTACCGCTGGGTCGCCAAAAACCATAGCACCTAAGCGCCCATTTCCTAACGGTAGTGCTTCGTTCCATATTTCTGCTGGTTCGTCATACCAAAGTTTTAAATTGGTATTTGATTGTGCTGAAATACTTTGTATTCCAATAAGCAATATTAGGCTGTAAAATAAAATAGTTATGTTATTTTTTAACTTCATCATTTTTATTGAGATATTCTCCTAATTAGAGAAGGATTCTTATTTGTGGTTTTAAGTTTTACTTGATAATCTCTAATATCCTTTAGCATTCCTTCAGATTCCAGTTCTTTTGATTTTACTAACTGTTTTAAACGCCAATTCAAAGTAGAATCATCGGCATTAAAGTTAATTGCAACTAAAGTTTTTCCTATTACTCGACCTGCCTTTTCAAATTCTTCTTTACAATATGCTTTTAGTATATGATCAAAATAATTTTCTTTAACAGACTCTATCTTAACATTATCCTCTAAAACTCTCATTAATTCGCCTTCTTCAACTACATGTTCCCATAAATGAATTAATTCATTACGTTTTTGCACTGATAAAGGTTTAAAATGACTTGCAATTAAAGGTACATGCTCTGGTAAAGCAATATTAATAGTATATGGGACATAAAACGTTCCGTCCTTTCGTTCTAATTTAATCTTCGAGAAATCAGCTGTACATATATTAAGATTAAAATCTTTTAACTCGAACAAAAGTCTAGCGATTGACAATATCTCTAAAGCTGTACTCCCAGACCATATATATAGCTCTTTGTTGAAAACAATATCCTTTATATTTTCAATTTTTTTAATATCCTGACTTCTTGAGGGATCTACTGAAGCACAAGCTATATTGGAAAAAAACCACTCATCTCTTATTATTCTTCCTTTTTGAGTATTTAAATTATATATTGGACCGACTCTAAGATCATCATTTAAATCAATGATGTTTTCTATAGGTATATTAAGTTCACTACAACTCAATAACTTTGACTTAGCATAATTCCCAAAAACAATATGTATTTTATTTTTCATATTCTTTAAGATTTTCTTCTCCAAACAATTCATATAATTTATCGATACTTTTTAAAGCATTTGCAGGTAAATTTTCTTCTTTATTCCCGAAAACAAATAGGGTTTCGTAGGGTTCTATAATGCAGGTTGATTCGTCAATCATCCCAGTTTTGTCTTTAACTTTTTCTAAATTTAAACCTAAATGTTTTGCCATAAACGGATACATTGCCATTCGTTTTGATGTGCCGTAATCGTGACCTTCTTCAGCAAAATGAGCGTTTTCAACTAAATCCTTTTTGCCATAAAAGCCGTAAGTTTTTTGAATAAAAGGAAATTCTAATTGGGGCACAAACTGCGTCCAATCTTTACCATCTGAAATGATGAGTTGTGGTTTTGGCGCTGTCATAGCGGCTACTTCGGCATTGTTGGTGCCATTACCACATAAATGAATACCACGACCACTTTCGCAAGGGCAACCACCGGAATGATTCGCCGACACCATGACTACTGGTACCGAAACCGTAACCCGATCATCCAAGGCCGCTAAAAACATAGTATGCGAACCACCGCCCGAACCACCAGTAACACCCACTCGCGATGCATCGGCATGTTTTAGGGTTAACATATGATCTAATAAACGCATGCCGCTTAATACTTGTATAGTTGAAGCGATGCTGTTGCGATGTGTTGTTGATGGGAATTGAAGCTGCGATTCACCCCAAGCAAACAAATCGAAGTTTACGACCATAGCACCCATTTTTGCCAACATAGCACATCGTATTTGTTCGTCTTTACGATAACGTCCGTCACCAAAATGTCCGTTAGGCGTCACAACAATAGCTGCTTTTTTATTTAAAGGATATGGTTTATAAATAGACCCTGTTGTATACACCCCTGGAAGAATTTCCAAAGCTATATTTTCAACCGTATAGCCTTTATATTTTCGCTTTTTTGTTAAAATAGGTTTTGAATTTGGCATTTTGGGTGCTTTATCAATTCCGAAAGCAGACAACATACACTGTTTTAATGCTTCTTTTCTAGTCTCCCAAGTTTCCTTGTCGTCATATAATCCAGATAAAAAAGCTAAACGTTCTTCGCTTTTGGGAATAGACACTCTATGGTGTTGAAACGCCCTAATTTCATAAGTTCCATCTGCTTGTTTAAAGGTTGTTAAATGGAAAGGTGCCAGAATATTGGCTAAAGACACTTCTAAATTATTGGGGTCTATTTTCCAATCGGCGTATTCTAAGGTTTTATCTTGTAATAGTTTTTCGTTGTAATTTATAGTTACTTTAAAAATAGAGGCTATCTTTTTAATGGTTTCAATAACTGGTTTTCTAAAATTAGTATCTGAGGTTTGTGCAGATAGTTTCAGCATAGAAAACAGAACCAATAGGACTATTAGTTTTACTTGAATTTTCCCGGTATGTCTGTTAGTAATCATAATGAACATGCTATTTTATAAACACCCGAACCTAGTTTTAAAGATGATTTTCCTTCAGCTTCATTTACCTTCACTTTTTTAAAATTTTTACCATTCACCAAAATATTACTTTTCTTGGAAACTGGTAATTTCACAGTAGCCGTTGTATTCGCAGGAATTTCAATATTTAAAATCAATGTATCATTTTTCTTTTCCCATACTGACACAATTTTACCGTAAACCGATTGATAGCTCGCTTTTACAAAAGTCATATCGCCTACTAGTTCTGGCTGAATGAAAAAATGTTTGAAACCCGGATTTGTTTCATCAGGAACGATTCCTGCTAAACTTCGGTAAAACCATTCTTCAATTTGGCCCATCATAAAATGGTTCCACGAATTTCCTTTTCTTGGATCCCATTGTTCTGTTAAGGTGGTCAATCCGAATTGTATCTGAAATCCGTAACCCGGTGTATCGTAATGGTTATTCATTTTATACATGACCTCATTTTCATTGTTTCTTGCCAAAGCTTGAAACAAATAGCGGTTACCAACATCGCCGGTTGTTAGTCGGTAGCCTCTATTTTTTATATCGGCTAGTAAATTAGCCATCACGTCTTCTTTATATTGGGGCTCTACAATATCCATAAATACAGAAACTGCGTTGCTAAACTGACTTGCTGTACCGTATTGTTTGGTTTCTTTATTGAAAAATTCCTTATTATATGCCGTTTTAATGTTTGATGCTAAGGTTTCGTATTTAGCAATGTCTTCGGTTTTATTTAAATATCTTGCTGCTTTCGCAAACAAATGTGCGGCATAGTAATAATGACTGGTTGCCGATAGTGCAATAGGGCTGTTTTTTGAGTACCCTGCAGCATGTTCGCCATAATCGTACCAATCACCCAATCCGTAAGACAATATATAGTTTTCGGATTTAGATGTTAAGTAATCGATATAGCGTTTCATGACTTGATAATAGTTTCTAATTAAAGCATCATCACCATAATACTCATAATACATCCAAGGTAAAATAATGCCCGTTACGCCCCATTCCGGAGAATCGGTAAAATCGCCACCAAACACCACATATTCTGGAGCTATCGTAGGAATCATGCCGTTTTCCCGTTGTGCATCCTTAATATTTTCCATGATGCTTGGGATGTAGGTTTGCAAATTATAATTATAGATCAACCCAGGCCCATTCAAATGCGCTTCTTCCAACCAACCTAATTTTTCACGATGCGGACAATCGGTCAACACCGCTTGAAAGTTACTTTTTATGGCATTGTTAATCAGTTCGTGGGCTTTGTTGAAAATATCGTTAGAACATTCAAAGGTACCAGCTTCACCTGCATCATTATAGATAAAATTTGAACTAATCTCTAATAGCGTTGGTAGCTTACTGTCTTTCGTTTCTTTATAATTAATACTATCAACTTGAATGTATTGGTAACCATAATAACTAAACTTTGGTTGCCACTCTTCAACACCTTCACCTTTCAACGTGTATTGAAAATAATACGGTTTACCAGAGCGTCCTTGACTAATCGTACCATCTTCCTTTAAGCCTTCACCAACCCAAAGCCTTACTTTTTGTCCTTTTGCGCCTTTAACTTTTATAGTTGGAAACCCCGATAAATTTTGCGCCATATTAAATACATAAGTCCCATCCATCGGTTCTTTAACTTCTTTTACTGAATACGTTTTTTGAATCGTAATTGGTGGTGCTTGTTGCGCTTTCAAAGGTCCTTTTGGGGCTTCTTGCAACACGATTTTTTTCCATTGCCCATCATTAAAATTGGAAGTATCCCATCCTTTTTGCTCTAAAGTGGCATCATAATCTTCACCTCCAAACAAACTATTGAAGGTAATGGGGCTTTTAGAATATTTCCAACTTTCATCTGAATTTATAACAGCTTCTGAACCATCATCATAGCTCACTTTCATTTTAAGAAACAAGGTCGGAGGTCCAAAACTCACAAAAAATTTAGAATAACGTTCCGCCAACATATTATACATCCCGTTCCCCAACAAAACACCTAAAACATTTTCACCTTGCTGAAATTGATTTTCAGACAATTCGTAAACATTATAATTTACCGATTTATCATAATCTGTCCATAAAGGCGCAAACTCGCTATTCCCAATTTTTGTGCCGTTTAATGACAATTCATAATGACCTAAACCTGAAACATAAACAACCGCTTCTTTAATTTTTTTTGAAATTGAAAATGGTTTACGGAGCATAATGCTTCTGCGGGACAACGCATCGGAGGCATTGATAATGGAATCTTTTTTTGCCCTTTTGAACGTTGCCGTGTGGTAATGTCTACCTTCTGGCAAATAGCTATCGGCTTTTGTAATGGCACCAATCCAAGTTGGATTTAATTCTGAAGTTGAAGGCGCCATTCTGAAAAAAGCGGGTTCACTAAAACTTGATTCTTGATTAGCTTCATCCCAAATTTTCACTTTCCAGAAATATTTGGTTTCATTTTTTAATGAGCGACCTATATAATTAATTAGCTGGCTTTGGTTTGATAGCACTTTTCCGCTATCCCAAACATCCGCTTCATTATTTTGTAATTTTTCTTTTGATGAAGCCACCAAAATTTGATATGCCTTTTGAGAAACATGTAATTTTTCAGACAGCAATTGCCAACCCAATCTTGGTTGTTTGTTTATAACAGCCAATGGATTTACTGCCATGTCGCAGGTTAAATGCGCCACCGATGTTTGTCCGTTGGAAATACATCCTAGTGGAATAAAAACAAAAAACAATATGCTTCTTAAAAGTTTCAAACTACAGCTTTTTTGTAATTAATGATTTTATATTAAATACAGCCTCAGGAATGCTTGCGCCCGTAAAAGGCACATCATCATAATTTGGGGTATCTACGGGAGTATCTGGGTTTGGATAGTAACGTTGTTCACCTGTACGGAACATGACACGCGAGATGCCATCGGTAGGCATAAAAAATATACCTCTAGTTTCCTTATCGCCATTAACGCTAAACGTATATGAACGTGCGGCGGCATCTAAGGATATATTTATAGTATATTCTTTACCAGCTTCGTAAGGCATGATATTTCTTAGGCGATAGCCCGCTTTGTGTTTCAGATAACCATCGGAATCGAAAATAAATCTAACCGAAGGTAATCCTTGTTTATTTTGAAACTCCACTTCCATCATACCATGATCATTTTGCTCTGGTTTTACGGTAAAACTAGCTTGCATTTTTTCAGCAAACGGAATAACACGCTCTACACGAGGATAATCGAAAGGATCTTGATCGCGAAGTGTTAACCATTTTTCATTATCCTTTTTCTCTATTTTTGCCGACCCCCATGAGAGATCATACGTATTCCAAAGCTTTAATTCTTCGCCATTTGGAAGTATATTGAAAACATCGTTAACATCATCATTTACAACACTCGTAACAGGTACAGGTACCGAAGCAACCCAAATATCTTCTTTGTTCATACTGTAAGTTAACCACATGTTTCCATCAGACGGTGTGCCGTTACCTTCTACGATACCACGCACATATTGTGGCCCGTGCGATTTATAAGCACCTCCATAACGTAACCGGGATATTTCGCCATGAACCAATAGTAAATCGGTATAATTCAATCCATCATTACTGGTAGAGACAGCCAATGGCCAACGAAACTCCGAAGGATTATAAACCGTAGCATAACGATCATCGGATGTTTTTTGTCCCCAAATTTTGGCATTGCTATTTACAAAACCTGGTGCTCTTAAAGCATCATATTGCCATGTTTTACCGTTATCGGTACTCATAGACGTTAAGGCATGTTTCCATAAACCAACAACACGACCGTCTGGAATATGGTAATAACTAAAGGCTTTGTATTCTTTTTTAAGCGGAATTAATGGATCGTCTCTATCGGCTTCTTCTACCCATTGCTGCATCATTAATGGAGTTGCCATTAATTCTTCACATGCTTTTTTAAAGCCTTTATCTTTGCTTTTAGTATAAAATGGATAGGCTGATTTTGAAGCATCCCACGATTTATTATAACGAATAAAGTAAATAGGACCAAAACTGCCGTCTTTATAGATTTCTCGAATTACCCGACCAATACCTTTTCCATCATTCGGGTCGTCGTGTGGTTCCATGACAATGCCATAATAGGCTAATGTGAAAAATCTATTGTCTGATGATGTAAAAAAGCCCATACGCTGGTGCATAACTGCTTTTAAGTTTTTTGCAACGGCGTCTACGCCTTCCTTAACATAACCATCTGGAATATGATACATAGGAAATACTACTTTTGGGAAACTCCAGTTTTCGCCATCTTTTGATGTTTGTAAAAACGATTGACTTGGCGGAATATGCTCGCCCACTGGGTCGCTTAAATATTGCACAAAAAAGGTATGGTTCCAATAAGCAATATTAGGTGCATGGTTGTAGGTCCATCCAAAACCATCCGATTTTTCAGGATGCTCCCGACTGGCGCGCATTATTTGTGTAGCATGCACACCAACAGCTGGACTTAATTGCCCATGGTGGTAATCGATATTTGATACCGTTTTTCCAATATATCTTATAGTGTCTTGCTGCGCCTGTAAAACCAAAGTTCCAAAAGCAAATAACACCTGTGTCGTACTAATTGTATGGCGTTTTATTTTTTTTAATACTCTAATCATTTCTCTTTACTTTTCTCTATTAAACCTTTTAAAATACGTTTTGAAATGGTCGTAATGGTACCATGCTTATGCCCTTCTGGGAGTTTTATTTTGGCAGATAGATCCTCAAATGTTTTAAAGTCTTGAGTCCGTACGGCTTTATAATTTTTCTCTCCGTAATTATCGTAATAAATCATGTATTTCCCATCCTGCTGTAACACGGTGGGGCCTTCGGATAAAAACCCCGTGTATGGCTCTGAAATATTTTCAAAAGGTCCTAAAGGCGACTTCCCAAAGGCTACTTTTAGATTTCTATTTGGTCTTGTATTGTCTTTTATAATTAAAGCATAATCATCTTTTCCGCGCTTTACAATCACACAATCAATCACGCTAAATCCTGGGTCTAAAAATAATTTAGTATCTGAAAAGGTTTTAAAATCTTTCGTCGTTACATAATACATGCGGTGGTTGTTGTTTTCATCCTCAATACCTTTTTCAAAACGAAATGGGATTGTTGATGCCCAAATAATGATGTATCGGTCTTCATCTTCATCATAAAAGATTTCGGGTGCCCAAACATTAACCACATCGGGTTCATGTGCCATAACTGGAATGTATTGCTGTTCGCTCCAGTTTATCAAATCTTTTGAACTGGCATAGCCAAAACCATTACCACCTTTCCAATCGGTTGTCCAAACCATGTGGTAAGTCTTGTCTTTTCCTTTTACAATGGATGGATCGCGCATAATTTTACTAGCGCCTGTTTCTGGTTTTAAATAAGGCCCTTTTAAATCCTCCCAATGATAACCGTCTTCGCTATATGCCAAATACAACCCTTCGGTTGCTGGCTCTCTAAAAGACGTAAAAAGGTAAACCTCTTTTATTGAAGCACAATTAAACAAACTAACCAAAAGAATTAATACCAGTATTTTTTTCATATGTTTATATTAAAGTTGAAAAGACTCAAAGTTCCAAAGACTCAAAGTTTCAAAGATTCATCACCCACAACTTACAACTCATCACTCACAACTCATAACTCATAACTCACAACTCATAACTCATAACTCATAACTCATAACTCCTAACTCATAACTCATAACCCGAATGTTTTTTATTCTATATTAATCGGGTATTTCAAATCATTCCCTTTTTTCAATACCGTTTCTACGTTTTCAAAAACGTTATTCTTTAAATAAATAGCTTGTGTTTCTGTACCATTTGCCTCCAAAAACACTTGGGTTTTATACATAGGGAAATTGTTATTTATCATGGCATTCGAAACGTTATCTAATTTTATGATGGGTGTATCTTTTATAGGTGTTTGGGTCGAAACATTATCTAAAATGATGTTTTTGACATTCTCAATTTTGAAAGAAGCCCCAAGCGTTGTGTTTACTTTTACATCGTGAAACTCCACATCGGTAGCCGTGTGAATTGAGAACCCTTCTTTAGCATCCATATTTATGTTTGAAAATGATAAATTATGGACTGGCATTTCTGGAATTCCTATAACACGCCCCGCCGTATTTACATTAGTTCCTGTAACATTGCTGATATGAATATTTCTAAAAATAGGTGTTCTTTCCGAAACAGGCTCTTCAACAGTGTTTTTATCGTAAAACAGGTTCAGCATAAAGGCTTCCTGTTTGATGTTATTCATCACAATATTAGACACACGAATCTCTTCAACCACACCACCTCTACCACGAGCTGCTTTTAATCGGATGCCTCTATCGGTACCGTCGAACACGCAATTGGCAATAGTGATTTTTTTGATACCTCCAGACATCTCGCTGCCTATAACGACGCCACCATGACCACTTAACATGGTACAATTGGTAATGGTTACATTTTCGGTAGGTGTTGCCCATTTTCTACCATCGGCATCACGACCTGATTTTATGGTAATACAATCATCACCCACACTAATATGGCAGTTCGAAATGTGCACATTTTTACATGAGGTTGGATTGATACCATCCGTATTTGGTGAATACGGATTAAATATGGTAACGCCATCAATAGTGACATTATCGCAAAACGCAGGATTAATAGTCCAAAACGGTGAGTTTTGAATAGTGACACCTTCTATTCTAACGTTTTTACAATTAAATGCTTGAAATAATGGCGGGCGATGAAACAAATAACTTCTGGTTCTAGCATAATAAGGAGCTGTTTCTAAATCGGCATTGGCTTCTTGCGTCATTTTTTGATACTTGGTAAGTTCCAATTTCTCTTTAGAAGATTCAATACGCCAAATTTCCTTCCACCACGCTTCCCCTTGTCCGTCGATAGTTCCACGACCTGTTATGGTAACATTTTCAACATCTTTGGCATACAGTAATGGCGAAAAACTTTTCATAACCGTACCTTCCCAACGCAATTGCACAAAAGGTAAATAATGGTCAAAATTGGTTGAAAACTTCAAAACCGAACCCGCATCCAAATGCAATGTTATGTTGTTTTTAAGTCTTAAGGCACCTGTTAAATAGTGGCCCGCAGGAAAATAAATAGTGCCTCCGCCATTTTTTTCGGCTTTATCAATGGCTTTTTGAATGGCTTCAGTACACAGAACGCCTTTATTATTTCCACCTTCTTTTAAAATATTCAACCACCCATTTGCTGCCGAACTTACAGAAACAAACGCAGTTAAAACACTTATACAAATAACTAAAAACAGCTTTTTCATTATCTAAATTCTATTTATTTTGAAGTTAAAATTAGCACCCAATCGTTTCCATCAACTTGTTCTCCTGATGGATCAAAATCCTGAACACCTTCATTTTTAAAAGTTCCTATTTTGGTAATTTCACCATTTTTAGGATTGTACCACGAAGCTTCAACGTCATTTCCTTTAATTTTACCCATATTTACAGATATGGTTTTTCCGTTATAAGTGTAAAACAGTGCATAGTCTTCACCTCTGGTTGCTGCTATATAATCGTATTTTTCACCTTGATTAGCGACTAAACTTGCATCTGGAATGCGATTAAAATAATCGTATTTCAACATTAAGTCTTTCACATAGACCATTTGTTTAGCACCAGGATCATTTAATGCCTCTAACCAATATGTTTTGCTTCCGTAGGCTTCTGGCTTTGTATGGTTTTCGTGCATTTGCATGACGTGATTATTACCATAGGTAAAACCCGCTCCACCTGCAAAAACAGACCAATAGGCGTAACGGCGTAAATCGTTATCGTTCCATAAAGGTTGCAAGGTATCGTGCAAACCTTGGGGGATACCTTCGTACGATGGTTCGCCATCTAACGTTGGTTTTGTGGGTTTTAGATTGAAATCGACTTGAACAAATTTGTAATTGTCTTGTCCATAAGCGCGTTCGGTATCATCTTGATCATAACGACGGTGGCCTGATTGAAACATGTTAAAATCTAACCAATTTTCATTATGAAAATCATCGGAAGAATCGGTGCGTCCACGCGGATGGAAAGTTATTAATCGTTCAGGATTTTCAGCATGCAAAATTTCACCAATGGCATTCCATGTTTCGGTATTTTCATTTCCAAAAGTATCGCCTCCATTTAACCAAACGATATTTTTTCTGTCTTTATAACGTTCGGCTAAAAAAATTGCATAGGTTTTAGCCTGCTCTAAAGTTACTTTACCCTCGCTAATTGGCGACCCCCAAATAGGTACCATACCTAAGTACAATCCTTTTTCTTCGGCAACATCTAAAGCGTAATCTACATGATCCCAGAAATCGTAAGCTTCAGCATCATTAAAATCGGCGCCTTCGATTACTAAAGGCTTAGACAAATCTTTGTTTACCACTGCCGAATCACCATAAACATTGGCAACTTCCAAAGAATGCATCGTCATAATTTGAATAACATTATAACCTTTTTGTTTCCTGTCTTCAAAATAGGCATCAATTTCATCTCTATTTAACTTATTAAAAGCCAACCAACCCGTATCTCCCAGCCAAAAAAATGGTTTTCCATCTTCTGTTTGAAAGTAATGTCCGTTAGCAGAAACTTGTAATTGCTGTATACCTACTGTTTCTGGCTGAATTTCTACCTGTTCTTTTTTGGTTTCTTTACAAGAAACTATTAACGCCACTAAACTAGCCGCTATAAAAATTTTAAAGGGTTTTATCTTTTTAGTCATTAGTTGGTGATTATTTATTAACTGTTTTTTTTTAAATGTATACTTATATATAAGTGTGTATAATGCCAATTGGGTGACAGAAAACTTATTTCTTTTTTATAAAGACTGCTTTTGCTTGCACTGATGGAGCTAACAATGTTTGTATTGTGTTTCCTTTAATCATTGTTTTTGAAATAACATCACCACTAGATAAATCAATCCAAAACACTTCATAAGTTCCTTGAAAATTAGATAAATCCAACGTTATCGTTTTTGTATTTTTCAGATAAAAAAGATATGATTCCCCCTTGTTTTCTAAAGTCCAAAAATTGCTATTGACATTTTGATTTTCATCCACTTTCATTTCAGATAGAGCTTTGTAAAAACCAGAGATTTCTATATTAGGAATATTTGCCAATGAACCTCCTGCCATTAAAATAGGCCATCCAAACCTTGGTGATGCGTTCGTTGAATATAACACCACTTTTTGAGGATATTTAGAGCGGTATTCCCTAACAGCTCTATACACTTGTTCTTCGGTTTCTTTACCGGTTTTCATTTTACGGGCATGTTGTCTTGGCGCTAAGTTTTTACCGCCTTCGGGCGCATAAGCAGTCCCGTCTTCGCGGTAATGCCAATAGCGAATATCAATTAAATCGACTGTTTTTGAATATTTAGCATCATCTAATATGGCATCTTGCACATCTTTGGTGGCGCTTAAACCAATAATACCCTTACCTGAAGTTTCATCTCTCCATTTTGCAACCTCATCCAACCAAAATTGCATAAAATGAAGTGGTCCTGTATATTCGGCACTGGTAAGCTGAATGACATTACTATTATCATGAAAATTCTCTAGAGATTTTCTTATGAATTGCTGGTGCAGTTTTTTTCTGTTTTCATTAGAAACATCATAAAACTGTTCTGCCATAAAAATACGTTTATCGCCAGCATAAGGCACTGGCTCTGGAAAACCTGTATCATTTATATTATTTGCAGAACGCCAAGGCGAACTTGACCAATGCGCTCCTGCTTCTAAAATATTATGCTGAAAATATTGCTGATTAATTAACAACTGCCCCTTAGATTCAGCTAAATTGGCGAAACTATCCAACCGATTCCAATACCAATCGTTGTATTTTGTTAAATCGTATTTACTTAAATGATCCCAAGCCAAACCTTGTCCCGTTCTTGCAAAAGGTTGTTCGTAAAAAGGTGGCCAAACATCGGCATCGATTCTACGAGTTCGCTCGTGGTCGTCCATGCGGCGTTCGTACCATAAACCGTAATTATGTTCTAAAGCAACGATGTTTTTTTTACTGAAATAATCAACAACCTCCTCTAAATTATCAGTAAATCCAGTACCTATTCTACCCGGCACAAATCGAGTGACATGCGCTGAAGCATTTTTAATATCATGGGCTCTTAAGCTACCTCGCCACCACTGAACATTTGCTTGTTTTCCTGCAATAATTTTTCCGTTAGAGGTTAGCCAACCGTTTTTTATTTCAACTTTTGACTTATTATTTTTTTCGCTACTTCGACTCCGCTCAGCACTAGTTTCGCGGATGGTATTCAGTTTTAAATCATTAATAGATTTTAGTTTTGACGTATTAACAGGAATTGCATTTGATTTTGATACGTGTTGAATCCATTCTGGTAAACTAATGATAGGCTTTAATGCTTCTTTTGTTAATTCTTCAGCTTGTTCTAAAGTAGGACTTGTTGATGGTTCGGAGCCCATATCGAACACATAAGGATCCATAGGGAGCTTTTCCAATCGATTTTCTAATTGGGCGTAAAACAAGCTTCTTGGGGTAATGTGGTTATTTACATCTTTCCAATGACCATTACCTGTCATGATACCGCCCCAAACACCAAACGCCCAATTTTGAGCTGTTGGCGGACTATAACAAGTTATTTTTGATGCCGACGTTTCCCAAATAACGCTATTGGCGGCAGACCAACCAGCTCCTCTTCCGTATTGTCCACGATTTTCATAACTTAAAGCGTCTCCATCAATTTTTACAATATCGAAAAGCACACCTGTTGCCCAACTGCCAATAGTGCCACTATCACTAAAAGGCATAACCGATTCGCATTGCACAAAAGCGTTGGGTCCTGTGGTACCAAAACCACCCACCGCAAAATCGTGATAACCATTTTCTGAATAGCAACGCTGAAACAATGTTTGTTGTCCTTCGGTGTAAAATGTGTGTCTTCGAAATGCGGCAATCTCGGAAACAGGTTCGGTGGAAATACAATCTTCAACCGTAATTTGTTGCGCTGTCTTTAATAACGAGACCGCAGAACCTGCTAAATGCTTAAAATTGACTTGACGTACCCAAGCATTTTTAACATGCTCCATACTAATACCAAACCAGCGATGCATGTCATCTTTTACATTTGAAGCATCAAAAGTTGATTTCATTGCTAGGTTTTCTATTCCAACCCGTTCAATTCTTCCTTGCCAAGTATATGAAATGATGTTTGCTTTTCCGTAAGCATCATCCAACGCCATGGTTAGAGGTGCATTAAGTGTGACTTCATTTCCGTTTATGTTTGTAACAACTCGGTTCCAAGATATATCCCAATCTCTGGTTTTCCATCCAATCCAACCTGTTTCACCTCCAAAGTCTTGCATTTGCAATGCCTTAATCCATGTTTCAGTTAAAGGTTTTTTTATAATTATTTCATCGGAAACTTTTAGTTGGGTCGCGTTTTTTATCTGAATTTTAGTAGCACCAAGCGGTGTAAAAGATGTTTCGAAATCCAACGTATCCCTGTACTTTTTATCATCAACGCCTACAACCCGAATTAAAGCTTCACGGCTAATGCCTGTGCCTAAAAGTAGTGTTTCGTTATCGGCGTTTCCGCTTCCTCTTAAAACAACCCCCGATTTTTTAATGTATAACGTCCCGTTAATTTTAAATGTGCCTTTATCTAAAAGTACAGCGCCACGAAATCCTGAGGCATTGGCTTTTAAATTACCCACATAGTCAATAGCTGCTTGTATTTTTTGAGTAGCATCTTCGGTTTGATTTGGCACAAAGATTTTGGCTTCAACATTTGGAATGGCTTTTTCGGATGCCATATACCCAGCATATGAAAAATCTGGTATTTGATTCCCTAAACTATCGGCAACATGTACAATGTCCCCATTTTTATTTTTCACAATATCTGGAAACCTGTTTTGGGCAAATCCGTTATTTACAACAAAAAACAACGCTATACTTGATAAAATAAATTTATCTTTTTGATAAAAAACGATGTTTTTGAGAGAGATAAAATTCATCTTCAAGAAGTCTTAACAATTACTATTTTTGAAATTATTGCAATAAACCGTTTGGCAGTTTTGCCAAAGTATCGGTATTGTTTTCAGATTTAGTCCAATCTATTTTCTGAATTGGATTGATACCATTTATATATTTTTCAATATTGGTATAACCATCACCATTCAAATCTTTGTTAGCATCGGAAGCGTCTTTAGGGTTTAAACCATATTTTTTCTCCCAAGCATCAGACATACCATCGTTATCCGAATCTTTATAAGGTTTTCCTTTATATTCTGGATAACCGCCTACTTGATCTGGATGCGTTATAATTCCTTTTTTATAAGAATCGGCAGGCAAACGTCTTTTAATAAACTCTTTACCAATGGTATTTTCCAATCCTTCTTTGTAGTTAATTTCACCTGTTTTAACATAGTTAATCACCCGTGTATCAACGGCATCTCGTTTAGGTAAAGTGGCACCAACATTATTTAAAACAAAATCGTAAGCCTGTTCTGTATCCATAATGGTAAGATGCGGCATTTCAAATGGTTGATCTTGTTTAATTAATTCTAAGTATTCTTTAGCTTCTTCAAGCGAACGGTCTTCAATTTGCACCCCACCATTCCAGTTATTTGCTGTTACACTTGGTACACCTTCAACAATATTCCCAGAAACATAGGCCCTCCCAAAAGTTTTTGGTACCATATAACCCGATTCAGGTTTTAGTATTCTGTAACGAATTGGTTCATCGTCCGGCGTTATTGGCCCTGGTTTGAAATAGTTATTGATGATGTTAAACATAGAACGGTAATCGCCACCATCTAACGAGCGGTTCCACCAATTAAACAACACATTATTTACAAAATTAAAACTCCCATACATGCCTATTGAAGGGTTTCTAGAAATATTATTCGCCCATAAATTACGAATAAATGTACTATTTAAACCGCCGATAGTACTGCCAAAAGCATGGTTATAGGTATCCAACCCTTCAGATGATATGGTATTTTGAATGGTAACGTTAACTGCGGGTAATTTTTCTAATTTTGATTTTTCGTTGGCTTGAAATTGGTGTCTGTACAATGAAATATTTTCATCTAAGCCCCAACTTACCGAACAATGATCGATGATAACGTTTCCTATGACGTTGCCGCCTAAAGCATCGTCTCTTCTGGTGACATCGGTAGCACCTCTACGAAAACGCATGTGACGGATGATGATGTCGTGCGTATCCAACAACAACGATTCACCGGCAATACAAATACCGTCGCCTGGCGCAGTTTGACCAGCTATGGTAATATAAGGTGCACGCACACTAATAGGTTTTTTCAACTGAATGATTCCAGACACGTTAAACACAATAGTTCTAGCGCCCAGGGCTTCACAGGCTTCCCTAAAAGTGCCTTTTCCGCTATCTTCTAAACTGGTCACTACAAATATTTTACCTCCACGACCACCAGGTGTAAAGGCACCGCCGCCTTCAGCTCCTGGAAAAGCAGGAATGGCTGCCTTAATAAGATCGCCTGGGTACGCTGCCCAAGGAATGTAAGGACGGCCTTGCTTAGATTCTTCTTTAATGATATGATAATTACTTTCCCAAATGTCTTGCAATCTTTTGTCTTCTTTAGCTAAAACAGAATCTGTTTTTGCTTGAAGTGATTCTGGGATTTCTGGGTATTGTGCAAATGCCGATTGTACTCCTGTACAAATTACCAGAACAATAAACACTTGTTTTATGATACTATTTGTTGAAGTTTTCATTTTCGGAAATTATGATGTTTAAAAAGTTAAACGGTAACTTATTGATTGGATTCGGCTTTTTTGCGTTCCTCAATACGCTCATACCAACCGTCTCTTTCTTTTTCTAAATCGTACCCTCGTGCTGATAAATAGTTGTTGATTCTTCCTTTGTATTTACCAAACCAAGCATGTTTTTCTTTTGAAGAACCACCATCTATGGCTTTTTCTCTTGCTTCTTTTAAGTTATTATAAATATAATCTTTTTCCTCTTGGGTTAAACTCGGTATCATTTCTAAAAAAGCGGCATATGTTTTAGGTAACACACCATAAGTCATACCGTCTTTAACTTCATCAACTTTGTCTGAACTTAATTGAGCAGATAATTTTTTTAAATACGACTTATGTAATTTGGCAATTGATTTATCTGTGTTGGATTTTAATTTATCTATTTTAGAATTTTGCTTTTCTTTTGATACATCATCTTTTTTTAAAGCTTCTATTTTAGCATCCCTTTCATCCTGTAACTTACTTAGGTTACGGTATTGTTCTGCTATAATATTGGTAACTGCCTGTTCTTTTTCAGGGTTTTCCAACTTCAATTCATCTACAATTTTAGCAGCACGTTCGTTTGTTACTTTTATATATTCAGGATCTAAATGTTGTTGTGCCTGAATATTTACAAAAGCTAAAAGCAGAATACTTAAACTTATTTTTCTTAACATGATTTTTATTTTTTTTAAATGAACCTTATTTTAAAAGTGGCTCATTTAAAGTTTCTTTATTGTTTTTTAGGTCTTTCCAATTAATTTTTTTCTTCGGATTAATCCCGTTTATATAATCTTCAATATTGGTATAGCCATCTTTATTTAAATCGCCTTTTGCATCGGAAGCATCATTGGGATTTAATCTATATTTTTCTTCCCAAACATCTGGCATACCATCTTTATCAGAATCTAAGTATGGTGTTCCTTTGTACTCTGGGTAACCTCCTACTTGGGCAATATCTGTGATGATACCGTTTTTATAAGAATCGGCAGGTAAACGTCTGTGTTTAAATTGGTAAAACGAGTCTGGATCTAAACCCTCAACATATTCTGGTTTTCCAGTCTTAACAGTTCTAACAATTCTTTGGTCTACAGCATCTCTAATTGGCAGTGTAGCACCGACGTTTTTCAATACAAAATCGTAAGCTTTATCGGCTGTCATGATATTTCTAAACCAAGGCATCGGAAATGGCTTGTTAGTTTTCATGGCAGGGAAATATGATTTAGCTTCATCAAAAGTCATTAATTCGCCATCTTTTCCTTCTATTTGAACACCACCAGCCCAATTATCGTTAGTTATTTTATCATTGTTCTCTACAATATTACCATCTACATAAGCTCTACCAAAAACCATATGATCTAAATCACTTCTTCCTGCTTCGGGTTTTAATATTCTATATCCTATGGGCGCATCTTTTGAAGTAACGGGTCCTGGTTTAAAATAGTTGTTTATGATGTTGTAGGTTGCTGTGTAATCGCCACCATCTACCGATCTATTGCTCCAGTTGAATACCACATTATTTACGAAATTGAAAATACCATTCCATCCAATAGATGGATTTCTACCAGCATTATTTGCCCACATATTTCTAATAAAAGCACAATTTTCACCGCCTAAGGTGCTTCCAAAAGCATGGTTGTAAGTATCTAAAGCTTCTCCAAATAAACTGTTTTGAATGGTGATATTAACAGTTGGTTTCTTTTCATCTTTATAATTGGCTCCAGGACTGTACATGTGTCTGTAAATAGACATATTCTCGTCTAATCCCCAAGTTGCAGAAACATGGTCAATCATGATATTCCCTACAGGATTTCCACCAATAGCGTCGTCCCTACGACCCACAAAGGTATCGCCTCTACGAAAACGCATATGGCGAATAATAACATCGTGCGTATCAATCCAAACAGATTCTCCAGCAACACAGATACCATCGCCAGGTGCTGTTTGACCAGCTATAGTTAAGTAAGGTGCGCGGATGATTAAGGGTGTTTTAAGTTTGATGATACCAGCAACATTAAAAACAATGATTCTAGCGCCACCTTTCTCACAAGCTTCACGAAGTGTTCCTGGGCCTCTATCTTCAAGACTTGTTACCGTATAAACGTTACCACCACGGCCTCCAAAAGTGTACATACCACCACCTTCGGCTCCTGGAAAAGCGGGTATATCTGCTTGTGGTAAATCGGTTGGTCTTCCCGCCCATGGAAGATATGGTTTTCCTTGTTTTTCTTCTTGCTCTACAATTATTTTAGCTTTTTCCCAAGCTTCATCGGAGCTCTTGTAAGCCTCAGCTTTAACGGCTTCTTCTTTTGCTCTATCTTCTGCAGTAAGCTGTGGGTATTGTGCATAGGTACTAGTTGCTATTAAAAACAACATACATAAAATAAAATTACTCTTTCTCATCATCTTTTTTTTATGGAACTCATCTTGACTTTTTCTATTTCCTAAAAAACAAAAAAGTCAAGACAAGCTCATTATTTGTATTACCATTTACATGGCAAACTTTTTAGTTTTAAAAAAAATACCTGTATTTAAAACAAATACAGGTATTTTCATTTTAAATAATTAATCTATATTAATTACTCCAAATTAGTTAAGTGGATTAAATGAACCTCCCCAACCTTGTGTTTGTTGCAAATAGGGTGCCGTTTCTAATAATTGCTGATAAATTCCAAAGAAATAATACTCGTTATACCATTTAAAGGAAAAATTAGCAGAATCGACATCATCTCTTACTTGTACTTCAAAATGATTATCATACAAATAATCTACATATTGTTCATAACTAGTAATACCGCTTGGATAAGTTGTTGCTTCTCTACTAATAACTGGCGCACTGGCTCCTTTAAAAGGATCTGGAATACCTATATACAATGTAGATTCATTTCTTTTAGCAAAAGTATAATAACCTTGTCTTCTAGAACCTTCAATAGGTGTTTGGTTTAATCTTGTACAAGTATTATTATCATCATTAAAAAGCAACCACCTTCTTAAATCATGGAAACGCTTATTCTCATAAGCAAACTCAACTTTTCTTTCATTTATACAAGCTGCGAATAGTCCATCACGGGTCGATACACTGGCTAAACCATAATCACCGTCACCATTTGTTACACCAGCTCTTGCTCTAATAGATTTAATATAGCCTTTACCTTCTGACAGTTTATTTGCACCTACTGCAGATTCGGCAAGGTTTAATACCACCTCAGCAAAACGTATTTCCATATAATCATCACCATTATTTCTAAAACCGTTTGTATTACTTGATGTATTATTTGTAAATTTTCTTAAATAAATACCTGTAGCATTTTGGGATGTATTGGTTGCTACTTTTAAGGTTGTACTAGATGCTAGTGGATACCAATAGTATGTCCAATTTCTATAATTAGCATTACCTGCATATGGCCAAATACTACCATTATAAGCAAACGTATGATAAAAACGAGGGTCTCTATTTCTATAAAAATGATTCAAATTTCCGTTTGGATTATAAGGCGTACCATCTGCCATTGGAAAAGCATCTATTATATTTTTTGTAGGTGAAATACCTCCATTACCTCCTTGATCCCTAGATCTAGATTGATACTCTGTGTAATTATTTCTTTGAACTCCCGAAGTATTAGGTGCAAAATCATTAAAACCAAAGCTAAAAATAGACTCCATGCCATTATCTTTAAACCACATACCTTTCCAATCTGGATCAAGTCCTTTCCCTGCAGCAATACATACATTATAAGCTTCTAAATTAGCATCATAAGCACGTTGCCATCTAGTTTGATCGTCAGTTCTATTAAATAGCGGACTTGCCCAAGTTAGCAATACACGCCCTTTTAAAGCTGCTGCTGCTGCTGCTGTAATCCTACCTGCTTCTGCTGCTGTATAAGGTCTTGCATTTTCTAGTAATGATTGAGACATTTCCAAATCGGATACGATTTGTTCTATAACTTCAGAAGAGGAACTTCTAGGTGTTTGTACACTTGGGTCATCAACATTAGCGGGTTGCGCTGTTAATACTAATGGTACACCACCATATAGTCTTACTAATTCGAAATATTGCCATGCCCTCCAAAAATAAAACTGTCCTTTCACTTGATTTTTAAAATCTTGCTCAAGACCTGTATAATCATCTACATTATCTAAATATAAATTACAATATCTTATTCTAGACCATGTTGTATTTAAGGGACTTGAACCTAATCGTACCCCTAATGATTTCAAACAATGATTATTAACGTTTGAAATCTCTGTATATTCTTTATTCAAATCTGATTCACCTGCCACCTCATCTGAGGATTTAGCAAATAAATCTGGGCTACTGTGTTCACGTGCTGCTTTAGACCACATCGCCATGTTTGGATTATTGTCTGGTTGCATCATATAATACAAATAATCCAAATAACCATTAGCTAAAAATTCATCTTGATATATTCCAACGTTAACACTAGAATAATCTTTCTTTTCCTCAATAAAATCTGCACTACAACTACTTAAAAACACCATTATTAGGAGTGCTAGCAGACTATTTATTTTTATATTTTTCATTTTAAATTATTTTAAATATTTTAAATCTAATTAAAACCCTACATTAATTCCTAATGAATATGTTCTTAACACCGGATAACTATTATACGATCCGTAGGGTGTTAAGCCATAATCTTTGTAAGGATTGAACAAAATGAATGGATTCATTGCCACCAAATTCAGCCTAAAGCTACTAACACCTACTTTTTCAGTTAAGTTTTTAGGTATTGAGTAACTTAAGTTTATATTTCTCATAACTAAACTAAAACTACTTACTTGCCAAAACTTAGAACTTACAGTGTTTATTCCTCCTTCACTTTGACCTACATTATCATTAATAGATGACCCTGATAAGTTTGGAATGGTTCCATTAGGATTTAATTCTGGATGAAACATATCGGCCCAAAAAGCAGGTCTATTTTCATAATTACTACCTATACCAGTTGTTCTAAAAGGTGTTTTAGCTGAACCAACTTCTCTGTAGCCACCCCAGTTAACACTTAACACCGTATTTAAACTAAATCCTTTATAACCAACTCTAAAGGTAGAAGCAAAACCTTGAGGTCCTTTTGCACGTTTCTTTAACTGTATTTGATCAAACTCATTAATAATTCCATCTTTTTCTGCAAATGTTCTTGTCTCAGGATCCCAAGCACCTCTTACATCTCTATAATATAGCATCCCTGGTTTTAAATTAGCCGCAGCTACATTAAACACTTGAGTAATTCCTGTTTCAGCCAAATAGTTATCTATATCATCTTGTGTTCTAAACATCCCTAAATAATCGTAACCCCAGGCACCTCTATCGGAAGGTCCAGGTTGGTTGGGTTGCCATGGGTACCAATAGTCCGGATTTGCAAAATTTCCTTCAATAATATCATTATTATACCAACCTATATTTATATTAACCCCATAATTAAAATCCTCGCCAACATTATCATTCCATCCTAAGCCAATCTCTGTACCCCAAGTATCTCCTCTACCTGAATTAGAGGCAGCTGTTGCGCCACCTACAGAAAAAGGCACACCGGCATTCAAATTAACTAATAAATCTGTTCCTATATTGTAAAAAGTCTCGGCAGAGGCAGATAATCTATTGTCTAAAAACTTAGCTTCAAAACCAAAATTTGTTTTTAGCTCTCTACCCCATCTAACATCTCTATTTGCTTGTCCGCTATCTCTTAAACCATCTGATGCCGATAAGTTTCCTCCAAAAACGGCTCCTTCACCAGTACGAAAATCAAAATTTTGTCGCCATTGCCATGGTTTTATATCATCCTTACCTAGAAACCCTACAGAACCTCTAAATTTTAAATAATCAAAAACATTTGATTTAAAAAAACTTTCTTTTGAAATAATCCAACCTCCTGATATAGAGTAAAAATTACCCCAATAATTCTCTGGAGCAAATTTCGCAGAAGCATCCGATCTGAATAAAAACTCGCCATAATACCTACCATCATAATTATAATTAAATCGACCAATATAGCCTAAATCGCCAGATTCTCCGCGTCTATTAAACGTGTGTTCAGAATCTAAATCACCTGTAGCTTGCCAAAGCATTCCATCGGACCAATCTGGCACACCATATTTAATAATTCGCTCGGTATTAAACGTTCTTTCAGACCGCTCTATAGCAAACAAAGATGATATGCTGTGCTTTCCAAAATCACGCTCATAAGTCGCTTGAAAACGTGATTGCTTGGTACTACCACTACTGTTATCAAGAAGCATTCTATCATTATTTATAACTTGATAAACACTAACTTCGCCTTTATCATCTCTTTTAAAATCGTTTGTTCCCAAAGGTCCTGAACCATTTTCATATACAATATAAGTTTGTCCAATAGTGGTTCTAAAATCGGCTCCGGTAAATTCATAAAGATTATATATACTTCCTTTTTGGTTTCCTCTACCACTTGTTTCCTGGCGTGCGTAATTAGCCTTTAACTTTAAACCTTTAATAAAAGGCACTTCATATTCTACATTTATATTAACGCTTACATTATTATCTGTATTTTCTGATAAATTTTTCAATCTCAATAACTCACCATAATGAAATCCAATAATTTCATCAGCACCATCTGCCCCATTCAATACAGCTGGAAAACCATTTACATACATAGGTAAAAAAGGAGTTCTATTTTGTAATTGTCTAAAATCATCTTCAGTACTTTGATTTCCAATAGAACTTGCAGTTCTACTCACATCTGTAAAATAACCTGAAACCTGAAAATCAGCACTAAATCCTTTAGCTAATTTCACATTGGAGCCAGCTCTGAATGACCACCTATCATAATCTAACGACCCTAAATTACCGTCCTGTGTATAATATGATAATCCTCCAAAATAAGTTGCGTCGTCACTACCTCCTGTTAAATTAAGATTATGCCTTTGAGTTCCTGATGACGTCCAATACTCATCTAAAGCATTGTATTTTAATGTTTTAAAAAAATCCAACTCTGCTGGCGAAAAGAAAGCAGAATTATTTGGTTCAGGATCTGTTGGATCATAAGAATCGCCAATACCATTGCTTGGATTTATACTATTCATAATGTTAAATGTTTTACCGTATTGATAAGCATTCATCATTTTTGTTCTGTATGTTTCATCAGAAACAGAAAAATTACCACTATAAGAAAATTTGGCAGGTCCTTTTCTTCCTCGCTTTGTAGTTACCAAAACCACACCTTGAGCAGCTCTAGAACCATAAATAGCTGCTGAAGCATCTTTTAAAAACGAAATACTTTCTACTTCGGAAGCATCTAAATTATTAAACAATGTTGGGTCGCTATAACCTGTATTGGGATCTAATTGTATTACGCCATCTATAACATATAAAGGGTCTGTAGAAAGCGCATCTTTAGCTCTAATGTTATTGCCTCCTAACGGGTTACGAATAGTAATTTGAGCAGGTGCCCCTGGTCTTGACTCACCTCCAGTAATATTAACACCTAAAACACGTCCCACAAGTGCAGACGCTAAATTACCAACAGGAAGATCTTCAATCTCCGCAACATTAACGGTTGCAATAGAACCTGTAACCGCTTCTCTTTTTTGAGTCCCATAACCTACCACCACGACTTCATCCAGTGATTCGGTATCTTCTTTTAATGATGCATTAATAACCGACTTCCCTTCTACAGGCATCTCAAGTGTTTTCATTCCTATAAAAGAGAAAACTATGGTGCCTTTAGAATTTACAGTAAGGCTGTATTTACCATCAAAATCTGTAACAACACCGTTATTGGTGCCCTTCTCAATAACATTAACACCTGGTATAGGCACTCCTGAAAAATCTACCACAGTACCAGTGACATTTTTTTTATTGCTTGCATCTTGCGCAAAACCAGTCATACTTATCAGACTGAAAATCAACAAAATGAACGTATTGGTAAACGTTTTTTTCATACTTATTTGTTTAGTTTAATAATTGTTTAGTTTATTATGTTAATTAATAATCGATTACTCGATGATGGTAATTAAGTTGCTAATATTGCCAAATTAACAATAATTAAGTGTTATTTTTGTACGGCGACCAATTTTATAAACACCTTTTTGATAAATACTGTTTTTATTTCATTTTTAATAAGGCATCCAAACCGTCATTTCTCCTTTCAATCTATTTCCCCAAGTAAAATAGGGCACTAATGTTACATCAACACTTGTTTTTGATGATGTCATCGGTTTATACAATTTATTATTCCAGTTTTCAGCTTCAACAAAGCCTTTTCCTGTTATTGCAATAATTTCCCTATTTTTTATAGATGATTTTTTAGTGCTAAAATTAGAATTCACATCTAAAATAATGGTGTTTATATCTGCTTCTTTTGAAATATCTTCAGTTTCTATACAATATACAATAGGGCCTCTTTTTACAGCCACTTGGTTTTTGGTTTCTTCAACTAATGGGTTTGCTTGCATCAATTCAACAGGCATAGGAATATCTAATTCTATGATGTCTCCCTTTTTCCAATTATTTGCTAACTTCACATAAGTACCGGAAACTATTTCTTCAGAAAACATGTTTTGATTTATAGAAATTGATGTGTTTTTGCTCCAACCTGGTATTCTTAAGAAAATAGGGTACATGCCTTTTGGTGCTTTTACAATTTTTAAAACAATTTTACCATCCCATGGATAATTGGTTTGTTGCTCGATTTCTATTTTCTCACCATTTAAAGTTAATGATTTTAAATGATTGCTGCCATATAAATTAACATACAGACCTTCTTTTGAAAGATTGTAAGCATAATTGCTCACCTGAGCCAATGTACGCGTTACATTTGGCGCGCAACAGTTAGACCATGTAATGTACCCTTCACGCTCATGACCCCAACGTTGCTTAAATGGTAACTTTTCTGAAACATTTAAAGGGTTATTATAACAGAATTCTGTTCCTTCGATGCTTACTCCAGACAGCACACTGTTATATAGTGCCAACTCCATAACATCGGTATATTTGGCATCTCCTGTTAGCTGCAACATCCTCCAGTTCCATAAGACATTCCCAATGTTGGCGCAAGTTTCAGTATGTGCTGTGGCATTTGGTAATTGATAGGGTCTCCCATAAGCCTGATGTATTTTTTGCACTTCGGTAGGGTCATAAGAGGTTCCGTCTGGTGACACACCATCATATAAAGCTCCACAAGCGCCTGTGATATACATTTTTCTGTAAACCACATCTTCCCATATAGATTTAAGATTTTCCATTAACTTTTCCTCACCTGTTTCGGCATATAAATCGGCAATACCAGCATATAAATAATTGGCTCTTACGGCATGCCCCATAGCTGTCGTTTGTTCTCTAAACGGGATTCTATCTTGGTTATCATCGGTTCCATCATTAGTAGTGCCTCTGATATCAATTAAATTATTAGCTAATTCTAAATAACGTGGATCTTTAAGCGTGCGGTACATTTCAACAATACCCATGTAATGCGACGGACAAATAGCATTTCGTGCCAATTCTGGTGATGCTTTCTTATAAAAATCATATAAAAAATTCGCAACACCTTTTGCAACTTCTAAAAAGCTGGTTTTACCTGTTGCTCTGTAATGAATACAGGCTGAAGTCATTAAATGTCCCATGTTATACTTCTCAAATCCTAATTGCTTTTTAAGCTCCTCTGGACCTAAAGTTCCCCAACGTTCTTCAATCAAAACAGGAGTATTAATATAACCGTCGGCTCTTTGAACTTTGGTAAACATGGCGATAGCTTCATCCATTTGTTTATCTAACTCAGGGTTTTTAGTAATGGCATAAGCCGCCGCCATCCCTTCCAATATTTTATAAAAATCGCCATCATGAAACGAAGGTCCCGCATGTTTCCCTTTCATTAATCCTGCAGCAATTTCAAAATTTGCATAAGCATGGGTTATGGAATCGTTATGATACAAATTCCACATATAGGGCAATGTGTTTTTGGTTTCTATATCAAATTGTTCTTTCCAGAATCCATTTGTCCATGCTACATCTTGTAAATCCAAGCTTTGTAATTTTGTATAGGGGCTGTCAGCATTTGCTACTAAGCCTTTATTTTGCCCAAAAACAAAACCTCCAGAAACCAATATAGCAAGTACTAAAATTTTATTTTTTATCATTTTGTAAGTTATTTAATGTATACGTTTATTGCGCGAGTCATGGTGTCTCCCTCGGCATCTTTTACAGTGATATTGAAAGACGCCAATCCTTTTTGAGTGGCTTTAAATTTGACCATTCCGTCTTTCATTGATACTTCTCCATTTTTTACTTCTGAAAAACCATAAACTGGACTTTTCTCGTAACCTTTAAAATAGTTAACTATTGAAAATTCCAATGGTTCTTCTAAGGTAACAAAATAATGTGGTTGCCCCATCCAATGTAAATATTCTTCTAATTGCGTGTAACCATTTTTATCTTGGTCGCTGTTAGCATCTGAAAAATCATTGGACGCCGATTGCACATTTAAACCATGTGCTTCTTCCCACCAATTTGGTAAACCATCATGATCGGTATCCCAATCCTTAGAACGGGTTTCATTGGCATATTTTGGAAATCCACCTGCATCTTCTTCAGTATCTATCATTCCTGGCAATCCGCTTTTACTTCCTTTAAATGTATAAGTTCCTTTTAATGTTTCATTAATAATACGGGTGTCATGTTTGTCCATTGCTGGTTGATTGGCTCCCACATCGGACAATACATTCTTGTATGCTGCTATTGCTGTTTGTGTTTCCACGAAAGACTCAAAAAAAGGCTCATCTACAAAGGTTTCATAATCGACAATCTCATTATTCTTAGAACGTCTTCCTTTTTCCTGATTACTTTCATCAAAATGACCTGGCATTACATTTCCTTCAAAGAAATATCGCTGACTCCCTTTTCCAACGCCTTCGTGGTCTGCTGTTAAAGCAAAAAAGATATCTGTTGATGCTCCAGGTTTATAATAATTATTCACAAAATTCACTTCATTGGCGCCACCGTCCGTTGTGCGATGTCCCCAATTATAAACCACATTGTTTCGAATATCCAAACGACCTGAGTAATAACCATCTCCATTTAATCCACCGCCCATACTCCAGTTCCGTCCGTAATTGTGCGCCAATAAATTGTGATGAAAACTTCCTATATCGCCACCAATAGTTGCTGCATAACCATGCATTTTTCCTGCTTCGTATTTATCGTGTCCCGCAACATTTAAGGCTTCGAAAATTAATGTTCGTTGTAACGTAATATTGTGTGCTCCACGTGAACTAAAGGACTCATCAATCGTCCAGCTGATAGAACAATGGTCTATAATACTATGATCGGCTCCTGTAAGTCCCATCCCATCAAACGTAGTGCCAGAACCAATCCTAACTCTTAAAAATTGAACAATACCATCATCGCCCGTAAGACCAACAGGTGCTCTACTAATAGTGATACCATCACCTGGAGCCGTTTGTCCTGCTATGGTAATATAGGGTTGACTCACAACCAATCTTGATTTTAATTGGATATTCCCAGACACGTTAAACACAATGGTTCTTGGTCCAATATCTTGATTTACGGCATCACGCAAACTCCCTGGACCGTCATCATTTAAATTAGTAACTTCTACTACTTTTCCACCTCGACCTCCAATGGCAAAACGTCCGTAACCTTGGGCTCCTGGAAATGCCAATTGTGCTGGCCTGAACGACCACACATTTCCTTCAGTAATTTCACCTTCAGCATCAACCGCATCGACACGCCAGTAATAGGTATTCATACTGTACAAATCGTTTACTTTAAACGCATTTTCTTTTAATTCTCCTTGGTATTCTGAAGTCGTTTCATCAGCTTTTTTCACTGCTTCTTCATCTTCGCCAAAATATAAATGATGTGCTATCGTTCCTTTAGGTGATTGCCATTCTAAGCTTAAATCACCATCAACTGCCACATGTTCGTCTGCATTATTTGGTTGTGGTGTATGGGCTTGTTTTTTAATATCTGGTGTATCTATTTCAAAACCATTAATTATAAATTCTGGCATGAGGTCTTTTGAAGCTGTTTCAAATCTGATTACCACATCTTTTCCTTGTTCTGCATGAAACACAAAATATGCGGTTGCAGTTTCAATTTTTGAAAACGCCCTGTTACTAGGTGAAACGGTTTCTACAAGCGTATTGTTTACATAAATATTGATAGGCGAAAGCTGCTTGTCACCTAATTTATCGAACGTATTATGAAAAGTAAGTAATGAGTGTTTTCCTGGGTTTAGCCCACTGATACTAAATTCCAGCGTATTGTTTGCTTCCAAGCCGTCGCTAACCAATTGTGCATAGTATGGTGCACTCATCCCTAATTTAAACCATTTAGATGAAAATTGCCCCTTTAACGTCACTTTTATGTTTCCAAAAGACTTTTCATCTTTGTCAGCTTCGTTTATAACCCACGATTGGTATAAAGGATCATGAACTTCAGACAATCTTCTTCCTGAGAAATCAAAATCTACTTTTACTATTTGCTTTTCTGTTTTGCTGTTGCTTTGACATTGTACATTTAATAATGCGAATGCTGCTAGTAACAAAGAACCCGAAATATGTTTTATAAGTCTCATTTATTTTAAATTTATTTTTTCTTTTATGGTGTACTCTAATATGTTTTGAATGTCCTTCCTCCTAGATTGAGGAGTTACTTTTATGATATTTACTTTTCCATTTTCTAACTTCGCTTCGACGGTGGTGTTTTGGGTGGCATGCAATTTAAAATGCACATTCCAGTCTTTTGGCCACGCAGGAAATAATACTATTTTACCATGAACTTCCTGTAACAGCATCTCTTGCATACCAATCATACCCGAACCACCCCAATTATGATCTGGCACCCAATCGAAACCTGGTCCCCAAAATGCGGGAAATCGTCTGCCTGAATTTGCCATTTTCATCAAACTGTATTTAGCAGCTTCGTTGGTTAAACCCAATCTAGCAGCCATAATATTATCTTGTTTCCAACCTACATGACTTCTAAATTTCAGTAAATCCTCATCTAGATAATACGTGTTTTGAGCCACTTCTAAATCGGGCAACCCTACGCCGTATAATTTCCACGGAAACACAGGGTACAATTGGGCAGCTTCGGTATTGTTAATACGTTCCCAAGACTTTGCTGGAGCTAATACTTTTTTATCATTGATTTCCCTAAAATTTAATGGTGGAATTCGACTTTGGAAGTCCGTTAGATAAGCCACTTCTTCTTCAGTTAAGTCATTTTGCGATACTTTCAATAATTTTTCTGAAATCACTTTTAATGCTGAAATGGTACTATTGGCATTGTTTGCCATTTTATAAGTTTCGACCGCCGAACCGGGATACAGTACTAAATGCCCGTTGGCATCTAAAGCTTTTCTTCCTCTTTTTTTGGCTAAATATTGGTAATGTTCATCAAAAAAACGAAGGCAACTTATTATAAACGGATTGTATTTTTTTACCTCAATATGGGCATATTCGTTTTGTTCCAACATCATCTTACAGAACTCGAACACCGTATCCCATTGGTATTCTAACCATGCATTGTATTGCATACCCGGATCATAATCTGCTGGTCGTTTCCATTCGTATTCAGCAGGATTTGGCAATCCAAAATTTTCTAATTGCTCGGTAAAAGCTGCGCCATTATGATTCCAATAGACTTTGCTTCGGAGTTCGGCATTTTTTTGCAAAGTCAAATAATAGTCAAGTTGTGATACCATCATATCAAAATCGCCACTTTTTAGCATCGGAAAATATACCAATCGCTGATTTTGTTGGGTCATGGTGCCACCTCCCCAATTTCTAAAATCTGGAGTAAAGGGCAACTCTGAATTGGTATAAACAGGATCGTAAGTAAACAATCCCCCATTAAATTTTGTGGGGTACTTTCCGTATGCATTACAACCTAACATATACCTAAAAAGCTGGTAATTTTGACCCATTTGATAGACTGAATCTTTTTGTATTGAATGGCTCGTTTCAGTATAAATAAAACTACGGTTCCAAAAGTTGTTCCACCATAAAACAGAAAGCTTATGATTTTTTTTGTAGTTGGAAATTTGGTCGTTTAAACCATCTTCCCAAATAGAAATACTATGTGTTTGTTTTGTATGTAATGTTATTTGTAACGCGTGTTTTTTTGAATACTTTTCACTTACTAACTGGTAGCCTTTAAAATCGGTGTCTTGATAAACTCCAGAATAGGTTCCATTTGGTCTCATGCCTTTTCCCTTCATTGTACCACCAAATGTTAAATGCTTTAAAGGATTCATCATACTATCTTTAACCGATTCCATTTTTTGCTGCTTCACAGCCACATCAAACACGGTGTACTCTCGGTTTTTATGATAGAATTTTATAGCATCATTTTCAAAATTGATAGAATCTTGATACGTAATAATTTCACCCTGTGGTGCCCATTTATAGGAATTTGCATTATTGGCTTTCCCTTTGACTTCGCGGTTTTTATAACGCCAACTTTCGTAAGACGCTTTCATTTTTAAAGGAGTTTTGCTTTTTAAGTCTAAGTGGATTACGGGTTTAAAAACATCGACCCACAGTTTAATTTCAGTATTGTTTTGGGTGATTAAAACATAACCGTCTTTTAATTTTAATTCTTGATGAAACTCCTTGTTATCTTTAAACGGATTGGGTTCTAACTCAACTTTTACACGCCCTAATTTCAACACTGTATTATGTTCATCAAAAGTGCCACTGCGTGAAAAATAAAAATACAAATCGCCATTTTCAACCCAGACATTTAAGCCGATGTCGCCACCACCCAACGGCATGGATTCGGATGAGTTTTCACTTTGCGTGTTCCAAATTTGATTGTAATCTTCGAGTACAGGAATTTGCGCTTTCGCGGAAAGCATAAAAAACAAAAACATGTAACATACCGTGTACTTCATTTAAATAATATTCAAAAATTAATCTTTGTACCAATCATCGGTTCTAAAAGAAGACATTGGCAAGCCTCCTGTACTAAAAATTTCGGCTGTCGTAAAATCTTTAAACAAATACCTGACTGCTATAGGTTTTTCTACTTGAGGCGAAGAAAGCAAAACCGATTTGCTTCTTAGTACTGCCTTTGCAGGATAAAAAACCTTGTTTTCGCCAGCAATTTCAAAACCTAAAACTTCTTTGTTGTAGGAGGTAATGCCATTAGGCACATTATTAAATGATACCGTTATGGTGCTCCCTTTTATTTCCATGGCATTAAACTCTGGACTTTCAAATTCAAAACCTTCCATGCCGTAGGTTTTTGCCAATGCCAAATATGCCAAACGGTTACCACCTTTTTCTTTATTGGCCGGATGGATGTTATTTTTCTCGCCTACATCCATTAAAACAGCCATTCCAGAATGAGTCAATTCCTTTGAGGCGTTTAATTGTGCTTCCCTTAAATAGGCTGAATTATATTTCTCTAAGTAATTGTTTTGATGAAATCGTGTATAATCAAATGGTGCAATCTGTGCAAAGTAAAACGGAAACTCTCCTTGATTCCATAACCCTCTCCAAGATGTTACCATTTTTTTAAATAAATCTTTGTATTCAAACGGTCTATCACGATTCGATTCGCCTTGATACCAAATACACCCTTTTATACCATATCCAACAACAGGTGCTAACATCCCATTGAACAAGGTGGTGGGTTCGCGATTTGGTGCTTCTTTAAAATCTTCTTTACTTTTAGGAATTGAAATGTTTTTAAAATCCTTAAACATTTCTGCATGCATCCAAGCTTCTACATTCGAACCACCATAAGATACTTCTACCATACCAATAGGAACATTTAAAACCTCTTGAAGCAGCGATCCAAAATACCATGCCGTGGCACTAAAGTTCCCGGTGGTTTTTGGTGAGGCTACTTGCCAATGCCCATCAAAATCAGCGTTGGGTTGTAATACAGTTGCTCTTGGCACACTTATAAACCGAATATGATTGTTGGTTGAATTCACTATGGCCTCATTTCCTCCTAAAACAGGTTGCCCAGGAAATCCTTTTAAGGGCATTTCCATATTAGATTGCCCCGAACATAACCAAACCTCGCCTATTAATATATTGTTAATGGTTATTGAATTTGCCCCTTGTGAAACCGTAATACTGTACGTTGTATAATCGGCTTTTGGTGTTTTTACTTTTAGCAACCATTTACCATGGCTATCTGTTTTTGTTTCATAGGCTTTAGAATCCCATGATGTTAGTACCGTTATTTTTTCATTTTTGTTAGCCCATCCCCAAATTGGCGCATCCATTTCTTGTTGAAGCATCATATTGTCTGTAAACAGTGCTGGTAATTTTATTTGCGCATTTATATTAAATGACGCCAAAAAACTTAAAAATGCGATAATAATTAGTCTTCCCATATTACTTTTTGTTTTCTTTATTTTCTTTAATAATGTTAATGGCACCTAACAATCCCGCTTTTAAAAGTGGTTCATCTGTTAGTCTAAAAGGGGCGGTTGTCCATGTTAATCGTTTATCTTCTGGTAATTGTTGGTCGCCAATCAAACGGTTTGCCCACGTATTGGTTACTTTAATTTTTAAGGAATTCTTCCCTTTCTTTATAGCTTCAGAAATATTAACTCTGTAAGGATGCGTCCAAATGACGCCGCAATCTTTTCCGTTTAAACTGATTTCAGCAATATTGTTGATCTCTTCAAGCTGCAACCAAAAATCACTCTCTGTATTTTTATCCCAGTTGAAGGTTTTAGTGTAAGTTACCGTTCCTGAATAATATTTAATACTGTCATTGGCTGATGTTGTCCAATCGAACAATTTATTAATCTGAATGGGTTTTGAAGGTCCGTTAAATTCAGAGTCAAACTGAAGTATCCAATCTTCATTTAAAGTTTGAACGGTTTCAAAGTCAGACCAATTTTTCCCGTTATGCTGTTGATTCCATGTTGTTGATTCCTTAAAAACAATAAATAAAGATTCGTTTTTATGAAATCGTAATGGAATCCTGGTTCCTTTTTTTCCATTGTACCATTCTTTTATTTCTGTTTCTTTATCAGTTATAGGATTGTATAAATAAGGAACTTTCCCCTTTACCCTAAACAAAAAAGAATAGAGCTGATTTTCAGCTTTCTGATTCGATAAAAAATAAATATCACTCTGGGCTGTTTTTCTATGAGTCCAAGCTATTTGTCCTTTAGCAACCACACTTACATCTGGTTGCAATCCAAATTCCGAAAAATCATGACCTAAATAAGGCAATTGCACTACTTTTCCTTTCCCTAAATCCCATTGAGTTTTTCCTTGTCCGCTCCACAAAGCATCTATTACTTTCTGCCATGCTTGCTTGTCCTTGTCATTATGTTTTCCAGGTATGCTGTTTGGTTTTTCATTGACAAAAACAGTCGCTCCATCTTTTACCAATGCCAACATTTTTTGGGCTACAGCTAGAGACATCATGTTGTTTGGAGACATTTTGGTGCTTCCCGGAAACAGTAAAAATCTGTAAGCTACTTGATCCGAAAACATCACGCTTCCATCTTTTACATAAGCATTTAACAACACATCACTATTAAAAGAATCATATTTATAACCGTTTAACGCGTTTACCCATTCCGATAAATCGGTGCTATTTTTTGAATATTTAACTTCTTTAGGCATTCTTGCCGATGGTTGCCCTTTATTTTCTAATCGTAATTTTTCTGATGCGACACGTTCTGCTCCAAAAACATTTGGAATTAAAGGAACCAATCTATCCGGAAGTACCGATCTAGAAGGGATTTCTTCTCCTGTAAATACCGCAAAATCGATTACTGGTTTTCCTTTTTGCAATTGAAATTGTACATTTTTACAATAGTCAAAAAAAGCTTTTCCGGGTTTCCACCATGTTTGGTCACGTTGAAAAAAAGTACCTATAGGATCTAAGGTCATTCCTGGTTTTCTATCTAACCACGGATTGTGTACAAACACATGGTAAAAAAACCGATTGATTCCCAAAGCATAATTTCTATCCGCCAAGGTTTTTAAATTCCCCGGATGCTCGTCCCAATCCATTCTTAACTGCGTAAAGGCTTCCGCCTGAATAATATCCTTTCCGTATATATGTCCACCAGAAATAGCATCCAGCATATCGTTGGGTTTATCGTGGGTTGGACTTCTTAGCCAAAATTCACCACTCGGATAATCAACATATTTAAAATGCAACAAACCATCACTGGTCATGGTTGGTGCTACATTTTCAGTACTGAATTTAACCCCAGCCTTTTTAGCCGCTTCAGCTAACGTTCCGAAAAAATTATCGGCAGTTAATTCGGTTATGGTTTTTCTAACGTCGTACAAAATAGTTTCGGAAGTTTCTATATCGTTCAACGGAATTCCAGCCATAACTGGTAAATAGGCAACAATATCATAACCCCGGCGTTTTTTAAATGCTTCTCGAAATACAGGCGACCAGTTTTGGCTACCACATTCCCAACTGTCCATATGCAGAATTTCAACCACTCTTGATGATAATCCAGGTCCAGCCACTCTTAGCATTTTTCCGAACCAATGATCTAATTGAAAACGAACTGCTTCGGCATTAAATTTATCTACTTCCAATCCACGACCTCCACCTGCAGTTGCGTTTTCATGTCCTGTAGACGTATGCCCAAAACGTAAAATACGCCAGTTTCCTTTTGTTGCTCCTTCCCAGTTTAAAATGCCATTTTCATTGATAAAAGCTGAAATATCAATCATTTTCGACATATCCACACAATCGGTATTAGGAATTTGTACCTCGGAAACCCTAGGACTGATTCGCCACACAGCACCCGATTTTCCTTGATAATTATCGATTAATGGCTCTTCGGAAAGGATTATTTTAGTCACCTTCAAACCTTGGTTCCACTTCGCCATATCCATATCTTCAGCACCAGGTTCTGAGCCTTCTGGATTGTAAACGAATCGGAAATATTTAGCTGTTGCAGAAATACTATGTGTGTAATCTTCATCCGTATCTTGCCAACCTGAACGCGGTGTTTCCAACCTGCCTAAACTTTTAAAATGTTCACCATCATGACTCACCTCAACAATTAATCTATGCGCTTGATAATTGTTTCCTTTGGTTTCAACCTGAAGGGATTTACAAGAAAAAGGTTCTTTAAATTCATATTGAATATAACCCGGTTCGTACAGTCGCAATTGCGTTTGCTCTGTTGAAGCGTCACTTAAAAAATCAGCTTTCTCTCCTATTGACGTGCTTATTTTAGGCTGAATTTCAACAGACGTTTTATATGGTTTTTCAATAGGAATGGCAAAAGTTGCAATATCCTGATAGTAATCTTTGTAGTGCTCTGGAATTGGCAACTTTAATTCTTTAGTGTCATTGCCACTCACAATAGTATCCGCCCAAACCACTTTTTGCATGGACAGTTCGGGTGTAATCCAAGGGCCTCCTGCCACCGCAAATCCATCGGCAGGGTGAAAAGCTATTTTCATTCCTAATCTATCGGCTTCGGTTAAAGCCCAATGCACCAACTCCCAAAATTCATCACTTAATTGCACTACTGGTGGATTCATCAAGGGGTCTTCTCCTGGCCCTTTAATCGTCATTAAATAAGCCCCACGAATGCCTGCTTGTTTCATGGCTTCTAAATCGGCTGTAATGCCTTCTTTAGAATAGGCACTTTTCATCCAATACCAATATACCCAAGGCATGGCACTTTCTTGCGTTGGTTCAAAATAGGATATGTTATCTTTCTGCTCTTGTTTACAAGACAGTCCCATAAACAACACAAAAGACAAAAAGATATATTTATTTTTAAATCGCATTAATACTGAAATTTATCGAGTGTTTTATTTAACCCTTCTTTATTCAATTTGAATGGCAACAAATAAAAACTGTATTCGTAATTTTTAGATGGAATTTGATATTTATCTAAAGGCGCACTTACGGGTGACCAACTGTCGTTACCACCAATTCCCATTTGGGTTAAATCGATATTTAAGGTTAAATACCCCGATTCTTTTAAATCGTAAGTATGTTTGGCTTCATTGATATTTTCTTCTGTATATGGCCAAACGCTCATGCTTAGCGGCTGCTTGTCAGAAACAATTAACAATCCTTCGTTTTTATTTGAAGTTGAGCACGCCATCCAACGAACACCCGTTCTATTTCCATTTTCTTGAGGCATGACGTAAGGTTCTGTAAAATCATTTAAAGCCAAACTGTAGCGTTCTATTGGAAAACCGTGATTTCTATCTACATAATTTTCCAACTCGCCTTTTCCGTACCATGAAATTTGTTGGAAATCATTTTGAATTCCCATTTGCATGCCCACTTTTGGAATATTAGGTAACTCTTTTGAAACTATTAAACCATAAGCTACTTTAATGATTCCGTCAGGTTTTATGAGATATTCGACAATAACCCCAGCACTATCTTTAATCACATCATAAACTGTATGAATTAAAATATTACTTTCTAATTTCAAAGTATGGCATGACTTAAGCTTAGGTTTTGCCTCATACCATGACTTTAAAACTTTGTGTGGTTTCCACCCCTTTCGGTCATTATCGGTCAGTGGACGTGTAAAATTTGGTAGCAATGGTGCAAAAACCTGTTCTTCGCCTTTGAATATATAAGAACTTAAAGCCCCACTTTGTTTGTTGATTTTAATATTGAAATCTTTACCAGAAACTTCTATGTTATTATCATTTTCAGAAACTGAAAGCTTCAATTTGCTATTCAAAGTTTCATAGGAAATGTAATCTTTTTTCTTTAATAAAAACTGGTCTTCGGCTACTTCAAATCCTTTATTTGCCCACAACTCATCTTTAGATAATTGAAATTTAATATTTAAAAAATACTCTGCATCCGACTTCATTCTAGGCAAATATTTTGTAATATCCAATGTCATTTCCTTACCTGACTCTAATTCAAAAGGCTTTAAAACAACTTCTTTTTCAACGCTTCCATTTTCTAAAATTTGCAAAACAGGAATAAAATCCTTCAAAGATTTTGTGGCTTGTCTATTTTTAATGGTAAGTTGATAATTTTCCAAACGAGATGTTACTGGTTGATACACCCATTTGTTTTCATACATGGCGGATTTGGGTCTGCCATCGGACGCCACAATACCATTGATACAAAAATTTCCATCGTGTCTCACTTCACCAAAATCACCTCCATAAGCATAAAATTCCTGTCCTGTTTTTTTATCAACTTTCAGCAATCCTTGGTCTTTAAAATCCCAAATACAACCTCCAATCATTCTTGGCAATCTTCTAATTTCATCCCATAATTCCTTTAGATTCCCTGTGGAATTCCCCATGGAATGCGAATACTCCACAAATAAAATAGGACGTGTATCGGCTTTATTATCCACCAGAAATTGTGGTGTAAAAACGCCTGGATAAAAACGACTTACCATATCAACATAAGGTTCGTCTTGTGGGTTTTCAAAACGATGTGAATGATCACCCGTTGATGGATATCTTTCATCTCTTTCGTCTATGTATCCGTCCAATCTCGGATTTCCTTGTGCGGGTTCGTAATGTATAGGTCTGGTAATATCAAAATCATGCGTCCAGCCTGCCATAGCGGCGTGGTTTGGTCCTTTACCTGCTTCGTTGCCTAAACTCCACATGATCACACTTGGGTGGTTTTTATCGCGCTCTACCATTCGGGTCATACGCTCTAAATAGGCATGGGTCCATCTTGAATCGTTACTCAATTTTCCTCCGATACCGTGGGTTTCTAAATTGGCTTCGTCCATCACCATAATACCGTATGCATCACATAATTCGTAGAAATACGGATCATTCGGATAATGACTGGTGCGAATAGCATTAAAGTTAAACTGCTTGATGGTTTTTACATCCTCTTCAATATCTTTACGGGTCAACGCTTTTCCTCTTACAGGATGATGGTCATGTCTGTTCACCCCATAGATATATGTTTCTTTTCCGTTGATTAATAATTTCCCATTTTCTTTAGAAAATTCGATGGAACGGAATCCCACTTTACAAGATTTTACTTCAGAAATGTTGCCGTTTTCATCTTTTAAGATCATTAGCAACGTGTACAAATTCGGTGCTTCTGAACTCCATTTTTTTGGATTTTTAATCCTTTTTTCAAAAAAACCGAAACGTACATTATCCAAACGCGGATAACTTTCATTTACAATACTTTTTGCTAAAGTGTCGATGGTTTTTTCAAATAATGCTTCATTTTTATCGTTATACAACTGAAATTCAAACGATGCATTTCGAATAGAATCGCCTGTAAGGTTTTCTAATTTTGGGCGTAATTGAAATACGGCATCTTCATAGTTTTTATCCAATTTGGTTTGATAGAAGAAATCCTGAATACGCAATTTCGGTTCTGCCATGATAAAGACTTCACGCTGAATGCCACTCATGCGCCAATGGTCTTGATCTTCTAAATAAGCGCCATCACTATAACGGATTACCTGAACGGACAATACGTTTTCGCCTTCTTTTAAATAAGGGGAAATATTGAATTCCGAAGGCAAGCAACTGTCTTCGCCATAACCCAAAAATTCGCCATTCAACCATACTTGAAAAGCCGAACTCACCCCTCCAAAATGAAGGGTAACCGTCATGTCTTTCTGCCATGCTGCAGGCACTTTAAATGTGTGCTGATATGAACCTATGCCATTGGTATCTTTGGGAACATAAGGCGGATTGATAGGTCTGAACGGATACACGGCACTTTTGTAAATAGGAATATCGTAGCCTTTTAATTCCCAATTAGATGGCACTTCTATTTTATCCCATCCTGTCACTCTATTGTTGTAAAAATCTTTGGGTGCTTCTTCGAGATTTACAGCATATTTAAAATCCCATTGTCCATTCAGCAGCAACAATCGACTTTTTTCTCGATTTCCCTCTAAGGCATCTTCCACCGTTTTATAAGAATACGCTGTGGCTCTAGCGGGTTGGCGATTGATACTTGTCACCAACGGATCTTCCCAAGGAGCATAACTGTACTTTTTAGCTGACTCTGGAATTCCAGCAGGCTCGCCCGTTACTGTTTGGGCATTTGTTAAGCATACAATACTTAAGGCAATACATAATATGATGTTATTTTTGATCATCTTCTAGTTTTACAAAATGTAGATCACTTTTTCCGATATCTTTAGATGTTGCTAATGCAATTCCACGTTGCCCTGCTTTATTTACGGCACAGTAATAATGATACACTATGCCGTTGTGTTTTACGACAAATGATTTATGGGCAAACATATCATCATAAGGTTCTGAAGACTGAATTAAATTTTCTCCTTCCCAATCTTTCCAGTGCATTAAATCATTAGAGACTGCAAAGCGATTAAAGGCACCTTGATCCCAACCAGTCCAAAAGGCTCCAAAATAAAACATGACCCAAGTATCATTAATACGCTGAATATATGCATCCCCTGAAATCCCTTTGTGATGGTTGATTAAAGGGGCATCGCCATAACGCTTCCAGTTTTTCATATCATCTGAAACTGCCATGGCAATACGTTCTGCACCTTTGGCAGGATTGATACTATCGCCACGGGCATTGTAATACATGATAAATTCATGACCTGTTTCTTTTTCCACATCTCTTATTACCGAACTTTTGTACATGGTACTATTGTCCCACCATTTTGCTTTATCGTCATTGGGTCTCAATACGGGTTCTGGTAAACGTTTAAATTCGTGTGGTTTTGTTGGCAACTCATCAGTATAAGCCATTCCCATAGATAAAATGCCGGCTTCGTAACCTGTTGTATTTCCACCAAAATAGCTCATCCAATATTTGTCATCGTACGTTTTCCATTCGTAAGAACCGCCCCAAGTGGGGTCTTGTAAAGCAATGTATCCTGCTTTTTGATTGACATCCCACTCGGTCGTGTCTTTTGAAAATGACATGACTTTTCCTAGGTGTTTCCAGTTTAATAAATCGTCACTTTCTGCCAACCACGTTTCGTAACCTCTTCCTTCAAAAATCAGATAGGTCATAAACCATTTGCCATCTTTTCTAAAAATACTTGGACAATCTATTTTGTACGAATTATCAGTAGGCACCATGACCAAACCGTATTTGTATGGGGTCTTAATTTCGTTGTAGATTTCTTGCATCACGGCATCCGTAATCTCTCTTTTCTTCATTTTTGAAGAACAAGAAGCAATGACTGCAAATGCAAAACATACTACAATGATTTGAAAAATATTTTTAGTCTTCATGAACTATTCTGTTGAATGACTTATTTTTTGAATTTTAAATATACAGTACGTTTTTGGAGCCCATTCAACCATTTTGGCTGTGAAGATGGCCCGATCAAATCCGTAGCATTTACTTTGTTTCTTGCTGGTGGAATCACATCCAACACGGCTATTCCTGTATTTGGAATGGTGTATAACAACGCATCACGGCCATCTCTTGGTGAATACACGCCTAAATAGGTATTTGTATCTTTATTTTCAATATAAATTTTTCCTTCTTCTGTGGTAAATTCTGCCCATTGCCAGTTGTTGAAATAGCCTTTAAACTCTGGATAATTAAACGATTCACCCGGAATGGGGTCGTTATAAACATTCTCCCAAATATCTAAGGTCGTTCCTTTTAATCGGTTTTGCCACACACGGTAAGGGCCATCGCCTAACCATTTTTTAGATTGCATTTTTTCTTCTGGATATTCAAAATACATGCCTGCCAAATCGACCACACCATTGTATTCATATTCATAATCTAACTGAATCAATCCATCAGCATCAATAGTCCAAATTACTTTTTGAAGAATACCATGATAATTGGCTTCTATAACTACAGAACCATTTACTTTTTTAGCCGACATATCCAATAGGTTTTCAGAGCAATTTACTTCTTCATCCCAACAGGCAAATTCTTTATAAATACGGTCTTCGCCTTTTAAAAATTCTGGATTGATAGTGCCGTCTAAAGTTCTATCACCACGACGCGCCATTATTATTTTTGGTCCGTTGGCCAAACTGATGGTTTTTCCGGATTGAGTAACTTCTACCAACTTTCCAGATGTTTTATCTATTTTAATTTCAGTTTTATCTGCCTTAACGGTATAAGCTTCGTTAGTTTCTTCTAAATCAATCATTCCAGAAACCGCTTTTTTAGCTTCCGTTTCTTTATCCCAAGTAAAATCCCAAGTCCATAATTCATGGCCTTTTTCATTGGTTGCTTTTACATAAAGCACATCGGCATTTTGCCAATTGTTTGGTAAATTAATCTTCAATTCACCTTTACCATGAGGCATTATATTAGGTGATGTTATTTTTCCCTTTTGAATGGTTTTACGCTCCGATTTCCCATGTAACGGCGAGGTAAAACCCACCAACTCCCATTCAAACGTACATTGATTTGTATTGGTGAAATCGTAACGGTTTTCAATTTTGAATGCGCTATTGAAATCATTTGGTAATTTTGAAGCATTCATAATCATTACTGGTGACCAAACTTCTTTTACGGTAAAGAAACTCCCTTCTTTTTCGTGATGTGGTCCCACAATACCATCGGCACCATAATTTCCTTGGTTATCAATGCGCCCATCTTGGTCGGTACGTGCAATGCCTTCATCGGCAAATACCCAAAGGTAGCCACCGCCACTACGTGGATGTTTACGCAACACCTCCCAATAATCATCAAATCCTGCTCCGTGACCACCATCGTATAATCCGTGAAGGTATTCGGTAGGCATAAAAATATTATCGTCCCTGAAATATTCTAAAGTTTCTCCATAGGAGCGGTAATGCATGGTTTCCACACCATTGTACTCTTGTTGTGGATGTAATACGGGACGCTTTTGTAAATCCCAAATATCAAATTGATTGTCTAAGTTGGTATTCCATCCACCTTCATTTCCGTTAGACCAAAAAATAATACTTGGATGGTTTAAATCACGTATGACCATTTCTTTGACTAATTTTTTTCCAACAGCATCGTCGTAATGCCCATGCCATCCACCCAATTCATCCATGACATATAACCCGAGTTCATCACAGGCTTGTAAAAATTCTGGATCTGGTGGATAATGTGATAAACGCACTGCATTCATGTTCATTTCTTTAATCAAACGTACATCGGCATAGTTTAGTTCTTTGTTTAAGGTTCTACCTGATTCTGGCCAGAAGCTATGACGATTGATTCCTTTCATCAACACACGTTGTCCATTGACATAAATACCATCACCTTTTTTGATTTCAATCGTCCTAAATCCAATGGTTTCGGTAATTTCATGTACAACCTTACCTGCTTTCAATAGCTTTATTTGAGCTTTATAAAGGTTAGGTGTTTCGGCTGTCCATTGTTTAACGTTGTTGAATTGACCCGATAAGTGAATTTTATCAGCTCCGTTCAGACCTTCAGCTTTAATGGTGGGCCCTACTTTTTTACCGTTTTCATCTAAAATAGTCACTTCAACCGAAACATCTTTAGCGGCACTACCTAAAAACACATTGGCTTCAAAAGCTCCATCAGCTTCTGCTTTTAAAGCCGTATAATTGATGTGGGTTGACGGCAATGCTTCTAAAAATACGGGACGAAAAATGCCGCCAAAATTCCAGTAATCGGCACGTCTCTCCGCTAGATTTACACTGGCATTTTTTGATTCTTTGCTAACTACAACATCCAAAACATTTTTCTTTCCGAATTTTAGTAAATCGGTAATATCATATTTAAAACGATAGAACGCGCCTTGATGTTCATCATCACTTGCCGAACGTCCGTTAATTCTAACTTTTGTGTCGGTCATAGAACCATCAAACACAATTTTAATACGTTTATTTTCCCATGCTTTAGGCACTTCAAACGTATATTTATACTCTCCTACTTCATCGGCAATGCCTTCAGGAAATGGTTTTCCGTAGAAACGAATGCCGTATTGGTATTTACCAAATCCTTCTTGTTCCCAAACCGATGGCACGTTAATGGTAGACCAGTCGCCACTTTTTCGTCCATCTGAAATTTTAAACTCCCATTCCTTGGTGTCTTGGTATCCGGTACCGGATAAATATTGAATTTGGGTTTCTGTATTTTGAGCTGTTACTGTAAAATTAGCAACAACCAAAAGAATAGATAATTTGTAAATAAATTTATTCATTTATGCATTTTTTTTAGGTTTCAAAGCTTCAAAGTCTCAAAGTTTCAGAGCTTCAGAGTTACAAAGACGTTAAGTTTCTGAGCCTTTTGCTTCCATCATCTTGTTTTTTTGAATCTTGAATCTTACCTCTTATTTCTTTTGTCTATTTTCTATATTCAAAGTTTCTCGTTAGTTCCTGGGTTCTTGGTTCAACTCATAACTTATAACTCATAATTCTGAATTCTAAATTCATAACTGGTATTTGATTGTATATGGTGTATTTGGTTTAATTGTAAGCTGATATTTATTTTTACCTAAAGCCTTAATGACTCCCAAATTTGTTGAAGGTTTACTTTTGCTTTCAATAATCAAAGTGCCTTCACCTTCCGATGCTTTTACTTTTATTTCCTTGGTGCTACAATAGACTTCCACGACACCGTTTGGTGTTGGCACTTTACCTTCCATCCACTTTAAACCACCCAAATTTGGCACAATATTATAAGTTTCGTATCCTGCTGTAACAGGTTGCACCCCTAAATAGTATTTTCCAAAAAGGTAAATTGGACTGGCACCCCAAGCGTGGCATAAACTTTTTCCGTAAGGCCTACCATACATAGCAAGATGTTCCACACCATTTTGTTTGGGGTCGTATTTTTCCCAAAATGAGGTTGCTCCGAGCTTTAGCATGCCACCCCAATAATCACGAATTTCATCCAAAACAAATGCCTGTTCCCCAATTGCACAAAGTGCTTCCAACTCATAAAACCGCATATAGGGCGTAGTGATTTCCAAAATATCATCGTTAAGTAATACCTTGTTTTTTACACTTTGTTTTTGCTCCTCATCAAAATAATTGAAAAAGATGCCGAACATATTAGCATATCTGGTCACAATGTCTTGTATTTCACCATCGATGCGTTGGTGCTTCATGACGTTTTCTTCTTTATCCCAAAACACCTCAAATAATTTTTCTTTTAAATCATCTGCTAATTTTTGATATTGTTTTTGGTCTTCAGTTTCTCCTGCAATTTTAGCACTAACGGCCATGGCTTCTAAGCTTCTTGCTAGTAGCATTTGCTCAAAACTAACCTCACCGGTTTTTGGTAATCCATCTGCCCAGTCTATAAAAACCCAATCCCCTTCTAATGGCTCTAAAAATCCATTTTCATTTCTTCTGCCTAAGCAAAACTCCATGAGCGTTTTCATTCTTGGATAAAAGGTTTCTATGAATTTTGTATCGCCGGTATATAAATAGTAATCATAAATACCCACAAACCAGTAGAGCGAATAATCCATAATGATATTGATGTGCGCAGTCACTGGTTCTTTGCCACGAAGTGCAAGCAAAGTTCGTTCCACAGATGGCGAATCATAGAACAAATAATAATTCATTAAATAACTCTGATGAGCATCACCAGACCAAACCCAACGATCACGTTTTATCCCATCTATAAAAAACTCGCGCGTTGTTAAATGTATGGTATATGCCGAAACATCCCAAATGTCATTTAATAAATCATCTGAAGATTTGAATGCACCACGATATTCCAATGGCAAATATTCATAAAGCATCGATATGGAATCGTATTGCACTGTAGCATCGGCTTGTACTTGAACGTATCTGAATGCTTTGGATTTATCGTGGGTATAGGTTTCTGATTGTTTCCCATCAAAATGAATGTAATCCAACGTTTCGCACTTGGCAGAATCTAAGGCTTCTTCACGAGATTCACCATAATATAGTGCTAGTTTTCCTTTTCCTTTTAAACCATGAATTTTGATATAACCGAAGGTTTCCTTTCCAAAATCGACCAACTCACCATCACCTACTTTTTCTGTTTTTTTGGCAGTCCAAGGTTCGGTTCTAAGTCTAAATTCTGAAGGTTTATTCTCTGGCGAATTAAAATTCCAAGAGCCAACAGGCACCCAAGGTGTACCAGATTGTTGTGCTTTTCCAGCCTCATCTATCCATAGCTTATCTTCGTTGGTTACTATCCAATCTTTACCTGATTTAACATATTTCCCATCTATATAAATAGCTGGCAACACTTCTTGATTGAATACTTTAAAAGAAATTTTGTGTTTACCCTTTGGTATTGAAATTGATTTTGGTTGCCCATAAATTTGGACATTGTCTAAAAGTAATTGAAAAGAACCTTCGGAGTAAATTTTCACTTCGTCAGTCTCAGGTATATCCACTTCTGTTTGAAAAGTAACCAAAGCGTAAGGACTGTAGTATTGCCAAAGCGGTGGAAAAACCGCTTCCCGTTCGGTACGCCGTACTTGCATTTTATTGCTCAACCAAATTTCGAAATCGCCCGGGTACCAAATCCAAGTTGAAGCAGAAGAGGCATTCGGTAAATAAGATTTATCCATCTGTTTAATTTTTTATGATAGAAGTCATTTAAATTCTGTTTTAAATATCGTCTCCGTATCTTTCTTTTGTTATTTGTTGCAATGTTTTACCACGGGTTTTTGGTGTCCAAATAGTTCCGATTACTAAGGCAATAATGAGCAATCCTATCATAATCCTGGCTGCTGTGTGAAATCCTACTCCGTTTTCTCCATATATATAAACAAAACCAAATCCCCATACTGCCGCTATAGCTCTAACAACAAAGAACATAACACCTTGTGCTCCCGCACGATATTTGGCAGGAAAGAGTTCAGAAGCCCAAAGCGCATAAAAGGCTTGTACACTTAATCCTGCGTGAATGCCCCAAAGAATGGTGAAAGTCCATAATGCTATATGGTTTTTAATTCCGATAAAAATGAGGATACCCCAAGCAATAATTCCTATGGAGGTACCAATAAAATACAACCAACGTTGATTCACTTTATCAACCAACATGGCAAAACCGAAATAAGTAACTGCTATGATTATAATCCATTGTACGGCTGATATCATATTAGCCTGTTCGTTGGAAAGACCTCCAGCAGTTTCATAAATATGTTGTTGAAAAAAGCCCATTACAGAAGCCACCATGTTCCAGGTAACGTAAATACCTGCAAGAAACAGCATGGTGCGAATATTTACCTTATTGGTGAAAAGTGTTCCAAATGATGCAAAAACACTCGGCTGTTTCTCTTTACTTTGTTTTTGCTTTTGCTTAGCTTCTTTCCAATCTTCTGACTCATTGAGTTTTCGTTGCAGATTCCATGCGATAAACGCTACAATGAACAACGAGCCAAAAATGAGACGGCTACTAAATACATTAACTGATTCAACACTGGCATCGTCCCCTATAAAGAATGCTGCCATTTTTTGCACATAACCGAATAAAACACCAGCTGAAGCACCAGCTTTACCTGGAGCAAGCAACATTCCCAAAACTAAAATAATTGTTGGACCGACTCCCCAAGCAAACTGAGAAATACCCATATTGCGTCCACGATTACTAACTTCAGAATTTTCAGAAATATAAGTCCATGAAGCAGGAACACCTGCTCCTACCGATATACCCGTAATTAAAAATCCAGTTAACAGCATCGGGAAATTTACCGTGAATATAATAATTGCAACCCCCAACATGTACACAAGCATATTGTAGACATAAATCGTTTTCCGTCCGTATTTATCGGCAAGAAAACCACCTATAATCGCACCGATAGCAGCACCGAAACAGTTGGCGCTGATGGCATTAAGCCAGCCAAGATTCCCTTCGGTAAGTCCGAGGTAATTTTGCCAAAGCGTCAATCCGCTTGCGCCGGCCACAATGGCGCCTGCATCAAGATAATTTGTAAGCGATACAGCGATCGTACTTTTTAAACTTCCTTCTTTTTGTTCCATTTTTTTATTTAATATTTTATAATGCGTTTTAAAATAGAACGGTGGCCAAAAAATTGACGATTAATTTCACTCCCTTATCACACATATTTTGAATTTATTAATTTAATTCTTTTTGAGCGGCTTCCCAGCACTCCTCAATAATTTCTTTGTACAGTAAAGCTTGTTGCCAACGATCGCCTTCTTCTTGCTCATTTCCGTCGGGTGCTATAATGGTTCTAGCATAAAAAATATCGGCTTTTAATAATTCAACTGTAAAACAGATATAATCGCCTGGTTGCGCCGATTTTAAAAACCCTTTAAAGGAACGCATCCACATCTGTTTAAAATGCTCTACATAGCTTAGGTTTGCATTATTTGTAACATCTACTTGAATGCATCCTGGGTTTCCAATACGACCGTGCATGAAACGTACTCTATCAAAAACAGGTTGTATAAAATCCCATTTATTTTCTATGCCGCCATACACCATTTCTTGCCCAGTGTACCAATGTGAAAAATCGCCATTAAAACGAACTTCTGGAAAGCGTTTTGTTAACTCAACCGTTCTATATAAATCCTGAGTTATGGTAGCACGGTGTGTTTCTATGTAAATGGGCATATCTATCGCTTCTGAACTCTCTTTGATATAATGAACCAAAGCATCCATTTCTGCATCCGATTCCATGCCCCAACCTAAATGTACCGTTGCACAGTTATACTTTAACGATTTCCATAAAGGTAATAAATCTTTTAAATCGCCTACTTTATTTACCCGTGCATGTGCGGTTAGCTGTAAATTGAATTCTTTACACAATTCGGGATTACCATCTTGAATGCCACCAAAACCTGCTTCGGCTATTGCTTTATGCTTTTCCCGATCAATTCCTTTCGGTCCTTTAGAAAATTGAGGTAAATCTTCACAAGTACCGTAATTGATATCAATACGTAATGATGGTGGGTTATGACTGCCATCGTTAGTGTTTTTAATCATAATTAAATTATTCTTTTTTATTCTGAATGATATATTCTTAAATATAAATATTATTAATGAACTCATCTTGACTTTTTCTATTTCCTAAAAAATGGCTAAAATTCGTCCATACTTCGTTTCTTTTTTTATCCTTAGCTCTGCTATGCCTTTCAAAAAGTGCCTCATCTGTACAAATTTTATCTCATTTTCGGTTAAAAACAAAAAGCCAAGATGAGTTCAATGCCCATTAAAAAACAGATACAACCCAATCATTGTAATGATAAGTATTGCCCAAAGGAACTTTACTTTTGGTGACAATTTCGCTTGGGTATAATTTAATGTACTTTGATACGGATTACTTTGCTTGTCTAAATATGAAATAAGCACTATCATCATTGATAGAAACACGAAAATATAAAAAGACAACAGTAAAAAATGCGGCCAGATTTTAACTCCAGAAGTTGGGTCGTTAGGGAATACCCAAAGGTATAAGACACCAACCGTTAAACTAAGTAAAGTTCCAAAGATTAAAATACTATTGGCTGCTTTTGTGGTTGTTTTTTTCCATAAAACTCCAAACAGAAACACAACTGACATAGGTGGTGCTATAAACCCTAATACGGACTGAAACACATCGAATAGATTAAGTCCTTTAATACTATCTATTGCCATGGTAATGAATATAGACAAGATGGCTCCCGAAACTGTAACCATATGACCTACTTTAACAATTTTCTTCTGACTGGCAGTAGGCTGGATTTTTTTCACAAAGATGTCCATCGTAAAAACCGTACTCAATGCATTTAACGCAGAATCTATAGTACTTACCAATGCTGCAATAAGAACCGCCATAACCAACCCTTTCATACCTGTCGGAAACAACTCCGTTACCATGGTCATGTAAGCTTCATCTGGATTACTTAAATTAGGAAATAATATAAAGCACATAATTCCAGGGAATATAAACAATGGCACATCAATAATTTTTAGCCAACCTGTAAAATTAGCCCCTAACTGACCTTGCTTTATGCTTTTAGCTCCCAATACCGATTGTACCATAGATTGGTCTGTACACCAAAACCAAACACCCATAATAGGATAACCTAACAATATAGCAGTCCAAGGGTAATTGACATCATCGCTAGGTAAAAACAGGTTCCAATAATTGGATGGTGTTTTTTCGATTAAAGCACTAACACCCCCAACTTTATCTAAACCAACCCACATTAATGAAAATGACACAATTATTAATAATACCATTTGAATCACGTTCGTATAAGCGATGGTTTTAAGTCCGCCTGCCATGGTAAAAAAGCCTGCGATTAGTAACAATATAACTACCGATAGCCACATTGGTAAATTAAGTATTTGCTGAATTAAAATACCGCCAGCAAACAATGTTAACGACAACCAGCTTAACAATACGGTTACAATCGTGTACCACGCTAAAATATTTTGAGTAGAGTTACCAAAACGTTTTCCCATAAATTCGGGCAAGGTTTGTACTCTGGCTCCTAAATATCGGGGCGCAAATACCACTGCCAATAAAAATATAAAGATGAAAGCATACCATGAAAAATTTCCAGCAACAATACCTGTAGAATACCCTATACTCGCTGATGCTATTAACATAGAAGGTCCCACATTGGTACCCCACATGTTAAAACCAATACTGGTCCAATTTAAAGAGTTTCCTGCTAGAAAGTAGTTTTCATCGGCAGGTCTTTTGTTTCTAATGCTAATCCACGCACCAATACCTATTAATACGAGCAGGTACATACCTACTACAGCGAAGTCAAAAAATTCTAATTGGTCGTATATATTCATTTGTTTTTAATGTCTATTGAATTCGTTTTGGTTAGTTGGTTGGTTTAAAATGTAAAAACTGTCTAAAAATAAGCTTTAATGTCAGAGCGCAGTCAAAAACCTTATTAATTGGATTATCAATGCATGTCGCTAACTGCGCTTCTATCTTCAAATAAAAATATATTGTCATTTTCGATAATGCTCAATGTGACAATCTACTTCTAAATAGACTTTTTAGACAACCTCATTCACATATTATACAAAAGCATTCACATTTTCTCCTTCTTTAATAAATGGTTCTGCCCAATAAAGAGGCTCGCCTGTACTTTTTAATATAGGTTCTGCCGAATATTGAATTAACAATACGCGTCTTGACTTATTTGTTGTATTTGAACCGCTTCTATGAAAACAGGTACTTGAAAACAAAGCTACATCACCTGCATTTAAAATAGCAGGCACACCTGGATTATCACCAAAATATCCAATTTTATCGTTAGTACCTTCCTGTAATACATGGTCTATTCTATGATCGGTTCCAGCATCTTTGTATGGTAATAAATAAACCGTTCCGTTTTCTTCGGTTACATCATCTAAAGGACACCAAATTGACAAGTATGGCTTGTGCTCAAAATCTAAATACCCAGAATCTTGATGCCATGAGAATGTCATGCCTTTATCGGCAGCTTTTACTACATACTGTTCTAAAAACAAAAAGACATCGTCACCTAAAATCTTACGTGTAATTTGTTCCATTTCCTCACCAAAAATAAGGTCTTGCATGGTTTTGCTATCCTTGTACCTTAATGCAATAAAATATCTTTTTCCTTTATGGTTAATCTCATCTACCTCAACGCCCTTTCTGTCCATTTCATCATCTTTTTCTTTTATAAATCTTTGGCATTCCCCTCTTAATCGTTCAATAAGCTCTTGTGGTATGACATTTTTTACAATACAAAAACCGTCTTCTTTAAACTGGTTTAATTGTTCGTTGGTTAAAACTGCACTCATCTTTTTTTATTTTTTTTAGTTGTTATTTTTTTAGTTTAATCTCTTTTTATATTTTAGTTTTAGTACATGACAAAAACTGAAGCATATCACATGGAGTTTGTCGAAGTCTATTATCATTTCTTCCTTCATATAGCTTCGACAGGCTCAGCTTGACAGGCATATTTTAATAGCATTCCCGATGTCTGACTGAGCCTGTCGTTTGTCAGACTGAGCCTGTCGAAGTCCAATCCTAACACCTTTGTATACAGTTTTGTTTTTTCTCATGTACTAAAATTTTTAGTTTAATCTCTTTTTATATAAAGCCCAAATGCTTCCAAATGCCTTTGAAGTTTGCATCTATTTTTATGTTTACAGATTTATTTAAGTCCATATCGTCCGTACAATTTACTGCTTCGGGATATACTGGAATTACAGCTGCTTCTTTCACCCAAACTGGCATATCTTCCATAGGAATTTCAATGTTTTTCAACCATTTGTTGCCTTCAATTTTTTCACCAGTAAAAAAATTGACCCAACTTCCTTGTGGCAAATAGACATCCCTTTTGTTTTCGGAATTCATCACGGGCGCCACTAAAAAATCATCTCCAAAATAATATTGATCGTCTATATGCCAACACATCTTGTCTTCTGGATGATGCATTAACAGGGCTCTTAAAACAGGAAAACCTGTTGATGTTGTTTTTTCGCTTTCTTGTAAAATATAAGGCAATAATGCATAACGCAATTTCCACCATTTTCTAATTGTTGAAGCTATATTTGGATAGTAATAAGGCTCTCTTTTTGAAGTACCATGATAACGAATATGGGAGGTAAACACCCCAAACTGGGTCCAACGTACATACAAATCGTCTGGAATAACCGAATTCATAAAATTAGGCACCCCATGAAATCCCGGCACGTCGTGACTCCAAAAACCGAAACCCGACAAACCTAAATGCAATCCTCCTTTTAAGGAACCTGCCATGCCATCCCAAGATGCCGCCGCATCGCCACCCCAATGGATAGGATAACGCTGACAACCACTCCAACCTGCTCTAGCCCAAACTATGCCATCGCCCGTAACTTCCTTGGTTACTTCAAAGGCTGCTTTTTGGTACAGCAAGGCATATAAATTATTAAGCGACTCTGGAGTCATATTATGGTAATTGGCATCCAAATGGATTTCCTCTCCAAAATCGGTTTTTATACAAGCAACTCCCATATCCAAAAGTTCTCGCAATAAATCCTTATACCATTCTACTGCTTTGGGATAGGTAAAATCGATGGTTCCAGCATAGTCTAAATTACTAAAATTGGAACTTCCCTGTACGGTATCACCATTTAAAGCACCAATATAATTATTAGCTTTAGCTTCTTCGTATTGCTCTGCTTCTTCCGAAATATAAGGCATTTGCCATAAGCTTACTCGGTAACCGTTTTTCTTTAAATTAGACACAAACCGTGGAGGATCCGGAAAACGTTCAGAATTAAATTTCCATTCGCAAAGCCAATCGGTTTTAAACCAACCCGTATCTAAATGAATCACATCACAGGGAAAATCTTCTGTTCTTAACCTATCGCAAATTTCATTAACTTCATCTTCAGAAAAATAAGTCATTTTACTCATCCAAACACCATAACTCCAAAGTGGTGGCACGCTAGGAAACCCCGTAAGTCGTTTATATTCATATATGATTTTATCAGGTGAATCTTCACCAATTAAAAACATGTCTAAAACAGGTTCTTCCACTAGCAATTGCACGGATCTTGTTGAAAAATCGGCCATTGAAAATTTACAATAGGTTGATGTGTGTAAAAACATCCCGTACATTTCGCTAGACAGATAAAACGGAATGTTCTTATAAGTTCTTTTATTGTTTACTCCTTGTCCGTCTTGGTTTTTTAACTGAAAAGTATTTCCCGACAAATCCATTTTACTGAAACGCTCACCAGTGCCTACAAATTTTTCGTCGGGTTTTGCATGAAACGATATAGATACCTTACTTGGCCGTCCTTGTTTTTCTATAAACGACAAACACATGGCATCCATTCGCCCTGGAAAAAATTGGTCGTAAGCACTAACTGTTATAGCTTTTTCACCGTCTGGATAAAACGTAGCTTTCATGGATTCTTCGGGTTCTGGCAACAAATCGCTCCAATAGTCTATTTCTGGTTTTGAAAAATCGAAAACCGCACGTAAAACACCATTGTTATCTTTAACTACCCATTCTTCTGATGACTTTTCAATCTTCAAAGTCATTTCTTTCATATCATCTGCCATATGTAACATGGGTGATGATTCTAAAATTTCTTTATCAAAACCAATACTAACTCTTAATATTTTTTCGCCAAAAGCACGTAAAAAGACTTGATAGTTTTTTCTCGAAATAGATGTATCTGGCGTTATTTCATTTGATAACAGTTGGCATTGAAATGGCACTGTTAACATCACGCCCAGTCCATTTTGAGAAATATCAATTGGGTTACAGGCTTTCCAAAGTCTAGTAATACCTTCTTCTAAAGACAAGTCGGTATTGAAGTCTAGAAAGTCGAAAAATTGATGGTTAGTTTGTTTCATCTATTTGTATTCATTGTTTTTTAATGGTCAGATGTTACATCCATAATCATGTTCCTGTATATTAAAAGTGTTCTTAGCATGGATGTTTCATCTGTTTATATTCAGTTTATAGTTTGGATCATAGTGGTTACTTATTATCCAACTTATTTAAAAATACCCAGGTTTCATTTCGTTTCGTTCCTTTAATGCCTGTTTGATATTTTTTCATGAGCGTATTCCAATCGGTTACACGCGGATTGTTTTCGGTTGTTTTTTTGTTTAGTTCATCTAAACTTTCGCCTTTCGGAATACTTATAATCAACATTAATTGGCGTCCGTTTTTAAACACCTGTAATTGTTGAAAATCGGCATTACAAAAACCTTGTGCTACTTCTGGCCATTCTTCAAATTGCGTTTTATGATAGTTTAAATATTCTTGCTGAAGTTTTTCGTTTTCAACCAAATTTGCGGTTAGCACAATATGCTCCCATTCGGCAGCTAACTTGGTATTTTCACATCTTTCAAATTTGCTGAAATTATAAATTGGCGTATTATATGTTTTAATTTCAGCCTTGGGATATACGAATGCCAATTCACTTTTTAAATGTTCTATATTATTAAGTTTGGCATACAAAACCATGTGGTTTTTCCATTGGTACAACTGTGCATTAATGACGCCGTTAGCTTTAGCTATTGCTTTAATTTTAGATGGCTCAAAACCTTTACCAACCAATTCTATTGCTGCAAAATGTGGTATTTCTTGTAAGGGCCAATTGGCATCTACAACAACTTGTTTTTGTAAATAGTGATACGGTTGCCTGATGCCTGCCTTTTGTTTTATTGATTCACCTACAAAAGCATTATTGTTTTCCCAAACATTATCGGGTCCATTGGCATTTTGAAGAAATTTTTCGGCAGGTACCCAATTGTTTTTTACATTGAAATAAGAAGAACCTTCATCGGTATACAAATAAAACCAGTGATACGGATCGTGTGGGTAAGGATTCTGGTAAATATCATAAATGTAATTTTCTTCAATCCTGCTTTCAGGTTGTGCAGATAGCGTATAAATGCCTGCTGTGTCGTACAAACGTTTTCCGTAATGATGAATTTTATTGGCAACAACCTTATTGCCTTCCATGGCATTTTTGGTTTTTGTCCAACCCCAACCCAAGCCTATGCCTGTATATGACACATCGGAAATTTCGTTATGTGCAATGGTTATATTTTTAACAAAACCGACACTTATTCCAACAGTACCCCAATCTTCATTGGCTACATTGGTTATTAAATTATCTACAATGGTTTCATTGGTACATACTTCCCTTTCATCTTTTGGATTGTAGGGCAAATGCGTCTCAAAAGCTTCGTCTGAAAAAACACCTGCATTAATGGCACTTCCACCAATATCTTTAAATAAATTCCCTTGAACCAAATTGTTGCTTGTGCCTTTGTGTAAATCTAAACCCGTAGAAGACAAATACTGAAATGTACATTCTTGAAACTGAATATGGTTCGCATAATTAACCTCTACAGCTGCTCTTGGCCTGCCAATCCAAGCTTGGTTTTCTAATCCAGCTTTATCTGGTGTCCCGGGCGTTTTTAATTTATAGGCATCTAATAAATACATGCCTGCTTGTAGTGGCACATGCCCTTGTTGTGATGGCCGTAACCAATTACTATACTCAAAAGAAATGCCTTTAAAATAAACATGTTGTACGGGCGCATCTCTAGTTCCTTTTATTTCCAATAAGTTTTCCAAAACAGGAATCATCACTTTAGCCGATACCATGTCCTCACCTTCACGTGGGTAATAATAAATTTTCGCTTTTTCTTTATCTAAATACCACTCGCCGGGCTCATCTAACAAACACAGAGCATTATTTAAAAAGAAGGGCGAATTACCTGTTTTTTTTGAAATCCAAGGTGCTGGCCATGGGTGTTCGCTTTGAATACGACTTTCGGGTTGTTCAAAGGAAAGTTTGGCACTGTCACCTTTTACCTCCATGTCTTTGATACGTAAATTGGCTATAGCCCACCACTGCTGTACAAGCATTTCCATACCCGGTTGAAATGTGACCGATGCATCTTTAAAAGGTATCCAACAGGTTTGGGAAATTTTATCCCAAGATAAGATCCTATCCATTTTATCCCCGGAAGTACTTTTTGCTCTTACCGCTTTTTTACCATGAACCCATAATTGTCTAAAATCAATAATGTTGCCTGCTTTTTTTGGTGCATCTACAACCCAAAGTTCTCCTGAATTTAAGCCATTTATCGCCTCGGCTTTTTTCCAGTTTTTAATCTGCATACCACCACTCAAAACAGGTTGTGTATCGGCATGAGCTTCAATAATTGTTGGACTTTTAGCTGTTCCAGAATCTTCTGGTCTAACAAAAACAGGTTCGTCTAGAAAAAAAGTACCATCCATTAAAATAATGTGAATACCGCCTTCTATTGCTGGGTCATTCAATCGACGTAGGTCTCGGGCTTTCCTTAAGGCCATGTTAAGAGTCGCCAAAGGTTTTTCTTTAGTACCAGAATTATAATCATTACCATTACTGCTAACCCATATTTCAATGGCATGGCACGAAAAAGACATAATTACACATAGTAAAAATGTCACTAGCTTACAGTTCTTCTGAGTCTCTGTTTTCATTTATTATTTTTAGTGAAGTCATTTAAAATTTTTCGCTTACAAACAAAAAATCTAAATCACTTCATTGCGTTAATTCTGTAAGTTATTAACTTTTCCGTTTTTTTTCGATAAAGTTGCTATTTGAATTTTATCTTCAATATTTATAAAATAGAGAATTAATAATTTAGCATCACAATATCTCAACACAATCATCTCTGTACTAATATTTTAGATTATATTTTTACTAAAACTTAAGGCTACAGATTTTAACTTTTAATAATGGGGAGCTAATATTCACATTTTAACAATAAAATAATGCCATTTTTAAGCGATGGTCAATTTTATAAAGATGCTATTCTATGCCGTATTCCAATTTTATATCGTCAATTTTAACAGGCTTACCTGTTTTTAACGTTCTATCCATGGCTTGCAATAACACGACTGTTCCAACACCTTCTACCACATTTGGGTAAGCTGTAAAATTTTGCTCAATGCTATCAATAAAGTATTCTAAATAGTTTTGATACTCACCTGCATGATGGGTTTGTCCTTCAAACCGGTAGTAATATTTAAGTTTTTCGTCGCCCCAGTATATGATTTTCTCTTCCCCTTCTTTACTGGTAACCGAATATCGTAATTCATGATAATCTGCTTGACTAGCTCCCAATGTTCCTCTTAAAATACAGCTTAACGTACTATCTCTTTTTGTTGGCTGTGTTGGGGACGAATACACGCCACTGGCTCTTGCAACACGGCCATCTTTAGCTTTAAAAATAAAGTGCATGGTGTCTTCGTTTTTTAATCCAGCCATAGTGCCGTTATCACTTACCATACCATAACCCATGACTTCTTCTATATCTGGTAAATACCATCTTATAAAATCTACTGGATGGCTCAAGCCTCCATACAACCACTTAAAAGATTTTAATAAAGACCATTCTTTTGCCAAAAACCAACGATTATCTGCGTGGTAATGTGCTTCAACTGTGATTAAATCGCCAATAACGCCCTCTACAAATTCTTTTCTTTGCTTTTTCATTGGCTCGGAAAACCTAGAGCTTTGCCCTATAAAAACCTGCTTTCCTGTTTGCTCGCATATTTCTATTAACTCTTTCGCTTTTGTTAAATCGTCAATAAAAGGCTTCGTACAAACCACATGCTTGTTATGTAATAAAGCTTGTTTAACGTGCTCAGCATGCAAATGATCTGGCGTATAAATTGCTATAACATCAATAGAATCATCGTTTAACAAATCGTCATAATTTGTTGTATAGTGCCAAAAATCAAACTCTTTGGCTCGCTGCTTACAGAGTTTTTCATTTATATCACAAACCTTAACAAGTTTTAATTTTTCGCTCTGAAGAGCTGCCGACATGGTACTTCGACCTTCACCAAGACCTAGTATTGCTACATTTAACATGATATGTATTAATTTTTTAAGAAATTGTGTATTACTTTTGCAAACACAAAACCATTGTATTAAATATGAAATAGTAGCGAATATTCGTTTTTTTATACTAAAAAAATGCTATTTTTAAGCGATGGTCAATTTTATAATTTTTTTAGAGACTGTCTGAATTTTGTTTTTGAAATATTTTATAGTGTATTTTTTAGTCAGACAGGGCCGAGCTTATAAAAAGGTCTGGGAGACCTTTTTAGCGAAGGAGCTAGGCTGCCGCGAGGGAGAGGCACATAACTTCGAACCGAAAAACAGCTGAAGGATAGCGGAAAAAGACGCATAAAAGAACCAAAGGATAAAACTTAAAAGTCTCTTACAATTCAAATATCTGTACAAACTATATCTGTACAAACTAAGAGACTGTTTAAATTTTGTTTTTGGAATGTTTTATAGGGTATTTTTTTTCAGGCGAAGGTATTTTGAGATTCATAGCCATAGCTATGGACCGAAAAATAGCTGATGTATGGCGGAAAAAAACACATAAAAGAACCAAAGGGTAAAACTTAAACAGTCTCTAATTTCTAAGACCAATTTTTAATAATTAAATATGGAAAATTCAGGTGAAAACGAGTTATCAAATAAAAAAAAGAAAATTGGAAACCAAGGTATTTGGTGGCATCAAGATAACTTAGGCCCCTTAAAACACTTCCCTTTCATTAGACAATTTGGTAGCATGAAGTTTTCTAAAGTTAGAATGGACGAAACCATGCTCCCACATTTAAATGATGGTATTGAAATACATTTTGTAAATAGCGGCAAATATAAATGGGCCGTAGACGGCAACGAAATTGAACTTTTACCAGATAATTTATCGGTAACTGCGCCTTGGCAATTAAATGGAAGCCCTACAGGCAAAATGGATATTGGGCAAATAAACTGGATGGTAATAAAACCAGAGGAATACGATTTGGATACGCCTCTTAAACTAGGTTCCTGGACTAAATTATCAGATAAATTCCAAAAAAAAATTGGCACCATGATTACCAATGAAAATGCCATTGTTGTTGAAAAAGCCAAAGTTTTTAAGAAATACTTCATCGAACTTGAAAAAGAGCTATCAAACCAAGAAAGAGGTTTTGAAATAATAGTTCACAACATTATTGAAAACTTTTTTATAGACTTATATAGGCACTTAGCGCTTAGAGAACAAAAAATACAGGAAGAGGATAATTTCATCATCAAATTAACCCAAATTGTTACTAACGACTTAAGCAAAAAGTGGATTATTGATGATTTGGCATATATGTTTGGCATGGGTAAAACCAAGTTTACTTACGAAGTAAAAAAGCATACGGGGTATCCTCCAAATAGCTTTATAATCAACCTAAAAATTGAAAAAGCCATTGATTTAATTAAAAACAATGATGCTATGAGCATGTCCGATATTGCATATGCATGTGGATTTTCATCATTACAACATTTTACTTCTACCTTTTCACAACGTATAGGTATTAGTCCCGGAAAATATAAAAAGTGAACAACTTCACATGAATTCGATGTAACCTCACTTATATCTGTTTGATTACAACCTTAAATCCATAAGTCTCTCATTCTTACCGCCACCAGTTGCATACTGGCGGTAGCGCATACTAGGGAACAGTGGGGGAATAGCATAACTCTTTACCAAAGCACAATAAAAAGAGTAATAATAATGACAATACTTAAAATAATCAATAATTTAGTATTACGTAAAAAGAAATCAAAAAAAAACTCTAAAAGAATTTTCAAAAATTCTTCCATTACCACTATTTTACAATGTTACCATTATCATATAAAACTTTACTAATTTGTTTTCCTTCTTCATCAAAATAATAACATATTCCATTGGCCTTTCCTTTTATTGTGTTTCCAATTTCCTTTATAACCCCATTTTTATGAAATTTCATACTCTGACTATCATTATGGATATCTGATGACCTAAATGATTTCATCTTACCATCATTATCAAATGCAATTATAATTTTATCTCTTTTTCCGTGTGTATATTGAACTAAATATTTTGGGATATTTGTTTTTTCATCAAGAATTAAAGAAAATCCTTCTTGAATATTATTTTCAAAATGAGAAACACCTACAATTTTATCTTCATCATTAAAAAAAAGTGAGTCTTTAATGTTGAGAGTGTTTTCCTTTTCATTTTCTTTTGAATGAACAACATTACTTTTTTGTTGGTTAGTACAATTAATAAATATTCCCAATAACCAAACAAACAAGTACTTTTTCATATTAATCATTATTAGTTAAATACATTCCAAATATATATAAATTATTACCGTCTTGGGTGCCATAATATGCATATCTATAATTACCTGTAGCATGCCGATTCTTTAAATATTCTGCATCACTAGTATTAATAGTAGATTGTTTAAAAAGGTTATCATTAGAATAAATTATTATTACATCATTTAACACTTCTGTTCCCATCAGCTTACGCATAAAAAAACCACAACTTTTATATTGTGGCTCTGTGTTTTTCTTACTCTTACCGCCATCAGTCGCAAACTGGCGGTAGCCATACTAGGGAACAGCGGGGGTTATTAGTTGTTTAGTCCATTACCACCCTTTACTCAAGTAATTAACATTTATAGGTTCCATTATATAATAGCAATTATTGTATTTAGACAAATTTATTTTCATACTCCAATGATCATTTTTATAATCCTCTAATCTTACAACATATCTATCAATTATATAACCTGACTCTTCCTCAGTCTTTTCTAATTTAAAATCAATTAACTTAAAATCAATCCTATTCAATTTATAAATCCTTTTTAAAGTTCTAATAAATACATTATAACCTATTGAATACATTTTAATAAATTCTTCTTTATCATTTTTTAACACTTCAACTAATTCTTTATGTTCTGGATTTTCTTCAGAAGAATTTTTCAAAATTTCTAAAACAATATTAGATTCGATCAAAGAAATATACTCTTTTTCATCCATACTATTAATTGACTCTATTGAAGCTTCAATTAAATCCTTGGCTGGTTTACAATTTTTATTAGATAGTTTCTTACATTTAAAAAGCAAAAAACAAAAACAACAATCAAAATAACTTTTTTATTCATAATCATACTTTTGTTTAAATGTTTTTTTAGGCTATTTTTTTACCCATTTCCCTGAAAAAATATCATATGTATATGTTCCTTCATCTAAGTTTCCAGAATTGGCTTTTTTCAATAGTTCCTCAGTAGCCTTTTCTTTTTCCTTTTTTCTTTTTCTTTTTCATCCTTCTTTTCAAAATACTCCTTAATTGATTTAATCAAATCAAATCCAAAACTATAACGATCTGGATCTCCTCTATCTGTCGGATTAATTTGAAGAGATTCTGTAGACATTATCAATATATCAAAAGCATCAAAAAAGTCTTCCTCTTTAGCCCTCGCTATCATATCTTTAAGAGCATCCTTGTTTTTTGAAGTCTCCAAAAGAGATAGAAATTCCTTTCGATTATTCTCTTTCTTTACTCTATTCCAGCCATTATCTTCAACTCCGTCAAAAAGTTTATGATCAGTTCTATAGAATGAAACTTTCTTCCCTTCTCTGTCTAATTTATAAATTCTGTGAAATTTATCATTTGTAGTTTTGATTTTAACAAATTTATTGTCTTTAGTTATCATCCAATCATCTCTTCCGTCAGGGTCAAATCTATTTATTGGATCATTACTGCAAAAATGATAAGGTGTTTGATTTGTATTTGATAACTCACCTGCCAATGGGTCAATATTCATCCATCTCCCCAAACTGGCATCATAATTCCTTGCTCCAAAGTCCAACCACTGAAGCGTATTGTTGAACTCATTCTGCTCTTCCTTGCCGCCAAAACCATATGGATGGTCAATTCCATTTATGTTAGAATTGTAACCCTTGTGACGTAACCCAAAAGGATAATAATTGTTCTCCTCAAGTATCTGTAATACAGGCGTAGAGGTAGTACTCACATCCTTATAAGACAGTCGTATGTTCCCTAAGTGGTCCTTGTACTGGTACACATACTTATAACCGTTTACGGCATCCACATAGTAATTAACCGTTTATAACCCAGATGTTATAGAAATTAATCAATAACATCTAATAAACTCAAGTCTTCCCATACATCTACATAATCACCTCCTTCTGCTATTAAAAATCTATAACCTGGTTCTAAACCTAAAAAAGGCATTATTAGAGAATTTAATTCATTTAAATGCTTTATATGCAATGGTTTAAAAAAATCTGGAGCATCAGAATATTCACCTGCCCATATATACCACCCTGTGGTATCACCATTAGAAAAATGCCTCAATCCATTTATTGGTTGAACCCCTTCCAAAACGTTATCAGAAATTCCAATTTTTGAATTTAATGGAGCTTCTACAAAAGCTGTTCCATATTTTTTACAAATACGCTTTTGTTCATTAATTAAATCTATTTCATTATTATGTTTACTCATTGTAAATTAAAAGTTTTTTTCATTATTAAATTTACTCATTCTAAATTAAAAGTTTTTTTCATTGCTTTTGAATATGCACTCATTTGTCCTCCTTGCGATGTTGAACAATTTGTACATTGTGAATTTACAGCTTCAAGTGACCGCATTTTTACTTTATCTATAGTTCCTGTAGTATAATATTCTTCTACTAATGGTGTAATATGGTTTGCTACCATAGGTTTACTAGTACCCCCACAATCTACACAAGGTGTACCTTGAACAGATGCTCTTTGCGCAGGAGTGGTTGCATTATTAGGTCGCTTATATGCTTTATCTATTACGGAGGTAGACTCATTCGTACTTATCGTTTTACTCGAAGTAGCTTTCACTATTACTGCGGCAGTAATCACAATACCTGTCAAGTTTTCAGCATCTTGCACAGTACCTTTTCCTTCCACGATTCTATCAGCCATCTTACCCATCTCATTGAATCCTTCAGTAGTAATATCTCCCATATTGGCACCATCCATCCCTGCATTCCAAGTCCCTGCAATACCATTCCAAGCACTTCTTAAACCGTTTTCAACAAATCCGATAATACCACCACCTTCCATACGGTTAATAGTTGGAAGCTTAATATGGTGAAGTCCTAATGTAAGAACAGGTTTCCCTTTTCCTGTGTCATTAAAGATGAATTCCTTCAACTCTAAACCTTCAAGTTCCGTACCCATTCCCATTTTATTTTCTTGGAAGGCATAAGTGGAGTTATAAACATAATCCTCTGCCAATGGGTCAATCTGCCAGAACCTACCGATTGCGGGGTCGCTGACACGATATCTCCACTCATGTGTGTTCAGCTCTAAGTCTTCTGTGAACTCCTGTTTTTGATAGGTCTTCAGGTTGTTCTTCGCCCCGTACATCCCGCCGTTGTAACCCTTATGTTCCATTCCAAAGGGATAGTAATTCTGCTCCAGTCTGATTTCAGAACTGTTCACGCTGCCGCTATTGTCATCGTCCGCAAAAGTGATCCGGGTATTCCCCCAGATATCCGTTAGCCTATATACATACTGATAGCCACTTCCGTCAGGTTCCACATAGCCCTCTGGTTGGTTGAACTGTTTCAGCACATTGTTCTCGTAAACGAAGTTACCCGCATAGTCCGTTGTGGTAACATTTCCTCCTTGCGTTTTTATCTTTTGAAGCTTTGTTCCGTCCGCAGAATACTTATAGTCCAATACCCCTGCGTTTGTGCCCGTTACCGTAATCTTGGTAGGCATGTTAAGGTGGTTGTACAGCACGCTTGTCACTCCTTTATTAAGGTCCGATACCATGTTGCCGTTGGTATCGTAAGCGTAATCGTTACCTGTAGTATTTCCATCGTTAAAACCAAAGGTTTTAATATTGTTAATCGTAGAGGCATTATCTTTTACACTTGCTAGCTGGTTGCTATCGGCGGCATAAGTATATGCTAATATATCTATAACCCCATAAGTACTATTAATCTCATTGAAGCCCCTACGGTATAAAGTATTTATGTTTCCATTTTTATCATAACTGATGTACTCCATATAATTACCTGCATTGTCATTCCCTGAATTTAACCTGTTCAGGGCATCATAGCTATATCTATACCATTTTAACGTGTTATCTGTATTAGCGGTACGCCACTCGGTTTCCGATATGTTGCCATTGTACAGTGCCGGTACGCCATGGGTGGGTGTATTATAGCTTAGCTTAAAGGTAAACAGGTCATTGCCCAAAGTGGCTGGGTCGTTTATCTGTTTTAGCCAACCACGTATGTTATAGGTATAATCCACCGTTTGTAACCGCCCTTGTGTGCTTTTGCCTCCAACGCCTTTATTATCCAATTGGCCGAGTTCGTCATAATGGTTCTCAACAATGGCCTCAAGTACGTTCGTATTGTTAAGTTCTTGGGTCTGCGTCTTTAGCCTTCCCATATGGTCATATGTAAACAGATCTTCTGTTATGACACTAGTGGCCCCTCTTACGTGTGAAGTTAACGTTTTATCTACTTTGCCGACAAAGTCCAAAGTATTCTCGATTATGTCTATAGTGACCAAATAATCGTTTACGCTCTTTACATAGATAGCCCTCCCTTTTGCATCATAGCCCGTGACAGTGGTGATCCAGTTGTTGGTATCCAAAACCCTGACTTTACTGCCCGTGGCCAGTCCTTTTGTTTTTGGCTTATCGTTGTTATTATAATTGATAACTTCTTGACCGTCTATAAACTGTGGTATGGGTAAAAATCCATCAAATCCATAATCATCATAATAGTTTATGGTATAGACCTTTGATATACCTACCGGTATTGCATCATTGGTATAGTACACATTCGTTCCTGCCAAAGAATTGGCCGAACCAGTTTTTGTAACAAACATTGCACTGTTATTGTTGGAATTAGATTGCATCGTAGCTCTGCTTACAACGGTTGATTGGGTATGGAGCCCCGTATAGGCAACCCTTCCAAAGGCATCATATTTGGTGAACAGCCATTCCTTTTTTAAACGTTGAATACTATCCTGCGTCATTACCGGCCGGTCCAATTTGTTATATATTATATATTCCCAGCCTTTTCCCGGTATTTTCTTTTCTACCAACCGGTTTCTTTTATCGTACCTGTACTGGTAGCACAGCCCGTTCAAGGTCGCCGCACCAATGGTATTGGCTACATAGTTTGAAAGATCCGCATACATGGTTTCATAATAATTTCCGGAACCATTGGGGGTATAGAGGCCTGCCCCTGTGGAATTCAAGTACAGGTCCCCGTCTTTTGTATAAACGGTAGCCACTATATTGCCATTTCCGTTTGAATCCTTACTTACAATATTGCCCAATACGGCATCTATTAGTGGCGGTGCATAGGGTGAAAAGTCCAAATCCGCAATTTTTCCGGATTTTAAGGCTGTGCCCTCGGTAAACCCGATAATTTCTATCGCAACACTGAACCCATCATCTGTATCCCAAATAGTATACTCTGCAGAACCGCCCCCGGTGAGCAGCATACTTGAGATGTCCCCATAAAACCCCAGATCGCCAGAATATGGATTGGGAACCGTATTCAATGTTACCGCCTTGGGGGGCAATACATAGGTCAAATTGCCATAGTCATCGTATACATAATAGGTATCTAACCATTTTTGTCTGTAAAATGTGCGCTTTAGCACCACCCTCCCTAGTTTGTCCTTATACTCTTCGGTGGTATGTTCTGTAAAATTTACTTGGGACGACCGCCAGTTTTCGTCCTTGGTGGTTGTTTTGTAAAGTTGGCTTGCCAGATAATAGCCTGCGTCAACCAACTGTGGGGCCTCGGTGTTTCCCGTTGGAAAAGAAACCTCAAACCGCCTTACATAATCATATTCTGTATTGGTGGCATACCCAAACTTGATGGTATGATCTGAGTCATCATTGTTTGGGTCCGTATCCACTGTTTCGTTCAAAGCCCAAGCTGTCCCCGGTGCACCCTGTTCCATGACCCTGCTGAGCGGGGAAGACTCTAGGCGCTTTTCCGAAAATGGATTGGGTAAACCAGTGTTTAAATCGCCGGGGAACTTAGCCAGATAGCGGGTGTTGATTGCCGTGAAAAAAAAAGCGTCCTGTTCCCTGTAGCCCAAGTTTGCCCCGCTCGTCTGGTTGGGGTCCGCATAGGGCAGGTAATCCTTTACCTGTCTACCAAACGCATCGTACACAACAGGGGTGATGATATCTTGTTTGTTCCCGCCTGCTTGTTTTGCGATGCTTTGCTTGGGCCTGCCCAGACCGTCAAAATAGGTAATAGTCTCTATTTTCTCATCGGGGGCAACACTTCCCGTTGTCGTTTCAACTTGGTAGGTCGTGTTCTTTATGTAATTCTCTGTGGTTGTCTGTGCCAATGCTAACGATGGCACCAATACGGTTGCTAGGGTGTATAGTAACTTTTTCATGGCCATCATTATTGTTTGTAATTGTATTCGTTCTCGTTTAAGATGTTGCCAGAGGCATCCTTGACCTGTTTTAAGCGGTCGAAGTCGTCGTATCCGTAATAGACCGTATGGCCCTTGGGGTCTATGATGCTGGTGACTCCTACCAAGGGGTCGTAGGTGTAGGTGGTGACCATGGCATTGGGAAACCCTTCACGCAATAGCTGTAGCTTTGCGCGTAAGTTGTCCTCTGTAATGTCCGTCGTTTCATTTGTGGCTGCCGTTATAGCGTTATTGATTAAAGTTTGTTGATTACTTGTTATTGTACTTGGTTGATTTGAAATAAATGTAGCATTATCAATTTTTGCAATGGGATACTCTTCGTTATATCCCCAAACATAAACGGTATGTATCCCATCAGTTTTTGAGACCTCTTTCATCTTACCATTGTTATAATAGCTGTGAAATTCAATTATTGGTTCTTCTGTAGTGTTTCCCTTTTTAAAATACTGGGTTCTGGGACGGATGATATCAACGTCCAGATTGGAATCGATATTCCAGTTATTTGAAGTGGGGCTCCATTCACCATAAAGTGTTCGACTGTTCTGTAAAAAGACATCACTGCCATTTTTATTGATGTATTGGGATTTGGTCAAGGGCACTCCAACCATATTTAGACCGACCATCTTACTGTTTATGGGAACTGTTGGATTATCGAATGGATATTCGTATTCCAAACGGGATACCTTTCCATTGCTATTAGTTGTCTCTTCCGTTTTTATTTGGTTGTATTGCGAATCATAAGTATATTCACTTGTAACTACAATACCATCCCCATCAAAATGCTCAACTGTTTTACTGAACAAATTTTCGGAACCTGAAAAATATCCACGGTAACCATAACCAATAACCGTACAGCTTTGTTCATGATATCTTTTTTCTTCATCAAACCATTCTGATAAATTCCGACTAAATGGCTGATTGGCTAAATCCAAAGAAAATATAACATGCCTGTAAGTTGGCATGTCCCATAAATAGTCAAACGGTTTGATTTTATAATTATAGCTTTCTTTGGTTATGGTATCATTTGCTGAGTTAAAGGTGTTTTTTTTCAGAAGTTTTCCACCAGCCCATTCCCTATACGGATTGTAAAATTGTCTTTGATATTCTATAGGTTTTTCCTTGTCATCTATATTATAATTACTTACATCGAAATACTTTTGTGAATATTCGTATTCTGTTTTCCAAGCTTTGTTAGGATCATCGCTGGAATATTCTGTCACTTTATCATAGTGGATTACAGAACTACCAAAATTATCAAGAGGGTCTGAAGAAAACGTCCTTACACGGTAACCTACATGTTCATAGTCCCAATAATGCATTACGGAAGATTCCTGAACCGTATTGACATAAGGCTTTAACAAAGGATTTATATGCCCAATACCAGTCTCAACACCATTTATATCCAATTGTCCGTACCTAAATATTCTAACGTTGTTTTCCCCTTGATTTGGCTTGTTTGTTATTTTGGAAATCCTTAAACCTGGTCCCTTTGTTTTTACCCCTTGTTCATCATAATAGTTGTTTTCGTATTCAAACCCCGTGCTCCCTCCAGTTGGATAATTTATTGTCTTCAACATTCCAAACACCAACGAATTGAAATCAGGATCCCTGTAATCGTTATTTGAACTTGTATTGCTCATTGAACTCGAACCGAGATCTACATTGCCATAATACATCTGACCATCATATAGAACATTAGGATAATAAAACAATTCATCATAGTTAGAATAAACATTGTTATTAAAATAACCCCACCAATCCTTCAATGTACCAAAAGAGCCACTATTGGGATTTGTCAAGCCGTAATATTCAAAGCTATACTCTTTTTCAATAATTTCGGAACTATTGACCATACTTATATAATCTAAGCCTAACAAATGAAGATTATAATCCCCAGGCTCTACTTGTATATCAAACCTAAATTTCTTGTCATTAGAATCACTACTAATGGTTATTTCATCAAGAATTGGGATCATTCCTCCTACACCGTAGGGAACAGAATGATCGATATATGAAAAGTTAGCCTCGCCATGTTTAAAGGTGATTGAGTTTAAAAGGGGAACATGAAGGTTTAGGTTACTATCAAAATCCTTAACTATCTTTCCTGGAAAAACTTCAAACCTAGTTTGCGAATAAGGTATAAACATCTGAGATTCCTCATCCAAAAAAGTAACTTCTGTAGCATTTCTTAACCTATCACATACCGTTATGGTTTCCCTGTGGCTTCCATTGCCTTTAGATTGTAATGCGTAATCTAGCTGAATGGTGTCCTGTTTATCTGCCGAAGTAATCTCCTTTAAATACCAAGCTACAAAAAAACTTTCTGGCAGTGGATATCTCGAGTAGCCGACATCATTATCATCATACTCATTAGCATTTTCCCCTCCATAAGTATATATTGTGCCGTCAATATCCGTAATTTTTATTTCTATAAATAGACTGTCATTGTTGGGGTCGCCAACGAAGTTAAACTGTAAAGGCTCATAGGGAATTGTAAAGCCTACTAAAGTATCGTTTACTTTTTTAAGAATAAACTTTCCGCTCTTACCTGATGGTAATTGGTAACGAAAAATATCTCGTTCGCTATCATAGCGATCTATACCTATATTAGACTTTGAACCATTCCAATAATAATTTGTTTGTGGATTTGCTTTATATAATTCTTCAAATTCAGGTACACCAGCCGATTGGCTTGGGTATAATAAATTGTACAACCAGGTTCCCTCAGTCCAATCCTGCTGGTTCCATTGACTTGTCAACCAATTAGAGTCTACCCAACCCGAGGTTATTTGAGGGTTTTGAGGAACGTTATATGGCGACAATTCATCCCATTCATCTGGATATCCTCTCAATTCTCTGGTTATTACACCTCCTACATTCAATACCCATCTTAATCCCAAAATACCGTTGTATTCAGTTGACATGCGTCCAGAAGCATGGAAGCTGATATCTATAGGCACGGTCAAAGAGCCTGACTTTATAGTATATATAGGTACTCGCATATCCACCATCCCAGTATTGTAGTTAACCGGATAATCTCCATATCTGGTGAATGCCGAGGCGTCGGGAGAGGGTGTGACATAGGTTGGCACCTCCGGATATGGGTCTTGAGCATGGAGGGAGCCCGGCCAAGCAGCTACTACTAACAATGTAACCGTAAAAACTAAATAGCTGTTTAAAATTTGCTGTCTCATTAAAATAAATTTTATGGTTAAAAACTTAAATGGAATAGTATGTGGTAAAATTATACAAGCACATTCAGAAAAAAGTAAGGTTTTCCCTTTAAAACACAAAGGGTTGAAAATTTTGATTAAATTTTTTATATTCGCCCGTAATTACTGCCCTTAAGGATTATTCTTGGTTCAAAATTTAAGAAAATCAACCCTTACTCAAAGTAAGGTTAAACCTTACTTGTATTCATTTCGTTTCCTATATCATCCAGTAAATTTAGACATCAGCTTACAGTTTATACACGAAATAGATTACACGTGTCAATGATAGACTAAAAAAAATGTTTAACTGTCCTGTACTGTCCTGTATCGTATAATAAAAGATTATTTAATTGATTAACTGTTTGTAGTTTGGTATTTTCTAAACAGTCAATTGGTTTTGAATTAACCTAAAAATCCAGAGGGTTTATTGTTTGTTCAGAATTTGGAGCATCCTGCTAAGCTCCACATCCATTTTAGAAAAGGCAAACCATTTCTTCCCCCAGTCTTTCAGTGATGCTCCAATATGATAACGTTCGGTAGTATCGATAATCAAAAAACGTTCATGGCATCAATAAAAATTTCCACTTCAATGGGAGGATACTGGCTGGCGTATCATTATAGGTCCAATCATAACTGATTGTTGATGCTCTTAGTGTAAAGGGTCGTTATCACATCATCGTTTCATTTACCCAATAAAGTCATAACCACAAACCTTTTATCCATAAGGCTTTGCGGTGTTTTTTTTATAATAAACCTCCAAATTTAAGGTCAATCGAAATAGGCACGAATGTCTGTCGAGCCTTTCAATCTTACTCAGAACAAACAAAAATCAGGCTGCCTAAAAGTCCTTTAAATTTAATTTGTCAGGTTGAGGATGTCGAAACATTCAAACTTATTGGTAATCAATATTGGTTTCGACCCCTTCAATATGAACATAAGTAACAACCATTGAATAATGTCGCTCTTTAAAATTAGACAAAGTGACGCAACAGATTGATTTTAAACTACTATTTACAATATATCTCCTTTTTACTTTACAACGTTTAAACTTTCGACTTACCTAGAACCAGACTTTTTAGACAGTCTCATTTTCAAGAACCTCCCCAAATCGTGCTTTTATCTTCAAATAAAAATATCTTCTCATTTTCGATAATGCCCAGGAGATGTTCTCTTGTTTTTATTAGCATTTTGCAATTAAAAGTAAATTTCTAATCGAACCCATCTTACATTGTATTTTTTTACCAGAATCTTCGTTTATTTTCGTTTATTTTCGTTTATTTGTTTCATGGCTATATTACCAAATAAACGACGGGAAAAAATAGTAGAATTTCTTCAAGAAGACGGTTCTGCTAAAGTAATTGATTTAGCAAAAATCTTTAAAGTTACTGAAGTAACTATTAGGCAAGATTTAGAGAAGTTAGAAAAACAAGGACTCATTATTAGGGAACACGGTGGTGCTTTTCTTAAGAACATAGAGGACCATGTAAAAAACTTTTCTTTAGTACATCAAGAAAACCTACAGTTAAAGGAAACGATCGCTTTAAAATGTCTTGAATTTATAGAAAGTGGAGATACCATAATTTTAGATTCTGGAAGCACTACAACCGAAATTGCTAAAAAGTTAATAGGTTATAAAAACCTAACTGTAATAACAAACGCTTTAAATATCGCTTTAATGCTTGGTACCGAGTCTGGCATTGAAGTTATTATGACCGGAGGCGAGTTTAAACCCCCTACACTGTCATTGACAGGGCAAAAGGCAGCCGATTTTTTTAAAGATTTAAATGTTCAAAAACTGTTTCTGGCAACCGCTGGAATTTCATTAAAATCTGGCTTAACCTACCCTAGTATTAGCGATTTGGTTGTAAAAAAAGCAATGATAGATGCAGCAGATATCACTTATTTGGTCGCAGATAGCACCAAAATTGGCAAAAGCGCCTTAGCAAGTTTGGGAGCACTTTCATTAATAGATTATATCGTAACAGATTCTGGAATCAAAGAAACCGATAAAAAGGTCTTTAAAAACCATGAAATCGAAGTCATTTTAGCTTAAAAACCTTTACATAATTGACCATCGACTAATAATTACACATTTTTAATACCAATTAAACAATATTAGCTTCAATTTTATAACAATTAACATGTCAAAATCAGCATTAAGTATAGGAGTCATCATAGGAAACAGAGATTTTTTCCCAGATAGTTTAGTCGAAAAAGCAAGAACAGAAATTATTGATGTTTTTTCAAAATCAAACCTTAAACCCATTTTATTAGAAACAACGGATACTAAATTAGGAGGTGTCGAAACTTATAAAGAAGCGCAAAAATGTGCTGAACTTTTCAAAAAACACCGGGAAGAATTAGCTGGAATTTTAGTTTTATTACCAAATTTCGGTGACGAAAAAGGTGTGGCAGACACTTTAAAACTAGCAAACTTAAATGTGCCCGTTTTAATACAAGCCTACCCTGATGAACTATCTAAGATGAATGTGGTTAACCGCCGCGATTCTTGGTGTGGTAAAATATCAGTATGTAACAATCTGTATCAATATGGCATAAAGTACACGTTGACCAGCAAACATGTGTGTTTGCCTTCAGACGACATTTTCCAAAAAGATTTAAATGATTTTATTGCGGTTTGCCGTGTTGTAAAAGGACTAAGAAATGTTAGAATCGGTGCGGTTGGTGCCAGACCTGGTGCTTTTAATACCGTACGCTATTCAGAAAAAATATTACAAAGGAATGGCATTACGGTAACTACGGTAGATTTATCTGAAATTCTTGGAAAAGCCAATAAACTAACAAAAGACGATGCTTCGGTGAAGCAACATTTAGACAAGATTAATGCATACGCTCCTAAAGGAAAAACCCCTAATGAAGCTATGATTCAAATTGCTAAACTAGATGTTGTTTTAAATGATTTTGTCGAAGAATATGCCTTAGATGCTACGGCGATACAGTGCTGGACCTCTTTACAGCAAAATTTTGGATGCAATGTATGCACCACGATGAGTATCATGTCCGAAAACATGTTGCCATCGGCTTGTGAAGTAGATGTTACAGGCACTTTAAGCATGTACGCTATGCAACTGGCTTCTGGCTCTCCAAGTGCTTTGGTAGATTGGAATAACAACTATGCCGAAGATCCAAATAAATGCGTATTGTTTCATTGTGGAAACTGGGCTAAATCCTTTTTGCCAGATATTCAAATTAGCAACGCCCCTATTTTAGGAACTAGTGTTGGTGTAGAAAACACGTATGGTGCTTTAGACGGTCGTACTCCCGCCATGCCTCTTACTTATGGAAGGATAAGTACCGACGACCCAAAAGGCATTATTAAAGCTTATATAGGTGAAGGCGAGCTTACAGACGACCCTTTAAAAACTTTTGGAAATAGAGCGGTTGCTCAAATTGGAGACCTACAAGGTTTAATGAATTATGTATGCAGAAATGGTTTTGAGCATCATGTCGTAATGAACGCTTCTAAAACAGGCGCTATTCTAGAAGAAGCTCTTGGGAATTATATGGGCTGGGATATTTACAACCATAAAGGGTAATTGATTAAATACTCCTTAGATTAAAAAAATGACAAACAAAGAATTAAAATTAAAATCCATATACTTGAGAAAAAACCTTCTTAAGTATATTTATAAAGCAAAAGCGGGACATACAGGCGGTAGCTTATCGTGTGTTGACACGTTAAATGTATTGTACAATCGTGTTTTAAATGTAGATCCAAACAATTTTAAAAATCCAAATCGCGATAGATATATACAAAGTAAAGGACACTGTGTAGAGGCTCTTTTTGTAACCTTAGCAGATCGTGGCTTTTTCCCGGAATCGGATTTAGAAACCCTTTGCCAATACCAGTCACATTATATAGGACATCCTACCAAAAAGGTAAATGGTGTTGAACAAAACACAGGTGCACTGGGTCATGGTCTACCAATATGTGTTGGTGAAGCCATTGCTGCAAAATTGGACAGTAAAACACATAGAGTTTACACCCTTTTAGGGGATGGCGAATTACCCGAAGGCTCTAACTGGGAAGCCTTTTTATCGGCATCCCATTATAAGTTAGATAATTTATACGCCATTTTAGATAACAACAAACAACAAATTACGGGCTATAATAAAGACGTTATGAATACCGATTCGGTTCGTCAGAAACTGGAAGCATTTGGTTGGGCAGTAAAAGAGGTTGATGGTCATAATCTTGAAGAGCTCGAAGATGCTTTAAACAATGGGCCTTTTGAAGAAGGAAAACCAAACTTTATCATTGCACATACTATTAAAGGAAAAGGAGTTAGTTATATGGAAAGCGTCACAAAATGGCATCATGGTGTCCCCACGCCAGAGCAATATGAATTAGCACTTTCAGAATTAACAGAAGCAGAAGCATTAATCTAGTGGATTATGGAATTAGATAAAATAGAGGAAAAGGATTTAAGAATGGGCAAAGCTAATCAGGATGTTTTTTCTGAAACATTGCAAGCATTAGCAGAAACCGATAGAGATATAATTGCAGTAACCAGTGATTCACGCGGTTCTGGTAAATTGGTTCCATTTGGAGAAAAGTACCCAAATCAAATTGTTGAAGTTGGTATTGCCGAGCAAAATTTAGTAGGTGTTGCTGCAGGATTGGCTTCAGCAGGTAAAAAAACATTTGCTGTATCACCTGCATGTTTTCTGAGTGCTCGTGCCTTAGAGCAAATTAAAAATGATGTTTGTTATTCAGACAATCCCGTAACTTTAGTGGGCATTAGTGCCGGGGTAAGTTATGGTGCACTTGGTACCACACATCATAGTTTACATGATTATGCCGTGCTTCGTGCTATCAACAATATCATAATTGTAGCACCCGCAGACAATTTTGAAACGGAACAAGCAGTTCGATTGGCTGCTGAAACAAACAAACCCGTGTACATGCGTTATGGCAAAAAAGCGATGCCGTTTTTAAATGAAGAAAACAAAACCTTCGAATTTGGCAAAGGTCGTGTTTTAAGAGACGGTGATGATTTAGCCATTATTGCAACAGGCGAAACCGTTTATCCTGCTTGGTTAGCAGCAAAAAAACTTGAAGATGAGCATGGTTTAAAAGCAACTGTAGTAAGCATGCATACCATCAAGCCTTTAGATACCGATTTAATAGAAAAACTGGCTACAAACGGAAGACCTATTGTCACAGTCGAAGAACATATGGTACATGGCGGTTTGGGTGAAGCTTGTGCTTCCTACTTATTTCAAAAAGGTTTCAAAAACAAATTCAAAATTGTTGGAATTCCTGATGAATATACCGTTACTGGTTCTCAAGTAGAAATTTTCAACCATTATGGCATATCAAAAGATGGTTTGTTTAAAACGTGCAAAGAACTGTTAGAGACTGTTTAAATTTTGTTTTTGGAACATTTTATAGGGTATTTTTTCGTCAGATAGGGCCGAGCGTATAAAAAAGGTCTGGGGAGACCTTTTTAGCGAAGGAGCCAGGCTGCCGCGAGGGAGAGATTCATAGCCATAGCTATGTACCGAAAAATAGCTGATGTATGGCGGAAAAAGGCACATAAAAGAACCAAAGGATAAAACTTAAACAGTCTCTTAAAAATTTAATATAAAGTATCGCCTTTTTGGCAACAAATAATTAAGATCGCGCTATTGATTGCTGTTATTATGGATAGATTAAATCATCCAAACGAAGACTAAACCATTTCAAAAGTAAAGAATAAGCATGTCAAAATCATATATTTTATCCATCGATCAAGGTACCAGTGGCACCAAAGCCATCATTTTTGATGAACGTGGAACAGTTATTATAAAAACTACTGAACCTTTAAAATCGTACTACCCTACTGCTAGTTTTGTTGAACAAGATCCTTTTGAAATTTATCAGTCAGTAATAAATGCCGTTAAAAATTGTATTTCAAAATTCAACGAACAATTTCCGGGTGAAGAACAAAACATCGTGTCTTGCGGAATTTCCAACCAACGGGAAACATTTGTACTATGGGATAAAAACGGAAACCCACTACACAACGCCGTAGTTTGGCAATGCAAACGTTCTGTTGAAGTGTGCGAACGCTTAAAAGAAAACAACCTGGAAAGTGCTATAAACTCCAGTACAGGTTTAACTATCGATCCCTATTTTTCAGCAACCAAAGTCATGTGGCTTAATGAAAACAATGATACCGTTAAAAAAGCTATCAAAAACGGGGAAGCTTACTTTGGAACGGTGGACACATGGTTGCTTTACAAACTTACAAACCATAAAAGTTTTAAAACAGAATACACAAATGCTTCAAGAACCTTATTTTTTAATATCTATAATTTAGAATGGGATACATCGCTTTTAAAAGCATTTAATATTGAAAATTTAAACCTTCCAGAAGTTACGTTTTCTTCAGATCGTTTTGGGGATTCAACTTTTGAAGGCACTTTTAAAAAAGCACTTCCAATAATGGGTATTATTGGTGATTCGCAAGCAGCCTTTTTTGGAGAAGAATGTTTTACCAATGGCATGGCAAAAGCCACTTTAGGCACAGGTTCATCTATTTTATGGCATGCTGAAAATCTATCAAAACAGACCGATAATGGCATGCTTACCACTATTGGTTGGAGTATTGAAGGTCAGGTGAATTATGCCTTAGAAGGTGTGATAGTAAGTTGCGGTTCTACAATTGAGTGGTTAAAAAACCAGTTAGAGGTCTTTACTTCTTATCAGGAAATAGAACCGATGGCAACCTCATTAAAAACCAATGACGGTGTTTATCTTATTCCTGCTTTTAGCGGTATGGGAGCTCCATATTGGCAAAAAGATTGGAAAGCTTCTATTCATGGGCTAACCTTCGGAACAACGAAAGAACATCTGGTACGAGCTGCCTTAGAGTCTATTGCGTTCCAAATAAAAGATGTGATTCATTCTATTGAAAAAGAAACAAAAACGTCGCTAAAAGAATTAAAAGTAAACGGTGGCATTACCGCCAATGAATTCTTGATGCAGTTTATAGCCGATTTGTTAAAAACACCTATTACCAACATGGGCATTACCGATGTGTCTGCTTGGGGTGCGGCTTTAATGTCGGGACTGGGGGTAAAACTTTGGAGGAACTTAGACACGCTTCCGAAATTACCAAGCGACATGATTAAACGTTACAACCCAAATAAGGATAATGATATTGTAAATAAGGCGTATTTAGGTTGGCAAACTATTATTACTAATAAAACAGAATAAATCTTTTATACAACCTTGATGTTTATAACAATGAACTCGTTTAAACTTTTTATAATTGGCTAAAAAATCGTCCTTTTGCACTCGCTTTTTGCCCTTTTTTCCTTGCGTAGCTCTGCTATGCAACTCAAAAAAGTCTTCAACCGAGCATAGGGCGGAGCGTGAAAAAATAACCCAGTGGGTTATTTTAGCGCACGAGCCAGCTGGCGAAGGGTTAAATTTTCGCTTCAATCAAAAAAGTTTAAACGAGTTCAATTAAAATGGACAGTACAGGATAGAAATTTATAAATGTTATATCTTATGAAATCGAATGATTTAAAAATCCTAAACGAACTCAAACTTGGAAGCCCTGAGGCCTTTAAGGAATTATTCGACCTGTATTATATTCCATTAAGTACGTATGCCTTTAAATACTGTGATTCATTTACTGTAGCAGAAGACATTGTTCAAGATTTATTTATAAAGATTTGGGATGAAAAACTATATCTGAACTTCAACGAAACCATAGGCCCTTATCTTTTTAAAGCAGTAAAAAACAACACGCTACAAGCAACAAAACAAAAGTCTAAGTATCATTTTGTAGAAATCGAAGAACACGTCAATAAATTAATGATTGACGAAAACATTGATATTAAATTAATAGAAGACGACAAGAAAAAACTTTTCACGGAAATTGAAGCATTACCTACAAAATGCAAAGAAGTTTTTAAGGCCATTGTATTGGACAATCTTAAATACAAAGAGGTTGCCTTGCAACTTGGCATTTCGGTAAATACTGTTAAAACCCACTATTCAAGAGCTTTAAAACAACTTAGGAGTGTTTTAGAAATAATAATATTATTATTTCTAATTTAGAGACTGTTTAAAATAGTTTCTTTTTTTGTCACCCATTTTTGGTTTTTTGTTATTCTAGTTAATATAGCACATATTAAAGTTAAAATAACATAGTTACAAAAATCAATAATGGACCATACCAATCCCCATATCTTAAACCTTATTTCAAATTATATCTCTAAAGAAATTAGCGAAGAGGAATTCAATGAGTTAAAGCAATGGCTACTTGAGGATTCTAAAAACGAACAATTTTTTATTGATTATTTAAGAATTTACAAGAAATCCAGAAGAATACAATTTGTTAAAATATTGGACAAGGATGTTGCATGGAAAAATATTATTTCAAAACTAGAAACCCCTTTGCTTCAAGAGCAACCCCTAAAAAAAGCCACTTCAACATCCAAATACATAAAATTAATACCAAGCATTTCAAAATATGCAGCCATTGCCTTTGTATTTTTAACTATTGGATATTTTTACAAAAGTGGCAACTTCCCTAACTCCAAAAACACAGTTATACCCCCGGAAAGTATCACGCTTCGATTAGAAAATGGTAAAATCCAGATTATTAATGAAGATGGTTCCTCACAATTAGTTGACGAAGAAGGCAAAATAATAGGAAGCCAAAACGGAAGCCAACTCGTTTACACCAACGAAACCAAAAAAGAAACTTTAACTTATAACACGCTCACCATTCCGTACGGAAAACGATTTGAAATTCAATTGTCCGACGGCACCAGAGTACACTTAAACGCAGGCTCATCTTTAAAATACCCTGTTAAGTTTATAAACGGTATAAAGCGTGAAGTATTCTTAAATGGGGAAGCATTTTTTTCTGTAACCAAAGATGCCAAACACCCTTTTATAGTGAATGCGACAGACTTAAATGTAGAGGTTTTTGGAACAGAATTTAATGTATCGGCATATCCCGAGGATATAGATACAGATGTTGTTTTAGTTGAAGGTTCAGTGGGAATGTATAAAAATAATGAAACCATAAAAGAGGGCACCATGTTGGTACCGGGTACAAAAGGCTCGCTTAACAAAGAAAACTTAAGCATATCAACTGAAAAAGTAAATACACTTATTTACACTTCATGGAGGCAAGGCGGTTTGTTTTTCAGAAATATGTCGTTTAAAAATATTGCTAAAAAACTGGAACGCCAGTATAATATGAAAGTTATAATTACAAATAAGTTATTAGAAAACGAAACCTTCAACGCTAACTTTAACGAAGAGCCCATAGAGAACATATTAAGCTATTTTAACGATAGTTACAACATAAAATACACTATAAAAAACAACATGATATATATAAACTAACTAACCTAAAAACCTTTTAATCTATGAGATAGACGCTAAAAAAATCCAACAAAAATATCACTTTAAATTATCTGAGGATAAGAACAAAAAAACCGGAAAATGCGCCAACATTTCCCGGGAATTATAAAGTGAGAACTAAAATTTAGTCATTCACCAATTTAACACTTTAAAAATATGAAAAAAATTCATGATAGAAAAGGTAGAAAACTGCCTTGTCTGAAATTTGATTTAAAAATGAAATTAACCACTCTTTTTTCACTTATATCATTCTTTAGCATGTTAGCAAACACAGGCTACACACAAACAATCACTTTGAACGTTGTAGACACACCTGTATCTCAAATAATAGATAAAATTGAAGCTACATCCGAATATAGATTTGTTTACAACACAAAATTTGTTGATTTAAGACGCAGAGTTTCAATAAAAGTAGAAGATGTTAGTATTGAAAATGTTCTAAGCAATTTGTTTAACAACACAAGCACTTCTTATAAAATAAGAAACACTCAAATTGTTTTAAAAGACAAAAAAGAAGTTCTAAACCAAACTAACATCCAACCATCTATTGATGTAAGAATACAAAAACATGTTGTTACCGGAACTGTTAGTGATGCTAATGGACAACCATTAGCTGGTTCTAATATTATTGAAAAGGGAACCAGCAATGGTGCACAATCAGACTTTGATGGTAATTTTTCCATTGCTGTTTCAAGTCCAAATGCAATACTAGTTGTTTCGTATGTCGGGTTTGTTACACAGGAAATTAATGTTAACAATCAAAACTCAATTACCATAACACTTTTAGAAAGTACCGATGAATTGGGTGAAATTGTGATAGTAGGTTATGGTTCCACTAAAAAGAGCGATGTTACTGGCGCCGTTGTTTCAATCGGCAATACCGAACTTAACAAAGTGGGTGCTACCAGCCCAATGCAAGCATTACAGGCTCATTCTGCTGGTGTAAATATTTCACAAAGAACAGGTTCTGTTGGTGCTGGTTTTGACATTACAATTCGTGGAACCAACTCTTTTGCAGGACAACAACCCCTATATGTTGTAGATGGCATCATGACTGAAAGTATTGATTTTTTGAATCCGCAAGATATTCAAAGGATAGACATACTTAAAGATGCATCATCAACAGCTATTTACGGATCTCGTGGTTCTAATGGTGTTGTAATTGTGACTACAAAAAGTGGAGAAGGGTTTCAAAACAGAAAACCATCAATTTCCTATTCTGGGTATGTTGGTATTCGTGACGTCGCGAATATGCCTGATTTTTTAAACAGTTATGATGAAAGTGTTACATGGAATAGGAACAGACAAGTATCGCGTGATCTTGTACAAGGAAATCCTATCGTAAACTCCCCAACTTATGGATTTCCAAATGTTACAGTAAATGGAACTAACTATTGGGAAGAGAATCTTGCTAATAGAAATGGCAATGATTGGTTGGATGACTTTCTTAAGTCAAGTACACAACAAAATCATTTTATATCAGCTAATGGTGGATCTGAAAATGTGAGTTATGTTATTGGCTTTGGTTATCAAGGCGACGATGGTAATGCTGTAGGGCAATATTTTAAGAAATATAATTTTAAGGCAAGTTTAGACGCAAAGGTTAACGATAAGTTTTCTATAGGAGCCAATATAAATCTTGCATTTTCTGAACAAGAGTTAGTATCCAGACAAGGTTATACACAACAATTATTTAGAATGCCTACTTATGCACCATCGCACAATATTGACGGTAGTATTATCCAATCACCAATGATAGGTATTTCAAGTAATGTTAGCCCCTATACTTTTGCTGATGGTAATTCTGCTTGGAATGTTGAACAGTTTAATATAGTTTCTAACTTTTATTTAAAATTCAATGCCACTAAAGAACTTAGTTTCAAATCTACATTTTCACCAAATGCCAGAATTCAAAGAGACGGAGAGTATAAAGATAGGTTTGCAACCAGATCGATTTCTATTGCCAGATTTTGGACCAACAACAGACTTTCCTATGTATGGGATAATCAAATGAACTTTTCAAAGGAATTTGGAGAACACAACATATCCTACGACTTTATACAATCGGCTACGTTCGACCGTTCAGAAAGATCGTTTTCTTTTGGTAGAGATGTGCCTTTTCAATCATCATTCTATAATGTACAAAGCGCCCCCCAGCGTGATGCAGAAACAGGATATAGTAAGAGTACCATATTATCATTTACAAATCGTATAAATTATTCATTTAAAGATAAATATTTACTTACTGCTACCATGAGATGGGATGGTGCTTCCAGACTTGCAGAAGGCAGTAAATGGGCTTCTTTCCCATCCGCTGCTGTAGCATGGAAAATGAAAGAAGAATCATTTTTAAAAGATGTTTCAGAAATTGATAATTTAAAAGTGCGCTTAAGCTATGGCTATTCTGGTGGTTATGGACCTATTGGTCCGTATGCTACGCAATCTACAGTAAATAGACAAAAATATTATGATTGGGATGGAACAACAGCAAATGGGTTTGTACCTAGCGATTTAGCAAATAAAGAACTGACTTGGGAGCGTACTAGAGAATGGAATTTTGGTGCAGATTTTGGCTTATTTAATAATAGAATTTCTGGTGAAATTAATCTATATGATAGACTTTCTAGAGGCACGATACTCAGTCGTAAATTAGCCATGCCTACAGGATGGCCTTCTATGTTTGATAATATTGCTTCCATTAGCAATAAAGGGATAGAAATTCAACTTAAAACTTTAAACATTAATAATGGCGATTTTAAATGGGAAACCAGTTTTATCTTCTCTAAAAACAACAATAAAATAGTTGATTTGTATGGAGCAAGATTAGACGATGTACCTAATAGATGGTTTATTGGGCAACCTGTCGATGTAATCTATGCCATGGTTTTTGATGGTGTTTGGCAAAAAGACGAATTAGCACCTGCCGACCAACAAGCTATGGAAGGTACAGCAAAAGTTAAAGATCTAAATGGTGACGGCAGTATTGATATTGATAACGACATGAAGGTATTAGGGTCTCCTGCGCCCGATTGGATAGGAACATTTTCAACCACTTTCACATATAAAAACTGGGATCTTTCAGCAACAATATTTACAAAACAAGGGGTATTGGTGTACAGTCCGTTTCATAGGGAATTTACTGATTTTAATAGTAGAGTAATATTGGATGTTCCCCACTATGTAAGAGAAAACCCCGTTACAGAATCTAGATTTTCAAATACATACCCCCAAGCTTCTTATCAGGGTCAGTACTGGGGTGAAGACGCAGAAGATTATGGCTATCCAGGATTCAACAAGGATGCCTCATTTGTACGTATACAGAACATATCTTTAGGCTATAATTTTGATTCTGATTTGTTATCCAAAGTAGGTATAACGGGTTTGCATTTATATGTTAATGCTCTAAATCCATTTACGTTCACAAAGTATGAAGGATTCGACCCTGAATGGGCAGGTGCTGGAATGTCTGGCGTCGACGCTAACAATACAGGATATTCTATTTATCAGTTAGGTGTTAATGTTAAATTTTAAGATTATGAAGAATATAAAAATAAAAATATATGCAATCTTTTTAGGATTGTCAATTATAAGTTGTTCGGGTTATTTGGAAGAAGAAAATTTGGGAAATACAACAGCAGAAAATTTCTATGGAACAAAAGCAGGCTATGAAGGGCTGGTAAATGCATCTTATGCAACCTTGCGCGATGTTTATGCTCCAACGCCCTACATCTTTTTTGCGGGAACCGATTTGTTTTTTGCAGCACACCAAGAAGTGCCTCTTGGTCTAGCTTCTTATCAAACATTAACACCGAGTAATGGTAATGTTGAAGCACTATTCAGTAGTCTTTACCAAAGCATACAAATTACTAATTTAGCTTTATATTATTCAGATAAAACCGAGAACTTTCCAGAATTACAAAGTAGAATTGCTGAACTTAAAAGCATTAGAGCCTATTATTATTTTATGTTAGTTCAGAAATTTGGAGATGTATCGCTTGTTACAGATTTAGTAAGTGAACCCATCACACATTTTGAAAGAGACCCTGCTAGTGAGGTTTACCAATTTATTATTGATGAACTAACAGCTGCCATTGCTATTTTACCACCAACACAAGCAAATTTTGGACGTGTCACAAAACGTGCTGCACAGCATATGCTGGCTAAGGTATATTTAACACGTGGATATGAAACCTATGGAGCTGGAATTACCGACTTTACAGAAGCCGCCACACTTGCCGATGCAGCAATAGGAGGACAAACACTTAATATTCCATTTGGAGATTTATTTAAATATAAAAATGATAATAATGCGGAAATCTTGTGGTCTATACAATACAACGGGTCTGTACCAGGTGAAGTATTACACACATGGGATTACCCATGGGGTCCACTAGTGCAAGGCAGTAATGATGGGGTAAATAAGAAAAATACATTACACCCTACCGAATACTTGTTTACATTGTTTGATGATAATGATACCAGGTTTGAAGGCACATTCTTAAATATTAAAACAGCACCTTATTCTGGTTGGGTATTAGACCCTGAGAATACTCCAATAGAATATTATTATCCAAGAACTGCTGCACAGATAGCCGATGTTCCTAATTGGAGAGCAGCAGATCCCGCTAATAGAACAAATACAATCATTTCGCCAATAGATCCGCATTGGTGGGATGGTTTAAATCAAACCGATTATCCTGCTTTAAGAAAATTTGACAGAGTGCAAACCGCAACACCATCTGTTCAATATACGCACGATATTTACTTAGCAAGATTAGGTGAAACTTATTTAATTGCTGCGGAAGCATATTTACAGTCTAACAATCCTGGAAATGCTTTGGCTCGTGTTAATAGCGTTAGAGCTAGAGCAGGTGCCGATGCAGTTGGAAGCGTAGATTTAGATTTTATCTTAGAAGAAAGAGCACGTGAATTAGCAGGGGAAGGTTTCCGTTGGCTTGATTTAAAACGTACAGGAAAACTTATGGAGTATACCAAAGTTAGGAATCCTGATATTAAAACACTCTTTGATAGTGGAACAGATCCGTTTTTAGGAACTGGAGGTCATTATAAAATTTTACGACCAATTCCTTTATCTGCAATTTCCTTGGACTCGGGAGATTACCCACAGAACCCAGGATATTAAAAAAATTGGTTTAGTTTAGTTTGTTTAGTTAATTAGATTAGAAACTCCATTCTGTCTAATGCAAATCGGGAATACTTTAATTTAATTTGAAGTGTTCCCTTTTTTATTTAACTTGTTACATCTAAACTAAATAACCATTAAATCTTAAGAAATGAAAAGTTCAAGACGCCATTTTCTAGCATCTATCGGTATGCTAGCCGCTTACAGTGCATTTCCAATTAGCGCATTTAATTTTGGAACATCAAAAAAACTTAGAATAGTTTTAGTAGGAACAGGTATTCGAGGTACCAGTTTTTGGGGAAAACGATTGGTTGATGAATATTCCGATATTTTAGAATTTGTTGGACTAAGTGACATAAATCCCGGCAGACTGGAATACGCAAAAAAATATATTGGTGTTGATTGCCCTACTTTTATTGATTTTGATGCCATGCTGAAAGAGGTAAAACCTGATTTAGTTATAGTTACAACCGTAGATGCTAACCACCATGAATTTATTATTAAAGGATTGGAATCAGGTTTTGATGTACTTACCGAAAAACCATTAACGACCGATGAAACTAAAGCACAAGCTATATTAAATGCCGAAAGAAAATCGGGTAAAAACCTCATCGTTGGTTTTAATTACAGATGGAGCCCCTATAGTACAAAGATTAAAGAATTATTAGCCAACAATACCATTGGAAAAATTACTTCAGTCGATTTTCATTGGTATTTAAATACCTACCATGGTGCATCATACTTTAGAAGATGGCATGGTGAAAAAGCACATAGTAACTCCCTTTGGGTACATAAAGCAACTCATCATTTCGATCTATTAAATTGGTGGATTGACTCAGACCCAGAAGAAGTTTTTGCTTATGGCAGTTTAGAACATTATGGTGCTAACGGACCTTTTAGAGGCGCCAATTGCAGAACTTGCGACCACAAATCCAATTGCGATTATTTTTTTGATATTACAAAAGACAAACGCATGATGGAACTATACGTTGCGAACGAAAAGCACGATGGCTATATAAGGGACAATTGCTTGTTTAGAGAAAACATAGATATTTACGATAAAATGTCTGCGCAAATAAAATATGCAAATAACGTAACAGTAAATTATTCCTTAACAACCTACTCGCCATTTGAAGGCTGGAGATTAGCATTTAATGGCACCGAAGGCAGAATTGAAGCATCATTGGACATTCCATACAACAAAAAAACAGAAATTAGTCAGGCAGAAATGCATGCTAAAGAAATGGAACAAAATGCTTTAGAAAAAGCCAATTCAGAATCAATCATTGTTCACAAATTATGGAAAGATTTTGATACCGTATTAGTACCATTTGAAAGAGGCGGTCATGGTGGTGGCGATAAGCGTTTGCACGATAAAATATTTAAAACACCAAACGATAAAGACCCGTACGAAAGAGCTGCTGGCAGTAGAGACGGTGTTATGTCGGCAATAATAGGCATCGCGGCCAGAAAAAGTATAGAATCTGGCAATCCTATTAAAATAGCAAGTTTAACCGACATAAAACCTTCTACCAATAGAACTTAAAATTATTCGTAATTTTATCCGAACTTAAAAAAAAATTATGCAACCAATTAACACAGCTTTATGTTCGTATGGCATGAGCGGTCATGTATTTCATGCACCTTTTATTTCGGTAAACCCACAATTTAATTTATACGGTGTTTTTGAACGAACAAAAAACGAGGCTCAAAAACACTACCCATCCATTAAAACGTTTCGTTCTTTAGATGACATGTTAGCCGATGAAAACATTGAGCTTGTTATTGTTAACACTCCCAATGTTACACATTTTGATTTTTCAAAAAGAGTTATAAATGCAGGCAAACATCTGGTTATAGAAAAACCATTTACTACAACAGTTGCTGAAGCCGAAACATTAATTCAATTAGCAAAAGACAAAAATGTTGTTATATCGGTTTACCACAACAGACGCTACGACAGTGATTTTAAAACAGTTCAAAAAGTTTTAAATGAAGGCTTATTAGGAGATATCGTTGAAGCTGAGTTTCATTACGACCGTTTCGACCCCGTTTTAAGCTATAAAGCACATAAAGAAACACCAACAGAAGGCGTCGGAAGCCTATACGATTTAGGTTCGCATTTAATCGATCAGGCACTTGTTCTTTTCGGCTTACCTAAGGCCATTTATGCAGATTTAGATTCATATAGACCAAATTCGAAAGTGGGCGATTATTTCGACGTGAAATTATTTTATCCTTCACATCGCGTCATCCTTAAATCCAGCTATTATGTTCGCGAACCCTTACCAGGAAATATTCTACACGGTACTAAAGGTTCGTTTATAAAAACAAAAGCCGATATTCAAGAAAAAGAATTGCAAGCAGGGAAAAAACCAAATACAGAAAGCTGGGGCACAGAACCAGACACAGAGAAAGGCTTGCTGCACACCGAAAAAAACGGAAAAATAGTCAAAGAGCATATTCCTAGCTTGCAAGGAAATTATATGACGTATTATGAGGGTATTTATGAAACCATACGAAATAAAAAACCGGTGCCAGTATCTGCCGAAGCTGGCATGTTGGTAATTAAAGTTATTGAAGCCTCTATAAAAAGTAATAAAGAAAGAAAAGTGATAAACTTATAAAACCCTCCTTTTTTACAATAAGAACTCATCTTGACTTTTTTGATTGAAGCGAAAAAGTCAAGATCAGTTCTAAAACAATTCTTTTTTATTACAATCGAACAACCAATTAAAATAATTTAATTTTTACTACTTTGCGGTTAGATAAGTAATAAGCCACCTTGGATAATAATGAAACAAATAATCCTGAATCTCATCTTTCTCTTTTAAAACAGGGAGATAAAAATGCTTTTAAAATTATTTTCGATACTTACTACAAAAGACTTTATGCCTTTTCCCTACATTATGTAGAAGACCAATATATCGCCGAAGAGATTGTTGAAGACACCTTAGTTAAACTTTGGCAAAAGCGTAATAAATTAGACAAAGTAGAAAATTTAAAGTCCTATTTATATGGTATGGTTAGAAATGCTTCTATAGACCATCTTAAAAAGGACAAAAAATTTGTGCGCCTAGATGTAAAAAAACATGGTGCCATGCCTTTAAAAGAACAGTACATTATAGAAGAAGAAACACATGCTATTTTATTTCAAGCTTTAGAAACTTTACCAAAAAAGTGCAAAAAAGTATTTGAATTGTCTTGTTTGGATGGCGTAAAGTATAAAGACATTGCTGAAGATCTTCAAATAAGCATAAATACAGTAAAATCGCAACGAGCCAGAGCCATAGAACTTCTTAAATCGTACCTCAAAGATTATCCGTTCTACTTGATATTCTTAGCCTCTTTATAAAATTTTTATTTTTTTTTAATTTTTTTTCCACCCAAAAAATTGTTTTTACAGTCATATTAGTAATTCTTTAACATTCATATTGCTTTTTTAATAAAAAAACATATGGATTTTTTAGCAATTAACAATGAACTCATCTTGACTTTTTGTTTTTAACCGAAAATGAGATAAAATTTGTACAGATGAGGCGCTTTTTGAAAGGCATAGCAGAGCTAAGCATAAAAAAAGAAACGAAATATGGACGAATTTTAGCCATGTTTGCCTGCCGGCAGGCAGGTTTTAGGAAATAGAAAAAGTCAAGATGAGTTCAATTACAATAAGACAATATTATCATACCATATAATGACATCAAAAAACCCATCAGATTACCAAATAGCGCAATTAATTTATAAATCTATTGCAAAAATCATCTCTATTGAAGAGAAAAAAACACTAGATAATTGGCTGAGTGATGAAAACAATTTAGCACTTTACAATAAAATCACCAATAAAAACAACATTCAAGATAAACTTGCCATATACAAACAAATTGAAACCGAAAAAGTTTACATGAAGCTTGAAAACAAAATAACTAAGAGCAATAAGAAAGTAAAGACTTTAAAATTATTTAGAGTTTTTAAGTATGCTTCTATTGTCGTTGTTTTTTTAGGTTTAGGCTATTTGTACCAAAACGGATTTTTCAATAAAAATGAACCTTTTAGTATTCCAAACGAACAAATCACCCTTCAATTGGAAAATGGTACTATTAAAGTTATAAACGAAGATGGCACTTCACAAGTTTTAGATGCCAAAGGAAATATTATAGGTACGCAAAGCGGCACACAACTGGTCTACAGCAATTCAACCGAAGATGAAAAACTAACATATAACACCTTAAATGTCCCATACGGTAAGCGCTTTGAGATTTTGTTATCTGATGGAACCAAGGTAAATTTAAACGCAGGTACTTCATTAAAATATCCAGTAAAATTCTTAAAGGGACAAAACCGTGAGGTGTTTTTAAAAGGAGAAGCTTTTTTCAATGTCTCAAAAGACACAAAACATCCTTTTATTGTGAATTCCGACGCACTAAACGTTCAAGTACTAGGAACCCAATTCAACATATCTAGCTACCCAGAAGATATTGAAACCGATGTTGTATTGGTTGAAGGCTCGGTAAATTTATATACTGAAGAAGCCTCAAACAACCACGTATTGCTTAAACCAGGTTTTAAAGGTTCCTACCTGAAAAACAACACGGGCAATATTACCACTAATCCAGTAATAACAAGTATTTACACCTCTTGGATAGATGGCGAATTGGTTTTTAGAAACATTACTTTCGAAAACATCATGAAGAAAATGGAAAGACACTACAATGTTGATATACAAAACAACCATACCGAATTGGCCAATGAAAAATTCAATGCAAGCTTTAGAAATGAACCTATTGAAAAAATATTAGAGTATTTCAAAATCACCTACAATATAAACTATACGATAAACAATAATAAAATATTAATCAACTAAACTAAATACTATTTGCCTATGAAATAGATACACATAAAAAACAACAACTAAGCTAAACACATCTTACGCTCCTTCACGACAATTTAGAGCAAAAAAAAAACCGGAAAATGGTGACGCATTTCCCGATTTAATTAAGACGTGATTAAAATTAAACTAATAACCACAATTAACACTTCAAAAGTATGAAAAAACTTCTTAACAAGAAAAGAAGCCATCATCGTCCATTATTAAAATTCGATTTAAAGATGAAGCTAAGTGCCTTATTTATATTTGTTACCCTTTTTACTTTACAGGCAAACAACTCGTATTCCCAAAAAGTAAAAATATCATTAAATCTAAACAATGTGACTGTTGGCGAACTAATTGATGAAATTGAAAGCACTACCGATTTTAGGTTTGTTTATAAAATTAAAGATGTCAACCTAAAACGAAGCATATCGGTTAACGTAAAAAAAGAGTCCATAACGACCGTTCTAGATGAGGTATTCCTTAACACTGACACCGCTTATAGAATTTACGACAAACAAATATTTCTATTGAAAAAAGAAATTGAGAATGTTCCTCAAAAAGCATCTAACAATTCTGAAACAACTAATAATACCATCCAAACATGGTCGGTAAGTGGTATCATTTCAGATAGTTTTGGACAACCTTTACCAGGTGCGAATATTATAGAAAAAGGTACAATAAATGGTACCCAATCTGATTTTGATGGTCATTTCAATATTAATGTTTCAAATCAAAATGCTATTTTAGTAGTCTCTTACGTTGGTTTCTTATCCCAGGAGATTTCTATAAATGGGAAAAAAAACATTAATATCCAACTAAAAGAAGACACAGCTGCCTTAGATGAAGTTGTTGTTGTTGGCTACGGTACACAAAAGAAAGCCTTAGTTACTGGCGCAAGTGTACAAGTTAGTGGAGACGACCTAACTAAAATGAATACAGCAAATGCTATTCAAGCATTACAAGGACAATCACCTGGTGTTCAAATAACATCAACGTCTGGTCAACCAGGAGAAAGTTTAAATGTAGTCATTAGAGGTGTGGGTTCTACGTCTGGGAGCAATCCTTTATATGTTGTAGATGGTATTTTAACAGGAGATATATCATACCTAAACAACGCTGATATTGAATCGATATCTATCTTAAAAGATGCGGCATCTGCTGCCATTTATGGTTCTCAAGCATCAAATGGTGTTGTTTTAGTAACTACTAAAAAAGGAAAAAGAGGCACCACTGCACAAATTACGTTTGATCAGTTTTACGGACTTCAATCTGTTGCTAGAAAAGTAGACTTATTAAATGCTACGGAATATGCTATTATGGTGAATGAAGCTGCCATGAATTCTGGTAAAAATCCTTATTTTACAAATGCAGAAATTGCAACTTTAGGAGCAGGTACTAATTGGATGGATGAAATGTTTGTAGATAATGCTGCTACAAAAAACTACTCAGTAGGCGTTACAGGTGGATCTGATAGCTCTGTTTATTCCTCATCCTTGTCTTACTTTGGACAAGACGGTGTCGTTGGCGGTAAGGATTTATCTAGCTATGAGCGTTATAATTTCAGGTTTAATTCTGAACATAAACTATACAAAGATGTTGTAACCTTTGGAGAAAATTTAAGTTTCGCTTACATTAATAAAAATGGTATCGGAGTAGGAAACCAATACAACAACTCACTTAGAAGTGCTTTTACGGTAAGCCCATTATTGCCAATGTACGATAGCGAAGGCAATTATTACAACACCACTTCAGACAGTGCCCCATGGTTATCTGGCAGATCTAATCCCTATGCAGAAATGGTTTATAACAACCAAAATGAAAGCAATAATCAAAAGTTATTGGGTAATATCTATTTACAAATCGAGCCCATTAAAAATTTAACTTTTAAAACAACCTTAGGATTGGATTATTATGCAGGCGAAGACCATTCTTTTAGTCCTATATATGAGCTATCTATTTATTCATTTAGAACTACAGATAATACAAGACAAAGTATGAACAAAGGCAAAACTTTAACTTGGGATAATTTGTTGACTTATAAGTTTGACGTGGCAGAAGACCACCATTTTGAAACCATGGTTGGTAGTTCTTCCATTAATTTTGATGGCACTTACATAAATGGTTTTAATGCAAACAATATATTAGGAGGCTTAAAATATGCTTGGCTAAATAACACAACGAACAGCCAAGGAACTCCCCTAATGGGCGTTGGTGGCGGAAAATCCGAAAACAAAAGAATGTCTTACTTCGGAAGATTAAACTATAACTTCAACGAGAAATATTTAATAAATGCAACATTTAGAGCTGATGGGTCTTCTAACTTCCACCCAGATAATCAATGGGGCTATTTTCCATCAGTATCCGCAGGTTGGATAGTTTCTAATGAAGATTTTTTAAGTAATTCCAATACGCTTAACTTCTTAAAATTAAGAGCCAGTTGGGGACAAGTAGGAAATCAAAATATAGGTGCATTTCAATATTTAGCTCCTATTCAAACATCTACAACCAATTATATTTTTGGCAATGAAGAAGGCGTATTAACACCCGGTGCTTATCCAAATCGATTACCTAATCCAGATCTAAAATGGGAAACATCAGAACAAATTAACGTAGGTTTTGATGCCAGAGTTCTAAATAACACCTTAAACATTAATTTTGATTGGTATAGAAAAACGAATAAAGATTGGTTAATTGTTGCACCCATATTAGCAACGGCTGGTGCAGATGCCCCTTTTATTAATGGTGGCAATGTTTTAAATACGGGTGTAGAGTTAGCGTTAAACTATAATAATAACATTGGCGATTTTAACTATAATGTAGCAGTCAATGGAGCATACAATCAAAATGAAGTTGGAAAAATACCAACTGCAGATGGTATTATTCATGGGGAAACAAACCAACTATACAATAATGCACCAGAGTTTTACAGATCGGAAGACGGTTTTCCTCTATGGTATTTTTGGGGCTATGAAACAGCCGGGGTTTTCCAAACACAACAAGAAATAAATGACTATGGTATTCAGCCAAACGCTGCGCCTGGTGATATCATTTATAAAGATGTAAGTGGTGATGGAAAAATAAGTGATGCCGACAAAAAAATGATTGGTGATCCTAATCCTGATTTGACCTATGGATTTTCGATTTCTGGAAACTATAAAGCATTCGATTTTTCTATCTCTGCAAATGGCGTTGCAGGCAATCAATTAGTGCAATCTTACAGAAACCCAGGCGCTTTTGATAATTATACGTCTGCCATATTGGGTCGTTGGACGGGCGAAGGCTCTTCAAATACAGTACCTAGAGTCACTGAGGATGGGAGAAATTTTGCTGGATTTTCAGATCTGTATGTTCAAGATGGGGATTTTTTAAGAATAAACAACTTAACCCTTGGATTAGATTTAGCTAAAATTAGCAGTACACCACTATTTGCTAAAGAGTTAAGAGTTTATTTCTCGGTTTTAAATCTATATACCTTCACTAAATATGATGGTATGGATCCTGAAGTAGGTTTTGGAACTGGTGGAACGTCATCTGGCGTAGATGTAGGTTATTATCCTAGACCAAGAACATTCATGATGGGATTAAACGTTAAACTTTAAAAAATACTGAAAATGAAAAATACATATATATACATCATGTTGGTAGGTGCGTTGTCTTTAAGCTCATGTAGTTTAGATACACAACCATACACAGAATTAACGGAAACTAACTTTTATTCCACACCAAAAGATGCATTAACTGCTTTAATAGGATGTTATGATGGTTTACAAGTGGCAACCGGCGCATCAGGCACTGGACTTCCAGTAGCGACCGAGGTTTTCTCAGACGATTGTTTTGGAGGAACAGGAAATGCCGATGGTTATAATTATGCGGCCTTGGATGAATTTGATATTACGCGAGCACCTAGCTATGTTGATTTATTTAATGGCAATTGGGTAGCTTATTACAAAGCTATTTACCGCTGTAATGTGTTGTTACAAAAAATGGATCAAATTGAATGGGGTGGAGATGATGTTTTAAGAAACACTTACGAATCTGAAGCCAGATTTATTCGAGCTTACATTTACTTTGAAATGGTGAGATTATGGGGGAATATTCCCTTGTTAACAGAACCTTCAACAGAAAACATTCCACAAGCATTGCCTGAAGAAGTTTATAAAGTAATCGCAGAAGATTTAGCTTTTGCTTCAGAAAATTTACCATCTGTAGCTTATAGCACGGTTGATAATGGTCGTGTTACTAAATGGGCTGCTAAATCCTTGCTTGGACGCGTATATTTATACTATACAGGGTATTATGGTGCCTCAGATTTGGCAGGTGTCGTAACAAAAGCACAAGCCTTAGGGCATTTAGAAGATGTCATAACATCTAGCGGGCATGGTCTTGTTGATGATTTTGCTTCATTGTGGCCAGTTGCTGCTGCCTATTCCGATATGGACTATGCTGGAGAAGATAATAAAGAAATCGTGTTCTCTATCAAATACACATTTACCAGTGATTATAACGGAAATATAGATGGTAACCATTGGTTGGTCATGTTTGGAATGAGAGAGTTTTCATATGTACCTTACGGAAATGGTTGGGGCGTTACAGTAAATCCTAAACTTTGGGATGCTTACAGTGATAATGACACCAGAAGATCGGCGACCATAATTTCAGTTGATGATGAAGAAATTCCTTTTGACAAAGTTGACAATCAACGAGAATATACAGGATATTACAACAAAAAATACACACCAATGTCTATGTTAGATGATGAAGGAAACACGGTATCAGCTGTGAATCAATTTGAGGTAACAGATTTTCAAATTAACCAATTTCAAGATTATGTGGTTTTAAGATACGCCGATGTGTTACTTATGGCGGCTGAATTGGGAAGTGCCAATGCCCAAGCTTATTTTGACCAAGTAAGACAACGTGCTTACAAGGCCAATTTCACATCTGTTTCAGTATCTCAAGAAAACATTATGAATGAAAGACATTTAGAATTTGCGTTAGAAGGCATTAGATTTTACGATCTTTTACGCCAAGGTGTAGACACCGCTGCTGCAACAATTGCAGAAACTACCACACTTTTAAGTGGCGGTGTTCCAGAAACAAAAACCATTTCTGAAAACAATATAAAGACCACTAAAGGATTGCAACAAATTCCGAACACACAAATTACTTTGTCTGATGGCGTTTTACAGCAAAATGCTGGTTGGTAATTTTTAACTAAACTAAATTTTTTAAAAATGAAAAACATTAAAATACTAATTGCATCATTTTTGATGTTAGGGATAGTCTCCCTAATTACATCATGTGAGCCAGAAAGTCATTCTTTAGGTAAAACTTTAGATAAATCTGACATTCAGTTTGACATCACCCAAGATTTCACAGCAGATCCGGGAGGAAACACCGTTATATTAACAAACCAAACCAAAGGGGTTACCTTAAATTGGGATTATGTTACTGGAAAATCCAATAAAGCTTTAGAAACTGTAAAATATGCCTTTAAGGGCGACTACACTATAAAAATAACCGCAGTTACATCTGGTGGACTTGTAGAATTGGATCCTGTTACCATTACCGTAACAGATGATAATTTAAATTATGTTAACGACCCACTTTGGACAGCACTTTCTGGAGGTGTTGGTCACTCTAAAACTTGGGTATTGGATTTAGATGAAAACGGCGATTCTAAATATTTTGCAGGACCTATGTATTTCTACGGAACAAGTAATGGATGGTTAGCCGAAGGAGGTGAATGGAGCGGTGGTGATACAGGTTGTTACGGAGACGATTGTTGGAATTGGAATCCAGAATGGAAAGGTAACCAATGGATTGCTGCTCAAGGTAATTACGGAAGCATGACATTCAGTCTTGACGGCGGTCCTTTCTTAACAACAAATCATTTAATGATTCCAAGCTACGGAGAAGAATCTGGAACTTATTTTTTAGATATAAATACTAAAACGCTAACAACATCAAATGCCACTATTTTACATACCAATGAATATGAAACCTGTGTGGATAATTGGTATGAAATGAAAGTTTTTTCTATAACTGAAAACTCTTTACAATTAGGTGTTTTAAGAAAAAGTAGTTGTGATGGAGCAGCAACATTAGTGTATAATTTCATTTCCAAAGAATACAGTGATAATTGGGTGCCAGAAGATTTACCAGATCCGAATCCATCTATTGATTTAGATGGGGGTAGTGTTGATGACTTGTTAGCTGTAACAACAACAACTTCAAAAACTTGGCATCTTAGTGCCGATTCTCCTTTTAATTGGACAGATTTGAATGGAAGTTTCTTAAATAATTTTAATACGGTTGAAGACTATGAAGCAGTTGGATGGACAGGATATGTTGCTGCAGATCAAGATGACGTTATTAAAAACAAAATAACATTCTCAGACGATGGTAGTGTCAACACCATTGACAGTAATGGTGTCGAAGCATCCGGTACCTACTCAACATCTACAGATGGAACAAATATTATTTCATTTACTGGTATTACTCCAACATTCCCAATAGGAAGCTCCTGGGCTACAGTATCAACAACATCACAAAACCAATGGAAAATTGTTAAAACAGCTAAGACAGGTACACTTGTTACAGATATATGGTTTGGCAAACGTGATGAAGTTAAAAGTGAATATATGGTATTCCATTTTGTGTTAGACGACCCATCGTCCGATCCAGATGCAGGCGTTAAAGCCATATTAACCAAAAACCCATGGAAACTTGACTCCAACCGAACCTATGATGTTACAACAGGTTACGGCGCATTACAAGGACCCGTTGTATTCTCCGATTATGCCACTTGGGCTTGGAATCCGCTTCCAGGCGAGCATTATGCCGCTGGTGATGCAGGTGTTGATTATGGCACCATGACATTCAATACCAATGGCACCATGGTAGTTAACCAATTAACTGATATAGGAACAGTTACATTAAATGGAAACTGGAGCGTAACAGATGGTGAATTATCTATTACAGCTGAAATGCTACACCCATGGACTGCAGATTTCGCTGTAGCAGACTGGACAGCAATACAAACTTTTAAAATAGAAAATGGTGCATTGCTTTTGCAAGCTGAAAGAGACCCTGTTTTATCAGGTGAAGATGCGTTCTGGATTACTTGGATATTTGTTCCAGGAACTTAAATTTAAATTTTAAATCACTGTGCTATTTAGAAATAGCACAGTGATTTAATAATCATAAAAGTTGTCATAATACATGTGCCTCTGTTTATGAAAGCTGAAACTTTTATGAAAAAATCATGTACTCATTAGATAAAATACTATTAGAATTTTAATGAAATATTTTTAAAATTGACTGGCAATTTCAAAAAGACCATATTTAAAAACACCTCTATAGTCTTCAATACTTTACCAAAGCAATTTTCAATCAATAAAAGTGATGAAACAAATCCTCCTATTAACATTTACAATAATTTTTAGTTTGTCACAATTTCTATTGGCACAAACTAATAAAAACGCATTATTGAATAACCAAAGAACTATTGAGCTAGATTACAATAAAACATCTGGCAAACTAAATACTACGTTTAAAGAGTGTATTGGAGCTGGTCGTGCAAACGAAGGTTTGCGTGCCGATTGGCAACGACAACTAGCTATGGTAAAGCAAGATTGTGATTTTAAATATATTAGAATGCATGGGCTGCTAACAGACGATATGGGTGTTTATAAATTAGACGAACAAGGAAGAAACCCACAATACAATTACCAATACATTGATGTGTTGTATGATTATATCCTAAGCATAGGAATGAAGCCTTTTGTAGAATTAAGCTTTATGCCCAATTATTTAGCGAGTGGAGACAAAACTGTTTTTTGGTGGAAAGGAAATATAACACCACCAAATAATTATGACAAATGGGCAAGTTTGATTGAAAATTTAGTGACTCATTTCACAGAACGCTATGGTAAAGAAGAAATAAAAACATGGTATTTTGAAGTGTGGAATGAACCAAACTTAAGTGACTTTTGGTCAGGTACTCAAGAAGAATATTTTAAGTTATATAAATATACCGCAGAAGCTGTAAAAAAAGTCAATCCAGAATATCGCATTGGAGGTCCTGCAACTGCTGGAAATGGGTGGATTGAAGAAACCATAAATTTTACGGAACAAAACAAAATACCCTTAGATTATATTTCAACACATACCTACGGGGTAAAACAAGGTTATTTAGATGAGTTTGGAACATCTGGGACTATTTTAAATAAAGATGAATGGAGCGTTAGTGGCGATGTCATTGCGGTTCGCAAAAAAATGGATAGTTTATCAAAGCAAAATTTAGAATTGCATTACACCGAATGGAGTTCGTCCTATACTCCTGCAGATCCTATTCATGATAGCTACCACCAAGCCGCATACATTCTTCAAAAAATAAAACAAATTGGTAATGCTGCCAACTCCATGTCTTATTGGGTGTTTACCGATATTTTCGAAGAAGCAGGTCCAAGATTTACACCTTTTCATGGTGGGTTTGGGTTGGTAAATTATCAAGGTATTAAAAAACCAGCCTATTATGCTTATGCCTTTATGAATAAATTAGGTGAAACCGAATTGCAAAACACTGACAACTATTCTTGGGCTACAAAAAATTCAAATGGAGATGTCCAATTCTTACTTTGGGATTTTACAAATACACATCCTGGAGATACTGAGTTAAACCAAACCTACTACATTAAAGATTTGCCTTCAAAATCCAAAGGAAAAGCGAATATTCAAATTTCTAATTTACCCAAAGGTGATTATACATTGGAAATCTACAAAGTAGGCTATAAACATAACGACCCCTATACGGCATATTTAAATATGGGCAAACCTAATCAGCTAACTAAAGATCAAGTAAGCTTCTTAAAAGAACAAAGCGATGGAAAACCTCTTAAAGAGGAAACCGTCAAAATAAAAGCTAATGGGGTATTTGCAAAAAACCTTTCAATTAATGAAAATGATGTCCTTTTTGTTCAACTTAAAAAACAATAGTTATAAAATAAATCATTAGGTATAAAATATCTTAAAATATTACAATGAAACTAAATAAACTCTATCTAGGTCTTTTTACAGGACTGTTATTAACATCTTGTTCAGCAAAACATTATGTAAAAACAGACAATGGCATTGTTATTAACATTAATAAAACCAACAAAGCAGAAATTAATAAGGTTCGATTAAACGTTTTAGGAGACGAACTCATTCATGTTTCGGCAACTCCAGAACAGGAATTTAAAAAAGATTCTAGTTTAATTATACTTCCTAATTTAAAAAAAACACCGTTCAATGTAACTCAAAACGGAGACTCAATTACCCTTTCCACAAAAACATTACATGTCATGGTTTCTTCAATGGATGGGGGCATTACATTTAAGGATCATGAAGGAAACATTATTTTAGCCGAAAAGCAAGGTGGCGGAAAAACGTTCAATCCTATAGAAGTTGAAGGCACCAAAGGCTACACAGTTCGCCAAATTTTTGAATCGCCAGAGGATGAAGCATTCTACGGGTTGGGTCAGCATCAATCGGACGAATTCAATTATAAAAATAAAAGTGAAGAACTATTTCAGTATAACACCAAGGTTTCGGTACCTTTTATAGTTTCAAATAAAAATTATGGTCTGCTATGGGATAGTTATGCATTAAGCCGTTTTGGTGATAGTCGGCCTTATGAGCAATTAAATGAAGTTTTTAAAATTTATAACAAAGAAGGAAAACAAGGAAGCTTTTCAGGCACTTATAATGCACCCGAATATGGAAAAACACCACTAATTAGAGAAGAAGCGTCAATTTTCTTTGAGGACAAACAAAGTATTAAAAACCTACCAGAAAATTTCCCTTTGAAAAATGCCGAAGTTTTATATGAAGGCGCTATTGAAGCCAAAGAAAGTGGCGAATACAAATTCACACTATACTATGCTGGTTACATCAAAGTATTTTTAAACAACGAATTGGTGGTTCCAGAACGTTGGAGAACCGCATGGAATCCAAACAGCTACAAATTCTCAATGAATCTAAAGGCTGGAAAACGCGTGCCTTTACGCATAGAATGGAACCCAAATGGCGGTACTTCGTATTGTGGTCTAAGGGTAAGAACACCTCAACTAGACGAAGAAAAAAACAACCAGGTTTGGTGGAGTGAAATGAACAAAAACCTAAACTATTATTTTGTTCATGGAAATTCTATGGACGACATCATAAAAGGCTATCGCACGCTAACAGGGAAATCCCAAATCATGCCAAAATGGGCCATGGGCTATTGGCAAAGTCGGGAAAGGTATAAAACGGAAGATGAAATTCTGAGCAATTTAAAGGAATTCAGAGAACGCCAAATTCCCATTGATAATATTGTTTTGGATTGGAATTATTGGGAAGAAGACGCTTGGGGAAGTCATGAATTCGATGCCGAACGTTTTCCTGATCCTAAAGGAATGGTAGATTCTATTCATGCCATGAATGCTAAAATGATGATTTCGGTATGGCCAAAATTCTATAAAACCACAGAACACTTTAAAGAATTTGATGAAAAAGGCTGGATGTACCAACAAGCCATAAAAGATAGTATTCGCGACTGGGTTGGCCCAGGTTATGTAGGGTCTTTTTACGATGCTTATTCAGCTGATGCTCGAAAATTATTTTGGAAACAAATTTATGACAATCTATACCCTATCGGTGTTGATGCTTGGTGGATGGATGCTAGTGAACCAAACGTATTGGATTGTACAGATATGGATTATCGTAAATCACTACAAGGACCGACGGCTTTGGGGTCTTCCACCGAATTTTTCAATACCTATGCTTTAATGAATGCCGAAGCTATTTATAACGGTCAGCGTGAGGTAGCACCAAACAAGCGTGTGTTTTTACTAACACGCTCTGGATTTGCAGGATTACAGCGCTACTCTACCGCAACTTGGAGTGGCGATATCGCAACACGTTGGGAGGATATGAAGGCTCAAATTTCGGCTGGTTTAAACTTCGCTGTTAGCGGTATTCCATACTGGACAATGGATATTGGTGGTTTCTGTGTAGAAGATCGTTATGTGGCTGCGCAATTACAATATAATCAGAACGGAAAAGAAAATGCAGATTATAAAGAATGGCGGGAGTTAAATGCACGTTGGCATCAATTTGGGGCTTTTGCACCATTATATAGATCACATGGACAATTTCCGTTTCGTGAACCATGGAATATTGCTCCTAAAGGACATCCTGCTTACGAGTCTATTCTATATTACAACCAATTACGCTATAGGTTAATGCCTTATATCTACACGATGGCCGGTATGACTTATTTTGAGGATTATACCATCATGCGTCCATTGGTGATGGATTTTTCAAATGATAAAACTGTTGAAAATATTGGCGATCAGTTTATGTTTGGTCCTTCCATAATGGTTAATCCAGTTTACAATTATGAAGCAAGGAATCGCAAGGTTTACTTTCCCAAAACTTCAAATTGGTTCAATTTCTATACTGGTGAATTTATAAAGGGAGGACAAACATTAACGGTCGATGCGCCTTACGAACAAATTCCACTATATATACGCGAAGGCGCTATAATTCCTGTAGGTCCAGAAATTCAATATACCGATGAGAAACCTGCCAACCACATCATCCTTTATGTTTACCAAGGAAAAGACGGCAGTTTTACATTATACGAAGATGAATCTGGAAATTATAATTATGAAAAAGGGCATTTCTCCAATATTGCTTTCAACTATAACGATGCTTCAAAAACAGTAACTATTGAAGATAGACAAGGTGAATTTGAAGGCATGCTTGAAAACCGAACATTTGAAATCATCACTGTAAGCAAAGAACAGCCAAAAGCATTTATGTATGATGCCAAAGGGAAAACTATTGAATACGATGGCAAAAAACAAACCATCAGTTTAAAATAACAAACCAACTATACTATTTTTAAAAGACTTTAAAATGAACATCAAGCATATATACACTTCAATGATTGCTGCTACTTTACTAGTAGTATCCTGTAAGGACACCAAACAATCTGAAAAAACAGCTAACAACACAATGGTTGCAGAATATAAAGGAAAACCCATCACCAAAGAATTCGACGCTAAAATTGATAGTCTTGTAGCGCAAATGACTTTAGAAGAAAAAACCGGTATGCTGCATGGTAATAGTATGTTTGCTACAAAAGCAATTGAACGATTAGGAATACCTGAATTAACGATGGCAGATGGCCCTCTTGGTGTTCGCGAAGAAATTTCCAGAGATTCTTGGACAGCTGCAGGTTGGGACAACGATTTTGCTACCTACTACCCTGCGGGCGGTGGTTTAGCAGCCACTTGGAACACTGAATTAGCTTATCTATTTGGCAGAAGCGTTGGCGAAGAAGCCATTGCAAGGGATAAAGATGTGCTGTTATCGCCAGCTATCAATATTATTAGATCACCACTAGGTGGAAGAACTTACGAGTATTTTACAGAAGACCCTTTTTTAAACAAAAAAATAACCGTGCCATTTATAGTGGGCGTTCAAGAAAACGACGTGGCAGTTTGCGTTAAACATTATGCGGCCAATAATCAAGAAACCAATAGGGATTTTGTTGATGTGCAAATAGATGAACGCACACTTCGCGAAATTTATTTACCAGCATTTGAAGCCGCTGTAAAAGAAGCACATGCTTATAGTTTTATGGGCGCATACAATAAATTCAGAGGGGAGTATTTATGCGAAAACGGCTATATGCTAAACGATGTTTTAAGGGATGAATGGGGTTTTGAAGGCATCGTTATTTCAGATTGGGCCGCGGTTCATGATACCAAAAAATCCATAGAAAATGGGTTGGATGTTGAAATGGGAACCCCAAAACCATTCAATGAATTCTTTTATGCGGATAGTTTAATTGAAAAAGTGAAGTCTGGAGAAATTGCTGAAAGCGATGTAGACACGCATGTAAAACGCATTTTACGCATGATGTTCACCTTAAAAAGTATCGACGATAAAGGACGTGCAAAAGGCAGCATCAATACCGAAGCTCATTTTGAAGATGCTTATAAAATTGCGGCAGAATCGGTCGTATTACTTAAAAACGACAAAAACCTATTACCACTTAAAACGGACAATATAAAAAGCATTGCGGTTATAGGTCATAATGCCATGAAAAAAAATGCCTTAGGTGGTTTTGGCGCCGGTGTAAAAACAAAAAGAGAAGTAACACCATTAGAAGGTCTACAAAATAGACTCCCAAAATCCATCAAAATCAATTATGCCGAAGGGTATCTAGAACGCTATTCAAACGATGAAAAAGCAAAACTGGGTGACATCACATTGAATGGTCCCGTAACCATCAATACCTTAGAACCAAAATTACTTGAAGAGGCTTTAAATGCTGCAAAAAATTCTGATGTAGCTATTATTTTCGCAGGTTCAAATAGAGATTACGAAACGGAAGCATCAGACAGAGCTAGTCTGGACTTACCTTTTGGGCAAGAAGAATTAATTAAAAAAGTATTGGAAGTAAACCCAAATACCATAGTCGTATTTATTGCTGGCGCTCCTTTTGATATTTTAGACATCAGTCAAAAATCCAGTTCATTAATTTGGAGCTGGTTTAATGGGTCTGAAGGCGGAAATGCCTTAGCGGATGTTATTTTAGGCAATGTAAACCCTTCAGGTAAATTACCATGGACGATGCCTAAAAAACTTGAAGATTCCCCGGCGCATGCTACTAATAGTTTTCCAGGTGATGAATCCGTAGTTTACACCGAGGGTATTTTAGTAGGGTATCGTTGGTTTGACACTAAAAATGTAGAACCATTATATCCTTTCGGATACGGCATGTCTTATACAACTTTTGAATTTTCGGATTTAAAAACAGATAAAGAAACTTATAATGCAGATGCTATTATTGAAGTCACATTCAATATCAAAAATACAGGAAAAGTGGCTGGTAAAGAAGTCGCACAATTATACATTTCAGATCCAGAATCCTACGTTGAAAAAGCAGCACAAGAGCTAAAAGGTTTCGAAAAAGTATTCCTTAAAAGCGGTTCTTCAAAAACGGTGACCATGCAACTTCCTGCTAAAGAATTGGCTTATTACAATGAAGTTAAAAAGCAATGGTTGGTAGAACCAGGAACCTATAAAATCAAAATAGGAAATTCTTCTAGAAACATAAAATCTGAGGTTTCCATTAATATCAAATAAATACCGCTAAACATGAAAACAATAAAAATCAAAACAATTATTCAAGCATTATTCCTTTCTATTCCAATAATTTTTTTTGCATGTAGTTCGGACAATTCTCCTGAAAAGGAACCAGAGGAAGAAGTTATTGAATATACCCTTACGGCTAGTGTTACAACTTTGGAATTTCAAAGTGAAGAAAGTAGTCAAGACATCACCATTACCACCAATGTAGACACTTGGGTAATCAGTAGTTCTGGCACCAGTTGGATAACTTTAAGCGAAACCTCTGGTGCTGCGGGATCTACAGTTGTACAAGTTACAGCTTCAGAAAACACAAGCCTAGCGGGTCGGTCTTCTACAATCACAATAAACGCAAATAAAGTAACGCCTGTAAAAATCACCGTCACTCAGGCCGGTGTAACGTCGTCTAACGGTATTTATCCAGATTATAATACAAACCCCATTCCCGCAGATGCCACAGGCATGAGTAGTTCGGCAACAGAAATCGCTGCAAAAATTTCTTTAGGTTGGAATATAGGGAACACCTTAGAAGCCACAGGAGGAGAAACAGCTTGGGGAAACCCGAAAGTTACTAAAGCATTAATTGATGCAGTTAAGGCAAATGGTTTTGATGCGATACGTATTCCTTGCTCTTGGGATCAAAATTTAACAGACAATATTAATGCCAAGATAAAAACAGAATGGTTGGACAGAGTCAAAGAAGTGGTACAATATTGCGTTGATAACGACATGTATGTATTATTAAATATCCATTGGGATGGTGGTTGGTTAGAAAACAATATTAATGAAGCTAGCAAAGAACAAGTCAATGCAAAACAAAAAGCATTTTGGGAGCAAATAGCGACACATTTAAGAGATTTTGATGAACATTTATTGTTTGCTAGTGCTAATGAGCCCGCTGTAGAAAATGCCAGTGAAATGGCGGTTTTAAATTCGTACCACCAAACGTTTATTGATGCTGTTAGAGCAACAGGTGGTAAAAATGCCTATAGAACATTAGTTGTTCAAGGACCGTCTACAGATATTGTAAAAACAAATACTTTAATGAATACCTTACCTACAGATACAGCATCAAACCGATTAATGGCAGAAGTACATTATTATACTCCTTATCAATTTGCAGGACTTACAGAAGATGCCACTTGGGGTAAAATGTTTTATTATTGGGGCACAGGTTTTCATTCTACAACCGATACGACCCGTAATGCCACTTGGGGTGAAGAAACCGAATTAGAAAATTACCTTAAACTGATGAAAACCCAATTTGTAGATCAAGGCATTCCTGTAATACTTGGAGAGTTTGGTGCTATTAGACGCACTACACTAACAGGAGATGCTTTACAGCTGCATTTAGATTCTAGAGCCTATTATTTAAAAACAGTTGTAAAACAAGCTAAAGCAAATGGCCTTTTGCCTTTTTATTGGGATGAAGGAAGTATGGGAAATAATGGGTTTGGTATTTTTAACCGTACTAACAATACGGTATTTGACCAAAAAGCGCTCGATGCTTTATTAGCTGGATTAAACTAAAGCATATATTGTTAATAGTCATTTTATAATTTAGGTTAGTTAGAAAGATTCTTGTTTTAAAGTTTAAACAAGAATCTTTCATATGAACTCGTTTAAACTTTTTTGATTGAAGCGAAAATGTAACCCTGCGCCAGCTGGCTCGTTCACTAAAATAACCCACTGGGTTATTTTTTAACGCTCCGCCCAGTGCTCGGTTGATGACTTTTTTGAGTTGCATAGCAGAGCTACGGAAGAAGAAAAAGACAAAAGGCGAGTGCAAAAGGGCGATTTTTTAGCCAATTATAAAAAGTTTAAACGAGTTCTATATATAAAAAACGAAACATCCATGGTTAATTTTTAACCACCCAAGGGAATGATTATATAAGATGTTCCATGTGACCGAAAAGTTATGAGTTATGAATTATGGGTCAAGAGTCTAACCAAGGGTTAAGGATTAACAATTAACAGATTAAACAGAATTAAGAATTAAAATAACAGACAGAACCCTTAAAACCAGTATGAGTCCCCCTTTGGGGGCTAAGGGGCTAAATATAAACACATGAAAAACATCATAAGTATTTGTTTCATAGCACTTATTAGCCTGTTAAGTTGTTCTCAAAAAAAGAAAGAACCTTTACAAGTTAAAAAAGAGATTATATATGAAGAAAACTGGGAGTCTTTATCAAAATATGATGAAGCTGCCGAGTGGTTTAAAGATGCTAAGTTCGGAATTTATGCACATTGGGGCGTTATGTCTGTGCCAGCTTATGCCAACGATTGGTATGCTAGAAATATGCATATAGAAGGTAGCGACGAATATAAACACCATGTAGCAATATACGGTGAACCATCAAAGTTTGGTTATCATGATTTTGTACCTATGTTTAAAGCTGAAAAATTTGATGCTCATGCGTGGGCAGCGCTTTTTGAAAAATCTGGAGCAAAATTTGCAGGTATTGTTGCCCAGCATCACGATGGTTGGTCTAATTGGGCAAGTAAAATAAATCCTTGGAATGCACTAGACATGGGACCGAAACGTGATGTTTACGGTGAGTTAAGTGAGGCTATTCATAAAAAAAACATGAAACTAGTGGCTTCATTCCATATGGCTAGAAATCTCCAAATCTTTAAAGAACAACCGGAAAAATGGTTGAACGATACGTCTTATTTTCCATACAATCCTAAAATGCCAACGTCGTCTGAAGATCCGCTTTTAGCTAAAATGTATGGCAATATTCCAAAAGAAAAGTTTTATAACGATTGGATTGGTCAACTTAAAGAGGTCATTGATAATTACAGTCCCGATCTAATTTATTTTGATAGTCAAACCCAAAAAATACCAGAATCTTATAGAAAAGCATTTACAGCTTATTATTTTAATGATGCCGTTGCAAAAAATAAACAAGTAGTTTTTACACATAAAGAAGGTGAATTTCCAAAATCGGTGAGTCTTGAAGATTTTGAAAAAGGACGCATGAATAAAATCACCAAAGATTATTGGCTTACAGACGAAACAGTTTCTGTTGGAAGTTGGAGTTACACTGATAATTTAGGCTTGAAAACCCCTAGTGAAATTATCCATGTTTTAGCAGATGTAGTCAGTAAAAACGGCGCTTTAATGCTAAATGTATCGCCTATGGCAAATGGCATTATTCCCCAAAACCAGCAAGATATTTTATTAGAAATCGGTGCATGGTTAAAAATAAACGGTGAGGCTATTTATGGTTCCAGACCTTGGTTTGTTTTTGGCGAAGGCCCCACAAAACAGGAAAAATCCGGGATGTTTTTAGATAAAATCACCTATACCCCACAAGATGTACGTTATACCAAAAATGGGAACACTATTTACGCAATTATTTTAGGCTGGCCGGGCAATAACGCTCCCATAACATTAACCGCTTTTACTAAAAGTGTTTTAGAGGAAAACATTCCTAAAGCACAGCAAATTTCTATTTTAGGCTTTAACGGAGTGGTTCCTTTTACCCAAAACAGTGAAGGTTTACATTTTAAAACACCCAATGAAAAAATAAACGATCATGCGTTTGTAATTAAAATCGAGACTAATAATTAACGTGAGTGCGATGTAATGCAATCTGATATCCAGGCGCTTAAATAATTAAATCAAACAATCAAAAAAAACGATATCATTACAAAACCTTAGTTCAGGTTGATAAACATACCCTGTAACTTTTAACTGTTTAGGCATATTCATAATAATATAAACTATTGTTTTTCAATAAAATAGGTATTATATTAGAAGGAACAAACCCCGAAATTGCTCCAAACGGGCCAAAAACGGGGTTTTCTTTTAAAGTGTGATGCCAAAAATAATACGTTTAAGCGAATTTCAATACGAAATTCCAATTTTCGCCATCAATAAAGATTTTGATGGATTTTATGCCCAATTTCTAAAAACCGATTTGGGCAAAATTTACCTTTCCACGCCTTTTTCCGAGCTTGGTCAATCTTTCAAATTGAAAGATTCTAAAAAAGGAACCCATTGCTATTTTAGTCCCAAAGGGAAAATTGCCCTGATGATGCTCAAAAACTATTATGGATGCTCGGACAAGAAACTGATCGAGCTTTTGAATGGAAATATTTTCATGCAGTTTTTTTGCGATATTCTAATTCCCATCGATAAACCGCTGACCAACTTTAAGATCGTGAGCCAAATCAGGATGGAGCTTTCCAAGGGTTTAAATATTAGAAGATCCCAAGAAGTACTTGCCAAGAACTGGATTCCTTATATGAAGGACCTGGACAAAATGTTTACCGATGCGACCTGTTACGAGAGCGAAGTGCGTTTTCCAACCAATCAGAAATTGCTTTGGGAATGCGTTCAGTGGAACTACAGACAAATGGAATCCTTATGCCGCACTTTGAAAATCAAATTGCCCAGGACCAAATATCTGGATTGGTGCAGACGCTATAACGAGTATTCGAAAAAACGAAAGAAACAATCCAAATACCGCACAAAAGTAACCCGAGGGTTACTGAAATTACTGTACAAACTTAACGGTGCACTGGGTCAGATAGAAAATCAATATCCATTTGAATCCACCGCTAAATACAAGCGACAACGATCCATTATTGCCAAAGTTTACCGGCAACAGGCACAAATATTTAAAACAGGAAAAAGTGTTCCCGATAGAATCGTAAGCATCAGCAAAAGTTACATTCGTCCAATTGTGCGGGGCAAAGAAACCAAACAGGTAGAATTTGGAGCAAAAGTGAACAAAGTTCAAATAGACGGAATCAATTTTATTGAGCATATCCAGTACCGTGCCTTCAATGAAGGGACCCGTTTGCAGAGCAGTGTATCTTGCGCCCAAAACCTGACCAAGACTAAAATAAAAATACTGGGGGCAGATGCTATTTATGCTACCAATAAAAACCGAACATTTACCTCAAGTCGCAAAATCCAGACCGATTTTATCAGAAAAGGAAAGGCTGGTAAAAACGAAGAACAGCGTAAAATTTTGGCCAGAGAAATCAAAAAAGAACGTTCCACACGTCTTGAAGGAAGCTTTGGTAAAGAAAAAGAACATTACAACCTGAAAAAGATCAAGGCCAAAACCCAAAAGAGCGAGATTCTCTGGATTTTCTTCGGAATCCATACAGCCAATGCTCTTGAAATTGGAAGAAGAATTTACAGCTCTCGATTTAAAAACTTAGCTGCTTAAAAAAACGAAAGCTAACTTCGATGGGATACTTGTGTCCTGTTGGAAACAAAAACGCATTCTTTTCTATAAAATTATCCTTAAAAAACTCCAAATAACAAAAATGACCGATTTTGAAAATCAAAATCGGTCATTTTTTATGTTAGTTTTACTCAAAAGTACTCTTACTTCTGAATGTGCCTGTTTAACCGTGTAATCGTTAAATCGTGTATCACAAACTTCATCGGTACATCAAACTCAGAATTTTGAACTCAGAACTTTGAACTTTGAACTTTGACAATCGAACTCTCGTTAATGCACCGCACTTGGCACGCCTTGCTTATCGCCAATAACAACCTCGTTAAAAACAACATTTTTGGTATTTGTTAAGGTTAATCCGTTTTTCGCGGATTTTACAGTAATGGTATCCAAACTGACGTTTTCAACCTTAAATTCCGGATAGCCTTCAATAACAATAGCCGTATTTGAAACGCTTCCGAAACTGATATTTGACAGTGAAATATCAGATATTTTTGAAGGGTGCAAACCACTACCCTCCCCGTGATAATTGGAGGTCATGTAAATGGCATCTTCTACATCGCCAAATTGAATATTATCCACATAAATATCTTTAATATAACCCCCTCTATCAGAATTGGTTTTTATATAAATACCTCGTTTTAAATACCCACTTGCTTCGCTATTATAAGCAAATACGTTCTTTACGCCCGCAGACATTTCGCTGCCAATAACCAAAGCGTGGAGTCCTTTAAACTTACAGTTTCTTATTATAATATTCTCCGAAGGCATGTTAGAGTTTCTACCATCGTCATCACGTCCTGCTTTTATGGCTATGTTATCGTCGGCATTATTAAAATCTATATGTTCAATCAACACATCGCTTGACTGTTCAATATCCAACCCATCATTATTTTTATTATGGGCATCATATTTTAAACCTCGTAACGTAATACTTTTACTTTTCAAAAGATGGACACACCAAAATGGGGAATCTTCAATTTTTACGTCTTCAATAAGAATGTTTTTAGAATTTACAAATTGAATTAATTGTGGCCTCAAATAGAACCCTTCACCAAAAACGCGTTCTTCAACTGGTGTTTGGTTATGGTTCATGGCTCTACTTAAAAGTTTTCCTTTTTCTTCTAAAGGTTTCCACGTAGCCCATAACCCATTGCCTTCACCATCAATAACACCTTTGCCCGTAATCGCTACATTTTCAACGTTTAAACCATAAATCATGGGACTATAATTATATAACGTTGTGCCTTCCCAACTGGTTAAAACAAGCGGATAATCTTTAGGGTTGGAACCAAATACTATTTTAGCACCTTCCTCTAAATGCAAGTTTACGCCACTAACAAAATGAATGGGTCCATTTAATTTATACTCGCCTTTTGGGACAACAATAGTACCTCCTTTATGTTTTAAACAGACTTTCATGGCTTTATCGAAAGCTTGTTTGCAGTTTTTAATACCGTCACCTTTTGCTCCTAGTTTAGTAACATGAATCGTGTAATCTGGAATCGTTGGTAAGCTTATTCTGTTTTCAATAGTTTTGATAACAGTATCTTTGTTGAACACGCTTTGCGATTGCACACTTTGCAGACAACACACCAATACTATTACATATAGGTTTTTCATTTTTTTATGTATTCGGCTAAAGTTGACACTTTATTTTTTAATTCGGCTACAGCCAATTTAGCAATTTCATTAGCGCCTAATTTTGACAAATGCGTATCATCATGTTTTCCATCTTTATAAAATGGTTCTTCCCCAGGTTCGAAATGAAGGTGAAGTTTTTTAGAACCTTCAACACCATACGATTCTTCCAAATGCTCGGTAAAATATTGTAGGTCTATAAAAGGCACTTCATATTCCAAGGCTACCAAACGAGCCTCTAAAGGGTATTCGCCATGGGTATCTATTAATGTGCCGTGTTCGTTAAAATTTCGTCTAACAATGGATGAAAACAAAACAGGCGTGGCGCCTTTGGCTCTAGTTTCTTCAACATACTTTATCAAATTATGTCGATAGGTCACATGTGGGTTGGTATAGCGATCGGGTGACTTAATTTTTTGGTCGTTATGTCCAAATTGAATAAAAACAAAATCACCTTTCTTTAATGTTTTAAGTATGGAATCCCAACGCCCTTCACCAATAAAGCTCCTACTGCTTCTGCCGTTTACCGCTCTATTATCAATAACCGCATTCTCATTAAAATACTGTTGAAGCACTTGCCCCCAACCATGCTCTGGATTGGTTTCTGGTTTCGATTTGTTTGCCATTGTTGAATCGCCTATTAAATAAATAGTTGTTTTTTGTGCCATACAAGACGTTGCTAAAAACAATAAAACCACTAAGTTAAACATCATTAAATTTTTCTTCTTCGTTTTTAATTTCATCATAAGTTTTGATACCATTTTGAGTTAGAATTATTTGTGTTTGATTTTAAAATATTTTCTTTTGTATATTTCTTTGCTTCAGATTTTTTAAGTTGATGCGACCAATTTACTCTTTTTTCTGGTTGAAAACCTTCACCAGTACAATTGTATTCGGCATACAACGTTAAACGTTCCGCTTCCTTTTTTGACCAATTGTTCCAACCTTCGGGTCTTATGTGATTACCCATGTTGCAATTGATAAATACGGTTTTGGCATATAAACGCCAAGGTCGTCCTAAATATACTTCAGATACATTTGCATCGGCAGTAAGATTACAATTTTTAAACACATAGCCAAATTTTTCTCCTTTTGGGGTTGATGCTGCCGTTATATAGGAATTGGATTTGCTATGTATGGTACAAGAATCGAAAAGTACGGTAGCTTCTCCAAAAATAAAATCGACCGTGCCTTCTATATAACAATCTTTAAAATAGTGTTTAAATCCTTCACCTGCAGTATAAAGTGTATCTTGAAATCCTAAAAGGGTACAATTTTCAAAATAACATCTATTCGCATTAACAGATAATGCCACAGCTTGACCAACTGGACCGGAAGTATTTTTAATAGTTAAGTTTTTAGCTATAAAATCGTCGCCTTCAACCAAAACAGTTGAAGTATGGAATGTGCTATTTCGTCCTAAATTGATTTTACCAAAATAATCATCAAATGTAATGATGGTATTTTCTTTACTTTCTCCAATTAACGACACATAGGTATTCCATGAATACACATGCACTTTTTCGTTATAAACACCATTTTTTATATTGATAATCACCCGTTGATAAGGAAATGATTTAGCAGCATACATAGCTTCTTGTATGGTTGTGAAATCGCCACTACCATCTTTCGCAACTACCATATTGTATTCGTTCTTTGGCGTATTGCTTTTTTTAACTGAAGTATCATATTTTGCTTTCCACTTTGGGTATTTTTTTAAAACTTTACTTGGATTTTCAGTATACCATGAATACCCATTTCGTCGTTCGGGACCTATTTCGTCTATAGTTGCTTTTTTAACACCATCACGATCGCAGAAAAAAGGGGTGTTGTCGTCCAATTCCATAAAACGTGCCCATAACGGTTCGGCATTTGCATCTTCTACAATTATTTTATTTCTACTTTTACTTTGCGCATCGAGTACCCATTCTTGTTTTATGCCCAATATTTTAACTTTTTCGAACCAAGTAACCGCACTATTTACAGCTGTTTTAATAGCTTCGGAAGGATTATCTATATCCATTAACAACAATACGATACCAGCTGATTCACTTCCACTTAAAGAAGGCAGCTCGTAAGCCCTCGCCTTGGCAGGTTCTAAAGTAGCTGCATCGTGTTGGGCACACCAAGCAGTTAAAACACCGTTTTGTTTATACTGTGTTTTTAGAATACAATCAATACCCTTGTTAAAAGCAGTCTCAATCTTTTTTAAAGTTTCATTTGAAGGGGTTATAGCGTATTTACCTGTATTTTCCTTTAAATTTTTTAACAAGTTTAAAATATTAACCATGGAATTGTCATTATAGGTAATATGCGTATAATAACCTTTTCTTAAAGGGTAATATTGCGGCCATCCGCCATTTGGGTATTGTGCTTTTAAAATATAATCCAAACCGGAAAGAAATGCTGTTTTATATGTTTCATCTGCTGTTGCTTTGTACATTTTAGACAGAAAAAGCATCTCTTGGGTTGTAGCGTTATTGTCGGTAGTAACATCTTCCGTGCTACTTTTTAGTTTTTCTAATTGTAGTTTTTCTTGTTTACTTAATGGTTTTTGCATTTGAATATTCTTGGGCCAACCACCAATATTTCGCTGATAAAGCAATACGTTTTCTGCAATATTTTTTGCTTCTTGGGACGCAAACCAATCGGCTTCATCATTTTGTATGATGCGCCGCCAAGACATGTCATGTACTTGGGCTTCGAGAAGCATATTGGAAGTTATAAAAATTGTAAGTATAACTATAAAATGTTTTGAAAGTTTCATCTGTTTTTTAATGATTTTAGATGTTTAAATTTTAATTCCATTTGAACGCAAAATATTTACAAGCTTCATCTGTAGCGTTAGCAATACCATGTAATAACTGCGAGTTGGCAAAAAACAAATCGCCAGCGCTTCCTTTATAAACTTTACCATCAATAGTCATTTCGGCGTCACCCGATAACACTAAAATTATTTCAGTTTCAACATGTTTATGTGGTTTGTGACTTGGTCCTTTTTTATCAAGCTGTGTCACATGCATTTCAAAGCGTTCACACATGCTTGTTGGTCTATCGAAATATGCAATACCTCCTCCTTTTTCGCTTGGTTTAAAAACCAAACTATCTGCATTATAAACCGTGGAACCACCATTTAAAATACCTCTTCCTATATCCATTGGTTTTTTAGACCTGTAACTCATTACATAATAGGTGAGATTGTCATTGCCCACATTTTCAATAGCATGCACTTCCTTAGGCATAAACAAAACAACACTTCCCGGACCGATAATCTCACTTTTCCCTTCATTGGTTACTTTCATTAAACCTTCCTTGACAATAATAAGTTCTTCAATATCATCATTAGCATTGGGTTTATTGGGTTTGGCTCCTGGATATTGTGTTGTGGCATGAATTTCAAGATACTCAAAATGAGGAGAAATACCTTCAAATATACTTCTTGTTTCTCTGTCTCCAAACTTATTAACTGGCAACTCCTCCCATACATATACACCATCTTTTATGGGTTGCATTTGGGCATTAGTTGCAATAACAAAAAGCAGTAAGACACTTATTATTAATCTTTCCATAATCTTCATTTATAATATATAAAAACTCCTCTATGACTGGTTTGCCATCCATAAAAGCAATCATAATCACAAAACAAGGGCTTACTAAATCGGAATGGCATATTCAACTTTGCTTGTTAAATTAATCAAGTTTTTTATAGATAAAATTATCAAATTGTACGTTACCTTCTCCAAAGGCAAATAAACCAGCACGAAGACTCAGAAATTCTCCAAATACATTATGATTGAAACCACTTGCTTCAATACTACGCTCTACACGAATCCAATCGTTACCATCTGCACTAAAATAAAAACTCACTTCATTTTCATCATTCAAAATCCGTAAAAACCCATGATTTCCCAACGTATTATTTTCACTGATTTTTCGTTTTTGACGATTATAAACGCTGAACTTTTCATTGGAAACAGACACATGCATGTTAGCCACTTCGTTATAATACAAACACAAACCCACCTCAACATTTCCATCTAATGTATATTCTACTTGAACTTCGTATTTTTTATCACTGCTATTTACCAGAAGCGGCGAACTATCTGCAAATGATTTCCCTTCAGCTTTAAAGACCAATGTTCCTTCTTTAAATTCAACCCTATTAGGATTGTAGTCTTTATAAAACTGCCATTGCAAATTTAGTTTTTCATTATCAAAATCATCACTAAGGCTATGCGATGCCTTAGAAACCTTTAATTGAGGCGCTTTGATATTATCTGATGCCTTAATACTATCCGGCACTTTAAACCAACCATCTTCTGTCCATTCTATAGGAAGCATAAGCGTTTGTCTCCCTAAAGTTTGAAAGTTTTTTTCATAACCATGATACATAATCCACCAATTTCCGTTTACATCATCAACTAAAGTACCATGACCTTGATTCCACCAACGTTCTCCCCTATTTTCTGTATGCACAATAGGATTATAAGGTGAATTTTCAAAAGGACCGTAAGGCGACTTAGCTCTAGCTGAAACTACCATATGTGCCGTGGCAGGACCCGCAGTACCACCTTCAGCAGTTATTAGATGGTAATAGCCATCTTTTACTGTTGACTTCGGCGATTCTAAACAAAAACATTCCGTACTCCATTCTTTAGGGAATTGCCAACCTTCATAATTAAAAACAGGGGTTTCAGCTGTTGCTAATCCATCATCTGTCAATTTTACAACATATCCTTTTGAAAGGTATAAATAACGTATTCCTTTATCATCAACAACATGTCCAGGGTCTATAAACCCGCTTAACTTTAAATCGATTGGTTCACTCCAAGGTCCTAAAGGCGAATCGGCATAAACCACCCAATTGGTACCACCAGCAGGAAAATAGATGTAGTATTTACCGTTAACAAAAACCAAATCAGGCGCCCAAACAGACCCCACATTTTGGGTTAATGCATGCGAAATACGTTCCCAATGAATTAAATCGGTAGAATGCCAAACTATCAAACCGGGATAATAATTAAATGAGGAATGCGTCATATAATAATCGCTCCCAACACGTACTATAGATGGATCGGGATAATCACCACCTAAAATAGGGTTTGAATATACCGCTTCTTCTTTTGCTTCTTCGGGTTGGAGTTGCTTTTCATTTTTACAGTTTACCAGCGTCATTGCCAATAAAAGCATCAGCATGAAATGCAATATTGAGTTTACTCTTATTTTAATCATGTTTTTTTAATGTTTGATGAACGAATTAAAACCATTTTATTTTTAAATCTTTTATTAAGGTTGCTCCACTACCAACAGTGCCTGTGTGCTGAAAACTTACACCACCATATTGGTTAGGAGTAATTTCAGCTTGCATATTTACAACTTTCACAACTTTAGAATCGTGTTCTGTAAAATAATCATCTATATTTTCAGCATGCACTATTAGTTTATTGTTTTTTATTTCAACCGTGATTTTACAATTAGGGCGGTAACAAGATGTTGAAACAGGCTCACTTATTGGTGTTGCTATTCCATTTTCATATGTCATTAAAACAAAATCGACGGCATCGCTATACTTGGTAGTTCTAATCAAACGCAGTGCGTAACCATTCATTTGTTTAATATCCATTTTTATACCAACATCCATATACTGTGCTCTGGCACTACTAAACCCTTGACCTGCTGTTTTAGACGGTATGGCAGTAAAACTAATTTTCATATCACCAAATACTTTTCCAACAGGTGAATAACGCATACGCGCACCTTTGGTGTTTTGTACAAAGCCCCAATTATTGGCCGCTCCATTAATGCCTTCACCATAATACCAAGGGTCTCGACTGTTATCTGCTTCCCAATTAAATTCTTGGGTATCTAAAGGCGCATAACTATCAAGTGTCCAAAATCCGGGAAGTATTTCAGGTTGGTATTTAGCCGACATGTGTTCTAAATCTGGCACTAAAACTCTGGAATTATTTTTTACGTCTTTTGCTGTAATAGCCTGTTTAAAAACGGTTGTTTTAGGAGTGCCATAATTACAACGAAGATGTTTTGGCGATACGCTTGCCATGATGTAATAACCAATATCCCCTATAGAAAGTTGATAGGTTTTCATTGGATTGTTGAACCTTGAAACAGCGACCTCTATGGGATGGCTTCCCTTGGTGTCTTTACAGCGATACCAGCTAACAAACGACTCATCTTTAAAAGTCATATCTAAACTATAATCCAGTTGTAGATTACCTTCTTTGGATTTAGTGACTTCTGGAAGTTTTGTAAATGACGGCGGATCTATAAATGAAGGTGCTATATATAATACACTAGCCGATTCTAAACCTGACGGGGTTGATGCCGTAATAGTAACTTCTTTAGTTTCATTTTCATCATTTTTAGGTATAACTAGACTAGTTCCATCTTTATTAAGTTGCAGTTCAATAAATGCTTGATATTCATTTGCAATTGTCCATGATATTCTTTCGCCTTTTAATTCATAATTACCGAAACGGTTAACAATTGTATTCAGAAGTAAACGGTCTTTACCCGTTTCCAATGTTTGTTGTGTCGGCTTAACAATTAATTGTGTCGGAATCTTAGAATAGTCTTTCCCTGCTTCATTTTCGGCCGCTTCAACAATGGGCTTAATTCCCATGGGATCCCAATCATCGTTTCCTCTCAACAAATTGTATGTATTATAAACCACCTTATTTTTAAATTCAAAACGGTAAGCATTTAAAACGTCTTTGCCTGTCATATCAACAGTCGCAAAAGCATCGTCTTTACCAATAAAGATAGGGTTGGCATTTAAACTTACATTATATTGGTAATAACGAGCCTCTTTATCAGGAATGTCTCGCCAGCCTATATAGTTTAAATGTTCACCAACAAATCTCGTATCTACAAGGGTTACGGTGCCACCTGCTTTTACAAAATATTGATTTCCTCGGGTGTACGAATTAATATCACAATTTAGAAATACTGCCCCCGTATCGTTGGTTCTGTAAAATGGTTTTGATGAATAAAAATCAAACGTACAATTAAGATAAACAGCTCGACCATTAAGGGCATCATCGGTCATTTCAAAATGACAGCCTTCAAAAAGTGTGCGTTTACTTCCCCAAAAAGGTCCCAAATTCAATCTACTTATAAACCGTGTATTGCGAGCCACCACCTTATCGCCATCAGAAAAAATAAGCTGTGCCTGCACAATGGCTGACCCACGTTTTTCTCTATTTAACTTAGGGTTTGGCTTATAAACCAAATCTATATTACAATAATTTCCAAAGGTGACATTTTCAGCATGAGTACCATTGCCTTTAATATTTAGCATGGTAAAATTTCCTTTAGCACCCATGGTTTGTCCGCGATTACTGGCTATAATAACATGTTCTGGATTATCTGTTAAACCTTGAAACTTTAACCACTCGCAATTAATTTCTAATCCAAAAGGTGTATTTTCATTTTCTTTAGGTAATCTAATTTCAGGATCATCTGGATTATCTACCCAATATACCCAAGGCGCGATGTATAAAACCATTGGTGAGGCTTCTGTTCCATTGGTCAAATACTTTGAAGCTTCATTTATTGAATTGTAAACATATTTATATTTTGAAGCTTCTTCGTTTGAAAGTTGTCCATCAATAAAAAAGGCCCTAGAACCCAGTTCTATTTTTTCACCTTTGTATACAATATGATTCTTATTAAATTCTAAACCTTGGTATAAATTACCTTTATGCTGTGCAAAAACTGTAAACATTTTGCATTGAAAGAGTATAAAACCAATCAATACTATTTTTAACAGTTGATGCACAGACATATTTTTTTGGTTTGTAAAAACTATTCTATGATGATTTTTTGAGTGTGTAAAACTTGTTTCGTACTAGATTCATATACTTTTAAAATGAATACGCCACGGGCATTTAATGTTATGTTTTGAGTGTTTCCACCCTCAATAAAACCTTTTGAAACTTCTTTTCCTAGTATATCAAAAATCTTGAATTCCGATGGATTAGCACCATTTTTCATCTTGATTGAAAAAGTCCCTTTATTAGGAATTGGCCAAACCTTAATTTCGGCTAGGTTTTTCTTTTCAACTGATAAGGCTAAATCATAGCCATTAAGAATATTTACTGTACGTGTCATGCTATCTCCAGCCGAATCCGTAACAGTAAATTTAAAAGCCCCTAAACCTGATGCCGTTGGTGTAAATTCCACAATATCACCAACTAAGTTAGCCGTTCCGTTTACAACATCGGACACGACATACGAAATACCACTTGTAAACCCTCTTGATAATTGTTGAATATTAACATCTACTTTTGCGCCAGTTGCTGTGCTATAATGTGGTTGATCCATCCATTGTAAATAATAATCAAGGTTGGTATAACCATCTGAATTGGTATCGGCGTTAGAGTCCGAAAAATCACCAGCAGGTGAGTTTATATTTGTTCCAATAATAGTTTCCCACCAATTTGGTAAGCCATCGTTATCTGAATCCCAATCGGAAGCTCTGGTTATAACTGGATAATTTTCATATTCATAATCAGATGACGTATCCGGAAAACCTTTTTTACCAGTTACACTTCCAACAACAGTATAAGTTCCTGTTAAGGTCTCATTAATCATTCTTTGATCATGATCATCAAAAACCGGTTGGGTACAACCTACGTCTGAAAGTACTATTTTATAAGCTTCTCCTGCAGACTGTGTGGTTACATACGAAGGAAAGAAAGGTGCATCAACAAACGTTTCATAATTAACTACGGCACCGTTTGATAACTTAATTCTTCTTCCAGCTTCTTGATTACTTTCATCAAAACGACCAGGCATCACGTTACCATTAAAATAACACCTTTGCATACCTGTACCAGTCCCTTCGTGATCTGCCGTAAAAGCATAAAATAAAGTTGAACCTGCACCAGGTTTATAGTAATTATTTACAAAATTTATCTCTTTTGTTCCTCCATCGGTTGTTCTAGAGCCCCAATTATAAACTACATTATTAGTAACATCCATTCTACCTGCATAAGCGCCACTTCCATCTAAACCACCACCTAAGCTCCAGTTACGTCCATAATTATGTGCTAATAAATTATGGTGAAAAGAACCAATATCGCCACCAATAGTTGCTGCATAACCATGCTCTGTCCCTACTGGGTAATTTTGGTGTCCTGCCGCATTTAAAGCTTCGGAAATTAAAGTACGTTGTAGCGTGATATTATGAGCACCACGAGAACTAAAAGATTCATCAATAGTCCAACTTATAGAGCAATGGTCAATAATACTATGGTTGGCACCTGTTAATCCCATACCATCATACGTTGGACCAGCTCCCAATCGAACTCTAATATTTTGAACAACATTATCGTTTCCAGTTATACCAAAAGGCGCCGATCTGATAGTAATGCCTTTTCCAGGTGCTGTTTGACCTGCAATAGTAACATAAGGCTGACTTGAAACTAATCGCGAGCTAAGTTGAATGATACCAGACACATTAAAAACAATCGTTCTTGGCCCTATATTATTGGTGACTGCCTCACGTAAACTTCCAGGACCACTATCATTTAAATTAGTTACAACAACCACTTTACCTCCACGACCACCACGTGCAAAACGCCCATAGCCTTCTGCGCCTGGAAAAGCTAGTTGTGCGGGTCTAAAACGCCATACATAACCTTTTACAACATCGTTATTTTCTAAAACTTCATCAATTCTCCAGTAGTAAGTTTCACCAGTATATAAACCGTTTACTTGATAAGAAGCATTTGCTTGTAATTGATTACCTTTATACTCAGGAGATGCTGTAGTTGCTGCATCAACCGATGCCAAACTAGTTCCAAAATAAATATTATGTGATACGGCATTGACAGCAGGCGTCCATTGTAACAATGTATTTCCAGAGTTTAACTCTACATGCTCATTATTATGAGCTGGAATTGGATCTGTGGCTTGGTTAAAAATATTGGGGGTATTTAATTCAAACCCGTTTAGCATTACATTTTTTATGCTTTCAGAACCAGAAGTTTCAGCAGCAAAAAGGACAACGACATCTATACCTGTTGTAGCTTGTATATTTAAATATACCGATTTTGCAGAAGCAGTTGTTAATGCCCTAACCGTAGGCATAGCATCGTCTTCCACCAAATTTCCATCAACAGAAACATCAATAGGACTAAAAGTGTTGGTATCTGGACTATCAACTGCATTTAAAAAAGCTAATAGTGTATGTGCTCCTGTTTCCAAACCACTTATACGAAGTTCAATTTGACCTCCTTGATTGGCAGTTCCACTTTTTACCGTAAGGCCATCACAAACCAATCTAGCATAATAAGGTGCTTGAATTCCTGTTTTGTACCAATTAGTTCCCAATTCATCACCATTGCTACCTACTTTTGAAACAGTAAATGTCACACCGTTCACCGCCATTGAAGCCGAAGTTCCTGAAGCTACAACCCAAGGTGTATAATCGGGTTCTCCAACTTCACTTGTACTTCTAGCCGCTTGGTCAAAATCTATTTTTACTATGGGGTTTTGTGCATAAACACCAAAAAGAGAGGTAAAAAATAGAATCAATATGAGTTTAATTTTGTAATTTCTTAGCATTGTTTTTTTAATTTAATTTTTAGCATTATTTATTTAGAATTTCAATAGATTGCATGTAGTTGACTAACAACTTCATGTTTTTAATATAAGTTCCTGTCGATATATATTTTTGATCTGTTGTATCTGGATAAGGCGAGGTATCCGTTTCATCTCCAACTCTTGTTGTTGCATAAGCATTGGTTGCTTCAGTATTTACACCGTCGCCAATATAAGGGTTGCTTATAAATGCATGATCTGAAAGCCAACGATTTTGACTGTCAAGTTGTTCAACCACCTCTACAATTTCAGATTCATCAATTTTAAAATTGAATAGGTACCTATTTAAATCGTAATAGCTTTGAGGTGTTTCTTTATATTTAAATTCCTGTGGTTTTAAAGGTGAATCTTTGGTGACCTCTCCAACTGTAAGTTTTAAAACTTTCTCATAGTCATCTTTCAATTCCTGAATATTTACAAATCCTTTTCCATAATAATGAGATAATAAATCCAAATCATTATCATCTACATAATACGTTCCATATCTTACGTTTGAACCTTTACGGTGCACATACATTGGTTTATTCGTTTTAACATCAACAAATGTTGGGTGGGTACGATGCCCTTCTATTTTATCTTTCGGCAGTTTGGTTTCTTCCAACCATTTAATAGCTTTTGGTATCCCTTCTAGAAATTGTTTATCTCCTGTTAATTGATAAAACTTTATTAAAAGAAGTGCGTTTTCGCAGGTGGCACTGGGCAAATAAGCCGCAGGTTCATAAGTTCTTGCACTGGCTACTTCCATTTTCATATTTATCTGTTGTCCCCAAGCACCACAACTCGCTTGGGATATTCTATAAAAATTCATGCCTCGATATATAGGATCCAGAAAACGCTCTTGACCCAATACTAAATAACACTGCATTAAAAAATTAATGTTTTCCCAAATAACGTCATCATTAAATGTGTAAAATGATGAATAGTCTGGAAATCCCTGTTTATCAAAATCATACCGCAAAGGATAGCGTTGTGGCCAACCGCCGTTAGGATATTGGCTTTTCAAAATAAATTCCAAAGCTTTATCTAAAGCGGGTTTATAAACTGCATCCATTTTTTCTAAATACATTCTTAAAAGAAATCGAGCAGCATCTGTTGTTACATCATCGTCAAATGTTGAGTTTCCATAATAATGCTGAAATTCCTCTAAACGCCATCCATTTTTCCCTATGGTGTTGTACCACTGTTTAAGCGAACGATCTCCTGCAAAATCAATCATATAATTCCAACCGCCTTCATGGCTTTGCCCCCAAATTATGGCATTGGCAGCTTTTTGAGCCGCTTTGTAATAGTATTCATTCTGTGTAACTTGATAAGCATCTAAAAATACATGTCCCATACTAATGGTTCCTGGATGTTGAAGCCAAATCATGGTTTTATACGCCTCCATTTCTCCCCATTGACGAGAGAAATCGGGCATGTAATACCAAACATAACCACCGTTGACACTAACATCTTCTACCATAAACTCTGTAGCTTTTAACATAGTTTCTGAAACCAGTTCTTTAGACATTTTTGGTTGTGCAAATAACTTTAACCCAAAAACTAGAAATGGCAAAACAAATACAATGTGGTTAGATGGCTTCATTAATACTTAGTTTATTCAATACTTTACAACTTAAAAGCCATAAAGTCTTCTGATTTTAATTGTTTTGGGGTAACTCTTATTTTATATATACTTCCTTTAAACCAAGAGCGTTTATTTAGTCTTACTCCTACTGAACTTTGTCCTGTTTCGATAGGACTAAAAGAAAAAGGTTCTGTTAGTTCAAGATTTCCATTGACGTAAGTACTAAGACTGTTTTTAGCAACCACTAAAGCCACATGGTACCATTGCCCTAACGGATGGATTAATTTCTCGTCAATCAGCGCTAACTTATTTCCTTCTGAAGCCACAAAACCATCAAAATACCAATGACCATCTATAGCACGAATTTCCAGTAACATTCTATCACCAGACACGTCGCCCATGTGCACCACCCGTTGTTCAAAATCGCCATTAGTTGAAGGCATAAAAATCATTTCAATAGTAAATTCCTCCATGCCCACTAATGGCATTACATCTAAAAACAATGCATCATCAACACCATCAAATAAAACAGCTTCACCAAAAGGTGAATTAACTATTTGAGGATGCCCACTTATTTCAATTTCCTTGGAACCTTCATTAAGCAATTGTACTGACACCCACTCAACCTCTGAATTTTGACCATTTAAAATAAAAGAACCGCTCAAAAAGAACACACTAATTAACGTTTCTAATGGCTTTGTTCTGTTGAATTTTAATTTCATAAAGACTTATCCAAAGATTATTTTTACTCGATAATCGAGATTTGAATGCTCCAAGGCTTGCCTCGAATTTTTGATGTTCTTTCTATAAATGCCTCATGGGCTTGCCCCGAGATAGTTGATTATCAATCTAAATCGAAAAAATCAATGCAATCGATTACCCAAATATATTTAAAAAAAACATTTCATCTTAATAAATCCTGTTAAAATTGCGTGGTTCCTATAATACTTTACATTTAAACCCATTTTTCTACTAAAAGTTTAAATAAACTATTAAATTTTTACTTTATGTCCAAACACTCCAAAGTACAATATCACTAAAAAGCAAACCAAAGGAATGATATAACCTGCTTGAATATCATCGTGTTTTATATCAATTAAAGTGCCCATGGCATACGGAAGTATCGCACCTCCAACAATAGACATAACCAACCAGGAGGAACCCGTTTCCGTGTTCGATTTTAAACCCACTAAGCCGAGTGAAAAAATAGTGGGAAACATAATGGACATAAAAAAACCTAAACCACCCAATGCATAAATAACATGAATACCTTCTCCATAAATAGCGACAAGACTTAACAAAATACTTAACAAACAATAAGTTGAAAGTAGCACATAGTCTTTTATAAATTTCAGCAAAAAGGTACCAACAAATCGCCCAGCCATAAACAAAAACCCATAAACACCAAGGTAATAGGCTGCCGTTTTTTCATCTAAACCTGCACCTTGTTGTGCCGCTCTAATAAAGAAACTGGTAACACAAACCTGAGCCCCTACATAAAAGAATTGTGCCACGACCGCCCAACTTAAATGCGAAAATTTCAATACAGAAAAGAAACCTGGTTTAACTTCGGTTTCTGTAGGTTCTATTTTCATTTTAGGAAGTTTCATAAAATACACCACAACTGCTACGAGTATTAATACGCTTCCTAAAACTATATATGGCATTTTTACCGATGCTGCCTCACCTAACAAATAAGCCGATTTAGTAGCCTCAGGCATGGCGGCCATTTCATCGGGTGTATAATTGGTTCCCGAAAGAATGAACAGCGACCCAACAATAGGTGCTACCATAGCTGCCAACCCATTAAAGGAAGCGGCTAAATTCAAGCGTTTGGAAGATGATTCCGGAGGCCCTAAAATAGCGGCATACGGATTGGCACTGGTTTCTAAAATCGTTAAACCACAACCAATTACAAATAAAGCAAACAAAAAAAGCTCGTACATTCTTGTATTGGCTGCTGGCACAAACAAAAATGCGCCAATTGCAAACACCAACAGCCCTGTTATAATACTGTTTTTATAACCAAATCGCTTAATTATCATACCCGCAGGAATTGCCATAATGAAATAGGCAAAAAACACAGCGGTATCAATTAATGTGGATTGACGATTATTTAATTCACACGCCTTTTTAAGATGCGGAATTAAAATAGAATCTAGATTATGTGCCATCCCCCAAAGGAAAAACAGAAAGGTTATAAGAATAAACGGAAACAAATGTTTGCCTACTAAACTTGTTTGTTTTGGCACTTCGGATAAATGGGTTACTTGGTTAGTTGTTTGCATGGGGTCTTTAATTAAGTGGTGCTAAGCTTTCTTTTTACAAGTAGTAAATGGTCGCACACCAATACAACTTCGCCTCTTTGGTTTATAATTTCTACATGTTCGGTTACCGTACCCATTTCGGGTCGTTTAGCATCTCCTTTTTCTGAAATGGTTATTTCCGAATGAATGGTATCACCAATATGAACTGGTTTTACAAATCGTAATCTATCATAGCCTTTTGAAAAGGCTTCCGGGTTGATCTCGGAAGCTGTTAAACCAATACCGATACTAAAAATCATGGTACCATGTGCAATACGCTGACCAAAGGGTTGTGTTCTACACCATACTTCATCCATGTGGTGTGGAAAAAAATCGCCTGTGTGCCCAGCATGAACAACAAAGTCAGTTTCTGTGATGGTTCTTCCTAAAGTAACTCGTTTTTCGTTTAATTGATAATCCTCGAAAAATGTTGATTTGAAATACATATGCTTTTATTATTATAATTCTGTTAATGAAACGCCACCTGTTGAATCACTTATGTAACAAGCTTCAACAACCTTCATGGTATCCAATACATCTTGAACGCTGGCATGTAATGTTTTATCTGAGCCTTCTTTGAAACGCATCAAATTGGACATGGTGCCTATAAATGCCTCGGGAAACCAAGAACCTTCGAGATTCAGGGTCTTCCACTCATAGTCTTTTTCTTCTTCGGCAATGGTGTATTCGAAAGCATCTGGTAAGCCGTCTGGGTAATTCATTAACAAGCCCATTTTTGCCTTAATAGCTCCTTTTGTACCTTCCCATTTGATATAGCTTTCTTGGTGTTTTGTATTAAATTCATGATCGTGGTTGGTATTTATTTTTACGCTCATAGTGTCGCCATAATCTAAAATAATAGTAGAACGACAAGACGACAAATCTTTTAAGGGATGTTTTGTTGTTCTAGCCATAACACGTTTGGGATTCCCTAAAAACGAACGGATACAGTCAATATAATGCACACTATGAAATAGAATTTCTAACCGTGGATGCTGTTTTATTACGGGAAACAATTCCCAAGGTGTTTTTACAGTAACTTTAAATTCCATATCGTATAAATCACCAATCAATCCTTGATCAATCATATGTCTTGCGGCACTTACAAACGACGCAAAGCGTAATTGAAAGTTAATGGCTGCTACTAAATTTTTACGTTCGCAAACAGCAACAATGTCTTTAGCCTGCTTATAATCGTTACCCATTGGTTTTTGAATAAGCACCGCGGCGCCATTCGGCAATTGCTCCAATATTTCAATGTATTGGTCTGGCAACACCGTAATATCGTAAACCGCATTTTTGGGTGCCTGCTTTACGGCATCTGCTACACTTTCAAAGACATTTGGAATGTTATGGTTTTTTGCCATTTCATGTGCTTTAGACATGGTACGGTTGGTTATTCCAAATACTTCAAAACCTGCCATCTTATAAGCTGGTAAATGAGCATCTTTTACAATACCACTTGCACCAATTATAATTATGGGTTGCTTGGTTTCTGGTAATAATGGTTTGTAGGTAACAGTCATTTTTTTAGTGTTTCTTGGATGTTATTCTGTGTGGTTTTCAGTAATAAATGAGAAGGCACATGGCTATTTATGGCTTGCAAAACCATCCCATCTATTAACGCTGCGACTTTATGCCAAACTGGAGTTTGTGGCAAGGTTAAAGCGTTTTCGTGTAACATTCCTAATTTATGATAATACGGAATGGTTTTATTTATTTCGGCATCATTCCATGTTGACTTTCTGCAACCAATACCACCTTCGTTGGTTAGTAATTTATCACTTGCAGGTGTTGTGGCGAATTTTAGAAAATTATAAGCTAATTCTTTATTTCTGCTCCCCGAACCAATGGTATATAACCAATAGACATTGAGCGATGCTGAATTACAATTTTTATCGTGGGGTATTTCGGCAATATCAACCTTACCTTTTACCAATGATCCTTCAATAACTTCGCACATGGAGGCAAAACCAAACCAATTTATTGCCATAGATGCTTCACCTTTTGCAAATGCCATACCCGCTTCAACAGAACCAAAGTCTTCTGAATATGGATGGGTCATTTTTTTGTTTTTTACAATAGTTCTATAGAAATCCAAAGCTTTAATTGCTTCTCGTGTATTAATATCTATTTGGTTTTCTGAATTTAAAAGCGATCCGCCATGGGTCCATAATTGCAAACAAAAATCGAAAACCATGTTGTGTCCATCAGGATAATTTGCAAATACACAACCATATAAGTTTTGTTCCGGTCTATTAAAAAATGTGGCTATTTCCGTGAATTGTTCCCACGTCTTTGGAGGTTGCAACTCATAGCCATATAGCTTTTTGAAGTTTTCTTTTTCTGAAGTGTCTTCAAACAAATCTTTTCTAAATAGTAAACATTCCGGTCCATCATGAAATGGTAAACCATAAATATTGTCATTTATTTGTTGCAAATGAAGCAGTGATTTATGCCAACCATCTGGAAAATCCTGTGGTGGGTTTTGTGCAATAATTGGCGATAAATTTTCTACTGCTTGTACGTTTACGGCATCAAAAATCCAGTCAGTATTTATATGGGCTATATCCCAATTACCGTTTTGCAAGCCTTTATTGGTGATTGTTTCTTCATATAGCTCATCAAGTTCCAACGCGACCAATTCTGCCTCCATACTTAAGTTATTTTCAGTACAAAAAGCATCCCATAACTTAGCTAAGGCGGTTTCAAAAGGCTCAAATTTCCGAATGGCGATTCTAAATTTTTCCATTATTCACTTATTAATTCCTTTAAAATTTTGTCGTTATGCTCACCCAACTTTGGTGACCCTTTTTCAGAAACAAACAATTCACCATCAATTTTTATGGGGCAACGTGTTGTTCCATAGGCATACCCATCGCCCATTTTAACTTCCTGAATAAAGTCCAGAACTTTAAAACCATCTTCAGCAAAAAGTTCTTCATAATTTAAAACTTTGGCACACCAAATATCTGCTGGCTCTAAAATATCCAACCAATATTGAGTGTTTTGGGTTTTAAGATGCGTCGCCAATACCTTTTTAATTTTATCCCTTAAACTAAATTTGTTTTCAGGAAACTGCCATAAAGCATCACATTTTAAAAGCTCCGCCAACACAGGAATTGAACCCATCGCCAATGCTAAAAATCCGTCTTTGGTTTTGTAAATACCATAAGGCGCACCCAAATATGCATGTGCATTGTTACTTTTTGTTCTTACGGGCAATTCACCGCCGTCGTTAAAATACGTTGTGATGGTTTCAAATTGAAAATCGATGGCCGATTCCAACATGCTCACTTCCACTTTAGCTCCCACATTATGGATGGCTTTTCTATATAATGCCGCCAAAATACCTTGTGCTAAATGCGCGCCAGCCAACATGTCTACAATCGATAAACCCATGGCAACTGGACCATCATTTTGATTCCCCGTTAGCCAAGTTAAAGCGGTTAAAGATTGTAATAATAAATCTTGCCCAGGATGCTCTTTTAAATCTGGATGCCTGCCATAACCTGATATTTCGGCATAAACCACGTTTGGGTTTATCGCTTTAACATCATCATAACTTAAACCCACACGTTCCATAACATCTGGTCTAAAATTATGCATCACCACATCGGCTTTAGCAATTAATTTCTTTATTAGTTTTAAATCTTCTGCATCTTTAAAATCGGCCGCAAAGGATTCTTTATTTCTATTGATGGTATGAAATATGGAGGATTCGCCGTTCATTATTAAATCGGACGTATACAAGGTACGGCAAATATCTCCTTTCCCTGGTTTTTCGATTTTTATGACACGTGCACCAAAATCTGCCAATCGCAAACTAGCGGATGGTCCCGAAAGAAACTGACTAAAATCTATTATTAAATAATCTTCTAAAGGGTTCATTTAATTGTTATTTTTGAATGACATTTGCGATGCTGAAACAAGTTCAGCATGACGCCATACATCTTCTTATTTTCTTAAAAATTGCTCATAAATCTTCGCATTGTCTTCACCTACTTTAGGAGCTGCTTTGGTAGCACTTAAAATGTCTCCATCGATTTTAATAGGACTTCTGGTGGTGACCATAGTTTTACCTGCTGAATTCTTTACGGTTTGTTTTAGCTGTAAATCATCCATAAAAGCCTTACTATTTAGATCATTATAGTTTAATACTTTTTCACACCACATGCCATTTTCCCGCAACAACTTGATCCAATGGTCTGAATTTTGAGTCGTTATTTTTTTACGCAATATTTTTCGAATCGCTGCCCTACCCGTAAACCACGTTTTCTTATCGGAATACTTCCTCAAATCAACGTCAATAATACCTCCTAATAAAAGCAGGTCACCCATAGCAATGGCTAAATAACCATCTAAAGTTTCATAAATACCATAAGGTGCACTTAAAAAGGCATGTGCGCTTCCTTTTACATTTCCTCTGTCTGCTAATTTACCGCCGTTATTTAAAAATATAGTTAGCGCTTCAAACTGCACATCTAGAACGGATTCCAACAAGCTAACCTCAACGGAAACACCCTTTCCTGTTTTTGCGCGTTTAAGCAATGCCGCCAAAATACCTTGCACAAAATGATTGCCACACATTAAATCGGCAACTGCCAATCCAAAAGGCACGGGACCCTGACTACTTTTTCCGCTTAACCACGTTAAACCAGAAAGCGATTGCACTAATAAATCCTGCCCTGGTTTTTTTGCCCACATACCGATATTGCCATAACCTGTTATGGAACCATAAATTATTTTAGGGTTGACGTTTAAAACATCTTCAAAAGTCAATCCTATTTTCTCCATCACACCAGGCCTGAAATTATGGGTCATAATATCCGCTTTGGCAATTAGTTTTTTTACATCTTCTAAATCTGCTGGATTTTTAAGATCGGCAGCAAAGGATTCCTTATTTCTATTTATGGTATGAAAAAGCAAACTACTATCATCAACAAACAAATCCTTGATGCTTAATTGTCTACAGGCCTCCCCTTTTACAGGACGCTCAATTTTAATAACACGCGCACCCAAATCGGCTAGTTTTAAACCTGCTGAAGGACCAGCCAAAAACTGCGAAAACTCTAATACCAATAAACCTTCTAATGGCTTCAAAATTTATTATTTAATGTGTTAGTGATTCTCTATAAATTGAATTCATTTTATCGACCGCCACTTCAATGGAAACTTTCTCGGAAACTGCTTCATGAATTACGGGACTTGCTTCATCTTGAAAATGCATATAGCCATAATATTGCGGACGCATGGTGGCTTCATCTAAAGTTTGCAACGTATCTTTAAAAAAGTCTTTGCATTGGTTGTTCACATCATCATTTAACCATGCTTTTCTGTGTCCCGGCTGCCCTCCAAATTCAAAATACAAACCTGATTGCGTTTTTTCTGAAGCCGTGAATTCGGCATACTTCATGGCAACTTCGGCATACTTGGTTTTTGAAGACACCGCAATACCAGCACCACCTAAGGTAGAACGAAGCCTTTTTCCCTTAAAAGTTACCAAACCTCCAGCTTTTAAAGTATGATCTGCATAATTCTTTTTAGAATAATTTGAATACCCATAATTGAACGGACTGTAAACAATATCATCCGTTTGCGTCATGCGTTCATAAATTTTGATAGGATTCATTTCTAAACAAAAGGAAGGTGCTAAATCTACCAACTCTTTATACTTTTTAATGGCGTCTATCATAATATGTCGCGGGGCAACTTCTGTTTTGTTTTCAAAAACATCACCACCCAATGCTATACACATCATGTAGTGATGCATCAATGTATCTATAGGAATGGATGCAAATGCAACTTTCCCTGTTTTAGTTAATTCCAGAAGTTCCTCCCAAGTTGTGGGGATTTGTATATTGTGTTTACTTATTAAATCTTCTCTCCAAGTCGCAATGGGTGTTGCCGCATCTGTTGCCAAGGTCCATTGTTTATTATATACATGATAACTAGCATGTGATTTCCCGACACTATTTTTGGCTAATTCATTAATGAATTCAGCATTTAAGTAATCATCAAAAGGCAATAGAAGCTTATCCTTTGCTGCTATTGAAACATGGGGATTGTCCATAATTAACAAATCGTAATTATTTACCAAATCACTAAGGGAAGCATCTGCAAAAGCTTGTAAGGAACGCTTTTCCCATGTAATTCTTACATCGGGATTTAGCTCTTCAAATCGTTGTGCTGTGGCAACTACAGAGGTAAAACCTCGTGTATGATTCCAAGCTATTCCTTTTAAGTTTATCATATTTTTTTAATCAATTTTAAATATACTAATTTAACCCGTTAGGTGTAATTGCTTTATCAATACTAATTTTATATAAATTGTCACATTGAGCTTGTCGAAATGTATCTTCTAGTGTCTTCGACAGGCTCAGACTGACACTTGAGTGCTAAATTGACTTTAAGAGACTGTTTAAGTTTTATCCTTTGGCTCTTTTATGTGCCTTTTTCCGCCATACTTCAGCTATTTTTCGATCCATAGCTATGGCTATGAATCTCAAAATACCTTCGTCTGACAAAAAAATACCCTATAAAACATTCCAAAAACAAAATTTAAATAGTCTCTAAATTATAATCAAAATCGTTATAAATTAAATTTTCTTAATTTCATCCAACGGGTTAATTTAATAAACCATCTGGCCATTCGTAACTCCCTGGTTTGATGGTAATGTGTTTTTTGGGATCATTATCATAATGCATACGCACGACACCTGAGGCTAATTCAGCAATTGGCGTGAATGAATGCCAGTTTAATTTATCGAGCAAATCGTAGGCCGTTGCGCCTCCTTCAATAAAAATTTCATCAATTTTACAATGCTCAAAAAGATGCTTTACAACAAAACTCATTCGGGTTTTAAGCACTTTTGAGCTATTGGTAAATTCAATTATTTCATTTGAAATTCTTAAAACCACCTTTTTGGTTATTTGGTAGCTTTTGGCAACTTTTAGTATCCATTCATTTAAAACTGATTCCTCTACATTTTCAAACAGAAGGTGTTCAGGAAACGTAAAAACAGTACAATTACTTTTTTCAAGCCTTTTTGTGAATGCTATGCTTTTTGGATGTGTACTTCCTGAAACCAATAAGTAATCTTTTGAAAAATTAAGTTTCACAGAATCTTTTTTTGTTGAAACCACTTTTAATTTAATCAAAAATTGCTCAAAAAAAGCGGCGCTTCCGCCAATAATCATGTCTTCATTATATAGCTTCACATTATTTATTAAATCAGATCCATGACTGCAATCTGGAATATATAATCCTTTTGAATTGGTTTCATGAATCATTCCTGCATAAACTTGAATGCTATCTTTTTTTGAACTTCGGCCTAAAAGCAAATTCTTAACCAAGGATGTTTTCGCAGGAAAATCAGGATCTGTGGCAAAGCCTGTATTTTCAATCTTAACATCATTTACATAATAAATACCATCACTAATACAACGATTCCCCAATGGATTTGCTGGCTGTAACAAAACAATACTTTTACTTGTAATAGCTATCAACGCTAAAATTTCAGTTAAAACATGACCTCGTAAAACGGAATCGCATTTTTTAAAAATAATTTGATTCGGGTTATTTTTAATGATGTCACCAGCTAATTGTAGATGCACTTTATAGGCTTGTTCTTCTGATAGTGAACGGGAATCCGTTGCAATTATAACTACTTGAGCTGGCTTTTCAGGAATAGCATCTATGCCAAAAACCACATCTATACCGTAGCGAAGACAAATACCTGCAATTTCTGCCGCTCCAGTTAAATCGTCTGCTATAACCGTAATCATTATTTTTTATGTTTAGCCATAACAATCGCATAATCAATGGCGACCAGCATAGCATCCGCCGAAGCAATACCTTGTCCTGCAATTTCAAAAGCAGTTCCATGATCAACAGACGTACGTATAATTGGCAGTCCTAAAGTGATGTTAACACCTTTTACACTTTTCATGGTTTCCTTTTCGTTGTCCCATTTAAAACCTTCCAATTTAAAAGGAATATGACCTTGATCGTGGTACATCGCAATACACCCATCAAATTTTCCCTGCACTGCTTTTACAAACATAGTGTCTGGAGGAAAGGGGCCTTCCACTGTATAACCTAATTTATTGGCTTCTTCAATAGCTGGAATAATTTCAGTCACTTCTTCATCTCCAAATAATTGATTTTCGCCCGCATGCGGATTTAAGCCTGCTACGGCAATTCTAGGATTTTCAATTCCGAATTTTTTACAAGCATCATCTAACAAGGTAATGACTTCAAACACACGATCTTTTTTACATAAATCGCAGGCTTGGCGCAACGACACATGCGTGCTTACGTGAATGACTCTAAAATTTTCATCAGCCAAAAGCATAGCGAATTTCTTCGTACCCGTATAATCTGCATAAATCTCGGTATGTCCCGAATACTTATGTCCTGCTTTGTGAATCGATTCCTTATTAATTGGCGCTGTGACCGTTGCATCAATCTGATTTGCTAATGCTAATTCTATATTTTTTATAACCGCTTCAAAAGCTGCTTTCCCGGCCATAGCCGTAACAATTCCAGGTTTTAATTCGGCAGTTACTACGTTTTTTAAATCGAACACATCAATAGTTCCATATTCAAATTTGGCATCATTTACATTTTGAATGGCATGTATTTTTAACGACGATTTTAATGCATTCACTTCGTTTTGCATAGTTTGGGCATCACCAACAACTAAAGGGCTACAACGGTTGTAAACATCTTTTAATGCCAACGTTTTTATGATTATTTCTGGACCAATTCCCGCAGGATCACCCATTGAGATTCCTATTTTTGGTTTCATCTGTTTATATCTATTGTTTTTTAATATGGTCAGATGTTACACCCATAATCATGTTCTTGTGTGTTAAAGGTGCTTTTAGCATGGGTGTTTCATCTGTTTATGTTGAGGTTATAAGGTTATGGGGTTATGAGTTGCAAAGCTCCTCTTTTTTTCTATCATCTATTTTCTATCATCTATCCTCTTTTTATTGGTCAGATGGTGCATCCATAATCATGCTCCTGTGTGTTAAAAATGTTTTTATCATGGATGGTGCATCATTTTAATTTTTATAGTAATCTTTTATAAATCCCAATGGCATCTTCTCTAGTCACCTCTCTTGGATTATTTTTTAATAATCGAGTGACTTTCATGGCGATATCTGCTAATTCTGGCAACACATCTTCTGTCACACCAATCTCTATTAGTCGTTGTGGAATGTTACATGCTTTTGATATGGCTTCAATCTTTTCTATGCCTGCTAAAGCGATCTCTTCATCACTTCCTTCAAGTGTTATCCCTAAAGCTCGTGCCACATCGGCATGTCTTTTTGGATTTGCCGAAAGATTAAATCGTAAAACCTCAGGCATTAAAATAGCATTTGAAAGTCCATGGGGAACATGAAACTTACCACCCAAGCCATAAGACAGTGCGTGAACCGCCGATGTATTTACCGGTCCCAAACACAAACCGCCGTACATAGAACCTAGTAAAAGTGCCGAACGTGCTTCGATATTACTGCCATTTTCACAAGCTTCCTGAATGTTTTCAGCTATAAGTTGAATTCCTTTTAAAGCATAGACATCTACCGTTGGATGCGCAAACTTATTGGTGTAAGCTTCAATACAATGCGACAAGGCGTCAATACCTGTTTCCGCTGTTAATTTAGAAGGGAGACTAACCGTTAAAACAGGATCCAAATAACAGGCGTCTGGGACTAAATATGGACTAATTATGCCACTTTTCGCTTGGGTGTCTTCATTTAACAAAATGGCATTTGGAGATACTTCACTTCCTGTTCCCGATGTTGTTGGAATACAAATTAATTTTATGGAGCAACCATTTAAAAGCCCAATACCAACAACATCTTCTAATTTTTGCGAATTATTAATGAGTGCTGCTAACAATTTGGCGCAATCTAAAACACTGCCGCCGCCAATGCCTATAACGCAATCTGGATTAAATCCTTGATTCTCATTTAACAATATATTGAATTGTGAAAATGTGGGTTCACCTAAAAATTTATATTCAACAAGTTGAACCTGTTTGTTTTTAGATTTAAGACTTTTAACTATCTCTTCAACAGCCTGCAACAACGGTGTTGCCACTAGCAGTAATATACTGTTTGAACCTTCTAAAATAGTATCGTTTGAAAGTTCTTTTAAGGAACCTTCTCCAAATACAATTTTTCCCGGTTGTAATAAAGTAATTGAATTCATTATCAATAAAGCGTTAAGCGTTCTTTTCTTTTAATTTAAAATAACCGTAAATAGTTAATTCATCTTTAGCATTTTCTGACTTGAATAAAAAACTAGCAAAATAACCAACTATCAAGACAATGAGATGACTATAAACACCTAGCATATATTTATGATGCGGAAAATTATAGTTTCCTAAATCCCAAATAACGTCACCATCACCTATTTTTGTAGTTGTTAAAACAGCATAAGCTGTAAAAGCAATACAAGCAGCAATCCCTATATGCAACCCCTGTTTATTAGCTCGCCTTGAAAACAATCCCAAAATAAAGATACCAACAATACCTGCTGAAAATATAGCATAAAGTTCGAAAACCACACCAAGAACACCCTCGCCATCCCAAGCAGCGTATAGAAGTGCCACTACCGACATGGCTATTCCCGAAAGCAAGACCAATAAGCGCCCCACAACCAATCTGTCTTTATCGGTACAATTTGGTTTGAATCGTTGGTAGAAATCTTCAACGCCAATAGCTGCCAAACAGTTCATATCGGAATCTAAACTGGAAACAGCCGCTGCAATTAATGCTGCCAGTACCAAACCAACAGCTCCTACCGGTAATTCGGTGCCTATAAAATAAGTAAAAGCTTGGTCTGCATTTATACCTTCGGGCAATATAGCAGCTCCAGAGTTATAAAACACAAACAATAACGAGCCTATTAGCATAAACAATGCCCAAACTGGCACACTAGCGAACACCCCGATGTAGGCTGCTTTTTTAGCGTCTTTATCGCTTTTGGCTGCTAAATATCTTTGTACAATAGTTTGGTCGGTACCGTATTTCTGTAACGCGTAAAAAGCACCGTTGATAACCAATACCCAAAATGTCAATTCCGTAAAGCTAAAATTATAAGGTCCGAAATCTATTTTTTTCATGGTAACAGCTTCACTTAACATCTGTCCTGGGCCACCTTCATAATTAAACAACAAAATGCCTGCACATAATAATCCGCCACCAATTAGTAAAAAACCTTGGATGACATCCATCCAAATAACAGCTTCAATACCTCCAAGTAAGGTTAGAAAAATAATAACGACACTAAGCATTAAAATATAGGTTGTTACATCCAATCCCGTTAGGGTTGCTAATGCTAAACTAACCAAATACAGCACCGTTCCCATTTTAGAGAAATGTGTTAATATAAATGCTATGGAACTGTACATACGTGCAAACACTCCAAAACGACGTTCGAAATATTCATACGTACTTAAACGAATCACTTTACGAAATAAAGGAATAATCACCCAAATTAATCCGACCAACACAATGGGGACCATTAAACCTTGTACTAACAAAATCCAATTGGATTTATAGGCTGCCGCTGGATATGCTAAAAAGGTGACACTACTAATTAAGGTTGCAAATATGGAAATACCAATAGCCCAAGCTGGGATGGTTTTACTTCCTGAAAAATAGTGATCGGAACTTTTTTGTCTTCGGGCAAAATAAAACCCTGCACCAAGTGTGAATAATACAGATATGATTACAATAGTGACATCAATCCAATGAATATTTAGCATAATAGTTTGGTTTTTTGTTGGTTTAGTTTATTCCACCTCGGTTAATGGTGGCATCATGGTTTTATTACATAATTTTTTTTTATACATCAGTGCTTTTAGAACCGCTAACGATTCGCCTAACGTTTTATCTTTTTGGTATTGTTGAGCTACGATATCGGTTTCATTTTGCCATGTATCACAAACTTCCCAATCTTGATTAATGGCAGCTTCATATAAGTTTTTATACATTTCCGGCACATAATTACCTGTACTGGGCACAATACCATCAGCTCCTAATTTTAAGCTCCCCGCACTTTGTGCTCCCCAACCACAGAAATATGAGAAATCTGGATTGCTTTTATATGTTTTTATGAGCAATTCCATACGTTCCACATCACGTTCAGAATCTTTTAAACCCCAAATATTTGGATGTGAAGACAACTCGGTAACCACTTCTAAAGGAATGGACATTTGTGTAGTCGCTTTGATGTTATACATCATTAATGGTCCATAAATTTCATCTGCCAAGGTTTTGTAAAATAGCGTCATTTGATTTGGAGTAAGTCCATAATAAGATGGCAATGTAGCCACCACACAATCGGCACCAGAGCTTATGTATAAATTGCCTCGATGTATCAAATCGTCAACCTGATTTCCAACCAGTCCCACATAAATACACTGATTTTTTGCTTTTGTTTTAACCGCAGCCTCCACCAACCGAAAACTTTCCAATTCGCCAATAGAACTCGATTCTCCGGTGGTACCTAGCACTAATGGATGAATACCATTTTCAGCAAAAAGCGTTACAATACGTTCAACAGCAACAACATCTACAGTAAAATCTTTATTGAGCGGTGTTATCATGGGTACTACAACTCCTGAAAAACGTTTTTGCATAAGTTCTTAATTGCATATCATGTTTATATGGCTAATATTAACAAATTAGCAATAATGAGGTGCTATTTTTGAACGCTGACCAATTATATAAATTAGTCTAGAGAAAGTATTAAGCAAAAAAAAAAGAAGGATGTACATTTCATTGCATATCCTTCTTTTGAAAAAAGTTATTATTTATAAATTAATTCAATAATAATTTTACAGATTTCTGACCCTCTAAAGTTTTAATAGTAGCTATATATAACCCAGATTTGAAAGCAAAATTAGTATCGCTATTCGTTTTAAATGATTTCACTAATGCACCTGTAATACTGTAAATAGATATTTCAGAACTAGATTTTACGTTTGATACATACACTCTGCTTCCAACAGCTTGAACATTTGTTGAAACCGATGATATTTTAGCATCTAAACCAAGTGTACCAACGGGTCCTACTTGAATTTTCATATAGTTAACTGAAGCACTTGAGGATATATAAATAGTACCTGCTCCCCCAGTATAAGTACCGAGCATAATAAGACCGTCTGTAGTTAATTCACTGGTTGCTGATGCTAATGTATTTGTACCATCACCTATGTAACCGGTACGACCTCCAGTACCATTTACTCTAAACCAAACTTTTACATCTACATCTCCACTTACAGGAAATGAGAAATAGCGTCTAGCAGGTAGAGCACTAGTACCTTGACTACTACCTTGACTTTGCCATTCTTGAACAGGGGTATAACCATCTGCAAATGTTGCTGTAGCACCAACATTCCGCATACCTCCAAAAGCAGCAGTGCCTGCAACGAAAGTTAACCCATCTATGGTTTGATCTGGTGAATTAGCTGCCATTTGAGGAAGGTCCAACCAAAATCCACCACTGTTAAGCCCAAAATCCCAAGTATGAGTTTGGGCTTGCATAGTTGCAGTTAAAAGCAACATTGGTAAAATAAATAAAAGTAATTGTTTTTTCATATTCTATATAGTTTTAGTTTTATACGACCACAATACCGTAATCGATTGCCTAATATAAATATTTTTTTTTAAAACACTGATAAGTCTTACACACTTTTATTTTTTAAACATAATTATTTCGTTTATTTGCAATTTTAATCGATATAATGTGAATTTCGATATGCTTTTTATTGATATTTATACAAAAAAAGAGAATGCCTATTAAGGCATTCTCTTTAAAACTTTTTATAGTGAACTTGTTAAAAAAAGAACTAGTTCAATAATAATTTAACAGATTTTTGACCTTCAGCGGTTTTAACCGTAGCTATATAAAGACCGGATTTGAAACTGAAATCCACATCGCTACTTGTTTTAAACTCTTTTACTAAAGCACCAGTAATGGCATATATTTTAACTTCAGTACTGGATTTTACGTTAGAAACATATATTCTGTTACCAACTGCTTGAACATCTGTTGATACACGGATATTATTTTCTGTAGAAAGCGTTTTACTGTAAACACCGTTTTCATAAATTTTTGTTTCAAGACCTGCTCCTAGTGATACATCTACTTTTCCTAAATAAATTCTATAAATACGTATTTTATAACCTCTATTGGCTATTTTGTAAACTCCTGCATCAACAGCCTGAAACTGCATAACTCTAACAGCTTCATCGCCTTGATCTGTACCATCAATAGGCCCTGTATTGCTGCCTTGACCTTCACCATCATCTTCTATCTTAACATTAACTGTTTTTGCCCCAACACTTTCAAAACTAAAATAACCTGTACCAAAACCATATCTAACTGGATCTCCCTCATCATCTTTATTACCATATTCTCCTGAACCAACAACGGTTATCCATTGCCCTGTTTCTAAATTAAAACCGAAACCTCTTGATCGACCAGTTGATTGATAACGCTTATCGCCTGCGGTTGTAAATTGAACGCACCCTGGAAATAAATTTGGATCCATACCATCAGGCATATCATCACGCTCATCATAACGCGTTAATGCTTTGTTTGTTGTTACTAGACGATCACTATTACTATCGTCTAAAAAAGAAAAATCAACTCCACCATCTATATCTGGCAACATCTTAGGTTTCGTAAAAGAACTATCCCCACTAAGGTGAACACCTCCAGTTGCACTATCTGTATCTTGAGAAGTAATTTGGAAATTATCCATTGTACCCCCTAAAGATTTAGGATAATACAATTCATTTCCCGTTGTTAAAAAAACTGATTCTACAGAATGCCCATTTTCATTTTCATATCCAGATTTAGCAGCATAGCCTACACCATCAGCATAATTTGTTACTATGTTGCCACCCGCATCAACCCAATCGATTTGGCGTAGTTTAGCCGATAAAGCATTTAGATATTCAACAGGAAGCATGTTTTCATAGCCAGCGCCCAATTCTTTGGCGCCAAAATCCCAATATTTAATTTGGGCTTGTAACGTTGCTGTTAAAAGCAACAATGGTATTGTAAATAAAAGTAATTGTTTTTTCATTTTTAAGTAGTTTTAAATATTAATAACTTAGTTGAGAGTGTATTGTAATCAATATTTTAGAATTAATCACTAAATACAATTTTAGAATTTAGATGCTGCAATATCAGCAAATTAACAGTTTTGGATATGTAGTTTTGAACTACGGTCAATTTTATAAATCGAAAATAGCTCATTTGTATTTTCGTTTTTTCAGACAAATAAAACTAAAAAATCGTTATAAAATATAGTTCTTTTTTTATAAAATCACAAATATTTAACACTTTGTATTTTTATAGTACATGATAAAAATTGAAGCGTGTCACATTGAGCATTATCGAAAATGAAAATATATTTTATTTGAAGATAAAAGCGCAGCTTCCGAAAGGCTCAGACTGGCATCTGGATATATTTGGATTTTTGTCATGCACTAAATTTGCATTTATTAAAAAATTTTGTCTTAGACAATAGTCGTTAATTAATCATGTGAACCAAAGGTTGAAAAGAGCCTTGCGTCTGGGAAATAGCTTTTCCAAAGTTCAAAAATTCAGGAAAAGCTTAGACCTTGACTTACTGAATATTCATATGCTTTAAAACCCAACTCTTGGTTCATATTAATCGTTATTATATAGTAATAGGCATAGAATAAATCCGATAAAAGTAATGTTTATCAGAAGCAAAAATATGCTTAAAAAGCATATTTATAAAAGCACAATGCAATCTATTATAAAGACGAACAAATTTTGAACAGTAAAAAATTAAAATGTTTTTTTAATCAAGATTTCAAAAAATATTTATGTTAATTTTTTCTAAAAATTTGCTTTATGCTAAATATTATTTATATTTGGGCAATCGATTACATGATAAATATCCAACTCTCATATAGCTAAGTTATTCAAATTGAGTTTAAAAAAGGGATGAAAAGCAGTGTTTTTTCATTAAATTTAAAGAGTATAGTTTTAAGCAACCACATTATGTAATCGAATTCATTAAATTGTAATTTTAACAACAGTAATATACCAACAACAAAAATTAACAATTAAACAAACTTTTTATGACAAACCATTCCTTATTTGATTATCTTTTTTTCTTGCCTAAGGTTAGAGAAAAAAAATCACGCTGTAATAAGGCTTTCTCAGCTTTATTTATTGGAGTATTTTTACTTTGTGCAGGCAATGTATTTGCACAAAGCCAACTAACAATTAGTGGATTAGTAACAGATGGTGGCGAATTAGGCGGCCCCCTTCCTGGTGTTACAGTTCTGGTTAAAGGAACTTCTAATGGTACTTCTACTGATTTTGACGGACAGTTTACGCTTAACAATGTAGCCCCAAACGCAACCATTGTATTCTCTTATATTGGTTATAAAACCCAAGAGGTAGCCGTAAACAACAGAACATCTATTAATGTCACTTTAGCGACCGATGTAAGCCAATTAGACGAAATTGTTATTGTAGATTATGGTTATGGCAAAGTTAGAAAAGCTGACATGACAGGTTCTAGTGCAAGTATTAGCAGCAAAGAACTTTCAACCATTCCTATTTCTAGTGCTGCCGAAGCACTTTCAGGAAGGTTGCCAGGTGTTAATGTAACTTCTTCCGATGGTGAACCTGGTGCTGAGATTAGAATTAGAGTTAGGGGTGGTACATCCTTATCACAAGATAATAGCCCTTTATTTGTAGTAGATGGGTTTATTGTTGGAGGTATTGACAACATACCTGTTAATGATATTGCTAGTATTGATGTTTTAAAAGATGCGGCGGCTACTGCTATTTATGGTGCACAGGCATCTAATGGTGTCATTGTTGTTACCACTAAATCTCCTGTTGCTGGAAAAACGTCGGTAAGCTATAACAACTTTTACCAATTCAGCGAATTACCTCAAGATAGAAAATTTGACGTGTTAAGTCCATATGAATTTGTTTTGGCTAACTATGAATACCAAGCATTAAGAGGTCAAACAGCTATTGAAGGCTTTGAAAAATTCTTCGGAAAATATGACGATTTAGAGCTATATAAAAACAGAAGGCCAACCGATTGGCAAGATGAATTATTTGGAGGCTCAAGACTTTCGCAATATCACAATCTATCTATTGGTGGTGGTACTGAAATGACCAAAATGAATTTAAGTTTGTCACACAATGCCGATGAAGGTTTATTAACTGGGTCTGCTTATGAAAGAACGGCGATTAACTTTAAATTAAACCAAAAAATATCAGACAGGCTTACATTTGATGCTCAAGCTCGAATAACAAACACCATAAAAGATGGTGCAGGAACATCAAGTGGTCAATTAAGCATCAAAGATGCTGTTCAAACAAGACCCGTTAATGGTATTGCTGATGAATTGGATATTGATTTAAATCAAGTAACTGAGGATGATGATTTCCAACAGTTTTTACTAGGCTTGATTAATCCTAATGAATTAGTGAAACAAGATTGGAGAAAAAGAACTGATCACGATTATGTCTTTAATGCGGCATTGACTTGGTCTATTACAGATGAAATTACTGCAAAATCATCCTTTTCACGATCTAAAGGGTTTCAAGAAGATTTAAGATTCTACGGGCCATTAACAAGCGAATCATTTAATAACGGTGGTAGCTTACCTCTAGGACAAAGAACCAACAGAGATGACCATTCATATCGTTGGATTAACACTTTAAATTATAAAAAAGACTGGGGAGAATCTAGATTAGACGTTTTAGTTGGGCATGAAGTATCTTCTAGCGGTGGTAAATCTAATTTTATTAGAGCTGAAAACTTCCGTTTATCGGTTACACCAGAAGAGTTGTTTGCAAACATGCAATTTGGGGATGTTGACAGAATTGATGGTGGCGTATTTACAGATACAAATAGAAAATCTTTATTTGGTCGATTTGATTTCCAATTACAAGACAAATATATCTTTACGCTTACTGCTAGGGCAGATCAATCAAGTAAATTTGCTAAAGAAAACTCTTTAGGTATTTTCCCTGCATTGGCTTTTGCTTGGAAACTAGACCAAGAAAATTTCATGAAAGATGTAGATTTTGTTGATGAACTAAAATTAAGAATAAGTTATGGTGAAACAGGTAACGACAGAATTGGTTCTGGCTTAACACAATTTCTATTTCAAGGAACAACACTTAGAGGCCCTGGTTTTGGTAATATAGATAATGTTTATTATACTCCTGATAGTAGCTCCCTATATAACCCAGATTTAATTTGGGAAACCACAGTAACAAGTAACTATGGTTTGGATTTCACCATGTTTAAGAGACGTTTAAATGGTAGCTTCGACTATTATAGAAACGAAACCCGAGACTTACTTTATACTAGGGCAATTCCAACCTCTACTGGTTTTAATGAAGAATACGCCAATATTGGTAGTACGGCAAACGAAGGGGTTGAACTAGGGCTTACTGGTTATATTATAGACACTAAAGATTTTACCTTATCGGCTAACCTTAACATTGGTCACAACGTACTTACCATTGAAAAACTGGATGGTACGCAATCAAGATTTGCACAGTCAAACTGGGCAAGTACAGACCTTAGAAACAGAAATGACTACATCCTTGAATTGGGAGGTAAAATTGGTAACATGTATGGATTTGTTACTGATGGCTACTATACGGTAGATGATTTTGAAAGCTATGACGAAGTAACTAGTACTTATATTTTAAAAGATGGTGTTGCTAATTCTTCTGGTACTGTGGGCAATACTTTAAGACCTGGCGTTCTAAAATTAAAGGACTTAAATGGCGATGGTATTATTGATGATGATAATGACAGAAAGGTTATTGGAAATGCACTTCCAGATTTTCAAGGTGGTTTCGGTGTCAATGTAAGATATAAAGGCTTTGATTTAGCAACATTCTTTAATTACCAAGTAGGAAACGACGTTTATAATACTGGTAAAATTCAATTTAATCAATTTAGAAGAATTAACAATGGTAACTTGTTAAGCACTATGAGCCTAGAAAATAGATTCACCTATCTTGATATTGATGGTTCTTATACAGGTACTCCTGGTGGTATTGTTACAGATTTGGAACAATTAAGAGAACTAAATCAAGGTAAAAATATTTGGTCTCATGCTAGCCATGGTGTTGCTGCCGCTGTTATTCACGATTGGGCTATAGAAGATGGTTCTTTCTTAAGATTAAATAACGTAACTTTAGGCTATAGTTTACCTGAAAAATTAATATCTAAAATTGGTTTATCTAAATTTAGAGTGTTTGCAACAGGAAGAAACTTGGCTATTTGGACAAAATATTCAGGATACGATCCAGAGGTTAACTCAAGTAGTAACCCTTTCACTCCAGGTTTGGATAGATCATCTTTCCCTAGAGCACGCTCTTATACATTCGGTATTAATGCAACATTTTAATTTATGAAAAAGAAATTTATCAATATGAAACTTAAACTAATATTAGCTATTATACCAATAGTTTTAATAGCTACATCGTGCGACAAAGATTTTTTAGAGCCTGACTCTATTTCAACGTTCGACCTTAACTATATTTACTCTAATGTTGATGATGCTAGAAATGGGGTAAATGCGGTTTATTCTTATTTTAACCAAGATGCTTTTAGATCCAGATTATCTAATAACTTCACTGGTTGCACCGATATTGAAATTGGATATCATAATGCAGAATACGACAATGGTCGACGCGAAATATGGAATTTAGATGCAACAAATTCTAATGGCGATTTAAACATTGTTTGGACTTATGCCTATAGAGCTATTAGAGATGCCAATATCGCCATTGAAGGGTTAACCAACAGTGGAAATCTGGATTCTGAAGATGCAACGGTAAAAAACACTTTCAGACAATTATTAGGAGAAGCCCATACCTTAAGGGCTTACTGGTATAGTATGTTGGCTTATTATTTTGGTGATGTACCATACATTACTGAAGCTCCTGTTGCTGGTGCAAATTTCTTTATCCCAAAAACACATAGAAATATAATTCTGGCAAGTGAAATCCAACACTTAATAGACGTCGAAGAAGGTATGCAATGGGGCGATGCTTTACCTTATGGTATTGAGCAGGTAAACCGCGAATACACCTTGGGCATGATTGCTCGTTTAGCATTACAACGTGGTGGCTATTACTTAACACCCGAACTTAATATGGTTCGTGATAGCGACTATTTAGAATATTATGCCATTGCTAAACAATACAGCAAAAAATTAATAGATTTAAAAGACAGACCATTACCAACAGACTTTAGACAAGTATTTTTAAACGAAAATCTATTCATAACACCTATAAACGAAGAAATATTATTTGAAGTACCTTTTGCTAAAGGTGGTGGTGATGTAGGTTGGAATATAGGTATCCGTGTTGATGGTGGTACAGAGGCAAAACATGCTTATGGATCTGGCAGCAACTATATGGCAATGCCCGCTACGTATTACATGTCTTTTGATGGTAAGGACAAACGTAGGGAAGTTACTTGTGGGTTATTTAAAGTTACTGTGGAGGACACCTTGCAACATGTAGGCGTAAGCAATATTTCACAAGGCAAATGGAACAGACGCTTATTGCCGGAACCTCCGGGAAGAGAGTCAGCAAAAGGAACTGGTATAAACTGGCCGATGATGCGTTATGCTGATGTATTATTAATGTTTGCTGAAGCAGAAAACGAGTTAAATGGTCCTACAACGGAAGCTCAAGACGCTTTTAAAAGAGTACGCCAGCGTGCGTTCGATCCTGCCGATTGGAGTACCAAAGTAGATGCATACTTAGCTCAAATTTCTGTATCTAAACAAACATTTTTTGATGCCATTGTTGATGAGCGTGCTTGGGAATTTGGTGGTGAAATGATTCGTAAATATGAGCTGATTCGTTGGAACCTCTATTCTGAAAAGGCACAAGAAACAGTTGAAGGCCTTATGGAACTGGCTGACGCTGCCTTTAACGGAACAGGTACTGGTCCAGACTACATGTACTGGAAAACTGATGACGATGGGAATTTTGCTGTATTAAACCCAGACAACAAAGTTTTGGCCGCACCTGATGACACTTGGATGAGACAATCCTTTTTAATTGGTCTGCACAACGATACAACGACCTATTCAGAATTTATTTTAAATGACTGGAACAATTATATTAACGGTCCAAAACCTGGTGTAGTGAGATATATATTCCCAATACCTGTTACAGCCATTGATAATAGTCAAGGTACATTAAAAAATGACGGATACGGCTTTTAATAAAAAATTAATATGATTATGAAAACAAATAATAACTTATTTAATATAAAGACTATACTGTTTTTATGTTTGATCGTTACCATGTTTAATGCATGTGATAAAGACGACGACAAAATATACGATAAAACGCGATTGTTCCGCCCAGTTCTTAACCAGAACTTGTTTAGCGAAGGCAACACCATCGTTGTTAACATGGGTAAACTTAAAGGAGCAGTTGGATACACTATTGAAGTAAGTAGAGATACATTTGCCACCATAGAATACACCATTTTATCTGATACTAATTATGTAGAAGTAAATGAAAACACTGTTGGTGAAGAATTATTTTGGAATACCATTTACCAAGTAAGAGCAACCGCTCATGAAGCAGACGCACAATTCGACAGTAAAATTTCAGATTTCGGATCTGTTAGAACCGAACGTTTCCCTTCAATTCTTAACGTACCTAAGTCTTACGATGTTATCGATGTCGCTGCCAGAGTAAGTTGGGAACCTCTTGGCGATGCCATTACTGGAATAAAAGTATTTGCACCAGATGATTTAAGACTAACCACACCTTTATTCCCTGAAACCCCAGTAACATCAGAAGAATTCTTGGCAGGAGAAGCTATTGTTGAAGGTTTGGATCCAGAAACAAGCTATCAAATAGCAATTTATAGTGGTACAGAACTAAGAGGTTGGGTGAATTACACTACATTGATTGAAGAGTTAGATTATACAACGGTTACTAACTTGATTGACCTTAGAGACAATCTGGATAGGGGAGCTATAACAAGTGCTTTACAGTCAGCCCCAGATGGTGCGACAATATTAGTTTCAAGAGGTTCAGAGTACGATGCGCCGGGAAAACGCTTAACAAATTCCGTTACCATAAGAGCAGCCTATGGCTTTGGAGAAAAACGAGCTTTACTTTGGTTTCCAAGCAATTTTGATCTAGAAGACGGTGCTAATATAGATCATCTACGCTTTATAGACCTAGAATGCCGTGGCACAGATTGGGGAGGCAAATATGTTATAAATATTGGTAGAGTTGGTACTCTAAATGAACTTAGTTTTGAAAATTGTTATATTACCAACTTTAGGGGTATTATGAGACAAAAAGATGTAGCTTCAACAGTCAACACCTATATAATTAATAATAGTATTGTAGATAGCATTAATGGTTATGGTATTGTTTCTGTTGATAATGATAATGCCAAATTAAACAACATCAAATTAACAAACAGCACATTTAATCACCTTATTTATTTTTTAGTCTCAAAAAATAATTCTGAATCCGTTCTTATTGATGGATGTACTATTGCAAATGCTCCAGAGAAGGGACGCCAATTATTTAGATGGAGAAATAGTAGTCAAAATAACGTTACACAAGGAATTACAATATCTAATACTATTTTTGGTCATGGTTGGAACCAAGTTGAAGGAGAAGAAGACTACGCCTACAAAGGCAAAGAAGGGCTAGACAATACAAATTTCACAGTCAATAATACCTTTACTGTAACTGACTTCTCATTCTCAAGCAATGAAATTGGAGAAATCACTGTAGGCAATGCAGGTAGTACTCAAAATGCTTTATGGGTTGACCCAGAAAACAATAACTTTAATTTCTTAGCTACCGGATTTTTAGGCCAATACACAGCTGGAGATCCAAGATGGCGTACTAAGTTATAATTAAACAAGGTTAAGTTTTCTTAACCATTAAAAAATGGATATCTAAAAGGCTATTAAAAACTTATTTAGATATCCATTTTTATTAATATAAAAAAAATATGAAACACCCATGGGAATTATATTCTCACACACGAATATGATTATAAAGGGTGTTCCATCTGACAATTAAAAAAACAAAAATATAAACAGATGAAACTATATTTAAAAACACTCATTGTTTTCTTATCCTTGTTCTATTCATGTAGTAGTTCATCAACAGATGACAACTCTGGTAATGAAAATATAGAGGAAGAGGAAGAAATCATAGAAGATAAACCTGTTGCTGTAGAAGAAGAAGCATTTGCTTTTCCTGGTGCAGAAGGTTTTGGAATGAACACCACCGGAGGTCGTGGTGGTAAAGTATTATTTGTAACAAATCTTAACGATACAGGAACTGGAAGTTTAAGAACAGCTATAAACACTTCTGGTGCGCGTTATATTCTATTTAAGGTCTCTGGGACTATTGAACTTAAATCTGAATTAAAAATAAACTATGGTAACGTTACCATTGCAGGTCAAACAGCACCAGGTGATGGTATTTGCTTAAAAAACTACCCGGTTTCAATAAATGCTGATAATGTTATTATTAGATTTTTAAGATTCAGGATGGGAGACGAAGCACAACAAGAAGGCGATGCTATAGGAAGCCGTTTCCACAAAAACATTATTATTGACCATTGTTCAATGAGTTGGTCTACCGATGAAACCGTTTCTATATACAATAACGAAAACACAACCCTTCAATGGTGTTTTATTACAGAAAGTTTGCGCAATTCTGTTCACGGTAAAGGAGCACATGGTTATGGTGGCATTTGGGGTGGAAAACATGCATCGTTCCATCATAATTTATTAGCACATCATGACAGTAGAAACCCACGACTGGGCGAATCTGCAGGCTCTTCATTTGCCCTTACAGATTTAGTAGATGTTAGAAACAATGTCATTTATAATTGGGGTAACAATAGCACCTATGGAGGTGAAGCCATGAATGTAAATATTGTTAACAATTATTATAAACCAGGACCTGTAACTATATCAAATAATGGAAGCACAAAACAAGGCCGTATTTTTTCCATAGATAAAAACAAAATTAAAGGCACCCAAGTTTACGATACTTGGGGTAAGTTTTATATCGACGGTAATTATGTAGAAGGTAATACAAATTCAACAAATGATAATTGGTCTTATGGTGTTTACAATCAATTTCATAGTTCATATACTTCTTATACTGGTTCCTGTACCGATGCAAATGGTAATTCTATTCCATGTGAATATTCCATTCCTGTTACAGACGCCGATAAAGCAACCATGAAAATGTCCGAACCTCATAACATAAATAATAATGTTACCACGCATACCGCTTTAGTAGCTTACGATAAAGTGCTCGCTTATGGTGGTGCATCTTTTAAACGTGATGCAATTGATTCAAGAATTGTTGATGAAGTTACCAACAAGACCTATACTTACGAAGGGTCAAATGGTAGCACAAAAGGTATTATCGATACACAAAGTGATGTTGGTGGATGGCCTGTTCTAAATTCCGAAACACCGCCTACAGATACCTCTGGCGATGGCATGCCCGATGCTTGGAAGCTTGATAAAAAACTTAAAGTCGCTGATAAAAACCCTAACGGACATGATTTAAGTACTGGCTATGAAAATATAGAAGTATATATCAATAGTTTAGTGGCATCAATCACTGAAAATCAAAAATAAAAACATAACTATACAAAATAATGTTCAAAAAAATCCACTTTTTAGTAGCTGCCCTAATTTTAGTTTGTAATACCAACTACGCCCAACAATTAGCATTCCCAACTGCCGAAGGTTTTGGGCAATATACAACTGGTGGCAGAGGCGGTTTGGTATATAAAGTAACCAATTTAAATGATGATGGTGAAGGTAGCCTAAGAAAAGGCATACTAAAAAGTGGTGCTAGAACTATTGTATTTGAAGTTTCCGGTACTATTGAGCTTCAAAAAAAATTGGATATTAATAAAGGTGATTTAACCATTTTAGGGCAAACAGCCCCAGGCGAAGGCATTACCATTAAAGGCTACCCGGTAACCATAAAAGCCGATAATGTTATTGTGCGCTATTTAAGATTTCGAATGGGTGATGTTAATGGCATTGAAGGTGATGCTTTAGGTTGTAGAGATACCAATAACGTTATTATAGACCACTGTTCCATTAGTTGGGGCACCGACGAAAATGGATCCTTTTACAATAACAAAAACTTTACGCTACAATGGTGTATTATTTCCGAAGCTTTAAACAGGTCTGTCCATAAAAAAGGCGCTCATGGCTACGGTGGCATTTGGGGTGGTGTTAATGTATCCTTTCATCACAACTTAATAGCAAGCAATAATAGCCGCAACCCCAGATTTAGTGGTTCTTCAACCACCGAAAATTCCGAAAACGAATTTGTGGATTTTAGAAACAATGTTATTTATAACTGGGGAGACAATAGTATTTATGGGGGTGAAAAAGGCACGTATAATATCATAAATAATTATTTTAAATCAGGGCCTGCTACTCAAGATTCAAAACGAAATAGAATTGTAGAGCCCTATGAGCCCTACGGCAAATTTTATGTAGATGGTAATTTTGTAAATGGTAACGAAGCCATTACCAAAAACAATTGGAACGGCGGTGTACAATGTCAAAACCCAGAAGCAACAAAGCTAAATGCTGAAATTACTATTTCAGAAAACGTTAAAACCTTAAGTGCTATTGATGCTTTTGAAGCCGTTCTTAAAAATGCAGGCGCAAGCCTTTATAGAGATGCCGTAGATGCTAGAATGGTACACAACACCAAAGAAGGCAGCGCCAATTACAAAAGCGGCATCATAGATTCCCAAGAAAATGTGGGTGGTTGGCCTTTACTGAAATCTGAAAAATCAAAATTAGATTCAGATGAAGATGGCATGTCTGATGATTGGGAAATTCAAAATAAATTAGACCCCAAAACAAACGATGCTATCTTAAACACTTTAGATAAAAATTACACAAACATTGAAGTCTATAGCAACGCATTGGTTAATACGTCTCTAAAAAAAAAAGTAGTTAATGGCAAAACGTATGATTTTATTGTAGATTGTAAGGGACATGGTGATTTTTCATCGGTTCAAGAAGCTATTGATGCTGTCCCAGATTTTAGAAAAAATGAAACTAAAATTTTTATAAAAAATGGCATTTACAAAGAGAAACTAGTGCTTCCTACATCAAAAACCAACGTCACTTTTGTTGGTGAAGATAAAAACGAAACCATACTAACCTTTGATGATTTTGCTCAAAAACATAACCGTTTTGGCGAAGAAATGGGTACCACAGGTTCTACATCGTTTTTTGTATTTGGAGATGGATTTAAAGCAAAAAACATCACTTTCCAAAACAGCGCTGGTCCTATCGGACAAGCAGTAGCTGTTAGAGTGGACGGAGACAAGGTTATATTTGAAAATTGTAGATTTTTAGGAAATCAAGACACCCTCTATCTTCATGGAGACCAAAGCAGGCAATATTACAAAGGCTGTTATATTGAAGGCACTGTCGATTTTATTTTTGGCTGGTCAACAGGTTATTTCGAAAATTGCGAAATATTCTGTAAAAATACTGGATACATTACAGCTGCCTCAACAAATAAAAACACAGAACACGGGTTTGTTTTTAAAAATTGTAAAATAACAGGCAGCGCTTTAGAAAACACCTTTTACTTAGGACGTCCATGGCGCGACTATGCCAAAACCGTTTGGATAGATTGCTATATGGATACTCATATAAAACCAGAAGGTTGGCACAATTGGGGCAAACCTAATGCCGAAAACACCACGTTTTATGCCGAATATAACTCATCGGGACCTGGAACTTCCAATAAAAGGGTAAACTGGGCTAAAAAATTATCTAAAAAGGAAAGCAAAGCCTATACTTTAGAAAATGTACTAAAAGGTTCAGATAACTGGATTCCTTAATGATTTATTTAAACGAAGTATGCAGTAGACTGTGGGCTGTGGGCAGTTCTACAATTAAACGATTAAACGATTTAAATACTTTATAACCTCTTTAACGATTTATGATTAACGATTGACGATTAACGATATAACCATATAAACGATTGACGATTTATGATTGACGATTTATAATTAACAATATAACTTCATAAACGATTAACGATTGATGATTAACGATATAACCTCATAACCACATAACCTCATAACCTCATAACCACATAACCTCATAACCCCATAACCCCATAACCCCATAACCTCATAAACTCATAAACTCATAAACTCATAAACTCATATACAAATAACCTCATTTATTAAAATTAGTATAATATGCTATATAAATTATGCCAACAGTAACAACTTTAGTATTTTTATACAATCGATTACAACTAAATATAAACTCATGAAAATTACCACACCTTCTTTAGCATTTTCATTAATAGGCTTATTCCTATTCACCTTAACCCTTAATTCTTGTAAAACCAAAGGAAAGGAAAAGGAAAAAGTAGAAACCGACGTTTTCAGTGAAGCAGATAACATTATTAGTTCCATTAAGGTTTTAGAATTTCCGGACAAAGTTTTTAACATATTAGACTTTGGAGCTGTTGCCGACGGTGAAACAAATAATTCCGAAGCTATTAAAAAAGCTATTACTGCCTGTAATGAAGCTGGAGGTGGCAAAGTTATTATTCCTTCGGGCAAATTCTTAACAGGCCCCATTCACCTAAAAAGTAATGTGAATTTACACTTAGAAGCTGGTGCCGAAGTATTGTTCTCTAAAAACGCTAAGGATTATTTACCAGTTGTACATACCTCCTATGAAGGTCAGGAATTGATGAATTACTCCCCATTAATATATGCATACAAAGAAAAAAACATTGCTGTTACTGGTAAGGGAACCTTTAACGGACAAGCAAGTACCACCAATTGGTGGCCATGGTGTGGTGCCGAAAGATACGGTCATTTAAAAGATACACCTCAACAAAAAGACGCCCATAACCTACCTAGATTATGGGAAATGGCAGAAAACAACACGCCAGTTTCTGAACGTATTTTTGGTGAGGGGCATCAACTGCGTCCTTTATTTATCCAGCCTTTTGAATGTGAAAACGTATTGATTCAAGGTGTTACGTTTACCAATGCGCCGTTTTGGGTAATTCACCCTATCAAATGTAACTACGTTCGCGTTGAAGGCGTTACGGTAAACAGTCACGGTCCTAATAATGATGGGTGCGACCCCGAATATTCAAAAAATGTTCATATAAATAACTGTACTTTTAATACTGGAGATGACTGTATTGCTATTAAATCAGGTAGGAATAACGATGGTAGACGTGTAAACATTCCTAGCGAAAATATTGTTGTTGAAAATTGCGACATGAAAGATGGTCACGGTGGTGTCGTCATGGGAAGTGAAATATCTGCAGGCGTTAGAAATGTATATGTTAGAAATTGTAAAATGAACAGCCCAGAATTAGACCGTGCTATTCGTATAAAGACCAATACCCTAAGAGGTGGTTTTGTAGAAAATGTCTATGTTAAAAATATTGAAGTCGGCCAAGTAAAAGAAGCTGTTTTAAAAATCAATTTATATTATGCTATTTATGGACCACAGGAAGGTAGTTTTATGCCTGTTGTTAAAAATATTCATTTACAAGATATTAATGTTGAAAATGGCGGAAAATTCGGTGTACTAATAAAAGGCAGACCACAAAGTTTTGTGAAAAACGTAACCCTAACAAACGTTCACATTAAAAACGCTGAAACACCATTATCGGTTGAAAACTCAGAACCTATTATATTTAAAAACACCACAATAAATGGGAAGCAATATTAAATCAATGATTAAATTACCTTTTATGAAAAAAATAACAATGTTGTCAATGGCTCTTTTAGCCCTATTTGCATGTAAATCAAAACAGTCAGACGATAAATCCAATACAACAAATACGGTTGTTGAGGAAAAAATAACATCTAAAACATACGCTGAAATTTCTATTGCACAAGGTGGAGAATGGGTTGACGGTTCAAGAGGCCATAAAGAATATAATGCTGGAACTTCTTTTAAAAATATAAATTCGCTTCAAGTTCCAAAAGAACATACAGATCATTCGTGGTTCATTCGCTACGAAGGCCCAGGTTGGGAAAACAGTCAAATTGGGTATCGTTTATACTTAGATTGGAGAAATGCTATTGATATTTTCGGAAAAAAAGTAGATAGTATAGTCCTTCCTTTTGTAGGGCAAGATGGCTTTGATTCTTATCATGAACCAGCAGCTTGGGGACAAGATATTTTAAAAGCTGGAAAATCAATGGGTATTGGTGGTTATGGTCGTTTATTGAATGATACGGTTGCACATTTCCAAAGTGTAAAAAACACGTTTGCTAAAGTTGAAAATTTAGGAAAAAAATCATCTGTAAAGATTTCTTATGAAGATTGGAATACAGGAAATGAAACCATTAATTTAAATTCAGAACTTACTATTTATCAACAAGACCGATTTACAAAAGCAGAATTAACACCTTCAAAAGAAATTACGGGCATTTGTACAGGTATTGTGAAATTTAAAAATATTCCTTTAATAAAAAAGGAAAGTGAAAAATGGGCGTATATTGCCACATATGGTACACAAACGGTAGTAAATGACACCGATAAATTAGGCTTGGCAATATTTTATAATTTGGATGAAGTTGCAGAGCAAAAAGAAGGAATCAACGATCACCTCGTTATATTTAAACCAACAACCAAACCATTAACCTATTACTTTTTAGGGGCTTGGGAACAAGAAGCCAATGGCATAAAAACCGAAGAAGCTTTTATTGCAGATTTAAATAAAAAATTAGAAAATCTAGAAAACACTAATTTCATAAACTAATTATAAAGTTATGAGTTATGAGTGATTAAATAATAATTACCCGATTAAACAATTAAACATATGAAACATACAACAAAATTTATAGCGCTATTTACTATTGCTTTAGGTTTATCCGCCACAGCTTGTAAAAATGCAAAAGAAAATCCTAAAGAAACTGCTACTGTTGAAAAAGTGGTTCCAGAAAACCTAAAATGGTCAGAACGTATGATGCTTTCTGAAATTGAACGTTTTCCAGAGGCAACCAAATTAGATTTTGCAACCAGAGCACGTTGGACCTATACCCCAGGATTGGTTTTATCGGCTTGTATTAAAGTTTATGAGCAAACTAACAACCAAAAATATTACGATTATATATACGGTTACGCCAACGATTTAATTGATAGTACAGGTACCATAGCCACCTATTCGCTTGAAAAGCAAAATCTAGACATGATTAAGTCTGGCGACGTCCTATTATATCTTTACCCTAAAACAAAAGAAGAACGTTTTTTAAAGGCCATACATACTCTAAACGAACAAATGGAGTCTCAACCAAAAACGTCTGATGGTGGGTATTGGCATAAAAAAGTATATCCACACCAAATGTGGTTGGATGGCTTATATATGGCAGAACCATTTCACACGCGATATGCCAAAGAGTATGTAGAAGATGAAGCAAAAAAACAAAAAATATACAACGATGTTGTTTTACAATTTGACCTTATACAAAAACACAGTCGCGATGAAAAGTCAGGTTTATTATACCATGGCTGGGATGAAAGTAAAGAACAAAAATGGGCAAATAAAGAAACAGGAAATTCTCAGCACTTTTGGTCTAGAGGCATGGGCTGGTACGGTATGGCCATGGTAGATGTCTTAGATTTTTTACCAGAAAACCATCCAGGAAGAGAGCGCATCATAACCTATTTAAACCAATATGCCGAAGCTATAACCAACGTACAAGACAAATCGGGGTTATGGTGGCAAGTTTTAGATCAAGGCGATAGAGAAGGCAATTATTTGGAGGCGACTGGCACTTCTATGTTTACCTACACGTTTGCTAAAGGTGTTCGTAAAGGATATTTGCCGGAAAAATACTTAGACGTTGCAAAAAAAGCTTATGATGGCCTTTTAGAAAATTTAATTACAGTGGAAGAGAACGGTATTGTAAACCTAAATCAATGTTGTGCAGTAGCAGGATTAGGCGGAAACCCTTACAGAGATGGCTCTTATGAATATTACATTAATGAAACCATCCGTTCTAACGATCCTAAAGGAACAGGGCCATTCATTATGGCTAGTTTAGAATTAAACAAATAAAAAACACTATATAAATACAAGATTAATGAAACATCCATTCTAAAAGTCTTTTTTACGTACAGAAATAGGACTATGGATGTAACATCCGACCGATAAAAAACCAATAAATACAACAGATGAAATTTTATTCTATTTTATTTTCACTTTTAAGTACCACACTCGTATTTGCACAAGCAAACAAACCTTATGTCTCTGAAGTTTGGGTAGCCGATAATGGTGATGGCACATACAAAAACCCAATAATATATGCCGATTATTCAGATCCCGATGTGGTAAGAGTTGGAGACGACTATTACATGACGGCTTCTAGTTTTAATTCGGCTCCTGCCCTACCCATATTACATTCAAAAGATATGGTAAACTGGAAATTAATTAACCATGCTTTGCCTTTACAAGTCCCTTTTGAAACCTTTAACATTCCCCAACATGGTAATGGTGTTTGGGCACCGAGTATTCGTTACCATAACAATGAAATTTACATTTATTGGGGCGACCCAGACTTTGGTATTTACATGGTGAAAACAAAAGATCCTTACGGTAAATGGGACGACCCTATTTTGGTCATGGAAGGTAAAGGGCTTATTGATGCGTGTCCACTTTTTGACGATAATGGTGAAGCCTACTTAGTACATGCCTATGCAGGAAGTCGTGCCGGAGTTAAAAGTTTGTTATCTGTCAACAAAATGAATCCTGAAGGTACTAAAGTTTTAGATCCAGGCATTCATGTATTTGATGGTCATGAAAATCACGAAACCGTTGAAGGATCTAAATTCTACAAACGCAATGGCTACTATTACATCTTTGCTCCTGCTGGTGGTGTAGCAACAGGGTGGCAATTAATTTTACGCTCTAAAAACATTTATGGTCCTTACGAAGAAAAAGTGGTTTTAGAACAAGGAAAAACAAAAATCAATGGCCCTCATCAAGGGGCTTGGGTAGATACTCCTAATGGCGAATCGTGGTTTTACCATTTTCAAGATGTTGATGCTTATGGTCGTATCGTACATTTACAACCAATGACTTGGAAAAATGATTGGCCAATAATGGGCAAAGATTTAGATGGTAATGGTATTGGCGAACCAGTAATGTCGCATAAAAAACCCAACGTTGGAAAAACATACCCCATAGAAACTCCCGCAGAGACTGATAATTTTGATGGCTTTAATATAGGGCTTCAATGGCAATGGAATGCCAATAACAATGTTGTGTGGCACGCCAAATTACCAGGAAATGACTATTTAAGATTGTTCTCTATAAAAGTTCCAGAAGGTTCAAAAAACCTTTGGATGGTTCCTAACCTATTGCTTCAAAAATTTCCGGCACCTAACTTTTCAGCAACCACAAAAATTTCATTGGTGCCTGAAGAAGCTAAAAGCGGAAAAACAGCAGGCTTAATTATTATGGGAATGGATTATGCTACGTTAAGCATTAGTCATGATGAAAATGGTTTTTATATTCAACAAACCGAAGCCATAAAGGCTATTGACGGAGTCGAAGAAAAAATCATTGAAAAAGAACGGTTAAAATCAAACGCCGCTTATTTTAAAGTTGAAGTTTCTGCTCCAGATGCTATGTGCCAATTTAGCTATTCTGAAAACGGTAAAAAATTCAAGAAAATTGGCAAACCCTTTAAAGCACAGCCAGGTAAATGGGTTGGTGCTAAAGTGGGCGTGTTTAGTGTAAGTACCCAAGAAGCCAAACGCGGCGGCTATGCTGATGTAGATTGGTTTAGAATTACTAAGTAATAAACATAATCAAGATAAAGCGACTCAATGGTAATCTTATGAAAAAATGGCATGTTTTTTTAGTTTTATTACTGGTATTAGAAATTAGCTACGGACAGAACACATTTCCTTTCCAAAATCCAGAATTATCTCAAGAAGAAAGAGCTAACGACTTAATTTCTCGATTAACTCTTGAAGAAAAAATCGAACAGCTAATGTCGGATGCTCCAGCCATTGATTGCTTAGGTATTCCTAAATATGACTGGTGGAATGAAGCATTACATGGTGTTGCAAGATCTGGTTATGCAACAGTTTTCCCTCAATCCATAACAATTGCCGCCTCTTGGAATACGGATTTGTTATATAATGTAGCATCCGTGATTTCAGATGAAGCAAGAGCGAAATATCACGAATATGTTAGGCGTGGTCAACATGATATTTATCAAGGACTTACTTTCTGGTCACCTAACATTAACATTTTCAGAGACCCAAGATGGGGAAGAGGTCATGAAACTTATGGTGAAGATCCCTATTTAACCAGCCAATTAGGTCTACAATTTGTGAATGGATTACAAGGAAATGATTCAACATACTTAAAAACTGTTGCCACAGCAAAACACTTCGCTGTACATTCGGGACCAGAAGCTTTGCGCCACGAGTTTAATGTATCAACAGATATGAAGGATTTTTGGGAAACCTATTTACCTGCATTTAGGACTTTAGTCAAGGATGGCCATGTATATTCTGTGATGACTGCCTACAATCGTGTAAATAATAAAGCAGCGAGCGCTAGTGACGAATTGTACGATATCTTAAGGAATAAATGGGGTTTTAAAGGATATGTTGTTTCAGATTGTGGAGCTATAGAGGATATTTGGAAAACACATAAATTGACCAACAATGCCGCCTCTGCTTCTGCCCTAGCCTTAAAAGCAGGCTGTGATTTAAATTGTGGGAGTTCATATGAGTTTTTAAGCGCCGCTATAAAAGAAGGTTTAATAAGTGAAAATGACTTGAATATTGCAGTTAAACGACTTTTTTTAGCTCGAATAAAACTAGGCATGTTCGATGGCAATCTAAAAACACCTTATTCAGAAATACCTTTTGCTGTTAATGATAATTCAGCCCACTCCTCTTTGGCCAGAAAAGCTGCCCAAGAAAGCATTGTATTATTAAAAAATAAAGAACAGCTTTTACCGCTTTCAAAAGATATAAAAACAATAGCCGTTATTGGTCCAAATGCAGATAATGTTGAGTCATTATGGGGCAATTACAGTGGAATTCCAAGTAAACCTGTTACTATTCTCCAAGGAATAAAAAACAAATTAAGTCCAGAAGTTGAGGTGCTATATTCAGAAGGCAGTACCTTAGCAGAGGGAATCCCTACTATGGAAGTTATTCCCTCAATTTATCTCCGCACTAATAACAATATTCAAGGACTAACAGGACAGTATTATAATAATGTAAATTGGGAAGGAAAACCTTTATTCGAAAGAATTGACGATAATATTTCTTTCCAATGGGATATTGATACACCTGATCCTCGCTTGAAGATGGGAAATTATTCTATCAAATGGACAGGATATTTATTACCACCAAAAACAGGCATCTATTCTTTCAGTGATTGGGGAAAACCATTCATGGAGTTTTCTATAGAAGGCATACAGGGAGGAGGAAAACATAAACATCATGCTTCTATAAACCCAAAAGAAGTTCAGCTTGAAGCAGGTAAAAAGTATAAAATTGAAGTAAAATATAAGAATTACTATGGTGATGCAACCGCAAAAATGTTGTGGGGCATACCAACAAACAACCAAAAAGAAAAAGCTGTAGAAATAGCAAAAAAGGCAGATGTTATAATCTTAGCCTTAGGTTTGAATGAGCGACTTGAAGGTGAAGAAATGAGTATAAAAGTTGATGGATTCGAAAGAGGAGATCGCACAAAACTAGATTTGCCTAAAACGCAAGAAGATCTTATGAAAGCCATAGCTGCAACAGGCAAACCGGTTGTGTTAGTTTTGGTTAATGGTGGCGCTTTAGCCATTAATTGGGCGTCAGATAACTTGTCAGCAATAGTATCTGCAGGTTATCCTGGGCAGCAAGGTGGAAATGCTATTGCGGATGTATTGTTTGGTGATTATAATCCTGCAGGAAGATTACCCATTACCTATTATAAATCCATTGATCAATTACCTCCTTTTGAAGATTATAATATGAAAGGAAGAACTTATCGCTATTTCGATCAAGAACCATTATTCCCATTTGGATTTGGGTTAAGTTACACCAAATTTGCTTACACTAATTTCAAAATGCCATCTAAAATAGAAATTAATAAACCTATAGAAGTTTCTGTAACAGTCTCTAATATTGGTGATTTTGATGGAGATGAAGTCGTTGAACTATATCTTAAAGATGAAAAAGCTACCACACCTAGACCAAAGCATCAATTAATTGGTTTTAAAAGAGTTAATATTAAAAAGGCCGAACAAAAGGAAGTCAAATTTACTATTTTGCCAAGACAACTTTCCATGATTAATAATAAAAATGAATTGGTAATAGAACCTGGTTGGTTCACGGTTTCCGTGGGAGGTGGGCAACCAAATTTAATAGAGGAAAATCGAGCAATCTCAACCGAATGTATTTCTAAACGTATAAAGGTAATAGGTAAAACTAGCCTTATAGAATTTTAAAAAACTTATGAAAACGAAACAATCTCAGTCACTTTTAGCACTTTTCATCTTTACAATCACATGTCATATTAGTGCCCAAAAAACAGTTCAAATTAATGAGCAAAATATTTATGAAAATATTGAGTTCAACATGCCCAAAGTAAACACCACCAGTTTTCCAGACTATCAAGTTAGTATTACAGACTTTGGAGGCATAACGGGTGGAATCGTTAAAAATACCGATGCCTTTGCAAAAGCAATTAATGATGTATCAACTAAAGGTGGCGGTAAAGTTATAGTACCTCGTGGTGTTTGGCTTACGGGTCCTATTTCTTTTAAAAGCAATATAAATCTTCATTTAGAAGATGGCGCTTTAATTGTTTTTAGTGATGATTTTGATGATTACCCCTTGGTAAAAACCAGTTTTGAAGGTTTAAACACCGTAAGATGTGTATCTCCAATAAATGCTAACAACGTTGAAAACATTGCCATAACCGGCAATGGTATTATCGATGGCAGTGGCGATGCATGGCGACCTGTAAAAGTTAGTAAAATGACCGATGGCCAATGGAAAAAACTGGTAAATTCTGGCGGCGTGCTTTCTAAAGACAAAAAAATATGGTTTCCATCAGAAGGCTCTAAAAAAGGTTATGAAAGTAGTACCAATTTCAACGTACCCGATTTAATAAATGAAGCCGAATTACAATCGGTAAAAGATTTTCTACGTCCAGTAATGGTAAGCATCGTAAACAGTAAACGCATCCTTTTAGATGGTCCTACATTTCAAAATTCACCAGCATGGAATATTCATCCATTAATGTGTGAAGATCTTATTATACGAAATCTTAAGGTTAGAAATCCTTGGTATTCTCAAAATGGCGATGGCCTGGATTTGGAATCCTGTAAAAATGCACTGGTTTACAATAACACGTTTGATGTTGGTGATGATGCGATTTGCTTTAAATCTGGTAAAGATAAAGATGGTAGAGACCGTGGCATACCTACTGAGAATGTCATCGTAAAAAACAACATCGTTTATCATGCCCATGGAGGCTTTGTTATTGGAAGTGAAATGTCTGGTGGCGTTAAAAATATACATATTTCGAACTGCACATTTATTGGTACCGATGTGGGTTTGCGTTTTAAAAGCACCAGAGGAAGAGGCGGTATTGTTGAGAACATTTATATTTCTAATATAGACATGATACATATTCCAACGGAAGCTATCCGTTTCAATTTATACTATTCAGGTAAATCACCTGTTTTAGAAGAAGGAGAAGCATCTGATAATAAAATACAAGAAGAGAAACTGGTTGAAGTCACCGAGGAAACCCCTTCGTTTAGAAATATCTTTATGAAAAATATTCATGTAGCAGATTCTGAAACAGCTATATTTTTTATGGGATTACCAGAAATGAACCTAAAAAATATTTCTATTGAAGATTCTTTTTTTGAAACTAAAAAAGGCATTACAGCTATTGATGCCGATGGTATTACCCTAAAAAATGTTAAAATAAAAGCTTCAGATGATTTTGCCCTAACCGTATATAATAGCAAAAACATTAAAGCCAGTAATTTTAACTTCAAAGGAAGTAAATCTGCTATCAAAGTTTTAGGTTCGAAAACCAGCAATGTTCAGTTTGATAAAAAAGATATTTCAAATGAAAAGGAACAAATCCAACAAGGCATGGGATTAAACAAAAACGCTATAAAAATTAAATAATAGATGACAAAAAAAGCACTGATAGTGTTTAGCTTCTTTTTTTCCCTGACACTTTCTGCACAAGATATTATCCCTTTGTGGCCAAAAGGAAAAATGCCTAACTCTAAAGGCATGAACCTAGAGCATATTGAAGAACGCGAACGCATCACTCAGGTTTCAGAACCTAAAATGCTAGGTTTCTTTCCTCCTAAAGAAGAACAAAACGGCAGTAGCGTTTTAATAATGCCTTCGGGTGGCTATGCAAAACTAACTTACAATTTAGGCGGTATTCAATTAGCAAAATGGTTTAATACGCAAGGCATTACAGCATTTGTTCTTATTTACCGTTTGCCTAATTCACCAGACTTGTTAGTTAGTGAAAACGGTCCTATACAAGATGCCCAACGTGCCTTAAAACTAATACGCCATCATGCCGATACATGGCACCTAGATATAAATAAAGTAGGTCTTTTTGGAGCTTCGGCGGGTGGACATTTAGCTTCTACTATAGCAACCCATAAAACGGATGTTTCAAAAATCAATGATGCCGTTGACCACCAAATATTTACCCCAAATTTCATGATTTTAGTATCTCCTGTAATTAGTTTAGGCGAATACACACATAAAGGCAGTCTTAAGAATCTTTTAGGGGATCATGCCACTTCAGAAACTATTCATGAATACTCAAATGAATTTCATGTTACTGAAAATACGCCACCAACAATTTTATTTCATGCACAAAATGACCCTGCTGTAAATGTTATGAACAGCCTTTTGTTTTATAAGGAAATGATAAAGCATGATGTTAAAGGGTCACTTCATATTTTCCCAAAAGGGGAACATAACATTGGGATCTATAATGCATCTTCTTTAACTGACGAATGGAAAAATTTATGCTCAAAATGGTTAAAAGAAATAGAAATAACAAAATGAACCATCCATATTAAAAACACTTTTAACACACAGAGGCATGATTATGGATGTAACATCTGACGGAAGAGTTATGAGTTAAGAGTTAAGTCTAACCAAGGTAAAGATTAACAATTAACCGATAACCAGAATTAAGAATTAAAGAACCCTTAGAACCAGCATGAGTCCCCTTCGGGGTTAGGGAGCTAAATATAAATAGATGAAAAACAGTTTAAAAAATTACAAAATCTTATTCTTTTTAATCTTAACTACCGCCTATTCCAAGGCACAAAATAATAATTTACTATGGTATGAACATGCTGCAAGTAATTGGAATGAAGCTTTACCTATAGGAAACGGTCGTATTGGAGGCATGCTTTTTGGAGGCACTGAACATGATAAAATTCAGTTAAATGAAGAAACCGTTTGGGCTGGTGAACCTGGAAACAATATTCAAAAAGATTATTACCAAGACATTCAAAAGATTAGGGAATTGCTATTTAGTGGCAAACATGAAGAAGCTCAAAAAATGGCTCTTGAGGTATTTCCTAAGGATACTCCAAAAAACACCAATTATGGTGTGCCCTATCAAACTGTTGGGAACTTAAATCTGCATTTTCCTAATCATAACAATCCATCCGATTATAGAAGGGAATTAAATATTGAAAATGCGATTTCAACGGTTAGCTATACCAAAAATGGTATTCACTACAAACGTGAATACTTTGTGTCTTTTCCGGATCAAGTTATGGTGATTCATCTTACGGCCGATAAACCTAAAAGTTTGAGTTTTGAAATTTCAATGGATAGTCCACAGATAAACCATACTATCTCGACAAAAAAAGGATGGATTCAATTAAGTGGCACAGGTGGTGACCATGAGAACAAAAAAGGAAAAATCAATTTCACTACCTTGGTTTACCCTAAATTAATTGGCGGAAAACTTTCCAAAAATAACCAAACCATCTCTATTAAAAATGCCGACGACGTTATTTTGTTTGTAAGCATTGGGACCAACTTTAAAAACTATAAAGATTTAAGCCATTCAGCTGATAAAATTGCCAAAGAATTTCTTCAAAAAAGCAGTTCTAAACCTTTTAATGATTTAAAAACGGCTCATGTAAAAGATTACCAATTCTTATTTAACCGAGTCTCTTTAGATTTAGGAAAAAATCTTTATAACGATTCACCTACCAATAAACGTTTAGAGAGCTTTGTAACTACCGAAGACTTATCGTTAGTATCGCTTTACTTTCAATTTGGACGCTATTTACTTATTTCGAGCTCAAGACCAGGTGGGCAACCAGCCAACTTACAAGGTATTTGGAACGATAAATTGTCACCACCTTGGGATAGCAAATACACGGTAAACATCAATACAGAGATGAATTATTGGCCTGCTGAAGTTACTAACCTATCTGAACTTCATCAACCACTATTTTCTATGTTAGTTGCTTTATCTGAAACAGGTAAACTAAGTGCTCAAAACATGTATCATGCACGTGGTTGGAACATACATCATAATACCGACATTTGGCGCATTGCAGGCATTGTTGATGGTGGTTTTTACGGACTTTGGCCTATGGGCGGTGCTTGGTTAAGTCAGCATTTGTGGCAACATTATTTGTTTACAGGCGATAAAGCCTTTTTAAATAAATACTACCCCATTTTAAAAACTACTGCACAATTTTATGCAGATGTACTTCAAGAAGAACCTAAAAACAAATGGTTAGTTGTGGCACCTTCAATGTCGCCAGAAAACAAATATAAAGGAAGTGTTGGTGTTACTTACGGAACCACTATGGACAACCAATTGGTCTTTGATGTGTTTAGCAATTTTATTAATGCATCTAACATATTAGAAATAGATGCAGAATTCGCAGACTCTGTTGAAACATTGAAGAAAAGATTACCACCTATGCAAATAGGCAAGCACAACCAATTACAGGAATGGATCGAAGACTGGGATAAAACAGATGACAAACACCGTCATGTTTCACATCTTTATGGCTTGTATCCATCGGCACAAATTTCGCCTTTTAAAAACCCTGATTTATTTAAAGCCGCAGAACAAACCCTCGAATATAGAGGTGATGTTTCAACAGGTTGGTCTATGGGTTGGAAAGTTAATTTTTGGGCACGAATGCTTAACGGAAATAGAGCGTATAAGCTAATTAAAACACAGCTAACTTTAGTAGAAGATGGCACAGAATCGGGTGGCACGTATCCAAATTTATTCGATGCACATCCTCCTTTTCAAATTGATGGCAACTTTGGTTGTACTGCTGGCATTGCCGAAATGCTCATACAATCGCATGATGAAGCCTTACAATTATTACCAGCATTACCAGACACTTGGAAAGAAGGTTCGGTAAAAGGCTTAAAAGCCAGAGGTGGTTTTGAAGTTGATTTGGATTGGTCCGAAAACAAGCTAAAAACCTTTAAAATAAAGTCTGATTTAGGTGGAAATTTAAGAATTAGAACTACCGAAATATTATTGGATAAAAATGGAAAGGAACTCACTAAAGCTTCTGGGAAAAATAGGAATCCGCTTTACCAAACTCCTCAAATAAAAGACCCTTTGATTTCTAAAGAAGCGCAGGTAGAAGCTTTAAATCTTCCAAAATATAACCTTTATGATATTGAAACGCAAAAGGGAGATGTTTATGAATTTAAAGCCATAGAACAAAAAACCACCACCATCTATTTAATTGGTGATTCCACCATGGCCGATTACACAGGCGATTACGATCCCGAAAAAGATTATATGAAAACCAGGTATCCTGTGACTGGCTGGGGGCAAGTGTTTCAACCCTTTTTAGTTTCTGATAGTTTAAACAAAGTAAAAAATCTTATCAAAACCGATAGTGTTTTAGTTGATGACCGTGCCAGAGGCGGACGCAGTACACGCACCTTTTTTCAAGAAGGCAGATGGCGTTCTGTTTATGAAAACCTTAAAAAAGATGATATGGTGATCATGCAATTCGGTCATAATGATGCGGCAAAAGAGAAAACAGAACGTTATGTTGATATTGAAGGCTACAAAGAGTTTTTGAGACTATTTGTTAGCCAAACCAGAGAAAAAGGAGCTATCCCCATTATTTTAACACCTGTAGCCAGAAACTACCCTTGGAAAGATGGTGTTTTATATGACGTACATGGTGATTATGACCAAGCTCCTAAAGACGTAGCAGCCGAATTACAAGTGAGGCTTATAGATTTAAACAAAAAATCACGAGACTTCTTTACCAAAAAAGGACAAGATTTTGTTACCGATAACTACTTTATGAATCTACCTAAAGGCAAGTACGAAGCATACCCTAAAGGGCAAAAAGACAACACACATTTTCAACCAAAAGGAGCTACCGAAGTTGCAAGACTTGTATTTGAGGGATTGCAAGAGTTAAGCAGTGAAATTAAAAAATAAATCAATGACTGTAAACGTAAAAATCACATCAATATGTTTGCTAATAGCAAGTTTAGCTTTTTCACAAAAAAAAGAAGATTACAAACCATATACCATAGAAAGTGCGTTTACAAGCTTAAAAAAACAGTATCCAAGCATTACTCCTATTAAACCACTGGACTCTAAAACTATTACGTTTAAAGAAAATATAACCTATAAAAAGACTAAAGAAACTAATTTAAAATTAGACGCTTATTTACCAAAAGAAAAAGGGAAAAAAACGTATCCAACCGTACTTTTAATTCATGGTGGTGGTTGGCTAACGGGTAGTAAAGAAAACCAACGCATTATGGCGCAACATCTTGCCTCAAAAGGCTATGTTGCCATTACAGCCTCTTACCGCTTAGGGTTTGAAGCGGTATATCCAGCAGGCGTGATAGACTTAAAAGATGCTATCAGATGGATGCGAAAACATTCAAAAAAGTATCATATCAATCCAGATAAAATAGCAGTATTAGGTGCTTCGGCAGGTGCACAATTAGCCGGATTATTAGCCGTAACTCCAAACGCATCTTTGTATAAACCAGATTCAAAAATATCTGATGCTGTACAAGCGTATGTAAATGTAGATGGTATTGTATCATTTATTCACCCAGAAGCTGCTGCAGAATCAAAAAGCGGTAAAGCATCTATGGCTGGTATTTGGCTTGATGGTGAAAAAGAAGAAAATTTCAAAAATTGGAAAGAGGCTTCACCATTAGAGTATGTTGGAAAACATACACCGCCCACTCTTTTTATAAATAGTGCACAACCACGTTTTCATGCAGGTCGTGATGATATGATTGACATTTTAAATAAATACGACATTTATAGCGAAGTGCATACCATTCCAGATAGTCCACATTCTTTTTGGATGGCAAATCCTTGGTTTGAAACAACCCTTAATTATACCGTTAACTTTTTAGATAAAGTATTAAAAGATGAAACATCCTTGCTAAAATACGATTAACACGGAGAAGCATGGTTATGGATGTAACATCTGACGGATAAATAGAGGAAAGATGATAGAAGAGGTGCTTTGCAACTCATAACCTTATAACCTCAACATAAACAGATGAAAAATAAAAATTTTTACAATCAAAAAAACATCGCCTTTTACTTAGCAATTATGCTATATAGTACGTTTGCATTTTCGCAAAACCAAAAAACTAAAATTTATCTGGTTGGCGACTCCACCATGTGTTTGTATGACGACAGTAGATTTCCACAAGCGGGGTGGGGCATGCCTTTTGCTAATTTTTTCGATGCTACTACAGTAGAAATTGAAAACCATGCCAAAGGTGGCAGAAGTACAAAATCGTTTCTTGATGAAAACCGTTGGCAACCTATTGTTGATTCGCTTAAAGCGGGCGATTACGTGCTAATTCAATTTGGACACAACGATTCTGCTAATTCTAAAAGTCATCCAAACCGTTATGCATCACCTGAAGATTACAAAAAATACATGGGTAAGTACATTACTGAAACAAGAGAGAAAAATGCAAAAATAATTTTAATAACCCCTGTTACCCAAAGAAAATATAATGCAAACGGCGCATTAATAAAATCACATGAAGCATATTGCGATGCTGTTCTTGAATTAGGCGTAGAATACCATGTACCTGTGATTGATCTTAATACCAAAAGCCATGAATTGGTTGAACAAATGGGTGAAAAATTTTCCAGAAATCTTTATATGGTTTTTGAACCCAATGAACTACCTCGTTTCCCTGATGGTTTTAATGACAATACCCATTTTAATGAATTTGGAGCAAGAAAAATAGCTGAAATTGTGCTTAGGGACATTAGAGCCCAAAAATTAGAATTGGCTAATTATATCGTTAAACCCAAAAGCTCCAAATAAAACATCAAAAATGAACTACCACTAGGAAGAAAGTTAATACCTAAACCTTAAATTTCATGAAGAAAATAGCATCATTAAAATTCATAATACTTCTTCTTTTTGCTTCTCAATCAATTTTAGCTCAAACCTCAAATTCTGACAAGTATAAATACAATTTTGTAGTAGCCAAAGACGGCAGTGGTGATTACAAATACATTCAAGATGCGATTGATGCCATGCGGGTATTTCCTTTGGCTCCCATTACTTTGTACATTAAAAATGGGGTTTATACAGAAAAAATTGAACTCTCTGAAAACAATACCGATGTTACTTTTATAGGAGAAAGCACCGATAAAACCATTATAACGTTTAATGATTATTCAGGTAGAGGGAAGCACATAGGCACATTCAATTCATATACAGTTAAGATATCGGGAAACAGATTCAAAGCTGAAAATATAACCTTTGAAAATTCGGCTGGTACTGTTGGACAGGCATTGGCTTTGTATGTTGATGCAGATAAAGCTGTATTTAAAAACTGTAAATTTCTTGGAAATCAAGACACCATTTATTTAGGAGGTGAATATTCAAGACAACTTTTTGAAAACTGCTATATTGAAGGCACCACCGACTTTATTTTTGGCCCTTCAACTGCCGTTTTTAAAGACTGTACCATCCATTGCAAATCCAATTCATATATCACAGCTCCTAACACCACAAAAGGTAAAGACTTTGGTTTTGTATTTCTTGACTGTAAAATTACTGCAGATGAAACTGTAAACAAACTCTATTTAGGAAGACCTTGGCGCTATTGGGCTAAATCTGTATTTGTAAGATGTGATTTACCCAAACAAATTGCTCCTGAAGGTTGGCATAACTGGGGTAATGTTGAAAATGAAAAAACAGCCTTTTTTGCCGAATATAAATGTACAGGTGAGGGTTTTAATCCAACAGAAAGAGTCAAGTGGTCACATCAATTAAGTGATAAAGATGCTAAGAAATATACTTTAGAAACTATTTTTCACTCTTGCTATCCTTGGAAGCTTTAGAATAAAGAAAACAAAAACTGCTTTCAAAACAAAAAAGGTACTTATAAACATAAGTACCTTTTTTTTTGACTAACTCAAATACTTATTAAATACCATGTTTGGTTTTCCAACTACTATACTCAGAGCCTATTAAACTGGCTGGCCAATTGCCGTACCATGCATAACCATTTCTTCTTTCATGTGATATTTCGGCAATGGTTTTTCTTGGACCACCCCCCTCGGCATCTGCAACTCTACTACAGAAAAATGGCTCATTAGGCTCAAATGTATTAAATAATGCCTGATATGTATGACCTGTATAATCATCTAAAGTGTAAAACCTTGCCCACATCACATTTCCTGGAGATTCTACCAATACTTTATCACTACCTGTATCTTGTAATTTATAGCCAACTATTTTAACCGATTCAAACCAAGCAACTGCTTTATTAACGGCATCAATTACCTCAGATGATGGATTGTCCAAAGTCATTAATAAACGTACTATACCAACAGATTCAGAACCGCTATTTGAAGCCAATTCATAATCCCTTGCATCTGCTGGTAATAAAGTTATAGCATTATGTTGAGCACACCATGCCGTTTTTGCACCGTTAATAGTAACTTGAGTGTCCAAAATAACTTGAATACCTTTATCAAATGCTGTTTGTGCTTTAGCTACATAGCTTGCATCTATTAAATCCATGTTATTTCTCTTCAAAAAGATATCCCTCATTAAGTTCATAACATTTCCCATAGCATTATCATTATAGGTAATATGACGGCTATAGTTATTTCTTAACGGGTAATATTGAGGCCAACCACCATTATCATATTGTGCTTCAAGAACCCAATCAATTCCTCTCATGGCTGCCGCTAAATAATCAGGGTTTTGGGTCGCTTTATAAGCACTCATTAAAGATCTAATTTCTGTTATTGTATGGCCATTATCTGTAGTTGTATCTGTATTATTTTTTTCATTATTAGCCTTTGTTATTTCAGAAGATGTTTGCACACGATCATACCCAGAAAAATCATTGTGAGGTTCTTTTGGCCATCCACCATTGCTACGTTGCCATAACAACATATTTTCAGCTTTTAAAGTAGTCGCATAAACGGGCGTTACACCAGATATGTTTATTTGAAGTTGGCCTACCTTCCCACTACCATCGGTAGCTGTTGCTGTTACTGTTATTGTCCCATTAAGTTTAGGAGTTAACAATCCAGTATTCGATATGGAAGCATATAGTGCATCTGAAACTGCCCAAGTAACTGCTTTGTTATTGGCATTAGCAGGTAAAACCTCTACAGATAATTGTTGGGGTTGTCCATCAGTTATATCTGTTCCGGTAATAGAAATACTTTCAACAAAAACCGGTGGCCCTGTTACGCCAGATATTGTAATGACTTTTTCTGCTGAAATTCCAGACGCATCATTTGCTGTTGCTGTTACCGTTACCGTTCCGTTATCCATAGGTGTTAAAAGTCCAGAACTTGAGATAACCGCTACAGATTCATCCGACACACTCCAAGTGACTGTTCTATCAGTAGCATTACTTGGAAGTACTGCAACAGAGAACTGTTTAGCATTTCCATCGGTAATATTACTCCCATTAACTACAATATTGTTAACAAGAATGTTTTTTGAGGTTTCATCAGCAGGGTCATCACTACTACATCCATATAGTCCCAATAAAAAAACCAACACTATTAATCCTTTAATTTTTTTCATACAATTTTTTTTACTTCATTTTAAATTCAACCTCACAGCACAAGGGTAATCGATTGCACAATATTATACAAATTTATTTATTTACAAAAATTATTTCGTTAAAAAACAGAATTGCTTTAATTAATTAACATAAAAAGTAAGATAATAACACTTTATCTACTATAAAATAAATTGCGCGGCTTTTTAAGGCATGGGTTTTAGCCCTTCCCATTTCACATCCCATTTACCATCTTTAGGAAACCCTGGATTTTCAATAGTATTGCCATCGTAACCTGCACACATAAGTGCCACAGCAGAAAGAATGCCTCCATTACCTGGCAGATACAATGTAAGTCTTGGTGTTTGGTAATTATGCCCGCTTGGTAAATAGGTATTGGTTATTTCATCCCTTAAAAGTGCTTTTACAGCATCTTCTGGTCGATTAAGTCGTGTGGCCGTCATGGCCTCTAATGGGAAATCCCAACCCCATGTATGGTTCCAAGTCCAAACCTCATCAACAATATCAAACGTTTTGTTCATGACTGAAACATCAACAAAATTATTATGTGGCAACATACTCATAGCTCCTAAAACCGCTGGATGGTCTATGGTGTGCTCACTTGTTGGTGAATACGAGTTAGGCACACTTTCTGCCGCTAGATACACACCATCTTTTTGTGCCATTGGCGATAGTTTATCTATAATTTTTTGCCATTCAGCTTCTGGTTGTAACCCCAATCGTTCACGCCATTGTTGTGCTACTTGTAATGCCCATTTCCAATAAGCCAATTCGAAAGGCGGATTATATGTTTCTAATTTATCAAAACATTCTTGCGCTGGAATAACACCTTTCCCTAAAATATATCGGTCGTTTTCAGCATCATAATTTGGATAAGATGCCATAAAATCAGCAGTTGAAAAAATGAGTTTTTGATACTTTTCTAAATGCTCTTTTGATGGATTATTACGATAAATTAACTCCGCTAGATAGATAACATGTGGTTGCTGCCAAATTAAAAACGACCCGACGTTCGATGGGGCTTCATCGGCATTATGATCGGTCATTTTTTGCCAACGCACACCTTTATAGCCTTGTCTTTCGGCTATTAGTTTTGCTTTATCATACGCATCAAAATACCAACCCATACTGCTTTCTAATAAATCGGTTCGTCCCCACAAAGGATAATGTGCACTGTGCCACCAATACATTTCCATATGTGGTTTACCATACCAACTATTATAAGTCAACCCTGTTTCTTGAACTGGATAATTGCCTGCACATTGCGAACGTGTTAAATATTGTGACAACACGACACGTCTTTCTATTTCAAAAGCTCTAGGGTCTGTGCATTCTGAAAAATCGACCGCTGCACCCGATTGCCAAAATTTTTCCCAAGCGTTTATACTATTGGTCTCAACTGTATTAAAAGCAATCACGTCATTATTATTAGCTTGTGAAAAGACTACAGCAATTTCAAAACTGTCTGCTGTATTGGGTTGGATGGTAAAATAATGCTCCTCAACTTTTGTTACGGAAGCTTCTGTGTTTAAACTAGCTTTTACAAAATAGCGGTCATTATCTAAAGTTCTGTTGAAAACAAATGCTTTTCCTGTTTGTTTATTGACGGTTGTTTGGTGCAATTCACTACTCGTATAGTTAACACCTCTATCATCAAACTGATTGGTTGGATATGGAAATCTGAATTTTAATTTGATACGATTTTCCTTTAATAATGGTGATTCTACTTTTGCCGCAATGGCATCCTTGTTAGCATCACCATAAGTTATTACTTTTACAGGAACACTCTCAACAGTAAAGTTACTTTCAATTTTACCTGTCCAAAGGTTTAATTCTTGATTGATGTCTTTTATATCTTCTGGTTTAGCAACAGTTCCATCAATCTTAATAATTTCTAACCCAACATTTCCTAACTGAAGACGGTGCGGATTTGCCCGAAAATAATCGGCAGCATCATTTCTTCTTTTATCTTCTCTATTCTGAATAGCATACAAACTATGGTCGTTCCCATTAAAATTATAGGCTTTTAATGTTTCTTTAAACTCATAATTTTCTGGATTTGGAGACGTATGCCACCCCCATTCGGATTGGGTTCCTAAGGGTACTCCTTTTTCATAAAATTCGGGAAACGATTGTAGCCCAGTAACATCGACCGTAAAAGCAAACTTCCCGTTGCCAACATTTAAAGATCCAAGTGTATCAATTGCTGAAATTTTCACATGATGCCTTGTTACGACTGCTTTTCTATCAATTTTTTCTGGTTCAGAATCTTTCTCTTTACAAGTAAAAAGACTTGTAAAAAGTAATATTAAAAATATAAGGACGTTTGATTTTTTCATTATTAAACAGCGTTAATTAGTTATATATTATTTACGATTTTAAAAAATTTACTCATGTTGCCAATCATTGAAGTGTTTTAGACTATTTTAACCCGTTGGGTGTAATTGCTTTATCAATACTAATTTTTATATAAATTGTCACATTGAGCTTGTCGAAATGCATCTTCTAGTGTCTTCGACAGGCTCAGACTGACACTTAAGTACTAAATTGACTTTAAATTATAATCAAAATTCGTTATAAATTAAATTTTATTAATTTCACCCAACGGATTATTTTGTGCTCTTAACAAAGGCAACATCATCAATCTGGCATGCAGCATTCGCAATTCCTTCAACCATAAAACCAATGTCAACTTTTCCATTCGACACATATATATCATCTATTTCTATAGGTGTCCATGACGTATTTTGTTCAATGACATTTAAAAACTTTATCTGGCCTCCACTTTCCGCATACATGTTCAGTTTACTAAATCCATTCGTGTTCTTAATTTTAGCTGATAGTTTATAAGACCCTTCTTCCAATTTTACAAACGGACTGGATTCAATCGTTTGGTAAATTTTCCTTTTAAACTTGATAACATCAGAAATATTCAAGCTTTTTTCGCCTATAACATGTTTTCTGTCTTCTTCCGTATTAAAATAGTTTAGAACAGGAGATTCATCAGAGCCAACCACGATGACATTCCCTTCATATATTTTTGTAAACCACCCCTTCAACTGCTCTTGTATTGGTTTTACTGGACTTGGAACATGTCTACGATCCGCTTCGAAACTCCCGTTTTTAACATAGTTATTATCAGCTGCCACATCCCAATTTCCTGTAGAGATATCAAAATTCCACGAATGTAATGAATTGAAGTAAGGCACATCAGCCTCGAAAGTTATTGGGCACCATTGGTTGTAACCTAAACCATTTCCTGCAAAATTCGCCCATCTATCTCCACAATAGATAACTAACTCTTGGTTATTTGTTTTAAGTGTGGTAAAAAAACCTGTTTGTGTAACATGGGCATAGTCATCCATAGAACCAGGTGTGATTAGCATTTTATTTTCCGGTAAATAAGGCCCTCTAATATCATCAGCCACAAGATAATAGGCATAAGACGAATCCCAACCATACAGGTTTGATGCAAACAGGTAATATTTGCCTTTATATTTAAACATACAGTTTCCTTCTCGACCAGCCCCTTTAAAAACTTGTGTGCAATCCAATAGATTTACCATGCCATCTTTAACACCAATTTCAGAGATATAAATTTTATGACGCCCTTTTCCGTAAGAGTAAACAAGATATGAAATACCCGTGTCTTCATCTGTAAAAACCGTTTGGTCACCCGTGTTTGAAGTGCCAATCATACTTTCCATACTTATTCTTTGATGCCACTTAAATGGTCCTGTTGGACTGTCTGAAACTGTTATTAAAACCTCATTATTGTGTTGAATAAACATAGCATATTTTTTCAACTCGCTTATATAGGCAACCCCTAATCGTCCCATCCACCCTGTACGACTGAAATTTTGATCAACTTCTTCTTTGGTTAGAACAGGTTTTTCAGATTCCCAGTTTACTAAATCTGTGGAAGTATAACAAGTTACAGACACAAAATTAGCATGAGGTTGTGTTATAGACGGATCGTTTCGATAAAGTTCTGCTTCTTTATAATGAACACCATACCAGTAGTATTTTTCAAGATTTGTATTAGAATCTACAAATTTAAAAATCCCTCCGCCCTGACTATAGATAGGCTCTCCGCTTTTAGTATCCCAAAACCTGTCATTTTTAATATTTAGCGTTTGAGACGTTAAAATAACTATTGGACAAAATGATAACAATATCGTTAATAATAAGGTTTGCTTAGAATGAAGGTTTGTTCCTTTTGGTTTAATATGGTTCATAATATATTATTTTAACAGTTAAGAATCTTATTTTTACGCTTGCTTTTGTTTTACCTCACCCATAACTGCCTTTTCGGGCAGTTCTGACCTCTCCAAAGGAGAGGTGAATGGGAACCCCAAGGCAGAGCCTTCGGGGTATTATTTAGACTAATTTCTTACTAATGTGACACTCATCAATCCAATGACCACTTCATTAGCAACCGCTTTTAATTGGATATTTTTCAAGGTTTTGTTTGGGTTTAACGGCAAATCCAATATGGTAGCTGCTCCACCATTTATACCAAAGTCCGTAAATCCTTTCATAGGTTCAAAATCTTTAAAATCTCTGGTAATGACTCCCGATTTTAAATATACTCTTGGTGGTTTTGGTGCATCGGTTGTAAATGCTAAACCATCAATAAAATAATCTTGCTCTATGGGCCACCAATTTTCAGGATTTTTTAATTCTAAGGCATCCATCGTTCCATCCGTATAAGTAACCTCAACGACACCATTAACAAATCTGCTTTGCATAGGATTTGTGGTTCCAGCCATCATGAAATAGGCATGAGAGGCTTTTCCAAAAAGTGGGATTTCAATTGATTTTGGAAAATTATCCCATTGCGATACAAAAGCAATATTATTTTTATCTGTGCTAGATGGTGTGGCAAAAGGAATATTTTGTGGTGTTATAATGGTGTTGTTCTTACCTGCTTTTTCTCTTAACCCAGAATCCACAATGATTGGTTTTATGTAAGGATAGCACCAATTACCAATACCTTGTGTCGGTAGCTGCAAGGTTGGGGATGTGGGTCGCGGACTTAAATACTTTTCTTCAAAAATATTGGTTACTTTACTGTTGAAAATAGTTTCTAAGGAAATCTTTTCAAACGTGGTGTTTGAAGGCCATTTTTCATCCCAATTCTGGAATTTTTCAAATTTATTTTCTTCAGGTTTTACATTTAAATGAATGGGTTGCCACCAAAATAGGTCGTTTTGTTTCAATTGAACAAAAAAGGTTTTGTTACCTTCTTTGGCTTTTATAGTAAAATTTACTTGACGTACTTGTTTATCAATATTTGAAATAGCTGATTGTGGGTCATAAACTTTAATAATTTCGGCTTTTGAAGTTTTAAATTGAAGTTTTTTGTTTTGATACCCTTCAAACTCAAACTTGGGTTGTTCAAGCTTTTCTTCTTTTAACTTTATTTCGATGGCATAGTGCTTTTGATATGGGCTTTCAACAACAACCTTTGGGTTACCAATGGCCGTTTCATCAAATTTCCATGAAACGTTTTCGCCATTTATTTTAATGTATTCAATCCCTTCATTTAAAACATCTAAAGAAAAATGAAGTGCCATTTCCTTTTCAAATCTAGAATTGATTATATATTTTAACATGTTTTCTTTTTCCGCGAAAGCGATAGAAATATCGGGAATATCCAATGAAGCCTCCTTCCAATCTTTAGGGAATCCTGGTTTTATAACCAAGGTATTTTCAATAGCGTTAGGCTGAATACCAAACAAACCTTCTACCAAACTGCGGGCAGCCATACCTATAGGGTCGGCAAAATCTCGGTACAAATCGCCACGAATGGCATCGTAATACGATAACTGCTGAAATCCGCCTGGTGAAGCCCCCAAGTACATGCTTTCGACCAAAGCGCTTTCCCATAATTTAAAGGCTTCTTCACTTCTACCTCCTTGCCAATATGCCAAAGCGGTATGCAAATTTTCGGCTAATGCTACGTTGTTAACAGACCACGTATAGGGTTGCCAATTGGTAGTGGAAATTAATGCCAAATTAATTTGTGGTAAGCCTTCTGCTTTTACGGGAATATGTGGAATCTCAGTATCTATATATCGTAATGATTGATAGGATTGAAACGTGTTTCCAACCTGTTCGTCTAAAGCGTGATAGATGGTCCAAATCCCTGGATTATCGTGCACTAATTGGTTTCCTAATAAATCTTTATACTCAGCAAAAACACCTTTTTCCGCAACCCATAATTTAGTCTCTATAGCCGATTTGATTTGTTTGGCTTCATCTAAATAAGGCTTTGGGTTTTCATTTAATAAAGTGGCAATACTTGCCGCTAACAGATTACAACTATAATTATAGGCCGATGCATAAGTAACACCGCCACCACTATATTGTAATGCATCGCTTGCCCAGATGGTTGCATAGGCATCGTAAAGTCCGTCGTTATCGGCATCAAAATTCCTTTTTTCCCAAGCGATGTGACGTTTTACAACCGGCCACATCTTTTGCATAAATTCTAAATCGCCTGTCCATTGATAACCCCGAAGCAATTGGTTTATAAACACAGAGTTCATATCATAATGATGGGCAATGGTATTGTTATTAGGGCGTCGACTAATATACCCACGACTAAACATGGCGGTGCCCAAAACCTCTTTTTGTCTGGCAAAGTTTCGGGAACTATCTAAAACAACAGGACCCATTTCTGGTTCTAATACTTGAGAATTGCCATAACTTTCAAAATGGGCTTTGGCTCTATCGTGCCAACCTAAAGGGTTTGCCACATACGCACCACGCCAGGCGTTTAAATGCATACGCCAAGCGATGGCACCGTGCAAATAAGCTGGAGATTCCCAAATAGCATCACCAGCTACCGCTAATGCGCCGCCTAAGGTATTGATATAAGCATCGGGCGTTTTTAAGGTCACCCTAGAACGCAATTGTTTTACTTTTTGTAAAGCTTGGTTGAATTCATTTTCTATTTGAATCTGACTTATAGCGTTTACAGCATCATTGCTTTCTAATTTCCAAAGTAGTTTGTCTTTAGAATTTAAATTGATTTTACCAATAACTACGGGTAAGGTCTTTACTTTGGATTGAAATAATTCTATTGGATTTTTTTCAGGATTGACCTCAACAAGTTTTGTTTCCGACTTTGGAAAATAGCCTATGATATTTCTATTATTTCCTGTTTTTTGTTTGTTATTTTCTGAACCAAAATACAACACAAAGCCATCCTTTTGAAGTGTATATTGGTTATTCACACAATATTCTGGTTGCAAATAAAATACAGATTCCGGATCGGCACCAACATCACCATCACGACTAAATTTTTTACCACTTGCCCCACCATATACCCAAATTAATTCGATATTTTCAGGAATATTTTCGGTTTCAACCTTTAAAATCATTGCTTCATTTTCGGCATGGGCAACAACTTGTATTTTAATCACCCCATTTTGAAGTAGCGAGTCTCTAATTTCATAAAGCATCGTTCCCGGAATATACGTTGTATGAATAGAGTCGCTTTCCGTAAGCCACTTACTAATCGTTTTTGTAACAATGCCCAATTTAAAATTTCCGCCCATACCAGGCATATAAAGTGCGAATTCCGGCAAATCGCCAGTTTCCACTCTAAATCCAGTATGGGTTCCGTATAAGGCACGATTAAATTTTCTTGAGCCGTTTTTTAAAATGAAACTTTCGCCTTCAGGCGCGTAATGAATTTTTCTTATTTCAGTATTTGAAGTAGTTATTTCCTGTGCAGCGACTTGCCATGTTGCTCCAATAAAAAAAAATAGACCAATGGATTTTATAAAATTCTTCAATAAATTCATTTAATGCTTTAATCGGTTTAGTTTGAGGTTCCTATTTCAATTTTTATTTCCGCAGATAATTGATTCGTTAATTGTTTTAAATACGTTTCAAAATAAGTTTTATCTATAAAATTAGCGTCACTAAGCTCCCAACAACCAACAGCATAATAACTTATTGGTTCGTTATCTGTAATTTTAAGCTTCGCTAAAAAGGTGTTGGTTAAATTTCCTGTTTCTGGTGCTTCGGTGTAACCTACATAGCTGTCTTTTGGAAGAATTAATGCCATACCAAGCCACCAACCTTTATCATAAGTTTGTTTATCGTGCGTGTATAGCACAATAAATTTTTCGTTTTCATCAATAACAGATAATGGATTGTCGTTATGAATGTTTACCAAGCCTACTGCTAAATTTTCATCACCTTGAAGTCCTGAAACTGCCACGGTATTTTTGTAGCCATACATGCCAGGCCAAATGGTTGTTTTTTCTTTAACAGCATAGGTTCTATTATTGTTTGGTTTCCAGTTTTGGTAATCATAAATTAAAACCGATTTTACAGCACCTTCGGCTTCTATTTTAAATGTGGTTTTTTCAATATTATTAATAGAATCGTTAACCGTAACGCCCAAACGCATTAATTCGTTATTGGAGATTAATGCATATCCACCTAATCCCACTGAATTTCCAACAGCTAAAATATCACGCCCCCAAGATTCCATCACATGGTAATTGTCTTCTACTTCTCCTTTCGAGTTTATACCAACCGTTTCGGGAGATATGTCGCTTATTTTTTTACCAAAAAGGTCTTTGGCATTTCTGCCGTCCAAATAATGTCTAAAGCCTACTTTATCGTTTTCCCATGAAGGCCCATCGGTTTGATAGCGTTGATAGCCCAAACTTTTTGGTAATTCATTTGAAGTTAAAACCTCCTCTGTTGCTGGCTTTACAGGACTATCAATAGCTGAGCGCTTTCCGAAACGGGCGCTAGTCCTTACCACATAATTAGGTTGTGTACTAACCCATTTTAGTTGCATTGTTTTTTTTTCATTTGAAGAAAAATTAGCAACAAAAAACAGTTCGTCCCAATGACCATCCCCATCTGTATCGTTCAATTGCGATGGAATGGTATCTGTTCCCGAAACTAGTAAAGGATATGTATTATTACTATCTGTAATTTTGAGTTGGTTTCTTTTTATTGAAACAGCTTTATCTGTTAACTTTATACCAGAACCGTTTGTTAACGCTATAGGTGTTTGCTCTTGTTTTTCTGTTTTGCATGATGCTAAGAATCCCGTAACAATTATTATGACTAAGCTTCTATTTATTAGTTTTTTCATCTGATTATATTTATTGTTTTTTAATGGTCAGATGGTGTATCCATAATCATGTTTCTTTGTGTTAAAGCTGTCTTTAGCATGGATGGTTCATCACTTTTACTTTAATATGTTAACCTAATTATTATTCTGATTGATATATTGATTCTGGAAAATCAATTTCAGTTGTGTTTTCTAAAGATACTTTAGAACCATCTTTTGCAGATATTTTTACATTATTAAGTTTCCAATGGGCACTATAACTTATTTGTCCTGCTTTTTCTGCTTCAATATACACATTATTTAACGTAATATTGCTAATTATGGAACGCGCTATTCCATTAACATTGATAGCAGTTTTGGCACCTTTTATATGAATATTGTTGAGGCTGATATTTCTAAATGTTGGAATTCCTTTTGATTCCGGTTCCACCTTTTGAAGCATTTTTTTCCAATGTTCTGGAATGGAATCTTTATTAAATCCGTCAGGCAATTTTGAGTAACTGTAATTAGGGTTCCAGTTCATCCCTACTTGCATAAAAGTACCCACCTTTTCCATGGTGATGTTTTCCATATAAATATCTTCAACCGTACCTCCTCTATTGGTTGCCGATTTAATATTCAATCCGTTTTTAGTACCTAAACCTTGAATGTTGGAAACGTAAACATGACGAATACTTCCCGATGTTTCGCTTCCCAAAGTAAACAACCCTGCACCTTGTCTTGCTATACAGTCTTTTATCACCACATACTCGGTTGGTTTGTTAACCCGTTGCCCGTCCCAATCCCTGCCTGCTTTCAAGCAAAAATTATCGTCGTTACAATCTATATCACAATTTTGCACCAATATCCATTTAGATGAATCGATATCTATACCATCGGTACTTGGTCCGTGGCCGCCAATATTATTCTTGATCTTTAAACCATCAACTGTAATATATTCTGAATACAGTACTTGAACCGTCCAGAAACCAGCACGTTGCACATTTAAATCTTTAACAAAAACATTCTTTGAATTGGAAACCAAAATAGTTCGTGGGCGTTTGGCGTCATAATCTACTATCCAACGTAATCCTCTGGGTTCGTAATCGTTTCTTCTTAAATCCCAATAATAATCCCAAAACACCTTACCTTGCCCATCAATAATACCTTCACCTTCAATAATCACATTCTTTTGGTCAATAATATTTATTAAAGCTGCAGGCCATACCATTTCAATACCTGCTACACGGGTATCGATTTCTTTATAGTCTTTAATGCTTTCACTCCCCTTAATTTTTACATCTTTTGGCACTAAAAACTTAATCCCTTCTTTTATAAAAACAGAACCCGTTAGATATTCTCCTGGATTAAACGTCACTGTACCTCCACCATTTTTTGCACAGGCATCAATGGTTTTTTGAATGGCCTCCGTATTTAATGTTTTACCATCGTTAATGGCGCCAAAATCGTTTACGAAATAAGTTTTATTGCTAATACTAAATGTGTTTGCTCCTACTTTATCTACCCAATCTGGCTTAAATGAATTATTTAATACCGCTTTTTTTTCATCGGGCGTCACATATTGTTTGCACGACAGCATTGAAAAAATAATTATTAGAACAGAAAACCATTCGACTCTTTTCATCTGTTTATTTTTATTGGTTTTTAATTGTCAGATGCAACACCCTTAACAATCATCCTCGTGTGTGAATGCAATTCCCATGGGTGTTTCATATATAAATTTATAATAATGAAAGGTAAATTTATGATAATGAAAAAGAGAACGTATCCTGTACATACATGAGATTTCACAATAAGAACTTAGCAACCATCTAAAAATATTGATTGGAATACTGTTTATGGTAACAATTTTATGTTAATTTTGCTAAGTTCACTTTTTAAATACACAATCAACAAAACGGTCTCGGTTTATGTCCCAATTAATAGATATAAAAATTAATGAATCTTCTCGTGTTCCAAAATACAAGCAAATTGTAGATTCAATAATTAACGATATTTCAAAGGGAAAGTTGAAAATTGGAGAAAAAATACCTTCTATAAATGAGTTAAGCGAATCTTGCTACCTTTCTAGAGATACCGTTGAAAAAGCATACAAACAACTTAAAGAGCAAAAAGTCATTATTTCCGTTAAAGGAAAAGGGTATTACACTGCTAAAACCGATTTGATATCCAAAATTCAAATCTTCTTCATGATTAACAAGCTAAGTTCTTATAAAATGATGATTTATAATTCGTTTGTTAACAGTATAGGTATAAATGGTCATGTAACCCTATCTGTGTATCACTGTGAAGAATCCCTTTTTGCCAGAACTTTAGAAAAAAGTCTTGGAGCTTTTGATTATTACGTGATTATGCCTCATTTTAAAACAGACGATTTAAATCATATAAGCATCACCAATATGGCAAAAGATATGATTGAAAAAGTCCCGAAAGACAAATTAATCATTATAGATAATAACAACCTAGAAATTAAGGGAAATTATGGTGCGGTATATCAAGATTTTCAAGAAGATATTTACGATGCTCTAAAAAAAGGCTTAAAGAAGCTTAAAAAATATGACAAATTAGTTTTGGTTTACCCCCTAAAATCCGTTTATCCTTACCCACTTAGAATTGTTCATGGCTTTAGAAAATTTTGTTCAAAATATAACTTCGATTTTGAAATTTTAAATGAAATTTATGATGATATGGATTTAGATAGCAAGGATACCTATATCATTATAGAAGAAAACGATTTGGTTAATTTAGTAAGGCAGGTACGTGCCAAAAACCTAAAACTAGGAAAAGACATAGGCATTATCTCTTATAATGACACACCTTTAAAAGACCTTTTAGGTATAAACGTAGTAAGTACCCATTTTAAAGCGATGGGAGAAACTGCTGCCTATTTGGTTTTAAATAATAAAAGGGAAAAAGTTAAAAATGTTTTTGAATATATAAAACGCAACTCTGTTTAACTTTTAAGCACACTTTTTTATCAAGAACTCTTTTTGACTTTTCAAAGATTTATCATGGTACATCATAGTACAGGATGGATCTTTTTTTTTTTGAAGATACTTTAGTGAAAAATTTAATGAATGAAACACCTAAAACCTTATTTTTTTCTGCTTTTATACAGTATCTTTTTTAATGCAACTGCACAAAACAAGCTAAACAAACGTTTTGATTTTGGTACGAAATCAAACGAAAATAATGCCATTTCCATAACTAAACCACTCGTGTATGATAGCACGTTGGGTTACGGTTTCGATTTTCAATCTGCCAAAAACATAAAATTCAAAAAAAACTTCATTACCAGTAAAAAAAGCATATACTTCTCGGTAAAACTTCCCGAAGGCAATTACAAAATAGATGTGGTTTTAGGAGGTAAAAAGTGTTCAAAAACCACTGTAAAAGCAGAATCTAGAAGATTAATGCTAAAAGAAATAACTTTAGATAAGAACCATACTGAGCAGCATGCGTTTACAGTAAATGTTAGGTCTCCAAAAATTAATGATACAGAATACATTAAAGTTAAAGACCGAGATAAAAATCAATTAAATTGGGATGACAAACTAACCTTAGAGTTCTCAGGAACTGCGGTCGTTCAGAGCATAAACATATCGCTAGCCACCAATGTAAAAACCCTGTTTTTAGCTGGTGATTCTACTGTAACCGACCAAGATTTAGAACCATGGGCATCTTGGGGGCAATTTATCACCAATTATTTTTCAAATGAAGTTGTCATAGCCAATTATGCTGAATCGGGCGCTACACTAAGTTCGTTTAAAGGTGCAAAACGCTTGGACAAAATATTAACACTTATGAAGCCAAACGATTATGTTTTTATAGAATTTGGACATAACGATGAAAAAATAAAAGGCGAAGGCAATGGTGCTTGGGGCTTATATAAAAACTCTTTAAAAGAATTCATTTCCAAGTTTAGAGAAAAAGGCGGCATCCCTATATTAGTTACACCAACACAACGCAGAGCTTTTAATGATGACGGCTCTTTAAAACCAACTCATGGCGATTTTCCAGATGCTATGCGAAAAGTGGCAATAGATTTGCAAGTACCTTTAATAGATGTTACTAAAATGACAACAGATATGTATGAAAGTTGGGGCGATGAACCCTCTAGAAAAGCTTTTGTACAATATCCCGCCAACACATTTCCGAGGCAAACAGAAAAACTAGAAGACAACACACACTTTAATAGTTTTGGAGCAAATGAAATTGCTAAATGTATTGTACAAAGCATTAAAGATTTAAAGTTAGATATTGCTAAATATATAAAACCAGATTTACCAAACTACAATCCTAAAAAACCCGACAATTTTAGCGATTGGACTTTACCAATGAGCACACGATTCGAAAACATAAAACCAGACGGAAACTAAAAAATTATGATACACAAAATAACATACATCAATAAGCTTATTGCATTTTTTGCTTTTCTTATTTCTTTGAATATTTCTGCACAAGAAACTCAAAAAATATACTTATCGGGTAAAGATTTCAAAAACCCCGTAAAATGGGATTTTATGTGTACCGATGGCAATAACAGCAAGGTTTGGAGTACCATAAATGTCCCATCAAACTGGGAGCTACAGGGTTTTGGAACTTATACCTATGGCAGATGGTATAAAGAGTTAAATGAAAAAGAACCCAGTAAAGAAGAAGGATTTTACAAACACAAATTCAATATTCCTGCAAGTTATAAAGGAAAAAATATCACCATTGTTTTTGGTGGCGCTATGACGGATACCGATGTGAAAATAAACGGTAAATCGGCGGGCGAAACGCATCAAGGTGGATTTTATGAATTTAAGTTTGATATCACCTCCTTAGTAAATTACTGTGCTGAAAACCTATTAGAAGTCCATGTGTCTAAACATTCAAGTAACAATACCGTTAATAATGCTGAACGAAAAACCGATTGGTGGTTGTTTGGAGGCATCTACCGTCCCGTTTGGTTAGAGGTTTCGCCTAAATCGTACATAGAACATGTTGCTGTTGACGCAAAAATGGACGGTTCACTTACTGCCGATTTAAACCTTGTAAACCTACCTAAAAATGCCAGTATCGAAGCTAGCATCACACCTGTTGGTGATAACAAAACATATCCTACGATGAGCATTCCTTTAAATCAAAAGGAAAATTCCCAAACCATACATGCCAAATGGAACGATGTTAATACTTGGGATCCTGAGTCCCCAAATTTGTATACCCTAACTTTAACTTTAAAAACCAAAAACAACATACTTCACACCTATAAAACAAAAATTGGTTTTAGAACACTTGAGTTTCTTAAGAAAGATGGCATTTATGTAAATGGTAAAAAAATTATCATGAAAGGCATCAACCGCCATACTATTTGGCCAGAATCTGGTAGAAGTACTGATAAGCAAATTAGCATTTTAGATGTTAATTTGTTAAAGGACATGAATATGAATGCCGTTCGATTTCATTACCCAGCTGACAGCCATTTTTTAGAAGTTTGTGATTCCTTAGGCTTATTCGTATTAAATGAATTGGCTGGTTGGCAAAATGGCTACGATACCAAAACAGGTACAAAATTAATTAAAGAAACCGTTCAGCGTGATGTAAACCACCCATCTGTAATTATTTGGAACCATGGTAATGAAGGTGGCTGGAATTACGATATCGATCACGTTTTTCATGAATACGACCCACAAAAACGAATTGTTATTCATCCTTGGGCTGATTTTAATGATTGGGACACCCACCATTACCCTACCTATTTAACAGGTATGCACCGTTTTAATAATGGTGAAAACGTATTCTTTCCAACCGAATTTATGCACGGTACTTACGATAATGGTATTGGCGCCGGTTTAGAAGATTTTTGGAAACGCTATAAAGAAAGTCCGCTTTTTGCAGGTGGTTTTATATGGGCGATGTTAGATGAAGCCGTATTACGAACCGATTGGACTGGCGAACAAAAATACGACTCAAAAGGATCGCTTGCTGCCGATGGGGTTTTAGGTCCTCACAGAGAAAAAGAAGGTAGCTTCTATACTGTAAAAGAAGTGTGGTCACCCATTCAATTTGAACCCAAACTAATCACATCAAAGTTTGATGGTAGTTTCCTAATTACAAACGAATATATCTATACCAATCTAAACGAATGTAAATTAGAATACCGTGTTTTAAAAGCAGCTAGCAACGTGCTTTACACCAATGATGAAACGGAAGTTATTGCTTCAAACACCATTCATATTGAAAGTGTTGAACCGGGTGAAACCAGAAACATGCATTTTGAAGTTCCCAGCAACTTTTTTGATGGTGACTATTTAGAAATTACTGCGCATGATAAACATGGTAGAGAAATCTACACTTGGTCATGGCCAATTCACCGCGCTCCCTATTTTGCCAACAAGTTAATGGCCAAAGAAGCTTCAGTAAAAACCGCCACTGCTACTAAATCAGAAGACACTATTCTTTTATCTAGCGAAAAACTACGTGTCAATTTAAACGCTAAAACTGGCGAAATTATAAGTATTGAAAACAATCAAGGGAATGTGCCTTTTGTCAATGGTCCGAAACCTATTGGTATGAAAGCTAAAGTAGAAAACGTTTCCATAGAACAAACCAAAGACGGTGCCGTATGCTTCTTTAACTATTTTGGTGGTATTCATTCTATAAAATGGACCTTATTTAACGATGGAAGACTAAAAATGGAAATGATTATATTAAAAGATGCTGGCAGAAACGATGGCTTTGATGGGGCTGCTTTTGAAGATAAAATCAGTAAACTTGGTATCACGTTTGATTATCCAGAAGTAGGCGTAAAAAGCATGAAATGGTTTGGAAATGGCCCTTACCATGTTTGGAAAAACAGAATAAAAGGCACCACCTTCGGTCTTTGGGAGAAAGACTATAACAATACGATAACAGGAGAAAGTTTTGAAAATTTAGTGTATCCTGAGTTTAAAGGCTATCATGCCAATTTGATAGGCGCCAATCTTAAAACAGAACAAGGCAATATTAAATTTTTTAGTGAAAATGATAAATTGTTTTTAAGATTATTTACGCCAGATTTGCCTAAAAACGGCTTCCCTGGCTCGCATCCACAACCCGAATTTCCAGAAGGCAACATATCATTCATGTATGAAATACCGGCCATGCGATCTTTTAAACCTTTAGAACATCAAGGACCAGAGAGCCAACCTACCAATATTCGAATTAAAAGTGGCGATGATGGTATCCCAATGACATTATGGTTTGACTTTAGAGACAATTAATTAAATTTTATTATAAAATCCCAATAAACCACATTTAACATACCAACCGATGATAAACAAGGGGATTACTCATAACATAAATATTGGAAGATGGAATTCGTGAGCCTTTGGTTTCCATCTGACCTTTTAAAAATAATTACAATTTATACAAATGAAAACATTACAGCTTTTAACCTTTTTATGTTCAACCTTTTTATTTACAAGTTGCATCACAGCACAAAACACCAAACCAACAGTGTACACCGTGGGCGATTCAACCGTGAAAAACGGACGTGGTGATGGTTCTGGTGGGCTTTGGGGTTGGGGCGATTTTATTGGTCAGTTTTTAGATTCAACAAAAGTATCCGTTAAAAATCATGCCTTAGGTGGCACCAGTAGCAGAACCTATCAAAACCTAGGCTTGTGGGACGCCGTAAACAACAAACTAAAAGCAGGCGATTATGTTTTAATTCAATTCGGACATAACGATAATGGTCCAATAAACGATACCCTTAGAGCCAGAGGGACCATCAAAGGTATCGGCGATGAAACCGAAGAAATTGATAATATGATTACCAAAAAGCATGAAATAGTGTACAGCTATGGTTGGTATCTTGAAAAAATTGTAAAAGACGCAAAATCAAAAGGTGCCATTCCTATAATAATGTCACCAATACCTAGAAACGATTGGAAAGAAGGCAAGGTATCAAGAAACAACACCTCCTATGGATTATGGGCAAAACAAATAGCTGAAAGAAACAACGTTACTTTTATTGATCTAAATGATAAGATGGCTTCCAAATTAGAAAAGTTTGGAGAAGAAAAAGTTACAGGAACCTATTTTTACAAACGCGACCACACACATACATCAGCAAGAGGCGCACTTATGGCGGCCTCCATTATTATTGATGAACTAAAGGAAACAACTAATTCGCTCAAAAATCATATAGCTTCAAATCCGCAAACAGAACTTCCCAGAAAGAAAAATATTTTTTTAATAGGCGATTCTACCATGGCAAGTAGCGACAATCCAAACACCATCGGTTGGGGCGTGCCTTTTCCTCAATTTTGCGACACTACTCAAGTAAATGTTATTAATAAAGCAAGAGGGGGTCGAAGCACTAGGACCTTTAATTTTGAAGGATTATGGGAGGCTGCTAAAAAAGAATTTCAATCAGGTGATTTTGTATTCATTCAGTTTGGACATAACGACGCAGGAAATATTGACAAAGCCAAATACCGTGGTTCTTTAAAAGGCATTGGTGACGAAACACAAACTATTGTTAGAGATAGTAGTATTACTGAAACCGTGCATACTTATGGTTGGTACCTAAAAAAAATGATTCAAGAAACAAGAGAAAAAGGTGCTATTCCAATTATTTTAAGTTTAACACCTCGCAATGAATGGCCGAATGACAAAGTTGAGCGAAGAACTGAAACCTATGTAAAATGGGCAAAGGAGGTTGCCATTGCCGAAGACGCATTTTTTATAGACGTAAGCGATCTTGTTGCCAAAAGATATGAAGCTTTAGGAAAAGAAAAAGTAAAAGCATTCTTTCCTCAAGACCATACACATACTAATTTAGAAGGTGCCACTTTTACAGCTTTAACTATTGCTGAAACTCTTAAAAAAGCAAAGGAAATAGGTTTAAGAGGCTATATTTATATTGAACAATAATAAATCATTAAATGGTATTTCTTACAAAGAACAAAAATCAATCTAAATGAAAAACCTCTTTTAATGGTTTGGAAACTGGTGAATTGTCTGGGTTAGTATCCATAATATCTGCCATATATGCCCACCACTTTTTTACTATAGGATGGTTGGGCAAGTAGGCTTCATCAAAATCTTTACTTATTTTTTGAACCGCAAAAAGTGTTAAGGTTTCTTCATCTAAAAAAATACTATAGTCCTGAATACCAGTTTCTGAAAGTAGTTCCGATAATTCGGGCCAAATGTCATCATGACGCTTTTTATATTCAGCTTCAAAACCTGGTTTTAGTTTCATTTTAAAAGCGTTTCTTTTTGTATTACTCATTATTCTGTTCGTTTGAGGTTAATATATACAGGATTATTTCTATTACAAAAATTTCACCATTTACGTATTCCAATTCGGCTACTTGAATAGAACTTCGTCGTGTTTGGTAAGTTCTTTTCCTTTGTTTTCCGGTAATCTTTCTTGGTGGGTAAAGTAAAAAACATAGGCTTTATCTCCATTAACAACAACGTCGGGATGCTCTCCTATAACGGCATCATCTATCCCTGTACCGGGATTTTGTAAAATGTTAAGTTCGTGGCGGTTCCAATTAATATTTAGCGTTGTGTTTACACCATTTAAATTTTGAAATGGTATTAGTATTATTCTAATGCCTTATTCACCGTTTTATCATCTTTCGCAAATTGTTTATCTAATAATAACTTCATTTTTGAAGTAACGGCAATATCTTTACTAATGATATTATCTTTTTCTTCGGGATCAATTTCTATATTGAACAGTTCATATGACGCAGGTGAATCATCTTTATTTCGAGATCTTATAATTTTCCAAGGTTTATGTATTAAACTTTCTTGAATATGACCGCGTACATAAATATCGTGTGTTGTTTTTGTTTCTGAATCTTGAATGGATGGCCACACATTAACACCTTCTACACCCTTCGGAATATTTTGACCAATTAACGAAAGTATGGTAGGCATAACATCGCTAATAGACATAAAGTTGGCATTGGTTTGTGGTTCTAAATGGTTTTTCCAATACATAATGGCCGGCACTCGAATAGCACCTTCGTAGTTTGAGGTTTTCCAATCGCGTAACGGGAAATTACTGCCCAATACTGGGTTTGGCTCAAATTTACCATCATATTGATTCAAGGGATACCAATTTTCCATAGCGCCATTATCACTTATAAATATAACTAAAGTGTTGTCTTCTAAATTTTGCTGCTTTAAGGTTTCTAAAACCAAACCAATACTATGGTCCATGTGTGACATAGCTGCTGCATAATCTCTCCTCGAACTATCTGTTATGGAATTTAGATAAGGGGCTTTCCACTTATCTTCTTCTTGTAAAGGAAAGTGCGGTGCGCTATATGCTAATTGAATATAGAAGTTTTTAGTAGTATCCCGCTTTTTTGTTAACCAAGTAATAGCTTCATTAGTTACCAAATCTGTGGTATGCCCTTCTTCTTCGATCATGGTATCGTTTCTATACCAACTGGCATCACCATTTTTATATCTGTGTGTGTATTGGTCTATTTGCCCATGAAGAAATCCATACGAATAATCGAAACCAAATGCGTTTGGTCCGTTAGAAATATTGAGCCCTAAATGCCATTTTCCGAATAACGCATTTTGATAATTGTGCTTTTTTAATGCTTGTGGAAGTGTGACTGTAGAATCAGGCAAGGTTTTATTGCTTTTATCACTAATGGGCGCCACAATACCTATTCTGCTTGCCGGCATGCCCGTTAATAGGGAGACGCGCGAAGGCGAACAGGTTGGGTTTGCATAAAACCTATTAAGTTGTACACCATTATTTGCTAGCCAATCAATAGTAGGGGTATTGATTTCAGAACCATTATAACCCACATCGTTCCAACCGGCATCGTCGGCTATTATTACTAAAATGTTTAGCGGTTTTTGTTTTGTTATTCCTTTTGGAAGCTCTTTGCAGGAAAACAAATTACAAAAACAAAGCATTGGCAAAAATATAATCAGAAACCGTTTGTACTTCATCATAAAACTAATATTGGATTACTTTTTTACTTTTAGTTGTAATGAACTGTCATTCATTTCAAACTCATTACCTTTTAATAACAAAATAACTTCTGCTCCAGCTAGTAGAACAGGTCCATAACCATGAGCTGCGAAAACATTAATAGGTCTGTAATAATAAAAAGCCGGATCAAATGCCATACCTGTCCCCACACAAGTTCCTTCAACTTGTCCTTTATCATTTACCTTTGATGCCACAGCGTTCCACCCAAGTAATACCCCAGGAGCGTATGCCATTTTATCAATATACCCCCTATTAATAGCTCTCGCAATGGAGTAAGTATATATCGCTGTTGCTGAAGTTTCAAGATAGGTATCATTTCTATCTAAAAGTTGATGCCAAAACCCTGTTCCGTCTTGGTATTTAACTAAACCTGCTATGTGAGCCTGTAATTGAGACAAAACTTCTGAATAGCCTTGATGGTCTTTTGGTAATACTTCCAATAGTTCTACCATTGCCATAACTGCCCATCCATTTGCACGCGCCCAGTGAAATTGAGGATGAACTTCCATGGATTGAACCCAACCATGCATATAGATCCCTTTTTCATGGTTAAACATTCTTTTTGAAAACTGATCTACTTGTTTTACAGCATCATCAAAATATGTCACATCTCCTGTATATTTACCCATTTGGGCAAGTGCAGGCACACTCATAAACATATCATCAAGCCATAAAGTATTGTCTTGTGGTCTGTTTCTAGCTAAAGTACCATCTTTTAATCTGAATTGTTTATTGCTAATAAAGTCAATATAATTATTGACTAACGGATCTACATTTGCATTTAAACCATCTTGTTTAGCTTTTATAAATGCTGCGCAAAGTGCACCAGCAAAATCCAATGCTTCTGGATGCAGTGTTTTAAGCATATCTGGATCTTTAATATTTTTTGCTGGATAATTTTCGGCTATATCTGTTATTAATTTTATTCGCTTGTTTGAATAATCTGCATAATATGCTTCACCAGTAGCTTTAGATGCTAATAACATTCCCGCATAGGTTACCCCCCATTCATAACTTGTAAGCCTAAAAGCTCCAGGCTCAAAAGTAATATCTACATCCTTTTTTTTATAATCTGTAATTCCATTTTTAGTCGTAGCATTGATAATTTTACTAGCACTGTTTTCTTCTAGATAGTTATAAACCCTATCCAGAACCTTCTTTATAGTCTCCTTTTGAGGAACTATATAAGGTGTTGGATAATCCGCTTGAAGCGCGTGTAATGGTGCTGTTGCATCATTAACCTGAGCATTAGCATGGATTGTTGTTAATAAAAAACAAAAGATGACATTTTTTATAGTTGTGTTTAAATACTTCATAATACCTTTTTATGTTAAATGTTTTAATGAATTTTAATCCAGATAATCTTAAGACACCCATTTTTAAACAATTAATATCAAATATATATAATGGCTGCTTTAAGGGCATCCTGTGCTATACTGTGCCATGATAAATTTTACAAAAAAAGCGCTATGGAAAAAATACCATAACGCTTTAACAACCTAACTAAACTTAAACAAACTATTATTTTAATAACCAGGATTTTGCATTGCTGCTTTTTCACTAGCATTTAGTGGTCGACCTTCTGTATAAACGCCATCAAGGAATGTTTGAGGAATAGGTCTTAAATTATGATAATCTTGAATATTTGGAGCCGCTTCAGGATTATAAGCCCTAGCTCTAGCCACTAATGTTTTTGTGCGACTTAAATCTTCCCAACGGTGCCATTCACCACAAAGTTCTCTAGTACGCTCATTTAAGATCAAACATAGCATACGATCGTACTCGCTAGTATAACCTAATTCGGCGATTATAGCTTCATCTTCAGCTGGCAAACTTGTTGTACTAGTAATTGTTAAGTCTGTAGCAGCTGTTACTATAGGGATATTATTAGATTCGTAATATGAATTTTCATTCATAAATGAGTTATCTGCAAATGGTTGGATAAATTCTGAAGTTACATAAGCTGCTGCACCATCGGTGTAGTACGAACGGTCCTCTCCACTTTTATAGGTAGCACGATTACGAACTGGGTTAATATAACTTAGAGCATCAGCATAAGAGCCAGAACCTAAAGCTGCTAAACGAACTTTTGCTTCTGCTGCCATTAAATATGTATCGGCAGAGCGAGCTAAAATTTCGTCTCGGAACCCCCTATTGTCATTGATAGCTAATCTTGCTGCGTCAAAATGTTTAGTCAATGAAGGAAATCTAACATCCTTTAATAATCCAACACCATCAGCTGCATAAGCCACATATACGTGAGGAATCGTTTTTCCATTGTATAAAATATTAGGATTATTGTTGTTTTTTGTTAATGCAAAACGATTATCGGTAGGAGAATTAATTACATACATAATGCCTAAATCTACACCAGGAGTATAATTAATGCCATCAAAAGTGCCACCTCTATTTACACGATGCTTTGTTCTAAATGTTTTCCAAAATCGTGAATCATTTATATGATCAAAAACATCATAAGTGAAATATGTTGCAGCTAAGCGGCTATAAGGGCGCATTCCTGTTAGATCACGTTTCATCATAGATAAATCATCATAACGGGCAGTAAATGGCACTGTACTAAAGTTACTAGTAGCTAGTGCTTGATCACGACCAAAAGAAGCCGATAAAATTAACTCTGGTAAATATTCATTAGCACCATCTGGTTCTGTGTAATCCCATAGTTCTTGGTAATTACTAGCCAATGGGTGATTAGCAATTACTTGGTCAGCTAATGATACTACTTGTTGTAAATCGGCTGTTTTTGTAGCCGAGTTCCATGAATCATTAATTTCACTTGCACGTGTTAAATAGGCTTTTGCTAAATAATGAGCAGCGGCATCTTTTGTTATTTTATGAGGGTGAACGCCTGAGTTATCTAGCAAGTTGTATGCTTGGGTAAAGTCGTCTATAACTTGAGCCAATACTTCTTCGGCACTTGCGCGGGTAAATTCCAATTCTACAGTAGTGCTAACTGTTAGTTTTAATGGCACACCTCCATATTGTCTTACTAATTTTAAATAATTATAAGCTCTGAAAAAATAACCTTCGCCTAAAGCCACATTCTTTATTTCTGGATTTGTAGATTCAATATTAGTTGCAGATTCAATGAGTTGATTCGCCAATCCAATACCAATATAAAAATTATCCCAAGCTTCAGCAGCTTGAGTCCTAGTAGTAACTACAATTGAATTAAATCTACTATCATAATTGTTCCATGGGCTATTTGTATCGTCGCCACCCACATGAAATTCATCGGTACCGTAATTTGTGGTAGCAAATTGTTGTTCAGATGGAAAAGGAGAGGCTAATACTTGAAAATAGGCTCCTACTGCTAATGATTGAATGCCTTCTTCTGTTTTATAGTATTCAGAATTCCTTTGAGTCGTTAGATCTTCATCAAGAAAACTATCCTTGGTACAAGAAGTTACACTACCAATTAATGCTAATGCAGTAAAAAGGTAAGTGCTATATTTTTTTAAATTTTTCATATATCTTATTCTTTTTGAATTATTTTGAATTTACCTTTAATTAGAATTCCACATTCATTCCAAATGCAAAACCTCTGTTAGACGAAGATCTTCTTACATCTAAATCAATCCAATCTACTTTAGAGAACAGCATGCCTGGATTGGTTGCTTGCGCATAAAAACGTAGTCTAGAAAGCCCTAAAGTACTTGTAACATTTTCAGGAAGATTGTACCCTAAAGAAATATTTCTAATTTTCATAAACGAACCACTTCTATAGCCTAGTGTTTGAAAATATTGATCACCATTACCTGCTGAATATATTGGTTTTTGGTAATCGGAATTTGTGTTAACTTCTGTATAATAATTAACTTTCCTTGAATTATATCTTCCAACTAAACCTTCACCACCAGTATTATAGGTATAGCCTAACCTACCATATAAAAATATTGATAATTCTAAACCTTTATATGTAAACGTATTAGTTAAACCAACGATATATTTAGGTATTTCACTACCTATAACAACTCGGTCGTTATTATTGTCAATTTTATAATCGCCATTTTGATCTACTGGACGCGCATTCCCAGGAGTAAATGTGTGGCCATTGGCGTTAAATAGAGCCATTTCAGCAGCGTCTGATTCTTTCCAAATGCCATTAGATGCAAATCCATAAATTACATCTTGGGATTCCCCTATAAACCACTCATTGTTAATATCATCTTCTTTGCCATTCGACAATTCAACAATTTCATTTTGCTGATATGAAGCACTAATATCGGTAGCCCATTGAAAATTATCATTTCTTACATTCATGGTGTTTATTGTTAAGTCTATACCGTTGCTTTTTGTTTCACCAACATTTGCATAAGTAGCATCGTACCCAGTGACTGTTGGAATTGCCTTTAGAAGTAATAAATCAGTTGTTTTAGAGGCATAAATATCAAGACCTCCAGAAATTCTCGATTTTAATAATGAAAAATCTAAACCAATATTGTATTGGGTGGTTTTTTCCCAACCTAATTCGTTATTGGCTAATAGCGTATAATCTGTTCCGTCTATATCCGTTATGGCATTTTGCACACCAGCAGTTGGTGTATTGCCAATTGCATAGAATAAAGGAGATAAAGCATTCTTTGTTGCATATGGATCGATGGCTGAGTTACCAGTAACACCAACACCCAAACGAAGTTTTAATTGGTTTATCCAACTAGAATTAGCCAAAAATTCTTCTTTATCTAAACGCCATCCTAAAGCAGCACTTGGAAAAAATGCCCATTTATTGCCTTCAGCTAATTGAGAAGCACCATCGTAACGCCCTGATAATGTTATTAAATATTTTTCATCAAAACCATAGTTTAAACGTGCCATATAGGATAGTAATTGTCTCTCAATTATATTGGAATCCCAGTTACTTAGAGAAACATTTGATGAACTTAAAGCATTCCATTTTTGACTTGGAAATGGAATATTGTTTGCACTCATGAGACTAAATTCTTCTTTAAACTGTGTTTGACTCTGTAATAAGGTTACACCAAAATCATGTTTATCTATAGTTTTGTTGTAATACAATAAATTATCTAAAGTGTAGGATAAACGCTGTCTTTTTTCTAAAGAGGCATAACTAGACCCTGTTCTAACAACAGATAAAGCATCAAGAAAAGTTCCGTTACGATATGTCTCAATATCTGGACCAAAATTTGTTCTAAACCTTAGACCTTCTAAGGCAGGCGTGAAAGCTCCAAAATCAAGTTGTGCATAAAAACTACCAAAAGCACGTAGGGTTACACGTTGGTCTTGAGAATACTTATATTCATCAATAATAGTTTTTACAGCAATATCTCCACCTGGGAATTCTATTCTATTGCCATCAGAATCATATGGTAGTGTATATTGGAAAACCTCTCGAGCGCTATCGTATAAACCACCACGAACAGAAACACCATTATTCCCCGCTGTAGATTGACCATACTCTTGGGTACTATAAGAGGTATTAAGATTACCCCCAAATGAAAACCATTCGGTAGGAGTTATGTCAATACTTAAATTTCCATTGTAACGCTCATAGCTTTGTCCTTTTATTACACCTTTATTATCTGTGTAACCAAAAGAACCATAGGCTTTCATTTTTTCAGAACCACCACTAGCACTTAAAGTATGTTGTGTGGTTATACCTGTTTGCGTTACAAAATCAGTCCAGTCCGTAGTTGTAAGTTGAGATCCATCCCAAGTACCACTTGCCCATCCTTTTAAAATGTTGTCAAAAGCGGTTTCATCACCAGTGAATATGGCAGCATCATTAGCTTGGGTTGGCTGATCGCCTCGTGGAACTAATGTTGGGTTTTGGTAATGTTTTGCCCAACGACGGTATTCTATGTATTCACCAGCATTAAACATAGGAGCAAATTCACGAATTTTCTCAGTTGAAACCAATGTGTTATAGCTTAATGTGTATTTGCCTGTTTTACCTTTTTTAGTGGTAACAATTACAACACCATTAGCACCACGAGAGCCGTATATGGCAGTTGCCGATGCATCTTTAAGAATATCGATTGATTCGATATCCTGTGGATTTATATTCTCAATGCCACCAGTAATTAAAGGAATACCATCTAATACGTATAAAGGTGAATTTGAAGCAGATAAAGAACGTACACCACGAATGGTAATGCTTCCAACTTGACCCGGTCTTTCGTTTGAAGAAATATCTACACCGGCTGCTTTACCTTGCATAGCCTCAATAGCATTATTAACAGGTCGAGACGTTAAGTCTTCAGCACTTACGCTAACAAGCGCTCCAGTTACGTCGGACTTCTTTTGAGTTCCATAACCAACAACTACAACAGCTTCTAATTCTGCTGCATCTTCTTCCATAATTATATTATAAGTAGATTTAGAACCTACTATAATTTCAGTAGTTTTCATTCCAATATAAGAAAACACTAAAATATCTCCTGTGTTAGCTCGGATTGTAAAATTACCATCAAAATCTGTTTGAGTTCCGTTACTAGTGTTTTTAACTATAATATTTACTCCTGGCAATGGCATGTTGTTAATATCTTTTACATTACCTGTAATTTGCATTTGAGGAACCATTTTGGAATTAGAATCCAAACCACGCGGTTTTCTTTTTACAATGACGGTTTGATTTTTAGTAAATTCGAAGGTGAAATCTATGGGATCTAAAAATTTATTTAATAATTCACCTGCTTTAATAACTCCTTTTTTTAACGATAATTCGGGTGCCTTCTTTATTAAATCATGCCGGTAAACAAACTTGTAATCGGTTTGTTCCTTTATGAGCTTAAATAGTTGTTTGACATTTAAGGTGACATCTGAATCGATTATAATTTCAGTGTTCTGCGAAAATGCCTCTTTAGACCCAAAGGCGAATGAAATTGTACAACATAAGAAGATAAATGTTCTCATAATAGCTTTTAGGAGTAAATCCTTTTTATAGGATATCTCCCTAATAAAATTAATTTTCATAATTTTGTCTTGGTTTTAGTTAAACTTAGTTTTAATTGATTAATCGACTTGGAATAAGGCTATTACCTTCGAACGTGTAGCCTTTTCCTTTTTTATTTTATTATAATTATTTTTTGGTTAATCTCAAATTCTATATCATCATCGCTTGTACCCTCAATAAGTTTTAAAACATCATTAATGGATTTGGTGCGTTCCAATACGCCTGTAAACACATAACTTTTTCGTTCTGCTGTTTCAAAAACAACATCAACATTGTACCAACGAGATAAAACCTGCATCATTTCTTCTAAGGTTTCTTCATTAAAAGAAAAAATCCCTTTTACCCATGAGGTTTCTTGTGCAGCGTCTATTTCTAATATTTTTATTAAATCAGGGTTTTTACTATTAATTACCGATTGTTGATTAGGTTTTATAGTCTTTTTTATCTTTCCATTATTAATTTCAACACTGCCATTTACTAATGTCGTGGCAATTTCATCTTCGTTATTGTAAGCCTTTATATTAAATTCCGTTCCTAATACATTAATTTCTTGAGTTTTAGTAATTACTTTAAAAGCATCACCATTATGTTTTGTACTTGGAGACACTTCAAAATATGCTTCACCATATAATAGTTCAACCATACGTGTTTCTCCTTTAATGAATCTTGTTGGATATTTTATTTTAGACTCAGAATTCAACCATACTTTTGTGCCATCAACAAGCCTAATAAAAAATTTCCCACCTCTTGGAATAGCTAAACAATTATATGAAGGCACATCCTGATTGTCTTTAGTTTGAGACGTTGCAACATACAAGAGTTCTTCCCCATTACTATTAACTTTTCCATTGGTATAGGATTTTCCTTTTTCAAGACTGACCTGATTGCCATTTTCCAAGGTAAGAATGGCTTTGCTGGAACCAATTTCTATGGTTTCAGTTTGTATAACACCTTTTTCCTTTTTATTAATTTCTATTAAACCCAATGTAAATAGTAGCACAAAAGAAGCTGCGACAGCAATTCTTTTGTAAATGGCTATTCTATGTGTTTTCTTAACTTTTTCAAGTTTTTTGTATATATTTTTTTTTGCTTCTTGCAAATCATAATCGCTCATACTTGCTATTGTTAAATATTCTGCCTTTACAAAACGATTAAAATCAGTTTGGTTTTTTTTATTTTTTAACCAATTATTTAATTTGTTTAATTCATGTGACGCTGCTTCCTTATCAAGGAATTTAACTATTATTTTATGCGCCTTAGACTTCTTCATTTTGCATGTTTCTATTATTAATTACGTGATAATTTTTCTTACCCCTCTATTTATATGATAATTTTTTTTAGATTTGTTTGCACATATAATAAAAATTTACAATAAAAAATTGGATTTTACTGAAAATATTACGTTAGCAAAACAATTAAATCTAGGCAATACAAAAGCTTACGATTTCTTAATGGATACCTATTATAAAAATTTATGTCGCTATGCTTTTACATTAACTCACGACAAAGGTAAAGCTGAAGATATTGTTCAAAATGTGTTTGTGAAAATTTGGGTAAATAGAAAAAACATTAATTCTCATTTTATTATTAAAAATTACGTTTACAAATCGGTTTACAATCAGTTTATAGATCAATTTAGAAAAAATAAACCCGTAATTTATTTAGAGAAAAAGTATTTAGAAGCTCTTGATTTGGTAGTTGAAAATGATTATGAAAATTTAGATGAATTAACTCAACTGGTAAATGAAGAAATCATGAACTTGCCTCCTAAATGTAGAGAGATTTTTATACTTAATAAAAAAGATGGTTTAACGCATATTGAAATATCTGAATATTTAAACATATCCATAAAAACTGTTGAAGGTCACATGACAAGGGCATTTAAAGTCCTTGCAGATAAATTAACCCCTAAGGTTGATGCTATTCTTTTTTTACTTTATGATTTTAAAAAAGAAATGAGTCAACTTAAATAAAAAGGTATTTTATTCTAAAATCTCCATCTTTAAAATAATATCTTTTCTTTAATGTTTTAGTTATTATATACGACATCGTTCCAATCTGAAGCATCATTCATAATTGCTTAAAAACTCACACCTTTTTTAAGTACAGCTTTTATTTCCCAAGTTCTACTCACACTAGAATTAAAATTGAACCATATGCCCAAACAGGATGCCACAGGATAGAATTAATTAATGCATGCTCTATTTTTACTAAATGCTAAAAGCATTAACTAAAGGATCTATGAAAATAACTAAAACACTGCTACTTATTTTAATCCCCATAATATTTTCATGTAAAAAAGAAGATACTCATATTAAAATAATAGAAATACAAGTTGAAGCACCTTTTGAAATGCCCACTATTAAGGTACCCGACTTTAGCAACTGTAAGCAATTTTTAATTACAGATTTTGGAGCGGTTCAAGGTGACAAAGAACTCACATCTAATGCCATTTCAAAAGCCATTGATGAAGCAAACAAAATTGGCGGTGGCATCGTTATAATTCCTAAGGGCGAATGGCTTACTAAAAAAATTCATTTGAAAAGCCATGTTAATCTACATGTAAACAAAGATGCCATATTGCTTTTTTCTGAAAATCCTAAGGACTATTTACCGGCAGTACACACCACTTGGGAAGGCATGGAATGTTACAACTATTCACCTCTAATATATGCCTATGAGTGTAAAAATATTGCTATTACAGGTGAAGGAAAGCTAAAAGCCAAAATGGCTATTTGGGAAACATGGTTTGCACGCCCAAAATCACATATGAACAGCTTAAAAAGGCTTTACTACTTAGCATCTTATAACAAACCCGTTGAAGAACGTCAAATGGTTAACGATTCTGCTAACTTCCGCCCACACTTTATTCAATTTAACCGCAGTGAAAATATTTTACTTGAAGGTGTTTCTATTGAAAACAGTCCGTTTTGGACCATTCACCCTTACCTTTCTAAAAACATGCTTATTAAAAATGTAAAAGTGAAAGCTCATGGACATAATAATGATGGTGTTGACCCAGAGATGAGTCAAAACATCCTAATTGAAGATTGTATTTTTGATCAAGGAGATGATGCCATTGCCGTAAAATCTGGAAGAAACCAAGATGCCTGGCGATTAAACACCCCTTCAAAAAACATCGTCATGAGAAATTGTACCATGAAAAACGGTCACCAATTATTGGCCATAGGCAGCGAATTATCTGGTGGTATAGAGAATGTGTTTGTTGAAAATTGTAATGTGGTTGATGGTGCTAAAATGTTTCACTTGGTATTTATAAAAACCAATGAGCGTCGTGGCGGCTATGTAAAAAATATATACGTAGAAAATATTAAGGCAGGCAGCATACAAAATGGTGTTCTAGGTATAGAAACCGATGTGCTATACCAATGGCGGGACTTAGTGCCTACTATAGAACGTAAGCTAACCCCCATAGAACATGTTTATTTAAAAAACATAAGGGCTACCAAAACCGAATACGTATCAAAAATCACAGGACAAGCTGAACTTCCTATAAAAAATATTTTTCTAAACTATGTCGTTGTAGATTCCATTACAAGCGAAAAACACATTCATGACCATGTTGTTAATTTTAGTGAGTTATCAAAAACAGAATAACAATTGTTAAACAGGTAACAGGATGCCACAGGATAGAGTTTATTGTGGCAAGTTATATTTTTACTAAAATATCCTGTTGGATGTAGTTGATTATATTAAAATTTAAAGTCAATTATAACACAACTACCAGTCTAAGCTTGTCGAAGACATTCAAAAGATGTATTTCGACAAGCTTAATGTGTCAATAGAAATAAAATTAAATAAGTATCTCTTTTGATACTAATATAAAAAAGATGAAACCTATTAAAACCCTCCTACTATTCTTAATTTTGATAAGCTTCTCTTGTAAAGGAAAACTAACCAAATCGGATGCAGCCAAAGACGCTAAAACAACTAGCATTCAAATTCCTATAATGCAAACAAGCAAAGCAAGTTCGTTAGCTAAAGTTTGGATAGATTCTACTACCGGACATAAAATAGAAAAATTGGTAAATAGAGCTGGCGATAACCGTAGTTTTTATTTCCATAACAATCCATTTTTAAAATCGGAAGACGGCAACAGCGATTTAATGATTTTCTCTGGAAGCACAGAAACGGGCAACCAGTTTTTTTCAGTCAATTTAAAAACAAAAAACATAGACCAAATTACCACAAGAAAAGGCCATAAAAGAGGTGAGATTCTTGGCAAAAAAACACGAAAAGTGTTTTATATGATACAAGACAGTGTTTTTGCAACCCATATTGATACCCATAAAACTGAATTCATTTACAAATTCAGTAACGATGTTATTGGTTCTGTCACCAGTTTAAACGCTGATGAAACTTTATTGGGTGGCGCTTTAATAACCAAGGAAGAAAACGATATTTTTAAAAAGAATCCTAAAAAATCGGATTATTTTGACAAAATTTATGAAGCAAAGCTTAAAAGAAGCCTTATCACCATCCATGTGAATACTAAGGAATTTAATAAAATTTATTCTGAAAACGCTTGGTTAAACCACATCCAATTTTCACCAACAGACCCCGATTTATTAATGTATTGCCATGAAGGACCTTGGCATAAAGTAGATCGTATTTGGAACATCCATATAAAAACAAAAAAGAATGAACTAATTCATAAAAGAACCGTTTACAGAGAAATTGCGGGTCATGAATTTTTTAGCCCTGACGGAAACACCATTTGGTTCGACCTTCAAATTCCCAGAGGTGAAACCTTTTATTTAGCAGGAAAACATTTAGATACGGGAGAAGAAACCAAATATGCCTTAAAACGGGACGAATGGTCTATACATTTCAATATATCACCAGATCAAAAAACCTTTGCTGGCGATGGTGGCGATGAAGGTCAGGTGGCCCATGCTAAAGATGGCATGTGGCTTTACCATTTTACACCGAAAGGAGACAGTTTGGTTTCAACTAAATTGGCAAACATGAAAAATCACGATTATGATCTAGAACCAAACGTTCACTTTTCTCCAGATGGAAAACAAATTATTTTTAGAGCCAATTTTGAAGGAAGCACACAAATTTATGCTGTAGACATTGAAAAACCTTCCTTATAAATTTCAAACCAACTCAAATTTATAATCATTTGAAAAGTTTATTTTTAAAAACCAATACATACTAAAGCATTAAATAAATGAAAATTAAGTTTAAACACGCACTCCTATTTTTAGCCTTTATATCTTTTTTTACCTGTAAAGTGAATGACCAAGACAAAGCATCGCCTTGGCCAGAACAAAGCAATGTAAACAAACCTTGGACACGTTGGTGGTGGATGGGTAGCGCCGTAGATAAACCCAACATTAAATCGAGTTTAATAGATTTTCATAAAGCCGGTATTGGTGGTGTAGAAATAACGCCCATTTATGGTGTAAAAGGACAAGAAGACAATTTTATTGATTACCTATCGCCAAAATGGGTAGATATGCTAAATTACACCATTACAGTGGCCGATAGTTTGGACATGCAAGTTGATATGGTTTTAGGTACAGGCTGGCCTTATGGTGGTCCACAAGTTACTGCTAATAATGCCGCAACAAAATTATTGGTTGAAACTTATGAAGTAAAAAAAGATGAAACTTTCAATAAAGAAATTATTGCACAAAACGATAAAAACAAAGATATCGCACAACTACTAAATGTTTTAGCCTATGGCAGCGACTCATCCTATGTAGATTTAACCTCAAATTTAAAAGGAAACCATTTAGAATGGAAAGCAACAAATACCAATTACACCATTTATGCCGTTTTTGCTGGTAAAACAGGGCAACAGGTTAAACGTGCTGCTCCCGGTGGAAGTGGATTTACCTTAGACCACTATTCATCTGAAGCATTATTCACGTACACCGAACCTTTTAACAAAGCACTTAAAGGTTTTGAAGGTAGATTACGCGCTATTTTTAACGACAGTTACGAAGTGTATGGCACCGATTTTACTCCGCTATTTTTTGGAGAATTTGAATCACGCCGTGGCTATGATTTAAGACCCTATTTACCACAATTATTAGATAATGAAGACACCGAAATTGGTAATAGAATAAAAAGCGATTATAGAGAAACCATATCAGATTTACTATTAAACAAATTTGATATTCCTTGGACAAATTGGGCACATTTTAAAAACTTTAAAACAAAGTTACAAGCACATGGGTCGCCCGGGAATTTAATAGATTTATATGCTTCTGCCGATATTCCAGAATGTGAAACTTTTGGCTCCATGCCTTATGATATCCCAGGGTTTAGACGGGAACAAGAAGATATTAGAGAAGGCGATGCCGATCCTGTTATGTTGAAGTTTTCATCATCGGCAGCACATATTTCGGGCAAACCTTTAACCTCATCAGAAACATTTACTTGGCTACGTGACCATTTTAAAACAGCATTGTCCCAATGCAAACCTGAAGTTGAAGATTTATTTTTAAACGGTATAAACCATGTGTTTTTACATGGCTCTACCTACTCGCCAAAACAAGCCGAATGGCCTGGATGGAAATTCTATGCATCGGTTAACTTTAACCCTACCAATACCATTTGGGAAGATGTGCCTTCACTGTTTTCTTATATAGCGAACTGCCAATCGATGCTTCAATCGGGAAAACCAGACAATGAAACCCTATTGTATTGGCCTATTTATGATACTTGGGGCAAAAACTTAGGAGGAAACTTATTTTTTCAATTTAAAATCCACTCTTTAGATGAATGGTTGCACGATACACCATTTTACAACACAACAAAAAAGTTAATGGACAACGGCTATGGCGTCGATTTTATTTCCGATAATTTTATTGCACAAGCAACTTTTAAAGACGGACTGATTATGCTTCCGGGAGGCAACTACAAATCGTTAGTCATTCCTAATTGCGAAAAAATGCCAATGGCGACTTTAGAAAAGTTAATAGCATTAAAAAAGTCGGGCGCACCTATTATTTTTGAAGGCTTACCAAATTCGGTTCCAGGATTTTATAATTACGAAGCGAAAAACTCAAAATTATCACAAGTAATTTCAGAAAACAGCGGTCTTTTAAGCCTAACTTCAAACGTGTTTAAAGATTTAGAAACGGCAAAGGTTTACCCAGAAACTTTAGTTAAAACAGGGTTGAAATTTATTAAAAGAGCTATTGATGGTGAAAAAATATACTATATAGTTAATCACACATCCCAAATTATAGATGATTATATTCCACTGGCCATAGAAAACAAAGAAGTCATCATTTTAGACCCTTTAACTAAAAAATATGGCAATGCCCTTGTAAAAAAAGAAACCAATGCTACCTTAGTAAAACTTCGTATAGAACCCGGGCAATCGTTTATTCTTAAAACAGAAAACACTAAATCTTATCAAAATTGGAATTATTTTAAAGCCAGCGAAAATCCCATAGAACTAAAAGGTGACTGGCAAATTAGTTTTGAAAAAGGAGGACCGGAATTGCCTCCATCGGCTAAAATAAACACGTTACAATCTTGGACTACTTTAAGCCCTGAGGCAGAAGCTTTCTCAGGCACTGCACTTTACACCTTGAAATTTAATGCGCCAAATGTTGAGGCAGACAATTGGAAATTAAATCTAGGTGATGTTAGGGAAAGTGCTAAAGTTTGGCTTAACGGGAATTATATTGGAAATCTTTGGTCTGTACCTTTCAGCATCAATTTAGGACAACTAAAAAAAGGGGAAAATGAATTAAAAGTACAGGTTACCAATCTTGCTGCCAATAGAATCCGTGCCAAAGAACTTAGAGGTGAAGAATGGAAAATTTTCTATGAAATCAATATGGTAGATAAAGACTATAATAAGTTTGACGCTACAAAATGGCAACCCATGCCTTCTGGTTTACTGGGCCCCATTTCAATAACGCCTTTAAAAGAAACTGAATAAAATTTAAACAATATAAAATAAAACATCCATATACGGTTTCACGATATATATGGGAATGATATATGGATGTTCCAAGCCTGTGCTGAGCGCAGTCGAAGCATGACCAAATTAAAATAATAAATATAAACAGATGAAAAGATCACTTTTATTTATAAGCCTGGGCTTCTTAATTGCTCAAATATCATTTGGCCAACAGCCTTTTAATAAAAAAGAGGTATTGGCACAAATGGAATTAGCCAACAAATACTTTATGGAAAAATGGCCAGATGTGGGCAAAACCATAGTAACCAATAGAGAACGTCCAAGCAATATATGGACGCGCGGGGTGTATTATGAAGGTTTAATGGCTTTATATGAAATTTACCCAAGAGAAGCCTATTATGATTATGCTTATGCGTGGTCTGAATTTCACAATTGGGGTTTTAGAAACGGTAACGCCAACCGCAATGCAGACGATTATTGTGCCGCTCAAACCTATATAGATTTATACAATTTAGAACCAGATCCTAAGAAACTTAAAAACACAAAGTCTTGCATAAACATGTTGCTTAATACCCCACAGTTAGACGATTGGTCATGGATTGATGCCATACAAATGGGCATGCCTGTGTTTGCGAAATTGGGTGTGTTAGAAAACGATAATCGCTATTATGAGAAAATGTACGACATGTACATGTACACAAGAAACAAGCATGGTGATAACGGACTTTTTAACCCAAAAGATGGGTTGTGGTGGCGCGATGCCGATTTCGACCCGCCTTACACAGAACCTAATGGCGAAGATTCCTATTGGAGCCGTGGTAATGGTTGGGTAATTGCGGCATTGGCAAAAGTATTGGCTATCATTCCTGAAGATGCTCCACACAGAAAACAATATATTGTCGATTTAAAATCGATGGCAGAAGCTTTAGTGCCAATACAAAGAAAAGATGGCTTTTGGAACGTAAGCTTGCACGACCCAAACCATTATGGTGGTAAAGAAACCTCGGGTACTGCCCTATTTGTTTATGGCATGGCTTATGGTGTAAACAACGGTATTTTAGATAAAAACAAATACTTGCCTGTAATAGAAAAAGCTTGGAATGCCATGATTAAGGAAGCCTTACACAAAAATGGCTTTTTAGGTTACTTGCAATCTACAGGAAAAGAACCTAAAGATGGACAACCATTGTCTTATGATAAAGTTCCTGATTTTGAAGATTATGGTTTAGGATGTTTTCTATTAGCTGGAGCTGAAATTTATAGAATGCAGTAAATTATAAAACACCCAGTAACAATCTGCCTTCCCCCAACGGGTAGATTTGTAAACCAAATGATAATTAAATATTATATTTAGCCTTTAAAAAACAATAAGCATTAATAGATGAAATATTTAATATTTGCCTGTACATTATTTTTTGGTTACAAATCAATGCCGAATAATACGTCTGTAGAAAAAACCAACACAATTAAAACGCTCGATTTCGAGATTTATTCACAAAACACTAAAGCCGTTATTTTATATGAAAAAAATGGAAACCCTTTAGATTCTATATCGGCTTATTTACTAGCAGATGATATTTTTAAAGTCACCAATTACAAACCCGAAGTTGTTACAAGCATAAAACAAGCAAAAGGTAACGTAATTGTTATTGGAACTATTAATTCCAAACTTATTGCTTCCTTTATAAATAAAAAAGAACTAAAGGCAGGATTTGAAAACCAATGGGAAAGCTATCTCTATAAAACCATTTCAAATCCAAACAGAAAAATAAAAAACGCCTTTATTATTGCAGGCACCAATCCACGTGGTACAGCCTATGGCGTTTTTAATATATCAAAAAAAATAGGCGTTTCACCATGGTATTGGTGGGCTGATGTGCCTGTCAAACAAAGTAACGAACTCATTTTAAACCAACCAGACTATTATAGCAATCCGCCTTCAGTCACTTATCGTGGCATTTTTTTAAATGACGAAGATTGGGGTTTGCAACCATGGGCAGCCAAAACTTTTGAACCCGAAACAGGCGATATTGGACCTAAAACATACTCCAAAATATTTGAACTTTTATTACGCCTAAATGCCAATACCATTTGGCCCGCTATGCATCCAAGTACCAAAGCATTTTTTTATTATCCAAACAATGCTAAAATGGCAAGCTTATATAACATAGTTATTGGCACCTCCCATGCAGAACCTATGCTACGTAACAATGTAGACGAATGGGATAAAAATAAATTTGGAAGTTTTAATTACAAAACCAACAAAGACCATGTGTACAAGTATTGGGAAACCCGAGTAAAGGAAGCAAAAAATATCGATGCTATTTACACCATGGGCATGCGCGGTGTTCATGATAGCGGTATGGAAGGTGTGAAAAGTAAAGATGAAGCTGTCTCGCTATTAGACGGAATTATTTCAGACCAACGAGGTTTGCTCAAAAAGCATATCAATCCAAACATTGAAAAAATACCACAAGCCTTCACCGTTTACAAAGAAGTGCTGGATTTATATAAAAATGGCCTTCAAGTTCCTGATGATATAACGCTCGTTTGGACGGACGATAACTACGGATACATTCGAGCTTTAAGTAATGCCGAAGAACAAAAACGTTCTGGCGGTGGCGGTGTTTATTACCATGCATCCTATTGGGGCAGACCACATGATTATTTGTGGTTAAGCACAACACACCCTGCTTTAATACGCGAGGAAATGATGAAAGCTTACAACTTAAACAACAATGAGATTTGGATTTTAAATGTAGGTGATATCAAACCTATAGAGTATAATACCCAACTGTTTTTAGATATGGCTTATGACGCAGAAAAGTTTCAGAATCCAGAATATATTATCGAGCATCAACAACAATTTTATGGTGATATTTTTGGCTTTAAATTTGCTGAAAATATTACCAAAATTAAAGAATCTTATTTCGATCTGGCCTTTGAACGTAAACCGGAATTTATGGGTTGGAGCCAAACCGAACCTACCACGCCAATTTCAACGACGGCTTATAATCCCTTTGCAAATGGTGATGAAATTCAAAAAAGAATGGATGCATACCAAACTATAGATAAGCACGTTGAAGCTATTGAAATGCAATTGCCAGAAAATTTAAAAAGTTCATTTACACAATTGATAAGCTATCCGGTAAAAGCATCGACTAGCATGAACAAAAAGTTTTTATACCGCGATAAGGCTTTAAGCTATGCTAAACAAGGGCGTTTGAGTGCTTCGAAATATAAAACATTATCGAATGACGCATTTGAATATATTGAAGCCTTAACTAAAAACTATAATGGGCTATCTAACGGAAAATGGCAAGGCTTTATGGATATGAAACCGCGAAATCTTCCTGTTTTCGATAATCCTTCAATAGAATTAGAATTTGCAGAAGCTAACGACGCTTTTGGATTCGCCTTAGAAGACACGCTATCAACAATAGAAGGGATAAAACGTTTACCAACATTTTATGTAGGAGATTCATCATCATATTTCATAGATATTTTTCTAAAAAAAGCGACTCGGGTTGCTTGGCAAATTAAAGAGCTGCCTAATTGGATACATATTACCAAATTATCTGGAATTTTAAATAATACAGACATGTTGGAAGACAGAATTTTTGTTTCAATAGATTGGGATGCATGGAAACAAGCCGGTGAACCAATCTCTGAAATCATCAAAATCCAATTAAATTCCGAAGAAAAACATATTCAAATTAATATCTCAAATAGCTATAGAAACATTTCTAAAAACAATGTTGTTGAAAAAAACGGAAAGGTTGTTCTATACGCAAACCATTATTCAAACAATGAAGCGAAAAACAATTTTCTTTGGAAAGAAATTATAGGGCTTGGACATTCTAAATCAGTCATGGAATCGCTTCCTTTAAATAGTTCTCCCTTATTAAATCATGAAAACGCTCCGGTTTTAAGCTATGAGCTATTTACCGAAACAGTAACCCAAGATGCGACACTTCATTTAAGTGCCATCCCAACGCATCCCATAACCACAGATAGCGAACTTAGGATTGCGGTACAATGGAACAACGAACCAATCCAAATGGTGAATTTTAAAACTGAAGGCAGAAGCAGTACTTGGAAAGATAATGTATTAAGTAATAAAACTGTTGGCAAAATACAAGTTCCTATCACTGAAAAAGGAAAACAGACGCTTAAAATTTACATGATGGATCCTGGCGTGTTATTAGATTATATTATTTTAAACACAAAAGACAAAAACATATTACCATATCAACTCATACCAGAAACTAAAATTAATTCTTTTAAATAATTATTACATGAAAAAGGCCGTACTGGTAACAACAATAATATTATTATCGTTTTTTCTAAACATAAACCTATCACATTCCCAAGATTTTGAAAGAATTAAATATAATTTCAATTCTGATTGGAAATTAAAAACAGGTGAACACCCACAAGCTATCGACAGTAATTTTAATGATAGCAATTGGAAACAAGTTACACTACCTTATGCATACAATCAACAAGAAACCTTTAAAGAAGAGATAACCAATTTTACCACAGGTATTGTATGGTATAGAAAAACATTTAAACTTCCTGAAAATACCATTGATAAAAAAGTATTTATTGAGTTTGAAGGTGTTCGGCAAGGAGGCACCATTTATGTTAATGGCAAAAAGGTAGGCTTGCATGAAAATGGTGTTATGGCATTTGGTTTCGATATTTCAAAATTTGTAAAACCTTTTCCTTTTGAAAATATTATAGCGCTTCGCATCGATAACGACTGGAAATACAAAGAGACTGCAACAGGGGCTACATACCGTTGGAATAATACCAATTTTAATGTTAATTTAGGTGGTATTCCTAAAAATGTATATTTACATGTTACCAATAAATTATATCAAACCCTTCCTCTCTACTCAAATTTAAAAACGACAGGCGTTTATGTGTACGCAAAGGATATTGATATAAAAAGCGCAAGTGCCTCAATACATGTGGAATCTGAAATTAAAAACGAATTCAATACACCTAAAATTGTTGAGTTGTATGTTGAAGTCCATGATCTAAATGGCCATAAAATAGCCGAATTCAATGGCGGTAAAAATTCAATACAACCTCAAGAAACTTTAGTTTTAAAAGCTGATAAATATATTGAAAACCTAAATTTCTGGAGTTGGGGGTATGGTTATTTGTATACAGTAAAAAGCATCTTGAAAGTTGATGGAAATAGTATTGATGAAGTGAGTACAAAAACTGGCTTTCGTAAAACAGCCTTTAGACATGGTGAAGTTGTTTTAAACGACCGCGTTATTCAAATCAAAGGTTATGCACAACGCACCAGTAACGAATGGCCTGCCATTGGCATGTCGGTTCCTGCATGGTTAAGCGATTTTAGCAATAGAATGATTGTTGAAGGCAATGGAAATTTGGTACGATGGATGCATGTAACACCCTGGAAACAGGACATAGAATCTTGCGACCGTGTTGGACTCATGCAAGCCATGCCTGCAGGTGATGCCGAAAAAGATTCACAAGGTGATCAATGGAAACAAAGGGTTGCACTAATGCGTGATGCCATTATTTACAACCGAAACAATCCCAGTATTATTTTTTATGAATGTGGTAACGAAGTTATAAGTGAAGCGCACATGCATGAAATGAAAAGCCTTAGGAACACTTACGATCCCCATGGTGGTCGCGCCATTGGTTCACGCGAAATGCTAGATAGCCAAGAAGCAGAATATGGTGGCGAAATGTTATACATAAACAAAAGTGCCAGAAAACCCCTTTGGGCAACCGAGTATTCCAGAGATGAAGGCTTGAGAAAGTATTGGGACGAATTTAGTCCACCATACCATAAAGATGGAGAAGGTGGTACAACGCATACCAATGTTAACGGAAGTAAAGTTGTAGATGCAAGCCCCTACAACCGTAACCAAGATTCGCATGCCATTGAGAATGTTACCCGCTGGTATGATTATTATATAGAAAGACCTGGTACAGGGCACAGAGTGAGCTCTGGCGGCGTAAATATTGTGTTTTCTGACACGAATACCCATTTTAGAGGTGCCGAAAATTACAGGAGAAGTGGTGAAGTAGATCCCATGCGTATTCCTAAAGATGGCTTTTTTGCACATCAAGTCATGTGGGATGGCTGGGTTGATATTGAAAATTACAACAGCCATATTTTAGGCCATTGGAATTATAAAGAAAATGTTATAAAAAATATCTATGTTGTATCTTCTGGTGATAAAGTGGAACTTTTTATAAACGGCACATCTAAAGGTTTTGGAAAACAAAGCAAACAGTTTTTATTCACTTTTGAAAACATAAAATGGGAAGCTGGAACGATTAAAGCTGTTAGTTATAACACACATGGAAAAATAATTAGTGAAGCCAGTAAAACAACCGCTGGAGAGCCTTTTGAAATTAAATTGACACCGCATACAAATCCTACGGGGTTTCTGGCAAACAATGCTGATGTTGCTTTAGTTGATGTTGAAGTGGTAGACAAAAATGGCCATAGATGCCCTATTGATAATAGCCTAATTGAATTTTCTTTAAAAGGCGATGCAACATGGTTAGGAGGTATTGCTCAAGGTCCAGGTAATTACGTCCTTTCTAAAAAGCTTCCTGTTGAAAATGGTGTTAACAGAATTATGATCAAGTCAGGTTTGAAAGCAGATAAAATTAGTGTTATAGCTAAATCGAATCATTTAAAATCTGCAAAAATCGTCTTAGAAACACGTCCTTTTATTACCAATAATGGTCTTTCAACAGAATTACCAAACCACAATTTACCTTCAAATCTAGAAAGAGGTCCTACTCCAAAGACACTTTCTTATACCATAAAAAGACACCCTGTTTTTATAAGTCATGCTTCGGCACAATCCAATAACGATACTGCTTATAATAGTCATGATGATAACGAACTCACCGAATGGACCAATGATGGCCGAATAAGTACAGGACAAATAACCTATACCCTAGCGAAACCATCGGTAGTAACCACATGTGTTGTTAAGCTTACAGGGTGGCGCACTAAAAGCTACCCGATTCGAATACTAGCCGATGACGAAGAAGTATATCAGGGAAAGACTTGGCAAAGTTTAGGATATATTACCATCCCTTTAAAACCAGTTTTGGCAAAAAAAATAACCATTGAGTTGGTTGGTGACAATACCGATAAAGACGCCTTCGATAAAATTGTAGAAGTAGATCCTACAAAAGAATTAGACTTATATAAAGACAAAAATGCTACCAATGCCAAAGGGCAATTGCGTATTGTAGAAATTGAATTTTATGAAAGCCCATAATGGGCATTTAACAAGACTTACTTAATGTAAATCCATTTGATTGTATTTAAGACAACCCACCAAAAAAATTAAAGAAATAAAAAGCAAGATGAGTAAACTAAGTAAAGCATTAATTTTCGGATTCGTATTTTTTGGACTAACAAATATGGGCATGTCCCAAAACGAAGAAATTAAACTTTGGAAAAAAGTTCCGGGAGCTATCGAAAATAAAACTTACAAAGAAGAATTCCGATTAAATTCTGAAGGTGAAGCTACCGGTATTCGAAAAGTTACAGAGCCTACACTTAAGGTTTTTTTAGCAGATAACAACCATTCAAAAACCACCGCAGTTGTTATTTGTCCCGGTGGTGGTTATGCGCTTTTATCACATGACAAAGAAGGTGATAAAATTGCGGAATGGCTAAATTCCATAGGTATTTCTGCTTTTGTGCTTAAATATAGGCTGCCAAGTAATATTATTATGGAAGACAAAACCATAGGTCCTTTACAAGATGCGCAAGAAGCCATTAGAACGTTAAGACGAAATGCCAAAAATTGGAACTTAGACCCCAATAAAATTGGCGTCATAGGGTTTTCAGCAGGTGGGCATTTAGCTTCAACAATAGCTACCCATTATAATGATAAGGTATATGCTTCAGATGAAACAAGTGCGCGCCCCGATTTCTCAATGCTAATCTATCCCGTTATTTCTATGGAAGATGGCATTACCCATAATGGTTCAAAAGAAAATTTATTAGGGAAAGACCCTTCGGAAGCATTAATTGAAAAATATTCAAACGAAAAACAAGTAAATGAGCAAACACCACCAACCATTCTAATTCATGCTACCGATGATGGTGCTGTACCGGTTGAAAACAGCATCAACTATTACTTAGCTTTAAAAGAAAACAACGTACCTACCGAAATGCACATTTACGAAAATGGTGGTCACGGTTTTGGTTTGGGTAGGTTTGGAACACATCTTAATTGGCCAAAAGCTTGTGAAAACTGGCTGACAGCAAATAAATTTATTCCTGAAAAAGATATTTATATGTTTTCTTATTTTAAAGGAAACGGCGAAGATGGTTTGCATTTAGCCTTTAGTGAAGATGGTTACAAATGGGAAGCTCTTAAAAACGATACCTCTTTTTTAACACCCGAAGTTGGCAAGGATAAATTAATGCGCGACCCATGTATTATTAAAGGCGGCGATGGCTTATACCATATGGTATGGACAGTGAGCTGGACAGATAAAGGTATTGGTTACGCTTCTTCAAAAGACCTAATAAATTGGTCTAAGCAAGAATTCATCCCTGTTATGGAACATGAAAAAGGCACACGAAACACCTGGGCTCCAGAAATAACTTATGATGAGACTTCAAAAGAATATATCATCTATTGGGCTTCTACTATTGTAGGAGCATTTCCAGAAACACAATCTACCGAAGACGACGGCTATAACCACAGAATGTACTATACAACCACCAAAGATTTTAAGTCTTTTAGTAAAACCAAACTTTTATACGAACCCGGATTCAATGTGATTGATGGAACCATTCAGAAGTTAGATAACAAATTTGTGATGTTTCTAAAAGACGAAACCAAAAAACCTGCACAAAAAAACCTTAAGGTAGCTTTTAGCGACCATTTGACAGGCCCTTACACGAATGCCAGTGAACCCATTACAGGCAATTATTGGGCAGAAGGACCAACAGCCATTCAAATTGATGGCAATTGGATTGTCTATTTTGATAAATATAGAGATCATAAATATGGTGCCATACAATCTAAAGATCTAAAAACATGGGAAGACATTTCAGATAACGTACAATTTCCAAAAGGTGCCAGACATGGTAGTATTTTTAAAACATCAGCTTCAACTTTTTCAAAATTAAAACTTCACTAAACCATTTGCCCTGTAAAAATGTATTTCATCTATATTCTGATGAATAACAGGTAGGTACAGGATGCTAAGACAATTGTATCATAATATTTTTAAGAAGTGTAATGCATTACATTAATAACTATTTATTAACTAATTAATACAACTTAACTAAATTATGAAAACAACTTTACTAAAAAACATTTTAACCATGTGTGTTTTGGTCTTCTCTGTGGGGGCAATAAATGCGCAAGTAATTACATGGACAGGAGTATCTGATTCCAATTTTCTAAACACAGCCAATTGGGATTTGGGCACAATACCAAATTCTACCAGCGATGTTACTATTGCCGCCTCTACTAATAGCTCCATATACAATATGGCTTTAAGCACCGTTGATTCTGGAAATTCTACTAATTATATCAGCCATTTAATAATTCAATCTGGTGGACAATTAACAGTATCTGCACCTATAAACATTACCAGTAGTGGAAATAATTATACAGGAGGCAACCTAAAGCTTGAAGATGGAGGTAGTATGAATTTTAGAAATGCACTTTATTTAGGGATTACAAGCAATCCTGCAACAGTAAATATCGATGGTGGGACTCTTAATTCAAAGTCATTTCTAATTATTAGTGAAAGAAGTGACTGTACAATGAATATAAATGGAGGTACAGTATCTGTAGATCAAAATAGTAATGGAAGGGCTATTATAATAGGTAATTATTATGCTGTTGGAATAGTAAATCTTAACGAAGGCACTCTTAAAACTAACCCATTATTGAATGGTACTGCTGCGCTTACTATTGCAGAAAATGGTAAAGGCGATCCAAATGCTTCTGGTTATTTGATGATTGATAATGGAACACTACAGATGGGAGGCGACCAACAAACATTCGTTCAAGGTTATGTTACAGCTGGCAAAATAAAACCTGCAGCAGGCAAACAAATTGTTGTTACTTACGATTCAACTGCTGCTGTTACTTATGTAACCGCTACAACACCTTTAAGTATTAATGATGAAACATCAATTGTTTCTACAAATGTTAATGCTATTGGAAATAAAATTTATGTATCTAATGTTAAATCAACTTCAGAAATTAACATTTACAGTATTACAGGTGCTTTAGTAAAATCATTTAAAACAAATGAAGATACTAACTTTAGTTTTAAATCTGGTTTATGGATCGCTACTGTTAGAACTCTTGAAGGTCAAAAATCCATTAAATTATTAATGAAATAATATTTTGTTTTAATGAACTCATTTAAAGTTTTTGAAATTAAGCGAAAATTAGGGGGTTTTAGTTCTGTTGAAGGCTTTTTGAGTTGCATAGCAGCGCTACGGAAGGAAGAAAAGGCAAAAACAGAGCTGAAATCAGCAATTTTTCAGCAAATTGAAAAACTTAAATGAGTTCAATATACCAATAAATTAAAAATAAGGATGTGTATTATTATAATATACATCCTCATTTGTATAAAAAACTAACGTGTAATCATGACAAAACAATTAAAATCCCCAAAATTACTATCGTACATTACTGTATTTATATTTTTCAGCTTCACACATTCCCTATTTGCCCAAACAAATTGGATAGGTGCAGTTGATACCGATTTTTATAACGCAAACAATTGGAGCAACACCGCTATTGACTTTACCAACATACAAAGTGAAACCCTTGTTATTGGTGTAGGTTCACCAAATAACCCTATACAAACAGGAGGCAATGCTGGTAATATTAATTATCGTCCAGGAAGATTAAATATTTCTCAGGGTGCTAACGCAATATTTAATGGTATATTACTTCCTTGGAATAATGACTATCTTAATGGCACCATAACGCTAAACGCTCCTGCAGACCTTAATTTTAGAAGTGCTGTTTACCTTGGTAAAGCAACAGATGGAATTATAAATTTAAATGGAGGCAACCTGCATAGTAGATTTCAATTTTACATAGGCTACGATACTGGCGGAAATGGAACTGTAAACGTATTAGGAGGCACTTTATATGTTGGAACCTATTTAGAAGTTGGAACTAGCCCCAACGGCACAAATCCTACTGGCGTTTTAACCATAGATGGAGGCACTGTAGAAGTACCATCGGGTGTTAATATTGGAACCAATGGAAGTATCCATATTGCTAATTTAGGTGCCTTAATAATTACAGGCGATCACACGACCACTATAAATAACTACATTTCAAACGGAAAGATTACCTCACCAGTAAGTACAACTTTAGCCGTTACGTTTGATGGTTCTAAAACAACGGTGGCTATATCCCAAAACCCAAATAGCTTAATAACAGAATATGCAAGTTATATAATTCTTGACAGTGGTCCGTTACAAGCAAAAATAGACAAAGCAACAAGTAATATTCAGTCGTTAATAGTAAATGGCAAGGAAACAGTTGCTACTTCAAATCCAGCAAATAGTGGTAGGGTTGGCACTTATTACGATTTTACAGGTTCTTATGGCTTTGATAAAATTTCAGGAACTGTATTTTCTATTAAAGAAGAAACCGAAGATTATATTGATGTTTCATTCAAAAGAACGTATTCTGATGGCACTTTTCTAGCACCTTGTGATGCCGATATACATTATGTGCTTAAAAAAAATGATACAGGTATATATACCTATTCTATTTTAACACATAAAGCCGAATATCCAGACTTTGATTTGGGCTCTTGGAGACAAGTACTTTGGCTTGGAAATGATGGCACTAATTACTTAACTGAAAAAATTTACGTTACTGAACAAAAAAGTTGGCAAATGCCCTCTGTTTTTGATTTTCAAAATGCATCTTCAACACCTATTCAAGAAATTGTAAAACTGAATACAGGTGTTAGAGCAGGAAAGTATGATGGAAAATATGAATACTGTGAAAATCTATACGATCTCCCTGTTTGGGGCCATGCCAGTGATGTAAATTCTATTGGAACTTGGGCCGTATTTGGAAGTCACGAATTTTTTCCAGCAGGACCAACCAGTCATGATTTAAATGCAGCTGCAGGCATCATTCATATAGATATGACCAATGTTCATTACAATTCTCGAGGCTTTAATATCCCACAGGGAGAAGAATGGTCCAAAATTTATGGTCCCTATTTATGGTACACTTCTGAAAAACCTACGGGCGACGAAAATTGGGCAGATGCAAAAGCAAGAGCAGCACAAGAACGTGCAGAATGGCCTTATGCATGGTTAACCAATACACCAGAATATCCACTTGCCGATGGTAGAGGTAATATAGTTGGTAATTTTTCAATAACAGATTCTGAAAAACCAGAAATAGATGGCGGAAACGCTTGGATTGGTGTTACCCAATTACTTCCTGAATCTGATGGTGATTGGCAGTTTGAAGACAGAAGCTATCAATATTGGGTTAAAACAGATGCCTCTGGCAATTTTGATATTAAACATATACGTCCAGGAACCTATACGCTGTTTGCTTTTAAAACGGGTGAAATTGATGAATACAGGATAGAAAATGTTACAGTGACCGCTGGAGGAACAACAAATTTAGGTAATATTAACTGGACAATACCCCGTAACAATGGAAACCTTGTATGGGATATAGGTATTCCTGATAGAACAGCTGGTGAATATAAATTTGGTGATTTCGATTACTGTGAAGGCTATGTAGAAGATAAGTTCGAAAGTACCTTTCCAAATCCAATAGAATATAATGTAGCCGATAAAAACTGGTCTACGGCGCTTCCTTATGTGCATTCAAGATATTACAAATCTGATGGAAATGAAGATATATGGGATTGGAATATTAATTTTAATCTAGAAGGGAACATACCCACTACTGGTAATGCAAAATTAACTATAGCCTTTGCAAGTGTGGATAGGTCACGATTTGATTTATATGTAAATGGAACACGCATTACGCCTTCAACATACTATCCAAATGTACCAGATCGTGGAAATGCTTTTATAAGACAATCAAATCATGCCAAATACGGAATAGACTCGTTTAATATTCCTTATAGTAATTTAAATTTAGGAGCAAACACATTTACTTTTGTTATGCCATCAAGTTCATTTTCAAGTCATATGATGTATGACTATATAAGTTTAGAAGGAAATTTGACAGCGACATTAGACACTCATGATTTTGACAAAAATGATCTTGGAATTAAAATATTCCCTAATCCTGCATCTGAATCTATTCATGTGAAAATTGAAAATGAAAATTTTGATAGTTTAACTTTATCTGTCTATGATTTATTAGGGAAACAACTAATTAAAACAACTCCCATAAAGTCTATTTCCAACACATATTCCATTGATATAAAAAACAAATTAGTTTCTGGGATATATATTGTAAAAATAGATACTGAAAAAGGAAATTATACCTCAAAAATAGTGATCAAATAGATTTTTATAAAAAAAAGATTCACAAACAAGAAAAGCCGTCTTAAAATTTATATTGAGACGGCTTTTTACTATAAATAATTCTAATCATTTTCTAAATTACCATTAACCAAACACCAAATATTTAATTTGTTTTCTGCTTTAAAAAGCATCTGGGTCATCTTGAAAGTAAATTGGACGTAAGTAAAACTCAATAATCTGTTCAAACATAATTAGTGAGTGTTTAAATTATCATGTAAATAAAGGCCCGCTACGTTTATGCAGCGGGTCTTTAAAATTATCAATCATTTAGAGACATTAACTATTCAGATGCATGTCCATATCCTTGCGTAATATTACCATTAGATTGGTCTAATGTTTCAGAAGGTATTGCCCTTATATAACGTGGCGGTTGACCTTCATTATAATAAGAATCTGGATACCCTTTAAAAATATCTGAAGTATATTGACTTTCATTGCCAACAATATTGATACCCCAAGGTGATTTAACGTAACCATCGGCTTCAAGAGCCAAGGCAACTGGCCCATTTGGGTCTATATATTCATATAAACCACGTATAGCTAAATTAACCTTGTTACTAGGTAATGTGCTAATATAATCTGTCCAAGTATCACTAGTGCCACGCCATCCTGGAACTAAAACAGGATATCTAGGATCTGATACTGTAATACCTTCTGGAGTTTGAGCTGTCAATAAGTTTAAAGATGGATCAATATCTGTTTTAATATTAACATATTTTGTCCAAACATAATTTGATATCGTCATTCCAGTTTCTGGAAATGTATAATAGCCATTATTTTTTAAACCGTTAAACATATCAATTTGTCTATCTCGAAGCTGTTTAATTCTTTCTGGCATTTTACCATAAAGTGTCATGTCCCAACGGGTTTTACCTTCGCCAGCTAGTTCTAACTTACGCTCAAAAGCAATAGCATCTAATAATGCCTGACCCGATTTTCCATCAACATATGCTGTAACAAAAGTTGCTTGATCTGCAGCAGAAAATGCACGACTACGCACTTTCTTTAAGTATGTTTTAGCAGTTGACTCATCACCTGAAGCCGCAGAAGCATAAGCAAGATCTAACATAACATCGGCCATACGTAATTGTTGCCAATTACATCCAGATTGACGTTGTCTAGCCTCATAAGGATCTTTAAAACGCGCTTCATCTAGTTTATTCATGGCCAAACCTCCTTTTTCACGACTTCCTGGGGCAAAATTCATTAATACCTCTGAAGCTTTTCCAGAATTACCTGTTACACAAGCCGTAACATCACGACGTTTATCATTTGGCATAAAATCACCATAATAAAAGCTCGCATAAATACGTGCTTGTCCATAGTTTTTGGCAGGATATCCGTTAGATCCAGGCCCTCCAGAAGGACGTCCAAATGAATATGGAAAATCTGAATTAAAGCCTTGTGTATAACCTGATTCATATAAAGACTCAGGACTTACCTCTAAATCCATTAAATATTGGAAATTTCTTTGAAATGGATTGTTAAAGCCTGCCCCTCTTTCATCAGACTCAATTAAGCGTGCACTGCCTGGATTGTTAACTACTTTTAAATAATATTCTTTAGCTATTTCCATATAGGATTTCCAATCGGTACGTCTTACATATTTAGCCTTCCAAGTAGCATTTTCAATACCTATTTGATCAAAAGACACGTTTCCATAATCAAAATCGGTACGGCGCAATTGATAACCTGCTGCATCAAACGCTAATCGACCTATTAAGGCATCGCCATAAGTCCCAGAAAAACGTTCAGCAGTTAAACCTCCTGCTCCCAATCGGTACATTAAAGGCACTGCTTTTTGAAGCGCTTCTATCTCCTTGTCGTAAATAACATCTCTTGATGTAAGACCCATGGTATCGGTTTGTGATTTTGTTCTAACAGCATAATCAAAATAAGGCACATCACCAAAATAACGCACTAATAATTTATAACAGGTGGCACGAGCAGCAACTGCTTCTCCATAAACCTGAGTCCATGCACTTGGCTCCCCTACGGCTTTTGCTTGTTGATAGGCATCCTTTGCCTCTAAAGCCTCTAAAATAATATTGCAACGATTAATGATTTGATAACATTCATTAAATGTTGGGCGCGCATTAGAATCGTCTATAAGGTGTTCTGTAGCAAACAACCCTTCTGGAATGTGACGGTTTTGAGAGGCATAATTCTCTGGATGACATTCAGAATCAGAACCTACTACTTCCGTTTCATAATACAACAGTCTGTCCAAATCATACCAAATATCATAAATCCCTGCTAATACTTTTTGTGCATCTTCTGGTGATACCAACACAAAGTCTTCATCTACATTAGATGGTGCTTCTACATCTAAAAAATCTTTTGAACATGCCGTATTTATTAATATAAATACAGTAAGCATGCTATACAATAACTTTTTCATAATTTATAAATTGATTAAATTAAAATTCAATATTTACTCCAAACGTAAACGTGCGTGAACGTGGATATGAACCGAAATCAAGCCCTGGTGTCGGATAAAAATCATTCCTACCTCTCTCGTCAGCATTTACTTCAGGGTCAAATCCACTGTACCCTGTAAGGGTAAATACATTAAAGACCGACCCATACACTCTGAATTTATTTATTCCAAATCTATCGACAACAGATTGAGGAAGTGTATAACCTAGTGTAGCTGTATTAAGCCTTAAATAGGAGCCATCTTCAATAGCAAAAGTAGAAACTATGGTACTTTCAGGATATGGTAAGTGCGTAGTTGCATTTGCATTAAGTGCATCTAAAGCCGCTGGATCTACAACCTTTGTTAATTGACCATTGACGATGTCATAAATTTTATAATGTCCAGCCAGTTCTTGAAATCTATTTCTATAAACTCCTGCTTCTTTATTTCCTAAATAAGCCTGTTGATGTGTTGCATTATAGATATCGTTTCCAACACTCCAGTTAAAGTTTAAGGCAAAATCAAACGCTTTATAATTTCCAGACAAACTAAAACCACCCGTATTACTTGGGTTCGTATCTCCAATAATGGTAACGTCTTCATCGTTTATAATGCCATCACCATTAAGGTCTTTTGCTTTTTGAACACCTGGATATGCTGTTTGGGAACCTGGCTTGTTAGCGTTTGTTCCATAAACGAATCCTAAAACACCACTAGCGTAATCGGCTATTCCAGGTTTTAGCGTATAAATTTGAGTACTTGGGTCATAATCAAAATCATCTGTAGTATACCAACCATCATGTGTATAACCTTGAATTAATCCAACTGGTTTACCAACTTCAAATACATAGTCTTCTCTTGGGTTTTGCGCAACACCGCCCCAACCAGCACTATAACTGCCGTCGATACCATCTGCCAATTCATCTACGTTCCCTTTATTAAAGTTCACATTAATACTTGCTTGTAAATTAAAATCTTCAGAAGAAATTAAATCGCCATTTAAAGATATTTCTAGCCCTTTATTGCTAGTGGACCCTACGTTTTCTTGCGTAAATCTAAAACCTGTTAATCCTGAAACAGGAGAGACTAATAATAAATCTTTAACGGTATTTTTATATACTTCTATAGTACCAGATAATTTATTATCAAATAATGTAAAATCCAAACCTAAGTTTCTAGTAATGGTGGTTTCCCATTTTAAATTTGGGTTAGCCAATAAATCTGAAGCAGGCGTATAATTTGGTTGTAATTCCTCGTTAATAGAATACGTTCCTACACCCGAAGCCCAACTTTGTTTCCATAACTCTGAGCTAATGGCATCACTACCTACAGAACCATAAGATACACGCATTTTTAAGTCATTAATCCAACTAGAGTTTTTCAAAAAGTCTTCTTCAGACATACGCCATGCAAATGCTGCTGCTGGAAAATACCCCCAACGGTTACTTGGAGCAAATCTTGATGACCCATCGGCGCGAACTGTTGCTGTTAGTAAATATCTATCAAACATGGAATAATTTAAACGACCAAAATAAGATTGTAATCTATTTGCCGGTGATACTGTTGAAGTAAAGTAATTTTTATCACCTTCGGTTGTATCATAATCTCGCATGTTTGCAAAAGCACGATCGGCATCATAAGCTTTAGGATATCTTACCCCCCTAGCATCAAGAGTTTCAGAGCCAGAATCGGCTACTTCCATACCTGCAAGGATGCTTAATTTATGGTTTTCGCCTAAACCTTGAACTTCATAATTTAAGGTATTCACCCAACGTAAATTCCAACCTTCAGTTGATATAATACGTGCGTTACCTCCAAAAGTCTTCTCTCCAAAATCATCAAAATAGTTATTGGTATATGCTCCTGTCCATTGTTTTTGTCTTCTCCAAGTAACACCTAAACCTAAATCTGTTTTTGCAGTAAGGCCATCAATTATTTCCCAACTTAATGACGCATTGTTAACTAAAGAACGTCTTCTATCTAATTGCACATTATCATTTACTATTGAAACTGGATTGTAAGCATCTTGAAGGATATTGTTATAATCTCCTAATTGCGAATTACTAGTGACATCTAAATCACCCAAAACATCACTTGTGTTGATAGGACGGAAATAATAAGCCGTAGAATTACCATCGTTGTCTAATGATTTTTCTTGAGCATAACGGGTATTTAAAGAAAAATCTAATTTGTCTCCTAATTTTTGATCCAGCTTGATAGATAAGTTGCTTCTTTCATAACCTGATCCTACTTTGTTACCCTCTTGATCTAAATGATTAAACGCTAAAAGGTATCTCGTGTTTTCATTACCACTAGATATATTAAAATTATGATTATGTGTAAAAGCTGAATTGTACAATTCTTTTGTATAATCTCGACTTCCAACATTCCTGTAATAATCAATTCCAGCAGTATTGGAACCACTTTCATCACCTATTAACCATAGTTTTTCCCAAGCATCTGAATATTGGCTACCAACCGCATCTGCATATGCCCAGTTATATGCAACATAATCATAAGCTCCCATAACTGGGATGTATTTTGGTATCATACTAAACTGTGTGTACCCATCATAATTAACTGTTGTTTTACCACTTCTACCACTTTTTGTAGTAACAATAATAACACCATTTGCACCACGTGCTCCATATATAGCTGTAGAAGAGGCATCTTTTAAAACGTCAATGCTTTGTATTTGACTTCCAGGAATATTGCTAATAGAACTTACAGGAAACCCATCAACTATAAAAAGTGGCTGATTACTTTGTGATATTGAACCACCGCCACGAACACGTATGGCAATATCGGCTCCAGGACGTCCATCCTGAGTAGTAACACTAACCCCTGGCAACTTACCTTGTAAAGCCTGAGCTGCATCAGGCACTGGTACTGCCGCTAATTTTTCTCCTGTTACAGAAGCAATGGCACCAGTAACATCCCGTCTTGTGGTACTCCCATACCCTATGACTACCACTTCATCTAAAACATTTTTGTCTTCACTTAGACTTACATTTATGGTAGATTTTCCGCTAACAGGAATTTCTTGAGTTTTATAACCCAAAAAGCTGAATACCAATATATCGCTAGACTTAACATCTATCGAATAATTTCCGTCAAAATCGGTAGCAGTTCCTTTTGTTGTATTCTTTACGACGATAGACACCCCTGGCAATGGTATTCCAGATTCATCTGAAACGTTTCCTTTTACATTGGATGTGTTTTGCGCATAAATTGGCAAGTAAAATAGTATACCTAATAACAGGAAATAATATTTAAAATTCATTTTTGTCTTCATTCTTGATTAGTTTGTCTTTTGTGTTAATTGTTTTTAATTGCTTTTTAATGTAAAGGCAGTTCTTTTTACCCATAGGCATTATAATAGATGGTTAATGATTATTATTCTTTTTAATGGAGAGAGATACAGCAAAAAGAATGTTTTTTTTGTTTTATTTACTAAAATTTTCGATTATTTACGAAAAATAAGAAACTAAAAATTGCAATCGATTACAACAAAAATAAAAAAATATCTATATATTGCACTATTATTGCTTAAATTTTTATTAAATAAGCAAAAGGTAAATTTTAAATAACCTAAAAATTATATATTGCGCCCATAAAAAATAATTTTTATTTTTATTAACTAATTATCATTAAACTGTTTTCAAATAACTTAGTAAGTTTGTACTCACATAAACCCAGCCAATTAACTCATGAGAAAAAAAACAACCATCTATGATATAGCTCAAAAGCTTAACATAACCGCTGCTACTGTATCGAGAGCTTTAAATGGCAATCCTAAAATAAGTGAAGCTACACGTAAACTGGTTAATGATACCGCTAAAGAAATGAACTATGAGCAAAACAAGCTTGCTCTAGCACTTAAAAGTGGCAAAAGCTTTAATGTTGGAGTTATTGTACCTCGTATAGATAGTAACTTTTTTGCCTCGGTAATTCGTGGTATTGAAGAAGAATTACATCCAAACGGCTATCACGTGATTATTTGTCAGACTCATGATCAAGAAAATTTAGAAATGGAAAATATCAACTCGTTGCTAAACGCTCAGGTAGACGGTATTTTAATGTCCATCTCCAATGCTAAGTTAGAAACAAACGACCATTTCCAAAAACTTCTTAGAAAAGGAGTTCCTTTAATATTTTTCGATAGAAAAAAAGACATTGAAGGGATTAGTTCTGTAACCATTGATGATTTTAAAGGCGCTTATGATGCGACTCAACATTTAATAGACCAAGGCTGTAAGCATATTGCACATTTGTCTAATAATCGTGAAATACAAATTTTCAAAAACAGGTATTTGGGTTATAAACAAGCGATTATTGATAATGGCCTTGTATTTGATGAAGGTTTAGTAATAGAAACCATGAGTAAAGTTCTTGAAGGTAGAAAAGTAACAAAACAACTTTTAGCTATGGAAACACGTCCTGATGCTATATTTTCTGCCAGTGATTTTACTGCATTAGGTGCTATTGAAGAAATTAAAGCCCATGGGCTTAGAATCCCGGAAGATATTAGTGTTGTGGGTTTTAGTAACGAACCATTTACTCGATTTATGGAACTTTCAATAACTTCTGTAGATCAATCTCCAATAGAAATGGGCAGAATTTCGGCACAGGTTTTTTTAGAAGAAGCCAATAACGGTAAAAAAATAAAATCTGAAAAACAGGTTATTTTATCACCAGAATTAATAATTAGAGATTCTTCGCTTAAATCTCCTGTGCTGGCAAATAGCTAAATATGTTCATAAAATGAACCCGTTTAATAAAAGCATAAAAAAACCAAGATATAGTTCTTGGTTTTTTTATGCTTTCAAATATTAAACAAATTCTTTAACTTGTTTACTTTTTATAAAGACACACCTCGTCTCCAAGGTATAAAATCATTTTGGTTTAACAATTTTGCTTTTGTTTGAACTTCTCCACTGGCTACTTTAATAATAAATTCAAGCATTTCATCAGCCATTTCTTCAATTGTTTTTTCACCGCGAATTACGGCGCCTGTTTCAATATCAATAATATCTGGCATGCGTTCTGCAAGCTCTGTATTTGAAGAAACTTTAATAATTGGTGCAATGGGGTTTCCGGTTGGTGTTCCTAAGCCTGTAGTAAATAAAACCACATTGGCCCCAGAACCTACTAAGCCTGTTGTACTTTCCACATCATTACCTGGCGTACATAATAAATTAAGACCTGGCTTAGTAATATACTCACCATAATCTAAAACATCTTGCACAGGCGATGTACCTCCTTTTTTAGCAGCTCCTGCAGATTTCATCGCATCGGTTATTAAACCATCTTTAATGTTTCCTGGTGACGGATTCATATCAAACCCTGAACCTGCATCAACCACAGATTTTTCATAAGCTTTCATTAACTTTAAAAACTTTTTGCCATCCTCGTCGTCAACACATCGGTTTACCAATTCCTGTTCTACACCACATAATTCCGGGAATTCTGCTAAAACTGCGGTTCCGTTAAGGGCTGCTAATAAATCTGATACCGCTCCTAAAGTTGGGTTGGCAGATATTCCTGAAAAACCATCTGAACCACCACACTCCAAACCTACGCGTAGTTTAGACAAAGGGGCTGGTTCGCGTTTAATGTTATTGGCTTTTTTAATAGCTTCAAAAGACTCTTTAACGATTGCCGTTAACATCTCGTCTACCGTTCCCATTTGTTGTTGTTCGTATATAAGAACTGGCTTGTTTAGGTTTGGATTGATGTTATGCAAGGCTTCTTTAAATACACTTATTTGAAGGTTTTGACAGCCTAAACTTAAAACGGTTGCTCCTGCAACGTTTGGATTATTAACGTACCCTGCTAAAAGTTTTGCTAAACTTTCAGAATCTTGACGAATACCTCCACAACCACCTGGGTGGGTTATAAATTTCACATCAATATTATCGAACACATCTGGCGTTGTTGATACTACTTCTGTTTCTTCATTACCACTAACTAACGAGCGAAGTAACATTTGATGTGGATTCACTTTTTGCTTTAAGAGCTCTTTTTCAAAAACTTCTTTTAAAATTTCAATGTTTCGGTTTTCACAGAATACCAATGGAAAAAACAACCACACGTTTTCTGTACCAACTTGTCCATCTTCTCTATGATAGCCTAAAAAGGTTTTATCTTTCCATTTATCAACATTTGGTGCTGTCCAACTAAAAGTTTCTGTTCTACCAAATACTTTTTCGCTTTGATGTTTTACATTTTCAACAGTTAAAACATCCCCTTTTTCAATAACTCCATTGGCAGATCCAACAAGAACACCATACATGATAATTCTCTCACCAGATTCAAATCTTTCTAAAGCTATTTTATGTTTAGATTTTGTATCTGACAGTACTTTAATATCTTGTCCTTCAAAAGAAATAACTTCTCCTGCTTTTAAATTGACTAAAGCAACTGCAACGTTATCTGATGCATTTACTTTCATGATTTTCTTTTGCATACTAATAATTTAAATTAGTTGTGTTTAAAACCTTTTGCTATAATTAGCAAATCCAGCTTCAATACCGTTGGCATCAATTTCTTGTAAAGCTAAAGCAACGGCTTCGGTTAGGTTATCAACTTTTGTTAAATCTTCACCCCAATAGTCTTCAATACTTAATGCCTTTTTAGCAATTTCAGTATAATCGGTAGATTTCCAAATGTCGGCAAAAGTTGCAATAATATCATTGCTATCTTGAACCGGTAAAGCCTCTCCATGCCATGTACCTTTATAAAAACGTATTAAAGCAGCAAAGGCAAAGGTTAAATTGGTTGGCACCTTATTATGGATTTTTATATATCCCAATAAACTTGGTAGTACTCTTACTGTAAATTTAGAGATTGAATTTAGTGCAATACTTGATAAATTATGGACGATGAACGGGTTTCTAAAACGATCGAAAATTTCATCAGAGAAACTATTTAATTCGTCTTTATCCATTTCAAGGGTATCGTTTATTTCACCAAATACCGCTTTGTTTATAAAAGGCCCCGTAAATTCATTATCTACAGATTGTTTTACTGTTTTGTTTCCGTAAAGTAATGAAAAAGGCACCATTGCAGTGTGTGCACCATTTAATATACGTACTTTTCTGGTGCGATATGGTTGCATATCATCAACAATCTTAACATCTAGATTTGTTTTGTCGAATGGTAATTTTGCTTTTAAATCATCGCCTCCTTCAATAACCCAAAGTAAAAATACTTCGGCAGCAACTATTAAATTGTCTTGATAATCTAATTGTGCATTGTAGGCTTCAATGTCATCTTTTGGATATCCAGGAACAATTCTATCTACTAATGTACTGTGAAAAGAATTGCTTTCTAATAACCATGTTTTAAAATCATCACCCAAATTCCAATCGGAAACATACTTTAAAATGATTTCTTTTAGAGTTTCGGAATTATGATTAATAAGCTCGCAAGGAATGATAGTTAATCCTTTACTTGCATCGCCCTTAAAATGCTTGAAACGCTCATGTAAAAGTAACGTTAACTTTGCAGGAAACGAACTTGGTGGTTGCATTTCAGGTGTGTCCGAGCTTACATAAGCAATACCAGCTTCGGTTGTGTTGGAAATAATAAATTCTAATGAATCTTCCTTTCCCAAACTTAAATAATCGTTAAAGTTAGCGTAAGGATCTACTGCTTTAACAATATTTGAAATTAACTCAACTTCTTGAATTTCTTCACCTTTTTTAACACCTTTCATAAAAAGTGTATATAAACCATCTTGATCGTTTAGCATACTTACTAAACCTCTATCAATTGGTTGAACTACAGCTATCCCTGCATTAAAATCGGCAGCTTTATTCAATTCTTGAAATGCATAGCCTATAAAGGCTCTTAAGAAATTACCTTCTCCAAATTGTACTATTTTGATTGGAAGTTTTTCTTCCAACCCAACATTTTTTCTATTTAATTTTTTCATTTTTTAGTTGTATACTCTTTTATCTACTGCATAGTAATTGAAACAACAGTAAGAAACAAACATCATTTAATTATTCTATAATATGCTTTAAATTTTCATCTAAAGGCGTCATTTTAGGCATTAATATATGAACAAATCCTAATATTATTAAATAGCAGGATCCTGCAATAAGAAACGCCCAAAAATAACCAGTATTTCCTGCTGTATCTAGAACAGAACCTAAAGCAAAATCTGCAATAATACCTGCTACAGCACCTACCATTCCACCAATACCTACTACAGAGGCCGTTGCTTTTCTAGGGAATACATCTGAAGCCAAAGTAAAGATATTGGCAGACCAAGCCTGATGACCAGCTGCTCCCAATCCTATCAAGAAAATAGCCAACCATTTATTGTCTGTTATAGCCACAAATGCTACTGGTAATATAATTAAGGAACAAATTAAAAGCGTTATTTTTCTTGCTTTATTGATAGACCATCCCTTTTTTATAAAAACTCCTGAAAGGTAACCACCCAAAATACTTCCTCCATCTGCCAAAATATAAATTACAAAGAATGGCAGTGCTATATTATGAATATTAACACCAAAAGTATCTGCTAAAAACTTCGCGCCCCAAAAAAGATAGAACCACCATACAGCATCGGTAGTTTTTGCTAAAGCAAATGCCCAAGTTTCTTTTTTTCCAAGTACACTTGTCCAAGGTAATTTTTCTTCATTTTCTGTATTGGAATCACTTTGAATATAAGCTAGTTCTTCTTTGGTAACATGAGGATGGACTTCTGGCTTTTTATACATTTTAAACCATAAAAACACCCAAAGTGCACTTAAAGCTCCTGTAATTAAAAAAGGTAATTGCCAATTCTTACCATCTTCATGGACTATCCAACCAACAACAAACGGTGCTGCAATAGCTCCTATACTTGTTGCCGCATTAAATAGACCTGTTGCAAACGCTCTGTCCTTTTTTGGAAACCATTCTGCAGTGGTTTTAATGGCAGCCGGAAAATTTCCAGATTCCCCAAAGCCTAAACCAAATCGTGCTGCAGCAAATCCAATGACACTAAATCCTGGACGCACCAAAGCGTGCATCATTCCAAATATACTCCAAATAGCAATTGACAAGGTATATCCCTTTTTAGTCCCTAAACGGTCAATTAAACCTCCCATAAAAAGCATACCAAGTGCATAGGCAACCTTAAACGAAATCATAATATTAGCGTAATCACTATTTGTCCATCCAAACAATTTTTCTAATGTTGGGGCCATTACACCAATGATACTTCTATCAAAGTAATTAATAGTGGTAGCAAACATTAACAGTGCTAAAATTCTATAACGATAGTTACCTATCTTCTGCGTTTTATTCATAATTATTAGTTTAATTGGTGTTAATTATACCTTTGGTTGGTAAAGTAACAATTTTATTTAAAATTTAAAGTATTCTTTTGCATTATTGTAGCTGATATCTGAAACCATTTTCCCTATCCATTCCATATCATTAGGCAACTCGCCTCTTTTTATTTCATCACCCAATAAATTACAAAGGATGCGTCTGAAATACTCGTGTCTTGGGAACGATAAGAAACTCCTAGAATCGGTCAACATCCCTACAAAACAACTAATAAGCCCCATATTAGAGAGTGCATTTAACTGTTTTATCATACCATCTTTTTGATCTAAAAACCACCAACCAGAACCAAACTGCACTTTACCTTTTACACTCCCATCGTTAAAGTTACCAATCATGGTAGCCATAACCTCATTGTCAGCAGGATTTAAGTTATATATAATGGTTTTTGTTAATTTATCTTTACTATCTAAAGCGTTTAAAAAAGCTGATAATTTTTGTGCTTGTGGATAATCGCCAATAGAATCCCAACCAGTATCTGGTCCTAAAATACGATGCATACGCGCATTATTATTTCTTAAAGCACCTAAATGGAATTGTTGCACCCAACCAAATTCATGGTACGTTTCACATAAAAATACTAAAACAGCACTTTGGAATTTTAAAGCATCGTCATTTGAGATCGCTTTACCTTCTCTTTTCTTGGTAAAAATTGATTTTATTTCGCTTTCGGTGTAGGTTTCAAAATAAATTTGATCCAATCCATGATCACAAAGTTTGCATCCGTTGGCATTAAAAAACTCAATACGTTTTCTTAAAGCACTTAATAAATCTTCATAAGAATTGATCGAAACACCCGCAGCATTTGCAAGAGAATCCAAATATGAATTATAGCCATCTGCATTAATTAAAATGGCTTTATCTGGTCTAAAAGCAGTACTAACTTTAACGTTAAAATCGCTTTTAGCCAATTGTTGATGGTACTGTAAATTATCTATAGGATCTTCGGTAGTACAAACCAATTCTGCGTTTGCTTTCTGAAGTAATTGGCGACAACTGTAACTACCAGATGTTAATTTCTCTTGAGTTTGTTCCCAAATTTTCTCAGCAGATTTTTCATTTAATAACTCATTAATATCAAAATATCTAGCCAATTCTAAATGTGTCCAATGATACAATGGATTACGCATGGTATAAGGAACTGTTTTTGCCCAATTTAAAAACTTGTCTTTATCAGAGCCATTTCCAGTAATGAATTTCTCGTCAATACCCAAGGTACGCATAGCACGCCATTTGTAATGGTCGCCATTTATCCAAACATTTGTAATGTTTTCAAAGGTTTTATCCGTTGCTATTTGTTGCGGAGGCAAGTGGTTATGGTAATCAATAATTGGCAGGCTTTTAGAATAATTATGATATAATTCTTCAGCGTATTTATTCTCTAATAAAAAATTGTCACTAATAAAGTTTGTACTCATTTTGTATATTGAAATATTAATCTTCGTTTGATGGTTTACCTATTGTAGCTAAAATACCGCCATCGACATAAACAACTTGGCCATTAACAAAATCGCTTGCCTTTGAAGCTAAAAAAACAGCAGCTCCAGCTAAATCTTCAGGATTTCCCCAACGTGCTGCTGGTGTTCTGCTAATTATAAAGTCATTAAACGGATGTCCGTCTACACGAATTGGTGCGGTTTGGCTGGTTGCAAAATAACCTGGCCCAATACCATTTACTTGTATATTATGTTTAGCCCACTCTGTTGCTAAATTTTGTGTAAGCATTTTTAAACCTCCTTTTGCAGCGGCATAGGCAGATACACTATTTCTACCCAACTCACTCATCATAGAACAAATGTTTATTATTTTACCTTCTTTACGTTCAATCATTTGTTTTGCAACTAATTGTGACATTATAAAAGGCCCTACTAAATCCACATCAATAACACGTCTAAAATCTTCAACTGGCATCGTAATTGCCAATTCACGTTTTATTATACCTGCATTATTTACAAGAATGTGTATGTCTCCTATTTCTTTGGTGATAATTTCTAAATTTTCTTTGGCGTCTACTTCGTTTGTAACATCAAATAAATAGCCACTTGCTTTGTAACCTTTGCCTTTATAATAATTTAAAGCATCCTCCATTTTTGATGGGGTTGTGCCTGTAATTATTAATTCTGCTCCGGCACTCGCAAGGCCTTCAGCCATAGCCATACCTAAACCATGGGTACCACCAGTTACAAGCGCTCTCTTTCCTTTTAAATTAAATAAGTCCATATATTGTTTTTAAGTCAATTGTAAGTGTCAAATTCTTTAGAACTTCGGGAATTTACGATAGTGGCAAAGCTACAATTATTTTATACTTTAAAAAAAAATTTGTAATCGATTGCACAAAAATAATGAAATTATTTAAAAATACTAATTTTATTAAGTGTATCATAAAAAAAATTATTTAAAATCCGAAATCATACATTAAACTATAAATAAATTATTGTCGAAATTTAGGTTAAAATATATTTACTGCCATCCTGTACTGTACCGCCTAGTCGTTCAAAACACATACATTTAAGATTAATTGAACCTAATGTGGAACAAAAAAAATCCAGAAACTGTTCTTGACCCGAATATATATCCTCCAGAATTACAACAATTGGTACGTTACAATTGAAAACAAAAAAGCCGAATCTTTCGATTCGGCTTTTCCTTTACAGTGCGGGCGGGGAGACTCGAACTCCCACACCTTGCGGCACCAGATCCTAAGTCTGGCGTGTCTACCAATTCCACCACGCCCGCTAAAGGACTGCAAATATAAACAAGATTTTTAAATTGCAAACTTCAAATCACTAAAAACATTCTTTTTTTTATACTTTTAAAAAATAATGATTTATAGAGATTAATTGCTCCTTCAGATATACCATTAATTATGAACAAAAAAATAATTTTAATCTTATTTATTTCCATTTTCAGCAATGATTCCCTCTCACAATCTAAAGAAGAACCCATTGTTTTAAATACTGAAACTGGAGATATTCACGGAACTTTATCAATATCCGATCCATCAAAAATCACACCTATTGTTTTAATAATAGCTGGGTCTGGTCCAACCGACAGAAACGGAAACAACCCAATGATGACAAACAATTCTTTAAAAATGCTTGCGGAAAGTTTAGCTGAAAAAGGCATTTCTTCTTTAAGGTTTGATAAGCGAGGCATTGGTAAAAGTAAAAACTCTGGTACTAAAGAATCTAATTTACGTTTTGAACATTATATTAATGACGTAAAACAATGGTGTAATTTCATCAAAAAAGACAATAGGTTTGGCGATTTAATAGTTTTAGGACATAGTGAAGGCTCGCTAATAGGGATGGTTGCTTCACAAGAAAAACAGGTGGATAAATTTATTTCATTAGCTGGAACTGGATTTCCTGCTGGCGACATTTTACGAAAACAACTAAAGGATCAACCACCTTTAGTTTTAGAAATGTCAGCACCCATCATTGAAAAATTGGAAAAAGGCGAAACCGTAGAAAATGCTCCAGAAATGCTTTATGCCTTATTCCGTCCAAGCGTTCAACCCTATTTAATTTCTTGGTTTAAATACAATCCACAATTAGAAATAGCAAAACTAAATATACCTATTTTAATTGTTCAAGGCACAACCGATATTCAAGTAAATGTTGAAGATGCCGAAAAATTATCCGAATCAAATCAAAAGGCAAAAAAAATAATTATAGAAAACATGAATCACATCCTTAAGGAATCAGAAGCCGAAAGAACCAAAAATATTCAAACCTATAGTAACCCTAAATTGGCTTTAAAAGAAGAATTGATTCCTGTCCTAGTCAACTTTATTAATGAGCATTAAAATCAAGGTTATTCCAAAGAAGTAAGTTAAAAATATTCTTTTTTGTACTTTTGAAACAATCATAAGAATACTTCATGAAAAACATTCAATCTTATATCAAAGAACATAAAGACCGATTTATTTCTGAACTTATAGAATTACTTAAAATTCCATCTGTTAGTGCCGATTCAGCATTCAAAAATGATGTTTTAAAAACTGCCCAAGCCGTTAAAACCAATTTAGAAAAAGCAGGCTGCCATACCGTTGAAATTTGCCCAACCCAAGGACACCCCATTGTTTATGGTGAAAAAATGATTGACAAAACCTTGCCAACCATTTTAGTTTACGGACACTACGACGTGCAACCACCAGACCCTTTGAATTTATGGAACTCCCCGCCTTTCGAACCTGTAATTAAAAAAACAGACTTACACCCCGAAGGTGCCATTTTTGCTCGTGGTGCTTGCGATGACAAAGGACAAATGTATATGCATATTAAGGCACTGGAGTTTATGGTGTCTACAGAACAACTGCCTTGTAATGTGAAGTTTATGATAGAAGGCGAAGAAGAAATTGGCAGTGCTAATTTGGCAACCTTTGTAAAAACCAATCAAGACAAGTTAAAAAATGATGTGATTCTTATTTCAGATACCGGAATGATTGCCAACGATGTCCCATCCATCACCACCGGATTACGTGGATTGAGTTATGTTGAAGTAGAGGTTACAGGTCCCAACCGCGATTTACATTCAGGCTTATATGGTGGCGCTGTAGCAAACCCTATAAATATTCTAGCTAAAATGATTGCTTCGCTTCATGATGAAAACAACCATATTACCATCCCTGGATTTTACGATAAGGTTGATGAACTTTCAGCAAAAGAGCGTATTGAAATGGCCAAAGCTCCTTTCAATTTAGAAGACTATAAAAAGGCATTGAATATAGAAGATGTTTATGGTGAAACAGGCTACACCACCAACGAACGCAATTCCATTCGCCCGACCTTAGACGTTAATGGCATTTGGGGTGGTTACACAGGCGAAGGTGCTAAAACCGTTATAGCAAGTAAAGCCTATGCTAAAATATCCATGCGCTTGGTACCGCATCAAGATTGGGAAGAAATCACACAGCTATTTAAAAAACATTTTGAAAGTATCGCACCAAAAGGCGTTACCGTAAAAGTAACACCGCACCATGGCGGACAAGGTTACGTAACCCCTATTGACAGTATTGGCTACCAAGCAGCATCAAAAGCTTACGAAACCACTTTTGGAAAAAAACCCATTCCGCAACGAAGCGGTGGCAGTATCCCAATCGTATCACTATTCGAACAAGAACTAAAAAGCAAAACCATTTTAATGGGATTCGGTTTAGATAGTGATGCTATTCATTCGCCAAACGAACATTTCGGCATTTTCAATTATTTAAAAGGCATCGAAACCATTCCGTTGTTTTACAAATATTTTACCGAGCTTTCAAAATAAATTTGGGTGTTACCTCCTTTTACTTTTTGGCAGTAAAAGGCGGTTGCACTTTGCGTTTCAATCTTTTTCGAAAAAACAAAAGGATTTTCACTGCAAACACGACCTATTCATGATGTCAATATTATAAAAATGAATCAATGAATAATCGCTAACACAGAGCCATCAGCCTAATGAAAAACCAACACAGCAACCACTTAATTCAGCTAACACTAGCCACCTTTTTTATTAGTACATCGGGCGCATTAGGTAAATTTATAGACATGCCAACCCCAGTAATTATTTGGTGGCGATGTATTTTAGGCGGTTTATTTTTATTTACGTTTTGTAGTTACAAAAAAATCAATCTTAAAATTTATTCAAAGAGAGACTTACTTCAAATTATAATAAGCGGTCTTTTGATGGGAGCCCATTGGATAACTTATTTTTATGCTTTAAAACTTTCAAATGTGGCATTGGGTATGCTATCACTATTTGCCTATCCTATATTAACAGCCTTATTAGAACCACTTTTTATTAAAGTGAAATTCGACCCTATATATATTGTATTGGGCTTTATGGTTTTATTAGGTATCTACATTTTAGCACCAGAATTTAATCTGGAAAGCAGTTATGTACAAGGTGTATTGTTTGGCTTGCTGTCGGCACTTTTTTATGCATTACGAAACATTCTATCAAAAAAACTCACCAATATATATAACGGAACAAGCATTATGCTTTATCAAGTCATAGTACTCTCTGCTGTTTTAATGCCTGCCTTGTTTTATTTGGACACTTCTGGTATTAAAACCCAATTTCCGTATGTTATTATGCTCGCACTTGTAACCACGGCTATAGGGCATACCATGTTGGTCAACAGTTTAAAACATTTTTCGGTAAGTACTGCAAGTATTATTAATAGCACCCAACCTATTTTCGGGATCATCATTGCTTTTTTATTTTTAAATGAAATACCCACTTTAAATACCTTTTTAGGCGGCTCACTAATTCTTGCTACGGTTATTATTGAAAGCGTGAGATCTAGAAATAAGTAACACCATGTAGTCTTTGTTAACATTTCGGACCTCACAGGTTTATAAAACCTGTGAGGTCTTTTTTTTTGATTTCATGTAACAAATTGACTGTCTTAACGTTCTAATAGACAATCATCAATCAAAATCAATCATCATGTTAAAGCAATTCTTCATTATTTGTTCAGGTTCTGACACCGATATTTTAAATCAATGCTCCAAAGGCGAACAAAACAAATATGCAGGCATTGGTGCTACGGTTTTTTTTACTGCACTAATGGCTTTTATTGCGGCTAGTTTTGCGCTCTACACCGTTTTCGATAATCTATATGCTTCCATATTTTTTGGACTCATTTGGGGGCTTCTTATTTTTAATCTAGATCGTTACATTGTTTCAACTATCAAAAAAACAGGTAATGTTATGGATGAGCTCATACAGGCGTCTCCAAGAATTATATTGGCTGTTATTATAGCCATCGTCATTTCAAAACCATTGGAACTTAAAATTTTTGAAAAAGAAATTGATCAAGTGTTGTTAGAACAAAAAAACGAATTAACACTTGCAAACCAAAACCAAATTGCAGAACAATTCAATCCAAACATTGAAAATTTAAACAAAAGTATTGCCACTTTACAACAACAAATCAGCACTAAAGAAGCCGAAGTAAATGCCCTTTACAATACATATATCGCAGAAGCAGAAGGAACCGCTGGCACTAAATTATTGGGTAAAGGCCCTGTTTACAAGGAAAAACGGGACAAACACGATGCCCTATTAGCCGAACTACAACAACTTAAAGAGGAAAACAAAGCAAAAATTGCCGTTACAGAATCCCAAATAGCAAAACTAAAAAATGATTACAAAGATCAAGTTACAACCACCCAACCCATTATTAATAATTTTGATGGTTTGATGGCACGTGTGAATGCCTTGAGTAAACTTCCCTGGATACCTTCATTCTTTATTTTCCTTTTGTTTTTAGCTATTGAAACATCACCCATATTCGCAAAGTTATTATCACCAAAAGGAGCTTACGATTTTAAATTGGAAGATGAAGAAACGGCCCTTAAAACCAATGTGCTTCAAAATAAAAACCAAAGAGAAGCCATGTTAAAAGCAGATTTTGCAATTAACGACCGTATTTATAAAGATTTAGAAAACGAAGACGAACTTTACACCTATAAGCGTACAAAAGCGAGGGAACTTATGCAGCTTCAGGCAGATGCCTTTTATAAACAACAGAAAAATATATTATAAGATAAATTTATGCAGCCATTTCCGTTTTAAAATGGTTGTATAAATCTTCACACCCTAAACCAATTATAGATAGGTTTTTATTTTTTGCAATGGCTTCTTTATGCAGTTCTGTTAATGCATTAACACCAAAACGATCCATACTATCAACATCTTCAATACTTATGATGAGCGCTTGTACTTTTTCAAAAATGTTTTTAAATGCACTTTGAAATACGCCTAAATTATCTTTGTTTAGTGTTCCTTTGATTTTAAAAAAATTATTGCAATTTGAAATTTTTAAATCCATAATAAGTTATTATAATATGATTAAACAATAAATTTGGGCTATTAATCTATGAGAATCTTTAGTAAATATATTATAACATTTAATTACTGTAGCATTTATTCGACCAATAGATTTTAACTTCAGATAAACAAAAAGTATATGTCAAATAAATCGATGAGTTGCACAGAACTCATCTTGACTTTTTCTATTTCCTAAAAAATGGCTAAAATTTATCCATATTTCGTTACTTTTTTTATGCGTAGCGATGCTATGCCCTGCAAAAAGCGCCTCATCTGCATAAATTTTATCTCATTTTCGGTTAAAAACAAAAAATCAAGATGAGTTCATACTTTAAAACCAAGTTTTCATTATTTTTACTCTTTTTGTTAAAAGCAATGTTAAAAAAACAATCATTTATTATGAAATCGCCGTGATTTGGAAATACAATTGATAATCATCGAACACCAATGAAGATTAAAGCGATTGCTTCGCCAGTTCGCTATCGCTCGTGTCCATATGACTGGAAGAATTATGAATTCAGAATTATGAATAAACAAATAGACGAATAACAATTAAACACAACCCTTAGAACCAGTATGAGTTCCCCCTTCGGGGGTTAGGGGGCTAAATATCTACATATGAATAAACTATTCCTTTTACTTTTTGTTTTATGCACATTTAACTCCTTTTCACAAACAACTGAAAAAGAAGATAAAGATGCAATTATGGCCGTTTTAAAAGCCCAAAGAATGGCTTGGTCTAAAAATAATATTGAGGGGTTTATGGAAGGTTACTGGAAAAGTGACTCTCTTAAGTTTTATGGTGTACATGGTATAACTTTTGGATGGGAAAACACCTTGGATCGCTATGAAAAAGGGTATCCTACCGAAGCCCATACCGGAAAATTAAGCTACAAAATAAATGATATTACCAAAATAAGTGACGATGCTTACTATGTCTTAGGTGAGTACCATTTAAAACGAGAAGTTGGGAATGCTGATGGTATTTTTATGCTTGTTTTTAAACGAATTGATGGGGAATGGAAAATTATAGCTAACACATCTTGCTAAATTTTTTTAACGTATTTAGTGATAATTACGATGTGCTGCCCATCTACTTTACCTTCAATGTATTCGGCATTTTCATGGTCTAATCGAATATTTCTAACGGCAGTTCCTTGTTTTGCCACCATACTAGACCCTTTAACCTTTAAATCCTTTACTAAAACTACCGAGTCTCCTGCTTCTAAAATAACCCCATTTACGTCACGATGAATTATTTTATTAGCTTCATCTTCATGTTCACCTGTTGCACGCGCTAAAGCCAAAGCTTCATCGTCTAAATACATCATATCCAACAAATCTTTAGGCCAACCTTCATTTCGTAACCTTTGAAGCATTCTCCAAGCCATAATTTGTACTGCAACAAACTCACTCCACATACTATCATTTAAACAGCGCCAATGGTTCACATCCATATCGACACGTTCTTCAATTTGATTTAAACAGGTGCTACATACCAACAAACTATTATCTACATTTTCGTTTAATGAAGGTGGAATGGTGTATTGTTTTAATTGATTGTTTGAAGCACAAAGCTCGCAGGTATTATGACTTCGCTCTTGTAATGTTTGCAGTACGCTCATTTTTGATTTATTATCTAGCAAAAATACATTTAAAATATAGCCACTACAAGAACATTTATGATAATAATTTAAAAAAAAGGATGTGTTTAGCATCCCTTTTAAAAAACCATATAGATCGCGCCTTGACTTTTTTGATTGAAGTGGAAAAGTCAACATGAGGTGTCTTTTTATCCTAAAGAAGCAATATAAAATGACGTTTAGTTTGTCTGACTAAGCTTGTCGAAGTCCTAATTTTAAAAAACGTCATTGGTACCACATAGAATAAATTACAATTTAACGACCCCGTAAATATAATCGCCATGGCTTTTAAAATATTTACCCATAGCTTTAGATTCTTCTTTTGTAAAAGCGGCTTTCATTAACTCTTGATTCTTTTTAAACATCTTATCCAAATCTCCTAAAGAATCTAAATAAAAAGCTTGTACAAAGTCTCTTTTATCAGAACCCCATACGTGCTGATTTGGATAATAAGCTTTTATATAATCATTTTTATTAATTACATCCGTAAGCATTCTATCCATAAACCCTTTAAGTTCTTCTTTAGTGCCGTCTTTTGGAAATGCGTGCTTATTTTTTCTTATATAAAGAATAGCATCTTCAGGCAATTCTGCTGAACTCATTTTTGCGTCAGGTAAAGTGGCGTAAATTTCATCCGAATGAAAATCTGCATAAGCTGAATTCATTTTCTTTAAAAATGCCTCTCTAGCAGTTTCATCTGGCCATGCTGCCTTCTCAAGTTCTACATTTCTTGCTGCTGCTTTTTCTATTGCTTCCCAGCTTGGATACGTTTGAGCATAAACGACTTCATTACTATCAGGTGTTAATAGATGTGTACAATATCCTGCCCACATAATATGCTCATTCTTTTTGGTTACTTTATCCATGTATTCTTTTTCAATAGCTTTCCAGTCATCCATTGACATATCACTATCACTATTCCAATACATGGTTGTTACGGAAATATACATGGGGTGTTTTTCTTCTTGTGAAAAAGAAAATGCACTACATAGCAAAAACATTGCTGCGATTGCGGTAAAAAATTGATTGGTTGTTTTCATAATCAGTTAAAAAATTAAAGTTAATATATAGTTTAGTTAAATACTACTTTAAGATTTTAGGGCGCACTCGATTATGCTACTGATAAATTTCGGGAAAAGGATATGAATTAAGTAAATATACAAAAAAGAACTGATTTGCAGAAACTTAAGCATTATATTTATGATAACGTATCTCTTAGTTTTTTTGGCATGCTTTTTACAACCATATCATAAGAATGATCGATAAGTTCTAATATGAATTTAGGAGGTAAGTCGCCGTCTTTAATAGAAACGGTATTCCAATGCTTTTTACTCATGTGGTAACCTGGTTGGATGCTGCTATATTCTGCCCGAAGTTCTTCGGCGTAATCGGGGTCACATTTAAGGTTGATGGCTTTTTCTCCAGACTCCCATTTTTTCAACCCGACTAAGGCAAATACTTTGCCCAATACTTTAAACACAAGCGTGTCTTCATCAAAAGGAAAATCTTCAGTAACACCTTTCTTTTTAATACAATATTCATGAAGTTGCTCTATGTTCATTTTAAAAGGTCTTATAGTATCTTGTACAAAACAGGTTTACTAGGTGTTGCGTCATTCTCAAAAGGCGCTATTTGAAGGTTTAACAGATAACTACCGTCTTCAATTTTATTGGAAACATAAATAAACTCGGTAATGGTACAATCTAATCTTTGCTTGCCATCAAAATCCCAAAAGGCTTTGTGTGCTAACAATATTCCGCCGTCCCGCTCTCTATCTACACTGGGTAAATCTATAAGCAGGTGTTTAATGCCTTTGTCGCGAATAAACACCATGGCTTCTTCGGTCATGTACGTCCAATTGGTATTTGAATAGTGACGCTTCTTCTTTTCTTTGGTATTTGGCATGGTTCTAATTACCAAAGCTTCAGGTGTTTTATCCTTCAGAAGTAATTCCATTTGTTTTTTCGAAATCACGGTATCTTTCATATATTTTTCCGCTGCTACCGAAATTAATTCAGCAGTAAAGAAAAACTGTTTTAGGTTTTTGTTTACAGAATGAAATTCTTTTGTAATATGCCCAACACATTCGGTATGCGTACCATGTGCATGCGGATTGAAATAAATATTATTAAAATTAACCGATGCGCCTTCCTTTAGACTACCAACCCAATCCCCATTTTTAACAGGCTCTATTCTAGGTTCATCCAAATACCAGGCATTCACGTTGTTTTTTGAAGCTTTTAGCGGAATAGAAATATCAAGCGGTTTAGATAAATCTATTTGATAGGTGTTTGATTGATATTTTATGGTTGCTTTCATTATTTTTTTTCTTATGACCCCTATCAAAGTTTGAAACCCTGATAGAAATTAACTTAAATTCAACATAAATAAATCGGAGGCAATACCATCACTCAAAAATTTCCCTTTTTTAGTGACCAGTAGTTTGCCTTCATCAAGATACAATAAATGTTCTAAAATATGTTTTTCTGCTTGTTCCAAGAGATAAATTTTATAGTTTTCACCAAAATCTCGCTCCACTTTTTCTAAAGAAACACCCCAAAGGGTTCGTAAACCCGTCATAACGTACTCGTTATATTTATCGGTTATTGACAGAATTTCGATTTCGATAGGAAGTATGCTTTGCTCTATAGCTTTAATATATTTTGAATTGTTTTGCACATTCCAACCCCGTTCATTTCCGTTAAATGAATGCGCTGAAGGTCCAATGCCTAAATATGGTTTTCCCTGCCAATACGCCGAATTATTTTTACTGAAATAATTGGGTTTGCCAAAGTTTGATAGTTCATAATGCACAAAACCTGAAGCTTCCAGTTTTTCAATTAATATATGAAACTGTTGTTGTGCTAAATCATCATCAACATTTTTAACAAGCCCTTTTTTAATAAACGTATCTAAAGCTGTTTTAGGCTCTACGGTTAAGGCATAACTTGAAATATGCGGGATGTCAAAACTTAAAACAGTTTCTATGTTTTTTATCCAGTTTTCGTTAGTCAAACCTGGAATTCCGTAAATTAAATCTATTGAAATATTCTTAAAATATTTTGTTGCTTCTTGCAAACAATTTTTTGCTTCTTCGGCATTGTGAGCACGATTCATAAGCTTTAAATCAGCTTCAAAGAATGATTGGATACCGATAGAAAGACGGTTTATCCCAACACTTTTATACTCTTCAAAAATAGTTTTCGACTGCGCTCGAATAGACACTAAATCATCTGGATTGGCTTCTAAAGTAATTTCTGGATTCTCAGCTACGCTGTAATTTTTATATACTTCATCAATCAACAATCGTAATTCGTCAATCGTCAATAATGATGGCGTGCCGCCTCCAAAATAAATGGTTTCAACGGTTGTGTTTTTAAATTCGTCTTTTCGTAATTGCAACTCTTTAACCAATGCGTTTACCAATTCGCTTTTCTTTTTCAGAGAGGTAGAAAAATGAAAATCGCAATAGTGACAAGCTTGTTTGCAAAAAGGGATATGTATGTAGATACCTAATTCCCCTCCAAACCTCTCCAAAAGGGAGGAACCCATACTCGAACTCATTTCTTTGCACTTTTTATTCCTCCTTTGGGATTTAGGGGAATTTTTACTCGACTTTCATTTTGCTTAACAAAACTTGCCCATCCCGAATAACTTTTACCAATTTCCACTTTACCTTCATTATAAAAATGGCAAACTGCTGCCGCCAAACCATCGGTGGCATCTAGATTTTTGGGTAACGTTTTAAGATTTAGTAGACTTTGAAGCATTTTTGCTACTTGCTCTTTACTGGCATTTCCGTTACCGGTTATCGCCATCTTTATTTTTTTTGGTGAATATTCGGTAATTGGGACTTCCCTACTCAAACCCGCAGCCATAGCCACACCTTGTGCTCGACCAAGCTTTAACATACTCTGTACATTCTTTCCAAAAAAAGGTGCTTCAATGGCAATTTCGTCGGGGTGATGCGTATCTATTAGTTCTATGGTACGTTCAAAAATGAGTTTTAGCTTTAGGTAATGGTCATCATACTTTTTTAAATCGAGTTCATTAAGTTGCAAAAAAGTCATGGTTTTACCTACCACCTTAATGAGTCCGAACCCCATAATGGTAGTCCCAGGGTCAATCCCTAAAATAATTTTTTCTTTGCCCATTAATGCGTCCTATTTGATATGATAACAGAATATTGGTTTAATTTGCAGCTTGAGTTTATGATTTACACGTTGCCATACAAAACTAAACAATTCTTTTTTGTGCTTATTAAAATAAGTACTGTTGTTGCCGCATTTTATTTTATACATCAAAAATTAACCAATAACAACGTTTTAGAATTCTATACTTTTATTGGTTTTTTGAATAAAAATGGTATTTTTTCATTAAAAACCATCATTTTTTTAGCGGTTTTAACTGGTTTTAACTGGTTTTTCGAAATTTTGAAATGGCAAAAATTAGTATCTCCTACCAAAAAAATCACTCTTAAAAATGCCTCCGAACAAAGTTTAGGCGCCTTAACCGCATCCTTGCTTACACCAAACAGAATTGGTGAATATGGTGCCAAAGCCATTTATTATACTAAAGATTTCAGAAAATGCATACTGCTAATCAATCTACTTAGCAATCTTTTACAAATGGGGGTTACTACCATTTTAGGGGTTATTGGATTTAGCTTTTTTGTGTCGAAATACCATATAGCATTAGCTTATCCGAAGCTATTCCAATTCATACTAATTATAGCATTTAGTACCGCTTTGGTGATTTTTATATTACGCAAAACCAAGTTAAGCATCAAAGGGTTTTCATTAGAAAAAATGAAGACATTCATTTTAAAATACCCGAAGAAACTTATAGCTATTGGGTTTTGCTTATCGTTGCTACGGTATCTTATATTTTCATTTCAATTTTACTATTTACTCACTATTTTCGGAATCCACATCTCCTATCTGCATGCTATGAGTATCATCACCTCCATGTATTTATTGGCATCTATAATACCTTCTATTTTTGTCTTTGATGTCCTTATAAAAGGAAGTGTTGCAGTTTACTTATTTAGCTTTGTTGGGGTAAATGCTTTTACCGTTTTATGCATTGTTACCCTGATGTGGATTTTTAATTTTGTATTTCCAAGCATTTTGGGAAGCTATTTTGTATTGAATTTTAAATTTCCTGAAGACGACTTATGACTATAATTAGCATTACCATTACTATACTTTATTTGCTTATTATAGGAAGTTTTGCTTTTGGATTTGACAAAGTAAAACTTTTTAAACTTGAAAACTCACCTTCTAAAACTAAGTTTTCGGTAATTGTTCCTTTTAGAAACGAAGCCAAAAATTTACCGAGTCTAATAAAAACCATTCAATTATTACAATACCCCAAAGAATTATTTGAAGTTATTTTTGTTGATGATGCTTCGGAAGACTCTTCCGAAAAAACCATAAGAGACCTATTAAAAGATTTCGACTGCGCCCAACTGGATACTTCAATCATTCATAATGAACGAAAAACAAATTCGCCAAAAAAGGATGCTATTTCTACGGCCATTAAGCATGCCAAATACGAATGGATTATCACTACCGACGCCGATTGCATATTACCAAGTTATTGGCTTGAGAGTTTTGATGAATACATTCAAAAAACACGAGCGAATTGCATTGCTGCACCAGTGACTTATCTTGAAAAAGGCGATTTTTTAAATCGGTTTCAATTACTCGATATGTTAAGTCTACAAGGTGCCACCATTGGTGGTTTTGGCATTAACAAACCGTTTTTATGCAATGGCGCTAACTTTGCTTATAAGAAGGAATTATTTAATGAATTACATGGTTTTGAAGGCAATACCAACACAGCAAGTGGCGACGATATTTTTCTACTTGAAAAAGCTTTAAAAAAACACCCTAAACAACTTCATTATTTAAAATGCGACCATGCTATAGTAAAAACCCAAGCGCAACCAACGTGGGAAACATTACTATCACAACGTGTGCGTTGGGCTGCAAAAACCAGTACGTACAACAACTGGGTTGGTAAATGTACGGGGTTGATTGTTTTGCTTATGAATGCGCTTATTATTACATTACTCATGCTCACCATTTTCAGCATTTTTAATTTGACTATTTTTATATACCTAGTCATTATAAAATTCAACATCGATTTCTTTTTAATTTATAAATCGGCATTATTTTTTAACCAAAAAGGTATATTAAAAAGCTTTATTGTTGGGTTTTTAGTGTATCCTTTTTTTAGTGTTTATGTTGCTTTTATTTCGATATTTTCTAGCTATAAGTGGAAAGGGCGCACTTTTAAAAAATAATGTTATACCATTTCAAAGCTTAAATGGTATTAATTTGCGTGAATAATAATAGGTAATTTAAATTCGGTTTTAACTTGCTGCCCCCTTTTTATAGCAGGAAACACCTTAGGTAAGGAATCCAAACTACAATAAATTAAATCTTCAATATGAGGTATTTCTTTAACTATTAGGCTATCTGCTTCAATATCTAAAAGTGATAAAACACCCATTTCAGACACTTGGAATTTTAAATGTATAGTATCGGTAACATCTTGGGTTACAACAATGGGTTTACTTTGAAGATATTCTAAAATATGATTTGTTAAAACCTCCGTAAAACAAGCAGTTTTCTCATTTTTGGTTTCTATAGAATAACAAACAGAAAAGGTAGGATATACATCTACATCATTCCAATTAAACGTTTGCAACTCTTCATCCAAAATAGCTTTGGGTGTTGTTTTTTTTGCATTGAAATACTCGCAAGACGTAAGCGCTAAAACTAATATAAAAACATAAATTTGTTTCATAGATTATAACTGAAGCCGAAAAGTACAATTTTTTTGGCTTTTATATAAAGAACTCATCTTGACTTTTTCTATTTCCTAAAAAATGGATAAAATTCGTCCATATGTCGTTTCTTTTTTTATGCTTAGCTCTGCTAAGCCTTTCAAAAAGTGCCTTATCTGTACAAATTTTATCTCATTTTCGGTTAAAAACAAAAAGTCAAGATGAGTTCATACAAAAAAACCGAAGCTTTAACTTCGGTTTTTCCCTGATTTATTCAAATTATTCTTTTTTGTCCTGAGGGTTATCGTCCTGCTCCTGAAAAATTATTGGCAAAGAGTAAGGTACAATTACTTTTTTGCCTTTATGTTCGCCTGGAATCATTTTAGGCAACGTTTTAATAACTCGAATGGCTTCAGCTTCTAATGCAGAGTGTGGTGCCCTAGAACGCACATCTACAATATGACCTTCTTTATCAATTTTAAAAATGACATTAATACGTTGAGTCCCAACTAAGCCATTTTCTTTTCCAATTTTGGTGTTGAAATTTTTGCTTACATGGTCTAGAATACCTTTTACCATACATGCTTTTCGCTCGTCATTTGTTTCTAATGAGTCACAACTTGGAAATACAGGAACTTGGTCTATAACGCTAAAAGGAATTTCAACGCTTTCCAATTCATTTGCAAAAAATGGATCGTCAAAAGCACCGTCTGTAGTTAATATCAACAGTGATTTTATGGCTTTTTCATCTTCTGAAGTAATATGTCCTTGAGTTTGTATTTGATTAAACAATTCCACAATTATTTCCATAAGTTGGGTTTTGTTTTTCTGATTAGCATACACTTTTACGTTATTTACTAATTCCGGGTTTAAAGAATCATCTTTTACTATTTTCATAAGGAATTTTAATCCTTTATCTTCTTCGTCACTAACATTACCTTGAACTTGTATTTGTCGTTTTATTGCCCAAACCAATTCTGAGATCGGACTGTTTTTATTTAATGCAACATCAGTATTATTTGTCTGTTGTGCGTTTAAATTTTGAATAGATGACGTGTACACCAACATTCCAAATACCATTGGAATTAATACAGTGTACTTGAATAAATGAACTTGTTTTGATTTTGATTTTTGTAACATAACGATTCGTTTTTTGATTAATGATTGTTTAAAAAATGGATTGATGAATGATATATTTTTAGTTTCGAAAACTTGTGTCAATAGGTTTTTATAGTAGGTTGATTTATCTTCATTTTTAACCGCTTTTGCATCGGCTATAAACTCATGAAGCGTCATCATTCTATTTTGATACATATACACTAAAGGGTTAAACCAAAATAGAATACGCAGCACTTCAAAAAACAATAAATCTAGCGTGTGTTTTTCCTTTACATGAACGATTTCATGTTTTAAAATAGATGCTCTTTCATTGTCGTTTAAATATTCGCCCAAAAAAATATAGTGAAAAAATGAAAAAGCGGCGTTACTGTTTTGCAGTTTCACAATGAATAACTTCCCATGTTTACTTTTAGGATTTCTAGCTAGCATCCAAAACATTTTTGAAATTTTAAAAGCAAAACCAAGTATTGCTAACAGCATGCCCAAATACAAAATGGTTTCCCACTCGAACAATGGTTTTGACTCGGTTATTAATGTCTCTAACTGTAAATTCGTTTGATTATTTTGCGTTGCATTACCAATAAGAACTTCCGGAAGATTTATTATAAACTTTTGAGGCACGACCTCTTTAAATCCGTCAATTTTAATAAACGGAATAATTACCGAAATTAACGCTGAACCCATTAAATAAACCCTGTTCCAATTAAAAAAGGTCTCACGTTTTAAAAGCACATCATAAATGAGTAAAAAAACCAATTGAAATGCAGCGACTTGTATAATATAATGTACCATTTCCCTACTCTTTTTTATTAATTTCCTTTAAAACAGATTCTAATTCTTTTAGGCTGATATCATTCTTTTTCATAAAAAAAGAAACCATGCTTTTAAAAGACCCTTGAAAATAGTTATCCACTAGCTTATTTATAGATTGGTTACTATAATCTTGCTTAACTACTAATGGAAAATATACATGTCCTTTTCCTTCTTTCTCATAGTCAACAAACCCCTTGTTTTCTAATATTCTAACAATGGTTGAAACTGTATTATAGGCTGGTTTGGGCTCGGGAAACTCTTCTATTATAGTTTTTACATTCGCTTTTTTTAGTTTCCAAAGTATTTGCATAATATCCTCTTCTGCTTTTGTAAGTTGTTTCATTTTTAAGAATTTTTAAACTAAACAATTAGTTGAATAAAACAAATATAACTAAAAAACTAGTTAAAACTAAACTTTTAGTTAAAAACTTATATAAAAGAAGAAACCCTATGGGTCTCTCACATCCATAGGGTTTATGTAAATTGCTATTATCAACAAAAAAATTGAGGGATTATTAATTTTTTGAAGTGTTGACGTGATAAATATACGAATTACATCTTTTTTCTAGCTGCGGGAAACCCGTAATGATGTTACGGGTTATGTGTAGATTTCAAGTATAGCAGGCTAATTGAGAGCAAAAAAAAATGAAAAAAAATTCATTTATTTTTACCACATAAGAAACAGCTTACATTATTACGCAAATCCTTTATTCTTTGCTGCGTTCACAAGTGTTTCATCCTGTCCATCACGTACCTCAAAAATTTCTCGTAATTGCTTTTTTCGTTTTTCAACTGCACTTAAAGAAATATCTAAGTGCAATGCCAAATTTTTTGTTTTCACACCTTGCGATAATAAGTGAAGTATTTTTCTGTTTTTTTCATCAATTACAATATCGCTTGTTATAGCTTTTCTTATAAAACTATTAACCGTACCACTATAAAATGGCGGATTGTTTAGTACTGCTTGAAAAGCACTGGCAAGCTCGCTGGAAGTTAAATCACTTTTAATTAAGAATCCTTCCGGATCTATGGTTTTGATAATATTATGAATTCTAAACGATTCATTAAACATGGTTAAGATTATAATCTTTGATTTAGGCAAAACCTTACGGGCATATAGCGCCAAATCTTCACCTGAAGTCATTAACCCATCTGTGGATGGTGGCAAACTAATATCAACAAACAACACCTGATAAGGATTTCCATTTTCTACGGATTTATCCATAAACGCAATGGCTTCGTCACAATTATTTGCAATATCTATTACTAATTCCTGTGTTTCCTTTTTTGTAAAAAGCAATGTGTTTTGGTAACCTTCAATAATCATTGGGTGGTCATCAATCATTAATATTTTAATTTTTTGATTCATAAATTTAGTTAGGTTATTGGGACTTGTATGGTTACGGTTGTTCCTGTTCCTTTTTTTGATGTTATATCCATAACACCTTTTATTTCTTTAATTCTAGAATTCATGTTTTTTAAGCCTATGCCAGATTTAGCTTTACCAACATCAAATCCAGAACCATTATCAATTAGGGTTAGCCAAATTACATTTTTTTTCAATTTAAAACTAATATCTACTTGAGTTGCACCGGCATGTTTATAAATATTGTGCAACGATTCCTGAATAATTCTATAAATATGAATCTTCTTTTTATTGGAAACCTCGTCCCAATTAATAATACTGTCATGTTCTAAATTATACGTCAAATTATAAACTATTGCCTGTGTTTCTACCAATGTTTCAATGATACCTATAAACCCAGGACCAGAAACAAAATCGGTATTTAACTCGTGCGATACTTTTCTAATATCTTCTTCTATCGTTTTAAGCTCACTTATATATTGGTTTCTAGCTTTTATAGCTTCAATGCTAGTACTCATATTTAGGCTATCTAAACTCAAGCGGGTTCCAAATAGACGTCCTAAAACACCATCATGCAGTTCTTCTGAAATACGTTTTTTCTCTAAAGCTCTTGCTTCTTCAACCTTTTCATTTTGGGAAAGCATTAAATTATAAATTTCTTCATTTGTTGCTTGTTGCTCTTGTATAAATTGCAATTCTTTATTTTTATTCCTTTGTCTAATTACAAGGTATAATAAGAACGATGCAATAACTATAACAACCGAAATTATCAAAAACCACAACCGTTCTTTTGCTATTTGAATATTTTCTTGTTCAATTTGACTGGTTTCAAAACGGATTCTAGCAAATTTATTTCTTATAGTACGTTCATGTTTTTGCAAACTATCATTTAGTTTTATATAAGACTTTAAATGTTTGGCAGCTACCTCACCTTCTTCAATTTTTGAAAGTAATAAAAGTGATTTTAATAAATCGTCGTTATGGTACTTCTCAGAAATATCTTTAGCTACATAGGCATAGTATTTGGCTAACTCTTTATTGCCTTTGTCGTTATAATACTCGGCTAAATGTTGGTTAATAATTATAGAGTTATATCCCCTATAATTTACACTATCGCTAATTTTTAATGCCCTAAGATACAACTTTGGAAGCTGTGTATGCTTTTTTGATAAATACAAGGCATGTGCATAATTGTCTAGTACCAAAGCATAAAAATCTGGACGTTCTTTAATTAAGTTTCTGTCTTCCAAAATTTGTTCATAATACTTAATAGCTACATTAAATTGTAAAGAATTTTTATAAGTATTAGCGAGATTGTTTTTAGTAGCATCTATAATATACTGATTATCTCCTTTTATTTTTTTTTTTAACTCGATTGACTTATTAAAATATTTTATTGACTCCTCATATTGCTCCAATTCTTTAAAAACAATCCCTAAATTATTATAAACGAATGATTTGCCTGTAATAACTTCGTCTGTTTCTTTTAATTGTTCAAATAATGATAATGATTCAATACTAGTAACCTCGCTACCAATGAAATCTTTTTCATTTTTTTGAATAGCTGCAATGCCATATAACGTTAATGCCAGTTCATATTTTGAATTTAGCTGTCTAAATATTTTTTCAGCATTATGATAATAATAAAAGGCACTATCGGTTAAAGGTGTCGATTTTCTATAATATTCTGCAATGGTATATTGATTTCTAGCAACTGAAGAAGAGTCTTGCTCTTTGGCATTTAATACAAATCGCTTTAATGAATCAATCTTTTTAAAATCTTCACTTTGTTGACTAAAGGAATAATTTAAAAAAAGTATAACTATAATATGAAAGAAATTAAATTTCAATAAAAGGAATTATTTCAGATTCACTCAAAAGTATTTATAATTTCTTTATAAAAAAAGCTCTTTACCCTAGGTAAAAAGCTTTTATATAAACTAATAATAAATTTTATTTAGTTATCAACATCTCCTCCTATATAAATTGGAGTTTCTGTTTCTGGAGTTACTAACACATCGTCTTCGTTTAAGTCTTGTTTAGTACAAGAAGTTAATGATGCAAAAAGTACTGCTACAATTAAGGTAATTTTTAGGGCTTTCATATATTTGATTTTAAGGTTAATTATTTTTTCTCTAAATTTTTAAATAATACTTTAATCAAGACTTTGATATCAAAATCTTTGTTAGAGGGAAAAAATGGATAATTAACTTAAAATCGAATGCACACAAAAGCACACAGATTTTTTAATACTATTTTCTTGAGGGGTTTTTGACTTTACAGTCAAATAAAATGGATTAATTTTTCTTAAATAGCAAGAGGGGATTTTGGGTGCTTTTAAGTACTGCTAAATTAGTATAAACAGCATTAGTAAGAGAAATAAAATCGATTAAATGAATATTTTTATCGACAAACAGACTAAGTGTGTTTTTATTTATGTATATTCAATGCAAAAATCCTACAAAGTGGAGTTGTTTTTTACTAGGGTTGTTTTTACAATTTTTGTTTTAACATCTATATCTTCCGATTTATTTTGAAGTCTATTTATTAGTAATTGTGCAGCACTGGCACCAATTTCTTTGGCATGTTGTCTTATAGATGTTAATTTAGGAATTGTATGGCAAGCATCTGATTTACTGGCAAAACCAATGACCGACATATCTTTAGGCACTTTTAATCCCAATTTAACTGCGGTATTTATAGCTATAATTCCAGAAGCACTATCGGCAGCTACAACACCATCAATGGTTGTATTCTTTTTGAAAAATGTTATTATTTTTTTTTGCTGATCGTCTTTCTTCTTTATCTTTAAAACCAAAGGTTCATAAGTATTATTTTCTAAAATGGCTTTTTTATAACCTCGTTCACGCAATTTACCTACACTTAGACCATCTAATGTACTTATGAATACAATATTTTTCCGTTTTTCCAATAATAGGCTTTTGGTTGCATTATATGTGGCGTCAAAATCGTCTACTATAACCTTATCACATAATACATCATGAGCCACCCTATCAAACATGACAATAGGCAAACCCTGACCAATAGTTTTTCTTAAATGCTCTATTTCATTTTTTACCTGAGTTTCTTCTGACAGCGATAAAATAAATCCATCAACGCTACCATTTGCCAATAACCTAAGGCTCTCTTTTTCCTGCTCGAAAGATTCGTTAGAGATACAAGTAATAATGTTGTAACCATACTTAGTCGCTTCTCTTTCAATACCAAAAAGCACTTTAGCTAAAAAATGGTTTAGTATATCTGGAATGATAACCCCAATGGTTTTGGTTTTATTTTGCTTTAAACTTAAAGCTACTTTATTGGGTTTATAATTATACAATTCGGCAAGCTCTTTTACACGCTTAATGGTTTCTTCACCAATTTCTTCACTATTGTTTAATGCTTTAGAAACCGTAGATATAGAAACATTTAACTCTTTTGCTAATTGTTTTAAGGTAACCATACTTGTTAATGTGTAAATTAAATTTATTGCAATTTACAAAAATACACGTATCAAAATAGCGGATAGAATTTAACATGACTAATTTTCATTAATAAATGAATCAGATTAGCATTTATCTAACATGTATTAAGTTTTAGAATAGTATTTTTGTAAACATAATCTATTCTAATGAATTTTTCAAAAGTAAAACTAGTAGTTTCAGACATGGATGGCACGCTGCTAAATCCTAACCATGAAGTAAGCCCACGATTCCTCAATCAATTTAACGAACTGAAAAAGAGAAACATTCATTTTGTGGCCGCTAGTGGACGCCAATACCAAAGTATTCTGGATAAACTATATACCATAAAAGATGATATTTCAATTATTGCCGAAAATGGCGGTATGATAAAATACGATAATAAAGAACATATTTTATTAAAGCTAGCAACAGAAAATATTATTAAGTCCGTTGAAATCTTACGCCAAATAGATGGTGCTTATATTGTTTTATGTGGAAGGAAATCGGCATACATAGAAACTTCAAACCCTGATTTTGTTTCAAAACTCAGTAAATATTATTCTGAATTTCAAGTTGTTGAAGATTTAACCAAAGTTACCGATGATGATTTTCTAAAAATAGCGGTTTTTCATTTTGAAAGCTCTGAAAAAAATATACTACCTCATCTAACCACCTTAAAAAGCGACATGCAGATTATTGTTTCCGGTCAAAACTGGTTAGATATTTCGCATGCTGATGCAAATAAAGGCTATGCTTTAAGTATTCTTCAAAAAAAATTAGGGGTAACTAAAGAAGAAACAATGGTTTTTGGCGATTATAACAACGATTTACAAATGCTAGAACTTGCTCATTTTAGTTATGCCATGGAAAACGCCCATACCGAAGTAAAAAAAACAGCTCGTTTTCAAACCAAAAGTAATTCCGAAGAAGGTGTTGAATTAATCCTTGAAAGACTTATTACTGGTTAAATATTATTTTAGTGAAAAATACTAAAAAAACCTAATCAATAAAGCTTATTTACGCTTAAAGCAAAAACAGGCTTAGTTAAGTTTAACTAAGCCTGTTTTTGCTTTTTAGACGTATAAGATTACTATTTACCTAAAATTCTAAACATACCAGTACCACAACTTGGGCATTTACCCTTCATTGCTTTTCTACCATTTTTCATAGTAACTTCGGCAGCATCTTTTATCTCTTTTTTGTCTTTACATTTTACACAGTATCCTTCCATGATTTATTGAATTTTATTTTTATTAAAAATTAATTTTTATAAATGTAGGTTTTATTCTAAGTGCGTGCAAATAAAAAATAAATATTATTAGGTTTTTATGTTAAAATTTGTGCTTAAAAGGCGATTTTTTAAAAACATCCCCATTTAAAACCGCTATTTTCTTAGTATTGTCATAAAAATTCGAAGGTAAATAAATAGCTTTAAACAAAAAAGCATCCCAATCTTCTATAAAAAAAGAAAGCTTTCCATTGGATACAATTGAAAATATTCAATTTCACTACATTTTTAAGGTTTTAAAACCCTCCAAAAACAATACAGCTAATCTTCATTCAATTGGCGTTTACTTATTCTTATGTTTTTTTCCTTTGCTTTTGCCTTTTCTTGTGCTTGTGCTATTTTTTAACTGGTGAAACTCTGCAGAACCTGGTTTTATGCCAAGCTGTTTAGCTATAACACCCCAGCCCTTAGATTTATTTTTTTTATAAACAGTTAAAACTTCGTCCAAAGGAACCTTTGATATCCTAGAAATTTCTAAGGATAAATATATTTCACCGAAAGCCATGCGTAAATTGGTACTCATATAATCAAGTTTCTTTTCTGAGACATTATAAGATAATCTCATGTCTCTTCTAAAAGCGCTTAAATCTGTACGGGCATGCGTGTTTATTATATTTAGATCAGTATCTAATTGTACATTTCCAGTATTAAAGGATATCTGAGCTGAAACTAAATAAAAATTGAATGTAAAAATGAATAAAAATAGGTGCTTCATGGGGTTATGATTTGGGTTAATAGAATCTAATGTACGATTATATTTTAATTTTGGTTTAGGTCTCGAACTATATTTGTCATAAGGCTTTTGGAATTTCACAATTAGCATAAGTTACACCCCATATAAAACAAAAAAGCATCCCCATCTTCAACTAAGAAAAAAGGAAAGCTTCTCATTGGTTTAGTGCCCAACTTGATTGGGTACCTCTACCTTTAGCAAACACGAGGTGTTTACTAACAACACAACTTCTTTTAAGTGCCAAAAAAAGCCCTAATCCCTTAGAGCTTTTTAGCAATTTTAGCGGTCTGGACGGGACTCGAACCCGCGACCTTCGCCGTGACAGGGCGACATTCTAACCAACTGAACTACCAGACCGTTGCTTTATTGCGGTTGCAAATATACATGCCTTTTTTAATATCTCAAATCTTTTTTGAAGTTTTTTTACAACATTTTTTCTAAACAAACTTTTTTCGTTCTACCATGTATGTTGTCAAGATGTTATTAAAATCTTTATTTACATCAGCCTCCACATATTTTATCTTGTATTGTAGACATTTAAGCTTTAAAGCATCAAAATAAGTACCCACAGCACGATTATAATTTTCTTTAATACTATCGGCATATAAATTAATATACTCGCCTGTCTCAACATCAATAAAACGTTTGGGCTTGTTATCGAAATCAAATTGTAATTCTTTCTCTTTATCAAACACATGAAACAAAATCACCTCATGCTTATTATATTTTAAATGCCGCAGCGCTTCAAACAACTTGGTTTCATCTTCACTTGTTTGGAACATATCTGTAAACAAAAAAATCATGGAACGCTTATGAATCTTCTCTGCTATTTCATGCAAATACTTATATGTTTCCGTTTGCTTACTTTTGGTTTTTGAAACAACTGCTTCACTTAAATGGTTCAATAACATTTGATGATGGCGCTCACTTCCTTTTTCGGGTGCATAATAATCATACGCATCACTATAAATACTTAAACCAACTGCATCCCGCTGTTTTTTTAAAATCTGCATTAACGAAGCGGCAGCCAAAACCGAAAACGCAATTTTATTAAGATTCTCAATAGAAAACGTTTGTACCTCAGGATAATGCATCGAACTGCTATTGTCTATAATGATATGACAACGTAAATTGGTTTCATCGTCATACCGCTTGGTATAAAGTTTCTCGGTTTTTGCAAATAACTTCCAATCTATGTGACGTGTGCTTTCTCCTTTGTTGTAAATTTTGTGTTCAGCAAATTCTGCCGAAAATCCATGAAACGGACTTTTATGCATACCGGCAATAAACCCCTCCACTACCTGTTTTGCTAGTAATTCGAGGTTTTTAAAACCTTCTGCTTTATTTAGTTCGTTTTGTATATCCATTTTTTTGAGTCAAGACCACTTCGCTTTTGGAACAGTGAATAAAGATTTAATAGTCGCTTAGTATCGATACGCCATTTTAATTATTATAAGCAACAGCGTTACTAGTCTATTTTCTTTATTCTAAATAACAGCATCAACAATGCCATATTCAACCGATTCTTGAGCTCCCATCCAATGATCCCTGTTAAAATCTTTCATCACTTTTTCAAAAGTCTGACCACAATTATCGGCTAATATTTGCGCACTTAACTCTTTAGTTAAAATAATTTCCTTTGCTGTAATTTCAATATCACTGGCTGGACCACGCGCACCACCACTTGGTTGATGAATCATGACACGTGCATGTGGTTGTATAAAACGTTTTCCTTTTTGTCCAGCCGAAAGAATTATAGACCCCATAGATGCAGCAAAACCTGTACAAATGGTAGATACTTCGCTGTTTATGGATTTAATGCAATCGTAAATTGCAAAACCTGATGTTACATAACCACCTGGGCTGTTTACGTACAAATGGATATCCTTTGTTTCTAAAGCATCTAAATATAGCAATCTATCTATAACGTGCTTTGCAGACTCATCATCTACTTGCCCCCATAAAAACACTTTTCGCTGCTCTATTAATTTCCTATCAATAACATCTTGAACTTTTATTTTATCACTCATTTTTATTTAATTTTTAACTTATAACTCATCTAAACTTTTCACAATTGGCTAAAAAATTGTCCTTTTGCACTCGCTTTTAGCCTTTTCTTCGTTCCGTAGCTTTTCCAACGCGACAAGCTGGCTCCTTCTCTAAAAAGGTTTACTAAACCTTTTCTTTACGCTCGGCCCTAACTCAAAAAAGTCTTCAATCGAACACAAAATAACTAATTTTCGCTTCAATTAAAAAAGTTTAAACGAGTTCTAAAATAAAAAAAGGTTTACCATTATGGCAAACCTTTTTAGTTTTCTTTTTTTATATCTATTACAAAAGCGAATCAATCGCCTCAGTATAAGCGTTCTTTGGCGCTACACCAACTTGACGTCCAACGACTTCGCCGTTCTGAAAAACCAAAACAGTAGGTATGTTACGCACGCCATATTTTGCAGCAAATTCTTGGTTTGCATCTACATCAACCTTTCCAACAACCGCTTTCCCTTCGTATTCTTCACTTATTTGTTCAATAATTGGCCCAACCATTCTACATGGTCCACACCAAGCAGCCCAAAAATCTACCAATACAGGTTTACTGCTTTTTAATACTGTTTCCTCAAACGTTGCATCTGTTATTTCTAATGCCATAATATTTATCTTTAAATTCGTATTCTATTTTAACAACACAAAATTAGTCAAAATTTTCACTAAAGCTTACAAGGTAACAATTTGTTTTCTTTATACTAACATTGTTTTGCACTATCATAGATGTTTGGTCGCATAAAACTAGGGATCGGTTGTACCTTTATTTTGCATTCGCAGGAATTAATTCAACTTAAACACCACATTTTCATACTCTAATTCATTTAATAATTCTTGACAAACTTTTACTTTTTGTTTTCTACTGGGCATGCTTAATTTTATTTGTTCTTTATTGTCATAAACCACAAAATTGAGCATCTGGCTACCTGGGTGCATTTGCAAAAGTTCTTTCAATTTTAAAACTTTATCTTCTTTTAAATCATCAATATTAAGTTGAATGGATAACTTTTTGGCATAATTCTCCATAACGTCGTGCAACAACTGGAAACTATTAAACTGCAGTCTTGGTTCGCTTTTCTTACCTGTATCTTTATTTACCCAACCTTCTCGGACAAAGGATTTTACAAATACAAAATTGTTCTGCATTAAAAAGTGCCTAAATTTCAAGTATTCTTCACCAAAAATGCGGAACTCGTAACTATCAGTATAATCTTCTACGGTAAACATGGCCCATCCTTTTCCCTGCTTACTAACACGGTGTTGCACTTCGGTAACCACGCCTCCAAAAACCAACTCTCTATTCACATAAGCTTCTAGGTTTTTAAATAATGCTAAACTCGCATTACAAAAAGTAGTCATTTCAATTTTAAAATCATCCAAGGGATGTCCCGAAATATAAATGCCTACTACTTCCTTTTCACGAGCTAATTTTTCCATGGTTCCCCATTCTTCACATGGTGGCACTTGCGGTTCTGCAATTTGTACATCGCTAGCATCCCCAAATAAACTCACTTGAGCCGAATTTTCATTCTCTTGATGTTTATTCCCATAACGAATCGCTTTTTCCAAAAAAGTAATGCCATCGCCATCATCATGAAAATACTGTGCTCGGTGTGTCTCTTTAAACCCGTCAAAACCACCTGCCAAAGCTAAATTCTCAAACGCTTTTTTATTAGCAGCACGTAAATCGATACGTTTAGCAAAATCGAAAATAGATTTGTAGGGACCGTCTTTTTTTCTATTATCAACGATGGTAATAACGGCTCCATGGCCAACACCTTTAATGGCTCCCATTCCAAAACGCACCGCATTGTCTTTGTTTACTGAAAATTTATAAAAAGACTCATTCACATCCGGCCCAAGAACATCCAATTTCATACGCTTACATTCTTCCATAAAGAACGTAACTTGCTTGATGTCGTTCATATTATTGGACAACACCGCTGCCATATATTCGGCTGGATAATGTGCCTTTAAATATGCGGTTTGGTAAGCTATCCACGCATAACAGGTGGAATGCGATTTGTTGAATGCATAACTAGCAAAGGCTTCCCAATCTTTCCAGATTTTTTCAAGTATTTTTGCATCATGACCGTTAGCACTCGCTTGTTCTACAAATTTAGGTTTCATTTTATCGAGTACCGCAATTTGCTTTTTACCCATCGCTTTTCTTAATACATCGGCTTCACCCTTTGTAAATCCTGCCAGTTTTTGGGATAGCAACATCACCTGCTCTTGATATACTGTAATACCATAAGTTTCCTTTAGGTATTCTTCCATGGCTTCTAAATCGTACTCAATCGCCTCATCTCCATGTTTTCTACGGGTGAAACTTGGAATGTACTCCATAGGTCCCGGACGGTACAAGGCATTCATCGCAATTAAATCTTCAAAAACGGTAGGCTTTAACTCTTTAAGATGCTTTTGCATACCGGGTGACTCGTATTGAAACACGCCAACCGTTTCACCTCTTTGGAATAACTCATAAGTCTTTTCATCATCTAACGGAAAGTTATCGGGGTCGAGTAAAATATTGTGTTTTGCTTTTACAATTTTAACAGTATCCTTTATTAAGGTTAATGTTTTCAATCCCAAAAAATCCATCTTTAATAATCCCGCTTCCTCAACTACGGAATTATCAAATTGGGTAACATATAAATCGGAATCCTTAGCCGTTGCAACTGGTACGAACTTCGTAATATCGTCTGGGGTAATAATGACACCACAAGCATGAATCCCTGTATTGCGAACAGATCCTTCAAGTATCCTTGCCAAGTTTACAGTTTTCGCCTCTAAATCGCTTCCTTCAGAAATATTCAAAAGCTGATTGACTTTCTCTAAATCTTCAGCACGAAACTTACTGCTCAATTCTTTTTCACTTAAACCGAAAATTTTATTCAGTTTAGACATGGTTGGAATTAATTTCGCAATTCTATCGGCATCAAAAAGTGGCAAATCCAAAACGCGAGCCGTGTCCCTGATTGATGATTTTGCAGCCATTGTTCCGTACGTGATGATTTGCGCCACTTGATTGCTACCGTATTTTTTGATAACATAATCCATAACGCGGCTTCGACCTTCATCATCAAAATCTATATCAATATCGGGCATACTAATACGGTCTGGATTTAAGAAACGCTCAAAAAGCAAATCGTACTTAAGCGGGTCTATATTAGTTATCCAAAGGCAATATGCAACCACCGAACCTGCTGCAGATCCACGACCTGGACCTACCGACACATCCATATTTCGGGCCTCACGTATAAAGTCTTCTACAATTAAAAAGTAACCTGGATAACCGGTGTTTTGAATAACATCGAGTTCAAAATCCAAGCGTTCTATGACTTCATCTGAAAGATCTTCCCCATAGCGCTTTTTGGCACCTTGATATGTTAAATGACGTAAATAGGCGTTTTCTCCACGTTTACCTCCATCGACTAAATCTTCTTCATTCTTAAATTCATCTGGAATACCAAAAGCTGGCAATAAAACTTCACGAGCCAACTCATAAGCTTCTACTTTATCAACCACTTCCTGGATATTGCTTATCGCTTCGGGAACATCCTTAAAGAGGGATTTCATCTCTTCGGAAGACTTAAAATAATAATCTTGGTTAGGCAACCCATAACGATATCCACGTCCGCGACCTATAGGTGTAGCCTGCTTTTCACCATCTTTTACACATAATAAAATATCGTGTGCATTTGCGTCTTCTTTTTTACGATAGTAAGTGTTATTTGTTGCTACTAATTTAACATCATGCTTTTTTGAAAGCTCAATTAAAACAGAATTCACGCGATTTTCATCTTCTTGATTATGTCGCATCAACTCCATATACAAATCGTCTCCAAACTGTTCTTTCCACCAAAGCAACGCCTCTTCTGCTTGATTTTCACCAACATTTAAAACCTTACTTGGTACTTCCCCGTATAGATTTCCTGTTAATACAATTAAACCTTCTTTATATTTTTCAATGAGCTGTTTGTCAATTCTAGGTAAATAATAAAATCCGTCAACAAAAGCAAGCGACGATAATTTTGCTAAATTATGATAGCCATTTTTGTTCTTAGCTAAGAATACTATTTGGTAGCCATTGTCTTTTCTGGTTTTATCTGTATGGTCTTCGCAAACAAAAAATTCGCAACCAATGATGGGCTTTATTTCTACAGCAGTTGGTGTTTCACCTCTTTCAATGGCTGCTTCGTTTTTTGCTTTAACACTTTTGTTATGATTGCTAACGGCTTTTACAAAGTGGAAAGCGCCCATCATATTTGCGTGGTCTGTTAACGCGACTGCGGGCATATTATATTCAGCAGCGGCAGCTACCAAGTCGGTAACACTTATGGTAGATTGCAGCACCGAAAATTGTGAATGGTTATGCAGATGTACAAAATCAACTTCCTTTAAATCGGATACGTTTTGCTTAATCTCTTCGGTAGAAATGGTTTCAACCTGAACATTTTTTAGGCGTTCACGAATTTTAGCACTTTCCTCCTTAAGATTAATATGCTTTAATCCTATAAGTTGAATCGTTTTAGGATTGGCCTCATTAAAATTTTGAAAGTAATCTGGCTGAACGTCTAATTGTTCTTTCGTGTACTCCCCTAAACGAACCAATTCAAAAAAGCAACGTGTGGTTGCCTCCACATCGGCAGTGGCATTATGTGCTTCATCGAAAGGTATACCAAATAAAAACTCATGCAATTCGGTAAGCGTCGGCAACTTAAATTTACCATAACGCCCACCTGGAATTTGACATAAACTAGCGGTATGTTCAGTACAAGTATCTAAAACAGGTAATTCTTGAAGTGGGTTCGCCACATCCCCGCGAACAAATTCAGCACCCATAATGTTCAGGTCGAACTTTACGTTTTGCCCAACAACAAATTTAGCTTTATTTAACGCTTCGTTAAATTTTCTCAAAACTTCGGCTAGCGGAACACCTTGTTCTTGAGCTAATTCTGTTGAAATACCATGAATTTTTTCAGCATCATAAGGAATATTAAAACCGTCTGGCTGTACCAAATAATCCTGATGTTCGATACAATTTCCCATAGCATCGTGCAATTGCCATGCAATTTGAATACACCGCGGCCAATTATCGGTATCGGTAATAGGTGCGTCCCAACGTTTAGGCAAACCAGTAGTTTCAGTATCGAAAATTAAATACATTCTTTAAGTTTAGATATTTGATGTTAAATCGTTTAGAATTCTCAAACGAAGTTTATAAAAGTACAGAATTATATCACTTTCAAAAGTTAAAGTTATTAAGAGTTTTAAACAAAAAAAACGCAATCCAAATGGACCGCGCTTACTTTTACCTCATGCCTATATTATGACACCATTTCTTTATATGACTTTTCGGTATTTATTGCTGATTGAATAGCATTTTAATGTGTTATCAATAACGAATCTATACTTGGTGGTAATGTCCTGTCTTTTAAAAACTCATTATAATCTTCTAAAATGCCTTCCTCAAACTCAATAGCCGCTTCTAAAACGACCTTTTCATTATTAGAATTCAATAGAGATTTTAGATTTACCCAATTTCTGTTAAGGGTTTCTGTTAAACTACCCGAGTCGTCGGGAATTTGACCATAACGCAAGATTTCCGTTCTTAATTCTTTCGCAAATTTGCTTCGGTCTGTAGCTCTTCGCTTAAAAAACATTTTCAACCTGCCATCTTCTATAGTATCTATAGCACTTAAATACCTTTTTTCAGCATCATAATTCTTTATTAGCAATTCGTTTAATTTATTAGAGATTTTTTCTGCGTATTTCATAACATCACTTACATTTTAAAATTTCAATAATTTATTTTAAGATGTGTATTGTTTCACATCTGCATTTTTTAATATAAGACAAATAAGGAGAAGAACCGATTTTTTAACAAACTTTAGCAGTATTCTACAGGGCTTTAACAGATTGGCTCTTATTTTAAGAAACTGTTTAAATTTTATCTAAAAGCCATTTTTTGTTTCTTTTTGACCCATATTTCGTTGAATTTTTTTCTAATAGCTCTGCTGTTAAAAAAAAAATCCGCCTCATCTGACCCAAAAATAATTCAAAAAAGCATCAATAAACAAAACTTAAACAGTTTCTAACATTTATGAAATTTAAATGGTTTTAATAACTTAAAAACTTTACATTTAATGTTCAATTTTTTTGAAACCATTCAACTAAAACAAAATGAAACATCTATTACTATTTCTTGCAACTGCATTTATTTTTTTAAACATCAAAGCTCAAAATATTCCGCTATATGTTGGCACCTATACCGATGGTTCCAGCGAAGGCATTTACAAGTTACAGTTTAACCAAAAAACAGGAGAACTTAGTCATTTACAATTAGCTATAGCGACCGAAAATCCTTCATTTATAACATACTCACCAAATAAAAAATATTTATACGCCGTAAGCGAAAGCCTTGGCGGCTCTGTTTCTTCTTTTAAAATTCAAGAAAACGGCTTATTAAAGTTTTTAAACAAAGTAAGCAGTAATGGCACAGGTCCCTGCCATATTTCGTTAAACAAGCAGGGAAATAAAGCTGTTGTTTCAAATTATCGTGGAGGTAGTGCAGCCGTTTATAGCATTTCAAGGGACGGAAAACTCAATGAAGCCTCCCAAGTTTTTGAATACAACACCACAGATAAAGTATCTCATGCACATTCCGGTCAATTTTTTAGAGATGAATTATTTATAGCCGACTTGGGCATGAATGCTGTTTATCAATACAAGCTAAAAAATAACAGTTATGAATTGGCTACGCCTTCAATTTTTAAAACCACCGAAAACCCAGGCCCAAGACATTTTGCTTTAACAAAAAACGGTCAATTCATCTATATCATTAACGAGTACGGAAGCTCTGTAACTTCGGTTAAAAAAACAGACTCTGGTTTTGAACAGATTGATTACGATACCACTTTAGATGAAAATTATAAAGAAAAAAATGCTTGTGCCGATATTCATTTATCTAAAAACGAACTTTATTTATATGGTTCCAACCGAGGTGAAAATACCATCGTAGTTTTCAAAAGAAATAAATATGATGGCACCTTAGAAAAAATTCAAACGGTACCAGTTCATGGCGATTGGCCAAGAAATTTTACCCTTGACCCTACTGGAAAATTTTTATTGGTTGCCAACCAAAAAAGCCAAAACATAGCCGTTTTTAGTATAGACGCTTCCACGGGAACACTTACTTTTTTACATGATGTAAAAGTACCCACGCCTGTTTGCTTATTATTTTAAAGAATCAATTTTGGAATAAAATAAAGCATTGATAATTAGAAATAAAATATTATCTTTGCGCCCTCATTAATAACCGAGGTCGAGAACCTCAAATAATTAATTATTATGCCAGTAAAAATTAGATTACAAAGACATGGTAAAAAAGGGAAACCTTTTTACTGGATTGTTGCAGCCGATGTACGATCAAAAAGAGATGGTAAATATCTTGAAAAATTAGGTATTTATAACCCAAACACAAACCCAGCAACTATAGATTTAAATGTTGATGGCGCTGTACAATGGTTGCAAAATGGTGCACAACCAACCGACACAGCTAAAGCTATTTTATCTTACAAAGGTGCTTTACTAAAAAATCACCTTGCAGGTGGTGTTAGAAAAGGTGCTTTAACAGAAGAACAAGCTGAAGCTAAATTTACTGCCTGGTTAGAAGAAAAAGCAGGTAAAGTTGGTGCTAAAACCGATGGTTTAGCTAAAGCACAAGCTGAAGCTAAAGCTAAAGCGTTAGAAGCTGAAAAAGCTGCTAACGAAGCTCGTATTGCTGCCGCTGCTCCTGTTGTTGAAGAGGAAGAAGTTGTAGAAGAAGAAGCAACTGAGGTTGTGGCTGAAGAAACTGCTACCGAAGAAGCTCCTGCTACTGAAGCTGAAGCACCAAAAGAAGAAGAATAAAAAAATAGTTTTTTATACTTTTAAACTCCGATACATGTATCGGAGTTTTTTATGCAAAAAAGTGTCATTTTTGCATAGTCCCTTAGAGAAGGGGATTTTATATTTTAAAAAGGAAGATTTCCATCTTCATGGAAATGAAAAAACTAACACTCAATGAAGAAAGAAGATTGTTTTTATTTAGGTAAAATTGTATCAAAATATAGTTTTAAAGGTGAACTTTTAATTAAATTGGATACCGACCAACCTGAATTATATGAAGACCTTGACGCCGTGTTTATTGAGGTCCGTAACACATTACTCCCCTTTTTTATTGAACGCTCACAGCTTCATAAATCAGATTTATTGCGTGTGCAGTTTGAAGATGTTACAAACGAAGCCGATGCCGACTCTTTAATAAAAAGCGATGTGTATTTACCACTCGAGTTTTTACCAAAACTAGAAGGCAACAAATTCTATTTTCATGAAGTTATTGGGTTTACTATGGAAGATATAAATTATGGAAAAGTGGGCACTATCGTTGGCATTAATGATTCTACCGCGCAAGCCTTATTTGAAGTTGAAAACAATGGGAAAGAAATTCTTATCCCTATGAATGATGAGTTTATTGAAAAAGTAGATAGAAAAAATAAAACGGTTTTCGTTAAAACCCCAGAAGGATTGATTGATTTGTATTTATAATTTTAGGGGTAATTTATAAAAAAACAGGGGTGATTTTAAAAAATCACCCCTGTTTTTGTTTTACTTATTTTAGAGAACAAATTCTTCTTCCCTTTTCATGGCATTCATATGGTTATAAATACTATCTTGTTGTTTTATCAACAACTTACATGTTGATAACGGTAAGTTAATTTGCCTTAGTAACTCATTATATTTTTCAATATTAAATTTTTTTAAACTATAAATTTCCTCCATCAAATCAGTTTCATTATTTGATATAATGAGATCTCTAAAATTCATCCAAATTCTATCAAAATCACTGCTTGATACATTCAATTGTTTGGGCTTGCCCTCTAACTTTACAATTTCAGCTCTTAACTGCCTGCCAAATTCGTTTCTTTCAAAGCTTCTTTCTCTAAAAAATGCTTTTAAGTTATCATCAGCAGCTAAATCTTGAGCTTCCAAATAAACTTTTTCAATCTCGTAATTCATAATTAACAAATTATTGAGCTTACTTAAAATTTTTTCTAATGACTTCATATAAATAATCTTTAGTTTAGTACCTACAATAAATTTTTTTAAGATGCGTATTGTTTTCACATCCATACATCACATCCATAATCCATATCACCATATTAATAACGGCAATAACTCAAACTTATTTTTCTCACAATTTAATATATTTTGAAATAATTTAACTAGCCTTTTAAGGTTTTTTTATGAAATTTTAACAAAAAAAACATGTCTAATAAACCGTTCAAATTCAAACAATTCGAAATCAACCAAGATAAATGTGCCATGAAAATTGGTACCGATGGCGTACTTCTGGGTGCTTGGACCCCTATACAACAAAATCCGTTTTCCATATTAGACATTGGTGCAGGCACAGGTATTGTAGCGCTCATGCTAGCACAACGTAGTCATGCCGAACTTATTGACGCTATTGAAATTGACGACGATGCCTACGAACAATGTGTAAATAATTTTGAACAATCGCCTTGGGGAGACAGACTCTTTTGCTACCATGCGTCTTTAGATGAGTTTGTTGCAGAAATTGAAGACCAATACGACCTCATTATATCAAATCCGCCTTTTTATTCAGAAGATTATAAATCTGAAAACCTACAACGCGATTTAGCCCGATTTAACGACGCCTTACCTTTTGACCATCTAATTGAAAGCGTTTCTAAGTTATTATCCGAAAACGGCATCTTTTCTGTTATTATACCTTTTAAAGAAGAAGCATCATTCATTAAAATAGCTGCAACATTCCATTTATTCCCAAACAGAATTTTACAGGTAAAAGGAAATCCTTCTTCAGAAATTAAAAGAAGCCTCATAGCGTTCTCGTTCAGCGAAACCTGTGCTGAGCAAAGTCGAAGTAGCGTCATAAAAAAAGAAACCCTTATTATTGAAACAGGGCGCCACGAATATACAGAAGACTATATAAATCTGACAAAAGATTTCTATTTAAAAATGTCATAATACCATTGGAATTAATTAAATTTGAGACCATATAATGATAAATTCATAAAAAAATACTGCTTTTGCTAATTATTTTATTTTGAATAAGTCAAAAAATCAAAATTAATGTCACGAACGGTAGTAAATGCCTCTGTCATTAATTTATAATAAAATGACCAGATGAAACCAGATTTATTTGAAGCACCCGATTATTATAATCTTGATGATTTACTTTCCGAAGAGCATAAATTAGTTCGAAATGCTGCCAGGGCTTGGGTAAAACGTGAGGTCTCTCCTATAATTGAAACATATGCCCAAAAAGCAGAATTCCCCATGCAAATTATTAATGGTTTGGCAGAAATTGGTGCTTTTGGTCCTTACATTCCTGTGGAATACGGTGGAGCTGGCTTGGACCAAATTAGTTATGGTTTGATTATGCAGGAAATAGAACGTGGCGATTCTGGAGTCCGCAGTACCGCTTCGGTACAATCTAGTTTAGTCATGTATCCCATCTGGAAATATGGCACCGAAGCCCAACGTCAAAAATACTTACCCAAATTGGCAAGTGGTGAATGGATGGGTTGCTTTGGTTTAACCGAACCCGACCACGGCAGTAACCCAAGTGGCATGGTAACCAACTTCAAGGACATGGGCGACCATTACCTTTTAAATGGTGCTAAAATGTGGATAAGCAATGCACCTTTTGCACAAGTAGCCGTTGTTTGGGCTAAAGATGAAACTGGAAAAATACATGGTTTACTGGTTGAACGTGGCATGGAAGGTTTTACAACTCCAGAAACACATAATAAATGGTCGCTTCGCGCATCTGCAACAGGTGAACTTATTTTTGATAATGTAAAAGTGCCTAAAGAAAATATATTGCCTAATAAATCTGGATTGGGCGCAGCACTTGGGTGTTTAGATTCTGCACGATACGGCATTGCTTGGGGTGCTATTGGCGCAGCCATGGATTGTTACGATACAGCACTTAGATATAGTAAAGAACGTATGCAATTTGGTAAACCCATAGGCCAATTTCAACTGCAACAAAAAAAATTAGCTGAAATGATTACCGAAATTACCAAGGCACAACTTTTAACTTGGCGACTTGGGGTTTTGCGTAATGAAAACAAAGCAACCTCAGCTCAAATATCTATGGCAAAACGCAACAATGTAGATATGGCCATTACAATAGCCCGAGAAGCACGCCAAATACTTGGAGGCATGGGTATAACTGGCGAATACTCTATTATGCGCCACGCTATGAATCTTGAAAGTGTTATTACTTATGAAGGTACGCACGATATTCATTTGCTTATCACGGGACTGGATATAACTGGCTTAAATGCTTTTAAATAGGTTCCTTATTTTCAATATAAACCAATACTTATTTCAAGATGGTCTATTAACCATTCTTGACGCTGAACTTATCTTGACTTTTCGATAAAAAGCATGTTACACCATTTAAGCTTTGAAATAAAAATTTAGACAATAACTGATTTTCGACAGGTTTTAAAAAAAACTCCTGACTTAACTTTGTTGTTGAATAACGAATTTTTTAAAGCCATGCAAGAATCAAGAAAAGACATTGTACAATTTATCAATTTACAATTAGCAGCCCTAGGACAGCCTATTTACAAAGATTATGAGGATAGTGATGAAAAATTTTGCGATCCAAAATTTGAAGCGCTTACCTCTGGAATGATAAAAAGTATACGTGAAAAATCCAGATTACTGGCAGACCACCATTGTCCCGCAGATTCAAGAATTCAAAATTTTATAGATGATTACTTAAACAAGGTTTTTATAAACAAATCCTATAAACTGCCCAACAATACATTAATACTATCTAAAAAAGGACACGCTAGAGAAGTGAGCTTGCCCCCTAATGGCAATACTTTTAAAAGTGAACTGGTTACATCCAATAGAATAAAGCAAGGAATTTTAAACAACCCATTAAATGACAAAAGAACCACAAAAGGCACTTTCCATATTGTAGAAGGTGATTTACCTGTACCATTAGATAAAAAAGAAGTGCCAAAAATTACTTTTGCCCACTTTTTGAATGCAGCCTTTAATCCATCTGACGATTTAAAAATACTTCCATTTACCAGCAACCAAGAAAACAAGGCAAAAACAATGGTATCGATGCTTTTAAGGCCTATTGTGTGTCCAGAAGTAAAAGGTGTTATTACCAAAAAATCTATGGAAGTTCGCTTTTTTGCACCAGGCAACTTGGTGAGTAATTTAGACTTTGTTGAGTCTATCTTTGGAAATGCAGGAGACCCAAATTTAGCACAAAACGATGCCGCATTGGACACCGAACATTGGACAGGTCATACTGGATGCATTATTTTGGCTCCCCAATTAACAACCCTTAAAAAGAAAGCTGTTGGATTGCCCCATTTTAACGACGCTACAGAACGTCAAAAAAGAGATGGTATGTATTGGAATGATGCCAACGACATTTATAATGATGGCAATGCTTTTAAAGTGACGTGCAGGGACGACAGAGGTGTCGTCATTACATTAATAGCCGATAATTATTACGGTTACTCAAAAAAAGAAATCAAAACCCAAATCAGCTACTCTGCAAATTTATTTGGTTTAGTTGAAGAGGAACATGCCGGAGGCGCAATGGCCTTTGCAAGAAGAGTTATGGGTGACACCTTAGACGGAAGGGATTACTCAGAATTTCATAATAATAAGCACTCTTTTGAAGAAGTTATAACACTACTAGGAAATAATATAGAAGTCATGCCTGAAAACTATGCCATCGACAAAAAATATCCCAATATTGTTTACATTCCAGAGTTTTCTTATGTAAACACCAACACCAATAGCATTATCTGGAAGCATAATGGAAAAGATCAAAAACTAACCATATCACCATACAAAACCTATGTGCACCCTACTGGTAATAAATTCAGATTGGAAAAACACAAGAGCATTAACTTATGGCGTATTGTAGATACTTTTGCTGAGGGTGTTTTTTGTCATAAACCCTGTACCGTATCAGGTGGTGGGAAATCTGAGATTTCAAAATCTATGCAAAACGCCATTACTTACAGTACGTTTAATATTCATGACATTGATGAAGATTTCAAAAAAGCAGATGAAATCATAGAGTTCAATTATTCTACGCGTTGGAAAATCAAAGACCCGAATAGACCAAAATCGAGACATTTTTTAAGTGAAGACAGAAGCTTGAGTTCGGCGGTAAAACTGCTTACCCCATCAGAAGAAAACTCAGATGAATTCAACGAATTTTTAAGAAACATCCCTGTACATATCAGATCGTTGGTGCTTTTTGTAAAACGATTATACAGACAAGCACACGGCGCGCTAAACTGGAAAGATTACATGTCGGTAGAAATAATCAATGGACAAAAAGGAACAGGTCTTTTGTATAATAACACCCCAGTGGTGGGTAGTTATGTGCGTATTGGGTTCAACCAAAAAGGAAACTGGATGCTAAATAAATTGAGATCTGATTTTTCTCCTTGTGAAAAAATCCAAACCGAAGACGACATTACTGCTTCAATAACATTACCTAGAGAACAGATAAAAAACCTGAATCCAGAATACTCCAACAAAAGTGTAAAAGTACTCACCAATTGCGAAGCGCATTTGTTCCAAAGACCTGATGAAGCCGTTGTAAGAGGCTACGATAAAAACGCAGAATTGGATATTATTTCAAATGGTCGCTTTTTAACAAACTATGAATTGTTGAAAAAAGCCGATGCCATTGCCATTTATGAGGACACCATCAACTTTGACAAATACACGCAACCCGTTAAAGATTTCATTACCAATATCGTAAACAGCAACGACGACGAAGCATTTTTTGTACTGCCATCACACACTAGGATTGTGAATGGCGAACCCACTGCCAATCCCCGCTATTTGGAGCCAAGCAGACATATTGAAGAAACTGAGGCTAGTTATTTAGCAGATATGGGTGTGCGTTTACTTCGAAAAATAAAATTTGACGAACCCGTTATTCATGTGGTAAATGCGGTACTTCCTGGCAGACGAAACAACCCTGTTGATAAGGTTGCGGGCATTCGACCTTTGGCGGTGTATAATCCAATTCACTATCAAGAAACCCCCGAATTGTTTATGGACTTTATCTGTAGCCTAACAGGTAAGTCACCATCAACAACCGGAGCAGGTTCAGAAGGAGCCTTAACCAAAGCCCCATTTAATATGCTAACACCAACTACCGATTTGAATAATGCGCTATTGTCTCACATTTTAACAGAATCAAATGGGTTTAGCACAGCAGCTGGATATGTAGGAGCTGAAAATAAAATTGACCATGACGTCAGTTTGCTTATTCCAGAAATCTGGGCACGATTGGAGCCAAAAGATAGAGATCCCAAACAGCTAATTGCAAACGGTTCCTTAGAAAAATTGGATGATTTCGAGTACCATGGCGAAATCATATTGGCAAGTAGATTAGGCTATAGAATTACAAAAACATTTGCACTAAGATGCATGAATAGATTGTTTGATGAACCTACAGCCGTTTTTAACGAACGCATGCTAAAACCTGAAATTCAAGGCATTGAAGATTATGTAGATGGTATTAAAAACATTGTTGAAGCACAACAAAAAGTGGCATTAAGCTATTTTGAAGATGGCAGTGTTAAAGCAGCAATACCACCTTTAAAAATACTATTGCACATCATGGCGTATGGCAACTATGAGGGAAAAACCATTGACAACCCCGAATTACGTCAGTATTTCAATAGAAATTACGTATTGAAGAGCGATTGGTACAAACAAAGATTGGTTTTAAAACAGCAAAAAGACATTCGTTTTTATGATTCCCAATTAGCCTATTTGGAAGCGTTTATCGCAAACCCAAACAACGATATATTAATTGAAGAAATGAACATTAAAGAGCGATTGAAATCAGTAAAAAAATCTTATGACCATGTAAAATCCCCTAAATATTTAAAAGAATTGGTTGGCACCATAGGCGCAGATCCACTGTATAGAAAGTAGCTTTCTAAAAAATTAAGGCACAAACGGTATTCAATCAAGAACAGCATGGCAACTTAACTGTTGGAATACTAAATGCGTTTCGTTAAATATTGAATTATTTGATATGATTAGACCAGTGAGGTTTTAAAACCTCACTGGTCTTTTTTTTCCTAATATTTTGATTACATTTACTCTTATGTTTTCATCTAAAAAACGGTTAGATAATGCTTATAAAAAAGCTAAAATCATCAACTTTGATGATGCTAGTAAATTTATTTTGTTTAGTGATTGCCACCGAGGTGACAATAGTTTTGCAGACGATTTTGCCAATAACAGAAACATTTATTTTCATGCCTTAAAACATTATTATGCTGAAGGTTTTCAGTATTGTGAACTTGGTGATGGCGATGAACTTTGGGAAAACCTCTCGTTTAAACCCATTTTTGAAGCACATAAAAATGTGTACATGCTCATGCGCCAATTCCACAAAGAGAACAAACTGCACATGATATGGGGAAACCACGATATGGTTTACAGAAACCCAAATTATGTGAAAAAGCATGTATTTACTTATTTTGATAAAACTTTGGGTATTGATGTTGACTTATTCCCTGGGATTGAATACCACGAAGGCATTATTTTAAAAAATACAACGACAAACCAAGACCTGTTTTTAACCCACGGGCATCAAGCCGATTGGTGGAATTATTTATTTTGGAAATGGAGTCGCTTTATGGTTAGAATACTTTGGAAACCGTTGAATGTCATGGGAATTGCGGATCCAACAAGTCCTGCCAAAAACTACAGCGAACTTATAAAAGTAGAACGTCGAACCAAAAAATGGATTATTGAAAACGATAATTTGGTAACTATTGTTGGTCACACGCATCGACCTCGTTTTCCTGAACCTGGAGACATTGCTTTTTTTAACGATGGCAGTTGTGTTCACCCAAGGAGTATTACTGGTATTGAAATTGAAAACGGTGAAATTTCATTAATCAAATGGTATATCGATACCAATGATGATGGCGTCCTTCAAATAGTAAGACTATTGCTTGAAGGCCCAAGGAAATTGATTGACTATAAAACAAGTCCTTAATAGATTGACGCAACCAAAGGCTATTTTTTATATCTAATAATAAAAACCAAACACATGGAAAAGGCCATTTCAATCTTCTTATTATCACTTTTTGTTTATGGCTGCAGCTCTAATGATGAGATTCAATTAACCAAAGGTGATTACTTAATATTTGGTCACTTTTATGGATATTGCATTGGAGAAAGCTGTGTAGAAATCTTTAAGCTGACCAATGAAAAATTATATGAAGATTCTAACGATAATTATGCTAACGAACCTTTTAATTTTGAAGTTTTAGACACTACTAAATTTGAAGCTGTTAAAGATTTAATTGATTATTTCCCAACAAAATTGTTGTCAGAAAAAGAAAGCACACTTGGCTGCCCTGATTATGCTGATGCTGGCGGTCTTTTTATTGAATATTCTAGAAACGGTACGGTTAAAAGTTGGAGAATAGACCAAATAAAAGGTAATGTCCCTAGTTATTTACACAACTTTATGGATAAGGTAAACGAAAAAATAAGCCTTATTAACGAATAAAAAGATTAAACTCTATTATTTGAAAACACAATGGGTTTTACGTTAGGGGGTTACTGTTTTCGCAGGTATAATGGATTAACTCTCTGGAGCTAATTCTACCTCAAGACCATTCATATCGGGAGTCATTTGAATTTGACATCCTAGACGACTATTTTCCCTTACATCAAAAGCTTCAGAAAGCATGGCTTCTTCGTCATCGCTCATTTCTGGCAAAGCCGTATTGCTCAATACATAACACTGGCAAGAAGCACACATAGCCATACCGCCACAAATACCGATAGTTCCCTCTGGAGCCAATTCGTAAGAACGAACAACTTCCATTAAATTCATCGCCATATCCGTAGGTGCCAAAACTTCGTGTGTTACACCTGCTCTATCTGTTATGTTTATTTTAATATCCATCCTACTGCTATAATAAAGTTAGGAGTTTTATGCTTTATTGCGTTGTTTCATCTATAATCACATAGAAAAAAATCTATGCAAAAATAGCACTTAATTTGTAAATATCAAATCTATTTCCTATAATTCTTATAGACTTAATAGGTTTTACGTAAAATGAAAAAAAACGTCCTATTTATTTTCTTTAATCGCAAAATACGAATAAAACTTACGAATAATTTCAATAGCTGACATAAATCATAAAATTGCCAATAGCAAAATACTAACTTCCCCCTATGAATTTCAGTATAACTAGAGGTAGTTATGAACGCTCAAACTAATAATAATCAATTTATACATTCTGGTATCATCTCAAAGATAACTGGCGATTCTGTTATTGTATCCTTAGAACAAAATATACATTGCGAATCGTGTAAAGCTAAGGCAGGATGTGGCATTTCAGAATCCAGCACAAAAGAGATAGAGGTATTTAATACATCCGACTCTTTTAAAATCAATGAAATTGTCAATATTGTTTTAAAAAAAGCATTGGGTTTTAAAGCAGTCTTTTGGGCATATATCTTCCCATTTATTTTAATGTTTTGCACCCTTATCATTTCATCTTACTTTTTAGAAGAGTGGATAGCAGGAATCCTTTCCATCCTTGTGTTACTACCCTATTATCTGGTACTCTATTATTTTAAAAACGCTCTTAAAAGTGTTTTTAAAATTTCAATACTAAAAACATAATGAAGTATGTCAAACTCCGTCCTATATAGTGTTTTATTATTAGCTTCTTTAGGAGTCATTGCCGCCATTGTGTTGTATGTGGTTTCTAAAAAATTCTATGTTTATGAGGATCCATTAATTGCAAAGGCTGACGAATTATTACCGGCTGCCAATTGTGGAGGATGTGGATCTCCTGGCTGCAAAGCTTTTGCCGAAAAACTAGTTAAAACAGAAGATATATCTGAATTATTTTGCCCTGTCGGAGGCAACACTGTCATGAAGCAGGTTGCCGAAATTTTAGGTAAAGAAGTTGCAGAAAAAGACCCGACACTCGCTGTGGTCCTTTGCCAGGGTGGCTGTGATGTTCGACCAAAAACCACCGAGTACCAAGGACCGCGTTCCTGTACTATTTCAGCAATGATATATAGTGGAGAAACCGATTGCCAGTATGGCTGTTTAGGCGATGGCGATTGTGTTGCAGTGTGTAAGTTTGATGCCATGTACATGGATGAAAACACAGGGTTGCCTGTTGTTATTACAGATAAATGTACGTCCTGTGGCGCTTGTGCCGAAGCTTGCCCCAGAGATATTATTGAAATGCGTCCTAAGCACAAAAGGGATTTAAAAATATTTGTTGGTTGCCTAAACGAAGATAAAGCTGGCATTGCTAAAAAAGCTTGCGATGTGGCATGTATTGGATGCTCTAAATGCCAAGATATTTGCCCCAAAGATGCCATAACCATGGAAAACAATTTGGCTTATATAGATGCTATTGCCTGCACACTCTGTAGAAAATGTGTCGATATATGTCCAACACACTCTATTATAGAAACCAATTTTCCACCAAAAAAAGTAAAGAAGGTTGAACCTACAGTGGAAGCTATTGCTGAATCTGAAAAACCAGAAACCGATGATTAAGACATTTCCAAAAGGCGGAATTCATCCTCCAGAAAATAAAATAACATCTTCAGAAGGTATCAAAAAAATGACGGTACCTAAAGTTGTATATGTCCCCATATCGCAACATATAGGGATTCCGGCGGAAATAATCGTTGACACCAAAGACAAGGTGAAAATTGGACAAGTTATAGCAAAATCTGGCGGCTATGTATCTTCCAATGTACATTCACCAGTTGCAGGAACAGTAACAAAACTTGATAAAATAATAGATACAAGTGGTTATAAAAAACAATGTATTGTTATTAGAACAGATCCTAAAGACACATCGAATTTTGAAGATATAGAATATCCTTTAAAAACCGATATTGAAATAGAACCCAAAGCTATTTTACAAAAAATAAATGATTTTGGCATTGTTGGATTAGGTGGCGCCACATTTCCATCCCATGTAAAATTAAATATTAAAGAAGGAACTATCATAGATCATCTTATTATTAATGGTGTAGAATGCGAACCTTATTTAACCGCCGACCATCGTTTAATGCTTGAAAAAGCGGAAGAAATAATAGTCGGTATAAAAATATTGCTCTTTGCATTACATATTGACAAAGCTATTATTGGGATTGAGAATAATAAAAAAGATGCTATCGATCTCTTTAAAACACTCACTAAAGATGATAACACCATTAAAGTAGCAGCGTTACAGGTGAAATACCCACAAGGTGGAGAAAAACAACTTGTAAGAGCCATATTAAACAGGGAAGTTCCTAAAAACGGATTACCACTGGATGTTGGTGTTATCGTGCATAATGTAGGAACCATTTTTGCCATTTATCAAGCTATTCAGCATAATAAACCATTAACCGAACGTGTCGTAACAGTGACTGGTAAAAAAGTTAAAAATGCTTCAAATTACTGGGTTAAAATAGGCACTCCCATTAAGGATTTAGTTGACGAAGTTGGTGGTTTACCCGAAGGCACCCGTAAAATAGTTAATGGTGGTCCGATGATGGGGAAAGCCATTAAAAACCTAGATGTTCCCGTAACAAAAGGAACTTCTGGAATTTTAATTATTTCTGAAGATGAAGCTAGCAGAGGCGAACCAAAAAACTGCATTCGTTGCAGTGAGTGCATTAATGTTTGCCCAATGGGATTAGAACCTCATCTTCTTATGAATTTATCTGAAAAAGGCATGTTTGAAAATGCTTCAGCAGAAGATATCATGACCTGTATTGAGTGTGGTTCTTGTAGTTATGTTTGCCCATCGCATCGTCCGTTGCTAGACTATATAAGATTTGGGAAAAATAGTGTCAAAAAATTAAACACTTCTAAAAATTAGCTATGAGCAATCAACCTATAATCGTATCGGCGTCTCCACATGTTCATTCAGACAGAACATCAAAAAAACTTATGTATGATGTGATAATCGCATTAATACCTGCTTTTTTGGTTTCTATATATGTTTTTGGAATGAGTGCTTTAATTGTTACTTCGGTAGCTATTACATCCTGTGTATTATTTGAATACTTAATTCAAAAATACCTATTGAAATCGGATGTAACCATAACCGATGGATCGGCCTTACTCACCGGTATTTTATTAGCATTTAATTTACCTTCAAACCTACCCATTTGGATGGTTGTTGTTGGTGCATTAGTTGCCATTGGTATTGCAAAATTATCCTTTGGTGGCTTAGGCTTTAATATATTCAACCCTGCTTTGGTAGGTCGTGTGTTTTTATTGGTATCATTCCCTGTACAAATGACGATGTGGCCAACTGCGATTGAAAACAACACAACATTAGTTGATGCCGTTACTGGAGCGACCTCTTTAGGCACTATAAAAGAAGGCCTATTGGCTGGTGATACCATGACCGAAATCAGCACAAGAATTCCTTCTGCCATAGATATGTTATTTGGTTTTACAGGAGGTTCTCTTGGCGAAATGTCCGCCCTGGTATTATTACTCGGAGGTGTTTATTTAATAATAAGAAAAGTTATTTCTTGGCACATACCTATAACCCTGATACTTACCATGGTGGTTTTTACAGGTGTTTTTTGGGTAATAAACCCAGAACACTATGCCAACCCTGTCATTCATATTTTATCTGGTGGAGCTATTTTGGGTGCCTTTTTTATGGCAACCGATTTAGTGACGAGCCCTATGACCAAAAAAGGCATGGTAATTTTTGCTATTGGTATTGGAGTGCTAACCGTTTTAATTCGGCTTTTCGGAGCATATCCTGAGGGTATTTCCTTTGCTATTTTAATTATGAACGCCTTTGTACCATTAATGAACAAATATTTTAAACCTCGAAGATTTGGTTCTAAGATAAAAGTTAAAATCGTGTAATCATGAGCAAAAAAGAATCCACATTTTTAAACATGGCAATGCCGCTTTTATTGATAACACTCCTATCTGGTTTGGCTTTAGGCTTTGTAAACGATTTAACCATAGAGCCAAAGGCAAAAGCCCAGCTAAACAAAAAAATAAACGCATTAAAGCAAGTGCTTCCTGAATTCGACAATAATCCTGTTGAAGATTTAAAAAAATTTAAAACAGACTTAGCTACCGATAGTATTGAAGTGTATCCTGCTTTTAAAAGCAATGAATTTGTTGGAGCGGCCGTTATTAGCTATTCCGAAAAAGGATTTAGTGGCTTGGTAAAGATTATGGTCGGTTTTAAACCCGATGGATCAATTCAAAATATAGCCGTTTTAGAACAAAAGGAAACACCTGGTTTAGGTACTAAAATGAAAGATAAATCATTTTTAAAACAATTTGAAAATATAGATCCTTCAGCATTCAAACTAAAAGTTAAAAAAGACAATGGCGATGTTGACGCCCTAACAGGAGCAACCATTAGCTCCAGAGCATTTACTGAAGCTGCTCAAATGGCATACAGTGTTTATGTTAAAAACCTCGAATCAACTAAAGAATCTAAACATTAAGAACCATGGCCAAAGAACTCAATCAAAAGCAAAATTTCTTAAAGGGAATCGTTAAAGAAAACCCCATTTTTGTAATGCTCCTAGGTATGTGCCCAACATTAGGGGTTACCTCATCCGCATATAATGGCTTAGGTATGGGAATTGCCACCTTGTTTGTATTATTAATGTCCAACATCGTGGTATCTCTAGTTAAATCCCAAATACCAAGTAAGGTTCGTATTCCTGCCTTCATCATCATAATAGCGTCATTTGTAACTATTGTAGAAATGATTTTAGAAGCTTTTATTCCGTTTTTATACGAACAACTGGGCATTTTTATTCCCTTGATTGTAGTAAACTGTTTAATACTTGGTCGAGCTGAAGCGTTTGCTTCAAAAAACAACCTGACCGCTTCAATCTTTGACGCTTTAGGAATGGGTTTGGGCTTTGTATTGGCTTTAACCGTTTTAGGTGCTGTTCGCGAAATACTGGGAAGTGGTAGCTTATTTGGTTTATCATTTGTTCCTGAAAATGCAAATACCTTCATTCTGTTCATTTTACCACCGGGGGCATTTATTGCTCTGTCTTATTTAACGGTACTTTTTAATCGTTTAACAACTAAAACAATTTAGATATGGATTATGTAATTATACTCATAGCTGCCGTATTTGTAAACAATATCGTGCTATCTCAATTTTTAGGGATCTGTCCGTTTTTGGGTGTTTCAAATAAAGTTTCCACATCTATTGGAATGTCTGGAGCCGTTTTATTTGTAATGACGATTGCCACAACAGTAACTTACTTATTACATCAATATGTTTTAATCCCTAGCGGATTGGACTACCTAAGAACCATCACATTTATTTTAGTCATTGCTGCTTTGGTTCAAATGGTTGAAATTATTTTGAAAAAAGTAAGTCCGGCATTATATCAAGCTTTAGGGGTTTTTCTTCCTTTAATAACCACTAACTGTGCCGTTTTAGGTGTTGCCATTTTAGCACTGGGTTTAGAAAATAGCAGTTTAATAAAGGCGGTGTTTTTTGCCATATCAAACTCACTGGGTTTTGGTTTGGCTTTAATAGTTTTTGCTAGCATACGGGAGCAATTAGAACTTGCCAACATTCCCAAAGGCATGAAAGGCGTCCCCATTAATTTATTAGTTGCAGGACTTTTATCACTAGCGTTTTTAGGATTTACTGCTTTGGTTTAAATAGTATTACTTGACGTGATTTCGATGTCATGTAATCTGACATCTAAGTGTTTAAATAGTTAAATAAAAAACGATATCATTACAACATCTTAGTTCAAGGTGATAAACTTACTTTGTAACTTTTAACGGTTTAACCGTGTAATCGTTGAATCGTATATCACAAACTTCATCGGCATAAACTCTGAACTTTAAACTTTGAATATTGATCATTGAAAATTTATAACTCAGGTAATTTAAATGATATTACTTATTTCACCTCATAAATTTCACCTGAAAAGAAAAGGTCATCGGTTTTTTTGAATTTTGAATTGGATTTGACTGCTTTAGTTAAAGCGTCTTCTCTTTCTTCTAAAGTAACATCATCAAAACTTCTTATGATACCTGTTACTAACGGAAATTTTAATCGTACTAACATTTGATGCATGGTTGGGTCTTGTTCTTTTGCATTATGGACTAAGATATCGGCTTCTTCAATACCATTTTCCCCTATAGTTACAACTTCCAATTTTAATCCATTTAACACCAGACCTTTATCTCTATTTTTACCAAAAACCATAGGCTTTCCGTGTTCAACAAACAACTGTTTATCCTCCCGAATGTCTTTATCGGTAAACTGGGTATAGCAACCATCATTAAAAATCACACAATTTTGTAATACTTCAATTAGTGATGTGCCGTTAAATTTTTCAGCTTGAATAAAAATATCGGTCATTTCTTTTGGAGTATTCCCTCCTATCCTTGCAAAAAACCGAGCTTGGGCGCCTATGGCTAATTCCCCTGGTTGGAAAGGAGGTTGCGTATTTCCGTAAGGTGATGATTTTGTTTTTTGACCAACAAGAGAGGTTGGTGAAAACTGTCCTTTGGTTAAACCGTAAATTTCATTATTGAACAGAATAATATTTAAGTCTATATTTCTACGTAAAACATGAATAAAATGATTCCCTCCTATCGCCATAGAATCACCATCGCCAGTAATGACCCAAACACTTAAATTTGGATTTGCCAACTTAACTCCCGATGCTATGGCTGGTGCTCTACCGTGAATTCCATGCATGCCGTATGTATCCATATAATACGGAAATCTTGAGGAACACCCTATACCAGAAATAAAGACGACATCTTCTTTCTTTACACCCATTTCCGGAAGTGCCTTTTGCATAGAACGTAAAATAACATAATCGTCGCAACCGAGGCACCAACGCACTTCTTGATTGCTTACAAAATCCTTAAACGTGTATTTTTCAACGGCTATTGTTTCCATAATTAGTCTATTATTTTTTTGAATTCCGTGATGAGTTCACTATTTCCAAATGGTAAGCCTTGAATTTTGTTGTATTGTAACAATCCGCATATATCAAAATTCATTTTTAGAATATTTATAAACTGACCATTGTTTAACTCACATACCACAATTTTTTTAAACTTACGTAAAACAGATTCGGTGTTTTTTGGCAACGGATTTATATAATTAAAATGAGCATACCCAATTTTAGTATAACCTTCTTTATTTAATTCTTTAACGGCAGAATGTAAACTACCATAAGTACCGCCCCAACCAACAACTAACAAATCGCCTTCTTGGGCAAATTCGATAGTTAACTCTGGTATATAACTTTGCACACGCTTAATTTTCTCTGCGCGTATTTTGGTCATAAATTCATGATTTTCTGGATCATGCGACACATCTCCTGTAATTTTATCTTTTTCTAAACCGCCAATTCGATGCTCTAAACCAAAAGTACCTGGCACTGCCCAGTTACGAGCTAGCGTCACTTCATCTCTGTCATAAGGATGCCTATTCTCTGTCACTTTGGTCACTTTATTGTTTTTAATTTCTGGCATTTCGGACACACTTTTTATTTTCCAAGGCTCAGAACCATTCGCTATATAACCATCGGTTAATAAAATAACAGGCGTCATATGTTCTAAAGCGAGTTTTGCAGCTTGGAATGCATAATTAAAACAATTAGAAGGGGTGCTAGCCGCCAGAACAATGACAGGGCTTTCCCCATTTCTACCATACATAGCCTGCATTAAATCTGATTGTTCTGTTTTGGTTGGCAAACCGGTAGAAGGACCGCCACGTTGCACATTGACTACAACTAAAGGCAATTCTACCATCATCGCTAATCCTAATGCCTCACCTTTAACGCTAAACCAGGACCCGAGGTTGTTGTAATTGCTAAATCACCTGCAAATGCAGCCCCTATGGCAGATGTTATGCCGGCTATTTCATCTTCAGCTTGAAACGCTTTTACACCAAAATGCTTGTGCTTAACAAGTTCATGTAAAATATCTGTGGCTGGTGTAATGGGATAGGAACCTAAGAATAATTCTAGCCCCGACTTTTCTGCTGCTGCTAAAAAGCCCCAAGCTGTTGCCGTATTACCTCCAATTATCCGATAAGTACCAGTCGCCATTTTTGCTGGCGAAATGGCATATGCATTTGGAATTAACTCTAATGTTTCTGCATAATAATAGCCTGCATTTAGCACTTTCGTGTTAGACTCGATTAAATGGGGTTTTGATGCGAATTTTTTATTAATAAAATCGATAGTATGCTCTGGTGAACGATGGTACATCCAATATACCATACCTAAAGCAAACATATTTTTACTTCGAGTCATGATTTTATTATCTAAATCCCCTACATCTTTTAAAGCCTCTTTTGTTAATGAAGACATAGAGACTTCTATGACTCTATAGTTTTCCAGGCTACCATCTTTAAGCGGATTCGTTAGGTATTGTGCTTTTTCTAAATTCTTTTTTGTGAATGCATCGGTATCGACAATAATAGTATGTCCAGGTTTCACTAAATATAAATTAGTTTTTAACCCAGCAGGATTCATGGCTACCAATAAATCCACATCATCTCCCGGCGTACTAATCTCCACACTACCTATATGCACTTGAAACCCAGAAACGCCATACAAACTTCCTTGTGGCGCCCTTATTTCAGATGGATAATTAGGAAATGTTGCTATATCATTACCAAACATAGCAGATGTATCTGAAAATTGCGTGCCCGTTAACTGCATCCCGTCACCAGAATCGCCAACAAATCTTATTACTACGGCATCCAGTGCTTCGTACTGAAGATTTTTATTGTCTGTAATAATATTAGCTATCATAAGAAATTAATTTACTTTATAATCGAGATTTGAATGCTCCGAGGCTTGCCCCAAATTTTTAATGTTCTTCCTATAAATGCCCCGCGGGCTTTACAAGAGTTAGTTGACTTAAAACCAACACCTTAAAAAAGGCTTTACACGTAAATATAACTTACCTTTTTTAGTTTAAAGGTGACAAAAGTCATATTTAAACTGAAAATTGAAAACTACTTTTATAACTCTAAACACAAATTAATTATGGCAATTATTATAACAGATGAATGTATTAATTGTGATGCTTGTATCGTGGAGTGTCCAAATAATGCAATTTATGAGCCTGGTCAAGAATGGGCTTATGCAGACGAAACAGCTTTAAGCGGGACTGAAACTTCACCTACTGGAGAACAAATAGATGCCGATAAAATGAATGAACCCATATCTGATGAGTTTTATTTCATTGTACCAGGTAAGTGTACCGAATGTAAAGGGTTTCACGACGAACCACAATGCGCTTCGGTATGCCCTGTCGATTGTTGCGTTCCAGATGAAAACCATATTGAATCAGAAGATGCTTTACTAGAAAAGAAAGCGTGGTTACACGCAGAATAGCACAACCTAATACCATTTAAGAATTTATTTTTCTTTTTCGCAATAATTTCTATCGTTTAACAACCCATGAAATTATGCACTATAAAATGAGGGTTTCAAACGGAGGGATTCCCTCATTTTTTTATTGAGTCATGAAACCCAAATTATACAACAGAAAATTTATTACGACCTGAAATAGAACGAAGTGAGATTCACGAATATCAATAAAAAACAATGAAAATAATAAGTTAAATACTTGAAAAACAATATTTTACACTTAATTTTCCTTCTTCAGCATAACAATGCTATGATTCAGTCGATGAAATCACTTATTTTATTAGTCTTTCAGCCCTTATTACGAAGTGTTATTGCATAATCAGGGCAAAAAACACGGCACCACATGACAATTGTCATAGTCTAGATGCTATTCAAATTCTAATTTTAAGAAAATTATTTAATTGACCTGTCGGGTTTTAATTGGTTCATAAAATCTTACTTGGTCTAAACAATAAGAACATTATGAAAAAACAATTTTCAAAACTAATTTGCGATGCTAATGAGGCCGTTGCAAGAGTTGCACACAAAACCAACGAAGTGTGCGCAATCTATCCAATTACTCCTGCATCCCCCATGGGCGAGCACGTAGATGTATACAGTTCGAAAGGACAGAAAAACATTTGGGAAAACATCCCTCGCATTGTGGAAATGCAGAGTGAAGGTGGTGCTGCCGGAGCTGTTCATGGATCCCTACAGGCTGGCGCCTTAACCACAACCTTTACAGCATCACAAGGGCTACTCCTCATGATTCCTAACATGTACAAAATAGCAGGTGAACTATTACCTTCTGTGATACATGTGGCTGCAAGAACCATTGCAACCCATGCACTATCTATTTTTGGTGATCACTCAGATGTTATGGCAGCCAGACAAACAGGATTTGCTATGTTGTTTGGTGGCTCGGTTCAAGAAGCACAAGACATGGCCTTAATTGCTCAGGTGGCAACCTTAAAATCCAGAGTCCCTTTTCTTAATATTTTCGACGGATTTAGAACCTCACATGAGATTTCAAAAATTGATGCTATTCCAGACGATATTATTATAGCCATGATGCCAGAGGACAAAATTTTAGAGCACAAAAAACGCTCTCTTGATCCAGATCATCCAGTAATACGAGGAACCTCACAAAACCCAGATGTTTTTTTCCAAGCCAGAGAAGCTGCTAATTCGTTTTACGAAAGAGTACCCGGTATTGTTGAAGAAACCATGAATGAATTCTACGAACACACCGGCAGACAATATAGTTTATTCTATTACGAAGGCCATCCAGAAGCAGAACGCATTATCATATTAATGGGCTCTGGAGAAGGTGCTGCAAGAGAAGCTGTGGAAACTATGGTGCATCATGGTGAAAAAGTAGGCGTACTATTTGTTCGTTTGTTTAGACCTTTCTCTATTAAACATTTTGTTGATGAATTACCAAAAACCGTTAAGAAAATTGCAGTTCTTGACAGAACGAAAGAACCAGGCAGTGTTGGCGAACCACTTTACCAAGATGTTATTACAGCATTAAATGAAAGCGATAGGGAAATGCCTGTTGTAGTAGGTGGACGTTATGGTTTATCATCAAAAGAATTTACGCCTCAAATGGTTAAAGGTGTTTATGACGAACTATTAGACGACAAACCTAAAAACCATTTTACAGTTGGCATTAATGATGACGTGACCTTTACGAGCTTACCAATTGACAGAAACTTTGAAATAGAAAGCAGCACCATTAATTGTATGTTCTACGGTTTAGGATCAGATGGTACTGTTGGAGCAAATAAAAACTCCATCAAAATTATTGGAAAAACTACTGATAATTATGTGCAAGGTTATTTCGTTTATGATTCTAAAAAAGCAGGCGCACAAACCATTTCCCACTTACGTTTTGGTCCCAAACCAATATATTCTACATACTTAATTGATAAAGCAGATTTTGTTGCGAGCCATCAATTTAATTTTATTGAGAAATACAATATGGTTGCCGATTTAAAACATGGTGGAACCTTCCTATTAAACGCCCCTTATTCCAAGGAAGACATCTGGAATCAATTACCAAAAAAACTACAAAAAGAAATTGTTGAAAAGGAAATCAATTTCTATGTAGTTGATGCCACAAAAGTAGCCGCAGACTCCAATTTAGGTAAGCGTACAAACACTGTATTACAAACATGTTTCTTCGCCATCTCTGGTGTTTTACCAAAAGAAGAAGCAATTCAACGTATTAAAGATGCTATTGTAAAATCGTATTCCCATAAAGGAGATAGGATTGTACAAATGAATTTCACAGCCGTAGATAATGCCTTAGCCAATCTTCAAAAAGTAACATATCCAAAAGCTGTAACGAGCGAAAAAAACTTGCAAACAGCTATGACGAATGCACCTGAAGGATTTGTAACCGATGTGTTGGAAAAAATCCTAGGGGGATTTGGCGATGAGCTTCCAGTTAGTGCATTTCCTGTTGATGGCACCTTCCCTACAGGCACCTCACAATACGAAAAAAGTGGTATTGCCGATATGGTACCTATTTGGGACGATGCCAGCCTGTGTACACAATGCAATAAATGTGTCGCCATTTGTCCGCATGCTGCCATTAGAGCAAAAGTTGTAAACAATACCGAATTAGCGAACGCACCCAAAACATTAAAATCTGCAGGCGCTATAGGTAGGCCATTTAATAAAAATGAAGAATCTTATGTACTACAAGTGTCTCCCCAAGATTGTACAGGTTGCGATTTATGTGTAGCTGTTTGTCCAGCCGTTAGTAAAGAAGATGAAAACTTTAAAGCTATTAACATGCACAAAAAACTTACTGTTGAAGCTGAAGAAGATATTAATTGGGAATACTTTATTAATCTACCGGATTACAATAGAACGGAATTACAAATTACAAATGTAAAAGGCTCCCAATTTTTAGAACCTTTATTTGAATTTTCCGGTGCTTGTTCTGGTTGTGGAGAAACTCCATACGTTAAGCTATTGACCCAGTTATATGGCGATAGCATTTTAATAGCAAATGCAACGGGATGCTCTTCAATTTATGGTGGCAATCTACCAACAACACCTTATAAAACCAATAAGTTTGGTAGAGGTCCTGCTTGGGCAAATTCATTATTTGAAGATAATGCTGAATTTGGTTTAGGTATGAAATTAGCCTTAAGTAAAAAACAAGAAATTGCGGTCAACCTACTTAAATCCATTGAAGATGAAGTTGGCACAGACTTGGTGGATGCCATACTAAATAATCCAGAAACTACTGAAACAGAAAAAGCAGAAAACTTCAAAAACCTTGACAAATTAAAAGAAAAACTTGTTGGTTTAGATAGCGGAAATGCTAAAAAGCTTATGCAACTTACAGAATACCTTCGTAAAAAATCTGTGTGGATTTTAGGTGGTGATGGTTGGGCATACGACATCGGTTACGGTGGTGTAGATCATGTTTTAGCTTCAGGAGAAGACGTAAATATTTTGGTAATGGATACTGAAGTTTACTCGAATACTGGCGGACAGACATCTAAGGCAACTCCTTTAGGTGCTAGTGCAAAATTCTCTGTGTCTGGCAAACGAACCCACAAGAAAAGCTTAGCATTACAAGCTGTTTCTTATGGAAACGTATATGTTGCACAAATAGCCATAGGTGCTAAAGACCTTCAAACGCTTAAAGCAATAGAAGAAGCCGAGGCCTATCCAGGACCTTCAATAATAATCGCCTACTCACATTGTGGCGAACATGGTTATGATCTTGCTAACGGTGCCTCACAACAAACAAAAGCTGTAGACAGCGGTTATTGGCCACTATTTAGGTTTGACCCTTCTAAACCAAAAGGTCAGAAGTTTAAATTAGACTCTAAAGCGCCTTCAATTCCGCTTAAAGACTTCATGTATAACGAAACCCGTTTTACTAGAGTCGCTAAAGAAAATGCAGAACTTGGAGCGAATCTTTTAGAACAGGCCCAAACAGAGGTTAACTCTAATTGGGAAAGACTGGAACTTTACAGAGACATTTAAGATATGTCTTTTGAAAGAGACTGTCTAAAAAGTTTATTTAGAAGTAAATTGTCACATTGAGCATTATCGAAAATGAAAATATATTTTTATTTGAAGATAAAAGCACAGCTTGCGAAATGCATTGATTATCTAACATACAAGGTTTTCGACTGCGCTCAAACTGACATTAAAGCTTACTTTTTAGACAGTTAGAAATATAAAAAATCTCCATTCTATACAATTCCAATAGGATGGGGGTTTTATAAACCGAACTCAAACTGAGTTCATTTAAAACTATTAACAATAAATTTTTTATCATGAACCAAGATGCCACTAAATTTTTTGTAAATGCCGCACAAAAGTTAAACCAAGCAAATAAAGAACTATATAAACCCGAAGAGGATATTGTATCTTATTTGGTATGCAAAAATTCTCAAGATGCCATTGAAAACTATCTAAGAGGATACCTTATAAAGCATGAAGTTGAAACAAATCAATATAAAACTATAGAAAGCTTGTTCCAACAGTGTAAAATTATAAACAAGAATTTCGGAAAAGTAAAATTAGCAGGCTTGGATTGTAAAGCACAAAACACTGATAATAAATTTTGTAACGAGGTTTCTAAAGTTAGTCATTGCTTCGAAATAGCCAATAGCCTAGAAACTCTACTTAAAAAAGAAAAGGTTATTTAATTAGAGCCTGTTTAAATTTGTATGATTGGATATTCTATAGGTCATTTTTGATGCAAAATGAGGCGAAATCGAAGATAATGGCAGGGCCATTTGATGAGGTTTCAACGAAATTGTGCACAAAAAGGGGCATAGAAAAACAATTGATATAAATTTAAACAGCCTCTTACAGGTGTAAATGACATTTAAGCGGAAATATTCACAACCTGCTCTATTTGTGGAGCATACTTTTTTATAGTCATTTCAACACCCGATTTTAGCGTCATTTGGTTTACTGTACAACCAACACACGCCCCTTGCAGCTGCACTTTTACCAAGGTATCGTTATCTTCTATAGATAACAATGAAATATCGCCACCATCACTTTGTAAAAATGGACGAATTTCATCTAATGCTTTTTCGACATTTAGTCTAACTTCTTCTGACGTCATTTATTTCTTTTTAACTGCTGAACATCCAGCCATAGTTGTAATTTTTATAGCCTCGGTAGGCGGTAAACTATCATTTCGTCTCACAACTTCTTGTACAACATTCTGTGCTAGTTTTTCAAATGCTTGCTCTAACTCAGTAGCCGTTTGTAATGCTGCTGGCCTGCCCACATCTCCCGCTTCTCTAATACTTTGCACCAACGGTATTTCACCTAAAAATGGCACTTGTAAATCGTCTGCTAAATTTTTAGCACCCTCTTTTCCAAAGATATAATATTTATTGTTTGGCAATTCTTCTGGTGTAAAGTATGCCATATTTTCTATAATTCCTAATACTGGCACATCAATACTTTCTTGTTGAAACATGGCAACACCTTTTTTAGCATCTGCCAATGCCACATTTTGTGGTGTACTAACTACCACAGCACCTGTTATTGGAAGTGATTGCATGATACTTAAATGAATATCACCAGTACCTGGAGGTAAATCAATTAGCATAAAATCCAGCTCTCCCCAATGGGCATCAAAAATCATTTGGTTTAAAGCTTTGGCTGCCATAGGCCCTCTCCAAACTACCGCTTGATTTGGTTGGGTAAAAAAGCCAATAGACAATACTTTTACACCGTAATTCTCAACGGGTTTCATTTTAGATTTTCCACCGATATTAACCGCTAAAGGTTTTTCAGCTTCTACATCAAACATAATGGGGATGGATGGTCCGTAAATATCGGCATCCAGCACGCCTACTTTAAAGCCCATTTTAGCTAAAGTTACCGCTAAATTTGCCGTTACGGTAGATTTCCCTACACCGCCTTTACCTGATGCTATTGCTACAATATTTTGAATCCCTGGAATGGGCTTTCCTTTAACAACATTTACTTTTGGTTTTGCTGGCGCATCAACTTTTACGTTAATGGTAATTTTAGCTTTTTCGTAAACCTGTTCGTGGATGGTCTTTAAAATATCGACTTCGGTACGTTTTTTAGCTTGTAAACTTGGGTTTTTTATAGTAATATCTACAATAACCTCATCACCAAAAGTCACTACATTCGTTACAGCACCACTTTCAACCATGTTTTGTCCTTCACCAACTACTGTAATAGATTCTAAGGCTTTGAGTATATCTTGTTTGTTCAGCTTCATTGTATACTTAGATTTATTCTAAAACGCAAAGATACTGTGAATTATTTAAAATTTAAAGCTATTGAATTGAAATGATTTATGGAGATATTTAGTTTGTTTATAAATATGATTTTTGTTTGCTTTTTTGTGAATTTTGGGGTGATTAGGAAATAGTTGGAACCCTTTAGAAGGCTCCCACAAGTACTTTGTCAAATTTATTATTCCATTAATCTAAATTAACACATAAAATCAACAAAATATTACAAATTATAATACATTTACCTCAAATCAAACTTATGAAACACCTTTACCTTTCTCTCATTGTTCTTCTTACTTCTCATATGGTTTATTCTCAGACCATAACCATTCCTGATACTAATCTTAAAAATATTCTCATAAGTACAAATACGATTGATACAAATGGTGATGACATTCCTGATACTTATATTGACATTAATAATGATGGAGAAATTCAATTAATCGAAGCGGAAGCGGTTACAAATCTAATTTTTCAAGGAAATCCTAATATTCTTGATATTACAGGGTTAGAATCATTTATCAATTTAACAAAACTAAACTTTGGCAATACTTATTTTTTCGACCATACCGATCTTAGTACGGCTCCAACAAATTTTGATTTTACTTCTTTAACTAAACTTGAATCTCTAATTTTAAATCATGCTGAATCTATTAAACTGAAAAACATAAATATATCTGGTTTAGAAAATTTAAGAACTTTAGAATTAGTAAATATTAGACCTAACGATTTTTACAGTGAGTCAGATAGATTTACCAATGTAAATTTATCCGGATGCATCAACTTAGAAAATTTTAGTTATTATAACAGCTTTTTAAACATCGATTTTTGTCAAATCCCCAACCTTAAAAATTTAAATTGTAGTTATTTAGAAGGAGGCGAACCAGAAATATTTGATTTCAGTTGTTTAAGCAAACTTGAAGTTTTAGATATTTCTGAAAACTTTATAGATAAATTAATCCTTAAAAATGGGTCTATTTTAAATAATATCACTCACAATTACATAGGTTCTGGCCCTGCTTATCCTTTCCCTAATTTTATTTGTTTAGATGATATTCTAGAAGAATATGATATGTTTTCTGACTTAATAGGCCCAAACACAGTTGTAAATTCCATATGCTCAGCTATAGAAGAACAGATTGTCAATATCCCTGATGTTAATTTTAAAAATATACTTTTAGCTAACGGCACTGATTCAAATAATGATGGGGAAATTCAAGTGATCGAAGCGGAAAACAAAACCTTACTTTCCATTTCCAATCAAAGTATAGAATCTCTAGAAGGAATTCAATATTTTATTAACCTTACAACATTATCTGCACATGATAATTTAATAACTTCAGTTAACTTAAGTGCTTTAACAAAACTTAAATCTTTAGACTTAGCAAATAATTCCTTAACCTCCTTAGACGTATCATTGTTAACTAATTTAGAGTATTTATATCTTAACAACAACAGTCTTACATCTTTAAATGTAGATGCTTTGACCAACTTAAAACAAATTGATTGTAGCTACAATCCATTAAAGATTTTAGATGTCAGCAAGCTAGTAAACTTGGTAAATGTAAATTGTAGCTCTGGAAACCTAACTTCTTTGAGCATAGGTAATTTAAATAACCTTAACACTTTAATATGTGGCCATAATGAACTAACTGAATTGGATATTAAGGGTTTACCAAATTTAACTCGGTTAGCATGTAATACAAACCAATTAACATCCTTAAATCTCGATAACCTTTCAAAATTGGAAAACTTTAATTGTCAGGACAATGCATTCACATCCTTGGATTTTAGTATGCTTCCAGAAATGAAATATTTAACTTGTGGATTTAGCAACCTTTCGGTTATTGATGTTAGTAACTCGCCGAAACTTGAACAGTTAGTTTGCGGATCCACTCCTAACTTGACAACCTTAATAATTAAAAATGGGAGTCCAGAAACAAAACTCTATTTCACTTTTAGCCCAAATTTAAGCTATATATGTTGTGATGAATTTGAAATTGATACTGTTCAAGATTTAATAGATGGTTATGGCTATACGGACTGCGAAATTAACTCATATTGCACGTTTCAACCTGGTGGAGGTTGTTCGGCAATTGAAGGCCAATTCATATTTAATGAAAATGGTAACGCTTGTAATGATGCCATTCCTTTTTATGACCATGTAAAATGCAAAGTTAATAATACTGTTTCAAACGGTATATTTATTTCTGGCAACACTGGCCTATATAAAGCCTATGTGAAAGCAGGAAATCATACCATAACACCTATTTTAGAAAACCCAGGCTACTTTACAATATCCCCTAGTTCAATTACAGCTAGTTTTCTAGTAGACGGAAACATAGTTTACCAAGATTTTTGTATTACTCCTAATGGCATACATAACGATTTGGATATATCTATAATACCTATTAAAGTTGCACGTCCTGGCTTTAATGTTAATTACAAAATAAAATACAAAAACAAAGGAAACCAATCGTTATCTGGCTCAATTCAAATGAATTTTCAAGATGATTTACTGGATTTAATTACTTCAAATCCAGTAGTAGATGCACAATCAACAAATCTATTAAGCTGGAATTATAATAACCTACAACCTTTTGAATCTAAAGAAATCTTAATAACATTTAATATAAACACCCCATTAGAAACCCCTTCAGTGAATGGTGGTGACATATTAAACTTTTCAACCACTATCTATCCTATTACTGGTGACGAAACAAAGATTGACAATACTTTTACCTTAAACCAAACCGTGGTTAACTCATTTGACCCCAACGACAAAACTTGTTTGGAAGGAAACACTGTAACGCCAGATTTAATTGGAGAATATGTGCACTATTTGATTCGTTGTGAAAATACTGGAACTGCTGAAGCTGTTAACATTGTAATTAAAGATTTTATTGATATCACAAAATTTGACATTACTTCACTTATTATTACAGATTCTAGCCATGGTATGACAACTAAAATTACCGATAATGTTGTTGAGTTCATTTTTGAAAATATCAACCTTCCATTTGATGATGCCAATAACGATGGTTATGTTGCATTCAAAATAAAAACGTTACCAACACTATTAATTGGAGATGTTTTTGAAAATGAAGCTGAAATTTACTTTGACTACAACAAACCTATTATAACAAATACAGCCAAAACTAGTATTGAAAAATCTCTATCAATTAACAAAACAGAAGCCAACAACAAGCTAATAAGCATATACCCGAATCCTGTAGAAGATAATTTAATAATCGAAAGTAACGAGGCTATAAACGCTATTTCTATCTATGATATTTCTGGCAGATTAGTAAATCAAATTTCTTATTTGAATTCCAAAAATAAATTGGAATTATCAATTAAACATTTATTAAATGGAACTTATTTTTTAAAAGTAAAAACCAATCAAAATGAAATTATAAAAAAAGTGGTTAAAATCTAATTCACAATTCCTTTGAAGGCTCCCAAAACACGTTTTCAAAATCCTGTATTTGGTTATCAACTACTTTAATCCCTTCGCTTTCTAAAAGCTGCTGCATTAAATTAGTGCCATCAAAATGATGTTTGCCCGTTAACAAACCTTTTCTATTAACCACACGATGTGCTGGCACATCCTTTCCTACCGAACCATTCATGGCATACCCAACCATACGTGCACTTCTTGCAGCACCAAGATACGTTGCAATAGCGCCATAGCTAGTAACTCTACCATAAGGGATTTGCTTCGCAACTTCATAAACTTTATCAAAAAAACTCCATGTTTCTGGCTGCATACCTACACTTCTTTGATGATATTAATTAAGGTGATGATTGAAATCACGCCAGTCACAGTACCTATAAGGTAGTTCATGCTTTTTTGGGACGTAATTGATTTATTTTTTATTTTGTCAAAAAAGAACATATACACATAAAGCATCACAAAAGTACCCATAGCAGCTCCTGCCACATACGAAATAATACTAATTTGATTAAAATCCAACCACCCAAACGAGGCTATAGTAATGGTCATATAAGCCTGATACGGAATGGGGAATACATTAATCCCAGACATAAAAACACCTTGAAAAAAGCGGCTTTTTTTACTACGTACTTCAGGCTCTGCAACTTCTTTAGGTTCTATTTTAGCTATAAATAAAAAGTAGATAGTTATAAGTACAAAAACAACAAACGCCACACGCTGCAGTATATTCACGATTTCGGGATGATGACTTAAATAACTTGCAAAAATAGCAGCTACATACGTTTGAATTAATACAATGGTACTAACACCAATAGAGAATACAACACCTCTTGTATGTCCTTCCTTTAAGCTTATTTTAGCCGCAGTCATGTTTAGCAAACCTGGTGGAACAACTCCTACTAAAGCTATAATTAAACCTAAAAAAAAGATAATGGTTATATTCACAACTATTTAATTTTAAACCGAATATACGTAATTGGTTTGTTTTGTTCTAAATATTGCGATTCGTAAAAGGTTTGAATGCTTGTAACTTCTTCAGGGCTACCTTCTTGTTTGTACACATTATGGTTGGCATACAACACCTCGTGTCCTGCGCCATGCAACAGCCCGAGTGTATAACCATGCATAAATTCGCTATCTGTTTTAAGGTTTACAACACCATCTTCTTTTAAAATGGTTTTGTAACGTTTTAAAAACTCAGCATTTGTCATGCGGTGTTTGGTACGTTTGTATTTTATCTGTGGGTCTGGGAATGTAATCCAAATTTCATCAACCTCATTAGTTCCAAAAGCATAGTCTATAAGTTCAATTTGCGTGCGTAAAAATGCGACATTTGAAATATTTTCTTCTACCGCTGTTTTAGCACCGCGCCAAAAACGAGCACCTTTTATATCAATACCAATAAAGTTTTTATTGGGATATTTTTTTGCCAATGCCACCGAATACTCCCCTTTGCCGCAGCCCAGTTCCAACACCAGTGGATTGTTGTTTTTAAATATCGATTGGTTCCAATTTCCTTTTAGAACAAAGCCATTATTAACCAATGCATCTCTTGTTGGTTGGTAAACATTACCAAATGTTTCGTTTTCTTTAAATCTTCTTAGTTTATTTTTACTTCCCACAGACTCTCTTTATATAATAATTTGGTAAAATTAAGGAAATATACCTAAGCATTTATATGCTTATCTTTGAATTTGGTAAAAAAGCCCGACCCCGAACTAAATTCGAGGTCATGCTCAAATAAATATACATACTTTTGAAAAAACGCATTTTAGTTGCGCCTTTAAATTGGGGTTTGGGACATGCTACCCGGTGCATTCCTATTATAAATGCATTGTTAACGCATGGTTTTGAACCTGTAATAGCTAGTGACGGTGTGGCACTTGCCTTGTTGCAAAAAGAGTTCCCTAGACTCTCTTCGGTTGAATTGCCTGCCTATAACATTACCTATGCTAAAAATGGCAAATTCTTTAAATTAAAACTTCTTACAGATTCGCCCAAACTATTGAAGGCTATCAAAGCTGAAAAAAGAGCCATAAAGCAGATTGTTGAAAACAACCATATTTCGGGAATTATTTCTGATAATAGATTGGGCGTTTATAGCAAAAAAGTGCCTTCGGTATTTATTACACACCAATTGAATGTTTTAAGCGGAAACACGACTTGGTTGAGCACAAAAATACATGAGAAATTCATTAAAAAGTTTGATGCATGTTGGATTCCCGATGTTGAAGCTACCATTAACTTAAGCGGAAGATTAGGCCATCCGGATACTTTTGAAATTCCAACAACCTATATAGGGCCTTTAAGTCGGTTTGAAAAACGATATGTAAAAATTGTAAATGATATTATGGTTTTACTGTCTGGTCCTGAACCACAACGCACATTACTTGAAACCAAATTATTAAGCGAGTTAAAAAACTATTCAGGCAAAGTGGTTTTTGTAAATGGGGTTATGGAAAAAGAACAAACCATACAAATAATTGGTAACATAACCGTTTATAATTTTATGACGTCGAGCTTATTGGAAAAAACCATTAACGAAAGTGCTCTTATTATATCGCGATCCGGTTACACAACGGTTATGGATTTGGCTAAACTTAATAAAAAGGCTTTTTTTATACCAACTCCCGGACAGTTTGAACAAGAATATTTAGCGACACGACTTACTGAGTTAAACTTAGTACCCAGTTGCAGTCAGCAAGTTTTTACTTTAGATAAGCTGAACGGATTGGATGATTTTGATGGACTGAAATCTTTTGATTATGAACCCGATTTTAAAGAACTATTTAGCCTTTTCGAGCGTAAATGAAAACTCGCTGCCAACACCAAATTCGCTTTCCACATATATCTTCTCTCGGTGCGCTTCAATAATATGTTTCACTATAGAAAGCCCTAAACCAGAACCACCTTCTTTACGCGAGCCACTTTTATCGACTCTATAAAACCGTTCGAATATACGCGATAAATCTTTTTTCTCTATACCTTCACCATTATCGGTAACCCTTACAATAACTTTGTTCTTTATAAGATTTTCTATGCTTACCTCTGTTGTGCCTTTTTCCCTTCCATACTTTATAGAGTTTACAATAAGATTTGCCAATACTTGCTGTATCCGTTCTTTATCCGCATTTACTAAAACAGGCGTGAAGTAATCAGCATCAAAAGTAAGTGTAATTCGTTTTTTTGAAGCTTTCATTTCAAGCATATCAAATACGCCTTTTACTAATTCTACTATATTAAAAACTTCAGTATTTAAACTTAAATCGCCAACTTCCAGCTTGGTTATCATATCTAAATCTTTCACGATATAACCCAATCTTTCTACACCTTTACTCGCTCTTTCCAAGTATTTCTCTCTAAGGTTTTTATCTTCCATAGCACCATCAAGCAACGTTAAGATGTAACCCTGTACTGTAAACAAAGGTGTTTTTAATTCATGCGATACATTGCCCAAAAACTCTTTTCTGTATTGCTCTCTAACTTTTAAAGATTCTATTTCTATTTTTTTATCGCGCGCAAACTTATCAATTTCTTCAGTGAGCGTTTTCATGTCGGTTGTTATGGTACCTTTTGTTATACTTGTTGATTCTAAAAGTGTTAAATCGTCGTATATTTTTTTTACGCGTTTATAAATGAACCGCTCCACTCTAAATTGAGTAACAATAAAAGAAAATATGTAGGTACTAAGAGCAAGTAGCAATATATACTTTATATTAAAAGAATAGAATGCATATAAAAAAACACTCGTTAAGAGCGTTACATAAAGAGTTATATAGAGCGATGTATTAATCGCGAACTTATATGATTTTTTAAATTTTGGTTGCATTAATCTACAAACTTATAGCCAACGCCTTTGATGGTTTTAAAGCTATCATCTCCTATTTTTTCACGTAGTTTACGAATGTGTACATCTATGGTTCTACCTCCAACTATAACTTCGTTACCCCAAACGGTATCAAGAATCTCATCGCGTTTAAAAACTTTACCTGGCTTTGATGCTAATAAAGATAGTAATTCAAATTCTTTTCTCGGCAAAATAATTTCTTTTCCTTTTGAAGTAATCTTATACTCGTCTCTATTTATTTCTAAGCTTCCTATTTTAAATGAATCTACTACATCCTCTTCTTTAAAGCGTCTTAATAAGGCTTTAACTTTACTAACCAATACTTTTGGCTTAATTGGCTTGGTTATATAATCATCGGCACCCGCATCAAAACCTGCTACTTGCGAATAGTCTTCACCTCTAGCAGTTAGGAACACGATAAGTGTATTTTGTAAATCTGGAATTTTCCTAATGAGTTCACAAGCTTCAATGCCATCCATTTCCGGCATCATCACATCTAAAATAATTAAATTGGGAAGTTCCTTTTTTGCTTTTTTAACGGCCTCACTACCATTTTCGGCAGTAATTACTTGATAACCTTCACTAGATAAATTGTAACTAACTATTTCTAAAATATCTGGTTCGTCGTCTACTAATAGTATTTTGATATCCTTCTTTTTCATATGTTTTTTAAGTTTCAAAGCTGCAAAGTTTCAGAGTTTCTAAGTTTTAGAGTTCTTACTTCTCTTCTCTTTTTTTTTGTTTAAAACAATAAACGTTTTTTTCTTGAAGTAAAGATAAAATTAATAACAAGACTTTATTGAAATTTATCACGATTCTAAAATAAATAACATTAAGATAACAAACAAGTTACAGTAATTTAAACTTTCGTTCAAACACATGTATCTTTAACACTTTTTTGGCATCAAATTTGCTCTAATTATGTATATTTACAGCGTTGAACAGAACCTATGGAAAAAAAATACTTATTAACTTTATTTTTTGCTTTGGCATTTTTTACAGCCTTTTCAGGGTTTGGTCAAAACTATGCCAGCAATAATTCTATTCCACAAAATATAGAAAACTTGTCTATTTATCCTAATCCTGTTAGTAACGGCAAAACGTTTATATACATAACATCTAAGCTTAATTTAACCAAGAGCATTGAATTTTACGATGTTTTAGGTAAGTTAATTTTCAGTACCGTTTTAACTGGCAAAGAGTTGAATATTTCAAATTTAAGTAAAGGTGTTTATGTTTTAAAGATTACGGAAAGCAACATAAGCGAAACCAGAAAATTAGTAATAAAATAAAGAAAACATCATATTGTAGTAAAAAACAGCTAAATAGCTGTTTTTTTTTTGCTTTAATTTAAAAAATATTCATAAGTTTGTAAGATATATATTAATTAATATTATATTATTATGAAAAAAACTTACACATTATTTTTTACTTTTCTTATTTCTTTAGCTTGTTTTGGACAGACTATAAATGAAATTGATTCAGATCAAACTGGAACGGATACAGCTGAATTCATTGAAATTAAATGGACTCCAAATACGTCTTTAAATGGATATATAGTTGTTCTATTTAATGGCTCATCAGACACAAGTTATGATACCATTGACTTAGCTACTGCAACTACAGATGCTAATGGTCTTTATGTAATTTTCCCGAGTGGTAGCATACAAAACGGTGCAGATGCTGCTGCGATTTACCAAGATTTAGCTACCAATTTCCCTTCTGACACTGGTACAACAACAACCAATTTAATAGATGCGATTGTTTATGGAACAAATGATGAAGACGATACCGGTTTATTAACGGGTTTAGGAGAGACCATTCAATATAATGAGACCACCACTGAATCCCTTAACCGAGCAGATGATGGCTCTTATTATACCGCCGCTCCAAGCGCTGGTGCAGTCAATAATGTTTTATCTACCCAAAATAAACATATTGAATCAGTTAGCATATACCCAAATCCAACAAGTTTAGGCTATCTAAACATTTCCAGCAAAAGCAATTCTAAAATGGATGTTTTTGTTTTTGATGTTCTAGGGAAACAAGTTATTAGAAAAACAGTTAATGACCATATACTGAATGTTTCAAAATTAAATTCTGGTATTTATCTCATGAAAGTATCTCAAGACGATGCTACCATTACTAAAAAAGTAGTGGTAGAATAAATTAATTCACTTCATCAATTTTTAAAGCGTTACTGTTTGGTAACGCTTTTTTATTTTGAAGTGATTTAAACGTTTTGTTTGTAAGCGAAAATACCCTTTACGCAAGCTGGCTCGTTCGCTAAAATAACCCACTGGGTTATTTTTTCGCTCCACCCTGTTTCATAATGAAGTCTTTTTTATGTCGCATAGCAGCGCTACGGGACTTAAAAAAGTCAAAATTAGGGAGCTAAATGCGAATTTTGCAGGTAAAAGAAAACGTTTAAATCACTTCTTTATCTACTTTTGCCATATGATAAATACAAACGCTATTTTCAACATACAAACCGAAGAAGAATTTGAAGATACCGCATTAAAAATCTTTAAATTTCAGTTTGAAAACAATCGTGTTTATAGGTCGTTTTGCGATTTGCTATACAAACATCCTAGTGATGTAAAAATAATACAAGACATTCCGTTTTTGCCTATTCAATTTTTTAAAACCCATGATATTTTAAGTTCAAAAGATCCCATTCAATCTACGTTTACAAGTTCTGGAACGACTGGAAGCATGACGAGTAAACATTTGGTTACCGATTTAGAAATCTATGAAGAAAGTTTCAATAAAGGATTTCAGCAATTTTATGGTAATATTGAAGATTATGTGGTTTTAGCATTGCTTCCATCATATTTAGAGCGCAAAGGGTCTTCTTTAATCTATATGGTAGATGCCTTGATTAAACAATCCAATCATCCAGAAAGTGGGTTTTATTTAAATGATCTTTCCGATTTAAAAAACAAATTAACACAGATAGATTCCAAAGGACAAAAAGTGTTACTTATTGGTGTTTCCTTTGCTTTGCTAGATTTAGTTGAAACCTATCCATTCAACCTAAAGCATACCATTATAATGGAAACTGGTGGTATGAAAGGACGTAGAAAAGAATTAATTAGAGAAGAACTGCATCAACAGTTAAAACAAGGCTTTAATGTAGAATTTATCCATAGCGAATATGGCATGACTGAATTACTGAGTCAAGCCTATTCTAAAGGCCATGGTATTTTTAACACCCCAAATTGGATGCGTATTTTAACCCGAGACACCGAAGATGCTTTAAGCATTCAATCCAAAGGAAAAGCGGGAGGTATTAATGTGATTGACTTGGCAAACATCAACTCCTGTTCTTTTATTGCAACGCAGGATTTAGGAAGGGTTTATGAAAATGGTTCTTTTGAAATTATCGGACGTTTTGATAATTCAGACATCCGTGGTTGCAACCTGATGGTACTGTAAGTTATACTACATTCCGACTTATTGAACTCATTTAAACTCTCTTGATTGATTCGAAATTAATTATTTGGCGCTCGGTTGAAGTTTTTTTTTGAGCTACATAACAGGGCAACGGAAGTAAAAAAAAAGCCGAGCACAAATAAAATTTAAAAAATAATAATTTGTTTTGTAAACTTAAACACCCTATTACGACCAATAAATAGACTAATAAAAAGAATAATTAATTTTTATAGTTTGGTTGGTTAGTAGCGAAAAGCCTGATTGAGAAATCAGGCTTTTCGTTTTTTTATACCATTCTTAAAATGAAATAGTTCTTTTTACCACGTTGTAGCAATACGAATTTATCATTTATTAAGTCTTTTGATGTAATGCTATAATCGTCCTGTACTTTTTCTTTATTTACCGAAATGGAATTTTCTTTTAAAGCACGACGCGCCTCACCGTTAGATTTTAAAAACCCACCTTTTTCGGCTAAAGCTGCTATAATGTCTAACCCTCCTTCAATATCTGCTCGGGTTATTTCAGTTAAAGGAACACCATCAAACACATCTAGAAACGTTTGTTCATTAAGTTTCTTTAAATCATCACCCGTTGAGTTTCCAAAAAGAATTTCACTCGCTTTAATGGCATTTTCTAAATCGTCTTTAGAATGTACCATCGTTGTTATTTCTTCTGCTAAACGCTTTTGCAACACACGCAAATGTGGTGCTTCTTTGTGTTCTTCAATTAAACCCTTTATTTCTTGTTCTGTTAAAAACGTAAATATCTTAATGTACTTTTCGGCATCTTCATCACTAGAATTTAACCAATATTGGTAGAATTTATAAGGCGACGTTCTGTTGGCGTCCAACCACACATTCCCTCCTTCGGATTTCCCAAATTTTGAACCGTCGGATTTTGTGATTAACGGACAGGTGATTGCAAAACCTTTTCCGCCAGAAATACGTCTAATTAATTCCGTTCCGGTCGTTATATTACCCCATTGGTCGCTGCCACCCATTTGAATGGTGCAATCTTTTTCTTTGTATAAATGAAGAAAATCGTAACCTTGAACAAGTTGATAAGTGAATTCGGTAAAACTCATCCCTTCGGAAGCATCTGATGAAATTCTGTTTTTAACCGAATCTTTTGCCATCATATAATTGACAGTAATGTGCTTACCTACATCGCGGATAAACTCAAGGAAAGAAAAACGCTTCATCCAATCGTAATTATTCACCAAAAATGCTGCATTGGCTTCATTACTTTCAAAGTCCAAAAAATGTGCTAATTGCTTTTTTATGGCTTCTTGGTTATGTCTCAAGGTTTTTTCATCCAACAAATTACGTTCACTAGACTTCCCTGAAGGGTCACCAATCATCCCTGTAGCTCCACCAACCAAAGCGACTGGTTTATGTCCGCAACGCTGGTAATGCGCCAACAACATGATAGGCACTAAATTACCAATATGTAAAGAATCTGCAGTAGGATCGAACCCCACATAAGCACTTCGCATGCCTTCCATTAAATGCGCCTCTGCTCCTGGCATAACGGTATGAATCATACCTCTCCAAGTTAATTCTTCAACAAAATTTTTAATCATTATTTTTTAATTTTTATAAAACTATGGCAAAGATAAAAATCAATGTATAATTCCTTAGTTTTAAAGTTGAAACTTTTAAAGTTTTGAAGAAACGACAACCAAAAACCATTGCCTAGACCAAATATTCACTATTTTAGTCGCATGATTTTAGTAACAGGAAGCACAGGTTTGGTAGGTTCACATTTGCTTTACAGCCTTGTAAGTAATAACGAAAATGTTCGAGCTATTTATAGAAGCGAACGAAAACTAGAACAGGTTAAAAGTGTTTTTGCTACCTATACGAGCAACTACGCATCGCTTTTTGAAGCTATTGAATGGGTACAAGCCGATATTTTAGATATTCCTGCGTTAACTGAAGCCTTTAAAGGCGTCACTTATGTGTACCACTGCGCTGCTTTTGTGTCTTTTGAACCCGATAAATACCACCTTTTAAGAAAAACAAATATTGAGGGCACTGCCAATATTGTAAACTTTTGTATTTCAAATAATATTAAAAAACTTTGCCATGTGAGCTCGATTGCTACATTAGGAAAAACGACTAATAATGAACCTATTACGGAAGAAACCGTTTGGAACCCGGAAGATGACAACAACGTTTACGCCATTACAAAATACGGTGCCGAAATGGAAGTTTGGCGCGGTACACAAGAAGGCTTACATGCTGTAATTGTAAATCCTGGAGTCATTTTGGGTGCCGGTATTTGGCACTTTGGCACAGGCAGTTTGTTTAAAAAAGCACATAAAGGCTTCAAATATTACACATCTGGTACTATTGGACTTATTGCCGTTAACGATGTCGTGTCTATTATGACTCGTTTAATGAAAAATGACATTACAAACGAACGCTTCGTATTGGTTGCCGAAAGCTGGACTTATAAACAGTTTTTGCAAACTTTGGCTCAATCGGTACAAGCAAGCCCTCCAAAGAAACTGGCGAGTGCTTTTTTATTAAATATGGGTTGGAAATTAGATTGGCTAAAACACAAATTAACTGGAAAAAGAAGGCAATTAACAAAACACCTTTCCGGCTCATTAATGTCTGAAACAAATTACAGCAGTGATAAACTTAAAACGGCTTTAAATTACAATTTTAAAGATATGAAAGAAACTATTTTTGAAATTGGTGATTCTTATCTGAAACAGGGTTAATTAAAACACCTGCATCTTCTTTAATTTTCTTTTTCAATACATCTTCGGTTAAGGAATCCTTTTTTATGGTCACACCTAATGAATCTTTAACTTTCAAGGCATTTATAGAATCTTTTTCGCGTTTTTCCTGTTCCTTTTCTTCTTTTAATTTCTGTTCGTTTAAAACTTCTTTCAGCTTTTCCAAACTATCTGTCATAATATTATAAATTTCTTCATAATCTTCGATATGGTACGCATAATACGCATTACTCAATGCAAATTGCAAGCTATCTATTCCATATTTTTCAAAAACGTAGCTATCTAACTTAATACCATGTTCTTGCATTTTTTGCTTGTTGATATGGGTAGCCGAACCTATTAGTCTAGCATCCATTAAAATGTTAGCCATGGTTTTTTTTGAAATCAAATTGCTTGGTTTTTTAGGACCGCCAAAACCATTACAAGCTATAACAAGCAAAGCAACACTTAAATAGGGCAAAAATCGTTTTGTCATGATCTGTTAAAAGTTAATCTTTTTGCAGCTTTCACATCATTAAATTTAGAATTTTGATATACCAAACTACCATTTACAAAGGTATGGGTAATTCTTGATCTAAACGTGGTACCTTCAAATGGAGACCAGCCACATTTATATAAAATATTTTCCTTTTTTACTGTCCATGGATTGTTCAAATCCACCAAAACCAAATCGGCAAAATAGCCTTCTTTTATATACCCTCGCTTTTCAACCTGAAATAAAATAGCAGGGTTGTGGCACATTTTCTCAACAATTTTCTCTATCGATATTTTACCTTTATGATGCATTTCCAACATGGCTGGTAAAGCGTGCTGCACCAAGGGGCCACCCGAAGGTGCTTTAGTATAAACGTTTTTCTTTTCCTCTAAAGTATGTGGCGCATGGTCTGTTGCAATAACGTCAATACGGTCATCTAGCAAAGCTTCCCATAATTGTGCTCTGTCTTCCTCTGTTTTTACCGCAGGGTTCCACTTTATAAGCGTTCCTTTTTTATCATAATCTTTATCTGAAAACCATAAATGATGTATGCAAACTTCAGATGTAATCTTTTTATCTTTTAATGGGATTTTATTGCTGAACAAACTCGTTTCTTTTCCTGTTGAAAGATGGAATACATGCAATCTTGCCCCTGTTTTTTGGGCTAATTTAATAGCTTTTGAAGATGATAAATAACATGCTTCCTCACTTCGAATGATGGGATGGTATTTTACAGGAATATCCTCTCCAAATTTATCTAAATGCTCTTGAAAGTTCTTTGTTACGGTCGCTTCGTCTTCGCAATGCACTGAAATAAGCAACTTCGTGCTTTTAAAAATTTTCTCTAGTACTTTACTATCATCAACCAACATATTCCCTGTTGAAGACCCTAAAAACAATTTTAATCCCGCAACGTTATTGGCATCAACTTTTAAAACTTCATCCAAATTATCGTTCGTTCCACCAAACATAAAAGAATAGTTTGCCGATGATGTTTGAGAAGCTATTTCAAATTTCTCTTCTAATTTTTCAATGGTTGTCGTTTGCGGATTGGTATTGGGCATTTCAATAAACGAGGTAATACCACCTGCAATAGCGGCTTTACTTTCGGTTTCAATGGTAGCCTTTTTTGTTAACCCGGGCTCTCTAAAATGCACTTGATCATCAATCGCTCCCGGTAACAAATACTTCCCTTCTGCATCAATAACGAACACATCCGAAGACTTCGCACTTATAGAATCGCTCACTTCTTTAATATATTCGCCTTCAATTAATATATCACCATTAAAAATAACTCCTTCATTTACAATGTGAGCGTTTTTAATAAGTATTTTATTTGGTTTCATCTGTTTATATTTATTGTTTTAATTTGACCAGATGGAACATCCTTTATAATCATCTTCGTGTATATGAATGTGGTTTTCATAGGCGTTTCAAGTCTCATCTACTTTTTGAATAGACTTTTTAATTTCATGGAAATAACCCCAAAAATAGCTTCAGAGATTATTCCTGAACTTAATTTTGATTCTCCTAATGTTCTATCTGTAAAAATTACAGGTACTTCAGTTATTTTGAACTCTTTTAAATAGGCTTTAAATTTCATTTCAATTTGAAAAGCGTAACCTACAAATTTAACAGCTTCTAAATCGATCGTCTCCAAAACTTTCCGTCTGTAACATACAAAACCTGCCGTGGTGTCGTGTATTTTCATACCAGTAATAATACGCACATATCGAGATGCAAAATACGACATGAGCACCCGACTCATAGGCCAGTTAACCACATTAACACCAGTGATGTAGCGCGAACCAATGGCTAAATCGGCATCTCCAACGTGGCATGCATGATACAACTTCACCAAGTCTTTTGGATCATGCGAAAAATCGGCATCCATTTCAAAAATATACTGATAATTTTTTTTCAAGCACCATTTAAACCCATGAATATAAGCTGTTCCCAACCCAGATTTCAACTTTCTAACTTCTAAAAATAACCTATCAGGAAATTCTTTTTGGAGTTCCTTTACTTTTAAACCTGTTAAATCTGGCGAATTGTCGTCAACAACAAGAACATGAATAGTATCCGATTGAGAAAATACCGCCTTTATTATAGCCTCAATATTCTCTATTTCATTGTATGTGGGAATGATAACAATCGTATCAGTCATTCTTTTATTTTAATGAAAATAATTTAATTTTTAGCAAATGTACATTATTAGCAGTTTATTTATTGAACTCGTTTAAACTTTTTTGATTGAAGCGAAAATTAGTCATTTTGCTCTCGATTGAAGGCTTTTTTGAGTTGCATAGCAGCGCTACGGAAGGAAAAAAGAACAAAAAGCGAGTACAAAAGGACAATTTTTTAGCCAATTATAAAAAGTTTAAACGAGTTCATCCCAAATATTCCTTAATAATTAAACCATCTTCTAAAATATTTATAATAATTTTACGGTATGCTTAGGGATATTATATCAAACGATTTCTTTACTATCATGCTTGTCGTGGGAATGATTCTAATTGCCACGGCTAAATTAACATCTCCCAAACGCTTTAATGATTTTATTTCTGTTTTAGGAAACTCAAAATATCTTAAAATTTATTCACGCGATCAAAAATTTTTCGACAAGTTCGATGCTTTACTGTTCGCCAATCTTATAATTTCAGTATCTCTTTTTTGCTTTATAAGCTATAAATTTTTCACAAAGACCAATACCATTTCGCCAGATACCATGTTTAAAATTTCTTTTGGCATTAGCGTGTTTATTTTAATAAAAGTGTTTATTGAACGCCTTATAGGCAGCCTTTTCGAAATGGATGCCATTATAGACCAATATCTTTTTCAAAAGATAAGTTACAAAAACTACTTGGGTCTTGTGCTTATACCCATTAACGCCCTATTACTGTTTAGTTTCAAGCCAACATTAACCTTTTTTTACGTAACTGTTATATTATTGTTTATTGTAATCTTAATCGGGCTAGTTACATCTTTTAAAGCGCATCAAAGTTTAATAAAACATAATTTTTTTTATTTTATTTTATATCTTTGCGCACTTGAAATCGCACCGTGCATCATTTTGTACAAAGTAATCATTTCAAAATAGAAGAATTAACTACCTGTGCCTATGAAAGTGAAAACCATTTTAGTATCTCAACCAGAACCTAAAATTGACAACTCGCCTTACTTTGACTTAATTGAAAAACAAAAAGTAAAAATAGATTTTAGGCCTTTCATTCACGTTGAAGGTGTTTCTGCAAAAGAAATTAGACAACAAAAAGTTGACCTAAACAATTATACTGCTATTATTTTAACCAGTAGAAATGCTATTGACCACTTTTTTAGAGTAGCCGAAGAAATGCGATTTAAAGTGCCGGACACCATGAAATATTTTTGTCAGTCGGAAGCTGTTGCTTTTTATCTTCAAAAATATGTAGTGTACAGAAAACGTAAAATTTATGTTGGAAAACGTACTTTTTCTGAATTGTCGCCTTTAATTAAAAAATATAAAGACGAGAAGTTTTTAATGCCTAACACGGATAAAGTAAAAGATGAAGTGCCAGATACTTTAAATGCCTTGGGTGTAGATTGGAAACAGGCTATTTTTTACAAAACCGTAATTAGCGACCTTTCTGATTTAGCTGATGTTTACTACGATATTTTAGTATTCTTCAGTCCTTCTGGAATTGATTCTTTATTTCATAATTTCCCGGATTTTAAACAAAATGAAACCCGTATTGCCGTATTTGGAGATACAACCATTAAAGCTGTTGAAGAAAGAGGATTGCGTGTGGATATTGCTGCACCAACACCCGAAACACCTTCTATGACCATGGCTTTAGAAAAATATATTGAAAAAGTAAATAAAGCAAAATAGGCTTTTTTTAACCAAATAAAAAAGGGATGATTTTTAAAAAATCATCCCTTTTGTTTTATTAAACTCCTCTTTAAAACGCATAACGCTGCGGACCACCTCGCCTAATTTCTTCACTAGCATAAGCCTCAAATTTTTTGAAATTTTCACGAAATGCATTGGTTAATTTAAAGGCTGTTGTATAGTATGCCTCATCATTGTTCCACGTAGTTCTTGGACTTAAAACACTGGTTGGAACACCTGGGCATTCTCTGGGTTGTGCCACTCCAAATACAGAATGTATGTGGTAATTATCATAATTATACAAGCCTAAATCGCCATTTAAAACCGCATTAATCATGGCGCGGGTATATTTCAATTTCATTCGGGTTCCAACGCCATAAGGGCCACCTGTCCACCCCGTATTTACCAACCAGACATTTACACCGGAATCTATCATTTTCTGACTTAGCATTTCAGCATATTTTGTAGGATGCAAGGGCATAAAAGGCGCACCAAAACAAGCCGAAAAATTAGGTGTTGGTTCTAAAACACCCGCCTCGGTTCCTGCTACTTTAGCGGTATAACCCGATATAAAATGATACGCTGCCTGACTTGGCGTTAATTTAGAAATTGGTGGCAGTACCCCAAAAGCATCTGCTGTTAAAAAGAAAATGTTTTTAGGATTCTTCCCTATTGAAGGCACTTGAATGTTCTCAATATGATTAATAGGATAGCTTACACGGGTATTTTGTGTAATAGACGTGTCTTCAAATTTCACATGTCCATTGGCATCTAAAATCACATTTTCAAGAATCGCTCCTTTTCTTATGGCATCATAAATTTCCGGTTCGTTATCTCTTGAAAGATTTATAACTTTAGCATAACAACCACCTTCAAAGTTAAATACCGTGTTTTCAGCAGTCCAGCCATGTTCGTCATCACCAATTAAACTTCTATTGGGATCGGTAGAAAGGGTTGTTTTTCCGGTTCCTGATAAACCAAAGAAAATAGCAGTATCGCCATCTTTCCCTATATTGGCACTACAATGCATCGGCAACGTATTTTTATATACCGGAAGAATAAAATTCAATGCTGAAAAAATACCTTTTTTAATTTCCCCTGTATAACCTGTACCGCCAATAAGCACTATCTTTTTAGTAAAGTTTAAAATAGCAAAATTATGCTGACGGGTACCATCAACCTCGGGATCAGCCATAAATCCAGGTGCATTGACTACGATCCATTCCGATTCAAAATTCTTTAATTCGTCATCGGTCGGACGTAAAAACATATTGTATGCAAACTGATTACTCCATGGATATTCATTAATAACCCGAATATTCAATCTGTAATCGGCATCAGCACAAGCATAACAATCCCTAACAAAAACTTCTTTATTTGATAAATAATCGGCAACCTTATCGTATAAAGCATCAAACTTTGCCGCATCAAACGGCATATTAATTTTGCCCCACCAAACACGGTCGCGGGTCATAGCGTCTTCAACAATAAATCGGTCATTTGGTGAACGCCCTGTAAATTCTCCTGTGTTTACCGCTAAAGCTCCCGAAGAAGTCTCCACGCCTTGACCTTTTTCAATAGCAATTTGATGAAGTCGTTCTGGGGACAATTGATACTTAATTTTTGCATTTTTTATTCCATATTTTTCCAACGAAATCGTCTTCGTAATCTGGTCATAGTTTGTCATAATACGAGTCTAAATTATATATTATGCAAAATTAAGATATTATTTTTATATTTTTCTTATTTTAGCGTTTCATTTTTAAGAAATTAATAAATAAAAATACCCAAGACAGTATTAAAAGCAGCCCACCAACTGGTGTAATAAAACCAATTATTTTAAAATCGAAAGTGGTCAAAGCATTTGTTGCCAATCCATAAATAGACCCTGAAAATAGAATGACGCCCGTTATGGTTAGATAAAAAATGATTTTTTTAAATTTTTGTTGTATTGAAGAAAGGCTTCCAATAAATAGCAGGAAAAAAGCATGATATATTTGGTAGCGTACCCCAGTTTCAAAAGTTTGTTGCGCTTCTACAGAAACCAACTCTTTTAAACCGTGTGCGCCAAAAGCACCTAAAATAATGCCTGTTATTCCTAAAATAGAAGCTGTAATTAATAGTGTCTTGTTCATATGTATGTTGTTTTATAATAAATGCTATTGTATTTACTAAATTAGTGAACTCGTTTGTACTTTTTTAATTGAAGTGAAAATTAGTTATTTTAAGCTCGGTTAAAGGCTTTTTTGAGTTGCATAGCAAGGCTACGGAACGAAGAAAAGAAAAAAACGAGTGTAAAAGGACATTTTTTTAGCCAATTGAAAAAAGTCAAGACGAGTTCAATCACAAAATTACTTAACAAATATCACTATGCGAAAGATTTTGGTTATTGGTTCTGGAAAATCCACTTCCTATCTGTTAAAATATTTATTGGATAAATCGGTTTCCGAAAATCTGTTTATCACGGTAGGTGACTTAAATATCACTGCCGTTGAAAAGCTTATTGATAATCATCAAAATGCTGAAGCTATGCTATTGGATATTTTTAATGAAACCTCAAGAAAAAATGCCATAAAAAATGCTGACATAGTCATTTCCATGCTACCAGCAAGTTTACATATTGAAGTTGCTAAAGACTGTGTTTTATTTGGAAAAAACATGGTCACGGCATCATACATCAGTCCTGAAATGCAAGCACTGGATGCCGATGTCAAAGCTAAGGATCTGATTTTTATGAACGAAATTGGCGTAGATCCAGGTATAGACCACATGAGTGCTATGCAGGTTTTAGATCGCATTCGAGACAACGGCGGCAATGTTATATTGTTTGAGTCGTTTACAGGTGGATTGATTGCTCCTGAAAGCGATAACAATCTTTGGAATTACAAATTCACATGGAACCCCAGAAATGTGGTTATCGCAGGACAAGGTGGCGCTGCTAAATTTTTACAAGAAGGTACCTATAAATATATTCCATACCACCGCTTGTTTAGACGCACCGAGTTTTTAGATATTGATAATTTTGGACGTTTTGAAGTCTATGCCAATAGAGATTCGCTTAAATACCAAAACGTTTATGGCTTAGATACTGTAAAAACATTATATAGAGGCACCATTAGGCGCGTTGGGTTTTGCAGAGCATGGCATATTTTTGTAACCCTAGGAATGACTGACGATAGTTACACCTTAGACGATAGTGAAAACATGAGCTATCGCGATTTTGTAAATGCTTTTTTACCTTACAGCCCTTCCGATTCTGTGGAACTTAAACTAAGGCATCAACTTAAAATTGACCAAGACGATATTGTTTGGGAAAAACTTGTAGAACTCGATATTTTTAATGACAAAAAGCCTGTGGGTTTAAAAAAAGCAACCCCGGCACAAATACTTCAAAAAATATTAATGGATAGTTGGGCACTTGACCTAAACGACAAGGATATGATAGTGATGTATCATAAATTTGGCTACGAAAAGGATGGTAAAACATACCAAATTGATGCCAATATGGTAGTTCTTGGCGATGACCAAACCTTTACCGCCATGGCAAAAACCGTGGGTTTACCCGTTGCCATTGCTACACTTGCTATTTTAAATGGAAAAATAAAAACCCCGGGAGTACAAATTCCAATTGCTAGAGAAGTTTATGAACCTATTTTAAAGGAATTAGAAAGTTTTGGTATTCAGTTTAAAGAAAAGCATGTGCCTTATCTGGGCTACAACTCCCTAAGTAATTAATATTTTTATATTTAAGCATTACCTATCGAAATCAACTATGGGCTTCCCATTTCAAAAGAAAAACATTCATGATTTTAAATTCAATGATAGGGTGTATGAGTAATTGCTAACACAATTTTAATTTCAATCTAAAACTATATTAGTACATTTATGTTTTAAATTTCAACCTAAATGAAATCCAAAAACAAAATCATAACCATCACCATAGACGGTATCGACAAAAAAATACTTCGCGCCTTGACCCAAGATGCCCGAACACCCATTTTGGAAATTGCCCGAAACGTTGGTATTTCTGGAGCTGCCATCCACCAACGATTAAAAAAACTAGAGAAGTCTAAATTGCTTAATGGGTCAAAATTTATAATAAACCCAAAAGTGCTAGGTTATTCAACATTAGCTTTTATTGGTATTTATCTAGACAAAGCCATTAATAACGAAGATGTTGTTAAGGCTTTAAAACGCATTCCCGAAGTTTTAGAATGCCATTACACCACAGGCAACTATAACATATTCATTAAACTGCTTTCGCGCGATAATGCCCATTTGATGCAGTTATTAAATAACGACATCCAAACTATTAATGGCGTTTTACGAACCGAATCGCTTATTTCTTTAGACCAACAGATTGATAGGCAAATTAGTATTTAACAAAACGAGGCTGCCTAAAAAGTCCTTTAAATTAATTTGTCAGGTTGAGCTTGTCGAAACCGATATTGATTACCAGTAAGCTAAAATATTTCGACAAGTTAAATATGAACATAGAACTAGACTTTTTTTACAGCCCCTTAATTTATTATGAGATCCCCACCTTCGCAGGCATGTTACATTTTCATTAACCAAGTACGTACATCTACTGCTTGCTTAATAATTTCTCTTAAGTCTTCAATTTTTACACGTTCTTGTTCCATGGAATCTCTGTGACGAATGGTCACTGTGTTATCTTTTAAAGTATCATGGTCTACAGTAATACAAAATGGCGTTCCGTTAGCATCTTGCCTTCTGTAACGGCGACCAACAGCATCCTTTTCGTCATAATCCACATTAAAATCCCATTTTAAATCGTCTACAATCTGTTTGGCGATTTCTGGTAAACCATCTTTTTTAACCAATGGCAATACTGCCGCTTTTATTGGCGCTAATACTGCTGGTAATTTTAAAACGGTTCTTGTGGTATTGTTTTCTAATTCTTCTTCAACCAAAGAATTTGAGAACACGGCTAAAAACATACGGTCCAAACCAATGGATGTTTCCAAAACATAAGGTGTATAACTGGCATTATCTTCATGGTCAAAATACTGTAATTTTTTACCAGAGAATTTTTCATGCTGTGACAAATCAAAATCTGTACGCGAGTGAATACCTTCCAACTCTTTAAATCCGAATGGGAATTTAAACTCAATATCGGTAGCAGCATCTGCATAATGTGCTAATTTTTCATGGTCGTGAAAACGGTAATTGTCCGTTCCCATACCTAAAGATAAATGCCATTTCATTCTGGTTTCTTTCCAGTGTTCAAACCATTCTTTTTGTGTGCCTGGTTTAATAAAAAACTGCATTTCCATTTGTTCAAACTCACGCATTCTAAAAATAAACTGTCTTGCCACAATTTCATTTCTAAACGCTTTACCTGTTTGTGCTATTCCGAAAGGAATTTTCAAACGGCTTGTTTTCTGAACATTTAAAAAGTTCACAAAAATACCTTGTGCCGTTTCGGGACGCAAGTATAAATCCATGGCATTTTCAGCCGAAGCACCCAATTTTGTTCCGAACATTAAGTTAAATTGCTTAACATCGGTCCAGTTTCTGCTTCCCGTTAAAGGATCGGCAATTTCTAATTCTTCAATGAGCGCTTTTACATCGGCTAAATCTTCATTTTCTAAAGATTTTGCCATACGTGAAAGTGTTGCATTTATTTTTTCTTGATATTCTACAACACGTACATTGGTGGTAATAAATTCTTTTTTATCAAAAGCATCACCAAAACGTTTGGCTGCTTTTTCAACTTCTTTATCAATTTTTGCTTCAATTTTAGCGCAATAGTCTTCAATGAGCACATCGGCTCTATAACGCTTTTTCGAATCTTTATTATCAATTAAAGGGTCGTTAAATGCATCAACGTGTCCAGACGCTTTCCACGTGGTTGGATGCATAAAAATGGCGGCGTCAATACCCACAATATTATCATTCATCTGCACCATGGCTTTCCACCAGTAGTCCCGAATGTTTTTCTTTAGTTCTGCACCGTTTTGTGCGTAGTCGTAAACTGCACTTAATCCATCGTAGATTTCACTACTTTGAAACACGTAACCATACTCCTTTGCATGAGAGATTACCTTTTTAAATTGATCGTCGTTATTTGCCATGGTGCAAAAATAAAAAACCGCACCAAACTAAATGCGTTCTTTACTAAAAATTAAGCGTGAATTTGCTTATTTTTAAATGCGTTAGGGATTGAAGCATTTGTTTGAGCTCTTTTTGCGACGGAAGGAGTAAAAAAGCGAGTGCGTAAAGCCCGACCACCTGCCCTGGGCGGAGTCGAAGGGTGTGGTAACGCCCAAATAATTAGTAGTGTATGTTATGCTTAAACCCTTAGTTAATTTATTATTCCCAAAAGTATGCCACGCTTGCCTGAACTTGCTGCAAGATAACGAGGATACTATTTGTGTAGATTGCAGGCACGATTTGCCTGTAACCAATTTTCATTTTGATGATGACGATGCGATAAAAAAGGTACTTTACGGACGTGCAAACATTGAAAATGGCACGGCACTTTTTAGATTTGAAAAAAAGGGGCTGGTACAACAACTTGTTCATGGATTGAAGTATAAAGGCTATGAAACTATTGGATATTCCTTAGGAAACTGGCTAGGAGGCGAATTAAAAACTTTAGATACTTATAAAACAGTTGACATGGTTATTCCTGTGCCTTTGCATAAAAAGAAGCTTAAAAAGCGAGGTTATAATCAGGTTGCAAAATTTGGACAACAAATTGCCGAAGCTTTGGATGTCGATTATGTAGATGATGTCCTTATAAAAGTTACCAACACGCAATCGCAAGTCTCAAAAAAGCAATTTGAAAGATGGAATAAAAATGATGCATTTTTTGAGATAACGAATAGTGATTTCATAAACAACAAACACATTCTTTTGGTTGATGACATTATTACTACCGGTGCTACTTTAGAGGCTTGCATCAGTGTTTTAAACAAAGCCAAAAACATAAAAATAAGTATCGCTACCATAGCAATAGCCTAAAGAGTTAACCGTTATATCTTTAAAATTATGTAGGTTTGTACAAAATTTAAAATTGGCGATGAACAAAACCCTTTCAAGTTTTATTTTATTGATTTTTTTAGGCCTTGTTTTTGTAAACTGCGCCAATAGAGGCACTCCCGATGGCGGCCCTAAAGATGACACTCCACCTAAGATCGTGGAAGAGCTTCCTAAAAATTACAGCACTGATTTTAAGGGTAAAGTCATTAAGATTTATTTTAATGAGTATATCAAGATTAAAGACATACAAAAACAGCTCATTATTTCGCCACCAATGAACACCCAACCAGAAATTACGCCGCTTGGTGGCGCCAGCAAATACATAACCATTAAAATTTTTGACACACTACAACCCAATACGACCTATGCGTTTAACTTTGGAAACAGCATTACCGACAATAATGAAGGGAATCCCTATCCGTATTATAGATATGTGTTTTCAACGGGCAGTTACATCGATTCGCTAAGTGTAAAAGGTAATATTGTTGATGCTTTAAAAAGACAGCCCGAAACCTTTGTAAATGTGGCGCTTTATGAGGTAGATTCTACGTTTACCGATTCTATTGTCTATAAAGAAACACCTAAATACATTACCAATACATTAGACAGCGTTACCACGTTTTCTATTGAAAACATTAAAGCTGGAAAGTATATGCTCATGGCTTTAAAAGATGGCAATGGCGATAATAAATTTCAACAAAAAACCGACCAAATAGCCTTTTACAAAAGCTTTATTACGGTGCCTACAGATTCTAGTTATACACTTAGGTTGTTTAATGAAGAACTCGATTTTAAAGCCAACAGACCACAAATAGCTGCTACCCAAAAAATAGCTATTGGATATGAAGGCGATTACAGTAAAATGAAGGTTCGTATGAAATCTGAAACTCCTAGCGACTTTGAATCCCGCATCACAAAAGACGAAAAAACAGATACACTTTATTATTGGTACAAACCCAAACTAGAAGTGGATTCGCTTATTTTAAATATCTCCCATACCGATTTTGATAAAGACTTTACCGTAAAAATCAGAAAACAGAAAAAAGATTCATTAATTATAAAAGGAAATTCCGGTGCTATTGGCATAGATCAGCCTTTTAAAATTACTGGAAATATTCCATTTGTTCATTTCGATGCTTCTAAAATCAACCTAATTGATAAAGATTCAACAAAAATTGATATCACTTCAGAATTTGATTCTATTAGCAATACATATGCGCTTAACTTTAAAAAAACATACGAAAATAGTTACAAAATACTGGTGTTACCTGAAGCTTTTACCGATTTTTTCGACACTAAAAACGACACCTTAAACTTTAATCTAACGACACGAAAGGCATCCGATTTTGGCTTTGCACGTTTCACATTGGTAAACGCAAAATATCCATTGATTATTCAACTAACTACCGATAAAGGTAACGTAAGAGCAGAAAGATATGTGACCAAACCCGAAACCATCGACTTTTTAGATCTACAACCAAGCACCTATTACATTAGAGTGATTCATGATACTAATGGCAATGGTAAATTCGATACGGGTAATTATCTTAAAAAAATACAGCCTGAACGGGTCAGTCATTTTAAAGAAATAGAAATACGCGCCGATTGGGGTTATCCTGAAACTTTGGAGTTTACTTCAGAATAAATTCATCTTTATCAGCTAAAAACTTAAGTTTATTACGGTAAAAATTAATATGGCTGCGTTCTAAAATAGCTACCTCAACCTGCTCCCTATTTGGTTTTATGGCAGTTATGGCATTACCCAACACATCATAAACTGCCGAGTTTCCGGAGTACTCGTTTTGCGCCCCGTCTAAACCCACACGGTTTACGCCCACAACATAACTCATATTCTCAATAGCCCGTGCTTTTAACAGGGTATCCCAAGCAAAAATTCTTGGTTTGGGCCAGTTAGCAACATACAGCAATACATCATAATTTTCAATGTTTCTTGCCCAAACCGGGAATCGCAAATCGTAACAAACCAAAGGGCAAATTTTCCATCCTTTATAGTTTATTATTACTTTTTCCTTGCCTGCTGAATAGATTTTATCCTCACCCGCAAGTGTAAAGGTGTGTCTTTTATCATATATTGTAATGCTGCCCGATGGATCCACAAAAAGCAGGCGATTATAATAGGTTTTATTTTCAGAAATAATAAGGCTTCCAACGATGGCTGCCCCTGTTTTTTGAGCTTGTTCTTGCATCCAAGCCACTGTTTTTCCGTCCATGGTTTCGGCAACAGTTTCGACTTTCATGGTAAACCCTGTAGAAAACATTTCGGGGAGTACAATAACATCTACTGCTTTTAAAATACTTTCAATTTTCTCTGAAAAGTTTTTACGATTTTGTTTAGGGTTTTCCCAAACCAAATCAGATTGTATTAAGGCTACTTTAAGTTGATCTTGCATATCATCCATTTACATTAAAACTTTCACTTTGTTTTTCAATATCTTCTTTAATCTAAATAATTCTGTTTAAAATATCTGCTGCTTGCTTTAAGGTGTCATCTGTTTTTGCAAAACAAAAACGAAGCACTTTATTGTCTAAATTATTACTATTGAAAACCGACAAAGGAATGGAAGCAATACCGGATTCTATAGTTAATCGTTTAGCAAAATCAACATCATGTTCTTGGGTTATCCCTGAATAATCCAGCACTTGAAAATACGTGCCTTTTGATGCTGCAAATTTAAACTTGGAATCTTTGATTAAAGTTAAAAATAAATCCCGTTTCTTTTGATAAAAATCTGATAATTCTAAATAATGTTTTGGCTCCTGCATATAATCGGCAATGCCTTTTTGGGTAGGATGATGAATGCAAAAGACAGTAAACTGATGCACTTTTAGAAATTCCTGCATCAATTCTTTGGGCGCACAACAATACCCAATACGCCAACCCGTGTTATGAAAGGTTTTACAAAAGGATGCCACCACAAAACTCCTCGTTTTTAAATCAGGAAACAAACAGGCACTTTGGTGATTTTCGCCATCATAAATCATGTGCTCATAAACCTCATCACTTAACACCATGATATTGGTATTTCTGGTCAGGTTTTCCAATTGAAGCATATCGTCTTTTGAAAACACAGACCCTGTTGGATTGTGTGGCGAATTGATAATAATCATTTTGGTTTGACTATTAATCTTTTCCTTCACCTCATGCCAATTGACTTTAAAACCATTAGACGCTTGCAATTGAATAGGCACTGCTTTTCCGCCATTTAACTCGACATTAGGCTCATAACTATCGTAGGCTGGTTTAAAAATAATAACCTCGTCGTTGGGTTTTATAAAAGTTGTAATAATGGTAAAAATAGCTTGCGTTGCTCCTGCGGTTACGACAATTTCGCTTTCAGGATGGTAACTGGTGTTATAAAGCAATTCGTATTTTTTAGCAATGGCTTGGCGAAGTTCTAAATCCCCAAGCATTGGTGCATATTGGTTGTAACCAGAATTCATAGCCTTACTAACCAAATCGATTAGTTTTTGGTCGCTTTTAAAGTTTGGAAAACCCTGAGATAAATTAATAGCACCATGCTCAGTCGCCAAGGCACTCATTACCGAAAAAATGGTAGTTCCAACGTTTGGTAGTTTAGATGTATGTTGCATGTTGGTTGTTGGTTGTTGGGTGTTGGGTGTTGGGTGTTGGTTGTAGGTTGTTGGTTGTTAGTTGTTAGTTGTAGGTTGTTGGTTGTTGAGCTGTCAATTCTGAATTCTGAATTCTAGTTTCCCTCCCCTTTTTCACGACACAACGACTCACGATTCACCTTTCCCTTTTCACGTCCTTTTCACGATTCACGATTCACGATTCACGACTCACGACTCACGATTTTCAAACAATATTCATTTTCTTCAACAAAAAAGAGGCATTCATGTTTTTACAAACACCTGTTTTCAACGTGTAATCAAAATGAAGTTCGTCGTTTATAATTTCAGCATCAAAATAATAATTTTTAACCTGATGAAGCTCTTTTTCAATCTCGCATAAACTTAAATCGTGCGTTGCAATAATTCCAGTGGCGTTTGAAGCGACTAATTTTTCAACAAATTTCCTGGAACCTATGGCTTTATCGGTGCTATTGGTGCCTTTTAAAATTTCATCTAGAACAATAAAATAGGGTTCTTCCTGAATGGCATCAACAATATATTTTAAACGGGTTAATTCTGAAAAGAAATACGAACTATCGTCGGTTAAAGAATCAGTAGTTCGCATGCTTGTAATGAGTTTTACAGGGGAATAGCTGCTTGATTGTGCACAAACAGGCAAGCCAACATTCGCCATCACAATATGCAAAGATACGGTTCTTAAAAACGTGCTTTTCCCAGCCATATTAGCGCCCGTAACTATAAAAAACTGTTCGTTTTCTATAGTTAAATTGCTATCCACACGTTTATTCTTATTTAATAAAGGATGTCCTAAATCTGTCGCTTTTATGACAGCTCCTTTTTCTTCGATGTTCGGAAACACAAAATCTGGATGGTTAAACACAAAATTCCCTAAGGAATTATAAGCATCAAAAAACGATACCACTTCAAACCAGTCGGTGACTTTATCGGCGTGATGTGAGATCCATTGCTCGATGTGATAGCTGTTTTTTATATCAGACAGAAAGAATCCATTTCCAAAAATGGCAGAGAGAAAATTATTCCGGTTGTCTAAAGCATCTAACGCCTTAGAAAGCTCTCTAAAAATATCAGACGCTTTTTTTCCTTGCTGTTGAATTTGCTGCTGTTTTTGTTTTAATAATTCCGAAGAAAACGATTCTTTTTCAATTAAATCCAAAAGCGAGGCGTATTGGCGAAAGGTTTCTTTCACCTTATCGGTATTCGCTGATAACACATTGATTTTTTTTACATAAATCCCTGAAATTCCTAAACCTACAAGCAACCAATATCCTATAAAAATAGCATCAATGACATTAAAAAGTCCCAAAGCAAAAACGAGTATTGAAATAAGTGTAAACCCTAAAGGGAGCCATTTGAGTATTTTTGGTAAAAACGCCTGATACTGTTGCAACCAATGTATAATTTGCTTTGCAGGTGTTTCAACAACAACCAAACGAGATGTTGCTGAATAAAACTGACGCCATTTCGGTTTCGAACTTAGCTCTTTAATAGCCTGTTGACGCGAAACAATACCAGTAATATCATTTGCCTTCAAAGCATCGGCTAATTTTTGGGTCCCTTCATTTATAGTGGTTCTATTTATAAATTGAAAAAAAGAACCACGACCAAACAAATCGATATCCAAGCTATAAAAGTGATGGGGATCCTGAAACTGCAAACCAGAATCCCTGTGGTGAAAATCTCCCGAAGCAATTTCAATTTCGTCTTGATTAATAGCTACTAAAGCTTCCTTGAACTGCTTTTGCGATTTAATATCATTATACTTTGACAATAAATACAGAAAAACAGCAATACCGACTATGCCAATAACCACTGCTACTTGCCAGTTTTTAAACCCAACATATATACCAATGCCCGTTAATGCAAAAACCGAGAGGCGATATACACTTAACATCGTCATGTGTCCATACAGCTTTTGCGCTCGTTTTTTATATGTTTTTAAATGCTTTTGATAATATGCTAACGGATTATTCATTATTGATTTTTATTGAAAAAGTAAAGAAACAAAAAAAGCCCTGAAACACGTCAGAGCTTTTATTTTATATTTTGAAGTAGTTTAAACTTTTTCTAATTGGCTTTAGTCTCTAGACATAAAAATACTAAGCACATACCAAAATAGTAGCATTAACGAAGCAAATAAGCCCAATGCTGCTGGAATATATTCATCATTGGAATATTTATTCACCAAATTTGATGTTTGGTATAAGATAGAACCTGCCGCCAATACACACATACCTACCGAGAACCAAAGTCCTAAATTAAACCCGAATAAGGTGCCTGCTAAAATTAATCCGATGGCGATAAAAAATCCAACGGTTAAGCCCGCTTTTAAAAAGGAAAAATCTTTTTTAGTTACAAAAACGATTGCCGACAACCCTGTGAATAATGCTAAAGTCACTATCGCTGCTTGATTTAGAATTTCTGGACCCGATTCCATATAAAAGGCAGCAATGTAAATAAGCGGCACAAAAATAAAAGCTTCAGCCAGAATATAAACACCGTAAGCCAAATATTGTTTGTTCTTATCGGGCGTTTTCAAGGTCATTCTTTCGGCATAATTGGTTATAAACATAAAACCGCCCAGCATGATTAGCCAACGATAACCCTCTGTCATAGACAAGGCAAAACTCACAATAGCTTCGCTTTGAAGTAATAAATATTCAAAAAGAACGAATACTAAAACACCACCGGCAACATGCGAATAGGTTTTTTTATAAAAAGCAACTTTATCAACTTCTGAAAGTTCGCTTACCATTAATTTGTTTTCAACTAGGTTTTCCATAAATACTTAATTAGTTAAGGTTTCAAAATTAAAGATATAAAAAAAGAACAGAATTCTTAATTTAATGTAAGAATTCTGTTCTTTTCAATTATTTAAAACCTTTGTTGTCTGATAAAACTTTGAAAATTCCCTTCAGAGCCTGTTTAAATTTATATCAATTGTTTTTCTATGTCCCTTTTTGCGCCTAATTTCGTTGAAACCTCATCAAATGGCCCTGCCATTATCTTCGATTTCGCCTCATTTTGCATCAAAAATGACCTATAGAAGATCCAATCATACAATTTTAAACAGGCTCTCAAACACAGTGATAATGGCTTTTTAAAAAGATTACTGATTTGTTGTCAATTTATCTTTCTCTTGTCTATTGTCTATTTTCTTTTAATATTAATCTCTAGACCCACCAAATACCTGAAGCGCCCAATATACTAATGAAGCCAAAGCACCAATAGCAGCTACCAAATACGTTCTGGCTGCCCATTTAAGCGCATCTTCAGAGCCTGCATATTCTTGTTGGGACACCATGTTTTTACTTTTTAACCAAGCCAAGGCACGGTTACTGGCATCATATTCAACAGGCAATGTTATAAAACTAAATAAGGTGGCGAACCCCATCATTACCAAACCGGCAACAGCTATATAATAGCCAAGACCAACACCAGCTGCCGCTCCTAATATTAAACCACCAAGAACGACCCATTGCGACATCCCAGAGGTGACACTAACCACAGGTACTAATGCCGAACGCATTTTCAACCACTCGTAAGCTTGTGCGTGCTGTACCGCATGTCCACATTCGTGAGCAGCAACAGCCGCAGCCGCAGCGTTGCGTTGGGTATAAACCGATTCACTTAAATTCACGGTTCTATTTTTTGGATTGTAATGGTCTGTTAATTGTCCAGGTGTAGAAATAACCTCAACATTGGTAATACCGTGGTCTGCCAACATTTTTTCGGCTATTTCGGCACCACTCATACCATTACGCAATTGCACTTTAGAGTATTTATCAAACTTACGCTTCAACGTACTGCTTACCAACCAGCTTACCAGCGCAATAGCTCCTAATAATATATAATATCCAATCATTGTTTTAAATTTTATTTTTACTAATTAAATATAACAAAAATAACGCCAAATTAGTCTGGATGATATTATGTCAGTAAAAGAATTTATCTTGACTTTCTCTATTTCCTAAAAAATGGCTAAAATGAGTTCAAAACTAAAAAACCCCAAGAAATATCTTGAGGTTTAAAGTTATCTATTTTTAAACTATTGAAAGTGATTCAAGCTTTTGCAAACTCTAAATCGAATGCTTCAGCTATTTCTTTATAAACAATCTCTCCTTTTACAATATTTAATCCTTTGGCTAAAGACGCATTCTTTTTACAGGCTTTCTTCCATCCTTCATTTGCCAATTTAATAACATAAGGTAAAGTGACATTGGTTAATGCTACAGTCGATGTATATGGAACAGCTCCAGGCATATTGGCAACACAGTAATGTACGACATCATCAATAATATAAGTAGGATCTTGATGCGTTGTAGCTCTGGTCGTTTCAAAACATCCGCCTTGATCTACCGCCACATCCACAATTACAGTCCCTGGACGCATGTCTTTTAACATGTCTTTGGTAATCAATTTTGGTGCTTTTGCGCCTTTTAATAACACACCACCAATGATTAAATCTGAATCCTTGATATGTTTTCTAATATTGTATTCACTCGAAAATTCGCTAATCACATTATTTGGCATGGAGTCACTTACATAACGTAATGCTTTCATGTTAATATCCATAATAATGACCAAAGCACCCAATCCTGCTGCCATTTTAGCCGCCTGATAGCCCACAACACCAGCACCTAGTACCAACACTTTTGCTGGCGGCACCCCAGGAACACCTCCTAATAAAATACCGCGACCTTTAATTGGTTTTTCTAAATATTTAGCACCTTGTTGAATAGACATCCTACCTGCTACTTCAGACATAGGGATTAACAAAGGCAAAGTGCCATTTTCATCCTCAACAGTTTCATAAGCAATACAAACCGCTTTACTCTTAATCATGGCATTTGTAAGCTCCTCACTAGACGCAAAATGAAAATAGGTAAATACTACATGATGTGGTTTTATCAAACTATACTCCTGTTCTATTGGTTCTTTAACCTTAACAATCATTTCTGCGGCGGCATAAACATCTTCAATCGTATCAAGAATAGTGGCGCCAGCTCCAACATAATCCTTATCAAAAAAACCACTTCCAAATCCAGCATTTTTCTGTACATACACCGTGTGGTTTCTTTTGGTTAATTCAAACACACCCGAGGGTGTCATACCTACTCTGTTTTCATTGTTTTTAATTTCTATTGGAACCCCTATTTTCATATGTAAATATTTATTGTTTTTTAATGGTTATATGGACACGAGCGATAGCGAACTGGCGAAGCAATCGCTTTATTTTCATTGGTGTTTGGGTTTACAAATCATGGCGATTTCATAGTTTAATATTTTAAGTTAGTCAAAAACCTATGCAATATTAAAACAAACAATTGAAAAAAAATTCAAAAAAGCTATTTTTGATGAATAATATTTAACAAATTTAACTTTTTTTTAGTAATTACATAAAACACATCAATTTAATAGGAAATATTAAGAGACTATTTAACTCGGAAGAAAAGACAAAAAAGAAACTGATTGTCCGTGATTAATCATAATGAGCGTCTCCTCGAGCGCAGTCGAGAGGTTATTGACTTAACGACTTCAAAAGTAGGTCTCGACTGCGCTCGACCCGACAACGACATTCTCTCTAAATGATTGATTACGGATATACAAAAAAGACCCCTAAAAAGAAGTTTGAAGCAACTAATTTTTGCTGTACCTAATTTTAAAATAAACCAATAAAAACGCCGAAATAAGTGTTACGGCATTTGCCGAAACCATAGACGGACTTTGTTTATAAACGCCGTAAACCAGCCATAAAAAAACGCCAATAAAAAACATGATTAACATGGGTAAAGACAAACCCGAAACATCTTTGGTTTTCCATGTTTTGTAAACTTGAGGTAAGAAGGCAGCCGTTGTTAAAATAGCTGCTGAAAAACCGATGATTTCTGTATCATTCATTCAAAGTGATTATTTTTAGTTGAAACGCTAATAGTGACCATATCGACATTAGCTATCATTTTTATTCTAAAAAAGCAATATAAAATGACATTTAGTTTGTCAGACTGAGCTTGTCGAAGTCCATTACTACCACTTCTTCCATATAGCTTCGACAGGCTACCATTGACGTATTTGCTAAACCGCTGTTTTATAGCTAATTGACAAACCAAGTTCTCTTGCCATTTTCATAATGTTCTTTTGTTTATTAAACAAGATCTTCTCCTCATAATCTTTGATTCCCTTCTCTACATATGACAGTCCTTTAACAAATAGCTTCCAATAGAGCTCTGCCAGTTTTCTTGCCATTGCCTTTATTGCCGGTGATGCCCCTTTCTTTGCCCTTATCTTTCTGCCAAAAGCACCCAATGCAATTTTCTTGCTGTTGAGCAGGCTCGTGGCCGCTTGCTTAAATATCAGGCCGGCCTTTGGTTGTCCTTTAGCCTTATAGTTTTTTTTCATCTTGCCCGAATGGTGCTGTTTTGGCGCCAGTCCCAACCAGGAAGTAAAATGCTTTTCTGTTTTCCATTTATGTAAATCAGTCCCTATTTCCGATAGGAGCTGCATCCAATTATAATCTGTTATACCGGGTAGGACCGTAGCATCTTTGCCTTCAAATATTTGCAATAGATAACGGTCCATTCCTTCTATATTTGGTTTGTGGTGCCTCACGTTTTTTCGTGGAGTTGCCTTATTTGATACTTTAGGCCGGTTTGCCCCCATCTTTTTAAGGACTTCTTCCATTTTCAGATCACAACCGGCAATTTGTTGTTGATAAAAATCATAGCACACCACTGCTTGGCCCAAAGCAAATAGCCCTGCTTCATTGTAGTGCCCTTTCAAGGATTTAAGGATCAGTTCCTTTTTTGTTTTCAACACACTCCCATGGCATAGCTTTACCAAAACCCCGGGATCCCTTTCGCCCTTTAAGATCGCCCTGATTATTTTCAATCCACTTACCCCGTGAACTTGGTCCAGAACTTCTTTTAGCCGAACGTTCATCAGGGTCAGTGCTTTTTGCATATGGTTAATATGCATAGCAGCACTACGGATGTGATCTTCGCGCAGGCGTTGATAGCTCCTTAGTTCATGTACCAGTTCATCTGCAACAAAACAACGGTTCAACAAACCATAGCTGTGCAATTGCTGTATCCATTGACAGTCCTTTACATCGGTCTTTCTGCCTGGAACTTGTTTTGTGCTCCTGCCATCCACCAACCATACATCGATGCCTCTTGCCTTCAATATATCATAGAGGATGACCCAATACACTCCCGTGGCTTCCATGGCCACTGAGGTTACATTGTTTTCCTCTAAGTAAGATACCGCCTGTTCCAGATCTGATGTGAAGGTATCAAAACTGCGAACCTCCTTATCTTCAAGACCTATGAAGATTTTTTTGGCTCCGATATCGATCCCTCCTGCGTTTTTCCTGATTTTTTTCATCCTACATTATTTTTTAAAATCACACCCAGAAAATTTTTATGCTTGCTAGACTACCATTCGGGCATTATTATAAATAAGCACCATAATCGCTACCCCTATTTTCTGAAAACCATACTCAACCACAGGTATATAAACACTACGCTGTGCCTCGGAAATATTGTGACTTTTTGTTAAACTTGCACAAAATACGTCATCGCATTCGCTAGTTAAAAACTTTAACAAAAGTCTCAGCTTGACAAAATGCTACCTATAGGCTTCACCGTCAACATCCTGTCGAAGTCCCGATTTTAAGCAGGTATGATTGAGACATCACATACAGACTAAAAACGGTTCTTGTTATGTGATGTCTCCTAGCGTCAACATGGCAAAGCAATGGCTTTAGCTTTAACCTACAATATTGACAATTTTACCAGGTACAATAATTACTTTTTTAGGAGTACGCCCCTGTAATTGTTCTTGGGTTTTTTCGTGCGCCATCACCACTTCTTCAATTTGTTGTGCATTAAAGTCCATTGGCAATTCTAAAGTAAAACGCGTTTTTCCATTGAATGAAATCGGGTAGTTTTTACTGCTTTCTACCAAATAACTGGCATCAAATTTTGGGAATGGAGCTGTTGAAATCGATTCGGCATGCCCTAACTGACCCCATAATTCTTCAGCGATATGCGGTGCATAAGGCGATAATAGAATCAATAACGGTTCCAGTATCTCTTTTGAAGTGCATTTTTGAGCCGTCAATTCATTTACCGCAATCATAAAGGTTGATACCGAAGTATTAAACGAGAAATTCTCGATGTCTTCCTGAACTTTTTTAATGGTTTTATGCAATGTTTTTAGGTTATCTTTTGTTGGTTCAGTATCAGTTACACCAAAGCCTCTTACAACAACTTTACCTCCTCCATAAAGACCTTCTGTTTTTGGGTCATGAAGATAATAATTAGGATTGTCTCTAAGATTAATATCTTCTCCTTGATGATATAATCTCCAAAGTTTTTTTAGGAAACCATGAACACCTGTAATACCAGCCGTGTTCCAAGGTTTGTATTGCTCCAAGGGGCCTAAAAACATTTCGTAAAGACGTAAGCTGTCGGCACCATACTCCTCACAAATTTGGTCTGGATTGACGACGTTGTATTTGGATTTGGACATTTTTTCGACTTCGCGGCCTACTAAATATGCCCTCCCTTGTTTACCAGAAAGAGGTTCATTAATATCATAAATACTTCCATCCATTAACAAGAATTCAGCATTTATATAATCTTGATTTAATGTATGATTTTTGAATTTTTCAATATCTAACTCATTAGATACGTCGTTAATAACTGACAAATCTACATGAATAGGCGCAAAATCAATTGTCATCTGATCATTCCATTCTTTAACATTATATTTTCTATGAATAATATCTAAAAACGAATAAATTGCATTTAAATCCTTTGACTGATAAAAATTATATGAAATAAAAACAGGAGGAATCCCAATAGTCCCTAAAACTTTATAAACAAAAGCACTCATTCCCAAAATCATCCCTTGGTTAATCAGCTTTTTGGCATATTCATCCACAGGCACCAAGCCTTTGTCAAACAAGAATTTTTGCCAAAAACGGGAGTACAATAAATGCCCTGTGGCGTGTTCGCTGCCACCAATGTACAAATCGACATCTTTCCAGTAATTAAGAGCTTCTTTACTGGCAAATTCGTTTTCGTTATGCGCATCCATATAGCGGTTAAAATACCAAGAACTGCCTGCCCAACCTGGCATGGTGTTGAGTTCGAGAGGATATATGCCATTGTGGGATCCTTCGACTGCGCTCAGGGTGACACCTTCCTTCGTTTCGTCATGCTGAACTTGTTTCAGCATCTCATTAGGCACCACCTTGTTGTTCTTAGTGTCCCACGCCCAAACGGTGGCATTTCCTAAAGGTGGTTCGCCGGTTTCGGTTGGTAAATATTTTTCAACTTCGGGTAATTTAATCGGTAAATGTTTGGCATCAATCATTTGTGGCATGCCATCAACATAATACACCGGGAAGGGTTCGCCCCAATACCGTTGGCGACTAAACACCGCATCACGCAAGCGGTAATTGGTTTTTCCTTGACCTTGACCTAGTTTTTCTAATTCATCAACAACTTTTTTGGTCGCTTCTTTATAACCTAAACCGTTTAAGAAATCGGAATTCGCAATAATAGTTTTATCCTTATCTGCAAACGCTTCTTCAGAAATATCGACACCTTCAAAAATATTAGGAATAGGGATATTAAAGTGTTTTGCGAAATCATAATCACGTTGGTCGCCACATGGCACCGACATCACTGCACCTGTTCCATAACCTGCAAGCACATAATCACCAATCCACACGGGAATCGGTTCTTTGGTAAATGGGTGTTCTGCATACGCACCTGTAAACACACCAGAAATGGTTTTTACATCCGCCATGCGATCGCGCTCACTACGTTTGGCTGTGGCTAAAATATAAGCCTCAACCTCCGCTTTTTGCTCTGGTGTTGTGATTTGTGAAACCAGTTCGTGTTCTGGAGCCAGCGTCATAAAAGAAACGCCGAAAATGGTGTCGGGACGGGTCGTGAAGACTTCAATCCCCCTAACCCCCGAAGGGGGAATTTGCTCACTTATATGTGAATCACTTTTAACTGATTCTCTTTGTGATAATTCTTCTTTGATTGTTTTTAAAACACCTTCAATATTACCTAAAACTTCTTCATTTTTAAATCGAATAACTTTAAAGTAATTATTTTCTAGGATTTCGGTTCGTTCAGCATCTTCTTCAATTTGAGAATCATGAATTTCACCATCTACTTCGATAATCAATTTTTTATCTAAGCAAACAAAGTCAACAATGTAATCTCCTATTAGATGTTGTTGTCTAAATTTGGCGCCCAAATTTTTATTCCTAAGTTGTTCCCATAATGCAGCTTCAGCCAGAGTAGGATTAGCGCGCATGTCTTTAGCATGTTTAAGTAGTAAATGCGAATTATTTCCACCTGTCATATACCCTGCACGAGTAAGCAACCCTGCTTTCTCTTCCCCTTCGGGGAAGGATAGGATGGGGAAAAACACACTCGCACCAACCGATTTCCCAATCCAGTTACGCTGACTTTCTTTAAGTGAATCGGTCCAATCTATTTTATCCAATCCTTGAAGCAAACGTTCCGCATAAGCAGAAATTCGCATACTCCATTGTGTCATTTTTTTTCTTATTACTGGATGGCCACCACGTTCGGAAACACCATTTACAATCTCATCATTTGCCAACACCGTTCCCAATGCAGGACACCAGTTGACTTCGATTTCAGCTAAATATGTTAATCGGTATTGTAATAAAATTTGTTGTTGCTTCACGGCATCAAAAGCATTCCAATCTTCCGCAGAAAAGGCTTCAACAGTATCATCGCAAACAGCATTTACTTTTGAATTGCCTTCCGAAGCAAAAATCTTTATGAGTTCTGAAATGTCTTCAGCTTTATCGCTATCCTTATTATACCAAGAGTTGAACAGTTGAATGAAAATCCACTGCGTCCATTTGTAATAGCTTGGATCGGACGTTCTAACTTCACGAGACCAATCGAATGAAAAACCAATTTGATCTAACTGACGGCGGTAGGTTTTAATGTTTTCAGCAGTTGTAATCGCAGGATGTTGCCCCGTTTGGATGGCATACTGTTCCGCAGGCAAACCAAAACTATCGTATCCTTGCGGATGCAATACATTAAACCCTTGATGGCGTTTATAACGTGCATAAATATCGGAAGCGATGTATCCTAATGGATGCCCAACGTGCAAACCCGCACCACTGGGGTATGGAAACATATCCAGTACATAAAATTTAGGTTTATCCGATTTATTTTCAGCTTTAAACGTTTGGTTTTTTGCCCAATAGTCTTGCCACTTTTTCTCGATTTTATTGAAATCGTACGTCATGTTCTTGTATTTCTGCTTTTTGAAAGCACAAATTTACGCTTTCTACAGAAAACTAAAAGCATTTAGCTTTTTATATCATTAGTGACTGTCTAAATATAACAACTAAATAAACAAATTTCTTGAAACGAACAATCCATGAGGCAGAGCCATAGGAGCATTTTGCTTGTTTCATTTGTCTTAAAGGCACAAAAAACGAAATTTGTTTATTACACCTCACCCAAAACTGTCAGACAGTTTTGACCTCTCCTCAAGGAGAGGTAGAAGCGGAAACCCCGGGGCCAGCCCCGAGGAATTCTTTAGATTTAAGGTTTTGTTTAAAATGCAATTTGTAATTTCGCCGCTTAAACATCATTTTGGTTTGATAAAAGATACTACCAAAGCCCATTTGGCCTTATTGGGTGCTAATGTCATATATGGCGCAAACTACATCATTGCTAAGGGCATTATGCCAAATAAAATTGGTCCTACCGCTTTTGTTTTTATTAGGCTTTCTTGCTGTGTCCTCCTTTTTTGGGCCATAAAATTTTTATTTATTAAAGAAAAGATTGAAAAAAAAGATTTATTGATACTAGCGCTTTGTGGTCTGTTTGGTGCCGCCGCTAACCAACTGTTATTTTTTCATGGCATTAATTTAACCTCACCTATTGACGCTTCAATCATTCAAACGGCGACACCCGTTTTAGTTTTAATCTTTAGTGCTCTTATTTTAAAAGAACGCATTACCCAAAATAAAGTACTAGGCATCACATTGGGAGCTATTGGCGCCATCTTTTTAATTATATATGGCAGTAAAGCGGTTGGCACGAGTTCGTTTCTAGGCAATTTATTTGTTTTATTAAATGCCTGTAGCTACGGACTCTACCTGGTTTTAGCAAAAACTTTAATGAAAAAATACCATGCGGTTACCGTCATTAGTTGGGTGTTTTTGTTTGGGTTTATCTATGTGTTTCCGTTTGGGGTTTCAGAATTTTTGAATACCGATTTTGAAGCCTTTACTACCAGCACCTATTTAACCATTGGCTATGTGGTTTTATTTACCACCTTTTTTGCCTACTTATTTAATATTTATGCGCTTAATCACTTGACGCCTTCTGTCACAAGTAGTTATATATATTTACAACCTGTGGTTAGTTTTCTATTAGTCAGCATATTGGCCTATGTTTTTATACAAGACCAATATGCGCAAGACATCAATATCGTTAAAATATTAAGTTGCATACTTGTGGCAGTCGGCGTGTATATAATAAGTAAACCACAAAAAAAATAAGTTTATAATCACCATTTATAAAACAATCTTAAAACTTTAAGCGTTGTAATACTTAGTGGAATAGAATACTTTACTATTTTTACACTGTTAATCCTATAATTATGAGTTCCTCTTTTGAAAAGACCAAAAACGTCGACTAATTTCCTCATACTTTTCAGTCGTGTTGAGTATTGCTCTGGTATTATTTTTATTGGGCTTGTTGGGCATGTTGGTTTTAAATGCCAAAAAAGTATCCGATCATTTTAAAGAACAAGTGGTTGTTACCATCTACTTAAAAGAAACCGCCAAAGAAGTTGAAATCAAACAACTCGAAAAAAGTTTGGCTATGGCAGATTACGTAAAGAGTATTGAATACGTATCAAAAGAACAGGCTGCCGAATTTTTAAAAGCTGAAAATGGCGAGGATTTTATGGATTTTGTAGGCTACAACCCATTACAAAACTCGATTGATGTCCATTTAAAAGCCGATTTTGTAACCTCTGAACACCTTGAAAAAATATCGGAAGAAGCGACTTCAAAAAACTTTGTTGACGAAGTAACCTACGATAATGATTTGGTGAACCTCATGAACGAAAACGTTAAAAAAATAAGTTTCTGGGTATTGGTTATCAGTGGTATTTTCACGCTCATTGCCGTTTTGTTAATTAACAGTTCTATACGATTGGCCGTTTATTCCAAACGATTTACCATAAAAACCATGCAAATGGTGGGTGCAACCAAACAATTTATACGTCGCCCGTTTGTTTGGAAAAGTGTGCGATTGGGCATTATTGGTGCTGTATTAGCGCTAATAGGTATGGCCATTGTATTGTATTACATCAACAAAACATTCCCGGAATTAGGCTTGCTTAACACACCTATTTTAATTGTGCTGCTTTTTACAATTATATTCGCCTTAGGGGTTATAATCACTTGGGTTAGTACACACATCGCTACACAACGTTTCTTGAATTTAAAAACGGATGCGTTGTATTATTAGTTGTTGGTTGATGGGTGATGGGTGATGGTTGTTGGGTTGTGGGCTCTGGGTTTGAAAATTTGATTTTCATTAACACAATAGTTTTAAATAAAACTGTTATTTTGCACTAAAATATTCTGAGAAAGATAATCATGGGAGAAAAAAAACAAAAAGAAGACTCAAAACCCGTATTTGTATTCGGTAAGAAAAACTACAAATTCATGCTTATAGGTTTGGCTTTTATTGCTTTGGGCTTTATTTTAATGTCTGGTGGCGGAAGTGACGATCCCAATGTTTTTAACCCAGAAATTTTTAGTTGGAGACGCATTCGCTTAGCTCCTACGCTAGTTCTTATTGGATTTGGAATACAGATATATGCCATACTTTTAAATCCAGATAAAAAGTCCTAGACCATCGTTTTAGCGAAATTTACAGCCATCTGTTTTACATAATCATATCCATTCTGTATCGCGTCATCTAACGATTTTGCTTTCTCCATAATAGAATCGGTATAAAGAATACCAAATTTTTCAGCTTCATAATTAGATAGTGATATACTACCACATAAGGCTGCCACAGCAATATGTTGTTTTTTAGCAGATTTTATCACCCCATTAATGGTTTTACCTGAAAGGGTTTGAGAATCCAATTTACCTTCACCTGTAATGATCCAATCAGCATCTTTAATTTTAGTATCAAAGTCCACTAAATCCTTAACCAAATCAATTCCCGATTTTAATTCGGCATTTAAAAACACAAATGTTCCCGCTCCCATACCGCCTGCTGCACCAGCACCTTTTACATTTTGAACATCTATATTAAATTGCTTTTTAAAAACAGTTGCTATATTTTTTAAACCTTCATCCAACTGTTTAATGTCATCATCCGATGCGCCTTTTTGTGATCCATAGACATACGCAGCACCATCTTTTCCATATAACGGATTTGTTACGTCGCAGGCAACCTTAAAATCTATTGATTTTAGATGGTTAATGACATTATTAGTATTAATCTGTTTAACTTTTGACAAATTCTTCCCGATTGGTTGTAACGCTTTCGCGTGCTCATCTTCAAATTTATAGCCTAAAGCGGTTGCCATACCCATGCCACAATCGTTTGTAGCACTACCTCCAATACCTAAAATAATGGTTTTAGCCCCTTTATTGATGGCATCTAAAATCAGTTCACCAGTACCTAACGTGGTGGTATAAAAACAATTCTGCTCTTCCTTTTTCAAAAGATGCATTCCGGAAGCTTCAGCCATTTCAATAAAAGCTGTTTCACTAGAATCCATATAAAGGTAGGACGCTTCAATTTCTCTAAAGAGCGGGTCGTTTACGCTTGCATGAATATGATTTCCTTTTAAATGGTATTCTAAAATATCAATAGTACCATCACCCCCATCGGCCAATGGCATTTTAATAATGTCGGCTTTAGGCAAAATTTCTTTAATGCCTTCTTCTACTGCATTACAAAACTGTAATCCTGTTAGGGAACCTTTAAATTTATCGGGTGCGAGAACAATTTTCATTATTAAATAGCAAATACAATGTTAAAAGTACAATATTAGAAGTTCAGAGTTTAAAGTTTGATGTGCCGATGAAGTTTTTAATATACAATTCAACGATTACACGGTTAAACAGCTAAACAGTTAGAAGTTACTAAGTAAGTTTATCACTCTGAACTAGGTTTTGTAATGATATCGTTTTTTTATTTAATCATTTAAACACTTATATATCAGATTACATGACATCAAACTCTAGTTAAGATATAAACTTCTTCAACCGTTAAACTATGAATAATTGCAATAAATTCAAACAATATTTCGCAATTTCATTTAGGTATTTTAATACATTTGCCACATGAATTATATTGAAGCCATTATTTTAGCCATCATAGAAGGCGTTACCGAATATTTACCCATATCATCCACAGGTCATATGATTATTGCATCATCGTTCATGAAGATAGCTTCAGACGATTTTACAAAACTGTTCACCATCGTTATTCAGCTTGGTGCTATTTTATCGGTAGTCGTTTTATACTGGAAACGCTTTTTTCAAAGCTTGGATTTTTATTACAAACTACTGGTTGCTTTTATTCCTGCTGTTATTTTAGGATTGCTTTTAAATGATGTGATTGATGAGTTATTGGAAAGCCCCGTAGTCGTTGCCATTACTTTAATTTTAGGCGGATTTATATTAATAAAAGTAGACGATTGGTTTAAAGCCAACGAAGTTTACGATGAAGCGAACCCCGAAGCCCATACTAAAATAAGTTATGCCACAGCTTTAAAAATTGGCTTTTTCCAATGTCTTGCCATGATTCCTGGAACCTCACGTAGTGGCGCCAGTATTGTTGGTGGTATGACCCAAAAATTAAACCGAAAAACAGCTGCCGAATTTTCATTTTTTCTAGCCGTCCCCACCATGTTTGGTGCGACTGCCAAAAAATTATACGATTATTACAAAGCTGGTTTCGAGTTAAGTAGTGATCAAATTAACTATCTTATTATTGGGAATGTTTTAGCCTTTATTGTGGCATTAATTGCCATAAAGTCGTTTATAGATTACTTAAGCAAAAAAGGCTTCAAACTATTTGGTTACTACCGCATTGTTCTTGGCATTGCGTTGTTAATCATTCATTTTTTCATCTATAAACTAACTGTTGTTTAATGCTTAATGTTGATGATTATCTTTCTGGTCAAGTACTTTTAATTGACAAACCACTGCATTGGACCTCCTTTCAAGTGGTTAATAAATTACGTTGGGAAATTAGGCAAGCTTTCAAATTAAAGAAAATAAAAGTTGGTCATGCAGGCACTTTAGACCCGCTTGCCACGGGCTTGTTGGTAATTTGTACAGGAAAAATGACCAAAGAAATCGATTCTTTTCAAGCTCAAATAAAAGAATACACGGGCACCATTGTTTTAGGAAGTACAACCCCTTCGTTTGATTTAGAAACTGAGATAAACGAAACTTTCCCCACCCATCATATTACCGAAGCTCTAATTAAGGAAACTACCAAGCAATTTACTGGTGAGATTCAGCAATTTCCACCAGTGTTTTCAGCCATAAAAAAAGACGGAAAACGATTATATGAATTTGCCCGAGCTGGCGAAGAAGTCGACATTAAACCAAGAACCGTAAACATTTCAGAATTTGAAATCACCAATATGGATACTTCAACCGCACTCGGTACAGGCTCCATAGATATTGATTTTAGAGTGGTTTGTAGTAAAGGCACCTACATACGCTCCTTGGCTAACGATTTTGGAAAAGCATTGCAATCGGGCGGACATTTATCGGCTTTAAGACGCACTAAAATTGGCAAATTCCATGTGGATGATAGTGTTTCCATTGAAACCTTTATCAATAGGCTTTCCTTGGAATAATTATTGATACAATTATTTAGAGACTGTTTAAGTTTTATCCTTTGGCTCTTTTATGTGCCTTTTTTCGCCATACTTCAGCTATTTTTCGGTCCATAGCTATGCTATGAATCTCAAAATACCTTTGTCTGACAAAAAAATACCCTATAAAACATTCCAAAAACAAAATTTAAACAGTCTCTTAAATAACACCTATAATATGAAGCCATTTTACTTCTTGTTCAGCATCATATTTTCAACCTCTTTTGCTTCATTTTCACAAATTGAAGAAGAAAAAACCCATGGTGTTTTCTATAAAATTTCTTTAGCCACTACACTATCCATAAATAAAGAATATACTTTAGACCAAGACGATGATTCTGGACCACTAATCAATCCAAGTGCCTTATTTGTAAATAATACCGTTGGTTATCAATTTGACAAACGCACTATGGTAGGACTTAATTTTGAATACAATTACCATTCGCAACAAGGACTTCATTTTTTCCCCACCTATTTAAATCTTCAGCACAATATTATTGTTGATGATACCAATATGTTTGTACGTGGTGGCTACGGAACACTTTTAGGCATGGGAAAATCGTTTGAAAAAGGCAATATGTACAAACTAGGCATAGGAATACAAGGCATTCTTGAGAATAACAATTCCATACATTTTGGGCTGGATTTCACCAGAAAACGCTTTGGTTATAGAACCCTTGAAGGTTTATCGAGTATATCAATTTTCTTAGAATTGATGTTATTTTAAACTTTTTATGTTATTTTGCCGTATATAGTTATGCCAATCAATATAAAACAGAACTATTTGCGCCTCACAGATCAACATAAAGCCCTACTACTAACCTTCCTGATTTCAGGAACGGTCGTTTTGTCTATTTTTAATTTAAATTTAAAAGACAAAGACGAAGTCATTTCTGAAAGCTACTACGAATTAGAACCCGAAAAAGAACTCACCGAAGAGGACAAAAAAATAATAGAGGCTTTAGATAAACTAAATAATAGTAAAGCCGAAACCAACAAAGCTTTTAACGAAGCAGATAATAACAAGCATTTTGCTCAAGCTTTCAAACAAATTGCTCCTCCAGAAGACTATGTGCCAAAATCTAGTGAAGAAAACGATGGGGAAGACGATGGATCTAACAGCCTTGGAGAAAACAAACCTTTAAAACCAGCGGTTAATAAAGAAGAATTGTCATCATATAGTAAGGTAAACGATTTGTTAAAACAGCAACAAACCCCAGGTGTTAATACTAAAAGTACCGTTAGTTTTTCCTTAATAAACAGAAAAAAAGTATATATCCCTATTCCTGTTTATTTATGTGAAGTAGACGGAAAAATTGTTATTAATATTAAGGTTGATGCCCATGGCAGTGTTATAGATGCCTACGTAAACAACGCTTCAAACTCTAGAAACGCATGTTTAATTGAACATGCTTTAGAGTACGCCAAAAACTCACAATTTAGTGCTGATGCTTCCAAAAACTCACAGTTAGGCTCTATTACCTTTAGTTTTATTGGCAAACATTAGGTCGTAATTCGCAAAGCATATTGGTCACATCGTCAATAACATTTTGTCCTTTATCATTATTGTACCAATGCTGCAAATCCTCTTTAAATTCTGGTGTTAAAATCCCGTATTTAGCTATGTAACGGCTTACAAGACTTGTTGCTTCGCTTGGCCTGGGTCCATAACTATTTAAAACGTCGCCTGTTTTAGTATCAATCATAATTAATTTAGGTATCGAGCGGCTTTTATTGGTTAAAAACAAATCCATAAGTTCAGGGTTTTCATCGCGAAGCACAATTTTCAAATTAATAAGATTATTTAATTCTGTCATTTTATTCAATACCGGAAGTACATGAGCGCCATCACCACACCAACTTTCAACAATAACCAACCAAGTAATAGGTTGCTCAAATCCACTGATTTTTTGTTGTGCCACCTTCGGAATTTTTAAAGTTTTATCCCAACGGTTCATGCGCTTATCGTTTAGCTTTGTATAGTGCGCCAAAACCCGTGTTTTATCCTTTCCTGTTGTTGTTTTTTGTTCCACTAATTGTTTCACCAACTCTCTATAAGCTTGATAACTTATGCCACGATTTATACTTTGAGCTATAATGGATTTCATGTTGATTATTTTTGAACACTACAAAATTAGCGTCTTGTTATTTTAAATCAGATGATAATTGTCATACTTTTACTTTAATATTTACAAAAACCATGATGACTGAAAAACACAGATGCGGTTGGTGTGTTGGCGATGCTTTATATGAAGCGTACCATGACCAGGAATGGGGTGTTCCCGTATATGATGATGCCACCATTTTTGAATTTTTAATTTTAGAAACCTTTCAAGCAGGCTTGAGTTGGATAACCATTTTGCGTAAGCGTGAAAATTTTAGAGCTGCTTTTGATAATTTTGATTACAAAAAAATAGCAACTTATAATCAAAGTAAAATTGATGAACTCCTACAAGATGCTGGCATTATACGAAACAAGCTAAAGGTTAATGCCACCGTTACCAATGCCCAATTATTTATGAAAATTCAAGAAGAATTTGGAAGTTTCAGCAAATACATTTGGGATTTTGTAAATGGTAAACCGATAAAAAACAAGCTGAAAAATTATAAAGAAGCGCCACCTACCACTGCCATTAGCGATGCCTTAAGCAAAGACTTAAAAAAACGAGGTTTTAAGTTTGTAGGCAGTACCGTTATGTATGCGCACATGCAGGCAACTGGTATGGTGAACGACCATGAGGTTGGGTGTTTTAGGTATAGAGAGGTTTAATAAGCCTTTTTAGGCAGTGGCTTAGTTAAGATTTTTCTTTATCCAATCCAGTATAGAATGACGTGTTTCAAGACTAATCCAATGTTCATTTACAGGTGTAATTAATGCTTCTTTTTTGCTTTTCAAAATGTTGTAAACAATATAGCTTGTTGTAGGTGGACACACGTTATCATTATAGCCCCAAGTCATAAAAACGGGAACTTTGATCAATTTAGCAAAATTAACCACATCGTAATATTCTAATGTTTTTAGTTTTTCAGGGGTGTCCATTCCCGAATAATTTTTAAATAAATGTGGATAGCCGCCTGCTCTGTTTGCTTTATAGCCTGCCATATCACTTAATGCGGGATGATTGGCAGCACATGCTGTAATTCTAGAATCTAACCCCGCAGTCATTAATGCCAACGCACCACCTTGACTTCCACCTTGTGCTATTAAATTTTTTTCATCCCATTCAGGCAAAGAAGTTAAATAATCTAATGCCCTTACACATGCTAGATACACTTTCTTCATATAATAAGAGTCTCTATCATCCAATCCATTAACTAAATAACTGTTATCACCCCTACCAAATGCCCTACTTACTTCCTGATATGTTTCAGCATCTAAATCTGGCCGTATGCCATGTATTTCCATATCAAAACGAATACAGCCATTCTCTGCATAAAAAATATCTTTTGAAGGATTCATTGGTTTAATACCCGCGCCTGGGGGAGAAAAAACTACTGGATATTTACCTTGCTTTTTTGGTAATGTTAAGTATCCATACACATATTGTCCTTTTTCATATACCTGCAGTTTAACAAGATAGCAATCTACTTTGTCACTTGAATACTCTGGGACAAATTTTCTTTCTATCTTCATAGGGCATTTTGCAGCTTCTTCTTTGGCTTTATTCCAAAAATTAACAAAATCATCAGGAAATCTTGTATAAGGCTCTAACTTTTCAGGTTCAAAACCTACTTTGATGTGGTGTTTATATGCTACACCATGAAGTTCTATTGTAAGATTACAATCTCTAAAACCAGGCTGAGACATCGTGCCTATGGGAATAACTGCTTTTCCGTTTTTTATGGTTAACGTTCCTTCAGTATCAACTGGCATCATTTCAGGACCAATACTATAACTGACATCTACATTGTCTTGTAAAACACCATATTCGTAAACTGATACCGTTACCTTGGCTTCTTCATTAAGCTTATACAACCAATCTGTATTGCTAGGAGTCGTTACCCATAATACATTACTTTGATGTTGATAATTTTGCGCACCTAATTGGTGTATAGATAATAATAAGAAAAGTTGAAAAATTATTTTTTTAATCATTTTTGGAATCTAAAAGTTTGAATCTCACAAACTATTTTTTATATTATTCAGGAATGTCATTTTATAGCAACAAAAATAGCTGATTTTTTGTTGACGAAACCAAAAAACACTCCAAAAATAAGTCTCTAGAAATGGTTTAAAGCGGGTTTTATATAAATGTTATACCCAGTCACTTCTATTAATAATCATATTTATAGCTTTCCAATGCGCTCCTTTGACAACTGAGGTTGATGTTTTATTTTTATTTATTTTAAATCCAACTTTTTCATAGCATTTTATAGCACCTGTATTCCAATCAAACACATTCAATTCAGCTTTTTCTTTATTCAATTCATTAAATGCTATTTCTAAAAGCGATTTTATTATTTTCTCTCCGTAGCCTTTTCCTCTTTTAGTTTTGTCTCCAATTAAAATTCTACAAATTTTAATTGGATTTGTCTCTTCCGATGAAGAAATTTCTGCATGTCCAATGACTATATTAGTAACCGAGTCAATAACCTTAAAAGGCAATCTTTCTTTGTTGCCTATATAACCATATAGTTGCTCATTTGTTAATGGAAAAATAAAAATAGGACCCGCAAATTGAATTAAGGTTTCCTCATCATAAGCCCATTTAATAAGTCTATCGAAATCTTTTTCTTCAAATAATTCAAGTTTGATTATTTCGGACATTTATTTTTATTTTGACTGTAAATATCTTTCCTTAATTATTTTACAATGGTGGGTTGAATGTCCAGAGATTTTCCATCCCACAATTCTCGGAGTCAATTCTTGCTTGTTCCCAGTTCCTATATAATCAAGGGAATCTAAATTTAAAGATTTAAAAAGTTCAATTGTAGAATTTCGTACAGCAATAAATTCATTTTTTATTTGCTCAAGATTTAAGTTTTCCGAGTTGTCAATTTTAGCATATTCATTTTCGTCAAAACCAGGTAAATCCGTTTTATCATTTTTGCTAAATCTAAGCGCTCTATATGAATGAACTCTTTCGGAATCGCATATATGTTTCAGTGCTTGTTTGATAGTCCATTTATTTTCCTCGTATTTATAATTGGACATGGAATTATCAATTCCGTTTATTAAATCAATGATCTCATTTTTTGAAATTGTTAGCGATTCAATTAAATCATTACCTTTTGCGATTAAAAGAAACGGACTAAAATATAATTTCGGATCAATATTTTTAGGTTTTTCTATCATTTCATTAAATTAACGGTGTTTGTTTGTAAAGCTACGTATTTCCACGAGGATTTTCCTATGGAAAATCTAAGTTTGGTTGCAGTATTAAACACAATATCTCGTTGCTACAGCGGTGTTGGCAAATCGTTTTTAATATCCACGTCCAAAAGCTTTTCCGTCTGTTACCATTTTTTTCGTTCTCCTAATTCCCAAAAATGTGAAAATCAGAGTGAAAATCGGCAAATAGAATGGAAGTTTTGATTTGAAAAAATAGTAAGCCAAAAAGTCCAATACAATTCCGAATGTGATATATTTTATTTTGTTTGTTCCTTTATGTCTAAAGTCTCTTTCGTGGATTAAATATTGTCCAGTTTTCAGAATATATTTATTATATAATTCCAATTGAGTTTTAGTTCCAGTTGGTAAGTCAGTTGTTTTTAATTCGTCAATATATTCCGCAATCAGAGTTTTATATTTTTCCGATTCCTTGTTATGATGAAATTTAAGAAGTTGATTAGTAATATTCAGAGTAGAATTGTAATTTACGTTTCCTTTTATTTCCTCAGATTCAGATTCGAATAGCTTTATAAACTCGTCTAATTTTTCTTTTAAAGTTTCGTTGCTCATTAATTATCGAAAATTTCTAAATATTTGCCAACAACCATATAACCACAATAAATAGCAATACAATTATAGTTATATCCTTTATATGTTTACGAATATAATAAAAAACCACCTACAAAAAACAAATGACATTTTAAAAATGTAGGCCTTACAGCGGTTTTATTTTCCTCCCATTCGGCTGATCCTTCACCTTTGCGTTAACCCAAGAAGTCAATGCTTCGGAGTATGGAGGATTACCGCTAACGGGGTTATATACGGTTTGTGCGACGTAAAAATCAGAGATTTTTCCGATGTAGCAATATTATTATTGAATGCTTGCCAGTTTATATTAGTTTAAATTTAAGCGTGAATTAGGATACGGTTGGCAACTGCCTTTTATAACTTTATGTCAAAATACTGTCCCAATTTCTCCTCAAACTCACTTTCATTAAATTCTATTTCTTCCTCAATTCCAAATCGAGTAATCTTTAATAGTGAATTATTGAGCGTAAGTCTGCCATTAGGTTTTGCAATTGAGATTAATTTCTTTTTGGTAAAATGAGAATCTTCATTAGTTTGATGAAATTCGCATCTTTCTTGGAATTCATATAGCTCTCGCTCTTCATTTTGAAAAATATATTGAGGAATTAAGTCATTATTTTTTAGCTCATTTATGCAATAATAATCAACGCTGTATTTGTCAAATTGAAATTCTCCATAACTATCTATAATCTTTCGGTTTAATTCCAATTTCAGAGGCTCTAAAGAAAATTTCCCAAACCCTACATCAACTAAAAAATCTTGATTTTCCAAATTGACAATAATCGCCATATGGTCATATTCGGGACTATATTCGCCGTTTTTTGTGTGAACTTGTGCGGAAATTAGTTTGGCATTAAAACCGATTTCCATAAGAAGTTGATGAAATAATCCATTTAGTTCATAGCAGAATCCTCCTCGTTTTCGGATGACTACTTTTCTATAAATGTCGTTTATTGACAGGCTTATTTTTGTGCCATAATGGATGTCCAAGTTTTCAAAAGGGATATTAAGCAGATGGTGTTTTTGAAGTTTGTAAAGAACATCTTTATTGGGACTAAGTGTGTCGTGAAAATTTATTCTACTTAAATAAGCCTGTAATTCCATTATGCTATTGTATTGAAATGATGAATGTATTCAACTCATTTTTTACAGAAATAGGTATAGTTTCGCTTTCAATCCAACAATGTACATCTGATATATAATTCATTCCAAGGTATTTAGCGGTTTCAATAAAAGGCATATGAAATCCATTCTTTAATTTTTTATCTGAGCCGCAACTTATAATTGCCATTTCCATACCTCTCAATTTTCTGCCTGTTTCCTTTTGTATTTTCAAACAATCTGAAATTCTATCAAAAAATGTTTTCATAATTCCACTCATTGAATACCAATATACAGGTGTTGCAAATACTATAATCTCATAGTTATTTACGATTTCTTTTATTAATGGATGAAAATCATCCTCTATATTTTTGAATTCATAATCAAATTCCGATATGTTCTTAGTTTTTAAATCAATGATAGGATAATACGTTTTTTTACTAACATAAGAAACTATTTTCCTTGTTTCTCCGTCGCTATTTGAGCTCCCAAGAATTATAATTCCTTTCTTCATGTGCCTTGTAATTTGTCTGTATTTTTAGGTTGTTGCCAACAACCATATAACCACAATAGATAGTAATAAAATTAAAGTTATATTCTTTGTATGTTTACGAATATAACAAAAATCCACCTACAAAAAACAAACGGCATTTTAAAAAATAGGCATTACAGCAGTTTTATTTTCCTCCCATTCGCCTGATCCTTCTCCTTGGCGTTAGCCCTAGAAGTCAATGCTTCGGAGTATGGAGGATTCATGTCAACGTTTACGATATGATCAACTTCAATTGACTACATCGACTTGTTGCCAAAAGTTATTCTATTGAAGTTTACATGCATAAACATATCCATTTGCATCGCCAAAATACATAATCCCTTTATCCACTATCGGGGTTGATAGGATTGCTCCTAAATCAAGGATTTTCTTTTCTGAAGCTTCTGAATCCTTACCGTATAATTCAAAACCGGTTTTAAATTCATCTTTCTCATTGTAAACCGTATGATAATTTCTTTTACTGCCATGAGTCTGAAAAACTTGTTCTAATGCTCCTTTTAACTTATTAAGCCTATACAATTTGCCATTGAAACACCCGAAATAGATATCATTTTCAAACAATACCGCTTTGCCATACACACGCATATTTATAGGATAGGAATATGCTTCGTAGCCATTTTTTGCAGATAACCCACAAAATCTGTGGGAATCCGAGGTTCCAAAATAAACAACATCATCAACTATAAGAGGCGTAGCAATAATCCAGCTTCCCTTTTCTTTCATATTCCATAGTCCTCGTCCTGTCTCAATATTTAAAGCATACATATTATAATCCCTACTCCCAAAAATTAAGGCATTTTCATAAATAGCAGCTCCTTTTTGAATTTCTCCTTTAGGAAAATAAACATCACCAACTGTTCTAAATTTCCAAACCAAATCGCCATTATTAGCACTTAATGCATAAAAGTGCCCATCAAAACTACCTACATAAACCTTGTCCTTATAAACCAATGGGGTTGCGTGCACAATATCATCCGTTTTAAACTTCCAGATTAGTGTTCCACTACTCGGTTCAATGGCATAAATATTTCCGTCACCACTCCCAACAAACACTTTATTATCTGAGTATACTGGCGATGAAAGATAATAATCCCACATGTCCAATCTTTTTTCTCCATTTGTTTTAAATTTCCATTGCTCTTGTGCATTTCTTTTGTCAATAGAATACACGAATCCATCGGTACTGTTAAAAATCACAGAACCATTGTACAGTAAGGGTTGAGATTTAATTTCCCCTCCTGTTCTGAATTTCCATTTCAATCTGCCGTTTTCCTTATCCAAAGCATATAAACATGAATCATTGCTTCCAATGTATAGTGTATTATCATCAACTGCAGGTGATGAATAAACGCCACCTTCTGTTGGGAAATCCCAAACTAACGAACTTTGTCCGTAAACAACAGAAGATAAAAAAGTAAATATGATAAGTTTATATATCTGGTTCATCTGGATTTAATTTTTACCAACGTTTAAGATATCGTTTGTTTTAATTGATTATATCGGCTATTACTGAAATAAATTCAACACAAACAAACGAAGATAGCTGAAATCAAACACAAAACCTATACTATTTAAAGGCTTAAATACTCCAAAAATAAGTCTCTAGAAATATTTTCAGCTCCCAAACTCTCCAGGTGGTTGGTGTAGACTTGGCAATCAATCAGTTTATAATGGGTGTTTTGAATGAATGTAATAAACGCTACTTTACTAGCATTACTTATTTTGGCAAACATGCTCTCGCCACAAAACACGCCGTTGTTTAAATCGATTCCGTAGAAACCACCAATTAGCTTGTCTTTATCCCAAACCTCAACCGATTTTGCATAACCTAAATCGTGCAGTTTTACGTAAGCCTCAATCATGTCGTTAGTAATCCAAGTGCCTGCTTGTCCGTCTCGCTTGGCTTTGGAACATGCGGTTATTACCGCTCTAAAATCTTTATTTACCGTAACCACATAGCCTTTATTTTTTAATACTTGTTTCATGCTTTTTGAAACTTTCAACTTTTCGGGAAACAGCACAAAACGTGGGTTGGGAGACCACCATAAAAGGGGTTCTCCTTCATTAAACCATGGAAATATACCCTGTTTATAGGCTTGTATTAAACGTGCTTCCGATAAATCGCCTCCAATAGCCAACAAACCATCTGGGGAGGCTTCGGTAACATCGGGGAATTTTATGTCTTGGGTTAGGTAGTGCATGGATCGCTATTCTGTAAAAGTAAAAAACCTCTTAGTTTTATTTAACAAAGAGGTTGATTTTATGAGATTCCTGCCTTCGCAGGAATTGATTAAAACGGTAAATCGTCGTGATCGTCTTCGTTTAAATTGCCTGCTGGCTCAAAAGCATCCGTAGGCGGTACCGGTGGCAAACTACCATCAGAACTTGCTGCTTGTAACGCTTCAATTCTCCAACCTTGAATGGAGTTGAAATATTTGGTTTCACCTTGTGGGTTTACCCATTCCCTTCCACGTAAATTGATGCTTATTTTTACTTGTTGTCCTTCTTTATAACTGTTAAGTAAATCGCATTTATCTTGCACAAACTCCACCATAATGTGTTGTGGATACTGCTCTTCCGTAGTAACTACAATTTCTCGTTTTCTAAACCCATTACCTCCAAAAGTTTGAGTTTCTCCTACCATTTTAATTCTTCCTTGAACTTCCATTTAATCTGTATTTATTCTTATTATTTATTCTCTACTAATTTGTTGCCTAAAATTTAAGATAACAATATTTTCCAAGCACTTTCAACATCCCCAAAACTTAAATAGTTACGTGCCAGTTTATGTTTTTGTCTGTATGTTTTGGTTTTTATCTTTGGATATCTTTCACTGATATCTTTAATAAAATCATCAACTTCGGCTTCGGTTGGCAAGCTTTCTACGTTGCCCAACATCCCTAAATCGTTTCCTGTTAGCACCATGCTATTTTTAACGTCTTCAGGAAAATTATCAATCCCAATACCTAATGTGGTTAAGGGTTTTGGTATTTCAAAAAAGCCCTTCTTTGCGCGACTGTAGTAACTACCTCCTGCTCTAGCTACCAAATCTAATTTTTCTTGGTTTATGGAGCCGTCTTCATTCAAAACATCTTCATCAATATGAAGCTTTACCACTTCACAAATAACTAAATTTCCTGCCCCACCTTCAATTCCCAATTCTATGATATCGTTCACCTTACACTCTATCTGTACGGGCGATTCTGCGACACGAAATGGTTTTACTATATCAGATTTCAACATGGTAAAACCTGCCTTTTCAAACTCGTTAACCCCTTCGGGATACTCGGTGCTACTTAACGATGTTTGATGAACCATATCAAAACTCACCACATTAATAACCACTTCCCTTGTCACCAATACGTTTTTAAGCGTATGCTTAACAGTATTATCTCTTACACGACGTGATGGCGAAAAAATCAATATGGGCGGATTCGCACTAAACACATTAAAAAAGCTAAATGGCGATAAATTGGCACGTCCATCAACATCAACAGTACTCGCAAAAGCAATAGGTCTTGGTGCCACGGCACTTAACAAATACCCATGCAATTTACTGGTTGATAAGGTTTTCGGATCTATTGAAAGCATCAAACTTTTTTAATTTCAACAAAACTAACAATTTATTTTCATTAATAACTTAAGAAAATAGGCTTGTTATTTCACTCAGTCACAAATATTGAATTTTAACTATTTAAAGACCGCCTAAGCAAATGTAACCAATCTAATGTATAACAAAAAACCATTTTACTAACAACTTGGACAATAATATTAACAGATTTGCATTATATTACCAGTCATTTAATTTAAATAATGATTTTTACAAAATACAGCAACACATTACGTTGGTTAATCATAATAGCTTCGTTTGCTATTGTTTCTCTTATTTTATGGAAAACCTATGAGTTTTTCCAGCATTTTAAAGAAGAAGAGCGTACCAAAATGGAAAATTGGTCGTTTGCGCAAAGTGACATTATAAATTCTGATAATGACGCAAATTTAAATCTATCACTAAAAATCATAACCAGCAATAAAACCACTCCCATGTTGGTTATTCGTGAAGATGGAAGTTTGGACACATACAATAATATAGATGAAACTAAAATTAAAGATTCTTCATATGTAAAAAAGCTAATTTTAAAGTTTAAGCAGGAAAATCCCCCAATTCTAGTGAAACCCAATAACAGCACTATTTATTATGGGAATTCCGAATTGCTGAACAAACTAAAATATTACCCGCTGGCCTTGTTGCTTATTGTATTTCTTTTTGGTGCGGTTATTTTCTTTTTTTACCGAAGCAATAAAAATGCGACCCAAAACAAGCTGTGGTCTGGTATGGCAAAGGAAACAGCGCATCAAATAGGCACACCACTATCTTCTTTAATTGGTTGGGCCGAAATTTTAAAAACCGAAAACACAAACCCCGATTATATTGTTGAAATTGAAAAAGATATTGACAGATTACAAACTATTACCGAACGTTTTAGTAAAATAGGATCCGTACCCACATTAGAGGTCGCCGATATAATAAAAGAAACCATCGATTCTTATGATTATTTAAAAGCCAGATCTTCAAACCTTATTGAATTTGACCTTAAAATACCGGAAGGTGACATTCTAGTAAATTTAAACAAGCAACTGTACAGTTGGTGTATAGAAAACCTAGTAAAAAATGCCATTGACGCCATGAAAGGTCGTGGCAAAATTACCATTGAGATTTCACAATTGGAAAACACCATTATGGTCACTGTAACCGATACTGGCAAAGGGCTCTCAAAAAAAGATTTCAATAGAATATTCGAACCTGGATTTACTACTAAAAAACGTGGTTGGGGATTGGGATTATCGCTTACCAGACGTATTATTGAAGATTTTCATGATGGCAAAATAAAGGTTTTACAATCAGAAAAAGGCAAAGGAACCACATTTCAAATAACACTTAAACGTGCATAAACTATAAATTATGGCTGAAAAATTTGTATTTATAAAAGAGGTTTATTTAAATAATAACTGCCCATTTTGCTACAATAATGATGGTTTATATTTAACCGTTAAACAAAAAACCATTGAAACCAGTTTTTATAAAGCCATCACTCCTGAAATTAAATATGATTTGGCTTGTAAAACATGCAAGAGCACTGTTTATCCTGTAGATTGGACCGATGATATGGAACGTATTTTTGAATATCACAAGAAGGCGATTACACCAAAAAAACCATCTACCCAGCTAAAAAAAACGGCGTGGTTGGCCATTTTTTCAGGCATCATACTAGCTATTTGTATCGTGGCCTTTTTAGTTTATGCCAAATTATAATTCCGCTTTAATACTATTTGCTACTTCTTGGAACTCCTCGTGAGATAATTTAGTTTTTTGAATAAAACGCGCATCTTCCATAGTATGCAACGGAATTAAATGCACATGGACATGAGGCACTTCCAATCCAATAACTGTAACACCTACACGTTTGCAAGGAATGGCTTTTTCTATGGCTATGGCAACACGTCTTGAAAACTGCATTAAACCTGTATAAGTAGCTTCGTCTAAATCGAAAATCTTATCAACCTCCTTTTTAGTTATGCACAACGTGTGCCCTTTACTGTTTGGATTAACATCTAAAAATGCTAAGAATTCGTCTGTTTCGGCAATCTTATAGCAAGGTATCTCGCCATTAACTATTTTAGTGAAAATTGAAGCCATAACGTTTTTGTGGATGTATGAATAACTGTAAATATAAAAGATTCCTAATTAAATCAATCAGGAATCTTTTAAAAATGTTTCAAATTAAATTATCTTGAAATTTCGATAATATCAAATTTCATCACGCCATTTGGCACTTGTATTTCGGCTACATCGCCAACAGATTTTCCCAATAACCCTTTTCCGATAGGCGAATTAACAGATATTTTACCCGAAGCCAAATCTGCTTCACCATCGGCAACCAATGTATAGTTCATTTCCATACCATTGGTTTGGTTTCTTATCTTCACTTTAGATAGCACTAATATTTTAGAATTATCTAATTGCGACTCATCAATAATACGCGCACCTGCCAAAGCATCTTCTAATTTAGAAATACGCATTTCTAACATTCCCTGTGCTTCTTTAGCGGCATCGTATTCGGCATTCTCACTTAAATCGCCCTTATCTCTAGCTTCTGCAATGGCTTTAGATGCTTTTACACGTTCCACATCTTTTAATTGCTTAAGTTCGTCTCTTAATTTTTTTAACCCTTCTGGTGTATAGTATGATACTTTACTCATAACTTCATCGTTTTATTAATAATAAAATGCTGAAATCCACTTCGACTACGCTAAGTACAGGAGTTCAGCATAAAAAAAATCTCGTATACACGAGATTGAATAACAAAAGTACAAAATTTTAGTCAATTATTTATGAATATCTTATATAGTACTTTCCCTCTTACTTTAAATAAAAATAAGAATATTAAGAGGAAATATACAAAATATTTAGCTCATTTTGCTTAATGTTGTAAATGAACTCATTTAGAGTTTTTCAATTTGCTAAAAAATTGCTGATTTTAGCTCTGTTTTTGCCTTTTCTTCCTTCCGTAGCTTTTCCAACGCGACAAGCTGGCTCCTTCTCTAAAAAGGTTTACTAAACCTTTTCTTTACGCTCGGCCCTAACTCAAAAAAGCCTTCAACAGAACTAAAATTCCCTAATTTTCGCTTAATTTCAAAAATTTTAAATGAGTTCAATTAAAAATTAATGATATATTTACATATGAAATCCTTTTTCTATATAATTTGTGTTCTGTTATTGACCGCTTGTAGCTCCGATAACACCAATACCAAAAATCCTTATTTACCTAATTACCAATTTAATACCGGTAGTTTAATCAATACTAATTTACCAGAATTTAGCCAATTAAAATTTCCAGGTAATTTTGTTATTCTAAACAGCCCCTACGGTATAAACGGCGTTGTCCTATATTACGCTGGTGGTACAAATTACAATGCTTTTGAAATAACAGACCCAAACCACCAAATAAGTACCTGTTCAAAACTAAGTGTTGAAGGCATCATAGCGACTTGCAATTGTGATGATGGTAATTCATACGACATACTAAATGGCGATAAAAGAGAAGGCACCACAGGTTCTTACACATTAATACGTTATAAAGTTGAAGTTGCAGGCTCTATAATTAGAGTTTTTAACTAAAAAGAGGCTAAAAAGTAAACTTTAATATCAGGAGCGCAGTCGAAAACCTTCAGTTAGATTGTCAATCATTTCGACTTTAGTTTATCTTGAGCCTAGTCGAAAGGCTCAATGTGACAATTTACTTCTAAATAGACTTTTCAGATTCAACCTCTTTCTAATTAAAATTTAAAAGTAACACCTGCTAAAAAGTTGGTAGTTGCTTGCGGGTAGTACACGTAGTAACCACCGCCATAATCGGCACCATTTGAATTGTATTTTACTCCTGTAATGTTATTTATAAGACCATTAACTAAAATAGCTTTAAAAATAGCTTTTGTCTTAAATTCGTAACTAGCATTAAAATCTAATATGCTATATGCCTTTAAACTGGAATCTTCATCTTGAATATTGTTTAACAACTGTTTCCCTACATATTTATTAATAAGAGAGACTTGCATATTATTTATTGGCATATAATTAATTGCAGTACTCGACACAAAATTAGGTGAATAAGCAATATCGGTTTCGCCTAAAGGCGTTCCGTTTAAAAACTGATTTTTGTTTAAGTTTCTATTTCTGCTTACAGTAGCATTAGCTTGTAATGAAACCTGTTTAGAAAATGCAACAACACCATCTAACTCAACACCAACTCTATAGCTTTTACCTGCATTGGCTCTAATGGGGTTCCCGACGTCATCTAAAGCCCCTGTTAACACTAACTGATCGTTATATTGCATAAAGTAAGCATTGGCATTAAACTTTATTTTATCAGCATGATATCTATAGCCTAATTCAAAATCATTAAGTTGCTCTGGCCTTACTTCTGTATTGTTTTCAAAATCTGTTCTACTAGGTTCTCTATTCGCTCTAGCATAAGAGGCATATAAGTTATTTGATGCATTCAGGTCAACGCTTATTCCTACCTTAGGATTAAAAAAGTTATAATGTTTATCTATCTCAAATAACGAACGTTTGGAATCAATTCCCGTTGTTTTATAATCGACATATCTGTATTGCACATCTGCATAAGCACTAAACTTTTCGTTTATTTTATAGGTTGCTTTAGAAAATGCACTTGCATCCCTTTTTCGTGATTGCCCAAAGTAATAACGATAATCGTTTCCAATACTTGCTGCATATTCTGCCCAAATGACAGTTCCTATATGGTCACCTTCATATAAATTAAAAGAACCACCTGTAATAACATTTAATTTGCTGTTTTTATAATTTAGACTGGCATTTGCCACATAGAAATTATTATCTAGTGCTTTTCTACGAATATAGTCCATACTAGCAACGGTATTTCCGTCTACCGTTATAGGGTTAAGACCTAAAAATGAAAATTTGGAATCGTCTGAACCATATACATTTGTATAATAATAATTGTCCACATATTCTTCATAAAAACCATATCCTTTGGTGTAATTCAACCCCACATTTAAAGACCATTGGTTGTTAAAACGTTCATTCCAGTGTAACTGATAATGATCTTGTTTGTAATCGTCTACTTGATTATCATAAAACCCAGTCATATTACCATCATTATCCATGATAGTTCCTGCCACATTATAAGTTCTATTTGTGTCTATAGTATATACATCTACACCATACCACGCTTGATATGTTTTTTCATGACCACCAAAAACAAGCGCTTTAATTAAGGTATTATCGTCTTTATAAGCGCCTTGTAAAAAATATGATTTTAAATCTGAACTGGCTCGGTCTATAAATCCGTCTGATGTAATTTTAGACAAACGTCCAGAAATTTCAACGTGGTCGTTTATCAAGCCTGTACTAAACTTTACATTATGCTTTAAGCTATTAAAACTACCATAGCTATTAGATATAGAGGCAGATGCATCGTCGCTAATAGCATCTGTTAAAATATTAATACTGGCACCAAAAGCGGCCGAACCATTGGTTGATGTTCCAACACCACGTTGTACTTGAATACTTTCTACCGACGATGATAAATCTTGTAAATTCACCCAAAAAGTCCCTAAACTTTCGGCATCATTATAAGGGATTCCATTAATTGTTACGTTGGTTGACTCTCCACCAACACCTCGAATTCTAATGCCACTATATCCTATACCAGCACCTGCATCACTAGTTGTAACTACTGATGGCAAATAATTTAAAAGCGTTGGAATGTCTTGACCCAAATTACGTTTCTCCAACTCTTTTTTGGTGATGTTTGAGTGTGTAATAGGCGATGTGGCATTTACACGAACAGCATTTACTAAAACTTCGTCTAATCTTTCTGTTTTTGTTGAATCTTGCTGAACTTGATTGTCTTGTGCAGTAACACTGACTGATAACACGAATACTGCTAAAAAAAGAAACATGTTTTTAGTTTCGCTGATTTTATTTAGAAAGTCGAAACTAAATCTCCTTAAAAAGTAATTATAACTTTTTGAAGAAAGTTTAAGAATAGTAGATTTCATTACGATTATATTTATAATCGAATAAAAAGAGGTAATTATTCTTATGGTTAATATTATTGTTTTATTGAATCATGCAAAGTAATTACTGTTTTGCTATACTCTGTACTATCAATTAAATCCCTAAACAGCATTACCTGTTCTAGGTTCATTGGGTATGATCTCAGCCCTTAGGTAGTTAAAAGTTATAAGTTAAAAAGTTAAAAGTCCAAATTGCCGACTGAAAACTGAAACTGATGACTGCTAACTGAAAAAGCACCCCTTTTTTGAGAACAATACAAAGGTAATTATCCATTGACAAATATCAATTATCAATTCACAGTTATTTTTAATCGATGTCTGGTTTTTGCCTATTTACCTTTTTGTCGGACAGTTTTCGTTTGCTTTTTAAACGCTTCTTTATAACAGCTCTTGGTATTTTTGTTGGAATTCGTTTTTTGGGAATGATTAAACTATTTTCTATAAGTTCAAAAAAACGTTTTATTACGAGCTCTTTGTTTTTATGCTGACTTCTACTTTCATCACATTGCAGCATTAAAATACCTTCTTTTGTTAATCTGCTTTGAAGCTTGCTTATGAGTCGTTCCCTTTGTTCTTCATTAAAAACTGAAGATTCAGTTAAATTAAAAATCAATTCAACCTTTGATGACACCTTATTAACGTGTTGACCGCCAGCACCCGAACTTCTTACGGCTTTAAAAGTCAATTCTTGCAACAAGGCATCTTCGTTAACCATTTTTTTAAACTTGATGTGCAGGTTTTAATAAATCGTTTACCGTTTTTACAGGGTTGAAAGTCGATACTGGAATTTCAACAAAAATAGAATTCCAATGTGACATACTGCCATTCCACAATCCAGGAAGTTCTAAGGCTTTAATATCTACCCCGTTTTGAGATTTCAAGGTTATAAAAGCAGCATCTGGATCTACATATTTAGTTAAATCGAATTTGTTTCCTTTATAGTCTTTCACAGCGCAAACCAAATCTGTTGGATTGAAATGTGTTGCATTATCTACAATACTTTTTTGGGATTGATTTTCAATATCAATTTGGGCAAACTCGACTATTTGCAAAGAAACAGCTCCATTACTGTCTTTCACCCAAAAAGGACCACCTCCTGGTTCCCCTTCATTTTTAACCATCCCACATACTCTAATGGGTCTGTTAAGCTTATGGTGCAAGTAGTCTCTTTTTTCTTTTAGTGTATACGCAGTATAAGCTTCTTCTATCTCTACATTAATTCGGTTAATTACAAATAATTCGATGTTATTAACTTCATCTTCCGAAATCTCATCATCTTCCAATTTATTTAAATACTTAAAAGTTTGGGTTTGTATTTGAAGAAGGATGCCTGCCAACATTTTTTTATAATTGGAAACCTCTATATTTTGCTCTAAAACAACAATGTTATCGATATTTTTAATGAAAATAAAATCGAAATCGAGCGTATTAAGATTTTCTATTAAGGCGCCATGCCCCGATGGTCTGAACAGCAGTTTATCGTCTTCTGTTCTATAAAGTTTATCACTGGATGTTATAGCAATCGTATCAGTAGATTTGTCTTGATACGAGAATGACACATTGAATTTGGTATTGGTTTCTGTTTCAAGAGACTCTTTAACGAGTTTCAATTCCTTTTCAAACATCGCTTTATGCGCTTCAGAAATTGTAAAGTGTAAATTCGCTTGGTTATTTGATGAAGCATATATGGTAGCTTCTATTAAATGTTCTTTAAACGCCGTTGAAACATCATTTTTATATTTATGAAACGGCAACAGGCCTTTGGGATAAAAGCTGTAATTCAACTGATCGGTATCCAACATCATTTTCACAAACAGAACACATTGTTCCCCAAATGTTAAGCTATTAAAATTAGGCGTTGTTTGAACTAATTTCTCTCTTACTGTTTCGTAAAAAGGAAACTTTTCCAACCCACTTAAAAACACAGAAACAGCGTTGTTTTTTTGAGCATATAATTCAATAGGATCTTCTGATTTGTAGTTATCTAAAAACTGAAACAAGAATTTGAACATGCGTGTAGCAGCACCAGAAGCTGGCACAAACTTAACGATAGACAATTGGTTACGGTTGCTTTCGAACCTATCTATATAGTCTTGTTGCTTTTCAGCATCAATTCTTAAAATGCCATTTCCTATAGTAGCTGCTTCAACTAAATTGGAATAAATCATACCAGATTTAATAATCTCTATTTGGTTGCTCACTTTTTCAACCGTTAGTCCGTGACTTATTATTTGTTGTATATCTTTATCTGAAAACATTATTTGTACTTCTTTAATAAGGTGTCTATATGTTTAACTGCAGTTTCTAAACGTTCCTTCATATTGCCCTTAAGCAACACATAAGGGCGCTTATTTATTATTAACGCATTTTCAAACGCTTTAAACATCTCAGCCCGCTCTTCTGGTTTGTCTCTTAAATCGTCGTCCTCCCAAGGGGTGTCAATATAAGTTAAAAAATATAAATCGTAGGTATTTTGCAAAGCATATTTTTCAAGAATTGGGTCGCAATAACCTAAATAATACGCTTCGGAATACACTTTAGTTTCTAACAGATCGGTATCGCAAATTAAAACAGTATCGGTTTTTTTTGCTAATTTATTCTCTAATTTAATTTGTCCTTTAGCAATAGGCAATAAATCATCCGGTTCACAGGTTTTACGTTCGTTATTCCATTTATTTTGAAGATATTCACGTGCATATTCGGGTACCCAAACCGAATTGTAATATCTTGCCAATTGCCCAGACAGGGTTGTTTTTCCAGTAGATTCTGGTCCAAATAACACTACTTTGATGCAGTTTGAGGGTTCTTGTTTATATTTTTCTTCCATAAAAAATAAGCTTGAATCGCTAAAATTGTAAAAATAAAATACTGAAACGAAAGCATTCCCCAACCTCTATAGGCGTAAAGCGGAATGCTAATAATATCTGCTATAATCCAAAGTGTCCAACTTTCAATTTTCTTTTTAGCCATATACCACATAGCCGTAAAAAACATGCCTGAAGTAAGCATATCAACATAGTTTGAGGTTGTTATTTCCCCACCAAAAACGCTATAAACCAAATACGTAAACCCGATGGTTAAAATAAACAACCCAAGCCCAATCATTTTCTCATTGGTGTTTGTCCTTGAAATTTTAACTACTTTCTCGTTATTTATAGTTCTTGACCAATTCCACCAACCATAAATACTCATTATAGAAAAGTAAAAATTCATCATCATATCGCCATACAGTTTATCTTTTAGCAAAAGATAGACAGAAATGATTGTTGCAATTAATCCTGTAGGATACACTAAAATATTTTCTTTTTTAGCATACCAAACGCTTGTTATACCTGTAACTAAAACAATGGCTTCTAAAATAATGACAAGGGTATCTTTATCTTTATATGTGTTTAAGAAAAAATCAAAAAACTGATTCATTTTAGTATCTATCTAGTGTTACTCGATAATCGAGATTTGAATGCTCCGTGGCTTGCCTCAAATTTTTAATGTTCTTCCTATAAATGCCTCGTGGGCTTGCCCGAGGTAATTGACCATTTTCAAATAATTGAGGCTCTAAATATACTGTGTTTTCATTCAAGAGAAAAATATACATTTCTTCCCCAAAAACTATTCATCGTAGCTTTCTAAAATTGAGCCTAATATGAATGACTATTAAACGCAAACAAAATCAAAAATTTCATAACCAAACTTTTAAAGCCATAACAGGCAAACAAACACTTACACCTTTATTTTCAATATATTATCTTATAGATTTTAGAAGGTATAACAGGATAGAGCAGGATAGCCTCATTAAATGGAAAGTCTACATTTGTTTATAAGCAATAAACTAAAAACAACCAAACTAAACCATTTCTTATGACAAAAAAACTACTTAAAAACACGGCAATAAAAAGAACCTTAATTGCTTATTTTAAAAATAGCCTACTCCTTTTAGCTTTTATACTAACAGTAACACCTGTAATAGCCCAAAAGCAAATGGAAAACTTAAATCGTGGTGTACTGGCTGTACGTACTTCTTCCAATCAAGTATTGGTAAGTTGGCGTATTTTTGGTTCAGAATTCACAAACGCTTCTTATAACGTTTACAGAGGCACAACGCTATTAAATAACATACCAATAACTGGCGCAAGTAATTATATAGATAATACATCTACCAACGGCACTTATAGCGTATCTGCCATCATAGATGGTATTGAACAAGAAGTTTCCCAACCCATAGACGTTTGGAATAAAATATATAAAAAAATACCTATAACCGCTCCTGCAGGAGGAATCTCTCCCGCTGCCTGTAATATCGACGACCCCATACCGTACACTTATGAAGCCAATGATGCTTCTGTTGGAGATTTAGATGGCGATGGCGAATATGAAATCATTTTAAAATGGATGCCTACCAATTCTAAAGACAATGCACATTGTGGTTACACAGGTAACACCATTTTACAAGGATTAAAACTGGATGGCACCGTATTATGGACCATAGATTTAGGCAAGAACATCCGTTCAGGCGCACACTATACGCAATTTTTAGTTTATGATTTTGACGGTGATGGAAAGGCAGAAATTGCTTGCAAAACAGCCGATGGAACTATTGATGGCGTTGGAACGGTCTTAGGCGATGCCAATGCCGACTACCGCAATACAAGTGGTTATATTTTATCCGGACCGGAGTATGTAAGCCTTTTTGACGGTGAAACCGGAGCTTTTATTACCACACAAAACTACATACCTGATAGAGGCAACGTATCTAGTTGGGGTGATAGTTACGGAAATAGAGTGGATCGATTTTTAGCATGTGTGGCTTATCTTGATGGCGTAAGACCTAGTTTGGTTTTTGCCAGAGGCTATTATACACGTGTAGTACTGGCGGCTTTTGATTACAGAGATGGCCAATTAACAAATCGTTGGGTATTTGACACAAATGATGGAGGTGGCAAAGAAGCCGTTTATGGCCAAGGAAACCATAGCATAACTGTAGGCGATGTTGACGGTGATGGAAAAGACGAAATTCAATATGGGTCTGCCGCCATAGATGATGATGGTACTGTTTTATATTCTACAGGTTTTGGACATGGCGATGCCAGTCATTTAGGAGATTTTGATCCGTCTCGTGAAGGTTTGGAATATTTTATGGTTCATGAAGAAGCAGATAGACCCGAAGTACCACAAATAGATTACAGAGACCCTAGAACAGGTGACGTATTTTGGAGCGTTGCAGGTAGTGGAGATATAGGCAGAGGTGTTATAGCAGATATTGATCCCAATCATTTGGGAGCCGAAATGTGGGCATCAAATGGTTCGGGAATACACAACCTTAGCGGCACTATCATTTCAACAACATACCCAGAAACGGCAGGTAATGGATCAACTTTCAATATGCTTGCTTGGTTCGACGGAGACTTATTAAGAGAACTAGTGGATAGAACAGTTATTACCAAATGGAATGCAACTACAGGTAGCACAGACCGAACTTTAACAGCTTATAGTTATGATAATGTTTCTGTTACAAGCAACAATGGCTCTAAGTCCAATCCGTGTTTAATTGCCGATATATTAGGTGATTGGCGAGAAGAAATCATTTGGAGAAAATCGGATAATACAGAGCTTGTTATTTTTTCAACACCCAATCCAACAACCGAACGTATTTTTACCTTAATGCACGACCCTATATATCGTACCAGTATTGCCTGGCAAAACGTAGGTTACAATCAACCTGCACATACAGGTTTCTATTTAGGCGTTGGTATGCCAACACCTGCTGTTCCTAATATTTATATAGCTAATAGCACGCTTTCAATTGAAGAAAGCGGTACAAAAAACAGTTCGTCAATAAAAACATATCCAAATCCAACCACTGGTGAATTATATATTTCCGGAGTATACAGTGGTACTATCGAAGTGTATGATAGTATGGGTAAATCTTTAATTAAAAAAAGTTCAAATACGATTAATAGCGTAGACTTAAGCACCTACCCTAAAGGTTTGTATTTAGTGAAAATAACGCAAGAAACTGGGGTAAAGGTATTTAAAACTATATTAAAGTAACTTTTCGGATTGAACTCAAACATACTTGTAAATGAAACAGGAATCACTAATAATTGAATTACAAATACCTTTCTCTCCTAAAAAAGATTACTTTTCTTTTTGGAGAATGACCTTTCTTTATCTTGTTTTCACGCTTATATTTATGCCTGTAACGGCTCAAAAGCAAATGGAAGATTTAGATAGAAGTGTGTTGGCTGTTAGAAAAAACAGCAACGAGGTTTTAGTAAGTTGGCGCATTTTTGCTTCAGAATTTGAAAATGCTTCATACAATGTATATAGAGGTACTTCCCTATTAAACACCACACCAATTACTGGAGCTAGCAACTATACCGATACCATAAGTTCAAACGAAACATATAGTGTATCGGTCATTATAAATGGTACAGAACAAAAAATGTCAAAACCAAAAGACGTTTGGAACACTATCTACAAAACAATTCCTATTTCTGCTCCTGAGGGAGGAACATCGCCTGACGGTAGGGATTATATTTATGAAGCCAATGACGCCTCTGTTGGCGATTTAGATGGTGATGGTGAATATGAACTGGTACTAAAATGGATGCCTTCGAATTCACACGACAATTCCCATAGAGGCTATACAGGTAATACCATTTTACAAGGATTAAAACTGGATGGCACCGTATTATGGACCATAGATTTAGGCAAGAACATCCGTTCAGGCGCACACTATACGCAATTTTTAGTTTATGATTTTGACGGTGATGGAAAGGCAGAAATAGCATGCAAAACTGCAGATGGCACTGTTGATGGAGTAGGAACTGTTTTAGGTGATGCCTCAGCAGACTTTAGAACTCCTAATGGTTACATCTTATCTGGCCCCGAATATTTGAGTCTTTTTTCTGGTGAAACAGGAACTTTTATAGCAACACAAGATTATATTCCTGTAAGAGGAGACATCTCCGATTGGGGTGACAGTTACGGAAATAGAGTGGATCGGTTTTTAGCATGTGTGGCGTATCTTGACGGAAAACGTCCTAGTTTAGTATTCGCCAGAGGTTATTACACACGTACCGTTTTAGCCGCTTATGACTATAGAGATGGTAAACTAACAAATCGATGGGCATTCGACACCAATAAAAAAGGCAACGAAGCATATTTTGGGCAAGGGAACCACAGCATCACTGTTGGAGATGTTGATGGTGATGGAAAAGATGAAATACAATATGGATCTTGTGCTATTGATGATGATGGCACAGGCCTATATTCCACAGGTTTTGGACATGGCGATGCGAGTCATTTAGGAGATTTTGATCCTACTCGTGAAGGTTTGGAATATTTTATGACGCATGAAGTAGCCAATGGCAAAAATATTCCCGCTATAGACTATAGAGACCCCAAAACAGGTGAGGTATTATGGAGTGTTGCAGGAAAAGGCGATTTTGGAAGAGGTGTTACAGCCGACATTGACCCGAACCATATAGGTACTGAAAGTTGGGCGTCTAACGGTTCTGGAGTGCATAATGCTAAAGGCGAGGTCATCTCTACAACATACCCTTCAACAGGTAGAAGAGGTGCTAGTTTTAATATGTTTGCCTGGTGGGATGGCGATTTATTACGTGAAATAGTAGATAAAACAGTCATTGCAAAATGGCATCCCGATACTAAAAGTTCAGAGATACTGCTTACAGCTTATAATTATGACAACATGAGCTTAAAAAGCAATAATGGTACAAAATCCAATCCTTGTTTAATTGCCGATATATTAGGAGATTGGAGAGAAGAAATTATCTGGCGAAATTCAAACAACACCGAATTGGTTATATTTTCAACACCATATAGCACCACAGAGCGTATTTTCACCTTGATGCATGATCCGCTATATCGCACCAGTATTGCATGGCAAAATGTAGGATATAATCAACCTGCACATACTGGCTTTTATTTAGGACATGGCATGACAACACCCAAAACCCCTAATATTTATTTAGCTAAAAAGCCAATGAAGCCTCAGTCAAAAAAATAGTGTCATCACAAACAACATATCAATATGTCAACAAAATTCTGGTGCATCTTATTTTCAATATTTGCGTTCTTTCAATGTGACAATCAACCTGAAAAATTAAATCTTGAAGGGCATTGGTCATACAAATTAGACCCTAATAATATAGGCTTAATAGAACATTGGCAAACACTTGATTTTGAAGACAGTATTAAATTACCAGCTTCATTAAGAGATAAAGGTATTGGCTACAACCCAACACTAAAAACAGAATGGACAGGAAGCATTTACGATAGCACTTGGTATTTTAATCCTGCCATGAAAAAATACAGGAAAAAAGATAGCTTAAAATTTCCATTTTGGTTGACACCAAACAAACGTTATGTTGGTGCTGTATGGTATCAAAAAGAAATTTTAATTCCTGAGAATTGGACAAATAAAAACCTTGCCTTGTCATTAGAAAGACCCCATTGGCAAACACAAATTTGGATAGATACTATGTATATAGGAAAACAAAATAGTTTATCTGTTCCTCACAATTTTACAATTCAAAAAAGCATAAAACCAGGGAAACACCTCTTAACCATTCGCGTAGATAATGCCATTAGAGATTTAGATGTTGGCATCAATTCACATAGCATTTCAGACCATACACAAGGGAACTGGAACGGCATTATTGGTAACATGATATTGTCTCCAAAAAATGAATATAGCATTAATCAAATTAAGATAACTCCCAATATTTCCAATAAATCGATTGAAGCAAAAATAATTCTGAATAAAAAAACAAATGCAACATTGCATGCAGAAATTAAAATAAACGGATTAAACCATGAGCATATTTTAAACACGTCAACGTTTAAATTTGATAATACTTCAAGCGAATTAATTGCAACTATTCCTATGGGTAATCATTTTAAAACATGGAGCGAATTTACACCAAACATTTATGAAATAGTAATCAGTTTAAAGAAGAATGAAAGCATTCTAGATACCAAAAAAGAAGTTTTTGGAATGCGCGAGTTTAAAATTGAAGGCAAACATTTTAAAATAAATAACAGTCCAATTTCCCTAAGAGGAACCACTGAATGTAGCGTATTTCCATTAACTGGATATCCACCAACCGATGAAGCTTCATGGGCACGAATTTTTAAAACATGTAAATCGTTTGGATTAAACCACATGCGTTTTCATTCATATTGTCCACCGGAATCTGCTTTTTTAGCTGCCGATAAAGCAGGCATCTATTTACAAGTTGAAGGGCCTAGTTGGGCAAAATACTCGGTTAGTTTAGGTAATGGAAAACCAATTGATAGTTATTTAATGGAAGAAACCAAAAGGATTATCGATACTTATGGAAATCACCCCTCGTTCTGTATGATGGCCTACGGAAACGAACCTTCTGGAAATTATGTACCCTATTTAGAAAATTGGGTAAGTCATTTTAAAACCTACGACCCACAACGAGTTTTCACTGGAGCATCCACCGGTAGAAGTTGGTCTATTATTGAAAATAGTGATTTTATTGTAAGGTCACCTCCTAGAGGGCTGGAGTGGAAAGACACGCAACCTGAAAGCGTGTTCGATTACAGAAACAAAACTGAAAACCAAGATAAACCTTATGTAACCTTCGAAATGGGGCAATGGTGTGCATATCCTAATTTTGATGAAATTAAAAAATATACAGGCGCTTTAAAAGCTAAGAATTTTGAATTGTTTCAAGAAGATTTAAAAGATCATCACATGTCAGACCAAGCACATGATTTTTTAATGGTTTCGGGCAAACTACAGGCATCTTGTTATAAACAAGAAATTGAAGCGACACTAAGAACCCCCAATTTAGCTGGATTTCAATTACTAAGTTTGAACGATTTCTCTGGACAAGGCACAGCATTAGTTGGTGTTTTAGATGCCTTTTGGGATGAAAAAGGATACATAACAGCTAACGAATTCAAAGCATTTTGTAATGATGTTGTACCATTAATAAGGCTTCCTAAATTTACATTTTATAACAATGAAACATTAAAAGCTAGCGTTGAAGTGGCAAATTTTAGTGGCAATGCATTAAAAAACACAAACCCTGCTTGGGAATTAATTAATAATCAAAACGAAATTATTAAAACAGGGAATTTAGAAAACAAAACAATTCCATTAGGAAAAGGTCATGAATTAGGAAATATTCAACTACCATTAAACTTTGTAAATAAAGCTTCAAAGTTTACTTTAAAAATTCATGTTGGCACTTATATAAATTATTGGAATATTTGGGTCTATCCTACATCAAATAAAAAAACACAGTCTTCAAACATTCATATTTGCAAAATTTTAGATGCCAAAGCTAAACAAATACTAAAACAAGGTAGAAAAGTATTATTACTAGCTTCTGGAAGCATTGAAAATGGCAAAGATGTGGTTCAATACCAAACGCCGGTGTTTTGGAATACATCTTGGTTTAAAATGCGACCACCACATACAACAGGCATTTTAATTCAAGACAAGCATCCCGTTTTTATCGATTTCCCAACAGAATACTACGCCGATTTACAATGGTGGGAAATAGCAAACAGGCAACAAATAATGAATTTGGAAAACTTTCCACCACATTTTAGACCTGTCATTCAGCCTGTAGACACTTGGTTTTTAAACCGCCGCTTAGGAATGCTTTTTGAGGCAAACGTAAATGGTGGACAATTAATGGTTTGCAGTATTAATATTGGAAATAATGATGAAAACAGACCTGTAGCCAATCAGCTTTATAAAAGTATTATAACATATATGCAGTCTGATAATTTTAATCCAACAGAAAAAATTGCAATGGATATTATTTCTGAATTATTTGAAAAGAAAGAGCGAGCAGTATGGAATTCTTACGTAAAAGAAAACCCATAATCTCACTTTAAAAAACCCCTGCTATGCTAGAAGTTTGAAACTTCGCATTATATCATAACACAAAAGCTGTACCTAGTTTTACTTAAATACAGCTTGTTCTATTTTTTATTGAAATTCATTTATTGCTTCGAAGTCACAGACTTCTAAGAAAAGGTACTCTTTTATACTTATCTTACTTTTTTAAGTGGATGTTGATGTGTATTGAATACAGAGTATACAATTACTGCTTCCTTGGTCTTTTCGTAAATAATAACGTAAGGAAAACGTTTCAAAGGTAATTCCCAGAACACTGGTTTACGTTTTATGGAAAAATTGGCATTACCGTTCTTGAGAGTTTCAAAGTAACCTTCCAAATAGCCATAAAATTCTTCACCTAAACCTATTTGCTTGGATTGGCACCAGTCTATTGCATCATAAATTTCATCGCGAGCCTTTGGTTCAATAATCAATTTAGAATGCCGATAGGCTCATATCCAAAAATACCGTATCAACGATATAATGGTTGACCGCACGTTCTATTTCCTAATCAACTTCATTGCTGTTTTTGGTGAGCGTTATTTAATTGCTATGTACCTGTATAATTTAGATTAGGATATATTTTAGGAGACTTCTTTTGAAAATTTCTTTATAAAAAAACAAACAGGAAACTTACGCTTAAGTTAAGATTTTACCTTATAAATATAAATGAAAAACCTTATATAACTTTTAAATAATTATAATAGATTTACAGAAATTATTTATTTAATCGATATACGTTTCTATAAGTGGAAAAGAAAATCAATATAAGTAAAAATTTATATAAGAGAATTTAATGAATAACTATATTATTATATGAAAAAAATATTTCAAATATTGTTTTTACTACCATTTACTTTTTTTACTGTAAATTTCTATAGCCAAAATGTAGAAACTCAAAATCTAATCAATACACCAAACATCTCATCTCCAAATATATCAGGATTAATGAGTTCGGTAGAGGTCCCTGTATCTAATTATAATGGAACCACTAATTTCAATGTTCCTTTATTCAACTTAAAAGAAGGAGACATCAATCATAACATATCTATTAATTATTATAGTAATGGTTTAAAGGTGGAACAAGAAGCAACAAATATTGGTTTGGGATGGAATCTTATTGCGGGAGGTGTCATAGAAAGAATTAATAATGGTGATGGTTTTAGTTCTCCATATACTATCAACCCTTATGGTGTTCAGCTTGAAAATTTATCATACACATATAACGATCTTTATACTAATATACCTCAAAGAACCTGTACTTTTTTTAATGATGAAGGAGAGATATATACTTTATCTTATGAAGAGACACAAGATTTATTTGGAGGGCTCCAGTCCAAAGGATTTAAATACCTCCTTTTTCGATATAGTTTTGGGAATTATAGCGGTAAATTTATCAGGGATAGAAGTGGTAATTTTATTACAATAGACAGGAGTGATATTAGGTTTGAGAAACTACCAAATGATGGAGGCTATAAAGCAACAACAATTGATGGTACAGTCTATCAATTTACTTTAAATGGGTTCTCAATGGATTCTACTTCATTTATAAGATCTAGTGACACGTTCTATTTAACTAAAGTTACTTCACCAACTAATCATGAAATGAATTTTTCGTATGCAGAAAACAATCCAATACCAATTCCTCATATATCACAGAGGGTTACGGCTAAGTCATCTGATGCATCTGACTTCTCGGGGAACCTGTTTTCAAGTGTTTCAACCAGTAGCATTAAAGAGTATGATCTTGTCGAAATCAACACAGAAAACATAAAGGTAAAATTTAATTACGGGACTAGATTAGATATACAAAATGGTAGAAAGCTACTCAATATCCAAGTGTTTAACCAAGGTGAAACCTTATCAAAAAAGATTTTTAATTTTAATTATACCTATTTTTTAGGGAATCTTGGTTTTGGCGATTATACCTCCACAGTAAATTTAGGAAGTTATAATGGTGGGCCTCCTCCAATGAGTACGGATGTTAAATCGAAAAGACTGAAGTTGTTGTCTGTTACGTTTTCTGATGAAATTTCAAATATTGATAACAACAACAAATCCTTTAGTTATGAATTTGAATATAATACGGCTCCAGTTCCGTACAAAACATCTTTTGCCCAAGATATTTGGGGATATTTTAATGGTTATAATAATCCCAATTTGTTACCAAATTTAAATACTTTGGGATATTATGATGTATTATTTCCTCCTTTTTTTGACAACTCCAACTCCACCGCCTCAAGAAAAGCCAGAGAAGAGTATGCTAAAGCTGGAGTTCTTTCAAAAATAATTTACCCTACCAAAGGATTTACAGAAATAGAATATGAAGCAAACGAATTCGTTCCTTATGCTACTAATACAAGCACATATCAACTTGTAAAAGCAAGCGTGTACGATGTGGGTAGTACAAATGAAAAATCATTAGAGTTTTATATTTCAGAAGAACATCCTGCTGTTAAATTAAGTTATCAAATTCTTTGTAGTATAGCTGGGGGACCTTGCGATAATGGTGTTAGCTCATCACCTGTAGAGTGCCCAGATTATTATTATTATCCGGCATCCAATGTACATCCTAATGATAACCGTTTATATATAATATTGCAAAAGAAAGTAGGAAGTAATTGGGAAATGGTTCATGAATATAATCGAACAAGCCCAGAGGTTATCCAATATGCAACCCAAAATAATTTTTGTGGTCTTCTTAAAACCTCCGCATTAACAGAGGGACAATATAGAATAATAGTAAATTATCCCGATAATAAAACTGGAGTTTTAGGCGGACCTTGGGCATCTGCTGAAATTGAATATATGAAAGAGGTTCCGGCAACTAGTTATGAGAATAAAGGAGCCGGTCTTAGAGTAAAATCAATTAAATCATATAGTGCTGATAATAAAATAGCGGAACAAAAGCATTTTCAGTATAAAAATGGAATAATGATAACAAAGCCTATTTTTTGGAGATTTATGGAAGGCATAGAACGAAATCAGCTTATTATGTACCCTCCTTATCCATTTAGCACACCCCCTAACTGTGACTCAACAGCGGAGAGTTTTACAGAACTGTGCCCGGAGGGATTTTCAAATAACACTGAAAGTTCATTAGGCTATACCGCTAAAACAATCCTTCAATCAGATGCTACACAGCCTTTTTCTTATAATGCAAATGGATCGTTAATAGGGTATAGCGAGGTAACAATATTTACAGGTTCAATCGATATATCGACTTCAAACCCTAGTGGTGAAATTAAATATAAAAATGGAAAAGAAGTATATAACTATAAAAATAAAGCAGATAAGATACTATATTTTGAATCAATCATTCCTGGAATACCTGGCGCAATGGCAATAGATAACGGCCTTTTAGAGAAAAAATCTATATACAAAATAATGAATCCAGGTTCGGCTAACTCCATATTATTTCCTACATACAAAGAGACGTATGAATATAAAGTTGAAGATTTTAGAAATTATTGGGCGTTTATTTTTGATGATTTAAATAGATGGTTAACCTGTTCTGAAGTTAATTCAACAGGCTACTATAATAAACTTAGGGCTATTCATTTTTATCCTATTAAAGTAGGGAAGGTTTTATTGGACAAAAAAAAGGTAACAGCGTATAATTCTAATGAAGGCATTCCTATTGAGGGAGTAATAACCGAAACTAATTATAATTATAATTCCAGACATTTGTTAAGTAAAGAGTTTACCAGCAATTCAGTAGGTGAACAAATTAGTATGGAGTATGATTATCCAGAGGATTTGTTAAATGAACCTTGTATAAATAAATTGATCGCACAAAACCGAATTGCGATACCAATTCAAAAGACAACAAAAAAAGATGGTGGAATACTTGCTCAGGAAAAAACGGAGTTCCAATGTCCAGACGATGGCTTAACACTACCAAAGAATATTTTTACAAAAAAAGAAAATTACGATTTCGAAAAAAAGGTTACTTATGATATGTATGATGACAAAGGCAATCTTCTACAATACACGGTTACAAACAACGTTCCAATATGTTTTATTTGGGGATATAGTAAACAATTTCCTATAGCTAAAATAGAAGGCGCAACTTATACGCAGATAGAAGGATATGTTGCTGCTTTACAAATAGCAAGTAATAATGGTACATTGGTAAGTGAATCTTTCAATGCCCTAAGGGATGGTCTTGATGCAGCATTAATTACCACCTATACCTATGAGCCTCTTGTTGGTGTTACTAGTATAACAAGTCCTAATAAATTAGTTCAATATTATGAATATGACAATTTAGGCAGATTGAAATATACCAAAGATAAAGAAGGCAATATTATAAGTGAGCATAAATACAATTATAAAAACTAAAGAACGATGAAAAAGATATTAATAACCTTAATAGCATTACTTGTTTCATCTTCTATAGTGGCACAAACAAATTCTGAAAACTATATACACACCAAAAACTATCAAGTAAAAACGCAGGATGGATTGAATACCTTGTCTAATACTTCTCTGACCAATGATGACATAATAGAGACTATTACCTATTATGATGGATTGAATAGACCAATACAGGCTATTGCAAGACAAGCAGGTGGTAGTCGTCAAGATATCATCACACCTATTTTATATGATGATTTTGGAAGGCAAGTAAAAACATATTTACCTTATGCAAATCCAATACAAACTGTAGGCACATCCTTGGACTATAGAGACCCGACAGCGTTAGTAAATAATCTAAACTTATATTATTTGTCGAAATTTCCTGATGATTTAGACATAGGTTTTCCCAATCCTTATTCTGAAAAAGCTTATGAATCTTCTCCTCTTAACAGGGTTTTAAAACAAGCCGCTCCGGGAAAAAATTGGAGCTTAGGAGAAGGGCATGAAATAAAGTTTAATTATCTATCCAATGACTCACCAACACCACAATTTTTATTAAATGATGATTTTACAATAAATACTAATAATTGGTACGCAGTTGGCCCTAGTAATAATTTTTCTATTGAAAATGGAATGTTAAAAGCAACGCCACAATATCCCGGTGAAGGGGTAAAGCATGATATTGCTGTTATAGAAGGAGAAACTTTATATATTAGTTTTGATTTTAATCAGGGAAGTACAGAAAGGGTTATGTTAAATATTGTAGGCACCACTACACTTGAAGATTACCTAACCGATGGAACATATAATATAAAAATCACGGTACCTTCTAATACTACCCAATTAGGATTATATTTTTTAAAACATAATGTGGCTAACAATAGTACTTTTAATATAACTAATTTCTTTATTGACAATATTAAAGTTTATAGATTAAATCCTGTTCCAAATTCTGAGGTAAAAGTATTTTCTGTATCACATCCAGACAATGATACAGCACAAATAGAATTGGCATTTAATGATTATTATAATTCAAATGAACTATATAAGACCGTTACCAAGGACGAAAACTGGACGGTTGGCACAAACCATACCACCGAAGAGTTTAAGGACAAGCAGGGACGTGTTATACTGACGCGTACCTATGCAGATGTTTCGGGAGTATCAACACCACACGATACTTATTATGTATACGACGAATTTGGCAACCTAACCTATGTGCTACCTCCAAAAGCAGAAGCTGGCACAGCTACGTTAGCAACTATCAACAGTAAATTAAACGATTTATGTTATCAATACAAATACGATTATCGTAACCGTTTAATCGAAAAAAGAATTCCAGGTAAAGGGTGGGAATACATTGTCTACGATAAACTAGACCGACCTGTATTAACACAAGATGCCAATTTAAGAGCTAATAATAAATGGTTATTCACTAAATATGATGCTTTTGGCAGAATAGTTTATACAGGCATTTATCAATATTCCAGTTTAAAAAGCCAAAGTGAGATGCAAGGTATTTTAGATGCATATTATACAAATACTTCTGCTAATTTATATGAAAGCAAACAAAACTCAGAAGGTAGTTATCACTATTATGGCAACCAAAGCTTTCCTAACAGCAACATAGAAGTACTTACTGTAAATTATTACGATAATTACAGTTTCAATATACCTACATCTATTACTATACCAAGTGAAGTATGGGAAACGGGCGATATAGCTACATATACCAAAAGTTTAGCAACTGCATCTAAAGTTAAAGTTTTAGATACCAATGAATGGATAACGACTATAACTGTTTTTAATAAAAAAGCACAACCTATCTGGATAGGAAGTTATAACAGTTATTTAAAAACAACCGATATTGTAAAAAGCAAACCCGATTTTATTGGTAAAATATTAAGTACAGTAAGTATACATAGAAAAATAGATGCAGAAGACATTGTAGTGGAAGACACTTTTGAGTACGACCATATGGGCAGGCTCCTAGCCCAAACTCAAGGTCTTAGGGACTCAGAATTTGATGCTACTATAGATTTAATACTGGACGATACCACTCCCAATAACCAAACAAGCTATATAGCAAGTACCTCTATAACCTTGAAACCTAATTTTACGGCTTTACCTGGTTTTAGTGCCAAAATAAACTCTGACACCCAAGAAAGAGAGCTTATTGTTTTAAACAAATATGACGAGCTCGGGCAATTGGAGAACAAAAAAGTGGGAGGCGTTGCGGCAGGCACCATAGAAAACTCAGCGGGTCTACAAACCATAGATTATACCTATAACATTCGTGGCTGGTTAAAGCAAATAAACAATCCAACCGCTCTAGGCAACGATTTGTTTGCATTCAAGATTAATTACAATACAAATACACACGGGGGCACAAATTTATTTAACGGCAACATATCCGAAACCGAATGGAAAACCCAGAACGATAATGTCCTTCGTTGGTACAAATACGGTTATGATGCCCTTAATAGGATAACAAGTGGTACCAACCCTTCAAACAATAATTATGACCTGGCCAATGTTGCTTATGATAAAAACGGGAACATTACCAATCTTGTGAGACGGGGGCATACCAATAGTGGTGCTACAACTTTCGGCACGATGGATGACCTGACCTATAGTTATCTGGCCAATAGCAACAAACTTATGAGGGTGGCCGATGCGGCACCTATAGACCAGTACGGCTTTAAGGATGATGCCCTGAATACGGCCCCAGACTCAGTAGATGATTATTCTTATGACGCTAATGGCAACATGACTAAAGATCTTAATAAGCGTATCACCCATATCGAATATAATCACTTAAACTTACCAACCAAAATATATATTAAACAAACTGATAATGAAATTTCTTTAGCCGATAATATTGAGTATATTTACGATGCTAACGGTATGAAATTGCAAAAGAAAAAGAAAGTTCAAGGAGTTTCCCATGATTACCTAACACAATACGCGGGTAATTTCGTTTATAGTGGTACTAGTTATTCTGGAATCTCATTAAAATTCTTTAATCATCCTGAGGGATATGTAGAGCCCAATGAACAAGAATACTTTAATTACGCTTATCAATATAAGGATCACTTAGGGAACATCAGGCTTTCTTATAAGGACATGAGTACTACCTCTACGCCTGTATTAGAGATACTGGAGGAGAACAACTACTATCCTTTTGGACTCAAACACAAGGGGTACAACGGAACCATAAATGGTGTTGACCATCCGTATGGGTTTGGGGGTAAGGAAGAGCAGAACGAGTTCAACAATACGCTTCAGTGGTTGGACTTTGGGGCAAGGAACTATGATGCTGCACTGGGAAGGTGGATGAATATTGACCCATTAGCTGATATAGCACATAGTATTTCAATTACACCATATCATTATGGAGCCAATAATCCAATTGTATTTGTTGACCCAGATGGACAGGATTGGTTTTATTATATGGCGGAAGGAGAAGAAGAAGCAAGCTATCATTGGCACAAAGGTAGTGAGTATAACCACAGTTATTCATATACTGATGAAAATGGCGATGAACAAACAAGTAATATAACATTAACAGGAGTTTCCTCGTTTGTTGGGAAAGACCAAAATGGAGCTATTTATAATTTTAAAAATGATGGAAGTATAGTTCAGTCAGAAGCAACAGAATCAATGTTAAAAGCTGGGGGATTGGATACATCATTTTTAGTTGATGTGGTTTCATCGGTAGGTGAAAATGGAAATGAGGTTCAATTAGCTGGAGCTGATGCAGTAGCGTTGGCTGCGACAGCATTTATGACTGCCGATGGTGTCGTACTTGATGGGACAGATGCTGCTTGGCCTAAATGGGCAACTTATGCCATGGTTGGTGCTGGGGCTACTTATCTTTTAAATCAGTCAAAAGCTACATTAAATTTTTCAAAAACAGCTCGTGGAAACCATAGTGATGACGGATTGAGAGACTGGAGTGATGATGAAATTGCTCAAGAAGTAAGCAAATTAAGCGGACAGCTTAATAAGCAGCAAAAAGCCCTTAAATTAAGACTGCAAAAAGAACAGAAAGTAAGGGGTCAAAGAAACAAACAGAAAAAGGGTTCTGAAAAAGGGACTGGAACTGGAAGAAAATAAATTATAATGGTGAAGTCTGATTTAATAAAGAAATTTGAAAAATTATCGATGGACGATAAAATTGATTTTATTGAAGATTATGATATTGTTAATGATTTATCTAATAGACCTTATTTTATTAAGTTCATTAAAAACAACTCTAATAGTAAAGATTATTGGTTTTCTTCTATCCTTATTGAATTAGCATCTGAAATTAGGGTAGACGATTTAGAATTATTCAATACCTATTTTAAATTTTTATTTGAATCCAAGCATTATTTTATAAAATTAAGTGTTTTAGATTTTCAAATTGAGACCTATGATATATATTATGATAAGTTTAAGAACACATACCATAAACTTGAAGAAATATTAGATAAAAAAAATGAAAGGCTAATAGTTAAGAATCAGATTCTTCTAAATTTAATGATTTATAGTAAGGAGAAAAGGTTGAAATATTTATATCAATTGTTGGATAATTTAAAAAGGACTTCGGATTATAGAAGTCATTTGAGAGTATATAACACCTTTATAAATTATAATTATTATAATTTTATTACTCCTGATTTCTTAGAACAATTGTTTAGTATTTCAGAAAAAAAACGCTTAGGTAAATCAGTATCAGAAAAAATCAGAGAATTAAAAAGTTCAGATATATATGGTAATGTCTCAAATTAGTGGTTATACAATATTTAAGTCGTAATTATTTAAAAATCCCCCCGCTAGCGCGGAAATGTTTTCCGTGCCGTAACGAGTAAGAAATAAAACAAGAGTTAAAAGCCACAACGTAAAAGTTGTGGCTTTTTACTAGGAAAGATTAGTTGAGGTCGTTTGTGTTACCCTGCTATTCCCAAGCACATTTTAAAACAAGCTGTCCCATATAAGGGAACTGGATGAAAATGAAACAGATATACAATAATCTAAGCAGTACTTTTATATATTTAGGGGTGCTGTTTTTTTTGCTAGTGTATGCTTCTGAAGCGAATTTGGCTTATTTTAGTTATTCTCCAATCAATTGAAAAACTCGCCAACAAGGGGACAACAAGCATTCTGTACAACCATTTAAACTTACCTAAAAAAGTAACCTTTAGTGGAACAAATAAATTTATTGATTATATTTACGATGCCACAGGCATAAAACTTAAAAAGAAGGTAACGGATGGTACGTCCATTACAGAAACTTTTTATGCCCCTGCTAGTCCTCGTATACGCTACCGCTCGTTTTCAACGAGTGGCGGTAAGAGTAAGCAATAAAAAGAGAAGCCACATTTTAGGGATAGAATGTGGTCTTTTTATACCCTAAAGCGAAGCAACACTTTTAGAAAAGAAACCCTTAAACTTTTTAGAAGTCAGCATCTTGTCGATCAACCTTAAAGATAATGGCTCTGTCATTGGTATCAAGTTCAGAAATCAAACGATTTGTCGAAATTGATATGGGATTTCAAAAAAGCTTACAGTCAAGGCAATCATCAATCAAATTTAAAAAAGATGTGTCTTTAAATTTTAAAGATTCCTATTTCAAAGCATCAAAAAACGCTTCACCTTCCTCAAAAGCAGTGCCTATAACTACCAAATCGGCACCAGAGTCATAGGCATACGCTAGTTGTTGTTTATTTCTAATGCCGCCACCAACAATTAATGGTATTTGCAATTCTTGTTTAACCGACTTAATAATTTCTGAGGACACTGGATTTTTAGCACCGCTACCCGCTTCTAAGTAGATCAATTTCATTCCCAGCAACTCCCCTGCTTTGGCGGTATCAATTATATTTTGAATAGCTGTTTTGGCTATTGGTTGTGTCCCCGTAACCCTTTGGACCGCTGTTTTTTTACCGTTTTCAATAAGTATATAACCTGTTGATATAACCTCTAATTTTGTCTTTCGAAGTTTTGAAATCGACTCAACTTGCTTTCCTATTAAATAATCGGGGTTTCTACCGGAAATTAAACTTAAAAACAACAATCCATCGGCATGGTTTGTAATTTGAGTAACATCTCCCGGAAATAATATGACAGGAAGCGTCGTTTGCTTTTTTATTTCGGCAACTAAAATATGGGTAACGCCTTCTTCAACCGTACTACCTCCAACAAAAATATGGGTTACTATAGAGGCATTAACTTTACCTAGAAAAAATTTAGTATTCTCAACGGAGAACTTATCGGGGTCTATTAAAACAGCTAAAAGTTTCTCTTTAGTAGCAATCGATTTTAATATGCTTTGGTATATATTTCTCATTTCTGCCACGAATACATAAATATGATCTTAAAATGGTTTGTTCTATTTAATGGCATATGCACAAGTAAAACCTTCAAACTCTAAAAATTGAACTTGGTAACAGTATTTTTTATCTTCATAATCAATCCAAGCAATGGTTTCATAGTCATTATCAGATACCGGAATGACCAAACAATGTTTTTTAAAGCTCAAACCCGGCGTTGCAAACAGTTTGAACAACGATTCTTTTATACACCAAATAACAGTTAGTTTATTAACATAATCTGCTGCATGTTCATTAAGATAGCTGAACTCATAATCAATAAATTTATGAGCAATCACGCTAATTTTTTTGCGTTGTTTTTCAATATCAATACCAATAATATTGTCACTAACTATGACTCCCGAAAAATGAAACGAATGGGTAATGGAAATTTGCTTACCATCTTTTAAATGCGGTTTGCCGTTTCCATCATAAAACAAATCGGCATCTTCGTATCCAAATTTGGCTAATAAACAGCGTACACTTAAAAACCCACGCTGGTGCAATTCACTTTTCATATCTAAAACACGTTGTAAACTTTCGGGTTTTAATTTTACCAATTGCATTAAATCATCAAAAGATTCTGAAATCTTCCAGATTTTAACAACAGTTTGTGAATTAGGAGTAATGGTTTTGTAAAGAGGCATTTAATTTTCTAAAAGTTATTAGTTATCTTTGCACTGCCTAAGGCAGATTAAACATTTTTGTTGAGCAATTTAACTATTTTAATACGATTCCAAAGATGTTTTCTTTTTATAAAACAAAGAAAAAATAAAAAGTTGATATGAGTACAAAAACAATTCCTTACGTAGCCAATAAAGTAAAAGATATTTCGCTTGCAGCTTGGGGACGAAAAGAAATAGAATTAGCCGAAGCCGAGATGCCAGGACTTATGAGCTTACGTGAAGAATACGGAAATTCGCAACCACTTAAAGGTGCACGTATTGCAGGATGTTTGCATATGACTATCCAAACAGCGGTTTTAATTGAAACATTGCAGGCTTTAGGTGCCGAGGTTACTTGGAGTTCTTGCAACATTTTCTCTACCCAAGACCAAGCTGCTGCTGCCATTGCTGCTGCAGGAACATCAGTTTATGCTTGGAAAGATATGACCGAGGAAGAATTTAATTGGTGTATTGAACAAACCCTTTTCTTTGGTGAAGACAGACAACCTCTTAACATGATTCTTGATGATGGTGGCGATTTAACCAATATGGTTTTAGACCGTTACCCAGAACTAGTACCTGGCATTAAAGGATTGAGTGAAGAAACCACTACAGGTGTTCACAGATTATACGAGCGTGTTAAAAAAGGAACGTTACCAATGCCGGCCATTAATGTAAACGACTCGGTTACAAAAAGTAAATTTGACAACAAATACGGTTGTAAAGAAAGTGCCGTAGATGCTATTCGTCGTGCTACCGACTTAATGCTTGCTGGAAAGCGCGTAGTTGTTTGTGGTTATGGCGATGTAGGTAAAGGTACTGCAGCTTCTTTTAAAGGTGCAGGAAGTATCGTAACTGTTACAGAAATTGACCCGATTTGTGCTTTACAAGCGGCTATGGATGGTTTTGAAGTAAAAAAGCTAGAAACCGTTGCTCCAAACGCTGATATCATTATAACCACAACCGGAAACAAAGATATTGTGCGTGGTGAACATTTTGAAGCTGTAAAAGACAAAACCATTATTTGTAATATCGGACATTTTGATAATGAAATTGATATGGCTTGGTTAAAGAAAAACCACGGCCACACCAAAAACACCATCAAACCTCAAGTAGACAAATACACTGTTAATGGTAAAGACATTATTATACTTGCAGAAGGCCGTTTAGTAAATTTAGGTTGCGCCACTGGTCATCCAAGTTTTGTAATGAGTAATTCATTTACAAACCAAACCTTGGCTCAAATTGAACTTTGGACCAATAGCGACGCCTACAAAAACGATGTGTATATGTTACCTAAACATCTTGATGAAAAAGTAGCCAAATTACACTTAGCTAAAATTGGTGTTGAACTTACTGAGTTAAAACCCGACCAAGCTGAATACATTGGTGTATCGGTTGAAGGTCCTTTTAAACCTGAGTATTACAGATATTAATTTCCCATTCCCACGAAAGTCGGAATCTCATAATAAACTAAATCCCAAGCAATTCATTGTTTGGGATTTTTTTTGTCACTTACTGAGCCATCTCCATGTATTGAAATTGTATAGACAATCGCTATTGCGGAAATAAATTGAGGTTAATACCGCTTTCAAAATAAAACTAATCCATTTAACCTTATTTAATTCCGTAATAGAAACCTCTGACTTTTTATTAAGATGACCGTTACAAAAAAAGCGGAAAAAAACTAAATTTTTCCGCTTTTTAAAAATGATCTTGTTTGATATTAATCAACAGTCTTTTTTATAAATTAAAAGAAGCTCCTAAGTTAAGTGTAAACTGGTTATGTAATTTTTCGCCAGCATCTAAAACATCGGTATTGTATTTTGCAAAAGGCACGTTAAATTCTGTAAAAACACCAAAGCCGTTTGTAAAAAAGTAACGCATCCCTAAATGGCCACCAAAATTTTTAAGGCTCAGGTTTAAACCTGGGTAGATATCAAAATTCTCATCTACATTAACGACGTTTCCCAAGTTGGCATTAAAACGCCCTTTAACATCAAAACGGTCGCCAAAACTAGCAGAAATATCGTCGCTAAGACCCAAAGCGTATGATGATGATATACCAACTGATATGTTTTCGCCCAAACCAAAATCGTAGCTAATATTAACACCAGTAGCATTGTTTTGAAGATTGGTTCCTAACTGGAGTTTGTTGTCGCCACTACCTATAAAAGCTTGTGAATTACTAAGCGTTGCACTAAGAATAGTTACTAATAAAATTATTTTTCGCATGATTTAAGTTTAAATTTTAAGTAGGCAAATATATATAAGTTATTGTAAAAAATAGCTTTATTTATAAGTTCTTATGGGTTTTGGTAATAGCTTGTTGGTTTTTCCAATCAATCCATTTTTGACCCTTCATACGGCGCATGGCGTTATCAAAATTACGCATAACAACAATATTATAAATAGCTTTACCAAAATTTTTAGGATTACGGGCCATGGCACGTAAGCTCATGGAAAAACCCGGCGTTATATAGCGCATATAGTGCCAATAGCCTTCGGGCATATACAATACTTCGCCATGGTTTAGTTCGGTTTGGTAACCCTGTGCCTTTTTTAGCAAGGGCCATTTTTCAAAATCGGGATTGGCAAAATCAATGTCTTCGCGGGTAATTAGTGCATGCGGTACTTTATACAAATATTTGTTCTGGTTTTGGTCGAACAAAATAATTTGTTTTTTGCCTTCAAAATGAAAATGGAAAATATTGGCCAGATCAATATCGTAATGCATAAAGGTATATGAGTCACGTCCGCCAAAAAATAGCATCGGGATGCCTTTCATAAGGCGCAAGCCAAAATCGGGAAATGTAAAATCATTTTGTAATAGGGGTATTTCCTTAATGGCATTCCATAAAAAAATACGGTATTTTGTAGGTTCGCTTTTTAACAAATCTATATAATCGGCGAGTCTCATTTTGGTATGCGGCTCGTTAAAACCATCTTTATAATCAACCGGTCTATCGTCGTATAACGGAACGGTGATTTCGCCCCCAACGGTTTTCATATAGTCTAAATTCCACTTGCTGTAAGCAGGCCAATGGTCTATAAAACGCTCAATAACCACAGGTTTTTGCGGTTTAAAATAGTGTTTTAAAAAGTCCTCTTTTGTAATTGTTTTTACACGAGGAATATCTTGTAAGTTCAACGACAAGGCTTATTTAATTTAGTGTACCAAAGTTAAGCAAACGTAATGAAACAAGAAATAGTATTTTGGGCATTGCCAAACTTCCTTTTGCACTCGCTTCTTGATAAAGACGGCAATCAAACTAAAATGATTTTAAATTAAGTATATGATTCCTTAGTTTTGCCGCTAAAAAAATGATTTGCGAGTTAGAGAGAAAAGATATTGAAGAATTTAAAACAACAAATATATTACCTCAAACTCCTTTTTGGGGGCGTGTAAAAAGTAACCAAGGGTTTATACCTCAAGGATTTGAGTTAACTATTTCTAAAAATTTGTTAATTAGCACTGCTAGTTCTTTAGAAAAAGAAGTTGAAGACTTATTGATACTAATTAAGTACGTAAATAAGGATACCTGTATTGCTTACGTTCCTTACGGTCCCAAATTAGAACCTACATTTGAAAACCAAGGCATATTTTTAGAACTTTTATCTGAATCAATAAAACCACACTTACCTAAAAATTGCATCTTTATCCGTTACGATTTAATTTGGGAGAATCAATGGGCTGCTGAAAAAGAATATTTTGACAATTCAGGTAATTGGATTGGCCCGCCACCTAACCAAACCCAAGAATTCAGGGTAAATTTTGGCACCAGTAATTGGAACTTACAAAAAAGCGTAACAGATAACCTTCCCAAAAACACTTTTTTCCTTGATTTGACTTTGGAAGAGCAAGACTTGCTTTATAACATGAGATACAACACAAGATACAATATAAGAAAAGCGAATAAAAAAGGCATTAGAGTACGTGAATACGGAATTGAACATATGGATTCATGGTATAAATTATATCTTGATACGGCCATTCGACATGACATGCCTTTACAAAATCAAGACTTTTTTTCTACTATTTTAAAAAACCAAGATAACAACAAAAATGGCATTACCGTTAAGATGCTGATGGCCGATATTGATGGCAAGTTCCTCGCTTCAATGTTTCTAGTTTTATCAAAAAAAAGAGGCACCTATTTATATGGAGCATCTAAATCTTCAAAAAACAATTTAATGGCAAGTTATGCCCTGCAATGGGAATCCATACGAATGGCAAAAGCATGGGGCTGTACTGAATACGACATGTTTGGCTCTGCTCCAAATTTAAATCAAACTCACCCACTACATGGCATCCATATTTACAAAAAAGGATTTGGTGGAGACCTTTTTCATAGAATGGGATGCTGGGATTATCCATATAACAAAAAACTGTACGATTTTTATAAGTTACAGGAGGCTCAAAAGTAAACTAACGGTTTAAAACAAAAAGCTTAGCGTGTCCAGGCCCCGTTACCACGAGCCTTTCGATCGCAGGTGTCAAAGATTGGTTTTTAAAGATTCTGCTTTCGCAGGAATTAAGTTGCAGGATTAGGAATTACATCATGCACCTCATTAATTTGCTTTAAAATGACATCACTCAAAGTCACATTAACAGAATCTATATTCTCTTTTAATTGCTCCAAATTGGTAGCTCCAATAATATTACTAGTGACGAAAGGTTGTTGGTTTACAAAAGCTAAACTCATTTGCGCCAAGGTCATGCCATTATCTTCAGCTATTTTTAAATAACGTTTTGTTGCTTCGGTGCTTTGTTCGCTGCTGTAACGTGCAAACCTTGGAAACAGTTTTAATCTCGCATTATCGGCTGCTGTTCCTTTTATATATTTACCGGAAAGCACTCCAAAAGCCATGGGTGAATAGGCTAATAAACCTAAATTTTCGCGTATGGATATTTCTGCCATATCACCTTCAAACCCCCTGTTTATCAACGAATAGGCATTTTGTATGGTTTTCATTCGTGGTAAACCATGGTTTTTAGATTCTTCTAAGTAACGCATCGCTCCCCAAGCTTTTTCATTAGACATACCTACATGACGAATTTTACCTGCTTTAATGTGTTGTTCCAATGCATATAGTACCTCATTAAAATTATCTTGCCATGCATCATTAGGGTTGTGTTTGTAATCGCGCGTTCCAAAGGTGTTGGTTTCGCGCTCTGGCCAATGTATTTGATATAAATCAATATAATCGGTCTGTAGGCGTTCCAATTCCTTATTTATAGCTTCTTTTATAGATTCCGAAGTGATTCCCGTAGTTCTAATATGGGCAGTATAATCGCTTGGACGACCCACAATTTTACTAGCCAAAACAACTTTGTCGCGGTTTCCTGTTTTTTGTAACCAAGTGCCTATAATTTTACTGGTTGCCCCTTGTGTTTCTGGACTTGCTGGCACAGGATACATTTCGGCAGTATCAATAAAATTAACACCTTGCTCTAGGGCGTAATCTAATTGGGCATGCCCTTCAGCTTCGGTATTTTGGTTTCCCCAAGTCATGGTGCCTAGGCATATTTTACTAACTTTTATATCGGTTTTTGGTATGGTAGTGTATTTCATAGAGGATTCTATTTTTAAAGATAAAAAACCTTTCAGTTACAAATGAACTGAAAGGTTTAAAAATATGTTAATACCTTTTAGGCTATATTGCGTTAGTGATTGAAGCGGCATCCTTTTTTGCCAATAAAAGCAAAAAAGATATAGCTGAAAGCGCGACCCTTGTGGTAACGCCCAAATATTAATTATCGTTTAACAACCTTGAAAGCTCGTCTAACTTAGGCGTTAAAATAACTTCGATGCGTCGGTTTTTTGCTTTTCCTTCAGGCGTGTCGTTGGTTGCTATTGGTGCAAATTCACCACGACCTGCTGCGGTTAAATTTTCAGGGTTTATAGCTGCGTTTTCTCTTAAAATAGTAACAATGGCTGTGGCGCGTTTGGTTGACAAATCCCAGTTATTGGTTATTTGACCATTCGCTTGATAAGGTACATTATCGGTGTGACCTTCGATTAAAACAGCTATATCAGGATTGCTTGCTAAAACGGTGCCTAATTGTTGTACGGCTCTTCTACCTTCGGTGCCAACCGCCCAACTTCCTGAACTAAATAACAACTTATTCTCCATAGAAACATATACTTTGCCATCGCGTTGTTCCACGGTTAACCCTTTGCCTTCAAAATCTGTTAAGGCTTTGGATATGGCATCTTTTAAAGCGGTCATGGCAGCATCTTTATCTGAAATAACTTTTTCTAACTCTGCTACACGGTTCGAGCGGTCTTGTAATTCTTTTTTAAGATTTTCCAATCGTTGGTTTTCATCTGCCAAAGCTTGTTCTTTAGCTTCTAGCTGTGCCAATAATTCTCTGTTTTTTTGTGAATTTGATGCGATGGCCGCCGAACTGTTTTTTTCTAATGCATCGTAAGACGCTTTTAGTGTTTCTAAATTTGCTTTGGCAGCATTGTAATCGCCTTGCAATTTGTCGCGTTCTGAAACCGCTTCTGCATAAGCTTCTTTAAGTTGCTTTAGATTGTTTTCGGCAGTTGTTTTTTGGTACAACAACTCTTCGTTTTCATCGAATAACTTTCTGTTTTCTTGCTTTAGATTGGCATATTTTGCTTCTAAATCTTTGTAAATTTTAGGAGACACACATGAAGCAGCAACTACTAATGTTAACGTAATTAATGAGATTTTTTTAATCATTTTTAAATTCTTTACGGTTTTTGGTTTAATAAATTTGGGTTTAATTTTCAATTTCCAATAAAATAGGGCAATGGTCACTATGCACAGCGTCTGACAGTATAACGGCTCTTTTTATCTTTTCTTGTATGACATTTGAAACCATGGCATAATCTAATCGCCACCCTTTGTTGTTTGCTCTTGAATTCGCTCGGTAACTCCACCACGTATAGTTATCTGGTTCTTTGTTTAAATATCTGAAAGAGTCCGTGAATCCGTTATTTATAAATGCCCCTATCCATTTGCGTTCTGCTGGTAAAAATCCAGAGGTATTGCACAAACCTTTAGGGTTATGAATGTCTATTTCTTCGTGGCAAATATTGTAATCGCCACAAATAATTAAATTAGGAATCTCTTTTTGAAGGGTGTTTATATACTCTTGAAACATATCCATGTACTCAAACTTATGGTCTAACCTAGCGTCATTGGTTCCCGAAGGCAAATACAAACTCATTACCGAAACACCATCAAAATCGACTCTAAGGTTACGGCCTTCAATATCCATCGAAGCAATTCCTGTGCCATATTCTACATGGTTTGGTTTTATTTTGCTTAAAATAGCAACACCGCTATAGCCTTTTTTTTGAGCACTAAACCAATAGTTGTATGTGTAGCCAGCTTCAACAAAAGCATCTAAATTCAGTTGCTCTTTTAAAGCTTTAATTTCTTGCAAACAAATGACATCTGGATTGGCACTTTTTAACCAATCTATAAACCCTTTATTTATTGCTGCACGAATGCCATTTACGTTGTATGAGATTATTTTCATTTCCTTTGTTTTTTATGAGATCCCGACATGAAGTCGGGACAATACACTTTTAAAAGTGTATTGTTTCAGCTAAAATAAATAATGCTTTACTTTTACACTATTATTTTGTGCCACAATTAACGAAATCTATTAACAAAATATTTTAAACTATTTGAAGTTTAAGTATCTAATGAAGTTTATAACCTGCCTCTTTTTCTTTTTTATTGGGCTTTGTGGCTTTTCGCAAAATCCAGTTTCTAACTATAGGACTAAAAAAGTTGCTGTAAAAGACAGTATTGTTATTGATACCGTAAGCATTAACCCGAACCACTTTTCAGTTAAAGCTAAAAACAATGTGCTTATTGATTCTACTTTTTATGAAGTTGATTTTGGAAAAGCCTTTTTAAAATTTATAAAACCTATTGAAACCGATTCTATCATTATCAATTATTTAAAATACCCCGAGTTTTTAACCAAGACCTACAAACAATTAGACGATGCTATTATTGTTGAAAACACCGATAATCTTCAAAAGCTTTACCAACTTTCGCAATCCAACGATACTAAAAATTACATTCCTTTTGATGGCCTAACAACTTCTGGTAGTATTTCTAGGGGGGTTACGGTTGGCAACAACCAAAACTCGGTTTTAAATAGTGAACTAGACCTTCAAATTTCGGGAAAACTTAGTGATAAAGTGTCCCTTCGAGCCTCTATTCAAGACGCCAACATACCGTTGCAAGAAAGTGGTTATAGCCAGCGATTGGATGAATTCGATCAGGTTTTTATTGAACTGTACAGCGATCGTTGGAATGTGCGTGCAGGTGATATCGATTTACAAAATACCAATTCTTATTTTGCGAGCTTCTCTAAACGTGTTCAAGGTTTATCGGTAAATGCCACTTTGGGCCATGAAGAAACCGAAACCAATGTGTTTGCCGCTGGCGCTTTGGTACGTGGACAGTTTACAAGAAGTCAGTTTAAAGCACAAGAAGGTAACCAAGGGCCTTATAAACTACAAGGGCAAAATGGCGAGTTGTTTGTGCTTATTGTGTCGGGTAGCGAAACGGTTTATGTTAACGGAATCGTAGCGCAACGTGGTGAAGACAAAGATTATATTATTGATTATAATGCCGGTGAAATCATTTTCAATTCAACCTTTCCCATAACGTCCGAAATGCGCATTACAGTCGATTATCAATACAGTGAACGCAACTATTCGCGTTTAGTGGCGTATGGCGGTAGCAACTTTAAAAGTGAAAAACTGAATATTGGCGTTTCGGTGTATTCTGAAAACGATGCTAAAAATCAACCTTTGCAACAAAACTTATCGGAAGGCCAAGTACAAATATTAGCGAATGCGGGAGACGACAGAACGCAAATGGTAGCGCCATCAGAAGTTTTAGAGTCTTATAGCAATAACAGGGTTTTATATAAAAAAGAACTTATAGATGGTACTGAAGTCTTTGTGTTTTCCAATAATCCAAACGACACCTTATACCGCGTTACGTTTACCCAAGTGGGTGCCAACCAAGGCGACTATATTCTAAGCAGTACCAATGCCATTAACAACATTTATGAATACGCAGGTACTTTACAGGGAAACTATGCTCCCATAGTCCAATTAATTGCGCCAACAAAACTTCAAATAGCAGTGGTAAATGGTGACTACAAACCCACCGAAAAAACAGATATCGGTTTTGAAATAGCTGCAAGTAAAAACGATTTAAACTTATTTTCAACTATAGACGATGCTAATAATGACGGGGTGGCCAGTAAATTTAAAATCTCACAAAACATCACTAAAAAGGATAGTTTATGGAGTCTGAAAGTTTTTGCAGATGCCGATTATATCCAGAAAAATTTTAAAACCATTGAACGTTTGTACAATGCCGAATTTAATAGGGATTGGAATTTAAATGATACTTCCACTAGTACTCCAAACATCAATTTTGGCAATCAAACCTTGCTTACTTCTGGTTTAAGTTTGAATCATCCCGAAAAAGGAAACGTTACCTATCAATTTGAGCATTTAGGTTTTTCTGAAAATTTTAATGGAAACCGCCATGTTTTCAATACGTTTTTAGCGCTTAATAAATTTAGGATTGCATCATATTCTAGTTTTTTAAATGCCAATTCGACCACCAATACCTCAACATTTTTAAGATCATCCAACACCATTGCGTATAGTATGAACAAAAGTTGGCTAGGCACTAAATTAGCCATTGAAGACAATGAACAAAAAACTGTTTCAACACAAGAATTAACACCTTTAAGTCAAAAATTCAAATCGTACGAAGTGTTTTTTGGTGTTGGAGATAGCTCAAAAATTTTTACCGAAATTGGTTATAAAAACAGGGTAAATGATAGCATTAGAAACAATCAATTGCAAAAAGTAAATACATCGAATACTTTTTATTTAGACACACAGCTTATTCAAAACACCAATACCAACTTAGCCTTATACGCAAATTACAGAACCTTAAAAAGTGAAGATGAAACCACCGATGACGAGCAGTCTATAAATTCCCGCTTGCAATTCAACCAAAAACTTTTTAAACAATTGGTACAATGGAACACCTTATTTGAAACCAATTCTGGCACTTTACCACAACAAGATTTCACGTATGTTGAAGTAGAACCCGGACAAGGCACTTATACCTGGATTGATTACAACGAAAACGGCATTCAGGAGTTAGAGGAATTTGAAATTGCCCAATTTCAAGACCAAGGCAAATACATTCGTGTGCTGTTACCCAATCGGGTTTATATAAAAACGCATCAAAATAGGCTGAGTCAGACGCTTACCGTTAATCCAGCGCAGTGGTCGGTCTCCGAAAATAAAACACAAAAATTCTGGTCGCATTTTTACAACCAAACTAGTTATTTGATAGATAGAAAATTAAAACGCGATGGCAGTAGTTTTAACTTAAATCCTTTTGAAAATAGTGAAGAAAACCAATTAGGACTTCAATTAAATTTTAGGAATGTCTTGTTTTTTAATCGTGGAAAGCAACATTTTACAACATCTTACACCTACCTTTCAAACAAAACCCGCAACATTTTATCTATTGGATTTGTTGAAAATGGATTGAAAAGCCATCAATTTAATTTCAATCATAAATTTGCCGAAAGTTGGTTGATAACACTTCAATCTGATTTTGAAAAAAATGAAAGCTTAAGTCAAAATTTCGCAAGTAAAAATTACTATTTTGATGAAACCCGATTAAACCCAAAATTATCCTATTTATTTAATGACAATTCGCGTTTCGATCTCTTCTACCAATATGCCAGTAAAGAAAATACCATTGGTGGTTTAGAAACTTTAAAACAACAAAAATACGGGACTTCATTTACGTTTTCTGGTAATCAAAAAAATTCTATTATTGGCGAGTTTAACTTTTTCTCCAATAAATTTGATGGCAATACTAACACACCCGTTTCATATCAAATGTTGGAAGGTTTGCAACCTGGCAAAAACTTTACTTGGAGTGTATTGGCACAAAAAAAACTAACTGATTTCTTAGACCTAAACCTAAGTTATTTTGGTAGAAAAACCGAAACCAGCAAAACCATTCATACAGGAATGGTACAATTGAAAGCTTATTTTTAATCCTGCAAGGTTTTAAAAACCTTGAAAAACCTTGCAGGAAAAGCTAAAACCTTGCAGGAAAAGTTAATACATCTATTTTTTCAAAAACCGACATGATAACTTTTACAGCTTCTATATAAAATTCTGGTTGAATATTTTCGTAATCATCGGTTGGTTCGTGGTAATCTTCATGGTCATCAACACCAAAATATAAAAATGGAATCTTTTTTTTGTGAAAAGAGGCGTGATCGGACGCATGGGTCCAATTGTCTTTCCAGTTACCTTCATCATGTCCTGTTAAAAAATTTATTTTATTTGAATATTTATGATTTGAAATCACCTTTTTCAAAGTTTCATTATAAACAGTACCGACAACAAATAGTTCATTTTTATCACTTCTGCTAATCATATCCATATTAAGGTTTACGATGATTTGTTTTAAGGGAATAATAGAATGATTTACAAAATACTTAGACCCTTGAAGTCCTAATTCTTCGGCATCAAAAGCAGCTAAAACAACCGAATGTTTGGGTGGGTTGTTTTTAAAATATTCAGCAAAACTAAACAAGGCACTTACTCCCGAAGCGTCATCATCTGCACCATTATATATTTGCCCATTCTTAATACCTTCATGGTCGTAATGTGCACTAATAACTATGTATTTATCTGGATATAAGGATCCTTTTATTAATCCTAAAACATTAACGCCATTATGATGCTTTCCTTCATGGAAAAATGAAAAGGGTTGTCCATAACGTTTCCCTAACGGTAAAACATGACCAGCAGAAAACTGATTGACAATGTATTTTTTTGCTTTTTCCCCGCCTTTTGTTCCTGTTTTTCGTCCTTCAAATGCATCAGATGATAGGGCTTTAATATGTTGAAGGAGCATAGATTCGTCAAACAAAGATGTTTTGGAATTATTAGGATGCATCATTTGTGCATGACACGCCGTACCCAAAAAATATCCCAACACAAAAAAGCAAACAAGTTTCTTCATTTTATAAATTTAATAACCAAATCTAAATAAAAAACCCAAGCTTTTGCTTGGGTCTTATAAATTATCGATGAAAGGGAATTATTATGATAAGCTCGCTTTCATTAATTCTCTATTCATACGAGCTATGTTCTCTAATGAAATGTCTTTTGGACATTCAATTTCGCAGGCACCTGTATTGGTACAGTTTCCAAAACCTTCCAAATCCATTTGCGCCACCATATTGCGAACACGGTCTGCAGCTTCTATTTGTCCTTGAGGCAACAACGCATATTGTGATACTTTAGCACCCACAAATAACATAGCAGATGAGTTTTTACACGAAGCAACACACGCACCACAACCTATACAAGTTGCTGCATCCATAGCTTCATCGGCAGCGTGTTTAGAAATTGGAATCGAATTCGCATCTTGTGTATTTCCTGAAGTATTAACAGAGATATAGCCACCTGCCTGTTGAATACGTTCAAAAGATGTTCTATCGACCACTAAATCTTTAATCACAGGGAATGCAGTTGCTCTAAATGGTTCGATAGTAATCGTATCGCCATCTTTAAACATACGCATATGTAATTGACAAGTCGTTACGCCTCTATCCGGACCATGGGCTTCACCATTTATGTACATAGAACACATACCGCAAATACCTTCGCGACAATCGTGATCGAAAGCCACAGGCTCTTCTCCAGTATTTACCAATTGTTCATTCAAAACATCCATCATTTCTAAAAAAGACATATGCTCTGAAATATCAGTTACTTTATAATCGACCATTTGACCCTTTGCTTTCGAGTCTTTTTGTCTCCAAATTTTAAGTGTTAGATTCATATTTTTTAGTTGTTGGTTGTTGGCTGTTGGTTGTTAGCTGTTATATGTGGATGTTAAATTTTTCATCTAAAAACTTTTAACCCATTAACTATCAACCACAAACCATCAACTATTTATAACTACGTTGTTTTAGTTCTATATCTTTAAACTCTAATATTTCTTTATGCAAAATCGCATCAGCTGGTTCTCCTTTGTATTCCCAAGCAGCTACATAAGCGTAATCTTTATCGTTACGTTTTGCCTCACCTTTTTGTTCGCCGTCTAATTCAACGGACTCTTCTCTAAAATGACCTCCACAAGATTCGTTTCTATTAAGTGCATCTTTAGCAAATAGCTCGCCTAACTCAAGAAAATCTGCTACACGACCTGCTTTTTCTAACTCAGGATTCATTTCGTTAGCAGAACCTGGTACTTTAACATTTTTCCAGAAATCTTCGCGTAATGCTTTTATTTCTACCATGGCTTCTTTTAAACCTTGCTCGTTACGAGACATTCCACATTTATCCCACATGATTTTACCTAATTTTTTGTGGTAATAATCTACTGAATGCGTTCCTTTATTATTGATGAAGAAATTGATTCTATCTGTTACTTCTTTTTCAGCTTCGTCAAACTCTGGCGTATTGGTTGGAATTTTACCTGTTCTAATTTCTTTAGAAAGATAATCGCCAATGGTATAAGGCAATACAAAATAACCATCTGCCAACCCTTGCATCAGCGCCGAAGCTCCAAGTCTATTTGCTCCATGGTCTGAGAAGTTAGCTTCACCGATACAGTATAAGCCATCAACCGAAGTCATTAAGTTATAATCAACCCAAATTCCTCCCATGGTGTAGTGTGTTGCAGGGTAAATCATCATAGGTGTTTTGTATGGATCTTCATCTACAATTTTCTCATACATTTGGAATAAGTTTCCGTATTTCTCTTCTACAATCGCTTGACCTAATTCGTATATTTTAGCATCCGATGGATTTTCTATATTCTGAATTTTAGCTTGCGTTTTCCCATAGCGTGTAATTGCTGAAGCAAAATCTAAAAACACCGCTTCACCGGTAGCATTCACTCCAAAACCAGCATCACAACGTTCTTTAGCAGCACGAGAAGCCACATCACGAGGCACTAAATTACCAAACGCTGGGTAACGGCGCTCTAGGAAATAATCTCTGTTTTCTTCAGCGATATCGGTTGGTTTTATTTTGCGCTGTTGCAGTGCTTTAGCATCTTCAATATTCTTTGGTACCCAAATACGCCCGTCGTTACGCAACGATTCGGACATTAAGGTTAATTTAGATTGATAGTCACCAGAACGCGGAATACATGTTGGGTGAATTTGAGTGAAGCAAGGATTTGCGAAATACGCGCCTTTTTTATGAATTTTCCAAGCAGCAGTTGCGTTACTTCCCATAGCATTGGTTGACAAGAAATATACATTTCCGTAACCACCGGAAGCAATAACCACAGCATGTGCGGAATGACGCTCTATTTCACCTGTAATTAAATTACGGGCAATAATACCTCGTGCTTTCCCATCAACCTTAACAACATCAAGCATTTCGTGGCGGTTGAACATTTCAATTTTACCACGTGCAATTTGACGGTTCATTGCTGAATAAGCTCCTAATAATAATTGCTGACCTGTTTGTCCTTTAGCATAAAAAGTTCTAGAAACCAAAACGCCTCCAAACGAACGGTTGTCTAACAATCCACCATAATCACGGGCAAAAGGAACTCCTTGTGCCACACATTGGTCAATAATATTTGCTGATACCTCAGCTAAACGGTACACGTTAGCTTCACGGGAACGGTAATCACCTCCCTTTACAGTATCGTAAAATAATCTATATGTTGAATCGCCATCACCTTGGTAGTTCTTGGCAGCATTAATTCCACCTTGTGCCGCAATAGAGTGTGCTCTACGAGGTGAATCTTGATAAGCAAATGCTTTTACATTATAACCTAACTCTGCTAAAGTAGCTGCTGCTGAACCTCCTGCTAACCCTGTTCCAACAACGATAACATCAATATGACGCTTATTAGCCGGATTTACTAAATTGATATGATTTTTATAATCTGTCCATTTATCTTGAATTGGACCATGTGGTATTTTTGAATCTAATGCCATTTTTCTAAGATTAATGGTTAAAATAATGATACAAAGCAATAAATATAAATCCTAATGGAATTAAAATAGCATATGCTTTACCAAAACTTTGTAATCTCTTTTTTCTTATTGTAGAAACTCCCATAGATTGGAATGCTGACGCAAAGCCATGTAACAAATGCAATGCTAAAAACACAAACGCTATTACATAAGCACCAACTCTAATTGGGCTTACAAACTTTTCTTGTAGCTCATGGAAATATCGGTAACCATCAACAAGGTCATGTCCCCCAGACCAATCACCTTTAATATATTTGGCATTAATTTCTGGAAACCAAAAATCGATAAAGTGCAAGACGATAAATGCCAAAATAGCAACACCAGTGTAAATCATGTTTCGACTCATCCACGTGGAGTTAGCTGCACCATTGTTTTTCACATAAGCAATATGTCTTGCTTTATTGTTTCTTATTTCCAAGATAAAACCCATAACAAAATGGAATATAACGCCAAAAATTAATATGGGTTGCATCACAAATTGAATTAACCAATTAGTTCCCATATAGTGAGAGACCTCATTAAAGAGATTGCCACTAAAAACAGATAAAAGATTAATTGCAAGATGTTGAAGTAAGAAAAACATGAGGAAGAAAGCTGAAAGCGCCATGGCTACTTTTCTTCCGATTGAAGATTTAAAAAATCCGCTCATTATTTAATTTGTTAAGTATAGTTCGCAAAGGTAATTTACAATAAATTCATAGGCAAAAAGTTGAGCTGTAAAATTCTAATTTAGAACAATTATAAGTAATAATACTTAGTTTTTAAAAACAATTCGGAATTGTTATTTTTAAACACCAAAAAAAAGCAATAAAATAAAAATACTTTTATGTTTTTGAAAATTTCATAACAAAAGTAGTGCTTCAAAAATTAAAAATTGAACTTTCATGCCCATTAAAAACTATTTTCTAACAAAAATAAACTTACTCTATAAGTATTTTTTTAGTAATTTCTGCTCTTTCGGAAAGAATCTTAACAAAATACAAGCCTTTTGAAACACCAAGTAAGTTAATGGTTTGTGTTTTTGATGCATTAGTCATATCGTGCTGAGATATTAGCCTACCCCTAACATCATATACAACTATCTTATCTAAATTAATGAGTGATGTATTTTTTATATAAAATTGCCCACTTGTTGGGTTGGGATACATATTAATCGCCGCATTTAACTCTTCTTCTTCAATACCCAAAGAACAAGGGTGGTTAGTCATTAAAGGCTGTGTACATACCATGGAACCCGTACTTCTTACCTGAATGGCATTTGCAACTGTAATATTTCTAGTACCCAAAACTCTTTGCTCTTCAGAATTTGAAAGTGCATAGTTCATAACATCATTTGTATCATTAACATGAGCTAATTGATGTCCATGACCTAACTCGTGAAGCGCCACACTTTCAAAGTCATATTGAGAAATTCCTGTTGAATTGGTAGCAGAACTAAAATTCCAGTTAATTGCGTCATCAAAAACAAGATCTAATTCTGATACAAACCAATTAAATGTTGAGCCAGATGAACAACCACCATAGTGAGATGTACACTGACCTAAAACATCTGCTTCTAACTCATCACCATTATCAAACCTAATAACATTTACATCATCTTGTGAAGCAACATCTACTGTAGTCGTAGCTCCTACTACCCAATTAATACCTGTTTCACATCGCCATGTTTCAAAAGCCCTTAAAAAGGCGGCTTTGGCATTGACATTGGCATCGAAATCTGTAAACATACGCCATGTGTAACCTCCAGCAGCGTCATCATTAATATGCTGGGTCCTGTAAGCATATAAAGGAAGTGCCCCGTTGTCACCACCTGTACTTGTCTCATCATCAGCATCGTAATATACATTTGATTCAGAATACGTAATTGTTAAACTATTAGTTGAAGTTGCCGAAGCATTGGTATTATCTGTAATTCTAATTTGCCCTGTTCCTGCTTCAGAAGGAATTTCAACTGTAATTTGTGTGTCAGACCAAGTGAGCACTTGTGTACCTATAGCTTCAATAAAAGTAGCACCTCCATCATCGGCATTACTAAATAACACTTTGCCTTTGGTTGTACCAAAACCAGTCCCATTAATGGTAAGCACCGTTTTGGTTCCTGCAGTGGCCGTTGTTGGATTAAAAGTTATGGAGCCTGGAGCCGCTAATGCACTTTTGTTTAAACTAGTTTGTTTTTTAGAACTGTCAAAATCAGCAACTTCAATATAAGCTGTATTGGTATGACTCATAATTTCATTATAAAAAGAAGTTGCTATGCCTTTCTTTTTATTGAAAGGATTAATAGCTTCGTCGCTATATAAGTTATATTTATAAAAACCTTGTAATGAGCCATAAGGTTTAAATTGCTTTATTGAAGATTTATTTAAAACATTTGATTTAATATTATTATCATATAGCATAAATATTCCAATATCATCAGTATGCAATTTCAAACTTGGGGTAACAACTTCAGCAGATAAACCAACTGTTCCTCCTTTGGTTATAACCTCAATGGTTTCATACATACCTCCTTTAAAAACTTTATATACTTGTATTTTATTTGCTGTGTAAATATTCTTTTTTTCGGCATCCCAAAATGATTTTTTTGAAATAACCTTTCCTTCTACCACCAAACTTGAATTTTCAATTTGCTTTTTTAATGAAGCCTCTTTAAGTAAGATTTGTGCAGGTATGCTACATGGAACAAACACCATCAATAACAAAACCACTTTTATATGTATTATAATTTTTTTCATAATGTTAACCGTTTTAGTGATTTCGAGATGGGGCAGTATCAAATATAGCAAATTATTACATATGATTTGTTTAGTTTTGTTACTTTTAGTATCCTTAATATTTACATAACATCCATTTAAAGACACTAAAAGCTGCGTCTTACATAATTGATTTACAACGAATTTAAAAACAAACACATGAAATATTTACCAATAGATTCTTCACTTTTTATTAATAACAGAAAAAACTTTACTGCCAAAATGAAACCTAGCAGTTTAGCTGTTTTTAACTCAAACGACATCTACCCTATAAGTGCCGATAGTACGATGCCTTTTCAACAACATCGTGATATTTTTTATTTAAGTGGTGTAGACCAGGAAGAAAGCATTTTGGTATTGTTTCCCGATTGCCCTAAAGAAAAACATCGCGAAATTTTATTTTTAAAAGAAACCAATGCCCATATTGCTATCTGGGAAGGTGAAAAACTTACCAAAGAAAAAGCTTTTGAAACCAGCGGTATTAAAACAGTGTATTGGCTTCAAGACATGGAAAAGATCATGTTTGAACTCATGACACAATGTGACACGGTTTACATAAACACCAACGAACATTATAGAGCCAATGTTGAAACCGAAACCCGTGAAGACCGCTATACCAAATGGTTAAAAGAGAAATATCCAGCGCACAGTGTCGCTAAAAGCGCCCCCATTTTACAACGTCTTCGTTCAGTTAAAAGTCAAATTGAAATCAATTTAATCCAACAAGCGTGTAACATTACCGAAAAAGGATTCCGTAGAATTTTAAACTTTGTAAAACCAGACGTTTGGGAATATGAAATTGAAGCTGAACTAATGCACGAGTTTTTGCTTAACCGTTCTAAAGGATTTGCCTACACACCCATTATCGCTTCTGGAAATAATGCCAACGTATTGCATTATATCGAAAACAACAAACAATGTAAAGCAGGTGATTTAATTTTATTCGATACTGCTGCAGAGTATGCTAATTATTCAAGTGATTTAAGTAGAACCATTCCTGTTTCCGGGAAATATTCCGTGAGACAAAAAGCGGTTTACAATGCTGTTTTAAGAGTAAAAAATGAAGCCACAAAATTATTAACTCCCGGAACTATTTGGGCAGATTACCATCTGGAAGTTGGTAAAATAATGACTTCTGAATTGCTAGGTTTAGGTTTATTGGACAAAGCCGATATACAAAATGAAAACCCGGATTGGCCTGCTTACAAAAAATATTTTATGCATGGAACCAGCCATCACATGGGTTTAGATACGCACGATTATGGGATTTTAACCGAACCTATGCAAGCCAACATGGTGTTTACCGTAGAACCTGGAATTTACATTCCAGAAGAAGGTTTTGGAATACGATTGGAAGATGATGTGGTTATCCAAAAATCCGGAGAACCATTTAATTTAATGCGGAACATTCCTATTGAAGCTGAGGAAATCGAAGCCCTAATGAATTTATAAAAAGAAGAAAGGGTCGTTTTTCAACGACCCTTTGCTGCTAACAACACTAAAATTTCATAATTTACAGAGTGACTAATTCAAATAAATAATCGTTTAGTTTTTGCAGCGTATTAATTTTGTTCTTGGCATCTACCAAAAGTGAAATATTATTGCTACTTCCTCCATAGGAAATCATTCTAATTTTCACATCTTGCAGTATTTGAAACAGCTTATAAGTTTCTTGATGGTTTACAACCGAATGGCCAACCAAACAAATAATGCTTTGATTTTTATCCACTTCAATGGTAGCGAACTTTTCCAATTCAGCTAAAATTTTATCTAAATTTTTATCGTCATCAATAGTTAAAGACACCGCAACTTCCGATGTGGTAATCATGTCGATCGACGTTTCGTAAATTTCAAAAATTTCAAATACCTTTCTTAAAAACCCGTGTGCCTGTAGCATTCTACCAGATTTTATCTTAATAGCAGTAATACCATCTTTAGCAGCCATAGCTTTCACTCCACATTCAGAATGGTCGTTGTTTATCAAAGTACCATAGGCCTCAGGGTTCATGGTATTTTTTAAACGCACTGGAATATTAAGCGATCTAACAGGTGTTACTGTTTGAGGGTGCAATATTTTTGCCCCAAAATATGCTAATTCTGCCGCTTCATCAAAAGACAAATTTGAAATGGGTCTTGTATTTTCAACATATCTTGGGTCGTTGTTATGCATCCCATCAATATCTGTCCATATTTGCACTTCATCAGCGTTAATAGCAGCACCAATAATAGTTGCTGTATAATCACTTCCACCACGTTGAAGGTTAGAAATCGCTCCTTTATCATCCAAACAGATAAACCCTTGGGTGATGTATATTTGAGCGTCTTCAGCCTTATTATAAGTGGTTTTAAAATGTTCTTTTATATAATTTAAATCAGGATCTTTAGCCGCATCAATACGCATAAAGCTTAATGCAGGTAGCAATGCTGAGCTTACACCTTCTTGATTTAAATAACTGTTTACCATATAAGTCGAAAGCAATTCGCCTTGAGCTACTATTTGGTTTTCCAACTCCATGGAATAAGGCTTGTTGGTACATGCAACCAATAAATTAAAAATACCAGAAACGTATGCTTTAACATCTTTATTTAATAAAGCATTGGCAAGTAGGCTATCTATTACTTTTAAATAAGTGTCATGAAGTTTATTGATTTTATCAAGAGCTTCATTCGCCTCATTATCGGCAATATGTTTTGAAATAGCAACTAAATGATTGGTTGTACCAGACATAGCTGACAATACAACAACCTTTTTTTCGCCATCGTTAATTATATTTTTAACGTTATGTATATTTTCAACCGATCCTACCGAAGTGCCACCGAATTTTAATACTTTCATACTTTATATAAGCTTATTCCCTTTATCAAATTGATTCATTTATATCAATTCAGGGCGCTAAATTATAACTCCTTGGCTTAAAAAAGATATTTATTAAAAAATATGTTTATTTTTGCACATATTGTTAAATAATTAACAACAAACGTTGGTCTCTAAACTTTGTTTTTTAAGAAAAAGATACTGAACGTTACATACTTATGCTGAGCATCGACGTATAATCTTAAAAAGAATAAAATATAACACATGAAACACCCATGAAAATGGCATTCACACACATAAGGATGATTATTTAGGGTGTTCCATAGCCTTTGCTGAGCTCAGTCGAAGCATGACCAAATTAAAACAATAAATATAAACAGATGAAAACTGTATCAAACTGCGTAGAAGACATTCTAATTACACAACCCTATCTAGAAGAAGCACTTTCTAGAAACATCATTAATTTTAGTGCTTTAGCCATAGAGCTTACCGAACCTATAAGCAAAATGCTAAAAAAAGATGTAAAACCTGGAGCCATTATGATGGCTTTAAGACGTTACAATCCGCCGCCTGCCTTATCTAATTCTGTTAAAATGAAAAAAATGATGCAAAATTTAGGCGATATTACCGTACGCTCAAACCTCACCGATTTCACAATTAAAAATTCTGAAACCATTATTGATAATCACGCTAAAATTTTAGACCGTATCAATCAAGAATCTAAACTTTTCTATACATTCACGCGTGGTATTCACGAAAGCAACATCATTATCTCCAGCAGTTTAAAAGAATATATTGAAGACAATCTAAAAAGCGAAACTTTCATTGCAAAACAAGATGGCTTGTCGGCTATTAGCGTCAACCTTCCGCAAGACAACTCAAAAATTGCGGGTTTATATTATCAATTTTTTAAACGTTTAGCTTGGGAAGGCATTGTACTGTACGAAGTCATTTCGACTACCAACGAATTTACCATTTTAGTTGAAGACGAGTTTGTTGATAAAGCTTTTACCGCAATAAAAAAGGTAAAAGCTTAGTTGATATATGTAATGTCCTAAATATTATTGAATATGACACTACCATACAAAGGCATCAACATTTTTTACACAGATGAAGGGGAAGGAAATCCCGTAGTTTTACTCCATGGTTTTTTAGAAAATGTTTCTATGTGGGACGCCTTCATCCCAAAACTAACAAAAAGAAACAGGGTTATTTGTATTGATTTGCTAGGTCATGGCAAAACAGCATGTTTAGGCTACATACATACTATGGAACTTATGGCAGAAACTGTTGAAGCGGTACTTAACCATTTAAATATAACAAGTTCAACTATTATTGGACATTCCATGGGTGGTTATGTAGCACTCGCTTTTGCGGAAAAAAAACCAAATGCTTTAAAGGGATTGTGCTTGATGAACTCTACAGCACTACCCGATACCGAGGAAAAAAAACAAAACAGGGATCGAGCTATTGTAGCTGTTAAACAGAATTACAAAACTTTTATTAGAATTGCTGTCAACAATTTATTCAGACCAAAAAACAGAATTGCTTTTTCTAATAAAATAAAGGATGTTGTTAATGAAGCTTTACAAACGCCTTTACAGGGCATTGTTGCAGCGTTGGAAGGTATGAAAATTAGAAAAAATAGAGAACACATTCTTCAATTATCCCATTTCAAAAAAATGATGATCATTAGTAAAAAAGATCCTGTTTTAGATTACGACACACTCATTAGTCAAACTAAAAACAATAGCGTTCACGTGGTTGAATTTCCAGACGGACACATGAGCCATATCGAAAATGAAAGTGAATTCTTAATACAAATTATGCATTTCATCGAAAATATTTAACATTTTGGCGGTTTATTTGATTTTTTTATTTATGTTTAACAACCAAACAACCAAAAATATGAAAAAATCTACCACCAAAACAGCACTCATACCAAAGATGTACTGCAATTTCTTTGGTCATGATTATCAAGTAACTAAAAAAGTAACGTATCATGTAAAAGAGTACACTTGTTCACATTGCAAAAAGCAATTAACAACAAACAGCAACGGAAATTTAATTGAATTAACTCCAAAATTTGAAGAAATTAATGCCATTTTAGAGCGTATTTACAACACAAGAATGGAACGTTCAAGGGAAAAAAGACTCGTTTCGTCGATTTACTAATCCGTTGTCAGTGTTTTTTGGTTCATTTTTTATAGTTTAATAAACTCTAAAGCAACTAATTAAAACATTTAAATGAAAAATATTCATTGTCTGGTATTCGGACATGATTTTAAAGTCACTAGAAATGTTACTTATCATGTCAAAGAATACGCATGCAAAACTTGTAAAAAACAACTAACAACAAGCAGTAACGGAAGTTTAATTGAATTGACCCCTAAGTTTAAAGAAATTAACGATGTGTTGGAACGCGTCCACCATAAACGTATTTCTAAAACCAATCGTCAAAAAATTAATAATGGATTGTTAATCTTTAGTCATTAAAGTTTTTCCACCCTTGTGCCTTTATGGGTATTTTTGATTCTCCCCTGGTTATCAAATGCATCCCTTCATTTGCTTCTTTCATATATCCAATAACACTAAAATTAGGATTTGCTTGTATTTTAGGAAAATCGGCTTGAGATACCGTAAACAACAATTCATAATCTTCACCGCCATTTAAAGCAACGGTTGTGCTATCAATATTAAATTCTTCACAAGTTGAAATAACTTGAGGGTCTAACGGAATTTTTTCTTCATATAAATCGCATCCCACATCACTTTGTTTGCATAAATGAATAATTTCAGACGATAAACCATCACTAATATCAATCATAGCCGTTGGTTTTACATCCAAATCTTTCAACAACTTAATAATGTCTTTACGTGCTTCTGGTTTTAATTGGCGTTCAATAATATAGGTATAAGGCTCTAAATCGGGTTGGTTATTTGGGTTTACTTTATAGACTTCTTTTTCACGTTCAAGCACTTGCAAACCCATAAAAGCACCACCCAAATCGCCAGTGACAACCAATAAATCGTTCGGTTTAGCGCCATTTCTATAAACTTCATCTTCCACTACGCCAATAGCTGTAATGGAAATCAGAAGCCCCGTGTTAGATGATGTTGTATCACCACCTATCACATCTACATCATAAATTTTGGCTGCTGTTTCTATACCTGCATAAATATCTTCAAGTGCTTCCAAAGGAAATCTATTAGACACCGCAATAGATACTGTAATTTGTGTTGCTTTTGCATTCATAGCATACACATCGGATAGGTTTACAACAACCGCTTTATAACCTAAATGTTTTAGTGGCATGTAACTTAAATCGAAATGCACCCCTTCAACCAAAAGATCTGTAGTAACTACAATTTTTTTGTTTTCAAAATTTAAAACGGCTGCATCATCGCCTATCCCCTTGATGGTAGAACTGTGATTTATTTCAAAGTTTTTTGTTAAATGGTCTATCAGTCCAAATTCACCTAATTCACTTAATGGCGTACGTTGTTGATTTTTATCTTCTATCATACTGCAAAAATAAGAAGCTTATTTTTATAAATGAATATGCTTCATATAATAAAAATTCAATTTTGTTAACTTAAAATCAAAAATCTATAACAAAGGTGTCTTTTTTTTAATCAATAAGAAAAACCTATAAAACTATATGCTAATATAATGTTAGGTTATATGGTAATCCGTGACTTATATTGTATATTTGTACTCTATTTAGAAATTGTCTTAATAAACTATTTGTATAAGACGAATCTAAATCTAATTAAAAAAATATGATAAAAGTTTCTGAAACAGCTAAGAAAAAAGTTATCGAACTTATGCAAGAAGATGGCTATAATCCTGCTACCGACTATGTACGTGTTGGCGTTAAAAGCGGTGGTTGTTCTGGGCTATCTTACGATTTAAAGTTTGATAAAGAAAATCAAGAAGACGATAAAGTATTTGTAGATAATGACGTTAAAATTATTGTTGACAAAAAGAGTTTCCTTTACTTGATAGGGACTACTTTAGAATATTCTGGAGGATTAAACGGAACCGGATTCGTGTTTAACAACCCAAATGCAAATCGCACTTGTGGATGTGGCGAATCGTTTTCTCTTTAAGTTATAAAGTTTGAAAGTTAATAAGTTTTAAAGTAAATGGCGAAATTTAATTCTTTTGAAGAAATAATATCATGGCAAAAGGCAAGAGAGTTAAACAAAGACATTTATAATTTAATTATAGAGAATAAATATTTTAATAATGATTTTGGTTTAAGAGACCAAATAAGAAGGTCAAGCATTTCAATATCTTCAAACATAGCTGAAGGTTTTGAAGGGAGACCACTAAAGAGTTCATTCGCTTTTTATATATTGCTAAAGCTTCCTCAGGAGAGTTTCGCTCGCAACTATATTTAGCGTATGATATAAATTATTTAAGTTCAGAAGAATTTGAAAAATTAAAGTTAAAAGTAAACGAAGTTTCAAAGTTAATTAGTGGTTTAATAAAGTACTTAAGCTCAACTTTATAACTTTTTACTTTACAACATTAATACTAATTATGAATAAATATACAGAAGACGATTTAAGAGAAGAGCTTAAAACCAAAGAATATGAATACGGATTTTATACTGATATAGCCTCCGACACATTTCCTATTGGTTTAAATGAAGATATTGTTCGTGCTATTTCCCTTAAAAAAGAAGAACCGGAATGGATGACCGAATGGCGTTTGGAAGCCTTTCGTGCTTGGGAAAAAATGATAGAGCCAGAATGGGCAAACGTACGTTATACAAAACCCGACTTTCAAGCCATCTCCTACTATTCTGCACCAAATAGCAAACCGAAATATGATAGTTTAGATGAAGTTGACCCCGAGTTATTGGCAACATTTGCTAAACTTGGCATTTCTTTAGATGAACAAAAAAAACTATCAGGCGTCGCCATGGATGTGGTGGTTGATTCGGTTTCGGTGGCAACTACATTTAAGAAAACATTAGGCGAAAAAGGCATTATATTTTGTTCTATTTCTGAAGCATTGCGTGAGCATCCAGATTTAGTTAAAAAATACATTGGTACCGTTGTGCCTCAAAAAGACAATTTCTATGCTGCTTTAAACTCTGCCGTTTTTAGTGATGGCAGTTTCTGTTATATTCCAAAAGGGGTACGTTGCCCTATGGAACTTTCAACCTATTTTAGAATCAACCAAGCAGGAACTGGGCAGTTTGAACGCACTTTAGTGGTTGCCGATGAAGGTAGTTATGTTAGTTACCTTGAAGGCTGTACAGCGCCGAGTCGTGATGAAAATCAATTACACGCAGCCGTAGTAGAGTTAATTGCTTTAGACGATGCAGAAATAAAATATTCAACAGTACAAAACTGGTATCCAGGAAATGCAGAAGGCAAAGGTGGTGTTTACAATTTTGTGACCAAACGTGGTTTATGCGAAAAAAACGCCAAAATCTCATGGACCCAAGTAGAAACTGGTAGTGCCATTACCTGGAAATATCCTTCATGCGTTTTAAAAGGTGATAATTCGGTTGGTGAATTTTACTCTATTGCTGTAACAAACAACCATCAACAAGCCGATACCGGAACGAAAATGATTCATTTAGGAAAAAACACCAAATCGACCATCATTTCAAAAGGTATTTCAGCAGGAAAATCACAAAATAGTTACCGCGGATTGGTTAAAATAAGTCCGAATGCAGATAACGCCCGTAATTTTTCACAATGCGATAGTTTGCTAATGGGCAACGAGTGTGGCGCACACACCTTCCCTTATATAGAAGCGAAAAATAAAACGGCAAAAATAGAACACGAAGCGACAACCAGTAAAATTGGTGAAGACCAGATTTTCTATTGCAACCAACGTGGTATTGATACCGAAAAAGCCATCGCCCTTATTGTAAACGGGTTTAGTAAAGAAGTATTGAATAAACTTCCTATGGAGTTTGCTGTGGAAGCTCAAAAACTATTAGAAATAAGTTTAGAAGGCTCAGTAGGATAAAATAAAAATAGAAAAGCGAAGATAGATTTATACCATTGAATCTTGAACTTTAAACTTTGAATAAAAAGTATGTTAAAAATTGAAAATTTACACGCAAGTGTTGAGGATAAAGCCATTTTAAGAGGCATAAATTTAGAAGTAAAAGCAGGAGAAGTACATGCTATTATGGGACCAAACGGTTCTGGAAAAAGCACGTTGGCCTCAGTAATTGCCGGAAAAGAAGAATACGAAGTAACTGATGGAAATATCTTTTTTAATGGAGAGGACATCGACGAATTAGCAGCCGAAGAGCGTGCGCACAAAGGCGTGTTTTTATCATTCCAATACCCTGTTGAAATCCCAGGAGTATCGGTTACCAACTTCATGAAAACGGCCATTAATGAAACCCGTAAGGCGCAAGGTCTAGAAGAAATGCCTGCTAAAGATATGCTGAAGTTAATTCGTGAAAAATCGGAGTTGTTGGAAATTGATAGAAAATTTTTATCACGTTCTTTAAACGAAGGCTTTTCTGGTGGTGAAAAGAAACGTAACGAGATCTTTCAAATGGCCATGCTAGAACCTAAATTAGCCATTCTGGACGAAACAGATTCTGGTTTGGATATTGATGCACTTCGTATTGTAGCCAACGGCGTTAACAAACTTAAAAGTAAGGACAACGCTGTTATCGTCATTACACATTACCAACGGTTGTTAGATTACATCGTTCCAGATTTTGTCCATGTTTTGTACGATGGCCGTATTGTAAAATCTGGCGGTAAAGAATTGGCACATGAGCTTGAAGAAAAAGGTTACGACTGGATTAAAGAAGAAGTGAACGCGTAAAAACAATCAGTTAAAAAGTAAAAAGTTCGTAAAAGTTTAAAAGTTGGATTTCCCCAACTTTTTACTTTCAAACTTTTAAACATTTCAACTCAATAAAATGGATTTAAAAGAAAAACTAATATCATCTTTTTTAGCATTCGAAAACCAAGTAGATACAGATACCTATGTTCACGATGTTAGAAACGATGCTATCAAAATATTTGAAGAAAAAGGCTTTCCTTCGAAAAAAGAAGAAGCTTGGAAATACACGTCTTTAAACAGTGTTTTAAAGGAAGATTATAGTGTATTCCCCAAACAAGAAAATGCTATAGAATACAACGACGTAAAAAAATATTTCATCCACGATATAGATACTTTTAATGTGGTGTTTATAGATGGAAAATATTCGTCGCACCTATCGCAAACCACACACGACGGCCTAGATGTTTGCTTAATGTCTGCCGCATTATCAAAACCGAAATACCGTTTAGTCATTGAAAATTATTTTAATAAAGCGGCTACTAAAGATAGTTTACCTTCGTTAAATACCGCATTTTCAAGCGAAGGTGCCTACATTCATATTCCAAAGAACAAATTGGTTCAAAAGCCTATTCAAATTATTTATTTTTCAACAGGTAATGAATCTGCAACCATGTTACAACCACGTAATTTAGTTGTGTTAGACGAGAATTCGCATGTACAAATTATAGAACGCCATCAAAGTTTAACCGATAATCCTGTTTTAACCAACAGCGTTACCGAGATTTTCACAAACAAACGCGCTATTGTCGATTATTACAAAATTCAAAACGATAATTTAAATGCCACCCTTATAGACAATACCTTTATAAAACAAAAGCAAGAAAGTGTCGCATCAGTGCATACTTTTGCCTTTGGCGGTAAATTAGTACGTAATAATTTGAATTTCTATCAAACGGGCGAACGTATTGAATCCACTCTAAAAGGTGTTACCATTATTGGCGAGAAACAACATGTGGACCACAACACATTGGTACACCATATTGAACCAAATTGCGAAAGCCATCAAGATTATAAAGGTATTTTTGGCGAAAACTCAACGGGGGTATTTAACGGTAAAATCATCGTTAATAAAGAAGCCCAAAAAACCAACGCATTTCAAGCCAACAACAACATTTTACTAAGCGATAAGGCAAGTATAAACACCAAGCCACAATTAGAAATTTTTGCTGACGATGTGAAGTGTTCCCACGGCTGTACCATTGGTCAGTTAGACGAAAGCGCCATGTTTTATATGCGTTCGCGCGGTATCCCAGAAAAAGAAGCCAAAGCCCTTTTAATGTACGCCTTTAGTAATAACGTGTTAAGTTCGGTTAAAATCCCGGAAATTAAACAACGCATTACTAAAATTATCGCCAATAAATTGGGTGTTAAAATTGGGTTCGACTTATAGGCTATTTTGTCATTCCCTCGGAGGAGGGAATCTCATTATACTAACTAAATTACTGATTTTTTGAAGCTAATCCCGCTTTCGGCAGTCGCTCTCTGCGAGGAGCTCCAACAAATGCCTCAATCGGGGCTAAACATATAATCATGTTCAACGTAGAAAACATACGAAAAGATTTCCCCATACTTTCCAGAAAAGTAAATGGAAAACCCTTAGTGTATTTTGACAATGCTGCTACATCACAAACTCCACAACAGGTTATTGATGTGATTGTAGACTATTATTCAAACTACAATGCCAACATACATAGAGGTGTACATGCTTTAAGTCAAGAAGCTACCGACAAATATGAACAAGCACGAAAAAAAATACAAACCCATTTCAATGCCAAATTTGTACACGAGATTATATTTACCTCTGGCACAACACATGGTATTAATTTAGTCGCCAATGGATTTTCATCTCTGTTAAAGAAAGGTGACGAAATAATTGTTTCAGCTTTAGAGCATCATAGTAATATTGTGCCTTGGCAAATGCTTTGCGAACATACTGGTGCTATTTTAAAAGTTATCCCCATGAACCAAGAAGGCGAATTGGTGATGACAGAATTTGATAAACTACTATCAGAAAACACCAAGCTTGTTTTTGTAAATCATATTTCAAATGCATTAGGAACCGTCAACCCTATTGAATATATTATTGAAAAAGCGCATCAAGTTGGTGCTGCTGTTTTAATTGATGGCGCACAGTCTTGCCCACATATTAAACCAGACGTTCAGGCATTGGATGTCGATTTTTATGTAGCATCGGCTCATAAAATGTGTGGACCAACAGGACAAGGCATGCTGTATGGCAAAGAAAATTGGTTAAAAAAATTACCTCCTTACCAAGGTGGTGGCGAAATGATTGCCGAAGTAACCTTTGAGAAAACAACCTACGCAGATTTGCCTCATAAATTTGAAGCAGGAACCCCAAACATTTGTGGTGGCATTGCTTTTGGAGCAGCCATCGATTACATGAATGCCATTGGCTTTGATGTTATTGCAAAATATGAACACGAGCTTTTAGAATACGCCACCAATCAATTATTGCAAATTGAAGGTCTAAAAATCTACGGCACTTCAAAACATAAAACCTCAGTAATCTCTTTTAACTTAGAAGGGATCCATCCGTATGATGTCGGTACTATTCTAGATAAATTAGGCATTGCGGTTCGTACAGGTCACCACTGCGCACAACCTATTATGGATTATTTTAAAATTCCAGGAACCGTTCGTGCTTCTTTTACTTTTTACAATACTAAAACTGAAATCGATGCTTTGGTTGCTGGTGTTAAAAAAGCAAAAATGATGCTTTCGTAGCTCTATTCTCCCCAATTAATATTTCTTCTTTTTGTTACATATTTAACAAAAAGATGTTTTTTGTCGAATAATTAACATATTTTTTGAAAAAAAATCTGATATTTCCTAAAAATAATATATCTTCATCACTGACTAATTCAAATTTATATTAAAAATGAAAAAACTATTTTTAAGTATGGCTGTTATAGCACTCCTATTTACAGCATGCGACAATGACAAAAATGAGGTTGTTCAAGAACAACAAATTGACATGAGTGACTTTTATGTTTTTACCGATGTTAATGAAGATTTAAGTTCCAAATCCGTTAATTCAAAGAAAACGCTTAAAACTTGTTACACCATGAATGTTCTAAACAAGCAACTTATTCAAAATCCGGGTTTAGAAAAGAAAATGTATGATATCGAGCTTCATACACGCCAATTCTTAACTGCCAAAGGCAAACCTGGAGGCGGTGGTGGAAAACCAGGTGGTGGAAGCGGAGACACAGATGTTGATGTACTACCTATTGATGACGGTTTAGGCACCATAAATATTCCTGTGTATATTCACATTGTATTACCTAATGCTAACGATGTGACAAACTCACAAATACAATCGCAAATGAATGTTTTAAATAGTGACTTTAATAGCACTAACGCTAACTTACTACCTTCAGGCGCTACAAATTTTGTGAATGATGCTACAACTACCGATGTTAACTTTACGTTAGCTGGTACATTTAGACATAACAACAACACAGCATCTTGGGGAACAAATAATGCCATAAAATCGGCATATCCACCTATTACACCAGAAACCCATTTAAATATTTGGGTATGCAATATTGGTGGCGGTATCTTGGGATATGCACAATTCCCTGGAGGAAATTCAGCTACCGATGGTGTTGTATTATTGCACTCAAGTTTACCAGGTGGTTCTGCAGCACCTTATAATTTAGGAAGAACTGCAACCCATGAAGTTGGTCATTACTTAAATTTACGTCATATCTGGGGCGATGGAAGATGTAAACAAGATGATTTTGTTACAGACACTCCTAGTTCAGACGGTGCAAATTATGGATGTCCATCTTACCCAACAATTAACTGTAGCACAGCAGACATGACCATGAACTATATGGACTATACGGATGATGCTTGCATGTACATGTTTACAGACGGACAAAGAAACAGAATGCGTGCTATTTTCACTTCAGGTGGCTCAAGAGCTGCTATGGCTGGAAATTAAAAGCTTTATTAATAAATTATTGAAAAAGGCGCCAAGTTTGGCGTCTTTTTTGTAATATTAGATATAGTAATAAAACTTACACCTCACTCAGAATTACCTTTTCGGGCAGTTCTGACCTCTCCAAAGGAGAGGTAAATTGGATACCCCGAGGCTGAGCCTTCGGGGAATTATTTAGATTAAAACAATAAATATAAACAGATGAAATTCTTAATAATTTTTATGTCATTCCTTTTTATAGAACATGGTTGTGCACAAGAAAAGATTAATCAAGATGCTCTTTCTTTAGAGTATTCCGCACATTCAAGAGGAACTTTCAAACATATTTTAATCAACAAAAAAAGCATTTCAGTAGTAAACGAAAGAAGTGGGACTCCAATTGTTAAATCATTTACGGAAACTGATTGGGAAACCATATTAAAAGCCTTAAAGCACGTTGACATTGAAAACATTCCAAATCTAAAAGCACCTTCAGAAAATCGTTTCTTCGATGGTGCCGCTATAGCCAGCTTAAAAATTATTTATGATGGTAAAACCTATGAAAGCCAAAGTTTCGACCATGGCAATCCACCTAAAGAAATAGTGCAACTTGTTAAAGAAATCTTATCTATTTCAGAAAACATTGAATAGCAATATTAGTTATTGTATTTTTGTGGTATAAATTACTGTCAGGTCGAGCTTAGTCGAGACTTGAAATTAAGATTTACCTATAAAAACCTCTCGACTGCGCTCGAGGTGACAAAAAATAAATTTACAACCGTGACAATTGAAGACATACAAAATGACATAATAGACGAATTCTCAATGTTTGAAGATTGGGAAGAGCGCTACCAGTATATGATTGATTTAGGGAAAGATTTACCCTTAATTGACGACCAATACAAAACCGACAGCAACATTATTAAAGGTTGCCAAAGTAAAGTTTGGGTTCATGCCGAAATGAAAGACGACAAAATTGAATTTACTGCCGATAGTGATGCCATTATCACCAAAGGTATTATTGCTATTTTAATACGCGTATTTTCAAATCAGCACCCAAAAGATATTATTGATGCAGATACTGATTTTATTGATAAAATTGGTTTAAAAGAACACTTATCACCTACCCGAGCCAATGGTTTGGTTAGTATGGTAAAACAATTAAAAATGTATGCCATTGCATACCAAACACAGTTAAAATAAGATTAGAGGTTAAAGTTTATGAGTTTATTCAGCTAAATCACGTTTAAACCATAAACTTATAAACCCATAAACCCATAAACTTATAAAAAATGAGCGAAGCAATTGATACCACTTTATTAGGTGAAAAAATAGTAAACGTATTAAAAACCATTTACGATCCGGAAATACCCGTAGACATCTACGAATTAGGCCTAATTTATGATGTTTTTGTAAATGAAGATTACGATGTAAAAATCTTAATGACATTAACAACGCCCAACTGTCCCGTAGCAGAAACATTACCTTTGGAAGTTGAAGAAAAAATAAAATCATTAAACGATGTAAAAAGTGCTGAAGTCGAAATTACTTTCGACCCGCCTTGGACGCAAGATTTAATGAGCGAAGAAGCGAAATTGGAATTAGGGATGCTTTAATTTTTAAGTCGCGGTATTCATACGCAGTAATCAGAAATCAGTATTCAGTAAGCAGTATTCAACTTAACACACTCATTTTGAAGGACGACATTATAAATCGCGTTGCAAATAGCGCATTAGTGACTATCAACCTTGAGGATTACTATCCTAAAGGTGACCGTATATTGTTTGATATTAAAGATTGGCTTTTTGAGGGGTTTGTGTTACGCGAAAAAGACTTTAGAAACCAAGTTGCCGAATATGACTGGTCACGATACCAAGATTGCTATGTAGCATTAACTTGTAGTAGCGATGCCATTATACCAGGTTGGGCTTATATGCTTATTAGTATCCAACTTGAACCGTTTGCAAAAAAAACCGTCATTGGCAATCTTGAACTTTTAGAAACCTCTATCTATCAAGATGTTTTAACTAATTTAGATGTTTCAGAGTTTACAAATAAACCTCTGATTATTAAAGGCTGCTCTAAAAAACCCGTACCCCAAAATGCCTATATCATGCTTGCTTCAAAATTAAAACCCATCGCAAAATCTATCATGTATGGTGAAGCCTGCTCATCTGTTCCTCTTTTCAAAAGCAAATAATCTTAATTGTGACTTCACAATAAAAACCTGTCTTAGAGACTGTTTAAATTTTGTTTTTGGAATATTTTATAGGGCATTTTTTTGTCAGACAGGGCCGAGCGTATAAAAAAGGTCTGGGAGACCTTTTTAGCGAAGGAGCCAGGCTGCCGCGAGGGAGAAGTACATAGCTATGGACCGAAAAATAGCTGAAGTATGGCGGAAAAAGGCACATAAAAGAGCCAAAGGATAAAACTTAAACAGTCTCTTAATCTGTAATTCTTTTAAGACATAAATTGTAGCTTGTTTAATTTAAAATTATATTTGCATCATTGAACTCATTTTGACTTTTTCTATTTCCTAAAAAATGGCTAAAATTTATACATCTTTCGTTACTTTTTTTATGCGTAGCGGTGCTATGCCTTGCAAAAAGTGCCTCATCTGCACAAATTTTATCTCATTTTCGGTTAAAAACAAAAAGTAAAGATGAGTTCATTCCATAAACACTAAAAAAAATGAAAAAAACTTTTTTACTATTTGCACTATTTATTGGTATAGTGACCGTAAACGCACAAACAAAAGAAGAACTTCAGGCCCTAAAAGCCGAAAAACAAGCTGCTGCAGATGCTTTGCAAGCTGAGGCAAAGGCTTTACAAGCACAAATTGATGCCCTACCAGGTTGGAGAGTAGGCGCTTTTGGTACTATTGGGGGTAGTTTATCCAACTTCAGTAAATGGTATGCACAAGGAGCTCCCAATAACTCGTCTGGTAATATAGGCTTTACTTTTAACGGTCATGCCAACTTAATTCAAGAAAAATTCTTTTGGAGAAATGCTTTAACTACCAATTTAAATTGGGTAAAATTAGACAACAAAGATATTGATACCGATGACGATAGTTTTAAACCAACAACCGATGTCTTTAATATCTCTTCTTTATACGGAAGAAACATTACTAAAACATTGGCTGCTTCCGGTTTAATGGAATACAGAACAACTGTTTTAGACAACTTTAACGATCCTGGTTATTTAGATTTGGGTATTGGTGCTACATGGACGCCTATTAATAATTTGATAGTGGTGATTCACCCTTTAAACTACAACTTTGTATTTAGTGAAGGTGAAACCGTTTTCGAATCGTCTCTTGGAGCTAAAATTGTTGCCGATTATACCAGACAAATTGGTGCCATTAACTTTAAAACAAACCTATCGATGTTTCAAAGTTACAAAAGCAGCAACTACTCTAACTGGACTTGGAACAACTCGTTTAGCTACACGCTTTGGAAAATGATTGGTGTTGGTTTTGATTTTGGTTTAAGAAATAACAAACAAGAGGCTTTAAACTATGCCTTAGCACAAACACCTCCCACAGCAACAGGTTTTGATGATGTTGATAACGATTTACAAACTTATTACACTATTGGATTGAGTTATAAATTCTAACCCATTTCATTTATAAAAATCAAAAGAGGCTATCTTTTAAAAGTCCTTTAAATTTAATTTGTCTGGTTGAGCTTGTCGAAACCGATATTGATTACCAGTAAGTTAAAACATTTCGACAAGTTCAATATGAACTAGACTTTTTAGAATACAGTCTCTTTTTTTACATAAACTGTAACCTTCTATTTCTTTTCAAATCTTCGCGCTTTCTTTTTACTGCCAAAAATTCTTTTAAGAAATCCATCTCTTTTTTCAGAATCACAGTTTAAATCATCTATTACTTCTTGTGAAGGCGTTTCAAAATTACTATTAGTAATGGCGTTAAACTGAGCGTCTGCATTCAATTTCTGGTAAAATTTAGCAAAAATTGGTAATGCCGAATTGGCACCTTGCCCAATACCTGTCGTTTTAAACCCAATACTATGGTTATCGTTGCCTACCCAAGTTACAGTAACCAATTTGGGCGTTATACCAACAAACCACCCATCTTTATTATCTTGTGTGGTCCCTGTTTTTCCTGCAATGTCATTTTTAAGGTTATAGGTTGTTCGCAATCTGCTTGCAGTTCCTGTATTTATAGTAGATTGCATCATTTGCAGCAGTACCTGTCTTGTGTAATCGTTATAAGCTTGTTCTTTGCTTATTTCAGGCTTAAAAGAAGCAATAAGGTTGCCATTTTTATCTTCAATCTTAGTAATAGCGTAGGGTTTTACACTTCTGCTTGCATTCACATAACTTGCATAAGCTCCTGTAAGTTCTTTTAAATTTATTTCGGCAACACCTAATGCTAACGATGGTTGTTCGGGCAATTCTTTACTAATGCCCATTTTATTTGCTTGTTCTATAACCTTGACTATCCCTACTTCATTTAAAACTTTTACAGCAATGGTATTAACCGAGTTACTTAAAGCCATTTCAAGATTATAATTGAGATGCGGGTCTTCAGTCACACCACCAGAATTAGTGGGCGTCCAGTTATCAAAATCGGTATAGGTAACTTCTGCTAACGAAAAATACGTACATGGTTTCATGCCATTTTCGATAGCCGCCGTATATACAAAGGGTTTAAATGTAGAACCTACTTGTCGTTCGCTTTGTGATACATGATCGTATTTAAAAAAGCGGTAGTCAATGCCTCCTATATAGGTTCTTATGGCTCCTGTACTCGGTTCTATAGCCAACATACCCGTATTTAAAAATTTTAAATAATGCTTTAAGCTATCAATCATAGAAACATTTTGTATCGTATCCCCTGTCCAGTTAAATAATTCCGTTTTACGTTTTACCGAAAGCGAATCCATTATTTGCTTTTCCGACAATCCTGAAGCTTTATATGATTTATAAATGGGAAGCTTTTTTATGGAAGCAAGAACAATAGCTTTATTATTCCAAGGTGCTGTTTTTCCAAAAGAAACTTCATGGGTACGCTGCAAATCGGTGAGGTGTTCTTTCATGGATGCTTCGGCAAGTCCCTGCATGGTAGCATCTAAAGTAGTATGGACTACTAAACCATCTCTATACAAATCGTAAGCTTCACCGTTTGGTTTTTTAAGTGTATCCAATATGGCTGCTAATTCCTTTTTCACTTCAGCCCTAAAATAAGGTGCCAATCCCACATCATGATTAAATGATTTATACTGCAGCTCTATATTTTGGTTAGAAAGCAAATCAACGGAATCTTGAGACATATACCCATATTTATGCATTTGTCGAAATACCACATTTCGTCGTGATTGACAGCGCTCTAAATGAAGTCTTGGATTGTAATAGCTGGTTGCCTTTAATGTTCCAACAAGTGTTGATGCTTCAGAATGTGTTAATGCCGACGCTGGCTTATTAAAAAATTTGAGCGATGCACTTTCAATACCATATGTATTGTCTGGAAACGGTACGGTGTTAAGATATAGCGTTAAAATATCTTTTTTTGAATAAATGTCTTCAATCCGTTTAGCAATAATTGATTCTCTAAACTTATTGATTAGCATGCTAAACATGGCATAATCTTTCCTTCCAAAAAGATTTTTAGCAAGTTGGAGTGTGATCGTACTGCCGCCTCCTGCCGATTTATTCTGCAAAATAATACTTTTAAAAAATACACGTATTAAACTTACATTATCAACCCCATCATGCTCGTAAAATCGGGTATCTTCCGTAGCTATTAAGGCATCAATAAGGTGTTTGGGTAAGTCTTCAAATTTTAACGGTTGCCTGTCATAAATATAATATTTCCCTATAAGCTGCCCTTCATTATCCAATACTTGTGTTGCCTCAGCTTGTTTTATAGAGCTTAAATCTTCTTTGGTAGGCAATTTCCCAAAAAAACCCAATAGTATGCTTATGTATACAATGACGAAAAAAGCAACAATGGAAGCACCGCCAAAAAACAACCACTTAAACCATCTTTTTTTAAATAATGATAAAATCCAATTCATTTAGTGATTTACTTTTTATTGGTCACAGAAATAGTTAAAACTATGCACTAAAGTGCATTTCCCTTTTAGGTTCTAAAAATTTTTACCGCAAATTCGCAGATTACCTAAAATGTTAAAAATTTGCGAATCTGCGGTGAAATTTCACCGATTAATTTCGCAAACTAACCTTGCAGATTCAGTCTGCAACCAAAACTATGGACTTCAAGTCCATAGTTTTATTTCATACTACAAAGTGTCGTCGTAGTCGGGGTACAAAAATTTATTATAAGGAAAACGTGTAATATGAATTTCGCGAACCTCATCATAAACACGTTTTTTAAAATCTTCAATATTTTCTTTATTTATTGCCGAAATAAACAAGGCATTGTTGCCTACTTTACTCATCCACGTACTTTTCCATTCGTTTAGTGAATAATGCTTTTTGGTACGCTCGGTTTCTAAATCATCCGAATCTAAAGGCTCTGCTTTATAGGCATCAATTTTATTGAACACCATGATGGTTGGCTTATCGGAACTTTTTATTTCACCTAAAATTTTATTTACAGATTCAATATGCTCTTCAAAATTAGGATGCGAAATGTCTACCACATGCAGCAGCAAATCGGCTTCCCTAACCTCATCAAGTGTTCCTTTAAAACTTTCTACCAACTGTGTGGGCAGTTTTCTAATAAACCCAACCGTATCGCTTAGCAAAAACGGTAAATTTTGAATGACCACTTTTCTAACGGTAGTATCTAACGTTGCAAATAGTTTGTTTTCGGCAAACACATCACTTTTGCTTATTACATTCATTAACGTCGATTTTCCAACATTCGTATAACCTACCAATGCGACGCGAACCATGGCACCACGGTTACCGCGTTGTACCGACATTTGCCTATCGATAGTTTTTAATTTTTCTTTAAGTAAGGCTATTTTATCACGTACAATACGTCTATCCGTTTCAATTTCGGTTTCACCAGGACCACGCATTCCAATACCCCCTTTTTGACGTTCAAGATGCGTCCACATACCTCGTAATCGAGGTAGCAAATATTCACACTGCGCTAGTTCTACTTGCGTTCTGGCATAACTGGTTTGGGCACGTTGCGCAAAAATATCGAGGATTAAATTGGTTCTGTCTAATACTTTACAATTGAGGATTTTGCTTATGTTGCGTTCTTGTGCTGACGATAACTCATCATCAAATATAGCAGTACCCACTTCATGTTCTTCAATATATTTACGAACATCTTCTATTTTACCTGTTCCAATAAAAGTTCTTGGATCTGGTCTTTCCATTTTTTGGGTAAAGCGTTTCACTACCTCACCGCCAGCGGTAAAGGTTAAAAACTCCAACTCATCTAAATATTCTCGAGATTTAACTTCGTCTTGTTCTTTAGTTATAACACCTATTAAAACGGCTTTTTCTAAAGTAATATCTTTCTTTTCTAACATAAAATAAACGTAATGTACAAAGTTACGTAATTGCATCCACTTTAATTTTTATATTTTTAGCAATTATTTAAACTTATGATTGACGATTCTGAATACATTTTAGTACGTCACGATTTACAAACTGTGGCATTTTACAACGTTGAAAACTTATTCGATTTTTATGACGATTCTCGAACTGGTGACAACGATTTTTTACCAATTTCCGTAAAAAGATGGACCTATAAACGTTATGAAAACAAGCTTCGAAAATTAAGTTTTGCCATTTCAAACATTGGAAAAAAAGAGACTGGAAAACACCCTGCTATTGTTGGATTGGCAGAGGTTGAAAACGCCAAAGCCATTCAAGATTTGATAAACTATAAACATTTAGAAGACTGTCATTACAATTATGTGCATTACGATTCTTTAGATGAACGTGGCATTGATGTGGCTTTGATATATGATACGACTGCTTTTAAAGTCACCCATTCTGAAGTTTTTAGAATCCATCTCATTGATCAACTCGGAATACCAGACTATACCAGGGATATTTTATTAGTCTCCGGATTTTTGGATGGTGAATTTATGCATGTTATAGTAAACCATTGGTCGTCTAGACGCGAGGGAGAAAAAGAAACCGAACCTAAACGCATGGCTTCATCACATAAAGTATCCGAAATAATTGCCAATTTACGTTTGGAAAATCCCGATGCTAAAATTATTGTTATGGGTGATTTTAATGACGACCCCTCTAGCAATAGTATGAAGCAATTGATTAAAACTTCTAATTTGTACAACCCTATGGAAACTCTACGTTCTTTTAGTAGGGGTACCACATACCACTGTCGGCAATGGAACTTATTTGATCAGATTATATTTTCTACTAATTTTTTTGAAAATACCCCCGACACGTTTGAATTTGAAATGGCCAATATTTTTGATGACGATTTTCTAAAACTTTTCAGTGGCAGTTTTAAGGGCACCCCTTTTAGAACCTATGTTGGTAAAAAATACATGGGTGGTTATAGCGACCATTTTCCTGTATATGTTATTTTTAAGAAGTGATTAAGTTGCTTGAAAAAGAATAAGAACTAGTACTAAAACACCAACTGGTAACAATAAAAGCAACCAAATATTATGTTGTGGTTTTATTTTTTTGTTCATTTTTGCATGTATCATCATGCGCCTTTTACCTGTGTACTGCATCCAGTTTTTAAAAAACACAAATCCTGAAACCAAAACAAACAGCGTCCATGCTTTCTCTTTGCTCATGGTAGCCACATTCATTTGATTAAAAAATTTCGCAAAGAAAACACCCAAAAGCAATAATAATGCACATTGCAATATCGAGACATAAGCAATAGCAATACTATTGGATTTTTGTTTGTATTTGGGTTTGAAAAAGGTAAATATGCTGTAGAATAGGGTATCGAAAGTGTTCATTTTTGGTTAGGTTTTTTGTTGGGTTGCGTTTTATTCTTGTTTTTCGATCAACCGCTTTTCAATTCGAAAGGCTAGATTACAAGATGAGTTCAATGACAAGTCGATAAATGTACTCATTATCTCTATATCTTTCGAAAACAAAAAACAGTTAACAAAAAAAAGACCGCCAAAAACAGTCTTTTTTTATAATGAGGTGTTATTATCAAGGTTTCCAGTTGAGAAAGAATCTTCAAATTATGGGTCGCAACGGTTACCATCCATAACCACATCATCTGTAGAATTTAAGTTTATTACTAAATTGTAACCATTATACGTTTTATTAATAATTCCAGATATAGTGCCTTTTCCATTGGTTGGCAAAATACTATTCTTAAAAGAAGCAAATGAACTAGATTCTAAAATAAACGATGCGGAATCTCCACAACTTTCAATGGGTCGTTGAGAATCGAAATCATCGGTGGGGTCTACATATGGCTGACCTGCTAAACCTATTGGGAATTGTACATCTAATAATTTTACAAACATACCAATATGGGCTTCTGTAATTTGTGATACATTTAATTCCTTAGGAACAAGTGTTTCTGTTGTTGCAGATCTAAATAAGTGATCTGGTATTTGGTTCGTAGTCATTGCTAAAATATCGTTATCGGACGTATCAAACTTACCTCCAATAGTTATTACATCATCACCTGTATTAGTTTCGCCTATATACAAATCTTTTAAATAGATATAAACCTCTCTACCTATATTGAATTGATTGTAAGTGTCTCCCTGATTCAAAATAATCTTAAGCGCAGAAGTAGGATTTGTTGGGTTGTCTTGAATAAAGAATTCTTTATAAAAATTCCCTGTTTCATCACTTGAAGATACATAACCTTTTACTGCAATTTCAGAAATTATTTGAGTTGCTTCATACGGAACAAAATTACTTTTTACTTCTGCAATGGTTTGCAATTGAACTTGACCATTTTCTATTTTATCCAATAACTTTGTTAGCCCTTCATTTTCATCATTTCCTAAGCTTTTAGGCACTGTAAAACTATCATCCTGTACACATGAGGTGATAGCAAAACCAGCCACTACAGCCAGTATTAACATTATATTTTTATTTGTTCTCATAGTCTTTAATATTATTCGTTTATTTGTTTATTCTGAATTCTGAATTCATAATTCAGAATTTGGTATCGCTTTATTTTCATGGGTATTTGTAAACAAACTTCTTTTTTGTAGCTATTTCATAGTGTGTGTTTTTAAAATCTTAGGTAAAAGTTAACGAAGTAATTGGCACCACGGGCGTACCAATATTTGTTTCCGAATATGCGGGCAGGATTTGCATTATCATCTCTTAATTCACGGTAATTAGCATTTCTTCCTTGTTCAAAACCTCCTGTTTTATACTCTTTATCTAAAAGGTTTCCTATGCTTGCAAAAAAGCCTACATACTTGCCGCCAATTTTCCAAGATTTACCTCCAACAAGGTTTATCACCATATAATCATCAAATTTTTCTTGTTTCAGAAGTGCTCTCGCTACATCTTCATCATAATCGTTAAATGGCAAACCATCAGCATCTAAATAAAAATTCTCAGTTCTTGTTAAGGTATTAATATCTGCATATGTATTTGTGAAAAAATTTGCTGTTGCACCAAACCACCAGTATTCTGGATCTCTGTATTCAAACCCAACGGAATAGGCACGTTGTGGTCCTCCAGCAACTTTATAATCTTTTAAATTAGCTTTCCCATAAGATATGGAGCCACTTGGTGAAGTAAAATTAGCAGACGTTAAATACAGCTCTGGATTATTATCATATGTAAATTGACCCACAGAAGCTGCTCCTTTTAGTTTAATAGTTGGTGTTATCTGTGCTTCAATACCTAGTTCTGCACCTATATTCTTTTTATCAATTCCTTGCAACACTTCTTGAACAAAAGCTGAAGTATCGTTATCTTCTATAGCTTCTCCACTTAAACCATCAGCGAAATAAAAACCAACTTCGTTAGCATCTTCAATTCTAGAATAGTATGCCGTTAATTTTGCTTTTACTATGGGTGAACGGAAAATATAACTGGCATCCATAGCCGTTACTTTTTCCTCTTCCAAGTCTCTAACTATATTATGGTTTTCTCTTGAGTTTGAATAGGTATTACGTAATGATGGCGCTTTGGTAATGTACCCACTATTCACATCTACTAGATGTTTCCCCGTTATTTTATAGGTAAATCCTGCTTTAGTACCAAAACCATTAAAAGTCAACGCTTCGCCTTTACCATGAGACAACTCTCCCGGAAACCTACTATGCTCCCATAAACCTTCTCTTTGATAGCTTGTGTTTGTTGCACTACCTGAAAGATAAAAATCAATTTTATTATATTTAAATTGTGCTTGTGCATAACCTGAAATAACATCGGCAAATAAATTGTAGTTGTATCTATAGGTATCACCTTCACCTACAACTCTATCTGGATTTTGGGAATCGTATTGATAGTTATCAAAAGAATCTACATTTAAAACACCGGTGTTTGAACCTAGTAAGTCCAAAATTTCCCCAAAATTTTCAGATGTCAATTTTTTATAGTTCACAGAAGCGTTTACTATAATATTTTGATTGATTTCTGAATTCAAAATTGAATTTAATGTAAGTAGTTTATCGTCACTCCTATCCTCATACAATACATAAGCAGCTGTTGTGCCTGCAACATTGTTGGTAAGGTTGGCGTCGTAAATTCTGTTCCAATCTATTTGTCCGTTATTTAAAAATTCCTGTTCTGCTTCATAGGCTCCTGCTGTATCAGGCCCATCGGGATCTGATAAAAAATAACTTGGTAATTTTTGATAATACGTTGGACTTGGATTAGTGCCTCCTGCATAATCCAACCTACTATTACCAACCCGCCCAAATTGATAACCAACGTTGGTATTTAACGTCAATTTTTTAGAAAGGTTCCAATAATGGTTTAGCATTAAAATAGGCTCTTCTACTTTTTTTATACGCGAATTGCGCTTTTCTCCATTTTGCCAACCCCAATAATCATTATATTTTATACCTTTTAAATCGTACACTTCCTGAGTATTTGGTGACGATTTTCCACGTCTGTTTGGTGCATAAATAGATGTGATATTTAAACTATGCTTATCTCCAAATTGCTTCTCTATAGAGACAAAAAATGAATTGGCATCATAAAATGTGGCATCTTGATAGCCTTCGTTACCCCAACGTCTCGATGCCATCATGGCCATAGACCAACCATTTTTCATCAAACCAGTTGCATAACTTGCCATCGCTCTATTGGTATAACTTCTATTGGAAGATGAATAGGTTATTTGGCCACCTTCTCGATAATTGGAGGCTCTAGTATTCATATTGGTGGTTCCTAAAATACCTCCAAAATTATACGCCGATGGAGTTAAACCTGAAGTCAACTCTTGGTTTCTTAGCATATCGTTTAATCCGCCCCAGTTACTCCATTGTGGTCTACCATCATACACCTTGTTCATTTCAATGCCATTAATCAGTACGGAACCGTTTTCAGAATCCAACCCTCGCATTCTAAAAAACGACGCGCTAAACTCGAAAGCTGCAGTACGCTGAAACACATCTAAGGATGATGATAATAACCCAGAAATATTATCTGAGCCACTGGTATCATCATTCAATTCATCATCGGAAAGAGTAATGGTAAATAAGTCTTGAGAACTTGCAATATCAAATTCTAAAGTCATATCGGTAATGTTTACAATTCTGGCTTCATTTACAACTATAGGATACCGCTTGGTAATATAACCTGCTTTAGAAATTCTTAAAACCTGCTCACCCAAAGGCACATTTGCAGAAAACGCAAAGACCCCTTTAGCATCTGTTTGTGTTGTTTGATTTGTTTCTTCAATAGTGACAGAAACATTTGGGATTGGTTCAAAAGACACCGCATCTTTTACACTGCCTTTTACAATGGTTTGTTGTGCAAAACCCGTGAAAATTGAAAACATTCCGAATAAAGAAATAAATAACCTTTTTTTCATACGTAAACATCTATTGTTTTAGATTATGTGAGATTGCTCTATTTTAAAACTATTTGCAAGCAAACTTTTTATTTTAAGCAATTTCATACTGAAATTAAAAATTGTAAGTTAAATAATATTATTATATTAATCTAATTTATATAATTAATGTTTACTTTTAGTTTATACTTTGTAATTAAAATAATACTAACATAATATTTTACTCATGAGAAAAATCAAACTCTATTTTTTAACCTTCATTTTATTCTTCATAGTACAAGCTAACGCACAAGGAAAAAAGATTTATAAAATACATACAATTGCCTTCTATAATTTAGAAAACCTATTCGATCCTGTAGATGATCCTACCAAGTTTGATGAAGCGAGTCCAATCATGGAACTAAACACGAACAGAGAAGAGGTCTATAAAAAGAAAGTAAAAAATATGGCTCGTGTTTTAGCCGATATTGGTAAAGAAGACACCAACAACTCGCCCGCCGTTATTGGGGTTTGTGAGGTTGAAAACAGACAGGTTTTAGAAGATGTTGTTAATGACACTTTATTAAGAAGTAAAGATTATGGCATTGTACACTACCACTCGCCCGATGTTAGAGGTATAGATGTGGCACTGTTATACCAAAAAAAACTTTTCACCCCTATTTCTACAAGCAGCCATGAATTAAAGATATTTGATGGCCAAACCAGAAAACGTAAATATACTAGAGACCAATTGCTGGTTAGTGGCGAACTGGAAGGCGATTTAATTCATCTCATAGTAAACCACTGGCCCTCAAGAAGCGGTGGTGAAGCAAAAAGCAGACCCAAACGTATAGCGGCTGCCAAACTAACCAAACATTTAGTCGATTCGCTGCAAGTAATAGACCCTTACGCTAAGATTTTTGTTATGGGCGATTTGAATGACGACCCTATAAACAAAAGTGTTAAAGATGTTTTAAAAACCCAGAAGAACAAAGAAAAAGTAGTTTTTAAAGGCATTTATAACCCTTATGAAAATTACTTTAAAAATGGTTTAGGCACTACCGCTTTTAGAGATGCTTGGAGTTTATTTGACCAAATAATGGTTACCAAACCTTTACTTGAAAAAAATTATTCGTCATTCCAGTTTTACAAAGCTGGTATTTACAATAAAAACTATTTAATTGACAAATCGGGCACTTACAAAGGCTATCCAAAACGCAGCTTTTCTAATGGTGGTTTTACCGATGGGTTTAGCGACCACTTTCCCGTGTATGTTTATATTATAAAGGAAGTAGGCAATTAGTTTTACTAATATATAAAACAAAAAGAGGCTAAAAAGTCTAATTCTATGTCATATCGGAGCTTATCAAAATATTTTAACTTACTGTTAATCAATATCGGTTTCGACAAGCTCAACCTGACAAATTAAATTTAAAGGACTTTTTAGCCTCTTTTTGTTTCTAAGCTAACCAAACACTCCAAGGAATTCTTGATAAAAATAATATTAAAGCAATACTATAAAAAATAGCTATTGGTTTTAATTTTGCTTTTGAAGTTAACTTCTTTTTATGTTTTGAATAGCCTATTGTAATTAAAGCAACAGCTATAATATTCACTAACGGATGTTCTACCAAATACAATCTTGCAAGTGGATTCTTCATAACCTCAGCACCTAATTGACTCCATAATTCGAATTTAGGAGACACAAAATATAATATCAACCCGATTAGCAATTGAATATGCGATACTATTAAAGTGAATAACGATATTCTAAAATCTTTAGCTTCGTATTCTTTGTCCCCTAATACTTTTATTAATGCATTTACAACCGCAATAATTAAAATTAAAAGCACTAGATAAGCCCAATAAGAATGGAGTTTTAATACAACATCAGACATGAATTAAATGATTTAAAATTTATAATAACAAATGTAGCAATTTAAAATAGAACTCATCTTGACTTTTTCTATTTCCTAAAACCTGCCTGCCGGCAGGCAGGAATGGCTAAAATTCGTCTATATTTCGTTTATTTATTTATACTTAGCTCTGCTATGCCTTTCAAAAAGCGCCTCATCTATACAAATTTTATCTCATTTTCGGTTAAAAACAAAAAGTCAAGATGGGTTCATATAAAAAAACCGCTTCAGTTGAAGCGGTTTCATATTATATGAGTAATAAGATAATGTTTAGTCTACTAAAACAATTACTTTATTATCTTTCATTTCAATAGTACCGGAATTGATTTTTAGCGTTAAAACTTTAGGGTCGTCTTTACGAGGAACAACTTCAGAGTGTAACGCATCCAAAACCAAATTTTGTGTATGAGTATTGATTTTAATAGTACCTTCTTTTAAAAGAGACACAATAGATGCGTGATCTTTTAATATTTGGAATTCACCATTAAGACCAGGAAGCGTTACAGAATCAACTTCTGAACTGAACAAAGTAGCTTCTGGTGATACAATTTCTAAATACATATTTAAACTTGTTTAAATACCCTGAATTTATTTCAGGGTCTTTTAATGTTTATTCGAGTTTCAATTTAAGGGATACTGAAACAAGTTCAGCATTAGCTTCGGCTTACGCCTCAGCTAGCATTTTCTCTCCAGACTCAATAGCTTCTTCAATAGTACCTTTAAGGTTAAACGCAGCTTCTGGTAAGTGATCTAATTCACCATCCATAATCATGTTAAATCCTTTAATGGTTTCTTTAATGTCTACTAAAACACCTGGGATGCCTGTAAATTGTTCTGCTACGTGAAAAGGTTGGGATAAGAAACGTTGCACACGTCTTGCACGTCCTACAGCTAATTTATCATCCTCAGAAAGCTCTTCCATACCAAGAATAGCAATAATATCTTGTAATTCTTTGTAGCGTTGTAACAACTCTTTCACACGTTGTGCACAAGCATAATGATCTTTACCTAAAATATCGGCAGTTAAAATTCTAGAAGTAGAATCTAACGGGTCTACCGCAGGATAAATACCTAACTCAGCAATTTTACGTGATAATACAGTCGTAGCATCTAAGTGGGCAAACGTTGTTGCAGGCGCAGGATCCGTTAAATCATCCGCAGGTACGTAAACCGCTTGTACCGATGTAATAGAACCTCTTTTTGTTGAAGTAATACGCTCTTGCATAGCTCCCATCTCGGTTGCTAAAGTTGGTTGGTAACCTACTGCAGATGGCATACGGCCTAATAATGCAGATACCTCAGAACCCGCTTGTGTAAAACGGAAAATGTTATCTACGAAGAAAAGTACGTCTTTACCTTGTCCTTCACCAGCACCATCACGGAAATATTCTGCAATTGTTAAACCAGATAAGGCAACACGTGCACGTGCTCCAGGTGGCTCGTTCATTTGACCAAATACGAAAGTCGCTTTAGATTCTTTCATTTTAGATTTATCAACTTTAGATAAATCCCATCCGCCTTCTTCCATAGAATGCATGAAATCATCACCATAGCGAATAATTCCAGACTCTAACATCTCTCTTAAAAGGTCATTTCCTTCACGAGTTCTTTCTCCTACACCAGCAAATACTGATAATCCACCATGTCCTTTTGCAATATTGTTAATCAACTCTTGAATCAGTACTGTTTTACCTACACCAGCACCACCAAATAAACCAATTTTACCTCCTTTTGCATAAGGCTCAATTAAGTCGATTACTTTAATACCCGTAAATAAAACTTCGGTAGAAGTTGATAAATCTTCAAATTTAGGTGCTTGACGGTGAATTGGCAACCCAGCATTTCCAGCTTTAGGTAAATCTCCAAGACCATCGATAGCATCTCCAATTACATTAAACAAACGTCCGTAAACATCATCGCCAATAGGCATTTGTATAGGCGCTCCAGTTGCAATAACTTCAGTACCTCTGCTTAAACCGTCTGATGAGTCCATAGCAATAGTACGTACTGTATCTTCACCAATGTGAGATTGCACTTCTAATACTAATAAAGAACCGTCAGGTCTTTTAATTTCTAATGAATCATAAATTTTTGGAAGTTCAGAACCAGCACCGAATTCAACATCGATAACTGGACCTACTATCTGTGCAACCTTACCTGTAACTTTAGACATTGCTTATATGTTTAATATTATGCGTTTTAATTGAATGAAAACACTTTTAGTTTCCGCGTGCAAAGATAATTTTTTTAATTTAAATTGAAAGTTGTTTTTTAAGCTTTTTTACAATAAAAAAACGCCTTGAAATTCAAGGCGTTTTATGGTGTTCTTTAAAATTAATTTAAGGTTGGAGAATAATTTGTTGGATAGTCTCCTGCTTTCGCAACATTCCCTGATGCGATAAAGTTCGAACCAAAAGCTTCATCTATTTTTTCTAGAAATTTATTAGCTAAATAAGCGTAGCCTCTTGCTGTTAAATGTATACCATCTAAACCTATTGCTCCGCCTGTAACTAGTTTTGTTCTCATAGTATAATTATCAAAAACAACTCCGTTGGCTGTTGCTTCTTGAAGAATGTTATTTAAATCTACTAAAGCAACATTAGGGTTTGAGTTTGCAACCGATGCAATTGTGGCATTATAGGCATCAGTCGCATCTTTAATTTCTTGCTGCTCTTCTGGGGTCAAAACCCATTTGTCAGCTAAAGGAAGTGTTATGCCTTCTGCAGAAAATTGACCTGCTAAAGTTTGTGGTAAACCTTGGGACATTAAAAAAGCAACCGAGTCCATATTAACAGTTCCAATTACCGAACTACTTGGAAGTACTAGTAAATCTGTCTCTTTAGCTTGTCTTGCTTGTCCGTAAGTTAGTCCAAATAAAGCAGCAACATTTGGAGCTGCTTGAGCAGGTAAACCAAATGATTGTACAAATGCTGGAAATGTTGGACTTGCATTTAATACAGCCGTAATCTGAGCAGATAAATTTGTTAAATTTTCGTCCTTTATAACAACGGGACTAGCAGCTGTTGTAGAAAAAATAATGGAACGTTCTGGAACTCCAAGAAAAGCAAACACCTGATTTAATTGACCAAAAATACCATTCAGAGTAGCTATTTGTGGACCAAAAGCTGGGTTCGTTGGACTTAAAGGCTTATAAGGAACGGTTGTAAAATGAGGTAGGTCTTTTACATAAGGAACATTGGTTACTACGCCTTTTGCGCCACCTGACGTTAAGGTGGTAACTAAATAACCAAAAGTAGCATCAAAGCCTACACCAACATTTCCTGCACTTGGTGTTATTGTATTTGAACCATCACCACCAGAAATTGCATACCCTAAAACATCATTTCCTCCAATTTCTGATAATGTAAAAAATGTGGGGCTTTGTGCCATAGCATCTCCTAAAACAGTAGCTGTTGCGCTTGATGCCATTCTTACAAAGTAAGGATTAGCGGTTTTAGTTGCTAAATTTGCAATATTACCATAACCGTCAAACAGTAAATGATAACTTTTAGCACCAGGAACGCCCATATTGTTAAAAGGACCTGTTGGTTTATTTATAGCAATATCTGTGCTCACGGTTACAGGACCTATTACAGATTCCAAAGGAACTGGTCCAGCACCTCCAAAAACCAATCTTGGGTCAAAACCAGGTAATCTCGAACCTGCTGCTGCTAAACCACCATAATTATCACTTGTTAAGGGTTGTGTAAAAGTGCCACCTCCAACTTTTTCAAATTGTTGGGATAATATATTTGGAAATGAATTTTCTTGGGCAGCTTTAAATAAAGCATTATCGGTAAAACCAGAAGTAAACGATGCTCCTATGGCGACATAGTTTGAAAAATCGGCAGAACCAGCAGTTAACTCAGGTAATTCAACTTCTTCTTCAAGCCTGCTAACATCTTCAATATCGTTACATGCTGTAAACCCTAATAGGATTATTAACAGCCATATATATTTTGTATTCATTATTTTAGTTTTCATTTTATAAGTTGTTAATTGTCCAAGAAACATAATACATAGAACCTATATAGCCTGTTCCATATGCGGTATAGTATTCTTTTCCTGTTAGGTTTGTAGCACCTGCTTTGAATATGGATTTCATACTAGGCACTAATAAGTTAATTTGGGCATCAACTACATGGAATTCTGGCACAACACCATTGCCAAATGTTGCTTCCCAAAAATAATCGTCACTAAATCTATAAGATACATTAAAGCCGAAGTTTTTAAACAATTCCGTATTGCCAAAAGAGGCCTTAAATTTATGCTCGGGCGTATTAAAGTTTGTTGTAAAATCCGGGTATTTCGCTTGATCAAAATCTAATTTAGCATAGGTATAACTGCCGCTTAAATCAAAATCCCCAAATACTTTAGTTGACAATCCAATGGAAGCGCCGTATGAGTTTACATCTGCAGGTGAGTTAGTATATGTGCTATATACTTGGTAGTCCCCATTTGCTATTGCAGCAACCGATAAGGTGTTATCTCCAACGCTACCATAATAAGGTGCTACCACAACTTCTTGAGAAATAAAATCTTTATATTTATTATAATAAGCACTAAAATCTATAATTACTTTGTTTAACTTTCCTCTGTAACCCACTTCTGCCGAGGACACTTGTTCTGGTTTTACCAAACTTGGGTTTGCAATGGCATCGGGGTCTGCTAAAACAGCGGGATTTCCAGTTGCTTGAAGTGTTTCCAAAGCATTTCTTGTATATGAGTTTTCATAAGCCACCCGACCGGTTTGTGTAATGGTAGCTGGTTGTCCTAAAAGTTGGCCGCCACCACTAACATTAAAAGTCCTAACATAGCGATCTAAATTACTAGGCGCTGCTCCAACTAATATGGCTCTACCCGCATCTAACCCAATAAATAAATCTTGAGTGGTTGGATTTCTAAAGCCTGTTTGCACAGAAGCCCTTATATTATGATTTTTATTAACCGTCAAACCTGCAGAAATTCTTGGAGAAAAGAAGCCATCAAAAAATTCCGATTTATCGTATCGTATGGAACCTGTTAGCTTTAATTCTAAAGCTTCGGTTAGCTCTAAATCTTTTTGGATTTGAGTGTATACACCAAACTCGGAATAATCAATAGGACCATCTTTATCGGTATAAATAGTTCCAGAAGAATTCAAGCTATATTGTCTGTAAGAACCACCCACTTGAATATCGGCAACATCTATCAAATGGCTAAAATTATAATTTCCGTCGGCATGATAATATTTAGAGGCGTCTTGAAACTTTGATCCCGTAGATAAGTCTGGATCACTAATGCTTTTATTGAAAGCAGCTATAAAATCATCAGAACCAGGCAAAAAACGCCCTGTTTCGGCAACGGCTCTAGCCGCGGCATGTGCTTGGGCATCGGTTGCACCGCCAAGGGTAGCTTGCACATAAGTTCCTGCATATTGCCCAAACCACGTTGGATCGTCTTTCCATGCCCTATTAATATTGATACCTGTGAACACCATGTCGTAGGAATCACCAGCTTTGTCACTAACCACGTAACCTCTTAAAAAGAAATTGTCATTCTTAAGTTCTAGTTTATGTTGTTGTTGAAAAAACCCATTAATACTGTATCTATTGGTTCCTTGATATATCGTTGACCCTGTACCGACTTTGCCTACATAAGATATTTCAAAATCATTTTCCCAAGGTCTATAATACAATCCCCAGTCGGCTTTAACGCTTTCTGCATTATAGTCTGTTAAGTCGCGTTCATTATAACCTGTTCTACTAACATTAACCGAAGGCACAAGCGCACTCGCACCGGTGGGTAAAATCCCTAGACCTTCTAAAGTTATGGCAACACCATTTATATTTGTTGAAACTTCATCGCCATATACATTTACACCATTGTAATTTATATTTGTTTCTCTAGAGCCACCAACCATGTCGTTATCTACTTCGCTAGTTGCAGTCCAATCGGTTCCCTTTAGGTATCCAAAATTAATTTTACCTGCAAATTTGTTGCTAAACTTATGTGCAGCACGGAAACTTACATCGGTATATGGATTGTCTCCCGCTGCTTTTTGCGAAGTGATACCTCTTTTTAAGGATGTACTAATACCTTGATAATCAAAAGGATTCTTGCTTCGCATAAACAAAATACCATTAAAGGCATTGGCACCATACAGCGCAGACGACGCACCTGGCAGCAATTCAACACTTAAAATATCCGTTTCAGTCATTCCAACTAAGTTTCCTAAAGGAAAATTTAACGCTGGTGAGGAGTTATCCATACCGTCAACCAATTGCATAAAACGGTTATTAGCAAATGTTGCGAAACCACGCGTATTAATAGACTTGAAAGTTAAACTGTTTGTGTTTATATCGACCCCTTTCAGGTTTTCCAAGCTATCATAAAAATCGGCGGAAGCCGTGTTTTTAATTTCTTGAAGTCCTAAACGCTCTACTGTAACTGGCGATTCAAAAATACGCTCTGGCGTTCTTGAAGCAGAAATAACTACTTCATCCAATGAAGTTCCTTCTTTAAGAACGAAGTTTAACTTTTGATTATTAGAAGTCACTTGTATGGTCATTGTTTCAAAACCAACGCTACTGGCTCGAACGCTAAAAGGCGGGGCTTGACTAAAAGTTAATGTAAAATTTCCATCAAAATCCGTAACGGTACCTGTTGAGGTTCCTACTACAATAACATTTGCACCAGGAATGGGTTGATTGTTATCATCTACAACAGACCCCGTAATTACCGTTTGGGAATTAACAAAGCCACAAAAAAACAAAAGAAAAAAAGGGAGGATTGTCTTCATTTAGTATTAAATTAGTTTTAGTTTTATCTCAACAATATAAAAAAATATATAGTACTTAAGAATAAAAATACAAAAAAATTATGCGTGCATAGTAAAATTTAACAAAAAATAGGAACATTCGCTGCTTTATACCTAATAAAAACCCTAATAAACGAGAAAACGTCATGATTAATATTAATCATGACGTTTTCTATTACAAACCGTAAAGTGATTCAGAGAGTCTCTGTAAAACTACTCTACAGTAACAGATTTAGCTAAGTTACGTGGTTGATCTACATTTTTACCTAATAATACCGCTATATGGTATGATAATAGTTGAAGCGGAATAGTAGTTAATAACGGAGATAAAGATTCTAAAGTGTCAGGAACTTCAATAACGTGGTCTGCAAGATCTCTAACCTGAGTATCACCTTCGGTAACAATACCTATGATTTTTCCTTTTCTTGATTTTATTTCCTGAATGTTACTTACTACTTTTTCATAATGTCCTTTCCTGGTTGCGATAACAACAATAGGCATGTTTTCGTCAATTAGAGCAATAGGACCATGTTTCATTTCGGCAGCAGGGTAACCTTCAGCGTGTATATAAGAAATCTCTTTTAATTTTAAAGCACCTTCTAATGCTACTGGAAAATTAAAGCCTCTTCCCAAGTATAAACAATTACGAGAGTCTTTGTAAATATCAGCAATCATTCTAATATGTGCATCCGATTCTAATGCTTGTTCTACTTTTTTAGGAATTAATTCTAATTCCAATAAATGTTGTCTGAAGTCTGAACTACTAATAGTGCCTTTCGCTCTTGCTAAACGCAACGCCATTAAAGTTAAAACCGTTATTTGCGTTGTAAAAGCTTTTGTTGAAGCCACACCAATTTCCGGCCCCGCATGTGTATAAGCTCCAGCATCGGTTTCTCTGGCAATAGATGAACCTACAACATTACAAACTCCAAAAACAAAGGCGCCTTTGGATTTTGCTAATTTTATAGCTGCTAAGGTATCGGCGGTTTCTCCAGATTGTGAAATGGCGATTACAACATCATTTTCAGTAATTACAGGGTTTCTATATCTAAACTCTGAAGCGTATTCAACTTCAACAGGGATTCTTGCTAAATCTTCAAAAATGTATTCTGCTACTAAACCGGCATGCCATGAGGTACCACAAGCTACAATTATGATACGGTTGGCATTGAGGAATTTTTTCATGTTATCTTCAACACCTGCCATTTTTATAATGGCTTCGTTTCTTAAAAGACGTCCTCTGTAAGTATCTGTAATGGCTTTTGGTTGTTCGTGGATCTCCTTCAGCATAAAATGCTCGTATCCACCTTTTTCAATTTGCTCAAGATTCATTTGAAGTTCTTGAACATAGGCTGGCACGATAGAATCATCTTTAATTTTTCTAACTTTTATGCCTTTATGAAATCTAATAATAGCCATTTCTTCATCTTCTAAATAGATGGCATTTTTGGTATATTCTAAAAAAGGAGAGGCATCACTTGCAATAAAAAATTCGTCTTCACCAACGCCTACTGCTAATGGACTTCCTAAACGGGCAATAACAATTTCTTCTGGTTTGGTTTTATCAAAAACGGCAATGGCATACGCACCAACAACTTGATTTAGTGCAATTTGTACTGCTTTACCAAGCTTTACGTTTTCTTGATTTTTTACGTCTTCAATTAAATTTATTAAAACTTCGGTATCTGTATCCGATTTAAATGTAAACCCTCTAGAAATCAATTCTTGCTTTAAAGATTCGTAATTTTCAATAATACCATTATGAATAATAACTAAATCGCCAGAATTTGAAAGGTGTGGGTGCGAGTTAACATCGTTGGGAACACCATGGGTTGCCCATCTTGTATGCCCAATACCTAAATTGCCATGTTTTGTTATTTCTTTATCTGAACGCGCTTCTAAATCTGAAACCTTACCTTTTGTTTTACAAACTTTAAGGTCGGTGCCATCAAAAAGTGCGATCCCTGCACTGTCATAACCTCTATATTCTAATCGCTTGAGGCCTTCAATTATAATTGGGTAAGCCTCTCTAGTTCCTATATATCCTACAATTCCACACATAATTTATTTTTTTGATTTCTTGGGTTCTAATTAAAAAGCAAATATGTAAAATAAATACTAATGAAAGATAATTATTATATGAAGTCCTTATTTTATACGATAAAGTTCAATTTTATTTAACAAGAAGTAACTTTACTATGTAGATGAATTTATTTAGGCTCCGTAAAAAATATCTTTAATTTCATTTTTCTGTTATCAGGAACTGCTGAATTGGTTCCATGTAAAATAGTACCTCTTGGGGTGATTATAGATGTAGCTGGTACATTGGTAACATCACCCGCACTATTTAAAATTTTAGCGTTATTAACTACATTTACATTACTAGATAATACCAATCCTATTTTGGTGTTGGTTGAATCTCTAAGTAAAATATTATTTAAATGCTCGGTTAAATGAATTTTGTATTTTACCGCATCTGTGTCATCGGTTTTACGTTGCCCTAAATGAAAAAATGTAGAATTGTAAGGCGAAGCAGTATTTCCTTTACTGGGATCGTAATTATAATCAATAAGCGGGATATTATTTTCTAGGTCGTATGCGTAAATTCTATCATACTTATGATAAGCGTTCCCTTTTTCATCTACGCCATAGGTGGGCATTAAGTCGTCTTCATAAACAAGTAATTGGGCATCGTTTATTAAACGTTTTAAAATGTAGTTGCCATTACTGTCTTTTTTGTATTCTCCGTTACCAAGAGGCACTCTGTAACTGTTTAAAAAATCTTCTAAAGCATTGTCACCGCTAAACAAATCCACAACAGCCATAGAGCCTTCGGCACCCTTTAAATAAAGTGTTTCGTCACCTAAAGTTTCGTCGCCATCTTGTAATGGCACAGAACTATAGTCATTAATAAAGGTGTTTAAAATATTTCCAGTAAAGTTTAATACATAGGTCGCTTGTGTTCTTTCACCTTCAACAGTAGAATCTTTGGAGTAATAAATGGTAATATTGGCATTGGTAGATGCTAAATTTAATAAAACCATACTACCATCAGCACCAATAGCTTCAGCTTTAAAATACAGCCCTCTAAAATAGTTATTAAATTCGCTAGCACTACTTAATACGACATCATCTTCTCTATCTAATATGGCAGTTTCCCAAAACGAAGCATCTAATTTTTCTCTTAAAGCGGGTGCAGATCGGGTTGTAACTGCTTCATCAGTTCCTTTATCTGTAGTGGTTTTAACAGGATTACTATTAGGTGTAAACGATAGCTTTGAGTAAACAGTAGCCCCTTTATGCTCATCAAAATTTATAACAGACGTACCATTTAATGCAAAATTATCGGTAGCGTTGATGCTTCTGTCTGCTTTTGAATAGTATTTTTGTCTTTGATCCAAGCTTGCGCTTGGGTCAAAATCCCTTAAGAAATAATTATTTTGATAAATGGTCAATTTAAAAGGTTTAATACTTTTATTTGATTTTTTACCATATAAAGAATCTAAAATAGTATAAGTAGTATTACCATCGGTATCTGTTCCTGTTATTCTACTAAAATATGGAATGGTTAAAACAACAGAGTCAATTACGGTGTTCTCACCAAAATCTGGACTAAAGGTAGTTGGTGTTATTTGCGTTATAATACTTGCTATGGTTTGCCCATAAGCGAGGTCGTTATAAACACCTAACAGATTTGAAGATAAGCCATTAATTTGAATAGCTTCAAGTTTTTTATTATAGGCAGCAATTTGAAGGCTATCTACATCTGTTCCAAAATTTAAATTTTTATCTCCAAGCACATCGCTTTCTACCACCGAAAAATCTTTATCGCAAGCAATAAAAGATGAAAAAGTAAATAAAAAAACAACAGGGAATTTAAGGGCTTTAATGGTCTTCTTCATATATATTGAAATGAATGTAAATAGATTAGCTTAAAACGCTGGTATTAAAAAATGTTTTGTAAGCTTCACCAAATTCATCTTTACTTTTATATTCTAAAACGGGTTTATTTGACGCTTTTAAATAGGTTTCTAACTCTTTTGGAATATCTTCCGATCCTACTATTAAAGCATCCGAATAATCAATAGCAACTTTCATTAAGTTAACATAGGATGGTTCTTCAAGAACTTTAATAGAATCTTCATTAAGATTGTCAAATTTAACTTTATTAAACATATCTTTATTTAACGTATTGTTAAAACTTTGATTGTATACTGAAGTTACTATTTTACTTTCGGTAAATAAAGGTTCGTCTTTGTAGTATTCTTTAAGGTAAATAGGCAATAAAGAGGCTAACCACCCATGGACATGAATAACATCGGGCGACCAATTTAATTTCTTAACCGTTTCAATAACACCTTTTGCAAAAAAGATAGCACGCTCGTCGTTATCGGCAAATAAATTGCCATCTTCATCTGTTAGGGTTGCTTTTCTTTTAAAGTATTCATCATTATCAATAAAATAAACTTGAATGCGCTCTTTGGGAATAGACGCTACTTTAATAATAAGCGGCATATCTAAATCGTTTATCACTAAATTTATTCCAGAAAGTCTAATAACTTCGTGTAATTGATGTCTTCGTTCGTTTATATTGCCGTATCGAGGCATGAAAATCCTAATTTGACCACCTTGTTGATTCACCAATCTTGGCGCTTCAAAAGACATTGAAGAAATTTCGGTTTCTGGTAAATAAGGCACTACTTCAGATGATACATATAATATCCTCTTATCTTTCATGTGTTAGTATTTATTGCTTTTTATAGATTTTATACAACCCGCTATTAATCATTTCTTGTGTAAGAAATTTGAAAATACCTGTTGTATAAATGTGTTTCTTTCGAAAAATCGAAATAAAAAACACGCAAAAGTACAAAAATTTATGCAGATTGATTGTAAAATCTTAAGTTTGCACCCGTTAATTTTATATTAAAAAGTGAAGGTTTACACAGAAAAACAACAAATTATAGCTGCAATTGATGCTTTTAAAGAAAAAAATCAAACTTTAGGATTGGTTCCAACCATGGGTGCATTGCATAAAGGGCACTTAGCTTTGGTAAAAAAAGCATTAAAAAACAATGACAAGGTTGTAGTTAGTATTTTTGTTAATCCAACACAATTTGACAATAAAGAAGATTTAATAAAATATCCCAGAACATTAGAGCGGGATATAGAATTACTTAGTTCTATAAATAAAGATGCTATTTTAGTTTACGCACCTTCTATTGATGACATATACGAAGGAAACACAATCTCTGAAACCTTTGAGTTTGATGGCTTGGAGTTTGAAATGGAAGGCAAATTTAGAACCGGGCATTTTGATGGTGTGGGAACCATCGTAAAACGCCTGTTCAGCATTATAAAACCCGACAATGCTTATTTTGGTGAAAAAGATTTTCAGCAATTAGCTATTATAAAAAAGTTAGTTGAAAAATATCATATTCCAGTCAACATTGTACCATGTCCTATATCTAGAGAAGCGTCTGGTTTAGCAATGAGTTCCCGCAACACCCGACTAAAACCAAATTATAAAGAAGCAGCACCTTTTATTTATAAAACATTAACAACTGCCAAAGCTTATTTTGGCACAAAAAGTGCTAATAAAGTCTCGCAATGGGTTGAAAAACAGTTTGAAAGCCATGATTTATTAAAGTTAGAATACTTTATTATTGCAGATGCTTCAACCTTAAAAACGATAAACCGTAAGACGAAAAACAAAAAATATAGAGCGTTTATTGCCGTGTATGCCGATGATATTAGGTTAATAGACAACATAGCTCTAAATTAATTATCTTTGCCACATGCAAATACAAGTAGTAAAATCTAAAATTCACAGAGTAAAATGCACCGGTGCAGAACTTAACTACATAGGAAGTATTACTATTGATGAAGATTTAATGGAAGCAGCCAATATCATTCAAGGAGAAAAAGTTCAAATTGTAAATAACGACAATGGTGAACGTTTAGAAACCTATTGCATTCCAGGACCACGAAACAGTGGTGAAATCACACTAAATGGTGCTGCCGCCAGAAAAGTTGCGGTCGGCGACACTTTAATATTGATCACTTATGCTTTTATGGATATTGAAGAAGCTAAAGTTTTTAAACCATCTTTAGTCTTCCCGGACGAAGCCACAAACTTGTTAAAATAATCCTTTTGAGCCATTCTGTAAAAAAAGCGCTAAAAATTTTGATTCCTCTTTTACTAGCTGTTGTTTTTGGATGGTTCATGTTTTCAAAAATACCAATAGCTACTATTATCCCTTATTTTAAAAGTGCCAATTATTCATACATACTGCTTGGTGTTTTTTTAGGGGTTTTAAGTCATTTGTCACGTGCTTACAGATGGAAGTTTTTATTAGAACCTATGGGTTATAAGGTAAAGTTGCCCAATAGTATTATGGCGGTATTTATAACTTATTTAGCAAACTATGGAATTCCTAGATCTGGTGAGGTGCTTAGGGCGGCGGTTCTTACCAATTATGAAAACGTGCCTTTTGAAAAAGGTTTTGGCACCATAGTGGCTGAGCGTATTGCAGACCTTATTGTCATGCTTGGTATCATCATTTTAACACTTATCTTTCAGTTTGAATTTATTTACGAACTTCTTGAAAATGCATTTCAACCAATAAAATTAATCGTCGGAGGTATTTTGGCAATGGCTTCTATTGCTGCCATGTTTATTTATATAAAAAAAAGTCATTCTAAAATTGCTTTAAAAATAAAAACATTTTTAAGTGGATTGACAGAAGGTCTTTTAAGTATTTTTAAAATGAAATATAAATGGTCATTCATTTTCCATACGCTGTTTATTTGGGCTATGTACATCCTGATGTTTTATGTTACCTCTTTTGCTTTGAATGAATTGCATAATGCTTCCCTAGGCGCTGTAATAGTGGCTTTTATTGCTGCAAGTTTTACAATTGCAGCTACCAACGGGGGTGTGTTTTTTTATCCAGCAGCAGTTTTAGGGGCTTTTCTTTTGTTCGGATTGCCAAAAGACGCTAGTTATGCTTTTGGTTGGATTATATGGTCTTCCCAAACACTTATGGTTTTTATTTTTGGAGTGCTTTCCTTTATTTTTCTTCCTATTTATAACAGAAATAAAACTTCAGAAAACCCCACATAGAGCTTTAACTTTGTTTTTAAACATTGGGTTAATTTATTACCTTGCATAAAATCTCAAATCATTTTTATAGAATGAAACATCTCCTTTCCATTTTATTGGTTGTTTACTCAATAAATAGTTTGAATGCCCAAGTAAAGTATGAAACCATAGAGTCTGCAAAACTTGGTGAAACACGTGAATTAAAAATTCAATTCCCTAGAGGATATGATGCTAATAGGGATAAAAGATATCCTTTATTTATTGTTTTGGATGGTGATTATTTGTTTGAAGCTGTAGCTGGAAATGTAGATTACTACGCGTATTGGGAAGATATGCCCGCAGCAATTGTAGTAGGCATCAATCAATATGATAAACGTTATGATGATTGTATGTATTCCGAACAAAATTCGTTACCCATAGAAACTGGTGCTAACTTTTTCGAATTTATTGGCATAGAACTTATTCCTTATTTAGAGAAAAAATATAAAACCGCTAATTTTAGAATCGCTGTTGGTCATGGTGAAACGGCAAACTACATTAATTATTTTTTATTAAAACCAAACCCTATATTTAGCGGATACATAACTATTAGTCCAGAATTGGCACCTAAAATGCTAGATTATCTTCCAGAAGTGCTAGGTAAGATGCCTTCTAAAACTTTTTACTATTTGGCAAATACAAATAATGATTCACCGTCAATTAAAAAAATGACAAATGCTTTAAACACCGATATTTCAGTATTAGACAACAAAAACCTATTCTATAAGTTCAATAATTTTGAAAAACCATCGCATTATTCGGTGCCAACGCATGCCATTCCAAATGCTATTGAAGCTATCTTTAAAGTTTTTCAACCTATAAGTAAAGATGAATACACTGAAACTATTCTAAAACTAGAAGGCTCGCCAGTGGCATATCTTGAAGAAAAGTACAAAACCATTTATGAGCTTTTTGGTATAAAAAAACAAATTCTTGTTAACGACTTTAAAGCCATATCGGCAGCTATTGAAAAGACACAAAAATTTGAATATTATGAAGTTTTAGGTAAGATTGCACGCGATGAATATCCTAAAACCCTACTAGGAAATTATTATTTAGCTCGATTTTACGAAGAAGCTGGCGAATCTAAAAAAGCCATGCGAACCTATCAGACAGGTTATACTTTTGATGAAATCGCTGGTATTACTAAAGATTTAATGCTTAAAAAAGCAGATGCCATTAAAGCAGATTTCGGCTACTAATTACTAATATAAATTTAAAAACAGAATGAATTCCTCTTCTTTGGAGAGGTTAGAAGAGGAATATGGCAAAAGTAAAAACCACCTTTTTTTGTCAGAACTGCGGTTCGCAACATGCCAAATGGCAAGGGCAATGTAACGCTTGTAAAGCGTGGAACACCATAGTTGAAGAAGTCATTCAAACACCTGAAAAAAGTGATTGGAAATCGCCAACGTCTGCGATAAAAAAAGCCGCTATCCCCTTACGAATTCAGGATATTGACACATCAAAAGAAGCACGACTAGATACGTTTGACGCTGAGTTTAATCGCGTACTTGGTGGTGGTATTGTATCTGGGTCTTTAACTTTATTAGGTGGTGAACCCGGCATTGGAAAAAGCACTTTACTCCTTCAAATTTCATTGAAATTGCCCTATAAAACCTTATATGTTTCGGGCGAAGAAAGCCAGAAACAAATAAAAATGCGTGCGGAACGCATTAATCCAAAGCATAATAACTGTTATATACTTACAGAAACAAAAACCCAAAATATCTTCAAACAAATTGAAGCTTTAGAGCCGGATATTGTTATTATCGATTCTATCCAAACACTTCATAGTGATTATATCGAATCGTCTTCAGGAAGTATCTCTCAAATAAAAGAATGCACTACCGAACTTATCAAATTTGCCAAAGAAACCGCAACTCCTGTATTGCTCATTGGTCACATAACAAAAGACGGCAATATAGCGGGTCCTAAAATTTTAGAGCACATGGTCGATACGGTTTTGCAGTTTGAAGGCGACCGCAACCATGTTTTTAGAATTTTACGAGCGCATAAAAACCGCTTTGGTTCAACCAACGAGTTGGGTATTTACGAAATGCAAGGGTCTGGTTTACGTGAGATTTCCAATCCGTCTGAAATTTTAATTTCCAAAAAGGATGAAGAACTTTCAGGTAACGCCATTGCTGCAACCCTAGAAGGTATGCGCCCATTAATGATTGAAGTGCAAGCGTTGGTAAGTACTGCGGTTTACGGCACACCGCAACGTAGTGCAACAGGTTTTAATGCCAAACGTTTGAACATGCTTTTAGCTGTTTTAGAAAAACGTGCCGGCTTCCGTTTGGGTGCTAAAGATGTGTTTTTAAATATTACAGGCGGTATAACGGTTGATGATCCAGCTATAGACTTAGCGGTTGTAGCCTCCATTTTGTCATCTAACGAAGATGTATCGTTGCCAAAAGATTTTTGTTTTGCAGCTGAAGTTGGTCTTTTGGGAGAAATACGCCCTGTTCAACGCATAGAACAACGCATTTTGGAAGCTGAAAAATTAGGATTTTCTACCATTTTTGTGTCTAAATACAATAAAATAGCGCTTAAAAATACAGTCATTAAAATTCAATTAATTTCTAAGATTGAAGATCTGGTTACTGTTTTTTTAGGATAAAGTACTGCATGAAAGCATCTTAATGTTTTTAATGATGGTTTCATATGTTTCTCAAAAATAAAATCTTACAAAAGATTACTTTTAAACGGATATTTTAATCGCTTAACAAAAAAGCCTTTTTTTATTTGGCGTAGTCAATATTAAATGATAATTTTTGTGTAAATCCGTCACTAAAACGCCAAAATTTAGACAGTTATTTAGTACTCTGGAGATTACTTTGCCCCAAAGTGTCTTCTAAATAAAGTAAAAATGCCCCTCAAACAAGAGATACTATAAAATCTTAGCCTACGAAGAGCTAATTATCAAAATAAATGATTGGTTAATTAAAGTTTTTTGATGTGTCGTGTTAATGGTTATTTTTGCTTTTAAACGAAGATAACTAACACTTAATCGATAAAAAATGCTTTTTTTCTTAGATTAGTAAATAATTTATTGCTAATATTGTGCTATTAATTCATTGTAAGCCATGAATTTGGTTTGTTTAAATTAGTGATACTCCCCTCAAGTATTCATTTGTAGTATTAGAATTCACATAAAATAAGTGAATAACTAACGGCCTTAATCTAAATTATTAACGTTATGAAACCTACATTGAATTTAGTTTTGAACCTAATTGGATTGTTATTGGTTTTTGATCTAGAAGCGCAAAACTGCAGTGGCAATACCTTTGTGCCACCAACTGCACCTGCAACCTGTACATATTCGTATACTACTACAGGTTGGGTTAATGCTTTGGGACTGCCAACATTAGCTCCAACCTCTTCATCTTCAGGTGAATCTATCTGTATTTTAGCTAATTACACAGGTAATTTTTTGTTTAATATTAGAGGAACGTTTTATGTGGCATCTGGTATACAATATACGGGGACTGTGACTGGCTTTACCAGTACTTCAAAAATTTTAGCTGCTGGAGAAATTAATTTTACAACTACAACACCATCGTTAGCTGGTTTGTCCATAACCATAGGTACCAATGGTATTCTCTCCGTACCAGGTGATTTTGCTCCTGGTGGGGCGGCAACCGTACATAATGCGGGACAACTAAATGTCGGAGGCCATTTAAGTTTAGGGGGGCAGGCATCTATGACTAGCTATGAAAATTCTAAAGTTATTGTACAAGGAGATGCTACAATAAATGCGCCTTTTAATAATTGTGGTTTATTTGAAGTGGTTGGTTCTTTAAGTTCTGGAGGTTCTAGTGGTTTGAAAAATTTGTGTTCAACATATATTCACACAGATATGACATTAAATGCAGATTATACTAACTACGGGTTAATTATTATAGATGGTAGTTTAAATTTTGGCTCTAGTGTGTTCAATAATGACGACATTTTAGTTGTAAATAATATCGATATAAACAATGTGAGTTTAATAGGTAACGATAAAACATCGTTTCTTGTGGTGCGTAATAATGCAATCTTAAGTAATAATGGGATTATTACTGGACATTTATATTACGATGTAGATGATGGTGGTGGTTTTGATAGTGTTTGTGGCGGTTGTACGGAAGGCATTGATATTCTATTAGATGTTACATTACCAAGCTCTAACGAAGAGATTTTGGCAAATTGTGGTGGTGATATTGTTATAAACCCCTTTATTGAAGAATCTAAACTGGACTTTGATGGGATAGATGATCATGCAACCACCCCAAATTTTATTAATGGCGAAAGTAATGTAACTATTATGGCTTGGGTGCTGTCCGATTCTGGAAATAGCACCAATATGACCATAGCTGGTGAAGATGTAGGCTGTAGGTTATGGTTGGAAAATGGTAACAAACCTTCCTTTACATTGAAAACCTCAGCAACAACCTTAAAAACAATTTCAGCATCAACTAATATTAACTACGACGAATGGCATCATATTACCGGAACTTTTTCAAGTACCACGGGAATTATGACGCTGTATGTCGATGGAGCCTTCATAACAAGTGTAAATGTTGGCGCAACGGGATCTACCATAGCTAATTCTGCTTCTTCTAATGGTAATTTTGAAATAGGACGCAGATCGACCAGTTCAGGTAGCGAATACTTTAAAGGTGATATAGACGAAGTAAGAGTATTTAATACAGTGCTTACAGATAGTCAAATACAACGTATGGTTTATCAGGAAATTGAAAACAATAATGGCATTGTAAAAGGTAAAGTGATTAATAAAAACATTACGGATATTTCTACTAATGCTACTATATCTTGGACAAGTTTATTGTCCTATTATCCTTTAAGTCTTCTTGTTTCTAATTCACGTACTTCCGATTTTTCATCTTTTGATAGAATTACCAAGTTACATAACATTACTACATTTCAAGATGAAACTGCTCCTATACCTTATATATCGAAGGACGATGGTGATTGGACATCTACAAACACGTGGCTATACGGCAGTGTTTGGGATATTGTAGATGCTGCCAATAATAAAGATTGGAGTATTATTCAAATTAAAAATAACGTAACTACCAGTAATTCTGTTAAGTCAATTGGCTTATTCATTGATACAGACAAAACCTTAACGGTACATGGCAGCAATCAAGTTCTAAACAGTTGGTATTTAGAGTTGAACGGTACCTTAGATTTAAAAGATGATTCGCAATTGTTGCAGACCTCCACTAGCGATTTAGTAACTTCTGCAACTGGCAAAATTTTACGCCGTCAAGAAGGCACTTCCAATGCGTTTAGGTACAACTATTGGTCGTCGCCAGTTGGTACCGTAGGCGCAACAAGCCTCACCGATAACAACACAGCAACTAACAATACCAACAACACGCCATTTAAGATAAATATGCTTAAGGATGAAACGGGGTTTAATATGCAATTTACCTCGGCATATAATGAAGTGGGCAAAATCAGTACCTATTGGCTCTATACCTTTAAAAACGGAATAACCTATTGGGATTGGGCGTCTTTTAATCCAAACACAACATTACTCTCTGGGGTGGGATATACTCAAAAAGGCACAGGAAATGCGGGTTTACAGCAACAATATATATTTGAAGGCAAACCCAATAACGGCACTATTTTAGTAAATGTTACCGATGTAGGAGGTCCTGGATCCATAACCTCGGTATCAAAAACGGAATACCTGTTTGGGAACCCCTACCCATCAGCTTTGGATGTCAATAAATTTATTGACGACAATGCAGGTGTTATTGATGGTACACTGCAATTATGGCAACAATGGGCTGGAGACTCCCATTATTTAAATGAATACAAAGGCGGGTATGCCCAAGTAAATAAATTAGGTTCTTGTAGAGCATATCAATTTGTGGGAATAGAAGGAGCCAATAACGGTTCTCAAGACGGTACCATAACACCTTCAAAATATCTTCCAGTTGGACAAGGTTTTATTACTGAGATTATAGCAAACGGAACGGTGGTATTTAACAATAGCCAGCGTGTATTTATAAAAGAAGCCGATGCCGATGGCACTTATGACAATGGTGCTACTTTTTTTAAGTCAGTAAAAACAAAAAGCAAAAGTACAACCAAACCACCTAAAGACCAACAAAGTACCGGGATGAAGAAAATCCGTTTAGAGTTCAATTCAATCGTAGGTCCAAAAATACGAAGAGAGGTGCTTTTAGGTTTTAGTGAAACAACCGCAGATGGTTACGATTATGGCTATGACGCCGAGTGCGATGAAGGCAGCAATAACGATTTCAACCTGAATTTAGATGGAAAAAACATGAATATACAGGCATACGGCCCTATTACAGCCGATAAGGTGGTTTCCCTGAACTTTAAATCATCGGGCAATAACACCTTTGAGATTAAAGCTACTGAATTTGAAAATATAGATAAAAAACAAGACGTTTATTTAAGGGATAATGAAACGGGCGAATATTTCGATTTAACCCAAAATACAGCATATAGATTTACCTCAACACAAGGAAAGTTCAATAAAAGATTTGAGATTGTATTCCAATCAGAACAAAAAAGCTTAAGTACCGAAGAAGCTACGGTTTCAGAAAACTTTATCTTTTATCAAAATGCGACCAATACCATATATGGTAAAAAGCTAAATACATCTATCGATAAATTATCCATAGTGAACATGCGTGGTCAAACGGTATTGGAGTTTAAAAATGTATCCCAAGAAACCCTGAACAATGGGCTAAAGATATCAAATGTGGCAACTGGTGCCTATTTGGCGTGGTTTAAAACCAAAACAGGTCAGGTAATTACTAAAAAAATAATAGTTAATTAACTTAGCTTCACTCATAAAAAAGTCTAAATATTTGTTTAGGCTTTTTTTATACCCTAAATTCACATGAATTGAAAAATTCAAACAAATGAAAAATTATTTAGGTCTTATACTATTACTAACCGTTTTTTCTTGTGGTACTAAAACAAATTTAAGTACGGATGCAGCTATTGCTGAAACAGAAAAGAAGGTTTCTAAAATTGATGCCAATAAAGATTTAAAAGAAACCAAAACAGAAGGTGCTTTGACAGATAAAGAAGGTTTTAAAGACGTAGGTACCTTTAAATATTATGTACTTTTTGATGAAAATAGTGAAGAATTATCGAAAATAAAAAACATCGAAATCACTAATAAAACAATCACCGAAACCTATTATTTTTCAGATAATAAATTGTTTTTTATCACCTCTGAATTGGCAAACACACCTGTTAAAAAAATCTACATTAATAACAAAAGAGTCATTGCAAAAGAACATGTTAATTCAGAAGAAGAGAAGCTACTTTTAGATAAAGCCAATCGTTTTCAAAAAGCATTTAAAAAGGCGCATTAGTTTAATTGTGCAATATTTGAGATCCATCAAAGGTTTTTTAGTTATTTAACCACGCTATTTTATCAAAATTCCTTAATTTCGCACCTCGAAATGAAATTTGATACAATGAGTACTAAATTCCCTGAATATAAAGGTCTTGACTTACCAAAAGTAGCCGAAGAAATTCTTAACTATTGGCAAGAAAACAACATATTTGAAAAAAGTGTTTCAACTAGAGAAAACAACGAATCGTTTGTGTTTTTTGAAGGGCCACCTTCAGCAAACGGACTTCCGGGGATTCACCACGTTATGGCACGTGCCATAAAAGATATTTTTTGCCGCTACAAAACCCAAAAAGGGTATCAAGTGAAGCGTAAAGCAGGTTGGGATACGCACGGACTTCCCATTGAGTTAGGCGTTGAAAAAGAATTGGGAATTACCAAAGAAGATATTGGAAAAACCATTTCGGTGGAAGATTATAACAAAGCTTGTAGAAAAGCAGTGATGCGCTATACCGATATTTGGAATGACCTAACCGAAAAAATGGGTTATTGGGTAGATATGGATGACCCATACATTACCTACGAACCAAAATACATGGAAAGCGTTTGGTGGTTGCTAAAACAGATTTATGACAAAAAGTTGTTGTACAAAGGTTATACCATCCAACCCTATTCCCCAAAAGCAGGAACCGGATTAAGTTCGCACGAGTTAAACCAACCTGGGACTTATCAAGATGTAACGGATACGACGGTTGTGGCGCAGTTTAAAGCAAAGCCAGAATCGCTTCCAGACTTTTTACAAAATGAAGGCGATGTTCACTTTTTAGCTTGGACGACTACGCCTTGGACCTTACCAAGCAACACCGCTTTAACCGTTGGTCCAAAAATTGAGTATGTATTGGTAGAAACCTATAACCAATACACGTTTGAACCAATCCGTGTGGTTTTAGCAAAAAAACTGGTTAATTATCAATTTTCAGGAAAATTCAATCAAGTTGAAACAAAAGTAGAGTTATTAGATTACAAAGCTGACGATAAAAAAATTCCATATAGAATTATTGGAGACTGTTTAGGCAAAGATTTAGTTGGAATAAAATACGAGCAATTATTACCATACGCGCTTCCAAATGATAATCCGGAAAACGCTTTTAGAGTCATTTCAGGAGATTTCGTAACCACTGAAGACGGTACAGGAATTGTTCACACAGCGCCAACATTTGGTGCAGATGATGCTAAAGTTGCCAAAGAAGCCGTGCCAGAAGTACCACCTATGTTGGTAAAAGATGACTATGGTAATTTAGTACCATTGGTGGATTTACAAGGCAAATTCAGACCAGAAATGGGCGAATATGCCGGTAAATACGTAAAAAATGAATATTACAACGATGGTGAAGCCCCAGAGCGCTCAGTAGATGTGGAGATCGCCATTAAATTAAAAGAAGAAAACAAAGCCTTTAAGGTTGAAAAATACAAACACAGTTATCCCAATTGTTGGAGAACCGATAAACCCATTCTTTATTACCCCTTAGATTCTTGGTTTATTAAAGTAACCGATGTTAAGGAACGTATGTTCCAGCTTAACGAAACCATTAACTGGAAACCAAAAGCCACAGGAACGGGTCGTTTTGGTAATTGGTTGGCAAACGCTAACGATTGGAACTTATCTCGCTCACGCTATTGGGGCATTCCATTGCCTATCTGGAGAACCGAAGACGGCAAGGAAGCACTATGTATCGGTTCGGTTGAAGAGTTAAAAAACGAAATGCAAAAAGCGGTTTCAGCAGGTGTGCTTTCAAAAGATATTTTTGAAGATTTTGAAGTCGGCAACAATTCCGAAGAAAACTATGCCAAAATCGATTTGCATAAAAACATTGTAGATACCATTGTATTAGTTTCGCCTTCAGGAAAACCAATGAAACGCGAAAGCGATTTAATAGATGTTTGGTTCGATTCAGGCTCCATGCCGTATGCACAATGGCATTACCCATTTGAAAACAAAACGTTAATTGACAAAGGAACGTCGTATCCAGCCGATTTTATTGCCGAAGGTGTCGATCAAACACGGGGTTGGTTTTATACATTGCATGCCATTGCCACCATGGTTTTCGATTCGGTTGCTTATAAAAACGTTGTGTCCAATGGATTGGTTTTAGATAAAAACGGACAAAAAATGTCCAAGCGTTTAGGTAATGCTGCCGATCCTTTTGAGACATTGTCAACTTACGGGGCAGATGCGACACGTTGGTACATGATTGCCAATGCCAACCCTTGGGACAATTTAAAATTCGATTTAGAAGGTATTGAAGAAGTCAAACGTAAATTTTTCGGAACGCTTTACAATACCTATTCGTTCTTTCAACTATATGCAAATCTGGATAATTTCACGTATACTGAAGCTGATATTCCTGTAAATGAACGCCCAGAAATAGACCGTTGGATCCTTTCAGAATTACATACTTTGATTAAGAAAGTGGATGCATATTATGCAGACTATGAGCCAACAAAGGCAGCTAGGGTCATTTCGGATTTTACACAAGATTATTTAAGTAACTGGTATGTACGTTTAAGCAGAAGACGTTTTTGGAAAGGGGATTACCAACAAGATAAAATTTCGGCTTACCAAACACTTTATACGTGTATGGAAACCATTGCGAAGTTGGGTGCGCCAATTGCGCCATTCTTTATGGATAGGTTGTATTTGGACTTGAATTCAGCAACCAATAAAGAGTCTTTTGAAAGTGTTCATTTGGCAAATTTCCCTGTGTTTAATTCGGCTTTTATTGATAAAAGTTTAGAACGCAAAATGGAAGCGGCACAAACAATATCATCACTAGTATTGTCGTTAAGAGCTAAGGAAAAGATAAAAGTGCGTCAACCGCTTCAAAAAATCATGATTCCTGTTACTAACAAACAGCAAAAAGAAGAGATTTTAGCTGTTTCGGATTTAATAAAACATGAAGTTAACGTCAAGGAAATTGAACTGTTAGAAGAGGCTTCAGAGATATTGGTAAAACAAATAAAACCCAACTTTAAAACCTTGGGACCCCGTTTTGGAAAGGAAATGAAAGCCATTGCATCTGAAGTTACTAACTTTTCGGCAGAAGATATTAACAAAATAGAACAAAATGGTGTTTTAGATATTGAAGTTAACGGAAAAAATATAACTTTAACCCTAGACGATGTAGAAATTACATCACAAGATATTGAAGGTTGGTTGGTTGCAAACGAAGGCAATTTAACCGTTGCTTTAGATATAACAATTTCTGAAGATTTACGAATGGAAGGTGTTGCCAGAGAACTTGTTAATCGTATCCAGAATTTACGTAAGGATTCAGGATTTGAAGTAACCGATAGAATAGATGTTAAATTGCAAAATGATGCTTATATTGTAACGGCTATAAATACAAATATGTCGTATATTAAAGCTGAAACACTAACCGAAGACCTCGAAATTATTGACAAATTAGATAATGGTATAGAGATTGCTTTTGATGATGTAAATACCAAATTATACATACAAAAACATTAAAATTATGAGTTTAGATTTAAATGTAAGATATTCTGATGCTGATTTAGCCGAATTTAAAACGCTAATACAAGAAAAAATAGTAAAAGCACAGCATGATTTAGAGCTTATTAAAAGTGCATATATGAATGACCATAGTAATGGTACAGAAGATACGTCGCCTACTTTTAAAGCTTTTGATGAAGGAAGTGAAGTAATGAGTAAAGAGTCTAACTCGCAATTAGCCATTAGACAAGAAAAGTTTATTCGCGATTTAAAAAATGCACTTATTAGAATAGAAAACAAAACGTACGGTGTATGTAGAGTTACTGGTAAATTAATTGCTAAAGAGCGTTTAAAATTAGTACCTCATGCCACTTTAAGTATTGAAGCAAAAAACATGCAATAATAATATGATTTAAGCATATATTCAAACGTCTCTCCCGATACGTACTGGGCTTGAGACGTTTTTTTGTTTGGGGTTAAAGGGTTAGAAAGTTATAAGGTTAAAAGGTTAGAAAGTGTTTCAAGCGATAACCAACAACCAAAAGAGGTTATGTGGTAAATCGTCAATCGTAATTCGTAATTCGTAAATTTATTTATGTCGTTAAAAAAGTCAACCATTCTAATTATCATTATTTTACTAATCGACCAAATAAGTAAAATATATATAAAAACCCATTTTAAACTTCAGGAAAACATTGAGGTATTTAGCTGGTTTCAAATCTATTTTATTGAAAACGATGGCATGGCTTGGGGAACAAAAATTAGCGATTTTGCATCTTTTATTTCTGATCGTTCTGCCAAAATATTCTTAACGGTGTTTAGAATTGTTGCCATTTTTGGTATTGGCTATTGGTTATACGATGCCACAAGAAAAAAAGGGCCCAGGATATTGATACTATCTATCGCCCTCATATTTGCAGGCGCTTTGGGGAACATTATAGATTCTGTCTTTTATGGCGTTTTGTTTGATGACAGTTTTAGCCAAGTAGCTACATTTTTGCCCGAAGCAGGAGGCTACGATTCGCTGTTGCATGGCAAGGTGGTAGATATGCTTTACTTTCCGTTGATTGAATTAGATATCCCCGAATGGTTCCCTATTGGCGGCGGCAAACGTTTCAATTTTTTTGAGCCTGTTTTTAATATTGCCGATGTGGCCATAAGCACGGGCTTTATCATGCTTATTGTTTTTAATAAGAAGGCGTTTCCAAAAAAATAATATTAATCTTGTTTTTCTTTTATTGGTAGGATAATCATATTCATTCTTTTTAAACGAGTTCATTATATAAAGAGTTGGGTGTAATTTGAGCAATCGAACAAATTTGTGTATTTTACCAATTTTTGGTAAATTTGATAAAACGATTGGAAAATGAGTAAAAACACATCTATATCACTTGGAAATTATTTTGACGAATTTATCCAAACCCAAATTTCTACTGGAAGATATAAAAATGTTAGCGAAATAATTAGAGCTGGACTTCGACTACTGGAAGACGAGGAAAATAAGGTTATTGCCCTAAGAAGTGCAATTCAAGAAGGATTAAATAGCCCAAGAGTGGAAAACTTTGATTTTGATGAGCACCTCGCAAAACTCAAATCTGAAAAAAGAAAGAATGGCTAAACTCATATTGAGGCAGAAAGCCATTGATGACCTTTCTGATATTTGGGATTATACTTCACAAACTTGGTCGGAAAATCAAGCCGACAAATATTATGCTATGATAAAGTCTGCTTGTCGAGAAATTTCTAAAAGTTCTACAATCGGAAGAAAGTATGATAAGGTTGAGAATGATTTATTAGGCCATAGAATTGGAAAACACATTATTTTTTATCAAATCGTTTCTAATAATGAAATTGAAGTCATAAGAATATTGCACGAAAGAATGGACTTAAAGAACAAATTAACTGAATAAAAAAGCATTTCCTAAGAAGTAAGTTTTTTTTCATAAATTGAAGCGTTAATTTAATGTTTCAAAATGCACAAAAAAAATCCGTTGAATAAGTACAGCCTTCCCTTAGTAATCTCTCTTCTAATCTTCAATTTTACGATACTTAAAGCTCAAAATACTTTTGGTATTGTTTTTCCAGGAAACGATAGAGATCAAAAATGCCAACAATGTTTTCAAACATTTAATCAAAAACCAAAAGAAGTTCTATTTTCGATTGTAAGGGAACAAAGCAATTTATATTTTCAAGTAAATGATAAAGTCTGGTTCAACAAGTTATTTAAGAATCCAAAAGATGGACTTGCAATAGATATCGTTTCAAAAGAGATTTATGGTTGTGATGAAATAATTATTGGAAATCCACAAATAAAAGGAGAATTACTTCAGCCTATTTTCACCTCAAAATTAAAAAGCAATTTAAAATCGAGTGGCGACAACTTATTCCGTGTGCACGTAGGAAACATACCAAATACTCTTTTAAATAAAGAATTAGAATTCAACATATTGTTTTTGAGCAACAATAATTTATGTAGATATTATTGGATTTATCATTTAGAATCCTATCCTTGGGATTTATTGGATATGGGTATGTATTTAGATTCTTTAACCTATAATCCAAAACAAATTAAAACAATTAGTGATGACGAAGTTGTTATAAGGAATAAAACATTAAAGTTTAAAATACCATTTCAAAAAAACAAAGCAGAATATTCACAGGTTGATATTAAGCCCATTTATGATTCCTTAAGGCTGACAAATTATTATATAAAAGCAATTAAAATTAAAGCGTATTCTTCGATTGAAGGAAGTTTAGAACGAAATATAAAACTTCAGGAATCAAGGGCAAAAAGCATTGTTTTGGCATTACAGTCATTTCAAAAGCCAACCATCCAAACAGAAGTCTCTTCATCTGAAAATTGGGTTGAATTTTTGAATGATATAAAAGGAACAAAACACGAAAATTTAAAAGCATTATCAAAAAATCAAATCAAAGGAAAATTAAACGGTGCACTTTCTGAAGAATTAGAACCTATTTTAAAAAACCACAGAAAAGCAGTTTTAGAATTGGAGTTAGAAAGGATAGATAAATATGTAAATATGTCTGCAGACGAGTTGATGGGCAAATTTAACGCTTCTATAAAATTAGGAGATATAAATGAGGCTTTAGAAATTCAAAACTCTATTTTCGAAAAAATGAAAACTAAAGAAATAAAGCCAGACTTCTTAAAAAAGATGGAGGTCCCTAAACAATCCAAATTTGTAAAAATATTTAATAAAAATTCTGCTTTTCGAGCTGCATTAGATATTAGGCTGTCTTTAATTGTATATAATGAATTGTTGGAATTAGAAAAGTTGGCACCAAAAGACGGCGAAGTAAAATACAATATAACTGCGATTGCTATAAAATTGTGGCGTCATAAAGCCATACCAATTGAAGAGACAAAACTCAAAAACCAAATTAGCGCTTTAAAAAATCATAAAATCCACAGTTCGCTAATTGATAGAATGCTAGTAAATTTTCATATAATAAAAGCTGAAAATTTAATGCGTGAAAGAGATTATGAGAACAAGGATAAATCGGTTTCTTTTATAAACAGTCACTATAATAATTTCCCATTATCAGATTATGATTATTTAAGTTTAGCCCAATTTTTTAGCTATTATGCAAATACGGACTTATCTGTCAAACTACTGGAAGATAAAGCAAAAAGTATAGATATTAACGAAGATTTGTTATTCTATTATTTAAACTTAACATTAATTAATAACGATTTAACACAAGACCCAAACTATAGAACCATTATGTTAAATGCCATTAATATGAACAAAGAACGTTATTGCAAATTGTTTAACTCAATTGATAAAGGAGGCGTAACGTTTCAACTATTACAGGATGATTATTTAAAGGAAACATATTGCGAGAATTGTGTAAATTAAAATTTATAAATTTCATTTGGCGTCACACAGTAATCCAACTTAATATCACTTTCAAAAACATCAACGACTTCAACCTCAGCTTCAAAGAAAGATAGCCCAATTTTAATGGTTTCGGGTTTGCATTCGGCTAAAAACCGATCGTAAAAACCTTTACCATAACCGACACGGTCTCCTTTGGTATCAAAAGCTAAAAGCGGTATAAAAACAACGTCTATTTTATGGTTTGAAATCTCAATACCATCAACAGGTTCGGGTATGTTATAGTTGTTCTTTTTAATAATGGTATTGTCGGTTAAAAGAAAGTGAGTCATGAAGCCCGTTTCAAAATCACTTTTAGAAATGAGAATATGTTTGTCCTTACCCGATAAAATATTCAAAATATAATCGGTATTTACTTCTTTTTGTTCTTCAATGGATAAAAAAATATGGTAGAACGAATGCTCCCAAATAGGTAATTTTAAAAGTTGATTGGCTATTGCCATACTTAAATTGTCAATTTGATTTGCCGACATGGCACTACGAAGGGTTTTATATTTTTTTCGTAATTCGGCTTTAAGCATATTTTTAACGTTTAAGTTTTGTTGAAATATGGAAAAGCGCATCCCCTTGATACACGATAGGCAATTCGTTCACATTAATAATATAACCGGAATTTGGCGCTTTTACGGCTTGGTTTAATTTGCCGTAAGGATCTGTAATGTATCCTAAAACATCCCCTTTTTTAACATGGCTTCCAATAGCAATGGTCGCTCTAAACATACCCGAAAAACTGGCACGTTGCCATCGGCTTTCGTTAATGAATACCGTGTCTTTTTTTGGTTTTGTTACTTTAGAATTGGCGTTTAACATCCCTAAATGTTTCAAAACCCGTTTAGCTCCATTAACACCTTGGTTGGTGATATTCTCATCGATGTGAAACGATTTGCCACCTTCAAAAAGCAACATGGATTTACCTAGTTTATAACAGGTATTTCTAAACGATTTATTTAAATTTTTAGAGTATAATACAAAAGGTGCCGCAAACACTTTAGCCAGTTCGTTTAGATGTCTGTTTTCTTTACTTATCCGTATTTGCGGTGCATTAAACCTCCCCGAACCACCTGTATGGAAATCAATAATGCAATCCACGCAAGGCACCACACCGTGTACTAATTTATGGGCAACTCTACTGGCCAACGAGCCATCAACAGTACCCGGAAATACCCTATTTAAATCCCTGCCATCGGGAAATTCGCGTTTTAAGTTTATAAAGCCGAAAATATTAATAACAGGCATACAAATAATAGTGCCAATTTTAGGTTTATTAATACCATTGGCTATAAGTTGTCTTACAATTTCAACACCATTAACTTCGTCGCCATGAATACCAGCTGTAAATAATACAATAGGCCCTGGCTTTTTAGCACGTTCAATAATAATGGGAACGTTTACTGATGAAGAGGTATGCAGATTGGCAACATCAAAATCAATCTCCTTGCTTTCTCCAGGATATATTTTTGTATCAAGAATGGTTAAAATATTGTTTACTAATGTCATGCTTAACGACGTTTATTGCGTTCTATATAGGTAATAATACTTTTAGCAATATTTTTTCCAGTGGCTTCCTCAATACCTTCTAAACCAGGGGTAGAATTTACTTCTAAAAGCAATGGTCCTCGTGCCGATTGCAGCATATCAACCCCACAAACAGGGAGTTTAAGTACCCGAGAGGCGTTGGTAGCTAAGCGTAATTCGGCTTCACTTAATTTGATGATGTTTGCAGAACCACCACGGTGTAAGTTTGAACGGAACTCCCCTTCTTTCCCTTGACGTTTCATAGCGCCCACAACCTGTCCGTCAACAATTAAAGCACGCAAATCGGCTCCCTTAGCTTCTTTTATAAACTCTTGCACAATAACGCGTGCTTCCAGACCATTAAAAGCTTCTAAAACAGATTCAGCAGCATTTTTTGTTTCAGCTAAAACCACCCCTAAACCTTGAGTACCTTCTAGCAATTTTATAATAACGGGAACGCCACCAACGTGTTCAATAACTTCTTCAACATCGCGTGAATAGTTGGTGAAAACGGTTTTTGGCATACCTATTCCTGCCTTGCTTAAGCGTTGTAAGCTTCTCAACTTATCCCTTGAACGCTGTATGGCATCTGAAGTAGCAATGGTAAACACATTCATCATTTCAAATTGACGTACCACAGCACAACCATAAAATGTGATAGAAGCACCAATTCTTGGAATAACCGCATCTACATAATCCAAATAACGATCCTTATAATAAATGGTTGGTTTTTCCTTTTCAATAATGATATCACATTTTAAAGGATCTATAACTTCTATTTTATGACCTCTTTTTTCTCCTTCTTCAACAAGTCTGTCGGTGGAATATAGATTTGAGTTTCTAGATAAAATGACTATATTCATAAGGGTTTTAAGTTGTAAGAAACATTTTCTAAATCTACATCAACCATAAATTTTCGTTTTAAAAATTGCCTGCCGATTAAAACAGGAAATCGCATATCGCTGCGTGTGCTTAAAGTTAGGCTAATCTTGTACGTTTTTCCAAAAAATATGACTTCAGATTTTATTTTATATCGATTTTCTTTTAATCCGTTACTGCTTTTAACAACGGTACTGGTATACTCCTCAAAAACAATTTCAGTTTTACCGAAATTTTGATGTTTTTCGCTGTTAAAAACACATCGTAAGGTATTGTTTTCTTCAATAATTTCAGAATAATGAATGGTAGAGGTGTAAGCACCGGTATCAATTTTAACGTCAATATTAAACAGACCTAATTTAGGAAAATCTATTTTATCAACCCTACCAATTATTTTCTTATTCATTTTATGGTTTTAAAATGTGCTGCAATGTAACGAATAGTTGTGTAGCTTCAAAAGTTTAACAGATTTATACAAGTGTATTTTATCAATAAAAAATTAAAATAATTACCTTTACGTTGATGGATAAACCTACCTTAGAAATACAATTACAAACCTTACCAAATCAACCAGGTGTGTACCAGTATTATGATGCTGAAGGCACGATTATTTACGTTGGAAAAGCCAAAAATTTAAAGAAACGGGTTGGTAGTTATTTTACCAAAACACACGATAATGGGAAAACACGTGTATTGGTAAAAAAAATCGCTACCATAAAACATATTGTCGTTGATACCGAAACGGATGCCTTGCTACTTGAAAACAACCTAATTAAAAAGTATCAACCCAAGTATAATGTGATGTTGAAAGACGACAAATCGTACCCTTGGATTTGTATAAAAAACGAACGTTTCCCCAGAGTGTTTTCTACCCGCAGGATTTTTAAAGATGGCAGCGATTATTTTGGGCCGTATACCAGTATGAAAACAGTTCACACGCTGTTAGATTTAATAAAAGGCTTGTATCCGCTTCGGAATTGCAATTATGATTTATCTGAAAGCAAAATTGAAGCAGGCAAATACAAAGTGTGTTTGGAATACCATTTAGGAAACTGTAAAGGCCCTTGTGAAGGTTTTGAAACGGAAGAAGCATACAGTAAAAATATTAAGGATATCAAAGAAATTTTAAAAGGAAATTTCAAAGATTCCCTGTCTCAGTTTAAAACCCAAATGAAACGACTTGCTGAAGACATGCGTTTTGAAGAAGCTCAAAAAATTAAGGAAAAAATCGAAATTCTTGAAAACTACCAAGCCAAATCTACCATTGTAAACCCTAAAATCAGCAATGTAGATGTGTTTTCAATAATGAGTGACGAAAGTTATGGATATGTCAATTTTCTACAGCTATCTTACGGGTCTATTATCCGTTCGCATACTTTAGAAATCAAGAAGAAATTAGACGAAACCGACGTAGAGTTATTAGAGTTAGCAATTACCGAAATCCGTCAGCGTTTTCATTCCACATCAAAAGAAATTTATGTACCTTTTAAAGTTGAATTGGGTGAAGGCATCAAGGTAACTGTGCCACAATTGGGCGATAAAAAACACATATTGGACTTATCACTTAGAAACGCCAAATATTACCGCATGGAGCGTTTTAAACAAGATAAAATTGTGGATCCCGATAGGCATACCAATAGAATTATGGCACAAATGAAAGCTGATTTAAGGTTGCATGAAGAGCCACGACATATAGAGTGTTTTGATAACTCGAATATTCAAGGCACCAACCCCGTTGCGGCATGTGTGGTTTTTAGAAACGGGAAGCCAAGCAAAAAGGATTATAGGCATTTTAATATAAAAACGGTCGTTGGCCCAGATGATTTTGCTTCGATGGAAGAAGTTGTTTACCGTCGTTACAAACGGATGCTGGATGAAGAACAATCCTTGCCACAACTCATTATCATCGATGGTGGCAAAGGACAATTATCATCTGCTTTAAAAAGCCTAGATGCTTTAGAATTAAGAGGAAAAATAGCAATCATCGGAATTGCAAAACGTTTAGAAGAATTATTTTACCCAAACGATCCAATTCCACTATATTTAGATAAGAAAAGCGAAACTCTAAAAGTCATACAACAATTACGTAACGAAGCACATCGTTTTGGTATAGAACACCATAGAAATAAACGAAGCAAAAGTGCGTTAAATACTGAATTGGAAACAATTCCGGGCATTGGTGAAAAAACAATTGTAGATCTGCTAAAGCATTTTAAATCTGCGAAGCGTGTTGCCAATGCAAAGTTAGATGAGTTAGAGCCTGTTGTTGGTGTGTCTAGAGCCGAAAAAATTTATAATTATTACCATACTAAATGAAACATTCCAGATTCGAATTCTTAATTAATGAGGATGTAGATGTTCCATTTGACCATTAACAAATAATAAAAATCACCAAATGAAGTATTTTTTAACATGTCTTATTTTTATTTTATGTTTTGAGGGGTATTCTCAAAACACAGAAAAAGATGATGTCAAAATTGGATTGGTTTTAAGTGGCGGTGGGGCAAAAGGATTGGCGCACATTGGCGTGTTAAAGGTTATAGATAGTCTGGGCGTAAAAATAGATTATGTTGCAGGCACCAGTATGGGAGCCATTATTGGTTCACTTTATGCTTCTGGGTATACAGGCAAACAACTTGATTCTATCTTTAATGAAATTGATTTTGATACGTTAATAAACGACGATTTGCCAAGAGCGTCCAAAGCCTTTTATGAACGTGATAACTCTGAAAAATATGCAGTAACACTCCCGTTTGAGAATTTTAAAATTAAGTTACCATCGGCACTATCCCGGGGTCAGAATACCTATGCCTTATTTTCAAAACTCACGCTGCATGTTAGCGAAATAAATGACTTTAGTAAATTGCCCATACCATTTTTCTGTATAGCTACCGATATTGAAACAGGACAAGCCGTCATGTTGGATTCAGGCAACTTAGCACAATCTATTATGGCAAGTGGCGCATTACCAACTTTATTTCAACCAGTTATTATAGATGGACAAATGTTAATTGATGGTGGTGTCGTAAATAATTATCCAATTGATGGGCTACGTGCTAAAGGAATGGATATCATTATTGGTGTAGATGTACAAGATGGTTTGGCTAGCAGAGAAGAGCTAACATCGGCTCCAGATGTATTGGTTCAAATAAACAATTTCAGAACTATTAATGACATGAAATTGAAAGTTAAAAAAACCGATATCTATATTAAACCAGACATTAAAGAGTATTCTGTGATATCATTTAGCGAAGGTTCAAAAATTATTGAAAGCGGTAAACAAGCCACCATTGCAAAAATGGATGCTTTAAAAAAATTAACCGATAAAAATTCTTCTGAAATCAAATCTAAAATTAATAGCAAAGCTAAAGACAGTATTATAATTAACAACATTGTTATAAAAGGAAATAAACAATACACTAGAGCTTATATTTTAGGAAAACTAAGATTAAAAACCAATGAAAAAATTAGTTATGATTATTTTAATAGCGGTATTAACAATTTAATTGCCACTAATAACTTTGATTCGTTTGAATATAAATTAAAAAATAGCGAAAATAAAGAAGGCTACAATTTAACAGCAAATTTGGTAGAAACTAAAATCACGAGCTTTTTAAAATTAGGATTGCATTTTGATGATTTATATAAAAGTGCGGCATTAGTTAATCTAACGAAAAAACGCTGGCTCTTTGATAACGATGTGGCTTCATTAGATATTATTTTAGGTGATAATGTACGTTACAATCTTGAATATTTTATAGATAAAGGCTTTTACTGGAGTATTGGGTTAAAATCCAGATACAATCAATTTAATAAAGATATTAACGCAAAACTACTGCTAGACGATGCTCAAATATCCGGTTCCGGGTTAAATAAAATAGATGCTAAATTACAAGATCAAACCAATCAAATTTATTTGCAAACCTTGTTTAGAAAAGATTTTGCGCTAAGTGCTGGATTAGAGCATAAACGATTAGAAGTAAAAACCGAAACCCTTGCAACAAATAACGAAACCAACGAATTTGTATTTGAAAGTACCGATTATTTAAGTGTTTTTGGTGGGTTAAAGCTAGACACTTACGATAATAAATATTTCCCAAAAAAAGGCGTGTATTTTAATGGCGATTTACACATGTACCTATTTGCATCAAGTTTTAATGAAAGCTTCGATAATTTTTCAATAGCTAAAGCCAATATGGGTTATGCCTTTAGTGTTTCTAATAAATTAGCATTTAATTTACAAACTGGTGGCGGGTTTAAAATAGGCGATAAATCAACAAGGACTTTAGATTTTGCGTTAGGAGGAAATGGCTATAACTTAATAAATAATTTTATTCCGTTTGTAGGATACGATTTTATTTCCCTTACGGGGAATAGTTTTGTAAAAGCATCTTTAACTGCCGATTATCAAATATTTAAAAAGCATCACATAACCTTAGAAGGTAACTGGGCAAATGTAGAAGATAATATTTTTGAAACTGGCGAATGGTTTACACTTCCCGATTATAGAGGTTATGCTTTAGGTTACGCCATTGAAACGTTTGTTGGTCCCATCCAAGCAAAATACAGTTACTCGCCAGAACAAGGTAGAAGCTACTGGTTTTTTAATGTCGGTTTTTGGTACTAATACCCAGGCCAAATGCACCAATTTCAGAAATAAACCACTCTTCTATGGACTTGAAGTCCATGGTTTTGTTTGCAGACTAAACCTGCAAGGTTAGCTTGCGAAATTAATCGGTGACATTTTACCGCAAATTCGCAGATTTTTAACATTTTAGGTAATCTGCAAATCTGCGGTAAAAATTTTAAATGCGAATGCCCTGTACCATTTTTGCTTTCTCGGAAATCTTAAGGTTTTATTACAATAAATAATTATATTTGTTAAGTTATGCAACTTTTTTGGCAAGACTTATTATTATTTCTACACTTCCTTATCAAGAGAAATCCTGAATAAGCATACTTTATCGTATCTTTATATAATTGATTTTTAGTTTGTTGCTGCCCTAGTATAGTTTTAGGGCAACTTTCAACTTTTTAACTTTTAAAACTTATCAGTATGCCTTTTTATCATAAATTAGGAAACATTCCACCTAAGCGCCATACGCAATTTAGAAAACCAGATGGCAGTTTGTATTACGAGCAGTTATTTGGCACCATTGGTTTCGATGGCATGTATACAAATAGCTACCATGAACAGCGACCAACACAAGTAAAAGAAATAAAAAAACAGTACAGCGTTTCTCCAAAAATTGCAAAAGCAAATAATATACAATCATATCGTTTTAAAGGCTTCAAAGTAAAACCAGAACAAGATTATTTAGAAAGCCGAAAAACCGTTTTAGTTAATAAAGACTGTGCAATTGTTTTAGCAGCACCAAAACAATCAACACAAGATTATTTTTATAAAAACGCCGACGCCGACGAACTGATTTTTATTCATAAAGGTTCAGGTAAATTAAGAACCCATTTAGGAAATATCGATTTTAAATATGGTGATTATTTATTAGTACCAAGAGGTGTCATTTATAAAATAGATTTTGATTCCGAAGATAACCGATTATTTATAGTCGAATCCCGCCGCCCCATTTATACCCCAAAACGTTACCGAAATTGGTTTGGGCAACTTTTGGAACATGCACCCTATTGCGAACGCGATATGCGTCGCCCACAAGAATTAGAAACCTACAACGAAACAGGTAACTTTTTAATTAAAGTAAAAAAGCAAGACGATATCATCGAAATGGTGTATGCGTCGCATCCGTTTGATGTGGTTGGGTATGATGGCTATAACTATCCGTATGCATTTTCAATTCATAATTTCGAACCCATAACAGGGCGTATTCACCAACCACCGCCAGTACACCAAACTTTTGAAACCGATGCTTTTGTGGTGTGTAGTTTTGTGCCTAGGCTGTACGACTATCACCCATTATCCATTCCAGCACCATACAATCACAGCAATATAGATAGCGATGAGGTGCTATATTACGTAGATGGCGATTTTATGAGTAGGAACGATGTTGAGCAGGGACATATTTCGTTACATCCAGCCGGTATTCCGCATGGACCGCATCCAGGAGCAGCCGAACGTAGTGTAGGAAAAACCAAAACCGATGAATTAGCAGTTATGATAGACACTTTTAAACCCCTAATGGTTACCGAAGAAGGTATAAAAATAGCCGATGAGGACTATCATAAATCGTGGTTGGAACATTAAAATTTTTAGAAGCAATTTCCTGCTTTTCTCTATATCTTTTGCTGAAAAAGCAAAAGGATGTCGCTTCAATCAGGGCTAGAACATACAATTTGTTATCAAATGAACACATCAACGAATAAACAAATAAACGTTCAAAAGAATGAGTAAAAACATAAAATCAGTAAACTACGGTTTAGAAAAAATATTTAAAGGCGCACAAGATTTTTTGCCCCTTTTAGGAACCGACTATGTAGAATTCTATGTAGGCAACGCGAAGCAAGCAGCACATTTTTACAAAACAGCTTTTGGATTTCAATCGCATGCCTATAAAGGCTTGGAAACCGGCTCAAAAGATACGGTGAGTTATGTGCTTAAACAAGATAAGATCCGTTTGGTACTAACCACACCATTAACCAGCAAATCGCCAGTAAACGACCATATTGTAAAACATGGTGATGGTGTAAAGGTAATAGCACTTTGGGTTGAAGATGCCAGAAAAGCATACCACGAAACGACAAGTAGAGGTGCCAAATCGTATATGGAACCCATTGTTGAAACCGATGAACATGGCGAAGTCGTACGTGCAGGTATTTATACCTACGGCGAAACTGTACATATGTTTGTAGAACGCAAAAACTACAAAGGCACCTTTTTGCCAGGCTTTAGGAAATGGGAATCCGATTATAATCCAACACCTGTCGGATTGAAATTTATAGATCACATGGTTGGCAACGTAGGTTGGGGACAAATGAATGTTTGGGTAAAGTGGTATGAAGAGGTTATGGGATTTGAAAACTTCTTGTCGTTTGATGACAAACAAATCCATACCGAATATTCTGCTTTAATGAGTAAAGTGATGAGTAACGGTAACGGACGCATCAAATTCCCTATAAACGAGCCTGCAAAAGGAAAAAAACGTTCACAAATTGAAGAATATCTCGATTTTTACGAAGGTGCCGGAGTTCAGCATATAGCAGTAGCAACCGATGATATTATAAATGCAGTAAGCCAGTTAAAAGCTAGAGGTGTCGAATTTTTATCCACACCCCCAGAAGCTTACTATAAAGCGGTTCCAGATAGATTGCACGAACACAATCACGAATTGCGGGAAGATATTGAAACCCTTAAAAGTTTGGGTATTATGATTGATGCCGATGAAGAAGGCTATTTACTGCAAATATTCACAAAACCTGTAGAAGATAGGCCAACGTTGTTCTTCGAAATTATTCAGCGTATGGGTGCTCGTGGTTTTGGAGCAGGAAACTTTAAAGCACTTTTCGAATCCATAGAAAGAGAACAGGCCAACAGAGGCACACTTTAACAAACACCTAAGTCTTTTAAATGCCATCCCATTTTTGGTAGCTTTTGTGTGATTTTTATAATAAATAAATATTAAGGTTTCCTATTAATTATAAACCTTACAAGTAATTTTTATATTTTTGGAACAGTAATTGCAAATTCTTAATAAATCATGTAACACATAATTTTAAGAAGTTAGTTACAAATACCCAAATAAAATGAAAAAGATACTACTTATAACATTCACAATAATAACTACACAAATAGCTTTTGCTCAACAAGAATCGGCGTTTGGTGATGGCGAATGGTTTCTATTTAAAATGAGTTACAGCGGTTTTTTAAAAGCAGGAAACGCTTCATTGCATGTAAAAGAATCCAAACTTAATGATAAAAATGTTTACCACGTCGTTGGAAAAGGTTGGACCTCTGGCATGATTAAATGGTTTTTTAAAGTAAAAGACCGCTACGAAAGTTATTTTGATACACATACATTGCTACCTTATAAATTTATTAGGGATATAGATGAAGGCGGGCATACTAAAAATATTGAGATTGATTTCGACCAAAAAAACAATAAAGCCCACGTAAACGACAAAAAGAAAAAAACAAAAGCAGTGTTTGATACCAAACCAAACATTCAAGATATGGTATCCACCTATTATTATTTGCGTAATAAAATTGACGTAAGCACCTTAAAAGTAGGCGATGAAATACGCACCGATATGTTTTTTGATGAAGAAAATTACGGATTTAAATTACAATACTTAGGCACAGAAAATATTGATACCGATTTTGGTAAAATAGAGGCTTTAAAATTTAGACCCTATGTTATGGCTGGCAGGGTTTTTAAAGAAGAAGAGAGCTTAACACTTTGGGTATCAAAAGATAAAAATAAAATACCTTTGCGTATAAAAGCCGATTTAAGAGTAGGTTCTTTACGTGCCGATTTAGAAGCCTTTAAAGGATTGAAGCACCCTTTTAAAATAATCGTTCCTAATTAAAAAAAATTGAAATCTAAAATAAACAGTCAACTTAAGGAAAAATACGAGGCAATAGACCAAGATTTAGAAGATTACCTAGAAGGCTTATTGCACAGTAAACCTATAAATTATTGGGATTATATTCAGACCGATGTCTTGCTAAATCTTCAAGTACAACGCACTGTTTTTCCAGATGAAATGGTATTTATTATGTACCATCAAATAAACGAACTCCTGTTTAAAATGGTACTTATTGAAATAGATCAAGTAGCAAAAAGCAAAGCGTTAACAGTTGAATTGTTTACATCAAAACTAATGCGCATTAGCCGCTATTTCGATATACTAACATCTTCATTTACAATCATGAAAGACGGTATGGATGTCGATCAATACAACAAATTCAGGAAAACCTTAACACCGGCTAGCGGGTTTCAAAGTGCCCAATACAGAAAAATCGAGTTTGCATCAACCGAACTTATAAACTTAATAGATAAACGTTTTAGAGATACCATCGATAGAAATTCTTCTTATGAAAATGCTTTCGAGCATTTATATTGGCAAGCTGCTGGGAAAAATTATAAAACAGGCAAAAAAAATTATACATTAACAGTTTTTGAGGAAAAATATAAAGACGAATTTATTAGATTTGCCCAGTTTTACGGCACAAATAATTTATACTCAAAATTTAAAGAACTTCCCAAGGAAGCCAAAGAGAACAAAGAGTTAATTAATGCCATGCGCCATTTTGATTATACCGTAAACATAAAATGGGTGATGGCACATTATAATACCGCAAATCATTATTTAAATATAGGTGGAAAAACTGCCGAAGCAACAGGAGGAAGTGAATGGGTAAAATACATGCATCCAAAGTATCAAAAAAGAATATTTTTTCCGGACTTATGGACAAAGCAAGAAATAGAAGAATGGGGAGTAAATATTTAGTAATTTTATTAGTATTATTAAGCGTCATTGGGTGTAAACAAAAAGAGCAACCCGTAGAAGAAGAAGTAGCCGTTATAGAAAAACCTGCCGATATATACGAATTCGGTTTTAATCTAAGTGATTTTGTTGTAAAAAGAGATACCGTAAGAAAAGGAGATAGCTTTGGGCTTATTTTAGAACGTAACAAAATTGGCTATCCAAGAATATTTTCAATTGCCGAAAAAGCCAGAGACACCTTTGATATTAGACGCCTTCAAATAGGGAAACCTTATACCCTACTTTGCTCTAAAGATTCTCTGGAAACCCCTAGATGTTTTATATACCAACCCAACCAAGAAGAGTTTGTAGTTATAAATTTTCAAGATTCCATTCATGCTTATACAAGCAGAAAACCTATTAAATACGTCGAAAAAACAGTTACAGGCATTGTTACAAGTAGTATTTCCGAAATTTTAGATAAAAAAGGCATTAGCCCTATTTTAACCAACATGCTGGCAGAACAAATATATGCTTGGACTATAGATTTTACACGACTTCAAAAAGGGGATTCCTTTAAAGTTATTTATACCGATAAATACATTGATGATACCATTTATGCTGGGGTACATAAAGTTAAAGCCGCCTTTTTTAACCATAAAAACACGCCTTATTATGCCTTTAGATATCGAACTGACTCCATAAAAAACATTTACGAATATTACAACGAAGCTGCCAAAGATTTACGTCGCGCGTTTTTAAAAGCACCCGTTCAATTTAGTAGAATTTCATCTCGCTATAACTTAAACCGACGTATTGCATATTACGGTTTTGCATTACGTCCACACAAAGGAACCGATTTTGCCGCACCTATTGGAACGCCTATTTTAGCAACTGCCAATGGAACGGTTACCGAATCCCGATATAAAGGCGGTAATGGTAATTATGTAAAAATTAGGCACAATAGCACTTACGAAACCCAATACCTGCACATGCAAAAACGTAAAGTTAAGGTTGGGCAACATGTTAAGCAAGGTGATGTTATTGGTTGGATAGGTATGACAGGAAATACAGGCGGCCCGCATGTGTGCTATCGTTTTTGGAAAAACGGCAAGCAAGTCGACCCGTTAAGAGAAAAATTGTCACAATCGGAACCTATTGCAGAATCTCTTAAAGACGACTATTTAGAATTTATAAAACCAATAAAAGAAAAATTAGATAGCTTGCCTATTTTAGAAAATTCGAACGACGAACAAAACGAAACTCTCATCTCCCAAAATAAATAGATTATGGCACTACCAAGTGTAAACCCAACAACAACAAATTCTTGGAAAAAGCTTCAAGACCATTATAATAAGATAAGCAATACTCATATGAAAGATTTATTTGCCCAAAACAAGGAGCGAGCAAATAAATTCACTATTAACTGGGATGATTTTTATGTAGATTTTTCAAAAAACAGAATTACTGAAGAAACTTTAAAATATTTATTAGAGTTAGCCGATGAGGTGCAGCTAAAAGATGCTATTAAAAGTCAGTTTTCCGGCGATATAATCAACCAAACCGAAGGTCGTGCCGTTTTACATACCGCTTTACGAGCTCCAAAAGATGCTGATTTTAAGGTAGATGGTGTTAATGTCATGCCAGAAGTATATGCCGTAAAGCAAAAAATAGAAGCTTTTACCAATGAAGTTGTAAATGGTGAGCTAAAAGGCTTTACAGGAAAAACATTTACCGATGTGGTTAATATTGGTATTGGCGGCTCTGATTTGGGTCCAGCTATGGTGGTTGATGCGCTTCAGTATTACAAAAACCATTTAACTACACATTTTGTAAGTAATGTAGATGGCGACCACGTTAATGAAATTATTAAAAAACTAAACCCTGAAACCACACTGTTCGTAATTGTTTCAAAAACATTTACTACACAAGAAACACTGTCCAATGCAAATACCTTAAAAGATTGGTTTTTAAAATCGGCAACCGAAGAAGCGATCGCTAAACATTTTGTAGCGGTTTCTACCAATATTAAAAATGTAAAAGCATTTGGTATAGACGAAAATAATATTTTCCCAATGTGGGATTGGGTTGGAGGCCGCTTTTCATTATGGAGCGCCGTTGGTTTAACCATTAGTTTAGCCGTTGGATATAAAAACTTTGACAGTTTATTGCAAGGTGCCAACAAAATGGATGAGCATTTTAAAAATGAAGACTTTAAAACCAATATCCCAGTTATTTTGGCACTAATAAGTGTGTGGTATAACAACTTTTTTAAAGCTGAAAGTGAAGCTATTATTCCATACTCTCAATATTTAAACCAGTTTGCAACCTATTTGCAACAAGGTATTATGGAAAGTAACGGTAAAAGCGTAGACAGAAACGGCAACCCCATAAACTACCAAACAGGCACTATTATTTGGGGAGAACCGGGAACCAATTCACAACACGCCTTTTTCCAATTGATACATCAAGGAACGAAGTTAATTCCAGCCGATTTTATTGGGTTTGCCAAATCCTTACATGGCAATCAAGATCATCAAGATAAGTTGATGTCTAATTTTTTAGCACAAACTGAAGCTTTATTAAACGGTAAAACCGAGGCTGAAGTAGTTTCAGAGGGAACACAATCGGACATTGTTCCATTTAAAATATTTCAAGGGAACAAACCTACAAACACCATTTTTATTAACAAGCTTACACCCGAAAGTTTAGGTAAATTAATAGCCATGTATGAGCATAAAATATTTGTACAAGGTATTGTTTGGAACATCTTTAGTTACGACCAATTTGGAGTAGAACTAGGTAAGCAATTAGCAACAAAAATTTTACAAGAATTTAACAATACGGCAGCTAATGAACATGATTCGTCAACTCAAAATTTATTGAATTATTACAAGGGAATATCGTAAAACACAGCATTTTTATTACAAAAAGAGTTAAAACGCCTTAGTATTTTTAATACTAAGGCGTTTTTATTTATCAACAAAAACGATTTTTCTTAACAATTGGGTAATGTTAATCTTTTTATAATATGTATTTTTGCCTCGACTAATTCAATTAATTAATCTTTATTATGAAAAAAACTACTCAATTTTTATTGATGGCTGTAGCGTTTTTATTCACTACAGCAATGATGGCTCAAAGTACAGTAACAGGTACTATTATGGATGCCGAACTTAATTCGCCACTACCAGGTGCGAATGTTGTTGAAAAAGGAACAACCAATGGAACAACTTCAGATTTTGATGGTAAGTTTAAATTACAAACCCAAGCTACATCAGGACAAATTGTTATTTCCTATGTTGGTTATGGTTCTATAACTTTATCTTTTACTGGGAGTAAAGATTTAGGGAATATAGCGTTATCTCCTGATAACTCTTTAGCTGAAATAGTTATTGTTGGTTCTGGAATCATCGATTTAGCTGAAGGTAGAAAAACACCAATTGCGGTTTCTACAATTAAGTCTAGCCAAATCCAAGAAAAAGCAGGTAATTTTGATTTGCCAGATTTATTAAAATCAACACCTTCAGTTCAATCTGTTCAAGCAGGTGGTTTTGGTGACGGTCAAATGTTCTTACGTGGTTTTGATCAAACTAATACAGCGTTCTTATTAAACGGTCAACCAATTAATGGTATGGAAGACGGTAAAATGTATTGGTCTAACTGGTCTGGTGTATTAGATGTTGCCAATGCAGTACAGGTACAACGTGGTTTAGGAGCTTCTAAATTAGCAATCTCGTCTGTAGGAGGTACCGTAAATATTGTTACTAAAACTATAGACAGAAAAGAAGGTGGCTTTGTACAACAAATGATAGCAAATGACAATTACACTAAAACCACGGCCTACTATTCTACTGGCGTAAGTGAAAAAGGGTGGTCTTTTGCAGCTTTACTTGGACACTGGCAGGGTGAAGGTTATGTCGATGATACAGACGGGCAAGGACAAACTTATTTCTTTTCGGTAGGATATAAACCAAATGAAAACAACACATTCAACTTCTTATTAACAGGCGCACCTCAATGGCACGCAGTAGCAGGAAGCGGTTCTATTCAATCCTTTTTGGATAATGGCAGGAAGTATAATTCATGGAATTTTGAGGGTGTAGAAAGCAAAAATTTATTGCAAAGTGGTAAGTACCCTGGTGGAAGGAACATTTACCACAAACCCGTTGCAAACTTAAGCTGGGATTTAGATATCAATGAAAATTCATCGTTGTCTACTGTCGTATATGGTTCTATGGGTAGAGGTAGTTTTGCCCAAGCAATAACATCAAGTGGTCAGTTAACATATGCAAGAGGCTCTAATAATAATCACAATTGGTATGGTTTAGTTACCAACTATAATAACCAATTAAGTGAAAATTTAAACTTGAATGTTGGAGCAGATGTTCGTTTTTATAACGGAATTCATTTCAGAGACGTTAGGGAGTTTATTAGTATAAGTTCTATTAATGCATCAAGTGGCTATAGTGGTAGCTATCAGTTAACTGAAGAAGGAGGAATCAATCCTTGGACAGTTTTTTTTAACCCAAATACAGACCATGAAGAGCGTTTTGGATACGACTATGAAGAGCAAATTAACTATGGTGGTGTGTTTGGACAGTTAGAGTATACTAATGATCAAATTTCAGCATTTTTCCAAGGAGCTGTATCAACACAATCGCATGTTAGAACAGAGTATTTAAACGCATCAACTTTAGGAAAAGCAGATGAATCTGAAAAAGTAAACAACCCAGGTTTTAATATTAAGGGAGGAGCTGCTTATGGTTTGGGCGATTATAATAAAGTGTTTGTTAATGCTGGATATTATTCTCGTCAACCATTCCATAGTTTCTTGTTTCAGAATGACAGAAGTAGTAATGAATTGTTAGACCCAGAGGTTGAAAATGAAAAAATTACTGGTTTTGAAGCTGGTTATCAATTAGGAGGTGATAAAGTTAAGGCAAATATAAACTTATATCATACCACATGGGATAATAGAACCATAGTAAATAGTAATGGACAGGTTGGAAATGCATTTATTAGTTACCAAACTAGAGGTGTTAAAGAAGTACATATGGGTGTGGAATTAGAGTTGATGACGAAGCCTCTTAATAACTTAGATTTAAACGGATTTGTTTCTTTTGGAGATTGGGAGTTTGTAGGTAATGGTTTTATAACCGCATTTAATAATGATGGAGAAGATGTGTCTGATACTGAGTTAACATCTAGAGTTGCCCCATTAGATGGTGAAAAAGTTGGAGGTGCAGCACAATTTACAGCTGGTGTTTCTGGAAGATATGAATTTTTGCCTAGAATTAGTGTAGATGCTAACTGGAACATGTACAACAATTTGTATTCAAATATCGGTGCAGGTTCTGACGCATTAAAAATGCCTTCATATAATACTATCGATACTGGTTTGACTTATAAAATGTTACTTGGTAAAAATGATGATAAATCATTACAATTCCGTGTGAATATTTATAATATTACAGATGAACTTTATTTAGAGTCTGTATTCGGAAATACTCCAGCATCTTCTAATCCTTCTGAAAATTGGAAAGGAATTAATACATCAAATACTGGTAGATTCGGTTATGGAAGGACTTGGAACTTTAGCATGCGTTACAATTTCTAATTAAATTAAAAGCTGAAATATAAAAACGCGAAGCACTCAAGCTTCGCGTTTTTTTTATACTATCCTTTTCCAATTCTTAACTAATAGAAAACAACAAATAAATGTTAAAGCACACAACCCTAAAGCCAAAAGTGTTTTCCCATAAATAAAATACCCTGTGGCGAATAAAAAGCTATAAGTACCTATAACCCCTAAAAAGAATGCCAATATTTTATATCCTATATTTTTAAACTTACTATCATGACCATAGACCAAACTTTCAAATGTCGCTAAGGTTTCAGCGTCAGATTGTTTTGTTAAAAGCGTTACAACAACCCATCCAATAGTTGTTAAAACAACTCCTAAAACTAACTGCCAATACCCGGCCATATTAAACCATGGCACATCTAATTTACCATTTATAAAAAAGACAATGGCAATTATAAAAGAAATAACCATAGCCGCTATTTCGCTAAATGGATTGATGCGTTTCCAAAACCAACGCATAATAAACAACAAACCTGTTCCCGCTCCTATTTGTAATAATAAATCGAATACATCTTTTGCCGATTTAATATAAAATGAAAAAAGAGCCGCACAAACCATAAGTAAAACAGTAGAAATTCTTCCCACTAAAACTTTTTGATTTTCTGAAGCCGTTTTATTGATAAACCTTCCATAAAAATCGTTTACAATATATGAGCTTCCCCAGTTTAACTGTGTTGAAATGGTACTCATAAACGCCGCTATTAGCGATGTTAAAACAATACCTATTAAACCCGCTGGCAAATACGTCATCATAGCAGCATAGGCAACATCATGCCCCTGCATATCTGCATTTAAGTTAGGAAACGCTGTGTTGATACTTTCTAAGGTTGGAAAAACAACTAAAGATGCCAAACCTACTAAAATCCATGGCCACGGACGTAAAGCATAATGCGCAAAATTAAAAAACAAAGTAGCCCAAGTAGCGTTTTTTTCGTCTTTTGCCGCTAACATACGTTGGGCTATATAACCGCCACCGCCAGGTTCGGCACCAGGATACCAAGTACTCCACCATTGTACAGCAAACGGAATTATAAATAAAGTTATTAACGCTTCGTTATTTGAAAAATCTGGTAAAATATTTAATTTGCCACTTACATTTGCATGAGAAAGCAACGTACTCATCCCTCCTATTTCTGGGAGATTTACAATATAAATGGTTGCCCAAACAGAGCCTACCATAGCGATAACAAACTGAATGAAATCGGTTATCAAAACACCTTTTAACCCCCCTAAAGACGAATAAATTACAACTATAATTGAAGAATACAACAAGGTTTCTACTTGTGAGATTCCTAATAAAATATTAGCAATTTTAGCACCTGCCAAACAAACGCCTGCCATGGTAATCACATTGAAAATAACACCCAAATAAATAGCACGAAAGCCTCTTAAAAACCCAGCCGATTTACCAGAATACCGCAATTCATAGAACTCTAAATCGGTAGCAATTCCAGATTTACGCCATAGTTTGGCATAAAAAAAGACGGTTAACATACCTGTAAGCAACATAGCCCACCACACCCAGTTACCGGATACACCATTTTTTCTAACCAACTCGGTTACCAATCCGGGTGTATCAGCTGCAAAGGTGGTTGCTACCATAGAAACGCCCAACAGCCACCAAGGCATATTGCGCCCCGACAAGAAAAACTCGGTAGAATTTTTCCCCGCTTGTCGAGATACCCAAACCCCGACAAATAGAGATAATAGAAAAAAAATGACGATGATTGCAATGTCTAAAACAGAAAGGTTTACCATATAATTTTACGATTTTGCGATTAAAGTGAAAAAGTCAAGATAAGTTCATTACACTTTTTTAATCACATTAGTAACAATGCCCCAAATTATAAAATTGTTTTCACTTGTGATTTTTATAATGGGATAATTAGGGTTTTCTGGTTGTAACCAAACCTCGTCTCTGTCTACTTTTAATCGTTTTACGGTGAATTCGCCATCTAAAAAGCAAACTGCAATTTTATTATTTGATGGTTCTAAGCTTCTGTCTATTACCAATAAATCGTTGTCGTCCAGTCCTGCACCAATCATGGATTGTCCGTTCACGCGTGCAAAAAAAGTAGCCTCTTTATTTTTTATAAGTTCCTTGTCTAAAGACAGGCGTTGCTGTTTGAAATCTTCGGCTGGAGAAGGAAACCCCGCTGAAATTCCTGTTTCGAAAAATAAGGCGCCTAAACTATTCGACTCTTCTGGAGTGAAAAAAGCTAAATTATTAGATTGGTGTAATAGCATGTTTTTTTCGTGTTTTGTGTTTGCGTTAGGGATTGAAGCAAGCTACCGTGTAGCGCATAAAGCCCGACCCTTGTGGTAATGCCCTAATAACATTAGGTGTTCTGTTTTTAAATTTAATTTATGCTAAATATAATGTTTAAAAAGATTCCTACCTACGCAGGAATTTATTTTACTTTAATAATATCGTTAATATTGGTCGTGTAACGTGGTGATAAGCGTTCTTGTCGCATTTTCCAAGTCCGTTTTAAATCTTGATTGCCTATCTTTATTTTATAATCGGCGTATTTAGCGTTTAAACCATCGATGGCACGCATTAAAGGTTTGTGTTTTGGGTTTTCGCTTTCAAATAACTGCAATTGGTGGTTGGTAGTTGGCACTAAGCCCATAACAACAACGCCTGCACGTTTGTATTTTATGCCCGTTTTAAAAATACTTGTTGCGGCTTTTACCGCTTCTTGACTGATAATTAAACTAGAATCGGTCGGATAGCTTAGACTTACTAGCTTACTGGCACGGTGCTGCTCTAAATCTTTTTTATGCCTGTCGCTACTTAATGTCACATAAATAGCATGGCAGCTAGAACCTTGTTTACGCAGTTTTTCGGCACAGCTTGTTGCAAAGGTTGAAATGCGTTCTTTGATGTTTTCTATATCTGAAAACGTATATTCGAAGCTTCGTGTGGTTGCAATGGCTTGCTTGGTTTTAACTTCGTCTAATTGTAAGGTGGGTATGCCTTCTAAATCTTTTTTAAGTTTCCATTCGGTAATGGAGAAATTTTTATGTACCCAATCATCTGGTAGTTGCGTAAAATCAAAAGCAGTATGGCAACCTTTTGCCTTTAGGCGTTTACTTAAACCGCTGCCAATGCCCCATACATCTTCTATTTTAATCCACTTTAAGGCTTTAATGCGTTTTTCTTCAGAATCAATAACATAAACGCCATTGGTTTGTTCTGGAAATTTACGGGCAATTTTATTGGCGACTTTACTTAAGGCTTTTGTTGGCGCCATGCCAACACACGTTGGAATACCTGTCCATTTTAAAATACGGGTTCTAATTTGGTTTCCGTAATCATCAAAATTATACGTTTCAAAACCTTTAAATTGGATAAAAGCTTCATCAATACTGTATACCTCGACATCGGGCGTGAATTGTTCTAAAATAGTCATGACACGACTACTCATATCGCCGTAAAGTGGATAATTAGATGAAAATACTTGTATGTTGTTTTCTTTACAGAACCCTTCCCATTTAAAAATAGGCGCACCCATAGGCAACCCAACAGCTTTGGCTTCGTCGCTACGCGAAATGACACATCCATCGTTATTACTTAAAATAGCAATGGGTTTATGGCGTAAATTAGGATTGAAAGTGCGTTCGCAAGACGCATAAAAATTGTTACAATCTACTAAAGCATACATAAGAGTAAAGATACGTGAAATGCGATAATTTTTCTAGAAAAATTTCCCGCTTTCAATAATGGCATGCCCGTTTCGCTTATAGGTAACCTTGGTGCCGTTTGCACAAAATCGATATACTGCTTTTACTTTTTGTTCAGAAACGGATAGCAAAATAACATCCTCTACTTCACAATCGTAATCTTTGGCTACCTTCTTTTTTACATCATCAATCGTAGCGCGTCCTTTTTTTAATTGTGATTGAATTTTGTTGTTCAACGCTGGCTCCACAAAATCGTCCGTAAGGTTACACCTTTTATCTGGTGTAGGTTTTTCTATATCAATATATTCCCAAGTATAATCGGCTTTTAATAACACACGCCTGCCGTCATCAGTTTTTACAATATGGTTGTTTTGGGCAAAACCAATAGATACGCTAAAAACCAATAGAAGATAAAAAAGTGTTTTCATATGTAGATATATATTTTAGTTGTTTTTTAAAGACCCTATGGACACGAGCGATAGCGAACTGGCGAAGCAATCCCTTTATTTTCATTAGTATTTGGATTTCCAAATCGTGGCGATTTCATAATAGCTAAAAATAGAATGTTATAGTATTCCAAAAGTACAAATTTTGTATACATTTGTTTTATGAAAGATGAACATATCATTATTTCTGAAAGAAATAGACCTTATTGGCAAATACCTATTGCTTCTTTAATCTTTACATCTGCAATTGGTCTTTTAATATTTTATCTTTATAAAACAGATTGGAGTGACGATCATCTTATAGACTTAGGTCACAACATTAAATCAGTTATTTATTTATTTGCTTTTGGTATAGCTTTTTGTTTTCAAAAAAGTATTCATATAGACACTAAAAAATCAAAATTTAGACAAACCTTTGAAATAGGCCCTATTAAATTAGGCGAGTGGAAAACCATTACCAATTTAGAGTATGTTTCTCTTTTTCATGAACCCCTCACTGATGGAAACAAGATTTTTGAAGTTAATTTATGGTATGACAAAAACAAACATTGGGAACTCTACGAAGAATATGATTATGCCGAAGCTTTTAAAATAGGTTTTAAACTTTCCGAAGAACTAAACATTGATTTATTAGATGCAACAGTACCTAATAATTACAAATGGATAGACAAAAAAGCTTCTAAAGAATCAGGCAAAGTTAAATACTTCGATTAACTTTATACTTTTACTTTATGGAACTCCCTAAAAAACTTCAACAAAAACTAGAAACCCGAAAAGAAGCCCATGCCTTACGCAAACTTGGAACAGTTTCTAATTTAGTTGATTTTTCATCAAACGACTATTTAGGTTTTTCTAAAAATGAAACTGTTTTCAATAATGCCCATGATTTTTTAATGGGTCATAATATGAAGCAAAACGGAGCAACGGGTTCGCGATTATTGTCTGGAAATCATCCTTTATTTCATACTATTGAAACCATTTTGTCAGAATTCCACCAAAGTGAATCTGCCTTAATTTTCAATTCGGGTTACGATGCTAATGTTGGTTTCTTTTCTAGTGTGCCACAACGTGGTGATGTTATTTTATATGATGAGTATATTCATGCCTCTATTCGAGATGGCATCCAATTATCCAATGCCAAAGCTTATAAGTTTAAGCACAATGATTTAGGAAGTTTGGATGAGATGTTGAAACGAATTCAGCATGATACTATATATGTCGTCACAGAATCAGTATTCTCTATGGATGGTGATTCACCCGATTTGGCTAAACTATCTCAAATCAGTAAAGAAAACAAGGCTTATCTTATTATAGATGAAGCCCATGCGATGGGTGTTTTTGGCAAACGTGGTGTAGGACTTGTTCTAGAATTAGGATTAGAAAATGATGTATTTGCCCGTTTAGTCACTTTTGGAAAAGCCATGGGTTGCCATGGCGCCGCTATTTTAGGAAGCGATGATTTAAAACAATATTTAGTAAATTTTGCCAGAAGTTTTATTTATACCACGGCATTATCTCCACATAGTTTAGCAACGGTACATGCAGCGTATAACGAACTTGTTATTTCTAACAACAATAAGGAATCTCATCCAGCAATTAAAAAACTACATAGCAACATTTCTTTTTTTAAAGCTGAACTGGTAAAAAACAACCTCAACCATATATTTATTGAAAGTGATTCGGCGATTCATTGCTGCATCATTTCTGGGAATGAAACTGTAAAAAGCATCGCTAAAAATATTCAAGAACATAGTTTTGATGTGAAACCTATATTGTCGCCAACAGTTCCGCAAGGTCAAGAACGTTTGCGTTTTTGTTTGCATGCCTTTAATTCCAAAGAAGAAATAACGGAAGTATTAAAACTACTTGCTACTTTTGTGAATATATGAGTGATACATTTAAAACTATAGCCAGATTTCAATATTCAACTGAAGCACAAATTGTTAAGGGGCGATTGGAAACAGAAGGCATTCAAGTTTATTTATCAGACGATTTAACCATTGACACAAACCCGCTATATAGTAATCTTATTGGTGGTGTAAAACTAAAAGTATTATCAAATCAAGCTGAAGAAGCTGAAAAGATTTTAAGTACTATTAAAAAATATTCCATTAATGATGATGGAAAATCTATTTGTTGTCCTAATTGCAAAAGTGAGCACATCCAATTATTTTCAACAATAAAAGATATTAAATCGTTTTTTGCATTTATAATAACCTTTTTCGTTTTTGTATTTCCAATTTATACAAAATATAAGTACAAATGTGAAGATTGTAAAACTGAATTCAATTTAAAATGACAACATACTTCATAACAGGAATCTCCACCAATGTTGGTAAAACCATCGCTTCGGCTATCTTGGTTGAAGCTTTAGAAGCTGATTATTGGAAACCCATTCAAGCTGGAGAATTAGACAATAGCGATACCAAAAAAGTTCAAAGTTTAGTTTCAAATTCTAAATCGAAATTCCATCCCAATGCGTTTGCACTAAAAACGCCCATGAGTCCGCATGCAGCGGCGGAAATTGATGGTATTGATATTCATTTAAACCAAATTAAAGCGCCCAAGACCAAAAACAACCTCATTATAGAAGGCGCTGGCGGCTTATTAGTTCCTATAAATAATACCCAAACAGTGTTGGATTTAATACACCCTGACTACAAAGCTATTGTGGTTTCTAGGCATTATTTAGGAAGCATCAACCACACCCTTTTAACCGTTAATCTTTTAAAAGAAAAAGGTTTTGATGTGTCTATAATCTTCAGTGGAAATGAACATAAAACCACCGAAGATATTATCAAAAAAATGACAAACGTCCCCATAATTGGACGCATTGATGAAGAACCTTATTTTGATAAAAATGTGGTTAAGGAGTATGCTGATGAATTCCTGCAAAAGGGAATCTCATAATTTTTTTTAAAGAATGAATTTAACGTATAACAAAAATGGGATTTCCGCCTTCGCGGAAATAAAAAAATATGACATTACAAGACCGCGATAAAAAACACCTTTGGCACCCTTTAACGCAACACAAATTGCACCCCGAAACCATTGCCATTACCAAAGCAAAAGGCTGTGTTTTAACAGATGAAAACGGGAATGACTATATAGACGCCATCGCTTCTTGGTACACCTGCATGTACGGGCATTGCAACGCATATATTATTAGTAAAGTTTCTGCCCAAATGCAGCAATTAGATCAGGTCGTTTTTAGTGGTTTTACCCATGAACCTGCTATAAAACTAAGCGAAGCTCTCATTAAAATTCTTCCGGAAAACCAAAACAAAATTTTCTTTAGTGACAATGGTTCTACATCTGTGGAAATTGGCATTAAAATGGCGTTACAATATCACTTTAACAACGGTGAAAAAAGAAACGTTTTAATCGCTTTTGAAGATGGTTTTCATGGTGACACGTTTGGTGCCATGAGTGTTTCAGGATTATCGGTTTACAACGGGCCATTTGAAGACTTCTTTTTAGATGTAAAACGCATTCCAACACCAAATGGCAAAAACCATGAAGCCATTTTAACTACCTTAAAATCTATTGTAAAAACCAATAAAGTAGCAGGTTTTGTTTACGAACCTTTAGTACAAGGTGCTGCTGCCATGAAAATGCATAACCCTGATGGTTTAAACGACATCCTAAAGTTCTGTAAAACCAATAACATCATAACTGTTGCCGATGAAGTAATGACTGGTTTTGGTAAAACCGGAAAACATTTTGCTTCATTACATATAGAAACGAAACCCGATGTTATGTGTTTAAGCAAAGCCTTAACTGGCGGTTTATTACCTATGGCAATTACATCATGTACACAGGAAATCTACGATGCTTTTTATAGTGACGATATCAGTAAAGGTTTGTTTCATGGGCACACCTACTCTGCCAATCCACTGGCATGTACGGCGGCTTTGGCAAGTATTGAATTGCTGCAATCGACAGAAATACAAAATAATATACAACGTGTTATTGCTTCACACGAAGCATTCAATGAGCGTATCCAAAATCATCCAAAAGTAAAAGCAACCCGACAAACAGGGGTTATCTTTGCCCTCGATTTAAATGTTGAAATGGCTCGTTATGGTAATCTTCGTGATAAGCTATTCAAATTTTTTATGGATAATGGCGTGTTTTTACGCCCACTTGGGAATACCATTTACATTCAAGCACCTTACGTTATTACTAAAAAACAGCTAGAAAAAGTTTATAAAACTATTGAAGAAGCTTTAGCAATAGTGTAAATTTGCGCACTGAACGTCAATCTGAACATGTTTCAGATTCACATCACAAAATCATGAGATGCTGAAATAAATTCAGCATGACGAAAAACTATGTTCAAACCAATTTCCATAACAGCTATTGCATCCATTTCGCCATTAGGAAAATCCTTAAGCGAGGCTTGGAATAGCTATCTAAACAACAAACATTATATTACCGAAAAGCCGTTTGGAAACGAAAAACATTTAGTTGCCGAAATTCCTTCAGAAGCTAAACTAGCTATTGAAACTTTAAGACAGTCTGATAACAAATACAAATCGTTAGACGACACTGTTTTATATGCCATTTATACCTCTAGACAAGCCGTAAAAAATGCTGGCTGGAATGGTTCAGATAATTTTGGGATAAACATAGGCTCTTCCCGTGGCGCCACACAACTTTTTGAAACCTATTACGACGATTTTTTAAAAAACAATAAAGCGCAAACTTTAAGCTCACCCACTACAACCTTAGGCAATATATCATCGTGGGTTGCTCATGATTTACAAACCCAAGGACCCGAAATTAGTCATTCCATCACCTGTTCGACAGCATTACACGCTATCCTAAATGGTATCGCATGGATAAACGCAGGCATGTGCAGCAAGTTTTTAGTTGGTGGTAGCGAAGCTCCTTTAACAGCGTTTACCATTGCGCAGATGCAAGCCTTAAAAGTATATGCCCGAGAGAATAATGACTTCCCCTGTCGTGCCTTAGACCTTGATAAAACCCAAAACACCATGGTCTTAGGCGAAGGCGCCTCTATGGCTTGTTTAGAAATTGGCGAAACAGAAAATGCTTTAGCCTTCATTAAGGGCTTTGGCTATGCTACCGAAATTTTAGAACATAATATTTCCATTTCCAGCGATGCCACCTGTTTTCAAAAATCGATGCAGATGGCGTTAGGTAATACAAATCCAGATGACGTTGATGTTATCGTAATGCATGCTCCTGGCACCATAAAGGGTGATTTATCTGAATACCATGCCATAAATAAAATATTCTGTAAAAAAACACCTGCATTAACTACCAACAAATGGAAAGTAGGACATAGTTTTGGTGCTTCTGGTATGCTGAATATTGAATTAGCACTTTTAATGATTCAACATCAAGCGTTTATTGGAGTTCCTTATTTAGAAAAACAAAAAACGCCTCATCAACTTAAAACCATTCTTGTTAATGCCGTGGGTTTTGGCGGAAATGCGGTATCGATTTTACTTTCAAAATAATAGCGTAGAATAACGAGTGCAAATTATCCTACAGAAACGCTTTTGTATAAAAGTTAAAAAAACTTGTGGTAATTGCTTCCTTTATCGTGATAAAAGTATCTTTTAAAGTTAAATTTATAACACCAATATTAATATTTGTTAAGCATTATGCTTATTTTTGATTTTACTAACCATAGATTTATGAGCGAGACAAAACACAATTGGACAAAAGAAGAGATTTTAAATATATACAACAAACCATTAATGGAATTGCTTTACGAAGCTGCTACCGTTCACCGTTTGCACCACGACCCAAATACGGTACAGGTTAGTACTTTGGTTTCCATAAAAACAGGTGGCTGTTCTGAAGATTGTGGGTATTGTCCGCAAGCAGCTCGCTACAATACCAATATTGAGGGTAACGATTTAATGCCTGTTCAACAAGTAAAAGCACAAGCATTACGTGCTAAATCTAGCGGAAGCTCACGCGTTTGTATGGGTGCTGCATGGCGTAATGTAAAAGATGGCGAAGAGTTTGACCAAGTGTTGGAAATGGTGCGTACCATCAACAAACTAGATATGGAAGTGTGTTGTACTCTAGGCATGATTACCGAAAACCAAGCAAAGCGCTTGGCTGAGGCTGGATTATATGCTTATAATCATAATTTAGATTCTTCGGAAGAATATTATAAAGAAGTGATTTCTACACGTGGTTTCGAAGATCGTTTACAAACTATCGATAATGTTCGAAAAACCAACGTGACCGTTTGTAGTGGTGGTATTATTGGTATGGGCGAAAAAATTGAAGACAGAGCTGGTATGTTGGTAGCACTTTCTACGTTAAATCCGCAACCAGAATCGGTGCCAATTAATGCATTGGTGGCTGTTGAAGGCACACCCCTTGAAGACCAAGAACCTGTTTCTATTTGGGAAATGGTACGTATGGTAGCAACCACCCGTATTGTGATGCCAGAAACCCAAGTGCGTTTAAGTGCCGGAAGAACACAAATGACCCGTGAAGGGCAAGCCATGTGTTTCTTTGCTGGAGCGAACTCTATTTTTGCTGGCGACAAACTGCTTACTACACCAAACCCAGACGTAAATGAAGACATGAAAATGTTTGAGTTACTTGGTTTAAATCCGCAAAAACCATTTATTAAAAAAATGCAACCGCAAACGGTAGAGGCTACAGATTCTCAATACCAAGCCTTGGGTGAGAAACCAAAATGGACACGTCCAGAACATAGAATTGAACGAAACGAAACTGCAAAAGCAAAGGCTAATAAATAACTGTTATTACAGCAAAAGCCAAGTAATAGGACAGTTTTAAAAACAAAAAACCCTTTACTAAACGAATAGTAAAGGGTTTTTAAGTTATTTAATTTGATTACCATCTTTATCAAAAAAGTGGTATTCTAAATACGTGTAAGCATCTCTTGGTAAAATTTTAACTCATTTTTTGTGTTCAAAAAACCATTTTGAACGTGTTGATCGAAAACCTTTTGTTAAATTATAATGTATTTTCTTATTTATATTTGTTTGTCAAAATTTTTCCGTCTTTAATTTCTAACGCTCTATCCGGGATGTCTGTCATAACTGCATAAACCCCTAAATCCATTAATCTTTTAATTTCTTCAATATTATTTACGGTATATACATGAGTCTTTAACCCCTGTTCAGTTGCTGTAGCTATAAATTCTTTAATAAGTGTAAAATCATTAGGAATGGCAATGCCAAAAGAATTAATGGTTTTCGCTTCGTCTATATATTTTTTATCTACCTTAGATACTATATAAATAATTTTGATATCGGCGTTCAATAACCGAATTTTCATAAGAGAAGTAAAGTTAAATGAAGAAACAATTACTTCATCACTTACTCCCATTTTCTCTATAACTGTTAAAACTTTGTTCTCTATATTTCCTACCTTCATTTCAAGATAAACTTCTATTTTACCTTTAGATAACTTAAATACATCTCTTAATGTTGGGATTTTTTCATTTATATAATTTTGTCCAAATTTATCTGGACAACCAACTTTTATTAATGAAAGTTCTTCGTATGTCATTTGAGAAATAGCACCTTTTTCTCCAAAAGAACTTGTTCTGTCTACAGATGAATCGTGAATGACAACTAATGAATCATCTTTAGTTTTATGAAGATCAAATTCAATATAATCTGCTTTAATATCAATAGCTTTTTGAAATGCTGCCATTGTGTTTTCTGGTGCTAAATCTGCTCCACCTCTATGGGCAATTACTTTTGTATAATAGATTGGATTTTGTTTTGAAAAATCAGCAGGAAATAAACCGTCTTGTGTTATAATATCATCTGTTTGACAAGAACAGATTATTAACTTAGCAAAAAAAAGTATAGATTTATTTATCATTTTTATAAATAGTTTAGACGAACTAAATATATGAAAAAAACAAATTGATTATTCTTTTTTTAATTAAGTATTAAATCAACTATTTTATTGCCAAAATCAATAAAAAGGATATATATATATATATATATTTGGTAGAAAAATATACCAAAAGGATAGTGTTTTAACAATTATCCGAATGCTTCGATACAATTTCAATACATCCAAGTTATACAATTTAAAAAAAAAAAACCCTTACTAAACAAATAGTAAAGGGTTTTTAAGTTATTTAATTTGATTACCATCTTTATCAAAAAAGTGATATTCTAAATATGTGTAAGCATCTCTTGGTAAAATTTTAACCCATTTTTTGTGTTCAAAAAACCATTTTGAACGTGTTGATGGAAAACCTTTTGTTAAAAAGGCTGCTATAAAAGGATGTGTGTTTAAGGTCAACTTTTTATAGTCTTTTTTTAATAGTTGTTCTAGGTCGTGTGTTATTTTTGTCACAATTCCTATAGGTGCATCTACCTCAGATCCATTATTTACCTCATCAGGGTTTTCTTCCTGGGTTTTAATGTTCATTTCTGGGCGAACGCGCTGTCTTGTTATTTGTATCAAACCAAACTTACTTGGAGGCAATATTTTGTGTTTAGCTCTGTCATCCTTCATTTCATCACGAAGGTGATTGAATAGCTTTTGCCTGTTTTCAGCACTGTTCATATCAATAAAATCTACTACTATAATGCCCCCCATATCACGTAATCGTAATTGGCGTGCCATTTCGGTAGCAGCTATTAAGTTAACTTCTAGTGCCGTATCCTCTTGGTTATTGGCTTTGTTAGACCTATTTCCACTATTTACATCTATAACATGTAAAGCTTCGGTGTGTTCTATTATTAGATACGCACCTTTTGCCATAGAAACGGTTTTCCCAAAGGAGGTTTTAATTTGTCTTTCAATCCCAAATTTTTCAAAAATGGGAACATTTGATTGATACAATTTAACTATTGATTCTTTGTTTGGTGCAATTTCTTGCACGTAATCTTTAATTTGAATGTAAAGCGCTTCATCATCAACATGAATACTTGTAAAGGTGTCGTTGAATATGTCTCGTAAAATAGACGAGGCTTTATTCATTTCACCTAATACTTTACTTGGATGATGTGCTTTGTGTAGCTTTTTACACATTGCCGTCCAACGACTAAGCAAATTTTGTAAATCTCTATCTAGTTCAGCTACTTTTTTGCCTTGTGCTACAGTGCGTACAATAATGCCAAACCCCGGTGGCGTAATGCTTTTTACCAATCGTTTTAAGCGGTCTTTCTCTTCTTTGTCTTCTATTTTTTGAGAAATAGAAATACGGTTGGAAAAAGGCACTAAAACAATATATCTACCAGCAATAGAAAGCTCAGAGCTTATTCTAGGACCTTTGGTCGATATGGGTTCTTTTACTATTTGTACCAATAGCGATTGATTTGATTTTAAGACATCAGAAATCTTTCCGTCTTTATCAATATCTTTTTCAAATGGGAAATTTTTTAAAGTAAAATCTTTTAGTTTACCTGTGCTTACACTTTTTGTGAACTTTAAAAGCGAAGGTAGCTTTGGACCTAAATCATGATAATGCAAAAACGCATCTTTTTCATAACCTACATTAACAAATGCAGCGTTTAGTCCAGGAACAGCTTTTCTTATTTTGGCTATAAACACATCACCAACCGAAAAGTTATTACCATCTTCCTCTTTTTGTAATTCAATAAGTTTTCCATCTTTTAATAAGGCAAAATCAACGTGCTCGGAACTAGATCGAATAATCAATTCTTTATCCATTAAGTTAATTTTTATCCATACTTTCAGAATAAAGTTAAAAGTTAAAAGTTAAAAGTTAAAAGTTTATAAGACTAGTAACCAACAACTAACAACTAACAACCATCAACTAAACCGTACAGATGGATTAAACAATATTTTTCACAGGATTTTTAATATCCGTGGAGTTCATAAAACACTAAAAAGTGTCTAAAAATTTAATGAACTCATTTCAAAGAACTTTGTTGTTTTAAACCGAAAAAAGTAGTTTATATAACTACTTTTTAAGCCTTACTTTTTCTTTTTGTGACGGTTAGCACGTGCACGCTTTTTTCTTTTGTGCGTTGCTACCTTATGTCTCTTACGTTTTTTACCACTTGGCATAAATAGTGTATTTTTTGATTAATAATTTATCTAATGCTGAAACAATTTCAGCCAATGCGTTTTTATTTAACGTCTACATTTGTTTTAACGCCCTCAACAAAAACTTTTGCTGGCTTAAATGCAGGGATATTATGAGATGGTATTTTTATGGTAGTGTTTTTTGAAATGTTTCTACCTGTTTTTTCAGCTCTTGTTTTAATAATAAAGCTACCAAAGCCTCTTAAGTAAACATTATCACCACTTTCTAAAGAAGATTTTACTTCTTCCATAAATGTTTCAACAGTTGCTTGAACATCTCCTTTTTCAATTCCTAATTTGTCAGAAATTTTTGCTACTATATCAGCCTTAGTCATTTTAATATATTTTTTTTAAGTTACTATAAATTTTAAAAGGGATGCAAATATAGGAATTTAAAATTCAATATTTCAAACCTAATTCATTAAAATTTAAGATTATAAACGTTTATTTTTGTTGGCAGCATTTATTTAATTAATGATATTTTCAAAAACTTTAAACCATTGGTATTCAAATAATAAGAGAGCGCTTCCATGGAGGCAAACAAAAGACCCTTATTACATTTGGTTATCGGAAATTATTTTACAGCAAACACAAGTGGCTCAAGGGTTGCCATATTACAGCAAATTTACAGAAGAATTCCCGTCGGTTTTTCATTTAGCTAACGCCGAAGAAAGCAGTGTTTTAAAATTATGGCAAGGGTTGGGCTATTATTCTCGAGCAAGAAATTTACACGCTACTGCAAAATACATTGCCAACGAGCTAAATGGAGAATTCCCAAATTCTTATAAAGATTTATTAAAACTGAAAGGTATTGGCGATTATACAGCAAGTGCCATAGCATCTATTTGTTTTAATAAAACAGAAGCTGTGGTAGATGGAAATGTGTACAGGGTATTGGCACGTTATTTTGGTATAGACACACCTATTAACTCATCAAAAGGCGCTAAAGAGTTTAAACAATTGGCACAGGAGTTAATTGATAAAAAAAATCCAGCAGAGTTTAATCAGGCTATTATGGAGTTTGGTGCTACACAATGCAAACCACAAAGCCCCAATTGCTCTATATGTCCTTTTAAAACCAGCTGTATTGCTTTTAATAAAAACAGAATTAGTGAATTGCCTGTTAAATTAAAATCTGCGAAAGCAAAAAAAAAGTATTTTAACTTTTTGGTTTTTATAGATAACGATGAAAAAACCATTTTAGAAAAACGTGAGGGCAAAGGCATTTGGCAAAACTTATATCAGTTTCCTTTAATTGAAGCAGACAAAAATTTAGAGTTTGAAGATTTTAAAAAATTAGCTCAAAATCACCATCTGCTAAAAGAATCTTCGTTTGAATTGTCTCTTTACAATGACGATGTTATTATTCATAAATTATCACATCAACATTTATATACCAAATTTTGGATTATAACAGTTAATACTTCTTTGGATAACGGAATTCCAATAAATAAAATACATACGTATGCGGTGCCTATTTTAATTGGTAATTTTATTGAATATTTTAATTTTGATTAGTTTAGAGCCTGTTTAAATTTATATCAATTGTTTTTCTATACCCCTTTTTGCGCCTAATTTCGTTGAAACCTCATCAAATGGCCCTGCCATTATCTTCGATTTCGCCTCATTTTGCATCAAAAATGACCTATAGAAGATCCAATCATACAAATTTAAACAGGCTCTTAATGCTAACAATCAAAATTTTTATTAATTTTAAAAAACGGGAAAGTAAGTCTTTAAAATGCAAAGCAATTCAGTAATTTTGCTCTCCTATAAAAACAATAATTATGACTGGGACATTAAATAAAGTGATGCTGATTGGGCATTTGGGTGATGAAGTAAAAATGCATTATTTTGAAGGTGGAAATTGTATTGGCAGGTTTCCTTTGGCAACAAACGAGACATACACCAGCAAACAAACCAACGAGCGTGTTACCAATACCGAATGGCATAACATTGTCGTTAGAAATAAAGCCGCCGAAATTTGCGAAAAGTATTTAAGTAAAGGAGATAAGGTATATATTGAAGGCCGATTGAAAACCAGAAAATGGCAAGACGAAAGTGGAAACGATCGGTATTCAACCGAAATTCAATGCACAGACTTTACCTTTTTAACCACTAAAAAAGAGAGCGAAGGTAATACTCCAAACACAACAGCAACACAAAAGCCTGCTGCAAAGCAACCTGAAGACCCTGAACCAATTGGAGAAGAAGATGACGATTTACCATTTTAATAATAAATGTCTCGAGACAACGAGATACTTTGTGTAACTAAAACCATATTACTTGGATCCTGACCCCGCGAGTTTTAAAAGTTTAATGACTGCAGTTGATTTTTCAATTGTTTTAGGCATCGTGTTATTATTTCTACTTTTGCTTTGTTCCGCACTTATTTCTGGTGCCGAAGTGGCCCTTTTTTCGCTTTCAAGAACGGATATAGAAAAAGGATTGGAAGCAAAATCTAAACGCATTCAAATAATAACAAATCTGCTAGAGCGTCCTAAAAAATTATTGGCCACCATTTTAGTAGCAAACAATTTTATAAACATTGCCATTGTTATTTTGTTTGCCTATTTGGGTAGCGATATATTTTCAGGTATTACTTCACCTATAATAAAATTTGTGATTGAAGTTGTTGTTGTAACTTTCTTAATTTTATTTTTTGGCGAAATTTTACCTAAAATTTATGCCAGTCGAAACAATTTAAAGTTTGCAACCTTTATGGCATACCCGCTAAGGGTTTTAGATATATTGTTATCGCCTTTAAGCTTACCCATGCGTGGTTTAACAATAATCATACATAATAAACTGGGCAAGCAAAAATCTAATTTAAGCGTCGATCAGCTATCACAAGCACTAGAACTTACAAGTAAAGAAGACACTACCAGAGAAGAACATAAAATATTGCAAGGCATTGTCTCTTTTGGTAACACAGACACCAAACAAGTTATGCGTCCACGCATTGATATTTTTGCACTAAACATTGAGCAGAAATACACGGAAATTTTACCGGAAATAATAAAAAACGGTTATTCGCGTATTCCTGTTTTTAAAGATAATATAGATTCCATAGAAGGCATACTTTATGTGAAGGATTTGCTGCCTTATATAGATCGAAAACAATTTGATTGGACTACCTTAATCAGAGAACCCATTTTTGTGCCCGAAAACAAAAAGCTTGATGACTTAATGGCAGAATTTCAAGAGAAAAAAGTGCATTTGGCAGTAGTAGTTGATGAATATGGAGGAACTTCTGGACTTATTTCCTTAGAAGATATTATTGAAGAAATTGTAGGTGACATAAGTGATGAGTTTGATGATGAAGATTTAACCTATTCTAAATTAGATGATACTAATTTTGTGTTTGAAGGAAAAACGACCTTAAAAGATTTCTATAAAATTATTAAAGTTGAAGACGAAACCGTTTTTGAGGATAATAAAGGTGAAGCCGAAACCATTGCTGGTTTTGTTTTAGAAATATCGGGCAGTTTCCCAAAATTAAACAGTAAAATACTATTTAAAAATTATATTTTTAAAATTGAAGCCTTAGATAAAAAACGGATAAAACTCATAAAATTTACAATCACGTAGCGAACTCAAAAGACCAAATACCATAACCTGATAACTTCATGATTTTAAAATTGAAAAGCACATATTTATTTAAAAGTTTAATAACAGTTGGACTTTTTATTTTAGTGTCTTGTGGGCAAGATTATATTCCAAAGCCTAAGGCTTATCTAAGGTTAGATTATCCTAAAGCACAGTATAAAAAAATTAATATAGACGTGCCGTTTTATTTTGAAACAAACCATTTAGCGTCTAAAATTAAGTATAAAAAGTTAGCCGCAACTAAAGAAAGTTATGGTATTAATATAGAATACCCTACACTAAAAGGCACTATTTTTTTAACCTATAAGGCGATAGATGGCGATTCGGAAATCTTAACCGAATATCTTAGAGACGCCCAAAAATTCACTTTAGAACACACCATTAAAGCAGATGAGATCCCCGTATTTCCATATGAAAACAAAGAAAGAAAAGTATACGGCATATTTTCTGAAGTAAAAGGAAACGTGGCATCGCCTGCACAATTTTATGTCACTGATAGTGTTCAGCATTTCTTAGTAGGATCCCTTTACTTTTACGCTAAACCTAATTATGATTCTATTTTACCGGCAGCTAACTATTTACAAAAAGACATGGCGCGAATAATGGAAACAATTGTTTGGAAATAAGCTACAGGTCTAAAAAATAGTTAATATTTTTATATTGAACTCATTTATACTTTTTTGATTGAAGCGAAAATTTAACCTTGCGCCAGCTGGCTCGTTCGCTAAAATAACCCACTGGGTTATTTTTACGCTCCGACCTGTGCTCGGTTGAAGGCTTTTTTGGGTTGCATTGCAGAGCTACGAAAGTAAAAAAAGACAGGACAGAGCGTTAAGAAACAGTCCAGTGGACTGTTTTAGCGAAATCGAAGATTCGGCGTAGCCAATGGGACAGAAGGCGCGTGGACAAAAAAGGACGATTTTTTTAGCCAATTATAAAAAGTATAAACGAGTTCATTATTAATTTTTCGCAAAATAAAATCGATATAATTCCATATAAATATTTTTTTAGGCAAGTGAATAAACATTTCGTGTTTTTTTTGTTAAAAAAATATTATATTGCCCATATATATATTATTTATAATAATGTTTTGCACATTTTTTTTAATAAAAGTAATTCACATAGCTCCAAATACACTTGAAAACTTTTAGAACCGTAGTAATAGAAGAGTTATGGAAATTACTTAACCAGAAAATATTAGTGAATTTTATATTTTTTGGCATTGTTTTTCTAGACGCTTTAGGGGCTATTTTGCCAAAGTATTTAGATAGAAAGGTGACAATGTTTGCTGCTTTTCCTTTAATTCTTTATATATATATCTTAAATGCAAGTAAAAAGAATATACTATTTGTAATCTCTTTATTTTTTAATTTTTTAGGAATCTACAATTTCAACAATCCCTATGAAAGATATAATTCTGCAGGGTTAATTTATCACACCATTGCGTTCTCTATTTACTGTATTATCTTCTTCAAAGACATCCAAATAGTTAATTGGAAGACCGTTCTAAAATTAGCTATACCAATAGTGTTATTTGTATTGATATCTGTAAGTATATATTCTGATGGAATGCATACAATGCTTGTTTTTAAGGAGACCATACTGTATGTGTCTTCAGCAACAATCTTTATGATTGGCACATTTTTGCTATCCTTAAACAAAAAAAACAACGTTAACTATATTCTAATGTTCTCAGGAATTTCCATCTTGTTGAGTTCTGTTTTTCAAGGGTATAATTTATTCTTAGAAAAGAATAAATTTCTCGGTTTTTTTGCGGTTATATTTTTTAATTTAACCCACTACTTAGTGTGTTTATATTTGATAAAAAAATCTCATGGATTATCCTTTAATCAAGAAGACGAGTAAGTTTTAGAAACCCTTTTTAAATAAAAATTTCTTGAAACAGACTATCCTCGAAGCAAAGCCATAGAGATATACTTCGATTAGGCTCAGTACAGGTTTCGCCTGTTTCATTTTGACCTCTGGATCAAAAACCTAAATTTTGTATTTTACCTCACCCAGAACTGCCTTTTCGAGCAGTTCTGACTTCTCCAAAGGAGAGGTGAATTGGATACCCCGAGGCTGCGCCTTCGAGGAATTATTTAGATTTAAAATATTTTGCAAGAAGTTAAACTTCTGCTTTTGTAGTGCGACCCCGCTATGGTATGATATTTAACAATTTTTAGTTAGTGGTCACTGTCTTCATACCACTAACTTCATAAGCATCTGATACTTTAGTAACCGTTTCTTCTAATAAAACAGGTGTTACCTTAGCTACATTGTATTCAACCATAGCTAATTTTTTATCAAAATCAACAGTTGCGGATTTCACACCATCCATTTTAGCAATCTTCTTTTCAATTGTTTTAGCACAACCTATGGCACAAGTCATCCCATCAATAGTGAATTCTGCTTTGGCGTAGGTAGCGTTTGGGTCTGCCATTTTAGAAGTTTCGTTTGCCACTTCAACAGTTTTAACCTCTGGTTTTGCTTCATTTTTACAGCTCATAACAAATAATGCCATGGCCCCAACCATCATAATGTTTTTTATTGATTTCATCTGTTTATATTTATTTAGTTCACTAAGCTAATATTTGTCAGCGGTGCTCACTGATATGCTTCGCAGTTGTTTTTTAATGGTCTAGATGTTACATTCAAATCATGCTCCTATGTGTTAAAGGTGTCGCTAGCATGGATGTTTTATCGTTTTTCAATATTTAAATCTAGGCAAATTTACTAAATAAAGAGGCTTAGCAATTATAAACCGGTATTAAAAAGCACAGAAAAAATTATTTTTTTACCAAAATTTTCACGTAATTTAATAGCACAAATCATTTTAAAGCAAAATAAACAGCCAAAAAATTTATTAATTATGATGATGAATTTATCAACTGAATATTATTTTCTTAAATAAAATCAAATTTTAGCACATGAAAAAAATATCGCTTTCCATTAAGTTTGGACTTATTACAAGCATTGTATTAATTGCTTATTTTTTAATCTTGGCATTATTTAACAAGCATATAAATCCAGCATATAGTTTTTTTAATGCTATCATAACTACTCTTGGGATTTATGAAGCCATTAGGTTTACCAAACTCGAGAATCCCGAAGCTTTTTCTTATGGCGAAGGCTTTAAAACAGGGCTTATTACAGGCTTTATTGCCACCATACTCTTCACTGGTTTCTTCTTGCTTTATGCAACCGAATTTAACCCTGATTTTTTACCAGAATTACTTAAAAAAATGCAGGGTGGTTTAGGGGCTGATGTTGGCTTGATAACATTTGTGGTGGCCATTATGGGGTTTGCAACTACGCTAGTTGCAACACTTGCTGTGATGCAGCATTTTAAAAACAGTAAAAATCTTGCCTAAAAGAAACAAAACGTTTGCAGATTAATTAATTAGCAGTATATTTGCACCCGCCTTCCGTATAGGTAGGTGCATTTTGAACAAAATTAATTAATAAAACGTTACGCTATGTACGCAATTGTAGAGATAGCAGGGCAACAATTTAAAGTTGTTAAAGACCAAAAGGTTTTTGTACACCGTTTACAAACAGAAGAAGGAAAGCAAGTAGCTTTCGACAATGTACTTCTTATTGGTGATGGTGACAATGTAACTGTAGGCGCCCCAGCTATAGACGGAGCTCAAGTAGGAGCAAAAGTCTTAAAGCACCTTAAAGGTGATAAAGTGATAGTTTTCAAAAAGAAAAGACGTAAAGGTTACCGTAAGAAAAACGGTCACCGTCAATCTTTAACTGAAATCATCATTGAAAGTATTGCTGCTTCGGGAGCAAAAAAGGCTGCTAAAGTTGAAAACGAAGGAGCCAAAAAAGCTGCCAAAGTTGAGAAAGTTGAAGCTAAAAAAGAGACACCAGCTAAAGTAGAGAAAAAAGTTGAAGCTAAAGCTGAAGTTACTCAAGATTTAAACAGTTTAACAGTTGCTGAATTAAAAGAAATGGCAAAAGCTAAAGGCATTGAAGGAATCACTTCAATGAAAAAAGCTGATTTAATTGCTGCTTTAAGTTAATTTTAAAATATAAAATCGAAATAAAATGGCACATAAAAAAGGAGTCGGAAGTTCGAAAAACGGTAGAGAATCAGAATCAAAACGTTTAGGCGTTAAGATATTTGGTGGTCAAGCTGCAATAGCTGGAAATATTATCGTAAGACAAAGAGGAAACACGCATCACCCAGGTGAAAACGTATATTCTTCAAAAGATCATACATTACACGCTTATGTTGATGGCGTTGTAAAGTTCACAAAGAAAAAAGACAACAAATCTTATGTTTCTATAGTACCTTTTGAGGTTTAGGAACTAATTTTCTTTTAAAGTATAAGCCCTTTCTGTTTCCAGAAAGGGCTTTTTGTTTGTTTTAAATTAGCTTTTCTGTAAGGTTTTTTAAATGTTAATTAATTGCAAAGTTTAGCCAATAGGCTTCTATATTTAACACTAGCATAAATAAGACTTAAAGCGCTTTACACATCTATTTTGTTATTTCGTCCCAATAATTAATCAACAAAATAACATGAGAAAAGACTGTGTATTACTATTAATTACGTTCATATATTCATTAGCCACTTTTACGCAAAATGGAAATATAAAAGGTGTTATAGCAGATGAAAATGGCATCGCTGTCCCTGGGGCAACTGTACTGATAGAAGAACTAAAAAAAGGAGCTGTTTCAGACTTTGATGGCACTTTTACCATAATTGGTATTCCTGAAGGCACCTATCATTTATCAATTAAATATTTAGGATATTCAGATTTTAAAAAAGAGGCCATTGTATCTAATTCAGAAACAACAACTTTATATGTTACATTAAGCTCTAAAAACACCGAATTGGATGAAGTTGAAATTACAGGCTATTCTTTAGGTGGACAAGCAAGAGCATTAAATGCTCAAAAAAACAAACAAAACATCACGAATATTGTTTCAACAGATCAGATAGGGAAATTCCCAGATGCCAATATTGGAGACGCCGTAAAGAGGATTCCTGGGATTACGATGCAAGTAGACCAAGGCGAGGCACGTAATATTATTATTCGTGGGTTGTCGCCTCAATTAAATTCCGTAACATTAAACGGAAGTCGTATTCCTTCTGCCGAAGGTGATAACAGAAATGTTCAAATGGATTTAATTCCTGCCGATATGATTCAAACCATAGAGGTTAGTAAAGCCATAACACCTGATATGGACGCCGATGCTTTGGGAGGTTCGGTAAACTTAATAACAAGAACATCCCCTCAAGGCTTTCGCTTATCTGCAACGGCAGGTTCTGGAATCAATTATATCACTAATAAAAGAATCCTAAATGGGTCTTTTTTATTAGGCGATAAGTCTAATGACGGCAAATTTGGTTATATGCTTTCAGCGTCTTTCAATGATAATGATTTTGGAAGTGATAACGTTGAAGCAGAATGGGAAGACGAATTTGAATATAATGCATTTGATGATGAAGATAATTTACAGGAAGTAGATGTAAACCCGTATGCTAAAGTATTTGAGATTCGAGAGTATTTGGTACAACGTATTCGCCGTAGTTTTTCAGCAAATTTTGATTATAAATTAAATGACAATAGCAACATTTACTTTAAATCCATTTACAACTGGAGAGATGATCGTGAAAACAGGTTTCGTTTAGAGCATGAGATTTTAGATGGTGAAGATATTGAACCGGGCGATTTCACAGTAGATGGAACTGGTAATTTAACATCGTTTCCCGTAGAAGTCAAAAGGCAATCTAAAGGAGGTATTGATAACGGCCGAAATAAAAACAGACGTTTAGAAGATCAGCGTATGTTTAATTTTAGTTTGGGTGGCGAGCATTTGGCCAATACTTTGCAAATAGATTGGATGGCTTCATTATCAAAAGCCTCAGAAGAACGTTTAAACGAACGTTATTTAGAATATGAAAGTGAGTATGGTGTAGCATTCAATAACGATGCAGATAAACCATTGTTTATACCATTATTTGCGGATGATGCTGATTTCAATAATTTTGAATTTAATGAACTAACAGAAGAAAATCAATATACAGAGGAAAAAGATCTTAATCTGTTTGCTAACTTTAAATTACCACTAACGCTATTTCAGCAAGAAGATGGCTTTTTAAAGTTTGGACTAAGAGCTAGATTGAAAAACAAAAATCGAGACAATGACTTTACGGAATATAGTCCACAAAGTGCTGCTTTCGAATTTTTAGGTGGCATACCGACCCGAAATTACTCAGATTCAGATTTTTTAGCAGGAAGTCAATATGCGGTTGGTACATTCGCAACTTCTGAATTTTTAGGAAGTTTAAAATTAAACGATACTACACAATTTGAAGCAGAAAATTTGCCTGAAGAATACTTAACCGCCAATTTTGATGTAGATGAAAACGTGTATGCAGGTTATGCTATGACCAACCAAAAGCTATCAGATAAATTAAGCCTGTTAGTAGGTTTAAGGCTAGAACACACCAAAATTAATAGTATAGGAAACGAATTAATTTTTGATGTTGAAGGCGATTATGCAGGAACAAACCAATTAAAAGATGAAAGTTCCTATACTAATGTTTTGCCCGGTCTGCATTTAAAATACGATGTATCAAATAATACGGTTTTGCGTTTTGCGTGGACAAACACGTTGGCAAGACCAAATTATGTTGATTTGGTACCTTACAGGGAAATTAACAATGAAGATGAAGAAATTTATTTAGGTAATTCTGAGTTAGAACCAACAACCTCCATGAATTTTGATGTGATGGCAGAACGTTATTTTAAATCCGTTGGAATTTTGTCGGCAGGTTTATTCTATAAAGATATTCAAGATTTTGTTTATACTAGCCAGTCAGAAAACACCAATGGCTACGAAGTATATCAACCATTAAACGGCGAGGGCGCTACCATATTTGGAGCAGAGTTTTCATTACAGCGTCAGTTGGATTTTTTACCCGGTTTTGCAAAAAACTTCAATATTTATTTAAACTATACCTATTTAACTTCTGATGCTAAAGGCATTAAAAATGAAGATGGTGAAACGCGTAATGATTTAGACTTACCACAAACGGCTCCAAATATGTTTAATGCTTCTTTAGGGTATGCCAACAAGAGATTAAGCTTGCGTTTGTCTGGAAATTATTCAGATTCCTATATCGATGAAATTGGTGGTCGTGCTTTTGAAGACAGGTATTATGACGAGCAGTTCTTTTTAGACTTCAATGCCAATGTGTCAATAAATAAAAATTTAAGTTTATATGCAGATTTAAACAATATTACCAACCAACCATTGCGTTATTTTCAAGGAGTGAAATCTAGAACCATGCAAATGGAATATTATGGTAGACGCTTAACCTTTGGTTTAAAATACGATTTGTTTAAGAAAAATTAAGAAGGAACATGAATAAAGTAAAAGTAAATATTGTTTTTGGAATTACCGTTTTATTATTGTCCTGTGCCACTAAATTACCAGAAATAGTAGCTAAAACCGTTACAGAGAAAACACCGCACGATACCGACGATCCTGCTATTTGGATAAACAAGAATAATCCAGAACAAAGTATTGTTTTTGGTACGGATAAAGATGACGTTAATGGCGGGGTTTATGCTTTTGATTTAGATGGGAAAATCATAAAGGAAAAAAGTATCACCAATATTAGCTATCCAAATAATGTTGATGTGGCGCATGGCTTTAAATTAAATGATTCTACAACAACCGATATTATGGTGTTTTCCGAAAGGGAAAAACATCAAATACGTTTGTTCTCTGTACCAGATATGATACCATTGGATCATGGTGGATTTAAAGTTTTTGAAGATGAAACCCATGCTGAAATGAAACGCCCCATGGGAGTATCTCTTTATAAAAACCCCGTAACAGGACATATATCGGTTTTTGTTAGTAGAAAAAAAGGACCAACAAAAGGCTATTTATATCAGTACGAATTAGTTTCAGATTCATTAGGCGTCAAAGCCAATTTACTTAGGAAACTAGGCGCATTTAGTGGACAAAAAGAAATTGAAGCCATAGCAGTTGATGATGAAGCAGGCTTTGTTTATTATTCTGATGAAGGCATTGGTATTAGAAAATACCATGCCAATCCAATAAAAGGCGATGTAGAAGTAGCACTTTTTGGAGGCGAGCATTTTAAAGATGATATAGAAGGTATTGCTATTACAAAGTATCAAGACAGAGGCTATTTAATAGTTTCTAACCAACAAAAACATACCTTTAATATTTTCAGTTTAGAAACCAATGCATTTATAAAAGAACTTAATTTGGGCACTATTGAAACCGATGGTTGCGATGTGACCACAATCCCTTTAGGAAGCAAATTTCCTAACGGATTATTTGTATCCATGAATGATGAAATGAACTTCTTTTTTCATGATTTGGCTGACCTAAAATTAGTAGAGTAACCCATTTATTACATATTTCAAAACCCTTTCTGGAAACAGAGAGGGTTTTTGTTGATTTTATTGGAATAATTTACTAACTTAGAGTACTGCATTATACCATGCTATATTGTTTCACTTAAAATTGTTGTTATGCTTCCTCCTTTTAGATCAGAAATTAGAAATTCTCCATCGCAGCAAACTATAAAAATATATTTGAGTGATGAGTCTTTAGATGCCAATATTAAAAGTCATCTAGAACATTTTACCGAAATTGAATCCATAGAAATAACCGATACTATCGAGCAAAATCGCGCCGACGAAAACCTAACTATTATTTTAAAAGACTCGGTAGATATTAATAGAATGAAAGCATCCATCGATTCTAGTTTATGGTGGTATTTTGAAAGGGATATGGCTGATGATTAATTATTTTCTCCAACGTCTATGTAAACCAATATATCGTTAATGCATTTGTCTAGTTCGGTTTTAATATCCTTTGCCCAAAACCTAAACACGGTATAGCCCATTTCAATAAGTTGCTGGTTTACCTCTTTATCGCGCTGCATATTCCGTTCTATTTTTGGTATCCAAAAACCACGATTGCTTTGTATGGTTTCCTTGCGTTCGTTCCAATTAAACCCATGCCAAAATTCGCCATCAATAAAAACAGCTAATTTGTACTTTTTAATGGAAACATCGGGTTTTCCGGGAAGCTTTCTATTGTTTACTCTATACCTCACCCCTTTTCTCCAAAGCGCTTTTCTAAAAAGCATTTCTGGCTTGGTGTTTTTGCCACCAATCTTGCTCATTATTTTTGAGCGTTTTTTAGTGGTATAAAAACCCGATTCCTCATTAAACCGAGGGACTTTTATTTTATCTTCATTATAAACCATAAAAATTTAATACTCATAAGCACAGATTATATGGATGCGTAGGTAACATTAAAAAACTAAATCTTTTTAATTTCCGTATTATAATTTCCTGACTTTTAAGGCAATAACATTATTTTATAAGTTCGTTAGCCTTATCATATACCAAATGGGACTCCCAACCGCGGTATAAAAAGTAATCTATAAACTTCTTCTTTTTCTTAAAAAGGTTGGACTCTTTTATAGAATTCGCCTTTTTTTCGGCTAAATCATTAAAAACCCCGATATACTCCTCGTCCGAAATATCTGCAAGCGCTTGTTTTATGTTAACTTTGCCTACGCCTTTTTTCTTTAATTCAAAAGTTAAACGGCGTCGGCCCCAAGCCTTTATTTTGAACTTACCACTTACAAATGTTTTGGCAAAACGTTCTTCGTTTAGAAAATTATGCTGCAACAGGTGTACCACAATAACATCGATCGCTTCGGGTATCATATACATATCGGTAAGCTTTTGCACAACTTCTTTATGGCAACGTTCTTGGTATGCACAATAATGCTCCAGTTTTTTGGTAGCTTCTTGTAGCGTATATGTTTTTCTGGTTTGCTGCATGGTACACCAAAAATAACAATAGAAACAGAAACAATGAGTATAAAAAATTATAAAAACCAAATGTTGCTGTACAAAACAATGTTACACCACCGCTTTTAAACTTAACACCATGAAAAAAATTATTTTTATAAAACCACTCTCCTTTTTTATAACCCTTTTTTGTGCCATTAATTTTGGGTTTGGGCAATGTGGTACAGAAACAGCAACTTGGAATGGAAGTACATGGAATTGGGATGGCACTACCCTCCCCAATACAGTCCCTACAATAGGTGCTACTGATCAAGTGATTATTAATGGTAACTATGATACAAGTTTAGGCGGGTCGCAGACAAGCTTTAGTGCCTGTAGTTTAACTGTAAATGCAGGTTTTGATTTAACCGTTTCTAATGGCGATTATGTTGAAGTTGAAAATGATGTTGTTGCCAACGGTGGCATTACTGTCCAATCGCAAGCAAATTTTATACAAAATAATGATGCCGCTACCTTTACCGATAATACTGGCGGTTTAGTTGTTGTATCAAAGGAAAAAACCATGCAAAGATGGTATAGTTACACGTATTGGAGTTCGCCAACACAAACTGAAACTATTGAAGGTGCTTTAGGTAACACACCTACTGATAGACGTTTTTCATTCAACGCCACTAATTATATAGATTTGTTAGCGGAAATTGGAAACACCAATACATTTATAGCGGGACAAGATGGTTTTGATGATAATGGAAACGATTGGGTTAATACTCAAACTGGACCTATGGTTCCTGGTGTTGGATATGCTGCAACAGCTAGTGAATTTGGACCTGCTTTTCCCCGTACAGAACAATTTGATTTTTATGGTGCTTTTAATAATGGTGAAGTTTTAGTGCCGTTAGTTAGCAATAGTCTTGGTGCTTATGAAGACTGGAATTTAGTAGGTAATCCATATCCTAGTGCCATAAGCGCAGACCAGTTTTTCGCTGTTAATGCAGGTTTAGTAGATATGATTTATTTATGGGATCAAGGTACACCACCAAGTAGTACTAACAGTGGTAACCAAAACTCTAACTTCTCGAATGATGACTACGCTATTATAAATGGATTTGGAGAAATAGGCGCTAGAGCAGACACAGGTATACCTCCAAACAGGTTTGTACCTTCGGGTCAAGGCTTTTTTGTTATAGCTGCAGCTACTGGAAATTTAACCTTTAATAACTCGATGCGTGCTATTACTCATGATAATAGTCAATTTTTCAAAAGCATAAAAACTAAAAGTAAATATACCAATAGTAATGCAAACAAAATATGGGTTAATTTAACTTCAGATAATGGTATATACAATCAAATTATGGTTGGTTATACAAATGGTGCAACCAATGCAAATGATGGTACTTTTTATGATGCACCACGTGGTTTAGCTTCCCTTAATAGTACCTCATTATATTCTGTTATAGAAAATGATAATGGTAAATTTGCTATTCAAGCTAAAGACGCCAGTAACCTTAACGAAAATGAAATTATTAACCTTGGTTTTAAATCAACCATAAGTGTGGCTACCTTATTTAAATTATCGGTGGCTAAGGTAGAAGGCGACTTTTTAAACTGCCATACTGTTTATTTAAAAGATAATTTGCTTAATAAAGTACATTGTTTATCGACGTCCGATTATACATTTACATCGGCAGTTGGTGAATTTAACAACCGTTTTGAAATTGCTTTTAGCGACCAAGCTTTAACCATAGAAGATGCCCTTTTAAGCAATAATTCACTTAGAATTATTGAACTGGAAAACGGTTATGTACAGTTTACTACTTCTAATAATTTAAGTATTAAAGCGGTTTCAATTCATGATTTATTAGGAAGACAGTTGTATCACTTTACAGGTGGTTCTACTTCTGAAACATATAAACTTTCAAACTTAAACAATAGTGTTTATATTGCTAAAGTAGAACTTTCAAGTGGTAGGGTTATTAGCAAAAAGGCGTTTAAAAAGTGATTTAGTAAAACGTGAAATCGCCACTTTTTTTAATTAGTATATTAGTGGCTTAAACATTTTATATCGTTACAAACTATATTTTAAAGACAAAATAAAATTTCTACCCGCTGCTGCAATACCCGACGAATAGGTTTTATAGCGTTGGTTCGTAATGTTCTCTAAACTAGCGGTTATACTTGTCGATTCACTTATTTGATACTGACTTCTAAAATTAAGCGTGTACCACGACGGGCTATACGGATTACCATTGGCGTCTTTGGCGTATATATAATCTTTTTCAATTTCGGAAGGTGCTAATTGATAGTAAGACAATTCGTTATTATAAACCGCAAAGACATCGAATTTTAGATTATTATGTTCCCAAACCAAATGGGTATTTCCAAAGTTAGGTGCTGCATGTCTAACCGGTACCTCAACCCCATCATCTACTTCACTACCACCAACCACACTATATTGTGAGGTTAACTTTAATTGATTGGTTAAGGCTAATTTCATACCAACTTCAAACCCATAAATCCAAGCTTTTGAAGCGTTTTGTATGGCTTGCACGTTACTTAATTCGCCAGCATACATAATTTGGGTTTCGCCATTTAAAGCAAAATAACGTCGTACTAAAGCATTATCTAAATAGGTGTAATAACTGCTTAGGTCTAAAACAAACTTTTCATTAAAATTAAGTTTCAAACCCAGTTCGCCTCCATAAGCATATTCAGGCTTTAAGTTATTGTTTGGCACAACTACTGAACCCGGTTCCGAGTCGAATACTTTACCAATATCGTCTATATTGGGTGCTCTGAACGCCGATGATGCATTTAATTTCCATTGCAATATGGCGTTAGGCGACCAACGGATTCCCGCAGTTCCTGTAAGTGCCGATGATTCGTTATGAGCCCTATTAAAAGGCAAGTTTAAATACACATTGTTTTCTGAAAAATCAGCATGAGAGGTTATATAATTAAAACGCAACCCCGACTGAAATACAAGCTTTAAATTGGGCTTGTATTTAATACTTGTATAAGCCGCCGCCGATTGCCAACTAGCCCCATTAGGATATCTTGAAACGGTTGGAATGGTGATGTTAGTACTTATATTTTCTTCTTCACCCTGCGACATTACCTTGTTGTAAACGTATTCTAAACCATAAAAAAGTTTGGTTTTAAGCGCTAGGGTTTTTTCAAAATCCAAATTAAAAGAATAGGCATCTACGGCTTCGTTTCCTAAATTCCTTATGTCGGATTGAAAGTCTCTATCCATTCTGCTTTCCTGAAAATTTTGATAGGCTATGGTGGCTTTTATTTTATCGTATAGATTGGAATGGCTACTTAATTTAATAATTTGCAAGTTGGACATAAACCAGTTTTGCGGCCCATAACTCCATTCGGCCGAACGTAACACGTCGTTTTTGTAACGAATCAATCGGTCGTATCTGGGATAATCGGAGGTAGTGGTGTAAAACAATCCTAAATTAAAACTTAAATTGTCTTGAGGTTTAAAATGTACTTTTTGTAATAAATTTAATTGTTGGTAACCTGTTACTTTTTGCACCAATGGATTGTTATTTTGTATTATAACATCACCACTATTGGTTGCTAGAGCAAATTCGGGGCGTAAATACGAGATAGGGCCATGTTTTCCCATACGTAAATCGCCAAAATCGCTGTAACTGACATTCGTCAAAAATGCCCATTTTTTGTAACCCAGGTTAAAATCAATGTGAGCTGTTTTTTCATCGCTTGCTGTGGCATATCTCACTATAGTATTCGCTTTGAAAAATAACGAATCGGTTAACGATGTTTCTGGTTGTTGGGTATAAAAACTCATAACGCCGCCAATGGCATCGCTTCCATAAATAACTGAGCCAGAGCCCAAGGTAACTTCGGTGTTTTGTATTGAAAAGGGATCGATAGAAATAACGCTTTGTAAATTACCGCCTCTAAAAATAGCATTGTTCATTCTAACGCCATCTACTGTAATTAACAATCGATTTGTTGAAAATCCTCTAATCATAGGGCTTCCGCCACCTAGCTGACTTTTCTGTACATATACTTGCCCGGTGCTTTCCAATAAATCGGCACTGGTTTGTGGGTTTCCAAATTGAATGGCCTCGGCATTGATATTGATTATTTTCTGGGGAATATCGCGTTTACTTTGTTCGAACTTGGATGCCGATATAACAATTTCGTCTAAACCTTCTGTATTAGATTCCAAATATACCCTGTTTGATTGCTCTAACTGATGCTTGGTTATTTCTTTAAGGACGTGCGATAAGTGTTTGAAATAAATAATTTCATTATCTGAAAACTCATCTAAAGACGCTTCTCCCAAAAAGTTGGTAACCGTACTTTTAGACTTGTCTATATTATAAATAGCTACACCAAAAATAGGTTCTCTCGTAAGGCTATTTAGCACCTTAATGTTTTGAGCCTCAAGTTGTATGGACGCAAATAAAAAGAATGAAATAGCAAAAAAAAACTTCATGGTTTAATTAAAAACTTGATTAAATACTTGCAGTGATTTTGGTGGTTTAAAACTTCCCAAATGTAATTCAAAATAAAGCAACATCATACTTAAAAATGATTGTCTCTGTTTTGAATTTATCTTTACTGCTGGTAAGGCATCAAATGTTGTGCCCAACAACTGTTTTAAAAGTATTAAATTTTCACCCGAAATGGTGTAATTATCATGCTGATTGGTTTCAAACTTGCCTTCTTTCAAATTAAAATAAGAACATTCTGTATTAGATGTTTCTGGGTAAAAACCTAGGTATTTGGATAAATTCAATAAGAATAATAAATGAAAATTTGAAAATTCAGATTGCTCATCCAACCATAACAACGTGGTTTCTATATAGTTAAACAGTGTCTCGTTAGGCTCTTCTTCTTTTAAAGTACTTGATAAAACTTCAGACAAAAACATAACAATAGCACTTTTTAAAACATGGGTATGCAAACTACTATATACTTGATTTACTTTAGTGTCACTAATGCTCTGGAGCGACCTATTTTCTTTATAATGAATGCTTAATTGCAATTGCGAAAGTGGCTGAAAATAAGCTGCTTTGGTGTTGGATTTTTTGTTTTTTAAAACGCCCCGTAACAAAAAATCAACAATACCTAACTGCTGGGTATAGCATTTTACAATTAAATCGTTGTCTTTATATTTTAATTTTGAAAGAACAATAGCGTTTGTAGTAATAAGCATTATCTAACCACCATTATTTTTAAAACTTTTGTTTCGTATGAATCTAAATCTGAAAGCATAACGAGATACACCCCCGAAGCGACCACATTATTAGCCATATTTTTACCGTTCCAGTAAGCTGTTCCACCATCAATTTCAAGATTATAACCGCTATGGCGTTGATTGGTTCTAGATTGTGCTTCGGCTACCAAATTACCTTCAATATCGGTTATTTTTATATTGACGTTTTCTGAAATATCTTTAATTTTTACTTTCTGATCTACAATATTAAAGTTTGGTCTTACAGGGTTTGGATAAGCATAAGCATTTTCTAAAGTCTCAAAAGGGCTTGAACCACCAGAACGAAAAGACACCAGTCCTTTACTTGTAGCTATGTAAACAATGCCATTGGTATCGTCTATAGAAACATCTGCGATCGTATTTGATGGCAAAGGCGAATTGTCTTTGGTGAAATGATAAATGGTTTTTTGGCCATCGGAAGACAAATAAAATATGCCCGAATCGGCAGTTCCTATCCATTTATTATTGGAGCCATCTACTTCAATATCTGTAATAAACTGTTGAAAGAGTAACTCTTTCGCGATGCCATCTTCTAAAATAATAATTTCATCTACGCTAACGTTGTCTTCAAAAAAATTGGAGGTATTATATAAAACACGCAAGCCTCTGAAAGTACCAATCCAAAGTTGGTTTCTTTTATCTAAAGCCAAAGCTGTTGCATATGTGTCTGGCATATTTTCGTCTTCTTTATAAACACTTTTTATTTTTGGAGTATTGCCATTTTCATTAAATCCGATAAGACCGTAATTATAGCTTGCCACCCATTTGGTATTATCGCTTCCAATAACCAAATCTCCAAAACCTATATTAGAGCCATATTCGGCAGGGATTACATCTGTAAAACTATACGATTTCCACTGGTTATTACTAGGGTTAAATGATTTTAATGGTTTGTTTATTAAACTGGAAATCGTCCATAAAAGTCCATTAGCATCAAAAGCCGAAGCACCTACCCTAATGTCAATATAATTAGGATTGCTGGGTAAAATCAAAGATTCTAAGCCACTATTGGTTTCATTATATAAAATGGTTGGAGTTTCCTCATTAACTTCTAACAAACCACTAAAAAACGAACTTATAAACACTTGGTTATTGTTTGATGGGTTTACAGCAATCGTGTTTAAACATTTGGCATCAAAAACTTCCTCATAAGGGGTGTTTATCCACTCGCTGTTTTTAAGATGACTGAAGCCTCTGCTGTTTAACGGATAGGGGTTAAAAGACGTATTATAATCTCCGAAAGTAACCCACAATCCATCAGGTTCTGCATTTAAAGAAAATGGTATATTTAACAGTGGTCCTTCGGGATGTATTTCTTCAAAAGTTGTAGGTGCTGTAAGTGGCGTTTTTAAAACTCCAAAATCGGTGGTCCCTATATATATATAATTGGCATCTATCGTAGCAGAAGTATACTTTGTGGCAAATTCTGTATTTGTTGGAACTTGTGAAATAATGTTGAAACTGGCATCATAAACAAACACATTATTTGGTGTTGTAACCACCAAATTACTTTCAACATTCTTAACATCCAAAGGAACCGTGTCATATTGAAATACCTGGTTTAAAACATCGTTTACTACTTGAAATATTTGTCTGTTTGTATTTACAACATACAGCATATCCACTACCGTTTCAACCGCAGTAAAATTACCCGTTGTAACGGTTTGCCAGTTTTGGTAATCTATTAAATTAAGGCTTGTAACCAATGCTTTTCTTAAGCCATTCCCATCAGCACAAGCAGCATAAATATAATCTCCAAAAACAGCAGTTTGTTTTATTTGTATTTGGCTACCACCATTACCTATAAAATAAGTATCACCAAATTCTAAGCGCTCTAAATTAAACACCGAAATCCCGTAGTTTGTTGATATATAAACCACCTTTCCATAGGCATTAAAATGGTTTACTCTTTTTTGTACGGCAGGAATGGTTGGTTTTTCAATAATGTCTACAACTGTTAGGATTTTATCATCATCATCAAAAGCAATTTCAATAAGTCCACTTTCATAACCAATAACCAATAATTCATAAACGTCGCTATAGTAAATGGTTGAAATTGTTTCACCCGATAGGCCATTAATAGTATTTAGTTCTTTTATTTCGTTTGAAAGTATATCAATACTAAAAACAGCATTTTCGGCAGCAGCATAAATTTTATTATTGCCTTGGGCAACTTGCTTTATATTGTAATATGAAAAATGCCCTTTCCAAAGCGCAGAAAAATCTTGTGCATTTTGAATTAATGGCACTAAACAAATTATGAATACAAGGAGTCTTTTGATCATTTTTAAATTTTAAATAGTCAAATATATTTATAACTAACGAGTTTTACTTTAAAATAATATATAATAAAACAAAAAAGCTTCCCGTTTAGACTAGGAAGCTTTTCGTTTTCATTTGTATTGACTTCTACACAATACCTTGTGCTAACATGGCGTCGGCTACTTTAACAAAACCTGCAATATTGGCTCCTTTAACATAATCGATATAGCCATCTTCCTGTGCGCCATATTTAGTACAAGAATCATGAATGTTGGACATTATATCTTTTAGTTTTAAATCAACTTCATCTCTAGTCCAGTTATATCGTAACGAATTTTGGGTCATTTCTAAACCAGACGTCGCAACACCACCGGCATTGGATGCTTTTCCTGGTGCATATAAAATTCGAGCCTTATGAAATTCCCGAACTGCCTGAATAGTAGATGGCATATTAGCACCTTCGCTAACACATATACAGCCATTTTTTAAAAGCGTTTTTGCATCTTCATCATTTAACTCGTTTTGGGTGGCACAAGGCAAAGCGATATCACATTTTACTTCCCAAGGTGTTTTACCTTTAATAAATTTGGCATTAGGATATGTTTCTAAATAAGCGCTTATTCTTGCTCTTTTAACGTTTTTAAGCTCCATGATAAGTGCTAATTTTTCCGCATTTATCCCGTCAGCATCATAAATATATCCTGATGAATCGGACATGGTTAGTACATTAGCGCCTAATTGAATACATTTTTCAACAGCATATTGTGCCACATTACCAGAACCCGATACCACAACCTGTTTGCCTTTTAAATCGTGCCCTTTTGTTTCCAGCATTTTTTGGGCAAAATAAACGGTTCCGTAACCTGTTGCTTCTGGTCTTATTAAAGAGCCGCCCCAAGACAACCCCTTTCCTGTTAAAACACCAGTAAATTCATTTTTTAGTTTTTTGTACATTCCGAAAAGGAAACCAACTTCTCTGGCACCTACGCCAATATCGCCTGCAGGTATATCGGTATTCGGTCCAATATGTCTAAATAACTCACTCATAAATGCATGGCAAAAGCGCATAACTTCACCATCGCTTTTTCCTTTAGGATCAAAATCACTGCCCCCTTTTCCGCCACCCATTGGCAAAGTGGTCAAGCTATTTTTAAACACTTGTTCGAAAGCTAAAAATTTTAAGATGCTCATATTAACAGTAGGGTGAAAACGCAAACCGCCTTTATAGGGTCCAATCGCCGAATTCATTTGAATTCTGTACCCTCTATTTACCTGAATTTCACCAGCATCGTTTACCCAGCAAACACGAAATGTGATAACACGTTCGGGTTCCACCATTCTTAGCAAAATGTTTTTTCCATAATATATATCGTGTTCAACGATGTAAGGAATTACAGTTTCTGCAACTTCCTCTACTGCTTGCAAAAACTCTGGCTCATTACCATTTCGTTCTTTTACAAGATCTAAAAAAGCTTCAACGTTACTTTTCATTGGTTTTATTTTTAAAGTTGATTTCATGCATATTATTTATGTGTTTATAATTTTTTTCTTGTTAAATATACTCGTTTATTTGGTAAGATTCTTCTTTGATTTAAATAAATAACACACTATAAAACGCATCTAATTTATCATATTTACAATTTATTGATGCAAATATACGTTATCTTTAAAAATAATGACATTTTTTATTGAAATTCGCAATAAATAATTTTATGCTTAAAGCAGCAAATTATAATTATTTGTTTCTTTATTGAGTTTTTATATATTTGTTTTTATTAATGCCTCAAAAAACGGAATCTTATTATGCTTAACTTTAAATGTTTAGCTTTTTTTTTATGTTTGGTAGCCTTCCACCAAACGGCATTCTCCCAATTAGGCTTTTCCCATGAAATAGGCATTATTGCTGGCCCCGTAGAATTTAGATCAGATTTCGGAAAACGGGGCAATACTGAAACCAACTTTGGAAACATGGGTATTGGAATAGGCGTTGTGCACTATATTAATTTCTCATACAGAGCAGATTGTAATTGTTATTCAACCGATACTTATTTTAACGACCATTTTAAATTACGAAATGAAATTTCGTGGAACAAAACCAACTTAGAACATTTTGGAAAATGGGTTGACCCTAAAAAAAATACCGTAGAAGCTAATCAACTTAGAGGTCATAAAGGAGTTGCCAAAAATTTAGATATAGGCACCCAGCTAGAGTACTTTCCTTTTAGCATTCGTTCATTTCAATCTTTTGGTTATAGAATCGCTCCTTTTGTAAGTTTGGGGGTGCATTATACATCTTTTAATCCTGAGGTAAGCACTACCTATGCAAATCCAGACCCAACCGCCTTTGGCGATGTAACAGACCCTAGTAACTTTTATTCGCTTTGGGCACCAGGATCTGTAGATGCTTCCGGGGGAGGCACTTGGTCTGTAGTAAGCAGCGTTGGCGTTAGATATAAAGTAAGCAAGCTTGCAGATTTAATGCTAGATGTAAGATGGCAATATTATTTCAACGACTGGGTTGACGGTCTTAACCACCAACTAGACTATAATAAACACAACGATTGGTTAGTATGGGTTAATATTGGATACATTTATTATTTAGACTAAAACTACACATAAACTTCTTTTTTTATTCGGTGTATTCAAATGCAATATTTACCTTTAAGGAAGGTTAATAATTTACATATGCATTATAGAAAAACACTTTTAATTATATATTTAATATCCGTCATTTTCTCTTGTCATGAAGAATTGAAAATAACGTTTTCGGACACTAACATGACTACTCCAAATAATAAACTAGTCGAGGTAAACATACCAAAAGCTAGTGGAAACAGTGTCGTAGCCAACCAAATAAATGACGAAATAAACAAAACAGTCGTGGCTGCATTGCAAATTGGTGAACAAAATGTGATTACATCCAAAACCATTGAAGAAAGCATCACGTTGTTTAATGAGGAATACCATGTTTTTAATGCCGATTTTCCCGATGTTTCACAGCCGTGGGAAGCTCAAATCGATGGTGAAATTATGTTTCAATCGCCTGAAATTATTAGTGTTTCCATAACATCGTATATAAATACTGGAGGCGCACATGGCAATACCAATATTTCTTTCTTAAATTTTAATGCGTCCACTGGAAAACGCATTCAAAACAGCGAATTAATTAAGAATAAAGAAGCCTTTAAAACCATTGCGAAATCGTATTTTAAAGATGCCGTTACAGAAAACGATATGCTTTTTGACCCCGATAACTTTCAATTACCTGCCAACATGGGTTTTACCGAAGAAGGTCTTATTCTGCTATACAACACTTATGAAGTTGCGCCCTATTCAACAGGAATTATAGATTTTACAATTCCTATTGAAGAAGTGAGCGATTTTTTAACCTTTAATGGCCCGTAACAATGCCATGACATAACCAAGATGCATGCCTTCATGAAGCATAATAAACTGAAAAGCTTCATCAATATTGGTCAATGTATTTCCTGTAGTGGAAACAGTATATTCTTGGTAATTTTTAAATAGCCCGTTGCTGTAATCTGCTTTTGTTTTTTCAATGGTAGAAAAAAGCAATGCTTTTATTTCGTCTAGCTCTTCTTGTGTTACGGCTCCTTCTGGCTTGGTGTCTTTTCTATATTTTCCAACCAACTCGTCACTAATCATTATTGGCAAGCCCGATAATTTATAAGCCAACATCTGTTGCGTCACAACAATATGCCCAATATTCCAAATAACATTGTTGTTAAATCCTTTTGGAATCTTGTTTAAATCTTCTAAAGAAGTGTTTTCTATAATTCGGTTAAAAGTTTTTCTGGTATTTGGTAAAACGTCTAAGGTAAAATGCATCGTAATTTTTTTATAAATATATCTTTACTTATTTTGGCTATAAATATAGGATAAATATGAAATTAGCCATAACAATTATGAAAAGTTTAAACGAGTTCATTAATGGCGAATGGCATCTAGACCATAAAAAAACAAATCGATGAAAAAGGTATACTATTTAAAAACATGCAGCACCTGTGTTAGAATTTTAAAGGAATTGAATCTGCCTTCAGAATTTGTATTACAAGACATAAAAACTGAAGAAATAACCGTAAAACAACTTGAAGAAATGAAAGCACTTGCCGGAAGCTACGAAGCGCTTTTTAGCAAACGTTCTAAGCTTTACAAGGAAATGGATTTAAAAAACCAAAAACTTGAAGAGCGCGATTACAAACACTATATCTTGGAGCATTATACGTTTTTAAGCAGACCCGTAATTATTGTTGACGATAAGATATTTATTGGAAATTCCAGAACTGTGGTTGAAGCTGTTAAAGACGTATTGTGATTTAACTAAACCATAAAATAATAAAAGATTTATAGAAATGCAAGTTCTTTTGTGTTGTTTCCTTTGTTGGCTCGAATCAACAAATATAAACCTACTTTGTCATATTAATGTTTGTACTATTATTCTTGGACCGCTGCCCATGAGCAAATATTAATTTCAATAAAAAATCATCAACTGACTATAAATCAAAGTCAAAGAGTTCTTTTGGATGAACGTTTAATCCACGAGCTAACTCGAAGATTGTAGTTAATTGAATATTAATCTCACCTTTTTCGTATTTAGCAATATCGCTGTGATCTATATCACATCTTTGCGCTAATTCTCTTAAACTAAGTTTCTTTTCTTTCCTCAATTCATAGACACGTTTGCCTAAAAATATTTGAAGTTGGTTTTTATGGAAATTTGAAAACATGTGAAAAATAAAAAAGCAATTTCACTAGAATTTTTTAAAAAAATGTGGGCTTTATAGCCCACATTAGAAATTTATTGTTATATTTGATTTTTGTAATATATTTGCGATTCTTCAAAACAAAATATTGAAGCATTCGCTTAGAATCTCGCACTAGAAAACTGGTAATTTTAAAGGAACGAGATGATAAGTAAGATGCTCACGCCTCTCTCACTTTAGGCGTGGGCTCACTTATTGTTCCTAGGTATACCAGTACCTCTAGTGCAGTAAGCTGAGTTCCGCGCCTTTTTTGTTTTCGTACACAAAAAGGCTCAATGAGGTTATAAACCTTATTTTCAGGTAACTTAGACTTTGTAAAATACTTTAAAATGACTATATTTAACTTTAAACCACATCCCTCATGGAAAAAAACAACACTCCTATAGAGCTCCACTCTTTTATACTGTCGCAGTATGATATTATAGCCTCACTTACATTATTGCTGGATAGATCGGCTCTCAGCAACGCCGTTAAAGAACACTGTGGCACCGCGCTCAAGGTTATGGGCATTATATATACGGATCTCGCCTATGGCACTGGAACCCAGCTTTTGTCAAGAAAAGAATTTGATACGTTCTTTAAATCGTTTCCGACCGTATATTATAATAATAGGGAACAGATATCCATAGATACGCTAACCAAGAACATAAAAAAGTGTATCGAAACTAATGAAGTCGTGGCCATTGCTCAGGGTGGAAAAAAGGCGAAAAATATATAGATAGCATGTTTTGCCCAGCCTAGGCCATTTATTAGTTGATTTAATAATTTTAATTAATAAGCGAATCAACGGTTGGTTTTAAAGAATATTAGTATCCAGCAAGTGGAGGTCTAAGCCTTTCCAAAATTCAAGACTTTGAAAAAGCGATCTCCCTGATTCGCAAGGCTCATTTTCAACCCTTGATTCGCATTAATTATATTCCAATAAAGCCATGAGGGAAGGCAAAAAAGAATTAACGCTTAAAGACTACAACAAGCTTTTTAAGAGCCTGTACCCACAGCTATGTGTATTCGCATATAAGTACCTTGATAATTTAGAGACCTCAAAAGACATCGTTCAGGAGGTTTTTATCAAGGTATGGGAAGATAAAACCGTTTTTCAAGATGAAAACCATACCACGGGCTATTTTTATAAAGCCGTAAAAAATAAATGCCTCAACTATCTAAAAAGCAAACGGCACCAGCTAACAGAACGTTATGGGCAGGAAAGCATGGAAACCCATGAGACGGAAGAATTCCTTATGTCCGAGGCCGTGGTACTGGAAACCACCGTTATCATAGAGAACGCCATCAAGACACTGCCGGAAAAAGCCGCCCAAGTGATAAGGCTCAGCATCAAGGACTACACCAATGATGAGATTGCCAAGGCACTGTCCATCTCTGTCAATACGGTCAAGGACCATAAAAAAGTGGCATACCGCAAATTAAGAAAGATTCTGGGGTTTTTAAGGCAGGTTTTTGGGGTTTTGGGTTTTGGGTGATCTAAATGAATGCCTCGGTACTTTAAAAAAATGCTTTAATTTAGAGTAGAAAAAACAAAAGCGTTGGGTAATTATTGTATTCTTAAAAAATTGCTAGTTTTAGCTAAACCAAAGGTAATTATTTTGTTTGCTTGCTCCAGTTTGCTATGCTCGTGTCCTTTGTAAAATCCTCGTTCACAAACACACAACTTTTTACACAAGAAAAATGTTTCCTGCCATATGACCAACATCACCTATAAAATTGATAATATATAAATAGTCAAAATCAAGATTTATGAAATGAATTGAATTCTGGATAAAAATTGAATTATTTTACAACCCAAATTAATATTCTTGGCTCGTTGAACTGAATTTAAAAAATGCTAAAATTATTACTCCGAATTTAGAAGCTATAGATTCTACTAATGCAAAATAACATCAAAATTTGCAATAACAACTTCATTAATGCAAAATATCAATATATTTTTGCAATAAGAGAGTGCTTAATGTAGTTTACTACTAATTTTTGCTATACTAACCACTTCCTTTAGTCTCTTAATCTCTAAACTAATTTTCTTCTGTACTACTTTACCATAACTTTTTTGCGTTACTTTTATATTTGAATGTCCTAGTAATTCACTGACTATTTCCATCGGCAGATCGTTATACAATAACATCGTAGAAGTAAAAGCTTTTCAGCTCAATGCAAAAAGTTGTGATTTAATTAAAAAAGGAAAAAGATTCAAGATATAACATCCAAGACCCGACTAGCACCCAATCCCGTAGATGCTTCATAGATAAATTAAAAACTTGCCAAATTGACTCTTAGAAGAAAAGCAAAAAGTGCGTAAAGCACCAGTAGTTTTGATGGCTATTATACGTAAAAAGTCTTAAAAAATAAAATCCCACATCTGGCTAAACCCATATAAACAGTGACTCCACCAAGATTCGAACTTGGATCTAAAGTTTAGGAAACTTTTGTTCTATCCCTTGAACTATGGAGCCTTTAAACCAAAAAAGACCTTACATTTCTGTAAAGTCTTTTTCTTGTTTTGCTCCCCCTCTTGGGCTCGAACCAAGGACCCTTTGATTAACAGTCAAATGCTCTAACCAACTGAGCTAAGGAGGAGTGTTAATTGTATTTATTTTTAAGCGTTTCATTCATTTCCAAAAACAATTTTAAGATGGAATGTATGCTTTAATTTTCGTTTTTTTAAAAGAACTTTATCTTACTTTTTCTTCAACCTTCCGATAGCTATCGAAATGAGCTAAAGAGTGGTGTTTGTCTTTCGCCTAAGCGAGCGCAAATATATATATATTTTTAATTACTGCAAATATTATTTTTAAAAAATTTAATTAAAAATGGCTTTGAAAATATCGTTACCATTAGCAAACAAAACCAAAGCTATTAATATAAAGAACCCTACCATTTGTGCATACTCCATAAACTTATCTCCTGGTTTTCTGCCAGACACCATTTCGTATAGCAAAAACATCACATGACCGCCATCTAAAGCTGGAATAGGCAATAAGTTTAATACTGCCAACATGATAGATAAAAAGGCTGTTAAATACCAAAAGGCTTGCCAGTCCCATTGGGCAGGAAACATGTTACCAATAGCTGCAAAACCTCCAATTTGTGATGCCCCTTTTTTGGTAAAGATATATTGAAACTGTGCTAAGTAATCCTTAACTTCCCAATACCCTTTGCTTATTCCTCCTGTAATACTTTCAGAAAAACTATAGGTTCTGTTTTGTATCTTAATGTAATCGGGATCCGTTACAGTCGATACAACTCCAATAGTTTTGTCTTCTCCTTGAGTAATATTTAAGTTTTTAATTTCATTATTACGCTCAACCTCTACATTTAAAGTTTTATCTGTGTTATTTTTGATTTGATAAGTTAAATCGGAATAATATTCAATAGGCTGCCCGTTTACCGCAATAATCTTGTCAGTAGTTTTTAATCCTGCTTTATCTGCAGGCGAGTTTGCAACAATTGAATCTAGCTGAAATGGATAACGAGGTGCCATGGCTGGTATATCTCCAGCTTCAAAAAGTTTTTGCCCAATATCTTCAGGAAGTTGAATATCTGCAACTGTTCCATCAGGATGTTCTACTTTAATGTTCTCTACATCTCTAAACATTATATACTTGTTAATGTCTATAGTAAGCTCTTCGAACGGTTTTCCATTTACCGATATGATTTTATCTCCTTGCTGGAAGCCGTAAGTTTCTAAAGTTTTTGCAATTCCATAACCGTATTTAATATCTTCTTTTGTTATATAATTAGTGCCCCAAACAAAAAGCATCATTATAAATAAAAAGAATGCCAAAATAAAATTCACCGTTACACCACCAAGCATAATAATTAAACGTTGCCATGCGGGTTTAGAGCGAAACTCCCAAGGTTGTGGCGGTAAAGCCATTTGCTCGGTATCCATACTTTCGTCTATCATCCCGGATATTTTAACATAGCCGCCTAACGGTAACCAGCCAATGCCATAAACAGTATCGCCTATTTTCTTTTTAAAGAGTGAAAATTTAACATCGAAAAATAAATAGAATTTTTCCACTCTTGTTTTAAACAGTTTTGCCGGGATAAAATGCCCCAATTCGTGTAAAACAACTAATATGGAAAGGCTTAATAATAATTGAGCCGCTTTTATTAAAAATACAGACATGTATTAGGTTTTTTTTATAATCGGACAAAAGTACGCTTTTAACATCATTTAGAAAACATAATACTAGGTATTACTAATTTTTTAACACCGTTTTATTAATTACACCTTGATTAGTATGGAATTGAATAAAAAGAATTCCCGATGCAAACGATGTTACATTCATGGTGGGTGACCAACTAGATGTATATAATAATTGACCAAGTGCGTTAAACATTTTAACCTCATTAACCTCTACATGATTTGGTTTAATAAAGTTAAACTCGTTGGCAGTCGGGTTTGGATAAATAAGGAATTCTGATTGTAACCCTAAACTGTCTACAGCTAGCAAAACGCTATTGTTTTTTGAAATTAGATCGGCTTCCGGGTCAAACTGAATAGAAGATACCGTAAAATTAACCGCATTTAAAAAATCTTCATTGTTTACTGTACTGTTAAGTGTTATATCTAAAATTTCACCTGAAGTTCCTAAAAGTCGCAAAGGTACTGGTGCTTCAAAATAAGTTACTGATGGGTCACTTTGCGTTTGCTTGATATTAATTAACACTTGATTGGATGTTGGTTGACTCCATTGAACGGTATAACTTGGATACCCTTGATTATACAACCAATCGTTAAAAAATTCTGTTAAGTTCTCGCCACTTGTGGTTTCCATAATGCCTATAAAATCGGCGGTTTTAGCATAGTCATACGCATGATTGGGGTTACTTAAATAATTTTTTACCCCTTGAAAAAAGTTAGCGTCTCCAAGCTTTTTTCTTAACATGTGTAATACCATAGCGCCTTTATCATAGGATAATCTTCCACTAAATATTCTTCCTATGTCAGTGGTATCGACATCTGTTAAATAAACAGCTCCGTTAGGTGCAGATGTAATGGATGTCGTGCGTTGTTGTTTCCAATTTATAAAAGCTGTATTACCATCAAGATTTTCAATGGTTAACCCAGATAAATAGGTTGCAAAACCTTCATTCAACCAAATATCTTTCCAGCTTCCGCAGGTAACTTTGTTTCCAAACCATTGATGCGCCAATTCGTGAGCAATTAAATTTCTGTTAAAACTACCCATAAATGATACGGTTGTGTGTTCCATACCACCCCCCCAACCAAACTGTGCATGTCCATACTTTTCGTTTGCAAATGGATATTCTTCAAATAAATTGGTAAATAGGTTCATAATATCTACCGTAACAGGCGTACTGGATTGTGCCAAACTTAGACTTTCGGGATACACATAATTTACAATATCAAAAGGGTTTCCATTATTTGGCACCGTATGTGAATATACTTCGTAATTGGTTACGGCTATAGCTATTAAATAGGCAGGAATGGCATATTTGTGTTTAAAGTGTGTGGTTTTATTGCTTCCATTAACCACTTGGCTTTGCTCTAACCCGTTTGAAACGGCAATATATTCAGCGTTTGAAGGGTTAAATCTGGGTGTGGTAATAAACACATCAACCGAATCTACTTTATCATTCAAATCTTGCTTACATGGCCACCAGCCTTTGGCTCCATAGGGCTCGGAAAGTGTCCAAATAACCGGGTCGCCATTATGTTGGTTTTGCTCAAAAGACCCGAAACCAGAACTTACAGGATTTCCAGAGTAAGTAACGGTTAACGAATCTAAAACACCTAAATTTTGAACTGTCGGCAAGGTAACAACCACTTCATCATTAGCATTTTGACTAAATGAAAGCGCATTACCACGTTGCAACACTTGCGAAACAACCATATTATTAGTTAATTCTAAAGTTATCTGGCTTAAGTTTTCTTTGGCTTCAAAATAGGTTGTTACATTACCAGAAATAGCAGCTACCGAAGGGTTTAAATTAAATTCTAAACGGTGGTATTTTACGTCGTAATTCCCTGTGTTTATATTAGCTTTTTGAAGCATCTTTTTCATAGCAGAAGAAGCTTCAGCAGTTCTTATAGACTTTAATGTTTCATTAAAATCTTGCCCGAAAAAAGGGGACGAAAACAAACAGAATATAAATAACAGTCGCATTTTCATTTTTATGATTTCTTTTTAAGCATTTTAGTTTAGTACATGACAAAAACTCAAACATATTCAGATGTCAGTCTGAGCCTTTCGTCTTCGCTCAAGATAAACTAAAGTCGAAGACTTTGGAAATATTGTTTTTAATCGCATTTCGCAAGCTGTGCTTTTATCTTCAAATAAAAATATATTTTCATTTTCGATAATGCTCAATGTGACACTCTTCAATTTTTGTCATGTACTAAAGCATTTTAGTAGTGTTAAAAATAGCCTTTTATTACTAATGTGTCGTATTTTTGCCATCAATACTTAATTATAAGCCTTAATTTAATATTCATGCTTTATTTTTTCAAAGACTATAAAACGTTTGGAATTGTATTTTTGATTTTATCTATCATTATCGTTTCTATTATATATAATACGTTAAATGTGTACCAACCGTTGCCTATTTACCAGCCAGCCATGGTAAGTACCGAGTTGGTCGATAGTACAATTCAATATCAAAAAAAATACCATAAAATAGCCGACTTCAAACTTATCAATCAAAACGGAAAAACGATTACCCAAGACGATTATAAAGATAAAATTTACGTTGCCGACTTCTTTTTTACAACCTGCCAAACCATTTGCCCGATTATGACAAACCACATGGCGCAAATACAAAAAGAGCTTATTAATGATGACGACGTACTATTGCTTTCGCACACCGTAACACCAAAAATTGATACGGTCGCACAACTAAAGCGTTATGCTTTGGAAAAAGGTGTGAATGATGCCAAATGGAATTTAGTTACTGGTGATAAAAAGCAAATTTATGAGTTGGCAAGAAAGAGCTATTTAGCAGTAAAAGATTTTGGCGATGGCGGTGATTTTGATATGATACACACCGAAAATTTTATGCTTATTGACAAAAAACGTCAAATTCGAGGGTTTTATGACGGCACCAATGCTGAAGACATTGATAAATTACTTGAAGATATTGAAATTCTTAAACAGGAAAAGTAGGTTTTTTGTTTAGTTGTATGTTGTTAAGCTGATTTACTTTAGTACATGACAAAAATTGAAGCATATCACATGGAGCTTATCGAAGTCTATTATCGTTTCTTCCTTCATGTAGCTTTGACAGGCTCATACTTCGACAAGCTCTGTATGACAGGCATATTTTAATACCATTCCCGATGTCAAACTGAGACCTTTGTTAAAGTTTTTAACTAGCGAATGCGATGACGTAATTTTTTAAAATGTAATTATCTTTAAAACAGATGTTTATAAAATGCGTCAATGGTAGCCTGTCGAAGTCCAATCCTAACACTTTTGTATACAGTTTTGGTTTTTTGTCATGTACCAAACTGATTCACAACTTAACAACTCCACAACAAACAACTAAACTTCTTAAAACTTTTAAACCTTAAACTTTTTAACTTTAAACTTTTCCCTTACTTTTGCTTCTTTAAAATCAATCTAAATAAGTTTGCAAAACACATTAGCTGAATTAAAACGAGGTGAACGCGCCATTATCGTAGATGTTTCGTCCATCCATATTCCTTTAAAACTTTTAGAAATGGGTTGTTTACCTGGTAATTTGGTAGAACTTGTTCAGTTGGCACCATTTAAAGATCCTATGTATTTAAACATTAATGGCACCCATTTAGCAATTAGAAAAGAAACGGCTGTTCATATTTTAATTGAAAAAGAAATATGAGTAAACAAATAAATGTAGCCTTAATAGGAAACCCAAATACGGGCAAAACCTCTGTTTTTAATGCTTTAACGGGTTTGAATCAAAAAGTTGGGAATTACCCTGGCATTACTGTTGAAAAAAAAGAAGGGATTTGTAAGTTGCCTCGTGGTGTTAAGGCACATATTATAGATTTACCGGGTACTTATAGCTTAAATGCATCGTCGCTGGATGAAAATGTTGTTATAGAGCTGCTTTTAAATAAAAACGACAAGGATTTTCCTGATATTGCTGTCGTGGTAACCGATGTTGAAAATTTAAAACGTAATCTGTTACTTTTTACCCAAATTAAAGATTTAGAAATTCCAACCTTATTGGTTATTAATATGGCGGATAGAATGCGCTATAAAGGAATTTCTTTAAATATTGAGTATTTAGAATCCCACCTTCAAACCAAAATAGCTTTAATTAGTACCAGAAAAAAAGAAGGTATTGATAATTTAAAACACTTAATTGCTAATTATAAAGAAGTATCCGTTACACCCTGTCTCAAGGCATCGGATATTGATAAGGAATACTTTGAAAATTTACAAAAAGCGTTCCCAAATCAGCTTTTATACAAATTATGGCTTGTCATAACCCAAGACGTAAATTTTGGAAAAACAGACAGAAATGAAATTGAAGCTGTAGCCGATTTTAAAACTAAAAGTAAAGCCGATCTAAAACGATTACAGCAAAAGGAAACCATAAAGCGTTACCAGTTTATAAACAATGTCCTTAAAGAAGGCCAAACGATTGACGTATCGCAAGCCAAAGATTTACGTTCAAAACTGGATCGTGTTTTAACTCACAAAATCTGGGGGTATTTTATTTTCTTCATTATTTTATTAACCATTTTTCAAGCTATTTACGATTGGTCTAGCGTGCCAATGGACTTTATTGATAGTGCTTTCGCTTCTTTAAGTGAATGGACAAAAAACCAATTACCACAAGGCGCCTTTACCAATTTATTGTCCGAAGGTATTATTCCGGGACTTGGAGGTATTGTTATTTTTATTCCTCAAATTGCTTTTCTATTCTTGTTTATTTCGGTACTTGAAGAAAGTGGTTATATGAGTCGCGTGGTGTTTCTAATGGATCGTGTGATGCGTCGCTTTGGATTAAGTGGAAAAAGTGTTGTGCCTTTAATTTCGGGAACTGCTTGTGCCATTCCTGCGATTATGGCAACTAGAAATATTGAAAGTTGGAAAGAACGTTTAATAACCATTTTAGTAACGCCGTTTACAACCTGTTCCGCCAGATTGCCGGTGTATTTAATTATTATATCATTAGTCATTCCCGAAGGACGCTTTTTAGGGTTGGGGTATCAAGCTTTAACCTTGATGCTTTTATACTTTCTAGGATTTGCAATAGCCGTTCTTTCTGCCTATATTTTAAACAAGGTTTTAAAAATAAAAAGCAAAACGTTTTTTGTGGTTGAAATGCCTAATTATAAGCTTCCCATGTTTAAAAATGTGGCGCTTACGGTGTTGGAAAAAACAAAATCGTTTGTATTTGGTGCAGGAAAAATAATCCTAGCTATTTCCATCATTTTATGGTTTTTAGCATCATATGGTCCTGGCGATAATTTTAATAATGCCGAAACGATTGTTAAAACCGAGTATGCATCACAACAATTATCTGAAGAAGAAATAAGTCAGCATATAGCATCTTATAAATTAGAGCATTCTTACATAGGCATTACGGGTCGTGCAATTGAGCCTGTTATTAGACCATTGGGTTACGATTGGAAAATAGGGATTGCTATAGTAAGTAGTTTTGCTGCTCGCGAAGTGTTTGTGGGCACGCTTGCAACCATTTACAGTGTTGGAAATGATGATGAAGCCACCATAAAAAACCGCATGGCAGCTGAAGTAAACCCCATTTTAGGAGGGCCTTTATTTAATTTTGCATCGGGAATTTCATTACTACTGTTTTATGCTTTTGCTATGCAATGCATGAGTACCTTGGCTGTTGTAAAAAAAGAAACCAATAGTTGGAAATGGCCTACATTGCAATTGGTAATTATGAGTGGTTTTGCTTATATTGTTGCATTGATAGCCTATCAGTTGTTAAAATAACAAGAGGCTATCTAAAAAGTCTAGTTCTATGTCATATTGAGCTTGTCGAAATATTTTAATTTACTGCTAATCAATATCGGTTTCGACAAGCTCAACCTGACAAATTAAATTTAAAAAACTTTTTAGACAGTCTCCTTTTGAAATGAAACTAAAGTAACCTCGACAAACCAAACATGAACACCATCATTCAAAATATATTGGTTTTTACAGCAATTTTATTTGCCTTAATCTTTTTGATTAGGAAGTTTGTTTGGAAAAAATCGAAATCAAAAAAATCCTGTGGTGGCGATGATGGTTGTGGGTGTGGTTAAAAACAAAAAATCAAGATGAGCTCTCCACCTATACTTTTTCCACAAACAAATTGTTAGCTACAGTTTGTGAGATGCTCATTGATGTATCTCCAATTTTAATGACCATTGAATCATCAAAATCCTCTCTAGATAAAACCGTAATTTCTGAACCCAATGCTATTTTATGCTTATCTAAATACTTTAAAAAAGCAGAAGAGGTATCTTTAACACCCACACAAACTCCTTTGGCATTATCAGCTAAATTAAAAAGCAATATTTTATCGGTCTTTTTTATATCTCCCGATTTATCTGGAATAGGGTCTCCGTGTGGGTCATGCGTGGGATAATCAAGTAATTTATCCAATTCATCAATAAGCTTTTCAGATTTTATATGTTCAAGCTGTTCTGCTATTTCATGCACCTCGTCCCAAAGAAAATTAAGTTTTTTTACTAGAAAAACTTCCCATAGACGATGCTTTCTAACTATTTCAGCAGCGGTTTTTTTTCCTTTTACAGTAAGACTTACCCCTTGATATTTTTTATAATTAACATACCCTTTTTCAGCCAACTTCTTCATCATATCCGTAACCGATGACGCTTTGGTTTCCAAAGCATCTGCAATACTATTTGTACTTACAGTATGAACCCCATATTTCCCTAATTGGTAGATGGTTTTTATGTAATTTTCTTCTGTTAGCGTAATCATAAATGTATAATTAAACCGTAAATATAGTTTATTATTATTTTAGATTTTATTTTTAGATTAATCTAAAAATATATTTATATTTGCAAAAAATTAATTTATGAGATATATAATTCTATTTTTAAGCACACTCTCAATATCATTGAACGCACAACAAATAACCGGAAATGTATTTTCTGATGGTGAGCCATTACCTTATGTTAATGTTTACCTTAAAGGCACCTCTAAGGGCACCACAACAGATGAAAATGGATTTTACAAAATTAATGCCATTGAAGCTGGAAACTACACCATTTTAGCGTCTTTTACTGGATTTCAAACCCAAAGAAAAAACATAACTGTTTCGTCTAATACACTAGTTATAAATTTCGATTTAAAAGAATCTGGATTACTTGAAGAAGTGGTCGTTACCGGAACCCTAAAGGCCGTATCCCGTTTGGAAAGCCCTGTTCCAGTTGAAGTCTATTCCCCAGCATTCTTTAAAAAAAATCCAACACCTAATATTTTTGAAGCCCTGCAAAATGTTAATGGAGTACGCCCTCAAATTAATTGTAATGTGTGCAATACGGGCGATATCCATATTAATGGTCTCGAAGGTCCTTACACCTTAGTATTAATTGACGGCATGCCTATAGTTAGTGGTTTATCCACTGTTTATGGTTTATCGGGCATTCCTAACTCATTAATTGAACAAATTGAAATTGTAAAAGGGCCTGCTTCTTCTCTATATGGAAGTGAAGCCGTTGGTGGTCTTATTAATATCATAACCAAGCTTCCAGAAAATGCCCCCCGATTTTTTGCAGATAGCTATGTCACTGGTTGGGGAGAAGTCAATCTGGATTTAGGATATAAAGCCAATGTAGGGTCGAAAGCCAGTCTTCTTACTGGAATCAATTATTTTAATTACAACAATCCCATAGATAATAACAATGATAATTTTACCGATCTAACCCTTCAAAATAGAATTTCAATATTTCAAAAATGGGATTTTGAACGAAAAAATCAAAGAGCATTTTCTCTTATAGGACGTTATTTTTATGAAGACCGATGGGGAGGTGAAATGCAATGGAATCCATCATATAGAGGTGGTGATGAGATTTATGGAGAAAGTATTTATACGTCACGCTTTGAAGCTTTAGGAAAATACCAACTACCGGTTGAAGAAAAAATATTGTTTCAGTTTTCATATACCGATCATGATCAAAATTCGGTTTATGGCAATGTTCCATATTTGGCACAACAACGTATTGGTTTTGGACAATTTACTTGGGATAAAACCTTAAAGAATCATGACCTTTTATTTGGAACGTCGTTACGTTATAATTATTACAATGATAACACGCCAGCTACGGTAGAGGCAGATAATATTGTCATTCCATCTCTATTTATACAAGATGAAATAAAATTTCACGAGAAGCATACATTATTATTGGGAACACGCTATGATTACGACAAAAGACATGGAAACATTTTCACACCCAGAATAGCGTATAAATTCAAACCTACAAAAAACGATATTTTCCGTGTAAATGCAGGAACAGGCTTTAGAGTCGTTAACTTATTTACCGAAGAACACGCTGCACTTACCGGAGCTAGGGAAGTTGTCATAGAGAACGACCTAAAACCAGAACGTTCCTATAATATTAACCTGAACTATTTAACCAAACTGTATACCAAAAGCGGTATTATGATTGGACTTGATGCCTCTGTCTGGTATACCCACTTTACCAATATTATTTTACCTGATTACGATACCAACCCCAACCAAATCATTTACGACAATCTCGATGGTAAAGCCATAAGTCAAGGGGTTAGCCTTAATATAGATGTTATGTTTTCTAACGGCATAAAACTTTTGGCAGGAGCCACACTTCAAGATGTCTCTAAAACTGAAAATAGCATCACAGAACGTCAAATACTAACCGAAAGCTTCTCTGGTACTTGGGCGGCGTCCTATAAAAATTATAAATACAACCTAACACTGGATTATACGGGTAATATTTATGGCCCTATGCGTTTGCCTTTATTAGGTGATTTGGATCCTCGTAAAGAGAATTCGCCTGTTTGGAGCATTCAAAATATTCAGCTAACCTTTGATGGTTTAAATAATTTCGAAATATACGGGGGCGTAAAAAACCTATTAAACTGGACCCCTAATAAAGGAAACCCTTTTATTATCGCTAGAGCACACGATCCGTTTGATAAAAATGTTGATTTTGATAGCAATGGCAATGCTTTGGTAAACAATGACCCTAATAGTCCTAAATATAACCCATACGGATTAACGTTCGACCCGTCTTATGTGTATGGTCCAAATCAAGGAATACGATTATTTTTTGGATTACGATATACTTTAAATTAATTTTGATAAATGAATAAACAAATAATACTTGCTCTAATAGTAATCACCTTACTATTTAGCTGCAAAAACAACAAGCAAAATAATGGCAAACTTAATGTTGTAACCACCACTACAATGATTACCGATTTGGTAAACAATATTGGTGGTGATTTAATAAACGTGCAAGGCCTTATGGGAAGCGGTGTCGACCCGCATTTATATAAAGCGAGCGAGGGCGATGTTACAAAACTGGTCAATGCCGATATTATCTTTTATGGCGGACTGCATTTAGAAGGCAAGCTTGTTGAAGTGTTTGAAAAAATGGCATACCAAAACATAAAAACCATTGCAGTTTCAGATGCCTTAGATGCTAAAACCCTTATTGGTTCTGAATATTTTCAAGGAAATTACGATCCGCATATATGGTTTAACATTGGTTATTGGAAAACCATAACCAACTACGTAGTTAAAGCCTTATCGGAAGCCAACCCTGAAAACAAAGTCGCTTTTGAAACAAATGGGAAACACTATATCGAGCAACTTAACCAGCTGGAGACAGAAATAAAATCCATAATCGATACACTTCCAAAAGATAAACGTATTTTAGTAACGGCGCATGATGCCTTTAATTATTTTGGAAAGGAATATGGATTTAATGTAGTAGGCCTACAGGGTATTTCAACAGCCACCGAAGCCGGTGTACAAGATGTTCAAAAACTAGCTTCCTTTATTATTGAACACCAAGTAAAAGCTATTTTTGTTGAAAGCTCAGTCCCTAAACGCACTATTGAAGCGCTTCAGGCAGCTGTAAATTCTAAAAACCATCATGTTGCCATTGGTGGAACTCTATATTCTGATGCTTTAGGAAGCGCAGGAACAGTTGAAAGCACCTATATTGGCATGTTTAAATACAATGTAAACACGATAGTGAATGCATTAAAATAGAAATAAAAAATTTCTTGAAACAGACTATCCTCGAGTCAAAGCCATAGAGGTATTTCGCCTGTTTCATTTTGACCTCTGGGTCAAAAATCGAAATTTTGTATTTTACCTCACCCAGAACTGCCTTTTCGGGCAGTTCTGACCTCTCCAAAGGAGAGGTGAATTGGATACCCCGAGGCAGGGCCTTCGGGGAATTATTTGAATTAATTAGAAGCTATTCCTGTTAAAAACAATAATATGAGTAAAAATATAGCCGTACAAGTAGACGATTTAACGGTAGCATACAATTACAAGCCTGTACTTTGGGATATCGATCTAGAAATTCCTGAAGGTGTACTCATGGCTATTGTAGGTCCTAACGGCGCAGGAAAATCAACCCTTATAAAATCTATTTTGGGCATTTTAAAACCCATTGCAGGAAGCATTTCCATCTACGGCAAACCATACAACAAACAACGTCACCTTGTGGCTTATGTGCCCCAAAAAGGCAGCGTAGATTGGGACTTTCCAACAACCGCTTTAGATGTGGTTATGATGGGAACTTACGGCAGTTTAGGCTGGATAAAACGCCCCGGACAAAAAGAAAAGAAAGCAGCCTTGGAAGCTTTGGAAAAAGTAGGTATGCTATCTTTTAAAGGCAGACAGATTAGTCAGCTTTCTGGTGGACAGCAGCAACGTATTTTTTTAGCTAGAGCTTTGGTTCAAGATGCCGCCATCTATTTTATGGATGAGCCTTTTCAAGGTGTCGATGCTACTACAGAAATTGCCATTATCAATATTTTAAAAGAATTACGCAAAGCCGGCAAAACAGTTATTGTAGTACACCACGATTTACAAACCGTACCGGAATATTTTGATTGGGTAACTTTTTTAAACGTTAAAAAAATTGCCACAGGCCCTGTAAAGGATATTTTTAATGATGACAACCTAACAAAAACCTATGGCATTAACTATAAAGTAAGTATTCAGGAATAGTGATTAATGATTAGTGATTAATGATTAATTGATAGTGGTCAGTGGTCAGTGGTCAGTGAAAATATGATTATGAAAGAAGTTAAATTCAAATTTGAAGATTTAAAAGTTTATACTAAAGCATTGAACTTCGTCGATTTGGCATATAAAACCTATAAAAGTTTTCTTAGTATGTTGTTTGTTCAACCATTGGAAAACGTCAAAATTATATTTCAGCAGCTATTGAAAATCAACTATGAGAAAAACTTGTCAAATTATCAAAAATGAGCACAAATCCCCAAAAATATCTTAAAAACAAAAACTAAACTCTAATCCCTAAAAGCTATAGAACTAAAAGACTACATAGAACTCGTAATAAGTGATTACACACTTCGCACCATTACGCTTGGCACCGCAATTCTTGGGGCTGTAACAGGTATGTTGGGCAGTTTTGCCGTATTACGAAAACAAAGCTTACTTGGCGATGCCATTTCGCATGCTGCGCTACCCGGAATAGCTATTGCCTTTTTAATCACTGGTATTAAAGACAGCCATGTATTACTTTTAGGAGCTTTAATTAGCGGACTTATCGGCACATTTTGGATACGAGGAATTATCACCAAAACACATTTAAAATCAGATACCGCCTTGGGCCTAATCTTATCCGTCTTTTTCGGATTTGGAATGCTACTGCTCACCTTTATCCAAAAACAGCCTAATGCCAACCAAGCAGGTTTAGACAAATATTTGTTTGGGCAAGCCGCCACCTTAGTTGAAAGCGATGTTTGGTTAATGACTATAGTTACCAGTATTTGTCTAATCATTATGTTACTATTCTGGAAAGAATTTAAAATTCTATTATTCGATGCCGATTATACCAAAACCTTAGGGTTTAATACAAAAACAATTGATGTTTTAATCACCTGTTTCATTGTTTTGGCTATTGTTTTAGGCTTGCAGACCGTCGGTGTTGTACTAATGAGTGCCATGCTTTTAGCTCCTGCTGCTGCTGCACGACAATGGACAAACAGTTTAAGTACCATGGTAATACTTGCTGCTACTTTTGGTGCGTTTTCCGGTGTTTTTGGCACTGCTATTAGTGCCAGCCAAAACAATCTGTCAACAGGTCCGGTAATTGTTATTGTTGCCAGTGTTTTTGTTTTGGCCTCTTTTATCTTTTCTCCTAACCGAGGCTTACTATTTAGGCAAATTCGCTTCATTAAAAACCGTCACGATTTAGAACTTCATAAAACATTGTCTTTGATGTATCACATTGCGGAAAATCACGATAACATATCACATCCACATGCCATTAAAATATTGAATAACTTCCATGGTTTTACAAAAGGTACGCTCAAAAAATTAGTAGATAAAAATTATGTAACGCTTGATGGTAATATGTGGAGCTTAACTGAACAAGGCTATAAAACAGCAGCTAATTTGTACAACCAGCAATCGCAAGAACATGAATAATGCACAAATTGAAATACAAATAATTGCCAGTCTTGTAGCTATAGCTTGTGCCATTCCTGGAACATTTTTGGTACTTCGAAAAATGGCCATGATTAGCGATGCTATTAGCCATTCTATTTTACCGGGAATTGTTATTGGATTCTTTATAACCCAAGATTTAAATTCACCATTATTAATTCTTTTAGCTGCTTTAACAGGAATTATTACAGTCATTTTAGTAGAGCGCATTCAAAAAACAGGTTTGGTTAAAGAAGACACCGCTATAGGCCTAGTCTTTCCTGCGTTGTTTAGCATCGGTGTTATTCTTATTGCTAAAAATGCCAACGATGTGCATCTAGATGTTGATGCCGTATTATTAGGTGAACTCGCCTTTGCACCATTCGATAGGCTGATGATTTCTGGAATTGACGCTGGTCCAAAATCGTTATGGATTATTGGTAGTATTTTAACTGTTACTATTGGGCTATTAATTGCCTTTTTTAAGGAATTAAAAGTAAGCACCTTCGATGCCGGTCTATCCGCATCCTTAGGTTTTTCTCCAGCCATTATGCATTATGGTTTAATGACGGTTTCTTCAATAACGACCGTTGGCGCTTTTGATGCCGTTGGTGCTATTTTGGTGGTCGCCTTAATGATTGCCCCTGCGGCAACAGCTTATCTGCTCACAACCAATTTAAAGAAAATGCTTGGTTTAGCCATATTTTTTGGAATGTTTAGTGCCATTGCAGGCTACTGGGTTGCACATGGGTTAGATGCATCAATAGCGGGCTCCATTACTACCATGTTGGGCATTATCTTTTTTATTGTGTATTTGTTCGCACCTAGTAAAGGTATTATTGCCGTGTTATACAGAGAAAGACAACAGCGCACCGAAGTTTCTTTACTTACTTTTTTATTACATTTAAAGAATCATAACGAAGAAAGCGAGCGTCATGTAAATCATTTAAACGAGCATATTAATTGGCAAAAAGTACGTTCGAAAACGGTATTAGACCTCGCATTAAAAAACAACATGATTACTATAAACAATCACATTGTTTTTTTAACTGAGAAAGGAAATGAATTCACCTCTCAAGCAATTGATTATATTATCACCAATGAAAATGCCCAAATAGAACACATGAAAGAAGATTTCTTTCTGTTTAGGGGCTAACAACTTATGGCAAAACACAACGAACTTGGCAAAGAAGGCGAGCAACTAGCTGTCGATTTACTGTTGAAAAACGGTTACGCTATTTTAGAACGCAATTATAGATTTGATAAAGCCGAAGTAGACATTATTGCACAAAAAGACACTATTTTGGCCATTGTTGAGGTAAAAACGCGTTCGACTGTCGATTTTGGAAATCCGCAGGATTTTGTAAAACCCAAGCAGATACAACGTTTGGTTAAAGCAGTTGATGAATACATAACGGTAAACGGATTAGATATTGAAGTGCGTTTTGATATCATCGCCATTGTAAAAAGAGGAAACGCATTGAATGTAGAGCATTTAGAAAACGCATTTTATCATTTTTAATTCCTGCGAAGGCAGGAATCTCATAAATAAGCAACTAAAAACCCCGCTCCTCCAATGGCTCTTTCTGCTTAGGTAGCTGACTTCTAAACTAACTGGCGGATTTGTAAGTCCCGTCTTAGCAGCAACGGTCTATATCACCCAAAGTCTTCTTTCAATCCTGCGATAAATTCACTAAAGCTCTTCGAAACAAGATACAGATTTGAATAATTCGTATCATTCGATTTTTTATAATCTACTTCATTTTCATGATCCCAAAAGTAAATATGCCCTTCATTGTCTTTATGGCATGAAATACAAATCAAGTTTCCACCTGGGTCGTGGGCAATTGGCAGTATATGAATAGGAAGACGTTTTTCACCTAATTTATATACTTGAATATAATTTCTCAAATTATCATATTCTCCATCATATATCGCCAAAAACCAATCAATACACGATTCTGTCCAATTCCCGTTTTCGTTAAATTTAAATACGTTAGGAGTACATTGACCACCATTGTATTTTAGCAAATGTTCCTTATACTCAGTAGGAAAGGTTAAATCAACATATTTTTCTATCTCCTCAATTTGAATAAGATTTAGCTTTGATTCTGTTTGATAAAAAGTGGCCATAAACTATTATTACGATTACTATTTTTAATATTCCATAATGAAAAACCTCCAGTATGACCTGTTTGAGAATGTACCCCTGTTTCAACAAGCTGCATCCTACCAGTAGTCTGATGATGGTGCCATGTGTGCCCTTTAGGTGTTGACCCATACCCTGCAGCGTTTTAATAATCGTGGAAGATATTTCTTTTTTTTCTGTAAGTAGGGTTTAATCTTACTTACACTAAGGTTTTTTGTTTTTATCCTTATTTAAAGTAGGAGTTTGCCTTGTTTTTTAGTGGATGATGTCAATGGCCAAGAACAAAGCTAGGTCTTGTAAAAAGTATAGCTAAAAAATGAATAAAATTAAATTAAGCAAAAAAGGAAAGTGGCTTATTTTACTTTCCTTTTAATAGCAAATCTAAAGCAACGATTTATTTAGAGTAAATTCAGTTTTCCTTCTTTCCAAAGTTGTAGTGTTGTTTTGGCTGATAATCCTGTAATACTTGTAAGTTCTGTTAATTTCTCTAAAGATTTTACAGCAAGTTCTGGATTATTCTTCAAAGAGAAGGTGGCAGCCCAGAGCTTTACACTTTCTTCCCTTTCATTTAACAAATCCACAAAAATATTTAAGGCTTTCTGGACTTTAGCTTCGTCATAAATATTTTGAAGCTTCTTATGTATCCTATTCGCCTTTTTATGGTCGCCTCCAGCTACTGCCTTTCCATATTCAATTGCTTGTTTTAAAAAATCATCTTTTATATTCTCTTTTTTCATCATGTGTCCACTTAAAACTTCTTAATACATCTATTCCATATTGATATTGTTCATTATAAGGCAAAGTCTTAATATAATCCCTTACTCGCATACTTGTACCTGGCATTAAAGAGTTATAATGTCCTGTCACCTGACCATGAAGAGAACCTTTAAATCCTTCTGGTATACTAATTATAGTATTAGTATTTGTATACTCTGTTGTCCAAATTTCACAGCATTATCAGCATGTTGTTCAACGATATGATGCCAATGTTTATCTTTTCCTGCTGGTCCCATTGCATTTTTAAATGCAGAATAAGAATCGAAGCTTCGAGTACTTTAACTACATCTGCATATCTATAACCTTTGTGTTATACCCTTAGCAGAACTAGTTTCAATAATTATATCCTATTCTTATACTACGAGTTCAGAACTCTTAAGCTTTGTTATTTTCTTGTCCTGTTTGTTGATTTCTATCTGCTTTAAAAACTCTTCTCGGCTACTTACTTTTTTTTGTAATCCCTGTAGCCAAGTATCAAATTTACCATACCACATTTCAAACATCTTCATATTCCAATTTTTGCTCGCCTGTTGAATTTGATTTAAAACATTTTGAACCTGCGATTGACTTCCCGTGTATAGAGCCGTATTAAATTTTAACTCAAATAGCTTTGCTTGTTCTGCTGAATTTGTTCTGACCAACATATCACCAAATAGGCTATCCACAAATTCAAACAATGATTTCAAAGTAACATCGCCATTCAACGAAACAGATATTTGCTTTTTAAAGCAGTCTACGGCATCATTAAAAAAGGTAGTATGCTTTGCGTAAGGAATATTAAATTGTAGCCCTTTCTTGTTATAAAGTTGCTTCATTAAAATAGGTGCATCTAAACACTTTTTCACATCATTTTGCCATAAAGAATAAATTACAAAGTGTGGTCTGTATTCTTCCGAATGAGGCAACTTTATCAACTCTATTCCAACAACACAACAGCCAATCATTTTATATAATTTATTTTGTGCAAATGTCGAAAGTTGAGGAAAGGCGTTTAACCATTCCTCAGTAATTTTCTTTTTTACTTCTTTATCTATTGCCATTGTTTGTTAAGGTCTAATTACTTGTATCGGTAATCCGAAGTTATTAAAATATTTATTGTATTGGGCTGGGCTCATCACCGCTTTACCGAACTTAAAATCATAGATAATCCCATTTGTATGGTCAATTACATCAAGGAAACCACGATTACCTACACCTTTGTTGAAGTATAATCCTGTTTCTAAGCCTCTACTTCCGTAAATACTTTGGTAACGATTTAGAGTTCATTTACGTATTGATGTTTGCAGTACCTGCAACACCTCCCCACTCCTCCAATGGCTCTTTCTGCTAAGGTGGCGGACTTCTGAACTAACTGCAGATTTATAAGTCCTATCTTAGCGGCATCTGCGTATCTATAAACTTTATGGTATTTTATTAATATTTGTCTCGTCAGACAAATCCCAATACCACCACTTATCGGGATTATTTTTTTCTACTAAAAACCTCCTTTTATACGCTATCTTAAATAGGCTCAAAAACAACACAAAAACCTTCTCTAACTCGTTAAAGGGTAAAGATATAAGCTTTTTAAGATTATGGTTTGAAACACCTTTTCTTAACAAAACACAAGGCGTAAAAGTAGGTTTCAGGCTACTATTCGCTATAGCAAATTCGATATCTCTTTCTTCCGGCTTTGATTGAAGAATAAGAAATACTATTTCATTTAAAAACATTTTCCGAGAACCCATATCAAAACTTCTAAATAAACTTAAAAGAGGCTCTATATCGACAAGTTCCTGTCCATATTTATTAATCAATATTTCGTGTTCTATTTTCATGATTAAGGTCGAGGGTTTATAATTATATGTGGTTTTGTTGGGTCAAGAGAACCTTTAAAAATATCTATATTACTAGGTGTATTATCCAAAACCGAACGAGAGCCAGGTAAAGAGTTTTTAATCGTACTCCAATTTTTACTATTAAGTTCTGGTATTACATAATCCCAGTCAGAATATGCACCTGCTGTACCTTTTGCTCGACTACCAACAACTGTAATAGGTTTGTTAATTCGGGTAGCCGCATTTTCAATTCTAAGCAGATCTCCTTTGGATAAAACATTTGTACTCGTCTTAGAAGCATCTGCAACATCGTCAACTTTATTTGCTACTTTATTTATTTTTCTTAAATCCCCTCCATCTACGAAAGGAATTAAAGCACCTGCAACTTCATATTCTATATTATCTGTCCTTTTCTTAGCATAATTAGTAAAGGCTTCTTCCATATCACCGTATATAACTCCCTCTCCAACTGCTGCGAGTTCTTCTCCATATGGAATCATTTCAACCATATCTCTAGTGGCTTGAACCGTATTGTTCATACCTTCAGAAAGTATACCCAAAATTCTCGATTTTTCTTGAAGTCTACTTTCAGCTTCGCGGTCTGTGCCTTGTGATGCAGCTAAAGATTCTGCATCTCCATATAATTCATGGAAAAAATTACCTGCATATTGCATGAAACTTGGTGCATCTGGTGACATTCCATCATAATCTTGAAAATATATAGGATTATTGAAAGCGAAATTATAAGGACTATGTCTTCTCATATCTTCAGCTAATGGATCCAAATTCATCCACCTTCCTAATGCCGGGTCATAATTCCTTGCGGACACATCATACCAATTAAGACCTAATGATTTATCATACTCTTTACCACCAAATTTATATTGTAAAGCAGGATTGGCAAATGCCGTTGGGCTATCATTATACCCCTTCTGCTTGAGCCCGAAGGGATAGTAGTTGTTCTCTCCTAGTATTTCAGTAGGGACCGTAATAATTTGATTTTCATCGCTATCTCGATAACTCAATCTTATGTTACCTAAATGGTCTTTGAATTGGTATACGTATTTAAAGCCATTTTCAGTATCTACATATCCTTCTGGATGGTTAAAGAATTTCAAAGAACTGCCTTCGTACAAATAATTGCCTGCGTAGTAGGTATAAGATGGATTTGGATTTCCATCTATCTCTACCTTCTTTTCAAGTTTTACTCCTGTGGCGTCGTAAATATAAGAAATTGTTCCATTTCCTCCACCACCGTTTATCGAAACACTTATTGGCAAGTTTAAATGGTTGTAGATAATACCATCGGATGTTACATCTCCTATACCCTTATTGAGGTCTTTAAGCATATTGCCATTGGTATCGTAAGTATAATCGTTACCACTGTTTCCGTCCTTAAAACCAAAGCTTCTGAAGTTACTATAAGTTGGGGCCGAATCGTCAACCTTTAACAATTGGTTACTGTCGTTTTCATAGGTATAGGTTAGGTAATCAATCCGTGCATAGGTACTGGTACCTTCATTGTAACCATTTCGTATTAGCCTGTTTATGTTACCGTTTTTATCATATTGTATAGATTCCGTAAAACGAGTGATATTGTCTACTGCTCCTGTCAACCTGTTTAGTGCATCATAACTATATTTATACCATCTTAAATTAGTATCTTCATTGTTACTGCGCCACTCGGTTTCTGATATGTTCCCATTGTACAAAGACGTAGCACCATGATCTGGTGTATTATAGTTAAGCTTCAAGGTAAATAGGTCGTTACCTAATGTGGTTGGATCATTTATTTGCTTTAGCCAGCCATGTATGTTATAACTATAATTAACCGTTTGTAATCCAGCCGAGCTTTCTATATTGGTTGCTACATTGCCCCCTACTTTTTTGCTCTCTAGCTGCCCAAGCTCGTCATATTTATTAAGTACAATCAGTTCGTCTGCCGAATTGCCTATCTTTTGTTTCTGTGACATAAGTCGTCCCGCGTGGTCATAAGTAAAGGTATCTGTTGTCGCAATGGTATTTCCTGATCTGTAATGCGTGGTCATGGACTTTTCTGCTTTACCTACAAAATCCAAATGGGTCTCTACGATATCCGTTGTTCCCAAATACCCGTTAACATTTTTCACATAGATAGCCCGACCCTTATCATCGTAGCCCATAACCGTGGTAATCCAACTGGATGTCTCTAAAACCTTTACCTTACTTCCTGTGGCCAGTCCTTTGGTCTTTAGCTTATTGGTATTATCATGATTGACAACAGCTTCTCCATTATCCAAAACAGAAGGGATCGTGTAAACGCTAAAGTCATAATCATCATAATAGTTTATGGTCAATATTTCCATATCCGTATTTGGAAAATCATCATTGGTATAATAGCTACCTAAGTAGCCTGTTCCCGTTGATACTTGCGACTCATAATTTTGCAGTTCACTTTTACTGTTAAATGTTCCTTGTAAAGATTCTCTTGAACTATCTGAATTAAAAATACCAGTGTAAATGCCCCTTCCAAAAGCATCATATTTTGTAAACAACCATTTATCTTTAGATAAACTGGTATTATTAGCTTTTCTCTGGTTGGAATCTTGGGTCAATACAGGTCTATCTAATTTATCATACACAATATATTCCCATCCTTTTCCGGGTATTTTCTTTTCTATAAGTCTGTCTCTGTCATCATATCTGTATTGGTATGCCAAATTATCCAATTGAGTTTGATCAATTGGTGGCGGTGCAAAACTGCTTTGATAATTGGATAAGTTAATTACTAAGGTTTGATCTATATCTGAAAAAAGTGAATATGTTGAATTAATATATAATTTACCCCCTTGTATATATGCCTCTCCCAAATCCTCTATTGGATAAGAATAGGATTCTTTTATTATTCCCAAGCTCATGTCTGGAAGTTGAGAACCTAAATCTAAATCCATAATAAGACCATCATTTAATTCCGTATTGTTATAATCATAAGCATAAATAAAAATGACTAAATTACCGTCGTTATTAAAATTAAAATTAATAGAATTATGACCTGTATCTTCAAAAGCTAAACCAGTAACATTATTATAAGATTTACTTATCCAATTTTGCTGTGTTATTTCTTTATATATTGTCATTTTTGGTGGCAGCACATAAGTTAAGTTACCATATTCATCATACACATAATAGGTATCGTGCCATTTGTCCATATTGAAGGTGCGCTTCATTATGACGCGACCTTGTTTGTCTTTGTATTCCTCAGTGGTATGGTCATTAGGATAAGTTTGGTTCGGTTGCCAGTTCTCGTTTTTGGTCACTGTTTTGTGTAGCTTATTTGTTGGGTAAACACCTTCGTCTTCCAATTGAGGTGTTTCTTTGTTTCCTCCAATAAAAGAGATGCCATATTGCTTTACATAATCTGAAACTGAATTGGTTTGATATTCAAACTTAATGGTATGGTCAGTATCTAGTGTTTTATTCACTGCCCAATCGGCTCCCGGTACTCCCTGTTCCAAGATCCTGTTAAGTGGAGATGCTTCCATATGCTTTTCTGAGTACGGGTTTAAGGTGTTCTCGTATTTTGTGGTATTATAGAAACTAAAAGTAGGGCTGAATGCATCATTTCTGTACTGTCCTCCATTGGTCGTGGTTGCATAGGGCAAGTATTCTTTATCCTGTCTTCCATAAGCATCATAACCGATGTGTGTAACAACATCTTCTCCATTGCCCCCTGCTCGTATCCCAACACTTTGCTTCGGTCTGCCAAAGCCGTCAAAATAGGTGACCGATTCTATTTTTTGGCCATCATTTAATGAAGAAATATCTGCTGTCCCTATTTGTGGGGCAAGGGTGTAAATGTAGCTTTCATCACTTAATACTGTTGAGGGATCTATGGTATAGTCAACATATGCACTGCTACCGCTCCATAAATTGTATAGGCTATTATATGCCCTGAGGTAGACACGCGATCCCGATGTACGATCGATATAGGGATCCGAATTGTCTTTGCTTTTTCCATTGGATGACTCCTGCCAGTACCATGTTACAACAGTACTGTTTATAGGTGTCCCCCTGGTTACCCTTGTATAACCTGTGTAATTGGCTACCGCAGGTGTCGCAGGTGTTGATGGCTCCGTGATTGTAACCCCTAGGGTGCCATCATGATCAAAATAGGGCCCCACAAAAATATCCGCATAGATTGAATGGGAATTAACAGAAGATGCCCATGAAACATTGATCAGCGGGGTTTCATCATCGTAGTAGCTAAAAAAATAACTGGAAGTGATGCCCCCTGTTTGATATGTGGTAGCACCGGGTTCATCAATCTTACATTCATCGCAGGACCAGTCAATTTCAGTATCGTACAAAATATAGTAATCATTTTGAACCTGATAGGTTTCTTGATACTCACCGGTATTGTTATATGTATCTAAAATTACAAAGTTAGCCCCTGAACCATAGAGTTTATATTCTCCATCCGTATCATATAATCCCTGGCCATGTATTAAAATATTGGTCGAGAGAAACAGAATGGCAACTAGAATCCAAGACCTCTGATATATGTTTAAGTTTTGTTTTTTCATGATTGTGCGTTTATATGGGTTCTACCAAAGAGCCGAACCTTTTAGCTGGTTTATCTACTCATTCTGTTTTACTGTAGTAATACTTGGTAAACAGGGGCTTGGTCTTTTCAAAGACCTTTTGGACACCTATAACCAAGCGATCGGATGTCAAAAGGATTATTTTATAGTTCTTTTCAATACCCCTTGAATCCACCAACGCTATCTGCTGGTCGTTCCTCAATTCCCATTTGGCATCCGTCCCCCTGCCATCGGCCAATGACAGCACAAAACGGCCATCCCCAAAAAAGCTTATCCTGCGCCCCTTGTACACCGATTCGAATCGCTGTAAGCGCATCGGGCTGCGTTCCATGTCCTTAAGCTGTGACCTGCCGTTACTATCCATGGCCGCTAAGCTGGCCTCATAGTCAAAAGCCCAAGTTCCTATTAAATCATTGGTGTTTTCCTGCGACCATATATTTTGGGACAGGCATAAAAAAAGCATAATGGCTCCAAGTATATTTCTGTGTGTTATCATAATTGTCTATTTATTGGTATTGTTCCGCAGAATAGTAAGGTTACTGCTGCTCTTTATAATGGTACTTGTTTTTGCTCAATATTTTATTATCAGCATCTTTAACAAATTCCAAACGATTAAATTCATCATACTTGTAGTAAGTCGTATAACCTCTTGGATCTGTTATACTAGTCACCCCTATTAGAGGATCATAAGTAAAAGTAGTCACTGTTATATTTTTATTATTATCATGAATTATTTGACGCAAATTATTAAGCCAGTCTTTAAGGTTTTGTTCAGAAGAATCATCAATATCATTGTTTGATAAAGTCGACAAATAAGATAATTGTTGACCGTATTCATTATTAAACCATGTATTTACTTCATAAAAAGAAGCCCCTTCTATTCTCGCGATAGGAACAGTTTTTTTATAACCCCAAAGTATTACTACTTCATTATCTTTTTCTTTTTTATATTGTTCTACATTATGCTTATTGTCATAACGAGAAATAGTAATTTTGCTAACCATATCTTCATCAGTAACAAAATGATTACCATTAAAGTCTGAATAAGCATGAGCATAGACGTAATTATCCAACAAATCCTTTTTCTCCAATTGAGAAGATTTACTTAATACATAGTAATAAGATGATACACCATATTCATCTATCTGTGTAGAAACCACTTTATTATTTACTGTTTTAACAATTTCTATTGGAATATTATGAATATTTTTATCAGCTATAATCTTATATATATTTGGAGTTATTACTGTAACCCAATTACCTAAATGGTCTTGTTCCAAATGAGACCACTCAGCTTGAAAATCTATAGGGTATTTATATTTAGTATGGTATACATCTCCATTAGAATCTTCGTAACTTGTTGATGATAGTAAATTACCATGCGTATAAGTATTTGTAGATGTCTCTGAAACACTTGAAGTTTCATTATTATAATAATTAGTCTTTATAATATGAGTAGGAACTAATCCAATATTATAATAAATATCATAAAATGACCACAACCAAGCCGTGGGGCCAACAGTAATATCATAATCCTTATTTATGCCATATATAATAGGACGATTAAATAATCGATATTTTAGAGATGTAATTTTATTATCTGTACCTGTATCGATGATACTTCCTACCAAATCATATTGGTATTCCTCTTTATAAACCTTAAAACCTAATTCATTTGAGTAAGTGTAGTTATTTAATTGACCAAAAAAACGATTCCAATTAGGTTTTGGTGCATAAGGATGGGACTCTCCGTTAACATTTGCATATTGATAATAGGTATTAAAAATTTGTAATGTCAAATTATCAATTGTAGCTATACTTTGGGGACAAGAAGGAGTAGTTTGAGAAGGACCACTAAAAAATGATGTTTGCCAATAATATGTTTTATATGATTGTTTTTGTATAAATTTGTCGAGATTAAAAGTATTAGGTATAGGCACATCTAAACCTCCAAGAACATTGAAATTATATTGCTTTTTTCCATTACCGCCCTCATCAATTGAAACATATTCGTAAACTAAAGGTTCAGTAATATTAGATGCTAATGCAATTTGAGAAGAAGAAAACCTTCTTGTAGTCATTGCAAAATATTTATCTGGATTAACAGTTGGAGAATAGTTAACATACCCCCCATTACCATCATAAAAAACACAATCATAATTCCATGCTGTAAAAGGTTCAGGAGGCGATTTGGAATAATCATAATCAGTATAAGCATAGCCACCATAATTTGATACAGATGGTCCTATATAAGCAGGATTTGCATACCTTATCCCACTAGATGGCACAATTTCATAAACAAAATTCCAAGGGATATGTGTTGCAAACATTGGTAAATAAGATACTTTACCACTTGAAATCCCTGTAATTGGGGAATTATAGTCATAGTCTAAATGCTCAATATTTTGTCCATCAAAATATTCAATTCTATCTACTCTTACTCCATTTCCATTAATTGTAGTGTTTCCTGTTGTATAAGTATCTAAAGTAAAATCATTCGGCTCATAGAAAAATTCTTTATAACCTCCTGTTTGATAGCTTATCTTTTTTAACATTCCCATATGTACTGTCGTGGGATTAGTGTTTCTACCTATGCTTCCATATTCGTATACAATAGACTCATTAATAGGCGGAAAAATATGGTATTCTGGTGATTGCCCATTAAAGGTAACATAAGTTTTAGGGACTAATGAATTAGAATTATTGTCATTAAAATATCCCCAAAAATCTTGCTCTGTAGAAACTCTAGATGGTAAAGAAAAATCTGTATAATATTGAAATTCTTGGAGAAATTTATCATTCTCTAATATTTTATCTAATTTCAACCTTTTGTATTCATAATTATTGCTGCTAGGAATGTTTGGAGAAATAAAATAACTGTGTTGAAAATTATACTTTTTAATCTCTATATTATTATAGTCTTTTATAATTAATTCGTTTAATTTTAAGCCACCATTTAAATCATCTCTAGATGAATTATTAAATACTAATTTAAAAGAATCTGAAGTAATTAGTTTTATTTTTTTAGAATTGATAATAAAATCTGTAGATTCAGTCTCAGAACTGTTTGCTATGTCATAATTTGAAGTATCATTAATATTGGTATCTTCACATTGTTGGTCAACACAAATTTTACCCATTTCTGCATTTTTAATTTGATATGTTAACATTTCATCATCGTATTCAAATAGTATTTCTAAATTATCTTTGTTTTTAACACTTTTTAAATGCCATGATGAATAAAAATCCAGTTGTCTTTGTCGTTTAGCCCTAGAAGATAAGAATTCCCATTGTGAAGCCGAATTATAATGGGTTTGAGAATATTCTCTTTCAGAAAATAAATATTCCGTACCTTTAATATCGATTACAGTAAATGTCTTTAATGTATTATCTGACGAATCTAATGTATATTTAAATTTAAAATTATCATTGGATAGATTAACGATTTCTTTGTTTTTATTAAAAACGAATTTTCCACTATATCCAAAAAAATTAAAATAAAACAAATCAGGTTGTGTATCATTTCTTGTCTGTAAATTTGACTCATTAATCTTATCTTTAAAGAAATCCAAAGATGAAGACTCATTATAACCATTAAGAAGAATATTAGTCTGAAATGCAGCTATTTCCGTCATTATATTGGTATGTAAAATACCAGATCCGTGGTCGTTACTTAATATATCATCGGGCAAATCTATTACTGATCTGGTAATTACACCTCCTGCAAAAAGATTCCAGCCAACTCCTATATATGATGGAATTTCTTCGATTTTTATTCCAGAACTTGAATATATAAGATTAATAGGAAACGTATCTTCCCCTAGCTTCATATTCCAAAGTGACAAATTTTGAGCAACCCTTCCTGAATTGCTAACCACATCCTTTTCGACAGAAACAAGAGACGCTACAGTAGGAGAAGGAGGTATCCCAATATCTTTTTGAGAATAACCATATAAGGCTATGAAATTAAAGATAACCAAAAAAAGACTATTAATACTTATTAGTTTCTTCATAATTTTAATTTTTAAACAATTCATTAATCAATTACTATTTATATCGTCGGTAAATATTGGTGACACAGAAGATAAACTTCCAGAAAAAGGCGTTAATGAGTATTTTCTAGTCATACTCTCACAAGGTGCAGCAGCATCTAAATAAGGAATACCTGAGACATAAGCTGATTAAAATATGCTACATTAACAAATTCATTCGAGGAATTGTATACTAAAAATTTAGGATTATTCCCTAACCCTATGATAGGATATTTGTTTGAAACCGATCCATTTAATGTTCTTTTTAAATTGAGATTGATTACAAATGAAGTATCATCCTTAGACGTCGTTTTAAACTCTTGTCCGGGAGAAATATTAAATAATAAAAGCAATAAAGTCACTGGGCATACATTCATTTAATAAGGTTTTAATTCCTATGCAAAAAGTCAATTGAAATACAATGGCTCAAAACTAAAGCAAGCAATTAAACAAAAAGTAAGGTTTTCCCTTTAAAGCACAAAGGTTTGAGAATTTTGGTCATTTTTTTATATTCGCCCGTTATTACTACTCTTAAAGGCAATTTTAACCCAGAACTTCAAATATCAACCCTTACACAAAGTAATGGAAAGCCCTACTTATAGTTTATTTCGTTTCCTATGCCATCTAGTAATTTTTAAACATCAGCTTACAATTAATAACGGAAATATATTACACCCACCAATAATAGATTAAAAAAAACAGTTAACTATCCTGTACTGTCCTGTAAAGTTTAATAAAGTTTTTTGAACTAAATAATTCCCGGAAAGCTCTGCCTTGGGATTGCCAATTCACCTCTCCTTTGGAGAGCTCAGAACTGACTGAAAAGGCTGTTTTGGATGGGGTGTGATAAATAAATTTCGGTTTTTGCACCTTTAAATCAAAATGAAACAGGCAAAACTTGTACTGAGCCTAGTCGAAGTATACCCCCTATGGCTCTACGGGGATTGTTCGTTTTAAGAAATTTGTTTAATTCCTGCGAAATCGAAGATTCATGAATACATTAATTTAAAATAACAAATAATGAGTAAAGCAGGAATCTCATAAATAAATATGAATTTGATATGAATTTGATATGAATTTTAGCGAAGTTAGATATTAAATGTACAAAGTTAAAAGTACAATATTAGAAATACAAAGTTAGAAGTTCAAAGTTCAGAGTTTGATGTACCGATGAAGTTTGTAATACACGATTCAACGATTACACAGTTAAACAGTTAAAGTACGGGTATGTTTATCAACCTGAACTTCGTTTGTAATAATAATCACTTTTTTAAACTATTTAAAAACATGGATACCAGATTGCATTCCATCGAACTCACGTTAAATAAAACCAATGTGATGCTGAAACAAGTCCAGCATGACGTTCTATTTACCTAAAACCGCTTTTAAAACTTCAATATCTTCTGGCTTTTTTAAAATATGCTTGTTTTTATCGAGCACAAAATAGGTTGGTGTTGTGGTGACTCCATAATCGTTTCCTATTTTATTATCCCATTTGCCCAGCCCAAGTACGTGAATAAATTCGGGATAGCTTTTAATTTTTTCTTTCCATGCTTTATTATCGTCTTCCAAACCTATGGCAATGACTTTAAGTTTATCCTTAGCACGGGATTTAATAAATTTCTGTAATTGCGGAATTTCCTCTAAACAGTGTGAACAGGTACTGCTCCAAAAAACAATGATATACTTTTCGGCACTTTTTAATTCACTTAATTTTTTAGTTTCTTTTTTGTTATCTTTTTCAATTACAATTGAAAAATCTGGGGCTTTATGACCAATAGATAGGTTATTGTAACGTGTTAAGGCATCTACAAGCTCTTTATCTTTTAACTGATTTGCAATATCCAATAAATAGTTTTTAGAAATATGATTTGCGACAGGTTCTAACCTTAAATCCACCATTTCTTGCCACAAGTCTACCAATAAAATACGCTTAATGCTTGTTGGAATTGTTTTTATGGCATTGCAAAACACATCAATATTATTTTTGTAATTGGTAATGTTGTCTTTACCCTCAGCCGATATTCCAAACACATAATTAAGCATCCGTTCTTGTAAAAAACTAGAGCTTTGAAGTGTTTTGCTATTAAAATCTATGTTATCAAAATAATGGGTTTTCAAATTCTTTACATAGGTTTTAACATCTTCATACTTTTTAGGTATGTATGGTTTATTTGCTTTTATAAAATGTAGGGCAATAGTATTAACAGCCTGCTTTTCATACCGAATTTGTGTTTCTCGTTGGGTTTTAAAAATAGCCTTTAAAGCCAAAGTATCTTTACGGTCTTCCCTAAAATAATTACTGATACTTTGGGTTATGGCAGACATACTACTAGTATAAGATGCCAATAATTTATTCTCTATGGATGATTTAAACGAAATGCCAGTTTCAGAATTAAAAGTAAGTGTAACATCTTCCTTTCCGTTGTAAATAACATCAAAATTAAAGTCTTCTTGCGGAACTGCATAAACCACTCTGTATATGCCTGCTGGAGCCGAAGCATCTAATTTAAATTGAAAACTCCCGTCCTTTTGAACATTCGCATTTGTAATATAATCAGACACTGTTGGCGTTACTTTGTATAATAAAACCACTTCATAATCTTTGGCCGGAGAAAACACGCCTTTAATGCTGTGTTGCGCCAAAAGAATACTTGGTAATAACATTAATAAAGCAACTAGTTTAGATAACATGGTTTTAAGGTTTTTTTAGGTTTTTTTTTAAGTTTCAAAGCTGCAAAGTTACAGGGTTTCTGGGTTTTTATTTTAGAACAATAATTACACCACAATGGGTTGTAACACTTTTAAAGCTTGTTTTACCGATTTAATATTTTCAAAAGTTAGCATTAAGCGTAAACCGTTTCTTGTTTGTTTCTCTTTCATTTTACAGGTGTTTGAGTTAGACTGAACAAACTGTAACACACGTGTAAAATTACTGCTTTGGTAAAAACCACTTTGCTGATCGTTTATAAAATAGCCTATAAGCTTGCCTTGCTTCATTACAATTTTCTCAAATCCTGCTTTGGTCGCCATCCATTTTATTTGGACGCTATTTAACAAATCGACTACTTCTTTTGGCAATTCTCCAAAACGGTCTATTAATTCAGTTTCAAATTTTTGTAATTCAATTTCGTTTTTTATTTCATTAAGTTTGGAATATAGACTCAAACGTTCGGCAATGTTATTCACGTAATCGTCTGGAAACAGCAGTTCAAAATCCGAATCAATAGTGACATCCTTCACATAGACTTTTTCAATAGCATGGTCTTCATACAAATCCTTAAACTCATTTTCCTTGAGCTCTTCAATGGCTTCATTTAATATTTTTTGATAGGTATCGAAGCCTATTTCGTTTATAAATCCGCTTTGTTCACCACCTAACAAATCACCCGCACCACGAATTTCCAAATCTTTCATTGCGATATTGAAACCACTGCCTAATTCTGTAAATTGCTCTAAAGCAGTGATACGCTTTCGGGCATCATCGGTCATTGCCGAATATTCTGGGGTTATAAAATAACAAAAAGCTTTTTTATTACTACGCCCTACACGACCACGCATTTGGTGCAAATCACTTAATCCAAAATTATTGGCATTATTAATGAAAATAGTATTGGCATTGGGCACATCCAATCCACTTTCAACAATAGTGGTACTTACCAATACATCAAAAGCACCATTCATAAATGCCAACATGAGTTCCTCTAACTTTTTACCTTCCATTTGCCCATGACCAATGCCAATTTTAGCATCGGGCACCAAGCGCTGAATCAAGCCAGCCACTTCTTTTATATTTTCTATGCGGTTGTGAATGAAGAAAATTTGTCCGCCACGCTCAATTTCATAACTTACTGCGTCACGAATGGCTTCTTCATTAAAACGAATAACATGACTTTCAATAGGGTATCTGTTTGGTGGCGGTGTGGTAATAACCGACAAATCGCGCGCTGCCATTAAACTAAACTGAAGCGTTCTAGGTATGGGTGTAGCCGTTAGGGTTAATACATCGACATTGTCTTTTAAGGTTTTTAGCTTTTCTTTTACGGCAACGCCGAATTTTTGCTCTTCGTCAACAATAAGCAAGCCTAAATCCTTAAATTTTACGGTTTTATTTACCAGTTGATGGGTACCAATAATAATATCGACCTTGCCATTTTCTAAATTCTCAAGCGTTTCGCGTTTTTCTTTAGCGGTTCTAAAACGGTTTACATAATCGACCGTTACGGGGAAATCCTTTAACCGTTCTGCAAAGGTTCTGGAATGTTGATATGCCAAAATAGTGGTTGGCACCAAAACAGCCACTTGTTTGCCATTATCAACGGCCTTAAATGCTGCACGAATAGCAACCTCTGTTTTACCAAAGCCCACATCTCCACAAACCAACCTGTCCATAGGGCGTTCGCTTTCCATATCCGCTTTAATATCGGCGGTAGCGGTACTTTGGTCGGGTGTGTCTTCGTAAATAAATGACGCTTCCAACTCGTGTTGCATATAACTATCAGGATTGTATTGATAGCCTTTTTCGGTTTTTCGCTTTGCGTATAGTTTTATAAGATTAAATGCAATGTGTTTAACCCTGGATTTTGTTTTTTCTTTAAGTGTTTTCCAAGCGGCACTACCAAGTTTGTAAATTTTTGGTGGTTTTCCATCTTTACCATTAAACTTGGTGATTTTATGTAACGAGTGAATGCTTAAATATAATACATCACGCTCTCCATAAATTAATTTAATGGCTTCTTGTTTTTTGCCTTCAACATCTATTTTTTGAAGTCCGCCAAAGCGTCCAATACCATAATCGATATGCGTAACGTAATCGCCAATATCCAAATTAGTAAGCTCTTTTAAAGTTATGGCTTGCTTTTTGGCATAACCATTTTTAACATGAAACTTATGGTAACGTTCAAAAATTTGATGGTCGGTATAACAAACTATTTGGTTTTCGTGGTCTATAAAGCCTTGATGTAACGACAATACTATGGTTTTATATGGCTTCACTTCCAGATGCGAATCGTCAAAAATATCGTGAAACCGTTTGGCTTGTTGCTCGCTTACGCAGGCAATATAATTGGTATACCCTTTATCGTAATTGGTATTTAAATCTTCAATTAACAAATCGAATTGCTTGTTGAAGGAAGGTTGCGGTGTTGTGTTGTAGGAAACAATATTGCCCGGTACTTTATTGAAAAATGCCGTTGTACCAAATTCTACAATTGAAAAATCTAATAACTGTTTTTTTAATACGGTTGAATCACAGAATAATTCTTCGGGTTTTGCATGCTTAATATCTGAAGACAAGGTTTTAAAAGCGTCTTCAGCCTTTGAGTAAAAATCATCTATTCTTGAAAAAAATAGATCAACATTTTTAAAACACACCACCGTTTTTTGAGCCATGTATTGCAAAAAACTCTGGCGACTTTCCTGCAGCAATTTATTGGCTATATTGGGAATGATATTAATTTTTTTAATTTGTTCTATCGAAAGCTGGGTTTCCACATCAAAACTTCTAATACTATCAACCTCATCACCAAAAAACTCGATACGATAAGGTTCATCGTTCGAAAATGAAAACACATCTACAATACCTCCACGAACTGAAAACTCACCTGGTTCGGTAACAAAATCGACACGTTTAAACTGATATTCAAACAAGACTTCGTTTACAAAATCGATAGATAGTTTATCGTTTACCGAAATTTTTAAAGTATGGCGTTCCAGCTCTTTCCTGGTGACTACTTTCTCGAATAATGCATCGGGGTAGGTAACAATTATGGCTGGTTTTTTACGAGAATTAATACGGTTTAAAACCTCGGCTCGTAGCAAAACGTTAGCGTTATCGGTTTCTTCAATTTGGTAAGGCCTACGGTAACTTCCCGGATAAAACAACACGTCTTTATCATTACATAGTTGTTCTAAATCGTTTAGATAAAACGCTGCTTCCTCTTTATCGTTAAAAACAAGTAAAAATGGTAAGTCGTTTTGATTAAAAACACTTGAAATTACAAAGGAAAATGAGGAGCCCGCAAGTCCCTTTAAATGTGTTCTACCCGTAGTTTGGGCAATAGAATTTTGCAGATTTTGCATTTGCAAAGTCTGAGCATAGGTTTGAGAAAGTGTGGTTTTACTCACCTAACAATATGGTTTTAAGATTGCAAAGATACAGTTTAGAATTAGAAGTGGTTTAAACTTTTTCCAATTGGCTAAAAAATCGCCCTTTTTTGCCCACTCTACATCTTTTTTTCTTTCCGTAGCGATGCTATGCAACTCTAAAAAGGCTTCGATTGAGTAAAATTGCCATTGCGCTGGCTGGCCCGTTCGCTAAAATAACCCACTGGGTTATTTTTCACGCTCCGTCCTGCTTCAATCTAAAAAGTTTAAACCACTTCTAATTTTAAAAATGTTTTGCTACAAATTCGCAAATGTTTTTTGTTTGATGCCCTTTAAGCTTTGAAATTAATGAAATCATGAATGCTTTGCATTTGCAATGGAAAACATGACAACGCCCAAGCATGAAAATGTCCATAAAAAAGTGATGGATAGATTTTAAAAGTGATTTTTATTGATTAATTTAGATTAAAGGAATTGTTTTAATATTTTTTCGTTTTCGCTTTGACATATATAACGCATCTTGACTTTTTCTATTTCCTAAAACCTGCCTGCCGGCAGGCAGGAATGGTTAAAATTCATCCATATTTCGTTACTTTTTTATGCGTAGTGATACTATGCCTTGCAAAAAGTGCTTCATCTGTACAAATTTTATCTCATTTTCGGTTAAAAACGAAAAGTCAAGATGAGTTCATATAAAAAAAACGAAAAAAATATGTAGGTTTGCACCACAAAAAAAAGAATGTATGTCGTTTTCAGATTTATTTGATAGTGGATTTAAAAAGCGAAATGAAGATCATTTTGCTGCTATTGTACGCGTAGCCATGGATGATGGTGTTATTTCGGATGATGAAAAAGCGTTTTTAGACCGGTTAGCTCGTAATTTAGACATTAGCGATGCCGATTATGCCTTGATTTTAAAGGATTACAAATCACACCCCATTAATCCGCCATACGATTATGACAGACGTTTAGAGCGTTTGTACGATTTGGCTCGTATCGTGTATGTGGACCACATTAAAGGTGATAAAGAGGAAATTTTACTTAGAAAAATTGGTGTTGGTTTAGGGTTTCATCCTGAAAACGTAAAATACGTTGTCGACAAAGCCTTGACTTTAGTAAGTAATGGTGTTGATCTAGACACTTTTATTAATGAAATGAAAAACATGAACAAATAACTTGTTTCTGTTTTTATAAAATAAAATGCGAATCATTTGGTTCGCATTTTTTGTTTTAAAATTTTATTATTTTTTTAACATATTTTATTTATACATTTACACTTTATATTTTTATTAAATGCTAAAGTTTAACAGTTTACTTTTAACGTTTGCGTTAAGTTTATTCACCTTGTTCCTTTGTGAATCTGAAGGTAATTTAGCTTTAAAAAAAACCACATCTACACACGATCTTAAAATTGATCATTCTTTTAATGCTTTAGCCCTTACTACGAACAATTCTTTTCAAGAATTAGTAAGTTTTAACAAGGAAAAAGAGCCCACCTACAAAAACCACTTTTATGCAAAAAACCCTATAAATGAAGCGGTTTTTGAAAGTGATTTACAGTATTTAAAAGTTTGCAATTTTCTCGATTTAAATTTAACTACCCGGAGCATTATTTATCCGTTTCATTCGTTCTTGTAACCATTAATTTTTATTGTATTTAACCAAAAGCAGCCATTAAAATATTTAATGATATGCTTTTATCTATTTGAACTCATCTTGACTTTTTTCAATTGGCTGCAAAATGATCTTTTTGCCCAAGATTTTACCTATTTTTTTACTCCGTAGCGCCGCTATGAAGTGCTAAAAAGCTAAAATCTGGAACTGGACGGAGCGTATAAAAATAACCCAGTGGGTTATTTTAGCGAACGAGCCAGCTTACGCAAAGAATATTTTTCGCTTCAATCAAAAAAGTCAAGGTGAGTTCTTCAAAAAATTAATTTAAAACATACAAGATGAAAACTTCATTAATAATCATTTCTGTGCTTTTAGTTTTATGCGTGTTTCTTCCTTTTATCATATTTATTTACAACGGAACAAAAAATACGTCAAGCATAAAAAAACAAGCAAAGTTGTTAATCCAAAATAATGGTATTACATATGCGCATAAAGAAATTTGGCGTAAAAATTTTATCGGTATTAGCAACGACAATAAGATTATAACCTACATAAAATTTAACTCAGATAAATCTAATATTATTGATAATATTAACTCAAACGACATTAAACAGTGCAACATTATCAAAAACTATAACAACGGTGCAAATAAAGTGCCTTATCTAAAAAGTTTAGGTTTAGAATTTATTTATAAATCATCAACTAGCCCCAATCTTATCATTACTTTTTTTAATGTAGATGATGATTTAAGCGAAGACTTTGAATTACAACGCATAGAAAAATGGCAAGCATTAATTAAAAATATCATATCAGAGCCTCAAATTACTAAAATGGCTTCTTAAATTTGATTTTCAATGTTTAAATTTTAGCCACAAATACACGAATGTTTTTCCATATTAGTGTATTTGTGGCTTGTTTTTTTACCTAATTATAAAAAAATTGCTAAGTACGTTTTGCCTCTTCTAATTCAAGTGACTTATTTATGTAATTTTAATTGAATACGCTTTCGCGGAATATCAACCTCCAAAACTTTTACTATAATTTGTTGATGCAGGCTTACATGCTCATTTACATCTGAAACAAAAGAATCGGACAAGTTAGACACATGTATTAACCCACTTTCTTTAATACCAATATCTACAAAACATCCAAAGTTGGTGATATTGTTTACAATACCCGGAAGAAGTTGTCCCACGTGTAAATCGCTAATGGTTTTAATGTTTTGATTGAAAGTAAACACTTTGGCTTGCTCACGAATGTCTAAACCGGGTTTTTCCAGTTCGTTTATAATATCTTGAAGTGTAGGTAGCCCAACTAAATCCGTACAGTATTTTTTTAAATCTATTTTTTTAAGTTGGTCTTTGTTTCCAATTAAATCTTGAACGCTTTTACCCAAATCTTTCGCCATTTTTTCAACTATGGCATAACTTTCTGGATGCACCGCAGAATCATCCAACGGGTTTGGAGCCAATTTAATTCTTAAAAAACCTGCACCTTGTTCAAAGGCTTTTCCGCCCAAGCGAGGCACCTTTTTAATATCGTTTCTAGAAATGAAAGCACCATTTTCATCTCTAAAACTCACTATATTTTCGGCTAGTTTTGGACCAATACCCGAAACATAACTTAACAAGCTCGCACTGGCGGTATTGATGTTTACTCCAACAGCATTCACACAACTTTCAACCACCACATCCAATTCTTTCTTAAGTTTGGTTTGGTCTACATCATGTTGGTATTGCCCCACTCCAATTGATTTGGCATCTATTTTAACCAATTCTGCCAATGGGTCTTGCAAGCGGCGTCCAATAGATACCGAACCACGAACGGTCACATCATAATTTGGAAATTCATCACGTGCAATTTTAGAAGCCGAATAAATACTGGCGCCAGCTTCACTTACTACAAACACTTGTACATCATTTTAAAATGGATTTTTCTAATAACCGCTTCCGTTTCTCGTGATGCTGTTCCATTTCCAATAGCAATGGCTTCGATTTGATATGCTTCTGTAAGTGAACTTATTTTTTTCATCGCCCCAAGCGTATCGTTTTTAGGTGGGTGTGGATAAATGGTTTCGTTATACAACAGGCCGCCTTGTGCATCCAAACATACCACTTTGCAACCGGTCCTAAAACCTGGGTCTATAGCCAATATGCGTTTTTCTCCTAATGGCGACCCTAACAATAACTGTTTTAAGTTTTTTGCAAATACCGAAATAGCAGACGCATCTGCTTTTTCCTTGGCATTTTGAAGCGCTTCGTTACTTAACGATGGCAACAACAAACGTTTATAAGCATCTTGAATGGCCCATTGAATTTGTTCTGAACACTCATTGTTAGAACGAATGATCCTATCTTCAATTTTAGCTAAAGCTTTGTCGTCATCAATATCGATTTTCAATTTAATAAAACCTTCACTTTCAGCTCTTAAAATGGCAAGTAACCTATGTGATGGAATTCTGCTTAAGGACTCTTCCCAATCAAAATAATCCCGGAATTTTTGAGCGTTTTCATCATCTATTTTCGATTTCACTACTTTCGTAGCAATCATTGCAAAACGTTCTAATTGCTGACGAATGTTGTTACGAATATCGGTTCGTTCATTAATCCATTCGGCAATAATATGGCGTGCTCCTTCTAGGGCATCTTCTACCGAAGTTACTTCACCTTTTACATATTTAAACGCTATCGATTCAACATCATTGGCATTTTGACTCATAATAATTTTTGCCAAAGGCTCAAGCCCCATTTGCCTTGCTGTTTCCGCTTTGGTTTTTCTGCTTTTCTTAAATGGCAAGTATAAATCTTCAAGCATCGTTAAATCTTGTGCTGCTTCAATTTTTTGCTTTAGTTCGGAAGTTAACACCCCTTGTTCTTCCAAGGCTTTTAAAATGGCTGTTTTTCTTTTTTCTAGAGCTTCAAATTGTTCTTTATACTTTACAATATCACCAATTTGAACCTCATCTAAATTACCTGTCCGCTCTTTTCGGTAACGCGATATGAACGGAATAGTACAATCTTCATTTAGTAATTCAATCGTATTTTTTATGGAAATTTTTGGAAGTTCTGTGTGTGAAATTATAAAATCTAATAATTGGTTCATTAAGTTTGTTTTAAATGAAAAATCCCGTTTTCAAATTAACATTGAAAACGAGATTTATACAAATTTATATTAAGAATAATTAATTTCCTGAATTAATTTCCTGCTTGTGATTTAGCTTCTTGGATCATCTTTTCATTTGGCAAGATTGCTACGTTTACACGTCTGTTTTTAGCACGTCCCTCGGCAGTTGAATTGTCATGCATTGGTTGTGTTTCACCAAACCAATTGGTTGTTAATCTTCCTGAAGATATACCATTACTAGATAAGTAATTCGTTACCGCATATGCTCTGTTTTTAGAAAGCGTCATGTTATAATCTTCAGCGCCTTGGCTATCGGTGTGCCCTACAACCAAAATATTAGTATCTGGATATTCTTTAAAAACACTAATTAGCTTATTCAAACTTTGTTGAGACGCAGAATTTATATTGTATTTATTCGTATCAAAATACACGCCGCTACTTTCATCAAAAGTTACCACAATACCATCGTCAACACGCTCTACTTTTGCTCCAGGTATTTCTTCTTCAATCTTTTGGGCTTGTTTATCCATTTTGTTACCAATAAGCACCCCTGCGGTACCTCCTACAACACCTCCTATAACAGCACCTAATTCACCATTACCACCTTTACCAACATTGTTACCAATAATGGCTCCTAAAATAGCACCACCAGTAGTACCAATAACAGCACCTTTTTGTTTGTTATTTGCATTTTGAATTGCTTTACAGTTTGTTAAACTTATGGCTACAACAAGTGTAAAAAGTAAAATTCCTGCTTTATTTATAATTGTTTTCATCTGTTTATATTTATTATTTTTTAATTGTCAGATGGAACACCCTAAATAATCATGCTCGTGTGTGAAGCATTTTCTCATGGGTGTTTCATCTGCTTTAATATTTATTCTGCTTTAGTATTTATTTTTATTTTTTTGAAAAATTCATATTTATCGTAAACGAGCTACCTCCAACATTTACCGATTGCTGCCATTGCATGTCATATTCTGATAAAGCAGAAAGTTTTAACCTAAACCCTTGATTGGTTTCCGATTTATGCTTTTCATTGGTAGGCTTAAGCAAAAAGTCATACAAACCTGTTTCGGCATCTACTTCTTGAATTGTAAACACAAAATGTCTTTCGCCTGTTGGACAACTGGCATCGTTAATGGTATAAACTCCAGTATTATTATTAGGAACAAATTGCCAGGTACTGCCTTCAAAACAAGCCTTAGAAGCGTCGTTAAATAACGTGACATTGTAAGTTCCCGTTTGGCTATAGTTTATTGAACTTAACACCCAATCGCCTTTAATGACTTTTTTAGATACTCTTACGGTTTTAGAAGCTCCGCAACTTATTAAACTTATTGCAACAAATAATAAAATTAACTTTTTCATACATTTTGAATTTAATTACCATACAAAGATGCAACTCTGTTCTTATATTTTTGTTATAAAATTATTAATTTTGATTATAAAATTCCCACTCTAGTAGTTTGTCGATACTGGCAGTTAATTTTTAATATTAACATGTATTGCACTACTATTTTTATCCCGCCCAGAACTGACCGAAAAAGCAGTTCTAATCTCTCCCACGGAGAGGTGAATTGGACAAGAGCAAAGCGAACTGGAGAAACAAAGAGGCTGTCTAAAAAGTCCTTTAAATTTAATTTGTCAGGTTGAGCTTGTCGAAACCGATATTGATTATCAGTAATTAAACTATTTCGACGAGCTCAATATGAACTTAGACTTTTTAGACAGCCTCAATAATTTATGATTAAAAAGAAGGTTTATTCTGTTTTAACAGCTTTAAAAATAGCTAAGGGTGCCATTTTTGCTTTGTTTAAAGTCATGGTGTTACCATTAAGCGAATAGTTATCTGCTTTTTCTAAAACAGCCATAAATTGATTTTCAACCTCCATATCAATACATGCCATTAAAGTAGCGGTCATTTTAGACAGCATTATTTGGTTGCCTTCTTTAAGTTGGTAAGTACCGCTAAAATTATTGCAACTGCCATGACCAAAAACCTTATTGTCTTCGTCTGAAAACATGATGAATGCTTCTTTATCGCTGACATCTTTACCCATTAATGTTACTAACTTCCATTTAATATTTTTAATAGAAACGGGGTCTTTTGTTATGCTTGTTTCGGATGCCTGGTTTTTAGAATTTGTATGAGTTGATTTTTTAGAAGTATCACAACTTATTAATAATACAAATATTGCGAACAAATTTACGGTAATTGATTTCATAGCTTATTTATTTTATCTTTTTAACGAAGAACCCATTTAAAGTTTTTCAATTTGCTAAAAAATTGCTGATTTCAAAAACTTTAAATGAGCTCGAAACAAAAAGCAGACCAATATTTAAATTGAAGTCTGCTTGTATAAAATTATTAAGATTGAGTTTTTATAGAAACTACGCCACTTTTTGAAGCAAATCGAAGCAAGGGCATTTTTTACAACGCTTGTCCTCGCTTTTTTTATATTTTTCACAGCAGCTACTCTTTGCTTTACTTGGAAGTTTAACTCCCGCTTTTTCAAGTTTTTTTAGCGCTTTTTTTTGTTTCTTTTTGCCCAAGTGACTTATTTGTAAATAAATAACGGGCAAAAATAACTATTTTTATTAAATCTAAATAAGATTAAATGTTAAAATTATTGAGGACTTTGATTTGATGCCGAATTAACCGTTAAGGAAACAATGTCCCTATCAAATAAATACAAGCCCCCTTTGTCATCTCCAATCAAGTTTATCTTGTCTAAAATAGTACGCGCCATGGCTTCTTCTTCTATTTGTTCGGCGACATACCATTGTAAAAAGTTATGGGTTGAATAATCTTTTTCTTGTAAACTTATATGCACTAATTCGTTGATGCTTTCTGAAACAAAAATTTCGTGCTTATAAAGTTCTTCAAACATTTCCTTAAACGATTTAAAAGTTACGTTTGGCGCAGCAAGCGCTGATACTTGTGCATGCCCGCCACGTTCGTTAATATACTTTACCAATTTAAGCATATGGTCGCGTTCTTCTTGAGATTGTTTGTACATAAACCCAGCAACCCCTTCAAGCCCTTTCACTTCTGCCCAACACGCCATGGCTAAATAAATTTGTGACGATTCGGCTTCTATACGCACTTGATTATTAAGTGCTTTTTCTATATTTTTTGATAACATAATTTTGGGTTTTTCGTAAAGTTAATGAATTCTTTTATCTAGAGCAATTTGACGTATGTATAAAATAATTTCTTTTTTTTAGAGATTCAATTCGAATAAATTATCTTAATTTTAATACGAATGATAGTATAACAATTATTGATACTAAAAATATTAGATAAACAAAAAACAATCCTAAAATTTTAAAAACGTCTTTTTCCTTATCATTATTAACATATGTCTTTAATAAAGTTATAAAAGTAAAAAGTATTATAAAAAGTGTAACAAGAATTAAAAATTGATCTTCAAACTTTACATCTTTTGTAATTGTAGAAATTCCACCAAAAACTAGTGCTATTATAGCACTAAAAATACCTAAAAGTTCTATGTTTTTTTTAAAATTATCTTTTATTTCGTTATGTAGATTTTCTTTTTCCCCTCCGTAGATCTCCATCAATGATGTAATATTTAAAAGACTCTTTATTTCATTTTCAATTCTCAAAATAAAAGCATTTATGAAAGCAATAAAATCATCATATTTTTCAAAATCTATAGGTAAAGAAAATGATGATGAGCTAAATACATCAATCATTTTGCCTTCATCAATTGTATATTGTCTTATTGATTCTGAATACGGCAATTGATAAGCATAATTTAAATGGTTCTTTGACCATTTTAAGTTTAGTTTAAAACTTTCAAAATAATCTTTCAAAAAACTCAAAGCTATTGAAGCTTCTTGTATATAATTTTTAGATCTATCATCCTTAAGTGAACTATTCAATATTTTTTTATCTATGTATTGACATAAAAAGTCACAAATTTTATAGTATGGAAAAAAATTATTGATACAAGACCTATTTTGTAATATTTGAATCCGTTTTAAATCTTTTTCTATTAATTCCATTACATCATTTATATCTAAAGAAGTCGTCGATAATTTAGATTTCAATTTTTCAGAAAAAACATTATTAGATATATAATTTTCAATAATGTCAATTGAATACTTATCTAGTTTAATATTCAAATTTAATTGGATTTCATTTATATCATTTTCCAAAGACTCTAAAGAATCAATATCATTTTCTAAATCTTTAAAATATTTTGTTAACGCATGAAAATCTAAGGCAGATATTTTTCCAATATTTAATATTCTTTTAGCATTCCTTTTAAGAGATATCGCTTTTTCAGAATTTTCCTCACTCAAAAAATGATTTATTGAATATTCATCCCAATACTCAAAAATCCCTAAACTTAGTTTATGAGAATTCAAATCAAAATCTGTTTCTTCTCCTAAAAACACATAATTTTCGTTATGAATATTTTCTTCTTTACGTTTTCTAATTATAAATTTTCTAATTAAAAAAATCGATTTATCAATTAAGACTGGAATAATCTTAGAAATTGTAGAATTTGGTGTGTTTTGAAAGAATTTATCACAATCTAAAAGTTGATTTTTAGAAAGCAATAAATCTTGTAGTTCTTTGATTTCATATTTCAATACAAAATCTTTTCGAAGAAGAAAAAAATTATTTTTTACTAATTTAAGAAGATGCTTTTGAATATCACTACCATCATTATTTACTAAATATTCTAGGATATCATTAGTTTGATCTGAAAGGTCAAACAATGTATTCAAACTAGGATTTTCCACATATCTTAAAAGATGCTTTGCATTTGATTTATATTCAATCAAACAATCTTTTAATATAGATAAAGGATTTTTTTCTTTTATTATATCTTCAAGAGATAGTACTAAATCCTCATTTATTGACTTATCAAATTGAACATATTGAATGCTGCCAGATAGATTAATAATATTATCAACTTCTTTAATGAATTCATTAAAGAAACATTCTCCTGCTATAATAGAGTAATTAAGACTTTCAAAACATTCAAGTAAAATAGAATCCGAAAATTCTCTTAGTCTAATTTTAAAAAAATCAGGAAATATTTTATTATAAAATTCGTCCTCTTCATTAAAATCATGTTCTTTTAGATCCTCCTTTGTTTTTTCAATTATAGAAGCTGACCAATCAATTTTAGATAACTCCGTGATTTCTTCTTGGATTTTATTTATCCATAAACACTTCATTAAGCTAGATCAATATTAATTATTTTAATATCATTAATTATTTCATTGTCAGGAATAACCGACGAATACTTGCTTTGAGCACGAGCTATTGCATAATTTTTTTTCCAGCAATTCCATTTATGAGATAAATCAACCAAAGTACCTGCGTCTGCAACAATTAAACGCGGCTCTTTTTGTTTTAAAATATGAATAGAGTTTTTTACCTCAACTAACAAATCTTCATCAATATTTGGTAATAATCTATTAGAGTCAAATTTTATTTTAAAATTACTTATCTCAAAATTAATTAAATCATTATTATTCCTAACATAGGCATAGGTTGTGGTTTCTACAGGGCCATAAGGCATTGCAAAAAACTCATAATTATCTAATAAAATAGTGTTTTTTTCGCTGTTTATTGCTGAAACAAAGAACTGTAATTTAATTAATTTTAAAATACTGAAATCATTTTCTTCATTAAATTGAGCATCCGCAATACCATGATATTCTTTGTACCATTCTTTGAGCTCAAACACGATATGTTTGAAAATATCTATTTGTATATCCATATGAGATTTAATGAAATTTCTTCTGTAATTTATGAAATAATTCTTAGATTTTAAATCTTTTAATAAAAAATTAATAATAATCTAACTTATCTGCAATCCATTAGGCACACTAGCATCGTCAGGATTCACAAACACCAATTTGCCTTCTGCGGTTTCGGTCATTAAAATCATGCCTTGACTTTCAACACCTCGCAATTCTCTTGGAGCTAGGTTTACTAAAACTGTTACTTTTTTTCCAACGACTTCTTCAGGTGCAAAACTTTCGGCAATACCAGAAACAATGGTACGTACATCAATTCCTGTATCCACTTTTAAAACCAATAGCTTTTTTGCTTTTGGCATTTTTTCAGCTTCTAAAATAGTGCCCACACGCATATCTAATTTTGTAAAATCGTCGAAAGTGATTTCTTCTTTTTGTGGTTGCGGAACCTGTGCTGAGCTTGTCGAAGCATTGGCTTTTTTACTGGATTCTAATTTATCCAGTTGAAATTGAATGGTTTCATCTTCAATTTTTGAGAATAACAATTCGGCTTCACCTATTTTGTGTCCAACGGGAAGCAATACTTCTTTAATTGAAACATCGCTCCATTGAGATGCTTCGACAAGCTCAGCATGACTAGCGTTTCCATTATTTTGGTTCGATTTAAAATTAAGAATTTTCTTCAATTTATCAGAAGTAAACGGCAAAAAGGGTTCGCTTAACGTTGCTAAAGCAGATGCTATTTGTAATGCCACATACATAATGGTTTGTGTACGTGCCTCATCTACTTTTATAACTTTCCAAGGTTCTTCATCAGCTAGATATTTGTTACCAAGTCGTGCCAAATTCATAAGTTCTGTTTGCGCTTCTCTAAAACGGTAGCGTTCAATAGAACTCGAAATCACGTCTGGATATGCTTTTACTGCAGCTAATGTTTCTTCATCTACCTGCGATAATTCATTAGGAACAGGCACGATGCCGTTGTAATATTTATTTGTTAACACCACCACACGGTTGATGAAGTTTCCAAAAACAGCTACCAATTCGTTATTATTTCGTGCTTGAAAATCTTTCCAAGTAAAATCATTATCCTTTGTTTCGGGTGCGTTGGCAGTTAAGGCATAACGCAAAACATCCTGTTGCCCAGGAAATTCTATAAGATATTCAGGTAACCAAACGGCCCAATTTTTTGAGGTCGACAATTTATTGCCTTCTAAATTTAAAAACTCGTTAGCTGGCACATTTTCTGGTAGAATATAACTGCCTTCAGCCTTTAACATCGCAGGGAAAATAATACAGTGAAATACGATATTGTCCTTTCCTATAAAGTGTACCAATTTGGTATCATCACTTTTCCAATAAGGTTCCCAATCTTTTCCTTCACGTTGTGCCCATTCCTTAGTTGATGAAATATAGCCAATAGGTGCATCAAACCATACATACAGCACCTTACCTTCACCACCTTTAACAGGTACCGGAATACCCCAATCTAAATCACGGGTTACCGCACGAGGGCGCAAACCATCATCAATCCACGATTTAACCTGTCCGTATACATTCGGTTTCCAATCCTTTTTGTGACCTTCTAAAATCCATTCACGTAAAAACGCTTCATGCTTATCTAAAGGTAAAAACCAGTGTTTGGTTTCTTTTAAGGTGGGCACATTGCCTGTTAATGCCGATTTAGGGTTAATTAAATCGGTAGCATTTAAACTCGTTCCGCATTTTTCGCATTGGTCACCATAAGCTTCCTCATTACCACACTTTGGGCACGTCCCTGTTACAAATCTATCAGCTAAAAACTGGTTGGCTTTTTCATCGTACAATTGCTCGGTGGATTCTTCAATAAACGCTCCTTTATCGTACAAGGTTTTAAAAAATTCTGAAGCTGTTTCATGATGGATTTTAGCCGATGTACGCGAATAATTATCAAACGAAATACCGAACTCTTCAAATGATTGTTTTATAATGGCATGGTATTTATCAACCACATCTTGCGGTGACACGCCTTCATTTTTGGCTTTAATGGTAATAGGTACGCCATGTTCGTCGCTTCCGCCAATAAAAACCACATCGTTTCCTGTTAAGCGTAAATAGCGTGCATAAATATCGGCTGGCACATACACCCCTGCTAAATGCCCAATGTGTATGGGACCGTTGGTGTAAGGTAATGCAGAGGTAATAGTGTATCGTTTTGGTTTGTTCATCATTTTAAAACTAATGTCAGGTCGAGCGCAGTCGAGACCAAATTTAAAAACCTCTCGCAAGCTGCGCTTTTATCTTCAAATAAAATATATTTTCATTTTTGATAATGCTCAAGGGCACAAAAGTATTTTAGAATACTTTATTTAAAGCCGCAAAAGTACACAATTTGACTGCTATTTAGAAAAAAAATGTACATTTACATTATGTCTAGAATCACATTAATTACAATCCTACTTTGTGCTGTTTTTTTATTTGGAAATACAAGTATTACGGCACAAAACACAAACTTAAACAAAACGACTACTTTAATGCGTCCACCTTATTTAAAAACAGGCGATACCATTGCCATTGTTGCACCATCGGGCATTTTAAAAAACCGAACTGCCGAAATTGAAAAAGCCAAAAACCTACTTAAAAGTTGGGGCTTATTTGTAGAAGTTGGAAAAAACGTGTTTAACCAAAACAACCATTTTGCAGGAACTGACGGGGAGCGTTGTGAAGATTTACAAAAAGCGATGGACGATCCGAAAATCAGTGCCATTTGGTGCGCTCGTGGGGGCTACGGCACAGTACGGATTTTAGATAAATTGAACTATGCTGAATTTAAGAAACACCCAAAATGGATTATTGGGTATTCCGATATTACCGCACTTCATAATCAACTCCATAATGAAGGTTTTGAAAGTTTACACGCCCTGATGTGTACTAGTTTACAAGACGACGCCAACACCATTAAAGAAACCATTTCAACTTTTAAAGAGGCGCTTTTTGGCAACGCCTTAGCTTATACTTTGGAAGGTTCCAAGTATAATAAAACAGGCACAACTACTGGGCAGCTAGTTGGTGGAAATTTAAGTATTTTATATAGCATGTTGGGGTCTAAAACGAGTATCGATACGTCTGGTAAAATTTTATTTATTGAAGAAATTGGCGAATACCATTACCATTTAGATCGTATGTTACAAGGTTTAAAACGTGCGGGTTATTTTGAAAATTGCAAAGGCGTTTTAGTCGGCGACATTACTAAAGTCAGAAAGAATACAACGCTTTGGGGAAGCACTACAGAACAACTTATTTTAGACGCTTTGGCAGAATACAATTTCCCGATTACCTTTAATATGCCTGCAGGACACGAAAAAGATAATCGGGCTTTGATTTTTGGGAGAACGGTTCGGTTAACAGTAAGCAGCGAACAGTCTACAGTTATTTTTGACAATTAATAATACTAACAAGGGTCGATAAAAGTCCATTGTAAAACGACTTCAAATAAAATAGCATCCGAGATAATATCGTCCTTTAAACCATTGAGCCAACTTTTAGATTCGTAATTAATGTCCCAACGGGTTCTATCAATAATAAAATTTGTTTTCATTATTTCCTTGTTTTCAAGAACCTCGAGTTTTGCTTTAAAATGGATGGGTTTGGTTATGTTTTTTATAGTCAACCTCGCTTTTACATCAATATAATTATCGTCTCTGTAGAAGACATTAGTTATATTTAAACTTGCCTCAGCATAGGTGTCAACAGCAAAAAAATCGTCACTTTTTAAATGGTTTACCAACATCTCATTATATTTCCCATCGGTATTTTTAATGGATTTCATATTAATTACAAAATCCCCTCCAAGCAGTTTTCCATCCTTTTTAAGCACCTTCCCACTTTTAAAATTAACGGTTCCATAATGTTTATTGACTTTAAATAGATTAGATCCTTCCCATTTTATGATGCTCTTATCTGCTTCTATTTCCACCCTATCTGGTGTTGTACCATAATGAGCAATATTAAGTACCGTAATTTGGCTGTTTAATGTTCCATTAAAACAGCTCATTGTCATAACTATTAAGATAACTTTTTTCATATGTAGATATTTATTGTTTTTTAAAGGTCATATAGACACGAGCGATAGCGAACTGGCGAAGCAATCGCTTTAATCTTCATCGGTGTTTATCTCACAAATTTTATTTTTATTAGTGTTCGATGATTATCAATTGTGTTTCCAAATCATGGTGATTTCATGATTTTATATTTTTCATAAAACTAAAAACGAAAGCGCTTTGGATTTGTGAAAAAATTGTAAAAGAAGTGTAAATAGGATGTAAATGTTGCATATTTTAACGTAATTCACTACTTTTTAAATTTAGAACTCGTTTAAACTTTTCATAATTGGCTAAAAAATTGTCCTTTTACACTCGCTTTTTGTCTTTTCTTCCTTCCGTAGCCCTGCTATGCAATTCAAAAAAGCCTTCAACCGAGTGCAAAATGACTGATTTTCGCTTCAATCAAAAAAGTTTAAACGAGTTCTTAGTTATGAAAATAAAATCAACATATATTTCCCTATTTATTTTAACTATTGCTGCAACACTTTTTCTAAGCTTTCAAAACCCTAGCACCGAAGCTCACTTTTCAGAAATTGTTAAAGTAGCATTACGTGATGCTGGAAACAAACTTTTAATAGCCAATAGCGATTCTACTTCATTAATTCTGCCTATAGAAAAGATTGATTCCAATAAGTATCGAATAACTTTTGAAAGCCAATTATCAATCATTCCAGACAGTTTAGTTGCCATAGTAAATACTAGCTTAAAAGCAGCAAACCTGCCTAGGCATTATATTGTAGAGGTTATACGTTGTAAAACCAACGTAGTGTCCTATAGTTTTCAAATTAAGGGTAAAAAGGAACAGAATATTATACCATGTATTGGGAGAAACTTGCCTACAGATTGTTATACCATAAATATATTGTTTACGGGAAACTCCTCATTTTTTACTACAAATAAAAATTATATATTAACAGGTATCTTTATATTATTTTTTTCTCTTTTTGGATTTTTATACGGTAAACGGTATACCAAAAATAGCCGTATTGATAAAAACTTCCCGTATACTCAAATTGGTCATTATAAATTTTACGAAAGCCAAAACAAACTTATTAAAGACACTCTTGAAATTAAACTATCCACAAAGGAATGTGAGCTTATTAAGTTTTTTAGCAAGCATCAAAACGAAATTATAAAACGTGATGTTCTATTAAAAGAAATTTGGGAAGACAATGGTGTATTTGTTGGGCGTAGTTTAGATACTTTTATTTCTAAATTAAGAAAAAAGTTTAAAGACGATGCTTCTATAAACATTGTCAACATTCATGGTGTTGGTTACAAATTAGAAGTACATTAAAATAGCTAGACTCCATTAAAACATATGCCATTGGTTTTCCAAATTCTGTAAGTCACCCAAAAAAGGCCATCTAGCTTCAATTTTTGGATATAAAGCGTATAATTTACTAAAAGCTTTTTCGCGTTGGCCTTCTTTAAATAGTTCTAAGATTTTTTTATCGTTCATAAAACTTGTTTATTACTTAATGGTCAATATGCAAAAAGGTCTCCTAAATAGTTGAGCTAAATTTAAAACAATTATTATTCCATTGATTTACCTCCTTAATATTCTCAAACTCTAACTTCGTTTTGACTTTAAAAAAGGAATTGATAAGGGATATTTACAAGTGCCAGAACCTAGTGCTGAATAAATATTAATAATGCTCATTACTATTCCATATAAAAAAACTGCTGCTGTACCAAAAAAATTAAACCCAGGAAATGGGAAAAAGGCTAATAAAGACAATACAAACAACAATGAAATTGTGGAATGAAAATTAATCACGGCTCTGCCATGCTCGTCGTATATTTTGTTGTCTTCTGCTTTATGAATCCAAACAAATAACGGAAACAATACATTCGCAAACGGAATAATTAAACCAAAAAAAGGCAACCCATGAAGTAAAAGCATCCATTTTCTTTGAATGGTTTCCTCTTTTGGGTTTTCTATGACAATAAGATCATCAACATTTATGTCTAATCCAACAGCCAATAATTTAACTGTTTGTAAATGTGGTTGCACTTCTCCTTTTTCTATACGCTGAATGGTGCGTACACCAACAGATGTTTTTTCAGATAAATCTTCTTGGGTATATCCTTTTAACTTTCTTTGGTATATTAGATTTTCACTAATGGATTGATTTTTCATCTATACTATTTTAATCTAAAAATATTACTTTATTGGGAATGGTTTTTAATTTCTATTTGATAAATTCCATTCTCTTTTCAGAAACAAACTGTTTTACGAATATTAACACAAATAATGAAATTAGCCATAATTCAATTAAGGAAAACCAAAACGAAATTTAATAGGACGCATTTTAAGAACCTACACAGCATACGTTTTATAGCATTTTGTTAGCACCAGCCTCTATTTGTTTTTCCTCTTTTACAAATATTACCAACGCAAAAGCAACCACGGCAACTTCGTATATTAAAGTAATAATAAACCCATTTATAGGAGTAGCAAATTTTACTTGAAACATCCCATTATTTGTTCCGTCAAACCCTAAAGTATGCAATAGAAGATTTGCCGTTATGTGAAGTGTGGCTGCTGTCCAAATGGATTTTGTATAGTAAATCACGGAAATAAAAAGCAATGACATTGTAAAAGTCGTCAAAACCATACTCAATCCTTCAACGGTCAGCCCAATTCCTTGTAAATGAAAAAGTCCAAACAATAAGGATACAAAAAGGACACCTCCCATTTTTCCAAATAACTTTATAGAAGCTATCAATAGAAAGCCTCTGAATAATAGCTCTTCAAGGGTGTTGCCCAAAGTATACGAGATTATGTCTGTCGCCAGATCGATCTTTGAATCTGGATTCTTTATTATTTCAAAGGGATAAACCAGATAAATAATAGTCCACATTGTTATAATTAATAAGCACCCTAATGCAATACCACCCACATAGTATTTAATAAGTGTGGATTTAAATTTCAGGATATTAAAAATCAATAGATTTTTCTTGCTAAACTTATAATTCAAATAATAAGAGAGCGCCAGACCAACCATTAATATTACCGAACGCATTAAAAATGGAAACAGATTGTTTCCCGGAAAAATACTCTGTCCAATAACATTTATTGCCCAGATGATTACTCCAAAGAATAAGAACAAAGTGAAGTCAAAAATTAAAGTTCTGTGAGATGATTTAGTTTTCATCTAATTTAGGGATGTTTTAAGTTTCAGTAGCACAAAGCTAAATGAAGCCACTGGTTTTTAGCCCGCCATTTGAATGTCAGGTAAATGACATTTACAAGATTTTAGGGCGTTACAAGTAAACTTTACAGACGAAATATGCCAGCAGGACACGAAAAAGATAATCGAACTTTGATTTTGGGGAGAATGGTTGAAATAACGGTTGAAAAGGAAAAATCGACAATCGTTTTTCAAAAATAATATCACTTCAGCCCATCAACAGTAACACTAATATCACCTGTTACCTTTAAAAACGCCAAAATAGCATTATTAGTTAATTGTATTCTTTGGAACTCGATATCTTCCATAGTGCCATTTACAAAAACACCTGGCATCGGTGAATAATTATTTAGATAATTTAACATGGTTTGCTTGCCTTCGTCTAAATTAGACTGAATAGAATACCTGCAATTTTCTTGTATCCGTTTTAGTATTAATCCTTTTGCCAACCAATTGGCGGTACGTAATAATTTGCTTTTGGTATCTAAAACATAATCTAAATTATCAAAAAATAGTTCTTTGGTAACATTATTGTATAATGGGACACCTTCCAAATAAATGGTACCATTTACCGAACCTTGCAAATCGAGGGCAATCACCATTTTTCCTTGTTTATGCCAAATATCAACGTTTTTTACTGTTACTTTTTTTGAACCTGAACCAAACTCTTGTCCCGAAAAGTTTTTGGTCATTATTTTTGATGCGTCCAAATAGGTAGATATAGCAATAATATTGGATGTTACATGGTTTGGCATTTTGCTAACTGGCTTCAATACAATTTTTTTAGCATCAAATTTGGGTTCGGGTTGTTGTCCAATAACTGTTTCCATATAACATTTCATTCCCATTTGAAGTAGTACTTTGCCCTTATTTAGCTGGGCATCGGTACTATAAATTTCAATAGGTACAATTCTTAGCCAACTTTCATAATCATCATTCATTTTAAAGGGCACCGTTAGTTTTTCAATGGCCTCCAAAACGTTTGGCTTAAAATCCATAGATGCTTCAATGGCGGCATCGATACTTTTTTCAATATCGGCTTTAAATATTTTTATGGCAGGATTAACAAGGTAGGTTACAGGTAATTTTTTTCCATAAACAACCATAGACGGACTTTCTTTCCATTCTAAGTCTGCAATACGTGTTTTTGATTTTAGTTTCCAATTAGACAAACCAATATCACTGATTAATGTTACAACACCATTTAAATTGAATTCACTTGTCTTATAAAGATTAACACCCAAGGTTTGCGTGCCAATTCGGTATTTTATTATCGCTTTTAAAGGAAAAATTGTTTTAATTCGATTGTTGGATGCCATTTTATCATTTTGAATCATAATAGGCGCTTCTTTCCATATTTTTATTTCAATGTCATCGTCTTCAATGGTTTTGTCCTCATAAATCAATCCTTTTAAAATAACATTGATTTGGTTTTCAATGTCTTTTAACTTCACACTAACCGGAACATTTATAAACGAAGGTACATGCTCTAACGTCAATGGCGCGGTTTCTTCAGGTTCTGGTTTTAATGTCATAAGCTGCTGCTTTGAAACGCAAGATATATTAATAACAAGACATATGAATACCAAAAAACACGACACATATTTAACCGTTTTTTGATTCTTTTTTTAGCGGTAAATGTAAATAAAAAATTTCTTGAAACAGACTGTCCTCGCAGAGCCATAGAGATATACTTCGACTAGGCTCAGTACAGGTTTTGCCTGTTTCATTTTGACCTCTGGGTCAAAAACCGAAATTTTGTATTTTACCTCACCCAGAACTGCCTTTTCGGGCAGTTCTGACCTCTCCAAAGGAGAGGTGAATTGGATATCCCAAGGCAGAGCCCTTCGGGGAATTATTTAAATTAAAGAGATGCTATTCATTGTGAAAAATATTTTAATTCAACAAACACCTATTAAAAACGATTTTGCTGTAAAAAATATTTTTTTTTCTAAAAATGATAGACACAACGATTAATAATAGTCAATCATCTATTATTTTAAAGTTTTATCAAATTATGCTTTACCCTTGCGGTTAAATTTAAATAATATCTTAAACACATTCTAAATGAAGAAAAAATTACAATTATTAGCTACAGCAATGATGCTTTTACTATCTGTAAATGCGAGTGCCGACACTATTATCAATTCAGATTTAAACCTTTACAATCCAGACGTGCGTAAATGTTTATTAGATGCTTCAAAAAGTGAAGGTTGGGAATTAAAATCAGTTTATATGAACGCTGACAAGAAACTTGTTTACGTTTTTTCAAAAGATAATAATGACAAAATATTTATAAGTAAGTAATTTATTGACTTACAAACAATTTAAGGCCAGCCAATATTTATTTAGGTTGGCTTTTTTTATTTTTATACCCAAATGGACTAGGTAAGTTTAATATAAAAAACTTAAAAACCCCGCTCCTTCTGCAACTGCTCGTAAGCTTCTTGCACTTTCCTAAATTTTTCCTCGGCACCTTGTTGGTGTTCTTTGCCTAAATGAATCACTTTATCCGGGTGGTATTTTTTAGCCATGTTTCGGTAGGCTTTTTTAATATCGTCGTTGGTAGCTGCTTTATCAATTTCCAATATTTTATAGGCGCTATCTGCACTTTTATAAAACATGGCTTTGATGCTCTCGTAATCGTTATGGCTAATACCTAAATAACCTGCAATGGTATAAATTTGGTGTACTTCATCATCGGTCACAAAACCATCGGCTTTGGCGATTCCGAATAGAAAATGAACCAATTGTAAACGTGAAGCATGCTCCATCATTTGCCTAATTTGCAAACAAACCTGTCTGGTAGAAATATTTTGTTGTTTATTTATCTCTTTAAAAAGTCTAAAGGCATGATTGGCACGCTCTTTTCCATACATACTTACAAACTGATTACGAACAAAATCCAATTCGCGCTGGTCTTGTTTGCCATCGGCTTTTATAACAATAGAAGCTAAAATGAGCAAACTTATTTCAAAATCTCCCGGTTGGGTTTGTGGTCTTGTATAAATAGGTCTTTGCTTATACGTTGTTTGAAGACCCGAACCCATAGAATCGACAATACCGCCCAATGCCAAACCAATAATGGCACCTATGGGACCTCCAAACGACCATCCAATAGCAGCACCAATCCATTTTGAAAAACTCATATAATTTCCTTTATTTTATTAATGACTTCAAATATAATACTGTTAGTTGGGTTTTCTTGGTGTTTGTTACCAAAAAGGTTTGCTTTTATCTTGTTATTTATTCAGAATCATTTCATTTCTTAAATGAAAGGAACCACAGAATACTGCGACTGAAAACTTAATTTTCCGTATCTTTGTAGTCTATTGAAATGTTAATTATTAAAATATAAAAATATGTATCCAGCAGAATTAGTAAAACCAATGCGAGAAGATTTAACCAAAGTTGGTTTTGAAGAATTACATACTGCCGAGGCTGTTGATGCGGCTTTGGCCAAAGAAGGCACTACATTGGTTGTCGTTAATTCGGTTTGCGGTTGTGCAGCGGCCAATGCACGCCCAGGTGCTAGAATGAGTTTACAAAACACCAAACGCCCAGACCATATTGTGACGGTTTTTGCAGGTGTTGACAAAGAAGCTGTTGATGCAGCTCGTGGTCATATGGTACCGTTTCCTCCAAGTTCGCCAAGTATGGCCCTGTTTAAAAATGGTGAATTGGTGCACATGTTAGAGCGTCACCACATTGAAGGCAGACCTGCAGAATTAATTTCGGAAAACCTTATCGATGCTTATAACGAGTATTGCTAATCATCATATTGATATTGCCAAACCTCTCTCAAAAACAAAAGAGAACAAAAAGGCTTGAAATTGCATAAATTAAAAACCACGACCAAATCGTGGTTTTTTACTTTATTACGCAACCTTTTACAGTAATGACCATCTAACAATAAAAAATGAAGCTATGAAAAAGTTGCTCCTACTTTTATTTACTACCTGCTTATTTTTAACGGCATTTACTTGTGAAGATAATGCCACTTCAACAAAAGATGATGAACTGCAAGAATTACATGCTTCTAAAAAAGCCATTGAGGATTTAGCGGCAACTTCAATTTGTAATGAAAACACCACTTGTAAATTTATTGCCTTAGGAAGCAAACCTTGTGGTGGTCCTTGGAGTTATTTGGTATATTCAACTTCTATAGATGTTGAAAACTTGGAAAATATGGTAGCAAATTACAATAAAAAGGAAGCTGATTTTAATAAAAAATGGGGGATTGTTTCCGATTGTGCTTATGCCATGCCTCCAAGCAGTGTAAATTGTGAAAATAACATCTGTGTAGCTGTTTATTAAAACCTGTTTTTGTTTATTTTTGGGGCATGCAAAAAATATTTTCATACCCTTTAAGTATTATATATTACCTATGTTTTTTTTTAACATTGGTTATATTTCATCCCATTCAGTGGTTTTGTTTTAATGTATTCGGTTATCAGGCACATAAAAAAAGCGTGGATGCTTTACAGTTTTGCCTCATGCGATGCGCCAATATACTAGGCACACGTTTTACATTTAACAATCCATACCAAATAGACACCAATCAACCTTTAATTATTGTTGCCAACCACCAAAGTTTACACGACATTTACCCTATTACGTGGTATATGCGTAAGCACCACCCAAAGTTTATTAGCAAAATAGAATTAGGCAGAGGCATCCCCAGTGTGTCTTACAATTTACGCCATGGTGGCGCCGCTTTAATCGATAGAAAAAATCCCAGACAATCACTACCGGCGCTTATGAAATTTGGCGAATACATTGAAACCAACAAACGTGCTGCCGTTATTTTTCCTGAAGGAACTAGAAGTAAAAACGGTGAACCTAAACCATTTCAAACCAAAGGATTAGAAGTCCTATTAAAAAAAATTCCTTCGGCGACTGTTGTGCCGATCACCATAAATAACTCGTGGAAAATGTTAAAATATGGTAAATTTCCACTGGGTTTAGGCACACATATTGCTTTTACCGTGCATAAGCCTTTAAAAGTTAGTACCTTTGTAAACAAAGAAGAACTTATTAATAGTATTGAAGCTACTATTAAAAACAATATAAATCATTAAAAATTATAAAGATGTCGTTAAAGAATGTAAGACTAGAGGTGATGCAGTTTTTGGAAAAGGACGTGGAATCTTTAATACAGAAGTATTTAATCCCTGTTGAAACTATATGGCAACCAACAGATTTTTTGCCAAATTCTGAAAGTGATACTTTTTTTGAAGAAGTACGCGAAATAAGAGAATTATCAAAAGAATTGCCTTATGATTTTTGGGTGGTTTTGGTAGGTGATATGATTACCGAAGAAGCATTACCAACCTACGAATCCTGGTTAATGGATGTTGAAGGTGTTGGACAAGTAGAACGTAACGGATGGTCTAAATGGGTACGCCACTGGACGGGTGAAGAAAACCGCCATGGCGATGTACTTAACAAATATTTATACCTTTCTGGGCGTGTAAACATGAAAGAAATTGAAAAAACAACCCAGTATTTAATTGCCGATGGTTTTGATATTGGTACGGATAGAGACCCTTATAAAAACTTTGTTTACACTAGTTTTCAAGAGTTGGCAACGTATATATCACATAATCGGGTTGCTAAAATTGCTAAAAAGAGTGGCAATAAGCAGTTAGCAAAAATGTGCCAAATAATTTCTGGAGACGAAATGAGGCACCACCACGCCTATTCTGAGTTTGTAGAGCGTATTTTTAAGGTAGATCCCAGTCAAATGATGATGGCGTTTCATGATATGATGAAACTTAAAATTACCATGCCAGCACATTTTTTAAGAGAATCGGGCAACCAAATTAGTACCGCTTTTGAAGAGTTCTCAAATACTGCACAGCGAATTGGCGTTTACACATCAACAGATTACGTTGATATTTTAGATAAATTAATTAAACGTTGGGAAATAGATAAAATTACTGGGCTTAGCGATGAAGCCGAAAAAGCCAGAGATTATCTAATGAAACTTCCGGACAGAATGTACCGTTTATCTGAACGTATTAAAATACCACAAAACTCATTCCAGTTTAAATGGGTAGAGCCTGCTGTTATAAAATAATATATCATTACATTTTTAGTACATGACAAAAATCCAAATATATTCAGATGTCAGTCTGAGCGCAGTCGAAGACATTGAAAATATTGTTATTTAATCGCATTTCGACTTTAGTTTATCTTGAGCGTAGCCGAAAGGCTCAATGTGACCCTCTGCAGTTTTTGTCATGTACTAAACATTACATTATTAAATTACTTTCTAATAAATTCCTTTCTAAACCGAAAGGAATTTTTATTTTTATACCCTTATGACTTCAAAAGAAATAATAAATAAAACCATCGGTTTTGTAAAAGAAACCCTTGCTGATGCTGAAGGTGGACACGATTGGTTTCATATCCTAAGGGTGTATAATAATGCGCTACACATCTCTAAAAATGAAGCTGTAGATGTATTTGTTGTTGAGCTTGGTGCTTTATTACACGATATTGCCGATAGTAAATTTCATAATGGCGATGAAACTGTGGGTCCGCAAGTAGCCCGTGAGTTTTTATTTAAACTGAATGTTGATTCTCAAGTTATTGAGCATGTTGTAAATATTATTGAAAACATCTCTTTTAAAGGCGGAAACGAGGCGCAAAAATTTAAATCGGCTGAACTGGATGTTGTTCAAGATGCCGATAGATTGGATGCTATTGGTGCCATTGGTATTGCAAGATGTTTTAATTACGGTGGTTTTAAAAACAGGGAACTTTATAACCCAGAAATAAAGCCTCATCTTTCTATGACTAAGGCAGAATATAAAACATCAACAGCCCCTAGCATCAATCATTTTTATGAGAAATTATTGCTTTTAAAAGACAAGATGAATACAAAAACAGGAAAAGATATAGCTACTAAAAGGCATGCTTTTATGGAACTATATCTTGAGCAGTTTTACAAAGAATGGAATGGCATCGTCTAAAATACAGGTTTCGATTGCTCTACCGATGACATTTTTTTAAACTAGGACTTCGACAAGCTCAGTCTGACAAACTAAACGTCATTTTATATTGCTTTTTTTAGAATAAAAAGATACCTCAACCTGACATCTTTAAACTTAATTATTGGATAATCAGCTTTATTTCCTTTCTATAATTTGAGGCACTTTTGCCTGTAATTTCATTAAATTGTTTGTTGAAATGTGAAAAATTATTAAACCCACATTCAAAACAAATATCAGCAATACTTTTTTGGCTTTCATTAAGCAATTTGGTAGCATGCACCACCCGATATTCGTTTACCAATTGTGTAAAGGTTTTTCCGGTGGCTTTTTTAAAGTATCTACAAAACGCTGGCACCGTCATACTTACCTCATCGGCTATTTCATCTAAAGTGATATGATTTTGAAAATTTTTATTGACATATTTAAATATAATATCAATTTTCGAACTATCCTGAGCCTCCGCTTCAAAAGCAAACCCATCTGCATTTAACAACGTATAATCATCTGTTGTTGCTAAATATTCTAAAATCTCTAAAAATTTTAAAACACGCTTTAAACCGCCGTGCTCTAATAGCTTTTCTATTTTCGGGCCTATTTTCTGTTTTGTTTCTACCTTAAATCTTATCCCCTTTTTGGCTCTATCAAATAATGATACTATAGCTGCCATTTCAGGTACATTCAAAAAATCATCACCTAAAAAATTCGACTTAAACTGTATAGCCGTTTCGGTTCCATTGGCAGTTAAACGATCTGTAAAGCCATTATGTGGTAAATTGGATCCAATAAGTATCAATTGACTATTATTAAAATAGGATAAATGATTTCCTATGTGTGTTTTACCTTGCCCTTTGTTTATATAAATAAGCTCTAATTCCGGATGAAAATGCCAGTAAGCGCCGTTTTTATCTATGGTTTCTACATGTTGCTTAACTAATATAGAACTTCCGAAACTTGGGGTGAGTTTCCTAAAAGTTGGTTTTTTATTAATCATAACAAATATTTTTAAAACAAAATTACAATATATTATTATGCAAATATAGCCTTAATTAACTCGATTGTATGTTATTTTAACTTAACATCCATTTAACATTTAATTAACAGTTAATATAGCATATAAACTGGTCAAATTTGATGTTTTGTAAGCTACGCTTCTACCATATCTTTGTACCGTTGAATGTTAGTAAATAAAAAACATTACTAATATCACAATCGTAAGTTTTGAAAAGTTAAATACTATATAAAATAACTCTGACAATAAAGAGTTCACAAAATTCATTAATAATTAGTTTAATGTCTTATTTAGTTTAGTTGGTAAAGTGAGCTGTGGTGGCTCACTTTTTTTTTGCCAATTTTTTACTCAGCTTTTTGGGAATCAAGTCAAAGTTATTCTATTCTAGCAAAAGCATTCATTTTGATTATCCAAAACCCAAAATCCCCAAAACCTGCCTTAAAAACCCCAGAAGCTTTCTTAGTTTTCGGTATGCCACTTTTTTATGGTCCTTGACCGTATTGACAGAGATGGACAGTGCCTTGGCGATCTCATCATTGGTGTAGTCCTTGATGCTGAGCCTTATCACCTGGGCAGCTTTTTCCGGAAGTGTCTTGATGGCGTTCTCTATGATAACGGTGGTTTCCACGATTACGGCTTCGGACATAAGGAATTCTTCCGTGCCATAGGCTTCAAGGTTTGTCTGCCCATAACGCTCTGTAACCAAGTGTTGTTTGCTTTTTAGATGGTTGAGGCATCTGTTTTTTACGGCTTTATAAAAATAGCCAGTGCTATGATCCTCATTTTCAAAAGTGGTTTTGTCTTCCCATACCTTGATAAAAACCTCCTGAACGATGTCTTTTGAAGTTTCCAAATTATCGAGGTACTTGTATGCGAATACGCATAGTTGTGGGTACAGGCTCTTAAAAAGTGTGTTGTAGTCCTTAAGTGTTGGTTCTTTTTTGTCTTCCCTCATGGCTTTGTGCCTTCCCTCCCAATGGACACAACGACATTTGTTTCGATGCACCTTTTTATGTTCTTGGTCAGCGTATCGATGGATACCAGTTCCCTATTGGTAAAATATACGCTTGGTAACGATTCATAGAACGTGTCGAATTCCTTTCTTGATAAAAGCTGTGTTCCCGTGTTGTATGCCAGGTCGGTATATATAATGCCCATAACCTTGAGCGCCGTGCCACAGTGTTCTTTAACGGCATTGCTGAGGCTTGACCTGTTCAGTAATAATGCCAGAGAGTCTAAAATATCGTGCTGTGGCAGTATAAAGGAGTTGGGGTCTATAGGTTTCTTGTTTTCTTCCATAAGGGTCAGGTTTAAGGTTAATACATGCTTCTTTTTATAATGTTGTGTAAAGTTGAAGTTGCCTGAAAAACAAGGTCATGATCCCCATTAAACCCTTTGTGTACGGAAACAAAAAAGGCGCGGAACTCAGCTTACTGCATCAGAGGTACTGGTATACCCGTACACAAATAAGTGAGCCCACGCCCAAAGAGAGAGACGTGAGCATCTTACTTATCATCTTGTGTACTTAAAAATTACCAGTTTTCTGATACAAGACTCAAAGCGAATGCTTCAATATTTTCATTTGAAGAGTCGCAAAAATACTCCTTTATTCTTTAAAGGAGATTCAAATATATTCAAATAAATTCAATAATTGTCAAATATGACAATTATTATTTTGAATTAAGCTTCATTTTCACACTGTGAAAGATTTAAACAAAGAATATTATATAGCCTTTGGTCTACATTTGGAGAAACTTATAGCATCTAAAGGAAAGGATGTAATGACCGTAGCCTCTTTGGGGAAAATTGAACCTAAACAAGTTTATAGAGCTCTCAATGGTGAACATGGAATCAGTATGAGGACCATTTTGTCTTTAGCTAAGGGTTTAGAAGTACAACCTAAAGAACTATTTGATTTTGATTTTATTTTTGATACAGATTAAAATTCCGATTTAATTCAACACTTTTTAAAAAAGAGTATTTACCTAAAAGCTTACTATCTTCAAAACTTTTTGGTCCTTTAATTTTGTTTCCTAATTATTGTATTCAACCTTTACAATAAATTTAATTCCTTAAATATCAAATAATAGTATTAACTATTCTCAATCGAATTTTCTAAAAGCCTAATTTAAATATTTATATTATACTGTATAAACTTTAGAACTTATAAACGTGAAAGCGTTGTTGGTTTTGAGTTCTGAATTGTCAATCATTAATCATCAATCGTAAAAGGTAATTTGCTGGCTTCCGATTTTACTTGCACCAGTTCGTTCGCTCGTGTCCTTTAAAATCCTCACCAATAAACACGCTACTTTTCAAGATATATGTGAAAACACCCAAGAACAGAAAATCCCGTATGTAACAGGATCTTTAATCTTTATAGAGAGACCTCACAGGTTTTTAAAACCTGTGAGGTCTTATTTATTATATGCTTACACAAACAAATGTTTGCCAGCCAATAGCATTTGCTTTCAATTTCACAGCCTCTAAAACGGCTTCATTTTCGTGATTGGCAATAACTTCATCAATTAATTCTACTATTTCCAACATATCGGCTTCTTTTAAACCTCTGGTGGTAACCCCAGCTATGTGAAGTCTTTGACTTCGAAGTTTCGAGTTCTAAATTCTGAATTGTTAATCATTAATCATCAATCGTAAAAGGTAACTTGCTGGCTTCCGATTTTACTTGCACCAGTTCGTTCGCTCGTGTCCTTTAAAATCCTCACCAATAAACACGCTACTTTTCAAGATATATGTGAAAACACCCAAGAACAGAAAATCCCATATGTAACAGGATCTTTAATCTTTATAGAGAGACCTCACAGGTTTTAAAAACCTGTGAGGTCTTATTTATTATATGCTTACACAAACAAAGGTCTGCCAGCCATCATAGCATTTGCTTTCACTTTCACAGCCGTGAAAGCGTTGTTGGTTTTGATTTCTTAATTCAGAATCGTCAATCATTAATCATCAATCATAAAAGGTATCCTGTCGTCGTTTAAAAAAAATCCAACCATCAAACTTTCCAACTTTACAACCATCAAACTTTCTAACCTTCTAACTATCTAACCTTCTAACTATCTAAAATTCATTCTACATGACATTTCAACTATGGACATTTACCCGCTTTGTATGCTATATTAACTTAACAAAAAGTTAATGTAATAATAACAGATAAAATAGCATATAAATTGGTCAATCCTAATGTTTTATAACCTTGAAATCTGCTCTACATTTGTCTTGTGAAACGTTAAAAACACCAAATCATGAAAAACGTATTGAACAACTCAAAAAAAGGAATCTTAATGGTAACCATGTTTGCTACCTTATTAAGTTTTGCTAATGAAGCTTCATTTATTAAAGATGATGCTAAAAAAACCGCACTAACCTTAACCGATGTAAAGGCAGGTAACCAATTGTCTATAAAAGATGCTAATGGCAACATACTATATTCAGAACTTATTCAGAAATCTGGAATCTACGCTAAAGGTTTCGATTTAACGTCGCTTCCCAATGGTGAGTATGTTTTTGAATTGGATAAAGATTTTGAAATTAAAACGATACCGTTCACCATTAATTCTAAAAACGTTGTTCTTAATAGAAGCAAAGGAACGACAAGCTTTAAACCTCATTTAAAACAAAAAGGAAACTTATTATTCGTTACTAAATTGTCTCCAAATCTTGAAGCTATGAAAATTAGCATCTATACCGACAACAATAGCGAGTATGAACTATTGCACTCAGAAAAAATTACAGGGGTTCAAGCTATTGAAAGAGTTTATAAATTAGAAAAAGGAAATTATAAAATAATCATTAACTCTGATAACAAAGAGTTCACAAAATTCATTAATAATTAGTTTAATGTCTTATTTAGTTTAGTTGGTAAAGTGAGCTGTGGTGGCTCACTTTTTTTTTACTCCATTTTCAATTTAGTCATTTTATCAGCTTTTATTAATCCTTATACCATTTAATCTTTGAAATTACTGTAAAATAAAAGAATGATTTTTTTCTTTATACAAGAAAGAGGGCGGAGAGAAAAGAAAATGTGCCATGCACATTTTAACGACGAGCCAGCTGGCGCATGGCGCATAGCCGTAGTTACGGTTGTCTTTTATTTTGAAGTAGAAAGGGAAAAAGGGTGTTTTATTGCGGTCATTTCAAAGCTTAAAGGGTATTATAAATAAACACACAATTAACCGCTTTATATGCTATTTTAATTTAACACAAATTTGATGTAAATATAACAGGTAAAATAGCACATAAACATATCAATATCAATGTTTTATAAACTTAAAAACTGCTCTATATTTGTCTTGTGAAACGTTAAAAACACCAAATCATGAAAAACGTATTAAACACCTCAAAAAAAGGAATCTTAATGGTAACAATGTTTGCTACCTTGTTAAGTTTCGCAAATGAAGTATCATTTTTTAAAATTGAAAATGATGCTGAAAGAACCTCTCTTACTTTAAACAATGTAAAGCAAGGAAACCTATTGTCTATTAAAGATGATAATGGTATTGTACTATATAAAGAGCTCATTAAGCAATCTGGAATCTATACTAACGGTTTCGATTTAACGTCTCTACCAAACGGTAGTTACATTTTTGAGCTTGATAAAGATGTAGAAATACAAACCATCCCTTTTACTGTATCTTCAAATACGGTTATTTTTAAAAAAGAAATGGAAACTACCATTTTTAAACCTGTAACACGAGTAAAAGGAGATGTCGTTTTTGTTTCAAGACTCTCTTTAAACAAGGCGCCAATGGACATAGCTATTTATTTTATTGGTGCTGAAAGTGCTTTTAATGAACCAGAACTTATTTATTCTGAAAAAGTTAAAGACACCGAAAACGTTAGTAGAATTTTTAAACTAACAGGTAAAAACAAAGGTCATTACAAAATTGTTTTTACTACTGAAGGAAGAGTTTTCACAAAAGAAATCAAGAGCTAACCAATCCCTAATTATTTTTTGAAAGGCGTGGGCAATTTGCCCACGTTTTTTTGTTTAATATTTAAAATAACTTGAGTTTATAATAAAGAGTGTATTTAACTGAAAATAAATTACTTATATTTTAATGTCAGGTTGAGCCTTTCGACTGCGCTCAAGATTAACTAAAGTCGAAACCTATAAAAGTTATCGATTTTAATAACCTTTCGCAAGCTGCGCTTTTATCTTCAAATAAAAATATATTTTCATTTTCAATAATGCTCAATGTGACAACCTCATTAATAGTTGGGTTTATCCTTAAATATAGAATTGTTTTTAAATCGAACTCACGCTAAAATAATCTTAATTGCCCGTCTTTAAACTGCTCGTGCAACTGCGTATTTAATTTTGGCATCTGCTTATCTTTAAAATACTTTTGTCTTGCTAACTTTACTAGGTTATTAATCTGTTCGGCAATTTTACCTTCACCACGCATTCTGGTACCATAACGCGAATCGTTTAAAGTGCCACCGTGGCAACTTTCTATTTGGTGCAATACCTTTTCGGCTTTATCGGGCATGGTTTTGTGTATCCAATCGGTAAAAATTTCTCCAATAGCGCCATTAAGCCTCACAATAGTATGCGCTATCCCTAAAGCGCCATGATCTGAAGCGGCTTTTGCTAAAGGCAGTATCTCATGGCTGTTTATAGCTGGAATAATAGGTGCTAACATCACATTCACGGGAATACCATGGTCGCTTAATGTTTTTACGGTTTCCAAACGCTTGCTTATGCTTGCCGTTCTTGGTTCCAAAACCCGTCTGGTTTCTTCAGAAAGTGATGTGATAGAAACATTTACGCCTATTAAATTTTCTTTTGAAAGTTCCTGCAAAATATCTAAATCCCTAAGAATCAAAGCATTTTTTGTGATGATGGCAACAGGATGCTTATACTTTAAAAACACCTCCAAACAGTTGCGGGTAATTTCGAATTGTTTTTCGGCAGGTTGGTAACAGTCGGTATTGCCAGACATGACGATGGGGTGTGCTTTCCAAGTTTTCTTTTTCAATAATTCCTCCAATAATTTTGGAGCATCTTTTTTCACCAAAATACGACGCTCAAAATCCAACCCAGCGCTATAGCCCCAAAATTCGTGGCTATTGCGGGCATAACAATAAATACACCCATGTTCGCAGCCTTGGTACGCATTCATGGAATAAGACATGCCAATATCTGGACTCGCCACTTTATTGACGATGGTTTTAGGAAAAACTTCTAAATAAAGTGTTTTGTTTTTATCACTTTGCTCCCCTTCTTTATGACAGAATTCCAAAAAATCATCGCGCATGTCGTGGCTCAATTCGAAGAATTTATTGGGTACATTAAGCTGTGCGCCACGGCCTTTTATGGTAGTTTTTGGGTTCATTGTAGTAAAAATAAAGAGTATATGCTGCGAACTAGACACTTTAAAATTACTTATATTTTTTACTGAAAACTGTTAAAACAAAAATGGGTTATCAACAAAATAAAGGTAGGAATTTTATCAGTTTATCAAAAAAATCAGCTAACTTCGTTTACTTTTGCTGAATTTATTTTAGTAACAGTCGATATATCCAATTAAAACTGACCATACCTTAGAGACTTAGGGCATTTAAATAAACAATGACTGAATTAAACATACTTTATTGGAACACTTATAAAAAACCTTTAATTGATGAGATTAAAGATTTAGTGATTGAGTATAAAATAAACTTGATAGTGCTCATTGAAAATTCAGCCGATGACACTTTTTTATTGAATACATTGAAAAATATTAATCAAGATTTTAGACAATTTCAACCGAGATTATTTCGTCGTCCGAAAATTTTCTCTAGTGTTCCAAACATAGACATTAAGGAAAATAGTGGTCACGGACGTTATGGAATCTTTGAAATAAATATTCCTAAATTCGAGAAAAAATTAATGACAATTACACATTTTCCTTCTAAATTTAATTGGGGAAATCCCAGTGACCACTTTGGTCTTTGTGTCGAACTAAAAACAGATATAGAGTTAGAGGAATTTAAATCTAGTACAAGAAATACTCTGATATTAGGCGATTTTAATATGAACCCCTTTGAAGATGGTCTGGTGAATTCTGCAGGATTACATAATATCAACAATAAGGAAATTGCCTCAACAATGAGTAGAAATTATCAAGGAAAGTCTTATAATTATTTTTATAATCCTATGTGGAGTTTTCTTGGTGATGAATCGAAAGGAAGTGTACAGGGCACACATTTTCACAATACTTATAAACCTATTAATTATTTTTGGAATTTATATGACCAAATAATGATAAGACCTGAATTAATTCCATATTTTGATGAAAATGAATTAACTATAATTTCAAAAATCGGCAATAATTCACTGGTAAAAAAAATCAACGGATACACACGTATTGATAAAGATTATTCAGACCATTTACCAATTAAATTCCAACTTAAACTAATTAAAAAAAATAAATATGAAGAACAAGAGCTTTTGGCCGAATAATATTAAACAGGAAGAACATAAAAGTACCCCAAAAGAAATTTTAACGGAGCAAATAGGATTTCTAACACAAGCTACGAATAGAAGGCTTCAAGGCACATTGTCTTCAGTTTCTGCACATTCAATAATGGACAAACAAACTAAAGAAGATTTTTCTGGTGAGTTGTTTATACATTCTATGAAAATAATATCCCCAAGTTTAGGATATTCATTTACCCTTTTAAGATTAGCACACGGCACTCTTAAAATTTATCCTTTTGCTATCTATTCGAATTTGACGGACAAAAAATACATTGGGGAAAATATTGATGATGTAGAAAGAATTTTAACTGAAATATTTAACAGTAAAGAAGTAGTCGATGCTCTTAATGCTTTGAGTAGCCAAAGTGATGAATATGACGACTTACCATTCTAAAAAACACCCTACAACAACTGCGACTGTTGTACAATTGTGTTTTTCATTAAAAACAGCTAAATCTCAGAAAGGCCAAAACAAATACATATTGAATTTCAATATTAAACCCATTCATTCCATCTTTTAAAATTAATTGTAATTACTAAAAACTATAAAAATGGGAACGGCTTTTTGACAACTATCATCTTAATTTACCTACCAAACCATATCTTAAAACAGAATCAATAATAATGTTTTATTAAATATGGATATGAATTGTTTATGGAGTTGAAAAAATGCATATTTTAGACTTGTTCAAATTTTAAACCTTATTAAAGGATTATTAAGAATTACTGTGTTATGAAAAAGCTTTCTATATTATTTTTCGTTTTAATTACCAGCATATTAACCTCTCAAAATAGCGATATGATCTCGCATAAATTAGATGACTTGGTTAGTTTGGATGTTCCAAAAAATTTCGTTGAATCGGACACCCTTGTAGATGGTGTTAAAATACACCAAATTAGATTTAAAACTGATACTTACAACTTTATTGTACAAAAAGTGCTTTTTGAAAATGAAGACCAAAAGGAAAGTCTTTCTAGATTGCCATACGATTACGCTAGTTTAATTGATGAATATAATCGTGTTATAGCTAGAATGAGATATCGAATTCCTTACTATTTAAAATCCGCAACACTTGTTGAAAAAGATGGCTTTACAGGTTATAATTTAAAATTTGTAAACGATTTAGATACGCCTACTTATGAAGCCGAATTTTATTTATTAAATAAAAATTTATACACTTTTTTCTATGCTAGTGATACACAGTTTAATCCCGATGTTAAAACCGAACTCTTCAATTCCATTAAAATAGATACCACCAAAGATATTAGTCAATATTTAGGTAAACCACCAAAATATAGATTAGGGTACGTAATAGCCACATACTTCTTCTTAAGTTTATCGCTGATTGGAGTTATAATTTATACCATTAAAGCTTACAGAAAAAAAAGAGGGAAAACCAGTATTTTTCATGAGTAGAATTGTTCTTGTTCTTTAAACTCATCTTGACTTTTTATTTTTAACCGAAAATGAGATAAAATTTATACAGATGAGGCTCTTTTTGCAAGGCATAGCATCGCTACACATAAAAAAAGTAACGAAATATGGATAAATTTTAGCCATTCCTGCCTGCCGGCAGACAGGTTTTAGGAAATAGAAAAAGTCATGATGAGTTCTTTGTTGAACAAACCACTAAAATTAATCCTAAAGTCTACTTCCCAGAAAAATTAGCCTTCCGTTTTTGCAAAAAGGCCGTAGTCCCTTCGGTAAAATCATCGGTACCAAAACAGTTGCCAAATTCCTGTATTTCAACAGTATATCCATTAACACCATCTTTAAAATTGGCATTGATGGCTTTAATAGCTGCACCAATAGCAACCATGGAGTTATTGGAAATTTTACGGGCTATTTTTTCGCAAAGCGGTATTAATTCTTCTAGGGTGGTTACGTGGTTTACCAACCCGTAATTTAAAGCTTGGTTGGCATCCATCATGCCCGCCGTCATTATCAATTCCATAGCGCGTCCTTTACCTATTAATTGTGGCAAGCGTTGTGTACCGCCATACCCAGGAATAACTCCAAGCGATACTTCGGGCAAACCCATTTTAGCATTATCGCTGGCAATTCTAAAATGGCATGCCATGGCCAATTCCAACCCACCACCTAATGCAAAACCGTTTACAGCAGCAATAACGGGTTTTGATAAGTTTTCAATAAAATCGAACAGCATGGTTTGTCCTTTAGCGGCTAATTTTGCGCCTTCTTCTACATTAAAATTTGCAAATTCGCTAATATCGGCACCTGCAACAAACGCTTTTTCTCCGCTTCCCGTAATTATAATCACTTTTGTGTCTTCATCTGCTGCTTCCTCTTTTAGTGCGTCGTGCAACTCTTCAATGGTTTGCTTGTTTAAGGCGTTTAATTTATTTGGCCGATTAATGGTTATGGTGGTTATGCCATTGTTTTCTTCTACTAAAATATTATTGTAAGCCATAATTGTATGTTTTAAGATTCAATCTTATTCTTTTTACTGTAATTATAAATCACGTTTCCGATGAACAAACCCACTATGATTGTAAAAAAGAAATTAAAAATATTTGGTTCTGGATGCCCATTTGTAATAGAGCCTGTATTATAAAATAAATTAATCCAAAAATCAGCTTGGTGGCTATGGTAATAACAAGGATCTGAAATAATTAAATCATATAAATAATAATTAATTATTAGAGTCAAACACCCTCCCAATAACAAAAAGAACCATTTATTATTTCTTTTTTCGTAATTGAACATTCTAACTATTCTTTAGGAAACGTCACCCTAAATACGGTGCCTTTATCTTTCTCTGAGTTAAATGTAATAGTGCCTTTATAGGTTTCTACGATGTTTTTAACCATGGCCAACCCAAGCCCCATACCACTGGTCTTGGTGGTGAATTTTGGTTCGAAAACCTTTTCGATATTCTCTTCTAAAATACCCGAACCATTGTCTGAAACTATAATAACCACGTCGTTTTTATATGTGGATACGTTAATATTAATTTTTGGGGTTTGATCTTCTGGCATCGCTTGAATGGCATTTTTAACCAAATTGGTAACTACACGTATAAGTTGTGTTCTATCTAGCTTCGCTATGATTTCTTCTTTTTCTGCCGTAAAATTGATGTAATCTTCATTAAATATTTCTAAAGCTAACTTTACAATGTAAACAACATTTAAGGTTTCGTTTTGTTGCGCTGGCATATTAGCAAAATTCGAAAATGCCGATGCAATAGAACTCATGGTGTCTATTTGCTGAATTAAGGTTTTGCTGTACTCATCTAGTTTGGAATGAATATTTTCATCATTAGGATCAAACTTACGCTGAAAATTTTGAACTGTTAAACGCATGGGCGTTAACGGGTTTTTAATTTCGTGCGCTACTTGTTTTGCCATTTCCCTCCAAGCTTGTTCGCGTTCACTTCGTGCTAATTGTATAGCACTTTCTTCAAGTTCGTCAATCATGCTATTATAAGAGCTAACCAAGGTAGAAATCTCTTCGCTGGTGTCGTTCACAACTATTTTTTGGTTGCGTTTTTCTAATCGGGTGGTGTTAATTTTATCGCTAATGGTTTTTAATGATTTTGTGATGTATTTAGATAATAAAAACGCAATAGCAATGGCCATAAGCAACACAAATATAAAGGCATACCCAATTCGGGTTAGAAATTCCTCAAGCTCTTTAGTAAGAAAATCGTCTTTTTCTAAATAGGGTAAATTTAGTATGGCTATTTCTTTAGATTTTTGGTCAATGAGGTAGGTATAAGACGATTGAAAAGCCTCGCCATTTTCTATCCGTTTATCTACATACCTATGTGAAGCCGTATTAGATATGGCATTTAAAATTTCGACATCCATACATTGATCTGCCTCGTTATTTTGCAAGCCTGCTTTTGAAGAAATTAGCAAAGAGCCTTCTAGATCGTATAAATTAATTTGAAGTTTGTGAATATCGGCAATATTGTAAACCTCTTCTTTAAATATAATCGGAATGTTTTCTGTTTTAACTTCCCATGTGTTTTGCCTACCGTTTAAAACATGTTTTAAATGCGATTGGATGTTTTCTTCTTTACGCTCTAATCGTTCTCTATGGTAATCTTCACTTTGTTCTTTATACTGGTAAATAGCAACTGCCGAAATAAGTATAGATGCCAGTAAAACCAACAGGATCATGGCGAAAAAAATACGGATTCGTAATGAAAGTTTTTTTAATTTCATGTATCTTTTTTCATTGCTTTTATAGGTCACTTGTCGCTTCCATATAATAAAGTGATTTAAAAGAATGATGCTTTAAATATAGCAATAATTGAACCAAACAGCTCTAAGGGTGATTTAAAAATAAAATTCTAAATCCTAATGCTATGACCTTGAAACATTAATTACATTTCAGACTATGCCTCAGGATTTTTCTCTCGGATGTTTTTATAAATTTTGAACCCTAACATGATTAAAACGCCCAAAACAAGAATGCCTACAATGCCCCAAACCCAATTGATAGCGCTTTTTAAAACCACTAAAAATACAACGGCGAATAGGATAAAGGTGGCACCTTCGTTCCAGATACGCATAAAACTGGATGATTTCTTTACCACATCGTTTTGAAGTTGTTTGTAGTATTGATGGGTTTTTAAGTGATAGACGATGAGCAATAAAACAAATGCTAATTTTACATGCATCCAAGGTTGTTGCAACCAAAAAGGCTGCAAAATAAGGAGCCAAATGGCAAAAATGGTCGCTAATATTGCTGATGGCCATGTGATGATAAACCACAAACGTTTTGCCATGAGCTTTAATTGGTTTCCAAGAATTTCTTTGTCGGGTGATGGCTTATGAAACGCTTCTATTTGATAAACAAATAATCTTGGAATGTAAAATAAGCCTGCAAACCAAGTGATTACAAAAATAAGGTGAAACGATTTTATGTAGTTGTAATATTCCATAACTAACTAGGTTGATTAATTAAAGTGGCTTTTACTTCTCTATTTAAAAAATAAGCGGTTACAATGGTTGAAAGCACATCGGAAATTGGGAAGGATATCCAAACCCCCAATTCGCCATAAAACTTTGGCAATATTAATATTAACGGAATAAAGAAAAAACCTTGGCGCGTTAAAGTTAATAATAAGGCGGGAATTGCTTTCCCGATAGACTGAAAATAGGCTGCACCAATAAGCTGAACAGCTATAATGGGTGTTGCAGCAAATACCCAGCGCATGTCGTTTGGTGTTTGTTGAATGACCTCTAAATTGGTTGTAAACATTCTAGTAATAGCCTCGGGAAAAACCATGAGGATAACAAATATACATGTTGATAATATGGTGGCATACTTTATCGCAATATTAATACTTTGCCTGACCCGGTGATAATTCCCTGCCCCATAGTTATACCCTGCTATAGGCAAAAAGCCTTGTGTAATTCCTAAAACGGGAAACATGGCAAACATAAGCATACGTCCCACAATGGCATAGGCAGTAACAGAGATTTCCCCTCCTAAATCGAACAAAATATTGTTCATGAATAGATAGGTAACGCTTACCACGGCTTGTCTTGCAAGCGTTACAAATCCTAAAGACCCAATTTCCGAAACTATTGACGTGTTTAATCCGAAATGTGAAAAATCAATTTTCAATTCAGAATGCTTCGACATGAAGAACCACCATATATAAATAAAACATACGATGTAAGACAACGACGTAGCCCAAGCAGCGCCTTCCATACCAAAGTCCAACACATTTATAAAAATATAGTCTAATAGTAGGTTGCTTACCGATGGAATCATCATCGCATACATGGCGAATTTAGGTTTCCCTTCCGCCCTAATAACGGTGTTTCCCATCATACTTAGCGCCAAAAATGGGACGCCATACAATACAATAGTATAATAAATTTTAGCAGGTTCGAAAATAGCACCTTTACCTCCAAATGATAGAATAATGGCATCAGAATAAATCAATCCAACAATCACTAAAGTAACTGTAAGTAAAACGGTTAACGTAATTTGATTCCCAAAAGTCTTGAGTGCTTTGTTTTTACTGTCTGCCCCTAAAGCCCTTGAAATGATGGAAGACCCACCGATACCAATGGCCATCCCTAAAGCTGCAATAAAAAAGGAAACCGGCAACACCACATTAATAGCGGCTATGGCTGTAGAACCTATCCAATGGCCCACAAAAATGGTGTCGACCAGAATGTTTAACGACATAACTAAAATACCAATAGATGCAGGAACCGCTTGCTTAATCAAAATTTTTCCTATGGGTTGCGATCCTAAATCTTGTGATGATACTTTTGCCATTACACGTTTATTGTTTCATCTGTTTATATTTATTATTTTTATCGGTCAGATGGTACATCCATAAGCATGTCCCCGTTTGTTAAAGGTGTTTTTAGCATGGATGTTTCAACAGAAGCCCATTCGTTAATCCATTTTGAAAGCAGTGCTACCCAAGCATCATCATCATTTAAACAAGGTACGGTTGTAAAGTCTTTTCCTCCCATTTCATGGAAAATCTCCTGTCCTTCTATCGCTATTTCTTCTAAAGTTTCCAAACAATCGCTCACAAATGCCGGGGTTACAATAGCCATGTTTTTGATGCCGTTTTTTCCTAAACGTTCAATGGTTCTATCGGTATACGGTTGCAACCACGGATCGAAACCTAAACGCGATTGAAATGATGTTGAATAACTTCCTTCTTTAAGCTGCAATTTTTCAGCCACCAATCGGGTAACCTCTAAACATTGATGCCTGTAACAAAACTCATGGGCTTTACTTGGCGTTATACAACAACTGCTATCAATTTTACAATGCGATTTCGTTACATCACTTTTTCGAATATGTCGTTCTGGAACACCGTGATAAGAGAATAATAAGTGCTCGTAATTCTTGCCTTCTAAATGGCGCTTAATGGCATCTGAAAGCACCTCAATATAATCGGGTTTGTTATAAAATGCCGGCACCGATTCTATTTTTAAATTTGGAAAATGTTGCTGACGAAGTTCTTCGGCTAAAACCGTAATCGTTTCGGTAGTTGCCATAGCAAACTGCGGGTATAACGGAAACAATAACACCTCATCGACACCTTTATCAACCAACTCTTGAAGTCCTTTTTTAATGGTCATACTGCCATAACGCATCGCCAAAGCCACAGGCAAACTGGTTTGTTTTTGTATTTTCTTTTGAAGTCTTTCTGAAAGCACAATTAAAGGCGACCCTTCTTCCCACCATATTTTTTTATAAGCTGCTGCCGATTGTTTCGGGCGCGTTTTTAAAATAATGCCTTTTACAAGTGCTGTTCTGGCAATAAGAGGGATATCGATAACCCGCTCGTCCATTAAAAACTCACCTAAATATTTTTTTACGTCTTTTGGTGTTGGGCTATCTGGAGAGCCAAGATTCACAAGTATAATACCTTTCATATAAATAATATTGTATCACAAAAATACAATACAAATGTTGAATGATATTGTATTTGAATTAAAAACGCTATAATTTATAGGCATTCTCATTTGTTAATTAAAAAAATATGCAGATTAGAACACTAGTAATTCTAATCTGCATATTAATAAAATTTTTATGTAAAATCTGATTTACTCGTCTAATTCTGACTTATTGTAAACCCAACCAGGTAGTTCTGATCTATCAAAGTTTGGTTTTTTTATGTTATTCACATTTTCTACACATGTTTGATTAATTAATGTTTTTGTGCTTAAAATAGAGAATACTTTATCATTTTGCTGTTTTGTAAAATTCCCTATAACATAATCTATATCAACAAACTTATAAATGCCATCTTCCAATAAAAAAGCAAACATTGACTTGACATCACTTTCATAAAATTCTGTATTTTTATCATAGTCAGATTCATTTTCAATATAGTTTTTACCTTCAACCAATAAATATTCGTTACCTGAAGATAAATTTTTAACACTCACTGTTCCTCTAAATAATAAGTGATATCCTTCATGATATATATTATTTAGTCCAACTGAATCTGTTTTATACGCTTCATATTTTTGCTCATAAAAAAGATCCCCTTTGTACTGTTTCATCTTAGAATGAACATGTTTCAAAAAATCTTCTTTTGTCTTAAAAAAAGATGGTAAATTTTCTGCGCAGTATCCTGAATACCATACTGGAACATAATCATCGTGTAATAGGGCGTGGCTCCCTTTTTTAAAAATTACTGGAACTTCATATACTCTTGGGTTGTAAAATACATAATTTCCAATGTTAAATAATTTGCACTCATCCTTAGCGGTCTCTGACACTTCGTTAGTTTTACATGAAGTTATTAAACAAAAAACTGTTAATGTTAATAATAATGTTTTATTCATAGTTTAGGTTGGTTTAATAAATTTGTGAATATTCATCAAATTTATATGGTTGGTTATTGGGTGTTTGAGGGTTTTATTGTTTCATTTAATTGGTTTAATTTTTATTATTAATAGTTCAAATAAATATGTATCCATAATTGAAATGAAATTATTTCAATCTTATAAATTCCATCTTTGGAATGATAAAATAGTCTAAATAAAACTTTAAAAAGTTATAACTATTTAGCGGTGATGATTTTACATATAAGCATATTTTATCGATTATTGTGAGATTACTAAACCAAACATAATAATAATTTAAATAATAAACGATAAGATACTAAAAATTTAGATGAAATGCAGTCTGCGAATTTTTATGTTTTGAGCTTTAAATTATCGCTCATAAGTATAATCTTAAGATTTTTAACAAACCTTAAATTAATTTTTTATTGAAAAATTATTTGACATTTATTGGGAAGTTTTTGCACAAACCACTTGATTTTCAGCATTCATTTAATGAATTTTAATATTTTTTCATCTATACTATAAAAGCTAAATAGCCTTCATTATTATAGTATATTTATTTTAGTATATTTATTTTGTAATAAATACCATTCATATTTTCTGCTAAGAATTTATTACACCTTATTAAAGAAATCATTATTAAAAAAAGTAAAGAAATCTCTTTAACCATATGTGCAATTTTATTATTTCTCAGACCTCACAGGTTTTAAAAACCTGTGAGGTCTATTTTAAAATCAATTTTTCTTGTTTTCAATTTTTTGCTGATGATATAATTTAGGCCGTTCTTCAGTATAATCGCAATCTTGAAAAATACCACAAGAAGTACTGGAGCGCACTAACGATTTTGTGTTTGCATTTTTGGACAATGCTTCAATTTCCGGGGTTAAATATTTCATCTTTTTATATTTATTGTTTTTTAATTGTCCATCTTCGACTGGGCTCAGTACAGGTATGGAACTCCCTTTATAATCATCTTCGTGTAGGTGAATGTGGTTCTCATGGGTGTTTCATCTGTTTAATTTTTTGATATAAACTCACCGCTTTAAACCATACAAAATACCACCTAACAAGTGTTGTTTAAATTTGGGTTCGACATACGACCCGTTAGTGTGCCCCAAAGCGGTGTAAAACGATCGACCTCCATCAAATTCATGGTACCAGGCTATGGGATGAAATGCGCCATTTTCTCCGCCTTCATAAGTCGATTCTTCTAGATTTAGCAACACATTTATATCTTGATTGATGGATTTAAAATTATACCATTCATCATGTCGAATCCATTGTTCTGGCAAATGTTTTGTAGACAGATGCGTATTGTTAACTCGGGTTATGGTAGCGGTTGCTTGTTTTGGGTGGTTTAAAAAATAAGCTCCGACAAGTTTTCCGTACCAAGCCCATTCAAATTCGGTATCGCTAGCCGAATGAACCCCCACAAAACTTCCACCATTTTTTATAAAGATCTCAAAAGCGTGTTCTTCTTCTGCATTCAAAACATCGCCAGTCGTATTTAGAAAAACAACCAATTTGTATTGCTTTAAATTTTCTGTAGAAAACAGGGTGGCATCTTCTGTATGGGTCACCTCAAAATTGTTTTGTTTGCCTAATTCTTCAATGGTTTTTACTCCTATTTCAATGGATTCATGCCTAAATCCGCTTGTTTTCGTAAAAACAAGGACCTTGTCTGGACTATCAGAAGTGTTTGTCGCTTTGCACGAAAGCGATAAAAAAACGATAAAAACTATTAAAATGTTTTTCATATGTAAATTAGTTTAAGGACATTAAATATTTTTTGGGCGTTGTGCCATATTTCTTTTTAAAAGCTGCAATAAAATGGCTTGCAGTACTGTAACCTACTTTTAAGCCTACTTCGTTCACGTTATTTTCGCCCGACTCCAATAGTTTCCGGGCAACTTCCATTTTGTAATCGAACAAAAAACTAAACACTGAATCACCATAGATTTGCTTAAAACCTTCTTTTAGTTTTTTAAGATTCAACCCAATTTCGTCTGCCAGTTCTTGTAAACTTGGTGGTTCTGACATACGAGCAATGATAATATCTTTAGCTTTTCTAATTTTTATAACGTTGGTTTCATCAACCAAAAATGGGCATTGTTCAATATTGGCATCTTCACTTCTGTTAAAATACAAACTTAAAAGTTCGTAAGCCTTACCTTTAAAATACAAATCCTTAATAGATTGGTTTAGGTTGTAATTTATTAATTGGTTTAAAACAATAGCCAAAGATGGAGTAATATTGCCATCTTTATAATATTTTTTGTCTTTGTTGTCTTCATTTAAAAATGAAATGTAGTCGGCTTCCTGAGAAAACAACCCGTGGAATTTTTTAATTGAAATTAACACAGAAACCATCCAAGAGTTAGGACTTACTTGAAGGTTTATTGGCAAATCACGTTGCGGATTATATAATAACAACGAGTTTTCTTCAAGAATATTAAGCATGTAACGCCCTTCGTTAAAAACAAATTTACTTGAGCCTTTAATACAAAAATGAAATTGAATATAATCGCTATTTATTTCTTTAATAAGGCTTTGCGTTTCGTTTCCATCATTTTTATAAACCAAAACCAAAAAACCGTCTTCTACTTTAGTTTCATTAAATGAACTTACAGCGTTATTTTTTTGCTGATTTTTATCGTTGTTAACTGTCATGTTATTTAGATTTGTTCTAAATTATTTTTTCAAAACCTCTTTATTTACAGACAAAAATATGACAAAAATCATATAAATATCAAATTAAGCATTAAAAAACCACAAGCGTTATTAAAAGTTCTTCTAGCGTTATTTTTTTATTAATCATAGATATACATTTGCTTATTGAATTACATAGACACTAATGCACCAATACAACATATCTAAAAGCAAATACTTCTATGCCATTGGCCTAAGTTATAAAAAGGCTGACGCGGACATACGAGGGCACTTTAGTTTGGATGAAACCGCTAAACTGGCGTTACTTGACCAAGCTAAGGAAAATGCTATTGAAAGTTTGGTGGTAACTTCTACCTGCAATCGTACCGAAATTTATGGTTTTGCAGAACATCCGTTTCAACTTATCCAATTGCTTTGCGATAATACGAGAGGTACGGTTGAAGAATTTCAGAAAGTAGCTTACATCTATAAAAATAACGATGCTATTGCACATATGTTTCGTGTGGGTTCTGGCTTAGACAGTCAAATTCTTGGTGACTTTGAAATTATTAGTCAGTTAAAAAAAAGTGCGCGTATTTCTAAAAAGCTTGGTTTGTTAAACCATTTTACCGAACGTTTGGTGAATGCAGTCATTCAAGCGAGTAAACGCATTAAAAATGAAACCGAAATATCATCGGGTACCACCTCCGTATCTTTTGCTTCAGTACAGTATATTTTTAATACAGTTGAAGATGTTTCAAACAAAAACATTTTGCTTTTTGGAACAGGGAAAATAGGTAGAAATACTTGTGAAAATTTAGTAAAACACACCAAAAACGAACACATTACTTTAATTAACAGAACGAAAGATAAAGCAGAACAAATTGCCGGAAAATTCAATTTAGTAGTTAAAGATTATGCCAATTTACAGGAAGAAATTCAAACTTCCGATATTTTAATTGTAGCGACAGGTGCCCAACACCCTACTGTTGATAAACACCTTATCCAAACGCAAAAACCACTTTTAATTTTAGATTTATCGATTCCTAAAAACGTAGATCCCAATGTTGAAGAATTGGGTAATGTGACGTTAGTACATTTAGATCATTTATCACAACTTACCGATAAAACTTTAGAAGCACGAAAAGCGCACATTCCATTAGCTGAAGCCATTATTGAAGAAGTAAAGGCTGAATTTAACGATTGGTTGGAAACCCGAAAATTTGCACCAACCATTAAGGCGTTAAAAGAGAAATTGCTTGATTTTGCTTCGGCAGAATTAGATACACAACGCAAAAAAAACAGCGATTTTAACGAAGCACAAGCTGAGTTAATTAGCAACAATATCATACAAAAAATAACGAATCACTTTGCGCATCATTTAAAAGACGATGGCATTCCTACCGATGAGAGTCTGGAACTCATAAAAAAAGTGTTTCAGTTAGAACCCACAACACATGTCTAAAATTATAAGAATTGGTACCCGCGATAGCGAATTAGCGCTATGGCAAGCCAAAATAGTACAAAGTCTACTCGAAAATTTAGGTCATAAAACCCAATTAGTGCCTGTAAAATCTACAGGCGATTTAGTTTTAGACAAACCTCTTTACGAATTAGGCATCACCGGTATTTTTACCCGCACCTTAGACATCGCCATGTTAAACCATGATATTGATATTGCAGTGCATTCGCTAAAAGATGTGCCAACCGTGTTACCAAAAGGCATTGTACAAGCTGCGGTTTTAAAACGCGGTAACGTAAACGACACGTTGGTTTTTAAAAATAATGAAGAATTTTTAAGTTCTAAAGAAGCGGTTATTGCAACCGGAAGTTTACGCAGGCGCGCCCAATGGCTAAACCGTTTCCCAACACATACTATTGTAGATTTACGCGGAAATGTGAATTCTCGTTTACAAAAACTGGAAAACCATGAGGATTGGAACGGTGCTATTTTTGCAGCTGCGGGCATTGGTAGAATTGGCATTAGACCCGAAGAAGCCATTAACCTAGACTGGATGATTCCTGCGCCAGCACAAGGTGCTATCATGATTACCGCTTTAGCTGAAGATGAATTTGTACTTTCAGCTTGTAAAGAACTCAATCACGAAGAAACCGAAATTTGTACCACTATCGAGCGCGAATTTTTAAATAAGTTGGAAGGTGGTTGTACAGCTCCTATTGGCGCATTGGCTTATATTAAAGACGAAGAAATAAATTTTAAAGGTGTACTATTAAGTGTTGATGGCTCTAAAAGAATTGATGTCACCCGCGTTAAAAAATTAGGCGAGCACCATGATATGGCTGAGTTTTGCGCCAATTTTGTTATTGAGCGTGGCGGCAAACGTTTAATGGATACCATTAAAAACTCCAACAAAGAGATTAATGTGTATTCAACAAAATCGTTTACCGAAGACCAGCGTTTGCTTTTTCATGAAAAAGTGACTGTTGAAAGTAGCGATTTCATTAAAATAAGCTTGAATAGAATTCATCCGCGTTTCTTAAAAAACGAGATTCAGAACGTCATCATCACCAGTAAAAATGCTGTTGAAGCATTACTTACTAACTTTTCACCCATAGAACTTCAGTTTAAAAATATTTATTGTGTTGGTCGTCGTACCAAACGATTGGTTGAAACCAAAATTGGTAAAGTAATCCATTTTGAAAACAATGCTAAAAAACTTGCTAATTATTTGATTGATTACATGGAAGGAACCGAGGTTACTTACTTTTGCAGCGATTTAAGATTAGACGATTTACCAACCATTCTAGAAAAAAACAACATTAAAGTAACTGAAGTTGAAGCTTACCAAACCAAATACGATGGCATAAAAGTAGCCAACACCGTTGAAAGTGTTATGTTTTATAGCCCTTCAACTGTTGAAAGCTTTGTTCAAAAAAACAACACGGAAGTTATTGCTTTTTGCATTGGCGAAACGACTGCTAATGAGGCTAAAAAGCACTTTAGCGATGTTAGAATTTCCAAAGTCCCAACTGTTGAAAGCGTTATCGAATTAGTAAACGAGCATTATATCTAAATTCATTTATTATTTGGATATTTGCTATGAGTTTAAAATATTCAGCTTACAAAGCTTTTATATTTTACTTAAGGTGGAATAAATCATTACAATGAAAAGAGAATCATTACTCAATTATATTTACCGTTTTTTTGATATTATTGTTCTTATCTTCATTGTTTTCGATTTTGGTTATGATTTTGACGAAAATTTTACCACAGCACACGTTGCGAGTTTAATAATTCTCTTGTTTTTTTTACTGCTTTTTAATGCTTTTAAATTCATTGTTTATAAGTTCAAAAAAGGTAAAAACATTGCTTTTGTAAACATGGTTATTATCTCTGTGTTGCTGGTAACTTCTCTTATTGTATCCTTATTTCATATTAATCACGATTATCATTATATTTTACAAAGAGTAAAACCCATTCTTGAGGGCGGTTTAATTCTTTACTTTCTATTAAGGTTATTTGTTTTAGTAAGACATATTTACGATGTGTATTTTAATCCTGCCATTGTATTTGTAGGCAGTTTTATGATTTTAGCATTGGCTGGTGCTTTTTTGCTGATGTTGCCAAGTGCCACAACCCATGGCATTAGCTTTACAAACGCTTTGTTTACAGCAACCAGCAGTGTATGTGTTACCGGGTTAGCTGTTTTAGATACCAGTACCGATTTTACCATTATTGGGCAGTCTATTATTTTAGTACTTATACAGCTAGGAGGTATTGGTATATTAACCTTTACATCGTTCTTCGCCTTTTTCTTTAGAGGAAGTTCCTCTTTTAAAGAAGGTTTAAATACCAAAGATTTTTTAGCCCATGAAGGGTTGAAAGATGTTTTTAGAGTCGCACTAAACGTCGTGGTATTTACGCTTGCCGTCGAAATTATTGGTGCCCTGTTTATCTATTTTTCAATAACAACCAATCAGGATATAAACAACAGGTTTTTCTTTTCTATTTTTCATTCTATCTCGGCATTTTGTAATGCTGGTTTTTCAATATTTTCATCTGGTTTGTTTGATCAAAGTATCCGTTTTAATTACTTCTTTCAATGGATTATTATGATTCTTATTGTTTTTGGCGGACTTGGGCATCACATCATTTTCAATTTTTTCAAGTACATAAAAACTTATATATTAGAATTATTCAGCAAAAAAATAATTCATAAGCGTGTGCCTATTGTAACACTTAATTCTAAAATAGTTATTTATACCACTATTATCTTATTGTTTGTAGGCTGGGTGTTTTTATTTATTTCAGAATACAGCAACACTTTACTAGATCATAAAACCGTTTTTGGAAAAATTACCAATGCCGCCTTTGGTTCGGTCACACCACGAACTGCTGGCTTTAATGTGGTAGATTATACGCAAATGACAATGCCTTCACTATTATTTGTTATATTTTTAATGTGGATTGGGGCATCACCTGCATCAACTGGCGGTGGTATAAAAACAAGTACCTTTGCATTGGCTACTTTAAATATATTTGCCATTGCCAGAGGAAAAAGTAGAATAGAAATTTTTGGAAGACGCTTTTCGGCCGAATCTACATCAAGAGCCTTTGCTATTCTATGTATTTCGCTTATCATCATTGGCATAGCCATAATGAGTTTATTAATTTTAGAACCTAAAGACACACCGCTTTTAACGGTTGTTTTTGAATGTTTTTCGGCTTATAGTACCGTTGGTTTGAGCTTAAATTTTACCCCAAACCTTACCGAAGCCAGCAAATATGTTATTATTGCCGTTATGTTTATTGGAAGAATAGGAATGCTCAATTTAATGATTGGTTTACTGCGCCAAATAAACCATCAATTTTATGAGTACCCTAAAGAAAATATTTTAATTAACTAAAAAAGTTTAATTCCATGAAAATAATTGTTTTCGGACTTGGAAATTTTGGCATGGCTTTGTCCTTAAGTTTAACCGAAACGGGTAACGAAGTTATAGCTATAGATAAACAAATGGACAAAATTAATCTTGTAAAAGATAAAATTTCGCATGCCATTTGTATGGACTCTACAAATGAATTGGCCTACGAAGCACTGCCTTTAAAAGATGCCGACAAAGTTATTGTTGCCATTGGAGAAAACGAGGGTGCAGCCATCATTACAACCGCCATTATAAAAAAACTTAGTAATGTAAAAATTATCAGCAGGGCCTTATCTCCTATACACGATACGGTGTTAGAAGCCATGGGTATTTACAGCATTGTACACCCAGAGCAAGATTCGGCAGATAGACTTACCAAACAGATTAACTTTAAATCTACTCTAGAAAATTATCAGTTAGATAATAATTATACCATTTCAGAAGTAAAAGCGAAAAAAGAATTTTACGGCAAAACATTGCAAGAATTGGATTCTATAGACAAATACCATCTAACTTTAATTACTATTATTCGCGAAATTGAAAAGAAAAATTTAATAGGGAAAAAAACCGTTGTTAAAGAAACCATAGGTCGTACATCACCCGAAACTTTAGTTCTAGAAAACGACATTCTAGTAGTTTTTGGCAATAATAAAGACATTGAAAATTACTGTATGGGCGAAGAAGAGTACGATTTAAGAAACAAGAATATTTAAAATGATAAAAAACGATTTATTTTTAAGAGCATTAAAAGGAGAAACTGTACAACGTCCGCCTGTTTGGATGATGCGTCAAGCAGGTCGCTATTTACCAGAATTTATAGCACTTCGCGACAAATATGATTTTTTTACACGTTGCCAAACACCAGAAATTGCTAGCGAAATCACCGTACAACCCATCCGCCGTTTTGGTATGGATGCTGCTATTCTATTCAGTGATATTTTAGTCATTCCACAGGCTATGAATATTGAGGTGCAAATGAAACCAAATTTTGGACCTTATTTACCTCATCCTGTTCGTACTTCAAAAGATGTCGATAATGTTATTGTTCCCGATGTTAAAGAGTCTTTAGACTACGTGTATCAAGCCATAAAAGCTACTAAAGAATTATTGAATGATGATATTCCTTTAATTGGTTTCGCAGGTTCGCCATGGACAATTCTTTGTTATTGCGTACAAGGTCAAGGCAGTAAAACGTTTGATAAAGCCAAAGAATTTTGCTTTACTAATCCGGTAGCGGCTCACCTATTGCTTCAAAAAATAACCGATACCACCATTGCTTATTTAAAAGAAAAAGTAAAAGCAGGATGTAATGCGGTACAAATATTCGATTCCTGGGGAGGCATGCTTTCGCCAGTAGATTATCAAGAATTCTCTTGGCAATATATTCAACAAATCATCGATGCATTAAAAGACGATGCTCCTGTAATTGCCTTTGGAAAAGGCTGCTGGTTTGCGCTAAACGACATGGCTAAATCTGGTGCTTCCGCTTTAGGGGTAGATTGGACATGTTCTGCAAGAAATGCCCGTTATTTAACCGGTGGAAACATTACGCTTCAAGGTAATTTTGATCCAGCACGATTATTATCACCACCTGCTGAAATCAAAAAAATGGTCCACCAAATGATAAACGAATTTGGCAAAGACAAATACATTGTAAACCTTGGTCATGGTATTTTACCTAACATCCCGGTAGAAAATGCTAAGGCGTTTATCGATGCTGTAAAGGAATATAAAGTCTGATTTTTGGGCATTACCACAAGGGTCGCGCTTTTATTCGTAAGTTAATATTTTAAAATTTGGAACTCATGAATATAAATATGTCGCTATATCTTTTGTTTTTAAAGTTTTCGTTATTTTTAATGAGCTCTTAGCAAAACAAAAGGATGCCGCTGCAAATGTGAAACATTCACAATTTCCAATTTACAAAATAAAATACATGAGTAATCGCTAACGCAAAGAGAACTTTATGATTAAAAATATTATTTTAGGAATACAGGCATATTTCGGAGCCTTTAGTTTAATATCAAAGCTAAAACTTTGGAAATACTTTGCTATTCCTATGTTAATTAGTTTTGTAACTGCCGTACTTATTTTTGCATCTGCTTACAGCTTTTCAGATAATATTGCCGATTATTTATCAAGCCTTTTTCCTGGTTGGAACACTTCATCATGGATAAAAATTTTATTAGAAATTTTAATAGGACTTTTAATAATTGCTCTCGGGCTCATCCTTTACAAACATATCATCATGGCATTATCGGCACCATTCATGAGTCCGGTGTCCGAAAAAATTGAAACCCATTTAATAGGCAAAATACATACACACAGATCCACCTCTTTTTCTCAACAACTTTGGCGAGGTATTCGTATAAATGTTAGAAATTTAGGTATGGAACTACTTTTAACCATTCCTATTTTACTTTTAGGATTTATCCCTATAATTGGCATTTTTTCAACGGTATTGCTTTTTTTAGTACAAGCCTATTACGCAGGTTTTGGGAATATGGATTATACTTTGGAACGTCATTTTAAATATAGCGAAAGTGTGCAATTTGTTAAAAACCATCGTGGATTAGCTATTGGAAATGGTATAATATTTATGCTGTTTTTATTAATCCCCATCATTGGTGTGATATTAGTCTTGCCACTTTCGGTGACTGCTGCTACTTTAAAAACTGTTGAAGCTATTCAAATAAAAAATTTCTTGAAACAGACTATCCTCGAGGCAAAGCCATAGAGGTTTTTCGCCTGTTTCATTTTGACCTCTGGGTCAAAAACCGAAATTTTGTATTTTACCTCACCCAGAACTGCCTTTTCGGGCAGTTCTGACCTCTCCAAAGGAGAGGTGAATTGGATACCCCGAGGCTGAGCCTTCGGGGAATTATTTAGATTAAAAAAACAATAAATTAATGACACAAAAAAACATACTATCACCGTTTCAAAAATTTGTTAATATTGAAAGCTCCAGCGGTATATTATTACTGCTTGCTACCATTTTGGCACTTATTTGGGCAAATTCACCTTTTTCAGAAAGTTATCAAGCGCTTTGGCAATATAAAATGGGGTTCACTACCGAAAGCTTTGAATTAAATAAACCCTTATTACTCTGGATTAACGATGGTTTAATGGCCATATTCTTTTTCTTAATTGGATTGGAAATTAAAAGAGAGTTCCTTATCGGCGAACTAAATTCTGCCAAAAAATTGGCTTTTCCACTTTTTGGTGCAATAGGCGGAATGATTATCCCTGTTATTCTTTTCATTTTAATTAATCAAAACCCCGAAACTTTTAAAGGTTGGGGTATTCCAATGGCTACCGATATTGCCTTTTCATTAGCTATCTTAAAGGTTTTAGGTAATAGAGTACCTCTGAGCCTTAAAGTGTTTTTAACTGCTTTTGCAATAGTTGACGATTTAGGAGCAGTACTTGTTATTGCAATATTTTACAGTGGCTCTATTAAAATTGGCTTACTTGGTCTAGCCTTTTTATTATTGGCTTTTTTATATTTTTTATCGTATAGAGGCTATTATTCTAAATTTTTAATAATTTTTTTAGGAATCATTATCTGGACCCTGTTTTTAAAATCGGGCATCCACCCAACATTAGCTGGTATTTTATTAGCCTTTGCTGTTCCTATAAGACAAAAAATTAAAACACCCGAGTTTATAGACAACCTAGTAACTATTACAAACAATATCAAACAAGCTTCTATTTTAAAAAAACCTATTCTGTCTAAAGAACAAATTCAAGAAATTGATGAATTAGAAGACTGGACCAACAAATACCAATCGCCACTTCAACACCTAGAGCACAATCTTCACGATTGGGTTGCTTATTTTATAATCCCACTGTTTGCTCTGGCAAATGCTGGGGTTGTGTTAAACAGTAATATTCCTTTAGATGTAGCTTTGGTAATTAACATAGCCGTTTGTTTAATTTTAGGAAAAAGTATTGGTATCTCGGCTATCGTTTTATTGGCCAATAAAGTAAAGCTTATTGAGATACCTCCCGATATTAGCAAACTTCAAATTGTAGGCGTTTCGTTTTTGGCTGGTATAGGTTTTACAATGGCTATTTTTATTGCAAGTTTAGCCTTTGTTTCAAGTCCTAATTATATCGACTCTGCAAAAATTGGCATCCTGATAGGTTCATTCATTTCGGCTATCATTGGTTTTGCCATATTAAGATTACAAGATAGCCATGAAAAATAAATTCTATCAATACATACAGACTTTACAAGACACCATCACATCAAATTTAGAAACGGTTGATGGTAAAGCCACCTTTAAAGAAGATAAATTATTGCTGTTATATAGTATGCCGCTTTCGGTGACTGCTGCTACTTTAAAAACTGTTGAAGCTTTGCAATTAAAAAGTTAAAAAACCTACAAGGTTTTCAACGACCTGCTAGACCTGCAAGGTTTCCAATGACCTGCAAGGTTTTAAAAACCTTGTAGGTCTAAGTCTAAAAAACAAAAAACATGACATTAGAGCCATTAGAAAAAGACTATTACTATCATATTTTCAATCGGGGAATAAACAGTTGTATTATTTTTCAGAATGAAGCTAACATGTCATATTTCTTAATTTTAATTGAAAAGCATTTAGCAGAAAAAGTTGATATCATTGCCTACTGCTTAATGAATAATCATTTTCATCTTATTGTTAAATTAATTGAAGATGGCACGGTTGTAAGTCAAGCCTTTTCTAACCTTTTCAACGCTTATGCAAAAGCTTTTAATAAACAACAAAATAGAACAGGAAGCCTGTTTGAAAAACATTTCAAACGAAAAAAAATACTTGATGAAACATATCTAAAAAATAGCATTATATATGTTCATAGTAATCCTGTAAATCATAAAGTAGTAAAATCATTAAAAGATTATTCATTTTCATCTTATAATTACTATTTTTCTAACGAAAACAACAAAAGTATATTATCAAGAAGTGAAATTCTAAGACTTTTTGACTCGATAGATAATTTTGATATGGTACATAAACAAAAAAGTGATTTGGATTTAGACCTACAAGGTCGAGGTTTAGACCTACAAGGTTTTGAAAACCTTGCAGGTAATCAAACTAAGGAACAAAACGATAACCCCAACTTCAAAGATAAATTCTATCAATACATACAGACTTTACAAGACACCATCACATCAAATTTAGAAACAGTTGATGGTAAAGCCACCTTTAGAGAAGATATTTGGGAACGACCAGAAGGCGGCGGCGGGCGCACCCGAGTGATTGAAAACGGCCATGTATTCGAAAAAGGTGGCGTTAATATTTCTGGTGTTCATGGAAAACTTCCAAAATCGATGCAAGCCTATTTTAATGTGGGTGATGTCGACTTTTTTGCTTGTGGTTTGAGTTTAGTTTTGCATCCTAAAAACCCGATGGTCCCGACAGTTCATGCTAATTGGCGCTATTTTGAAATGTATAATGCTGATGGAAAAATTGTAGATTCTTGGTTTGGTGGCGGACAAGATTTAACGCCTTATTACCTGTTTGAAGAAGACGCTATCCACTTTCATAAAACCTGTAAAACGGCTTGTGACAAACATAATCCAGACTTCTATAAAACATACAAAACAAAGTGCGACGAATATTTTTGGAATGCACACCGCAACGAAGCCCGTGGTGTTGGAGGCTTATTTTTTGACTATTGCAAGGCCACCAAAACCATGACCATGGAAAACTGGTACAACTTTGTGACCGAAATTGGAAATAGTTTTCTTGAATGTTACATTCCTATTGTCGAAAAACGCAAAGATTTGCCCTATTCAAAAGAACAAAGAGATTGGCAAGAAATACGTCGTGGACGTTATGTGGAATTCAATTTAGTGCACGATAAAGGCACCCTATTCGGACTAAAAACCAATGGGCGTATTGAAAGTATTTTAATGAGTTTGCCGCCACATGTGCAATGGGTTTACGACCATCAACCTGAAGCAGGAAGTGAGGAAGAAAAATTATTAGACGTATTGAAGAAACCAGTTGATTGGGTATAAAAAAATCACATGAATTGCTATTGCGGAAATACCATCCTTTATTCAGAATGTTGCGGAAAAATTCATCATAACATTCATCAAGCCCTAACCGCAGAACAGTTAATGCGGTCCAGGTATAGTGCATTTGTATTAGCTAACGGCGCTTATTTAATGCAAAGCCACCATAGTTCAACACGACCAATTAAAGAAAAAAAAGAAATTGTTAAATGGGCTAAATCCGTTCAATGGATAAAATTAGAAGTATTAGAAACTTCAAAAGGAAAACCAGACGACACCGATGGAATAGTTACATTTAATGCGTATTTTTATGAAAAAGGAAAAGTAGATATTATTCATGAAAAATCAGCTTTTTTAAAAGAAAACAACCATTGGACTTATTTAGGATTAAGTAAATAAAAAATATAATAATGTATCCACTTAGAAGAAACAGACGATTAAGAACCAACGAAGCCATTCGTAGTTTAGTTAGAGAAACCATCATTACACCAAACGATTTTTTAGTTCCCCTTTTTGTGGTGGAAGGAAAAGGCGTGAAAGATGAGATTCCTTCGATGCCAAATTATTTCCGTTACAGTTTGGATTTACTGGAAAACGAAGTAAAAGAACTTTGGAAACTGGGTTTAAAATCGGTGTTGTTATTCGTAAAAGTACCCGATAATTTAAAAGACAACAAAGGTACTGAAGCCTTAAACCCCAACGGATTGATGCAGCGTGCCATTAAAACCGTTAAAAATGCCTGTCCAGAGATGTTGGTTATGACCGATGTCGCTTTAGACCCATACTCATCTTACGGACACGATGGTATTATAGAAAATGGTATGATTGTTAATGATACAACCGTTGATTTGTTGGCTGAAATGAGCGTATCCCATGCCAAAGCAGGTGCTGATTTTGTAGCGCCAAGTGATATGATGGACGGACGTATTTTAACCATTCGCGAAGCTTTGGAAGATGAAGGGTTTATTAATACAGGCATCATGAGCTATTCAGCTAAATACGCTTCGGCATTTTATGGGCCGTTTCGAGACGCTTTAGATTCTGCTCCTGTTGATATGATTGATATTCCAAAGGATAAAAAAACCTATCAAATGGATTATGCCAACCGTTTTGAAGCCATTTGCGAAACCGAAATGGATATTGATGAAGGCGCCGATATTGTCATGGTAAAACCCGGACTTTGTTATTTAGATATTGTAAGAGACATAAAAAATGCCGTTGATGTGCCTGTTGCCGTGTATCAAGTTTCTGGTGAATACGCCATGCTAAAAGCGGCGGCCGAAAAAGGCTGGTTAGACCACGACGCCGTTATGATGGAACAAGTAACCGCCATAAAACGTGCGGGAGCAGATATCATCGCTTCTTATTTTGCTAAGGATATTGTAAAATTAATTTCATAGCTTTAATAAAAAATTAAACCGTTATGGGATTGCTCTTATTTTATGCATCAACCGCTATCATTTTCTCTTTTTGGTGCTCCATTTTAGAGGCCGTTTTGCTAAGCATTACTCCAACATTTATTAATATCAACAAAAAAGAGGGCAACTCGTTTGCCATTATTTTAGAGAATTTTAAAAAAGATATTGATAAACCACTTATAGCCATCTTAACCTTTAATACGATAGCGCATACTGTAGGCGCTATTTTAGTTGGTGTACAAGCCAAAACTGCCTATGCTGATATTTATGGCAGTAAACAAACACTATTTCTGGGTTTTCCATTTACCGAAGATGTTATGGTTGGTATTGTTTCCACTATAATGACCATCTTAATTTTAATAGCTTCAGAAATAATCCCTAAAACCATTGGCGCCACTTATTGGAAACAATTAGCCAATTTCACAGCTATAAGTTTAAACCTATTGCTTTTTCCATTAAAATGGACAGGCATTCTTTGGATGCTGCAATTAACTACCAAACTTATTGGCGGCAAAGAGCATCATAGTGTTATGAGTCGTGATGGGTTTTATGCCATGACAGAAATTGCTGAAGAAGAAGGTGTTTTTGAAGCCTCTGAAAGTACGGTGATTAAAAACTTATTAACCTTTAGAAACATTCAGGCTAAAGACGTTATGACACCGCGTATTGTTATGAAAACCGTTAGCGAAGATATGACCGTTGAGGAATTTTTTAAAGAAAACCAACACATCCGTTTTTCTCGTATCCCCGTATTTCAAGATGAAACCGATAACATTACAGGATTGGTTTTAAAAGATGATGTTTTTAGGGAAATGGCGAATGATAACAACGGTATAAAATTGGCTGATATCAAGCGAAATATTATCATTGTCAATCGTTCACTCGCGATTCCAAAATTGCTAGATCAATTGGTAAACAGTAAAAACCATATGGCATTGGTAGTCGATGAATATGGTTCTGTAAATGGCATTGTTACTATGGAAGATGTGATTGAAACCTTATTGGGATTTGAAATTATGGATGAGAGTGATAACATTGCCGACTTACAACATTTGGCAAGAAAAAGTTGGGAAGCCCGGGCAAAACGTCTCGGTATTATAAAAGATAATAACCCTATTAAGTAATGGAAACCTGTATCATCAAATCACCCTTAGGTTATACCAAAATTAGTGGTGACACAAATGGTATTTCATCTGTAATCGTTTTAAATTCTGAAGAAAAAACAACAGATATTATTCCTGTTGAGCTTGAAGATTGTGTGATGCAGCTTAACGAATATTTTGAGGGCACACGCACGCAATTTGACCTTAAACTTAACCCAGAAGGTACCGATTTCCAAAAAACAGTTTGGAAACAACTGGAGCAAATTCCTTATGGAAAAACAGTTTCTTATTTAGATTTATCAAAACAATTAGGCGATGTAAAAGCCATTAGGGCCGTTGCAAGCGCCAATGGCAAAAACCCCCTTTGGATTATTGTTCCATGCCATCGGGTTATTGGTAGTGATGGCAGCTTAACAGGGTATGCTGGAGGTTTGCACCGCAAGCAATGGTTGCTGGAACACGAAAACCCATACAAACAACAATCTCTTTTTTAGTTTTAGAGCATGCTTAAAAAGGATTGATTGTAGCGAAAAATGATGATTTTTGTTCCATATGAAGGCTTTTTTGAACCGCATAGCCGTAGCTATGGGGTGATAAAAAGACAAATATGTGGCAAAAAGGGCATTTTTTTAGCCAATTGAATTTTTTTAAACATGCTCTTATTTCCATGCTTCCTAAAGTATAGGATTACATAAAATATTTCCTATATTTATTTCAATTAAACAACATGAAATGAAATTTCTTAAAAAACTTTTTAAATGGCTCGCTATTTTATTAGGCGTGTTAATAATTGCACTTTACATTACAGACACCGATTATTTGTTAAAAGCCGTTAGAACCATTTATCTAACAGGGCACTCAACCGCTTATTTAGAAGATTATAAGAAATTCGACAACAAGCTTGTAGAAAATGGTAAACCTCAACCTTGGCCCATTCATAAACATTATAATACTGTTAAAGAAACCGATGCTTTAGACAGTATAAACAAAGCAAACGGCACCATAGCATACGTTATTATAAAAAACGATAGTATTTGGTTTGAAAACTATTACGATGGTTTTGATGAAAACTCTAAAAGCAATTCGTTTTCAATGGCAAAAAGTTACGTGTCTGGACTTATGGGAAAAGCTCTTGAACAAGGTTATATAAAAAGTTTAGACCAACCCGTCAGCGATTTTTTACCAACATTTGGTGAGGGTTTAGCAGCAAAAATGACTGTGGGTGATTTATCAAGTATGGCGTCTGGCACGACATGGGACGAAAAGTATTATTCGCCATTTTCAATTGTCACACGAGCTTACTTTGATGACGATTTAGAAAAAGTGATGCTAGGATTAAAAGTTGAAGAGGAACCAGGAAAAAAGTTTAAATATTCTAGTGGCGATACGCAAATACTAGCTATGGTTATTGAAAAAGCTACGGGCAAAAAAATGTACCAATATTTAGAAGAAAGTTTTTGGAAGCCACTTGGTTGTGAAAATGAAAGCCTTTGGCAGGTTGATAGTGAAGATCACGATTTGGTAAAAGCCTATTGTTGTATAGCTAGCAATGCTAAAGATTTTGCACGATTTGGCAAACTATACAAAGATTTTGGTAAATGGAACGGAAAGCAAATTTTAGATTCGGCATTTGTTGCAAAATCCATAAAACCACGTTTTCCTGAAAGTCCACAATATGGCTATGGCTGGTGGCTAAAACAACAACATGGCAAAGACTTTTTTATGATGCGCGGACATCTTGGGCAATATGTTATTGTAGAACCCAATGATAATGTGATTATTGTTAGGTTAGGGCACTCAAAAGGCTCGAACAAAGAGAAGGGTTCTTATACCGAAGATATTTCTGTTTACATTGATGAAGCCTATAAAATGCTTGGAAAATGATATCAAAACTTAATCTTGAAAACATATTATTTCTAGATATTGAAACCGTTCCGGAAGTTCAATATTTTTCTGAATTGGATGAAACAAAACAAGCGTTGTGGGAACATAAATCGAAATACCAAAGAAAGGAAGACGAAACTGCCGAAGACTTTTACGAGCGCGCAGGCATTTGGGCCGAATTTGGTAAAATAGTATGCATTTCGGTTGGGTATTTCACGCTTAAAGGTGATTTAAGACAGTTTAGAGTCACCTCATTTTATGGCGATGAAATTAAAATTTTAAAAGATTTTAAAAATTTACTATTATCACATTTTAGTGAAACAAAACACTTACTTTGTGCGCATAACGGTAAGGAATTTGACTTCCCCTACATTGCTCGCCGCATGATAATCCACAATATAGAGTTACCTTATAAACTCAATCTATTTGGTAAAAAACCTTGGGAAGTACCACATTTAGACACTTTGGAATTATGGAAATTTGGCGATTATAAAAGCTATACCTCGCTCAAATTACTAACCAATGTTTTAGGTATTCCATCACCAAAAGATGATATTGATGGCAGTGAAGTTTATAGGGTTTATTATGAAGAAAATGAAATTGACCGTATCGTAATTTATTGCGAAAAAGACACCATTGCCGTTGCACAAATATTTTTAAGACTTCGTGGTGATGCCATTCTTCACGAGAACGAAATTATTCATATATAATGAAGATACACCCCATTTTAACTATTAACGACTTATCTATTGCTTTCGGAAAAAACGAAGTCATCCATCACATTTCCTATCATCTAAACCAAAATGAAATATTAGGTATTGTCGGTGAATCGGGTTCTGGTAAATCGGTATCTTCACTCGCAATTTTAGGACTTCTTCCAAAGAAAATTTCAAAAATAACGTCTGGAAGCATTATGTATAATAATGAAGACTTAACAACATTGTCTTCAAAAGCGTTTCAAAATATCCGAGGCAAAAAAATAGCCATGATCTTTCAAGAACCCATGAGTTCTTTAAATCCATCGATGACATGCGGAAAACAGGTTCAGGAAATCTTATTACAACACACTCATTTATCAAAACAAGAAGCAAAAACAGAAACACTGTCGCTTTTTGAAAAAGTAAAATTACCTAACCCCGAACGTGTTTATAAGGCCTATCCTCATGAAATTTCGGGAGGACAAAAACAACGGGTTATGATAGCCATGGCAATAAGTTGCAAACCCGATATTTTAATTGCCGATGAACCAACAACAGCATTGGATGTTACCGTGCAAAAAAACATCATACAGCTATTAAAAGAGCTGCAAGTCGAAACAAAAATGAGCATTATTTTTATTACGCATGATTTGTCTTTAATTTCAGAAATAGCAAATAGGGTTTTAGTGATGTATAAAGGTGACATTGTGGAACAAGGCGAGGTTTCCACCATTTTTAAAGCACCTCAGCACCTATATACCAAAGCGCTTATTAATTCGCGCCCTTCTTTAAATACGCGGTTAAAAACGTTACCAACTATTCAAGATTATCTAAACAACACTACTAAAACCGAGATTATTACTTCTGAAGAACGCCAGTTAAAACACGAAAAATTATATAGCAAACCCCCTTTATTGGAAGTGATTAATGTTGAAAAGGAATATTTTTCAAAATCGGGTTGGTTTTCCAAACCTCAATCTTTTAAAGCGGTAAATGATGTCAGTTTTAAATTGTACGAAGGCGAAACTTTAGGATTGGTAGGCGAATCGGGTTGTGGAAAATCCACTTTAGGAAATGCTATTCTTCAATTGGATAAAGCCACCGCTGGAAAGATTCTTTATCAAGGCATTGATATTACGAAGCTTTCAAATTCAGAAATAAAAAAACTTCGAAAAGACATTCAAATTATATTTCAAGATCCGTATTCCTCATTAAACCCGAGAATTCCTGTAGGTAAAGCTATTATGGAACCCATGAAAGTACATAAGCTGTATCATTCAGATGAAGAACGCAAAGAAAAAACGATTGAGATTTTAGACAAGGTTGGTTTATCTGAAGATTATTTTAACCGATATCCTCATGAGTTTTCGGGCGGACAAAGACAACGTATCGGAATTGCAAGAACTATTGCTTTACAACCAAAACTTATTGTGTGTGATGAGTCCGTTTCGGCTTTAGATATATCGGTTCAAGCTCAAGTTTTAAACTTGTTAAACAACCTTAAGGAAACTTTTGGATTTACCTATATTTTTATATCGCACGATTTGGCAGTGGTAAAATATATGAGTGATCAATTATTGGTAATGAACCAAGGAAAAATAGAAGAATTGGACGACGCTGATATTATTTACAGATCGCCCAAAACTGTCTACACTAAAAAATTAATCGACGCTATTCCCAAAGGATTATAGCATAAATATTTTTTTAGTTAAATACATTAAACTTTTGATAAAGCGTAAATTCTCACGAACTGTTTCTTTGAATTTACTTTCGTAAAATGTAGGTTCTTCAGGTAGGTTTGCTGCATAATTCATAGGCTTCAAGTTTATGGTAGATTTGGGGAAATCTATCTATTTGGTTTGGTTTATTTGGGGACTGCTAATATGAAATATTTTTTCAATATATCAGTTAAAAAACATAAAAAATCGATAAAATGCGTTTATTTTTAACATTTAGTCCATTTTAAACCATTTTTGTTCTATAAAATTTTTTACCATACTCTGCAAACACTGTGTTAAGGCTTTTTAAAGATATTACTGATTTGTATACCCTACTTTTAACTTTTAATAGTTTAACTGTGTAATCGTTGAATCGTGTATCACAAACTTTATCGGTACATCAAACTTTGAACTTCTAACATCTAACTTCGTTAAAATTTATATCGAACTCAGGTTGCTTAGCGATTATTAAAACAGAATTGCAAATAGACATTTGAATATCAATTTATTGTCATTTAGTCTATATTCTATTTTCTTTTAGCAAAGCGGTCTTGAATCTTTAATCGGACGCTAATGATTATAATGAACTTGCTAAGGCGATTCAGATACGCATTTCAGGAATATCGCCTTCAATAATTAAAGTACCTTCGGTGGCATTCTTTATTTCTTCAACCGAAATTCCGGGAGCACGTTCCAACAATTTAAAACCTTTATTAGTAACTTCTATAACTGCTAAATTGGTAACTATCTTTTTTACGCACCCCACACCTGTTAATGGTAAAGTGCAACGTTTTAATAATTTGGATTCGCCCGCTTTGTTGGTGTGCATCATGGCAACAATAATGTTTTCGGCACTGGCTACCAAATCCATTGCACCTCCCATTCCTTTAACCATACGCCCTGGTATTTTCCAATTGGCTATATCGCCATTTTCGGCAACCTCCATCGCTCCTAAAATAGTTAAATCAACGTGCTTGCCTCGAATCATGGAAAAACTCATGGCAGAGTCAAAAAAACTTGCTCCAGGCAATGTGGTAATGGTTTGTTTGCCCGCATTAATAACATCGGCGTCTTCTTCGCCTTCAAAAGGAAATGGTCCCATACCTAATACACCATTTTCACTTTGGAACTCAACTTCAATATCGTCACGTACATAATTGGCAACCAATGTTGGAATACCAATACCTAAATTTACGTAATATCCGTTTTTTACCTCTTTTGCAATTCGTTTTGCTATACCTGTTTTGTCTAACATGCCCTAATTTGTTAATGTGTTGATTTGAAAATTGGTCAATTATGCTTTTTTACTTGATGATATGATTTTAGACCATTGTTGTCATTTAGTCTTTTTCTATATTCTTTTTTCTTTTAGCAAAGCGGTCTTGAATCTTTAATCGGACACTAATATTATATAATTATTAAATTGATTAATCTTTTTTTCTCACGGTTCGTTGTTCAATTCGTTTTTCATATACTTCGCCTTGGAAAATTCGCTGTACAAAAATGCCTGGGATGTGAATTTGGTTGGGATCTAAACTTCCTAAAGGCACCAATTCTTCAACCTCAGCAACCGTAATTTTAGCAGCGCCACACATAACGGGATTAAAATTTCTTGCCGTTCCTTTAAAAATTAAATTGCCTGCTGCATCTCCTTTCCACGCTTTTACAAAAGAAAAATCTGCTTTAAAAGCGTGTTCTAATACATACATTTTGTTATCAAATTCTCGGGTTTCTTTGCCTTCTGCGACTTCAGTTCCGTAACCTGCAGGGGTATAAATGGCTGGGAAACCTGCCTGTGCTGCTCGACAACGCTCAGCTAGAGTGCCTTGTGGAATAAGCTCCACATCCAATTCACCCGAAAGCATTTGACGCTCAAATTCATCATTTTCACCCACATAAGACGATATCATTTTTTTTATTTGATGCTTTTGAAGCAGTAAACCTAGGCCAAAGTCATCAACTCCAGCATTATTAGAAATACATGTTAAGCCTTTTACTCCTAATTTTACTAATTGGGCAATGGCATTTTCAGGAATACCACTAAGTCCAAAACCACCAAGCATAAAGGTCATATTGTCTGAAACACCTTTAAGGGCTGCTTCAACATTGGCAACTTTTTTATTAATCATTCTTATATCATTTTTTGCTTTTTAAAAATACGAAATAAAAAAACCATTCTAAAAGAATGGCTTTTGATTTTTCTGGTTGCAAATTATCCTTGGTTTTAAATGATTCAAAATCTGAAACTTAAATCCTATTTCAAAAGTTTTTCTTAGATAAGATGGAGAGCAAAATGAATTACGACTAAGGTTTTTCCTTATAAATTTCAAGGTTTTACCTTAGCAAACATGTAAATAATTTTATATAACTTTATCCACCAACAAACCAATCAATTAAGTTCCCATGATGACACGTTTATTATTTCTTGGATTTTTTATAATCTGTATTAACCTTTCTTTTGGACAAGAACTCCCCCAAATCATCCCGCCTTCGCCAAATGCGGCATCTTTGGCACAATATGCTGATGTACCCATAAGTCACTATACAGGCGTACCTAACATATCTATTCCATTGTACGAAATAAAATCTGGAAATCTTACTTTGCCAATTAACATGTCTTATCAATCAACAACTTTAAGAATGTCCCAAGACACCGTTGGGTAGCTTTAGGTCTACCATCCACATAATTTAAACCACAAATAGTTGCCAATCCCATTGAACAACGCACAAACCACATAATCAATTAAAATGAAGAGAATTAAACTTTTGACCATTTTTTTAGTAATCGCAATTGTTGGGCAGTATGTAGAAGCCCAAGGGGATTATTTGCAGACCAAAATCATCCCTCCATCACCCACGGCAGCGGCACTCGGAGCCTATGGAGATATTCCCATAGGTTATTATACTGGCACCCCCAATATTTCCATTCCGTTATTTGAAATCAATACAGGAAGCTATTCCTTGCCAATAAGCCTTTCATATAACGCTTCATCAGTTCGTGTCGCTGAGGACGCAAGTTGGGTAGGGCTTGGATGGTCATTAAATGCAGGAGGCGTTATTACACGCTCAATAAGAGGGCTCGATGATTTGAACTCTTATAAAGGATATTATTATTTGCCGGCACTGCCCCTTAACGACGTCGAAAATTACTATGGTGGAAATTGGAACCATATAATTGATTTTGAAAGATATGCAACTGATTTAAGCTATAGACAATATGTTGAAACCAATTTAGAAAGTTTTGACCCTACCGATTCAAATTTCTTTATGGAAGTTAACTTAGGACTGGTTGATGCGGAACCAGACATTTACTATTATAATTTTGCGGGCTATACCGGAAGTTTTGTAATGGGCAAGTTGGCGGATGGTTCTCCAATTATCATGCCCGAAAAGAACAACCTTAAATTTGAATACATACCGGTAGGCAGTGTGAGTTTAGGAAAATGGAAGGTTACGGCCCCAGATGGCACTATTTTTTACTTCAACACGACAGAGCTGACCGAGGGGTATGTATCCCATACAGACTTACCGGAGAGTGACCTTAAAGGGCTTACTAAATTTCAAAATACATATAACGATCTTTCAGTCTCTTCCTGGTACCTTGATAAGATAGAGCCTGTAAAAGGCAGTGGCATTGAATTCAACTATGCTTCCAATAGTAAAAGTTTGGGGCTTGTAAACAGACAACAGACAAGGTATGACCGTATACCAACGAGTGACAATGATCCGGCATTACTTAATTATTTTGATTTGTCACGTCAGGTCATATATCACCAGAATTTGAGTTCCATAGAGTTTGAAAATGGCAAGATTACGTTTCTTACAGGTACAAGAAATGATATTCAAGGGCTTTGGAGCACCAACCTCCCACAAAAATTAGAATCTATACAGGTTTATAATAAAAAAAACCAACTGTTAAAGGCATTTGAACTAGGACATGACTATTTTAACAGTGTAGCAACTAATGGTATCAACACATATGCAAGCCTAAGGCTTAAACTGAACTCCGTCACGGAATACGGAAAGTCCGGTTATCCTTTTTATAAATCGGATCCCTATATATTTACTTATTACAATCCAAATGGGTTGCCCACTAAATATTCCAGAAAAGTAGACTCATGGGGTTATTATAATCCAGGGATTCCAGATGTATATATTGAAAATGAAACTTATCCGACTCAACTACCTGCAGTAAATACTTCGGGAAGATCTTTTGTAGGGGTTGATCGAAAAGCAGACGAAACCGGAAAGTATTCGCGCAGCGGGATGCTAGAGACCATTACCTATCCGACCAAGGGATCTACCAAATTTATTTATGAGCCCAATAGAAGGGCCATCAGTCCACCTGATAGTTATACCGTTAATAACACTATTGGATATGCATTTTCTGATGATCAGGGCGAAAAACAGTTAACGGATCCCTTTACTTTGTCCAGCACAACGACCGTAAAGTTCCATCTATATACCCTGGCAACTTATGGTTCACCCATACCGGAAACCCAAATCCTAGGCTATATCAAAAACAGCAGTAACCAAATATTAGGGTCTTTTACCACATCAAGTCCAGATGCGACCCTGTCTTTAGCTTCTGGATCCTATTATGTAGAAGTAGACCTGGGAAACCTTAATGATGGGGACTATGATGTCCAATTATATGCATACACGGAAAGCACGGAATATAGGGATTATGAAATTGTAGGTGGAAACCGTATAAAAGAGATCAAGAATTATGATACAGACGGACAGGAAGTGGCCTATAAAAAATTCATTTATACCGAAAACGGTTACGAAAGTGGTGCCGCAACGGGATTTGGCGGGGGCTTTACCAAACAACATGAGACACGAGGTGTTTATTTTCATGAGGATGATCCGTTTACGTCCGGGCAACAGTTCCCTTCATTTTGGGGTGATTATTTATATGTCCCCTATTCTACGACCAGTGAACTGTACCTAGTTAGAAAATCCAATCCTATATATACATTGGGATTAGGAGGGCAATCGGGAAGTATAGGCTATAAAAATGTGTATGTTTTGGAAGGCGGTGATGGTTCCGGCGGATTGACCAAGTACAGTTATTATTCGTCTTCGATATCATCTCCTATTAATCCCTTTTATTTCTACATCCCTGGATTGCCAATTTATCGGGATCCTATTATTGGGAAATTAAAATCTGTCGAGTTTTTAAATAGTGACAGGCAGTTCTTAAAACGTGAGGAATATGTTTATCAAGAAGTAGAAAGTGAGCGGGATATCGTTAAGGGGCTTAAAATTTTCTCAGACCGTGGTTCATATCCTGGGCTACATCTGCATCAGGACTACGAAAGTATAAAATTTTATGATAATGTTTCCAAATGGTATGTTTTGGGCTCCAAGATAGTCACCGAAGATTTAGGCGGAGATAATATAGTTACCGTACAGAATTATGACTATGAGAACCCCGACCATTTCCAATTGACAAAAACAGGGATTCTGGACAGTAAAGGAGATAATATTGAATCCAAGACCATTTACCCAAGCGATATCCCCGATAAATTTTCTTTACAGGGAGGAACTTTGACAGATCTGGAATTTGGAGCGGTACAGGACTTAATTTCCCAAAATAGGATAGTGCCCATACAGACTGAGAGCTATAAGAATTCGGTTTTATTATCAAGGCAGCGTACTTTATATAAAGATTGGGGCAGTGGATTGGTCTTGCCCAAGGAAGTCCAAACATCCAAGGGGACCGGCACTTTGAAGACCCAAGTCGTTTTTCACAAATATGATGGTTATGGCAATTTGCAGGAAATATCGAAGGTTAATGGCCCCCATACAGTATACATATGGGGATATAATGGACAGTACCCTATAGCGAAAATAGAAAACGTGGCCTCATATGGCAGTATTTCCAGTTCGTTGATAGATGCCGTGGTAACAGCCTCCAATAGTGATTATTCAGAGAGCTCGGAAAACAGTCTGCGGACAGCATTAGAAAACCTAAGAAATTCATTGCCGGATGCCATGGTAACAACCTACACCTATGATCCATTGGTGGGAGTGACCAGCATATGCGATTCCAAGGGAGTAAAAAGCAGTTATGCTTACGATAATTTCAACCGACTCCGTTTTGTCAAAGATGAAACGAACAAGCTGCTACAGGAAAACAGATACCATTATAAAAACTAAAAATATTTTCATAGGATGAAGTTCATAATAAATTATACCCAAGGTTTTGCATTGCTGCTTTTTAGTATCTGGCAGATGAATGCCCAAACGATCACACCTCCAGCAGAAGTGTATATGGGAGAACCGGCCCGTTTCACATTTTCGGATCCCACCAATACGTATTTCCCGGATGGATGGGAATGTCCTGATTGCGAATTGCTATTGGACGAGAGCCAAGCACGTCTTGCCTATATGGATGCTAAATGGGACACCCCAGGTACACACATTATAGAAATTATTTATACATATTATGATGAGTATTATGGATATTGGGACAATGATTATGTGACATTATATGTGAATGTATTATATGTACCTGCACCTACACCTCCTAAACCTATAGTACAGAGTAACACAAATGGCGTGGTAACACTGGCTTGGGCATTAGGCAAAACACCCCCTGCCGATGTTACTTGGTACTGGCAAAGCACCAGTAATGGAACGAGTACTGCAAACTCCAACAGTACCATAGGTTTAACAAGTGACGGTACCTACTATTTAAGGGCATATAACGCCACAACTACCGACTGGAGCGATGAATCCAGCAGTATCTCCTTTACGGTAGCGCCACCGCCTACTTGGTATTACGATTCCGATGGAGATGGGTTTGGAGATTCTTCATCAACAATATCAAGTTGGACACAACCAACCAATTATGTGAACAACAACCTGGATTTTTGTCCCAATGACATAGGTATTTACAATGGGTGTCCTACCGAAAACAATGAAAACTATATTCATACCATTACTTACAATGAGCCTTATTCGGAAAGCTCGAACTTAAATGCTGTTCCCGTTACACATAAAATAGAATCCATAAATTATTATGACGGTTTGGGTAGGCCCAAGCAAAATATTGGTATACGTGCAGGTGGTAACAGCGAGGATATTATAACACATATAGGGTATGATGCTTACGGTAGACAGGACAAAGAGTATCTTCCATATGCTTTGGCAAGTGGTGGTGGAATATATAGATCTGACGCTTTGGCGGTCACAAAAGACTATTACGGTACCGCTAAGTATGAAGAGGATTTTCTTGGAATGACCACTTCAAATATTAATCCCTATTCAGAAAAAAATCTGGAAGCTTCACCCTTAAGTAGGATACTGGAACAAGGTGCCCCGGGAGCCGATTGGGCGGTAGATAAAAACAGCGATAGTGACAAAACCATAAAGTTTGAACTCGCCACGAATTCCGGTACCGAGGTTAAAAAATATGAAGTGGCACTGACGGCCTCGACTACAAACAATGTCATAACGTACATCCCAACCTTAACCTTGGACACATCCAGTAGCAATAATTATGGTCACTATACCGAACATGGGCTTTATAAAACGGTTACCAAGGACGAAAACTGGACGAGTGGTACAGCGCATACCGCCGAAGAATTTAAGGACAAGCAAGGACGGGTCATTTTAAAACGTACTTATGGTGCCAGTGACATCAATATGGATGGGGACACATTGGATGCAGGTGAATCGAATGCCCCGCATGACACCTATTATGTGTACGACGATTATGGTAACTTAACCTTTGTTTTACCCCCTAAGGCAGAACCCAATACAGCGTTACCTGACGCTGCAAAATTAACGGGATTATGTTATCAATATAGGTACGATGATAAAAACAGGTTGGTAGAAAAGAAAATACCGGGTAAAGATTGGGAATATATTGTTTATGATAATTTGGACCAACCTATCTTGACCCAAGATGGGAACCTACGTATGCTGTCACCAAATAAATGGCTATTTACGAAATACGATGCCTTTGGCAGGGTGGCCTATACCGGAGAAATGTCCAGGAACATTTCGCGGCCCAGTTTGCAGGCGGAAGTAAACTGGACACCTTCCCAATATGTGGTCAAACAAACGTCACCGACGACCATAGACGGTACAACGATCTATTATAATAACCTAGCCTATCCTACTGGATATATCACAGACATTCTGACCATTAACTATTATGACAACTATACGTTCGATAAGGATGCATCATTAAACTTACCGTCTACCTCTGGAGGCCAAGCTATCATTAATTACAATAATGCGAGTGCCACACAGAAACTCACCAAAGGATTGCCAACGGGCAGCAAAGTCAGGGTGTCCAATCAATGGATTACCACGATTATTGGCTACGACAGTAAAGGACGTGTCATCTATACAGCAAGCGATAATGATTATTTGAGTACCCTGGATGTGGCACGGAACACCTTGGATTTTACGGGGAAGGTGAAAAAAACGGAAACTCTGCACGAAAGGGATATTGAACCTGTTTTGGTTTCCGTTATAACAGAGGATGTCTTTACCTATGACCACATGGGCAGGTTAAAAAAGCAGACCCAGGAACTCAACAATACCAATGTATTGGAAGTCATAGTGGAGAACACCTATGATGATCTGGGGCAATTGTCAAGTAAAGGCGTTGGTGGTAAGTCCACCCAGGGCAGGCTTCAAACCATCAATTATAAATATAATGTGCGCGGATGGTTAAAACAGATTAACGATACCAAAAATTTGGGCAACGACCTATTCGGTTTCACTGTTAATTATAACGCGGCCACCCATGGGGGAACACCATTGTACAATGGAAACATTTCGGAGACCGAATGGCGAACGGCCAATGAGGACAGCAGTATAAAATGGTACAAGTTTGATTATGATGGTTTAAACCGTTTAAAGAGTGCCATCGACAATATCAACCTGTTCAACTTAAGTGCCATAACCTACGATAAGAACGGGAACATCACCAAATTGAACAGAAGAGGGATAAAATACTCTTATGGAACCGTTGGCGGTGATGAATACTATGGAGATATAGATCTTTTGACCTATACCTACCTGCCTAATAGCAATCGACTTGACAAAGTGCAGGATAATGCCTATAGTACCATCGGATTTAGGGATGGGGCAAATGCATCCCTGGAATATATCTATGATTCGAATGGCAATATGATATTGGATGCTAACAAGGGGATCACGGCCATTAGTTACAACCATTTAAACCTGCCTACGAGCATTTCGATAAACGGTAGTGGGGGAACGGGGACAATTTCTTATATTTACGATGCAAATGGCATAAAACAAAAAAAATTGGCAAACACAAGTACCACTTATGCTGGCAATTATGTTTATGAACCCTACGGACCTGCGGATGATTTAAAGTTCTTTAGCCATCCTGAAGGTTATGTGGATGTTGATGGAGGTTACAAATATGTATACCAGTATAAGGACCACTTAGGGAATATTAGGTTGAGCTATCAGGATACAGGAAATTATGAGGAGGTATACGACAGCGATTTTGGAAGTGGTCTTGATGGATGGGAAGAGAAATACTGCGTAAACTCAATAGCCAATGGAAAACTGAGAGCAGATTTGAACAGTATCAATACATGGAAAGGCGTAAAGCACAACTTCAGTGGATTTGCCACGACCGCAGGGGAGGTTGTTAATGTAAAGATAACTTTCGACAAAGGCAACACGCAATCTGATGTACGTGTGGTTTTTCAGGAAATAGGATCCAATGGGTATGGCTCATTTAACATTAAGACAAGTGACTTGAAGACGGGGACATTCGATTTTAGCCATACCATGCAGTATACAGGACACAGTCTAAGGATTCTAGTAGAAACTTTTTCAGGTACGGCTTCTTATTTTACATTAGATGATGTAAGCTTAACCCAACTTGGTCTGGAAATCGTGGAGGAGAACAACTACTACCCTTTTGGGATGAAGCATCATGGGTATAATAGTAATCCAACCTCTTCTAATATAGCACTCAAAAGGAAGTATAATGGTGTTGAATATGAGGACGCCTTAGGGTTGAATTTATACGAAATGGATGTGAGGAGTTATGACCCTGCCATTGCTAGGTTTACAACCATGGACCCGGTGACGCATCATAGTATGTCGCCTTTTATGGCGTTTGATGGTAACCCTGTATACTGGGCAGACCCTAGTGGTGCTGACTCTGTAGGTGCAGATGGTTTAACCAACGACCAATGGATGGAGGTGTCTCGACCAGGAGGTGGTGGTTTTGATGCTATGAGGGAACAAAGGAATGCTAATAATGCTTATAATTTTGAGCAGAGTAGGAATGTATCAGTAACTACTGGTCCACTCGAGTCTAGTGAAACTGATGAAGGTTGGTCTCCTTTGACTAAAGATGCACTAATTGATTATGTTTCCCAATATTTCCCTGGAAAAAATAGAGATTATGTATCTGGTAGAGCTGGAGATTTGTTTGAAGATGCATTTATTGAATTTGCAACATTGAATCCATCAATGTTCTACAATTTTCAAGCAGTTGAAGGTAGATCAACGGAATCAATTCCTGACGCTTATTCTGATATATTAAGCCAAGGAAATGCAGGACTGCTTCTTCATTACAAAGCTAATATTATAGAAGTTAAAACAAAAAATGTTACATTGACAAAACAGATAATAGGTTTTATAGATGAGCTAGCCAGACATCCTTCTGCTAGTAGACAAAGAAATAAGCCTGTTAGTATTACTTTTGTCACATTGGCTGATAATTATATACATTCTAAAGTTATTTCGTATGCTAATAGTAGATTAGGAAAGCAGTTAGGTTTTGTCAATAAGGTTTATCATTTTGTACCACAATATAAAATTGTAAATGGGAGTATGTCTTTAGATTTTGGAGAAAAAGCAATTTTTACAACTAATTTTCACTCAAAAAGTAAAAAAGTTAAATTATGAAATTTTTACTAATAATATTTTTAGCAATGAATATTCAAAGTTTTAAAGTAATTGATATGCAAGATTCTAGAATTAATGAAATGATTGACGAAGCTTTTAAACATGAAATTTGTTATTTTAATTCTGCAACTATTCATTATCTAAAATCTAATGAATATTTAGTAACTCCAAGCGAAGGAAAATATGCTATATTATATTCAGATTTAAATTTATTAAAAAAACATATAGAAGATAAGTATTTTCCAATTGAGAAACTTGAATCTAATAGTATTTATGAGGTTGAGAAACTAAACATAGAAGATATAGAAAATAAAGATATCACCTATATTAATTATATTTTAGATAAATTTAATTTAGAACAAAATAAAAAAATTAACGATTGTTCTATAGAAACACAATTAAATGATTTAAACGATAAAATTAATAGTTATGGTTGTCAAAACTTGTCAAATTATGACATTCTGGCTATTGGAATATATGTCAGTCATTTGTTTAAAATAGAAACTTCATCATCTTGGCAACTGAATAAAGTACATACTCTTAACACATATTGGACTCCATCGATTATTTCTAAAGAAAACATCAAACATGACATAATTGGAAATATTTTTAATACGATATATGAGCATGACTTTGTGGATTTGATTTATAGTTACCGTAAAGAAATGGCTAAATTTCATGGACTTAAAAAGCCTTTGTCTAAAGAGTACTTGAGCTATATTTCCACTGGAATATTAAATAAAAATAACAACAACTAAAACACCCCCCGCTAGCGCGGAAATGTTTTCCGTGCCGTAACGAATAAGAAATAAAACAAGAGTCAAGAGCCACAACGTAAAAGTTGTGGTTTTTTACGAGGAAAGATTAGTTGAGGTCGTTTGTGTTACCCTGCTATTCACCGCTGCTATTCCCAAGCACATTTTAAAACAAGCTGTTCCATATAAGGGAACTGAATGAAAATGAAACAGATATACAATAATCTAAGCAGTACTCTTAATATATTTTAGGGGTGCTGTTTTTTTAGAACCCACCGCAACCGATATTTATACCAAAGCCGCCATTTAAAAATTGATGAAATTTTAATAATAGAAACATGAAAAAAAATGTATGTTTATTTGTAGGTTTATTGTTCGTAGTTGGTTGTAAAAGTCAAGAAGTAAAATATTCAGAAGATGTTCCAAATGAATCAGATTTAGCCATAATTGATATTCATTTGGGTAAAGACAAAAATTTATTAACGTTTGTAGATAATTTTAAAGAAGATAGTGTCCCCTGCCATTGCTAGGTTTACGTCTATTGACCCTGTTACGCATCATAGTATGAGTACTTATACAGCATTTGACAATAATCCTGTATTTTGGGCTGATCCTAGTGGTGCGGATGCCCAAGATATATGGGGAAGGGATAGATTTGATTCTTTTTCAGGGGTTTATATTCCACCTATGGATAGAGGACCTATGAATTCTGGTCAACAACCTCCAGGGGGTGAGACACTTTTACAAAAAGTGGTAAGAACTACGGTCACTAGTATTGCCAATAAGGCTAATGAGTTAAGTGGAGGAGAAATGGGAAAAAGTGCAAGTGATAAACACGTTAATGCGTATCAACTTTTCTATCAGTGGGTACATGGGACAGGTTCAAGTACACGTAATTTTGATGAAAATAGTATTATGGGTAAAGAAATGTTGCAGGCTCCAGAAGTTATCAAAGCAATTAATAATGCAGCTAAACTATCTGTTTGCAATGATGATTGCAATAAACAACTTTTTTTCAGAAGTCTTAAATCTGAAAATCCAATCACATATGCACTCGATGATTTTCCAAAAGATATAGGGGGTAGAAATCCAGCACGTGGATTTCATGGGAGTTTTTCAGGAACAATAATGGTTAATGATATCATTCCCGCAAATGGAGGTAGCTGGGTTAAAATGACGGTTTCAATAAGTGATAGAATGACGGCTGAATCAGGAACAAGACTTTCTGGAACGGCTGGTGGTTATGACAAAGACAACCCTGCTACTGTTTATCCTAAGGAAAACCCCTATGGAGCGAATGGCCAATTCAGGACAATCAATATAAACTATAAAATGGAAGTAAGTTATTTTCAACCGAAATGACAAATAAACAAATTTTAAAATGAAAAATATTTTAATTATCATTCTGTTCGCTTTAGTGATTTTTATTCCAACATCATGTTGGCAAGGTAAACCATCTAAAATAACTGATAATGTTTTCGGTGAATATGTTTTTCAATATCCTTCTAATGAAATAGAGGTACTTACCATTAAAAGTGATTCTACATATACACAGAATATATATATAAATGCGAAAAGCTTTAAAAATAATACTAAACCATTATATTCAAACATTGGGGAATGGTCCATTAGTTCTGAAAAAGAGCTTAATTTCAAAGACTGGTTAGTATATTGTTATATGCGTTATCCAGATACCATTCTTCCTAAACCTGAGTATGGCTATATGGCAGATGTATATTGGATTGAACCTAGTATAAGGCATAAAGGCTTGATATCTGTTGCATATGAAAATGGTTATGTGTTCAAACATATTAGTGATTGGGAAAATAATCCCGCTGTTCCGTAATATGGTTAGTATAAATCCCCCGCTAGCGCGGAAATGTTTTCCGTGCCGTAACGAGTAAGAAATAAAACAAGAGTCAAGAGCCACAACGTAAAAGTTGTGGTTTTTTACTAGGAAAGATTAGTTGAGATTGTTTGTGTTACCCTGTTATTCCCAAGCACATTTTAAAACAAGCTGTCTCATATAAGGGAACTAAATGAAACAGTTATACAATAATCTAAGCAGTACTCTTAATATATTTTAGGGGTACTGTTTTTTTAGAACTACCACGGAAAGTGCGTAGTTAATGATTTAAAGACAGAATAGGTTATGGACAATCGCAGACCCTAGTGGTGCTGACTCTGTAGGTGCAGATGGTTTAACCAACGACCAATGGATGGAGTTGTCTCGACCAGGAGGTGGTGGTTTTGATGCTATGAGGGAGCAAAGGAATACTAATAATGCTTATAGTTTTGAACAGAGTAGAAATGTGTCAGTTACTGTTGGTGATCTAAAGGACGGCTGTGATGATTGTATTGACCCTTATAGTCTTCATGAAAATTTAATACAAGTATTGCCAGCAATTGAAGGCTCTATTGCAGATAGTTTTTTTACTTTTTTGGATGGAAGTACCAGTAGAAAAATTAATCTTGGTGGAAGAAACTATTATGTTGATAATGATGGATATCTAACCCATGGTAATTTTTTATCCAGAACAGAAATTCCATTCCTTTTGACATTTTTCACACCTGGGGCAGCACAATACAGATTTGCTTCAACAGCTAAAGGATTCATACATTATGCGAAACATGTAAAAAATTTAAAATATATGTGGAAGACTAAGTCTTGGAAAGTTATTGCTAGTGGAGGAAGTTTGGCAGGAGAATTTGGTAGTTTTTCTTCATACATAAAAGGAGCGCAAAAATTTTTTAATAGTAATGGCCCCAATTTTGCTACATATATAAATAAACAAGGAACTATATTTAAAATGAATTTAAAGACAGGGCATTTTGGTGTTGCTGATACCAATGGGATAGTACAAACATTTTATAAAATAGAAACTTCAGGTAATAAAGCATTGAATTACTTTATTAAGCAAGTTCAAAAATATTAATATGATGAGTATAGAGGACTTAATTAAAAATTTAAATATTAGAAGTAACTTTAAATCTTTAAAGGATTTGTTAGACTCTTGGGAAGATGTTGTCATTGAATGTCAAAATGAATATAATCAAAATACTTTCGAATTAGATTATGATTTGATTGTAAGAGGAGAAATACAATTGCTGTTAAATAATGAATTTTTTATTTCGCAAGACACATATCAACCTTTTTATTCAAAAGTTTGTGAGTTAGATAATTCCTTTTTGAAATTGATTATTTTTTTAGATGAAGATAATGAAAAGCCTTTTTGGGAGAGAAAATTTATACTTAAAAATGCTGGAGAAAATTATAAATGCAGCATTTCTAATATAAAGTAGGTAATTGGGTTGTTGCTCGCGATCCCCATCTTACACTAAGACAAGTGACCTGCAAACCGGGACATTTGATTTTAGCCATACCATGCAGTATACAGGACACAGTCTAAGGATTCTAGTAGAAACTTTTTCAGGTACGGCTTCTTATTTTACATTAGATGATGTAAGCTTAACCCAACTTGGTCTGGAAATCGTAGAGGAGAACAACTACTATCCTTTTGGTATAAAGCATCATGGGTATAATAGTAATCCAACGTCTTCTAATATAGCACTCAAAAGGAAGTATAATGGTATTGAATATGAGGATGCCCCCGCTAGCGCGGAAATGTTTTCCGTGCCGTAACGAGTAAGAAATAAACCAAGAGTTAAAAGCCACAACGTAAAAGTTGTGGTTTTTACTAGGAAAACATTAGTTGAGGTCGTTTGTGTTACCCTGCTATTCCCAAGCACATTTTAAAACAAGCTGTCCCATATAAGTTAATCAAATGAAAATGAAACAGTTATACAATAATCTAAGCAGTACTCTTAATATATTTTAGGGGTGCTGTTTTTTTAGAACTACCACGGAAAGTGCGTAAGTTGATGATTTAAAGACAGAATAGGTTATGGACAATCTCCAGACTAAAATTGTAGAAGAAAATCACTACTATTAAAATTAAGGCTTATTTATGGAGAAAAGAAGAACCCATAGAAAAAAATAGTTACAAATTTGTTTAAAATGACGTCCTTGTATACTGAATAGCTAAAACCACTCCGAAGAGTGGTTTTTGTCTATTAAAAAATTATAAAACGGGTTGCTAAAAATTCAAATCATCTGGTGTGCTATCAGAGCCCCCATCATTATTGGTTTCAGACACTTTAGGACAATCTAAACAGAACTCTAAATACATGAGTTCTATCTATAAAACTTTGTAAATACGCATATTTACTTCTTTTAACTCAATAATTATATTATTGGATAAAATCGGATACGAATTGGATATATCCAAAAGAATAATTACATATATTTGTAATTGGATAAAATTGGATACAAAATGGATATATCTAAAAAAATAGCGTTTCAACCTACAATATTTCAGGATATCATACAAAAACTAGGCGTTGTGGATACCTTTAAAGGTGGCTGGAACCTTATAGAGAACAAAGAGAAGCGTTACCTAAAGGAACTACGAGATATTGCCACCATCCAGAGCATTGGCTCATCGACCAGAATTGAAGGAGCGACCCTGACCGATGAAGAAGTAAAGCAATTGCTTAAATCGGTTCAGATAGATAAATTGGATAAACGAGAAGAACAAGAGGTTGTAGGCTATTATGAAGCATTGGAGCTTATATTAGAACATTATGAGGATATAGATCTTTCAGAGCGTTACCTGCACCAATTACATTCTATACTTTTAAAATACAGCAGTAAAGACCAACGCCATAAAGGACAGTATAAAAACCTTTCTAATCAAGTTGTAGCCAATTATCCCGATGGCGATCAAAAAGTTATATTCAGGACTACCGAGCCTCATTTAACCGCAGTTGAAATGCACAATTTAATCGTATGGACCAATGAGCAATTGGAAGAAAAGAAATTGCATCCCGTATTGATAACATCCATATTTGTATATGAATTCCTATCCATTCACCCCTATCAGGATGGTAATGGCAGATTATCACGTTTGCTAACTACATTTATGTTACTAAAACAAAATTATAATTTTATAGAATATGTGTCCTTTGAACATGTTATTGAAAACAGAAAGGACATGTACTATCGTGTACTAATGGAAACCCAAAAACACAGAGGTAGTGATGATGAAATACTGGATCGCTGGGTGATTTTCTTTTTAGATTGTCTTATTGACCTTACCGAAAAATTAAAGACCAAATACGAGATCTACAATAACCTAAAAAGCAGCACGAACGATAGACAAAAACAAGTATTGGATTATATTGGCAAAAACAAAACCATCCAAATAAAGAATTTGGAAGAAGATTTGCCTGATTATTCAAGAAATACACTAAAAAAGGATTTACAGTATTTGGTACGGGAAGGTTTTATATTAACAACTGGTTCAGGTCGTGGCGTACATTACCATGCTAAAGACTAAACTTGTATTTCTTCTTAATCTCGCTTTTTACTTCATCTCTGCTTTTCCCTTTGGTTTCACCTGAAGGATGTTTTTATACGCTCTTCAACGATTTTATAATGTTCCTCTCGTTCTTTTAAATAATTTGATAGCCTTACCAATAGTATGGTTTAACCTTACTTTTAAGTGTTGTCAAAAACCTATTTTGTTATTCGTTCTTGGAACATCGTGGCAAAATAAAAATTAAGTTATAGCTCTTGTCTCAAGCAATGTATTAACATGAATTCTTATACTCAAGCACAAAAGGCACAACAACATCCTGGGCACCAATATTGCGCTCAAAAGGAATTTATTGCTAAAAATTCAAATCATCTGGTGTACTACTAGAGCCCCCATCATTATTGGTTTCAGATACTTTAGAACAATCTACATTTATAGAAAGACTAGAAGGCGCTTCAAAATTACCCGTAGAAACATCTAATGTTTTATCCTCATAACATTTTTTCATAAAGGACCCCCAAATTGGTAATGCCATCGCAGCTCCTTGCCCATATTTTATACCTGCAAAATGTATAGACCTATCATCTCCACCTACCCAAACACCTGTTACTAAATTAGGCACCATGCCCATAAACCAACCATCACTTTGGTTTTGAGTAGTTCCTGTTTTTCCAGCAATAGGGTTCGTAAACCCGTACGGATAGCCTGTAATTACTTCTTTGTAAAATTTATCGGGGGCACTTGTCCATCTCAATCTAGCACCAGAACCAGATTGGGTCACACCTTCTAAAAGTTTTATGGTTACATATGCCTCTTCATCTCCTAAAACATCGCGCGTTTCTGGTTTAAATTGATATAGAATGGTACCGTTTTTATCTTCAATAGTGGTAACCATTACCGGTTTTGTGTAAACACCCTTATTGGCAAACGCTGCATAAGCACCTACCATTTCGTAAACACTTAAATCTGCAGTCCCTAATGCAATAGACGGTACGGCAGGAATATTGGATTCTACACCCAATTTTTTAACTAAATCGATTACTGGTTGTGGCCCTACTTGATCCATTAACCGCGCAGTAATAGTATTAACAGAGTTTGCTAAAGCATTTTTTAGAGTTCTTGTACCACCATATTCTCCTCCAGAGTTTTTAGGGCACCAATCCTCTATATTTCCGTATTTACCTTTTTCTATACAAAAAGGTGAGTCTGAAAATTCATTACAGGGCGAGTAATGCAACTGGTCTATAGCTGTTGCGTAAACAAATGGTTTAAAAGTAGAACCTACTTGACGTTTCCCTTGTTTAACCATATCATATTGGAAATGTCTATAATTAATACCGCCTACCCAAGCTTTTACATGCCCTGTTTGAGGATCCATAGCCATCATACCTGTTCTTAAAAAGGTTTTATAATAACGTATGGAGTCTATAGGTTTCATAATAGTATCCACCTCAGTAGCTTTTCCTTTTTTCCAAGCAAAAACAGACATTTCGGTAGGCTTATAAAAGGAAGCTTGAATGTCTTTATCCGATTTCCCTAAATCGTATTTCATTTTTCTCCAACGCTCCGATTGTTTCATAGCATTTTTTAATAACGCATCTATTTCTTCTTTAGATAAATCTATAAACGGAGCCGTTGGGTTTTTTTGAGGTGTGTTTTGGCTAAAAAAAGCAGTTTGTAACCTAGACATGTGCTGTTCTACAGCATCTTCAGCATACTCTTGCATGCGTGAATCAATGGTCGTATAAATTTTTAAACCATCATTGTATAAATTCCATTTACTACCATCTGGTTTTAGGTTGTTTTTTATCCAGTCTTTCATAAAACCATCTAAATAGCCTCTAAAATAAGTGGCAATACCTTCACGGTGTGATTCTGGTGAATAGTTTAAATCTAAATCCGTTTTTTGAAGCGAGTCTTTCACTTTCTCGTCTATAAAATCATATTTTTCCATTTGCGCCAAAACCACATTTCTTCTTTCTCTTGTTAGCTCTGGACGTTTTCTAGGGTTGAATAATGATGAATTCTTAAACATACCCACTAACATAGCGGATTCTTTTAAATCTAAATCTTTGGGTTCCTTTCCAAAATAAATTCTAGCAGCACTTCTAATACCATCGGCATTATTTAAAAAATCATAAATATTAAAATACTGGGCGATAATCTCTTCTTTGGTGTACTGGCGCTCTAAACGGGTAGCAATAATCCATTCTTTAATTTTTTGGGTTATCCTGCCTAATTTATTTTTAGAACCTTCACCATGAAAGAGTTGTTTTGCTAATTGTTGCGAGATCGTACTGGCACCACCGCCGCTACCTAATTTCACAATGGCTCTTAAGGTGCCAAAAGCATCAATACCCGAATGGTTGTGAAAACGTGCATCTTCAGTGGCCAATAAAGCATCAACTAAATGTTGGGGTAATTCGTCATACTCAACAGGTGTTCTATTATCGTTTAAATAGAATTTACCTATGGTTTTTCCATCAGAAGAAATAATTTCGGCAGCTAAATTTATTTTAGGGTTTTCTAAAACCGTATGGTCTGGCATCTCACCAAAAAGGCCCCAAGAGGCTAATAAAAACATTAATACTGCGAACAGGATACCTCCTGCAAATAACATCCAAAACCAACGGATGTATTTTGAAAAGTCTTGGTTTTTTGGTGTTTGTTCTTTTGTTGCCATTTAACTCTTTATATTAAATACTTCTCGATACAATTCTCATAAAATTAGAATCACTCGAAGTGATATTTAGTTAATCGTTATTTTTTACTAGGTTTTCAATTCTGAAACCAACATCGGTAATACCTTCAAGCTCTACAACGCCATTAACTTTTCCATTTTCTCTCATAGCATGTTGAATATTGACTACGTAATTTCCTTTTTCTTTAAAAACAACTTGCTCTTTATACCAAAGCTTATTCTCTTTAATATCTGTTAAGCCAGTGCCTAAAAATTTCCCTGATGGGTCTGCCATTTTATATTCTAAAGTGTCTTTTACTGTTTTTCCGTGCGGAAATGCCATTTCAACAATTAGAAATAAATTGTTGTATTTATAGGCATTGGTGTTTCTTAAATTTACAAATAAATTGTAGGCGTTTATAGAGTCTGGTGGTGTTATAGTAAAACTAACGACAGAGTCTTTATGCCACTTATTCGGTACCGATTGATATACATCAAAAACACGATTAGGATCACAAGATGTAAACACAAAAGAAACTAATAATAAAAACAGCAACACATTATTTCGCAGCATCTTTATTCTTTTGGGGTTTTTGTTTATTATTCTTGTTTCTATTGTTTCGGTTCTTATTGCTTTTACGTTTTTTATTAGGTTTTGGACTATCAAAACGTGTTAAACTATCTTGACCTACAACGTTTCCAAACTCGGTTTTAGTATTTTCTTCGGTAAGTTCTGAAGCGTATTCTTCCAAGCTAGCGACCTTTTGGTTTTTCTTGTTTAAAGCAATGATTTCGTTTGCCTGTGTGGTAGTTATTTTATGCCAATTAGCCCATTCACCTTCGTAGGCATACCACATATGCCCTTTAAAAATATCGGTTTTTTGACATACTGCAGTTCCTTTTTCGGTTTGCAGTTTTATTTCGGTTTTCGGGAAACTTTTTAAAGCATCAAGGTAACTATCCAACTCATAATTTAAGCAACATTTAAGTTTGCCACATTGTCCTGCTAATTTTAACGGGTTTAAGGACAATTGCTGGTAACGGGCTGCCGAGGTACTTACCGAACGGAAATCTGTTAACCAAGTAGAGCAACATAATTCGCGCCCACAAGAGCCAATACCACCAAGTCTTGATGCTTCTTGACGAAACCCGACTTGTTTCATTTCAATACGTGTTCTAAACTCTCGTGCGAAAACCTTAATAAGCTCTCTAAAATCCACACGCTCTTCCGCGGTGTAATAAAAGGTTGCTTTACTGGCATCACCTTGAAACTCAATATCAGAAATTTTCATCTGCAACTTTAAATCAATCGCAAATTGACGTGCGCGCACCTTCATAGGATCTTCTCTATCGCGTGCCTCTTTCCAAATATCGATGTCTTTCTGACTTGCTTTTCGGTAAATTTTAAGAATTTCCTCGGGGGTTTCTGAAATGTTTTTGCGTTTCATTTGAACACGCACCAATTCTCCCACAAGGGTAACCATTCCTATATCATGACCCGATGGGGCTTGTGTAGCCACAACATCACCTATACTTAACGTTAAATTATCAGTGTTGTGATAGTATTCTTTTCTTCCGTTTTTAAAACGTACTTCAACCCAACTAAATGGTTTCTCGCCTCTAGGAAGCGACATGTTGGCTAACCAATCGAAAACCGTTAGTTTATTACAACTATCGGTGCCGCAAGTGCCATTATTTTTACATCCTTTAGGTTGACCGTCTTTACCAGTTGAACAACTGTTACAAGCCATATGTTTTTATATATTGAATTCGTTAATAATTAACTTATTACGAATGAAGGTTTATAATTATTTTTAAAAGGTAAAGATAAGATTATTATATAGACTATTTAAATCGAATAAAAATTAAATGTCTTTTACGTCTATTATCTTTACCGGACAAGCTCTTGAAGCGGTTTCGCAAGCCTCTAAAATAGTATGGTCGTTAGACTTTAGCGTGAAAAACCCTTTTTTATCCACAGCATGTAACAACACCGTTTTTCCATCTTTTTTAGACATTTGAAACTGTTTTGGTGCAAATTCCACACAGTAATTGCAACCAATACATTTATTGCGTTGTAAAGTAATAACAACCATTAAGCTTCTACTTTATTTTCTACTATTTTATATAATTTATCTGAAGGACGTATTCTAAACCCAAGTGGAATCGTTACCAGATCTCCTTTTGTTCCTTTTGATAATTTTGTATCATTTACCATCATTTCTGCTACCTCAAGTTCTTTAGCGCCAGTAGTTGGTCCTGTAATTAAAATAGTATCGCCAACCGTAATATCGTAAGCTTCAATTTTAAACTCTCCAATTTGAGGTTTCGGGAAAAAGTGCGTGCCTTTGCCTATATAAACTTTCTTTTGTGTTGCATGCGACCCAGAACCTTCACTCCATTCGCCCAATTTCTGACCTAAATAATAGCCATTCCAGAATCCGCGGTTATATACTTTTTCAAGTTCTTGCATCCACAGAATTACTTTTTCCTTTTCGAAGGTTTTGTTTTCTAAACTATCGATGGCTTGTCTGTAACACTTAATCACTTTAGCTACATATTCTGGGGCGCGACCACGACCTTCAATTTTTAATACTTTAATACCTGCATCGGCTACTTGGTCTAAAATATCGATAGTACATAAATCTTTTGGCGACATAATGTACTCGTTATCCAGTTCCATTTCAAAACCAGTTTCCTGCTCGATAACCGTATATTTTTTTCTGCAATTTTGCTTGCAAGCCCCTCTGTTTGCCGATGAATTATACGAATGTAAACTCATGTAACATTTACCGGAAACCGCCATACAAAGTGCACCATGACCAAAAACCTCTATCTCAACCAATTTCCCCGAAGGTCCTTTTATTTGGTCTTTTTCTATTTGCTCCGTAATTTTTTTTACCTGTCTTAAACTTAACTCTCGACTTAAAACCATCGTGTCGGCAAATAGGGCATAAAACTTAACCGTTTCAATATTGGTTATATTTATTTGAGTGGAAATATGCACTTCCATACCAATTTCCCTTGCTGTCATTATAACCGCTTGATCCATGGCAATTACGGCTGTAATCCCAACGTCTTTTGCTTTACTGATTAATGTTTTTACAATAGATAAATCGTGATCGTAAATGATAGTATTTAAAGTTAAATACGTTCGAACGTTTTTGGCTTCACAACGTCTTGCTATTTCTGGTAAATCGTCTAAAGTAAAATTAATAGATGCCCTGGCACGCATATTAAGTTGTTCGACCCCAAAATATATAGAATCTGCACCATTGTCTAAAGCAGCTTGCAAGGACTCAAAGTTCCCTGCGGGAGCCATTAATTCAATTTTTTGCATGTCGCAACTATTTATTAGTATTGAAATGGTCGAAAATATTCCTTAAATCTTTTTTATAAGACAAATGGTCTGCACGTCCTTTTTTAAAGATATCGTTGCTGTTGCCCTGCCCTTTTCTGAGTTCTTTTTGTTCTTCGTAAGGAAGCGCGTGTATCTCTTTACAGGTTGTTGAGCAGCAATTGTTCATTTCTTCTTTACATGCGTCGCACTGAATAAACAAAAGATGACAAGCATCGTTTGCGCAATTGGTATGCACGTCGAACGGTTTACCGCATTGATGGCAGTTTGCTATAACATCTTCACTAATACGTTCGGCACGTCTTTCGTCAAACACGAAATTTTGTCCTAAAAACTTATTTTCGAGGTTGGATTCCTTTACTTGTCTTGTGTACTCAATAATACCACCTTCTAACTGATACACATTTTTAAACCCCTTATGTTTAAAGTAGGCACTGGCTTTTTCGCAACGAATCCCACCAGTACAATACATCACTAAATTTTTATCTTCTTTATGGTTTTTTAAATCGTCTTCAATAATATCCAACGATTCCCTAAAGGTGTCAACATCGGGTGTTATCGCATTTTTAAAATGACCTATTTCACTTTCGTAGTGGTTTCGCATATCAACCAAAACCGTGTTTTCATCTTCAATAAACTGATTAAATTCTTCAGCTTTTAAGTGAATGCCCTTATTGGTAACGTCAAACGTATCATCGTTTAAACCGTCGGCAACAATTTTGTTACGCACTTTCACTTTCAGTTTTAAAAACGATTTATTGTCTTGCTCTACAGCAACATTCAAACGAATATCCTTTAAAAAATCGATACTATCTAAATGGGCTTTAAATTCGTTAAAACGATCGGCAGGTAATGATAATTGACCGTTAATACCCTCATGGGCAACATAAATCCTACCTAAAACATCTAATGCGTCCCAGGTTAAAAACAAATGGTCTCTAAAGGTTTGAGGGTTATCGATTTTGGCGTACTGATAAAAAGAAAGTGTTAATCGATTCTTGCCTGTTTTATCGATTAATTCTGCCCTTTCTTTTGCACTTAATTTATTGTACAGTTGCATGCTATACTAATTTTTTAAGGTTAAAGAATATTTTAAAGGGACAAAAGTACGATTTTAAAAAAAAACACCCAATTTAAGCTCAAAAAAAAGCACCTATTACTATTAAGTAATAAGTGCTTCCAGAAATAGTTTGAGTTAGTCTGCGTTTAAAGCATTCTTAATATTTGTTTCATCTGCATATTTTAATGTTTTTTTAATTGTCAGATGTAACACCCATTATAAATTATGCTCATACGCGTGAAGCTTTTTTCTCATGGGTGTTTCATAGCAATATCTTCCCACTATTTATTATTAGATGCAAAATGTTTATAAAGGTTGCGTTATAAAATTGTATGATGACGAAACTTATACTATTTTAGCGTTCATTACTTTAGAAAATAAAAATAAAATGAGCAGCGAAAAAGAAGCTAAATTAAAAGCACTAAAACTTACATTAGATAAATTAGACAAAGCCTACGGAAAAGGCACTGTAATGAAAATGAGCGATCAAGCAGTTGTTGATGTGGATGCCATTTCATCGGGATCTCTTGGTTTGGATATTGCCTTAGGCGTTGGCGGTTACCCACGCGGACGTGTTATTGAGATTTATGGACCGGAATCGTCGGGAAAAACAACCCTAACGTTACATGCTATTGCCGAAGCACAAAAATCTGGTGGCATTGCGGCCTTTATTGATGCAGAGCATGCTTTTGATAGATTTTATGCTGAAAAATTAGGCGTAGACTTAGAAAACTTAATAATTTCCCAACCAGATAACGGTGAGCAAGCCTTGGAAATTACAGATAATTTAATCCGTTCTGGGGCCATTGATATCGTCGTAATCGATTCTGTGGCAGCCTTAACACCAAAAAGTGAAATTGAAGGCGAAATGGGTGATTCTAAAATGGGATTACATGCACGTTTAATGTCTCAAGCCTTAAGAAAGCTAACAGCTTCAATTAGCAAAACAAATTGTACCGTAATTTTTATCAATCAGTTACGTGAAAAAATTGGCGTTATGTTTGGTAACCCAGAAACCACAACGGGTGGTAATGCTCTAAAGTTTTATGCATCGGTGAGGTTAGATATTCGTCGTTCTACTCAAATAAAAGAAACCGATGGTAATGTTACAGGTAATAAAACCCGCGTAAAAGTGGTTAAAAACAAAGTAGCACCGCCATTTAAAACAGCCGAATTTGACATTATGTACGGTGAAGGTATAAGCAAAGTTGGAGAGGTTTTAGACATTGCTGTTGAAAACGAAATTATTAAAAAAAGTGGCTCTTGGTTTAGTTATGAAGAAACAAAACTGGGCCAAGGTAGGGATGCTGTAAAAGCACTCATAAAAGACAATCCAGAACTCATGGATGAACTCGAAGCCAAGGTTAGAAAAATAGCCAAAGCCGCTTCGGCTTCAGAATAGTTTAAAAAATCCCGATAATTCGGGATTTTTTTGTTTCAATACGCAACCTTTTGGGTGTCAATGCATCTATGTATTAAAAACAAAAAAGAAAAATAATCCATGAAAAAGTTAATTGCCCTAAGTTTAGCTTTAGTTTTACTAGTCTCTTGCAGCATAGATGATGATAGCAATAGTAACTATGGCTTTGAAGTTTTACCGGTAGAGAGCGTGGATATCCCTAGTGAGTTTGTATTAGGAGAAACATATCCTATAACGGTGACGTATTTAAAACCCACAGCATGTCATATTTTTAAAGAATTTTATTATTCTAAAAACCTAAATGAGCGTACTGTGGCACCAATAACATTGGTTTATGAAAATGATAATTGCGAAACTTTGGATAATGTTACGGAAGACGCTACTTTTAACTTTATTGTTACAAGTAACGGATCTTACATTTTCAAGTTTTGGCAAGGCGAGGATGAAAATGGAGAAGATCAATACTTAATTATTGAAGTGCCAGTAGTAGCAGAGTAAGTTTAAGTATTAATTAATCCCGTGTTTAATTTTGAGTTTAGATCAACTCATAGAAAGTTGCAAAATAAATAATACTAAAGCGCAAAGTGAATTGTATAAACTCTTTTCGAGCAAACTTTTCTCTGTGTGTTTAAAGTATTCGCGTAATTATGCCGAAGCAGAAGATAATCTGCAAGACGCGTTTATAACAATTTTCAAAAAAATTGATCAGTATAAAAACAAAGGCTCTTTTGAGGGCTGGTTAAAGCGGGTTACCATAAATACCGTATTACAAAAGTATAGAAGCGAAAAGGTTTTTGATATTATAAATGAAAATGTCATTGATGAAGTTGAATTAGACGTTGATGAGGAGTCTATCTCTATCGACTATCTTTTACGAATCATTCAAGAATTACCAGATAGGTATCGATTGGTTTTTAACCTATATGTGCTGGATGGTTATTCTCATAAAGACATAGCAGATATGCTAGATATAAACATTGGCACTTCAAAATCCAATTTAGCACGTGCTAGACAAATTTTGAAACAGACTATTGAAGATTACAAATCAACACAAAGTTTACAATCATTATAGATGAGTGATAAAAAACACATAGACAGGTTATTTCAAGAACACTTTAAAGATTTTGAAGCGACTCCTAGCAATGCCGTTTGGAAAAACATTGAAGCAGAACTTAACCAAGACAAGAAAAAGCGCCGTATCATACCCATATGGTGGCAATACGCAGGTGTTGCAGCGCTATTAGCATTGCTATTAACTGTTGGTGGCACTTATTTTTTCAATAAAGAAAACACCAACCCAATTAAAGTGGTTGACACTGAAGATGCTCAGACACGAAGCTCAAACCCTTCAAATGACACTAAAATTGCTGTTGAAAATGATAATCCCGTACAAAACAGTTTAGAAAATGATTCTCAAAATAACACTAAAGTTGCATCAAATACAACTAAAGAATCTCAAGAACCATCCATAGCAAATACTTCTTCTTCAACCAATAAAAATAAAAGCACGCATCAATCTGATATAGCCTCAAATAAAAAATCGAATATAAAAAACAGTATAACAACCTCAAACAATCATGCTTTTGCTTCAAATTCCGAAGAAAAAAATAAATCAACAAATACCGCTGTTACTAATAATTCTGAAAATAAAAACGAAACACCGAAAAACAGAGAATCACTAATCAACACCGAAAAAGCCAAAGAATTAATTAATAATGCTTCAAAAGACAGCACTGCTATTGCAAAGGCTGAAAACAAGGAAAAAAATTCATTGACCATAGAAGAAGCCTTAGACAGCAATAAAGATGTTGTTGAAAATGAGAAAAACAAAAACAAATGGCGTATTACTCCAAATGCAGCGCCTATTTATTTTAATAGTTTGGGCGAAGGTTCGTCCATAGACCCACAATTTAACAACAACTCTAAAACAGGGGAAGTTAATATGAGTTATGGTATTAGTGCTAGTTATGTTGTTAACGATAAAATAAAGATACGTTCGGGTATCAACAAAGTGAACTTGGGTTATAATACCAACAATGTAATTGTTTATCAATCGTTGGGAGTAAGTTCCAGTACGCGTGACCTACAAAATGTTAATGTGAGCACAAGTAACGCCTCCGATAATGTTTCGGTAATTAGTGGTGAAACTTTAAATGCAAAACCCGAAGCTTTTGCAACAACAAACACCTCTATCAATCAAGCTTTAGGCTATATTGAGGTGCCTTTAGAAATTCAGTACGCCCTTGTTAGCAATAAATTGGGTGTTAATGTTATTGGCGGCTTTAGTTCGTTCTTTTTAAGTGATAATAAAATATTTTCTGAAGCCGAAGGTGGTACAAGAACCTTTTTGGGAGAAGCAAACAATATAAATAAAGTAAGCTATAGTGCTAATTTTGGTGTTGGCTTTAACTATCAGGTCTCTAAAAAAATAGATTTGAATTTAGAGCCTATGTTTAAATATCAAATTAATACGTTTAATAATACTTCTGGTAATTTTACACCGTTTTTTATAGGTGTTTATACCGGATTCACCATTAAATTCTAGGTTTTTGGTTAGATCTGGGTATTGATTTTCATTAAGCTCGGAAATTAATATCGAAAAAGACTGCTCCCCCCAGAGCAGTTTTTTTTATTCATTGAAGGTTTGTAATTGTTTGAAAATAATGTTCCAGGCCTTTTTATTTAAAGCTTTGGTGTCTTCAACCTTTAAATTATCGGTCAATAAAAAATCATGGATTTTTACACGCATTATCCCAGGACTTCCGCTAAAAAAGGTATAGGAAAGTCGCTTTTTGTTATCTGCAAAAGTTATTGGTACAATAGGAATATGATGGTTAATGGCCAGCCGAAAAGCACCATCTTTAAATTCGTCTAACACAATATGTTCTTCTGGCACACCGCCTTCGGGAAAAATACAAATACTTACCCCTGTTTTCAATCGTTTCTGTGCTCTTAAAAAAACGGCTTTTCTGCTTTTTTCGGAACTTCTATCAACCAAAATACAGGTACGCTTATAGAAAAATCCAAATAACGGAATTTTAGTCAGCTCTTTTTTTCCAACAAAAACAAACGGGTTTTTCACCGAAACCAACATAAGCATAATGTCTGTCATAGAAGTATGATTGGCAATAAACATATAGCTTTTACTTTTTTCGGGCGTTTGCTCACTTTCAATCTTCCAATTAAAGCCCATACCAATTAAAATTATTTTAGCCCAAATACGAGCCAATTTAAAAAAGAATGGATACCACGATTCCTTTAAAATGGAAATTAAAAGTATGGGAAACATAATAAGTATTGGCATTGCTACAAGTATGTAGAACCAAATGCGGTATAAAATCCAGAATAGATATTTAAAAAACTTCATCGAACCCAAAAATACATAATTGTATTGAGCAATTCTATTAAAAAAATTACCTTTGCTCGACAAAGAAAACTTGATATTAACTTTAATGAGATTCCCACTTTCGTGGGAATGAAAATATGGCAAGAATACTTACAGGCATACAAAGTACGGGAACACCACATTTAGGAAATATTTTAGGCGCATTGATGCCCGCAATAAAAATGGCAAACAGCCCTGAAAACGAATCGTTTTTATTTATTGCCAATTTACATACCTTAACCCAAATTAAATATGCCGAAACACTAAAACAAAACACCTACTCGGTAGCGGCTACGTGGTTGGCGTTTGGATTGGATATTGAAAAAACGGTGTTTTATAGACAAAGTGATATTCCGCAAGTTACTGAGTTGTCCTGGTATTTAAGCTGCTTTTTCCCTTACCAACGCTTAACATTAGCGCATAGTTTTAAAGATAAAGCTGATAGATTGGAAGATGTAAACGCAGGTTTATTTTTCTATCCCATGCTTATGGCTGCCGATATTTTATTGTATGATGCCGAAATAATTCCTGTGGGGAAAGACCAATTGCAACATATTGAAATGACCCGCGATGTAGCGTCTCGTTTTCATGCGAAAATGGGAGACGTTTTTGTTTTGCCCGAAGGAAAAGTGGAGGAAAACATCATGCTTATTCCAGGTACCGATGGCGAAAAAATGAGTAAAAGTAGAGACAACACCATCAACATTTTTTTAGACGATAAAAAACTACGCAAACAGATAATGACCATTCAAACCGATAGCACACCGCTTGAAGAACCTAAAGACTGGAGTACCTGTAACTGTTTTGCTATTTATAGTTTGTTGGCAAACGAAGAACAAATTAAAACCATGAAAGCCAATTATGAAAATGGTAATTATGGTTATGGGCATGCCAAACAAGCCTTATTTGAATTAATTGTTGAAACATTTAAAACCCAACGCGAACGCTATAATTACTACATGAACAATCTTAACGAAATTGATGACGCATTAGCTATTGGTGCTGAAAAAGCTAGATTGGTTGCTAATGATGTTTTGAAACGTGTTAGGGAAAAGGTTGGGTATTAATTCCTGCGCAGGCAGGAATCTTGTCATCTTAAAAGTAAATAACAAATTTTTAAGAAAAAAGGGGGCTCATTTACTTAACTTAATACCAACCAGATAATTGAAGATAACACCTAGATTCAACATGCTCACTAGGAAACCATTTTGCAAGTGAAACCCTAATCAAAGTTCCCGCTGGAATTACAGGAATTGCTGGCAACACGCCTTTATAAGGTAATCTTTTATTTGTTTGAAGGAAACCTCTATTGTAGATATAATATTTTGCTCCATCATAAGTCAAATCTCTATCACAAATCCAAAACCCAACACTATTATTTGGTAAATTATTTGGATTATTTATATGACCACTTCCATTTCCAGTCCATCTTAAAAGTCCTCCAAATAATACATTAAAATCACCATCCCAAACTAAACAATTTTGACTAATGTAATTAATAATGTTGGGTATATTTCTGATAAGACCATTATTTCTATATATCCATACATCTTCAATATGTGGTGGTGCAGCTGGATTATTGTGATAGTCTAAATCCCATACTTGTCCAATTTGGTAAGGAGCAGTTAAAGGTTGATAGCTACCGATTGTTGTCATTAATCTAACAAATCTATTAGTTGCTATTTCTAGCCCTCCAATACAATAAGAATTTCCCCAACTAGTTTTTGATGTTACAAGTACTTCCAATATTAGATGTTTTTAATATTGAACTTATAATCATTACTCAATTTTTCCGCAACTATTGACCTATGACAGGCATTATATGATTCTTCAACACAAAATAATACAACGTTGTTTGCATTGTTCTTTTTTAAGTCATCTAGAAATTCAGCAAAATTAAAATAATTAATAATCTGATTTTTATATTCATTGATGAATACCTGTCCTAGAGATTTTCTATCTCTTTTTAACTCATGATTTTTTAAATCTGCTACCTTTTGCAACTCTCTAATTTCTGTAGTTGGAGCTAAATCTAGATAATGAAAATACTTAATTCCTAAATCGTTTAATTTGCTTTGAAGTTTTTTACTATTAACAAAAGAATATTTTGAACCTCTGACTCCACGTCTTTGGCGTATATCACAAAATACATCTATTTTATTAGTAATTAGTTTATGGAAGAATTCTTTTTCGTTAAAGTTATAAACTCCAATTGTATAAAAGTTCATAAAATGTTTAGATGTATGTTTTTCTAGAAGTTAAGCCTTCTTCTTCAAATAAATTGGAAAGACCCTTACCCTTAGTAAGTTCATATATTACTGTTTTTTGATCTTTTAATTTATTTGATACAATATGATTTAATGAAATATTATGTTCTAATAACTCTTGGCCTATCAATTTACTTCTATGACACTCTGCAGGATTAGACTCACTACACATTAAAGCAATTTTCATGTTCTCTTTATTTGCTTCAATTAAAACTTTTATTGCGTCTTGAAAAAAAGGTTTTTGTCTTATTTTAGAATAATCTACTTTTCCATTTGTGTAACAGCTTGGATCTTTGGGTAGCCCACCTAATTGTTCTCCCGCAAACATATAAGTAATCAAATGCTTTTTTAGATCTTCTTCAAGCAGAGGTCTATTAAATTGAGGATTAAATTTAGACATTGGGGAAGTTCTAACATCTAATAAATACTCAATATCATATTTTTTCAATTCATTAATAAATGAATCAATACTTTTATTCCCATGCCCAATTGAATAAATTACATCTGTCATATCTCAAAGTTAAGCTATAAAATTTATATAACAAAACCTATTCCACACACATTATGCGTCCTTCCTATGTCGTCGCATAAAAAAGTGCTCCATTAACATCGGATAAGAAACTTTTGAGATAAATTTTTTTCAAGAATCAATAGTATAAGCTTTAACTTTTATCCAAAGTTCAAATTATATAGAGTAGTACATTACAATTTATGAGATTCCTGCCTTCGCAGGAATTTTAGATAACCTCAAATAATTTCCCCGGTAACGGTCGAATAACACCTTTTAATTCCATATTCAGCAACACACCGGCTATTTTAAAAATTGGCAGGTCACAATTAATAGCAATCATGTCCAATTGTTGTTTTTCGTTATCTTTTAGGTAGTTATAAATTACTTTTTCGGTAGCATCCAACTCAACAAATAATTGTTTTTGTATGGCTGGTTTGTTTTCTTCTTCTAACTTCCAATTTAAAATATAAGGCACATCCAAAGCTGTAGTCATCATATGTGCTTTTTGATACTTGATTAAATTATTGCACCCTGTACTTTGTAAATCGGTAGTTCTTCCCGGAACCGCAAACACATCACGGTTATATGAATTTGCTATATCGGCGGTTACCAAGCTTCCACCTTTTTCGGCTGATTCTATAACAATAGTTGCTTCACTTAAACCAGCAATAACCCTGTTTCTTTTTAAAAAATTGTTTCTGTCAAAATTATCAGTACTCCAAAAATCGGTAAAAAAACCACCGTTTTTCTCTACATCAACCATATACTTTTTATGTACTGCTGGATAAATTTGGTTCATACCATGTGCTAAGCAACCAATGGTTTGCAAATTGTGCTTTAAAGCTGCTTTGTGTGCTGTTATATCTGTTCCATAAGCAAACCCTGAAACAATAACTGGATTATAAATTGCTAGTTTTTCTACCAAGTCTTCACAAAAGGCAACCCCACTTGTGGTAATTTTTCTAGACCCTACAATACTTATAATACGCTGCTGTTTCAAATGAATGTTTCCCGTTTGAAATAATATAATAGGCCCATCAATACAATGTTTTAATTTCTCGGGGTAGTTATCCTCTTTAAAAAAGGATACGTTTATATTGTTGTTTTTTATAAAATCGATTTCCTTTTCGGCTTCTTTTAAATGATTGGCTTTATTCAAATCACTTAGAGTAACACTTCCAATGCCATCAATTTTGAGTAAATTTTGTTTCTTTTCCTTTAAAACAGCTTCTGCAGTCCCGCAATGCGAAATAAGCCGTTTGGCCGTAATATCACCAATATTTGGTACATGTTGTAAGGCTAAGGTGTAAAGCAAATCATTATCAGTCATTCTATAGTGTTGATTTTGAAACTGCAATAAAAGAATTTTTACTCAATAATTGGGATTTAAAAATACCTGTGTTCTTTATAAAATTTAATTTTTTGTTTAAACTTCAACCAAGTATCCGTTTGATATGGCATTGTTAATAAATAATTCGTTCTATATTTTATCGATATCTATAATTTTTTAACTTTGTTTCTATGCAATTAGAAACCTACATAAGCGATTTACTCTATAGATATGAGTGTGTTACCATACCAGAGTTTGGTTCATTTTTAACGCAACGTGCATCTGCAACTATTGATGATGCTACCAATACCTTTTATCCACCAAAAAAAACGGTGTCGTTTAATGAGCAGATTCAAACGAATGATGGTTTATTGGCTCATTATATAGCCGATGTAGAAAAAATTCCTTTTGAAGTTGCGACTGATAAAATTGCAAAACGTGTTCATGCTATAAAATCGTATTTAACACAAGGTGAAACCATAACCTTTAAAAATATTGGTGACATTACCTTTAATAACGAAGGTAAAATTTTATTTGAACCTATTTATCAACTAAATTATTTAACTGATTCTTTTGGTTTATCTCAATTGGTATCACCAAAAGTTTCTCGAGAAATTTATAAAACAGAGGTTGAAGCTATTGAAAAAGTAATTCCGTTAACAATTACTCCTGAAAAACGCAAAGCCAAACCATATTTTAAATACGCTGCTGTAGCATTCATAGCCTTAACTTTAGGCGGATTGGTATCGTCTAAATATTATATAGACCAAATTGAGCAGCACAATCAAATCGCTCAAGAGGAGGCATTCCAGCAATTAGATGCTAAAATAGAACAAGCTACATTTAATTTAAATCCGCTTCCTGCCATTACTTTAAATGTTACCAAGCAATCTGGCAATTACCATGTTATTGCAGGTGCTTTTAGAGTTGAAGATAACTGCGAGTTAATTATTAGCCAATTAAAAGAGCAAGGTTTTAATGCCAGAACTATTGGCGTAAACAAGTACGGTTTACACGAAGTTGTTTATGGTAGCTATAAAACTGCTGAAGAGGCTTTAAAAGCGTTGCGCGACATAAGAAAAACGCATAACGAAGATGCTTGGTTATTGGTTAAGGATCTAGACCTGGTTGTAGAATAATTATACCATTTAATCTTTGAAATTACTGTAAAATAAAAGAATGATTTTTTTCTTTATACGAAAAATAAAATTCAAGCATAGCCATAGCTACGGTTGTATTTTATTTTGAAGTAGAAAGGAAAAAAGGGTGTTTTATTGCGGTCATTTCAAAGCTTAAATGGTATTATATCCCAAAAGACATCCTAAATTATAAAATCGTTTTACCTTTGCGACATAATTAAACATGTTGTGATGCAAGCAAAAACACCCGAACAATCTAAAACGATTCTTACCGATATGGTTTTACCTGGTGAAACCAACCCTTTAAACAACCTTTTTGGCGGCGAGCTATTGGCCCGTATGGACAGAGCTGCTAGTATTGCGGCGAGACGCCATAGTAGACGTATTGTTGTTACCGCATCTGTAAACCACGTCGCTTTTAGCAGAGCAGTGCCTTTAGGTAGTGTGGTAACCGTGGAGGCTAAAGTATCGCGTGCTTTTAAAACATCGATGGAAGTATTTATTGATGTTTGGATTGAAGACAGAGAATCTGGTGAGCGTACCAAAGCCAACGAAGGTATTTATACATTTGTGGCTGTAAATGATACTGGAAAGCCTGTATTGGTTCCTGAAGTACTGCCAGAAACCGACATCGAGAAACAACGTTTTGAAGCCGCTTTACGCCGTAAACAATTAAGTTTGTTGCTGTCAGGAAAAATAAAACCTAGTGAAGCGACAGAGCTAAAGGCATTGTTTGAATAGTTCTGTAAATTTGAAATACTAAGATTCCTGCTGAAGTTTATCTTGAGCTCCGCCGAAAGGCAGGAATTTTATAAAATCCTGAAACAAGTTCAGCAAGACTTCGTCACATTTTAAAAATCCAAGATGCTGGATTTTCGGTAGCTGTTCCTTTAGAAATTGAAAAACTTAAAATGGTTTCGCCATTTGAAGGATTTGTAAACACCTCTCCAATTACTTGTTTGGTAGTTACTTTATCACCTTCTTTAACATAAACCTCAGATAAGTTTTTATATAAGGTTAAATAATCACCATGACGAATCATTACAATGGGGTTTACGTTTTTCATTTTAAGTACCGCACTTACTTCACCATTAAAAACGGCATGTACTTTGGCTCCTTTTTCGGTAGCAATTCTTACCCCATTACTTTTAATGGTTAATGAATGATCTATGGGATGTGGTTGTGTCCCATAACCAAGCGTTACATAGCCTTTTTCTATTGGCCAAGGCAGTTTGCCTTTGTTCGCCACAAAATTAGCAGCTAAAACCTTTTCTTCTGGGGTTAAAGCGAACCCTGAAGAGCTTTTTGTAGTTGTAGCTCCAGATTTTTTGTTGGATTTTGCTATGGCTTCTTTAATAATTCGGTCTATTTCAGCATCAATTCTATCGGCCTCTCGTTGCTTTTGTTTTATTTGAGCCGCATAAACAGACAGATTCTTCTTGATAGCCTTCATTAATTCTTCATGCTGTTTACGCTCAGCTTCTAAAGTTTTTTGAACTTCTCTATTTTCGGCAATCAGTTTTTTCTTGGTTTCTTGTTGTTTTAACAAGTCTAAATTAATGGCTTGTAATTCGGCCGTTTTTGCTTTAATTGTTTCGCCTTGTTCTTTTTGATGGTCTGTATATTGCTTCATATACTGCAAACGCTTGTAGGCTTGTTTAAAATCGTTTGCAGAAAGCAGAAACATGATTCTGCTTTGTTGATTTTTGCTTTTATAAGACTTCACCATCATAGCAGCATAATCTTCCTTTAAAACCTTTAATTCGTCTCTCAAACTCGATATTTTTCTTTGATTATAATTAATATCGCGTGTTAATAAATTGGCTTGTTGGTTGGTGACCTTAATCAAATTATCCAACACACTTATTTTATGTTTGAAATCTTGAATTAATGTTAATTGCGACTTTTGCTTACTCTGGTTTTCTGCGCGTAATTGGGCTATTTTCTGAATCTCCAGACGAAGTTCTTGCCTACGTGCCTCAAGTTCCTGTTGTTTTGCGCTTTGGGAAAACACAAAAGCACTACAAAACATAAGGCTTAGCAGTAATATTATTTTAAATGGTTGTTTATTTTGTAACATTAAAGTTTTATTTCTTTAAAACCTGAGGGTATTTTATACGGAAAACCTAAATCTTCATTTAAAGTAATGTTTTTAAATTCTAAATCTATAATGGTTTCATTATTGGCTTCAACAGCAATAACTTTTATACGCTCGGGCAATGTTTGTTTTTCTACTTCTTGATACGATAAATAATCTATCTGTAAGTGTCTAAATTCTTTTGGTTGCGATACTTGCTGCGATTTTATTTTGAAAAGAACGGGGTCTAACAAAAAAAAAATCTCAAACAGTTCGCGCTGTTGTTTTGGTTGTAAAATGTATGCTTCATCTGTCACCGAAACTTCGTAAGTATTCGCATCTAAATTAAAAATAGCGTCTCCTAATAGTAAATTTTGAACCTTTTGAAAATCCAATTCAGTACCCAACAAATCACTTAAATATTTATAATCACCTTCAAAATAAGTGTTGTCCAATTTATTATAGAAACTCACTTTTTCGGGAGTAATTAATGCTTTTACTACCGAAAACGCCGCACTTATCCATAACACTTCGTCTTTTTTTGCTCTAAAATTTACAGTATAAGACTGTTCTTTACCGTCTTGACTATAGGTTATTCTAAGTTTAGATTGTAGTGTTTTAAAGTGTGGTGTTTTTTTGTCGTTTTCTTTTAAAAGTTGTTTTGCGTTTAAATTTAAATTTGCCTCACCTCCATCAATAGTTTTAGAAGATTTACATTGACATACCAATAAAACTAAAAGGAATAAAACGGCGTGCTTAAGTAGGTTCATTAATTTGAAGTTTCTAATTGTTTTACTTTATCACTAAACGCTTTTGCTTTTGCTGTATTGCTTAATAAGCTGTATGATATACTTAATTGATTATAAAAATCGATTTCCATTTTGTTATCATCAATTATAAAATCCAATCCCGTTTCTAAAACATCGGCCGCCTTTTTGGGTTGATTTAATTGATTTAATGCCACTCCATTAATTAAATAAAACAACGGCTGTGCTGGATATTTTTGAATCACTTCATAGCTCTTTTTCTCTGCCAAATTAAACTTTTGCAAATCTATGTAAAGTAACAATACATTTCGAAGCACATTAAAGTTTTCTCCATCAATTTTTAATGCTGATTCAAAATACTCTAAAGCCTTCGGTTTATTGCTTTTCACTAAATAATATTGCCCAAGCTCTGTAAGGGTTTTGCTGCTATTACTATTGTCCACTAAAGCTGTTGCTTCTACTAAATCGGCTTCATATTGCGGATTGTTACCAACAAACTGAACAAAATCTGTAAGCACTTTAAGCTTTGCTTCTGGCTTTATTTCAGGGCTCTTAACCACAATTTTCATCGATTCAATTGCTTTTTCGGCATTGTTATCATCCAAATAAAACTTATATAATGCTAAATGAACAATCTGGGAATTGGGATTGATTTTTAACAGCTCTTTAGCCGTTTCAAACGCTTTTTCTTGTTCGTTGTTTTCACTATAGCGAAAGATGAGCTGCAGATAATTGGATTCTTTATCCGGATTATCTTCTACACGTGCTTCTAAGTTTTTAATCTGGTCTTTTTTGCGGCCCGTAGCTTCATAAATTTGGTTACGCATAAAATCTCGCTCTACCGAAATACCAAATTCAGCATCTAACTCATCCAAAATTTTTAAAGCATCTTTATACTCCTTGGTTTTTACATATAATGCCGCTAAATTCTCTTTATAATCGGTGTGGAATTTCACCAATTGCTTAACGGTTTTAATGGCTTTATCAAACTCACTTTGTTCCATGTAAAATCCGTAAAGTGCATCTAAAAACCACTCGTTATCGGGTGCTTTACTTACAGCTTTTTTTAAGGCATCTTCGGCTGCACCAAAATTTTTAAGCTTCATATAGTTTTTACCCAATTCATAATATAAAACAGGCACCGAATTATCTAATTCAATACATTTTAAAAGCGCATCTACCGATCGGTCGTAATTTTCAATCCCTTTTTGCTTTAAAGCTTCGTAAAAAAGTTCTTGAAATTTGTCTTCTACATTGCCTAGATCGTCATCGGGCTTTTTATTAAAATCTACTTGGGCATAATTCACCTGCGGAAAAATGAGTATTCCGAAGAGCAAAATGAGTATGTAGATTTTTTGTTTCATAAATGCCTGCGCAGGCAGGTATCTTAATATTATTCTCTTAATTTATTATAATTTAAGTTCTAATTTAAACTCAGATCTGTCCAACTAGGGTTCATTTCTTCTATGAGCTTAATTTTCCAATCTCTTTTCCATTTTTTAAACTGTTTTTCTCTTAAAGTAGCTTTAATACCGTTTTGAAATTCTTCGAAATAAACAAGCATACCACAATTGTACTTTGCCGTAAAGGACTTAGGATATACTTTTAATTTATGTTCCTTTACTCGCTCGTCAATGTTATCTGTTATTCCTATTATAAAACTCCATTTGGTTTATTTGCCATGATTATTCCAACACCGAATAATCACCAATACTTACACTAGTAAACTTACCATCATATTTTACATGATTACCAATCATCGCCTCGTCTAAATTAGCATTTTTGATGGTGGTATGTGTTTGTATTAAGCTATTTTTAACGGTTGAATTTTCAATAACACTGTTATTTCCAATAGATACATGAGGGCCAACTGTACTGTTTTTAAGCACCACATGTTCGCCAATAAAACAAGGTTCGATAATTTTTGAATCATGTAATTTCGCCGAAGTTGCCACTAATTGCTCTTCGCCATCAGCCTTTAAAAAGCCCAACATTCTTGCATTGGTTTCAATAGTTATGGCTTTGTTTCCACAATCCATCCACTCATCAACGGTGCCTGTTTTAAATACTTTACCGTCTGCCATCATACGTTTTATACCATCGTTAATTTGGTATTCACCTCCATTGGTAACGTTCTCATCTAAAATTTGTTGTAGTTTTTCTTTTAAAATAGCGACATCTTTAAAGTAATAAATACCAATAACGGCTTGGTCGCTTACAAAATTTTCAGGTTTTTCAACTAATTCAACAATCTCTTGGTTGGCATTTAATTTCACAACTCCGTAAGCTTCTGGATTATCTACTTGTTTGGTCCAAATAACGCTATCCGCTGCTGGGTCTAAATCAAATTCTGCTCTAATCAACGTATCGGCATAAGCGATTACCGCAGGCCCTGATAAAGATGGTTTTGCACACATAATAGCATGACCTGTTCCCAACGGTAAATCTTGACGGTAAATAGATGCTTTTGCTCCTAAATCGGTTGCTAGTTTCTCTAAACTTTCAACAACATCGTCACCAAAAAAAGCAGGATCACCTAAAACAAAGGCAATTTCATCAATAGGTTGTTTTAAAACTTTGGCAATGTCCTTTACTAAACGATGCACTATGGGTTGACCCGCCACCGGAATTAAAGGTTTTGGCACGGTTAAACTATGTGGGCGTAGACGAGAACCACGTCCTGCCATTGGTACTATTATTTTCATATAAATGCCTGCGAAAGCAGGTATCTTTTAAAGGTTAGACTTATCTTTATTCTCTTAATTTATTAAAATTTAGATTCCAATTTATGCTCAAATCAGACCAACTTGGATTCATTTCTTGAATGAGTTTAATTTTCCAATCTCTTTTCCATTTCTTAAATTGCTTTTCTCTTAATAAAGCTTTATTGCCGTTTTCAAATTCTTCGAAATAAACAAGCATACCACAATTGTACTTTGCCGTAAAGGACTTAGGATATACTTTTAATTTATGTTCCTTTACTCGCTCGTCAATGTTATCTGTTATTCCTATATATAAAACTCCATTTGGTTTATTTGCCATGATATATACATACCAATGCTTCATTCTTTTTTATATGAGATTCCTGCCTTCGCAGGAATTATTTTATCCCAGTACTTCCAAAACCACCTTCTCCTCGAACGGTTTCCGAAAGTTCTTCAACGGCAACCCATTCTGCACGGTCGTGTTTAGCAATTACTAATTGGGCAATGCGTTCGCCATTTTCTATGGTAAAATCTTCGTTGGAGAGGTTTACTAAAATCACTCCTATTTCACCTCTGTAATCAGCATCAATAGTTCCTGGCGCATTTAAAACGGTAATGCCTTTTTTAGCAGCTAATCCACTACGTGGACGTACTTGTGCTTCGTAACCTATTGGTAATTCTATGAATAAACCAGTACCCACTACGCTTCTTTCTAAAGGTTTTAGTGTTCTCGATTCCGATAAATTGGCTCGTAAATCCATTCCTGCCGATGCCACCGTTTCATAATGTGGCAAAGCATGATTCGATTTGTTTATTATTTTAATTTGCATGTTATTTTTTTAAAAGCTTTTTTATTTGATTTTTTTCTGAAAAATAGACAATAGTCAAAAATACAATTAACAATGGAATTCCAACAAGATAATTTTCCCTAAAAACATAAAAAGATAGGAATGAAAACAGGATAGAAATGGATAAATACAATGCTATTTTTTTCAAATCATAAGGAATTGGATAATATTTACTTCCAAAATAATAGGATAAAAACATCATCAAACCATAGGCAGAAAGCGTCGCAATAGCAGAGCCTTTATAGCTCATCACAGGAATTAACCAAAAATTTAAAGCCAAGGTCACCAATGCACCAAAGACCGAAATATAGGCTCCGAACTTTGTGCGATCCGTAATTTTGTACCAAACTGATAAATTATGATAAATTCCCAAACAGAAATTGGCCAACAAAATAATTGGAACAACCCACATCGCTTCGTAATAGGCTTCGTCTCTTATGACTATCGGTTTTATAATATCTGCAAAAACAACAACCGATAGTAAAATGATAGAACCAAAAGCCACAAAAAAGTTTAAGATTTTCGCATAATTGTTTTGAGGGTTTTCGCTTTTAGAATGACTGAAAAAGTAGGGTTCAATGCCTAATCTATAAGCTGTGGCAAAAAGCGTCATAAATAATGCTAATTTGTAGCATGCAGAATACATTCCAATCTCGGTTTCCGCAATGTTTTCTGGTAATAATTTATCTAATAAAATACGGTCAAAGGTTTCATTAATAGAAAATGCAACCCCTGCAATTAATACCGGAAACGCATAACGCATCATGGTTTTCCATAAACCAGCATTAAACACATATTTTATTTTGGTATAAAACAATGCCATTAAAAGCAACGTAATCCCACTTGCTATTAGGTTTGCAATGAATATATAACTGATTTCAAAATTTGGTTTATAAATACTTTCAAAAAAGGAATTGTGTATGGCCAACTTTTTTAACGCTAGTAGGAAAAACAAATTCAATCCTAAATTAACAACAACATTAAATATTTTAATAACCGCATATCGCATGGGACGTTGTGTAGCTCTTAACCAAGCAAAAGGAATAATAACCAAAGCATCGAATAGCAGAATCCAGATGACAAGATTGATGTATTTAACGTCAATATCAATATAACTTGCTATTTGATTTTGAAAAATTAAGGCTATTACAAAAAACAGAAAGGAAGATATTATAAGAGAAATTGCAGAAGTGCCTGTTACAGCATCTTTATCTTCATCCTTGTTGAAAAACCTAAAAAAAGCGGTTTCCATCCCATAAGCCAAAACCACATTAAATAGCACAAAATAGGAGAAAATAATATTAATTTTTCCATATTCGGCCACCGAAGACAAAACCCCTTTTGTAGTATAGAGAGGCACTAATATAAAGCTAAGCATTCTAGGAAGCACCGTAGCTAATCCGTAAATAAAAGTCTGCTTAAATAATGTTTTGAGTCCGCTCAAGGATTACTTTTTTATCTTGCTAAAAATACGTTTTTAGCCAATGCAAACCAAAGATAAATTATTGGTTCTAAGGGAAGGTTTCCCTAAATTATAACGCTTCCTTTTTATTGATTTTCCCAATTTTAAAATACTTTACTTTATTGGATGTTTTGTAGCTCACAATGCATTCGTCTTCTTTAAGTTCAAAACGTGGCTTGTTAGGTATTCTTGGAGCTTTATTACCATATTCTGCATGCGGTTCGATGCTCATTATGATATCATTTTTTAAAGCCGTTTTAGATTCTAACCGACCCATATAAACGGTGTCGTTTACAAATTCTAATTTTGCTTCTTTCCCCTGAAAATAAACACTGTCTAGCATGATATTATTGGGGTTTTCTTGAAGCGTTATAAAAATAGTCACTCCGGAGCCGCCTCCTTTCACATCTGCTACCCTTTCTTGGTAATAAACATCACCTATTCCAAATGGTAAGTTGGTTTCAAGTTGTTTCCCTGTAGCACAATGTGAAAAAACCGCCATAATGACAAACATAAAAACTAAAAAAAGTAGGTTTCTGAATAATCCCATCTTTACAAATATTGGTATTGAAGTGGTTTAAACTTTTTCGATTGAAGCGAAAAAGTTTAAACCACTTCATTATAAAGATAGCGTTTCAAAAGTAATGCCATAAAAAAACCTCACTTAAAAGTGAGGTTCGATATTATTTAAAACCCATAAGTAATAGGGCATCATTCCATATTTAATTGTTCAATGCTTCCGCACCACCAACAATTTCAAGAATTTCATTGGTAATAGATGCTTGACGCGCTTTATTGTAAGTTAATTTAAGCTGATCTCTTAACTCTTTTGCGTTATCTGTTGCTTTGTGCATCGCCGTCATACGTGCTCCGTGTTCACTAGCAAAAGAATCTCTAATGCCTTTATACAACTGTGTTTTTAATGATTTCGGTATTAACTGCTCAACGATTTCAACTTTTGAAGGTTCAAAAATATAATCTAAATTCACATTTGTATCGGATTGAACCGGTACAATTGGCAAAAATTGTTCAGTAGTTACAATTTGAGTCGCTGCATTTTTAAACTTGTTGTAAACAATTTCAATTTTATCGAATTCGCCTGCAACAAATTTAGCCATTAACATGTCTGCAATTTCAGCAACATTATCAAAGGTTAAATCATCATAAATAGCACTTTTATTTGAAATAACTTTATTGGTCTTTTTAAAAGCATCATTTGCCTTTTTCCCAATAGCTAAATACGAAACCTCTTTGTTGGCATAGGTTTTAGAAGTTAATCTGTTAACTTCTTTTATAATATTTGAATTAAAAGCTCCTGCTAAACCTCTATTTGAAGTAACAGCCACAATTAAAACTTTTTTAACCTCGCGCTGTGTAGAAAACTTGCTTCCAGAATCTGCATCCAAAGTGGCACTTAAACTTTGTAAAAGTTCGGTTAACTTATCTGCATAAGGGCGCATTGCTGTAATAGCATCTTGTGCTTTCTTTAACTTAGCAGCCGACACCATTTTCATGGCACTGGTAATCTGCATCGTTGAAGACACCGATGTTATTCTGTTACGTATTTCTTTTAAATTTGCCATAGTTCAAATTATGAATTATGAATTATGAATTATGAATTTTTGATAATCGAAACTAATAGTCTAATCAAAACTTCGCAATCTTCTCTTAATTTTGAAGGAACCTCGTAAATGTTGGTTTCTTCTATAACGTCCAACCAAAAGGATGTTTCGTCTGCTTCTTTAAGAGCAATCCCTAATTTATTTTTAAAATCTTTTATACTAACTCCTCTTTGTGATTCTCTCACATTAGCACCTATACTAGTGCCAGATTTTAGCAACTGATTTGCTATTTCAAAAAAACGTTTTTCTTTGAGCTTTTCAGCATAAATGACAATATCACAAGCAAAATAAAAACTTTTATCTACTATGGCATTACCACTTTTATGATAACTCATAATTCTTAATCCTGAATTCTGAATTCAAAATTAATTTCTATATTTCCCAGATAAATCCTTAGCTACAGCGGTTAATGTATCTGTAACTTCATCTGTTAATTTTCCTGCTTTTAAGTCTGCTAAAACATTTGCATGTTTTGCTTTTAAGAATTCCAAATAATCTCTTTCAAATTCTTTTACTTTTTCAACAGGGACGTCTCTTAATAAGTTTTTAGATCCTGCATAAATAATAGCTACTTGATCTTCAACTGTAAACGGATCGTTTTGTGCTTGTTTTAAGATTTCAACGTTACGTTTTCCTTTTTCAATCACGTTTAAAGTAACCGCATCCAAATCAGATCCAAATTTAGCAAATGCTTCTAATTCACGGAATTGTGCTTGGTCTAATTTTAAAGTACCTGCTACTTTTTTCATTGATTTAATCTGAGCATTACCACCCACACGAGATACCGAAATACCTACGTTAATAGCTGGACGTACACCCGAGTTAAATAAATCGCCATCTAAGAAGATCTGTCCGTCTGTAATAGAAATTACGTTTGTTGGGATATATGCTGATACGTCTCCTGCTTGTGTTTCAATAATTGGTAATGCTGTTAACGAACCGCCTCCTTTTACAATCGATTTTAACGATTCAGGAAGGTCGTTCATGTTTTTAGCAATCTCATCATTGTTAATTACTTTTGCAGAACGCTCTAATAAACGCGAGTGTAAGTAGAAAACGTCTCCAGGATACGCCTCACGCCCTGGTGGACGACGTAATAATAAAGACACCTCACGGTATGCTACGGCTTGTTTAGATAAATCATCAAACACGATTAATGCTGGACGACCCGTATCTCTAAAATACTCTCCAATAGAAGCTCCTGTAAACGGTGCATACACTTGCATCGCTGCAGGATCTGATGCGTTTGCAGCTACTATTGTAGTATAAGCTAAAGCGCCTTTTTCTTCTAACGTTTTTGCAATTAAAGCTACGGTTGATGCTTTTTGACCAACAGCAACATATATACAGTATACAGGATTTCCTGCATCGTAAAATTCTTTTTGATTTATGATAGTATCAATACAAACCGCTGTTTTACCAGTTTGACGGTCACCAATAACCAACTCACGTTGACCACGGCCTACAGGAATCATGGCATCGATAGATTTAATACCTGTTTGTAATGGCTCGGTAACTGGTTCACGGAAAATAACCCCAGGTGCTTTACGCTCTAAAGGCATTTCATAAGTTTTACCAGAAATAGGACCTTTGCCATCAATTGGGTTTCCTAATGTGTCTACCACACGTCCAACAATACCTTCCCCAACATTTACAGAAGCGATACGACCAGTACGTTTTACTGTAGAACCTTCTTTAACTCCTTTAGAAACCCCTAATAATACGATACCTACGTTATCTTCTTCAAGATTAAGTACGATACCTTCTAAACCGCCATCAAATTCTACTAACTCACCATATTGTGCGTTAGCTAACCCGTAAGCACGTACAATACCATCACCTACAGTTAATACAGTTCCAACTTCGTCTAAAGAAGCGCTTGCTTCGAAACCTGCTAGTTGTTGCTTTAAGATTGCTGATATTTCAGCTGGTTTTACTTCTGCCATCTTTATTAATTTTGAATTCAGAATCCAGAATTCTGAATTATTTTAGTTTAATGTGAATTCTCTTTTTAATTTACTTAATTGATTTGCTATACTTGCATTATATTGTAAATCGCCAATTCGTAAAATGAAACCTCCTAAAATGCTTTCATCTACAATACTTTGTACTTCAATATCTTTTCCTGTAAGTTCTTTTGCTTTTGCCAATACTTTTTGTTTTAAAGCATCGGTTAAAGCGATTGCGGTTGTTACCGTAGCGACCTCAATACCTTTAGATTGATCGAATAACTGACTGTATTTTACAGCAACATCTTCTAAAATATCAATTCTATTGTTTGCTACTAAAGTATCAATTAAGCTTAAAGTTGTTTTATCTGATTGTTTAAAAACCTCTAATAAAACCGCTTTTTTAACTGAAGCACTCAGTACAGGGCTTTGAAGCGCATCGCTTAAGTCTTTACTTTGTGCAATAGTATTGGCAATGAGCTTCATATCCTCATTTACAGCATCGATTGTTTTTCTGTCTGATGCTAAACTTAATACTGCTTTTGCGTAACGTATTGCTGCTCTTGCTCCTGCCATGTTATTAGTTTAATTTAGCTTCACTTAACATAGACTCAACCAATTCTTCTTGTCTGTCTTTGCTAGATAATTCGCGACGTACTACTTTTTCAGCTATTTCTAAAGATAAACCAGCAACTTGACCTTTAAGTTCAGCCATAGCAACTTTCTTTTCGCTTTCGATAGCTGCTGTTGCTTGAGCGATCATTTTGTTAGCTTGTTCTTGCGCTTCACTTTTGGCATCTTCAATCATTTTGTTTTTAATCTCTCTTGCCTCTTTTAACATGTCTTCGCGCTCTGCTCTTGCCTCTTTTAATAACTTTTGGTTGTCGGCTTGAAGGTTTTGCATTTCCAATCTTGCTTTTTCAGCAGATTCTAATGCACCTTTAATACCTTCTTCTCTTTTCTCTACAGCGTCAAGAATTGGTTTCCAAGCAAACTTTTTTAATAAAAGTACCAATCCAACAAATAATAATAATTGCCAGAAGAATAATCCGAATGAAAATTGTTCAATTAGTTTTTCCATTTATATATCTTGTTATACGAGTTAATTTTTAATTTAAAAAACAGCTATAACCAACCGTTATAGCTGTTTTTGTTTTTTAAGCTGCAAATAAAGCAGCAAATCCAATACCTTCAATAAGTGCAGCTGCAATAAGCATAGCTGTTTGGATTTTTCCTGAGGCTTCTGGTTGGCGAGCGATCGCTTCCATAGCTTGTCCACCAATTCTACCAATACCAATACCAGCACCGATAACAATTAAACCAGCTCCTACAATGTTTGGAATAGTCATAATATATATATTAAAAATTAAACACTCAATTCAGATTTCCATCTGCATGGAAATTAAAAACTATAATTTAATGGTCATCGTGGTGATGCTCTTCTACAGCAGACCCAAAATACAATGCCGATAACATTGTAAAGATATATGCTTGCAAAGCTGCCACTAAAAGTTCTAACAAAGCTAGCACGAATGCCAAACCAAATGATAATGAACTTCCTAACCAGTTTTTAAAGATAAACATTAAACCAATAATACTCATTAATACAATGTGTCCTGCAGTAATATTTGCATACAAACGAATTAATAAAGAGAAAGGCTTAATAAATGTACCTAGTAATTCTATTGGCGCTAAAATAATTTTCATTGGCCATGGCACCCCAGGCATCCAGAAAATATGTCCCCAATAATTTTTGTTTGCAGTAAACGTTGTTATTAAATAAGTTAATAGCGCTAATGCTAATGTTACAGCAATATTGTTTGTTACGTTAACACCAAGCGGTGTTAACCCTAATAAATTGATAATCCAGATAAAGAAAAACACAGTCAACAAGAAACTCATATAACGCTTATAGTGTTTTTTTCCAATATTTGGAATTGCAATATCGTCGCGAATATAGAGTACGATTGGCTCTAATAAACGCCCCATACCTTTTGGCAATGCTCCTTTCTGGTAAGACTTAGCCATTCTTCTAAACATAAAGAATATTAACAAGCCTACTAAGAAAATGGTAAATACGTTTTTAGTGATTGAAAAATCTAAAGGCTTGAAGTTTGTTGGGTGATGATGCTCATCAAGGTGAATATCTCCTTCAGCATTTGTTTTATAAATTTTGCCGTGATATAATTTGTAGTAATTTCCATTAACCTCAGCTACAGACTCGCCGTGATGTAATTTAGATGATGAAAACACTTGCAACCCATTATCCCATAAAATTACTGGAAGCGGAAAACCAATGTGGACATTTTCCCCTTCATCGTTTTCATAAGAATATAAACCAAAATCGTGGGAATCTAATAAGTGATGATTAATGTATTCTTTTATTTCTTCCTTTAAACCTTGTTTGCCTTCTACTTCAGGGGCAATTTCTTCTAGATGCATCTTTTCTTGAGCAAAAGAAAGGCTTGTCATAAAGACAAGCAACAAACAGATAGTTTTTAATGACATTATATTTTGCATATCACTTAATTAATAGTGGGCTAAAAATCGGTGCAAAGGTATGTTTTTATCTTAAAATCAAAAAACAAAATTTCACATTATTTACAAGGGTTATTTTTTACTTATTCATTAGCGTCTAATCTGTTGAGAAGCCTTATAGATGTTACGGTTTCAGTTATCAAGCAAATGGAGTACGGAATAAAAAATGACAAAAATTCGTCACGTGTTATATCTCCGTCTGAATTGTACGCTGGATAAAAGAAAACAAAAAAGCATGCAAACTTTATAAAACTACCCAACATAAAAATAAATCCTAACTGATCTTTAAAACGTTTTTTAAACAAAAACATAAACGACATAATACCTATTGCCAATATGGTATTGATAACATAAGCCAATAGAATCTGATTTTGAAGTATGGGTGCTTGTATATATTGTAGAATAGAAATATAAATAAAATAGGTAACAATAGACACACTAGCTATTGTTAAAATATTTACTATTAATAATTTCCTCATTAATTATTAAACTTCTTTAATTGCTGCAAAACAACATAGAGAGAAATGGCAACACCAAGCAGCGTGCCTATAATTAAGAATAACTTTCCACCGTTAGAAAATTTTGTGTCTAACCACTTACCTAGCATAATAAAAAGGTAAATAGTTATACCCATTTGAAATGCTATTCCAGTAAGGATAACGGCATTTTTAAGCGGTTTTTTCGGATCCTGTTCCTTGTTGTTGTTGCCCACCTTTGTTCATTTCTTTTACGGTCCCTTTCATAATACAAGTCACATTAAATGTGGCGCCTGGTTCAACTGCTAGTTTTCCTGCAACAACTTCACCTTCAATTACTGCTGATGATTTTAAGGTTAACGTGCCAGATATTGCTAATTTCCCGGAAAATTTACCTTCAAAATAAGCATCAGTTCCTTGCAAGGTACCCTTTACTAATCCTGATTTCCCTACTACCACTTTACCAGAGGTTTTTATGTTACCTTCTAAGGTTCCGTCAATTCTAAAATCGCCTTCACTATTAAAATCGCCAACTATTTTAGTGCCTTGCGAAATAATATTCTGACTGGATAAGCCTTCTATAGACTGTTTCTCTTTTTTGTTCTCTGAAAACATAATGCTATTTATTTATAGTGTTATTACCTGTATTTAAATAGGCATCCAAATTCTTATGGATTTGAATGGTTTGATAATTTGCAGATGTTATTGCAAAATAAGGTTCTTTAATTTTTTTCTTATCTTCTTTTGTAAGTAACTGGTTAAAGGTTTTTGCCACTTGGGCATTTTTTAATCCATGAACTAATACAAATGTGGTGTTAGGGTCGTACACATCAACCGATGAGTTTAACGCATAGTATTTTATATTTTTTAATACCTCATCCAATGTTTTTTGAAAGCTAGCAACTTGGTCTTGCTTTGGGTTTTCAAATTTAAAAATCACTTTATAGTTGTCTGTTATACTATCATTTTCTTGAATGAATTCTGAACTTGTTAATCGTGGCAATACATTGGTTTCAATTTCTTGTGCTTGTTTACCTTCGGGTGTATTGGCAAAAGTAATTGCAACGTAATTAATGGCTTTTGCATAAGCCTCTAAACCATACAAACGTCCTATTGAAGTTGCTTTCAGAAGTTCTAATTTCGGTACAATGGGTTCACCATCAAACGTTTTAATGTATTCTTCACATTTAGAGATTACCTCGACATATTCTTGTTTTTCAAATTTCTGATATAGTGCTTCATACAAACTTTCGGGACTATTTTCGTCTTTGGCAGATGCCAATTCTGGGTTGTTTAAAATAGTAGCGTATCTGGATTCTGGGTAATTTGAAACAATATCCGTTTTTGCAATGGCAGCTTCAGCATCTTCTCCTAAAAGCTCATAAATTTTATACAGATTGTATTTTGAAGGCAAGATTAATCGGTCTTCAGGATTGCTATTAAGTAAGTTTTGAAATTTACTTTTTGCCAATTCGTATTCTTTAAATTTCTCTTTATAAATCAATCCTAATTGGTAATAGGCATAATTTCTTTCCTTAGAAATACTATCAATTTCTTTTGCTTCGGAAGGAATTTTAGACATGTAGAATTGTGGATCGAATAGTTCGTCTTCTGAAGCCGTTACTAAAAGATTGCTTACTGGTGAATTATTTATTGCACCTGAATTTCCTTTGTTAGACCATCTCCAATTATCTTCCAAGGCTCTATCTCCCCAAATTTTTACAAATTCATTCTTACCATAAGCCACTGTGGTTGGGTTGTAAAAATAAAACATAGCTGCTTGTGTTGGCGTCCCCGTACGAACTGGTTGGTTTCCTGCCAAGTTATTGTTAACCGTTACCAAACCTGTGTTGCGTTCAGCAGCTTCGGCTTTTTCCTTTTCTTTTTCTGCTTTTATTTTTAACTTTTCAATAAATCCATCAAAATAAGCAATGCGTTCGTCTTCCGTTAGGTTTACTAAATTTAAAATACTGTCATTAACTTTGGCAATGGCTTCGTAATAAATAACGTCTTCTAAATTATCGCGTTTGCGTTTTATAATACGGTATGGTTTCGAATTTAAAACCAAACTTGTCATGGTACTATCGTAATAGTTTCCTGCTTCTTGGTAAATGGATTTATCAAAATTCATATCCCCAAGAGTTTCGTAATTTTTAGCTCTTAAAATTTTATCGGGAGAATTGGTTCGCAACGATTTATTAAAGTATGTAATGGCTAAAGTATCGGACTTGTTCTGCAAATAATATACTGCCTTTTGATGGTAAATTTTATCTAAAAAGGGGCGGTTTTCGCGGTTTTCTTCTAGTTCGGTAATTAATTCTAATAGCTCAAACTTATTGCCTTTTTCATAATCGAAATTTTTAATCTTTTCGATATGGGCACTTATCATATAAATACGAGGCGTTTTACGATTGAGTTCAATAACTTGATCAAAAGCCAAATTGGCACTGTCTTTTTCGCCTAATTCATTATATAATTGCCCTTGAATGAATTTATAACGTCCACGTTCGTCATCATTTTTTGTAGCGTTTGAAGCTATTTCCAGTTGGGTAATGGCACTATCAACCGATTTTGTATTTAAGTACGCTTGTGCCAACATAGATGTGGCATCGGCTAAATCTTGCCCTTCCAACTCTTCTTGTTTTAACAACCGCTTTAAGTTTTTAATGGCAAGTTCATCGTTATCTAAACGCATATTGGTTTTTTCGCGCCAAATCTTCGCTTGGTTTATCTTATCACTTGCAGGGTATTTGTAAAGAATATAATTAAATGCTTCTAGAGCAGGCACAAAACGCTGGTCAAAATATCTGGCTTTTCCTAAAAGCAAATAGGCTTCATCCATTTGCGGATTTTTTTCTTTGCCTTCAACCGTAATGCTATGTTTTTGAATGGCTTTTACTGCTTTTTCTTCGGCAGTGGTAAAATTTTCGTTTTTTGATTGCCCTGGCAGCATCACCTCTTCTGAGATTTGCATACGCTCAATAGGCAAAACGTCCCAATAATTATCTTGGTAGCTATCGTTTAAACTGCTTTTCCCTGCTTCTAGAGCATTATAACCATTGTAAAGTGCATTGAATTCTGCTGTAACAGCATGGAAATTTCTGTTAATAAACTTGTCCTTTTTTCTAGAACAACTTACTAACAATAAAATAGAACAGGCAAAAACTAAGGTTGCTTTAAAAGGTATTTTCAATGCTGACATTTTTAGTCTAAATAAATAACTATAAACTTATGCTTATATTATGTAAGCAGGTAAAAATAAGCATCTTTTTCGATTAACCCATAAAATGACGTGGTTTTTGGATGAAGTGAGGTTGCTTATTTGGTTGTATGGCACATTGTTGTAAGATACTTTCTTTGTGAAACCTAGAAATTTTGCTCGCTAAGGCGCAAGGACGCGAAGGCACGAAGTTGGAAAATGCGGATGACGGAAGACCAAAGACGGATGATGGTTTAAACTACTACTATTAAACCTGCGACTAAACCCTAAACAACCTCAGCTCCCGAAAAATGGGCTTCCAATTCTTTTAAAGTAGCGGCATTGGTTGCCAAATCTTTTACAACTTCACCTTTTTCAAGTACCACAATACGTTCACAAACATCGGTTATATGCATTAAATCATGACTAGAAATCAACACTGTAACGCCTTGTTTTTCAGCTAGATTTTTAATGATGCCTTTTAATCGGATTTGTGTGGTTGGATCTAAATTAGCAAAGGGTTCATCTAGAATAATAACCTCAGGGTTTCCAATTAAAGCAGCCACAATACCTACTTTTTTTTGGTTTCCTTTACTTAAATCGCGTAAATACTTTTTCTGATTTAGTATTTCACCATGAAAAAAATCTTCAAACTGTGCTATTAATTTATCTACGTCTGCCTTGTTTTGATTCCGTAATTCGCCAATAAAATAAAAGTATTCTTCAGCAGTTAAATAGCCAATTAAAAAACTTTCATCAATAAAAGCAGCGGTAAAAGGTTTCCAATCTTCACTTTTATTTACGTGTATATCGTTTGTTTTTATAAAACCCGTTGTTGGCTGAATTAAATCCAAAAGCAAGCTAAAATAAGTAGTTTTACCAGCGCCGTTATTGCCCACCAACCCAAAACTTTGTCCTTTGGGAATGGTTAAAGATTCAATATTCAAAACTAAATTGCCGTTATATTTTTTTGATAAGTTTGAAGTTATTATCATGATGTTTTTTTGTTAGTTATTTTGATTGAAAGCATCAATCATTTTATATTTTGATTGTAAATATTTGGCTGTAATGCCTTTCATTAGTTTTTGATGAAACACAATACCCAAAATGCCCAGTATGGCCAAAACCAAACAAGCCAATTCAAACCCAATTAGGAAATAAAACAAGGCAAATATCCCCATAGGAATAAGTAATAATGGAATCCCTATAAGCCATTGCACAGCACCTGTACCTTGGTAGTTAAAGGCTGCTTTTTGGTTTAAATCTATCTTTTTTCTATTAAAAGAACCGCCATATAAAATAACATGTGTGTTAACACCTATATTATAAATGGCTGCAACAAAATGTGCCAATAAAATTTTCCACCCAAAGAACACATACGGAATACCCAAAACAAATAATATGACGACACTTAATGCCATTAATGTAAATTTAGATCGTAGGTATTGTTCGTATTTGATATTCTGGCTCATGAGCAGTTTATAGTAACCACTATCCCAAGCAGGGATAAACTGCCCAAAATTGATTAAAAAAATGCCTGTTGAAAAAATGCCAATAAACGCAAAAAACCACGGCATGTTTTGATAAGTTGGCTGCGGATAAAAAAACAAGCCATAGAATAAGCCTATTAATACCAACCAAACAGATGATTTGGTTCGTTTATTACGCCAAATTAGTTTTAAATCCAATTGCATAAAAGGGGCAATAGTTCCAAAATTCTTAGTCCAATCTAAATTTGAAGTTTGTACTTCCCTTACTTTTTCTTTTAAGCCACTATCAAGAAACAGTTTTTTTCTTAATAATTTAAAATTAATGGCATATAAAACCACTAAAATTAAAATCGGAATTATAATAAAGACAGGTGACTTATAAATAGCCTCAACCCCATCGGAAAAAATTTCAGAAAACAAAATAATATTGAAATAGTCAATTGCAAATAAGCCTCCTACAACACTTATAATAGGTAAAAAGGATAGTTCTATTTCAGTTGAAAAATTTTCAATAATAAAATTTAGAAAATTAATGATGAGCGTTACCAACATTAAAGTTAGCATCCAAGTTAACACCGAAACTGTTGGATAATCTTGTACTATTAACGTAATACCAAATGGAATAATGGCAAAAAGAGGCAACAAATTAAAAAAAGAGGTTACCGATTTTCCTAAAACATAGTTTACAATTTCCTTTCTTTTAATGGGTAGTAGTAACAAAGGCTTTACAGCCATAACTGGTAGCTTTTGAAAGAAAAACCTAAAAACCAAATCAGCAATAATCCAATAGAACAACATACTGTTTACGATGATTAACGGGTCTTTATCCGGAAAAGCCTTTTTAAGTCCTGGATATAAAACAAAGCCCATGCCTAAAAAAATAGCTATAAAATAGAGTGCTAAAAACACCATGAGTATTTTTATAGCCAACCCTTTTCCAAAGTTGGCAGACCTAAAAAAAGACTTCCATTCTAAACTTAAAAAGTTTTTAATCATTCCCTACTCGTTATATTTTTGAGCTATCTGACCCACTTCCATGCCCCAAGACTGTCCAAAAGCCATCGCTCTTTGGGTTAAACCCAATTGTTTTGTTGCTAATTTTTTTCCTAAATCGGTATGGTAGAACGCGACTAATTCCTTTATTTCACTTTCGGTAAATTCCTCCATATATAAATCGGCAATTTTACCATATAACCCTTCTAATGTCGCAGAGGCTTCTTTAGTATATGCTTCTTTATTAGCTTCGGGTACATTGAGGCCTATTTGAGAAATGGCATTATCAAACGCAGCACCAGCGCCAGTTAATTTTATAAATTCAATAGTTTCTGTTTTAAAATCAGAAGCTTCTTGGGCTTGAGTTACCACGGCAACTAAAAACATGGATACTAATAATAATTTTTTCATTTTGATGGTTTTATAGGTTATTTATTAAATTCTATTTGTTAGTAAGGCTTTTACATTAATTGTTACAGGTAAAAGAAAAAGTTTAAATCACTTCTTACAGTAATTTCAAAGATTAAATGGTATTACAATTCAACTTTAGTATTTTTGTCAAAAATTTACACATGTCATCATTCTACAAACTCTCGATTAAAAATATAAAAAAAGAAGCCAACAAAGCTATAAGTATTGCTTTTAATGTGCCCGAAAACCTAAAATCTACTTTTTCTTTTAAAGCAGGACAGTATATTACCTTAAAAGCAACCCTTAATGATAGTGAGGTGCGGCGCGATTATTCTATTTGTGCATCACCAAAAAGTGGTGAGCTTCAGGTAGCCGTAAAAGAGGTTAAAGACGGTACTTTTTCGGCCTATGCAAATAATAGCCTAAACGTTGGTGATACCATAGAAGTGGCACCACCAAAAGGGCGTTTTGTTTTTGAACCTAACGATTCTAAAACAAAAAATATAGCGGCATTTGCAGCAGGAAGCGGAATTACACCTATTTTAAGCATTATAAAATGTGCTTTGGAAGAGGAAGTATATAGTAAAGTTATTTTGGTTTATGGAAACAAGTCTACCGAAGACACCATGTTTTTAAACGAACTTTTAGAGCTTCAACATCAGTATAAAGACCGTTTTTCCATACAGTTTGTATTTAGCAAACAAGATAAAGACGATTCTATTTTTGGTCGCATTGAAAAGAGCACCGTTAATTATGTGATGCTTAATAAGCATAAACATGTAGAGGTTGATGCCTTTTACCTTTGCGGACCCGAAGCCATGATTCATACCGTAAAAGATGTGTTAACCAATAATGGTATTGATGCAGACCGTATTCATTTTGAGCTTTTTAAAGCAGCAAAACCTGTTGAAGTTGAAGAAAAAGCAGCCCCTTCTGGAAAAACAATGGTAACTGTAACCGTTGATGATGAGACCACTACTTTTGAAATGTCTCAAAAACAAACGGTTCTAGAAGCAGCTTTAGATGAAGATATTGATGCACCATATTCGTGTCAAGGTGGCATTTGCAGTAGTTGTTTAGCGCGTTTAAAGGAAGGTGAAGTTATTATGCGACAAAACAATATCTTAACCGAAAATGAAGTAGCTCAAGGATTAATACTTACTTGTCAAGCGCACCCTACAACACCGAGTATCGTGGTGGATTATGATGATGTATAGTTAGAAATTTAGATTGTTAGAACACGCTTTGCTTTAGACCTTTTAGAGTATCATTTTTATCTTTTCAATAATAGTTTCTGGTGAAATACTTCTAGAAGCTTCTTTGTAGTTTTCTGGATATTTATTGCCGTAAACCGACGTTGGAATTTTTGGAAATTGGTTTCTGTCTGATAACAGCGCGTAATCTTCCGGTTGCTTAAATGGTGCAAAACCTGCAAACGGGTGCGTTACGCCCCAAATGCTAACTACTTTTACACCTAACATAGCAGCCATGTGTGCATTTCCTGAATCCATAGAAAGCATCACATCTAGATTAGAAATAACGTCTAATTCTTCGTCTATCGAAAGTTTTCCTGCAACATTAACAACGTTTTCAAAAGCAGTTTCAAACTCATTTAAAATGCCGATTTCTTTTTGTCCGCCTCCAAATAAAACCACTTTATAATCTTTTGAAAGTGCTTTAATAACGTCTTTCATGGCATCTAAAGGATACATTTTTCCTTCATGGGCAGCAAAAGGGGCAACTCCTATCCTTTTTTTAGAAACATCTCCTAAAATTGATTTGATTCGATCATTTAAAATTGATTTTTCCGGAAAGGTTGGATTTGACAGATCTAACTTAAAACCTAAGGCTTCAAAAACGTCCATGTAGCGTTTATGCGTTGTTTTAAGTTGTTGAAATTTTTCACCCCTAACCAATGCCTTCTTTTCGGCTCTGCCTTTGTCTATTTGAACTGTTTTTATTCCAAATAAAAATAATTTCAAGATTTTGCTTCGCAACACATTATGCAAGTCCGCTACCGCATCAATTCCTAAATTCCTTAACTCTTTTGAAAGTTTATAAAGTCCAAAGACTCCCTTGTGTTTCTCTTTAAGATCTGCAGAATATACCGAAACATTTGGTGAATTTTTAAAAAAAGGCGCAAAAAAAGGTCTTGTTAAAACGGTTATTTTAATTTGTGGATATTGGTGTGTCAATGCGCGTAAAATGGGCACAGTCATAGCCACATCGCCCATGGCGGACAAACGAATAACGAGTATGTGCTTTATTTTTTTTGGCATCTCAACTTCTATTGATGAGATCCTGAAACTAGTTCAGGATGACAAACATTTATTTTTGCCCTCTCAAAACAGGGTTAAGCTCATCATCATTATACATTTTCATTTGCTTGTAAACCTTCATGTATTTATCTCCCCTTTCAATATCACTTAGTAGTGTATCGATAGCTGTACTTAAATCAACGCGTTGCTCTAACAAAATGTCTAACTTTTTTTGGCAGGCAGCACGGTGAGCATCAGTGGCATCTCTACGCGTTGCTTCTTCATTCATGTGATAGATTTTCAACGCTAAGATGGATAATCTATCTACACCCCAAGCTGGACTTTCAGTATTTATTGTTGCGTTTTCCTTTGGTGTTACATGCTTGTATTGCTCTAAAAAATAGCTATCAATATACTCTACCATATCCGTTCTATCTTGATTAGAAGCATCAATCTGTCGTTTCAAAGTTAAAGCTGCAACTGGGTCTATTTGTGGGTCGCGAATAATATCTTCGTAATGCCATTGTACGGTATCTATCCAACATTTTCTGTATAATAAATGTTCTAATAAATTACTTTCTGGATAGGCATTTTCAAAGGGCTGTTCAACCGTATTAATGATGTGATATTTTTCAATAACGTCTTGAAATATTTTATTGGCTTTACTTGTAAACATGATGTATTAATTTTAAAAGTGTAAATATAAGTCTAAATAATTAACTTTATCATTCAAAATGAAAGATTGAAACTTATGCACATTCATAATATATCGCAACAAAATTCTATTCTAAACACCTTTATTTCTGAGATTAGGGACGTTTCAATTCAAAAAGACCGTATGCGCTTTCGAAGAAATATAGAGCGTATTGGCGAGATTATGGGTTATGAAATGAGCAAGGTTTTAAGTTATAGAGCAACTTCTGTTGAAACGCCTTTAGGAACGTCTTCTATAGATGTATTAGAAAATGATATTGTTTTGTGCTCCATTTTAAGAGCTGGAGTGCCGCTACACAATGGGTTACTCAATTATTTTGATGCTGCTGAAAACGCCTTTATTTCGGCATACAGGCACCACAAACACAACACAGAAAGTTTTGAAATTATTGTTGAATATTTGGCCTGTCCAAATTTAGAAGGTAAAACACTTATTTTAGCAGACCCCATGTTGGCAACGGGACAATCTATGGTTACTACTTTTGAAGCTTTAAAACCATTTGGAACACCTAAAGCAATCCATTTGGTTAGTGTTATTGGGGCACAGGAAGGCATTACTTATGTTGAAAATCACTTTGATGCATCTACCCATTTATGGATTACAACCATAGATGACACTTTAAACGATAAAGGGTATATTGTTCCTGGTTTAGGTGATGCAGGCGATTTGGCTTTTGGAGAAAAACTACAGCATTAGCAACAAAAATGGAATAAGCACCAAAACGGCAAGAAACACTTCCTTAAACCATTTATCTTCTATAATTTCTATATAATTTGTGATGATAATAGCGAGCGGTGCAAACAAAAATAAAAATTCGCTGCCATTTTTTTGAGGTGCTAGCAGTATCAATACAAATGCCATAATAGCTGCTATGATAACAATTTTAAAAGAGGCTCTTAATTCTTTTTTCTTCCTTTTAATGCTCTGTAAATAAAATATGGAAGACCATATCCCGAAAGAAAATAGCATGGTTATGGCCATTAAATATTTAGTAGAATTATACGGACTAAAATCATAACTAACACTTCGAGACGATTTAAATATTTCAAAAAAATCATAATAAACAACTACAGACACACCTACCATAATGCTGAAAACAGTTGCTACACCTATAAAAGGGATTATCCAATGTCTTATATTGTTATCTGAATAAAATATTAAACTCAGAATGATGACAATAACAAAAAGTATGGCCCAAAAATAAAACAATGACGCTACTGCTACCCATAAAGCTGCATCAAAAAGTTTGCTTTTAATACTTTTTTGCGAACGTAAGCTTATAATTCTTCTTAAGCCTAACAACACAAAAAGATTTGATAATAAAATATTCGTATGGCTTGTTGTTTGAACCATGGCTAATAAAAACAAGCTGAATAATAAGATTTCGTAGGTATTGGTTTTAGTTAAATTATTCTTAGAAATAATAAAATTAAATATGAGTATGGTAGCTATACAAATAAAAAACACAGCCATTTGTTTAACAACGAAAGCGGTTGTTACTGTTTCGATTACTAAATTTTCCCTGGCAGTTATAAAAGCTAAAACCGTAATAAAAAGAACAATGATAAAATTTATTGGCTTAGATTTATTAAAAATGCTTGTTATCATTAACTGTTTTTGTATTTTTGCTTCGTAAATATACTAACTAAAGCTGGTTAGAAAACTATAAATAGCACACATGAAAGATTTATTTTACGCTATACAAGATTTATTTGTTAACTTCCTTTTTAAGCCGCTTGATGCCTTAAGAGCATTAGAGCTTGAAAATTGGTTTGCTGCAAATGCCATTTCTTGGATTTTCCTTATCATCGGATTTGCTGCCATGGTATACTGGATGAAACAACTTAAAACATTTAATGATAATAACGAAGAAGACAAAAGTATTTCTTCGCATTCTTATCTATAAGAGACTGTTTTAGTTTTATCCTTTGGCTCTTTTATGTGTCTTTTTCCGCCATACATCAGCTATTTTTCGATCCATAGCTATGGCTATGAATCTTAAAATACCTTCGTCTAACAAAAAGATACCCTATAAAACATTCCAAAAACAAAATTTAAATAGTCTCTAAATCAAATCCGATATCTTTACGATAATACATCTTATCAAAATGTAGTTTTTCTATACTTTGGTAAGATTTTTTTATGGCCTCTTGATAGGTATTTCCATAGGATGTTATTGCCATAACACGACCACCTGTTGTTACCACTTTACCATCTTTCAATTGTGCACCAGCATGAAATGGAATAGAATCTTCAATCGCATCAATGCCTGTAATTTCCTTTCCTTTTTCATAATCTCCTGGATAACCTCCAGATACTAACATAATGGTTGTTGCAGCACGCGCGTCTATTTCGATATTTATTTTATCTAAAGTTCCATTAGCCATGGCCTGAAGAATTTCAACAAAATCGTTTTTAAGTCTTGGCAAAACGACTTCGGTTTCTGGATCGCCCATGCGTACATTGTATTCTATAACTTTGGGATCGTTACCGACTTTTATAAGTCCTATAAATACAAAACCAACATACGGTAAGTTATCTTTTTTAAATCCGCTAATGGTTGGTTTTACAATGCGTTCTTCTATTTTACTAAGAAATTCATCGGTTGCAAAAGGCACTGGAGATACGGCTCCCATACCGCCTGTATTCAAGCCGGTATCGCCTTCTCCTATACGTTTGTAATCCTTAGCTGTTGGTAATATTTTATAGTTTTTACCATCTGTAAGTACAAAACAGCTTAACTCAATACCGTCTAAAAACTCTTCAATAACCACTTTGGTGCTTGCTTGACCGAATTTAGCGTCTACTAACATGCTTTTTAATTCAGCTTTGGCTTCATCTAAATCATTTAAAATAACAACACCTTTCCCTGCTGCCAATCCATCGGCTTTTAATACATATGGCGGATTTAAAGTTTCTAAAAACACATAGCCTTTTTCAACTGTTTCTTTAGTAAAACTTTCGTAAGCTGCAGTTGGAATGTTATGACGGTATAAAAATTCTTTAGCAAACTCTTTACTGCCTTCTAATTCAGCAGCAACTTTTTGTGGGCCAATTACCGATACATGTTTTATGGCTTCATCGTTTAAAAAATAGTCGTGTACTCCCTGTACTAATGGGTCTTCTGGTCCCACTACAACCATATCTATGCTTTTCTTTAAAACTAATTCTTTAATCGCCTTAAAATCGGTAACTCCAATATTTACATTGGTCGCAATATTTGCTGTTCCTGAGTTTCCAGGAGCTACAAATAAGTTTTTGCATAACGGGCTTTGGGCAATTTTCCAAGCAAAAGTGTGTTCTCTTCCGCCAGAACCAAGAATTAAGATATTCATTGTATTATTTTTTAGATTCCCATATTCATAGGAATGATAAATTAAAGTTCGTGGCTGTCTAAAAAGTTTTTTAAATTTAGTTTGTCAGGTTTAGCTTGTCGAAACCGATATTAATTACCAGTAATTAAACTATTTCGACAAGCTCAATATGACATCGAACTAGACTTTTTAGACAGCCTCAGTGTTTTTTCAACTGCAAAAATAAAATTAATGGCACGAATTCACGAATATTTTTTATTTACTTTACAAAAATTATGTTTTACCTTGAATTTATTCCATATTTCTTTAAATATTAATGGCTTTCCTATTAAAAAGGCTCAAGCTGTTTTGAAAACTATTCAGCAGAAAACCGATACTGAGTTAAGTTCTTATATTGAAGCAAAAAAGGAAGCGATTGTTGAATTTCATATAAAGCATAATTCCTTCTACAAAACCTTTGCAAAAGATGTGAATCCGCAAGATTGGAACAGCATTCCTGTAATGAGCAAACGCCACTTGCAACAGCCTTTAAAGGAACGGCTTTCTGAAGGTTTTACACAAAAAAATGTTTATTTAAATAAGACTTCTGGATCTTCTGGCGATCCGTTTATTTTTACCAAGGACACATTTTGTCACGCCCTTACTTGGGCTGGATTTATTGACCGATATCGTTGGTTTCATTTAGATTTTAACTCCTCGAAACAAGCCCGATTTTATGGTATTCCTTTAAATAAAACAGGCTATTACAAAGAGCGCTTTAAGGATTTTTTAAGCAAACGCTATCGGTTTTCGGTATTTGATTTAAGTGATGCACAATTTGAAAAGAATCTGATCAAATTCAAAACCACTAAGTTTGACTACATCAATGGTTATACGAGTTCGATTGTTCAATTTGCTAAGTATTTGAAGCAGAAGAACCTCGTGTTAAAAGCTATTTGTCCAACATTAAAAGTCTGTATTGTAACTTCTGAAATGCTTTTTGAAGAAGATAAAATGCTGCTAGAAACACATTTAGGTGTCCCCATTATTAATGAATATGGTGCCGCTGAATTGGGTTTGATTGCTTTTCAAAACACTAAAAATAAATGGGTTGTAAATACAGAAGATTTGTATGTTGAAATTCTAGATGAAAACGATCAGGTTTTACCTTACGGCGAAGAAGGGCGTGTGGTTGTAACAGCGTTTTATAATAAGGCACATCCGTTTATTCGATACGATTTAGGCGATATTGGTATGCTTTCAAAAGAAAGTACCCCAAATAAACCCATTCTGGAAACTTTAATTGGCAGAACGAACGATGTTGTAAAGTTACCTAGCGGAAAAAAAGCAGCTGGCCTAACCTTTTACTACATAACAAAAACCGTTATTGAAGATGATGGCAATGTTAAAGAATTTATTATCGAGCAACTAAAATTGGATACTTTTAAGATAAGTTATGTAAGTAACCATGAGCTTTCAAAAGAAAAACTAGTAAATATTAACGCCGCTATAACCAAATATTTAGAACCTAATTTAACCGTTTCTTTTGAAAGAAGAACAGCTTTAGAACGTTCTAGCAGAGGAAAATTAAAACAGTTTAAGTCTTATTTATAGAAACAACTTGTTTCGATTTTACAAAGAAATGCTCGCTTAAAAAAATTAGCATATAGTAAACAGATTTTAAGCTTGAAAAGCCCAACCCTTTTCTATACACCCAATAATTATATTTTAAAAGATTGATTTTTTTTGAAGACATCGCGTCTTTTCTAACCCTGTAATACGCCAACGATTCCTCAATGCCTTTAGCGGGTTTCCCAGATGTTTTAACGGCTGCTAACCATAATAGCCAGTCTTGTCGTTTCCGTAGGCTAGGCGCTTTTATTTTGCCTAAAACCTTCGCATTATATATGCCTGTTAAATTACCAATGTAATTACTTTTTAAGTATTTTTGATAAGTTAACTCAGGTAACGCTTTTATTAATTTATTAAGAGGTTTTCCTGTTTCGTCAATTTGTTCGTAACTGCTAAAACAAACGTCACAATTTTGGGCTTCCATAAACTCTATTTGTATTTGGAGCTTATTAGGTTTCCATAAATCATCAGCATCTAAAAAGGCTATATATTTACCTTTAGCCTGTTCAATACCTTTATTTCTAGAAATTGTCGCGCCTAAATTGGCGTTATTTTTAAGCAGTTTTATGTTTGGTTTTTGGGCAATGAATTGGTTTGCTATTGCAATCGTTTTATCGTGAGAACCATCGTCTATTAACAGTAATTCCCAATTGGTGTAAGTTTGATTTATAACGCTGTGTATGGTTTCTGAAATATAAGCTTCAGAATTAAACATGGGTGTTATAATAGAAACTAGTGGCTTCAAAATTTGTGGTTAATATGCTTTTTCTTCACCTTTTAAAACGTTTAAGAATGTTTGCACAATTATTTTTATATCCAATAATAACGACCAGTTTTCAACATAAAAAATATCATACTTAACCCTGTTAATAATGTCTTTATCGGTTTCTACTTCGCCTCTATATCCACTTACTTGTGCCAATCCTGTTATGCCTGGTTTAACAAAATGGCGTACCATAAATTTATCGACTCTTCGTGCGTACATATTGGTATGGCTAACCATATGAGGGCGAGGGCCGACAACGGACATCTCTCCGAAAAGAACATTAAAAAATTGTGGCAATTCGTCAATACTCGTTTTACGAAGAAAGGCTCCTACTTTTGTGATTCTTTGATCTCCTTTTGTTGCTTGAAGTAAATGAGCTTCTTTGCTAGGAGTCATAGATCTAAATTTGTAGCAATAGAATTCATCATAATTGAATCCATTTCTAGATTGTTTAAAAAACACAGGGCCTTTTGATTCCAATTTAATTAAAATCGCTAGAATTGGTGTTAACCAAGATAAAACAAAAATGATTATAAATGATGCAAACAAAATATCAAATAAGCGCTTTAAAAATTTGTTTACCGGTTCTTGTAGCGGAATGGTTCTTAATGATAAAATAGGTATATAATCGTAATACTCGTATTTTAATTTTTTGGAAAAAATATCTTTATTGTCCGGAATAAATTTAAGTTCCCTCAAATTGTTATCTGCAAAATCTATCAAATTATTGATTTGTTTATTTGATAATTCAGCAATAGAAAAATATATTTCATCTATATTGTTTTCAATAATATAATTAAAACATTTATCTAAAGAAAAACCCTCATCATTAACACTAAATTGAGCTTTAAATTTATATCCAAAATCCAATCTTGTATTAAATGTTTTTATTAGTTGTCTTGTTTTTTCGTTTTTGCCAATAACGATAACGTTTCTTGTGTTCCCTCTTAATATGGCTCTATACTTTTTTAATAAAAAGAAGTTTAAAAATTTTAAACTAGAAATAAGCAACGAAACGAGTAGTAAATAATTACCCAAAGCAAGCCTGCTAATATTTGGCTGCTTAAAAAGCCCTATGTAAGCATATAATATAACAGCAAAAAGAATAATTTGACTAAATAAGAGCTGTACAATATGTATTACTCTTGTATGCCTTTGAATTTCATAAAAATGATTTTTTACAGCTATAATTATCCATAAAACAGAAATATAAGCACCAAATAGATTTATATCATTTAAATTAATTTGAAAAATAAAAATAGAACCGTTTAGTATTACCAAATCGATAAAACCAAATAATGGCTTTATAAAGCCCGAATATCTTCCTTGTCTATAGTTCAATTTACTTCTTTATATGGTTTGTAAAATCTTTATGCTCACTTCTATAAAGCTCGTCTGCTGTTAAACTTTTAAAATAATCAAAAGTAATTTTCATCCCTTGTTCTCGTTCAACTGTTGGTTGCCAATTTAACAATTTTTTAGCCAAACTAATATCTGGCTGTCGTTGTAAAGGATCGTCAATTGGTAATTTTTTATAAACTATTTTTTGATTTGTTCCCGTAAGTTTTATTATTTCTTCAGCAAAATCCTTTATGGAAATTTCATGGGGGTTTCCAATATTCACAGGATACGAATAATCGCTTAATAATAGCCTATAAATCCCCTCTATTTGGTCATCAACATAACAAAAAGAACGTGTTTGGGAACCGTCTCCAAATATCGTTAAATCTTCACCTCTAAGGGCTTGCCCCATAAATGCAGGAATTACACGTCCATCGTTAAGCCTCATTCTTGGTCCATAGGTGTTAAAAATACGTACAATACGTGTTTCTAAACCATGAAACCTGTGATAAGCCATCGTTATGGATTCTTGAAATCGTTTTGCTTCGTCATATACACCTCTGGGACCTATTGTGTTTACATTGCCATAATAGTCTTCAGTTTGTGGATGCACCAATGGATCTCCATAAACTTCGGAGGTTGAAGCAATAAGTATTCTAGCTTTTTTAGCTTTTGCTAAACCTAACAAATTATGCGTGCCCAAAGAGCCTACTTTTAATGTTTGAATGGGTATTTTTAAATAATCTATGGGGCTTGCGGGTGAAGCAAAATGTAAGATGTAATCTAGATTACCATCAATTTTTACAAATTTGGTAACATCGTGTTCTACAAAAGCAAAATTAGGATTGTTTTCTAAATGTAATAGGTTTTTTTTATCACCAGTGATATAGTTATCCATTCCAATAACATAATACCCTTCTTTTATAAAACGGTCACATAGATGAGACCCTAAAAATCCTGCTGCCCCGGTAATTAAAACCTTCTTCATTTTATTTGTTTGTTAAAAACAAGTTATTAAATTTTAGCTCCACTTCCAATTTTGTAACATACAAAACCAATCTTCTCAAGTGCTTTAATGTCTAAAATTCCTCTTCCATCAAAAATAAAAGCAGGTTTATACATGTCATCATAAATCTTCTGCCAATTATAGGTTTTGAATTCATCCCATTCTGTTAAAACAGCAATAGCGTGAGACTCTTTACTGGCTTCATAAGGATTATTATGAACTGTTAATAATGATTTATTTTCGTCTTCGCTTCTTGTCCCTAAATAGTCTAAGTCTGCATAAATACGCTCTTCAACTACTTTGGGATCATAAACAGAAATATTGGCTTGCTCACTCAACAAATTATCTGCTACTTTTATAGCCGCAGATTCACGTGTATCGTTTGTATCTTTTTTAAATGCCCAGCCCAAAAACGTTATCTTTTTACCTGAAACTGTATTATAGAGCGTACTTACTATGTTATCAGAAAAACGCTGCTTTTGATGGTCATTCATTATAATAACTTGTTCCCAATAATCGGCAACTTCATTTAATCCGTAAGTTTTAGCTATATAAACTAAGTTAAGAATATCCTTTTGAAAACAAGACCCTCCAAAACCAACAGATGCTTTTAAGAATTTAGAGCCTATCCTAGAGTCCATTCCTATAGCTTTTGAAACTTCATTAACATCGGCTCCGGATTTTTCACAAAGTTGGGACATCGCATTAATAGACGATACGCGTTGTGCTAAAAAGGCATTTGCTGTTAATTTGGACAGCTCTGATGACCACACATTTGTGGTTAGAATTTTCTCCTTAGAAACCCAATTTGCATAGATGTCTACCAGTGCCTGAATGGCTTTTTGCCCTTCTATACTAGCATCTCCTCCAATTAATATCCTATCTGGATTTAAAAGATCTTCTATCGCTGTTCCTTCTGCTAAGAACTCAGGATTGGAAAGTATTTGAAATTGAACGCCATTACCTGTATGATTTAAAATGTTCTTTATTGCGGATGCCGTTCTAACGGGCAATGTTGATTTCTCTACCACAATTTTATTGCTTTTGGAAACTTTGGCTATCTGACGGGCACATAATTCTATATACTTTAAATCGGCTGCCATACCTTTTCCTTTTCCATAGGTTTTAGTTGGGGTATTTACCGAGATAAAAATCATATCCGCTTCGTCAATAGCTTTATCTACATCCGTTGAAAAAAATAAATTTCGCCCACGTGCCTCACCAACAATGTTGTCTAAACCTGGTTCAAAAACTGGTAGTTTGCTTAAATCCTCATGATTCCAAGCCGCTATTCTTGATGCATTAATATCTACAATGGTTACCTTTATATGTGGGCATTTTTGTGCCACCACTGCCATGGTTGGTCCTCCTACGTAACCTGCGCCTATGCAGCATATGTTTTTAATGGTCATTTATACTTTCTAAAATAATTATAGAATACAAATATATGCTCTTAAATAAGATTAAAAGCAACTACTTAGATTTTTAATAATTCTCTTATAAATTTATCTAAGACTTCTTTTTGAGAATACTTCATGTTAACATACTGCTTTGCGTTCTTCCCAAGATGCCTAGATAAATCCTTATTATGTACTAATAAATTAACGTGCTTAATAATTTCATTTATAGAATTTCCCTTAAAATAGTAACCCGCCTCAGACTCCTTAAAAATGGTAGCCACTTCGCTTTTTAAATTACCAGTCACAATAGATGGTTTTCCACTAGCCATCATGCCTAATAATTTAGAAGGCATGACCGTGTCAATCACATCTGTCTTTTGAAACAAAATATGTAAATCCGCACTGGATAATAATAGAGGTAGCTCTTCAAAAGGGACTAAGTTGAAATGTTTAACAAAACTAAACCGTTTTAGTTTATTAATTACCATTTCCTTTTCTGCGCCTTCTCCGACTACAACAACCTCGATGTTCTTTATATTTCTTAATTCATTAATAAAACTAAAAAACAGCTCCCAATCTTGCTTAGCGCCTATGTTCCCTGAATATAGTATTTTAAAATTATCGGATTTTAGATATGGATGGATTTCATTTTCAATTGTATCAAATAACGAAATGTCTATCCAGTTTGTTAAATAATATGTGTTTACTTTTGTTTTTTCTTGTAGCTTGTTTATCATTCCATGGCTTATTGTTGAAACAACATCTGCCTTAGATAATAGTTTCTTCTCAATCCATAACAACCCATTAAAAACTGTTTTTGCTTTTCCGCTAAGCAATCCAGAGTCTATTGCAGCATCAAACTCAAAATCTTGAATATGAACCCATAATTTTGAGTTGTATCTTAGCTTTAAAAACCACCCCAATAAAGCCGATGTTGTAAAAGGAATGATTGCTATTACAACATCTGGTTTTGATATTCTAAATAAATTTATGAAATTCCCATGGGTAAAACTTGTTAAATGTATGATGCGTTTAAAAAATGTTGGATTTCTAGGAACATATTGTTTGCTTCTTAAAACGTTTACACCATTAATAGTCTCTTTTAATAAATAGGGTTTTGTTTTATAATCTTTTCTTATTTCCCATTGTGGGTAGTATGGAAACCCTGTAACTACCGTAACATGAAACCCTGCTTTTACTAAATATTCTGCTTTTTGGGTTGTGTATAGGCCAATAGCACTATCTTCTGGGTAATAATTTATGCCTATGATTGTTATTTTTTTACTCAACGTCTCGTTTCTTTATAAATTTTGCTGGTGAACCTGCATACATAGAAAATGCCTCTAAATCTTTAAATACAGAACTTCTAGCCCCAACTACTGTTCCTTGCTTGATAGTTATACCCGGTGCCACAAAGACATCTGTAGCCAACCAACATGCGTCTTCTATAACTATTTTTTTAGAATAAATTGGAAAATCAATTTTTGTATAATCATGCGAGCCAGTACAAATGTAACTTCTTTGTGATATAACGGTGTTATTACCTATCTCAATATCTCCCAAAGAATAAAGAACCACTTCATCCCCAACCCAACTATAATCACCAATTGTAACTTTCCATGGATAGGTTATTTGTGCAGAAGGGCGAATAATAGCACCTTTTCCTATTTTCGCGCCAAAACACCTCAAAATAAAACGCCTCCACCCATACATAAATTGAGGAGAACATCCAAACAAGCTCGCCTGAACAAACCACCAAAATTGTACAGTAATTGATGATCTGCCTCTAAAATTTGAAGGAAGTTGAAATTTACTTAACTCAAACATCTATCGAAAATTTTAATCATATTCTCAACAAAAACATCTTCTGCAAATTCCTTTTCTGCATAAACTTTATTTAACTCCCCTTTTTTCTTCAACATTATTCTATTTGATATTAAAAATAAAATTTTTGATTTTAAATCCTTAACATTATTCTTCTCAACAAAAATAGCATTATTATCCGTGCAAATATCTGGAATTCCCCCGTGTTTTGTTGTTAAAATTAAATTACCAAAAGCCATAGCTTCAATAATTGAGATGGGTTGTCCTTCTCCTCGACTATAAAACGTAGGTAAACAAAATACATTACCCCACGATAGCATTTCTGTTTTAGCTTTTCCTGATACAACTCCCAAATATTCTAAATTAGAAAACCGTTCCATTTTTGAAACAACAATTTTATTTTCTGGAGTGATATTACCAGCAACTTTTACCTTGATTGTGTTTGGATCAATACCTTCCAATGCTTCCAATAATAGATTAATGCCTTTACCTTCAATTAAATTACTTAAAAAAATAAGTCTAAGCTCTTCATAATTTTTTTCCTCCTTATCCATTGACTTCAAACTACTTTCAAAAAAATTTTTACATATAAATATTCTTTCTCCATCTAAAAAAAATGAAAGATGCTCTTTTAATGATTTTGAAAGAACAATACCATAATCAAATTGTCTTAAAGTAAATAACATCAGCTTCTTTTTTAGACTTTTTTGGTTTTCATATTCATTCTTTAAAAAACCTCCATGCAAATGAATAACTGTTTTAGTTTTAAAAATTTTTGCTGCCAATAAAAAAGGTAAGTACTTTAATACTCCAAAAAAAGTTTGCCCTATAGTAATATTAACTATATCAAAAAAAAGAATTTTATATAAGCTTAAATAGACCTTAAAAAAAAACAATATTTTATTTATACTAAATTTTCCTGTATTTCCTTTAATATCCGTTTGAACTTGGGTGTTAATAATTCCTATTTGTTTTCCTTTGTTCTCTAAACCACACTTTAACACTTCATTTGCTAAACTTACTCCTGAAATTGGAGAGGGGAATGGGCCTATTAATAATATTCTCTCTTTCATTTAAAAGTCTAAATCGTTAATTAAAGTTTTTTCTTAAAAACAAATTACATATAAATGCAAAACAAATTACTCCTGCTTCTCGTTCTAAAATGTTCTCAGATAACATGTTCAAAACAAAGAAAAGTAATATACCTAAAAACAAAAAATCTCTAGAGGCTATTGTTTCTTTAAATAGACAAAACATATAACATAAAAATAATTGAAAGCCCAATAAACCTGTTAAAATCAAATAACTTAAAAACTGATTATGAGAATTAATATTTTCGTTATTATTAATTACTGTTTTGGAAAGAATACCATTTGCATCTCCAGTACCGAAACCTAAAATGGGTTCCTTGATTACTAAATTATAAGCTTTTTTATATATTAAAACCCTTTTTCCTATTGATGTTGTTGAATCATTTATAGTATTTTCTATATTGGAAAACTCTTTAAAACCATTATACCCCTTATATCTTGGAAACAGAACAACACCAAGACTAATAAGTAATAAAAAAATACCTCCAAAAAACAGAAACAAGAATTTATTTTTTAACTTTTTAATGTTTACAAAAAGCATAATAATTCCTACAAAAACAACAGCTATTATAGCCATTCTCTTATTCATAACAATAAGTAAGAAAACTGATAACAAAACGCAAAGTATCGCAAATATCAAATCAAACTTATTCTTATACTTAAAAAGTATAAAAACAGAAAAGATGATACTAATCCCAACTTGCAAAGCTAAATAAATAGAGTGTATCTGATATTTCGAATTAATTGATTGGTCAATTAACGTATTATAATGCTGAATTAAATATGTTAACCCTCTATTTTCTGTAATTGCAAAATAAATAAAAATAGAATATGAAAAAACTAAAGTCCCTACTACAAAGACAGTAAAAATATTTTTACCATATCTGTCTAACTGTATTTTCAACATTTCTTTTGAAAGCAATGAAAAAAATAAAGGGTAAATAATTAGAGAAGCACCTGTTTCTAATCTTTTTATTCCATACGATATATCTTCAGTATATAACATACCGAAAACTAAAATTAAATAAGGTAGTGAGCTTAAAACAAAAAAGTGATAATCCATTTTTCTTCTTTCAAAAAAAACTTTGATAGAAAATCCCCCTAAAAGAAGTATTGGAATAAACTTAAAATTGCTTGGAAATAATATTATTAAAGCATTTAAACAAAGTATTAGAAAAAGAATATAATCTCTTTTATTATCCATTATTATAATTTAAATATTTTCATAATAAATTTAGGAAATACATAAAAAGCAAAAAAAGGTAATATAAAATACACGTAGCCATTTGTAAGGTCTCCTCTTAGTAAAAATATCAAATGTATAGCAAAATAAAATGCAGCAAATTGCCTAAGAGGGTCATTTGATTTTAACCAATTAACAAACTTCAAACAAATCAGGGCTAAAAGAATTCCAAATAAAATAATTCCCACAAAACCAAAATCCACATAAGACTCAGCAACCAAAGGGTCTGCTAAATTATGAAACCATCTACTTTCATCATGATATTTTTGTATGTGCTCTCCCATCAATTCTCCTGTAGTTATAGGTTTATCTTTCCAAATAGCTCGAGGTATAAAAAAGAATAATGATGGTAATAGTTGTGTTCCCATAGCAAACCCTTCTTTTTCCGTATAATCTATAGTGGTTGCAACCATCATAAATGCATCAAAGTTTAAACTTACTAATTGGGAAGAAATACTCTCGCTTATATGCTCTACTGTGAACGTTTCTTTAAAAGACATTTCAGATAAAGCTTTATTGGAATGCGTAATTAGACTAGTTGCAGGAAAAATAACAATTAGACTAAAAAATAAAATTACTAAAATTTTAAAATTGCTATTAATCCATTTAGAATAAACAAAATACATTAAAGCTATATAAATAGGTCCTAATGCATTCCTTTTAGCTGTTAGCGGATTTTTATATAATAATAATAATAATAATAACAGTACTACAATTATTACAATTATATAAAAGTTAAGTTTTCTATGTCTCCAATTTCTTTTTATATAATCTATGCCCAATATTAATGGGGCTAATGGTAAATAAAACAAAAACTTAGCATTAATAATTCCCTCGCTCTTGCTAATTATGGACGAAAAGGAGGTTAAACTGATCTTTTCAATCAAGTAATCTAATTTCCAAATAAACACTACTATATTCAAAACAAATAATAATAGAATATAAAATGGAATTTTTGGGCTAAATTTAATAATAATTGGGGATGACTCTCTTTTGATAAGTGAAAAATAAACTAAAAAAAAAACCGAATTGAATAATATTATTAAAACATTGGTTTTTAGAATAAGCTCATCTGAATATCTAAGCCCATTAAATAATCGTTTATTGTTTTCAGCAAAAAAACTATCGATTTGCAAAATAGGAGCTATAATAAAAAAAAGATATGAAAAAACTATATATGAAGCAATAAAAGGAGAATACTCTTTATGGTTAAACATATAAAGTATTGTAAAAAAATACAAAACTGAAAAATTAACCATAAATAAAACTCTATGCTCAAAAGGAATATTATTGCCTACCAAAAAAACAATAAAAATTAATAAAAAAACTGTTAGAAAAAGAAGTCTGGTTTTCATTTATTCTAATTGTGGTTTAAAAAAATCATTTCAGTTGAAAATTAATTAAACTTTTAAAAATTTAGCTTTAAGATTTTAAAATTTAGCTTTAAAACTAAAATAAGCATTATTAAATCCATTATTATAAAACTAAACGATAAACCAACAAGACCATTTTTTGTTATAGTGAAATACTGGATAATCAAAAGTATAGCACCCAAGATCGGATATAATGCCAACGTATTCATTTTGTTAATAGACATTGGTAACATACTAGCTGCATTCCAAATATTGTAGAAAAAAATTGAAACTAACATAAAAACCATAAATAAATCATTATACAAAAAAGGTTTCTTAATCCATAATTTAAAAATAATATCTCTTAAAAAATATAATCCTAAACAAGAGATTAAAGATATTACAGAAACTAACAATATTAACCTTTTCATTTTAACCAATGCCACATTTAAATGATTATTACTAATTAATATTGTAAACTCAGGCATAGTTTGGATATAAATAATACCAATAAATGCTCTTATAGAATTAACTATTGTTCTTATAGTGTTAAACACCACTACACTTGCCGATCCTAATATAATTCCAACTAACAATGTACAACCTTGTATAAAAAGCGCCGTACCAAATTGAAAAAAACCAAGCTTTAAAGAAACAGGGATTAACTCAATGGTTCTACTACAATCTGTTGTAAAACCAAATTTATAAAAATTGTTTTTATATAATGTAATGTTAATTATTATCATAACCAAAATCCTTATAATTACCATCATCATAGGAATATAATATAGTGGTGCCTGAATTTTTAGTGTTAATAATGTTACTCCAAAATCTAAAAAAAGAGTCAGTGCCAAAAAATACTCGTGCTTATGAAATAAGTTTAAAGCTCTAAAATAGCCAATTGTAACTCGAAATATTAAAGAGAAAAAAACATTAAACACAAACCAACCTATAATCAGAGTTGCATAATGATTCGAAATATTTTTTAAATTAAATATTTTGGAAAAATCTAAAACGCTACTCATAATAAAAAAAACAACCAAAAGAAACAAACCTATGTAAACAAGAAAACTTACGGTACTTTTGTACAATTTTTCCTGTGCTTTATATTCTTTAAGGCTTATAAGTCTACATATTTCATTTGTAACCGTTAAGGGCAACCCAAAGTCACTCAACAATAAATAGTTAGGGATTGTTGTTAATATGAGCCACTCACCATATAAATCAACCCCTAAAACACTTATAAAAGTAGGTATCAATAATAATTGCGATAATAATAAACAAATCCTTTGTAATAAAGATGAAAAATAATTGTGAAATTTCTTATTAATGCTTTTTTTCATTCTCACTTACTAAATTCTTTCAAGTGATCTATTGCCATGTTTTCAAAAGTTATATTCTTTACTCTTGCTAAATTAAGATTACTCAATCTATTTGAATAATCTTCATTATTTATTATTTTATTAATAATTTCTCCTAAAATTTTGTAATTATCAACAGGAAAGATACATTCTTTGTTGGGTATAAGCTCAAGTCCTGCAATACATTTGTTAGTTGTTACCACGGGAAGTCCTTTTGCCATTGCTTCATTAATTACCAAACCCCATACATCTCCTCTAGATGGCAAAACAAGCAAATCTGCAGCTAAAAACCATTTATCTAAATCTAGTTTTGTCTGAAAACCAACATAATTAATATTTTTTAAATTTAATTGATTTTGAATCTCAATATACTCTTCCATCGGTTGTCCTCCTATAAAATAAACCCCCACATCTTCTGAAAAATACTTACAACTTTTAAGCAGTACATCAAAACCTTTAATTGGAACAAATCTACCAACGGCAATAACAATCTTTTTGTATGGAATACCTAATTCCCTTTTATTTTTCGATTTTTGTTCCTTCGTTAAAACCTTAGGAATAATATCACATTTAAATAAACTTGTAAATGTATATCTTATAAGTTTGGCTTCTTCAGCACCATAATGAATTAAATACTTGTCCGATTCTACACCTGTACTAAAATAACCTTTTGCCCCAGAAAATAACATTTTCTTTACTGAAGATTTTAATTTAGATTCTTTTAATGAGACATAACCTCCATCCGTTTCAAAATAATATTCAATTTTTAATATTTTTAAGAGAATTATAAGGATCGATTGTGTTCTGGTATTATATGTACATATAATTATCTTATCATATCGACCAAAAATCACTTTCTTTATTAAAGAAAACAATATAGCTTTTTCATTAAATAATTCACTAAAAAAATAATGCTTAAACGAAGATATAGAATCATCATTCCAATTAAAAGTAGACGCTCGCTTTTTGGACCTCCTACCTTCAAAAAATATCGTTAGATTACAATATTTTGCCAATTCTGAAAAAAAATCAATTCTATATGGACTGGGAATATTTGTTACAAAAAGTACATTCATTACTTAATAATTAAAGTTTCTAAAAAAATATAAAAGCTGTAGAAAAAAGCTCATAAAAATTAAATAGGATAGTTTTTTTAAAATAATAAAATGGTATTGATTTACTTTTTTAAGCATTAGTCTCAACTAAATTATTAAATACTTTCTCTGAAAAATTTGAGGTAATATCATGAAATTTATCCTTAACTATTTTTCTCTTTTCACTAAAATTATCTTTTTTATATAAAAAAAGCTCATTTAAAAAAATTATTAATTCTTCAATCGTAGAAATTACTTTGCCAGGCATGTACTCTTTTGGATTTTCAAAAACAAACCCTCTAGAATTAAAATATTCATGAAAATCAGAAAACACAAAACCAATAGGTTTATCTAATAATAGAAAATCAATATATATTGACGAAAAATCTGTTAACATTAAATCTATTGAACCTAAAACAGAGTATAATGTAACTCCGTTTCCGGTAAAATGTGATTCATTTATAAAATAAATATTTGAATACTTTTGGAAATCATTTACACTCATGTAATCCATAGGATGCAATTTAACGAAACAAACCGTTTCTATATTTATTAAGTGATTATTCAATAAGTTTAAATTGTTATTGCTAAAAAAATCTTTCGCTTTATCTATTTTTCCATCATTTCTAACATCTCCTATTACAGATTTTCGGTAAGTTGGCATCCATAAAATAGTTTTCTTGAATAAATCTTCATTTATTCCTAATAAATGGCATAAACTATATTTATTTTCAAACATAAAATCATTTCTAGGTTGACCGGTCACAAATACATTATTGTTTTGTATGTTAAATGCTTGTGACATAATATTTTTAAATATTTTAGATGTCGCGATTAGATAATGAGATTTAGGGACAATTTTATTATTGTCTAAATGACCAATGTTTTTAAGAGGCATTCCGTGCCATAAATTAATATTAACTTGTTTATTTGACAATGAGAGCTTATTAAATAAGCCATGTGTATGAATAATATATTTAGATTTCAAGAAGACCCACACTCCTTTTAAAGAGTTTTTCTTAACTAATGAAAAATTTGAACATGATGTATAGTTTGATATTGTTTTATAATAGTCTTGCTTTTTGTTTACATGATCAATTAACCAAATATTATTAAATTCTGGATAATGGTTAATTATATAAATAAATAGCGCAAAGCTATTATCCGAAACATCGGGAAAACTGTGATAAACTATTGTATTATCATTCGTGCTAATAAAGATTCGTGCTATCTTTAAAATTAATGAAATTGATTTTTTTAAAATCATCATTTATCAATAATTGATTTTAATTTAGTTGTAGAAATCCCAACTGTTCTTGGCAGGTAAATGACCTCACAATATTCTTTTAAATTATCGAACTTGCCTTTCCAATCATCTCCCATTACGAAAATATCAATTTCATTGTTTTTAATATCCTCAATTTTTTGTTCCCATTCAGATTCTGGAATTACCAAATCTACATAATGGACTGCTTCTAAGAATTCTTTTCTTTTTTCATAAGGAATTTGACACTCCTTTCCTTTTATCTTATTAAATTCATCAGTAGAAATACCTACAACTAATCTATCTCCAAGCTCTTTTGCACGCCTTAGAATTTCTATGTGCCCATAGTGTAATAAATCAAAAGTTCCATAAGTTAAAACTGTTTTCATTTTTTTATCCACTAAAGAATCAAAATGAATATCAAAGTTTGATTCTTTATTTGCAAAAAAAGATTCTAACTTAGAGAATAGTGGTAGTCTCTTTTTTGTTTCGCTCGATAATAAGCTGTTCGTCAGCTTTATTGTTTTTAAACCTTCTAAGACAACTTTATTCCTTTTAGAGCCTGATTTGTAAAACCCTTTTCCTATTAATAATCCTAACGTTCTATTTCTACTTAAATCATTAAGAGATGTAATTCCAACATCACCATAACCGCAGGCCAAAAACAATGAATCTTCTCTTCCACCAAGTTCTTTAAGTAATATCCTTATTTCTGAAAAAGATTTTGTTAAAATCATAAATCTTGTATTTGGCGAGTTATATTTAGCATCAACAATGCCTATTAAAATAGCATAAATATTCTTTAATACACTTAACAGTTCTACCCCCCTTATATCTGTTGTGTAGTCTATATGAATATTAGTATTAAAAATTACTTGTTCTATTTTTAAGTACTGGTCTTTTGTTTTAAACCCTAATGTGAAAATTGAATGGGCATTATTTATCAATTCTGAAGAAAAAGTTGGCCCTTTCATGGTTACGACATTAACAGTGTTTAATTCTTTTTTTAAATACTCAACTATTGTTTCACCGTTTTTAAAAATTCCTTTAGATAGATTTACAATTAATGCGTCTTTTGGAATGAATTTCTTTATGTCTTCTATAGTTTTGGCTATTCTTTTAGAAGGTATAGCTAAAAATATTATTTGTGCTTTTAATAAATCTGATGCCTCTGTTGTGGCCGATAATGATTTGTTTAATTTTTTATTAGGAAAATACCTTTTGTTGGTGTTAAGCTTATTTATTTCTTCTTCTTGTTCCTTATTTCTAATCAACAAAACAATTTTATTTTGTGGATTATCAGCTAATTGATTTCCAATTGCTGTTCCAAAAACCCCTCCTCCTAATAAAAAAATATTCATTTCTAGTGTTTTATTTACTAATAATTTATCTATATAGCAAAATTATAATTAAAAGAAATTAGTCATTTCTTTTGTTTCAATTATACCAATTATAAACTTTTTCAATCCCTTCTTCTAATTCAACTTTATGTATCCACCCTAAGCTATTTAATTTAGAAACATCTGTTAACTTTCGCATGGTGCCATCTGGTTTATTGGTATTAAAAACCAAACTGCCTTTAAAACCAATCACGTTTTTTACTGTTTCAGCAAGTTCTTTAATAGAAATATCTTCTCCTGTACCTATGTTTATATGCGTATTTCTAACTTCTTTATCTCCGTGGTTATAGGTGTCTGAAAAATTTCGGCTTTCCATTAAAAAAACGCACGCATCGGCCATATCCTCACTCCAAAGAAACTCCCGTTTTGGTTTGCCAGAGCCCCAAATTTCAACACTGTTTTCTGTAACCCCAAATTTGCTTAAATATGTTTTTGCTTCTTCTATGGTATCAACTCCTAAATCCTTCAAAACCTCATCATACTTTGATTCGGAAAGCAATTTTGCCAAATATATTTTCCTTATTAAAGCTGGTAATACATGAGACTTTTCTAAATCAAAATTGTCGTTAGGTCCATATAAATTTGTTGGCATTACAGAAATAAAATTGGTGCCATATTGTAAATTATAGCTTTCACACATTTTAATACCCGCAATTTTAGCAATAGCATAAGGCTCATTAGTATATTCCAGAGTATCCGTTAACAAATACTCTTCTTTCATGGGTTGCGGTGCATTTTTAGGATATATACAAGTACTTCCTAAAAACAAAAGCTTTTTTACCTTGTGGACATAGCTTTGATGAATCACGTTATTCTGAATCATCATATTTTCATAAATAAAATCAGCTCTATACGTGTTATTAGCCACAATACCTCCTACCTTAGCGGCAGCTAAAAAGACATAGTCTGGTTTTTCTTTACTAAAAAAAGTTTCCACTGCAACTTGGTTTGTTAAATCTAGTTCTTTGTGTGTTCTAGTAACAATGTTATTATACCCTTTGCTTTGAAGGTTTTTTAAAATAGCGCTTCCTACCAAACCTCTATGGCCTGCAATGTATATCTTAGACGTTTTATCCATAAATATTATTCGAAATAATTTTTTATTCGGTAGCCTCCATCTTTTAAGTACTGGTGCTTTTCCATAAGTATTATATCGCTTGTCATCATATCTTCAACTAAAGCAGCTAAATCATATTTGGGTACCCATCCTAATTTTTCTTTGGCTTTGGTGGCATCACCTATTAACAAATCTACTTCGGTTGGTCTAAAGTACTTTTCATCAACAGCTATAACTTCTTTACCAATTTCTATTTGATATTTTGGATTATTACATGCTTTAATATAGCCCTTTTCTTGAGAACCTGTGCCTTTAAATTCCAATTCTACCCCCACATGGTTAAAACACATTTTAACAAAATCGCGTACTGTTGTTGTTTTTCCCGTGGCAATTACCCAGTCTTCCGCTTCATCTGCCTGAAGAATCATCCACATCATACGAATATAATCTTTAGCATGTCCCCAATCTCTTTGGGCATCTAAATTTCCTAAATATACTTTTTCTTGTAACCCAAGTGCTATTTTTGATGTGGCTCTTGTTATTTTTCTGGTTACAAATGTTTCGCCTCGAATAGGTGATTCATGGTTAAATAGAATGCCATTACAAGCATACATCCCATAAGCCTCTCGATAGTTAACCGTTATCCAATAGGCATACATTTTTGCTACGGCATACGGGCTTCTTGGGTAAAATGGCGTGGTTTCGGTTTGTGGTACTTCTTGTACTTTACCGTAAAGCTCGGATGTGGACGCTTGATAAATCCTCGTTTTCTTTTCCATTCCTAAAAGACGGATGGCTTCTAGTAACCTTAAAGTGCCTATACCATCGGCATTTGCTGTGTATTCGGGCATTTCGAACGATACATGCACATGGCTCATGGCTGCCAAATTGTATATTTCGTCAGGTTGAACTTCTTGTATAATTCTTGTTAGGTTGGTACTATCGGTTAAATCTCCATAATGAAGAAAAAAATTACGATTCTCTACATGTGGGTCTTGATACAAGTGATCTATTCTATCAGTGTTAAACAGAGACGATCTTCTTTTTATTCCATGAACCTCGTATCCCTTTTTTAATAGAAACTCACTTAAATAAGCACCGTCTTGTCCAGTTACACCAGTAATTAAGGCTACTTTCTTTTTCATTACAATATTTGTTTAAGGCAATTTTGATTTTATTAAAACCGAATTTATCGGTCGTTTTGCAAAAGTACGATAGTTATTACTTTTTACAAGCTTTATAAGTTTTAAAATATTATTTTCATGCAAAACTTGTTTTGCAAAATCGTACCACGTCATTACTTTTTCGTCACAAAAATGATAAATTCCATACGTATCATTTCTACTTACTATTAATTTATAGATAAACTCAGCTAAATTTTCGGTGTCTGTTGGACAGCCTTTTTGCGTATTGGTTATAAAAAGGTTTTTTTCAACTTTTGCTTTTTCTAATATAGACTTGTAAAAGTTTTTCCCATATTTTTTACTGTACAACCACGATGTTCTAATAATAAAATATTTGCTTAAAGTGTTTTGTATGTGTTGTTCTCCTAAAAGTTTCGATTTACCATATTCGTTTATTGGGTTTGGTAAATCGGTCACTTTATATGGTTCTTTTTTTTCTCCATCAAAAACATAATCGGTTGATATATGAACTAAAACCGTATTGGTTTCTTTACAAGCTTCGGCTAGATTTTTAACAGCCTCGGCATTTACTTTATAGGCGATATCGGGTGTTTTTTCAGCTTGTTCAACGTTTGTATAGGCTGCACAATTTATACAATAATCAAATTTATACTTTTCAAAAAAAAACTCAATCTCTCTTTTGTTAGTAATATCTAATTCAGATTTAGAAGTGAACCTAAAATCAAAAGTACTATTGCCAGCATATAATTCTTGTATGGTCAGTCCTAATTGCCCATCAGCACCAGTTACTAAAATGGGCGTTGGGTGTTGGGTGTTGGGTGTTGGGGTGGTTAAATTCAGGTCTTTCATACAAAAAATTAAAGATTTGCCTTTTTAAAAGGTGAAAGTTTCATATCTTTTTCAGATATAATAAGTTCTTCTTCATTTAATTTCCAATCTATTTTTAAAGATTCATCATTAAATATGATGCCTCCTTCAGATGCTTTATTGTAAAAATTATCACATTTATACGAAAAAATAGTGTCCTCTTCAAGCACTACAAAACCATGGGCAAACCCTTTTGGAATAAATAATTGTTTATGAAATATATCATCTAAAATAATTGAAAAATGCTTTCCGAAAGTGTCTGAATCTTTTCTTAAATCAACACAAACATCTAGTACTTTGCCTTTTATAACTTGCACTAATTTGGCTTGGGCATTAATTCCTCTTTGAAAGTGCAACCCCCTTAATACACCTTTTGATGATTTGGATTGATTGTCCTGAACAAAACTTACTTTAATACCCGTTTGAGATTCAAATACATTTTTGTTGAAACTTTCAAAGAAATAGCCTCTTTCATCTTCAAATACTTTAGGTGTTATAACAAAACAGCCTTTTAAATATGTTTCTTCAACTTTCATAGTTCTTATAATTGTTGAAGGTATTCGCCATAACCACTTTTAAGTAAAGGTTCTGCAAGCTTATGCAATTGTATTCTATTTATATACCCCATTTTATAAGCTACCTCTTCTATACATCCTATTTTTTGCCCTTGGCGTTCTTCAATAACCTGCACAAACTGTGAGGCTTGCATTAATGATGTAAAAGTGCCTGTATCTAACCAAGCGGTACCTTTATCTAAAATTTGAACTTTTAGGTTTCCTGATTTTAAATAAACTTTGTTAACATCGGTAATTTCCAGTTCGCCGCGTTTACTTGGTTGTATGTTTTTTGTTATGGAAACTACCGAGTTATCGTAAAAATAAATACCCGGTACCGCATAGTTTGATTTTGGTTTTTCTGGTTTTTCTTCAATAGAAATTACGTGGTTCTGCTGGTCAAATTCTACCACACCATAGCGTTGAGGATCTTGAACATGATATGCAAAAATAACCCCTCCCTTTGGATTAACGGTAGCTTGCAACATGTCGTCTAGACCAGAGCCATAAAAAATGTTGTCGCCCAAAATAAGTGCTACACTGTCATTTCCTATAAATGTTTCTCCTATTAAAAATGCTTCTGCTAACCCGTTGGGTTGCTCTTGTATGGCGTATTCAAAAGTACATCCATAGTCTTTGCCATCGCCCAAAAGTTCTTTAAATCTCGGTGTGTCTTTAGAGGTTGAAATTATAAGGATTTCCCTGATTCCTGCCGACATTAATGTTGTTAGCGGATAATATATCATGGGCTTATCATAAATAGGCATAAGCTGTTTACTTACCACTTTGGTAAGTGGGTGTAAACGGGTTCCTGAACCTCCTGCTAATATGATGCCTTTCATTTTTTTGGGGTTATATGGTTATAAAGTTATGAGGTTATAGAGTGCTGTTCAATTTAAACTTTTTATTAGATTTGAAAGCATGTTCCTAATAAAATAGATGCGCTTGTTTAGTTCTTCTACATTTTCCAAATATTGGATTCTTAATGCAATTTCCACTTGAGTCTCTACTTCTGAAAGTGACCCTAAAGCGATATATAAAAATCTAGAGAATTCTTTTCCTCCTTTTCTCCCTGCTCCTTCTGCAATGTTGGATGGTATTGAAAATGAGGCTCTACGTAATTGAGACGTCAATCCAAAGGCTTCTTTTGAGGGAAACTGATCTGTTATACTATAAATCATAACAACAAAATCCATAGACTCCTGCCAAACTCTTAGATCTTTATGAGATTTCATCTTATCCATTGTTTATATTATAGTTAAGCTGTCCTTCTTAACCTCGTAACCATATAACCGTATAACTTTATAACCTTTTAGTTAACTATACTGCTTTTCATAATATAATTGATACTCCCCACTCGTTACATGATCAAGCCAATCTTCATTGCTTAAATACCAATCTATGGTTTTGTTTAAACCCTCTTCAAAAGTAACCGACGGTTTCCAGCCTAATTCTTTATTGATTTTTGAGGCGTCAATAGCGTATCTTAAATCATGTCCCGGGCGGTCTTTTACATAGGTTATTAACTTCTCTGAAGTCCCTTTTTGCCTATTTAGTTTTTCATCCATTTGTTGGCACAACAACTTAACCAAATCGATGTTTTTCCATTCGTTAAAGCCACCAATATTATAGGTTTCGTAGTTTTTTCCTTTATGAAAAACTAAATCGATGGCAACGGCATGATCTTTTACATACAACCAATCTCTAGTATAATTGCCATCGCCATAAACAGGTAACGGTTTATTATTTATGATATTATTTATAAATAACGGAATTAACTTTTCAGGAAATTGGTTTTGCCCATAATTATTGGAACAATTTGTTATAACATAAGGCATGCCATAAGTTTCTCCATAAGCTCTCACAAAATGGTCTGAACTAGCTTTTGATGCTGAATAAGGCGAGCTTGGATCATAAGAAGTTGTTTCTGTAAATAACCCTGTTTCTCCTAAAGTTCCATAAACCTCATCGGTACTAATGTGATAAAACAGCTTGTTGTTAAAGTTGTTTTTCCATGTGTTTTTAAATGCATTTAAAAGAATCATAGTGCCAATTACGTTCGTTTTCACAAACGCCAATGGATCTTTTATAGATCGATCTACATGAGACTCAGCTGCTAAGTGGATAACACTTTCAAACTTGTGTGTTTCAAATAATTCGTTTATAAAAGTTTCGTTTGTAATATCTCCCTTTATAAAAGTATAGTTTGGTTTGTTTTCTATGTTTTTTAAGTTTTCTAAATTACCAGCATAGGTAAGGGCATCTAAATTAAAAATATGATAATTTGGATACTTTTCAACAAACAACCTTACTACATGAGACCCAATAAACCCTGCTCCTCCAGTAATTAAAATCTTCATCTGTTTCTTTTTATTGTTTTTTAATTGTCAGATAGAATACCCTGAATAATCATCCTCGGGAGTGTGAATGCTATTCTCATGGCACTTCAATTTATTACAATCTATTTTTTACTTTGTTTATTCAAATATTTTCCCAGCCCTATAAAAGTAAACACTAAAAGAGTTGCTACAAATAAAATTAATGGCAATAAGAATTTCTTTTTATCATACCATTCCCTAATATCATAACCTGACTGTGGGAAATTAGCCAAAACATTAACAACATTCTTTTGCCTAACAATAGCACTATCCAAAACTCTTCTTCTTTCCTCAAGCCACAACCGTCGTTCAAGAAGTTTAGACTCATCAACCATTAAACTTCCTCCAGATGATTCTGCATCTCCCATGTACAGATTAGTGCCTGAACCGGGAATTGGCTCTTTTTTAGATTCATTGATTCTAATCTGTAAGTATTCTTTAACCAACGTATCTGTTTTTTGGATTTGGTTTTTAAGCACAGAATCCTTTCTAACTAAAATGTCATTATTGACTTTTGCCAATTCATTTAAATAGGTGTTTCCAGAGATGCCTTTAATGAAAGCTTGTTCTATCTTTTTATAAATGTTTTTATCTGTAGAAGCTACTCCAATTCTATGAATTGGAAAATTATAAGCTGTTAATGAGTTTTTATATCTTTCATAAGTCATCTCTAAACGAGAAACAGAATCTAATCGTTCATAAAAACCAGAATACATTTCAGCAATATTATTTTCATCCACATCTGCCTCAATATAAAAACCCTTTAAATGAACTGCCTCATCAGTGGAAATACTTAATTTCTGAGCTAATCCTAATGTATCCTTATCAATATTTGCTAATTGATGAAACTGTTTTACATTTTCATAAACCTGTCTGGCTGAATTAAAATTAGTTTCAATAAACATATTAGCTCCATAAAGTTTGTCAGAATTCTTATCAAGAATAAACCCTATAACAACTCCTAAAATAATTGCAGCTGCATACCAAACCAAACGTCTATAAATATGTATTAGCAATAATAAAAATATGTTATAAATACCAATAAAAATACTTGCAATAAATTTGAAGAAACGATCAAACGCATTTCCTATTAATTTAAATAATTGACCTAAATCTACTTCTTCAGATTGCTTTGGTTGTGGCAATTCTTTACTCATAATATTAATAATTATTAATTAAAAACTTGTTCTATTATTTTTCTTGTAATTAAATAGGTTGGTTTTACACCAGTAGTGCCTAAACCTCCCGAAGCTAATGTGGCTCCTGTTTCTAATGGATTGTCACTGGCATAATAAGCGTACCTTACCTTAACATCAGGGCTTATACTTCGCCTTACTTTTGAGGCTGCTTGAATGGCTTTTTGATAATGTGCACCTTCCATTTCTAAACCAATAACACGCCATGTCGAATGGTAAAAGAATTTTAAAATATCTTTATTTTGTAATGAAGTTCCTAAAACAGTAATCATAGTGCCTTCATACACATCAATACCATGGCCTTCTAAATCTTGCTTTAAAAGTTCGTTGGTGAATGGGTAATTATCGGCTGTTCCTTCAAAAATATGGGCAGTTGGAATCATGATATCACCTTTACCTCCTTCTAAAATACCAGCTTTTCCCATAATGGATATAGATTCTATATTCAAATGAATTTTGTGTCCTTTTACTTTATAAGGCTTTAACAACTCGTCTATGGTTTCATAAGCTTGTTCTCCAAAAGCATAATCCATAACTAAAATAACCGGTTTTTCAGATGCTATTTTGGCTTCATTGACTTGAATATTCAACTTTGAAACATCTAACTTGCTCGTATCAAAAATTTGAACATCTATTTTAGTCCCCGAGGCATCTTCAATATAAATCATGCCATTTTTTAACGCTTCTTTAGTTACTTTATTTCGTAAATCATCATTTTCCCTCTTGCTTAAAGATTCATAAACACTATAAACATCTTTTGATGCAGGAGTTTTTAAAGTTGATGGAGCATAAAGCGTGTTCATAACACTATGCATATTAGCACTAATAATATGTATTGGTCTTTCCAATAAATTGTTTTTGTAAAGAACGCCCTTAATGGTATCTGCCCAAATTTCACCATGAATATGATGTCCCAGGCGCTCTCTTAAAACAGGACTAAACGTAACGGTACGTTTGTTTGTATTAAGTTGCTCTTCTATAGCCAGTTTTCCTAACCAATACACAATATGCAACAAGCGTTCTGGTTGTGTTGGTGTTGCAAAATCTGAATATGCAGCTCTTAACTCGTTAAACGTGCGTCCTAAAATATTGGCAGTATGTGTTATGGCTATTTCGCGTTCCTCTTGTGTGAGTTTCTTTTTTGACAAAACCGCATTTTCAAGTTTGGTCCAATCACGGGTTGTAGAACCACTTTCATCAATTAAAACACGACTGCTAATTTTATGGGATTCTATAAAAAGAAATGTAAGATGTGTTAAAATATCATAGATTTCCGAACGACCTCGGGTAATCTCAATATTCATTTGCTCTGCATCAATTCTGTAGCAATTTCTACGTCTTTTTTCAGGTATGATGGGCTTGAAATGTGAGTCGGAATATCCCTCATCACTTGTTAAGTTTATAAAAGTGCATTCTTCAATACCAACAGGCAATCTATCGATTACATAAAGTAAACCCTCTAATTCTGCTTTTTCTTCGCCTATAGAACCGTAAATTTCTGGTCTTAATAACAACAGGGATTGACGAAGTGTTTCGCCCGAAACACCCATAGGTTTATAAAATCCTCTGTTAAACAAATGGCGCATAGTAATATACATCCGTTCAATGGCATTCGAGCTTTCTTGGGCTCTCGTTCTTTCGTGATGCTTTTTGTTACTCATACTCATTTTTAACGCAACAAATATACTACTATTTGATTTAATTTATGTGCGGAAACCCCTCAACTATTTTTCTGTCATTCGATAATCTTGGAAGTTTATTTTGTCCTCCTAATTTTCCAATGGATTTCATATACTCCTGAAATCCGCCTTTTTTAACTTTCGTTATTCTAAGTGGCTGTAATACTTTGCCTTGTATCAAATCGAAATAATAACTATTTTGCTTTTGAAGTGATGTATCTATTTTTTTAGCTAAAGCAGAAACATCTTCCGGTTCGTTTTCAAATTCTATAAACCATTCGTGGTAAGGCAATCCTTCTAATGGATTAATTTGCGGAGCCACTGTAAATTCGGTAACTCTTATATTTGAATTTAAAGTTGCTTCTTGCATCGCTTGTTCTACTTCTTTACCAATAACGTGTTCACCAAAAGCTGAGATAAAATGTTTTATACGCCCAGAAACAATAACACGATATGGTTTTGTTGCAGTAAACTGTACTGTATCGCCAATATTATAAGCCCAAAGTCCGGCATTTGTTGAAATAATCATAACATAGTTCACACCAACCTCAACGTCTTTAATGGTAATTCGTTTGGGATTTTCATTAAAAAACTCATCAGCTTTAATAAATTCATAAAAAATACCTGAATTTAACTGAAGCAGCATCCCTTTTTCATTCTGTTTGTCTTGAAACGCAAAAAAACCTTCACTGGCAGGGTACAACTCTATGCTATCTACTTTTCTACCAATTAAATTTTCAAATTTAGCACGATAAGGTTCGTAATTTACACCTCCGAAAATAAAGAGGTTGAAGTTTTTAAAAATGTCGCCTACTTTTTTTCCTGTTTTTTGCTGGAGCTTTTCAAAATACATTTGTACCCACGATGGTATGCCCGAAATGATTGTCATGTTCTCCGGGAGTGTTTCCTCAACAATCGCATCCACTTTGGTTTCCCAATCTTCAATACAGTTGGTTTCCCAAGATGGCAATCGGTTCTTTTGAAGATATTTAGGCACATAATGCGCTACAATACCCGAAAGGCGTCCTAATTGGATGCCGTTCTGTTCTTTAAGAATAGGACTTCCTTGAAGAAAAATCATTTTCCCATCTACAAATTTGCTGTTTCCTGTTTCGTTAATATACATTAAAATAGCATTTCTGGCAGCTTCTACATGATAGGGCATGCTTTCTTTTGAAATTGGAATGTATTTAGAACCCGACGTAGTTCCCGAGGTTTTTGCAAAATAAAGGGGCTTACCTTTCCAAAGAATATCTTCTTCACCTGCAACAACACGCTCTACATAAGGTTTTAAATCTTCATAATCCCGTATGGGCACCCTTTTTACAAAATCTTCATAAGAATTAATACTTATAAAATCGTGGTCTTTACCAAATTGGGTGCTAACAGCTTCTGAAATTAGGTTTTGAAATACCTTTTCTTGAGTTTCAAAAGGTTTTTTTGCCCACTTTTGAATGTTGTAATGGACCCGTTTTGCAAAAGGTTTTGCTAAAGCCGATTTTATTGATATCATCTGTTGTTTTTAAGGTTATGGGGTTATGAGGTTATAAAATTAATCATCAATCGTTAATCATCATTCGTTAAATTATTTAAAATCTATGAAGTTTGTTGGGTTTATAGGGTAACCATCGTTCCAAAGTTCGAAATGCAAATGCGGACCGGTAGAAAGTTCCCCAGCATTTCCTGCAGTTGCAATAACTTCACCGGCCTTAACTAAATCACCTTGGGTTTTTGTTAAAGCTGAATTGTGTTTATATACTGAAATTAACCCATAACTATGTTCAATAATTACAACATATCCTGTATTGGCGGTCCATTCAGCAAAAATAACAATACCGTCGGCAGTTGCTTTTATGGGCGTTCCTTTAGCAACTACAATATCGACTGCAAAATGTTTGTTTTTTACATTATACGATTCGCTTATAGTACCATTTACAGGAGGAAATAATACAAAATTGGACGCAGATGTTGCCGACTCAAATAAATTGTATTTATCCTCTTTATCTACTTTTTGTCTTAAAATGGAGTCTTCGGCTGTTGGTTTTAAGTTTACTTCGCTGGCTTCCAATTTAACTGCTTGAATAATGGAATCTCTAGAAAAATCTACCGTGCTAACTTCACCCTGCAAAACCTTTTTTATGGATGCATAATAACGATCGTTCATAGCAATTACTTGCTGTAATGAGTCCGTTTTATAATTCAATTCCGTTGCTTTTTTCTTTAATGAAGCAGAGGAATATCCCGGTATATATTCTTTTAAAGAAGTAAATGCAATAAGCATGGTTGTCCCTGCAATTAAAATAATTGCCGACAAAGAAGCTAAAACAAACACATTTAAGCGCGTTAACTTAATTGATAAGCGTTCTTCAAATGTATGCTCGTTAAGTATCACCAATCGGTACTTATCAAGTAATTTTCGTTTTATCTTTCTTTTTTCTGGTTTCTTTGTGTTCATCTTAAGACAAAATTAAATAAAAATATGGCAAGACTGGTTGCTTTATACTAAAGTTATATCCAAAACGATTTTATTAAACTTTAATTACTAACTTTGCACAATAAAATTAGTAGTTATGATTTCATTAAGTATTTTAGGAGCTATCGGTCCGATGCAAGTCGTATTGATAATTGTGGTTGTTCTATTATTATTTGGAGGAAAGAAAATTCCTGAATTAATGAGAGGGCTGGGAAGTGGTATTAAAGAATTTAAAGATGCCAGTAAAGAAGACGATAGTAAAGAGAACAAAAAAGAGGATAAAAAGTAATTGCCTTGCTTTTTTACATAAAACAAAAAAGACCAGCATTTATGCTGGTCTTTTTTGTTTTATGTAGTCAGTATAATTTAGTACACGACAAAAATTCAATATATTCAGATATCAGTCTGAGCCTTTCAGAAGCTACTCTTTTATCTTCAAATAAAAACACATTTTCATTTTCGATAATGCTCAAGATAAATTAAAGTCGAAGGCATTGGAAATATTATTTTTAATCGCATTTCAACTGCGCTAAATGTGACACTTTTCAATTTTTATCATCTACTAAATAGTATACCTAATCTATTTTAACCGATCTAATTATAGACTCTAATTCTAACATATAATCACGCTTTTCTACTGATGGAGCAAAGGCAAAACCTTCAACAACGACCCAACGTTTATTAATTTTATCTTCAATAGCGTAACTAATAAATGGTCCACCCATAAAATCTTCTTTTAAATCCCATAATCCTTTGGTTTCAATCGCTGGTTTGTTGTCTACAATCGTCTCTGATATATAAGGAGCATAAGAGTCTTCAGTAGTCATATACGATTCTATTTTCTCACCATTTGCTTTTATTTCACCATCTTGTCTTCCTTTAATATAAGCTTTACCAATAGAGTCTCTTAACTTAACTATTTGGTTTGCTAAGCTGTCATTTCGCTTAATGGCAGAATAAGGCACTTCAAAAATCATTAAATTGGTGGTTCCTGTGGTAATGTCTTTTCTAATCCAAAAGAAATTATCACTTTCTTTTGCTATTCTGTATGCAGAAGGAAATTGAATGGTTAACCCAAGTTTTTTTTGAATTGAGGTAAAATTGTGAGGTGATTTGGCCATTTGACGTCTCCTTTCCGCAATCTCTTCGTTTCTAAATGTTTTAACTATTTTTGATGCATTATCGTTCAAAACATCTATAATTTGTTCTCTAGATTTTCCCTTAATTATAATAACTTTTTGAGGTTGTGCATAAACATTATTTAAAGTTTCTATGTCCGCTTCCTTATTTACTTCTATTTTTAAAATGGTTCTATTTTTTGTAACAAATCCTGAAAAAACCGATGGTGGAATTTGGCTAATGGTAAACATGGGTTCGTCTTGTGGTAGCCCATAAATTGGAGCTGTAAGCACATTTCTAATAGCATCTCCTACACTACCATCCCACAATTCGTTATCTATAACTACCGATACGTTGTTAATGTTTCCTGATGAGTCTAAAAGCATCTTTTCGTTAGATGATTTTTTGTCGCCACAAGAAATAAATAGGGTTAGTAAAACTGCTGAAAAAATAATATTTCGCATAATTTAAATTAGGTTTAAGGAAAGTTTAGCTCTTAGATACTTTAAGTTTCATTCCTGGTTTTAATTTACTACCACTAATACCGTTCCAATCTTTAATATTTTGAACAGAAACTCCAGAAAATTTTTGAGAAATACTCCATAATGAGTCACCGCTTTTTACTGTATATATTTTTGAACCACTGGAAACAGTTCCCGAAGATGTGGATTTACTTGTTGAAGGTGTAACCGCTGCTATTGAATTTCGTGGGTAAATGGATAAACGTTGCCCAATTTTTAAATTGTTACTTCGTAAACCGTTCCATTTTTTTATATCGCTCACGCGCACGCCATATTTTCTGGCTATTAAGCCTAGAAATTCTCCAGACCTGACACGGTGTGTTGTTTTAGTGTCTGCTTCAAAAAATTGAGGCAAGGGTTTTTCGCGCTTGTCAAATTCGGCTTTGGCAAACGCATAAATTTTATCTTCATTGGTTACAAAATCGCCAATAACTGTTCTAGGTAAACGCAGTGTATAATTCTCTCCTTTAACAAAAGGAATAATATCTAGCTTATAGGAAGGATTTAAAAATTGAAGTTCTTCTATTTCTACTCCTGTAGCCTCAGATATTTGGTCGAGTGTTATCATTTGCTTCACTCGAATGGTATCCGTTTCAAACAGTGCAACCTCTGGTTTTGGTTTGGTAAACCCGTGTTCTTCAGCATATTCAAAAATATACATGGTTGCTAAAAAAGCTGGTAAATATCCTGCCGTTTCACGAGGTAAATTATGCCTTATATTCCAATAATTTTGGTAGCCACCCGAGCGACGAATCGCTTTAGTAACATTCCCCGGACCTGAGTTATATGCAGCAAGCGCTAAATCCCAATCGCCAAAAATTTCATAAAGTTTGGATAGGTATTTTGCGGCTGCTTCAGTAGATTTTATAGGATCGCTGCGTTCATCAACATAACTGCTTACATCTAATCCGTACATTTTACCTGTACTATACATAAATTGCCATAATCCTGTAGCTCCTACCCTGGATTTTGCCCTTGGCTTTAAGGCAGATTCTACTATGGCCAAATATTTTATTTCCAGAGGCAAATCGTGGTTGTCTAACTCACGCTCGAACATGGGGAAATAAAAAGCACTTAAATTGATTAGCCTTTGAAGTACTTCCCTTCTGTTTTTTAAATATGATTTGATAACACTTTCTAAACCAGGATTGTACTCTACATTAAAAGGTGTTTTAGAACTTAAATCGGCTAGTCTCGATTTTAATAACTCTGTTGAAAGTTCTGGATATTCTACTTCTTCAAAATTAAGCTCGGTAATAGAATTATAAATGGTATCGTAAAGTGAATTGCTATATAATTCTTCAAGCCATTTTTCATCTAAATTGGCGGCAAACATGTCGTCTTCAACTTTTTGAACTAAAAGACTATCTTTTTGGGTTTGAATATGCTTAAAATCCTTCTCATTTCCTGTTATAGAAATCGAATCTTGCATTTGCGAAAAACACGTAGCAATATTGAAGAGCCATACTATTGTAAAAAATCTAAACGTCATAAATCTTATTCATTTGGTTATATTGAACGATATTAGAGCTAAAATCGTATTTTTTAAGTTAAAATAAAAACTTAATTTGATTTATGTGATTCAAAACCTACAATAATAGTCATTAACGCGTCATTTTATCGAGATTACTCATTATTATTAAAGAACTCGTTTGACTTTTTCTATTTCCTAAAACCTGCCGGCAGGCAGGAATGGCTAAAATTTATCCATATTTCGTTACTTCTTTTATTCGTAACGATGCTATGCCTTTCAAAAAGAGCCTCATCTGTACAAATTTTATCTCATTTTCGGTTATAAACAAAAAGTCAAGATGAGTTCAAGCTGAAAAAGCCACAAACACACAACTATCTTTTAATAGTAGTGTATTTGTGGCAAAATATGTATCAGCTATATTTTGAAGCCAATTATTAGTCAACTACCTCGAGGTAAGCCTCGGAGCATTCAAATCTTAATTATCGAGTAAAGTTATTCTAAAATTGCTGCGATACCAGGCAATACAATGCCTTCTAAACTTTCTAACATAGCTCCACCACCTGTACTTACGTAGCTTACTTTATCTTCGAAACCAAATTGCTTTACGGCAGCTACCGAGTCGCCTCCTCCTACAAGTGAGAATGCGCCCTTTTTAGTAGCTTCAGCAATAGAGTTTCCTAATTCTATGGTGCCACCAGCAAAACTTTCCATTTCGAAAACACCTAATGGTCCATTCCAAAGTATGGTCTTACATTGCATAACGACATCGTGAAATTGTTTTATTGATTTTGGTCCAGCATCTACACCTTCCCAACCATCTGGAATTTTATCTATATCAACGACTTGTGTGTTTGCATCGTTACTAAATGCATCGGCAGCAATAACATCAACCGGAATGTGTACCTGTACGTTTTTAGCTTTTGCCTGTTTTAATATTTCCAAAGCTAATTCTTGCTTATCGTCTTCACAAATAGAGTTTCCAATTTTTCCTCCTTGAGCTTTAATAAACGTAAATGCCATACCACCACCAATAATTAAATGGTCAACCGCATCTAAAATGTTTTCAATAATCGTGATTTTTGAAGATACTTTAGCGCCTCCTAAAACTGCTAAAACTGGTTTTTCACCTGTTTTTAAAACTTTATCGATGCTTTCAATTTCTTGTGCTAATAAATAGCCGAAACATTTATTGTTTGGGAAAAACCCAGCAACAATGGTAGTCGATGCATGTGCTCTATGCGCTGTTCCAAAAGCATCGTTTACATAAATATCTCCTAATTTTGATAGTTTTTCGGCAAATGCTTTATCCCCCGCTTCTTCTTCTTTATGAAAACGTAGATTTTCAAGTAACAAAATTTGTCCTGGTTGTAGGCTAGCTACTGCGGCTTCTGCTTTTTCACCAACACATTCGTTTACAAACTTTACTTCAACACCTAAAATGCTTTCTACTTCTTTTACTATGTGTGCTAAAGAAAACTGGTCTTGAACTCCTTTTGGACGTCCTAAATGTGACATTAAAACACAGCTTCCTCCATCTTCTAAAATTTTAATAATAGTTGGTTTTGCTGACACTATTCTGGTCGCATCGGTTACTTCAAAGTTTTCATTTAGAGGCACATTAAAGTCTACGCGTATTAATGCTTTTTTGTTTTCGAAATTAAAATCGTTAAGCGTTTTCATCTGTTTGTTTTTATTGTTTTTTTATTGGTCAGATGGTGCATCCATAATTATGCTCCTGTATGTTAAAAGCGTTTTTAGTATGGATGGTTCATCTGTTTATATTTATTGTTTTTTAATTGTCAGATGGAACACCCTTTTTAATCACCTTCGTTTGTGTGAATGTGATTCTCATGGGTGTTTCATATAAATCTGTTTATTTTTTTTAAATATTTGGTTTACAAAAGTAACTAATTAAAAACAGCTACAAAACCTGTTTTTAAACGAAATCGATATCGCTTGAAAATAATTTTTTTTGTTTTAAAGTATCAGGAGGAAAGTTGTATCTCTTTAATACCAAAATACCAATATTTTATAAAGAAGATCAAAGATGGTCGGGTAACGATTTGGTAAGGATAGTCATTGCACTACGTTACAATATGTGCTTCCTTGTAATTCTGTATCTAATAGGATTATCGCCTCCTGTTGCAAACTGGCGGTAGCGTATACTAGGGAACAGCGGGGATTTTACTTTCAGTAATGATAACGACAGGCTGCTATCAGGATTTCTTCATCTTCGTATTTATAGACCAATCGATGTTCCGATGTTATTCTCCTTGACCAATAGCCCTGTAAACCGCCTTTTAAAGACTCGGGTTTTCCTATGCCGTCAAAAGGTGTTCGCATTGCACTTTTAATCAGTTCATTAATGCGTTTTACAATCTTCTTGTCGACTTTTTGCCAATACAAATAATCTTCCCAAGAAGAAGTGGACCAAGTTAACTTCATCTATTCCATTAAGTCTTTTTGAACGCCTTTGCCTGCTTCCAGTTCTTTGATAGAGTTCAATAAAATATCCCTATTCTTTCCTGTTAACAGATACGTCGTTTCCTTTAATGAGTTGTATTCGTCCAATGATATCAATACGAGGTCTTTACCGTTTTTACGCTTGATAACGATATCGCTTACATCATTGACCACTTTATCGAACCAATGCTTTAGATTTGAACGAAAGTCTGTATAATTTACTGTTTCCATAGTGTAAAGATAATAAAAACGTACTCAAAAAAGTACTTTTATTTTATGTTTTAACTAATTGGGTTGAAGTTGTTGACCATTTCGTGCAGGTTTTATAAATCATCCTGTAAATACCTTTCGGTGGAATTGATGTAACGATGTCCGTATCTGGTTGATGTTTTCGACCTTGTGATTGGCCTTTTTCAGCTTCTAATGATATTGGTTGTTGTGTCAACCACCACATCATAATCTGGTATTTTTGATATTAGTCTGCCCCATTACGAGACAGAAAACTTTTGTCCAGTGTCGATTCGGAATAAAACTAAGGACTTGTTCCCTGAGAATTATTGTTGCGACATGTTTGGACAATGTCCGATAAAACTTTTACAATTCTCTACAAACACATTGATAATAGCTTTTTAAAGAGATTATAAATTTGTGGGCTTACTTTTATAATAATCAGTTACTTAGCAAATTCTCACATCTCATGTCTCACGTCTCACGTCTATTTTCTATTTTCTTTATTCTATTTTCTTTTAGCATACGGTCTTGAATCTTTCGAACACTAATGATTTTTATTATAAACCTTTATGGTGTTTTAACATCTAACAAAATTTGTGTAGGTTTGTTCGATGCAATTCACAGATATTCTTGGACAGGAACACCTTAAAAACCATTTAACACAAAGTGTTGATAATGGGAGAATTCCGCATGCACAATTGTTTGTGGGACCAGAAGGTAGCGGCACCTTACCAATGGCCATTGCTTATGCGCAATATATTTTGTGTAACAATACTAATGGTGAAAATAACTCTGGTAACGAAGCGTGTAACCTAAAGTTTAAAAACTTTTCACATCCCGATTTACATTTTGCTTTTCCGGTTACTACCAGTGATAAGGCTAAGAGCCACCCTGTTTCGAGCCATTATCTAGAAGAATGGCGCCAACTTTTAAAAGAGCAGCCTTATGGCAATTTGTTTGATTGGTATAAACTTTTAGGTGTTGATAACAAACAAGGGCAAATTGGTGTTGATGAGGCACAGGATATTGTAAAAGCTTTATCGTTAAAAGCTTATGAAGGCGGTTATAAGGTAATGCTTATTTGGATGGCTGAAAAAATGAACACTGCCTGCGCCAACAAACTTTTAAAACTTATTGAAGAACCACCCAACAAAACTGTTTTTATTTTAATAGCTGAAGATGAAGAACAGATAATAAACACCATACGCTCACGTTGCCAGGTGTTACATTTTCCTCTTTTGGCAGAAGATGTTGTGAAAAATGCCTTGGTGAAAAATTACAGTTTAGATGTTTCGGTGGCTACTAAAATTGCGCATCAAGCCAATGGTAACTACAACAAAGCCTGTGATTTGGTGTATCAAGACTCTGAAGATTTACAATTTGAAACATGGTTTATTTTCTGGATCCGAAGTGCTTTTAAAGCCAAAGGAAATAAAGCCGCCATACACGATTTAATTTCATGGAGTGAAGACATCTCTAAAACTGGTAGGGAAACCCAAAAACAATTTCTTAATTTCTGTTTAGACTTTTTTAGACAGGCCTTATTGCTTAATTATAAGGCGACTGATTTGGTCTACTTAGAACCGAAAACCGAAAAATTCAAACTTGAAAATTTTGCGCCTTTTGTACATGGTAACAACATCTTGGAAATAAGTGACGAGCTGCAAGATGCCATTTACCACATTGAACGCAACGGAAATTCTAAAATAATTTTAACCGATTTGTCTATTAAATTGACACGGTTGTTGCATAAAAAAGCGGAGTAGTTTTAAGATAGAAAAGCCCTGAAAATTAATTTTTCAGGGCTTTAATTTACTGTATATCAGTTATATACTATTTTTTATACTCTTTATTTAAAGCTTCTAAAATAGTTTTTGTTAAATCTTTATCAGCAGCTCCATACATAACGGTTGCTGCGGCATCACTAGTTCCTAAAATATAAGTGTAACCATTACTTTTTCCGTATTCTTTAACATGTCTTTTTACTTTGCTAATTACAGAATCAATTTCAGTTTGAAATTCTTGTTGCAATTGTTGTTGTTCCATTTGCATTTTTTGTTGAAGCACTTGTTGTTTTTGTTGTAACCCTCCCATTAATTCTTGAGCTTTCGCTTGAGATGATTTTTGAGCTGTCAACTGCGTTTCTTGAACTTCTAATTGGAATGCTTGACCAACACTATCAGCCTTTTTTCTAAACGCTTCTTCTTTCGCTTGAAATTTAGCTTCAATGTCTTTTTTCTCTTGGTAATCGTTAATAACGGTTCCGTTATCTACAAATCCAATTTTTGCTTGTTCTTGGCAAGAAGTAAATGCCAACATCACCGCTGCTACGTAAAATATATTTTTCATTTGTTTAATTTTATAACACGAACAAAAGTACTAAAGTAAACGATATTTAAAGTAGAAATTTGTTTGATTTTGATATATAGTTATAATTTATGAAAAGCAACACTGATAATAAAATTTTATTATCAAAAACCAGCTCTATAAACGCGTTTAAATCCACTTAAAGATTTTTGACTGGTGTTTGGCTGTTTTAGCGTCGAAAATCGGCTATAAACGCTTTAAAATCGGTTTTAGCTGTTTTTAATGACATAAATTAATGAAGAAGCCTCTTTGGTTGTAACAGATTTGAAATTTGATAGCATGCCAACCCAAATGCCTTTAAAAAAACTCATTTTTCCGTTTTTATACTTTTCAGAAAGAAAGCTTACATAAAACGCGTCAAAATACATGGGTTTTGTTTTTAGGACTTCCATTGAAACTTTCGAAACCAATTTTGATATAGAAGTTTTATTAAAATGCCAAAGATGTCTGGGCACATCATAAGCCGCCCAAAACTCTTTATAATAATTTGCATCGTAACTTTTGTAATTTGGTACCGCAATAATTAATGTTCCGTCAGGCTTTAGCAATTTTTTAAAAATTTGAATGTGTTCTTCTAAATTTGGTAGATGTTCTAATACATGCCAAAGTGTTATCACATCAAAACTTTCTGGTTCAAATTTTGAAAGCTGTGTCGAATTAAAAACTGAATTGTCAGTTTTAATATTAGCTATTTCTCGAGCTTCCTTGTTTGGTTCAATTCCAGAAACAGTCCAGCTATTCTTTTTTGCCGTTAGCAAAAAATCGCCTGTGCCACACCCTACATCTAAAAGTGTTTTCTCTGTTGAAGAAAAGCTATTAATCAGTTTTAGTTTTTGCTTTAAAGACACTTTTCTAACCAAGTGATACACATTTTCAAAAAGATTCCTTTTAGAATCTGTATGCGAAATATAATCATCGCTTTTATAATAATCGGGCAATGTTTCGGATGATGGCTGTGGATGGGTTTCTAAAAAACCATATTCTGAATTTTCGAATAATTCAAAATTCTCTCCAGAAACCGAATGGTCAATTACTTTTAGAAAAGGCGATGTTGTTGTTGCTTTTGCCACTAATTCACGAATGTTTTTTAAAACTTTCTAAACGTTCCACGTGGAACGTTTAGAAAGTTTAATTATATAATTGCAGTTTTAATACATAACAAAAATTAAAGCGTATCACTCCGATGTATCATTTTATTCTAAAAAAGCGCTATAAAATAACGTTTAGTTTGTCAGACTGAGCTTGTCGAAGTTCTATTACCTATGTTTCCTTCATATAGCTTCGACAGGCTCAGCTTGACAAGATGTTCCTTAATGAGCTTCATTGTCAGACCGAACGTTTTGAGCTTTTCTAAAAAGCACTTCGACAGGCTCAGTGTGACACACTTATTTACTCTCTTACTTAGTTCCACTGTCAGACTGAGCTTGTCGAAGTCCTAATCTAAAAAACCTTTATTGGTATCCCTACCCAAGCTACGGTTTTGTCTTCAAAAAATACATTTCATTTTAGAGAATGTTCAAAATAAACTTCACTTTATCACATACTAAAATATAATTTTAAATCAACCAAACAAAGATTACCTCCCCATGTAAACCAACAATACCGAAATATCATTAGGCGATACACCGCTAATTCTTGATGCCTGGGACACCGTTGTTGGTTGTATTTTTTTAAGTTTTTCACGTGCTTCAAAACTCATGGATTTAATCTGCGAATAATCGAAATTATCTGGGATTTTTACATATTCCAGTCTCGTTAACTTATCAGCGTTATTCTTCTCTTTAGAAATATATCCCGAATATTTTACTTGAATCTCGGCTTGCTCAATAACTTCATTATCTAAATTATTGTCTTGAATATAGTCTTCAACTGCATCAAATTTTCGCATATCATCTATAGTGATATTTGGTCTTGAAAATATTTTAAACATTTTATCAGACTGTCTAATTGGTGATGATTCTTTGGTTTCTAAAACTGGATTTGCATCTTCAGGTTTCACACTAGTATCTGCAAAAAACTTAACAAACTTTTCTGCTTCTTCATGCTTCTGCTCCATTCTTTGCAAACGCTTTTCACTAGCCAAACCTATCTCAAAACCTTTAGGAGTTAATCGTAAATCGGCATTATCTTGACGCAACAATGTTCTATACTCTGCTCTGGATGTAAACATTCTATACGGTTCCTCTGTACCTTTAGTGATTAAATCATCAATTAAAACACCTATATAAGCTTCGTCTCTTTTTAATATAAACGCTTCCTTTTCCTGAACTTTTAAACTCGCATTAATACCTGCCATCAAACCTTGGGACGCTGCTTCTTCATAACCCGTAGTACCGTTAATTTGACCAGCGAAATACAAACCTTCAACAAGCTTTGTTTCTAAAGTATGCTTTAATTGGGTTGGTGGGAAGTAATCATATTCAATAGCATAACCAGGTCTAAAAAACTTCACATTTTCAAAACCAACGACAGAACGCAACGCCTTAAATTGAACATCTTCTGGCAACGATGTAGAAAACCCATTTACATAAACCTCACAGGTATTCCAGCCTTCTGGTTCTACAAATAATTGATGCCTGTCTTTATCTGCAAAACGGTTAATTTTATCTTCTATAGACGGACAATATCGAGGTCCTAAACTTTTAATTCTACCATTAAACATGGGTGACCTATCGAACCCTTCACGAAGTAAATCGTGAACCAATTCACTAGTGTATGTCATATGGCAAGAACGTTGTTTTTCTAATGGTTTTGTAATATCTAAATAAGAGAATTTCTCCGGGTTTTCATCTCCTGGTTGTTCAATCATTTTAGAATAATCCAATGAACGTCCATCTACTCGTGGCGGTGTTCCTGTTTTCATTCTACCGGAATCAAAACCCAGACTTACTAATTGTTCCGTAATTCCTGTTGCGGCTTTTTCCCCTGCTCTACCACCTCCAAAATTTTTATCACCTATATGAATCAAACCATTTAAAAAAGTGCCATTAGTCAACACAACAGATTTAGATTTAATCTCAACTCCTAAAGATGTTTTCACACCAACAACCTTTCCATTCTCCATTAGCAATCCTGCTACCATTTCCTGATAAAAATCAAGATTGGGTGTGCCCTCCAAAAGCAATCGCCAATCTTCTGCAAAGCGCATCCGATCACTTTGAACCCTTGGACTCCACATAGCAGGGCCTTTAGATTTATTAAGCATTTTGAATTGAATAGCAGATGTGTCAGACACAATACCACTATAACCACCCAACGCATCTATTTCCCGAACAATTTGCCCTTTGGCAATACCGCCCATAGCAGGGTTGCAAGACATTTGTGCAATGTTCTGCAGGTTCATTGTAATAAGCAATGTTTTACTTCCCATGTTGGCGGCTGCGGCTGCGGCTTCACTTCCGGCATGTCCTGCACCAACAACTATAACATCATAAACATCATTAAACATAACTTCATTTATTAAATTGTTCCACGTGGAACATTAATCAATTTTGATTTTTGAGTTTGCAAATATACGCTGATTTGTTGAATATCAAACAAGTTGATTTAAGTAGTGGTTTTCTTTTTCTCGCATCAGCTTCGCATCACTATCGGTCTTGTCCTTGTAGCCACAATAATGTAACACGCCGTGAACCATCACGCGCTGTAGTTCTTCATTAACTGACACGTTGAAATCATTGGCATTATCTTCCACTCTTTCTACAGATATAAAAATATCTCCCTGTATATTTTTTCCGACCGAATAATCAAAGCTGATAATATCGGTTAGGGTATCGTGATTAAGAAACTCTACATTCAATTTATGCAAATAAGCATCGTCACAAAAGATATAATTGACCTCTTCAAGTTGACATCCTTCCTCGGAAATAACCCCTTCAATCCATTCAGATAATTGCTTCTCATTGTCTAATGAAAATACAGTTTCGTAATTAAAATTAATCATCGTTTTGTTTAAAATACTCTTGAACTTTCTTTTTGTAAACTGGCTGCAAAGGTAGTATTTGTTTATTCAATATTTCAGTCGTATTAAAATATTGCTTAGCTGTTGGAATTTGATTGTTGGGATTGTTGCTATAATCATCCTTATTGGTTTTGGACTCTCTCTTATTATCCTCTCCTTGCTGGAACGTAGCGTTCTCCATCTTCATTAATTGATGTTTTAAATCCAACATTTTTTGAAGGGTTTGATTGGTAAATCCTTTGTTCAATAAATCCAATTCAACTTCTTCCATCTTTCTAATTAATGAAGAAGCGTTACCCGATTTGCCTTCTTTGGCAAGTTTGTCTTCCAACGCATTTCTTAACGCTTGTTGTTGCTGGTAAATTTGATATAACAAGCCATTCATGTCTTCACTGTTGCCTTCTCCTTCACCTCCACTTTTGCTGCCGTTTTTATCATTCCCTTGCTTCTTGCCATTTTTTCCTTTGTCTCCTTCTTTTCCTTTATTACCTTCTTTTTGCCCTTCTCCTTCATCTTTTGGCTTTCCTTCCTTGCCTTTTTTCATGCCTTCCTCCATCATTTTATTAAGCTGTTCCTGACTCATAATAACATCTGGAAGTTGCATATCGCCTTCGCTGCCTTGTCCCATAGACATACTCAGGTTTTCTTGCATGTTATCTAAAACATCACTTAAGAAATTTGCCAAATTATTAGCCGCAGTGATGGTGAATTGTTGATTGGAAACACCTTTGTATTTTTGATTTTCGGCAAATAACTCTAAAGCTTTATCTATGTTATAATACACCTCTGTGATTTGCTTATTAACCTCTTCGGAAAGTTTAGGTTGTCGAAGCGACAAGGAAAACAAACTATCATCTACATGCTCGAAATGTTGTCTTAAACTATTTTGTTTTTTTAGAAGTGACGCATACTGATTGTGGTTCTCTTCAATGGTTTGAAAACGCTTCATTAGCTTTTCTTGATCGAATGAGAAAAGCACTAAATTATCCAAAATTTGTCTTAACATTTCAACGTCTTCTTGCAATTGTTCCCCACCACCTGCTTGCATAGCACTTTGCATTTGTTGGCTTAACTTCTTCATTTTTTGAGCAGCTTTCTTCTGACTCTTCTGAGCATTTTTTTGATTTTGGCTCTTGTCTGGGGCTTGCTCCTTTTTCTCTAATTCCTCAGATGCCTTTTGTTGCTCTTTCTTAATGTCATTCTCTTCTAACTTATCTTGGGGAATCTCAATGGGCTTTTTTAATTCTTTGCCTTCTTTCTTTAAATCATCTAACTGCTTTTGAAATTCTTCAAAGCTTTTATTTAATTCATCTTGCTTTTCCTTTGTGTTTTTCTCTTCAGATTGATTAGATAATTTCTCTTGTTCGTTAGCAAGTTTTTCTAAATCATCTTTAAGTTTGTCTAACTTTTTCTCAACGTAAAAACGCTTAGTTAATTCTAATAACTGCTCTAGACTACGTTTCTTGTTTTTGTTTTGTTTTGCTAACTCATCCAACTTTTGGGTGAGTTCTTCTTTGTTAATTTTATCTTGAAGTTTTTGTAATTCTTCTAAAAGCTTTTCATCTTGTTTTAGTTGTTCTTCATTTTCACCTAAACGCTTTTTTAAATCTTCTTTAAATGTATTTTCTTCTTTATTTTCTTTTTGAAAATCTTCTAAATTATCTTTAAGTTTTTTGTTGAAATTTTTCATCATTTCATCTTGCTGCTTTTGGCGCTGTAAAAATGATTCTAGTTTCTTTTTATCATTAAAATTAAGGTTCGACTTTTCTTTTTGCGTTTTAGATAATTGTTCTAATTGCTTCTCTTGCTCATCAAATTTCTTTAACGATTTATTCAAATCTTTAATGGATTCACTCTGTGCATTCAATTGTTTTGTGACTTCTTCCTCTTTAGTACGCTTTCTATAACTAAAAATATTACTTTTGGCACTTTTATACTTGTTAACTTCATCATTATCAAATACTTGAAAGTATAATTCATAAGAAATACCTGCCTCTATGCTTAAGTTGTTAGGAAATGCTGTGATAAACTCTGCTACATTGGAATTCGTTATGGAAATTGTTTCGGCTTTCTTTTTCGATTCGTCTTCAGTAGGATAATAAACTAACTGTAATTTACTAAAACCGTAATCGTCGCTTATTCGCCCATAGAAATAAAGTGTTTGCAAATCCAAACTATCTGTTTTTACTTTTAGATTGATGTTTGGAAATTCATCTTTAACAACATTCAAATTAAACGCTAAGGTTTCGTAATCTTTAAGGTTTTTGTTACTGGTACTAAGGCTATAGGCTAAATTATTATACACACGTTTGGAAGTTTCAAAAAGATTTTCTTTAACAGATGAAAAATGAATGGTGTCTTTAGCAAATAACTGAACCTTATCGGTCGATTTTGTATTAAGTCGCCATGTAATATGGGTGCCTTCTGGAACAACAGCATTTCCTGTACTTTTTAAAGTTTCATCTTTCTTTTTCGTGTAATTTGGATAATCTAACAACATTTCGAAACTTAACAATGAAGGAACTTCAACAACATCAACGGTGTAAGGTTTGGAAGTGACATTGTTGGAGCTTAGTTGAAATTCGATTGGTTCTTTAGGTTGTGGAAACACATATTCAAACGCTCCTATTCCTGTTTGCTTTAAAAAATAGGTTTCATTGTTATAACGTATTTCAGCGTTTTCCGGAATAACATCGCCTGCTGTTTTAACTATCAATTTGAAGTCTTTGTTTTCTATGGCATTTAAATGGTCATTAACCACAAAAAACTGAAACGGTGCGGGTGGTTCGTATGCCGTTTTAAAGTGTACCACACGATCTAAACTATGACTAAACCAATCGGTTTTACCAAATAGAAAAGTCAACAAAAGGATTAGAACAGGAATGGCAGCATATTTTAAATACTGAACATTCTTCTTAAAATTTATAGCAAGCTTAAAAGGAATCGGGCTTAACTCTAAAGATTTTTGTTCGATGCTTGCTAGAAGTAATTCAGATTGAGCTGGGTTTTGATGTAATTGCAATACATTCAACAACTTATCATTCACTTCGGGAAAATGCTGCCCTATTATCCTTGAAGCGTCTTCATAATTTATCCCCTTTTGAAGTTTAAAAAGCTTCGCTAACGGCATAAAAATAAACTTGGCAAACAACGCCAGTTCAACCAAAACAAATAGCCAAAACAAGATGGTTCTTGCTGATGTATTAAGCCACAAAACATGTTCAACAAACAAAGTGAATAAAAAATATAAAACTCCGATAGCGAAAAATAAAATAGTGCCTTTAAGCAATTCATTGGTGTAATAACGCCTAATAAAAGCCTCTAGTTTGGTCTGTATGTTTTTAAAACTGCTTTGCATCTCTATAATTAACTTACTAAACTACAATTTTATTTAGTACAGTGTTTATAATAATGTGTTAATTGTATCTTTGCCACAAATTTACAAAACATGACCAAAAAAGTTCGTGTGCGTTTTGCACCTAGCCCAACAGGACCACTACATATTGGTGGTGTTCGTACGGCGTTATTCAACTATTTATTTGCTAAAAAACATCAGGGTACTTTTATTTTAAGAATTGAAGATACTGATCAAAATCGTTATGTTGAAGGTGCCGAACAATACATTATTGATGCCTTAAACTGGTGTGGAATTCCTTTTGATGAAGGACCAAATAAAAACGAAACCTTTGGTCCTTACCGACAAAGCGAACGTAAACATTTGTACAAACAATATGCCGATAAACTGATTGCTAGTGGGAATGCTTATTATGCTTTTGATACTGCTGAAGCTTTGGATTATCATAGAAAAGATCATGAAGCTAAAGGAAAAACTTTTATTTACAACTGGCATAACCGCTTAAAATTAAGCAATTCGTTATCGCTTAGTTCAGAAGACGTACAGGCAAAGTTAGATGCGGGCGATGATTATGTGATACGTTTTAAATCTCCACAAGACGAAACTTTACACTTAATGGATATTATTCGAGGTGATATTAAAATTGATACGAATATTTTAGATGATAAGGTGCTGTTTAAAAGCGATGGCATGCCAACCTACCATTTAGCGAATATTGTTGACGACCATTTAATGGAAATCACCCACGTCATTCGTGGTGAAGAATGGCTGCCGTCTTTGGCGTTGCATTATCAACTATACAAAGCTTTTGGTTGGGAAACACCGGAGTTTGCACACTTACCGCTTATTTTAAAACCTACCGGAAAAGGTAAATTAAGCAAACGTGATGGTGATAAATTAGGGTTTCCTGTGTTCCCTTTAAAATGGACAGACCCAACAACCCATGAAGTTTCTAGAGGTTATAAAGAAGATGGTTACTTCCCAGATGCTATGATTAATTTCTTGGCTTTTTTAGGCTGGAATCCTGGAACAGAACAAGAAATTTTTAATTTAGATGAATTAGTTTCTGCTTTTGAATTAGAACGTGTTCATAAAGCTGGCGCGCGTTTTGACCCCGATAAAATTAAATGGTTTAACCATCATTATATGCAAGAAGAGGCTAATGATGATTTAGCTGAAGCTTTCAAAAAGCAACATACTGAATTGAAGGAAATTGATGTAAACTACATTTCTCTTGTCGTTGGAATAATTAAAGAACGGGCTACGTTTATATCTGATTTTTGGGAGTTAAGTTCCTTCTTTTTTACGGCACCAACCTCGTATGATGAAAAGGCCTTTAAAAAAGCGCTTAAAGACGATACTAAAGACATTATGACTCATGTTATATCTATTATAAATACCATTGAAGATTTTACTGTAGAAAACCTTCAAACAAACATAAAAGGTTGGATAACCTCTAATGATATTAGCTTTGGAAAAGTTATGATGCCATTGCGTTTAGCATTAGTAGGCGCTTTACAAGGCCCTGATGTGTTTGATATTATGTATATGATTGGAAAGAATGAAACGGTTAAACGTATTGAGAATATTGTAAAAACATTATAATTATAACCTTAATATAATGTTTTTACAAAGCCTTTTCATAGTAATATATGGAGGTTTTTTTATTAAAGCTAATTGATTTATTAAAAAAAATAGCTTCGCTAAATTATTACTTTATTTAATCAAACATTAAAACATAACTAATTTCTCATGAGTTATAAAATAAATTTTTTAAGTCTTCAAAAAAAAATGTGGGTTAATAACCTTATAGTATTTCTGTTTTGTTTCGCTATAATTTTTGGCCCTGCTTTTGCTTTATTTGATTCTTATGATTATGATACAGTTGCAAATCCTGACATTGGAACATATCTAGGGCTTGCCGAATTTAACTTTGAACAAAGTATCACACGAAAATATAGAGTTATAATTCCTTTTTTAGCATCTGGAATTAATTACACATTCGGAGGACTATTCAACATTTTAGCGCCCAATACTTTCCCTGGACCTGATTTCTCAATGTGCTTTAGCTTCCTTATTGTAAACTGTATATTTATGTCTATTTTTGGTATGCTTATATATAAGCTATGTAAAGAATTTGGTGCATCTCTTCTACCTGCAATTATTGGGCTATTAAGCGTCCTTACTTGTAGATGGACATCATACCTTGCAGGAACTCCAATGGTTGATAGCCTGTATCTGATTATTATAGCAGCTACAATACTTGGCATAAAAACAAAAAATTCAAAACTAATAATTTTGACTATATTTATTGGTCCTTGGGCTAAAGAATCATTTATATTTATTGCCCCTATAATATTTTTCTTCTCATCAATAAATAAATGGAAACAAGTTCTATTATTTACAATATCTGCACTAATCGTTTTCTCATTCAGATATTATTTAGATATGCATAGCAAACCAATATCTGGATTAGGATTAGATAACGCTTTTAACCACATGAACAATATTTCTATTTCCTTAAAACGACTATTTTCTTTTCATGGTGTTTATGAAATAATTTCAATATGTGGTTTGTGGGGGATCTTATTCATTTTTCTATTTAAAAAAAGTACAAGAATCTTATTAAAACAAAAAACAACTTTTTACATGGTTATATTTTTATTTGTTGTTTTAATTCATGCTTTATTATCTGTAGAATTAGCTAGAATGTTTTACATTGCTACACCAGTAATTGCTATTTGGTTTTCACTTATATGTGAAAATTTAATATCATCATATATGGCAAAAAATAAAAATTACAGATTAGTATAAAAAAGAATTAAAAGAAGCGTCCTATAAAGGTTTTTAATCTTACTTTCTAACCATGGAGAAGCATATCGCTTTTCAATACAATTTAAAATTATAAGAGGCTTAATTAAAAATCATTGAACCAGAAATATTTGCATTGTACTTAATTAAAAAAACGCTTAAACTATTAAATGAACATAAATAAACTATCTATAATAATACCTGTCTATAATGAAGAAAATACAATTCATAAAATTTTAGATAAAATAAAAGAAGTTGAACTTATAAATAAAATAGAAAAAGAACTTATTATAATAAACGACTGTTCTTCAGATGATACTAAAGGGGCTATTCATAGATATCTCCAAAGTAATTCTACTTTACCAATAACCTATTTCGAACACAAAATTAATAAAGGAAAAGGAGCAGCATTACACACTGGAATTAATATGGCAACAGGTGAATTTCTAGTGATTCAAGATGCCGATTTAGAATATGACCCTCAAGAATATAATGATTTACTTAAACCTATCATTATGGACTTTGCTGATGTAGTTTATGGTTCAAGATTTATGGGAAGTAAACCGCATAGAGTTTTATTTTTCTGGCATACTATAGGAAATAAGTTTCTGACTTTTTTGTCAAATATGTTTACAAATTTAAATTTAACAGATATGGAAACATGTTATAAAATGTTTCGAACAGAAATAATAAAAAAAATTAAACTTAAAGAAAATAGATTTGGATTTGAACCTGAAATAACTGCTAAAATTTCGAAAATAAAAGGAATAAGAATTTATGAAGTTGGAATTAGCTATTATGGAAGAACATATGAAGAAGGAAAAAAAATAGGATGGAAAGATGGCTTTAAAGCTATTTGGTGTATTTTTAAGTATAGATTTAATTTTTAAAGAAAAACCTAAATAAATACAAGGAATAAACTACTCGTACTTCTCCTTCAAAAGGTCGTTAAAACTTCAAGAAACATCATTTAAAGTATTCCTCTAAAACGAAACCACAGCACCCAAAACCAGCATATTCTGGTTGCCTTTAAATCGGGCATCACCACCTGCAGTATCTAAATTTTGGTTTTCAAGTTTTTTCAAAATATTTGTAAAGCCATAAATATATTGCGCTTTCAATTTAATAAACTTCAACCCTACTGATGCACCAATAGCGCCGTTAAAATTAAATTGGGAAATATCGGTAATGTCTTTAGTCATTAAATTGCTGTAATTATCAACAAAATAGCTTTCCTTGGTTTTATCTTTTAACTCCAACTTACTGTTATATTGAAGCATGGGTCCTAAATCTATGGTAAAATAATCTGGAATTACTTTAATGTGTCCCAATATGGCGACTTGAGCTGCAAATAATTTATAGTCAATAAACTCACTGTTAGCAACAACAGCGTCCGGTCTTGCAGAAATGCCCATAGTGCTTTCAGAAAGTTGCATACCAAAACTCACATTGTACCATTTATGGGGAATATCAACTGTTGCGCTAAAGCCGCCTAAAAAACCATCACCTTGTTTAGTAGTAAAATTGGTGGTTGCAATATCAAATTTGGTAATGGCTCCAGTGATACTTATTCCGTTAGTAATTCTGTGATTTCTTTTTTGTGCAAAATTTTTTGTAACAAAACATAGTATAATAACTACTAATAAGGCAAATTGAGTTTTTTTCATTGTATCTTTAGGCTTAACAAAAAACAAATATAACTCAGAGACTGTTTAAATTTTGTTTTTGGAATGTTTTATAGGGTATTTTTTTGTCAGACCAAGGTATTTTGAGATTCATAGCCATAGCTATGGACCGAAAAATAGCTGATGTATGGCGGAAAAAGGCACATAAAAGAGCCAAAGGATAAAACTTAAACAGTCTCTTAATTTAGTAAGTATCATTATCTAACCATTTTTAATCAAAAAAATATTATGAGCTTTTTAGTTTACCCATTTATTTTCTTAGGACTCGTTATTTTAATTTCGTCCTTCTTTATTGTTAAACAACAAACCGCAGCCATCATTGAGCGTTTCGGTAAGTTCCAAGTGATTCGACAGTCTGGTTTACAATTAAAAATTCCATTAGTCGATAAAGTAGCTGGCAGATTAAGCTTAAAAATTCAGCAATTGGATGTTATTATTGAAACCAAAACTTTAGACGATGTGTTTGTGCGACTTAAAGTATCTGTACAATATCGTGTTTTAACCCAAAAGGTTTACGATGCATTTTATAAATTGGATTATCCACACGATCAAATTACCAGTTATGTATTTGATGTGGTACGTGCCGAAGTGCCAAAAATGAAATTAGATGACGTGTTTGTGAAAAAAGACGATATCGCATTAGCGGTAAAAGCAGAGCTTAACGATGCCATGCTTGATTATGGTTTTGACATTATTAAAACCCTTGTAACCGATATTGATCCCGATGCACAAGTAAAAGCAGCCATGAACCGCATTAATGCTGCAGATAGAGAAAAAACAGCAGCACAATATGAAGGAGATGCAGCACGTATTTTAATCGTTGAAAAAGCAAAAGCGGAAGCTGAAAGCAAGCGTTTACAAGGTCAAGGTATTGCCGACCAACGTCGTGAAATTGCACGTGGTTTGGAAGAATCTGTAGATGTTTTAAATCGTGTTGGTATTAACAGTCAAGAAGCATCTGCTTTAATTGTAGTTACCCAACATTATGATACGTTGCAAGCCATTGGTAGCGAAACGAATAGTAATCTTATTTTACTACCAAATTCACCACAAGCAGGAAGTCAAATGCTAAACGATATGGTGGCCAGTTTTACAGCTAGCAACCAAATTGGTGAAGCCATGAAAGCTAGTAAAAAGAAGAAAGAATAACTTTATATAAAAAGACCACAAAGCCTCATAAATATTTAATTTATGAGGCTTTTTTATGGGTGTTCTTCTTTATATTTTTTAAGTATAGTTCTTAGGGTTTCTAAATAATTCCTTAATGATTCATCATCAACATTTAAATTATCTTCATCTGGAATCGTAAGAGGATTTTCATCTAAATATTGATATAATTCAGGATAATTTGTTTCAATTTCCAGGGTAATATTTGATATTTTTAAAAGTAGTTCGGCCTTCATGTTTTTTATAACTCATTTTAATAAAATGAAAACTTAAATTACTAAAATAAAATGAGTTATAAAAAATTATTTGTGTTCTATAAGTTTTAAGTTATAAACGGATGGCGTTCTTGCCAATTTTGTTTGGGGTTCATTAACTTAAACACCTGTTTTAATACTGCATTTATTAAACCATTGGTGTGTTTTATATAAACTACCATAGGTACGGGTTTAGCGCCAACCGAACTTTTAATTTCCATAGCGGTTCGAGCATAAACCACTGTCTTAAAATGATTATCAATCCCAAATTCCAACATACTGTAAAGCATATTTAAGTATAACTGATTTTTATATTGGTGTGCTTCATCATACCCCAAAAAATAAGTTTCAAGGTGTTTTTCATTCACTATTAAAGTAAAAAAACCAATAAGTTCGTCGTTCAAATAATATCCAAAAACCCTAAAATTATCTTGCAACTCAAGCTTTAAATTGTAAAAATGGTTTTCTGGTAGTATAAACGTATTAAACTTAGCATTGTTAGAAACATTTAAATAAAGCACGTGTAAGCTTTTAGAATGAGCTTTAACGGCTTCTAAACTTAATTCTGAGCATTCTTCTATACTATTCAATTTAGTTCTGGCCGTTTTATAGCGTCTTTTGTACTTTTTGTTTAATGAAGATACGTAATCGTTAAAGTTTAACCAATTCGGTTGTAGCTTCAAAATCATATTGGGTTGTACCTTAACTTTATGTAATTTATGATTGTTGAAAAAATCGGTTTCTAAATGAATGGTATCATCTAAAAAATAATCTTTAAACATTACGGCTCGTATGGTTTTGTTTTGATTGGCTTTAATGTTGTTTTTAATCGCTTCTAAAGCCTCATAAATCAAATTCAAATAAGCCGTATGGGATATATTTTTCTTTTGAAAAAACACCCCATGTTGGCCTGTATGCGTTAAGTTACCGACTACTAAAATATTTCCTTTTAATATTTTTGAAACAACATCACGAAAAAACCCTTTTAAACAAGAAACATTAATGGTTCTAAACATGTCTTTTAGATACAATTGCACCCGTTGTATGATAGCTACTCCTACTAATCTATTTTCATCAAAAATTCCAACATAAAAAAATTGAATGTTATTGGGCGATGCTTCTTCAAGCGCTTTTAGATAAGAAGATTGCAAAAAAATATCATGCATAACGATGCTGTCCCATGAATTGGGAAGGTTTGCAACAGAATGATAAACTTGAAATGATTTCAACGTATAGAATAAAAAAGACCGAAGTTAAAACACTTCAGTCTTTGTATATGTTAAAAGTTTACAAATTATTATTTCCAAGCACAAATGATGCCTCCCATGATACCAAGTGTTACTATCCAATAACCTGTATTTATAAGGATATACTTCGCGCTTTTGCGTTCAAATAAAGCGTTGGTGCCCAAAATAGGCAAGGCAATAAAAATACCTGCTATAACACCATGTAAAACACCATGCTTAAAGGTTCTAAAAGATTCTGAATAATCTAACATAAAAGCTTCATAAGATGGTAAGGCATTTGCAGGATCACCACCTACCAAACTTAATGCCCCCATTTGATGAACAACTAATCCAGGTAGTGCTGTGGCTAATAAAAAGGCAAAAAGCAGAGCTAAACCAAAAATTTTAGCCATATTAGCACCTTTCATGTTTTCTTCGGTCATGTTGGCAGCTTGCATCCAAGCCGTACCAAAGACTTTAGGGTTGTACCAAATAAATCCAATAACCAGTGCAGAAACCGCTGCAACTAGAATTGCGCCAAGGTTTAAAAAATCCATAATTATTTTAGTTAAAGTTAGTTTATAAATATAATTAAAATAACAATAAGTAATTCATTTTAAGAGACTGTCTAAGTGACTTGAAAAAACAACTAAACTGCTTTAGCTTCTTCAACCAAAATAGCGTTGGAATCTTCTAGAGCTTTACTAATAAAATCATTCACTTCTGCATTTTTTTCTAACCCGTTTTTAACTAAAACACCTAAAACAATCATAACAGCAATACGTGTACCTACTTTCTTTGCTGCGGTGTTAAAAAGTGGTTGCAATTCATCATAACTCACATTTTTAGCTAATTCTTGAATTTCTGCCTTTGCTTTAAGTTGTTTTGCTTCTGGTAAATTGGTGTATTTCTTTCCTAATTGCTGAACAACATCAATGGCTTTGCGTTGTAGCTGTGTATTGGAACTATTCTGTTGAACAGGTTTATTTTCAGCTTTATGAGCCGTTTCTTGTTTTGCCCAAGTATCTCGCAATCCAACCGTTTTATTGAATATGAGTTTATTAGAAGACGAATCGGCATCCACATTAAAATAACCTAATCGTTGAAACTGAAACCGTTCACCTACTTTAGCATTTAATAAACTAGGTTCAACAAAAGCATCGATTGTTTTTAGGGAATTTGGATTTAAAAATTCCATAAAATCTTTATCCTCATGGCTGTCTGGAGCTTCGTCCATAAATAACCGGTCGTATTCTCTAACTTCAGCTTTTATGGCATGTTTAATAGATACCCAATGCAACGTGCCTTTTACTTTTTTAGATGTATCTTCAGAATAGGTACCATGTATTTCCGTAATGTTTCCATTTGCGTCTTTTACAACAGATTCTGCTTTTACTATGTAGGCATTTTTAAGACGCACTTCACCACCTAGTTTTAATCTAAAAAACTTACTGCCAGATTCTTCTTTAAAGTCTTCTTTTTCAATATATAACTCACGTGAAAAAGGTACTTTTCTAAATCCTGCGCTCTCATCTTCTGGATTGTTTTCAGCATCTAACCACTCCTCTTTTTCTTCTGGATAATTTGTAATAACCAGTTTTACAGGATCTAAAACAGCCATAACCCGTGGTGCTGTTTTGTTTAAGTCTTCACGAATACAAAATTCTAAAAGTGATACATCAATAACATTATCACGCTTGGCAACCCCAACGGTTTCAACAAACTTTCTTAAAGCGTTCGGTGTATAACCTCTGCGACGTAATCCCGAAATGGTTGGCATACGTGGGTCGTCCCATCCTTTTACTATACCATCTTCAACCAATTTAAGTAGCTTGCGCTTACTCATAATGGTGTAACTTAAATTTAAACGTGCAAACTCACGTTGTTTAGGTCTTACTAAATTAGGATCTATTACTTGGTCTAAAAACCAATCGTAGAGTTCTCTATGAGGCTTAAACTCTAACGAACATAACGAATGTGAAATTTGCTCAATATAATCGCTTTCACCATGTGTCCAATCGTACATAGGGTAAATACACCAATCGTTACCCGTTCTATGATGATACTTCTTTAAAATACGGTACATAATAGGGTCACGCATAAGCATGTTTGGGTGTTGCATATCTATTTTGGCTCGTAAAATATGTTCACCTTCTTCAAATTCACCCGCTTTCATGCGTTCAAATAAATCTAAATTTTCTGTGACACTTCTATTTCTGTAAGGACCATCAACTCCAGGTTGTGTTGGAGTTCCTTTTTGCTCTGCCATAGCTTCGCTAGATTGCGAATCTACATAGGCCTTCCCTTCTTTTATAAATAAAACGGCCCAATCATATAACTGTTGAAAATAATCAGAAGAAAATAATTCTTTATCCCACTTATACCCTAACCAAGATACATCTTCTTTAATGGCATCTACATATTCTTGCTCTTCCTTTGCGGGGTTGGTATCATCAAAACGAAGATTTACAGGCGCGTTGTATTTTTCGCCCAAACCGAAACTAATACCAATAGCTTTTGTATGTCCAATGTGTAAATAGCCATTTGGTTCTGGCGGAAAACGAAAACGTAATTTGTCTTTTGGCATACCATTAGCCAAATCTTCTTCTATAATTTGCTCTAAAAAGTTAAGTGGTTTTCTTTCTTCAGACATAAAAATGTATCGCAATAGGTAATTAAACAAAAATATTGTGTAAAATTAGGTAATTTTACCGACTTAAAACTGCTTAACATGGGAATTATAAAAGTTGAAAATATACGTGTATTTGCTTATCATGGTTGCTTAAAGGAAGAGACAAAAATTGGTAGTGATTACCGTGTAGATTTACAAGTTGAAGCTAATTTACAAACATCAGCAAAAACAGATAAACTTGCTGATACTGTTGATTATGTGTTTTTAAACCGCATTATAAAACAAGAAATGCTTATTGCTTCCCACCTACTTGAAACCGTTGCAAAACGTATTTTAGATAGAATTTTCAATGAAGATAAATTAGTAAAAAAAGCGACCGTTTGGATTAGTAAATTAAACCCTCCAATTGGAGGTGATGTTGAAAAAGTAACAATAAAAATGACCGATAAGCGTAAAAATTAATTTTAACTATTAAAAAGTGTTATTTTTTTTTACATTTGCAACACTATTAAGGTGTCGTGGCCGAGTGGCTAGGCTCAGCTCTGCAAAAGCTGCTACAGCGGTTCGAATCCGCTCGACACCTCAAAAAGCTTCTGGTTTTACTGGAAGCTTTTTTATTTTAAAGGACTTATCTTTTCTAATTTTTCTTTTATAAATTCCTTTTCTTTTGGAAAAAACCCTTGAATAAAAAGTATAAAGCCAAATCCTAGTATTACCAAAGCAATTATTTTTTTGGTTTTAAATATGATACGGGGTGTTAGTCTGCTTTTCAGTTTTTTTGCTATAACTATTTTAATTAAATCAATTAAAAAGTAAACTATTAAAACAGTGCTTAAAAATACCAAAACACCATCATTTGAACTTGTAATGGAATTAGCTATTACTATAAATGCTACCCATCCTAATAAAACACCAATGTTAATAAAATTGAGTAAAAATCCTTTTAAAAATAGTTTTCCATAACCTTTTTTTATTTCAACTTTATGGTATTCTTTAACAATATTTCGAAATGATTTGGATGTTTTTATAAATGAAATAAACCCATAGGTAACTAATAAAACGCCTCCAAATATTAAAAAACTAGGATCGCCTTTAAGTGTTTCAAGTAGTTTGCTGGTACTAAAAAATGCTACTAAAATGAATACTATATCTGCTAGCATAACACCACAATCAAAGATTAAAGCGCTTCTAAATCCTTTGGTAGCACTGGTTTCAAGAAGCACAAAAAATACAGGGCCTATTGTAAAAGCTAAAATGATTCCAAAAGGAATTGCCGCTAAAATGTCATCAAACATAATATATGTGGAGGTTTAAGACAAAGTAAAGAAATATTTTAAAACTTTGTGACTTCTTTTAAACGGTAATAAGGTAATAAAAAAACAAAAACCCATTGCAAGCAATGGGTTTTCTATTAACTTTTAAGTTTTTTAACTAATCCATTCGTTTTATACGTCCACCTAAAACAGTGCTTTCATTAACAGTTTCTGGGTTTCCATAAATAAAAACATCACCTCCTGCTCTTACTTTAACATCCACTAATTTTGATGCTTTTACATGTGCTTCACCAGCTGCATTTATAGATACTTCAGTTGTATTTGTTTCAAGATTTTCACCGCTGTAAATTCCACCTGTAAGCAATGACACTTTTTGTGATTTGGAAGTACCTGTTGCTTTAATACTTCCTCCTGTCACAGCTTTTATGTTAGCATATGTAACCTCTAATGGAACTTCAATACTACCACCTTCTTGAGCTCTTAAATCTATTTCAAATTGTTTAATCGTATCTTTTCCAGATACTTTTGAGCCTTCATTCACATCTATAATGTCTAAAGACTTGTAATGCAAAGTAACTTTTGTGTTATTGCCATCAAAAATTTCTTCAAATTTCATTTTAATTTTTAATGTGCCATTTTTGTTGTTTATTACAACATTTTGATTGTTTTGACCTGTAATAATAACTTTGTTTTCGCTGGATTTTACCAATTCAACTTCTATTAAATCATAAACCTTAAGTTCGTTGAACTCACCTATGGTTTTTTCAATTTGCTTTTGGGCTAAAGTTGTTGCTGATACTAAGATAATCGCTAATAAGATAATACGTTTCATTTTTATTATTTTTAGTTAGAACGTTTTTTATCAATAATTATTCCCTTTTTTAAACTATTCATTTTTTCCTATTAAATTAAAATCAAGATGTTTTTTAACCAAATCAGCATTTTTAACTTTTACAATAACTTCATCGCCTAATTGATACATTATTTTTCTATTTCTACCAACCATAGCATATTGTTCTTGGTCAAACGCATAATGGTCATCATTCATATCACGGACACTTACCATACCTTCACATTTGTTTACTATTATTTCTACATAAATGCCCCAATCGGTTACACCTGAAATAACACCTACAAAATTTTCATCTTTATGATCTTGCATGAATTTAATTTGCATGTATTTTATAGAATCCCGTTCTGCTTTGGTTGCTAAATTTTCCATGTTACTGGAGTGGTTGCATTTTTCCTCGTAAACAGTTTCGTTAGCCGATTTTCCACCATCTAAATAATGTTGCAATAATCTATGCGCCATCACATCAGGATAACGACGAATAGGTGATGTAAAATGACTATAATAATCGAATGCTAATCCATAATGCCCAATATTCTGCGTAGAATATTCAGCTTTACTCATACTTCTTATTGTTAAAGTATCTACTAAATTTTGTTCTTTTTTACCACTTACTTCTTTTAATAAATAATTAAGTGATGCTGATGTTGTTTTACGGTCTTTAAAATTTAGTTTATATCCAAATTTAGATACAATACCTTGTAAATTAGCTAATTTACTATCGTCTGGTTCGTCATGAATACGATATACGAAAGTTTTTTTAGGATCTTTTTTTCCTATAAATTCTGATACTTTTCGGTTTGCTAATAGCATAAATTCTTCAATTAATTTATTAGCATCTTTACTGGTTTTAAAAAACACCCCAACAGGGTTTGCGTTTTCATCTAAATTAAACTTTACCTCTACTTTATCGAAAGAAATAGCACCAGAAATCATACGTTTAGCACGCATTTTTTTAGCTAATTCATCCATTTTTAAAATAGCTTGTGCTATTTCCGGTAAGGTATTGTAAGCTTCTCCCGTAAGAGAAACTTCTTTAGAAATGCTTGTGTTAATTTTATCTAACTGAAACACTTCGACTGCGCTCAGTGTGACATTCTGCTCAATGATTGCCTGTGCTTCTTCATAGGCAAAACGAGCATCGCTATAGGTTACCGTTCTTCCAAACCATTCATTTTTAATCTCACATTTTTCATTCATATGAAACACTGCAGAAAAAGTTAATTTTTCTTCATGTGGACGTAAAGAACAGGCATTATTTGATAACACTTCAGGAAGCATAGGAACGACACGATCTACTAAATAAATAGAAGTAGCACGTTCATAAGCTTCATCATCTAAAACCGTTCCTTCTTGAACGTAATGTGATACATCGGCAATATGAATGCCTATTTCATATAAACCATTATCTAAAACTTTAAAAGATAAAGCATCATCAAAATCTTTAGCATCTTTTGGATCGATAGTAAAAGTCAAATCCTGTCGCATATCACGACGTTTTGAAATTTCTTCAGTAGTAATAGAGGTATTTAATTTATTAGCAAATTCTTCAACTTCATAAGGAAATTCGTGAGGCAATCCATATTCAGCTAAAATAGAATGTATTTCTGTGTTATGCTCTCCAGGTTTTCCTAAGATTTGAATGACTTTCCCATAAGGGGAATCGGCATTCTCTGGCCAATCCTCAAGTTTTACCAAAACTTTATCACCATCTTCAGCTTTTAAAGTCTTATTTATTGGTACAAAAATATCTTTGTACATTTTATTACTATCGGCTATTACAAAAGCAAAATTCTTATTTTCTTGAATTTGAATAACTCCAACATATTCGTTTTTTTCACGCTTTAAAACTTGAGTAATTTCACCTTCTAATTTACCACGGTGACGTCGTTTATAAACATAAAATTCTACTTCATCACCGTTTAAGGCTTTGTTAATATTATTTGAAGCTATAAATACATCATCATCAAAATCTTCACTAATAACATAACCGATACCTTTTCCAGATAAATCTAAAATTCCTGTGTGGTATTCAGTATTCATGACAGCTTTAAACTTGCCACGTTCTACTTCTTCAATTTCTTTTTTTACAGCAAGTTCAGCTAACTTCTTTATAATTTGATTTCTACTGCTGGCATCACTTACGCCTAATTTAGCAGCAATTTGTTTATAGTTAAAACTCTGGTTTCTATCTTTTTTAATAATACTTAAAATAGTATTTGTAAGGTTGGAAATGCCTTTTTTGGATTTCCCTTTTTTATTTCTTGTCATTTAATTTTTGTAATCATATTTATTTCCTAAGATACTGGAAATTCTGTTATTAAATAGCTTTGTTTTAGGAGAAGATTTGCTATTTGTTTTTTACAAAGCTACAATTTTAATATTAAATAGCATTTTTTTTATGTTAAGCTATAAAAAAGAAAAGGTTTCTAAAAATTCAGAAACCTTTTTAAAATTAATTTTTTTATATTTTATTGTACAACTATTTTTTTAGCTGACTTACCTTTATTAGTCTCTACTTCTATAAAATACATACCATCTTTTAAATTTTTAGTGTCTATTTTTAATTCTTTAGTTGAATATAAATATTGACTTTGAATATTATAAATGTTTATTTGTTTTAACTCAAAATCATTATTTAAATTAATATTTAATAAATCTTTTACAGGATTTGGATAAAATGAAAAATAATCTAGTTTAAAACTTTCTGTAGATAAAACTGTGGTTAAATCATAAACTCGTACATGACCAGAATCTTGTCCATTTATACCATCGTTAAATCGAGCACCAATAGCAACAGTATTACCATCAGATGACAAAGATACACAAGTTCCAAACCAATCTCCTGCTGATTCTCCTTCAATATCAGCCCCTATTTGTATCCAATTATCATTTTGATTTTTATAAATTCGTACATGACCTGAATCAATTCCATTATCATCATTACGAAAAGAACCAATAGCTACAATAGTCCCATCAGCCGATAATGAAACACTTATACCCGATCCATCAAAAGCAGCTTCACCATTAATATCAGCACCTAATTGTATCCACTCGTCAAATTGATTTTTATATATTCTTACATGACCTGAACTTTTACCATTATCGTCATTTAAATCTGCACCAATAGCTAAAATAGTACCATCTGCTGATAAAGATATATTCACACCAGAGTGATCTAATTCTGCCTCTCCATTTATATCTTGACCTATTTGAATCCAAGCACCATTATTATTTTTAAAAACACGAACATGGCCAGAATCTAAACCATTCCCATCATTCTTTTGAGAACTAATAGCAACTATATTACCATCAGAAGATAAAGAAATACTCCAACTTGACTCATCAAATTCCGCCTCTCCATTTATATCTTGACCTATTTGTGTCCAAATGTTATTAATATTTTTAAATATTCGTGTTTGTCCTGAATAATTATTATCATTATTATTTGTTGTACCAATAGCTAATATAGTTCCATCTGAAGATAAAGAAATACTACTTCCAAATCTATCTCCAGCTACTTTTCCACTTATCTCTTGGCCTATTTGAGTCCATATGTTATTATTATTTTTAAAAACACGTACATGACCTGAATCCGTTCCATTTCCATCATTTAATATAGCACTAATAGCTACTATAGTTCCATCTAAAGATAAAGAAATACTACCTCCAAATAAATCTCCAGCTACTTCTCCACTTATCTCTTGGCCTATTTGAGTCCATATGTTATTATTATTTTTAAAAACACGTACATGACCTGAATCCGTTCCATTTCCATCATTCAATCCTGCACCAATAGCTACAATATCCCCGTTAGCAGACAAAGTAACTGATTTAAAACTCCCAAATTGGTCTTCAGCTGCTACTCCATCTATATCTAGGCCTATTTGCACTTGAGATAAACTAAAAAAAGGAATTAGGATAAGTAAAATTTTTATTATTCTCATTAAAGACTTTATTTAATTGTTATACAATAATAAGGTTTTAAAATATTAAAACATTAAAAATCTTACAATGAAATAAAAAGGTTATAAAATGTATTTATCCACATTATATATAATATCAATATTTTCTTTTTAAAATTTAAAAAAATTAATGATGATGATGATTGGTTGTTAATAGCGGTATAACTTTTTTAAGTTTTATTTTGATTACAATTTATTTACGTTCTATTAATAGTTAATTAACATGTTATATGAATTTAAAAGGTTTATTTTTAAGTAATTTAAATATTCTATGAACAGTTGTTAATAACTTAGAATAGCTGTTAATTATTAATAAAATTTTTAAAATAGCTGTTTATATATATACTTTTATAAGCTTATAACATTGCTAAAAAAAGTGAATTAAATTTTTGGTTATGTACTTCTTGTTTTTGATTGGAAAAAAAATCGAATTCTCAATATTTTTCTTTTAAAAAACTATCAACACTTATTAACAAGTAATGAATATATTAATCCACATTGTTTATAATTATTACCTTTGTATAAAGATACCTTAATATATATAAAATGAAAATTTCTATAGGAAACGACCACGCAGGAACCGATTATAAATTTGCTATCGTAAAACATTTAGAATCAAAAGGATATACGGTTATTAACTATGGTACTGATGGTACTGATAGTGTAGATTATGCTGATTTTGGGCACCCTGTTGCTACCGATGTTGAAACTAATAAATCTGATTTTGGTATTTTAATTTGTGGTAGTGCTAATGGTGTTGCAATGGCCGCTAACAAACATCAAAAAATACGTGCTGGTTTATGTTGGAATAAAGAAATTGTACATCTTATTCGTAGTCATAATAATGCTAATATATTATGTATTCCGGCAAGGTTTACAGCCATACAACAGGCTATTGAAATGGTTGATGTTTTTTTAAATACAGAATTTGAAGGTGGTCGCCACCAAACACGTATTGATAAAATACCTGTGTCTTGTTAAATGGCACATAAACACTCCCATAATCATATACATCTTTATGATATTCATAAGAAAGATAAAAATCTTATGGTATCTATTCTTTTAAATACCTTTATAACTGCAGCTCAAGTAGTAGGTGGTTTAATTTCTGGTAGTTTATCATTATTAAGTGATGCATTACACAACTTTAGCGATGTACTTTCTTTAATAGTCAGTTATGCAGCTTCAAAATTATCAAAAAAACAAGCTTCAGAAAATAGAACTTTTGGGTACAAGCGCGCTGAAATTTTAGCCGCTTTTGTTAATGCATCAACGTTAATAATTGTAGCGATTATTTTAATAAAGGAAGCCATTGAACGTTTTAAACACCCACAAGTTATAGAATCTAATTTAGTTATTTGGTTAGCTTTATTAGCTATTGTATTTAATGGTTTAAGCGTGTTGTTGTTAAAAAAGGATTCTAAGCATAATATTAATGTAAAATCTGCTTATGTCCATTTATTAACCGATATGTTAGCAAGTATTGCAGTGCTTATAGGTGGTTTATTAATGAAATATTTTCAACTGTTTTGGGTTGATAGTGTACTTACTTTTTTAATTGCGTTTTATTTAATTTGGATGGGTTACTATTTATTAAAAACATCCACTAAAATGCTTATGTTATTTACACCAGAACACATCAACATACATGCTTTAGTTGAAAATATTGACGCCCTGCCCAAAGTTAAAAAGCTGCATCATGTACATATATGGAATTTAAGTGATTATGAATTACATTTAGAAGCGCATTTAGATTTATATGAAGATGTAACTATTTCAGAATTTGATAGTATATTACGTAACATAGAAACTGTTTTACAAGAGCAGTACCATATTAACCATGTAACTATTCAGCCAGAATATAATAAAAACGATCCTAAAGAAATTATTGTGCAAGATTAATTAAGTTTTTGAAAGCAGGACATTGTTGTTAATATATTGATTTATTTAATCATTTATATTGTAAAACAAAAACATCCGTGTATTTACGGTAAAAAAGATAAGTATTTATTCATTTAAATTAGAATGATAGAAATCCAAATAAAAACTTTTTCAGAATTAACTACTGAAGAATTATACAGAATATTACAGCTTCGTAGTGAGGTTTTTGTTGTAGAACAAGATTGTATATATCAAGATATTGATGGGAAAGACGACAAAGCGCTGCATGTTTTAGGAATAAAAAACCAGCAAATAATAGCTTATGCTCGACTTTTTAAATCAGGCGATTATTTTGAATATGCCAGTATTGGTCGTGTTGTAGTTACAAAAAATCAACGGCGCTTTAACTACGGTTATGAAATAATGAAAGCTTCAATTGAAGCTATTGAAACTTATTTTAATGAAACAACCATACTAATTTCGGCGCAAGCGTATTTGAAAGCGTTTTATAAGAATTGTGGTTTTGTTGAATTTAGCGGCATATATTTAGAAGATAATATTCCACATATTATGATGATAAAGGAACAAGTTCAATTGTCTGATGAATTATCTTTTTAAAGTAAAATGTCCTTTAATGGTTTCGCCAGTATTAAGGGTAATGACATACCAATAATCGTTTGGAGTTAATGGTTGCCCATTAAAATTTCCGTCCCATGTTGCATTCGTAGCTAAATGCTTTAAAAGTTTTCCATAGCGGTCAAAAATAGTAATAGTTTTAATAGTGTTATTAAAATCTTGAACTTTCCAAACATCGTGTGCACCATCATTATTTGGGGTAAAATATTTTGGAATATAATAATCTTCAGTAGTAATTAAAACACTAAAAAGACTTTCATTAGTGGTACAAATCGATTCATTATAAATATATATCGTTTGTGAAGTTGTTATAATATCACTAGCAAATAAAGGGCTGCCATTACCCCCAGATTGTGTAAAATAGTTACCATTATTTAGTACTGGTAAAGTGTAAGAAGTATTAGTAACTACATTATTTAAAGTATCTACCTTTACAAAATTACTGCATTGGTTTTGTGAGCTAACATAATTTGAAAAGCCTAAAGGCATCCAGTTTGTTGATGTGGTTGATGGGTTATCAACAACCACACAATTTAAGTTTGAATTACCGCTAAAATTTACGGAGGCGTTACTGTTATTGCCATTTTTTACATTTAATTGGCATAATTCGTTATTGCTACAATTTAAAGTTGTTAGGTTAGCATTTTTAGAAAAATCAAGTTCAAATAAATCATTAAAACTACAGTTTAAAGTTCCTAAAGTGGTATTGGTTTTTGTATCTAAAGATGTGAGCTGATTTTGTTCACACGACAAAAAATCAAGACTTATATTTTGAGATACATTTAAATTAGAAAGTAAATTATTTCCACATTGAAGTCTGCTTAGTTTGGTGTTTTTAGTAATATCTATGGTTGTTAATTGATTGTTTTCACAAACAAAAATATTCAAATGTATATTTTTAGAAACATCTAAAACTGTTAATTGATTGGTATCGCAAACCAATGAAATTAACTTGGTATTTTGACTAACATTTAAATTTTTTAACCTATTGTTGGCACACCAAAAAATATTCAAATTAATTAAATTACTAACATTTAAACTTGCTAATTGGTTACTATTACAAAAAAGCTGGGTTAAATTGGTGTTTTGCGAAATATTTAGGTTTGAAAGTCTGTTGTTGGAACAATCTAAAACCGTTAAGGCGGTAAAAGCTTCAATACCCGTTAAATCTGAAATATTTTTTACTGAAACATCTAAATTGGTTATGCCACTAATATTAGTGGTTGGAACAAAACCATCTATGGGTACAGAATCGTAGCCTAAATCAATTAAAGCCTGTTCAAAATTTGGGTCGGGAATGGTTGTGTTTTGTGAAAAACCAACAAAGCTAAATAGTATTAAAACAAAGCCAAATATATATGTTTTATTTACCCACATAGGTAATGACTATTTCTACACGTCGATCAAATTTTGGGTCGCCACCAAGTGGAAATTTACGACGCAGACCAATATGGCGCATGCGTTTTTTATTCACACCTTTTTTTATAAAATAATTATAAATAAATTCGGCGCGGGCTTCGGAAAGGTTGCGAAGTTTGGTTTTTCTATCTACGGCATCCCTTGTGTTTTGGGTGCAGCATACATGTCCTTGAATGGTAAAGTAAATATCTTTTCGTTCCACTAAAACATGGGCAATAGATTCTAATATTTTTTTGGATTCTGGCATAATTTGGCTATAGCCTGTCTTAAATAGAATATTTTCAAACACTATTTTATCGCCAACTTTAAGCTCGCCTTTTAATAGTTCGTGTGCGTCTTTCTTTTTTACTTCTTCTTTTTCTTTATTTTCCTTTTTAAGATCTACTATTTTAGGAGGTTTGGGTTTTACTATTATTTCTACTTTTCGGTTTAGACCTCTAATTTTTACAACATTTTTTTCTTCAACTATTTTTAATAAAATTTTGCCTTTACCATCAACATTGCTTATTAAGTCTTCACTAATTTCGTTATTAGAAAACACGGTTTTAATAGCATTGGCACGTTGTTGCGATAGTCTTAGATTATAAGAATCGGCACCAACATCATCACAAAAACCAAAAATGGAAATGGATTCAATCTCAATATCCGATAGGTTTGAAATAAAGAGAAGTAAACGACTTTCTTCGGTTGGAAGAATAACGTATTTGTCGGTATCAAAATAGACTTCGTGTGTTAATTCATTTTGAGAAAAAACAAGCATACATTGAAGCGCTAATAATAATAAAACCAGTTGTTTGTTCATAGTAGGATTATAGAACTGAATATAAATATACTATTTTTAATGAATTTTGATGAATGCTGTTGGCTTTTTAGGTTTAACAGCTATTACAACAGGTTGAAAAACAAACTTTTATTTTAAATAATTTAAATACTCAGATTGATTTCCAAGTATGTCAGTAGCTTTTTTTATTTCGGCATCGTGTATTTTATAATAGTCGTATAGACCTTCTCTGTATACGTAGCGTTTTACAATATCTTCGGTTAATAATTCTAATAAATAGGCTTTATTTTCGTCTATAACACTGCTTTTAGACTTGTTTAAATTTGAAATCAAGGTATTAAAGTCGGTTTTGATGTTGTCATCCAAATCATCATTTTTTGCTGCTTCATACGCTTTGTTTAGTGCTTTTTCAGTGTCAGTTTCAAATGAAAAATTATTCGCTTTTAAAAAGCTTTTAAAGTTTGAAAAATCGGTATCATCTAGCTTTAGGCTATTAATATCTTTTACATTATGATTGTAATAGTAATTGGTAGCATAGTTAAAAATTAAATCGTCGTTAACAATGGCGTTTATTATAGATGAATTTTTTGAAGCATTAAAACTTACATCTGGGAATACACCACCACCATCAAACACTTTTCTACCGTTTTTGGTTTTAAATTCGTTATAGTTTTCTTGTTTTACTCTAACAGCTTCTCCTTTTTCGTTTCTATGCCAATAATCTAATGCCTGTATGCATCTGCCAGAAGGTGTGTAGTAACGTGAAATGGTAATTTTTACCTGTGTCCCATAAACCAGTTCTTTAGGGCGTTGTACCAAGCCTTTACCAAAACTTCTGGAACCTACAATAACGGCTCGGTCTAAATCTTGTAAAGCACCTGAAACAATTTCGCTTGCCGAGGCACTCCCCTCATCAATTAAAATAACCAATGGAATTTCGGTATCTATAGGGTCGTTTTGAGTATAATAGGTTTTGTTATATTTTTTTACCTTCGATTTTGTAGTAACTACCAACTGTCCTTTAGGTATAAACAGGTTTACAATATTTATGGCTTCGTTAAGTAAACCACCAGGGTTCCCTCGTAAATCCAAAATAATACGTTGTGCGCCTTGGGCTTTTAAATCGCGCAAGGCATAGTTGGTTTCAGTAGTCGCTTTATTGTTAAAACGGCTTAAAACAATATACCCAGTTTTGCTGTTTACCATAGAGAAATGCGGAACGGCTTTTATTTCTACTTCAGCACGTTTTATGGTGGTCGTTTGTGTTTTTCCTTGGCGTTTGTAGGTTACTTCTACCGAGGTATCGGTAGCGCCTTTAAGGAGTTCGCCAGCGTCTTCTTTGTAAGTTTCAATAAGCGTGTTCCCTACTTTAATAATTTCGTCACCCGCCTTTAAACCAGCCTTATCGGCGGGATAATTTTTGTAGGGTTCAACAATAACCAATCTATCTTTTAAGGTTTTTACTTTAGCGCCAATACCCGTATAATCGCCTGTATTGTTAATTCTAGCAGCCTCTACATCCTGTTCGTTCATAAAATTGGTGTAAGGATCTAAATTTTCCAACATGCTTTTAATGGCGATATCCATTAAATCGCCGGGGTTGGTATCGTCCACATAATTCATGTTAAGTTCTTTAAAAAGCGTTGTAAATATTTCTATTTGCTTCGCAATTTCAAAAAAATCATTTTTAAAAGCAGTGGTTGTTATAAACAACACACTAGCTATTACAGGAATTATAATTCGTTTTTTAAGTAATTTTCGCATCACTATTTAATTTTTCAGTTTCTGAAACCTTTTTTAAAAACTTCTCAAAAAGATGGTTCATACGGGTTTCAATTTGGGTTAACGTAGGTTTGTCTTTGCCAATGTACAAAATCATAAACGCATATGATGTTGAAATGTTGTTGAAATAGTTGGTTTTATTAAGTCGGTAAACCTCTCGCATCAAACGTTTTATACGGTTTCTATCCACGGCCGTTTTAAATTGGCGTTTACTAACGGAAACACCTGCCTTTGCCATAACACCATCATTAAAAGTAGTTGGCATAAAAACCAAACGCAACGGAAATACCGAAACCGATTGTCCGTTGGCAAACAATTGTTCTATAAGCTTTTTGCTTTTAAGTTTTTCTTTTTTATTGAATGAAAATTTCAAGGCTGAAGGTTTAAAGAGAACGTTTCTATTTTAGGTAAATAAGAAGATTAAAGTGTAGATATAGAGCCAATTATAAATAAAAATTCCTTTTTTTAAAGAAATTAGTATGACGAAAAATTATTGTTTCTTAGCTTTTTCAGCTTTCATGCGTTTGCCATAATCTTTATATAACTGCCTCCAATTTCTTCCATTGGAATTCAAATATTGTTCGTTTTTAGTTTTATAAATTTCAAAGATTGCTGAAATTTGCTTCATATTTTTAAAATCTACTGCTATTTCTCGTGCTTCTTTTAGGTTTTTTAGTATAACAGCTTCTTCTTCTGCTGTAAGATCTGTAACGATAGCATGATATCCTTTTAGGGTGAATGCCACTTTTCCAATAGTATATTTATCAAGAATTGCTTCAATTTGACTCTCGTCAAGGTTCGCTTTAAGTCCAGTCATAAGAGCTTCATGTACAGAACGAGGCATTGCTGAATCGGCAATTATTGAGCGATCAAGTTCTGATAATTGTTGTCCAGTTGCAGGGTTTATTCCAGCAGGAACACTATCATACGGATGGTCATTATGCCAGTTACGTACTGTTATTAAATGTGTAGTTATTACCTCGGTTGCTTGGGTTTCCTTTTCTTTGTTGTTTATATTCAGTTCTCTAATCCAGTTTTCAGCTTTCTCTCGTAATTTAGCTTCTTCATTTTCTTGTGCTAAAGAAAGATTTACAGTTAAAAAAAGTGTTGCAAACACGATTACTAGATTCTTAATATTCATAAATATTTTTTATTAAGTTTTATTCAATCTCAAATATAGCAATAATAAATTTGAAGGAAAGTATCGATTATAATGGATTTATTTAAGACGGTTTTAATGTCATATTACTTTTTATTGGTATCAAAAATAGTTAAAACTATGCACTTTAGTGCATCTTCCGTTACCATTAGCTGTTATTGTTTTGTTATTAGTAAACCCTTTTGTGGTTTCAGGTTATAAAACTTATTATACATCATGAATACACAAATAAATAGGGTTCACTGTTTTTCTAACGCCAATTATTAGACCAATCTTTCCAAACGGGTTCTAATCCTGAGTTTGTTAGCATGTTTGCAATGGCTTCGGTAGACCGTTCATCTGAAATTTCAAACTGTTCTAACGTTTGTTTATCCACTGTGTAACCACCAGGATTGGTTTTAGACTCAGCACTTAAAGACGTAATTCCTAAATGCACAATATGGTTTCTAAAGGTTTCACTTTCACGCGTGCTCATTGATAGTTCTACGTCTTCGTCCAACAACCTAAAAGCGCAAATAGTTTGTACCAAATCTTTATCGGTCATTTCCACTTTTGGCTCTAAGCCTCCTGAGTGAGGTCTCAATCTAGGGAATGAAATAGAGTATTTAGTTTTCCAATAGGTCTTTTGTAAATACTTTAAATGTAGAGCCGTAAAAAAGCTATCAGCTCTCCAATCTTCCAATCCAAATAAAGCGCCCAAGCCTATTTTATGTATGCCTGCTTTTCCCAACCTATCAGGAGTGCCTAATCTGTAATCAAAATTTGATTTTTTACCTTTAGGATGGTGTTTTTTATATTCATCTCTGTGATAGGTTTCTTGATAAACCAAAACCGCGTATAAGTTGGCTTCAATCAATTCTTCATACTCGTGTTGGTCCATAGGTTGCACTTCCATGCTTATGTTTGAAAATTGGTCTTTAATAAGTTCCATCGCATGTTTTATATAGGGAACTCCAACGGTTTTGTTTGCTTCACCTGTAACTAATAAAATATGATCGTATCCTTTAGATTTTATAAAGGCAACTTCTTTTAAAATTTCAGCATCGGTTAGGGTTCTACGTGGAATTTTGTTGGTCATGCTAAATCCACAGTACGTACAGATGTTTTGACACTCGTTAGACAAATACATGGGCACATACATTTGAATGGTGTTTCCAAAACGCTTTTGTGTACTCATTTTACTCAGTACGGCCATTTGTTCTAAATATGGAGCAGCCGAAGGAGAAATTAAAGCTTTAAAGTCTTCTAAATCTCGTTTGGTTTTAGAAAGCGCATATTCTACATCTTGTGTTGTTTTTGAGTTGATACTCGCTAAAGTTTCTTCCCAATTATAGGTGTCGAATAGGTTTTGAAATGTGTTGTTCATGTTTTTTTAGTAGTTAAGTAGTTAAGTAGTTGAGTAGTGGAGAATTTTAGGAGTTGAGTAGTTGAGTAGTTGAGGAATTTTACAAAATGGATTATTGCTTAAGCGGCTGTAATTCTCCACTCCTCCAATTCTAAACTCCTAAAATTCTCCACTACTCAACTTACTGTAAAAAACTCGTTAACGGACTACTGGCTTCCGCGTGCTGTTTAACGGTAGCTAATTTTGCATTGTATGCCATTCTACCTGCTTCTACAGCCATTTTAAAAGCCTTGGCCATTTCTATAGGGTTTTGGGAAACAGCGATGGCAGTGTTTACCAAAACAGCATCTGCTCCTAATTCCATAGCATAGGCAGCATGCGAAGGACTTCCAATTCCTGCATCTACAATTACAGGAACATGGCTCTGTTCTATAATAATCTCCAAAAAGTCAACTGTTTTAATCCCTTTATTGGTTCCAATGGGCGCTCCTAAAGGCATGACGCATTGCGCCCCGACTTCCTCTAGTCTTTTACATAAAACAGGATCAGCGTGAATGTACGGCATTACTACAAACCCTAATTTTACCAATTCCTCCGCTGCTTTTAAGGTTTCGATAGGATCGGGTAATAAATATTTAGGGTCTGGGTGGATTTCTAATTTTATCCAGTTGGTTTCTAAAGCTTCACGAGCCAATTGAGCTGCGAAAACAGCTTCTTTGGCATTCCTTACTCCAGAAGTGTTAGGGAGTAGATTGACGCTCGGACGCATAATGCTTTGTAGCATTTTGTCGTGTTCATTGTCTAGATCCACACGTTTTAGTGCAACGGTAATCAATTCACTTTCACTAGCAATCAATGCTTGAGACATCAAATCACTAGAACTGAATTTTCCAGTTCCTGTAAAAAGTCTTGAATGAAATTCTTTATCTGCAATTCTTAATATATCTTTTGTCATCTGTTAAGGATGTTTATGATTTAAAATTATAAAGTTGTTCGTCTGTTGATGAAGCGTTTAATAATTGATGCAATACTCTAATTTTATTAAACTCACGAGTAATTTCACCAGACATGGCTATACCTGAAACGCCTGTTTTCAATATGTCTGTGATATCGTTTTCTGTAATCCCACCAATAGCTATAATGGGAGTGGTCGTTTTTAATTCTTCAATAATTAGAGCGTATCCATCTAAGCCTAAAACAGGGCTTAAATTTTCTTTAGTAGCGGTAAATCTAAATGGTCCTAAACCAATATAGTCTACTTCTTTTGCTATTAATATTTTGCAGTCTTCTAAAGTGTTTGCCGTACCTCCAATAATTTGCCAAGTGTACAAATGTTTTCTTGCAACTGTTGGACAAGTATCTGTTTTTCCTAAATGAATGCCATCTGCTTTAACCTCTTTTGCAATTTTATAATGATCGTTAATGATTAATCTTGTCTGAAAGTGACTGGTGATTTCCCTAGCTTCTAGCGCTGTTTTTAAAACCTTTTTTTCAGATAAATTCTTTAAACGAAGCTGAACCAATTCGGCACCCGATTGACATGCTTTTTGAATGTTTTCCAAATGTTCTTTCGGTGTGTTTCCTTGCGATATGTAGTGGAGTTTGTTGATGGTCATTTTTTAAGAATTTGAGTAGTTTAGAATTTAAGGAGTTTAGAATTTTAGGAGTTGAGAATATGGGGATTTAAGAATTTGAGTAGTTTAGAATGCTACGGCAATATGCGTTTAACATTTTACTGACTTCATTAATTAAATCATTTAGTATTTCGAATTGATTGGTGTATTCTAAATCACGGGCTAGAATTAAGAAATACTTACATTCTTCTAGGGATGCTTGTGCAATATTGTAAAAACGTAATTTTTCTTTATTACTGATTCTTTTATATCCTTCAGCAACATTTGCGGTGATAGATATAGCTGCTCTTCGGAATTGCGAAGTCAGACCGTAAATTTCTTCTTTAGGAAATTGTTTAGTGATTTTATATACCTCTAAAACAAATTGATGTCCTTTTTGCCAAACCAATAAATCTTCAAAGTTTTTACTCTTTTCCATAATTACTTAAATTTTTGAGATGCTTCACTACTTAAATTCTCAACTCCTAAACTCCTAAACTCCTAAACTCCTCAACTCCTATAATTATGAGTTCCCAATAACGAATCATTACTATTTAAAAATTGTTCGGTGTAATATTTGCCAGCTTTACAAGCGTCTTCTATATGTTGTCCCAAAGCGATGTTGCAAGCTAAAGATGATGACAAAACACACCCACTTCCATGCTTTTCCGAAACTTTTTCTGCGTTTGGAGGCATATTAACCATTACAATGCCACTATGGTACAATTCGTCCCAACCTTTTTTGTCTTTTCTATGTCCGCCTTTTAAATAGATGTTTGTGTAATTACTGATATATTCAAGAGTTTCTTCAATATCTTTTTCAGGATATAATAGTTGAATTTCATCGTAATTAGGAGTGATGATATCACATTGCTTCCAAATTTTATCAAGCAAATCTTGATTTTCTTCTGTATGAAATTCAAAACCGGCAGTTGCTTTGATGATGGGGTCTAGGATTATTTTTATATCTCTATTTAAGTCATGTAATTTGTCCAAAATAAGCGATAATGTTGCCCACGATTGAACGATTCCTATTTTAACGACGTTAATTTCAAAACGCTCAAACAACGTTTCTATTTGAGAAAGAATGACTTCGGGAGAAATCCATTCACAGGTTTTAAAATCCATATCATTTTGAACGGTAACCCCAGTACAAACAGACAAGCCATAAAAACCATGTGCTTCAAATGTTTTGATATCTGAAGTGATTCCTGCACCACTACTTGGGTCAAAACCGGCTATTGATAATATGCAATTATCAATTTGCAATGAACAATTTGCTATATGTGTTTGGTTGTTTGGCATTCTCTTTTATAAATTGCTTCTTGAAGAATTAATGATTGCGTATAATATTTTTGGAACTCGTTTTCAGAAATATAGCCCGTATCCTTCAATATACGTAACCAATATTTTGTCTCTCTAGCTTCTTTATAAGCTATTGACAATTTTGCAATAAAATCTTTTTTAGATATTCCTCCAACAGCTTCTTCTGTATTCGCTCCAATAGAAGTTCCCGAGCGGAGAATTTGTTTTGATAAAACATATTCTTTCTTTTCCGAAACCAACTTTTGAGAGCGTCTAACCATCAAAACAGCGAAACTATATGTTTTGTCTAAAATGATATTATTGCTCATTTGTTCATTGTTCATTAAAAAATGCTTGCATTTTAGCAAAATTCTCAACAGGGTTTTTACTATTCCAAATACCTCCTAAAACACCCACTCCTTTGTAACCTAGCTTGTTAAACTCAGCCAAATTTTCTGTGGTTACACCTCCCATGCCAATAATGGTTTTGTTGATATGGTTCACGTCAAACCCACGACCGTTATAGCCTTGCTTAGAAATAGATGAAAACACTGGACTGAGCAAATGATAATCAAACTCAAATACACAGTTTTCTAATTCTTCAGGTTCATGAAAAGAGCTGCTAATTGTTTTACCATACATTTTTAATTCAGTAAAATAATTACTAGGAACATCTAAATGGTCTCTTCTTTTTTGTTCTTGAAAATGAATGCCTTTTATATTGAACCCGTTTACCAACTCATGAAAATAATGCACGACAATTCGGTTGTGGTATCGTTCATCAATCTGATTTAAATAGTCACAATGCTCTTGGTAATTCCTATGTGGTTTTCTAAAATGATAGTACTCTAAACCTTCTTGAAATAACTGGTGTAGTATTTCAATTTCGTTAGTAACATCATTTTCGGGAGCTATTAGAACAATCATGACAATTTTGCAATGAACAATTAACAATTAGCAATGGACAATTAACAATGTGCAAATGGATACTATTTTTATTCAGTGCACATTGTTAATTGAAAATGGGTTATAGGTAAACCTCTGAACCTTTGTCTTTAAATTCCTGAGATTTTTCTTCCATTCCTTTCTGAATGACTTCATTGTCTACAATGTCGTTTTCGGCAGCAAAGTCACGAACTTCTTGGGAAATTTTCATAGAACAGAATTTGGGTCCACACATAGAACAGAAGTGAGCTACTTTGGCACCGTCTGCTGGTAATGTTTCATCATGGTATTCCAAAGCACGTTCTGGATCCAAACCTAAGTTGAACTGATCTTCCCAACGGAACTCGAAACGGGCCATACTCAACGCATTGTCTCTGTGCTGGGAACCTGGATGCCCTTTTGCTAAATCGGCAGCATGGGCAGCTAATTTATAAGTTACAACCCCTATGCGTACGTCTTCTTTATTAGGCAATCCTAAGTGTTCTTTAGGCGTTACGTAACACAACATGGCACAGCCATACCAACCAATCATGGCAGCACCAATACCAGAAGTAATGTGGTCGTATCCTGGAGCAATATCGGTTGTTAAAGGGCCTAATGTGTAAAAAGGAGCTTCGTCACAAACTTCAATTTGTCTTTCCATATTTTCTTTAATCATATGCATTGGCACGTGACCTGGTCCTTCAATAAAACACTGTACTTCGTGTTTACGCGCAATTTGTGTCAATTCTCCTAAGGTTTCTAATTCAGCGAACTGAGCTTCATCATTAGCATCGGCAACAGAACCTGGACGTAATCCATCTCCTAAAGAGAAAGCAACATCATAAGACTTCAAGATTTCACAAATGTCCTCAAAATGCGTGTACAAGAAACTTTCTTTGTGATGTGCCAAACACCATTTTGCCATAATGGAGCCTCCACGAGATACGATTCCTGTTACCCGTTTCGCTGTCATAGGTACATAACGTAACAAGACTCCTGCGTGAATGGTAAAGTAATCGACTCCTTGTTCCGCTTGTTCTATCAACGTATCACGGAAAATCTCCCAAGTTAAGTCTTCGGCAACACCATTTACTTTTTCCAAAGCTTGGTAAATTGGCACGGTTCCAATGGGCACTGGAGAGTTACGTACAATCCACTCACGGGTTTCGTGAATGTTTTGACCTGTAGATAGATCCATGATATTATCTGCTCCCCAACGACAAGCCCAAACGGCTTTTTCTACTTCTTCTTCAATAGATGATGTTGTCGCAGAGTTACCAATATTTGCGTTTATTTTTACCAAGAAGTTTCTGCCTAAAATCATAGGCTCTGCTTCTGGGTGGTTGATGTTTGATGGAATAACAGCACGTCCTCTAGCAACTTCTGAACGCACAAACTCAGGAGTGATTTTTGCTGGAATAGAGGCGCCAAAATGTTCTCCTGGGTGTTGTTTTCTTATTTCGGTCATTTCGTCAATTCGTTGGTTTTCACGAATAGCGATGTATTCCATTTCTGGGGTAATGATTCCATTTTTAGCGTAGTGTAATTGCGTTACGTTTTGTCCTTTTTTAGCACGCAATGGCTTTCTTAAAAGCGAAAAACGCATATGGTCTAAACTTTTGTCGTTCAAACGTTCGTTACAATATTCTGATGAAAAAGAGTCTAATCGTTCTACATCTCCACGATCTAAAATCCATTGCTCTCTAATACGTTCAATGCCGTTATGCACGTTTACTTCTTTGTTAGGATCTGTATAGGGTCCCGAAGTATCGTACACGGTAACGGGCTCGTTTGGAGTCAATTTACCGGTTAAAGAATTTTTAGTATCACTCAAAGAAATTTCACGCATCGCCACTTTAATTTGTGGATGGATTTTTCCTTGTACGTAAATCTTTTTAGAGTTAGGAAATGGCTTTCTTGTAATTTGACCTTCCTTTGGTGCGGTGTCTTTATTCTTCATTTGTTTAAAGTATTAAGTACAGATTACAAAGTAAAGTACTGAGACTTTGATGCTGCTTGTTTATGATTTGTTGTTCTTTTAAAATTTATACAGTCTTTAAGATTATCCTCCCTGTGTGGCTTGAATAATTAAAACATTATCATTATCATTGAATGTTTCTGTTTCCCACTGCGATTGCGAAATAATTTCAGTATTTATAGCTACAGCAATACCTTTGGTAGGCGAGCTAATTTGTTGTAATAGCTGTAAAACATTGAGATTATCATCAATGTCTAGCGAACGTTCGTTAAGATGAATGGTTATCATTTACAATAATTTTGGTTATTGAACTCATTTTGACTTTTTTCAATTGGCTGCAAAATGATCTTTTTGCCCCATATTTTACCTGTTTTTTCACTCCGTAGCGCTGCTATGAAGTGCTAAAAAGCTAAAATCTGGAACTGGACGGAGCGTATAAAAATAACCCAGTGGGTTATTTTAGCGAACGAGCCAGCTTGCGTAAAGGATATTTTCGCTTCAATCAAAAAAGTCAAGATAGTTCATTGTAAACAGTAAGGGAAGCAAATAAGCTTTGAAAAAAGACACTTTCAGAAATGAAGTGTTTAATGAAAAGGTGTGCTAGCGTATATTGCAATACACTATTCAACTTTTCCCTTCGTTGGTACTAACCAAATCAGGTTCAAAGGGTATGTCTCAGTTCTATCTGTTTTAGAACACCCCTAAAGTTTACATAGCGAAGGTATTAAAAAAAATAGAGGTAGCACAATTTATTTGATAATTAATGCGAATTAAGGACTGGGTTTTAAAGAATATTAATATTTAGTAAATTGATTTTCAGTATTTTCCAAAATTCACACCTTTGGAAAAGCTATCTCTTTGATTCATAAGGCTCATTTTCAACCCTTGATTTGCATCAGTAACAAAAAAAGGCTTCTTTTTATTCAAGAAGCCTTTAGTATAAAAAAAAACATGAAAAATTACTTTTTATTATTCACCTTATTAATGTCTGCCATTAGGTTTTTAGGGTCTATTTCTACGCTTTTCACCGCTTTTTTAGTTGTAAAGGTATAGGTAGGATATGCCCAAGCCCAATCTTTTATGAGGGTGGCTTTGGTTGGTTTTTCACCACGCATCATTTGTAACGGGATATAAAAATCTTCGGTATTGCCATCGGTGTAAGTAACGCTAACATCAATAGGCATAGGCATTAAACCAATACGCTCTAAAGTTATGTTGTTGCCTTCTATGGTTTTTACGTTATAATCAATCGTGTTTGTGGTTTGTGCAAAATCGGTTAAATACCAATCGAGCTCTAAGCCTGAAACTTTTTCGGCAGTACGGATAATATCTAGAGGTGTAGGGTGTTTAAAAGCAAAATCGTCAAAATATTTTTTAATGGTTTTTGCTAAGTTTTCTTCACCTATAATATAACCCAATTGGGCTAAAAACACGGCACCTTTACTATATGCCGAAATACCATAGGATTGGTTGTATTGATAGCGGTCTGCATGTGTGGTAAGCGGTTGTTCTTTACCCGATTTTGCTAAATAAATGTAGTTATTATAGGCATCTACTACTGGGTTGGTGTTGCCTTGGTTCATAACCTCGTTCATGGCCAAATCGCTTATATAACTGGTAAAACCTTCGTCCATCCATTCGTGTTTGGCCTCGTTGGTAGCCAATAAAAACTGAAACCAAGTATGCGCCATTTCATGTGCCGTAACCCCTACCAAGCTGCCGTAACTACGCTGTCCGGTAATAAGCGTACACATGGCATACTCCATACCACCATCACCCCCTTGAATAACGGAATATTGCTTATATGGGTAAGAGCCAATATGTTTGCTAAAATATTGCATAAGTTCAACCGTTTTTGGTTGCATTTTTTTCCAGCGTTCTTTTTGTTCGTTGCTTAACGTATTTTTGTATAAAAAGTGAAGCATCGGGCCATCAGGCACTTGCATGGTATCGTGGATATAGTGGGGATCGGCAGCCCAAGTAAAATCGTGTACATTGGGTGCTACAAAATGCCAAGTTAATTTATTGGTATTTGGACGGTTTACAGTTCCTGTTTCATAGCCATAACCAATGTCGTTAGGGTTTTGTAAATAGCCTGTACCACCAATAACGTAGTTTTTATCGATGCTGATTTTCACATCAAAATTGCCCCAAACACCATGAAACTCACGACCAATATAGGGGTCGGCATGCCAACCTTCAAAATCATATTCCGCCATTTTTGGGTACCATTGTGCCATAGATAAGGCAATATCTTCTTTACTATTCCTACCAGAACGACGGATTTGCAAAGGCACTTGAGCATCAAAATCCATCTCGAAAGTAACGCGTTCTCCTGGTAAAATGGGTTTTGCTAAATCAACTTCCAGAATCGTGCCTACGGTTTCGTGCTTTATGGTTTTTCCGTTTTGTTTTAACGAATGTACTTTTATAAAGCCAATTTCGTTAGGCTGTAATTTACTTATACGATCGCCTACTCTGGGATCTGGATCGGCAATGGTTTGCGATCGCACATCCATTTCGCTACCTGGTTGAAACGCATTAAAATATAAATGGTAATATACACGGTTTAAAACATCGGGTGAGTTATTGGTGTACACTAAGGTTTGTTTGCCTTTGTATTGATAGGTATTTACATCCATATCAATAGCCATTTTATAATCGACGTGTTGTTGCCAATAACAAGAAGTTGTAGTGCTTTGATTTTGATAAGCTGTAGTTGTTGTGACGGGCTGTGCACTATTACATGACGAGAATGCCAAAACAGATAGTACAGAAATAATTAGTTGTTTCATTTGTTTTGTTTTTTATAAGTGGAACTTGTATAAACTTTCTCAATTACCTAAAAAATTGCCTTTTTTTTGTCCATGCGCCTCCCGGCCCATTGGCTACGCCGAATCTTCGATTTCACTAAAACAGTCCACTGGACTGTTTTTTAACGCTCTGTCCTGTCTTTTTTTATTTCCGTAGCCCAGCTATGCAAAGAAAAAAAGCCTTCAATTAGGATACAAAAGGACTAATTTTCGGTTCAATTTAGAAAGTTTATACAAGTTCGTGGTTTTAAAATAATAAAAAAATGAGGCTGTCTAAAAAGCCCTTTAAATTTAATTTGTCAGGTTGAGCTTGTCGAAACCGATATTGATTACCAGTAAGTTAAAATATTTCGACAAAGCCTGTGCTGAGCTTGTCGAAGTGCTCAATATGACATAGAACTAGACTTTTTAGACAGCCTCATTTTCAATATCTTAATAATTTTAAACTAAAATGTTTTCAGCTTTTTATAGCTATAAATTTTATTGAATAGACATTTTAGCCGCCATAATGAAGGCATTATAAGCATTAACAATGCGTCCTGTTTTAGATAAATCGGCAAAAGGTTTTATGTTATTGGTATCGCCACCAACAACCACTTTTGTTTTAATGGCTAAACCAGAGTCCATAATGATTTGTTTTACTTGAGCCGCTGTTAATTTAGGATAGTATGAACGAATTAATGCCGCAACTCCAGCAACCGCAGGTGCCGCCATAGAAGTACCTCCTTTTGTATCATACTCGTTTTGTGGGGTTGTTGAATATATCTTAGCACCCGGAGCAAATACATCGACATTTTGTTTTCCGTAGTTAGAGAAATCTGCAACAATGTTCGAACCATATTTCGGTTCTAATGCACCCACTCGAATGTATGTATTAGAGATTTCTTGACCATTCACATTATCGTCTGGAAAATTAGATTCTACATCCACATTTTCACTGTCATTTCCAGCAGCATGTACAAATACTACGTCTTTATCGCTTGCATATTTAATAGCATCACGTACCCAATCGCTATGTGGAGAAAAGCTTTTTCCGAAGCTACCATTAATTATGGTTGCACCGTTATCAACAGCATAACGAATAGCTAAAGCAACATCTTTATCGTATTCATCTCCGTTTGGAACGGTTCTAACACTCATAATTTTTACATTGTTAGCCACACCATTAGCACCTTTACCATTGTTGCGCTCAGCAGCAATAATACCCGCTACGTGTGTTCCATGACTTTCACTTTTCTTTACTGGTTTTACGTTTCCGTTTCCATAAAATTTAGAATTCCAGTTATTTGGGTCATCACCATTTACGCGCCCGTTAAAGTCTTTATTTAAGTTATAGTTTAAGCGGTCGTTAATGCTTTCTAAACCATCATTAATTTCTTTTAAGGCATCTGCCATAGAATCCATGCCGTTGCTGTACATGTAATTTGCCACTTGAATAGCTTGAAGAAGCGCTTGGTCTTCAGTTTTAATGGCTTTTACCTCTTCTTTGGTATAACCTTTTTTTCCAAAATGTTTGGTAAGGATATCGTCTGTATTTTTTATTTGTTGGTAAATTTGATCGTATTGCGTTTTTCTACCTAACCATTTTTGGTATTCTGTTTCGTATAAAGCTTTTGCTCTTGCATAATCAGGATTGTTAGTATCACCACTGGCTATTATCCGTACATATTCTAATTGTTCGTTATAACCATCACCTAAAAAATTCCAACCATGCACGTCGTCAATATAACCATTGTTATCATCATCTTTTCCATTGTTTGGAATTTCATCTTTATTGGTCCAAATGACATCGTTTAAATCTTCGTGGTCTATATCAATTCCAGAATCTAAGACAGCAACAATAACGGTATTTCCTTTTTTGTTTTTGATAAGTTCGGTATAGGTTTTATCGACGCTCATTCCCGGAATGGTATCTTTTGCCAAGTCTAGATGGCCCCAATTGTGTTTTTCGTTTTCAGTTAATTCTGAAACTTTTAAAGGCGAACTGTCTATGTTTTCAATAGGCGTAGAAATAATGTTGGCAGTCCCTCCACAGCCAGAGAATAATACGGCAACAACCGCAGATAGCATTATTGTTTTAATTGTTTTCATTTATTTGTTTTTGAATTAGTCACTTTTTTATTGGAATATATCTTGCGAGGTATAGATGTCTTTTAATCGGACCCCTTTTTCGGTGTTAGTTACAGTAATAATTTCATTATGGGCATCATGTTCTAAAAATAAATAATAATTATTGGAAGCAGCTATATTAAGGAATTTTTCTTTTTCGTCGAGCGTTAATAGTGGTCTGGTATCATAACCCATAACATAGGGTAGTGGTAAATGCCCAACGGTTGGCAATAAATCGGCCATAAAGGCGACGGTTATCTCTTTGTATTTGATAAGCGGAATCATTTGTTTATCGGTATGTCCGTTTGCAAAAAAGATATCGAAGCCCAATTCTGAATTTATAAGGGTATCACCTGTTGGAATAGTTGTAAAGTTAAGCTGTCCGCTTTCCTCCATAGGTAAAATATTTTCTTTTAAAAAGGAAACCTTTTCTCGTTTATTCGGTTGTGTTGCCCATTGCCAATGGTCTTTATTACTCCAAAAAAGGGCGTTTTTAAATGCGGGTTCGTAACCTGTTTTGTCATGATTCCATTGAATGCTTCCACCACAATGGTCGAAATGTAAGTGGGTCATAAAAACATCGGTAATATCATCACGATGAAAACCATGCTTTTTAAGTGATCCATCTAAGCTATGGTTTCCCCATAAATAGTAGTAGCCATAAAACTTGCTGGATTGCTTGTTGCCCATACCCGTATCAATTAAAATAAGTCGATTGCCATCTTCAATAAGTAAGCATCTGGTGGTAAGATCTATCATATTATTGGCATCGGCAGGGTTTGTAGTTTGCCATAATGATTTTGGAACGACGCCAAACATGGCACCACCATCTAATTTAAAATTTCCAGAGTTTACCGAATATAACTGCATCTAGGGCTTGAAATAAAATATGTTGCAAATTACTAAAAACGTTAATGAGAAGTCAAAAATCATTGCGTTTATTAGATTTATTTAACATTTTGTTATTTTTAATTAAGTAAAACATTCTTTTGAAACCTTCAAAAATTCGATTAGATTTATAAAATAAACTTTTAAGATGTTGCTAAAAGATATTATTGAAACACAGTTAAAAATAAAAAAAATGAATCTCTTACGGTTCGGGCGAGATTTTAAACCTGATGAAGAGATTATTTTAAGGGACTATCTTGCTATTGAGCGCACGCGTTTGGCAAATGAACGCACGTTACTTTCTTACGTTAGGTCTTCATTGTATTTGTTGTTGGGAGGTATTGCTTTTTTTCAACTGGAAATTTTTCCGAATTTCAAATATTTAGCTTTTGCTTCACTTTTTTTTAGCGCCCTTTTTTTTGTTATAGGAATTTATCGATTCACATTACTAAAGAAGAGTTTGAAGAGATTATATTATACGTTTGAATCCACCAATGAATCCGCCAAGGAGGAAAGTTAATTTATGGCAAGTGGTGGATTTTAATCAAAAATGGGTTTAATTTCATAACGTTTTGTGTCAAATGAAGAATTGATTCCGCTTTGAGATTCCATATGTTCTGCGTCGAGGCAATTCATGTTCGATTTTTAAAATAAAATTTTCAGACAATAAGTACCAAAGATTAAATCTGCAAAAACCCCTATAAATAAAGGCTTTACAACTATTTTATGATTTTTTGGGTATATTGTCAAATGCAGGGAAAAGTAAAGATTACCAAAAGTAAGGTTACCAAAACGTTACTTTTGATATTCACAGAATATTCTATCAATAGTTGTTTTTCAGTATTTTATACCTTGATCCATATTGTTTCCCGACTCACTTATTTTTAATTTTAACATTAAGAATTGTGAGTTATGGAAACAACAAAAGGATCAACGTTCAAGGTATTGTTCTACCTTAAAAAAGAATGCACCAAAGAAAAACGGAATGGTACCGATTATGTGCAGGATAACCATTAACGGCAGGCAATCCGCATTTAGCTCAAAGCTTGACATCAATGCTTCAAACTGGGATCTGAAATACGGCAGGGTTTTAGGTAAAAGCAGGGAAGTTTGTGGATGAAAAATGGGGTATAAAAAAGTAGGATCATTAAATCCTGCTTTCTTCTTTTGAAGAAGATAAATAAACAAATTTCTTGAAACGAACAATCCCCGCAGAAGCCATAGGGGTATTTTACTCGTTTCATTTTGTCCTAAAGGTACAAAAATCAAAATTTATTTATAACACCTCACCCAAAACTGCCTGACAGTTTTGACCTCTCCTTAAGGAGAGGTAGAAGTGGGAACTCCAGGCTAGCCCCGAGGAATTCTTTAGATTAAACCGTAATTTATTCTTCTATTTCAATAAATGTTTTTTCCACCTAAATTTGAGTAGTAAAGACATGCTTGTGTCTTATCATTTTGATATGGTTTTTCATTCTTTCTCCAGTTGCGAACCTATAAAAGGTATTCTTGGAGCTAAAAAATAGCCTGTTAAACTCGCAAAAAGGATTGGAATGAAATGTCCGAAACCCGTTAAAGTTGCCAATAAAATGGTCGTACTCATTGGCGTTCGAGTAACACAAGCATTAATTGCTGCCATACAGCTAACAATTGCTAACGTCAGATTTATTGTTGGGAACAATTGATAAATTATCAGTCCCAATGTTGCTCCTACGAAAAACAAGGGGATAATGAACCCTCCTCTCCAACCGGATGTCACGGTTATTGAAATGGCTATGATTTTAAAAATCAAAATTGTAAACAACAAAGTCAAAGAAAAATTCCCTGATAATAGTTCGTTAATCTCGTGATGTCCGAAGTATCGGGTTAATGGGAAGTAAAATGCTATGACACCTAGTAGAACTCCCCCAATGAGTGTTTTGACATAAATAGGTATCGGTCTTTTCTCGAAAATTGATTTGAAAAATTTGGTGCAAAAAATAAAAGCCCATCCAAAAACAGCTCCAATTATTGCGAACAGCACGGCATAACCAAAATCAAAAATTCCTGAATATTCATACGCAGATAAATCCCATATTGGTCCAAGACCCAAATGAATGATCAAGGCAAATACCAAATAGCTAAAACAACTTGCCACAAATGCAGGAATAATGGCTTTGTAATACTCCACGGCGTGTTTATGATGAAGTATTTCCAACGAAAACAAGCTACCGCCCAATGGCGCTCCAAATAAGGCTGTAAAGCCTGATGCCATTCCTGCAATACTCAATGACCTTAATTCCTCCCCTTTAAGTCGGAACAACTTTCCTATCCAAGTACCTGTCGAGCCTGTTACTTGTACTAATGGCGCTTCTGGTCCGAGACTTCCACCTGATGCTACGCACAACAACGAGGATAGTACCATGGAAGGATTGTTTTTGGGGTCTAGTTTTCCCTTATTAAAACGGATATTGTTTACGATCAAATGTATTTCTCCCGGGTCTCCAATAAAGTGAATGATCAAACCTGCTAAAAGGCCGCAGGTTGCCATTACGGGAATTACATGCCAACCACTAAAAAAAGCCAATTGGTGCGTTAGAAATTCAAGCACAATCCAATAAAATCCCGCTATTATTCCACCTACCAATCCGAGAAAAGCCCACAATAAAAAAGTCCGACTGAAAACAAAAGGGTTGAATCGGACAGGTTGGTCTAAAATATTTAAGTACGTTACTAATTTTCTTCTTCGTTTTAATTTCACTTTTTCGTTTCTGTTTTATATGGCATACAATGTTCGGCAACTACCCGAAGGTGGAGTACTTCACTGTTAATGTACCACGAATTTTGATAGAAGTACAAAGCTTGACATAACCACAGAACCATCACTTTTGGGTAGGTACTGCTGGCTGCTATGCTTTTTTGTTACGTCATTTATTATTTGAGCTGTATATACAATCGTTCACTTTTGTAAAATCGTCCTGACTGTCTGCAAGAACCATTAAAATATCCTTTGCTTCCAACTCCGTTGAACCACCCGGACGAATATATTCCCCGTTTCTTTTTATCATCACAATAAACGCTGATTTCGGGAAATTCAAATCAACAATTCTTTTGTTTACTGCGTGAAAATTGGGCAAAACTTCAAATTCTTGCAAGGATGATTTAGGAAGCTCTAAAATGAGTTTGTCTATTTCAGTAATCTTTTTTGCTTTTTCGGGCAAGGCAACATTGAGCCATTTAGCAACAATGGATAAAGTTGTTCCTTGAATTAAAACCGACGTAACAGATATGAAAAACACGATATTGAAAATCATATTGGCCTTGTCGATTCCGGCCAACAAAGGATAAGTTGCAAACACAATTGGAACAGCACCACGCAAACCAACCCAAGAAATATAAAATCTTCTTTTAAGTCTCATTTTAAAAAACATCAAACTGAGAAAAACGCTCACAGGTCGAGCAACGATTATCAGAAATAATGAGATGATCATCCCTATGCCGAAATATGGAATTATTTGAGAAGGGAAAACAAGTAAACCTAAGGTAAGGAAAAGCACAATCTGCATTAGCCAAGCCAAACCGTCATACATTTTCAAGATGGTTTTCTTGTGTATCAGGTCTTGATTGCCTAAGTAAACCGCACAAATGTAAATAGCGAGAAATCCGTTACCGCCCACAAAATCGGTTGCCGAGAATGTAATAAACATCAGAGCTATGACCAATACAGGATAAAGCCCTTCAAAGTCAAGCTTGATTTTATTGATTATAAATTTACTAAGTTTCCCAAAGGCAAAACCTACAATTCCACCCAAAATCATTTGTTGGAAAAACAGGGGAATGATGGATGCAATGCTTTGGTCCTGATTGATTACCAAAGTCAAAAATGCAATAGTCAATACATACGCCATTGGGTCGTTACTACCGCTTTCTAATTCCAATGTCGGGCGTAGATTTGTCTTTAAGGCAAGATTTTTTGAACGTAAGATTGAAAATACGGCAGCTGCGTCTGTTGATGAAACAATAGAGCCCAACAGCATACTTTCATAAATTGTAAAATCAGTAACGAACCAAACAAATGTCCCAAGTGAAAGGGCCGTTAGTAAAACGCCTAAAGTGGATAAAACAAGTCCTTCCCTTAGAATAGGTTTTACAGAAGTCCAATTGGTGTCAAGACCCCCTGAAAACAAAATGAAGTTAAGCGAAACAATACCAATGAATTGGGCAATTTGCGGATTGTCGAAATTGATACCGCCAATGCCGTCAGAGCCTGCCAACATTCCAATCGTTAAAAAGAGCAATAATGTTGGAACACCAAATTTATAGGATGTCTTACCTACAATAATACTTACAAAAAGTAATAGAGAGCCAACTAATAATATATTTTCAATTGTTAAGTTCATTCTTTTTTTCTCTTACAACCGCACAAAGTTACGTTTTATCGTCAGTTAAAGTATCAAATAGTCCTATTGTTTTTTTAGTCTTGTCGAGCCGAAAACTGTCAACTTTCAGTATGTCATTTCGGGGTCAGTTAGCATAGCTACCAGCTTTGTGCTAGCTAAAAATAGCAATTTTTATATATGGGGCTTAGCAACTACTTTTTTTTCTTTCGTAAATCAGTTATTTTCCACAGTTTATAATCCATTTTGTACATAGATTTAAATACCAAACATATTTCCGCAATCATTTTGCTAAAATCTTCGTCAGGTTTCCATTTGACTTTAAAGTCACCAATATCAATGTCATTGTGGTTTTCTGTGTGTGACAAGAAAAATTTTCTAAACATTAGAAATAACGTGTCTTTATAGGTGTGAAATAATTCAGGATATTTCCTTTGAACGTCAATAGTGAAATATGAGTTTTCCTCATATTCAAATCCGCTAAATTTTTTTAGTTCAAAAAGTTCAATCCAAAAATCATCACTCATATTTTTGAGATTGTCAGCGTGAAGAAATGAAGTTGTTAAATAAATTCCTTCCAAATCTGTCGCTAAATAATATGTCCCACCTGTTTTTATTGACTTTATTATTAAGGAAGGTCCATATAAATTCAAGTACATTTTACTTGTGTCAAAATCATCTTTAAAATTACCGTATTTTATAGCTAAATCAGCTATTTTTACAAGTACGTCTGAAGTTTCATAGGTCAGTTTTGTATATTCGTCTTCATTTAGACTTTCAACTGTAAAAATAGAATCTCTTTGTCGATTTAAAATTTCAATCCAACGGTCGAACTCATTAAAATTATCTTTAATTATCTTGTTTAAATGACTATTCATTGATGAGGTTAAGTTGTTGTTAACGTTTATATACTGAACTTTCTTCTTTTTATACAACTCGTATGGGCAGCTATGTAGAAGTTTTAGTGTTTTTATCTTTTTTACCTTTATTTAAAAATGATGAAAATTCTTATAATATGCAATATATAAATGTTTTGTAAATTATCAAATGGATTTATATTTTTTCTGTTTAACAAAAAACACGAATTTAATTTGGTATTTCCAATTCACATATGCTTTTTGTGCAAAGTCAAAATTATAAATGTAGATATCATTAAGACTAAAAATTTGTATATATGAACAGATTAAATGACAAAAAAACATGGAAAGTATTTCAAAAAATAATCTACGAAGGGATTAAAATTTATAAATATTGGGTAATATATCGGATTTCATTTGAAGAAGATTTCAAGTTTTATTAAGTTTATATATGTCAAACAAAAACAATGATATGAATACTACAGAAACTGAATTTATACTAGCTGCCAATAGTATTGCCATGGCATTGTACAAGGAATCGAAGGAAGCCCTTATGGCATCTGATTGTTATGATTTTATGGTTTTTAAGTATTCCAGTCGGGAGGCTATTTTGGAAGACTTGGAGGAATGGGAAGAGTCTATCTCTATAGATGAAGACACATATAGGGCATTACATGGTAACCTTTGTATAAAATTAAAAGCTTTTTTTGATACCCCTAACCCTGATCCATCCCTCTGGCTTTAGTTTTGGGCATAGACAAATTCAATTATTTTTTTGGGATATCGTTATTCTTGGCAATGTCATCCAAATTAGCATAATATTCTTCAAAATCAAACATGATGTCAAATATCTCTTTAGGATGAACACGTAATCCTGTTGCAATTTCAATTAAAGAAGTTAGTATGGACTTCTTTGTTCTCCATCTTTTATATATCATTGGCAAAAATCTATTTACTTTGCCAAATTTATATTTATCGTTTTTCTTACTTAAGTTTTTCGATTTCTAAAGTTAAAAAGAAATATAAGTTCTAAAGTTTATGTAGTATAGTATAAATATTTAAATTATGCTTTTAGAAAATTCGATTGAGAATAGTGAGTATTTATTTTTTGGATAATTTTTCGTATTTATTCATATCAAAATTGAAAAATTCATTTATTGTTACATTCAATTCTTTCGATATGAGCAACAGAGTTTCATATGTTGGATTTGAATTTCCTCTTTCCAATTCTCCAATTGTCTTTTTTGCATGACCAGTCCTTAGTCCCAATTCCTCTTGTGAAATAGGCTTTCCTGTTTTAGGATTAATTATTTTTTTTCTAAGTTCAACGATTCTATATCCTAGAGCTTTCTTCTCATTTCTATTTCTAATTTTTTCCATTAGGATAAAATTCAGTCTTAAAATTGAAAATTTAGGATACTTATAAGTATCCTAAATAAAAAAATCATATATTAGCCGTTGAATTATTATTTTTGCGATTCTTCAAAACAAAATATTTGAAGCATTCGCTTTGAATCTCGCCATTGAAAACTGGTAATTTTTGCAACGAGATGATAAGTAAGATGCTCACGTCTCTCTCTTTGGGCGTGGGCTCACTTATTGTTGCATGGTATACCAGTACCTCAATGGCAGTAAGCTGAGTTCCACGCCTTTTTTGTTTTTAAACTTAAAAGGTTTATTGGGTTGACCTTATTTTCAGGCAATTTCAAGTTTATAGAACCCCATAAACAAGTATATGTTAACCTTAAACCTAATCCCAATGGAAAAAAACAAGGAACCAATAGAGTCCAACTCCTTTATACTGCCACAGCACGATATTCTAGACTCACTAAGACTATTACTGGACAGGTCAAGCCTCAGCAATCTTGTTAAAGAACACTGCGGCACGGCACTCAAGGTCATGGGCATTTTGTATACCGACCTCGCCTATGGTACAGGAGCCCAGCTTTTATCAAGAAAAGAATTTGACACGTTCTTTAAATCGCTTCCTGCCGTATATTATAATAACAGGGAACTGATTTCTATAGATACACTAACCAAGAATATAAAAAAGTGCCTCGAAACAAATGAAGTTGTAACCATTGGTAAGGAAGGTACAAAACCATGAGCGAAGGCAAAAAAGAACAGACACTTAAGGACTACAACAAGCTTTTTATGAGCCTGTACCCACAACTATGTGTGTTAGCATACAAGTACCTTGACAATTTGAGCTCTCAAAAGACATCGTTCAGGAGGTTTTTATTAAGGTATGGGAAGACAAGACTACTTTCCAAGATGAAAACCATACTACTGGATATTTTTATAAAGCCGTAAGGAATAAATGCCTCAACCACCTAAAAAGCAAACGTCACCAACTTACAGAGCGGTATGCGGACCAAAATATAAAAACCTATGAGACGGAAGAATTCCTTATGTCTGAGGCAGTAGTTGTGGAAACGACCGTTATCATAGAAAACGCCATCAAGGAACTACCAGACAAGGCGGCACAGGTTATTAGACTTAGCATCAAGGACTATACTAACGATGAGATTGCAAAGAAACTATCTATCTCTGTTAATACAGTCAAGGATCATAAAAAGGTGGCATACCGTAAATTAAGAAACCTCCTAGGTTTTTTAAGGCAAGTTTTATTATAGCTATATCATAAAACTCTTTAACAATACAACTATGTAATCTGGAAGCTAGTCTTTATGTGGCAATTTAATCAACTATGTATGTGTATATGGTGGTAAGCATCGTGGTTTAGAAAGCCACTGAAAGGGTATTGAAAAATATCATTATTGGGTGTTGCTGGGCGATTTTTTCAATACGCTTTACCTGAACATCCAGCAAAGCTCTTTTATGAACGGCGGGATTTGCGTGGGAGAAATAAATGTGCTTTGTGGATGAAAAAATAGTCAACTCAATAATTTTAACGGTGAGCAATATGATTCTTTTGTTATTATTCCCTTTTTAAGTAATCCTTCTACAAACATTTTTCCGTCACAAGTAAGGTATCTTTTATCATAAAAAAGCTTAAAAAAAAGTTTATTTTCTAGACGAAAAAAAGCATAAGCAAAATATTGGAGACCAAGAGGTTAAACAATATAAAGAACAGTTTCTCCTATATCTATAGTATCATTGTAATGAAAAGGACGTTTGTTTTCATTTTTATCAATAACTAAAATGGGTAAAATCTTTACATTTTCACTTAATTTAGATTTTAGCCATTCCCTTGTGGGCATTTTTTGCTCTACTTTTTCAAATAGCTCTTTATGCTCATTGTTTTGGATTTTTTTAATCCAGTTATCTATATTTATTTTTGATGCAAAAAGTGTAGATGTAGAAATTGATTTAAGAAGGCTAATACCTGCTCGTCCTTCCCCTGGGGTTAAAACTATATGTTTTTCAGGTATATAAAAAGCATCATGGGCTAGTTGGGCGACCAAAAGGTTAATCTCGCTATTACTGGTTAGACCTAAAAAGGTTTTAAAATTCTTTGCTCCAACTTCTTCCAAGGTATTTGACTCCAGAGCATTTCCATGGATACAATTAAAACCATTTGCTTTTGCCGAAGCTACTAAATCTTTATTTGAATCAATAAGGGTTACTTTATTCGAGTCTTTTAAATATTTTGACATGAGCAGAGCCAGAGAGTTTGCTCCCATAATGAGAAAACCTTCTCTTGTTTTTTGTCGAACAAGCTTTCCACTCTTTTGAAGCCAATTTGTAGTCCAGGTCAGCATGATTGGAACAGAAAGCGTTGTTAGTATAGCCATGAACACTAAAATTGAAAACACTTCTTGGGTAATAACACCTTTTTGTAGACCAATACCGGCAATGATAATTTCTACGGCGCCACGGCCATTCATACCAGCGCCAACAGCGAGACCCTCTCTCCAACCGTGCCCACTTGGCAAATAAAATAAGACAGCACCCAGAATTTTACCGGCAAAGGCAATTACCAAGATTAAAATAAGGAGGTTTAGGTCTGTTTTAAAAACGTCTAAAGTTACTTGAAATCCTGTGGAAACAAAGAAGATAGGAGCCATAAACCCAATAGAAACATTATGGAACACACTATTAACCTGCTTGGTGATTTGTTTTTCAAAAATACCATCCCGAACAAACAAACCGGCCATAAAAGCCCCTAGAATACTATGCAAACCAGCGATTTCGGCTAATTCAGAAAAACCAAAAACAATAACAAGCAAGAGGGTAAAATACAGTGTTTTATCTTTTATATTATATTTGGTAAATAGTTTACCAACATAGGGGAGTATATATAGACCCAAGACTGAAGTAAGACCAAAGAACAATAGCGCTTTTACGGCTACAATAACAACGCCCATAGTGTCTACATAACCAGCATCAATAAAGCTACTAAGGCCCGCAAAAATAATAAGGGCAAGCGTGTCAGATATAAGTGCACCTACCATTAGTACATAAGCAATACGTGTATCCAATAAGTTGAGATCAACGAGTATCCTGCTTTTAGTAACTAAAGAAGTAACGCCTACGGCAATACCAACAAAAAATCCTGATATTTGTGTGCCACCAGTTATTGTAATGGCATAATAACCCAAAATAAATGGGACTAAGAACCCTCCCAAAGCTGCCAGTAAGCCCGCTTTAGATGCCTTACCAAGATCCTTAAAGTTAATTTCCATCCCAATGTAGGCCATGAGCATAATGATGCCTGTTTCTGCTAATACATCTATAGTTGAATTACTATCGATCCACCCCAATAGAGCGGGTCCTACAAGAATACCAACAAGCAGCTCGCCTAAAATAGCTGGATAACCAATTCTTTTCATGGCAAATCCTCCTATCCAAGCAGATATTAAAATAAGTAGGATACCTAAAATGTCATAACCTTCCATATTTAACCTTTTGTGTAAAGTGTAAACTTACAAAAAAGGCGTTAAGGAATAGAATATATAATGGATTTAATTATATTCGTGAAAACAAAACGTAGCAGTCAATTGGTTAATGAATATGGATTTATATTTAACTCTGGCAATCATTTTAGTAGGTGTATTCCTTTTTGTAAAGGATTATTTTTCTATAGATACAACATCTATTCTTATCATGGCTCTGTTTATTGTTACAGGGATATTAAATCCAGAAGAGGGTTTTTCGAGGTTTAACTATTCAGCTACATTAGTATTGGGCTCTATATTTGTGGTATAAGTGGCGGATTTTAATCAAAGTTGGGTTTTTCCCCGACGCTTTGTGTCGAATGAAAAATAGATTTCGCTTTGAGATCCCATACGTTCTGCGTTGAGGCAATTCATGTTCGATTTTTAAAATAAAAAAAGCTAAATTGGTCTGAAGAATTACTATCAAACTTTAAGCGGCACTTTTAAATATTTATAAAAAGTATTTGGAAACTCTCTCTACGAGTAAGATCTAACATATCTAAAAAATTCTCTATGGAAATAGCCCTTGTGATTAGTTTATTAATTGTCACCATTATTCTTTTTGCTACTGATAAATTTTCGGTTGATATTGTTACCATTGGGCTATTAGTGGTCTTAGCTTTTTCTGGAATCATTACGCCTCAAGAAGCTTTTGAAGGGTTTAGCAGTGATTTTATCATCATTTTAGCTTCCATTTTTATCATTTCAGGAGCACTTTCTGAAACGGGACTGTTAGATAAAGTAGGATCAAAAATGATAAAAACTATAAAAAGCAAAACGCTTTTTGTAGGGTATACCATGTTTATTACAGGAGTACTTTCAGCATTTATGAATAATACAACCGTTACGGCATTAGTAACCGGTCCTGTTATTGGGATGTGCCGGAAACTTAATATGAGCCCTTCAAAAGTATTGATTCCTGTAGCATTTGCTTCCATTCTTGGAGGCACTTGCACCCTTATTGGAACCTCAACCAATGTAGCTGTTAGTGGCTACATCGCCCAAGAGGGAATGGAACCACTTCATTTTTTTGAAATATTAGGAATAGGAATTATTTTTCTTGTCACTGGTATTATGTTTATTCTTATTTTTTATAACAAACTATTGCCAGATCATAAAGAAGTTGGATACAACGAACGGTATGACATTGCGCAGTATTTATCAGAAATTGTGGTTTCTGAAAAATCAAAATTAATTGGACAGATTGCTTTCCATTCCGATCTTGCCAAACAAGATGTACGCATTTTAAAAATTATTCGTGATAAGGAAGATTTTCTTCCAAATTCTAGAACACGCATTGAAGCCAATGACGTTCTTATTGTAGAATGTAGTGTTGAGAATCTTATCAAAATCAAGGAGTCAGCAGAGCTTCATGTTTTGGCCGATACTATAGGCGATAAAGAAATCATGAGTAAAAAAATTCTTCTTGCAGAGCTATTGATTATGCCAGGTTCTAACTTAATCAACCGGACATTAAAAGAATCCCGTTTTCGTCAAAATTATGATTTGGTCGTGTTGGCCGTACAACGTTTTAAAGGTGCAGTATCCCAAAAGATTGGCGGACTTCATCTTAGAGTTGGAGATATGCTCTTAGTACAAGGCACACAAGAAGATATTGATGCTAATAGAAACTCAACAGATTTTTCTGTTGTGGGTGACTTTAGAGTGAATCTATTTAAAGAAAAGAAAGGCCTATTTGCTGCTTCCATTTTTTTATTGGCAGTATTGGCGGGAAGCCTCGGTTGGGCGCCATTGTCCATTTGTTTTATGGCAGCAGCCTTGTTTACCGTGATTTCTGGTGCCATAAACGTTGAGCGTGTATATCAAGTCATCAATTGGAAACTTCTCATTCTTATAGGAGGAATGACGGCATTTGGCACTGCCATGGAAAACTCTGGAGCTTCAAAATTTTTAGCCGAAGTCACTATAAGTTTGTTAGGTGATTTTGGACCGATGTATGTTCTTGGGGGCTTTGTCGTTTTAGCAATAATCCTTACACAACCCATGAGCAACGCAGCAGCAGCCTTGGTAATATTACCTGTTGCCATGGAAACTGCATTGATGTTAGATGCCAATCCTCGTACGTTTGCTATTGCCATCATGTTAGGTGCTTCCATTTCATTAATTGCGCCATTTGAGCCTTCATGTATTCTTGTGTTTGGACCTGGAAAATATAAGTTTAGTGACTTTCTTAAGGTAGGGTTGCCTCTTACATTTATTTTATTTGTACTTCTAATGATTTTAGTACCACTTTTTTGGCCATTGTCTTAATGAATTATTGATAACGGTATGCTTAAAATTCATAATAAGCCTTTTATAAAAGTCACAGGCAGAATTGCTTACACCAGTTGTTATAAGCCTAACATCTATAATGGAAGTTAGCGAACGCCCTTTTTTGGTGGCAGTGCTGTTTACGTGTCCATTAACGTTTATGAAGCCTTTAAACTATCCAACAAATAGCATGGTATATGCCTTTGGAAACTTAGGTTCAATGATTTTTTGCGAGTAGGAACACCTCTAAATTTAATTATTTGGATTGCCGTATCCTTTATTATTCCTTATTTCTTTCCCTTTTAAATTATAAAGAATTAAAAGCATAAGGTCTTTAGCTACAAGGGCTTTGTATACCTGTAAATGGTATTAAACCAGACGTAAACACCAAAGACTTTTCAATTCAAGAAGTGTAGTAATCATAATAACTAAAAAGACATCGTATAGTAATAGGGGTTTTAAATCGAATAAAATTAGTATTTTAACACCAGATTTAATTTACTACAGAGTGAACAGGGCTATTTTTATTATAGTAGCTTGATTCTTTGGCTATTAAAGTGGAAGCAAAGAAAGGGCGTTTAAATGTAGTCACTCTAAATAAATTCAAACCAAATATATACTGATAACGATGACGGATTTTTTTAAACACTTAATGCACGAATTTGAATTCCCACTTGGAAATCCAGTATTGGTTTTTTCATTGATTCTATTCATCATTTTGTTGTCTCCAATTCTGTTGAGAAAATTAAACATACCGGGAATTATTGGATTAATTATAGCTGGAGTTGTTGTTGGTCCATATGGTTTAAATATCCTTGAGAAAAACTCTGCTATAGACCTTTTTTCAACGATTGGTCTACTTTACATCATGTTTATAGCAGGGCTTGAATTAGATATGAACGAGTTTAAATCAAATAGAAATAAAAGTCTTTTATTTGGATTTTTTACGTTCATTTTTCCATTAAGTATTGGCTTTCCTGTTTGCTTTTACCTTCTAGGATACGATTTTAATGCCAGTTTTCTTACTGCTAGTATGTTTGCCACACATACGCTTGTAGCCTATCCAATTGTGAGTAAGTTAGGGGTTTCAAAAAATCAAGCCGTCGCTATAACCGTTGGAGGCACTATTTTAACCGATACAGCGGTGCTTATTATTTTGGCTGTTATTATGGGAAATAGCCAAGGAAATTTGAATCAAGAATTTTGGATTCGTTTGGGGGTTTCGCTAGCTATATTCTCAGCTATTATGTTTTTAATAATACCTAGAATTGCCAAATGGTTTTTTCGAAAACTAGAGAGCGAGAAACATTCACATTATATTTTTGTACTCTCAGTTGTGTTTTTTGCGGCATTTTTAGCTGAAGTGGCAGGTGTTGAGCCCATCATTGGGGCTTTTGTTGCAGGACTAGCTTTGAACAAGCTGATACCACACTCATCGGCTTTAATGAACAGGATAGAATTTATTGGTAATTCATTATTTATCCCTTTTTTCCTAATAAGTGTAGGTATGTTGGTAGACGTAAGTGTCATTCTTAGTGGTCCTATGGCTCTTATTGTGGCAGGAACTCTTTCTGTTGTGGCGTTATTTGGAAAATGGATTGCAGCATGGTTTACTCAACTTGTTTTTAAATATACTAAGGCACAGAGACAACTTATTTTTGGTCTTAGTAGTGCCCATGCTGCTGCAACACTAGCTGTTATTTTAGTTGGTTACAAAGCAGAAATTCTGGACGAAAATATCTTGAACGGAACTATCATACTTATTCTAATTACCTGTATTATTGCTTCTTTTGCTACGGAGAAGGCTGCTAAAAAAATTGTTATTGAAACCGAAGAAGATACAAGTAGCCCTGCAAGCATAAATGGAGCTCAAAGTGAACACCTTCTGTTACCCATAGCAAATGTAGAGAACATTGAAAAGTTACTTGAATTTTCAATCTTTATTAAAGACAAGAAATCAATCAATCCCGTATCTATTCTTTCAGTGGTTTCTAACAACAACGAAGCGGAGATTAACATACTGAAAGCAAGAAATAAGTTGGAAGAATATGTAAAACAAGCCTCTGCATCAGAAACAAAAGTAAATGTAATAACTACAATAGATCACAACACAGCAAGCGGAATAGCCCGTATTTCAAGAGAAATAATGGCGGATATTATTGTTCTAGGATGGCCAAGACGCTCTGGATTACTAAATAAATTTTTGGGTGAAAAAGTTGATAGTATTTTAAACAATACTGATAAAACAATTTTTGTATGCTATCTTGAGAAGCCTTTAGTATTGCACAAAAGAATTGTTATTGCAGCTTCGCCTTTATCTGAGCATGAAAACGGTTTTGAGCTTTGGGTTATTAAAATGGCAAGACTCGCTCAGGAGCTTAGTGTTCCTATACAGTTATATAGCAATGAGGCTACAAAAAGCGCAGTTGAAAAACTTTTTAAAAGGGCAAAATTGTCAGCATCTATTACGATTCACTTATTTGTTGATTGGGATGATATACTTGTTTTAGCAAAAAACATACATCAAGACGATTTATTTGTGTTAACTTCTGCTCGTAAAGGTGCTACATCTTACATTGGGGCATTAGAAAATCTTCCTTCAAAACTTGAAAAGTATTTTCCATCAAATAGCCGTCTTGTAATTTATCCACAACAATTCAGTCATGATTATACGAGTGAAAGATATTATGATATTTCCTCAAAACCTTTGAGCAAAGGGATTGAAACCATACAGAAAATAGGCAAGGGTATTGAAAACATTTTTAAGAAAGACGATTTATAGCCCTTTTTCAAAAATAATAGCGTTCTTTATTTTAGGATACTTGCAATTTAATAATTGATTGAAATTACAAATAATGAGAAAGAGACCATTCCTTTATTAGTAAAAGATAAACAAGGCGTTTTAGAAATAATTTCTTCTCAAAACAAGGCCATAGAAAAAATAGAAAAAGGCTATAAGTTGGTATATCTTGGTAAGCCTTTTTCTAATAATAATAATTCTAATAATAATAAACGAGGTATGTAAAACTTCTAGGCTATTACATGAAGCTCTGTAAATTCCTTACTAATAACAATAGTGTTTTCACCATTAAGTTTTACGTTTTCAAATAAAGCCTCTTCGTTATCAATTTGAATTTTAGAGATATTAAATGGCAATCCGTGAAATTTAATCCTCAAAGTTTCGTAAGGGGTTATGTATTTACCCGATTTAAACTGCTGAATAATTAAGGACTTCTTTTTGCCTAAAAGTTTAAAGTTTCTTAGACTATATCTGCCTTTTATATAATCATAGCCATCTTGTGCATCTTCAAAAACCTGGGATGTTTCTTCGCCTGCTTTATAATACACATCTAATATGAGCTCTTCCAAAGGTTTTTCACCTACATATTGCTGAATGGGGTATTTTGGTATGATAGCACCTTCTTTAACAAAAATGGGCATGCTATCTAAATCGGCATCTACCCATAGCTCTTGGCCACCTTCCAAAATGTCATTGTTCCAGTAATTATACCAATTTCCAATAGGGAAATACATACGTCTTCCTTTGGCATTTGGTTCGGTAATAGGGCACGCTAATATTTTTTCACCACAAATAAATTCGTCATTTCTATAGTGTGTATGTGCATCCTCTTGGTCAAATAAAACAAGTGATTTTAGTATAGGAATCCCTTCATTGGCATATCTCCAAAAGGCGGTATATAAGTAAGGCAATAGTTGGTATCTAATCTCTATAAACTTTCTAACAATGTTAGTGATGTTAGTTCCAAAAGCCCAAGGTTCTTGGTCTCCGTGGTCTCCAGAGGAGTGTGTTCTACAAAACGGGTGGAAAATACCTAATTGGATCCAGCGTGCGTATAATTCGCCATTAGGCTGTTCCGCAAAACCGCCAATATCTGAACCAATAAACGAAAACCCAGACATACACATACGTTGCGCTTGAATGTTGGCTATGGTTAAATGCTCCCAACTTGCTACATTATCTCCTGTCCAGCTTGAGGTGTAGCGTTGTGTACCAGAATAAGCGGCTCTTGTAATAACAAAAGGCCTTTTCGGATATGCGAATTTTTTTAGACCTTGATAGGTAGCTCTTGCCATTTGCATTCCATAAACGTTGTGTGCTTTTCTATGGCTGCATTGGTTTCCATCATAATCGTGTCTTACATCATTAGGAAAGGTTTTCCCGGGCACATCCATTACAGCGGGTTCGTTCATATCGTTCCAAACACCTTTAACACCTATGTCTTCAACAAGTTCTTTGAATAAATTGGACCACCATTCGCGTACTTCTGGTTTTGTAAAGTCAGGAAAATAACATTCCCCTGGCCACACTTTACCTTTCATATAAGGCCCATCGGCACGTTTACAGAAATAATCTTTATCCATACCTTCTTGGTAAACCGAATACTCTTTGTCGATTTTGATGCCTGGATCTATAATTACAATGGTTTTAAAGCCATTATCGGCCAATTCCTTTACCATTTTTTTGGGATCTGGAAAGTATTCTTTACTCCAAGTAAAACATCTAAAACCTTCCATATAGTCAATGTCTAAATAAATGGCGTCACAAGGTATTTGGAGTTCTCTAAACTTGTTTGTTATTTCTTTTACTTTAGATTCTGGATAATAACTCCATTTACATTGGTGGTACCCTAAAGACCATAAAGCTGGTAATTCGTGAGGTTTTCCTGTTAAGTCGGTGTATATGGAAACAACATCGGACATTTGAGGACCGTAAATGAAATAATAATTCATTTCACCACCTTGCGCCCAAAAACTGGTAATGTTTCTACGTTCATGGCAAAAGTCGAAAAAAGTACGGAAGGTATTGTCAAAAAAGATCCCATAGGATTTTTTGTGGTGTAAACCTGTATAAAACGGAATGGCTTTATATATGGGGTCTGTGTTTTTGCCGTATGCGTAAGAATCTGTCACCCAGTTTTCAAAGCGTTTCCCTTTAAGGTTGTTATCTACTGGTTTATCACCTAAACCATAATAACTTTCACCTTCTTGTGCTGTTTTAGACACTTTAACAATATCGCCACCTAAGTCATAACTTTCTTCCCAGTGAAATCCTAATTCGTCTTCACAAATAAGGGTTTTGTCTTTGGCATCATAAAGTGCTACTCGCATATCAATTTTTGCTACATGGCAAATAATTTTGGAAGTGGTAATGATGTATTTATCGTCTTCTTCGGTTATTTCAAGAAAGTTATAGCCTCTGTTAGCATATTTGGTGATTGCATAAGAGAAATCCTTTTCAAAAACGCCCGTTGTCGAATATCGAAATCTTAAAATACTGTCGCGTTGTACGGTTATTTGCAACACCACATTATTTTCAGCAGTAAAAGATAAGGTATCTAGATTTTTTTTGTAAGAAATTATGTTTGAGGGGAATAGGTTTCCCTTGTATTCTAATTCAGTATTTAATATCATTCTTAATGATGTTAGAATTAGTTGACGAAAATACTAAAAGAATTAAATTTTAGTAGAGTTTATTCATTAAAAATATTAAAGTAAAGCTGCCTAATAGTCAAATAATTACATGTATAATTATAGAATCCACAATTTTCATACAAAGTATGCCCTATACATGAGTTTTTCAGTTTTTTTATACAAAATAGGCGTTGTTAAGATTGATTTCACCTGAACAACGCCTAAGTTTTAACGTTAAAAAAATACATAAAAGAGCCAAAGGATAAAACTTAACCAGTCTCTAAGACTTAAACTGAAAAACAGTTACTGCCAAAGGCGCTAAGGTTATTTCAGCGGAGTACGCCTTGCCATTCCAAGATTTTTCAGAGATTACCAACTGTTTTTTGGTTTTATTAGTTACGCCACTGCCTCCAAATTCTTTAGCATCACTATTAAATATTTCAATGAGCTTTCCCTTTATAGGAAGTCCAATAAGATACTTTTCTCTTACGGTTGGAGTAAAATTACAAACCACCACCACATCATTTTCAGTTTGATACCCTTTTCTAATATAGGATATGACACAATTTTCATGGTCGTCATAACTAATCCATTCAAAACCTTCACCTGAAAACGCTTTTTCAAATAGGGCAGGAGTTGATTTATAGAATGTGTTCAATGCTTTATAATAATTGTGGAAGTTTTTGTGGGGTTCGAATTCCAGTAAATTCCAGTCTAAACTTTCTTGAAAATCCCATTCGTTATATTGCCCAAATTCGGTACCCATAAAAACTAATTTAGTTCCGGGATGGGTAAACATATAACCAAATAAAAGGCGAAGATTTGCAAAGCGTTGCCATTCATCGCCAGGCATCCTTCCTAAAATGGAACTTTTACCGTACACGACTTCATCATGTGAAAGCGGTAGCATAAAATTCTCTGAAAATGCATAAGCCAAACTGAAAGTAATATCGTTTTGATGGTATTTTCTATAAACAGGGTCTTTTCCAAAATATTCAAGGGTATCGTGCATCCAACCCATCATCCATTTCATACCAAATCCCAAACCTCCTAAAAACACTGGTTTTGAAACTCCTGGAAATGCGGTAGATTCCTCGGCAATGGTTTGTACATCGGGGAACGATGCATAAACTTCTTGGTTTAGTTCTTTAAGAAAATCGATAGCAGCAAGATTTTCCCTGCCACCGTAAATATTAGGTTCCCAATCGCCGTCTTCTCTGGAATAATCTAGAAATAGCATAGAAGCAACGGCATCAACACGTAACCCATCGGCATGGTATTGGTCCATCCAAAAAATGGCATTACTGATTAAAAATGATTTTACTTCGTTACGCTCGTAATTAAATATTAAGCTTTTCCAATCTTGATGATAGCCTTTGCGCTTATCGGGGTGTTCGTATAAACAAGAGCCATCAAAAAAACCTAATCCGTGGGCGTCTTCAGGGAAATGTGAAGGAACCCAATCGAGTATAAGGCCTATATCGTTTTGATGTAATTTGTCAACCAAATACTTAAATTCTTCAGGATAGCCAAAGCGTGATGTTGGTGCAAAATATCCTGTAAGTTGGTAACCCCAAGAAGGATCATAGGGATATTCCATAATAGGCATTAATTCTACATGCGTAAAATTCATGTCTTTTACATAAGTTACTAAATCGTCTGCCAATTCATAATACGATAAAAATCGGTCTTCTTCTAAATGACGTTTCCAAGACCCTAAATGCACTTCATAAACCGAATAAGGCGCATCTAAAGCGTTATGTTTTTTACGCTTTTTCATCCAATCGGTATCTTTCCATTTATAGGAATCGTCCCAAATTATGGAAGCTGTTTTTGGAGGATGTTCACAACGACGTGCGTACGGATCTGCTTTTTCGGTTTTTATGCCATTGTTATGGCTTTCAATTTTGTATTTGTAGATATTGCCTTTACCTACTAACGGAATAAAGCCTTCCCAGATGCCACTACTATCCCAACGAACGTTTAATTGGTGTTCGCCTGCGGTCCAATAGTTGAAATCGCCAATTACAGAAACTTGTTTAGCACTTGGTGCCCAAACAGCAAAATAAGTACCCTCAATACCATCAACAGTAGTTATATGAGACCCAAATTTTTCATAAAGCCTATAGTGTTTACCTGCTTTAAAAAGGTTAATATCGAAGTCTGTAAATAGACTATAAACTTTTACTTGTGCCATATATTATATTACAAATCCGCTAGGGATAGTTACTCCTTTTTTAATTACTACAATGCCGTCTTTAATGGCATACGTGTCTGTTTCGGTGTCTTGTAAATGGCTGCCACCATTAATTCTAACATCATCTCCAATGCGGCAGTTTTTATCTAGAATCGCGTTTTTAATAAAGCAACGCTCACCAATACCCAGTAAAATTTTTATTTTCTTTTCTTCAATTTCAAGCAGTGTTTCGTAGTAATCGCTGCCCATCATATACGTTTTTATAATGGTTGTTTCTTTACCTATTCTAGAACGAATACCAATAACAGATTGTTCTATTTTTGCAGCACCAATTAAACAACCTTCGGCTATTACAGTTCTTACTAAGGTGGTTCCTGCTATTTTTGTTGTTGGCAACATCCTAGCATGCGTGTAAATACGTTTTGTTTTGTCGTATAAATCGAATTTAGGAATATTATCGGTTAAACCAATATTTGCTTCAAAAAAGGAGTCGATATTACCTATATCGGTCCAATAGCCTTCATATTGATAACTTAATGTTTTATGTTTTTCAATAGATTGCGGAATAATTTCTTTGCCAAAGTCGTTTGTTGATTGGTCGTTCATTAATTCTACTAAAAGCTCTCTATTAAAAATGTAAATACCCATAGAGGCTAAATAGTTGCGACCTTCTTTTTTCATGTCGTCGCTAACTTCAGAGGACCAATCGGGTAATAAACTAGCGTCTGGTTTTTCAATAAATGACGTTACAATATTTTCGTCGTTAGCTTTTAAAATTCCGAAGGAGGTTGCGTCTTTAGCACTTACAGGAATGGTAGCTATAGAAATAGCTGCGTTACTTTTTTCATGGGCTTCAATCATTTTATCGTAATCCATTTGATACAACTGATCGCCCGATAGTATTAAAGCATACTCAAAATCGTGTCTTAAAAAGTGATGCATGCTTTGGCGAACGGCATCGGCAGTTCCTTGAAACCATCCCTTATTGCCGGGTGTTTGTTCTGCCGCAAGTACGTCGACAAAGGCACTACTAAAAAAACTAAAATGATAAGTGTCTTTTATATGACGGTTTAAGGAAGCCGAATTAAATTGCGTTAATACAAACATGCGTTTTATGTCTGAATTAATGCAGTTGGAAATAGGAATATCCACTAACCTATATTTACCAGCAATAGGAACTGCTGGTTTTGAACGCTCTTCTGTTAATGGATGTAGTCTAGAACCTTGACCGCCACCTAAAATGATGGATAAAACCTTATTATTGATCATAATTAGTTAGTTTATAGAGTTATATAAATTTATGTATTCTTGTGCTGAAACGTCCCATGAATGGTCTATTTCCATTATTTTTTTACGTATTTTTTTGTATTTCGATTGGTTTTTATAAAGGGCGACCCCTCTATCTATGGCGTTTATTATTTCTAAAACGGTGACATTGTCGTGGCAAATACCAAAACCGTTTTCTTTAGAAATATCTATAACGGTGTCTTTTAAACCGCCAATGCTTCTAACGATAGGAATGGTGCCGTAGCGTAATGCATACATTTGGTTTAGCCCGCAAGGCTCTACACGTGAAGGCATTAGTAAAAAATCGGCACCGGCATATATAATATGTGATAGCTTTTCGTCGTAGCCTATAAAAGCATTGTATGTGCCAATATAATCTTTTTTTAGGGTTTCTAGCTGTTGCTCAACAAAACTATTACCAGAACCTAACAACAATATATTAAGATTGTTTCTTTCGAGTGCAATTTTGAAGACGTCGGGAAACAAATCAGAGCCCTTTTCGCCAACCAACCTACCAATAAAGGCAAATAAGGGTTTTTCAAAATCTAAATTAAAGGTGTCGCATAAGTACCTTTTATTGGCTTCTGCTCCAATATTAATTGTTTTGGCATTGTAGTTTTTAATAATATAATGGTCTGTTTCGGGGTTCCAAACATCGGTATCTATACCATTTAATATACCTGAACATTTGGCGTTTTCTGCACTTAATAAGCTTTCTAGCCCATTGGCGTCTACTTTTAGTTCTTCCATATAACTAGGCGAAACCGTAGTAACGCGCCATGCACATTTGATAGCCGCAGCCAATGGGTTTATAGTACCACCCCAATCTAGTAAACCAACATTATTGAAATTAAATGATGGAATTAAGCCTACTTTTATGTGGGAAAACCAGCCTTGGTATTGGGCATTATGAATGGTCAATATATTAGGAATTTTTCTAAACGCTTCATATTTATAACTTTCTTGAAGCATAAAAGGAATGAGTCCCGTATGGTGGTCATGGCAGTGTATGATGTCTGGATGTTTTTTCCATGTTCGTATCCAATCGAGTGTTGCAATTTGGAAGGCCAGAAATCGGTTGGTGTCATCCGATGAATACACATAGTCTTTAAATAGAAGTTCTGGGACGTCTATAAAAAAGACCTCAAAGTCTAAAGGTTTTTCCTTTAGTGTTTTAACATTAAAGTTTACAAGTGTATTACCTAAATTAATTTCGTTACTATAAATAGTTGTAAACACATTTTCTTTAGTAAACGTATTGTCGTAAAAAGGCATGATAACCTGCGATGACACTTTTGAACTGTTTTGATATTTAGGTAAAGCACCAACAACATCGGCTAGTCCGCCTACTTTGGCTACCGGATAGCATTCCGCACTTATATGAATAATTGTCATTAATATTTTTGCTTTGTTTATAAACTTACAAAAATATTATGCAATATTTTGAAGGAAATTTATTTTTGAAGAAATTATTACAGAATCAGGTTTAATTAAAATTTTCAATAATTTTTTTGCATTAAAAACCAAAAGCATTAAGAAATCTTAATCATTCAGCTTTGAAATAGCCCTAAAGGTCTGTTGCGGAATTTAAATATTTCCCCGTTTAACACTTTATAACCTAAAAAACACTTTTAATTTTATATTTAAATGGAAGCTAAAATGTTTTAGTTTTTATATTTGTTCCGTTCCTTATTAAAATATGCACAAAAAATACCTTTCTATATTTCTTTTGTTTCTTGTTTCCAGTTTAGGGGCCCAGAGCCATGTATTTAAAAAACAATTGGATAGCATACACAAATTGAGACAGCTTTCCCATAACACAGAATTTGGTTTGGAAACAAGGATAGCGTATGCAAAACAAGCTGTAGCACTATCAAAAAGAACAGGTGTGGATTCGGTTTTTTTAAGATCGATTAGAATCCTTACAATAGTTTATTTAGAGGATGTTAAGTATTTTGACACAGCTAAAAAAACACTCCATAAAAACCTAAAGCTTGCAAATGAACTGAAAGATTCACTCAGTATAACATATATTAGTCATCAATTGGTTTATTTATGTAAAAGAGAAAATAATGATAGTGCCTATTACTATAATTACAATGCCTTAAGACATTTTAAAAACGCATCCTTTTCTAAAATAGCCAAGCATAAAATAGCTCAAGCAACTAATTTAAACAGTATAGCTCAATTACAAAAAGATAAACAAGATTATATAGGTAGTCAAACCACAACAATACAGGCAATTAATTTAATTTTAACAGTCCCAGAGAACAAAAAAAGCAAAGAGTTTTTATCCAATGCATATAATTCACTGGGGTTGAATTTAAAAAAGCTCAAAGAATATGACAGGGCATTGGATTACTTTCAAAAATCAATGGACATTAGTAAAAGAACACCAGATGAACAGGTTAATAAGCTATACGCAAAAATAAACATAGCTGAAGTTTATAAAGAAACAGGCGACTATAAAAAGGCATTTGATATATATGATAAACTGCTTGAAGACCCTGACCTTTTCAAAAAAGACCCCAGCTCTTATGGCGCCATTCTCTGTAACATAGCCTATACCCTGTTCTTGGCAAAAGAAAAACACACGGCTAAAATCGATTCCCTTTTCACCAAGGCCCATAATATTTTTGAGGGTTTAAAACTGGATTACGAGCTGTCTGCTAGCAGCAACGATATGTCCGAATTCTACCAAGCCACCAACGAAAAAGAGAAGGCTCTTTTTTATGCTGAAAAAGCTTATTCAATAAGTAAAACAGCTCAGTTATATGAGGAAGAACTCCGTGCCCTGAAACAGCTCTCCAGACTAAAAGCAGGCGAGGTGGGCAAGGCCCATTTATATGAGTACATAGCACTCCATGACAGCCTGATAGCCAACGAGCGTGCCAACAGGAACAAATTTGCCCGGATCCAGTTTGAGACCGACCAACATATACAAGAGACCAAGCGCCTGAGCACCCAAAACATATTGATATCGATCATAGCTGCCATTTTTGTACTGAGCTTGGGGCTGTTGCATTTTATAAGGCTACAAAAGGGAAAGAACCAAAGGCTCCTTTTTGACAGGGAACAGCAAGAGGCCAACCAGGAGATCTATGGCCTGATGCTCAGGCAACAGGCGAAACTGGAGGAGGGGAGGATGCAGGAACGCCATAGGATAGCGGAAGACCTGCACGATGGCATATTGAGCCAGTTGCTGGGCACCCGAATGAACATGGGCTTTTTGGACCTAAAGGGCGATGACGGTACCATGGGGGACTACCATCGGTTTTTGGACGAGATCCAAAAGATAGAAAAAGAGATCAGGTCACTGTCCCATGAGCTCAAAGGGGATGAGGTTCTGACAAGAACGAATTTCGAATCCATGATGGACCAATACTTAAAGACCCAAAGCCTTGTGGGCGGTTTTGAATATGAGATTGTAAACAGAGGTGTTCTGTTTGACAGCATCCAGGATTTTACAAAAGTCAATATCTACAGGATCCTCCAGGAAGCCGTACAGAACATTGTCAAGCACGCAAGGGCCAACCATGTGCGTATTGGTTTTTATTTAGAAGCCGAACGGTTGAACTTGACCATAGAAGATGACGGAGTGGGCTTTGATGCCAACAGTGACAAAAAGGGCATTGGCCTAAAAAACATGGCATCAAGAGCCGAGAAGCTAAAGGGTTCTTTTAGAATAAATACCGTACCAAACAAAAAAACGGTTATACATATTATTGTCCCGATTTAATTTTTTTAGTTATGAATGAATACAATGTTTTAATTATCGAAGACCATCCGCTAATAACAGAAGCCTATAAAAAGGCATTCTCCCAGATTAGCTTGAAAAATCCCAAGTTAAATTTCATAATCAGTACAGCCAATAACTGTGATACAGCATACTTAAAGATTAAGGAAGCTTCAAAGCGACAAGGGCTGGACATTGTTTTTCTGGACATTAAATTACCGCCATCCCAAAAAGGAGTGATATTATCTGGTGAAGATTTGGGGCTTAAAATAATAGAACTGTTGCCCAATTCCAAAATAATAGTGTCAACGACATTTAATGATAATTATAGAATGAATTCTATTTTTAAAAACTTAAATCCAGAAGGCTTTTTAATAAAGAACGATTTAAATCCCAAAGAGCTGGTTTTGGCTATTGAATCAATAATTGAAGGTAATTCTTATTATAGTAAATCGGTCATTGAGTTAATGCGTAAGCTAACGGCGAATGATTTTTTAATAGATGCCATAGACAGAAAGCTATTGTATGAGTTGTCCAAAGGCACAAAAATGAGTCAGTTGCCCGATATCATACCATTATCCATTTCTGCATTGGAAAAAAGGAAACGGGTACTGAAAGAGATTTTTGATTTGACTGATAAAGAAGACCGGGATCTTTTTAGGATTGCTGAAGAAAAAGGGTTTATTTAACCAATATGCGTATTCAATAGCATAATTATGCGAAGACCTTACTTATTTTGAGGAAATACCTTTGGCCTTACAGCCACACACGTTTTATATTTGGGGTGCTATCAATAAAAGCCGAGAATACATAAAACTCTCGGTACCATCTTTAAAAAATTAATATTTGGTAAGGGTGATTTAAAAAAAGGGCGGTATGGTATTTTATTATCATACCGCTTACTTTTTTTAATCGTTCAGCTTTAAAACAGTCACAAATGTCTGTTGCGGAATTTAAATATTTTCTCGTTTAATACTTTATAACCTAAAAAACACTTTTAATCTTGTATATAAATGGAGGCTAAAATGTTTTAGTTTCTATATTTGTTCCGTTCCTTATTAAAATATGTACAAAAAATACCTTTATATATTTCTTTTGTTTCTTGTTTCCAGTTTAGGGGCCCAGAGTAATGTATTTAAAAAGCAATTGGACAGCGTACACAAACTGAGACAGCTTTCCAAAAGCACAGAACTTGGTTTGGAAACAAGGATAACGTACGCAAAACAAGCTGTAGCACTATCAAAAAGAACAGATGTGGATTCTGTTTTTTTAAGATCTATTAGGGACCTTACAATAATTTATTTAAAGGACGTTAAGTATTTTGACACAGCTAAAAAAATACTCCATAAAAATTTAAAGCTAGCAAACGAACTGAAGGATTCACTTAGTATAACATACATTAGTCATCAATTGGGTCATTTATATCATATTAGTTATTTACATCATATTAACAAAGAAAATAATGACAGTGCTTATTATTATTATTACAACACACTGAAATATTTTAAAAACGCATCCTTTTCTAAAATAGCCAACCATAAAATAACTCAACCATATATTTTAAACAGTATAGCTTTTTTACAAAAAGATGAACAAGATTACGTAGGCAGCCAAACGACAACAATACAGGCAATCAATTTATTGTTAACGATCCCGGAAAGTGAAGAAACCCTAGAGTTATTATCAAATGCATACAATTCACTGGGGCTGAACTTAAAAAAGCTCAAAGACTATGACAGGGCATTGGAGTACTTCCAAAAATCAATGGACATTAGTAAAAATACACTTAATGAATATAAGAAGAAGGTACACGCAAAAATAAATATAGCTGAAGTTTATAAAGAAATAGGCGACTATAAAAATGTACTTGATAAATATGATAAACTGCTTGAAGACCCTGATCTTTTCAAAAAAGACCCCGGTTCATATGGTGCCATTCTCTGCAACATAGCCTATACCATGTTTTTGGCCAAAGATAGAAACACGGCTAAAATTGATTCCCTTTTTACCAAGGCCCACAACATTTTTGAGGATTTAAAGTTGGATTACGAACTGTCTGCAAGCAGCAACGATATGTCCGAATTCTATAATGCCACCAACGAAAAAGAGAAGGCCCTTTTTTATGCCGAAAAAGCCCACGGGATAGGCAAAAGAGGCAAGTTGTATGAAGAAGAACTCCGTGCCCTGAAACAGCTCTCCAGACTAAAAGAAGGCGAGGCGGGCAAGGCCCATTTATATGAGTACATAGCACTCCATGACAGCCTTATAGCCAACGAGCGTGCCAACAGAAACAAATTTGCCCGGATCCAGTTTGAGACCGACCAATATATAAACGAGACCAAGCGCCTAAGCACGCAGAACATATTGATATCGGTTATAGCTGCCATTTTTATACTGAGCTTGGGGCTGCTGTATTTTATAAGGCTGCAACAGGGAAAGAACCAAAGACTCCTTTTTGACAGGGAACAGCAAGAGGCCAACCAGGAGATCTATGGCCTGATGCTCAGGCAACAGGCGAAACTGGAGGAGGGCAGGATGCAGGAGCGCCATAGGATAGCGGAAGACCTGCACGATGGCATACTGAGCCAGTTGCTGGGCACCCGAATGAACATGGGCTTTTTGGACCTAAAGGGCGATGACGGTACCATGGGGGACTACCACCGGTTTTTGGACGAGATCCAAAAGATCGAAAAAGAGGTCAGGTCACTGTCCCATGAGCTCAAAGGCGATGAGGTTCTGACAAGAACGAATTTCGAATCCATGATGGACCAATATCTAAAGACCCAAAGCCTTGTGGGCGGTTTTGAATATGAGATTATAAACAGAGGTGTTCTGTTTGACAGCATCCATGATTTTATAAAAGTCAATATCTACAGGATCCTTCAGGAAGCCGTACAGAACATTGTCAAGCACGCAAGGGCCAACCATGTTCGTATCGGTTTTTGTTTAGAAGCCGAACGGTTGAACTTGGCCATAGAAGATGACGGAATGGGATTTGATGCCAACAGTGACAAAAAGGGCATTGGCCTAAAAAACATGGCATCAAGAGCCGAGAAGCTAAAGGGTTCTTTTAGAATAAATACCGTACCAAACAAAAAAACGGTCATACACATTATTGTCCCGGTTTAATTTCTTGGTTGAAGACCATCCGCTGATAACAGAAGCTTACTAAATGGACATTTGAATGTTTTAGTTTCTATATTTGTTTTGTTCCTTATTAAAATATGTACAAAAATTACCTTTATATATTTCTTTTTTTTCTTGTTTCCTGTTTAGGGGCTCAGAGCAACGTATTCAAAAAACAATTGGAGAGCATACACAAATTGAGACAACTTTCCAAAAGCACAGAACTTGGTTTGGAAACAAGGATAGCGTACGCAAAACAAGCTGTAGCACTATCAAAAAGAACAGGTGTAGATTCTGTTTTTTTACTATCAAATGATCGTCTTTCAGTGGTTTATTTAGGGGACGTTAAGTATTTTGATACAGCTAAAAAAATGTTTCACGAAAACCTAAAGCTTGCACACAAACTGAAGGATTCACTCAGTATTGCGTATATAAATTATCAACTAGGTTATGTATGTCATGCTAGTAGAAAAAAAAACGATAGTGCCTATTACTATTATTACAATGCACTGAAATATTTTAAAAACCCATCCTTTTCTAAAATAACCAAATATAAAACAACTCAACCATATATTTTGAACAATATAGCTTATTTACAAAAGGATGAACAGGATTATTTAGGCAGCCAAACGACATCAATACAGGCAATTAATTTGTTGTTAACGATCCCGGAAAGTGAAGAAACCCTAGAGTTATTATCCAATGCATATAATTCACTGGGGCTGAACTTAAAAAAGCACAAAGACTATGACAGGGCATTGGAGTACTTCCAAAAATCAATGGACATTAGTAAAAATATACCTAAGGAATATGAGAAGAAGTTACATGCAAAAATAAATATAGCTGAAGTTTATAAAGAAACAGGCGACTATAAAAAGGCATTTGATATATATGATAAACTGCTTGAAGACCCTGACCTTTTCAAAAAAGACCCCAGCTCTTATGGCGCCATTCTCTGTAATATAGCCTATACCCTGTTCTTGGCAAAAGAAAAACACACGGCTAAAATCGATTCCCTTTTCACCAAGGCCCATAATATTTTTGAGGGTTTAAAACTGGATTACGAGCTGTCTGCTAGCAGCAACGATATGTCCGAATTCTACCAAGCCACCAACGAAAAAGAGAAGGCCCTTTTTTATGCCGAAAAAGCCCACGGGATAGGCAAAAGAGGCAAGTTGTATGAAGAAGAACTCCGTGCCCTGAAACAGCTCTCCAGACTAAAAGAAGGCGAGGCGGGCAAGGCCCATTTATATGAGTACATAGCACTCCATGACAGCCTTATAGCCAACGAGCGTGCCAACAGAAACAAATTTGCCCGGATCCAGTTTGAGACCGACCAATATATAAACGAGACCAAGCGCCTAAGCACGCAGAACATATTGATATCGGTTATAGCTGCCATTTTTATACTGAGCTTGGGGCTGCTGTATTTTATAAGGCTGCAACAGGGAAAGAACCAAAGACTCCTTTTTGACAGGGAACAGCAAGAGGCCAACCAGGAGATCTATGGCCTGATGCTCAGGCAACAGGCGAAACTGGAGGAGGGCAGGATGCAGGAGCGCCATAGGATAGCGGAAGACCTGCACGATGGCATACTGAGCCAGTTGCTGGGCACCCGAATGAACATGGGCTTTTTGGACCTAAAGGGCGACGATGGTACCATGGGGGACTACCACCGGTTTTTGGACGAGATCCAAAAGATCGAAAAAGAGATCAGGTCACTGTCCCATGAGCTCAAAGGGGATGAGGTTCTGACAAAAACGAATTTCGAATCCATGATGGACCAATACTTAAAGACCCAAAGCCTGGTGGGCGGTTTTGAATATGAGATTGTAAACAGAGGTGTTTTGTTTGACGGCATCCAGGATTTTACAAAAGTCAATATCTACAGAATCCTTCAGGAAGCCGTACAGAACATTGTCAAGCACGCAAGGGCCAACCATGTGTGTATTGGTTTTTATTTAGAAGCCGAACGGTTGAACTTGACCATAGAAGATGACGGAGTGGGCTTTGATGCCAACAGTGACAAAAAGGGCATTGGCCTAAAAAACATGGCATCAAGAGCCGAGAAGCTAAAGGGTTCTTTTAGAATAAATGCCGTACCAAACAAAAAAACGGTCATACACATTATTGTCCCGATTTAATTTCTTAGTTATCGAAGACCATCTGCTACAGAGGCTTATTAAAGACATTTTCTCAGATTAGCTAGAACAATTCCAGTTAAATTTCGTGATTGGTACAGCTAATAATTGTGATGTAGCATATTTACGCAATCACCTTACTTATTTTGAGGATAAACCTTTGGCCTTATAGTTGTGAACGTTTTATATTTGAAGTGCTATTAGTAAAAATCGAGACTACATAGAACTCTCGATATCATTTTTGGAAATTACATTAATAAAGGTGATTTAAAAAAGGGCGGCATGATATTTTTATTATCATGCCGCTTAATTTTTTTAATCGTTCAATTTTAAAACTGCCATAAACGCCTGTTGAGGTATTTCTACATTACCAACTTGACGCATACGTTTTTTTCCTTTTTTCTGTTTTTCCAATAGTTTACGTTTACGCGAAATATCACCACCATAACATTTGGCCGTAACGTCTTTACGCAATGCTTTAATAGTTTCTCTTGAAATAATTTTAGCACCAACGGCGGCTTGAATAGGTATGTCAAATTGCTGACGCGGAATTAACTCTTTTAGCTTTTCACACATTTTTTTGCCAATATTTTGAGCATTATCGGCATGTATTAAAGCAGAAAGCGCATCAACAGGTTGGGCGTTTAATAAAATATCTAAACGCACTAATTTGGAAACTTTCATCCCAATGGGATGGTAATCAAAAGAAGCATAGCCTTTTGAAACTGTTTTTAATCGGTCGTAAAAATCGAATACAATTTCAGCCAAAGGCATTTCAAACGTTAATTCAACACGTTCTGTAGTTAAATATGTTTGGTTGGTAACAATACCGCGTTTTTCAATACACAACGACATGACATTACCAATAAAATCGGCTTTAGTAATAATCGTTGCTTTTATATAAGGTTCTTCAACACGATTTACGGTTGAAGGGTCTGGTAAGTCTGATGGGTTATTTACAATAAATGCCTCGTTAGGGTTTTTGTTTGTAAATGCGTGATATGATACGTTGGGAACTGTTGTTATCACCGTCATATCAAACTCACGCTCTAAACGTTCCTGAATAATTTCCATGTGAAGCATGCCTAAGAATCCACAGCGGAAACCAAAACCTAATGCTGCCGAACTTTCTGGAGTAAATACTAACGACGCGTCATTTAATTGTAATTTCTCCATGGAGCTACGAAGTTCTTCGTAATCTTCGGTATCAACAGGGTAAATACCAGCAAAAACCATTGGTTTTACATCTTCAAACCCTTCTACAATATTGGTTGTAGGGTTTGCAAAATCGGTAATGGTATCGCCTACTTTAACTTCTTTGGCGGTTTTAATACCAGTAATTAAATAGCCAACGTCACCAGTTTTAACACTTTGTTTGGGAACCTGGGTTAATTTTAAGGTGCCTACTTCATCTGCATAATATTCATTAGCTGTAGCAACGAATTTAATTTTTTGTCCTTTTTTTATTTCACCGTTAAAGACTCTAAAATAAGTTTCGATGCCTCTAAATGTGTTGTAAACCGAATCAAAAATCAATGCTTGTAGTGGTGCGTTGGGGTCGCCTTTTGGTGCAGGAATACGTTCAATTACGGCCGCTAAAATATTATCGACACCAAAACCTGTTTTACCACTGGCGTGAATGACGTCTTCTGGTTTGCATCCTAATAGATCTACAATATCGTCGGTTACCTCTTCTGGGTTGGCACTTGGTAAATCGACTTTATTAAGGACTGGGATAATTTCCAAATCGTTTTCTAAAGCCAAATATAAATTGGAAATGGTTTGAGCCTGTATACTTTGTGCCGCGTCTACAATAAGCAAAGCACCTTCGCAAGCAGCTATAGAGCGGGACACTTCATAAGAGAAATCTACGTGACCAGGCGTATCTATAAGGTTCAAAATGTATTGTTCACCTTTATAGGTATAATCCATTTGGATAGCGTGCGACTTGATGGTAATACCGCGTTCGCGCTCCAAATCCATATTATCAAGTAACTGGTTTTGCTTTTCCCTTTCGGTTACAGAGCCTGTAAAATCCAACAAGCGATCGGCAAGTGTGCTCTTACCATGGTCTATATGTGCAATAATGCAAAAGTTTCTAATGTTCTTCATAAAGGAATTTAAACCCTAATTAATTTGCAAATATAGATGTTTTTAAATGAGGCTGAAAGATTGAATACATGTTAATTATATTATCTGATAACAATTACCATAATAAATATATTATTCGAACTCAATATATATTTTTTTGTTTTAAAACTGTAATATTTTTATGATATTTTATTGTGTAAGAAATTAAACTTTTGCATATTTTTAATGTCTTAGATTTGTTAGTATTAAATAAAACGTAATTAAAATAATCTCGGTATTAAATGTTGAATTTTTTAAACAGAATGACAAAACAACTATTAAAGTGCTTTTTAGCATGTATTCTGGCAACTACTTTGTTAAATGCCCAAGAGAAAAAAGAAATTCCAGATATAGAAAAAATATATATTCATACGGATCGGTCTTTTTATACAGTAGGTGAGTCGTTATGGTATAAAGCCTATTTGGTTTATGCTTACAATAATTTGCTTTTAGATAATAGTCATATATTATATGTAGAATTGGTTTCGCCAGATTCAAAAATAATTGCAAGAAACAAAACACAGTTAGACAACGGATTGGGACATGGTGATTTTAAATTAACCGATTCTGTTGGTGTAAAAAATGTCGGAACTTATCAAATAAGAGCTTATACAAACTACAGCCGAAATTTTGGTGATGACTTTATTTTTAAAAAGGAGATTGAGGTTATTGATGTTTTTGATAAACAAACGGACACTAAAGAAACGGCAAGTAAGTTAAAACCTAAAACGGCGGAGGTAAATACCAATGAAGCTTCCCAAAACACCTTTAATGTGCAGTTTTTTCCTGAAGGAGGCTCGCTTATAAATGATGTTCAGAGCGTTGTCGCTTTTAAGGCGGTTGATAATCATGGAAACCCTATTAAAATTGAAGGTAAAGTTTTTGACTCCAATGAGGAACTTGTGGGAATGTTATATAGCAGTCATGAAGGTATGGGAAAATTTCAGCTTAAACCACAGAAAGGGAATCAATATAATGCTAAAGTTTCAATATCAGATGGTAATCAAATAGACGTCCCACTTCCTAAAGCACATGAAACCGGTTATTTACTAAGTTGTAAAAAAGTTGAGGAAAGAGATATCGTAACTATTAAAACGAATTCAGAAACCTTAGCGCAACAACCCAATACGCCACTTACAATCGTTAGCACCACACGAGGTATTAGTTATTTTGAAGGCAGGCAATCAGTATCCAGTACGATTTTTTCTTTTGAATTGCCCAAAACCAATTTTCCTGAAGGCATTACCCAATTAACATTATACGATGCCAGTTTAAGACCGCAAAGCGAACGCTTGGTTTATATTGAAAAAGAACAGGACCTGCAAGTAACCGTAGCAACTGATAAGAAGGTATATAAACCTTCGGAAAAGGTAACGGTTAATATCTCCTCAAAAACCAAAGCAGGGGCTCTAGCGTCCGCAAGCTTTTCATTAAGTTGCACAGATTTGAACGGCTTAGAGGATACCAAAGATTATGGCACAAATATCAGCTCTTATTTTTTAATGGAATCTGATATTAGAGGGCAGGTACACAACCCTAGCTATTATTTTGATGCAAGCAATTCCAATAGGTTATACCATCTCGATTTATTGCTTTTAACACAAGGGTGGAGAGATTTTTTATGGAAAGAAGTACCAAAAATTAATGATAGTCTTAATTATAAACCCGAAAAAGTGTTTACCATAGCAGGTAGGGTAAAGCAGCTTTTTGGAAATAAACCAAAAGCAAATAGTAACATGACTTTAGCCTTAATGGGTAAAACAGGGATAAATATATTTGATACAGAAACAGATTCTCTTGGAATGTTTAAGTTTGATAACCTGGTGTTTTATGGAAAGGCCAATATGTTTTTAAATTCGAAAAATGATAAAGGAAAAGGCAAAGGGGAGATTATAACATTTCCATTTGAGCCAGACCCAATACCGGTAGCGTTTAAAAAGCAACCAACCAGTTTTCCTTTAGTTACTAATGCCATTAAAGAGACTATTTTAAGGAAATATGTCAATTATGGTATTGCCCCAGAAAATATATTGGATGAGGTTGAAATCATTGCCAAGAAGAAAAACACTACCCAAAGTTTATACGGCATGCCCGATTTTAGCTATGTTGTAGGAGATGAAACCCCTGTTTTTAATGATATTTACCAACTTATTCAATACAACATCCCAGGTGTTATTGTTGATGGAGACACCATTCGTTTTATGAGGTTTAGTGGGCCTGCACACATTATATTGGACGGGTTTCCATTATTCGACCAGTCTCAATTAGATTTTATCTTGCCAGATAATGTTGAAAAAATAGATGCGATAAAAGGGCCAAGTGCAGCCATATTTGGTTCAGAAGGTGCCAATGGCATTATTGCCATTTACACAAAAGACCCTACGGCAAATGTGCGGTCTAAAAAAGAATTCCATAATATTAGCCAACATATAGAAGGATTTTATGATGCTCGGGTATTTTATTCGCCAGACCCCAACAAACCATCCTTAGAGATGCAGAACACAGACGCTGTACGCAACACATTGTATTGGAACCCCTATATACACCCAGACCAAACAGGCACCTCTCAAGCAAGCTATTACAATAGTGAGGTTGAAACTACTGTTAAAGTGACTTTAGAAGGCATTACCGCAACGGGTATTCCTGTGGTGAAGAAGGTGTTTTATACTATTGAAAAGTAAAAGTTTAAATTATCATGCTACCACAAATACCCAAACTTACAATCACGTAAACAGCAGCTAATATAAAAAGCACCTTTGAGGCCTTTTTATTGTTTTTTCTTAGTGCAAAACCAATAATAGCCAACAGAATTGCTGGTCCCAACATAATGGCAATTATTAAAACGAATATGCCGTCTAAATTTCCTATTTCAAGTGAGTACGGGTTCATTACATCATAAGTTTGTTAGTATAGTTCCGCAAATTCCTAAACCTATAATAGTATAGGTTGTTGCAAGAATATATAATATTTTTGAGGTTTTTGGTTTTCGAAGACTTATATTTTTACCAACGATAAACATGATTATTGCAGGAATATGGGAAATTATTAAAGCAATTATTGTTACCAGTACTAGTTCCATATTACAAATCTTTTCGAAGTTCCTCTAATCGTTCTTTTTTATCATCCCTATAAAATAAATTCATCGTTTCAAAAGGGATTATTTTATTGTCTTTATTGACGATGTGTACACACGATTTTTTAATGGCACGTACGTCAAAATTATAAGCATCAATAAACTGCATGATAATAATACGAAATAAATTATCATAACCCAGATTGGGCGCATCAATATTTGGTAAGCAACACATGATGGATTTTAGGTTTTCTTCGGCAACTTCAACAGAATTTCCTGTGCTGAAAAGTTCAATCATTTTTTCTTGAAGTTGCGAATCTTGCTCGTAAATAATCGTGTTTTTGCTATTATCCAACAAATCATTTGGGTTGATATAACGCGTTAGCGGAAAAACGTCGCCTCCAAGTTTTAAAGCATACCCCATAACTAAAGCGTCAGGATTACAAGGTACAGGCAGTAAATCATCGGGATTGAAAATACTGGTTTGCTCTAATATTTTTCGACGCACTTCAGTAAGTGTCATTCTATCGGTTTCGGGATTAAAATGTTCTAATCTTCCGGCAATTTGAGTAGGTTGAAACGTGACGCCTCTTACACATTTTTGTTGTAAAGCAAAATCTATTATTTGTCCTATTTCATTGTCATTTAAGCCTTTTTGAAGTGTTACCACTAAAGTTGTTGAAAGGTTTACGGCATTCAAATGTTCAAGTGCTTTCATTCGGATGTCACTTAAATTGGCGCCTCGTAATTCTTGTAAAACACGATCATCAAACGAATCAAACTGTAAATAGATTTCAAAATCGGGGGCGTAGGTTTTTAATTTTTCCGCGAAAGCGATATCCTTTGCAATTTTTATACCGTTGGTATTCAACATTAAATGGCGAATGGGAAGTGATTTGGCATAATCTAAAATCTCCCAAAACTGTGGATGAATTGTGGGTTCGCCTCCCGAAATTTGTACCACATCGGGTTCTTTTTCGTTCTTAACAATGGTATCGAGCATTTTTTTAATTTCATCTAACGTACGGTGGCGGCCATAAGTGGGCGAGGAACCTGCGTAACAGGTTGGACAAGTTAGATTACATCTATCGGTAACCTCTACAACGGTTAGGCAACTGTGTTGCTCGTGGTCTGGACACAAACCGCAATCGTAAGGGCAACCGTAATGTGTTTTTGTATTGAAAGTGTACGGCGTTTCACTGGGTTTATTGTAGTTGCGTATGTTTTTGTAGTACTCAATATCATCGGCAATTAATACTTTGCTATGACCATGTTCGTTACAACGTTTTAACATATAAACATTGCCATCTTCAAACACAATTTTGGCGTCAACCCGTTTTAAACAGTCTGGACACAAACTTAAAGTAAAATCGTAATAGGTATATTTTCTAGTTGGCATTTTTTAGTTTTTGAAAGATGAATTTGTAATAATAAAGCCAACAAATTATGCATAATATTTGAATGCTACTTAAACCAAATACATAAAAGATATTGGGTTTTAAAAATTCTATAAAAAAACGGAATCCGAAATACAGCAGCATAAAATATTTGAAGTGTTCGCCATTTTCTAAGCTGAAATTATTTTTAATGTATTTTAAGCTGAAAAACAGCAGTATCAAAAACACCAATTCGTAAAGCGACGTTGGGTGGCGCAATATACCATCTCCTAAATCCATTCCGAAGATTGAATATGTCGCATTACCATAAGTAAACTCATTGACACCCGATAGGAAACAGCCAATTCTACCAATAAAAATGCCTAGAATAATAGGAAATACAAACAAATCGCCAGAAGATTTCGACTCGCCAATAATCTTTTTAGCTAATTCCACACCAAGTAATCCACCAAACAAACCGCCCATAATGGTTTTGGTGTTTAATAGTTGGATGATGTTTTCTTTTGAAAATTCAATCATTGGGTTTTCTAAAAATCCAACCAATCGAGAACCAATTAAAGCACCAATGGCAGCGCCAAGAATAATGGAAAGACGATTCATTGAAGTAATGGAATCCACATGTCTTTTTCTCAAAAAAACATAATATCTATAGGCTACAAAAAAAGCCAAGTATTCTAAAACTAAGTGGCTATTAATATGATAACCAAAAATTAAGGGTTCAAAAGGAATCTTCAAAAAAAAAGTAATGGATTAGAGTTTGATGATGATGAAGATAAACAATTACTCAAAAAACACTAATTTTACACCAAAATTTTTGACGTGGTAAAAATAGACAACAAACAACTTCCCGATTTTCCATTGCTTCTTGCGCCTATGGAAGATGTGAGTGACCCACCATTTCGTGCCTTGTGCAAAGAACAAGGTGCAGATGTGGTGTACACCGAGTTTGTATCGAGTGAAGGCTTAATACGTAATGCTGCCAAAAGCGTTATGAAGTTGGATATCTATGAAAAGGAGCGACCGGTCGGCATTCAAATATTTGGAGCCAATTTAGAAAGCATGCTTCAAACCATTGATATTGTTGAAAAATCCCAACCAGATATCATCGATATCAACTTTGGTTGTCCCGTAAAAAAAGTAGTAAGCAAAGGCGCCGGCGCTGGCATTTTAAAAGATGTTTGCTTGATGGAACAGCTTACTAAAGAAATGGTAAAACGTACCAACATACCCATAACCGTAAAAACCCGTTTGGGTTGGGATTACGATTCCATAAAAATTCTTGAAGTAGCCGAAAGACTGCAAGATGTCGGCTGCAAAGCCATTGCCATACATGGGCGCACCCGTGCCCAAATGTACAAAGGTCATGCCGACTGGAAACCCATTGCCGAAGTAAAAAACAACCCACGCATGCACATTCCCGTGTTTGGAAATGGTGATGTTGACACCCCAGAAAAAGCTATGGAAATGCGTGATAGTTACGGACTTGATGGTGCCATGATAGGGCGTGCCAGCATTGGCAATCCGTGGTTTTTTAAACAAGTAAAGCACTATTTTAAAACAGGCGAACATTTAGCACCCATTTCCATTGAAGAGCGTGTTGAGGCAGCCCGTCGTCATTTGCAAATGGCTATCGATTGGAAAGGCGAAACCTTGGGCGTTTTTGAAACCCGTCGCCATTACACCAATTACTTTAAAAACATTCCACATTTTAAAGAATTAAGAACCAAAATGGTTACCAGTGACCGCCCTGAAGATGTGTTTGCGGCCTTTGATGAGGTATTGGAACAGTTTGCCAATTATCAATTTACAGAATAATTTTTTATTTGGGCAAATGGTAAGCCGCCGCGTTATACACTACTAGCGCTTTTGCGGGCAACCTCATGCGCATCGGCTTATTTTTAAGGTTTTTGTAAAACGAGATGGTTTTTGTGAGAAGGATGGAAGCGGCATCCTTTTTTGCCAATAAAAGCAAAAAAGATATAGCGGACAGCCTGTTTGCCATTTTTTTATGGCAACTCGCCCAAATTAATGCGCTTCTTCTACCAAAGACTTTGTAATGCGTGCCGATGCTATTTTTGAAGCAATAATACCCAAAACCGAAATGGTTATAAACACAATAAATAAGTTTTCAATTTTAATGTTTACGGGGTAAGCCAGTGACGGGGTTATCATAACCAACGAAAATGTTTTTTGAAGATACACGACAATAAGGCTAATTAGTAAGCCTATAAAACCACCCACAATACTCATTAAACTTCCTTGGTAAAAGAAAATGCGGCGAATGTCCCTGACGGTTATACCGATATTGAATAGGGTATTGAGGCTTCGTTTTTTGTCTAGCATCATCATAATTAACGAACCTATAACATTAAAAAAGGCAATAATTAACACCAATGTAAAAATTAAATAAACCGCTAAATTTTCGGTGTTAAGCATTTTATAAAGGGCATCGTTTAATTGCGCCCTGTTTTTTATAACCACTTTATCGCCTAAAATGGCTTGAATATGTTCTTTTGCAAGGGTTTCATCTACGCCTTCCTTAAGCTTAAACTCTATGGCAGTTATTTGGTTGGGTTCGTAGTTTAAAAGATTTTGAGCCAAATCTATAGGAGCATACACATAGGTGTCGTTTAGTTTTTCATTAATAAAAAACACCCCAACATTAATAACGTTAATGCTGTTAAATGCATTTTTTGTGGAGGTTATTTGTCCTTTTCCTGGTTTTGGAACATAGATGTTTATAGGGTTTACGTAATCTAAAATACCTAGTGATAAACTGTTTGCAATACCCCAACCAACCATGATTTGTCGTGATTTTGGCTCTATCCAATTACCGTGTTCTATAACGGTATCAAAACTAACGACTTGTTTAAAATGTTCATCAACACCTTTAATAGTGGCGATGGTATTCTTATCTTGAGACGCTATAATAACGCGTTCTTCAACAATTTTAGCATATTGGGCAATGTCACTTAACTTATTAAGCTTGCTCACATCGTCCTTGGTTAAAATAAACGATTTTCCTTTAGCCGTTTCAGCTTTCAAATCAGGGTCTATTATGCTAGAAAACTGAAGTGTGAAATCTTTTAAACCCGAAAAGCCAGAAAGCACAATAAATAAGGAAGCAGAACCTAAAATAACACCAATAACGGCTATAATGGTAATAAAATTAATGGCATTGTTACTGCTTTTTGAGCGTAAATAACGTTTTGCTATATATAAGGGGACATTCAATTTTTAATTAAGATTTTTTCCTTTTGTCTAAAATAGAGGGGTCTTTAATAGGGTTTTCTTGCCCTTTTAAAGATTTGTCAATTTGGTCGATATATTCTAAAGAATCGTCTACAAAAAACTCCAAATTAGGCATACGGCGTAACTGGTTTTTAGTGCGTTGCGCCAATTCGTGTCTAATTAACGGTGTGTTTGACTTGATTCCCACCAACAATTCTTTTGCTTTATCGTTAGGAAAAATACTTAAATATACTTTAGCAACCGATAAATCGACTGTTACTTTAACTTTAGATACCGATATTAATATACCATGTAAACCGCCTTGTGTAGCGGCACCTTGTAGCACTTCAACTAAATCGCGTTGTAAAACCGATCCTATTTTTTTTTGTCTTTGACTTTCCTCTACGTTACTCATTTTAATACCTATTAAAGGTTTAGAATGCAAAAATAGCGGTTATTTAAAGATTATCTTGCTTTTAGGTTTACAAAATTTGTATCTTACTATAAAGAATTGGTAAATGAATAAAATTGAACATATAGGAATAGCCGTTAAAAACTTAGACGACGCTAATGAATTGTATGCCAAACTATTTGGTGAATTATGTTATAAGACTGAAATTGTAGAAAGCGAAGGTGTTAAAACATCGTTTTTTATGGTGGGAAACAATAAGATAGAACTTTTGGAAGCCACAAATGATGATAGCCCTATAGCGAAGTTTATTAACAAAAAAGGAGAAGGCATTCATCATATCGCTTTTGATGTCGATGATATTGAAGCTGAAGTAAAAAGATTGACCCATGAAGGTTTTGTTGTTTTAAACGAAATACCCAAAAAAGGCGCTGATAATAAGCTGGTTGTTTTTTTGCATCCCAAGACTACGCATGGTGTTCTTATAGAGTTGTGTCAAGAAATTAGTTTAAAAGAATAAATTTCTTGTAGAGTTTTAAAATTAGTATTAAATTCGCAGCCAATTTCGGTGTGATGCTGTTTTAAGATGGTAAAATATACGAAATAGGTCCTATAGCTCAGTTGGTTAGAGCACCTGACTCATAATCAGGTGGTCCCTGGTTCGAGCCCAGGTGGGACCACTTTTAAAATCCTTCTTCATCGGAAGGATTTTTTGTTTAAAATTTTAAGGGCGAAGTTTATGCTGAGTGTAGCCGAAGTAAGCCCAGACGGAATCACTAATAAAATCAAGGCTTCATAGCGTTTTAACCCTTTGAAGCCTTTTTGTTTGCAAACAATATAAATTGGATTACGGATCCACAATTTGTTCAAGTTAAAATTATTTGGTTTTCGTCCATTAAAAGGATTGTGAATTCATCAAAGAAGGTGTAGCCTCCTTTTGAAAATAAACCAGCCAAGGACACCAAAAAGCACAATGAAAATGAGCAAGGGTGTGTATAATCTCATTCCACCCAGTGTGCTTCCATCAGAAAAAGCTTCTACTTTGAGATCGTCCCAGTTTTCAGAGGTCACCGAGGTTCCTTCAAATATTTTCGGGTAAAAGTGAAGCCTCAGTCGTTCGTGAAACCGTCCTGTTTCATCCAAAAATCGTAACTGATTATCCAATCCTGATTTGGCAATATCATTGAGTGAAAGCTGCAGATGGAGCGTCGGGATAAATTGCGCAACCCAGGAAGCCGTAGTGTTTCTTAGCCCGAGTTTTTCTCTTAGCATTCCAGATTGTTCCGAGGTTTCGTCATCTCCCATTTGCTGCATGGCATAATACCAGAGCCAACTGAAATCACCTTCGGGCAGGGTATATTTTTCAAATTGAGGATAATGCGCATAGAATTTCTGCATGGTCGATTCTTTGTCCATATCCCATTTTTCATGATAGCCCTTTCGTTGTTTCACCATGGTTTCAAGTGCTTCCGGAAGCGGATACCTGTTCTGCAGATCATTATTGATGGCTGCGGGCAGAACAAATACAAGCAGGATCCATATGGAGAGCATGATAATTGCATTAAAGTTGGAGCTTTTTTGCAGTGATCCCACGAAAAAACAGATGGAAAACCATACCAGGATATATAAAACGGAAGCCAGAAAGAATTTCCATAAATCCGCATCCAGTGCTATACCCAATACTGGATCGGCAATGGCATATAAAAGCAGTAATACTCCCAAAGTTACCAATAGTCGTACACCGAAAGCTCTTAGCACAAACCCCAAAGGATTTTTACTCTGCACGGCAATGATCTTCCAGATACCGCTTTCTTTTTCTTCGGACACCAAATTATAGGTAAAGGAAATGATAAGCAGGGGAAACAGGAAAATAAGCACAAAACTAAAATCAATATTGCCGATAAGCAGGTTGTACGGATTGTTAAGGTCGGCATCGTATTTCTGGGCTTCCAGAGTACGTATGGTGACGCTTTTCACTGAGGGGTTAACGTCGCGCTGCCCGATGGATAGGGCATTTAATGCCGTGGTGCTGTTCACCAGTGAAAACTTGATGTAATACAGCATCAGACCCAGATCGTCCTTGTTGTATTCGGCATGGCGTTCTATATGTTCCCTCTGGTACTGGATGGTTTCGTCAACACTCCGGTTTATTTTTTCAATATGTTGTTTTCCTACCAAAAGGCTTATGATACCAGCCAGAACGATAAAGGACAGTCCGATCTTTACACTGTTGGAACGGGTAAAATTTATAAATAGCAGTTTCATGTTTATTTTTTATTGTTTTTTTAATGGTGTCATGTAACCTCCCAAAACAGGTTCAAGAGAAGTTTTGATGATTAAAATGATCATTTTAGTCATGTCGGTTTCATTACAGTATTTTTAAGGTTTTAGAAAATCGGTTGAGTACCAGTGCGAGCAACAATACCCAGAACAGGAGCGACAAAAAGGAGATAAGTTCACTCCGGAAAGCAGTTCCTATCTTGAGTGGGCGGTATTTAAAATCCTCGATTTGCGCCCAGTGTTTTTTATCGAGCATGCTGGCAGGGTCTGCCGAACTCTTGGTCGTATTACTGATATGCTTTATTTGCAGCTCATTCAGGCTTTGGGCCAAGTGGTACCTATATTCTTCTGCCTGATCCTGAAAAGCTGTGAAGGAATTATAATCTGTACCCGACAAAGCCATGGATAGGTTCTTTATGCCCATATAGGGATTAAGGAAAGCTAAATACTGCGAAAAGCTATTTTGCCGTGCATATATCCCTCGTAATTTTTTGAGGTGTTCATTGTGAATTCTAGCTGTGATTTTCTCTCCTTCTTTCATCACAAGTCCACTGTAATTAAAAGGTAACTGTGCAACAGAATCCACATTATAGACAGCGAGGACAGAATCTTTGAGGGCCTGATAGTGCGGATCATTCGGATTATGACTGTCCCCGGTTTTTAGAACGTCATGTTCTATTTGCGCCTGGAACTTAGCTTTAGACGGGGAACGGTATAAATAAGACCCTAGGGACTGACCAGCTCTCGGCAACAAAATGGTGAGCAACAACCATATGCCCATGGACGAGGTAAGTGCTGTTTTTGAGGTTTTGCTCCATGCGGAGATGATAACCGCTATAATACAGAAAATACACAGATATAAGAAATACATCCCTATAATAAGCAAAAGCCTATATACTTCATCCATACCGATGCTCATTTTCTGAAGCAGTGCCCAAAGAAGTACGGTAGTGATGATCACTGGAAAATATAGGGTGGACATCACGAGAATCATCCCCAGACTTTTGCCTGTCAATAACTGCTTCCGACTTAACCCTTGACTCATGAGAATCTTTAATGTGCCGTTCTCCCTTTCGGCGGCGATACTTTGAAATCCTAAAAAGAAAATGAGTAGAGGCCATAGGATTTGAAGGATCATAGCAACGCTTATTTCCCCAAATCGCAACATCCCTGTGGAAAATTCCGCTTCGGAAAAGTTGGTAGGGTTCTGAACGTGGGCTTCCAAAAAAATAGAGCTGCCCAGAAAGCTTTCCATGCCAAAATCAAAAACACTTAGCGGGGTTTTTGGGCGAAAGGCAAAATGCCCGTAGTGTGCCATTCTGTGGGGGTGTTTATCGGGATTGTCGAGCCAGTCCTGCCTAGCCTGTTCCTGGTATTTTGCCCTGATCGTTTCCTGGGTCTTAAAATTTTCCCATCCAGAAAAAATAGCATAGGCTAATAAAATCCCGATGATAAAGGCCAGGATAAAAACAGCCCTATTCTTAAATGTTATTTTCCAAAACAGTTTTGCAATATGTACTTTTGCGTTCTTTATCATGGTTAAAGTTTTGAAAGTGCTTTAAAATCTATAATTCAGGGTGAGTGAACCGTTTCTGGGAGCTCCCGGAAACAAACGCAGGTAGTTTTGCGCCCCTAACCAATAGGTGGTATTAAATAGGTTTCCGATATTTAAGGCCACTCGGACATTGCTATGGCTCGGTGCGTAATACACAGCAGCATCGAAGATGGTAAATGCCGGCACTTCGAAATCACGGGTGAACCAGGGTATTTTACTGCTCTGGTGCTGTACGCCAAACCCAATCCCTAGATCTTTTAAGGCTGATGAATTGCTAAAATTGTACTTGGTCCACAGGTTAGCACTATTTTTAGGGGTGTTTTCCTTTCTCTGACCAATCAAATCTTCATTAGCATCGTTTACGATCTTCGCATCTATATAGCTGTAGGAAGCGATAATCTGCCAATCTGGATTGATATAGCCTGTGATATCCATTTCAAAACCACGGCTCCTATCGGCTCCACGCTGTACAAGCAGATCGGGTTGGGAAGGGTCGTTGGCGCTCATCAGTATGTTTTTTTGGTTGATTTCATACACAGAGGCATTCAAGCTCATGTGCTTATGAAACAGATCGATTTTTACTCCTACTTCCTTTAGGTTACTGCTCAAAGGTTTGAACAGTGCGGCAGAAACGTTCGACCATAAAAAATTGGCCGTGCTTGGTAAAAGAGTTGTCGTATTTGACTGGGGCTGAAAACCTTTCAGATAAGTACCATAGACGTTAATATTGTCATTTACGGCATAAGTGAGCCCCATTCTCGGTATTAGTTTTTGATTCTCAAAAGAGGTTTCATTTGGGGTTTCGTAATGGGTGATATCCTTAAACCACTCTTGCCTAAGACTGAAAAGCAAAGTCCATTGCTTAAACTGTAATTGCTCTTGTATATATATGGCATTGTTTGTGGTAAGTGCCGAAGGGATGGCTATACGCGAATTCATCGTGTAGTCCTGAATACTCCTAATCTCATGACTGGGATTGTTCAAGTCAACATGGTTGACATTCGGTCTTGGTAATGTAGTCCCATCAATTTCTATGGTTTGATAGTCATCGGCATTGGATACATCAAAAGTTCGAACTGCTGTGCCATCTTTCAGTAGAAACCCTCGGGCTGCGTTTTGTCCGCCGCCTTTTGTCTTTTCCCAGTAATGTAAATCATAACCTATGAGAAGTTTGTGATTGATGCTTCCGGTCTTAAAATCAAAATTAAAATAGCTGCTTACGTTATCTATATTCCAGTATTGTTCGCGTTGCACAAATTGCATGGCGGCCAAGGAAGTCACGGGCTCATTGTTTATATCTATTGCAAACGCTCCTGTGGTACGGTGTTCCTGCAGGTCTTCCGTCCACGATTGTTTCATATAGGAAGTGTTGAAACTGATATTGGAGTTGAACTTATGGATGATATTTCCCATGATAATAAGCTCTTTAGACCTAAAAAAGTCGTTAGGTGCACCCAAATTCATGCTGATGGGGGTGCTTTTCAGATTAGTAACACCGGCTTCGGCCCCAAAAATAGGCTGGCCCCTGTCCAAGACGCCGTTCATGTCGTTGTAAATAAGCTCGGCGTTGATAGCGGTTTTATCATCGGGGATATAACTAAACGAAGGAGAAATTAAAATAGTTTTATTGTTGACCAAGTCCCTATAGGAACGCGCTTCCCGGTAGGCTCCGTTGATGCGGTAGAGCAATGTTTTCGATTCATTTAAAGGACCGGTAAAATCCAATGTTCCGGTGAAAGTACTAAAACTCCCCACTCCGATGCTTACCTCTTTCCGTTCTACGGGCAAGGGCTTTTTGGTAACCATATTGATACTCCCTCCTGGATCTACACTGGCAAAAGTGGCACTTGCAGGGCCTTTAATAACCTCTACACGTTCTATATTGGTGGTTAAAGGCTGTAAAAAATAAAACTGCCGTGTACGCATACCATTGATGATCTGCCCTTCTTCATTCTGGCTTATTCCGCGGATGTTGTATTGGTTGTAATAACTGGAAGGTGTAACACCACTGACCACTTTAACGGCATCGGCGAGTTGGAAAGCTTGTCGATCGGCAATTAATTCCTTGGTCACTGTACTAATGGCCTGTGGGATATCTTTATTTTCCATGGCTGTTTTTGTGGCGGAAAAGGAATATTTGCTGTCATAACTCCTTAAGGTCCTGCCTACAACCTCAACGGTTTGTAATTCCATAGTTTCTGGGGATAATTGGATATTCAGAAAATTATTGCTTGCTTTGGTCCGATAACTTTTATACCCGATATACGAAACCAGGATAGTTCCTTTCCCTTCCAGTGAAAAATTGCCGTCATCATCGGTAACGGTGCCGAGGGTAGTGCCCACAAGGGTTACGGAAGCACCGAGAATGGGGGTGCCGGTTTCCGTATCGAGAACCTTTCCTGTAATGGTTTGTGACCAGGAGTAATTGAAAAGAATAAGAAATGCTATGGTAAATAATCGTGTCATGAATTGATGTGTTTTTATACGGTTTTTAAATACAGTTGTTCCAGTTCGTTTGCCGAAATGTTATGGGCTTCCAGTTCGCTCACGAGGTTTCCTTCGTTCATAATGCCAATCCGATGGGCGACCTCCCTCGCCCGGAAAATGTCGTGCGTAGCCATTAAAATGGTTGTCCCTCCAGCTGAAAGTTCTTTTAGGATTGCGGAGAATTCATTGGCTGCCTTCGGATCCAGACCTGATATGGGTTCATCGAGCAGCAGCACTTTGGCATTTTTGGCCAATGCAATGGCAATACCCACTTTTTGGCGCATTCCCTTGGAGTAGCTGCGTAAAGGCTTTTGATGGGCGTTTTCCTGTAACCCGGCCTTTGTTAGTAATTGTGATACTTCGTCTTGATGGAGTTTATACCCAGCAAGGGATGAGAAGAATTTCAGGTTTTCCATTCCGGTAAGGTTGGGGTACAGGGCAACCGTTTCGGGAATATAGGCTACATTTTTTTTGATCTCCGAAGCATGTTCCGTTACGGAAAAACCATTTATGCTAGCCTCGCCGGAAGATGGTGAGATAAACCCCAGAAGAATATTAATGGTCGTTGTCTTACCCGCACCATTGGCTCCGAGCAGGCAAAATATGTCACCTTCGTTTATACTAAGGGTCAGATTGTTCAGGGCTGTATAGCCATTATATTTTTTTGAAAGCTCTTTTGTAATGATCATGTGTTTGGATTTTAATTATGTATAAACAATATTTAAAAAGAAGTCCATACCTGAGTTTAACTGGTCTTTTGTCATCATGTACCAGAATCGGGCATAAAGTTCTTCCGCATGCGAAAATGTGTAGCAATAACCTAGAGTCATTGCCAATACGTTAATAATGAAAATAATGTGAATGAAAAAATTGCCCGAAAAGGCTTTTTCGGGATATTTCACAGCTTAAAATGCTATTGTAATCTAAGAAACGACAGGAGGAGGCTTATTGAAAAAATATCCCCGTGTTTGAATTTTTGATACCAGTGCGCTATAAGTTGCCGGTAGGTGTTCTGCCTTGGGAAAGACTGGTGGCGTAAACGCGGGAACTTCAGGAGTAACCGTTATGGGATTATGGTGCTGTTTGATAGTATATAACTCACAGGTGTCACATTTCCCAAAATCGTCATCCTGATCGGAAATATGCTCAAAAGCATGCAGGTTCACTACTTTCAACAAGAAGAAAGCAATGATGAAGAAAAAGGTGATGGTATGTTTTTTGTTTTTGAAATGCATACAGCAGCCAAAAATAGAATATTATAAATTAATCTACAATAAAAGCTATTGGAATATATAGATTATAGGTATATGCATCATAAATGGCTCAGAAGCCTTAAATCTTCTATGATATAGTTCGGGATTTGTATCTTTAGGACTACTAATAAATCAAGGATTCACAGAGTTTTAGTTCTTTTAATCTTTTTGTGTACAAACGACATAGGATGGAATCAAGAACAATTTCTGGCTTCTAACTATTTTAAGGTTTTTTGAATCCACAGGGCTAGTTCATGACTGAACATGCTTAATACAAGGTTGACTTCCTTTCTATGTGCTTTTACAAATTTTGATAATTCTTTATATGTAAATGCTTATATTTTCATTTTATGATTTAGTTATATATCAATACATATATACTATTTAATGTTACATTTTTAGTATTGATACTTTAGGTTTGAAGGTATCTTGGGTTATTATGCCATTTATAATAATCTATGATTTGTCGGCTAGCTCTTTTAAACTCGTACTTCAAATGTGTTTTTTCATAACTCTAAAAGTGTTTGTTTTTTTAACAAACTTTATAAAGTATAATGATGCTAATCCAATAGCTTGTCGTAGGCATATAAAAAATACATTTCGACAGGCTTAATGTGACAATGAATATAAAATTTGAAATAAAAATAATTACACCAAATGGATTCATTTTGCAATTTTTTTAATCCCAATATAATGACATTCAGTTTACCACAATCTTACTTTAGTTTATCAACAATTTTTCTTCTTTTCAAAAATATAATTGGCTAATATCCTACATATTGAGTCCTTTTAGCAAGCATTATTCTTAAATAAAATTCCATCACAAGAAAGCGTTATATCCGATTTTTTCGCACTTTTAAAAAAAATATGTAATCGATTACCTAAATTTTTCTTTTTTTAATTTTTTTTAATGTATTATTGTAATCAACATTATAAAACTAAACTAAATTATTACATTATGAAATCAACTTTACACCTAAAAAAGCATTGGTCTTTTTCTGCTTTTTTTATTGTTTTTTTGGCAACCAGTTTACAATTAGTTGCTCAGACCACACTCGCGGATTGGACATTTGACTATGCTTATGATCAAAGCGGCTCAGGACCTTACGCATACACACCAAATGCGACAGCAAGAGTTGCAGCTGATGGGTTAGATATTAATGTCAATTCAGGTGACATATTTTACCCAAATAGTGCTGATGGAACGCTAACCGATTATGAAATGTCGATGACTCCCAATGTTGCTGGAGTAATAAAAAATGTTTACCAAAACACTACAACGTACCATAATTCGGCACGCATGCAAGGTGTTGTTGCACCATCTGATTTTACAAATTCGGCAAACCATGCCAATTACTTTCAATTTTCGTTTCCAACAACGGGCTATAAAGAAATTAAGTTAGATCTTTCGGCCACTACCCAAAATATTGATACTGATTATCTTGACGTTTTTTATTCTGTTGACGGGGGAACAAGTTGGGCTTCGGCAGGCCAAACAACGTGGGGCTATTGGTGGATACCTAAATCTTTTCAATTCGATATTGTTGCCAAAAATAAAAGCAATGTTTTGGTACGGTTATTTGGAGTACAGGGAGGTGATACAACTGGGAATTATTTTTATATAGACTCTTTTAAAGTAAGTGGTACTTCTACGACATTACCATCAGATACAGTGTCTACAATTAATTGGGCTTTCGATTTGGGTACGGCTGGGCAAACAGCAACCTATACAGAAGCCAGCTATTACAAGCCAGATAATGTTTCTGTAGGTAGTAATTATTCTTATTTAGGAACAAGGACAGGAAGTAATCCTACGGTTACTTACACCTCTTTAAAAAATGAAAGCGGAGCTACTACGCCAGCAGGAGCAAATGTTAATAACTTAATTGGTTTTGAATTCACTCCAGTTTCAGGATTAAACTTTGTGCCAACAAGTATATCTTTCGATTGTCAAAGGTTTGGAACCGACTCAGGTCTTATAGATGTCTATTGGAAATCTTCTGATGGTACATTTACTATTATAGCAACCGGAGTTAAACCTGCTAGAGAAGGAAGTGCAACTAGTGAAGCTGCCGACACCAATACATTCACTATGGATGTTTCGGGATTGACAATTCCTGCTTTAGGGGGCAAATCCACTTTAGAAATATATATCCATGGCCTTGGAAGTGCTAAAGATGTAGGTTTGGCAAATATTTCAATTACAGGCAAATTGAATGGTACAATTGAAGATGTAACACAATATACAGTGACAACGGCAGCGTCTCCTTCCGAAGGTGGAGCAATAGTTTCTGATAATCCTGCAACTGTTGATGATGGTACGGTTGTAAACTTAACGGCCAATGCTAACTTTGGTTATGAATTTGCTGAATGGCAAGACGATCTAGGTGCTACTGTGTCAACAGATAACCCATTCCAAATTACTGTAACAGATAATGTAAGCTATACCGCGGTATTTAATCAGTTAACTACATATGCTTTAAATGTTGTAGTTGAAGGTGGTGCTAATGATTATATGGTAGATATCTCACCGGCTGGAACTATGGTTGATGGCTCTAGAATGTATGTTGCAGGAACTAATGTTACTTTAACTGCCAGTGGAAACCCAATTTTTAATTTCTCGAACTGGGGAACTGGCGAAACGAATAGTGAACTTATTGTTACAATGGACAGTAATAAATCTGAAACGGCGGCATACAATGCAGCGGACTATATTGTAGGATGGGATTTTTATGACGATGTTATCAATGTAGATTTTTCATCGAATGTTGTCAATGATGCTACGACACTTGTGTTACGAGATGCCGCTGGCGCAACTTCTGGTGGACTTAACTTCTCTTATTTATCTGGCAACAGCTGGTATGGCAAAAATTGTCGAATCAATTGGAAATCGTATGCAGATAAATTCTATTATCAAATCAAAATTAATGCTACAGATTATGCTGATATTAGTGTTCAAGCTGCTATGTTAAGTAGCTATTCAGGATATGCTACTCAAAAATGTGAGTATTCCATAGATGGAACAAATTTTACTGAAGTAGGCACTTATGATACGAGTACTTTAAATACATGGGTTAATGGATCGTTTAACTTGCCTGCTGATGCTAACAATCAAGCGGAAGTTTATATAAGATGGATTCCAGACTACACATCAACACTAACTATACATCCTGAGAACAACAATGACGGTACGTCTATTTCCGATATTTATGTTTACGGTACAGAAAGTGTATTTAATGACGGTACCGCACCAGTTCTTACGAGTTCTGTTCCTGCAAACAATGCTACAGGTGCTTCCGCAACAGGAAAAGTAGTGCTTAATTTTGATGAACGTGTTAAAATTGCTGATAATACGACGGCAACTCTTAATGGTAAGCAGTTAACACCTGTGGTATTTGGTGAATCAATATCATTTAATTATTCAGGGTTGGATTATAACACAACTTATACTTTTGATTTAGTAGGTAATGTTATTTCAGATTTAGCAGACAATACATTAACTGATGCTATTTCAATTTCGTTTACTACACTTGACAGACCAACAGTAACTAAGAAAGCTTACGACTTTATTGTAGGTGTTGATGGTGATTTTGCAGAAGCTTTGACAGCAGCCCAATCAGCTGGTGGCGTAAATAGGTTCCATATCTTTTTTCCAAATGGTGAATACGATTTAGGAAATACAACCGGCGATAGTACCCAACAAACCACTATTGGAATACCCAAACTATCATTTATTGGGCAAAGTCGTGACGGAGTAATACTTTTCAATAATCCTACTCAAAAACAAGAGGGAATAGGCAAAACGCCTACCATTAACTTTACAAGTAGTGCTAATAATGTGTATATGCAAGATCTTACCTTGCTTAACAAAATGGATTATCGTTTAGGCATTCCAGAAATGCGCGCTGTAGCTTTACGTCATCAAGGAGACAAAAACATTTTCAAAAATGTAAGGTTGTTAAGTAACCAAGACACTTATTATACGGGAGCTGGACGAACTTATTGGGAAAATGGTGAAATACATGGAACGGTTGATTATATCTTTGGAGATGGCGATATTTTCTTTAACGAATGCCTCATGTACATGGAAAACAGAGCGTCTGGTGGCGGTGGTATTGTTACTGCGGCATCTACCAGTTCCGATTGGGGGTATGTGTTCAGCAATTGTACTATTGATGGTGATGCACAACAAAATGGCATTTATGGATTAGGTAGACCTTGGAATAATGCCCCTAAAGTAGTGTATATCAATACAATTATGAATATATTACCAACAGCGGGAGCATGGGGTGATCCAATGAATGTCGTTCCATTTCGATTTGCAGAATATAAAAGTTTGACTTCTTCTGGTATAGAAGTAGATTTAAGTCAAAGACGTACTGAATATACAAAGGATGCCACTACTGTAACCTTAGACCCAACATTAGATGAAACTGAAGCTGCTCAATACACTATTGAAAATGTATTAGGCGGTACAGATACTTGGCAACCGACGTTATTTACAGAACAGGCATCGGTACCTGTTATATCAAAATCTGGCTCAATACTTAATTGGGATAATGATGATTACGTATTGGGATGGGCTGTATTTAAAGACGATGTGTTTGTTGATTTTGTAATAACTAATAGTTATGACATTACAGGAAACACTACAGGTATTTATACTGTTAGAGCAGCGAATGCTATGGGAGGTTTAGGACTTTCTTCAAATCAAGTGGATATTAGTTTAGGCATTAAGGAAAATAATTTATTGGGTGTTAAAGTATATCCAAATCCAGTTCTTAATGACGAAGTTTTCGTATCCATTCCTTCCATATCGACAAGAACAACAATGGCTCTTTTTGCTTTAGATGGAAGATTAATTATGAAAGAAAATGTTAAGAACATTAAAACAACGATTAATATGTCTGGAATCCCTTCGGGAGTTTATTTATTAAAAGTTGATTCGGAGAAAGGAACCCAAGTCTCTAAAATAATAAAAAATTAAAATAATAATTCAGGATTAATAAAGGCTGTCTCGCGAATTGTGAGACAGCCTTTTTTTATTCCAAACATTAAAATCACTTTCTCTTTATAAGATGAATTCATTTTGTAGTCTTAAACTTTACCTACAACATTACTAAATAAAAAGCCCGAAATTTTAACATTATAGATTCTCCTCATACTAACTAGCCATCCATAAACAATACGAAAAATAAAAATTAGTGTGGCTGATTTATTAATAATCCTTAAAAACCTCTAAGGTAAAACCTTAGTATTTATAAGGTGTTTCCTTATTTTTTTGTTTATGTGTTTGTTTGCTTCTTTTTGTGTTTGTAATTTATTGAATATCAAAATGTTGTAATGTTTTTTGTATAATAATCAGCTTATTTTAATCACATTTTTTTTTAATAATGTTATTTATATTACTATTGTATACATAATTATATGTATTAAAAAAAGGTAAATCCTTAATTATTTCAAGGAATATCCTTACCTGTTTTTCATTATAAATGTATATTTTAGCGCATTCTGTTAATACTTAATGACCAAACCAATTGAAAAAACCAATCTTCGTTTTCTGTACGTCTCTATTATCAATCTTTTTTTTGAATGCGCAAATTACCAATACCTTTCCTGACTCTGGAAATGTGGGGATTGGTACAATAACACCCTCACCCTCGTATAAATTAGATGTGTTGGGTACAGGTAGGTTTACAGGGACTTTACAGGCTAATAATGGGATTTTTGTATCTAATAACAAACTTCTAGCATTTTCGTCCTATAATTATTTTGATTTTTATATTGGTTCTGATGCTAATAAAGATGCCTTACATATAGGCTATGGTAATACATTAGGTTCGTACAATCAAATGACATTTGACCAAACGACTAATCGAATTGGTATTTATAATTCTAGCCCGTCTTATACCTTGGATGTAACTGGAACTGGAAGATTTACAAGTAATTTATTAATAGGAGACCCAAACGGTGCTAGAACAGAAATTAATACCAGTACAAATCATAAGATTTTTGCACCTACAAATATTAAGACGATCGATTTAGATGGTAATTATCATGGAGGTGGTTATGTTGGGGTTTATAGATCAGATATTCAAAAAAGAGCGGTAGCAATGCTATCTCATACGGAGTATAATTATAATTCACTGATTGTATACGAATTGAGAGGGGATGAAGCTCAAGTTGAAGCCATTAATCTTAGCTCGTTTAGGTTAAATAATGATCTTCAGCCTAATAATATTATGACCATGCCAAGTCTAAAATCTACAATTATTGTTGGGGATAATTACAATTATAAAATAGGACAGGGTTATGGACTGATAAACAAACTTAAGACCAGTTTTGAAAATGATGTTTATGTAGAAACAGGTAATGTAGGCATTGGCACCACCACTCCAGCGGCTAAATTAGATGTGGAAAATGGCGACTTGTACGTTGGGGAAGAAGTTTCTTCAAATGGAAACAGACGGGAAATAAGAATTTATGGGTTTGATAATGGTGTTAAGCACTATGGGAGTTTACATTCCAATTATGATGAAAGTAAAAGAACTTTTGATATCAATACAAGTAATGATGTCCAACAAATTAAAATAGATGCTTCAGCAAATTCAACAGCAAATATTTTATTGAATCCAGGTATTTCAGGTAAAGTCGGCATCGGCACCACCACCCCTGATTCTAAACTCACGGTGGCAGGAAATATACACGCCCGGGAAGTAAAAGTAACAATAAGCGCAGGAGCCGATTTTGTATTTCATGACGATTATAACTTACCAAAACTAGAAGAGGTCGAGCAATTCATTAAAGAAAACAAACATCTGCCAGAGATTGCTTCAGAAAAAGAGATGAAAGACAATGGGCTTCTTTTGGCAGAAATGAATATTAAACTACTTCAAAAAATTGAAGAACTCACGCTTTATACCATTGAACAGCAAAAGCTAATTGAAAAGCAATCAGAAGCTTTAGAGAATCAATTTAAAATGATTAAAGAACTTCAAGAATCCATAAAAATGAAATAATTTATGAAAAAGCTAATATTCATTTCTTTATTTCTAATCATTGGGAATAATATATTTTCTCAAAATACTGCCGCTAGTGGAAATACTTGGTATAAAATAATTTCTAAAGGGAAGTTTTTAACCAAGATCAGAGCCTGGGGTCACTATGCTGAACATGAGGTGGTGGTTCATTTAATTAATACTCATTGGAATACTTCTGAGGTCCAGTATATAAGTGAATTTAATTATGATCATAATAGAATTAAATTGGAATGGGGTTATGTTGGAAGTGGGTCTTATAGATATATGGCAGTACGCGTTGTTCCGGTTACAGCCGATTACGCTTCAGGTTTTGAGTTCACTGATGTAGTAGACTCAAATTTTGACTATGCTTTGGAAGCCATAGATGCTTCTCTAGTAACTCCAATTGCACCAAAAACTTCACCGTTTGTTAATGAATGGGCAGGAAATATTGGTATTGGTACAGCTACACCATTGGTAAAGTTAGACATAGAAGGTGGTGATTTATATGTTGGAGAAGAAGCTTCCGTTAATGGAAACAGACGGGAAATAAGAATTTATGGGTTTGATAATGGTGTTAAGCACTATGGGAGTTTACATTCCAATTATGATGAAAGTAAAAGAACTTTTGATATCAATACAAATGATTATGTCCAACAAATTAAAATAGATGCTTCAGCAAATTCAACAGCAAATATTTTATTAAATCCAGGTATTTCAGGTAAAGTAGGCATCGGCACTACCACTCCCGATTCAAAACTCACGGTAGCAGGTAACATACACGCTCAGGAAGTAAAAGTAACCGTTAATGCAGGAGCCGATTTTGTATTTCATGACGATTATAATTTACCAAAACTAGAAGAAGTCGAGCAATTCATTAAAGAAAACAAACATCTGCCAGAGATTGCTTCAGAAATAGACATGCAGGCTAATGGCATTCATTTGGCAGAGATGAATATTAAACTACTTCAAAAAATAGAAGAGTTGACACTCTATACTATTGAGCAACAAAAACAGATAGGCAATCTGTTTAACAAAGTTGAAGAATTGCAAGATAAATTAAACCATAAATAACTAGCATGAAAAAGGGCATCTTTTTATTACTATTAATTACAACCACAGCATTTTCTCAAATAACAGATGAAAATGGAACCAATGCAAATGGCGCAGGGGGCACAACCTTAACAGGAAATGTGGGTATTGGGTTAACTCCATCTGTTAGTTCGCCTTATAAGTTGGAAGTTGCTGGAGCTATTAAAGCTAAGCAAACTTGGTTTATTAACACATTACCTAACGGGCATGTATTTAATAGTAACTGGGACGAAGGGACAGCTTTACTTAGGGCAGGTGTTGATAATACAGGTGGGGCTATGTTGGGTTTTTGGGATGTGCCACAGTCAAATCTTACACAAAAACCTTTTATATGGTTTCATCTTGAAGATAGAGATGATAAAGCAAGGTTAAGGCTCCACGCTTATGAAGGGGGATCAACACAATTCACACTATTTGGAAAAAATCAAAACGAAATTTTCACGGTTTATGATCCTGGCGACGAGTATACATTTTTTAATTTTAGTAAGCCAAAAAGTTATGTGGTCATTGGAGGAGTCAATGTCTGGCCAGTTCAACATAAACTTACCGTAAAAGATGGCAGCTCCTTATTTGAAGGAGATGTTTTTTCAACGGGCAGTGTTGGTATTGGAGTGACATCTTCTAATATGCCTATTGGCTATAAGCTGGCAGTGGCCGGTAACATAATCACCGAAGAAGTTAAAGTGAAATTGCAGAGTGCTGTCTGGCCGGACTTTGTTTTCAACAACAATTATCATTTGCCCTCTTTAAAAGAAGTTGAGGGCCATATCAAAGAAAAAGGGCATTTAAAAGACATTCCTTCTACCAAAGAAGTTACCGAAAACGGTATTCTATTAGGCGATATGAATGCCAAACTACTCCAAAAAATTGAAGAACTCACACTTTATACCATCGAACAAGAGAAAAAACTGGAATCCCAAGATAAAGCCAATCAAGAACTTAAAGAACGCCTTTTAAGATTAGAGCAACTGGTATTGAACAGCAATTTAGTACATGACAAAAATTGAAGAGTGTCCATTGAGAGCAGTCGAAATGCGATTAAAACCAATATTTTCAATGTCTTCGACTGCGCTCAGACTGACATATGAATATATTTGGATTTTTGTCATGTACTAAAAAAACAGCAACCAAAAAAATAAACAAACAAACCCTTAAACAAACACACTTTTTTAAATGAACAAACTAGCATTACCATTGTCCCTTATTGCCATAGCAGCAAGTATTTTTTCATTCTTCTATTTGAACTCATCATCAGAGTTGGTATATGTAGATGTCAACAAATTGCTGGACGGGTACCAACGCACAAAGATCGTAAAGGCCCAGTTTGAGGAAAAAGCAAAGACCCTCAATGCCAATGTGGACAGTTTAATGGTCGATTGGCAAAACGAGATCAAAAGCTATGAAAAGGAACGCTCCACTATGAGCAAAAAGGAACTGGAGCTCAAGCAGCAACTGTTGGGCAACAAACAACAGCAGATTAACAACTACCAACAGGCCATCCAAAAACAGATCCAGGAAGAAGACAAAAAATCCACCCAGACCGTGATCAACGATATCAACGATTACATAAAGGAATACGGTAAGAAGCACAAGTACAAGATCATATTTGGGGCAAGCGGAGGCGGTAATATCATGTACGCCGATGAAGTGACCGATTTGACCCAAGAAGTGTTGAAGGGGCTCAATGCGGAATTTCAAGGAAAATAGTTTTGTCATTCCCGCGAAGGCGGGAATCCCATAAATATCAGTTAGAAAGCCTCAATTGCACATCAAAACAGTTTTAATAACAAGGAAAGAGGAATATTAATAAACAAACTAGAGCATACAAGTTGAAATTAATAAAAAGGAAACACTTTGTCATTCCGACAGAGCGAAGCATGAAACGACGAGGCATCTCATTATTGATAATGGTGGTGCTGTTTTCCAGCTGCCACCAAAAAACATTCAACAACGAGACCGCTATGTTGGACTATATAAAGGACGAAACCAATGGCTACACCCAGCACAAAACCATAAACGGGGTGGACTATACCCTCATGTACCGTCCCACGGACGCTTTGGTAAACCAGGAACTGGGAGATGCTTCGCCAAGCTCGGCACAAATAAAAGAATTAAGGGAAAAATATAATAAATACATGTATTTCAATTTAAGCATGAGCCAGAACAACCAGGAGCTGTTGAGCACCGCCCCAAAGAACAGGAACGAGTTCGGGGCCATGGTAAACGAACTGGCATTTGGAATGAACAAAAAGGTACATGTATATACCCCAAGCAAGGACACCTTGGAAATGGCGGACTTTATATACCCCCGCATGTACGGCATGAGCAGGGCGACCACCATCATGTTTGTGTACCCCAGGGATGAAAAATATTTAAAGGAAGACTATTTAAACTTTACCATACAGGATTTGGGACTGTACACGGGCGAGGTAAAGTTTAAAGTACCAACGAATAAATTGAATAACGAACCAAAATTGAATTTTTAAACGATTTGTCATCCTGAGCTTGTCGAAGGGTGTCATTGCGGAAGAGGAACGCCCAAAGCAATTTGTTAAAAAGGTGTTGTAGGCAATTAAAAAACAGAAATATGAAACAAAAATTATTATTAGGATTATTGTTGATTTTTACAATTAAATCTTTTTCTCAAGATTCGAAATTTAGTCTCGAATTAAATTATCCAATTCCAATAGACAAAAATTTTGTTGGAGAAAATTATAGTGGAATTATTGATCTTGGAGCTAAATTCAGATTTGCTGATTTGAATTTAATAAACATTGGAGCGTCATTTAATGCTGGGATTTTAGTAAATAACTCCAATCAAAATGATGGTTCATTAAATGTTACCATTAATTCATATCTAGTCCAGCCTAGAATGTATGCTGAATTAGACTTGGAGGCACTAAAAAAAATCCATCCAGCTATTGGACTTGGATATACCTTTATGATTTTCGATGCATCTGGAACAAATAATGGCATTGAGCTATCAGGAGCAAGTAAAACCGAGAGCGGATTAAATTTGAATTTAGGAGTTGCATACGATATAACTAACAGATTATTTGCCCAAGTTCAGTATGATTATGTGAAAATCAAAGTTGACAACGAAGTACCGGATGTGAAATATAATACGAACGTTAACCTATTAAAAATAGGTCTAGGTTATAGATTGTAAGAAAAACTATAAAAGCATATATGGAAGCTGCTATTTTTAACTAAGCCAATGTTAGTTACCAGTTTGCAAATTTCCGATTTTATAAAGGAAAATATCGTGAACAAACACATTGTTAAAGTATAAAGATATAGAATCAATAATATAAATAAAGCCATTGCAAAAAAGGAATCACCAAAGCAATCTGTAAAATATAAAACGATAAAATATAACAAATGTCACACTGAGCCTGTCGAAGTGTAAATAGAAAGCCATGATAAAGAAGAAGACAAGGCAATCCATTTAGGGCCCATTCACTATTAACTAAAAACCATTGTCCCCTGAGCTTGTCGAAGGGACTATAAAAATGAAAACCAAATATTATAATACCATCATGATTAAAACACCATCCCAAAAAAAGGCAAAGTACCTCGTCCTTGTAATTGCCATCCTTAGTTTTTTAACACCAACAAACGTGTTACACGCCCAAGGGCCAAACGCCCCGGAAGCCGCCAGTTTTGAACCTGTTGATGCTACCGATATGGTGAACTTACTAACGGGAGACTTTACCTATGTTTTACCATTGTTAAATGTACCATCTCCAGAGGGAGGTTATCCCATAGCCTTATCTTATCATGCTGGAATAGCGATGGATCAGGAAGCCTCTTGGGTAGGGTTAGGCTGGAATATTAACCCTGGAGCTATTAATAGAAGCGTAAATGGATTACCAGATGATTTTCATAATGTTAAAATTTCAGAATATTTTTATGATGAAGGTGAGTTCCAATCTTATACTAGTTTTAGTGTTGGATATTCGGCATTTGGAGGCCCTTCAATAGGTGTTGGTTTTTCATGGGGGAGTAACCAAAGTTTGGGTGGTTATGTTAGTATTGGTTTAGGATTAAAGGCAGGTGATGGAAGTGTTGGTATTAATGCATCTATCGGAACTAATGGTGGGTCAATTGGAATAGGATATTCAAGTCCATCTGGACTTTCTTTTGGCATGTCTATTTCTAGTAATGGAGATTTAGGAATATCTGGAGGATTTAATAGTAATGGAGCAGGGTTTAAAGTTGGGGCTTCTACTAGTGGCTCATATTCAATATCATTATCAAACTCGGTTGCATCTCTTGGGTTTAATCTTTCTTCACAAGGGGTAGGAATGACCGTTTCTGCTTTGGGTATTACGGCTTCTGGATCTGGAGTGTCAGCTATGGGTTATCAAAAAAATAGTTTTTATACAAGTTTTAATCAAGGAGATTATTCCGTAGAACAAAGTAGTAGACATATAGCTTTTATGGTTCCTACTCCTATTGGATTTTTTGATTTTTCATTGAAGAAAGAAAAAATTAATTTTTATGCATCTACATTAAATGAGCATTTTGTGTCAGGTACTCATTTTGTAGGAGTTGGTATTTCTGATTTTTACGAATTACCACTGCAAGAAAGTAATTTGTTCGATAGTGAATTTAATATAGATCGCAATAACCCTATTTCACCTGCCTATGATAATTTTAATGTTCAGGCTCAGGGGCTTTCTGGTAGTATTCAGGCTAAAATAAGAGATGTTCCTTCTTACCGAGGTATTCAAGAGAATAGAATTTTGGAGGGTAGATATGCAATAGTATATGATAATCCTGATTGGGGAATTATTAAGAAACCCATTTATTATTTTGATAATGAAATTAGCTCGTATTTAGAGGTTTCAAAAATTGATTTTGCTAACACTAGTGAAATTCCAAATATACTATCAAACTCCAGTAGCAGAATAAGAGATTTAAAATCTAGTGGAACAACAAGCTATAATGTCCCTAAAAAATCAAATCATGTAGCTCATTATACCAATAAAGAAATTCTAAAGACAGATGGCTATAGATATAGAACAAACAATTATGGTAATGTTGTAGATATGGATGAATTTTTACACCCTTCAGCCACGGGTTTTGATAGATCTAAATTTCCTGAAGACGGAATTGGTGCTTACATAATTACAGCCGCTGATGGGAAAACCTACCATTATAGTTTACCGGTATATAATTATTGTAAAGTATCTAGAACTTATGGTATGTCTAATTTTCATAAAGGCGAACCAGAATTCAAAGCATACCAAGAGCAAAGACAACTAGAGCCTTATGCAACTCATTGGTTATTAACAGCTGTAACGGGGCCAGATTTTGTAGATAATGGAGATGGAATTGTCGATGATGGCGATTTAGGATATTGGATAAGTTTTGAGTATGGATTATGGGATGATGCTTTTGTTTGGCAAAGTCCTTATGGAAAAGAATATCAGGTTGATGAAACAGATCCAGATGTAAAGTCTTGGGTTAGAGGAATAAAACAGCAATATTTTTTAGATCGTGTAAAAACCAGAACCCACACTGCTTTGTTCTTAAAAAGTGAAAGAGAAGACGCTCGTTCACCTTATTGGCAATACTCATCTGTTGATCATAAGCAAGGCATAGAACAAGAAGACGATGATTATGAGGAAAGATTTACTATCCCTGAGCATAAAACCTTACGGTTGGATAGAATAATTTTAGTAAAAAATGAACATAATATAGCAGATAAGGCTTATGGAGGAAATAATGGAACCGGAAATGTAGATATTAAATTTCCTTATGAGGACAACGTTTTTGAGGTGCCAGTTCGAACAGCTAGTTATGGTTTGAAAAATAATGTGTTCGACATAACGGATAATTGGCAAGTGGTTAAGGATCATGCAATAAAAGTAATTTATTTTGATCATATTAACGCAGGGACAGACGTTTTGGCTAAAGGTACCCCATATACTGGTGCTTCAAGTGAAGGAAGATTAACACTTACGGGAGTGTATTTTGATGGTAAAAGAGGAGCAAGAGTTATGCCCCCATATAGATTTAATTATATAAATAAAATTAATAATGCTAATTATATCTATAACGTTAACCATCAAGATGAGTGGGGTTATAATGTTTTAAAATCAGAAATTTGGTCTCTAAGTGAAATAATAACACCTACTGGAGGGAAGGTTTTAGTTAGTTACGAGCCCAATCAATATAGATCTTTAACATCTCATGAAATTGTATTACGCAGTAAAGATAAAACGCTTGGAGCAAGGGATTCTAATGGGTATATAAGTTTTCCAAGTAAAAGTATATTTAATTTACAGGTTAATGATTTGATTGATTTAAGCTTGTCTTACTGTTATGATATTGCTTTTGACTCTAATTATGGTTCAGGAAATCGGTTCAGGAAACGGCATACGTATAAATTTGATAAATATGAAGGGCAAGCAATAATTAGAGAGATTAGCTTGCCTGCAAATGGTGATAAATATATAATAAAAGTTGAGCCCACATTAAGTATTATTACTGAAAACAAATATGTTTATTCTAATTGTGTTCAACCAATGAGTTGTGGTATAACAGATAGTTACAACGAAGGAAATTATGTAGAACTTAAATTTAATACTTCAAACCTTAATAATGAATTCTACGTTGGTGCAGGCATACGTGTAAAAAATATAACGATAGCAGATAATATTAATACCTATACATCTAAGTATAAGTATGGTGAAAATCAAGATGGCTTAGGGTGGGTATCCTATGTTCCCTTTGCTCCAGAATCTGTAAAAGAAGTGCCTTACAGTTTTGAGTTGCCAGCACCAAAACCAATGTATGAATATGTTAAACAAGAATCACTAGATAATAATAATCAGGTTAACAGTAGTTCTGTGTATAAATTTAACATAATGAACAAAAGTTCTAGTACACAGATTAAATATGGTGATTTTTATGAGTTGAATGTTGAAAGGAAAGACGCATATCAACCAACAGCAAATGCTGTAGGAGTTGGATATTTAGATATCGCTAACTATGAAATTAAAGACAATTTAAATAGTATTGGTCAATTGTTATCGGTTAGTAGCTTTAATTCTAAAGATCAATTACTTAGTAGGCTGACTAACGAATATTATGAAATAAATGAGTTGCCTAATAAAATTGGTGTTGTTGAAGAATCTTATCAAATGTATAGACGTATTGTCCTTAGTCCATCACACCCTGATTATATACCTAATCATCCAGAAAATTGGCATGTAAATAATACTAAGAGAATAAAGTATCCATCTTTATTGAAATCAAGCACTGAATATAAAAATGGCTTTAGTTATACAACGCGTTTTGGTAATTTTGATCTTATTTCTGGGCAAGCTAAAGAGGTATATTCATTTTCAAGTAATGGCTCAGAATTTAAATCAATTAGTGAATCAGCTTTTAGAAAATATAATAATATGGGTAGTAAGGCAGATGATGAAGATAATAAAAATATGTTAAGTCAAGAAGCTGAGACATTATCATATTTTAGAAAATCTTCAATAGATGATTGGCAATTATATGATGCTCAAATTCAGACATGGAAAGATTGGGGTTATAACATTTGGCGTAAACATAAAAAATTTACTTGGAAAAGTGACTTAAACTATGATGGTAGCTACCAAAGTTTCACTGCGTTCAATTGGAATGGGGAAAATGCTTTACAAGTAGAAGGATGGCAAAAACTTTCTGAAATAACAAACTACAATGATTTTTCTAAAGTACTGGAAATTAAAGATATAAATGGTAATTATGCTGCTACAAAAATGTGCGATAACAACAGTAAGATAATGGCCGTAAGTAATGCGGCTTATACCGAGATGTTTTATAGTGGTGCAGAGTATGTAACGTCCAATACATTATATTTTGACGGGCAGGTCAGGGCTTCAACAACAAATACTACCAAATCGCATACCGGAGCCCGTTCCATAGCCATCGGTTTAGGAGCCAAAGGGTTTGAGGTCAATATGCTGTATGGAGAGCATCGTGCCGGAAAATATAAGGTTTCGGTATGGGTAGAAAAAGCGGCTCACGTCAATGCCAGAATTAATATTAAAGGCATTACAAAGGCATTTAATGGGGAAGAAATTTTTGCAGGCAATTGGGTATTGAAAACCCATTATGAAGACCTAAGCTCTGGTGCTGAAACAGTCTATGTAACTTCTGCTAGCGGCACCGTGTATTTCGACGATTTCCGACTCCATCCTATAGCAAGTTCCATGACGGGCTATGTGTACAATGAGTGGGACGAGCTCTGGTATATGATAGGTAACAATGGTTTGGCGACAAGGTTTGAATATGATAGTGCTGGAAGGCTCATTAAAACCTATACCGAAGTAGTAGACTTTAATGGTCCGTTATCGGGTGGATTTAAACTTATAAGAAAAAACGATTATAATTATAAGTATGATTATAATTATAAGTATGATTATAACTATTAAGACTTACTAGATACTACAAAATTATGATTGCTTGTTACATTAATTTAATAAAGAGAAAGATGTATAATTATTATAAACGAAATATTTTTGGCTATTTAATACCAGCGTTGTTTTTATTTATAATTGGTTCGAAATTAAATGCACAAACACCAGTTCCTCCAATTATTACGATAAAAGCTACCGGTGAGGATCCAAGTAATGTCCAATTTTTTGAAGGTGAGACCGTGACCTTTACCATTGAAAACTATATTACTCATCCAAACATTAATATTTATGCATATAATATACTATGGGATCCTTTAGGATCCGTTGAATGGAACCCATCTCAGAATGATGGTTATGATTTTGATGTTACTTTTACTGAAGCCTCAGTAGGTTCAAATGTGAAGATTTTAGTTGAATTTTATGATCAGGATTACCAGCAGGGAAATGATTATCTTGGAGATACGGGTTACTTGAACATTTTACCTAAAATTGATTGGTATCCTGATAGTGATGGTGATGGCTTTGGTAATTTTAATTCAGAATACATTACGCTCAATTCTGGTGAAACACCACCAGATGGATATGTACAAAACAATCTGGATGATTGTCCTTATCATTATGATACTCAAAATAACGGATGCGGGTTTGGTTTCGAAAACATGAACTGGATAACTTCCAAAAGCTATGCTATTAACGGCATATTAACAGCGAGTTCCAAAGCCTATTTTAACGATTTGGGCAAGGGTACACAAAGTCAAACATTAGATGTTAAGACAAGCAGAACTTGGGCGACACAAACCTTATATGATACCCAAGGGCGACCTGCATTAAGTACTTTGAGCGCGCCGGTACGCGAATCTGGTGACTTTCAGTATAGTACTGGTTTTGTATACAATGAAAATAACTTAGTGTATAATATAAACGATTATGAAGGTATTGTCAATGGAGTAGATAAAACAGAGCAACCAACACCATTAAGTAGTACTATAACCAATACATTGGGGCGGTATTACAGTACATACAATGTTACCGATACAAGTGACCCTAATGCCACAAGGGCAAAGGGTAATAGTTATCAAGACATCACCTCTTATCCCTTTTCAAGAACCATTTACAGCGAGCTCAATCCAGGAGCGGCCCTTAAAACCCTTGGAGGCAATAAAGTAGATACCAATAATGATGGTACACCCGATAGTTGGCTACAAGGCTATACCTTTAGCATGCCGGCGGGTCAAGAACTTTCAAAATCGGTCGCTTTTGGGGATGCAAGTTATGATAGTGACCAAAGAAAGGTAATAAAAACTATTAGCAGGGATGTTCATGGAAGGGAAGCCGTAATGTTTACAGACTCAGATGGCAAAACCTTGGCAGCAGCACGTGTTGGGGGAGCCTCACCGCGAACTACAACCATAAGTATCAGCGAACAAGGCTTTGTGGACGTACATGTGCCAGAAGGGGCCCAAGGCTTTACAATCCATACAGTTTCAGGGATTAATACCAAAGTGTTCGATTTAACTACGGAAGCAGAAGTAACAACAAGCACCACCACATTAGAACCAGGGTTCTATCGTGTAGCCATTACCAATCTGGACAGTTATAATCCCGACCCCACAATGCCCGCCACTATAGTAAGTGTTGAATGCTGGGAAAATTATTATGACTATAGCTTAAACGAATATGACGAAGCAGGCCGTTTGATAGCTTCCTACCAACCCGTTGGGGCTACCAAAGCACAAAAGCCAAAATCCACTTTCGAGTACAATGCTTTAGGACAACTCACCCAAGCCCACAGTCCAGACGAAGGCGATGCATGGTTCTTATATAGAAAGGATGGACAAATACGCTTTTCGCAAAACTCAAGACAGTTAGACCCAAATGCAGATGGTAACACTAGCGATCAAGAATTCTCATATACCAATTATGATGATTTGGGCAGGCCTGTGGAGAGCGGCGTTGCAGTTGGTGCGTTTTCAGGTTTAAATCCTGATACGCCCACATTTTCATTTTCGAGTAAAAAAGAACAACAATTTACCAAATACGATTATTTGGAAAGTAGCGATATAAGTTATCTAACAGGAGTGCATAGTAGTTATGGTAATCCAACGTTCTTGGCCGGCAACGTTGCAAAAACATCAAATGACAATACAACCACTTATTACAGTTATGATGTGTACGGACGTGTAAAGTGGATCGTACAAAATATTCCTGGCTTAGGTACAGGAGCACAGAATAACAAAACCATAGATTACGAGTACGACCCAATAACAGGAGCCGTTACAAAAGTAGATTTCCAAAAAAATACGTCAACCGAGCGTTTTATACACCGTTACACCTATGACACCGTAGATAATAGTTTGGTAAAAGTAGAGACCTCTACAAACGGAAGTACATATACCACCCATGCCGATTACAAATATTACGAAACAGGCGCCTTAAAGCGTGTGGAAATAGCGCCTTTAAATGGAGAGCCCTTACAGGGAATAGACTATGTGTACAACCTAAATGGCCAGTTAAAAGCCATTAATCCATCTGATTTAACCGGTAGTAATGACCCAGGTGATTTATTCAGCATGCAAATAGATTACCATAACAAAGATTATAACCGTACCCAAAGGGACGATATCGGCACTTTTACTTATGGCCAAAACCAATTCAATGGCAATATAAAAGGAGTACGTTGGAACAATAAAGATATTGAAATTAACAATGGTAGCCCCAGCAATACCGAACGAACCTATAGCTACTACTATAACCAAAACAATTGGTTAACCGATGCCATTTATGGACAGTATAATGATACAGGGGGCGATGGTTCAACAATAAATATTTTTGACGATAACCTCCATGAAAATGTTACCAAAAATTTTAACGCCACCAACAGTGTTACATGGTTGCCTGGGTTTCATGCAAAACCGGACATAGGTAAAGAGGTTACGGCCAAAATAGTATCAGGTACACCAAGTACGTTCCAGTCGGGAGATTACAATGTATTCGATATTACTTATGACGCCAATGGTAACATACGTACCCTGAACCGTAACAAAAACGGTACAAGCAAAGCCATGGACCAGTTAAACTACACCTATAAGGCAGATAAACCCAACCAGTTGTTGCGGGTGGATGATGCAGCTGGCGATGTGGCAGGAGCGGACGATATTGGCGACCAAGATGGTGATAACTACAAATACAACAGTATTGGGCAATTAATAGAAGATCATGAATATGTTACTATCGCCGACCCAACCAATATTATTAGGTATAAATATAATGCAAGTGGTTTGGTAACCGAGGTATCCAAAAAAAATGTACCTTTGGTTAAGTTCTTTTACAATGATAAAGGGCACCGTGTAAAAAAGGAGGCCTATATCTCAGGGAGTACCAATTTAGATTATATAGAACACTATGTTAGGGATGCCGCAGGGACCGCATTGGCTATTTACCGAGATGGAGCGGCTAAAGAGCATACCATTTATGGGGCCAGTCGTTTAGGGGTGTATTACCGAACAGGAGGTAACAGTGTGTATCAATTAACAGACCATTTAGGCAATGTTAGGGCTGTAGTACAAAGAAACAATAGCACTCCTGAAGCTGTAGTTGCAACTGATTACTATCCCTTCGGGATGCCCATGCCAGGACGCAACGACGGCGCAAACAGCTACCGTTATGCCTACCAGGGACAGGAGAAAGATCAAGAAACCCAAAAGGAAGCTTTTGAGTTGAGGCTTTGGGATAGCAGGATTGGCAGATGGTTGACTACGGATCCTTATGGGCAATATACAAGCCCTTATTTGGGGATGGGAAATAATCCCATTAATGGAGTTGACTCTGACGGTGGATTTTGGCAAGAACTAGGTAATTTTTTAACAGGAAATGGATGGATTAGCAATGAAGGTTTAAATTATTTACAATCTAATGAAATATCAGATTACAGATCACGTTACTCAAAAAACCCATTCGATTCCAAAGGTTACCATACGGTTGGATATACAGATCCTAAAACTGGTGAATTAACTTTTCATAGGTTTAAAAATGTAGATGATTTAGGACCAAAATTTGATTTTTCTAAATTTGATTATACTTTTAAAGTTTCAGCAGGGTTGCAAGTTAACGCTGATTTATCTGATTTGTTTGCTATTAAGGCAAATATTTTATCAAGAACATTACTTACATTCGATTCAAAGAATGGTTTTAGAGGAAAAGATTTTTATGGAAGAAATTTAGAGTTGAATACTGGGTTTGGAGGTTCTTTTTATGGTTTAAACGTTGATTTGAGTGTTACTGGTAGTGAAATAAATGATAAGGGTGAAACTCGACCAAATGGAGGGCTCCAAAAATTAATATTGAATGGAAATGCTGGATTTACATCTTTGTTGCAAGTTGGTGTTGAAACAGATTTATTCAAACAAAATTCAACACAAATTTATAGGCAACATGGTTTAGGTGCTGCTATAGGAGCAGGTGTGGTTGTAGAATTTGGAGTAGGAGTAAAAAAAGAGATTTTTAAATAATTTAGTGTATGAGTAAAAAGGTAAATTTGTCATTTAAAGAAGGAAGAACATTTCTTTATATTATCACTGTTGGTATCTTGTTTATTTTGATAATAATTTCTATTATATTATATAATAGAGAAAAATATTTTGATTTAGTTTTGTTATTACTTTTATCGGTAGCTGTTATATTATTTGTTCTACTTTATTTGTTGAAAATAAATAAGCTCAATAATATTTCTTTTGATGAGCAATTTGTTTATGTTAACTTTCAAGAAAAAGTATTCAAAAGATCAGAGATAGAAGATATTAAATACTATTTTTTTGCTGCAAGTTTTATTAAGTTTAAAAGTGATAATAAAAAATATTATTTTTTATTAGAACAAAACGAATTGTTTTCTAGAAAAAAGAAGTATATTTTGACGCCCCCCCGCTAGCGCTCGTTTGTAACGAGTGCCGTACAGAGTAAGGCAAACAAAAGCCATAATAAAAACAATAAAGCTATTCCAAATATTTAGAATAGCTTTTTGTATTTTTCAGTATGAGTAGAAAATATAAATTTCATAACAAGGCGGGCTTATATTTTGTATCGTTCGCTACAGTATATTGGCTTGACGTTTTTACAAGACACGTTTATTTTAATGTTTTGGCAGACAGCATTCATTATTGCAGAGCGGAAAAGGGTATGGAAGTCTATGCCTATTGTTTTATGCCCAGCCATGCCTGTCCTGAGCTAGGTCGAAGGGTTCATTTTATATTTCGGTCAAGCAACGAGCAACCCATGGAATTGTTACAAGCATTTAAAAAGCATACGGCAAAAAAAGTAATAGAAGCCATTGAAAATAACCCACAGGAAAGCAGAAAAGAATGGCTTTTATGGATGTTTGAGCGAGCGGGTAAGAAACAAGGTAATGTAAGCAAATATCAATTTTGGCAGCATCATAATAAACCTATAGAATTATGGAGTGAATCGGTTGTAAAACAAAAAATAGATTACATACATAACAATCCAGTTGAAAATGGTTTTGTAACAAACCCTGTAGAATGGAAATACTCTAGTGCCAGAAACTATCAAGATGACAGTACGATTTTAGAAATAGACGATGCTGGATTTTTTGGTTAGTTGTTAAAGGGCACTCGTTACAAACGAGCGCTAGCAGAGGCGAAGTCGGGAGACTTCGCACAGCAACCCAACTTCGCACAACAACCCAACTTTAAAGAATGTCTATTTTTTGAAGGAACACTTCGGGGAGCTGTCAGATAGAACACCCTTTATAATCATCTTCGGGTATGTGAACGCTATTCTCATGGGTGTTTTGTGTAAATTGACTTTTTGCGGTCAATCTATATCAAGGGCGTATATTTAAAACAGTAAAACTTAATTGAGGTCTTATCTTTTTAAAGTGCTATTTGTTTAATAATCAATATAAATCAATCTTTTTTTAATTTCTTTTCTGTACTATATTTATATATATTTGCTACGATAATAAAAAATGAGGGATTATTTTTTTCATATCAGATAGATACTTTTTTTACAATAGTATCGTTTATAATAGTAGAATAATTGCATTTTGTCGAATATTTTGGACGATTAACGAACATTTTTTCGCAATGTAATTATTTTGCTTATTCGGTTTTTTATACCTTTGTATACCATGATAATACAAAACAAAAGAATAGTTGTCTCAATCTTATTTGTATTAATAAGTGTTGTATGTGCTGCCCAAACTGGAGGTGATCCGCCGCCGCCTGGGCCGCCGCCGCCTGGGTTGCCCATAGATGGCGGTGTGCTATTAGGTGTTTGTGTTGGTTTGCTTTATGGGGCTAAAAAACTCTTATTTAAAAAAAACAACGGTTAGTTAAGCGTTCTAAGCTCTAAAAGTCTAGATACATATTTTCCTAAAACATCAAACTCTAAATTTACTACGGTGCCTTTTTTAAAGGTGTTAAAGTTTGTGTGGTTATAGGTATAAGGTATAATGGCAACACTAAAGCTGTCTTTTTTTGAATTTATAACCGTTAAACTTGTTCCGTTTATGGTTATCGAGCCTTTTTCAATGGTAATATTATTAAGAGAAGCATCATAATCAAAAGAAAACATCCAACTTCCATTAGTTTCTTCAACATGGGTACAAACTGCTGTTTGGTCCACATGTCCCTGCACCATATGGCCATCAAGTCGGTCACCTAGTTTCATGGCGCGTTCTAAATTTATTTGGTCACCAATTTTAAGAGTGCTTAAATTGGTTTTATTTAGGGTTTCCTTTATGGCGGTAACAGTATATTCATTGCTGTTAATGGCAACAACCGTTAAACAAATCCCGTTATGTGCGACACTTTGGTCAATTTTTAATTCGGGGGTCATGGTACTTTTTACAGTGATATGAAGGTTGTCTAATTCTGTTTTTAAATTAGAAACGGTTCCAATATCTTCAATTATTCCAGTAAACATAGTATTGTTTGTTTATTTAACTAAATTTGTAATTCCAAATGAATTTCAAGGGGTTATTAATTTGAGTTATTTTTTGTTCAGATAAAATAGAAAATTTAAACATAGTCTCAGTTATGGTTATATTTTATATGGACATACTGATTAAAAAGAAACAAATTTAATAGACTATTTTGGTATTTATTTGGAATAAATATCAAAATTACAAACAAAAGTTGTCATTCTTAATGAAGAAATCAGAAAATATAGTAGTTGGCATATCAATAGGTGATTTAAATGGCATTGGTGGAGAAATTGTTTTAAAAACATTTGAAGACTCTAGAATGTTAGAATTCTGTACACCAGTTATTTTTGCTTCGGCAAAAGCCATGAATTTTTTTAAAACACATTTTAATTCAGAAATCAATTTTAACAGCATTAACAATTTAAATCAACTCCTTTTTGGAAAGGTTAATGTATTTAATTGCTGGAATGAACCTGTAAATATTGAGTTTGGCAAAGAAGATGTTAAAATAGGAGCGTATGCCATTAAGTCTTTACAAATGGCAACAAAAGCACTTAAAGACGGTCAAATAGATGTTTTGGTTACTGCGCCTATAAATAAACACAATATACAGTCCGAAGCATTTAAATTTCCGGGGCATACCGATTATTTGGCCCAACAATTAGAAGGCGAAAGCCTTATGTTTATGGTAACCGACACATTAAGGGTTGGATTGCTAACAGACCATGTGCCCGTAAAAAATATTGTAGAGCACCTCTCCGAAGCTTTAATCATTAAAAAAATAAATGCTGTTTATAATTCACTTTTAAAAGACTTTAATATAGTTAGACCCAAAATAGCCGTTTTAGGTATTAATCCGCACACAGGCGATAATGGTGTTATTGGTAATGAAGACGATACGATTTTAAGACCAACACTTCAAAAAATCAAAGAAGAAGGTAAATTAGTGTTTGGACCGTATGCTGCCGATAGCTTTTTTGGCTCCAATAATTATAAAAATTTTGATGCCATTGTAGCCACCTATCACGATCAAGGCTTGATCCCATTTAAGACACTGTCTTTTGGTCAAGGCGTTAATTTTACTGCGGGGTTGAATAAAATTAGAACCTCTCCAGACCACGGAACAGCCTACGAAATTGCAGGAAAAGGGGTAGCAGACGAGAACTCTTTTAAGGAAGCTGTTTTTGCTGCTATTCAAATATTTAAAAATAGATTTGATTATGAAGAACTTACGTCAAACCCCTTGAAAAAATCAAATCAAAAGATGTAAACAAAAAAATGTTTATAAGTAATGTAGCTTAAATAAAAATTTATATATTTGCAGGCTCAAAATAGATGTGAGAATGAAGCCATTAAAAGAGTTTACAATCCCATTTGTAGGATTAAAGTTTGGAAAGCATCATTTTGAGTATAAAATTGAGAAAACGTTCTTTGAATATTTTGAGTATGAAGAGTTTAATGATGTAAATGTTAACGTAGATCTTGTATTGGACAAGAAAACTACGTTATTAGAATTAAACTTTAAAATTTCAGGATTTGTAAATGTTAATTGCGATTTAACAAACGAACCTTTCGATCAGACCATAAAAAATGAGTTCGATTTAGTGGTAAAGTTTGGAGATGAATACAATGATGAGTTTATTGATATTCTTATTGTACCTCACGGAACATACGAAATTAACATACAACAATATATTTACGAATTAATTGTACTTGCTGTACCAATTAAACGCGTACATCCTGGAGTTAAAGACGGAACTTTAGATTCCGATATACTTAAAAAGTTAGAAGAATTAAGCCCAAAGCTTAAGGAAGAAAAAGAAACTGAAGAGGAAACCGATCCTCGTTGGAATACATTAAAGAAACTATTAACGGATAAATAAACATAAAAAATGGCACATCCTAAGAGAAAAATCTCGAAAACAAGAAGAGATAAAAGAAGAACACATTACAAAGCAACTGCGCCACAGATTGCTACTTGTCCAACAACTGGTGAAGCACATTTATACCACAGAGCTCACTGGCACGAAGGAAAATTATATTACAGAGGTCAAGTGTTAATTGATAACTCTGAAGCTGTAGAAAACGTAGCATAAATTGTATGCACGCATATAATAAAACGCTCACATGTGAGCGTTTTTTTTATGATATGCTTTTTCTAAAGGACAAAAACACGTAATTTGCACAATGTTTCGTCAAATTTTAGTAGTTTTCGCGACATTTTGAGCGTTTTTGTTCAATTTTAATGATTTTTTGATCAATTTAACTATAAAGTTATGGGAAAAATCTCAGCAGCAATAACCGCTGTTGGTGCTTATGTGCCAGAATACGTATTAACCAATCAAATTCTTGAAACATTGGTTGATACTAATGATGAATGGATAACTTCTAGAACAGGAATAAAAGAGCGTCGAATTCTTAAAGACGAAGGAAAAGGAACTTCTTACTTAGCTATTAAAGCAGGACAAGACCTTATTAATAAAAAAGGCATAGACCCTAAAACTATTGAACTTGTTATTGTTGCAACCGCAACTCCAGATATGAAAGCGGCCTCAACGGCTTCTTTTACGGCTACCGAAATAGGTGCAGTAAATGCATTTTCATTCGATATGGATGCTGCATGTTCTAGTTTTTTGTACGGTATGTCCGTAGCAGCCAGTTATATTGAATCTGGCCGTTATAAAAATGTATTGTTAATTGGAGCCGATAAAATGTCTTCAATTATCAATTATAAAGACCGAGCCACTTGTATTATTTTTGGTGACGGAGCAGGAGCCGTTTTATTCGAACCTAATGAAGAAGGTTTGGGACTTCAGGATGAATATCTAAGAAGTGACGGAACAGGTCGGGAGTTTTTACAGGCTACCTACGGAGGTTCTTCATTTCCAATAACCCCAGAAGCCATAGAAAAAGGGGGGCAGTATGCTTTTCAAGAAGGGAAAACAGTATTTAAAAATGCGGTATTCAACATGGCAGATGCCACTGTAAAAATATTAGAGCGTAATAATTTAACAAAAGAGGATGTTGATTGGTTGGCTGCGCATCAAGCAAATAAGCGTATTATTGACGCTACTGCACAACGCATCGAATTGGAAGAAGAGAAAGTAATGATTAATATTCACAAGTATGGTAATACGACTTCTGCTACGTTACCATTACTATTAAGTGACTATGAATCACAACTTAAAAAAGGAGATAATATAATTTTTGCCGCTTTTGGAGGCGGATTTAATTGGGGTGCCATTTATTTAAAATGGGCATATAATTCAGTAAACTAACCATTAACTAATTAGTAAGATTATGGATATTAAAGAAATTCAAAACTTAATCAAGTTTGTTGCCAAATCAGGGGCAAGCGAGGTTAAACTAGAAATGGATGATATTAAAATCACCATAAAAACAGGATCAGATTCAGAAACAACAGCAGTGCATTATGCGCCTGTAGCGGCTCAAATGCCACAAATGGCAGTGCCAGTTTCTGAAGCAAAACCAACCGCGGAACCTTCTGCGTCCGTTGCTCCAGCAACAGAAGATTCAAAATACATCACTATAAAATCGCCAATTATTGGAACTTTTTATAGAAAACCATCTCCAGATAAGCCATTATTTGTAGAGGTTGGACAAACCATTGCTGAAGGCGATGTGCTTTGTATTATAGAAGCTATGAAACTTTTCAATGAAATCGAATCTGAAGTTTCAGGTAAAATAGTTAAAATATTAGTTGACGATTCTTCACCTGTTGAATTCGATCAACCATTATTTTTAGTAGATCCATCTTAATTAATTCAGAATTCAGAATTCTGAATTCATAATTTTTATAAAATTATGTTTAAAAAAGTATTGATTGCCAATAGAGGGGAAATAGCATTGCGTGTTATTAGAACCTGTAAAGAAATGGGCATAAAAACAGTTGCTGTTTACTCTACAGCCGATGCAGAAAGTTTGCACGTTAAATTTGCAGACGAAGCCGTTTGTATAGGACCTCCATCTAGTAGTTTGTCTTATTTAAAAATATCCAATATTATTGCGGCGGCTGAGATTACTAATGCAGACGCTATTCACCCTGGTTATGGGTTTTTATCTGAAAATGCTAAATTTTCAAAGATATGTGAAGAACACGGTATAAAATTTATTGGTGCTTCTCCAGAAATGATTGACAGAATGGGAGACAAAGCCAATGCAAAATCTACCATGATTGCTGCAGGCGTACCTTGTGTTCCAGGAAGCGAAGGGGTTATAAAGTCATTTGAAGAATGTGAAAAAGTAGCCAAAAAAACCGGCTATCCAGTTATGCTTAAGGCATCTGCCGGTGGTGGTGGAAAAGGTATGCGTGCCGTTTGGAAACCGGAAAACTTAAAAGATGCTTGGGATTCTGCACGTCAAGAAAGTAAAGCGGCTTTTGGGAATGACGATATGTACATGGAAAAACTTATTGAAGAGCCAAGACATATTGAAATCCAAATTGTGGGAGACTCTACTGGAAGAGCATGTCATTTATCGGAAAGAGATTGTTCTATCCAACGTCGCCATCAAAAACTAACCGAAGAAACACCTTCACCATTTATGACCGATGAACTTCGTGAAAAAATGGGAAAAGCCGCAGTTAAAGCAGCAGAATATATTAAATACGAAGGTGCAGGAACCATCGAGTTTTTAGTAGATAAGCACCGTAATTTCTACTTTATGGAGATGAATACGCGTATTCAGGTAGAACACCCCATTACAGAACAAGTTATCGATTTCGATTTAATTCGTGAACAAATTCTTGTGGCTGCAGGAGTGCCAATTTCTGGTAAAAATTATTTACCAAAATTACATTCCATCGAGTGTCGTATTAATGCTGAAGACCCGTTTAATGGTTTCCGTCCATCACCAGGAACCATCACAACGTTACATGCCCCAGGAGGTCATGGTGTGCGTTTAGACACCCACGTGTATGCAGGTTATACCATTCCGCCAAATTACGATTCTATGATTGCCAAGTTAATCACAACGGCGCAAACCAGAGAAGAAGCCATCAATAAAATGAAGCGTGCTTTAGACGAATTCGTAATAGAAGGTGTAAAAACCACCATTCCATTCCACAGACAATTAATGGAGCATCCAGATTATTTAGCTGGAAATTATACCACTAAATTTATGGAAGATTTTGTTATAGAAAAACAAGTTGAAGAATAAATAGTAAAGACTCCGCAAGCAATTTCGGAGTTTTTTTATGGTGTTCCTTTTGCTTTTTTTAAAGTTACAAAGTTACAAAGTTGCAGAGTTGCAAAGCTAAAGAGATTATAATTTCAAAGTTGGTTCAAAAAAACCATCAACCAACAACCATCAACCAACAACCATCAACCATCAACCATCAACCAAAAATGACTCTCTCTTACTGGGAAATAAAATCATGGTTTACCAACATAGATTTCACTATTGTTGGGAGCGGTATTGTGGGATTAAGTTGTGCCTTACGGTTAAAAGACCAATTCCCTAAAGCCAACATATTAATATTGGAAAAAGGTATGTTGCCACAAGGTGCCAGCACAAAAAATGCAGGATTTGCCTGTTTTGGTAGCCTTAGTGAAATACTTGATGACCTAAAATCGCATTCAGAAGAAGAGGTTTTTAATCTGGTAAAAAAGCGTGTGAATGGTTTACAGCTGTTAAAAGAAACTTTGGGTGAGCGCGCTATAAATTATCAAAACTATGGTGGATATGAGTTGTTTTTAAATGATGATGATTTGTTTGAAGCATGTCTTTCAAAACAAGTAGACATCAATAGATTGCTTCAACCTATATTTAAAAAGGATGTTTTCAGCATGAAACCAAACAGTTTTCATTTTAAAAAGGTAAAAGAGCATTATATTTTTAATCCGTTTGAAGGACAGATAGATACAGGAAAGATGATGGAAGCTCTCCTTCAAAAAGCACAATCAAAAGGTATCAAAATATTAAATAACATAACGGTTGAAGGCTTTTCAGAAGCTGTCGATTCAGTAAAAATAAAAACCAATTCGGTCGAGTTTTCAACATCAAAACTATGTATTGCTACTAATGGTTTTGCAACGCAACTTATAAAAGAAGATGTAAAGCCAGCACGGGCACAAGTGCTCATTACAAAACCTATAGATAATCTCCATATAAAAGGCACGTTTCATTTAGACAAAGGTTTTTATTATTTTAGAAACATTGATAATCGAATTTTGTTAGGTGGTGGCAGAAACCTAGATTTTAAAGGTGAAGAAACAACCGATTTTGCTCAAACCTATATTATTCAAAACAAATTGGAAAGTATACTAAAAACGGTTATTTTACCTGAAATTCCGTTTGAAATTGAACAAAGGTGGAGTGGTATTATGGGCGTTGGAAAACTAAAAAATACTATTGTAAAATCATTGGGTAATCATGTATATTGCGGTGTAAAACTCGGCGGTATGGGAATTGCCATTGGGAGTTTGGTAGGAAAGGAATTAGCACAATTAATAGCATATCATGATTAGAAAATTATTTAGGTTTTTATTTAAAGGGCTCCTTTGGTTTTTTGCAATTTCTATAGGATTGGTTATTGTATTTAAGTGGATGCCCATTCCTGTTACCCCACTCATGGTTATACGAACCGTTGAACAAAAAATAGATGGAAAAGATATCGTTTGGAAACACGATTGGGAATCTATAGACCACATCTCCAAAAACTTGCAATTAGCAGTGATTTGTAGCGAAGATCAAAACTTTTTAAACCATCATGGGTTTGATATGAAAGCCATTGAAAAAGCGCTCATATACAACAAAAAAGGCAAGCGTACCAGAGGCGCAAGTACCATTAGCCAACAAACAGCAAAAAACGTTTTTTTGTGGCCACAGCGTAGTTGGTTACGTAAAGGCTTAGAGGCTTATTTTACGTTTTTAATAGAATTAATTTGGTCTAAAGAGCGTATTATGGAAGTCTATTTAAACAGCATTGAAATGGGTAACGGTATTTATGGTGCCGAAGCCGCAGCGCAACATTGGTTTAAAAGATCGGCTGCCAATTTACGTCAACAAGAAGCTGCTGCCATTGCCGCCATTCTGCCTAGTCCGTTACGATACAGAGCTAATCCTGCAACCAATTATATTCAAGGTAGAAAGAATTGGATAACACGTCAAATGCGCTTTTTTGGTCCTTTAAATTACGATTAAGCTATGGCTTCGAGTTTAGAAATTAAAAAAGAGCTGTATGTACAATGCTTTGATTTTGTTGAAAACAGATTTAATACGATTCAAAATACTATTAACGAAATACAGGAATCTTTAACCTCTGAAACCAAAAGTAGTGCTGGTGATAAACACGAAACAGGTAGGGCGATGCTGCAATTGGAACGTGAAAAAGCAGGAAGTCAATTGGCGGAAATTCAAAAAACCAAAGAAAGCCTATCGAAGATACAAATTTCAAATACTTCAGAATTTATTGGTTTGGGATCTGTTGTTTACACCAATAAAAGCAACTATTTTATTGCTATAAGTGCCGGTGAACTAAAAGTAGATAACGACGTATTTTATGCTATTTCGCCCCATACGCCTATTGGGCAATTGCTTATGGGAAAAACAGTGGGGAATGCGGTTGTTTTTAGGGAGCAACAGTTTAAAATTGAAAAGATATTTTAGAACTCATCTTGACTTTTTAGATTATTTTAATACAGAAAGACAAATATTTAATTTTTTATCTAAATCAATATCACTTTCAAAAAACACCATTTTACCATTCAAATCGGCTTCAATTAAGTAATAACTTCCTTTAAAATAAGCGTGTTTAACCGTTGCTTTTAAGTTTGAATTTTCGACTAATTTCAATTGATTTGCATAGACAATGCCATAATTTTCTATATCATTAAACTCATCAAAAAATGAAGCAATCAATTTGTTTTGTGGGTTCTTGTATAGTTGTTCAGGAGTGCCTTTTGCCATAATTTTGGCATCGTGCAATACGATCATCTGATCAGAAAATGAAAGCACGTCATCTTTATCGTGTGTAGCGACAATACAAGTGATATGTTTTTCTTTCAGATATTTAAAAAGACTTCGGCGTAGCGATTGTTTTTTGAAATTATCAATATGGCTAAAAGGTTCATCGAGTAGCAATACCTCGGGTTGTTTCGCAATGGCTTTTGCTATAGCAACCCGTTGCTTTTGTCCGCCGCTTAATTCTTTCGCTTTTGTATTGGCATAGGACTGTAGCTCTACCACTTCCAGCAACTCTTTTATGCGCGCTTGTTTTTCATCAGGATAAAAATTAGAAAGAAACGCACCAATATTTTCGGCGACTGTAATAAAAGGCATCAAATCGAATTCCTGAGCCACGTATTTCATGAATTCAGGACCAACGATGAGGTTGTGTTTTGGACCTAATATTTCCTTGTCTTTCCAAAAAATCTGACCTTCATTTAAATCGTAAGTCCCGTAAAGTAATTTTAGAAGCGTACTTTTTCCTGAACCACTTTCACCTATAATGGCAAAATGTTCACCTGTTTTAACAGAGAAATTAATATCTTTTAAAATAGGTTGTTTTTTGTATTGGAATGTCAGGTTGTTTACTTGTAGCATAAATAAATTAATGTCACATCGAGCGCAGTCGAGATGTCTTAAAATAGTTCTCGACTGCGCTCGAACCGACACATAAAGAATACTTTAGTTTTTATTGATTTTCATTGGTAATTGATCAAACCCCATATTAAAAAGTGTAAACCCAAAAACATCAGCATATTGCTCAATAGTTTTACTTACAGGTGTTCCGGCACCATGGCCTGCATCTGTTTCTATTCTAATTAAAGTTGGGTTTGCCCCTGTTTGCTTACTTTGCAATTCAGCAGCAAATTTAAAGCTATGTGCCGGTACCACTCGGTCGTCATGATCGCCCGTTGTGATTAAAGTCGCGGGATATTCTACACCAGCTTTCACATTATGAACAGGGGAATAGCCTTTTAAATAGTTGAACATCTCTTTGCTTTGTTCGGCTGTACCATAATCGAAAGCCCAACCTGCACCTGAAGTAAAGGTATGATAACGTAACATATCTAAAACCCCGACCGCTGGCAATGCCACTTTTGCTAAATTAGGTCGCTGAGTCATAACAGCACCTACCAATAAACCGCCATTTGAACCTCCCCTTAACGCCAAATAATTTGAAGACGTGTATTTGTTATTTATTAAGTATTCCGCGGCAGCGATAAAGTCGTCAAATACATTTTGTTTTTTTAACTGTGTCCCTGCATCATGCCATTTTCTGCCATATTCGCCACCACCACGCAAATTTGGTACAGCTAAAATACCGCCTTGTTCCATCCAAACGGCGTTGGTAATACTAAAAGCAGGTGTTAAACTAATGTTGAAACCGCCATAGCCATAAAGCATGGTTGGGTTTTTGCCATCCCGTTTCAAGCCTTTTTTATGGGTGATTATCATAGGGATTTTAGTGCCATCCTTTGAATTAAAAAAAACTTGTTTACTTTCGTAGTCATTACTGTTAAAGTCGATGTCTGGTGACCAATATAAATTGGTGTCACCTGTTTTAGGGTTTAACGAATAAATACTTGAAGGTGTATTGTAATTAGTGAATGAATAATATAACGTCGTATCTTCTTTTTTTCCAGAGAAACCAGAAGCAGTTCCTAATCCTGGTAATTCTATTTCTCTTATTAATTTACCGTTGTAATCGTATTGTTTAATTTTAGATATGGCATCAACCATATAATTCGCAAAGAAAAAACCACTTCCTTTTGATGGGTTTAAAACAAATTTGGTTTCCGGTATTACATCTACCCAATGTTCTGGGGTTGGGTTTGAAGCATCCACTGAAACTATTTTTTTGTTTGGAGCATTTAGGTTGGTTACTATAAATAATTTGCTGCCTTCATTTTCAATAACTTGTGAATCACTATCGGTATGATTTAAGATAGAAATTAATTGGCTGTTTTTATGTGATAAATCTTTTATAAAGAGTTTATTTCCTGATGTTGAAATACGCGGTGTGATGATTAGATATCTATTATCTTCTGTAACATTGGCATAAATGTATCGGTGCTTTTCTTCTGGTGTTCCACCGTAAATAAGAGCATCTTCACTTTGAGGCGTTCCAAGTTTATGATAATATACTTTGTGCTGGTCTGTTTTTGCCGAAAGCTCACTCCCTTTAGGTTTATCGTAACTGGAATAGTAAAATCCTTCGTTTTTATACCAAGATATTTGAGTGAATTTTACATCAATAAGAGTGTCTTCAATAATCTTTTTCGTTTCGGCATTCATGATTAGAATTTTTCTCCAATCACTACCTCCTTCAGAAATGGAATATGCTAAAATACTGCCGTCTTTTGAAAAACTTAAAGCGTCTAAAGATGTTGTCCCGTCTTTCGAAAACGTATTGGGATCTAAAAACAGTTCTTCGTTTTCACTACCAATCTTTTTCCTATAAATAACATATTGATTTTGTAAACCATCATTTTTAGAAAAGTACATATAGTTGCCTTCTTTAAATGGCGCACTTATTTTTTCGTAATTCCATAGATTTGAAAGGCGTTCTTTAAGTTCGTTTCTAAACGGAATATTGTCCAAATAGTTGTTGGTTACCCTATTTTGAGCTTTTACCCAAGCTTCTGTTTCCTTGCTTCTGTCGTCTTCTAGCCAACGGTAAGGGTCGTTAACTTTAACGCCAAAATAAGAGTCTATACTATCAACTGTCTTTGTTTCAGGATAATTCACTGGCACTTTTTTTTCTACAGGGTTCTGTTTGCAAGCCATAAAGCTTATAGCGACTGCAATACTAATAATTAATTTGTTCATATAATTATTGATTTGCAATGAATTCAAAAATAACGAAAATCCCTCAGTATGTGTTGTTGGTCTTAAAAGTTTAAATTTTACATAGTAATAGCTGTACTTTTACTTATACATTTTATAAATTAATTTTAGTTATGAAGAAGGTCTTTTTAGGGTTATTATTAATAGCAAATTGTTTTTCGTTGTTTTCTCAGTCAGATATTACCAAGCACGAGATTAAGGAGCATATTAAATTTTTAACTTCAAGAAAAAATGAAGGACGTTATCCGGGTGGCAAAACTAATAAGCGTGTTGTGAAATATTTGGAGAAAGATTTTAAAAAATCGGGAATTGAATCTTTTAAAGGAGGATATAAGCAACATTTTAAAGCCAGATTAAGGGCAGAAGAAGGTGTAGCGGAAAAACCATTGGTATCTACTTGGAATGTTATAGGTTTTATTGAAGGTAATGATGCCATTTTAAAAAATGAATATATTATTTTAGGGGCACATTATGATCATTTAGGTTTGGGTGGTCCTTCTTCAAAATCGGATAAAAAACACACCATTCATTTTGGAGCCGATGATAATGCTAGTGGCACTGCAGCTTTATTGGAAATAGCAGAAAAGTTAGTGGGGTACAAATTAGAATTAAAACGCAGTATTATATTTATTGCTTTTGGAGCTGAAGAGCAAGGACTGTTGGGAAGTGAATATTTTGTTGAACACCCTATCGTGCCTTTGGAACAGATGAAGCTTATGATTAATATGGATATGGTGGGTCGACTTAATGAAGAAAAGCAGGTGTATATGGGAGGCGCGGGAACGTTTCCAGGAGGCGTAGATTTTATGACCCATTTAGGAAAAAGTTTAGGTTTGAACCCGGTGGTCCATGCAGGATCGGTAGGGGGTTCTGATCATGTGTCGTTTTATAAAAAAGGAATTTCAGTAATGGGAATGCATACAGGCGGGCATCCGCAATACCATACGCCTGAGGATACTTTAGAGCTAATAAATTTAGAAGGTGAGAAAATGGTTTGTGAGTATATTTTTCAAACTATCATGAGAATAGCTTCAACAAATAAGGAACTCTATTTTATTAAACAAAACGATTGATTATAAAAAAAGCTGTCTTCTAAAAAGTCCTTTAAATTTAATTTGTCAGGTTGAGCTTGTCGAAACCGATATTGATTATCAGTAAGTTAAAATAGCCTGTCAAGCTGAGCCTGTCGAAGCTATCGAAAGAAGAGGCAATAAAGGCCTTCGACAAGCTCAGTCTGACATAGAACTATGCTTTTTAGTCTCAATAAGATATAGAATCCTATTGAAAATTATACTAAGTTGTTTGCTATTAAATACTCTCCAATTTGAATGGCATTGGTAGCAGCCCCTTTACGTAAGTTATCGGCAACAATCCACATATTTAGTGTGTTTGGTTGGGATTCGTCTCTACGTAAACGCCCCACAAATACCTCATCTTTATCATGCGCTAATATGGGCATAGGATAGGTATTGGTTGCTGTATTATCTTGTAAAACAACACCAGGAGTATTGCTGATTATTTGTCTAACATCAGCTAAATCAAAATCGTTTTCAAACTGCACGTTTACAGATTCTGAATGCCCTCCAGCAGTAGGAACACGCACTGCGGTAGCTGTTACAGAAAATGTTTTGTCATTAAATATTTTTTGAGGCTCTCTGGCCAATTTCATTTCTTCTTTAGTATAGCCATTTTCTAAAAATGTATCACAGTGAGGCAGTACGTTTCTGTTAATTGGGTAAGGATAAGCCATATCACCTTCAATACCTGCCATTTCGTTTTCTAATTGCTTAACCGCTTTAACACCAGTTCCTGAAACCGATTGGTAAGTTGAAACCACCACGCGTTTCATTTTATATTTTTTATGAAGTTGCGATAATGCTAACACCATTTGAATGGTCGAGCAGTTAGGATTTGCTATAATTTTATCGTCTTTAGTTAGCTCGTGTGCATTGATTTCTGGGACTACCAATTTTTTAGTAGGGTCCATTCTCCAAGCCGAAGAGTTATCAATTACAGTGGTACCAACTTCAGCAAACTTAGGTGCCCATTCCAACGATGTGTCCCCTCCTGCCGAAAAAATAGCGATTTGCGGTTTTGCAGCCACAGCATCGGCTAAACCAATGACGGTGTATTCTTTATTTTTATATGTTAATTTTTTTCCAACAGAACGTTCAGATGCTACCAAAAGCAATTCAGTTATTGGGAAATTGCGTTCAGCAAGAACTTTTAGCATCACTTCACCAACCATTCCAGTGGCGCCAACTACAGCTACTTTCATTTTAATTTGATTTAAAGATTCAATAAAATTTACGAGGCAAAACTAAGTAATAATTATATTTTAGGATCAAAAAAAAGCCCTTGTTTTCTAAAAACGAGAGCTTTTTAACAACAAATAACACGTTGTTATATATTTAACACTTTGTTATTTTTTAAGCAAATCTCTGATTTGAATAAGCAATTCTTCTTGTGTTGGTCCTGCTGGTGGTGCTGGAGCTTCCTCTTCTTTTTTCTTCATTTTACTAATCGCTTTTATAATCATAAACATAACGAATGCAACAATGATAAAGTCAATTAAACTTGTTAGGAAACTTCCATAAAGTACAGCAATTTCACCAGTTACAGTACCCGCTTCATCGGCAACTCCTGGTGTAATAACATATTTTAAATCGTTAAAGTCAGAATTAAAAATCAACCCAATTAATGGTGATACAATTCCAGCAGTAAATGAAGTGACAACTTTATTAAAGGCAGCACCCATTACAAAAGCAACCGCAATGTCTACAAGGTTGCCTTTCATTGCAAAATCTTTAAACTCTTTTAACATAAATTATAAGTTTATTGGTTAGTAAATCACTAAAATAAATAAAAGAATGATAATTTTATATTTTTTATTTCAAGAAAACCCGTTTTACTCTTTGCGAAATAGCTGTTATAAGTTCGTATGAAATAGTCCCAGCAGTTTCGGCTAAATTTTCGGCGGTAGTATTGGGACCAAAAACGATCACCTCGTCGCCTTCTTTGCAATCAATGTTTGTTACATCAACCATGATCATATCCATGCATACATTTCCTAGAATATAAGCCTTTTGATGATTGATTATTACATATCCTTTACCTTTACCGTATTGTCTGCCAATGCCATCAGCGTGTCCAATAGGCAGCGTTGCCGATCTTAAAAATCTGTCGGTTTTAAAAGTACGATTATAGCCTATAGATGCGCCTTTTTCAATAGCATGGATTTGGGAAATAATCGTTTTTAAAGTACCAATAGGTTTAAAATTTTTGTTTTCTTTTTCCGAATTTCCAAAGCCATACATTCCAATACCACTTCTAACCATATCAAAATGGCCTTCTGGATAATTTAAAATGCCAGAAGTATTACAAATATGAAGCAATGGTTTGTAGCCAATAGCATTAATAAGCGTTTTTGCTATATTTTTAAATGTTTCTATTTGATTTATGGTGAAATCCCTTTCGTTTAAGTCTTCGCTAGCTGCTAAATGTGAAAAAATGGATTTTATTTTTACTGCTGAAGTTTCATTTACTTTTGAAACAATATAATCTACGTCATTTTCAGAAAACCCCAATCGGTTTAAACCGGTATTGAACTTTATGTGAATAGGATAGTCATGTTGTTTTTCCGCAGAAGCGATAGAAATAAACTCGTTTAAAATTTTGGTGTTATATAAATTGGGCTCTAAACGGTTTTCTATTAAAGCATTAAAATTTACCGCCTGTGGGTGTAATACTAAAATAGGTTTGGTAATACCAGCATTTCTAAGCGTTACACCTTCATGTACAAAAGCCACGGCAAAATAATCTACAGGTAGATCTTGTAAATAGTTGGCAATTTCGCAAGCGTCACTTCCATAAGCAAACGCTTTAACCACCGCCATAAATTTGGTATGGTTGTTTATTCTCGATTTTAAGTGTTCAAAATTATGTTTTAAAGCTTTTAAATCGATTTCAAGTACGGTTTCTTGCGCTTTAGGCATCCGGGTTTTGGGTTTTTGGAGTCAGTTCTTCGGCATCATTCACCTTCATGTTTCTAACTTTATCGCGTGTCATGGCTTTGTAATAAGCGGCTCTGCTTAAAGGTTCGTATTCGTCAACTTCACCTAATAACACCAAATTATCATTTTTCCCTTTTCGGTAACTGTATTGCGCTAAATTGCCTGTTCTGGTACAAACAGCGTGGACTTTGGTAACATATTCGGCAGTTGCCATTAAATTGGGCATGGGGCCGAAGGGATTGCCTTTAAAGTCCATATCAAGTCCAGCTACAATAACTCGAACACCTTTGTTGGCCAAATCATTGCAAACACGTACAATTTCGTCATCAAAAAACTGGGCTTCGTCAATGCCAACGACATCACAGCCATCGGCCAAAATAGGGATATTAGCCGCTGCAGGAACGGGGGTAGAACGAATTTGGTTGGCATCGTGCGACACTACCATATCTTCGTTGTAACGCACATCAATGGTAGGTTTAAAAATCTCTACTTTTTGTCGGGCAAATTGCGCGCGTTTAAGCCTTCGGATTAGTTCTTCGGTTTTTCCTGAAAACATTGAGCCACAGATAACTTCAATCCATCCAAATTGTTCTTTATGATTTACTGTATTTTCAAGAAACATTTTGTAATTTTAACACTAAAATAAAACGATTATTCGTTTGTATAAAGGTGGCGTAAATTTATTAAAAAACAAAAGCCTAAATAGCAATAATTTAAAATTTATAACAATGAAGAAGAAGTTAGAGTCGGAATTGATAAGTATTGCACACAGAATCCTTAAGTTAAAAGGAAAAGAAGACGTTGTTAAAATGCATGCTGAAGTATCGGAACTTTTTGAAAAGTTATCGGTATTAAAATTTGCCCATGAAAAATTTGAAGGTGATATACCAACTATAGGAAGTGACACCTCTTTTTTCGATATGTTAGATGGTGCTTTTAACAACAAAATAAGTGATGCCATTGAAGTAGAAGATAAAATTTATATTAATCTGGATGAGGTTGAAGATGACCATATTATGGAGCCTGGCATTGAAACCATTAAAGGCATGGTGGCACATATGCCAAATGAACCCGAAGATATTGAAGTAATTTTAGAAGAAGCCATTCCGAAACAGAAAAGCCAGAAAAATGACTTAGACGATTTAATGTCTAGTTTTAAAGACATGCCAGTTTTCGATCCTATTTCTAAAATACAGCATGGTATTCCAAATGGTATTCCAAACGAAAAAAAATCATTAAACGATAAATTAAAAAGAGGAGGATTAAACATAGGACTTAACGATAAAATAGCTTTTATTAAACATTTATTTGAAGGTAAAAGTGAAGATTATGAGCGTGTTATTTCCCAACTTAACACTTTTGAATCGTTTAGTAATGCCAAACAGTTTCTTATAGACATTGTAAAACCAGATTACAACAATTGGGTGAGCAAAGAAGAAGTTGAAGAGCGTTTTTTCCAAATTTTAGAAAACCGATTTAATTAGTGAGCAAACTTTATATTGTACCAACACCCATTGGAAATTTAAAAGACATGACTTTTAGAGCTGTTGAAGTTTTAAAAGAAGTCGATTTAATTCTTGCCGAAGACACACGCACATCGGGGAAACTATTAAAACATTTTGAAATTTCAACCCACATGCAGTCGCACCACATGCACAACGAGCATAAAACGGTTGAAAACTTAATTCAAAAATTAAAAAGCGGCACCACTGTAGCGCTCATTAGCGATGCGGGAACACCGGCTATTTCCGACCCCGGATTTTTACTGACCCGTGCTTGTATAGAAAATAATATTGAAGTCGATTGTTTACCTGGAGCCACCGCCTTTGTGCCAGCTTTGGTAAATTCGGGCTTACCAAACGACAAGTTTGTGTTCGAAGGATTTTTGCCCGTTAAAAAAGGGCGACAAACACGCTTGTTGTTACTTGCTGAAGAAACCCGAACCATCATTTTTTATGAAAGTCCGCATAAATTACTAAAAACCCTCGCTAATTTTTGCGAGTATTTTGGCGAAGACAGAGAGGTATCGGTATCTAGAGAACTTACAAAATTATATGAAGAAACCATCCGTGGTACTGCAAAAGAGGTATTAGATCATTACACCAATAAACCACCAAAAGGCGAAATAGTTATTGTGGTTGGTGGAAAAAAATAATTAGTCTAAGAAATAGCCGAAATAGTATTGTAATGAAATTCCATTTAAATTTCACAACTGATTACGGGCAGTTTTATATAAGTGACAAAACCCCAACGGGAAGTACTGGTTCAGAAAATTTTTGGACAGATCAAGCTTTTGCGGATAAGCTTGCGGTTGAAAAAAATATTTTAGGTATTTCAATAGCTAATGATGAAGGAAAAGTAAAATGTCTATTAGAAATTTTAAATTCAAAAAGTCTAACTAATGATTTTAGTAGTTTTGACCATGTTGTAGAAGCAAGTATAGAAATCAAATCTGGAGTTTTACAAGTAATTGATTGTCCATCTTCCGAAATCGAAATGGAAACTAAAATCGAAAATGGGGAATATAGAGTTCGTGTTTATTCAATAAACTTAGAATCTGCTTACAGCGAAAACACAAAAGACTCTTATAAAGTAGAGATGTGGAAAGAAGGTTATGCAGAACGAATTGTTTTAAAAAGATATTTAGGTTAATAAGCACTGTTTTATCAGATGCATCAAGTTTTAAAAATATTTAGTAAAAATGAGTTTAGAAACATTTAAACAAAAAATAAAAACCACGCCAAACAACATCGAGTTTTCAGAAACCATGGCTGTAATAGAATCAAACTACAATTTTACACCAACTGCTTTTAAAAATGGTCCTTTACAAAATAATGCAGGTGAAAATTCGGGGTCTTGTAAATTATTTGCCTTCGCCAAATTACAAGGTTTTACACAAGATGAAACATTGGCTTGTTTTGGAAAGTTCTATTTTGAGGATGTGTTAAACGACCCAAATGGTACAGGGCATCAAAACATTCGAAATTTTATGAAAACGGGTTTTGAAGGTTTGGCTTTTGACGGAGAACCTCTAAAACTTAAATAGCTTTTTGTTTCAGATGCAAGACTTGTTATCAAATATAAGACAATGTACCATCTGCGAAAAACATCTGCCTTCAGGGCCGCGCCCCATTGTATCGGCCCACCCCAAAGTTAAAATTGTGATTATTGGGCAAGCACCGGGAACAAAAGTTCATAAAACAGGCATTCCTTGGGATGACGCTAGTGGGAAGCAATTAAGAAACTGGTTGGGAGTAACTGATGCTGTTTTTTACGACGAAACCAAAATAGCCATCATGCCCATGGGATTTTGTTATCCCGGAAAAGGAAAATCGGGTGATTTACCACCACGACCTGAATGTGCACAACAATGGCATAAACCCTTGTTGGAACACTTACCTAATGTAGAGTTGATTCTTTTAATTGGGATGTATGCACAAAACTATTATTTGAAAAATAAAGCAAAGAATACATTAACCGAAACGGTTGCTAATTTTAAAGCATATTTACCTAAGTATTTACCATTGCCACATCCCTCACCGCGAAATAGGTTTTGGCTCACGAAGAATCCTTGGTTTGAGATTGAGGTGCTGCCGGAGTTGAGAAGTAGGGTTCAGGAATTGATTTAATTATTTTATATAATAAATTTAATAACATCATTTACTTTTTCATTAATTAATATAGCTTAAAATCCATTCGTGAATTAGTGGCGAAAAAAAACAAATAACAGTCCACACCCAATACTATAATTTTAGTAACTTTCAATAAATATACAAAGGGTTTTATGGAGTTAATAATCAGATCGTTCAACTTAAAATTAAAACATACATTTTCAATTTCCAGGCAATCTTATAATGAGCAACCCACATTAATTGTTGAATTAAAAGAGGGCGGTTTTTCTGGGTTTGGCGAAGCTACCTCAAACCCTTATTATAATATGACTGTTGAAAAAATGAAGAACGATTTAACAAGCTTAAAATCTATAATTGAAACGGCAAACCACACCACTCCCGAAGAATTCTGGAAACACATGCATCCCCATTTAAAGCAAAATATGTTTGCTTTGTGCGCTCTAGACCAAGCTTATAACGATTGGTATGCCAAACAAAAAGGCAAAAAACTTTATGAGCTTTGGGGTTATGATATTTCGAACAATCCGTTAACAAACTACACCATCGGCATAGATTCTATTGAAAAAATGGTTTCAAAAATGAACGAGTTGCCATGGCCTATTTATAAAATAAAATTAGGCACCAAAGACGATATTAAAATAGTTACGGAATTACGTAAACATACCCATGCTATTTTTAGAATTGATGCTAATGGCGGATGGCACGTTGATGAAACCATTAAAAATGCCCAAGCTTTGAGGGAACTAGGGGTTGAATTTTTAGAGCAACCCTTAAAAGCCGATGATTGGGACGGACATAAAGAAGTGTATCAAAAATCGGTGTTGCCTATAATTGCGGATGAAAGCTGCCAAGTAGAAGCCGATGTTGCCAAGTGCTACAACCATTTTCATGGAATAAACGTTAAATTGGTAAAATGTGGCGGTTTAACACCTGCACGTCGTATGTTGGTTCATGCCAAAGAATTGCACATGAAAACCATGGTGGGCTGCATGACGGAATCTTCGGTGGGTATTTCGGCAATTGCCCATTTATTACCGCTTTTAGATTATGTAGATATGGATGGGGTGTTGCTTATAGAAAACGATATCGCCACAGGCATTACACTTAATCACGGCGTTACGCAATACAGTGATTTAAATGGAACAGGTGTTGCCTTAATTTAAAAGCTTAATAACCTATGTTCTGCATATATGATAAACTTAAATTCATATCAAAACCTTCGAATATCAAGCATTCATCAGTTTTAGCTTTTCAAAGGTGGTTACCCTAATATGTAAAATCATCAGTTGAGCTTAAACCAACTAACGGAATATCAATAGTTAATTTGTTAAGAGAATGTCATTTAAATAAAAATAAAGATTTTAGTAGTACATTTTTTATAAGTTAAGTTTTTTGTAGAATTAGACAACAAATAAACCCAAATGTTTGTTTTGGAAAATTAATATGTATTTTTACCATCTAAATAGGGAATACCATCTTAAATGGTATCAAATAAAACTTAATAAAAATGACAAACCTTATTACAACAACTTGGTTGGGAAACATGAAGTTTGAAAGCACCAATCCATCGGGACATAATTTGTTTATAGACGCAGGACCAGAAAATGGTGGAAATGGAGAAGGATATCGCCCAAAGGCATTAATGTTATCGGCTTTAGCAGGTTGTTCAGGCCTGGATGTGGCGTTGCTTATTAAAAAGATGAAATTGAATGTGGCTGATTTTAAAATAGATATAGAAGCAAATCTTACTGAAGAAGATCCGAAATATTATGATAAAGTAACTATGCATTTTCATTTTTATGGTGGAAATCTAAGTGAAAAGAAACTTCAAAGAGCAGTCGATTTATCGGTTGAAAAATATTGTGGTGTTATGGAAATGTTTCGACAGTTTTCAGAATTAACCATAGAAACCCATTTTCATAATAAATAATAAATAAAGTTCTAAATCAACCTTAAACTTTCAACCAAATAGATGCGTTGGACAATAAAACCCAAACCCGAATCTAAAAAAATTGAAGCTTTGCAAAAAGCACTTCAAGTAGATGAAGTGGTGGCTACATTATTAATACAGCGCGGTATTGAAACGTATGAAGATGCCAAAACTTTTTTTAGACCAAGTTTAGACGATTTGCACGATCCATATTTAATGAAAGATATGGATAAAGCCGTAGCCAGAATTGAAGAAGCCATGGCTAACCAAGAAAATATTCTGGTTTATGGTGATTACGATGTTGATGGGACAACCTCGGTGGCATTAATGGCATCCTATTTAAAGTCTAAACACAGCTTGGTTTATACCTATATTCCCAATAGATATGATGAAGGATACGGTATTTCATATAAAGGAATCAATTTCGCTTTAGAAAATAATTTCACGCTCATCATTGCCTTAGATTGTGGTATAAAATCGGTCGATAAAGTCGCTTACGCTAAAGAATTAGGAATTGATTTCATTATTTGCGACCATCACAGACCTGCCGATACCATACCACAAGCAACAGCGGTTTTAGATCCCAAAAGAGAAGATTGCACGTATCCTTATAAAGAATTATGTGGATGCGGGGTGGGTTTTAAATTAATTCAAGCCTTGGCCCAAAAAGACGGTTTGACCCCCGAGGATTTAATGGGGTATCTAGATTTGGTAGCAACCGCTATTGGCGCAGATATAGTGCCTATCGATGGTGAAAATAGAGTGTTAGCATATTTCGGGTTACAGGTAATTAATACCAATCCAAGGCCAGGAATAAAAGCTATTTTAAATCAAGTTGACAAAACAGAATTAACGATTACCGATGTAGTTTTTATTATAGCACCTCGAATTAATGCTGCAGGGCGTATGGAACACGGTAATTTTGCGGTAAGACTTTTAACAGAGGAAGATGGTGAATTGGCAGCTAAATACGCTTCAGAAATTAACAATTATAATCTCGATAGGCGTGAAAAAGACAAACAAATTACCGAAGAAGCTCTTAAACAAATTGAAGAGCAAGATGAGCAAAACCGAATTACTACTGTTGTTTACCATAAAGATTGGCATAAAGGCGTTATTGGTATTGTGGCTTCTAGATTAACCGAAACCTATTACAGACCCACATTGGTGTTTACAAAAAGTGGCGATAGACTAGCTGCTTCGGCACGTTCGGTGCGTGATTTTGATATTTATAACGCTTTAGAAGCGTGTAGCGAACATATTGAACAATTTGGTGGTCATAAATATGCTGCGGGCTTAACACTTTTGGAAGAGAATTACGAAGCCTTTAAACAAGCTTTTGAAGATGTCGTTTCAAAAACCATCGACAGAAATCTTTTAACGCCCGAAATTAAAATTGATGCTAAGATTGATTTGGAAAACATCACTCCAAAATTTTACAGGATTTTAAAACAGTTTGCACCTTTTGGTCCTAATAATATGACTCCTGTTTTTATGACCGACAATTTGGTTGATACTGGTTACGGAAAATGTGTAGGTGAAGACAAAACCCATTTAAGAATAACCGTTGCCCAACCACAATCTAAAAGTCTGGTAGCTATAGGTTTTGGAATGGGCGATAAATTCGATTTAATTTCAAATAAAAGAATATTTAAAGCCGTTTATTCTGTCGATGAAAACGAATGGCAGGGAAATGTGTCTTTGCAACTCAAATTAAGAGACATCAAATAATAAAGTATGGCTAAAACAGATCCTTATGCAGCACTTCGCTTTAAGGAATTCAACATCTTTTTATTAGTGCGTTTTGTGCTTGTTTTTGGCTGGTCTATGCAATTTATCGTCATAGAATGGGAAGTGTATAGTTTAACTAAAGATCCGTTATCGTTGGGTATTATTGGTCTAATGGAAATAATTCCAGCATTTACCATGGCTCTGTTTGCAGGCCATATTGTAGACCAGAAAGAAAAACGAAATCTGTTAGCGCTTTGCATAGCGGCTTTTTCTATAATTAGTTTTGGCCTGTTTTTACTCACATGGGATGCGGTTACAGGCAGTTGGGAAACTAAATCCGTACTGTATGGTATTTATGCTTTGGTGTTTTTTGGAGGGTTTTTGCGTTCGTTTTTTGGTCCCACCATATTCTCATTAGTGGCTTTAATAGTGCCTAAAAAAGTATATCCTAATGCTGCCACTTGGAATAGTTCTACATGGCAAATGGCATCGGTTTTAGGACCAGCGTTTGGAGGTTTTTTTATTAGTTGGATTGGTGTGCATTGGTCACTTTGCATCATTTTTGGGTTGATAGTTTTATCATTTATTATTTTATTACAGATAAAAAGAAAACCTATTTTAAACCCTAAAATAGGTGAGCCTGTTATTGAAAGTTTAAAAGAAGGGGTACGGTTTGTATTTAAAACAAAAGCCATTTTGGGCGCTATGACTTTAGATATGGTGGCGGTGTTATTTGGTGGTGCCATTGCACTCTTACCTATATTTGCACAGGATATATTGAAAGTTGGTAGCGAAGGTTTTGGTGTGTTGCGTGCTGCGCCTGCAGTTGGGGCATTCATAACCATGCTAATTACGGCTTACCTTCCTATTAGTAAAAATGCGGGCATGAAATTGTTAGCCGCTATTTTTGGTTTTGGAGTTTGTATTATTGTGTTTGGACTGTCTTCTATATTTTGGGTTTCAGTAGCAGCATTATTTTTTAGTGGTGTAACCGATGGGGTTTCCATGGTGGTACGACAAACCATTTTACAATTAAAAACACCGGACCATATGCGTGGACGTGTATCATCAGTAAACTCTATGTTTGTTGGATCTTCAAACGAATTGGGAGCTTTCGAAAGTGGTGTAACAGCCAAACTTATGGGTACGGTAACTGCTGTGGTTTTTGGAGGTACGATGACTTTAATTACCGTTGTTACCACAGGTATTGTATCGCCTTCGTTTAGGAAATTGGATTTAACAAAGGATTTGGAGGAGCATAATAAAGATTGAAGTTAAAACAGACCTCACAGGTTTTTAAAACCTGTGAGGTCTGTAACAGTATTTTAAAACTCTTTTAACTCAAAACGCTCACCATCAAAAACACCATAGGTGTAATAATTAATCCAATCACCTAGATTGATGTATTTAGAATGGTCATTAAGTTGAATGTCTAAAGGTAAATGGCGGTGACCAAAAACAAAATAATCATAATGCTTTTCGTTTAGTTTTTCTTTGGAGTATTGCACCAACCATTCATTGTCTTCACCTAAAAATTTAGCATCATCATCACCCGAAATTAATCTATTTTTCACCGATAGATATTGTGCAATTTTAACGCCAATATCGGGGTGTACCCATCTAAAAACCCATTTAAAAAACGGATTGGTAAATACCTTTTTCATGCGTTTGTAACCTTTGTCGTGAGGACCTAAACCATCACCATGGCCAATAAAAAACGTTTTGTTGTTAAAGGTAAATTCTTTGGGTTCGTGGTAAACAGGTATATTTAGTTCGTCTTTAAAATAACCATTCATCCATAAATCGTGGTTGCCAACAAAAAAGTAAACTGGAATTCCAGAATCCGTAATTTCGGCAAGTTTACCAAGCGTTCTGGTAAAGCCTTTTGGAACGACTGTTTTGTATTCAAACCAAAAGTCGAATAAATCGCCTACTAAAAATATAGCAGCAGCATCATGTTTAATGCTCTCTAACCAGGCAACAAACTTCTTTTCGCGGGGGCGGGAAGCTTCTGGGGTTGGCGCTCCGAGGTGGTTATCGGAAGCAAAATATATTTTTTTTCCTTGTGGAATATTCATGTGGTAAATATAAATAATTCCTGCGAAGGCAGGAATCTTATTATCGGAGGGTAAAAATAATAAAGATTAGTGCTGCTTTTGGTAATACCAGACGGATATTTATTTTAGAACTAGACATAGCTGGCAGGTGCGTTAGGGATTACTCATGAATTCTATTTTATGTTTTTGAATTCGTGAATACTCCGTATTTGAAGCAATTGTTGGAGCTCCTCGCAGAGTGCGACTTGCGAAAGCCCGACCTGAAAGGTAACGCCCTAAATATTATCATAAGCAAACCATTCGGCAAAAGAACTATCGGTTTCCTGAAGTTTTAACGAATGTAAATCGATGTTTTCTGGTAAACGGCGTTTTATTTTTTTTGCAAAATCTATCACCATCATTTCGCTGGTTGGTTGATAATCGACAAGCAACACATTGTGACCCCTATCTTCAAGTTCTTTTGCGAGCTCCACGTGTGGTGTGTTTTTATTGAAAACGGTGGCATGGTCAAACACATTTACAATCTCTTCTTTTACTATTTTCTTTAAATCGCCAAAATCTATAACCATACCATATTTCACGTTTTTGGTGTCGGAAATAGGTTTTCCAATAACGGTAACAGATAGTTTGTAGCTGTGTCCGTGAACGTTTTTACACTTACCGTCGTACCCATAAAGGGCATGACCGGTTTCAAAAGAAAATTGTTTTGTGATGCGAATAAAACTCATTAGGGATAAATTTAAAATACAAAGATAGGAGTTTTGTAAAAGCAATTTGTTTTTAGATTACATTTGTGCGCTTTTGTTCAATGAGAGCAGTAAGTTTTTTTATAAGTGTTTATGAATCACCTTTTTGAAGCCATTGATTTTGTTGAAAATCCGCTTTATGAACAGATAATTTCTGATATCGGAAAGCAACAATTTAGCATTGTTGAAAGTTTTTTTACAGATGAAGAAGTCGCGGTTTTAAGGCAATCTATTCAAGAAAAATATGAAGAGGACAATTTTAAAAAAGCTGCTATTGGTAATAGATTGAATGAAACGATTGTGAAGTCTATAAGAGGAGATGTTATTTTGTGGATGGATGAAACTAGAGCCGATGCTGCCGAAAAGTTGTTTTTTAATAAAATAAACGATTTGGTTGGTTATTTAAATAAAACCTGTTTTTTGGGCATTTTGCACAAAGAGTTTCATTATGCCATTTACCCCAAAAACACTTATTATAAAAGACATATTGATACCTTTCAAAATGATGACAGACGCAAATTATCGTTTGTTTGTTACTTAAATGAAGACGGATGGTTGCCAGAAAATGGTGGCGAATTGGTGTTGTATTTAAATGAAAATGGCAACGAAATAGAAAAGATTATCTATCCATTTCCTGGGCGTGTTGTCATTTTTGAAAGCCAAATTATTGAACACGAAGTAAAACCGGTAAATACCGAACGCTTAAGTATTACGGGTTGGTTAAAAACACGTTGATTAGCGGCCTTTTCTTTTGTTTACAAAATAAACGATTATTAAAACAAGGGCTAAAACCAGAAACAAACCATTACCACTTATAAAACTTAAAATATCCATAGCTGTTGAATTTAATGTGCAAATGTAAAAATATTTATAGAACTCATCTTGACTTTTTCTATTTCCTAAGAAATGGCTAAATTTTATCCATATTTCGTTACTTTTTTATGCATGGTGGTGCTATGTCTTGCAAAAGTGCCTCATCTGTACAAATTTTATCTCATTTTCGGTTAAAAACAAATTTTAAACAGTCTCTATAGTAATTAAAAATTATAATTTAATTTCGTATATCTTTGCGAAGAGTTTTATAATTCATTTAATTAATTACTTTTGCATTAAATTAATTACAACATGAAATCGCCATGATTTGGAAACGCAAACACGAATAAAAACAAAGCGATACCATATGACCTTTAAGAAACAATAAATATTTCATATGAAAAATATTTTAGTACCTGTTGGAGCTTCTCAAAATGCATTAAGCAATTTGCAATATGCTGTAGATTTTGCTCAAGCTTTTGGAGCCAGACTTTATGTAGTTCAAGTATATAATGTTTATACCAAAGCAGGCACTATGATAAAAATAGATCATATTTTAGAAGAAGATACGCTTAATTATTTAAACGATCTGGTTTCTAAAGTTGACACCAAAAATGTTGAGGTCGTTGTAAGAGCGCTTAAAGGAAAATTTATTGATACTATAGAGTTGGTTTGTAAAGCAGCAGATATTGATTTAATTTTGATTGAACCAAGGATCTATTCAGAAGATGATGACTTGTTTTTAGGAAAAACATCAGGTAAAATTGTTAAGCAAACGATAATTCCAACTTTAATAATTCCAGAAGGTTATGTTTTTAAGCCTATTGAAACCATTTTGATGGCTGTAAAATCTGCGATTATTAAAAAGGAAGGTGTGCTTACTCCATTAAAAGCTATAAAAAATAATTTTAAAGCGGTGGTTAATTTGCTTTTAGTAAAAACGCCTTATTATAATGAAGGAGATTTTGATGTTAACGACGAGTTATCGAGTATCGTATCGGAGGTGATACATTCTGAAAACCCAACAACCTATCATGGTGTTTTAGAGCATTACAAAATGCATAACCCAGATATGCTTTGTGTCGTAAGACGAAAAAGAGGGTTTTTTATGAAGAAATGGGAGAATAACCAAATTTATAAAAAAGATTTTAACAGTAGCTTACCTGTTTTGGTGTTAAGCGAATTAAAATAATTAGTTGGGGATGTAGCTCAGTTGGCTAGAGCGCTTGGCTGGCAGCCAAGAGGTCGTGGGTTCGAATCCCATCTTCTCCACCAAAAAACCTTGTGTTTCTAGTAAATACGAGGTTTTTTATTTTTTGGGAATGTTTTGGTTGACAATTTTCTATGTTACTCTTACTTCAATTTTCATACTTTCATAGTGTGACCTCAAATGTTTCAATGATGGAATCTCAAAAAGAACGACTTTCAGTAGCATTGAAAAAGTAGCATAAAATTTAGAATTAGGTAAAATAAACCAAGATTGTTTAAAAATAATAATCCATACAAAAACCATACAAAAGCGTTTTTATGCCTTATTTTTATTAACTTAGTAACACAACAATACGTGTTTTGTTTTGAAACCAACCAAACTAATTTTTTCTTTATTAATATTTTGTATTTGTTTTTATTTAGAATCTCAAGAAAAACCACCAATAGAAGTTTATACACCAACCGACTATGGTGCTGAAAACCAAAATTGGTCCATATCCCAATCTAAAGACAAATACATTTATGTAGCAAATAACAAAGGGCTTTTGGAGTTTAACGGAGCCAAATGGACCCTCTACGTTTCTTTAAACCAAACAACCATTAGGTCTGTTAATGTCATAGAGGATCTTATTTACACGGGTAGTTATAGGGAATTCGGCTATTGGGAACAAAACATTTATGGAACGCTAAAATACACATCACTTTCACAAAAGCTGAATATCCCTTTTCTCGACGACGAAGAAATTTGGAACATAATTGCTATTGATGATTGCATTTTATTTCAATCATTAAGCAGGATATACATATACAACCAGCAAACACAGGCATATTCCATAATAGAATCAGACACTACCATCTATAAAATATTTAAGGTTAATGAAAGCATTTATTTTCAAAAAGTTAAAGAAGGTGTTTACGAAATAGAAAATGGTAAACCTAAATTAGTCTCAAATAATAGTATTTTAAAAGAAAATCTACTTGTAAATATATTTTACCATAACGATACTATTTTATTTGAAACGGAAGATGCCGGTTTTTATCAATTAATAGATGGCGAACTTAATAAATGGAACATCCCTGCAAACGAAACCCTATCAAGAATTAGAATCTACAACAGCATCCAATTAAAAGACAAAAGTTTTTTGCTAGGCAGTATTTCAAACGGCATTATTCATCTCACGCCAGAAGGTCATATTAATTATCAAATAGACCAAACCAGTGGGTTAAGCAATAACACGGTATTATCTGTTTTTGAAGATTTAGAAAACAATATTTGGCTAGGATTGGAAAACGGCATCAATTGTATAAACATAAAGTCGCCATTCAGAATTTATAATGACAAAAAGGGGAATATTGGCTCGATAAACGCTTCGATAAATTTTAATGGTTACTTGTATTTGGGAACCAATCAAGGCTTGTTTTATAAAAAAGTAGAAGACAATTCAACGGTATTTACGCTATTGGAAGGTACTCAGGGTGCCGTTTGGTGCTTAACAAATATTGACAATACCCTTTTTTGTGGGCATAATTCAGGAACTTTTGTCGTAAACGGTACTAAAGCTGATTTGGTTTTAGATGTATTAGGAACCTGGGGCATAAAAAAAATTGATACTAGAAACGATTTATTACTTCAAGGAAATTATAATGGCCTTAATGTTATTGAAAACGTTAATGGAAGCTGGAAGCTTAGGAACAAAATTAAAGGCTTTGATATTTCAAGCAGGTATTTTGAAATCCTTAATCCCACAGAAGTACTTGTTAGTCACGAATATAAGGGGGTTTTTAAAGTAACGCTAGACAGCAATTTAACCAAAGCCATACGTATTGACCAAGACCTATCTGTTTCAAAAGGGGCTAAATCAAGCCTTGTTAAATACCAAAATGATATTTTATATAGCTATAAAGAAGGTGTTTTCAAATACAATAAAAAACAACAAAAATTTATTAAAGACACTATTTATAGCGAGTTATTCAATAAAGAAAACTATACATCTGGAAAACTAGTTGTAGATACCAAATCCAATAAGTTATGGGGTTTTTCAAAATACAATATTAGCTATATAGCCCCAAGAAAGTTAAGCGATGTTCCAAAAATCAACACCATTTCATTACCAATTAACCTAAGAAATGATGTGTCTGGTTATGAAAACATAACGTATATAAAAGACAACTTGTATTTGTATGGTACATCGCAAGGTTATATTTTGATTGACTTAGATAAAATGATTGATACAACCTTCAAAATTAGTCTTAATTCAATTTCCACAAGCACCTATAAGCACGAATATAAATTTAATTTAATTAATAAAAACGAAGCAGGTGTCTTTAAAAATAACGAAAACAATATTGAATTTGAATTTAGCATACCAGAGTATAAAAAATATATAGTAGCCGAATATCAATTTAAATTAGATGGTATTTATAACGAGTGGAGTAAATGGTCAACGAGTTCAAATGCTTTATTTGAAAACCTGCCTCATGGCAACTACACTTTTTATGTTAGAGCACGATTGGGGAATCAGTTTTCCGAAAATACAGAAACCTATTCATTTACGGTAGAAAGGCCTTGGTACATATCTAATATAGCCATTGCGGGATATTTGTTTCTTATTCTACTTTTCTCATTACTAATGCACAACATATACAAACGTTATTATAGAAAACAAAGAGAAAAATTACTAGAAAAAACACAACAAGAGTTAGAACTAAAAGAACTCGAGAACAAGCAGCAGCTAATGCATTTTAACAATGATAAGCTAAGACAAGATATTGAAAACAAAAACAGGGAATTGGGCATTTCAACTATGAGCTTAATTAAAAAGAATGAGTTTTTAAACACTATTAAAAAAGAATTGCTCAAGGCTCAAGATAACAAAAACCTAAAACAGGTTATAAAAATCATAGATAGAAACTTAAATAATACTGATGATTGGCATGCCTTTGAAGAAGCTTTTAACAATGCCGATAAGGATTTCCTTAAAAAAATAAAATCGATACACCCTTCTTTAACATCCAACGATTTACGCCTTTGTGCTTACCTAAGACTTAATTTATCTTCAAAAGAAATAGCACCACTACTAAACATTTCGGCAAGAAGTGTAGAAGTTAAACGGTATCGACTACGAAAAAAAATGAATTTGGAGCACGACGACAGCTTAACAGATTATATTTTAAAAATATAACCACACAACAAGTGTGGTATTTACCTATACAACACCACAACATTCACGGTATTTGAGTATAAAAAAATAAAATTCTTAAAATACATTTTTCTTAACAACGACCTTAATTATTGGTGTTTTCTTAAAAATACCAGTCTTTTTTTGTCATGTATATTTTTTGTTATGGTTAATTATTACAATACGTCATGCTATAGAATTAAATTTACTAAAACTAAAAAACTAAATGTATATGAGACATTATCTCTTTAAAGTTCTTGTTTTATTTTTCATTGCATATTCAAGTGCGCAAAATGTAAATGTAAGCGGGATAACTCTAGACCAAAGTGGCATGCCTATTCCTGGAGTAAACATACTTGTAAAAGATACAAGTAAAGGAACTACTTCCGATTTTGATGGTAACTTTATTATCACAGATGTTAAATTAGGTTCTACGCTAACCATTAGTTATATAGGCTATGTTACACAAGAAATTAAGGTTGCTGATAATTCAAAATTAACGATTCAACTTCAGGAAGACTTAGCTAAGTTAGACGAAGTTGTAGTTATTGGTTATGGAACGCAAACCAAAAAAGAAATTACAGGAGCCGTAAGCGTTGTTTCTAGCGAAAGTATCGAAGCCTTAAAGCCCACACGAATTGAACAGGCGTTACAGGGGCAAGTTGCGGGTGTTACTATTACTTCGCAATCTGGCACGCCGGGTGGAGCCTCTACAATAAGTATTAGAGGGGTTTCTACAAATGGTGATAACAGACCATTAATTTTAGTTGATGGCAATGTTATTGAAGATTTAAGTGTTTTAAACCCTAGCGATATTGAAAGTATTAACATACTTAAAGATGCTACAGCGGGTATTTATGGTGTAAGAGCTGCTAATGGTGTGATACTTATAACAACCAAAACAGGGCGCAAAGAAATGCCTATTACGGTAGAATATAATGCCTATGGTGGTTTTCAACAAACGACACGTAAAATCCCTGTACTAAATGCTACAGAATATGGTGCTATTGTTAACGAAGCCTATGCGGCTGGAGGCAATACGCCACCTTTTTCTAATTTGGCAGACTTAGGTGTGGGTACAGATTGGCAAGATTTGGTTTTTGAAAATGCGCCGATTACCAACCACAATATGTCGTTTCGCGGGGGTGGTAAAAAATCTGCTTATTCCTATAGTGGTTCTTTTTTAACCCAAGATGGAATCGTTGGAGGAAATAAATCAAACTTTACACGTTTCACAAATAATGTAAGCTACAATTTAGACTTTTTAGAGCATTTTAAATGGACGTCGGGTCTTACTTTAATGAGAACCAACAAAAGAAACCTTCCTGAAAACTCTAATTCTTCGGTGCTTTTTAATGCTATTAATATGGCACCAACCTTTACGATGTACGATGAAAATGGCGATTATACTCTAGCCGAAGGTTTAGGAGGTGAGGTTATCAACCCCTTAGCTCAAATAGATGATACTTATGATAGAGGTAAAGTTATGAAATTAAGCGGAAATGCTGGTTTAGCTTATAATTTCCTAGATCATTTTACGGTACAATCTAATATTCAATTTAACTATTCTGAAGTATCATCTAAGGTATTTAATCCTATTGCATATTTTGGAAGTGGAAAAAATAGCAATGTTGATAGAAGCAGTGTTTTTGAAGGTTTAAATTATTATAGAGATTATACATTTGATGCCTTTGTTAAATATGAAAACAAAATAAACGACATTCATAACATTAATGTACTGTTAGGAACATCGGTATTTAAAACAACAGGCGAGTTTACTGGAGCAACAGGATTCGATATTATTGATAATAATATAGTAAATGCCAATTTAGATGAAACATCTGATATTGAAAATATTAACCGATTTACAGGCAGAAATCCAACTTTTGATTCTAGATTGCTATCCTATTTCACAAGATTACAGTACGATTACAAAGGAAAATATTTACTTTCTGCAGTAGTTAGACGCGATGGCTCCACCAAATTCGGACCCAAAAATAGATTTGGTATTTTCCCTTCTGGCTCTATTGGATGGATAGTTTCTGAGGAAGATTTTTTTAAAAACCACTCATTTATTAATCTATTAAAAGTTAGAGCGTCTTACGGTATTTTAGGTAATGACAGAATTCCAGATTATAGATATGTTTCTTTATTAAATGGTGAAGGCACTTATATTTTTGATGATATTGAGTTTATTGGTACTGCAAGTGGTGGTATTGCTAATCCTGAAATTAGATGGGAAAAGCAAAAAACCTTCGATATTGGTTTAGACCTTCGTTTTTTAGATAATAAAATAGATGTCACTACAGATTATTTTAAAAGAAGAACAGAAGATTTATTGGTAATTCCAGAAGTATCCGGTTTATTGGGTACTGGTGGCGCACCAGTAGTTAATGGTGGTACTGTTGAAAACTCAGGGGTTGAATTTGCAATAGGTTACTCTGAAAATTTTAGTAGTAATTTCAAGTTTAACATAAAATACAATGTAACCTATTTAAAAAATAAAGTGCTATTTGTTGATACTGATACAGGCTTTTTAACCGGCGGTGGTTTTGGTATTAGTCAACCAGCGCCATCTAGAATGGAAGCAGGATTCCCCATGGGTTATTTTTATGGCTACAAAACCGATGGTGTTTTTCAAACCCAAGCAGACATTGATGCTTCAGCGGTTGGAGATATTGTGCCAGAACCAGGCGATATTAAGTATGTAGATAGAAATAATGATGGCGTTATTACAGATGATGATAGAGGCAATATAGGTAAGCCATTGCCAGATGCTACCATGGGTCTTAACATCTCTATAGATTATAAAAATTTTGATTTTGCAGCTTATGCATTTGCATCTGTTGGAAACGATATTGTTCGTAATTACGAACGTGGACAACAATTAACGAATAGAACCAATTCATATTTAGCGCGTTGGACTGGAGAAGGTACAAGTAATACATTTCCTAGAGTGTCTAACGGAGCAACGCCTAATGGGCTGTTTTCAGATTTTTATGTTGAAGATGGTTCTTTTGTTCGTTTGCAAAACGTGCAATTAGGCTATACATTTTCCGATAAACTTTTACAAAATTCCAAAATAAGCAAACTTCGTATTTATGTATCTGCAAACAATTTATTTACACTTACAGAATACAAAGGTTTCGATGCTACTGCTTCCAGCGGAGCACCTCTTGGAGGTGGTATAGACCAAGGGTTTTATCCTAGTGCTAAAACATTTTTATTAGGAATTAACTTAAAACTTTAATTAAGCGATATGAAAAATTTTAAAACTATAAATATCCTTGTTTCATTTGTTTTTATAACCATGTTTTCGTGTGCTGACGATTTTATTGACGTGGCTTCACAAGATGTAAACTCTGAGGATTTTTTCAATACCGAAGCAGATTATCAAGAAGCTTTAATTGCGGCATACGATTATTTACAAGCAACAGCACAACAATTTCAAGTAGCCGAAATAGCTTCAGATAATACACTGGCAGGTGGTGAAAGTGCCACGGACACACCAGGAATTCAAGAAATTGACGACATGATTCATACACCCGTTAATGCCCAATTAAGAAATATTTGGACATGGATGTACACAGGAGTTAATCGTACCAATTATATCATGGAATTTAAAGATAAGATTGAGTTTTCAAACAAAACTAGTGTATTGGCCCAAACCAGATTTTTAAGAGCCTTTTATTATTTTGAATTGGTAAAATGGTTTGGTGATGTGCCTTTAGCAGTAGATAAGCGCATACAGTTCGGTGATCAATTCGGAATAGAAAGAACCCCTAAAGCTGAAGTTTACGCTCAAATAGAAGAAGATTTAATTTTTGCTGCTGCTAATCTTCCGTACACCCAAAGTCAAACGGGAAGAATAACAAAAGGTGCTGCCGAAGCTTTATTAGGTAAAGCGTATTTGTATCAAGAAAAATTTAGTGAAGCTGCAACCGTATTGGAAAATCTAATTAACAATGGACCGCATGATTTATTATCTTCAGATATCGCCCCATTAATGTGGGAGAACGAATATGAAAATAATATAGAGTCGGTTTTTGAAATACAATATTCAGATGTTGATGGTGGCTCTTACGATTGTTTTCAATGTTTAGAAGGTAACTACGCCGTTGGCTTTAACGGAGTAAGAGGCTATGTAGGGCCCGTTTTCGATTTTGGATACAGCTTTAATGTACCTACGCAAGATGTCGTAGATGCTTTTGAAGATGGCGATATTAGATTAGACTATTCCATTTTAGATATTGAAAAATGGATAGAAGAAAATCCAACAGCCAGTTATAATGAAGATGCTGGATATGAACAAACAGGCTATTATAATAGAAAATACATAGCTCGTTTAGGAGATGCCAACCGTCCTGATGCTGCGCTTACAAACCCAAATAACACAAGGGTTATACGCTTTGCGGATGTGCTACTAATGGCTGCCGAAGCATTAAACAGAGGTGGTATTAGTGATACAAGAGCTCAAAATTATTTAAACAAAGTTCGTAATAGAGCCACATTAGGCAATGTTGCAACTACTGGAGCTAACCTAACAAACGATATTTATAAAGAACGTCGTGTTGAATTAGTGGGTGAAGGGCATCGTTTCTTCGATTTGGTTAGAACAGGAAGAGCAGCCCAAGCAATACCAGGTTTTCAAGCTGGGAAACATGAACTTTTTCCAATTCCTATTCAAGAAATAGAATTGTCAGGCGGTACTTGGACACAAAACCCAGGATACCAAAACTAAAAATAAGATATGAAACACCCATGGAAAAACGCTTCACACATGAGGATGATTACACAAGGGGTGTTTCATATGATCTTTAAAAAACAATTTAATAGTTACATATGAAAACATTAAAATATATATTTAGGTTAGGCCTAGTTTTAATCTTCTTTATTAATTGTACTGAAGATACTAATGATTTGAGTTTTGTAGATAATGTGGTAGCGCCGACAAACGTTTCTGCACTTTTTCAAATTACTCAAGATAACACGGGCTTAGTAACTTTAACACCTAATGCAGAGGGCGCTGTTTCTTACAATATCATCCTTGATGACGGGTCTTCTCCTGTTACTGTAAAACAAGGTGCAAGTGCCCAACATGTTTATGCCGAAGGAAATTATACCGTAAACATAGAAGCTGTTGGTATTACAGGGCTTAAAAGCGACGTTTCAAAAGACTTAACCGTTTCATTTAAAGCTCCTGAAAATTTAGTTGTAACCATCGAAAATGATGCCACTTTATCTAAACAAGTAAATGTTACTGCTACTGCAGATTTTGCTATGTTTTACGAAGTTTATTTTGGTGAAACTGGAAACGACAATCCCGTGTTAGGAAACATAGGAGAAACAGTGAGTTACACATACCAAGAAGCAGGAACTTATACCATTCGAGTCGTTGCCATGGGAGGAGCTATTGAAACTACAGAATATTCACAGGAATTTGAAGTAACGGCTATTTTACAGCCTATTACAAATGCAGCAACCCCACCACGACGTGATGCGGCCGATGTTATTTCAATTTATAGTGATGCCTATACAAGTTTATCTGGTGTAGATTTTTATCCAAATTGGGGGCAATCAACCACCTATACACAAATTGATGTTGACGGAAATATGATAATTCAATACGGTAACATAAATTATGAAGGTATAGACTTTGGCACTACAATAGATGCCTCTTCTATGGAGTATTTACACATTGATGTTTGGACGGCAGATTTAGCCGCCTTGGAAATCTATCCAATTAGTACGGCAACTGGTGAAAAAGCTGTTTTAAAGGATTTAGTGGCTGACCAATGGGTTAGTTTCGATATTCCATTAAGTGATTTTACAGATCAAGGATTATCAATGGCAGATATTTTTCAATTTAAGTTTGTAGGATCGCCATGGGCTGGTGGCGGATTTGGAACCATATTTTTAGATAATATCTATTTTTATAAACCATCATCTATTCCAACGGCACCAGTAGTTAGCGCACCATCACCAACAGCTCCTCAAGCGAATGTCATTTCAATTTTTAGTAATGCATATACCAATATTACTTTAAATGAAATAAATCCAAATTGGGGACAATCAACCACCTTAACAACTGTTGATGTACAAGGAAATAACACTTGGTTATATGAGGCTTTAAATTATACGGGTATTGTAACCGATTATGGAAATGCTACCGATGTATCAGGAATGGGATTTGTTCACTTTGATTATTTTACACCAGATGCTACAACACTTGGCTTAAAACTTGTAAATACAGGCTATGGCGATGGTGATCCTCTCAAAGAGGATATAGAATATGTTTCAAGTGTAACACCAGGAACATGGGTAAGTGTAGATATTCCTTTATCAAATTACGCCACAGATATTTCAGGCATTACACAATTAGTATTCGAGTCTTCTATGGCAAAAGTATATATAGACAATCTTTATTTTTATAACAATGGTGATAGTACGGCTCCAACAGTTGCTGCACCGACTCCAACACTTAATGCTAACAGTGTGGTGTCCATTTTTAGTGATGCTTATACCAATGTAACTTTAAACGAAGTAAATCCTAATTGGGGACAATCAACCACTTTAACAACTACTGATATTGGCGGTAATAACATATGGTTATATGAAACACTGAATTATACGGGCATTGTAACCGATTATGGCAATCCAACCAACTTAGCGGGCTTTAAATATGCTCATTTTGATTACTTCACGCCAGATGCCACCACACTTGGTTTAAAGTTAGTCAATACAAACTTTGGCGATGGCGACCCGCTAAAAGAAGATATAGAATACTTAGCAAATATTACGCAAGGAACTTGGGTAAGTGTGGATATTCCTTTAGCAAACTATACAACAGATGTTTCGGCAATTACCCAATTAATCTTTGAATCTTCTGGTGCCAAAGTATATATCGATAACTTTTATTTTCATAATTAAAATTTAGAAAGATGAAAAAATTAAATAACATATTGAGCCTCTTTTTAATATCAATTCTAAGCGTTACTAGCTGTCAAGATGATGATATTCCTTTTGGGGAGATTGTAGTGCCTTCTAATATTGAAGTAACGGTTACTTATTTAGATAATGGAGAAGAATCGCCAGCACCAGGATTAGGAAGCGGAGAAATTAAACTATCGGCTAAAGCAGATCATGCTACGGCTTATCAATTTGTAATTCAAGGGCAAACCAAGCTTCAAAAATCAGGTAGTACAACACATACGTTTACAACACTTGGGACAAACACCTATGCGGTTACTGTAATTGCTTTTGGGACCGCAGGAGCTTCTTCAAGTAAAACAATAGAAGTGGAAGTACAGGCTTTATATGAACCACCGGCAGATTTATTAACGATGCTTACTTCTAACAGTTCAAGAACATGGAAAATAGCTTCAGAAGTTAATAAACACTTCGGATTGGGGCCCATAGGAGGTGCCGAATTTGAATATTATGGTGCTGCTCCAGGAGATAAAGCTAATTCAGGAATGTATGATGATAGATATACTTTTAATGTAGATGGAACATTTTCACACAACGTAGGGCCAGATGGTTTTGTGTTTGGACGTGATCCTTTAATTAATGAATTAGGTGGATCCGGTGGCACTGTAAACGGAGCAGACATAGAACAATATACGTTTAGTTCTTACACATCTCAATGGGCTTTAACGGCTCCCAATGATGTTGAAACTTTAAGCTTAACAGGTATTGGTTTTATAGGATATTATGTAGGAGGAAACCATAGCTATCAAATATTTAGTCGTTCTGCAGATGAGATGATTCTTCGAACTACAGATGGAAACGGAGAATTTGATTGGTGGTTTAGGTTGATACCAGAATAAAACTTAAACAGTCTCTTAATAGGGAGGTTAATAGTCTCCCTATTTAAAATGGAGGAAATATTAAAAATTGAAAAAATGCTTAAAAAGATGCTTTATATTATTCAAATTGGCTTTATAATGTTATTATCATGCTCTAGTGGTACAGACGATACTACAACAGAAGAGCCTAAAGATATTATACCTAAAAATTTAGTATTACAGGTAACTATTTCAGGAACAACTATTAATAACCCTAATGGCGATGGTTCTGGTGTTATAACATGTAATGCTACCGCAACAAATGCCGTAACCTATGGCTTTAAAGTAGGTAGTGAAGCCGAAGTAAAAAATACAACAGGTACTTTTAATTATACGTGCACAAATGAAGGTTTAAACGACTACATTATAACGGTATTTGCCTATTCCAGTACAGGACACACGATAAGTGATTTTAAAAAAGTGGCTGTTTTTGTTACTGAAAAAGGGCCTCAATTAGTTTGGTCCGACGAGTTTGATACCATTGGCGCTCCAGACCCTACAAAATGGAATTACGATTTAGGTAATGGTTGTCCAGACTTATGTGGTTGGGGTAACGGTGAAAAACAGTTTTACACCAACAGACCTGATAATGTAAAAGTTGAAAATGGGGTATTAAAAATAACCGCTAAAAAAGAAAACTATCAAGGTTCAGAATATACTTCGGCAAGATTATTAACGAAAGGAAAATTCGATTTCACTTATGGACGTGTAGACGTAAAAGCGAAACTACCAAGTGGTTCTGGCACATGGCCTGCTATTTGGATGCTGGGAGCTAATATAGATAGTGTGGGCTGGCCTGCTTGTGGTGAAATAGACATTATGGAACATTGGGGACATAACCCTGCAATTATTTCCAGTGCAACACACACACCATCGTGTTCTGGCGGTTGTGCAAACACTAAGGTTGGTGAAACAACCATAAGTGATTATGCCACAGCATTCCATGTATATAGCTTGGAATGGACAGCGAATGAATTAAACTTTATCGTAGACGGAAACTTAAAGTATAGTTATAAGCCAACAGTTAAAAATAATAGCACTTGGCCTTATAATGCCCCACAGTTTTTAATTTTAAATATCGCCATGGGTGGCAGTTGGTTTTCTATTGACCCAAATTTTACAGAATCAGTAATGGAGATAGATTACATAAAAGTGTATCAATAATTATGAAAAATAACAGTCTATATAGTTTACTTATTGCCTTTATATTAGTTGCTTCATGTAAAAAGCAAACCAATAATTCAGAGGATAACATCAGTAATTCCGGCGATTCAATTGAAAATAAAGTAGCCCAACTGCTGTCTAAAATGACTTTGGAAGAAAAAATTGGTCAAATGAACCAATACAACGGGTTTTGGGATGTTACAGGCCCGAAGCCTGCTAATGGTGATGCAGCAAAAAAGTATGAACATTTAAAAAAAGGTTATGTAGGTTCTATGCTTAATGTAAGAGGTGTTAAGGAAGTAAGAGCGGTTCAAAAAATTGCTGTTGAAGAAACAAGGCTTGGCATTCCTTTAATCATTGGGTTCGATGTGATACACGGTTATAAAACTTTAAGCCCGATACCTTTAGCTGAAGCCGCGAGTTGGGATTTGGAAGCCATTAAAAAATCGGCTCAAGTAGCAGCAAAAGAATCTGCAGCAGCAGGTATCAACTGGACCTTTGCGCCAATGGTAGACATTTCAAGAGACGCTCGTTGGGGACGTGTTATGGAAGGTGCTGGCGAAGACCCGTATTTAGGTTCAAAAATAGCAATAGCAAGAGTACAAGGGTTTCAAGGAGACGATTTATCATCTCACGAAACCATTGCTGCCTGTGCTAAACATTGGGCTGGCTATGGTTTTGCCGAGGCGGGCAGAGACTATAACACTGTCGATATTGGAACATCGACACTTTATAATATTATTTTCCCACCGTTTAAGGCAGCCACCGAAGCTGGTGTAAAAACATTCATGAACTCCTTTAACGAATTAAACGGAATACCAGCCACTGGAAATGTTTATTTACAACGCGATATTTTAAAAGACAAATGGGGTTTTGATGGTTTTGTGGTTTCAGATTGGGGTTCTATAAACGAAATGATTGCTCATGGCTATGCAAAAGACAAAAAACATGCCTCCGAACTTTCTGTAATTGCTGGTTCAGATATGGATATGGAGTCCTATGCGTATGTGGATGAATTAGCAAATTTAGTTAGGGAAGGAAAAGTTAAAGAATCACTTATAGACGACGCTGTAACACGTATTTTAAAAGTAAAATTTGAATTGGGGCTTTTTGACGATCCTTATAAATATTGCAACGAAGCATACGAAAAAGAAGTGACCGGAAGCCAAGACATTCATGATGCCGTGCTAGATGTGGCTAAAAAATCTATCGTATTGCTTAAAAATGAAAATCAAATACTTCCTCTTAAAAAAGAAGGACAACATATTGCTTTAATAGGCGCTTTAGCTGCCGATAAAACCAGTCCGCTAGGTAGTTGGCGCATTGCTGCGGAAGATAACACAGCTGTGTCTGTTTTAGAAGGCTTACAAAAATATACAGGCAACAAATTAACCTATGCCAAAGGTGCTGATTTAGTTATAGGGAAAACCGAATTTGCCATAGAATTAAATATTAATACTCAAGATAAAAGTGGATTTCCTGAGGCTATTGAAACCGCTAAAAGAGCAGATGTTGTTGTGATGGTTTTGGGTGAACATGGGTTTCAAAGTGGTGAAGCCAGAAGTAGAACCGATTTAAATTTGCCTGGGGTACAACAAGAGCTTTTGGAAGCCGTATATAAGGTTAATAAAAACATTGTTTTGGTCTTAAACAATGGAAGACCTTTAACTATTACTTGGGCAGATAAACACATACCCGCTATTGTAGAAGCTTGGCATTTGGGAACACAAAGTGGAAATGCTGTTGCACAAGTTTTATATGGCGATTATAACCCAAGCGGAAAACTGCCTATGTCGTTTCCTAGAAATGTTGGTCAAGTGCCCATTTATTACAATTATAAAAATACTGGAAGACCTGTTATTCCGGCTCCAAACGAAGTCTTTTGGTCGCATTATATAGATGAAAGTAACGACCCATTATACCCATTTGGTCATGGTTTAAGTTATACTACTTTTTCGTATAACAATATGATTGTTAAAAAAGTTGCAAACGAAACGATAGAAGTTTCAGTAGATGTAAAAAACACTGGAAACATAACAGGAAAAGAAGTCGCCCAACTATATATTCAAGATTTATTTGCAAGCGTAACAAGGCCCGTAAAAGAGTTAAAGGGCTTTAAAATGGTTGAATTGAAACCAAATCATCAAAAAACCATTAAGTTTAGTTTAACAGAGAAAGAATTAGGATTTTATAACAATGATGGCGAATTCATTCTAGAACCAGGTGAATTTAAAGTGTATGTTGGTGGCAGTTCTAAAACTGTTTTAGAATCAAAATTTAATATAGAATAGCGTGTTCAAATTAGCGATGGACTTGCTTTTATTAATACTTAGTGTTTGCAATTAAAAAAACCCTAATAACAAAAGCCCGTCTATTGCTAAACGGGCATTAAGATATCTTTATATGTCCGAACGAAGTCAAATTGACTTAGTTCTATTATATAGCGCTATTGCTTATGCAAAAGCAACTTAAATCCTATTGAGAAATCTCTCTTACACGCAGGGTGTTTACCATACCTTTTTCTGCAATTGGCATGGAAGCTAAACTAATTACCATATCACCTTTTTGTACATAATTGTTCGCTCTAGCAATTCTATTTATATCGCCTACAGTTTCATCGGTAGAAACAAATTTATCGTAATAAAAAGCCCTAACTCCCCAAAGCAAACTTAATTGCGTTAAAATACGTTTGTTTGATGTAAACACTAATATATGGCATGATGGTCTCCAAGCCGAAATTTGAAATGCAGTATATCCACTATTAGTTAATGTTGAAATAGCCTTTGCATCAATTTCATTTGCCATAATAGCAGCATGATAACAAATAGACTTTGTGATATATCGGTTTGTACGAATATGTGGTGGCAACTGTGGCACTTTAATTAATGGTGAATCTTCAACATTTCTTAAAATGTTTGCCATTTGCCTAATAACTTGAACAGGGTAACTACCAACCGATGTTTCTCCAGAAAGCATTACCGCATCGGCTCCATCCATAACAGAGTTTGCGACATCGTTTACTTCGGCACGTGTTGGTGTTAAACTAGTAATCATAGTTTCCATCATTTGGGTTGCTATAATTACTGGTATTCTAGCTTTTTTAGCTCTTAATACTAATTGTTTTTGAATAAGTGGTACTTCTTCTGCAGGAACTTCTACACCTAGATCACCACGAGCTACCATTAAACCATCACAATGCGCTACAATGGCATCAATATTTGTTACGGCTTCTGGTTTTTCAATTTTTGCTATAATCGGGATTTTATGTTCGCTGTGCTTTTCTATTAAATCACGCAGTTGCATTAAATCTTCTGCATGACGCACAAATGACAAGGCCATCCAATCTACATTTTGACTTATAGCAAATAAAGCATCTTCAATGTCTTTTTCGGTTAAAGCAGGTTGTGATATATTGGTGTTTGGTAAGTTTACCCCTTTTTTAGATTTTAATGGCCCACCTTGAATCACTTTTGCTTTTACTTCTGATTCACCATCGGTTGAAACGACTTCAAAAATTAATTTACCGTCATCTAAAAGGATGCGTTCACCTGGTTTTGCATCTTGCGGAAACCTATCGTAAGTCATATACACACGTTCCTTTGTGCCTTCAAATCGTTCGCCCGTTGCAAATATTATTTCGTCTCCTGGATTTACTACCACTTCTTCTTTCATAACTCCTACTCGAAGCTTAGGACCTTGTAAATCGGCTAATATGGCAGCATTAAAACCGAACTCATCATTTAGTTCCCGTATCATTTGTATACGTTCTGCTACATCTTTATAATCGGCATGGGAAAAGTTAATTCTAAATACATTTGCGCCTTCTTCAAGCATTCCTTTTAATACTTCTTTAGTGCTTGTAGCTGGACCTAATGTGGCAACTATCTTGGTTTTTTTTCTTAATGGCATTAGCTAAAAATTAAATTGTCTTTTGATTTTAATTGGTTAATATCAATACTAAAGGCTGTTACTACTTGTTGTATTTTTAATATTTTATTTAAAATACTTTTTTCTTTACTTAAATTAAATTGGTTATCTATTTTTAAAAAATAATTAACAGCCTTATATTCTGGTACTAAATATAGTGTTTGTGTTACTTTTTCTTCTGTATTAAATAATGAATTGACATTGTCTTTTTTATAAATTTCTGTTTTATAAATATTAGACACCAAACTCCATGTTGTAAGCTGCTTAGCATCTTCCCATTCAAAAATTGAATAAGTGGCATTATTAAAACTAAAGTCTAAATTTGATGTTCTTCGAGTAAGATTGGTACTCAAATGTTTATTTAGAAGATATGCTAAACGATAATCTTCAATGGTACAATAAATTGCTATTAAAGTGCAATCTACCTGTTCAAAAATATCATCAAGAATAAGTTTGTGTACTGCCATAACTTACATTAAACGTTGTAAATATAGTATTTAAAACCATTCTATATATAAAAGTTAGGCGAATCTTAACAAGTAAAACAACTAAAACGTTATAGTTAATTACTTTATTTGAAATAGTCTAAATCATTTTAGACATTTTGTTTTGAAATACAAAAAAAGCACGTTTTGAAGCTTTTTCTTCAGCCTTTTTTTTAGAAGTAGCTCTTGCCTTGGCAACAACTTTGTTGTCTATGGATAGTTTAACCGAAAAGTGCCTAACCTCGTCATTGCCGGTATCTTCATAAACATTATAACCAAATGTTCTTTTTTCTTTTTGGCACCATTCTATAAGTAAACTTTTATAACTTATTACTTTGCCTTCTAAGGTTTCTATATCAACATAAGGGGTTATAACACGTTTATAAATGAATTTTTCACAATATTTATAGCCTTTATCTAAAAAAATAGCACCAACTAAGGCTTCAAATAAATTACCGTGTATATTATCTCCAAATTGACCGGGAGGGATCTTACTTTCCACTAAACCAATTAAGTTTAGTTCCTTTCCAAGTTCATTTAAATGCTCTCTACTTACTACTTTAGATCGCATTTTGGTTAGATAGCCTTCATCACCTGCAGGTACTTCAAGATATAAATGGGATGCAATAACAGCACTTAGCATAGCATCACCTAAAAATTCCAATCGTTCATAATTAATAGCGTTTCCTTTGCTATCTTTTATGTTCATAGATCGGTGTGTAAATGCCTTTTTATAGAACTTAATATCTTTTGGCTTAAACCCGAGAATTTTGGTTAATTCCATAAAAAAATTCCCGTTGCGTTTAAAACGGGAATTTAATATGTTACGAATGTTTTTCATTCGGGATTCAGTCTAATTTTTTAAATAATACACAAGCGTTATGTCCGCCAAATCCAAATGTATTACTCATTGCTACTTTAATATTGCGTTTTTGGGCTTTGTTTAAAGTTAAATTTAGTTCTGGATCAATATTTTCATCTACCGTAGTGTGGTTAATAGTTGGCGGAATAATACCATGTTCCATAGCCAATATAGCCGAAATAGCTTCGATAGCTCCTGCAGCACCCAATAAGTGTCCAGTCATTGATTTTGTTGAATTAATATTTATATGCTTAGCATGACTACCGAATATTTCTGAAATTGCTTTTAATTCTGCAACATCGCCTAATGGTGTAGAAGTTCCATGAGTATTAATATGGTCTACATCTTCCGGTTTTAGGCCTGCATTTTCTAAACAATTTTTCATTACGGCAACAACACCTCTTCCTTCTGGATGTGGTGCTGTCATGTGGTAAGCATCAGACGATAAACCTCCGCCAACAAACTCAGCATAAATTTTTGCTCCCCTTGCCTTTGCATGCTCATATTCTTCTAAAATAAGTGCACCTGCGCCTTCGCCAAGTACAAAGCCATCTCTAGTAGCATCAAAAGGTCTCGATGCTGTTTCTGGACTTTCGTTTCTAGTTGAAAGGGCATGCATGGCATTAAAACCACCCATTCCAGCAATAGTAACTGCTGCTTCGCTTCCACCTGTAACAACTATATCACAATGCCCTAAACGAATTGAGTTTAATGCATCAAACATAGCGTTTGCTGAAGAAGCACAAGCAGAAACCGTTGTGTAATTTGGCCCCATAAATCCATATTTAATGGATATGTTTCCTGGCGCAATGTCTGCAATCATTTTAGGAATAAAGAACGGATTAAATCTTGGTGTTCCGTCACCTTTAGCAAAGTTCAAAACTTCTTCCTGAAAAGTTTCTAAACCTCCAATACCTGCACCCCATATAACACCTACCCGTAATTTATTTACGGCATCTAAATCTAACTTAGCATCGGCAATAGCCTCATCGGCTGCTACCATGGCATACTGTGTAAATTTATCCATTCTACTGGCAAGCTTTCTGTCAATAAAATCGGTAGCATTAAAGTTTTTTAATTCGCAAGCAAATTTGGTTTTAAACTTTTCGGTATCAAAATATGTTATAGGCGCAGCACCACTTTGACCACTAATTAAGCCTTCCCAATATTCGTCTTTGGTATTGCCAATAGGTGTTAAAGCCCCTAGACCCGTGACTACAACTCGTTTTAATTCCATAAATGTTTTTGCTTATTTTGCAGCTTCTATATAAGAGATAGCTTGACCAACTGTTGCAATATTTTCAGCTTGATCATCTGGAATTTGAATATCGAACTCTTTTTCGAATTCCATTATTAATTCTACAGTGTCTAAAGAGTCTGCTCCTAAATCGTTTGTGAAGCTTGCTTCAGTTACAACTTCGTTCTCATCAACTCCTAATTTGTCTACGATAATCGCTTTTACTCTTGATGCAATGTCTGACATAATGTTTAATTTTAAGTTTTAATTAAGTCGCAAAAATAAAAAACTTTATTTTATAATTTGCTATTCTGTTAAAAATGTATTGGTAATTTACTAAAATTAGTTTTAAGTATTTCAAATTTAACTCTTAATTGTTAATAATTATTCTTTTTTTTGTTCGAAATAATGAAGCATTTTGTCTGTAAAATGAAATGAGTTTGAAAATTTTATGAGTTATTCTATGAATTTTATTACGAAAGGCATCTGACACTAGTTTAAAAATAAAAAATAAGCTGATGAAACACCCATGGGAATGGCATTCACAAACACGAGGATGATTATTCAGGGTGTTCCATCTGACAATTAAAAAACAAATAAGTATAAACAGATGAAACGTATAGTAATTTTTGCTTCCGGATCTGGAACCAATGCTGAAAATATAATTAAATTTTTTCACAACAGCGAACATGCGTCTGTTGTTTTAGTGCTTACAAATAATCCTCATGCCAAAGTTTTAGACCGATGCAAAAACTTAAAGGTTAGCGCGTTATCGTTTAATAAAATAGCTTTTACAGAAACCAATGATGTGCTTAACATTTTAAAAGCTTCAAAGCCCGATTTAATTGTTTTGGCTGGTTTTTTATGGAAATTTCCTGAGTTTATTCTAAATGAATTCCCAAATAAAGTTATTAATGTTCACCCAGCGTTATTGCCTAAATATGGGGGTAAAGGTATGTACGGTAGATATGTACATGAAGCTATTGTTGCAAATAAAGAGGTTGAAACGGGTATAACCATTCATTTTGCAAACGAACATTACGATGAAGGCGCCATTATTTTTCAGGCAAAATGTATGGTGAGTGATGCCGATACAGCTGAAGATGTTGCAGCTAAAATTCACGAATTGGAAATGGCCCATTTTCCGAAAGTTGTTGAAAAGCTGCTGTTAGAAAAACTTTAAAACTTAAATTCATAAGATTCCCTCCTTCGAGGGAATGACAAAAATGAGTAAGAAAAAGAAAAAATATTATACCGTTTGGAAAGGCCACAAAACAGGGGTTTTTGAAACGTGGAATGATTGCAAAGCACAAATAACCAATTTTGAAGGTGCACAATATAAATCGTTTGAAAGTTTTGATGCTGCTAAAGAAGCTCTAAAAGGTAATTATTTTAACTATGTTGGAAAAAAAGCCGGTTTTAAAAGTGAATTATCCGTAGAACAGCTAAAAAAAATAGGGTTACCTAATTACAATTCCATTTCAGTTGATGCAGCTTCCAGTGGAAACCCGGGTATTATGGAATACCGAGGTGTAGAAACCAAAAGCAAAAAGCAACTTTTTATTCAAGGTCCTTTTGAAGAGGGTACCAATAATATAGGGGAGTTCTTAGCCATTGTGCATGGTTTGGCATTGCTTAAAAAAAACAATAGTGACCGTATTTTATATACTGATAGTAAAACCGCCATAAGTTGGGTGAAAAAGAAACGCTGCAATACCAAGTTAGAACGAAACGAGAAAAACAAAACCCTTTTTGAATTGGTTGACAGAGCTGAAAATTGGCTGAAAACAAATACCTATACCACCGTTATAGTAAAATGGGAAACCAAAGCTTGGGGCGAAATTCCTGCCGATTTTGGACGAAAATAACAGATTTTCTTGTAGCTGTTTAAAACGATACTATTCACAAAAAATATTCTTGCCTTAGTATTTAAAAGGCTTATATTTGCACAAAATTATCACACGCTTTTATGAGCAAATTAGTAATTGTTGGCACCGTAGCTTTTGATGCTATAGAAACGCCTTTCGGTAAAACCGATAAAATTCTTGGTGGTGCTGCAACATTTATTGGTTTAGCTGCTTCACATTTTAATATTGATGCTGCTGCAGTCTCTATTGTGGGGGGCGATTTTCCTCAAAAATATTTAGATCTTTTATCAAATAAAAACATTGATATTTCGGGTATCGAAATTGTTAAAGAAGGAAAAACATTCTTTTGGAGTGGTCGTTACCATAATGATATGAATTCTAGAGATACATTGGTTACCGAACTAAACACCCTTGCCGATTTTAACCCCGTAGTTCCTGAAAATTATCGTGATGCAGAAATTGTGATGTTAGGAAATTTGCATCCTATCGTCCAATTGAGTGTATTAGACCAAATGGTTAATAAACCAAAATTGGTTATTTTAGATACTATGAATTTTTGGATGGATAGTGCCCTTGATGATTTACATAACGTTATGAAACGTGTAGATGTTATTACTATAAACGATGAAGAAGCCAGGCAACTTACCGGAGAGTACTCTTTGGTAGTGGCTGCCAGAAAAATTCATGCCATGGGACCTAAATATGTAGTGATTAAAAAAGGCGAGCATGGTGCATTATTGTTTCATAATGATGAGGTGTTTTACGCTCCGGCTTTGCCTTTAGAAGAAGTATTTGACCCAACAGGAGCAGGTGATACCTTTGCGGGAGGATTTGCAGGCTATATTGCCAAAACAGGAGATACGTCCTTTGAGAACATGAAGAATGCTGTGATTTTTGGATCGACACTAGCATCGTTTTGTGTTGAAAAATTTGGAACCGAACGTATGAAAAATTTAAAAAGCGAAGAAATACATAAACGATTGTTACAATTTAAGCAATTAACACAATTCAATATAAAATTAGCATAAACCAACGCGCTCAAAATAGAGCGCGTTTTTAATTTAAATAATAATTATTCATTTCAGCGAAGTCAAGGATTCACGAATTCAACGACATGAAATAAAATTAATGAGTAAAGCGAAAATCTTTAAAAATGAGTGATTCAATAAAACACGAATGTGGCATAGCCGTTTTAAGACTTTTAAAACCGTTAGAATTTTATAAAGAAAAATATGGAAGTGCTTTTTATGGGGTAAATAAAATGTACCTCATGATGGAAAAACAGCATAACCGTGGGCAAGACGGTGCAGGTTTTGCAAGCATTAAATTAAACACAAAACCAGGAGAGCGCTATATTAGTCGTGTACGTTCTATAGCACAACAACCCATTCAAGATATATTTGCTCAAATTAACGAACGCGTTAATAAAGAATTCTTGGCACATCCTGAATATACGGATGATGTAGCTCTACAAAAAAAGCACATACCTTATATAGGCGAGGTGTTTTTAGGGCATGTTCGCTATGGTACTTTCGGAAAAAACAGCGTTGAAAGTGTGCACCCGTTTTTAAGACAAAACAATTGGATGCACCGAAATTTAATTATGGCGGGCAACTTTAACATGACCAATGTTAAAGAACTATTTAGCAATCTTATTCGTTTAGGGCAACATCCCAAAGAATATACCGATACCATTACTATTATGGAAAAAATCGGTCATTTTTTGGATGATGCCGTAAGTAAAATTTATAAAGACGTAAAAAAAGAAGGTTTTAGTAAAATGGATGCTTCTCCATTAATAGCCGAACGATTAAACGTAGCAAAAATTTTAAGAAAAGCGGCTAAAAATTGGGATGGCGGTTATGCCATGGCAGGACTCATTGGTCATGGTGATTCGTTTGTATTAAGGGATCCGGCAGGAATAAGACCAACATACTATTATCAAGATGATGAAATTGTTGTCATTGCATCCGAACGTCCAGTTATTCAAACCGTATTCAATGTGAAATTTGAAGACGTAAAAGAATTAGAACCAGGGCATGCTATTATTACTAAAAAATCTGGTAAAGTAGTTATTAAAAAAATATTAGAGCCTTTAGAGCGCAAAGCATGTTCGTTTGAGCGTATTTATTTCTCTAGAGGAAGTGATGCCGAAATTTATCAAGAACGTAAGATGCTAGGTAAATTATTAATGCCTAAGGTTTTGGATGCCATTGATAATGACACAAAAAACACGGTGTTTTCTTATATTCCGAATACGGCTGAAACCTCGTTTTTTGGAATGATAGAAACTGCCGAAGCTGCTTTAAACAAAAAGAAAACGGCTGCTATTTTAACGGGGCAACGTTCTATTTCTGCAGATAAAGTTACCGAAGTGCTATCAGAGCGCATTCGCGTAGAGAAAATTGCCATTAAAGACGTCAAGCTAAGAACATTTATAACCGAAGATAGTAGTAGAGACGATTTGGTAGCGCACGTTTATGATGTTACCTATGGCGTTATTAAACCAAACGACAATTTAGTGATTATTGATGATAGTATTGTAAGAGGTACCACATTAAAGAAGAGTATTTTAAAAATGCTCGATCGTTTAAACCCGAAGAAGATTGTCGTGGTTTCGTCGGCACCTCAAATACGCTATCCTGATTGTTATGGTATTGATATGGCCAATCTGGAAAGCTTAGTGGCTTTTAGAGCTGCATTGGAACTATTAAAAGAAACCAATAAGTATCATATTGTAGAAGAAGTTTATAATAAATGTATAGATCAAACGGAGTTAGAAGATGTTTATGTACAGAATTTTGTGAAAGAGATTTATGATCCTTTTACAGATGAACAAATCTCTGATAAAATAGCAGAACTTTTAAGCGATGAAAGCATAAAAGCCGAAGTCAAAATTATTTTCCAATCAGTTGAAAATTTACATAAAGCATGTCCAGAACATTTGGGCGATTGGTATTTTACAGGAAACTATCCAACCGTTGGTGGTAATAGAGTTGTAAACCGTGCTTTTATTAATTTTTACGAAGGCAATAAAGAACGTGCTTATTAAGAGACTGTTTAAGTTTTATCCTTTGGCTCTTTTATATGCCTTTTTCCGCCATATATTAGCTATTTTTCGGTTCATAGCCATAGCTATGAACCGAAAAATAGCTTCGCCTAACAAAAAAATACCCTATAAAATATTCCAAAAACAAAATTTAAACAGTCTCTAATTTGTTTTGTAATCAATTTATAGACACCTATATCAGGGAAAATACATTTAATCTAAAAAAAACGCCGTTTATCTAATAAATAATACGGTTCTCCAAAATACCTATAAATTAGCGTCACCATAACATAAGTAGGTTAAGTTCATGGTAGATTTGGGGCAAAAAAAGGTGAACACTCGTTCGCCTTTTTTTATGCAATTTAGTTTCCTGCTAAATGTTTGTATAATTAACAAAAAATCGCTTAAGCCAATATATAGGCTGTTTGACTAAAATATTTTTCGCAATGTTGAAGCTAATATATATTTGGCTCACCATAACATAAGTAGGTTAAGTTTATGGTAGATTTGGGAGAAAAAGGTGAACACATGTTCACCTTTTTCATTTTATAAACTTTGCTAAACTTTGGCATAAAAAAAATCGTCCAGAAAAAATTCCAGACGATTTATATTAAAAGTTTTTTAACCTAGTTATTTCGCTTCTGCGTAACGTTTTTCAACTTCATTCCAATTAATGACATTAAAAAATGCATTGATATAATCTGGACGACGGTTTTGGTAGTTTAAGTAATAAGCATGTTCCCAAACGTCAATCCCTAAAATAGGGGTTCCGCCACAACCAACTCCTGGCATTAATGGGTTATCTTGGTTTGGAGAAGAGCAAACTTCTACTTTACCTCCTTTTTGTACACATAACCAAGCCCATCCTGAACCAAAACGTGTAGCTGCCGCTTTTGAAAAAGCATCTTTAAAAGCATCTACAGAGCCATAAGCATCTTCGATAGCATTTTTTAATTCGCCAGATAAATCTCCTTTTCCTTTTGGATTCATAACATTCCAAAATAATGAGTGGTTGTAAAATCCACCGCCATTATTTCTTACTGCTGCATTGTTCATATCAAGATTAGCAAGTATATCTTCAATAGATTTCCCATCTAAATCGGTTCCTGCAATAGCATTATTTAAATTGGTTGTATATCCTTGGTGATGTTTTGAGTGGTGTATCTCCATAGTACGAGCGTCTATATGAGGCTCTAAAGCATCATAAGCATATCCTAATTCCGGTAATTCGAAAGCCATAATTTTTTGTTTTAATTTATTAGTATTTATTTTCTTTTCCAAATTTACGGATAAAACGCATCAATTAAAAATAATTAATTGTTATCAAGTGATTGATAGTTTTTATCTTGTATGCAAAATTTAAAATTCATGCCACAAAACCAACCATTTACAATATATAACGCCTCAGCAGGTAGCGGTAAAACCTTTACGTTGGTTAAAGAATATTTAAAAATTTTATTTCAATCCCATAACCCCGATCAGTTTAAACGCATTTTAGCCATTACCTTTACCAATAAGGCGGTTGCCGAAATGAAAGAACGTATTATTGAAGTGCTTAAAACGTTTTCTTCTCCTGAAATTTTAGAAAAACCCAACAGTATGTTTGAGGTTATTTGTGATGAATTGCAAATGACTCCAGATACACTTAACTTAAAATCCAAAAACCTATTAAATACCATTATCCATAACTATGCAGCGTTTGATATTTCGACTATTGACGGTTTTACGCATAGACTCATACGAACTTTTGCTTACGATTTAAAACTTCCTCTAAATTTTGAAGTTGAATTAGACCAAGAGGCTTTACTAAATGAAGCTGTTGACAGCCTAATTTCAAAAGCGGGAACCGATAAACTACTTACAAATGTATTGGTTGATTTTGCCATTGAAAAAGCCGACGACGACAAAAGTTGGGATGTGTCATACGATTTTAATAAAATAGCAAAACTGCTGGTTAATGAAAACGATATTCCTTTTATTGAAACCTTAAAAAACAAAACCTTAACCGATTTTGTAGCTTTAAAAAAACAACTGACTGCTGAAATAAAAACAACAGAAACCGCTATTGTTGAAGCGGCACAAGGCGTTTTGACTTTAATGGAAGAATGCGGATTGGAACACAACGATTTCTCTGGAGGCTATTTGCCTAAACACTTTAAAAAATTAGCAGAAAAAGATTTTGATGTTGCATATGGAAACAAATGGCAAGAAGCTATTGAAACCCAAACACTCTACCCAAAACGGGTGACTAGCGATGTCGCTTCAACCATAGAACAGATACAGCCACAAATAGCTTCTGCATTTAATTTCAGTAAACAAGCCGTTTTTCATCTTAAATTCCTAAGGGCTTTTTATAAAAATATCACACCTTTATCGGTTTTAAATGCTATTAATAATGAGTTAAAAGTATTAAAAGCCGACCAAAACAAAATGCTCATTTCAGAATTCAATACCATTATTAGTAAGGAAATAAGCAACCAACCCACACCCTTTATTTACGAGCGTATTGGCGAAAAATTCAATCATTATTTTATTGATGAATTTCAAGACACATCGGTTATGCAATGGCAAAATTTAATTCCGCTATTAGGCAATGCCCTTTCTGCGGGTAAAGGAACCGCCCTATTAGTAGGTGATGCCAAACAGGCCATTTATCGATGGCGTGGTGGAAAAGCGGAACAATTTATTGGGCTATTTCATAATGACAACCCGTTTTATGTAGAAAAAAAGTTAAAAAACCTACCAACAAATTTCAGGAGTTTTAAAGAAATTGTTACGTTCAATAACGGGTTTTTTAGCTATTTGGCAACACATATTTTTAGCAATGCGGCCTATGAAACCCTTTATGAAAATGCACATCAAAATATTAGTAAACATCAAAACGGTTATGTTGAATTATCATTTTTAGACATTGAAAAAGAAGACGATAGAGATGAACTTTTTTCTGAAAACGTTTTAAGAACCATTCAAAATTGCCAGAAAAATGGATTTAAGCTTGAAGATGTTTGCGTTTTGGTAAGAAAGAAAAAAGAAGGCGTTGCAGTGGCAAATTATTTAAGCCAACACCACATTCCTATCGTGTCTTCTGAAACCTTATTAATTAATAATGCACCCGAAGTACAGTTTGTAAACAACCTATTTGGACTTTTAGTGCAACCTAAAAACAACGAACTAAAAATTGCTGTTTTAAATTATTTAACAAGCTTATTTGATATTGAAGTCAAGCATGATTTTTTTAGCAGCCATTTACCATTGACCTTAACCCAACTCTTTAAAAGTTTCGAAGTATATAATGTATTTGTAAGCAACCATAATTTATTGCAGCTTCCACTTTATGATGCCGCTGAAACCATCATTAGAAGCTTTCATTTGGTTAAAACTTCCAACGCATATATTCAGTTTTATTTAGACATTGTTTTGGATTTTTCACAGAAAAAAGGCTCGGATATTTCGGCATTTTTAGATTATTTCAACAAGAAAAAAGACAGTTTAAGTATTGTATCACCTAAAGGTCAAAATGCGGTACAAATAATGACCATCCACAAATCGAAAGGCTTGGAGTTTCCTGTGGTTATTTTCCCATATGCCGATTTGGATGTTTACAGAGAACTAGAACCTAAAGAGTGGTTCCCTATAAACAAAGAAGTTTACAATGGCTTTTCGCATACCCTATTAAATTTTAATAAAGATTTCGAGAATTTTGGCGATGCTGGATTGGAGATTTTCAACAATCATAAATCTGAACAAGAGCTTGACAATATCAATCTCTTATATGTAACGCTAACGCGTGCGGTTGAGCAATTATATATCATATCAACCAAAGATATTTCTGCTAAAGGAGATATAAACAATAAAAAATATTCGGGATTATTTATTAATTACTTGCAGCATTTAGATATTTGGAACGATTCACAAACAACTTACACTTTTGGAACTAGCGAAAAGACTTCAAAACCCAAAGTATCTTCAATAAATACAACTTTTCAAGAAGAATTTATTTCTACTTCAAAAGAAATGCACAACATAAAAGTGGTTACAAAATCGGGTATGCTTTGGGACACGACTCAAGAAGAAGCCATAGAAAAAGGAAACCTTGTTCATAATATCATGTCTAAAATTAAAACGAAGGATGATCTTGATGTTGTAATAACCGATTATATAAACACAGCTATTATTAATACCATTCAAGCTGAAAGATTAAAAAATTTGATGATTCAAATAGTGAATCATCCAAAACTTGAGGCTTATTATAACTCGAATAATACCATCTATAACGAACGGGACATTATTACCAAGGAAGGCATTATTTTAAGACCTGATAGAGTCGTCATAAATGCTGAAAATGAAGCGGTAATTATTGATTACAAAACTGGGGTTGAAGACAAAAAACACGTACAGCAATTGCAATCGTATCAAGATGTATTGCAAGACATGAAAATAATTGTTAAAAAGAGGATTCTTGTATATTTAAATGATGATTTTTCAGTAAAAGAAGTATAACTTTGCTAAAAACACAAAATTATGTATGGAAAACTAAAAAATTATCTACAATTAGAGCTTCAAGACATAAAAGATAATGGACTTTATAAAGAAGAACGCATTATTACCTCTGCACAAGGCGCCGAAATAACTTTAAATACCGGAGAAACAGTTTTAAATTTTTGTGCCAATAATTACTTAGGTTTATCGTCGCATCCAGATGTCATTCAAGCGGCTAAAGACACTATGGATACGCATGGTTTCGGTATGAGCTCTGTTCGTTTTATATGTGGCACACAAGATATACATAAGCAACTTGAACAAAAAATTGCTGATTTTTATCAAACCGAAGACACCATTTTATATGCCGCTGCTTTTGATGCCAATGCTGGTGTTTTTGAACCATTATTGGGTGCGGAAGATGCTATTATTTCAGATGCTTTAAACCATGCTTCTATTATTGATGGTGTTCGTTTGTGTAAAGCTGCCAGATACCGCTACGAGAACAGTAATATGCAAGATTTAGAAAATCAGCTTATTGAAGCAAATAGTAATGGTGCGCGATTTAAAATAATAGTAACCGATGGTGTGTTTTCTATGGATGGTATAGTAGCTCCACTTGATAAAATCTGTGATTTAGCCGATAAATATGATGCGTTGGTAATGGTAGACGAATGCCATGCCGCTGGATTTATTGGTAAAACAGGTCGCGGCACTCTTGAAGAAAAAGGCGTTTTAAATAGAATTGACATTATAACAGGCACTTTAGGAAAGGCTTTAGGCGGTGCCATGGGCGGTTATACAACTGGTAAAAAGGAAATTATAGACATGCTTCGTCAGCGTTCCAGACCTTATTTGTTTTCAAACTCGTTAGCTCCTGCCATTGTAGGCGCATCGATAAAAGTATTTGATATGTTGGCAAACGATACCAAATTGCGCGACACTTTAGAATGGAACACCAATTATTTTAAAAAAGGGATTAAAAAAGCTGGTTTCGACATTGTTGATGGCGATTCGGCTATTGTTCCTGTGATGCTTTATGATGCTAAATTATCGCAAACCATGGCAAACATGCTTTTAAAAGAAGGTATTTATGTTATAGGATTCTTTTTTCCTGTAGTGCCAAAAGAAAAAGCAAGAATTCGCGTTCAGCTATCGGCAGCACACACTAAACAGCATTTGGATAAGGCTATTCTTGCATTTTCAACTGTTGGAAAAGCATTGAATATTATATAAATTCGTTCAGAACTATTGGTAAATAAGCAAAATCTTCAATTTTTTTATATATTTGTCTTTGTTAATAAAATTTAACAACTTACTTTTGTTTACAATTAACACTTAAAAATTAAACTTTTGAATATGAAAAATCTTAGCAGATTATTGTTCGCAATGTTGCTTATACTTGGTTATAGCAACGCTAATGCGCAAGACAAAAACAATCCTTGGCAAATTACTATTGGGGCAAATGCTGTAGACGCTTACCCTAGTGGAGATGGAGGCCTTTTTAGTGAAACTTTTGGTGACGAATTATTCAATGTAACTGATCATTGGAATATTTTACCATCATTATCAACTATCTCTGTATCTAAATATGTAGGAGATGGTTTCTCTTTCGGTATTGGAGGTTCTTTGAATAAAATAGAAAAATGGGGTGATATTAGCTCGAATCCAGATCAAACAAACGAAGTAGATGATTGGTCATACTACGGTGTAGATGGTACTATTAAGTATAACTTCTTAGAAGGAACAACTCTTGATCCTTATGTAGGTGTTGGTGGTGGTTACACTTGGGTTGACGAAATTGGTGCTGGAACTTTAAACGGAACTATAGGTTTAAACGTTTGGTTTAGTGATAATGTTGGTTTAACATTACAAACTGCTTACAAACATGCTTTTGAAGATTATTTAAACACTCATTTCCAACATACTGCTGGTATCTCTATTAAATTTGGTGGTACTGATACTGATGGTGATGGTATTTTTGACAAAGATGATGCTTGTCCAGACGTAGCTGGTATTGCTGCATTTAACGGATGTCCTGATACTGATGGTGATGGTATTGAAGATAGCAAAGATTCTTGTCCTAACGAAGCTGGTACTGCTGAACTTAACGGATGTCCTGATTCTGACGGTGATGGTATTGCTGATAAAGATGACAAATGTCCTACTGTTGCTGGTTTAAAAGCTTTATCTGGTTGTCCTGATGGTGACGGTGACGGTGTAACTGACGCTGATGATAAATGTCCTACTGTTGCTGGTCCTGCTGCAAACCAAGGATGTCCTTGGCCAGATACTGATGGTGATGGTGTATTAGATAAAGATGATAAATGTCCATCTGTAAAAGGTACTGTTGCAAACAATGGTTGTCCTGAAGTTTCAGAAGAAGTTCAAAAAACTTTAAATGCTTACGCTAAAACGATTTTATTTGATACAGGTAAATCTTCTATCAAATCTCAATCTGAGACTGTATTAGCTGATATCATTAAAATCCTTAACGAATACCCTAACTCTAAATTTACTGTAGAGGGTCATACTGATAGTGTTGGTAGCGATAAATTAAATCAAGATTTATCTGATGCTAGAGCACTTGCGGTTAAAGATTACTTAGTGAAAAACGGTATTGATGAATTTAGACTTTCTTCTAAAGGTTATGGTGAGTCTAAACCAATTGACAAAAACACTACAGCTGCAGGTAGAGCTAACAACAGACGTGTTGAAATTAACTTAGCTAAATAATTTACTTTTAGTAGTATAAAATAAATAAGCTTAAAACGCTTCGGATATCCGAAGCGTTTTTTATTTTTATGCAATGACAACTTTTATTTTTGATGTTCTAAAAGATTTACAAAACAACAACTCAAATCTTTCCGAGCTAACGTTTGTTTTACCAAGTAAAAGGGCTGGTCTCTTCTTAAAACATCAACTTTATAAGGTTAGCAACCAAACTATTTTTTCACCCACAATTATTAGTATCGAGGAATTTGTTGAAGAGTTATCCCAACTTAAAACCATTCCAAACACCGAATTACTTTTCGAATTTTATAGTACTTATACTCAATTAACAAAAAAAGAAGAAACCGATACTTTTGAAGTGTTTTCTAAATGGGCACAAATTTTACTTCAAGATTTCAATGAAATTGATAGGTATTTAATTCCTCAAAAAAATATTTTCAATTATTTGAGTGCCATAAAAGAAATTGAAAACCACCATTGGTCGCTTGAGGAAAATCAAACAGAATTTATTAAAAGATATTTATCCTTTTGGAATAAATTACACACGTATTATACCCATTTTAGCAAACAACTTTTAAACAAAAAAATAGGTTACCAAGGGTTGATTTATAGAGAAGCTGTTGATAATTTAGAAGCTTACATTCAAAACAATCCTAAAAAACAACATGTGTTTTTAGGCTTCAACGCTCTTAATACCTGCGAAGAAACCATTATTCAAAAATTGCTTCAAAACAATTTAGCAAAGATTTATTGGGATATCGACACCACTTTTTTTAACAGCACAAACCACGACGCTGCATTATTTACAAGGCAGCATAAACAAAAGTGGCACTATTTTAAAAACAATTCGTTTAATTGGATCACAACCAATTATACAAAAGAAAAAAACATATCAGTTTTTGGCATTCCTAAAAACATCGGACAAGCCAAATATATTGGTTCGCTATTAAATAAATTACAAAGAGAACATACAACACTCCAAAATACCGCTGTTGTTTTAGGAGACGAAAATTTATTAATTCCCGTACTTAATGCACTCCCTGAAAATATTAATGCATTAAATATAACCATGGGGTTTCCGTTAAAGTCCATTCCACTAGCTTGGTTGTTTGAAACACTTTTTCACATACACAAAACACCTTCAAATACCTTTTATTATAAAGATGTTATTAATGTAATATCACATCAATTTATAAGACCACTTTTTAATGTTGAACAGGTCGATTATGCTTCAAGAATAATTGAAACCATTGATACTAATAACATTATTTACCTAACTGTAGACCGACTAAAGGACATGGCGCCTAAATCAGTTACTATTATTGAGCTCTTATTTTCTAATTGGGGCAAAACAATCGATTTAGCGCTTCAAAACTGCTTTCAGCTCATCCTAGGTATAAAAACCTATTTAGACGGAAACAAAGCCGCTAATTTGTTGTCGTTAGAGTACTTATTCCGCTTTAATGAATTGTTTAATGAGTTATCACGTTTAAACACCAAATACCACCACATAAAAGATGTTTCAACCCTATTTAGCATCTATAAAGAATTGCTAAGTTCTGAAACTTTAGATTTTCAAGGCGAACCTTTACAAGGCTTGCAAATTATGGGAATGCTGGAATCGCGTGTTTTAGACTTTGAAACCGTTATAATTTCTTCTGTAAATGAAGGCGTGCTTCCTTCGGGAAAAAGCAATAATTCGTTTATTCCTTACGATGTGAAGCTAGAAAATAAACTGCCTACTTACAAAGAAAAAGATGCGGTTTATACCTATCACTTTTACAGACTTCTGCAACGTGCTAAAAATATTTACATTTTATATAATACCGAAGCCGATGTGTTAACTGGTGGTGAAAAAAGCCGATTTATTACCCAACTGGAATTAGAGGGTGTTCATAATATTACCCATCAAATTGTTGCGCCACAAGTACCTGTTATTGAAGCATCGTTACAAACCATTGAAAAAAATGAAAGCCTTCAAAGCGATATTGTTAGTCTTGCCGAAAAAGGATTTTCACCTTCGTCGCTAACATCATATATAAGAAATCCTATTGATTTTTATTATCAGAAAATATTAAAAATAAAAGAACACGATGATGTTGAAGAAACCGTTGCAGCCAACACTTTAGGAACCGTAGTGCACAATACTCTCGAAGATTTTTACAAACCTTTAGTCGGCACATTTATAACAGCTGAAATAATTAATAATTTAAAATCTCAAATAGAGCAAAAAGTAAGCTTTCATTTTAAAAATGAATATAAAGAAGGCGATATTACCAAAGGGAAAAACCTCATCGTTTTTGAAATAGCAAAACGTTATGTATCTAATTTTTTAGATTTGGAAATTCAAGATTTAAAAGCTGGAAGCCAGATAAAAATATGTGCTATAGAAGCGGATAATGAAGTTATGGTTGCTATTCCTGAACTTGATTTCCCTGTAAAACTGGTTGGAAAAGTAGACCGGGTTGATCAGCATAATGGCATTACTAGAATTATTGATTATAAAACAGGACGCGTGGAACAAAACCATGTAGAAATTGTAAATTGGGAAGAAATCACAACGGATTATAAAAAATACAGTAAGCCCTTTCAAATACTTATGTATGCTTATATGATGCATCTTATGGGCGATATTAAACTCCCTGTTGAAGCAGGTATTATTTCCTTTAAAAATTTAAACGCAGGCTTTTTAAAATTTGCTAAAAAGGACAAATCTGGTTATGGTGCTAAAAAAGATTTCTTGATTACTAATGAAACTATCACTAATTTTAAGGTTGAATTAAAACAGCTCATTTTAGAAATTTGCAATCCGAATATCCCTTTCACTGAAAAAGAAGTTTAAATGCTATCTCAAGAACATATTGTTATAAATGGAAAACACCAAAAACCCATAGTTATTGATGTTACCTATGTCGAAAACAAAACAAACCTGCCCATTATAATATTTTGCCATGGTTACAAAGGTTTTAAAGATTGGGGCGCATGGAACTTAATGGCAAAACAATTTGCTAAAACTGGATTTTGTTTTATAAAGTTTAACTTTTCGCATAATGGTGGTACTGTTGAACAACCTATAGATTTCCCCGATTTAGAAGCCTTTGGAAACAACAACTACACAAAGGAGCTAGACGATTTAGAAACGGTTATTGATTGGGTTTTTAATTATCCCGACCTACAAAATATAGCAAATACAGATAACATTTCATTATTAGGTCACAGCCGAGGTGGTGGCATTACCCTTATAAAAGCTGAAGAAGATAGCAGAATAAAAAACGTTATTAGTTTAGCAAGTGTCTCTGATTTTGGTAGTAGAATGACGGCACTTTGTGATTTAGAAACTTGGAAGCAAACCGGTGTTACCCATGTTATAAACGGTAGGACCAACCAGCAAATGCCACATTACTATCAGTTTTACGAAGATTTTAAAGCTAATGAAGAACGCCTAACTATCAAACGTGCTGTTTCAAACCTAAAAATACCACATCTCATAATTCATGGTAATAAAGATACCAGTGTTTTAATGGAGGAAGCCGAACATCTTCACCTATGGAACCCTCATAGTGAATTACAAATTATTGATGGAGCTGACCATGTGTTTGGTGCCGGGCATCCTTGGGAAAAAGAGGGATCGCCCAATCATTTAAATGAAGTTGTACAAAAGTGTCTTGCTTTTTTACAAAATAACCAATAGACAAAAACATTTCCCTTCCAGTAGCATCATATAATTGGATATAATTCTGTATTTTTACAAGTGTAAAACAAACACTTATGTATGAAATCGCCATGATTTGGAAACACAATTGATAATCATCGAACACCAATGAAAATAAAATTTGTGAGATAAACACCAATGACGATTAAAGCGATTGCTTCGCCAGTTCGCTATCGCTCGTGTCCATATGACCTTTAAAAAACAACTGTGAAGCACATCAGTGAACACAGCTAACAAATATCAACTTAGTGAACTAAATAATTATCTACATATGAAAACCAACATTATTTTATTTATTTGCAGTCTATTTTTGGTTGCCTGCAATAGTGAAAAAGCAGTTACAGTATTTGAAAGCCCAGATAAAAGCATTCAATTAGAATTCAATTTAGGCACAAACAAAACTCCATTTTACAAAGCTTCTTATAACAACAAATCAGTTATAGATTCTTCACAACTTGGCATTATTAGAGAAGATGCAAATTTTTACAATGACTTAAAAATTATAGGCATTTCAAAACCTAAATTAGTATCAGACTCCTATACAATGCTTCAAGGAAAACGAAAAGATATTTCATATACTGCCAATCAATATACGGTAGAACTTCAAAACGAAAAGGGTGATTTAATGAACATCATTTTCCAATTATCCAATGATGGTATTGCGTTTAGATACCAATTTCCTGAATCATCCAACGATATAAAATATATTGTTGAAGAAAAAACAACTTATAAATTTAATGAAAACACCAAAGCTTGGTTACAACCCATGTCTAAAGCAAAAACGGGATGGGCAAACACAAACCCATCGTATGAAGAACATTATCAAATGGGAATTCCAGTAGCTGAAAAATCACCCATTGGTGAAGGTTGGGTGTATCCTGCTCTATTTAATACAGATAACACATGGGTTTTAATTTCTGAAACTGCTTTAAACGAAAATTACTGCGGAAGCAGATTAAAATACAACGATACTGCTAGTGCATTACAGGTCACTTTTCCTCAAAAAGAAGAAATTTTTCCTGACGGAGCATTAAACCCAGAGTCTAAATTACCTTGGTTTACACCTTGGCGTATTATTACGATAGGGTCATTAAAAACCGTAACAGAAAGTACTTTGGGTACCGATTTAGCCGATAAAGCGATAGATTTAGATACGTCATTTATTAAAAGTGGTTTGAGTTCTTGGAGTTGGGTGTTGTTAAAAGACGATTTTACAACTTTTGAAACATCCATGAAGTTTATAGATTATGCTGCAGATATGCATTGGCCTTATTGCTTAATTGATGCCGATTGGGACACAAAAATTGGTTATGAAAAAATCAAAGAACTTGCAGATTATGCAAAAACCAAAAACGTCAAATTAATTCTTTGGTATAACTCTTCGGGTTCTTGGAATACCACACCGTATCATCCAAAAGGTAAATTACTTACCCACAAAGATAGAGTTGAAGAATTTACAAAACTCAACAATATAGGCATTGCAGGATTAAAAGTTGACTTTTTTGGTGGTGATGGGCAGTCTATGATTGCTTATTATCACGGGATACTAAAAGATGCAGCAGCACATAAATTAACAGTTAATTTTCATGGTGCAACACTACCTAGAGGCTGGCAGCGTACCTACCCAAATTTATTAACCACTGAAGCCATAAAAGGCGAAGAGTTTATAACTTTTGGTCAAGAAACTGCCGATTTACAACCGAGCCACTGTGCCATGTTGCCATTTACCCGCAATGTTTTTGATCCTATGGATTTTACACCAATGGTTTTAGATTCCATTCCAAATATTACAAGAAAAACAACTGCTGCTTTTGAATTGGCACTACCTGTTCTATTTTTATCGGGGATACAGCACATTGCCGAAATTCCAGAAGGGATGGCTAAACAGCCCCAGTTTGTAATTGATTATTTAAAAGACATTCCAACCAATTGGGACGATTCTAAATTCATAGAAGGCTATCCTGGAAAGCATGCTATTATGGCTAGAAAAAAGGGTGATACATGGTTTATAGTTGGTATTAATGGTGATAACGAACCAAAAGCGTTTGATCTTGATCTATCATTTGTGAACCAAAAGGATGGCTTTATTATTTTGGAAGATGCCAGTGGGTTTCAACAAAATCCCATAAAAGCAACCGATAAGCTAACTGTAACTATGAAAGCACACGATGGCTTTGTCATGAAGTTTTAGCCTAGATGAATTAAAATTAGAACGACCAACAACTCCTTCCCTTAAAAATAGGGAAGGTAGATTTAAATCTAATAAGATTTAAAGACGGAAGGGTAAAACTACCTCGTCTTCGGTTTCTTTCGGTGAAACCGAATCCACTCCTCCTTCTAAAGGAGGTGAATTTAAAAGGCGGCAAAATATTATGATCATATCCGCTTTTAAATCGAAGCAACGAACGGCTCCTTTCTTTTGCTAATAGGAAGTAAGAACTTAGTATTTTTCATGGGTCTCTAACCGCACAAAACAGTATAAAAACAAAAGAGCCAGTAAAACTTTACTGGCTCTTTTGTTTTTATACTGCAGAAAATACTACTTAATAGAAAACTTAAATGTAGTATTAGACTTGTAAGTTTCTCCTGGATTTAATACCGTAGAAGGAAACTCTTTTTGATTTGGTGAATCTGGATAATGCTGTGTTTCTAAACAAAAACCAGTTCTATATGCATAGGTACTGCCATTTTTACTTGGCAAGGTGCCATCTAAGAAGTTTCCAGTATATAACTGAATTCCTGGTTCATCTGAATAAATTTCAAGCAGCCTTCTACTTTCTTTTTCATAGGCTGAAGATGTTAATCTCATACCTTCGTTTTGATTGTTTAAAACCCAGCAATGATCGTACCCTAAACCTTTAGTTAGTTGGTCATCTTTAGCATCAATATCTTTAGCAATGGTTTTTGCAATTCTAAAATCGAATGGGGTGTTCGTAACATCCCTAAGTTCGCCTGTTGGAATTAATGTAGCATCTACAGGTATATATTTATCGGCATTAATAGCTATTTCATGATCTAAAATAGTTTTTGAAAAATCGCCCGATAAATTAAAATACGAATGTTGTGTTAGGTTTACAATGGTTTTTTTATCGGTTGTTGCTTCATAATCAACCAACAACTCATTGTTGTTTGTAAGTGTGTATATGACTTTGGTTTGTAAATTTCCTGGATAACCTTCTTCCATATCTTTACTTAGATAGGTAAGTACTACCGATGCAGTGCTATCCGTTTGTGCTTCAGAAGCAGACCAAACTACTTTATCGAACCCTTTTACTCCACCATGCAAATGATTAGAGCCATCATTAGTAGCTAAGGTATATTCTGTATTATCTAAAGTAAATTTGCCTTTGGCAATACGGTTACCATAACGCCCGATTAAAGCACCAAAATATGGATTGCTTTTTTCGTATTCGGCCAACGTATTATAGCCTAAAACAATGTCCTGATACGTGTTATTTTTATCTGGAGCGGTCCAATGTGTTATAATACCTCCGTAAGTAATAATGCTTACTTCCATTCCTTTTTCGTTTTTCAAAGTATATTTTTCTACTTCTATACTATCGGTAGTAGTGCCAAAAGATTCTTTTGAAATGGTTACCAGATTTACTTTTTCGGGAACAACCTCAACCTCTTTTTTCTTTTCGCTTTTACATTGTACGCTTAAAAAGGCTATACTTAGTAAAGAAAGAACATAGATACTTTTCTTTAATCTATTCATAATTAGTGTTTATTTTAATTGGTGATTTTTAAATGTTGCATTCATGCTTTATAAATTAAACGGTGTAATTATAACACTTATAAAATTTTAAAGCTTAAAAGTATTAAAAAAATAGAACTTATATCAATTTAAATTTTAAAATAACGAAGCTGTTTGCTTGTAAATCTACTATGGCTTTTTTGCCTTTTAATTTAAAAGCTGATTCTTTTGGACTGATCTTATCAGGTGTTTCAAAAGAATTTTCATCGACCAAACTGTCACTTGTTAAAACGGTCATTGTGCCTTTAGAGCTTACTTTTTTCCCAGATAGATTTACTGTAATATTTTGATTGCTGTTTGAGGTATTTACCAATTTAATGATGAGCTCTTTTTTGTTCGAATCTTTAGCAGCTGTAGCGTATAAATCCCCTTGACCAGTAACAGGTTTACCTTCTTTAGTTATAGAAAGCAAATCCGTGCCTTTATTGGTTGCATACATTTTTTGCACCTGATAGTTTGCTGTTCCATACGATTCTAAATTGTTAAACCAAATCATATCCGGTGTCCATTGCCAACCTTCAGCATGCGCCATAAGGGGTGCGTATGATGTTAAATGCACTATCTCGGCATTTCGTTCTAAACCTGTCATATATGCGGCTTCAGATAAAGCGCATTCCCAATTATTCTTGTTTAATGGGCTAGCAATCGCAACACTTTGTGCAGCATATTCACCAGCAAATATCTTAGGGCCTTTTCTATCATAACTATCATAACGCGTTGCATTATCCCTAAACCATTGTGGTGGTTTGTAATAGTGTTCATCAACTATTTCAGCTTGTAGTTTTTTTAATTCTTCCCAACCGTATTCAAAATAATCGCCCTCAGGAAAAGGACCACTTCCTGAAACAATAATCATTGTTGGGTATTTATCCTTTATTGCTTTTGCAAAAGCTTTGTAACGTTCAATATAATCTGGTCCCCATTGTTCGTTTCCTACTCCAATGTATTTTAAATTAAAAGGTTCAGGATGCCCCATACTGTTTCTAATTTTGCCCCAAGGCGTGTCTATAGAACCGTTTGCAAATTCAATTAAATCCAAGGCATCTTGGATGTAAGGATCTAATTCTTCCATAGGTACTAACTCACCTGTATTAAATTGGCAAGCCATCCCACAACTTAAAATTGGCAACGGTTCTGCTCCTAAATCTTCTGATAACAGGAAATATTCAAAAAAACCCAATCCAAAACTTTGAAAGTAATCTGGGGTCAATTTATGTGAGAATTCGGTATTCCATCGGTTTATTAAGTGTTCTCTGTCTTCAACAGGACCTACCGTTTTTTTCCATTGGTAGCGTTGTTCTAAGGTTCTTCCTTCAACAATACATCCACCAGGGAAACGTAAAAACCCAGGATTCATATCGTATAAAAGTTGTACCAAATCTTTTCGCAAACCATTTTTTCTGCCTTTCCAAGTATCTACTGGAAATAACGAAATCATATCCAGATCTATTTCGCCAGTACCTTCAAAAGTGATTTTTAGTTGTGCCTTCGCTTCCGTTTTTGTAGCTACTATTTGTGAAGTGTAATCTTTCCAATCTGGTGATGTTGGAACGATACTTGTTTCGCCTAAAACAGTTCCGTTTTCATCAATAAATTGAACGTTTATTGTTTTAATATAGCCACTTTTTTTCAATGCAGACAGGTAAAGATTGTAGGTCGCATCTTTTTTTATTCCCATGCCACGGAATCCTTCATTTATAAGTTGATACCCTTTATCGTTATTTACTTTAACTCTAATGTAGTTTTTATTGGTTGGATTTCCCGTATAGTTTACTGCCGATGCGATACCCGAATTATTGTTATATGAATGACGATCACTATTGGGCTGAATCCATCCCATAAACGGATTATCAAATTCAAATGAACGGTTTTTTATCATTTCGGCATACAAACCGCCATCGGCTGCAAAATTGATGTCTTCAAAAAACACACCGTACATGGTTGGTTGAATTTTAGCTATGGTTGTAGCTAAATCAACTTCTAAATTGATTTGTTGACTAAATCCAAAAAATGCACTCAACAGAATGGTACAAATGGAGGTTTTTTTAATTAGTGTAAATTTCATTTTTGTTTAGTTTTAGTTTATTTAAGCTGTATTTTAAAAAGCTGATATTACGTATATATTGAGAGGTGTTTGTTTACCATTCTAAAGTAATTAATGATACTGCCTGCCTAGGTAATTCCATGTTAACTTTTGTTTTTCCTGTTTTTACCTGCATCCATTCAGGGGAAGAATAAAGGTGTAATTGACCAGCCTTTACAAGGTTTTCAATTTGATTTTTTGTTGGATTTTGAGGTGATCCCATTTTTTTCCATAATGTATAAGAATTGCTGAGTTCTTGATCAATTCTGTAATGGCTTAATAATACTTGAGTTGCTGGAATATTGTCAATCAAAATTTTTATTGATGAAGATGGTACATTTAAATCATTTTTATCATGATAATTCCAAACCAGTACTGATATTGAATGCTCTTTTTTTGATGCAAGTGCATTAATATCAGGATTCTCACTTCTCACACTTTCATCTCTAACTTTTAAGTAATTATAAGAAAGATTATCTTGATTAACTTTAATCCTTTTACCTCCCATCATTCCAAACATTCTAAAAACATTTAAAACAGGTTTGTCGACACCATTTGTAGCCATATCTCTAAATCCAGCATACCAAGGCTGATCTTCAAATTCAAACCCCCATGTTACTGCGCCTAAAAGATTGACTCCATAGTGGTCTGCTAATTCATATTTTCTAGAGAATGAAGCAGCAGTATAACTAGCATACATGGTTCCATTTCTATAAGCATTATATGGGTAATCGGCTTCTGAACAAGCCGCGCAGCCTTCAGGGTCTGATTCTCCAATTATTATTGGTAATTTTTTAAATTCTGGATAAGAAGCTATAATTTCAAAACCCTTACTTATATCTCTTAGTTGGGTTCCCATATTCATTTGAACAAAACCATCAACAACTTTAGGACTTCCTTTAGCATGAAACGTGATAAAATCAATAGGTGTTCCAACTTTGCCTGTAACGTAATTTTTTCCTTTAAGCACATGGTCTAAAAAAGTACGTAAAAATTCTTCTGATTTGTCCCAAGACGGTCCAGTAACTTCAGGGCCGCCAATTTTTGCAGTAGGCAGTGCACGTTTAACAGCATCAGCTGTGTAATCATATAGTTTAATATACTCTTCTGTAGTGCCTTGCCAATACCCTATATTAGGTTCATTCCATAATTCCCAATACCAGCTTTCAACCTCTTCTTTGCCGTATCTTTCAATAGAATGTTTAACCCATTGAAAAACCAATTCAGCCCATTTTTTATAATCGTTAGGTGGATAGGCCCAACCTGTATATATATCGCTATATTTTGCTCCGGGTTTCCAATAATGTCTGTAAGGAGATGGTTTTATAGATAAGGCCTCTGGCATAAAACCTATTTGTGCCAGAGGCTTCATGCCCCTTTCAATATAGGTGTCAAATATTTTATCAATAATGGTCCAGTCATAAATAGGGTTTCCTTTTTCGTCCTCAGTGTAGGCATTAGTTGAGCCCCATTTAAGGGCATGAGTTCCTTCCCCAGTAACCAACAAACTATGTGTACGGACATATACTGGAACAGGACTTAAAGATGACATTTCTGAAAGCAATTTTTTACCATCTTTCATATAAGTATAGTTTGGTTCATCATAACCCCACCAAGCCCAAATGGGATTCATTGTCCCTAATACTTCATTTACATCAATTTCTATTGTTATGGGATTTGTTTGGGCAGAAATACCTAACTGAAAAAAAAATATTTCAATGAAAAATATAATTTTAAAAATGAATTTGAATTTTATCATTTATAAATGTTTAATGGTTGTCATTAGTTTCTATATTGCCAATTAACCGTACACCATAAATACCTGCTGTTATATTATTTTTATCTGCTTCAAAACGTACTGTTAATATATCGCTATTGGTCACAACAGTTTCTGGTAAATTATAGTCAACCTCAAAGAAACGATCGCCTTCTGTTCCCATTAATTCAGGATTCGCTATAATGGTTCCATTTACGAGAATCTTGAATTTCCGTCCAGAATCTTTTCCAAAATAGGTAATACGTAACGCTTTTGCTTTACCGCCCTTGTTTTTAAGATTGTAACTGAACCACCCTGTAGCATCACGCCAATGGCGGTTTTTATTTAGCCCGCTATTAGAATTGTCGGATTTTATGCCATGGTCGGATTCGGGTTGTTGTTCGCCAGGGGCAACATAATCTAAGGTAATGGCTTTTAGACGGGCTTCTGCCTGTTGTTTTTCTTCTAATTCGCGTTGCAGCTTAGCTAAACCCTCGTATGTTTCGTTTTTAAAATATATAGAATAACGTTTCTCATGAATTTTATAAAATGGCTGAAGTACCAGCTTTTTATATTTTTCAGGATAAAACAATTCTGTGGCACTAAATTTAAGAACCTCGCCTTCAATGGGTTTTATATGTTTTAAAATATCTTGACCACTATCTGAAACAAACATGGGAGCTTCCGTCATTTCTAAGAAAGGCCCTGAAGCAACATGACCTCCACGGCTATCATCAGCAAATAACCCATCCTGATTGTCGTCTCCTGTTATGGCAGCAAGTACGATAGGTCCATATTTTAGCGATACATACCCCGATTGATCCGGTATGTCCTCTAAACTTAAATGCATGGGTAATTTGAGTTCTATTTTGTCACCGTTTTTCCATTTACGCTGAAGTGGGATATACGAACCTGGTTGTCCTTCTAATTTCTGAATTTTTCCGTTTACGTAAATCTCCATTGTTCCTGCTTTTACCCATTCAGGATAACGAAGCATTAAAGTGGCTTGTGCCTTCTTTTTACTTTGCCATATGAATGTTGTAGATGCTTCTTCAGGAAAATTTGTTTTTTGCGTAAGTGTCGCTTGCTTTTCGTCCCACTTAACTGTTGAAGGAATGAATAGATTGACATACAATTTATCATTCTTCTTTGCATAGATTAGCTCATTATATTTGGTGTGATTTTCCATGCCAGAACCTACACAGCACCAAAAACTTGTTTCGGGTTGCGAATATACCCTGTAATGTCCTGGTCGCATGGGTGTAAAATAAACAAATCCCCCATTAGGATTTTGAGACGATAAAATATGATTGTAGAGTCCACGTTCGTAAAAATCTATATAGCTGGCATTTGCCGAATCTTCAAACAATAACTTGCCCAATTTTAGCATGTTGTATGTGTTGCAGGTTTCTGGGCCTTGTTCACTACTTAAAACAGAGCTAAAATCATCAATGGGGTTAAAATGCTCCCTAACACTATTACCGCCTATACTTAACGACCGTTTCTGGGTGACATTATCGTAAAAATTAGACGCTGATTCGTGATATTTTTTATCATGTTCCAGTTGAGCGATTCTTTCAAAACCTATGAATTTAGGAATTTGTGTATTGGCATGCATTCCGGTAAGAATATCTTTGTTCTCTGCTAAGGGATTCAAAAGTGTCCATTGGGAAAAGCGTTTAGCCAATTCTAAATAACGAGCATCGTTTGTGATAGCATAAACATCGGCAAAAACCTCATTCAATCCACCATGTTCAGAACGCAACATATCTTGTACTTGAGCATCAGTTAGATTTTCCGTAATGTGGATAAACCAGTTGGTTAAATCGATTAACATGGTTTTGGCTTCAGTTTTTTGAGCATAAACCCAAGCATCTTTTAATCCTGCAAAGGTTTTATGGATGTTATAAAGTGGCACCCATTTATCGTTAAGGCTGAAGCTCCCCGCTTTTATGTTTCCTTTTTGAATCTCATTCCATAACACCTTGCTTTCGGGAACTCCGCCCATATAGCCATTACCATTAGCAAGATGAACACGTTTTAATTCGGCTAAGGTATAATCAATTAAATCTTCCGCTTTTTTATCCTTTGTAGAAGCAAAATACATGGATAATGCCGAAAGATAATGCCCCAGTATATGACCATCTAATCCTGAGTTTTCCCAATTGGTGTACGATTCGGCCTTTGGTTCTAAACCAGCTTCCCTTAAAAAAGGCGCAAGCAAACGGTCTGGATCTAATTGTTGTATGTAATTAAAATCGGTTTCGGCAGCTTGTTTAAAAACCCCCGAAGTTATCGACACTTCATTTAAAGTAAATAAGTTGACTTGCTGTTGGGCAAATGCTCCCGTTAAACCGAATACTATAAAACTTATGGCAAAATATTTCATATGTAAATATTCATTTTTTTAGAGGTCATATGGACACGAGCGATAGCGAACTGGCGAAGCAATCGCTTTATTTTCATTTGTGTTTATCTCACAAAAAATTATTTTCATCGGTGTTCGATGATTTTCAATTGCTTCCGCAAACTTTTTGTTAATGGCGATTTCATATTAGTTAAGTATATTATTTTTTAAACTTGGCCAATAGTCGCTATCCCAGGACAACTTGGCAATTTTAAGCTTTGGAGATCCATTATCATTCGCATCATAGGCGTGAAAAACAATGTAGTCTGTTTCATTAAACGTGTATGTGCTATTATGCCCAGCACCGTACCAGTTTTTGTTTCCTTCAATTATTAGAGTGCCCCCGCCGTTATTTAAATCCTTTCCTTCTTTATCAATAAAAGGACCAGTAGCAGATTTAGAGCGACCTACCACTACTTTGTAAGTGCTGTTTTCACCTCTACAGCATAAATCCCATGACAGGAATAAATAGTAATAATCATTCTTTTTAAAAATAAAAGGGGCTTCTAAAGCCGCATCACCTGGGTCTGTGTCGTCTAACTCAAAACTGCGTTGCCTTCTTGCTATGGTATGCCATTGTTGAGGTTCCGCAAGTGTTTTTAAATCTGGATTGAGTTTTACCATTTTTAAACCGTTCCAAAAAGAACCAAAAGACAACCAAGGCGTATTATTTTCATCAAAAATAAGGTTGGGGTCGATGGCATTCCATAAATCTCTATTCGGTATGGATTGAATGACAATACCATGATCTACCCATTTATAATTAGCATCGGTTGGGTTTAAAGTGGTATTGGTTACCAAACCTATTGCAGACGTATTTTTAGCGAAAGCTGAAACCGAATAATATAGATAATAGGTATTGTTATGAAATGAAATATCGGGTGCCCAAATGTGGTTTTTAAATTCTGGAACAACACTATCGGCCCAAATTGGCTTTTCGGGGAAAACTGATGGTTCCTTCTTCCAGTTTATTAAATCGGGTGAACTAAAACAATCGATACCTCTTCCTGTAGAATATAAGTAAAATGTATTGTTTTGCTGAATAACAACAGGGTCATGCACTCGAATATTTTGTGCGAATAGCGAAGATTCTATTAGAATGGTTAATACTAAAACTATTTTTTTTAGTGATGTCATCTGTTTATGTTTAGAGTTGCAAAGTTCAAAGTCTCTATTTGTCTATATTCAAAGTTTCTCGTTGGGTCTTGGGGTCTTGGTTCAACTTATAACTCACAACTCATCTTAGCATGGAGTTTCATTATCTTTTATTTTTGAATGCCTTCTGAAGTCATAATGACACGTTTCATGGTGCCATCTTCGTTATAATAAAGTCTATCCACGCAAACCGAGCGCCTAAAACTTCCTCCGTGGGTTGGAATGCTTCCGTTGTGGTAAATGAAATAATCTTTTCCTTTAAACTCGATAATTGCTTGATGATTGGTATTGCTATTTCCTGCTACTTCATTCAAAATACCTTTAAATTTCCAAGGTCCTGTTATGGATTTGCTCATGGCATAGGCTATTTTTTCCGGAAATTGATACGCATACGATAAATAATACCAATCGCCTTTTTTATGGATCCAAGGAGCTTCAGTAAAGTTTGGTAATTCTATGGTCATTATGGGGCCATCCAATTCTATCATGTTATCTTTCAACTTAGCATATTTGCATACGGTATTTCCCCAAAAAAGATAAGCTTGCCCATCATTATCAATCCAAACCGTTGGGTCTATATCATCCCAACTTATCTTTGTTTGGGTGGTCATATCATTAGTAATTAGTGCCTTTCCTAAAGCATCTTTAAAAGGCCCTGTCGGACTATCGGAAACGGCAACTCCAATAGCTTTTCCATGAATACTTCCGTGTTCGACAGTGGCATACCAATAAAACTTTCCGTCTTTTTCTATCACTTGTGAAGCCCAGGCACTACCTGACGCCCATTTAAAATCTGTTGGTTTTAAAGGCACTGGGTGTTCTTTCCAATGTACCATATCTGATGAAGAATATACTAACCATTCGTGCATTCTATAAGCATTAACATCATTTGGTGCTTGGTCGTGACCTGCGTACAAATACACCTTATCTTTATAAACAATGGCAGCAGCATCGGCCGTGTATTTATCTGTAATAATAGGGTTGTTTAATTTTAAAGCATCCCCATTCTCAATCTTCTTTGTTTTACACGCCGTAATAAGTGAAACCGCTGTAATTAATAAAACTATATTTTTCATTTGGTTGTTTTTTAAAGCTGCAAAGCTCTTGAACTCTGTCTATTATTTATTGCCTATTCTATTGTTCATTCTCTACTCTGTTGTCTCTCGTTTTCCGTTTCAACCGTACTTATAATTTCTTAACAAGTCCAAAGCACAGGGTTTTTTATAAAATACGAGGGTGCTATTTATTTATCAAATAACTCGTACGCTTCATCTAAGAACTTAGGGTAGAGTGGGTCGTGCTTATACATGTTCATGTAAAATAAAGCGATCAAGTCGTTTTCAGGATCAATAATATAATCGGTCCCAAACAAGCCTCCCCAACCATAGGCAGTATTTGAAACGGACGGAACAGGTTTTTTCAGGTCATTGAACAATTCAAACCCCAGTCCGAATTTAAAAGGGTTGTCTTTAGTTTCCGGCAAACGGTTAATGGTTGTCATCAATTCAACGGTTTGTGAGGTTAAAATACGATGTCCGTTAAATTCTCCTTTATTAAGCAACATCTGGCAAAATTTTGCATAATCTTCAATGGGGCCGTTTAGACCAATGGCACCTTCACAATATGTTTGTTCACTGCTAATTGTGCCTTGGGCGTACATTGTTGAACCTTCTTCCAACTTACCGTCGATAGCATTATAAGGTTTCACAAAACGACTCAAGGCATTGGGTTGGTAATACCAATCGGTATTGTCCATTCCCAGTGGCTTCAAAATCGTTTCTTTTACATAGTCACGTAATGATTTTCCTGATATTCGTTCAACCATATATCCTAACATATTGGTGCTTACATGGTAATTCCATTCTGTACCGGGTTCGAAACCTAGTGGGTATTTTACCAGTGCCAACATTTCTTCTTTCAAATATTTTGAATCAAAATTGCCTCCAAAACTCCTTTGTCCATTGGGTATATTATTAGGTATAGGCCCCCCGAATCCGGCAGGGGTACCACCGTTTTGGTTTTCCGAACGACGAATTTCTCCAACAAGGCCGGCATTTAGCCCCGAAGCGTGTGACATCAGATGTGCAAAGGTCATGGGGTTTTTTATAGGACGGGTTTCATAAGTACCGTCTTCGTAAACTTTTGTTACTATCTGGTCGGGGATTTCAGGAAAGTATTTTGAAACAGGGTCATCAATAGCTACCAATCCTTTCTCAACAAGCGTCATAAAGGCAACAGTGGTAACTGCTTTGGTTTGGGAAAACAACACATAATAGTCATCTACACTGGCCGGAATTTGATTGTCAATATCCTTTAAACCATAAGCCTTATTATAAACGACATGGCCTTCTTTGGCTACAAAAGCGGTAACACAGTTTAATTTTTTTTCACTTACGAACGATTGAAGTAAAGCATCGATCTTTTCAATTTGTCCGGATTTGACATGGAGTTCCGTTAAATTGGGATTATGATTGAAACTTTGGGGTATGGAACTTTTTTCTGTTGAATTATTTTTGCAACTCAAAGTAAAGACAGCCAGTAAAGTAAAAATAACACTTGTTCTTTTCATTATGTGGGTATTTATTTAGTTCACTAAGTTGATATTTGTTAGCAGTGTTCACTGATGTGCTTCGCAGTTGTTTTTAAATTTCATTGCTGGTCCCGAATAGTTTAATTCTTTTTGCCCCAAACCGGCAAACCAGCTGCCGTAAGTCCCGAATAAGTTATGGTTACTTTTCTGGTAGAAGCTTCCCAATCCCAAGCATCGGTTACTTTGCATTTAACACCATTAATCGTTAATGTTTTATTGGCACTATCGTACGACCATGTGCCTGTTAGGCCACCACTTATTTTTTTATCAGCTGTTAGTTGAATCGTTGTTGCGTTTTGAATGGTTTTATATTGGTATTTCATTTCGATATGTTCCCAAGTTCCGATAAACGAAGTTTCAGTAATTTCTGTTGAAGGCACGCCTGCATAACGTTCTGGTGCTACAACGGGCCAACCATCTTCGGTCCATTGAATTTCACGAACATGTCCCATCATAAGGGCATTGGATGCATTTATACCTGGAACATTTTCTGGTAAACGCGCTTGAGACGCATAAAACCATTGTTTTGTGTCGGGATTTTGAAAAACCGAGCAATGAGAGAAGCCCACCCAACCTGTATGGTTTTTAAACGCATAAGGATGTGTTAGCATAGGATAACAATCGGCACCCGATGTAATATTTGCACCATTTATACCAAGATAGGGTCCTGTAATATTTCTTGAACGTGCTACTCTTGTATTGTAAGCCACCGACAATTCATCATAAGCCAAAAATAAATAATAGTAATCGGTGTCTGGATTATAAATGATTTCTGGTCCTTCTGAAGCTTGCCAACGGCTGTTTCCGCGTTTAGCAATAGTAACCCCATAATCTTGTAAGGTTTCTAATTTATCGGGTTTACCTGTATCTGGGTTTAATTTTACGGCGGCAATTCCAGAATGCCAAGACCCATAAATTAAATACTGCTCGCCTTCTTTTGTTATAACCATTGTAGGATCTATGCCATTAAATTTGAAATAACCACTCCAATCATTGCCACTTGTTCTTGTGTAAGTTTCCAAACCATCGGCAATTGAACAAACTACCATCCCTTTATCTACCCAAACATTGGAGGCTAAATCGTCCGATTCTGCAAGACCTATAAATGCGCGTTCAGACCAAGAGGTATTATAATCGGAACCAATTATTGGTTCTAAAACAACAATGCTATAATACATTCTATACGTATTCCCCACTTTTTTGATAAAAGGAGCCCAATATCCATAACTTGGGTTTTCAATAGGCGGCAAAGCAGGATCCATTCGAGCTCTTTTATTATTTAAAGAATCTTTAACCCAAGCAGGCGCAGCACTCATGCTACTTCCTCTATATTCCCAATTAATTAAATCTTTAGACCGTCTGTGGTGAAAATGCCCATTACCGTCGTGTGCATTTCCATAAGAAGCATCTGTTTGATACATATAATAATAATCACCACTTTTCTCTACAGTCGGGTCGTGCACATTGGCCAAATTCCATTGTGACCGCGAATTCCATGAGGCTGTAGAGGTGTAGTTATCTGGGTATGTAGGCCCTGCAAACGTACTTGGTGTAGGCGTTGGTGTAGGTGTAGGAGTGGGCGTTGATTCTTCTGTTGTTGGGTCATCTTTTGAACAACTTGTAACAAAAAGCACCACCAATATGGCTGCCACTTTAAGCACTATTTTTATACTTTTCATTTTTTATATTTAGCCCCTTAACTCCCAAAGGGAGAACCCATACTGGCTTAAGGGTTGTGTTTGTTATTTTAATTCTGTTTAATCGATTAATTGTTAATCTTTAACCCTTGGCTAGGCTCATAATTCTTAATTCATAACCCATAACTCTTCCTATCGATGTTACATCCATAATCATGTTCTATGTGTTAAAAGTATCTTTTGCATGGGTGTTTGCTACGCCAGTTCGCCTCAAGGCTCGTGTCATTTTTATAATTATTTACCTTCTATCATTACAATTGAAAAAGGAGGGATTATTACAGTCAGTTTTCCTTTTTTTACTTCAAACCCTTTGTAATTGGTTGGTTGTATTTTTGTTGGATTATCAAAAGAGTTATGATCTTGTAATGTTTTTGAAGTAAGTACTTTAGCTGTTATATTTTTAACGGTAAGTTCATTTAGGTCTATTTCAATTTTGTTTTCTTTTTTAGAATCTACATTAACCATGGATACATGAACGAGTCCGTTATTATCTTTTGAAGCTGAAACAGAAATTGCAGGAAGTGATTCATTATTAAATGTATATAAAGGACTTTCAAATGCAATTGGCAATAATTTAGCGTCTTGGTGCACTTTATACATTTCCATGATATGGTATGTTGGTGTTAAAATCATTTTGGCTTCTTTAGTAAGAATTACAGCCTGTAACACATTGACGCATTGCGCTAAATTTGCCATACGAACCCTATCGGCATGGTTATTAAATATATTGAGGGTTGCACCTGCTAAAACGGCATCTCTCATCGTGTTTTGTTGATATAAAAACCCTGGATTTGTACCTTTTTCAACTTCATACCAGCCACCCCATTCATCTACCACTAAATCAACTTTTTTGTTTGGATCATATTTATCCATAATGGCAGCATGTTTGGTAACCAATTCTTCCATTTTTAAGGCTTCTGTCATAGTTTTGAAATACTGTTCTTCTGTAAAACTAACGGCATCTCCCTTTTTCTTCCAGTCTATTACAGAATAATGGTGCAATGCCAAGCCTCCTAACATATTTCTCGGAATATTCTTCATAAGGGTTTCCGTCCAATTATAATCATCACTACTTGCTCCAGAAGCTATACGTACGATTCCTCCTGTATTTTCCCAATCGGAAATAAATGTGGCATATTTTCTATACTCATTGGCATAATAATCCGCTGTCATATTGCCACCGCAGCCCCAAGCCTCGTTTCCAATTCCCCAATATTTTACTTTCCATGGTTCGTTTCTACCATTTTTCTTTCGTAAATCACTCATTGGACTCTTGCCTCCAAAATTGGTGTATTGTACCCAATCTGCCAATTCTTGTACCGTACCGCTACCAACATTACCAGAAAGGTATGGTTCGGTTTCAAGTAATTCGCACATATTTAAAAAATCATGGGTACCAAAACTATTGTCTTCGGTGACGCCTCCCCACCAAGTGTTCACTATGGTTGGTCGTTGGTCTAAAGGGCCAATGCCATCTTTCCAATGATAGGTATCTGCAAAACAGCCTCCAGGCCATCTTAAATTAGGTATTTGTAGTTTTTTTAAGGCTTCAACAATATCATTACGTACACCGTTTGTATTAGCTATTTTAGATGTATCTCCAACAAAAAAACCATCATAAATGCATCTTCCCAAGTGCTCAGCAAAATGGCCGTAAATATGCTTGCTTATTACGGGGGCATCTTCAGTCTTATTTATTGTTACCAGAGTTGTCTTATCTTGAGAATAGACACTCAGGCATGCTATAAAGTTAATCACAAGAACTTTTAAAAATCCATTTTTAAATTTAAACTCAACCATTTGCTTTTTTATATAATTTAATTATTCCTTTTTTATTAAGATTTTAATATCTTACTTTATAAGTGTTTAATATACACTTACAAATAAATTGAAAAAACTTAATAAAACCAAGAAATACGTTGATAAAATCTATTTTATAATTTTAGCATTCATTTTATTAGTTAATATGCTTAATGCATTGGAACTAAAAAAAATAATATCCAATAGCAAGTTAAAAGCTTGCTATTGGAATTGAACTCGTTTAAATTTTTCATAATTGGCTAAGAAATTTAAACGAGTTCATTAAATAAACTAACTCAAAAAATATTTAGTACCCAGAGTTTTGCACGGTTCCTGGATTGTTGTCCATTTCTAATTGTGGAATTGGGAAATATTCCCTTCCTGGTGAATAGGTGTCAAATTCTGGATCTCTGGATTTTAACCAAGTAAGCTTGGTTTGGTCTTGTAACCATCCCCAACGACGGATATCATCAAAACGGTGCCCTTCTAGAGCGAACTCCAAATATCTTTCATGCCCTATTTGTTCTCTCATTTGTTCTTTTGTCATATTTGGCTTTACAACACTTAAGTCTGGTAAACCCACACGGTCTCTAACGGGTTTTATATACGTGTATGCGCCTGGCGTATCGTTTGTTTCGTTTAAACATTCTGCATACATTAACAGCACGTCTGCATAACGCATAATACGTTCGTTAATTCCAGAGCGCCAATCGTATTCATTTGGATAATTGCCATCAGAATTTTGGTATTTTCTACAGAAAAGATCGTTTAAATCTTGAGGGTTCCCTCCATAAAATGTCGCAAAATCTTGACCGTATAGCATCATACCTCCTGGCTTATTATAGAACATGGTTGCATCCAATCGGGGATCAACCTCCCCGGATATGGTCAATTCTTCTTGAAATTCATTAAACAAAGCTCTAGTAGGCTGAACGTCTGTCCATCCAAATGCTCTTGGTCCATAAGTAATAGCTCTAGCTGATGTTTTTCCCCATCCAGAAGCTGGAGCACCGCCCCAACCTAAATCTACACCACCTGCATCTCTACTAAATTGTACTTCGAATACAGATTCTGAATTATTCTCATTAACATCTGTAAAGTTATCTCTGTAATTAGAAACCAATGCGTACACATTTAAATCTATAACCTGTTTAAAAGTATCTCTTGCATTTGGAAAATCTTTAGTAAATAAATACGATTTTCCTAAGTAAGCTAGGGCCGCCCCTTTGGTAGCACGCCCTTTTTCTCCTGCATCTAAACCTGAAATATTAGTGTAAGAAACAGGAAGTAAATCGGCAGCAGTTTTAAAATCCTCAATGACCTGTGCCCATCCTTCAGCTTCTGTTTTTTGAGGATATATGGCTGCTAACTCTGTTGGAATTGGTACATTTTTAAATAAGTTTACTGCATGAAACAAATACAAACCTCTTAAAAAATAGGCTTGACCCAAAATTCTATTTTTAAGAGCACTGTCTTCAAAATCAATACTTGGAACATGTGTTAAAACTTGGTTGGCACGATAAACACCTTGGTAATAAGTTTCATAAGCCCATCCATAAATGGCTGCGTCGGTAACGTTTGAATTAAATTTACCCACCACATACATAGCGCCCCAAGGGCTGTTGCTTTTACAATCATCTCCTTTTAAATCTAATAATAATGGGGTACTTCTCATGTAGGTTCCATCGGTTAATAGACTGCCGTAAGCAGCATTAATACCTTTAAGCGCATCATCATCAGTTTTCCAAAAAGAATCAACGGCATCGTTATTAGGGTCTATTTGTATTAAATCATCTTCTTTTACACAGCCACTAAGCACCATAGACAGCGAAAGGAATATTGATAAGTATTTAAAATTTATATATTTCATTTTAATTCGTTTTAATTGTTGTTAACTTCTGTTAAAAATCTACTTGAACACCTAATGAGAATGTTCTTGGATTTGGTAAAGACCCACCATCGTACCCTCTAGAAAACAATCCGTCATTTGAATTAAAATCTGGATCATATCCTCTGTACTTACTTATAATAAATAAGTTTTGGCCATTGGCATAAATTCTAACACTTTGGATTAATTTATTATCTCCTAAAGGAATATTATACCCAATCTCCATATTTTGAAGTTTAATATAATCACCGTCTTCAATAAATCTGTTAGAATCTCTTGCATTGCCATTTGGATCTCCGATGATTGGTCGTGGTACATTCGTATCGGTATTGGTAGGTGTCCAGTAATTTAATGCATCTGTATGATGATTAACATATTGACCAATCATCAAGTTTCTATACATCCCATTGAATGCTTTGTTTCCGCCAGCACCTTGTAAAAAGAATGATAAATCAAAGTTTTTATAAGTACTATTAAAGTTAAACCCATAGCTGTATTTAGGAATAGTAACTCCTTGAAAAATTCTATCTTGATCGTTAATAATACCGTCTGCCGAATCAAACACACCATCGTTATCTGTATCTACGGTTAATTGATCTTTGAATTTAATATCACCAGCAGCCGCACCAACTTGTGTTGGTGAAGCGGCAACTTCAGCATCCGATTGGAAAATGCCATCGGTTTCATAAGCATAAATTTCTCCAATAGATCTTCCAACTTCTGTTTTTGAAGCAGCACCATAAATTGGATTTCCATTGATGCCTATTTGTTGTACTTCATTTTTAAGTGTTCCTAAATTAGCCGAAATATTGTATTTAAACTCATGGCGATTATTGCTGTAAGAAGCCGTAAATTCTAAACCTTTATTTTGAACAGCGCCTGCATTAGTGGTAATACTTGCAGGAAATGCACCAGTAGAAAAAGGTAGTGGTACACCAATTAATAAATCGTTTGATTTTTTAATATAATATTCTGCCGTAAATTGTAAATCATTATCCAATAAACCTAATTCAAGTGCCACATTGGTTGTTTTTGTCTTTTCCCAATGTACATTAGGGTCCAACGAGCTTACAACTGTGGTTCCAGGAGCTAAAGCATTATTGAAATTATATCCGGCAAACTGATTTGTGGTTGTTGCGAAAAAGTATGGTGGAATGGTGTTATTGCCCAATTCGCCATAACCACCTCTTAACTTAACAGTATTTAACCACTCTGGTAAAGTGATGAATTTTTCGTTGCTAAGTTTCCAAGCACCTGAAAAGGAATAAAAATTTGCTGAATTATTGATTTCACTAAAAAGCGATGTTTTATCTTGTCTAAAGTTTACAGTTAACAAATAACGATCGTCGTACCCATAGTTTAACCTGCTTAAATAAGAAATACCTGTTATAGTGTTTTCGTTTTCACCTGTACTCGTATCGGTAGCATATTCTAAATGACTAATCGTTCCTGTTGGGTATCCAACACCTCTTGACCAATGGTTGTAATAGTCGTTTCTTTCTTGTACTAAACCAGCTAAAACACCTATTTTATGCTTATCTGCTAGAGTTATATCATAAGTAAGTAAATGATTTAGGAAGGTTCTGGTTTGACTTCCTGTTGCAATATCTAAAGACGCTTCTTCGGGCGTTGTTAAGTAATACCATCCTAATTCACTTTCAGGAATAAACAGTCTATTTTTCCAATCTAATCTATCAAAACTGGCATCCAATTTATATTTAAATCCTTCAAATATTTCTAATTCTCCCCAAATATTTCCGATAAAACGATTTCTTTGTCCTGAATTTTCATTTACATTATTAAACCCAATGACGTTCATGGAAATAGCTCTTTGGGTTAAGTTGTCTGTGCCGCCATAACCTCCTATATTGTTTTCATCATAAACTGACATTGTTGGAATAGCTCCCAATAAATCACTTATTGGCGACTGGCCAGCTAAATACTCGTTAAAAATTTCTTTATTAGATTGTGTATAACCCAATTTTGAGCCATACTTAAACTTGCCTTTGTTCCCTGTTAAATTTAGATTGGTAGATATTCTTTCATAGTCTTGTGGAGAATCCATATAACTACTATTTTTAAAGTAATCTACATTCATGTTATAGGCTAAACTTTCGGCACCACCACTAAAAGTAAGGGCGTGGTTTTCAATATAACCTGTACGAAAAGCAGCTTCTTGCCAATTGGTGTCTACGTTACTAATATATGAAGGATTGTTTGGGTCGTTTCCTGGTGCAATACTTAAACCTGCGTTTAACTCGGCAGCAGTAGTTATGTTTTGATAGCCCACTCTATCTGTTACCGACCAAGTATTAGCTACATTTTGAACGCCATAAAGTGACTTTAATTTCACATCAAATTTGCCCATTTTTCCTTTTTTTGTGGTGATAATTACAACACCGTTAGCGCCACGTACTCCATAAATGGCTGCTGCCGATGCATCTTTAAGCACTTGCATAGATTCGATATCGCCTGGAGCAAAATCGAAAGGGCTATCTATAATCATTCCGTCTATTACAAAAAGCGGGTTGTTGTTGCTAAACGAGTTTATTCCTCTAATTTTAATGTTAACAAAACCTCCTGGTTCTCCTGAAGATTGTACTGTTACACCTGCAACTTGACCTTGTAACATTTTAGCGGCATCGTATGTTACTGTTTTTTTAGCATTATCAATATCTACAACACTTACAGAGCCCGTTAAGTCTGATTTTCTTTGCGTACCGTAACCTACAACCACGACTTCATCTAAAGCTGAAGCGTTTTCACGTAGCACAATATCAATTTTTGTTTTACCTTCTAAGGCAACTTCTCTGGTTAAATATCCTAAGTAAGAAACTACTAAAACAGCGTTTTTACTTGAAACTTTTAAGGAAAAATTACCGTCAAAATCTGACTGTGCACCATTTTTAGTACCTTGTTCTAGAATATTTGCCCCAGGTAAAGGAAACCCAGAACCATCTACAACAGTACCAGATATTTGAATACCTTGTTGAATTTCATTAACATAATTAACAACATTTTCTTTAATTACAATGGTGTTGTTTTTAGATACTTCAAAATTAAGATTACTTCCTGAAAGGCTTTGGTTTAGTAATTTTTGAATTTCAATTTCCCCTTTTGTTAATTGAATTTTAGGAGCATTTTCAAATAGATTACTTGGGTAAATAAAACGATAATTCGTTTGTTCTTTTATTATTTTGAACACCTTATCAACCGTTACCGTTTGGTCTTGGTCAATGACAACCTTCTCTTGAGAAAATGTGTTTTCAGTAGTGAAACTGAATACGGTTGTACATAATAAGAAGAAAAATGTTCTCATAATAAATAGTAGTAGCCGTTTTCGAGTTAGAGAACGGGCCTCAATTAAGTTAATTTTCATAATTTAGCATTAAGATTAGTTAGACATTAGTTTAATTAATTTAGTTAGGAGGGACGAAGTTAGATACCGCTAAATGTCAAAACTTCGCTCCCTTTTTTTATTTCAATGTTATTGTTTTGTTCTTTATATAATAATTGTTGATGATTCCAAAGTTTTTAATGGTAGCTAAAATATCTTCTATGTTTTGATCTTTGCCCAAAACCCCTGTAAACGCTTCATTTCCTATTTCTTCATTAATAAATACGACATTCATATTATACCATCTGGATAATACCTTCATAATCTCCTTTAATGGTTTATTTTCAAAACTAAAAACACCTTGTCTCCATGAAACTTCGTTGTATACATCTACATTTACTACCAATAAAGCATTGGTGTTCAAATTAAAATTAGATTGTTGTGTTGGACTTAATTTTTGTTTTTTCCCGTTAAAGTCTAATTCTACCTTGCCTTCTGCCAAAGTGGTGTAAATATTAGTTTCGTCTTTATAGGCTTTTATATTGAACGCTGTTCCTAAAACCTCAACCACTTGATTTTGGTTTATTACTTTGAATTTCGATCCTTTATGGTTAACGCTAGGTGATACATCAAAATAAGCCTCTCCATAAACAAGTTCTACATTTCGGGTTTCACCTTTAATAAAAGATACGGGATATTTAAGTTGGGTTTCTGAGTTTAACCATATTTTTGTGCCATCTGATAATTCAATAAAAAATTGCCCGCCTCTCGGAATAGTTAAATAATTATATGCAATTTTTGAATTTGAGCGATTATTTGCTTGGTATATTATTTTTTCGCCATTGCTTTTAAAATTACCAGCCTCATAATTATTTCCCTTTTCTAAAGCTATAATGGTTCCATCTTCTAATGTTAGGGTAGCCTTATCGGTACCTGTTTTTATATTATTATTTACAATTATTGGCATGCACTCATTAGAGTTGTTAAAAAGTGTTCCTCTAAAAAAATATGTAGTTGCCAATAATCCTATTACAGCGGCAGCGGCAGTATATTTCCAATATAAAAACCTTACGGATGGTTTTGTAATATTACTTTTTACTTTTTCCCAATCTTCCTTTTTTTTAACTTGATTTGCTAGGTTAAGACGTTCTTTTATTAAAGTCTCATCGGTAAGATTCTTCAATATATATGCTTTATCAGCATCATTAAAAATATCGGAAGCTTCTAAATCTGTAGGCTTTTCGTCTTTTAATAATGAGGACGCAAGTTTTTTGGATAGTATAATGATTTTATTGAAAACAGACATGCGATGTATGGTTAATTAACTTGAAAATATGCTTATTTAACCTTAAGACGACAGAATGTTAAGATAGGGTTAAAAAAAAGTGAAAAACTTTTTTATTTGAACTCATCTTGACTTTTTTGATTGAAGCAAAAATGCCCTCTGCGTATGCTGGCTCGTTCGCTAAAATAACCCGCTGGGTTATTTTTATACGCTCCGTCCTCTTTCAGATTTTAGCTTTTTATCACTTCATAGCAGTGCTACGGAGTAAAAAAAGGTAAAATATGGGGTAAAAAGATCATTTTGCGGCCAATTGAAAAAGTCAAGGCTAATCACCTAAATCAAAAACAAAAGCTATAAGAATGAGGTAATCTTTTAGGATAGGCTTTAGTTTTTTATATGCAATTTTTTTTTGGGCTTTAACGGTGTTTATCGATATGCCCAGTTCGGTAGCTATCTCTGGATTCGTAAAATTATTAATACTTAACCTAATAATTTGTGCGCACTTTTTAGGCAATGTTTTTATAGCCTTTTCAACAATACTGTGGGTTTCTAAAACCACAACCTCTCTTAAATAAAAAGGCTCTGTTTCCATGTCTTCTATTTTTATGGATGACAATTTTTCGGTTGATGTAACACGTTTACTCTTAATATAATCGAGCGATTTATTTTTTACTGAAGTATATAAATAGGATTTAATATTTTCTTCGCTACGAAACTCAATATTATCTTCCCAAATTTTAATGAAAACTACTTGAACAATATCTTTTGATGCTTCAATATCATTTAAATATTTGTTAGCGAATAAACATAGCAATGTATACAAAGAGTCAAATGTTTTTTTATACTCTTTTAATGTAAGCTGATATGGTTCGCTATGAGTGTTCAAAGTTGTTGAATTAAAATCAATAATCTGCTTTTCTATCTCAACTAATACTATTTTTAAAAAGAAGTGATTTAAACTTTTTCTTTTACTTGCAAAATTCACATTTTGCTCCCTAATTTTGACTTTTTTAAGTCCCGTAGCGCTGTTATGCGACACAAAAAAGGTTTATTATGAAACAGGGCGGAGCGTAAAAAATAGCCCAGTGGGTTATTTTAGCGAACGAGCCAGCTGTCGCAGGATTAAATTCTTCGCTTACAAACAAAAAGTTTAAATAACTTCTAAGTTTTCAGCACTTTTGCAGGCAATTTTAGATTTGCCACTTTAATTGTAATTAACAGACCTATTTTGTTTTACATAGTTAACTTAAAAAAACCACATAACCAAGTGTATTTTTATAAATGTTATTTATACACTTATTTTTTTGATTTCAAATAAAAATAGTAAATAAACCCATTTGAAATTATTAGTATCCGATTAAAGATTCAAGGCTTCACTCAAAGAACATAGCATATAGACCAAATGACAACAAATTGATATTCAAATGTCCATTTGCATGACTGTTTTAAGAATCACTAAGTAACAAATTATAATAAAGAGTAAGGCCACAAATCAGTAATATCTTTAAAAAGCCCTTATCACTGTGTTTGCAGTGAATTGTAAAAGTTTTATTGGACAACAATGATTTAAAATTAATTAAAACTCAAACTTTAGTTGTACGCTCACACTTTTTTGTTCATGTGTTTTTTTTGTTTCGGTGTTTAAATTAGACATAGAAATACCAAGCAACCGCACCGAATTGCTCAGTTTTTCTTGGTAGAGTAAATCTTTTGCAGTTTCAAAAATTAATGATTTATCACTAATAAAATAGTGCAAGGTTTTGCTTCGGGTTTGCAAAGTAAAATCGCTATATTTTATCTTTAATGTTATGGTTTTACCAGATACTTTGCTTTTTGTTAAGCGTCGGGAAACTTCATCGGCAATATGTTCTAGCTTTTCAAGCATAAATACTTCGCTCGATAAATTTTCACTAAAGGTCCGTTCGGCAGCTAAACTTTTTCTAATTCGGTTTGGTTTTACCTCACTATTATGAATGCCTCTAACCACATAATAATAGTACCGACCGGATTTTCCAAAATGTTCATCTAAATAATCAATGGATTTTTGTTTTAAATCTTTTCCAGTAAAAATACCTAATTGATACATTTTTTCAGCAGTTACCTTACCAACGCCATAAAATTTCCTAATATCAAGTGCTTCCAAAAATTCAAAAACCTCTTCAGGATTTACTGTTTTTTGTCCGTTAGGTTTATTAAAATCGCTGGCTACTTTCGCCACAAATTTATTAATAGAAATACCTGCCGATGCCGTTAAGCCCACTTCATTAAAAATACGCTCCCTTATTTCTTTTGCAATTAAAGAGGCGCTTGGGTTGCCTTTTTTATTGTGGGTAACATCTAAATAAGCTTCATCTAAAGAGAGTGGCTCTACCAAATCGGTATAGTCATGAAAAATTTTTCGGATTTTTTTTGAAATTTCAGCATAACGTTCAAAATGTGGTCTCACAAAAATGAGTTCTGGACATAGTTTTACAGCCAAATTTCCAGCCATTGCACTTTTTACTCCAAACTTTCTAGCTTCGTAACTTGCTGCACTAATGACACCGCGTTTACCACTTCCACCAACAGCAATGGGTTTCCCTTTGAGTTCTGGGTCATCCATTTGTTCCACAGAGGCATAAAACGCATCCATATCAACATGAATAATTTTTCGTATTGGTAAATCGGTCAACATAGTGTAAATTTAGGCATTAAATGTGATTTTTTATTGGCATTTTTAACGAGCAAATTAATTAAAATTAGTGGAGATAGTTAATGGTAGAAATTGAACGCAAATTTTTAGTAACTTCAAATAGTTATAAAAATGAAGCTTTTAAAAGCACAAGGATTATACAAGGGTTTTTAAATACGCATAAAGACCGAACCGTGAGAATTCGATTAAAAGGAAATACTGGATTTATAACTGTAAAGGGATTATCTACTAATGATGGTTTATCGCGTTTTGAATGGGAAAAAGGACTATTAAAAGAAGAGGCCGAAGCACTTTTAAAGCTATGTGAACCAGGTGTTATTGATAAAATCCGTTATGAAGTAAAATTTGGAGATCATATTTTTGAAGTGGATGAATTTTATAGTGAAAACGAAGGATTAGTCATTGCTGAAGTTGAATTAAATACCGAAAATGAGGCATTCTTAAAACCCGATTGGTTAGGTGAAGAAGTTACTGGAACTATTAAATATTACAATTCACAATTAAGCAAAAGACCATTTAAAACATGGTAACGTAAATAATTGAAAGAGAGAAGATGAACCATCCATGCTAAAAATACCTTTAACACACAGGAGCATGATTATGGATGCACCATCTGACAGATAAAAACAATAAATATAAACAGATGAAAAAATTTATAGTAATATGTTTTTCAATATTGGCAATGGTGTCATGTAGAAAAAAAGAAAAGGAAAATACCGTCGTAGAAGAAACCGCCAAAGACACAGTAATACTTGAAATTGTAGAAAAACCCGTTAAAAAATCGACAAAAGAAATTAAAGAAGACCTAAAAGCTAAAGGGTTTAAAACCTTTGATTATGTTGATGAAAAAACAAAAGATACCATTTTAATGCAGCAATATTTTGTAGCGTTTTTAAAAAACGGTCCCATTCGTACGCAAAACGAAGAAGAAGCAGAGATTTTACAAGAAGAACATTTGGCTTATTTAGGCAAAATGTACGAGTTGGGCTATGCTGATATTTCTGGGCCTTTTGGAGACAAAGGTGATATTAGAGGTATTACAATCTATAATGTGCCAACCCTTAAAATGGCCGATAGTTTAGCGAATGCAGACCCCATGGTAAAAGCTGGGCGTTTGGTTATAGAAATACACCCTTGGTGGGCGGCAAAGGGCTTTTCGCTTAGGTAATGATTAAGATTTTTAAAATTCTTTATTGGATTGTAAATGTTGTAATAATCACAGCGCTTTTGGTAGTACATTTTGTTTTAAAAGAACGCAGTTTTTCGGATTCTTTAAATTATTATGCACACCCTTTACCGTTGATAATATTAGTCGTTTTAATATTATCTATCTTTATTGAAAAAAGAAAATATCATTTCGTTTTAGCAGGTGTTTTATTACTAATTTGGCTGGGAAGAAGTTTTAAGATCCATATTCCAGAGCCAGTAAATGATTTAGATTTAGAGGTGGTTTTTTGGAATGCATCCCGCAAGAATGGTTTTGGTGAAGCATTTAAAGAGAGTAATAGTATTCCAGATATAATGGTTCTGGTTGAGTCTAAAAGAGTTAACATGGATTCCTTCCAACTAAAATATCCAGAATATTTTTTTTATAAATTAAGAAGGGAAATATGTGTTTTTTCTAAAACTGAAGTACACATTGAAAGTGAGAATACATCCAATTACAGCTCAACGGTTATAAAATTTAAAACGAGGGGTATTGATTTTTATGCAGTTGATGTTACGGGAAGCCCCGATGTACCTCGTACTTGGGAGCTAGATTTTGTTAATAAATCAATTAAAACAACACAAAAAACTGTTATTTTGGGCGATTTTAATGTGCCTTTTGAATCTAAAAATTTAAAAGAAATTAAAGAAAATTTCAACCACGCTTTCAATGAAAAAGGAAATGGTTTTAGAGAAACGTGGTTATGGAACATACCGTTGCTTTCTCTCGACCATATTTGGGTTTCTAAAGATTTAAAGATTCTTAAAACTCAAAAAATTAATACGTTTAAAAGCGATCATTGTATACTTAAAACGTATGTTAGAAAATAATTTTATAGCGCTAGTTGGATCCAAATGGGCTATGGTCTTTGATTTGTACAAAGTCACATATTATTTGGTAATAGTGATTCCCCTGCTGGTGAAGTTTGTATCCCGCTAAAGCAGAAATATCTACATCTGCCTCTGCACTTGGGAATACGATACTTGTTAAACCAGGAATTAGTGGTAAAGGAGGGCATAGTATTACAAGTATGATTGATGGATTGGCTAATAATCCTAAGCCTTATGTCCCCAAACAGTCGATCTTTGGAACATTTTCGACTGCAATGCCTAATTGGTAATTAAAAAGCTTAAAATGAGAAAAATCGGAATAATTTTTTTAGTAATAATATTAAATGGCTGTAAAGAAAATCTACCTGGTTTTGATTTTGAATCCTTTAAAAATACTAAAGCTTATGATTTAGCTATAGCGGTTAAAAATGAGAATTTAGGTGAAATAGAAAGAATTTTAGAAAAAGATGAATCTTTAGTAGATTATTTAGACCCTGAGTTTGGTCACTCACTTCTGATGCTATCAGTTGCTAATAATTTACAAAAATCAGTTTCTAAATTACTAGAGTTTGGTGCTGACCCAAATAAGAAATCAGAACCACCCTCTAATATGAATAATGAAGTTACAACTGCTGTTTTTATTGCTAGTGATAAGGCCTATAAAAGAAATTGTGAAACAGATATTTTAGAATTGCTTGTTAAACATGGAGGTAAAATAGATGATAAAATAGATGTAAAGTATCTTAATTCTAATTATATAACAAAAGAAACACCTTTAATGATTGCTATTAAGTCAGATTGTATTGATTTAGTAAAAAAAATAGTTGAATTAGGAGCGGATATTAATGGCTATAATTATATTAATGGAAAGGGACCTTTGGCTAATTGTATTGTACATGATAATTTAGACATACTGGAATATTTAATTATAGAAAGAAAAGCAGAAATACCAAGTTATATTTTTGTTAGGCCTTCGCATAATAATACACCTAGGCAGGAACTTACTATAATTGAATTTTTAAATGAACAAAAATACCCTGAAAACTCAAAAAATGATTTACATAGGAAAAGAATTATAAATTATATAGAAAATAGGTAGTATTTTAGCTGTTCCCTAATGTACGTAGTCGTTGCACAAGCCTTTAAAGAACATGAAAACAATGTCAAAAACTCCTTAAAAGGAGTTTTTGTGTTTAAGCTGACCTTTTAAGATGTTTATAATTCATTTTCAGAGAAGGAAGATGAAGGGAAAAAGTGAAGAAGAGAAAAAGAAAGAAGAGAAAAGGATAAGGAAACTAAAAAATTACTAGAGGATACTAGATCTGGAAACCTTGAAGAAGGTAATTATACACATGATATCTATTCGGGAGGATGGGTGCGGAAATAATTTTAAAAAAATAAAGAACACCTAAATTGAAAGTATAACTATGAATACAAAAATTAATATTAGTTGTTTCGTCTCCATGTTTTTATTTTTGACATGTGTAAACTCACCAAGTCAGGTTTGTAAAACAGCAAAGGATTTAATGGAAAATTCAGTTGAAGCTATTAATAATAAAAACACAGAAGAATATATCTCTTTGATTGAGTTTGATAGTGTGTTGAAAGTTTGGAAAGGTGCTGGTAAAAAGGACAATGGTTATAATGATATGGCAGACTTATTAACTAATAACAAACCGCAGGTTATAAAAATGTATTCAATAAGCTACAATATGTTAATAGGCACTTTGGAAAAAATACATAAACTTGACAAATGGCATTTTGAACTTAAAAACTTTGAAATGGAAAGTATAGAGGAAGTGTCAAGTTATTTTTTTAGAGAAAAATACATCATGAAGCTTGAGGATGATAAAAATAATCAGTGGACTTTGAGAGTCAATTTAACTAGGTTTAATGATTGTTATTATATAACTGAACCTCTAGAGCTTAATTATCTAAGCAAGGGATGGTAGTTAATTGTCCTCCCCTGCTAGCGCGGAAATGTTTTCCGTGCCGTAACGAGTAAGAAATAAAACAAGAGTAAAGAACTACAATAAAAAAGTTGTGGTTCTTTTCTAGGAAAACATTAGTTGAGGTCGTTTGTGTTACCCTGCTATTCCCAAGTACATTTTAAAACAAGTTGTCCCATATAAGGTAACTAAATGAAAATGAAACAGATATACAATAATTAAAAAATAGACAAGTTTAGAATACGCAAAGTATGTAATGCCATTTTCTTTTTTGTTTAATTTAATTAATATTTTATATAGATTTTTCAAGAATTGTTTTTTTACTGTAATAAAATAATCACCAATCACCGTCAAAATCTTCTGTAATTTGGGTGACATTATTAATTAATTGATTCACACAAAGTCACATATTATTTGGTAATAGTGATTCTTCTTTTTGCCTCATTTCCAAATTCATCAACAACGGTAATGATATGTTTGCCTTCTTTAGGAATTATAGCCAACTCATGGATGTCTTTTGTGCTTCCAATAAACGTTTCATTTAAATACCAAAATAGGGTTGCATCTGGTTTGGAATGCGCTATTTTTAGAATCAAGTCATTGGGTTTTTCATCAAAATCCTTAGGTAAAAAAATGCTGTTATTTTCCTCTGGATAAATAAATTCCATAGTAATGGCATTATCTCTCAAACAATCGCTTTTAAACTTGGGTAAAGGTTTGTAAAAGGGGTTTTTGGTTTTGTAATAATAGGCCATTGTAGGAGGCAGCACAAACCACGATTTGTTTTTAATGCGACTAAGTTCTTCGCACGATGAGTTTACCTGATATGTTTCAGAAGTATCTAAATGTACCAAAATATGAAACGGACAGGCTTTGGTTTTTAATCCACTTAACTGAATAAAACGTTCTTCAAGATCATCACAATTAGGAGACGCTCTATAACCACTTTTTTTGCAAATTGAGACTTCTTGCATTTCATCATAAGGTTTTGAAAACCAGTCGCTTTTTGGCAATAAGTCAAACACGTCAAATAAAATGGGAGCTGCTGCTTGTACGCCTACCAAACCGGGTCTGCCTTCGCCATCGGCATTTCCTACCCAAACGCCTACAACATAATCTTTAGTGGTGCCAATAGCCCAAGCATCGCGAAAGCCGAAACTGGTGCCTGTTTTCCAAGCAATTTGTTTAGAGCCATCAAAAAATTCCCAACTTTCATCGCCTTCCGGTCTATTCACTTCTTTTAAACTTTCATAAGTTAAATAAATGGAAGCGGCATCAAAAAGTGTTTTGTCTGTTGTTTTCTTTCCGAAGTCAATGGTTTCCGAAACTAAAAAAGTGGGTTCACAAAACTCGTTGGTGTAATATTCGCTTGAGGTTTCAGAAAAGTGATTTAATGTTGATGACAATGCTGCATAACTTTTGCATAAATCCCACAGATTACTTTCGGCACCACCGAGAATAAGCGAGAGGCCATAGTGATTGGCATGGTATTTTAAATCTTTAAGCTGAAGTACTTTTAAGTAATGATGAAAGCGGTCTAACCCAAATTCCTGAAGCATACGAACCGAAGGAACATTCAACGAGCGTGATAAGGCGCGACTTGCAGGAACTGCACCATCATAAGTTTTGTTATAATTTTCAGGGTTGTAACTCCCAAATTGCGTGGGAACATCGGCAACTAATGTGTGCGGTAAAATATCACCAGCATCCAACATGGCAGTATAAAGAAATGGTTTTAAAATACTTCCGGTACTTCGGGGTTTATCAATAACATCTACATCTTTTTCATGGGCTTTGTCTGTTGGGGTATTGCCAACATACGCCATCACTTTTCTGGTTTTCACATCTAAAACCAGTACAGCAGCATTATAAATTTCATTTTGGCTTAATTGATTGTAATGGGTTTTTATAACATAGTTAACACGTTCTTGTAAGCGCATATCAATGCTGGTCTGTATCCGTTTTCCCTTATGTAATTGCGATACTTTTTGTAACAAATGAGGTGCTATTTGTGGTAATGGATATGGTTTTTGAGCTAAACTTTCAGCGATTGACAGATTATAGGTTAACGAATCGATGATTTCATTTTCTAAAAGTTTTTTAAGCAGCCGATTTCTTTTTTTAATTAACCGTTCTTGATTCTTTCCAGGATAAATAAGACTTGGAGCATTCGGTAAAACGGCAAGTGTAGCGCTTTCTGCCCAAGATAACTCATTGGCATTTCTATTAAAGTAACGCCATGAAGCAGCATCCAACCCCACGACATTGCCACCAAAAGGCGCGTTGCTGCTGTAATATGCCAAAATGTGGTTTTTTGATGCTCTTAATTCTAATCTTGTAGCAAGAATAATTTCGATGGCTTTTTCAAAATAAGTACGTTTTTGACCTTTTCTTGATAAGCGAATAACTTGCTGCGTTATGGTGCTACCTCCACGTTTTACGCTGTTGGATTTTAGGTTATCTCGCAACGCTTTAAAAATAGAAACAGGGTTAAAACCAGGATGCTTATAAAAATATTCATCTTCAAATTGAAGGATACAGGTTTTGAATTTCTCTGGAAGGTTATCGTTTTGAGGAAACCGCCATTGCCCATCGTCAGCAATTTGCGCTCCTAAAAGTTCATTGTCGGCACTGGTAATTACTGTTGCTGTTGGGTCTTTAAAAAGTTGCCTTGGTAAACAGAAATAATAAGCAATTAAAATGACGGCAATTATTGCCGACTTTATTTTATGACGTTTAATGTAAGTAGTTATTTTGTTCACTGTTTATATTCTTTACCCTTCCGTCTTTAAATCTTATCAGATTTAAATCCACCTTCCCTTGAAAAAAAGGGAAGGAGTTGTTTGTCGCTATAATTTCAATATAGTTGTAATTATAATGTTTCACCGCCTTTTAAGTACTTTTCCTTTAAAAAAGATTAGTAGGTTCTATTTTGATTTCCGAAATAGAAGACGATATGTGGTTTTAATCTTTAAAATGACTTGCTATATTTTCTAAAACTTCAGGCAGGTTTTCAAAAATTAATTTGTTTTCAAATCGAATGATTCTAAAACCTAAGTTTTCTAAAATTTGAGTTCGTTCATAATCATAATTTTGTTGTGCAAAATCTAAATGAACAGCTCCATCTAATTCTACTATCAGTTTTTCTGAAGCACAATAAAAATCTACTATGAAATTATTAATGCTATGTTGCCTTCTAAATTTTCTATTTTTAAGCTGTTTTCTTTGTAGAGACTTCCACAGCGAAGCTTCTGCGGGAGTTAAGCTTTTTCTTAATTCTTTTCTCCGTTCTTCTAGGTGTTTGTGGTTGTGCATCTTATTTTATTTAACCCTTCCGTCTTTAAATCTTATCAGATTTAAATCCACCTTCCCTTAAAAAAGGAAAGGAGTGGTTTGTTACTTTAATTTCAATATAGTTGTAATTATAATGTTTCACCTAGTTGTAATTATAATGTTTCACCGCTTTTTAAAGCTCTCCTCCTTTAAAAGGAGGAGTGGATTCGGTTTCGCAAAAGGAAACCGAAGACGAGGTGGTTTATCCATTAAACTCATACTCATGTTCTACTTTGCAAATTCTCACGTTGTACCAACTATACCAATCTTGCCTACCTTTTAATTGTGCTTGTAAATGGTCGGTTTGTTGCTTCCAGTTTTTTATGGATTCTAAACTTTCCCAATAACTTACGGTTATACCTATTTGGTTTCTTGCGCTATCTATTCCTAAAAAGCCAGATTGCTGTTTGGCGAGCGCTTCCATTTTTTCTGCCATGTCACTGTAACCTTCAATGTTTTCTTTCTGGGTTGAAGTGAAAATTACGGCGTAATAGGGTTTGAAGTTGGTTTTCATGCTTTTACTTTTCAACCGTTATCCATTGTCCTTTTGTTCTCACCAAATACTCATTATCATACATTGCTTCAGCTTGAATGCCCGGTAAATAATAGGTTCCTAAATACGAGGCATTCAGCATCACATTAAAAGTTTTTGTGCTGTATTTTCCTTTTTCAGGTAAATCAAAATAGAAATTCACTCGATCATCTTTAATATCTGTATAACGTGCCTGACTTGTGGTGGCATCGCCAAATTCAGTGAAACGTGTGTTTACAATGTCCCATCCTGAAGGGAAAATTTCTGTTAAAGCCACGTTTTGTACGCTTTCATTTTTCATATTACTAATGCTAACAGTTGCTACAAAATCTTGCCCTTGTTGCAATTTTGAAATCTCCATTTTATTGCCCTTTAAATCTTTATACACTAAAGAAATACTTAAACCACGTTGTTCGGCAATTTCTTCTCCTAAAGGTAATTTCCCAGAGTTTAAAATACGGACATAAATCAAATTGTCTTTATTATTTTTTATGGACAGGCTGTTTGAGCCATCTAATACTTTTAATTCGCGTTGGGCAATAGCACTTTTAGAATTTATAGTTTCGGTTTTTCCGTTAATAGTGTAGCTTATATGTAATGCTTTTCCACCATTAGCGGCGACCATTTTTGACATGGCAAGCAAACTATAAGCGGTGGTTTGGGTGCTCATCCAACGGTTACTCGATAAATCTTTAGCGATGTATTGTGCCAATTCCCGCGTTTTGGAATTTTTTGTCAACACCATGGTTTCTAAAGCCATAGCACGATTTCTATCTACCGAGCCATAGGTGTAATAATTATATTTTGGAGGCAAGAAATTTATATTGGCAGTTTTTGAAATACTGTTACTCGCTTCTTTTTGTCCTGCCAAAGCATAAGCCGCAGCTAAACGCCATTTGGCTTCATTGGAAATTTCGCTAAACTCACGCAAACGGTTCATGGCGGCTAAATCTGCATGTCCAGCAAGTGCCAACGTATATAACCTGTAAGCTTGGGCCAAATCGGAATTATAGGTTCTATAACTTGGTCGCCAATCTCTAGCAGCTTGTTTTTGGTATTTTAGCCAATTGTTTTTAAACATTAATGGCAGTACATACCCTTTTTTCTCTGCCTCAATCATAAAATGACCGGCATAACTGGTTCCCCAATCATCAGCAGTACGTTCTCCAGCCCAATAACTTAATCCACCATTTGATTGCTGGAAATGCCCTAATTGAATAATGCCATTTTTAATATTACTTTCAATTTGTTGCTTTTTAGCATACGTTAAATCGAAAATATCTCCTAAAAATAACTGCGGAAACACACTCGATGTGGTTTGTTCCACACATCCATGAGGGTATTGGATAAGATATTGTAAACGACGTGAAAAATCCATTGGAGGCAGGGTTGAAAACTCGACGGTTGCAGTATTTGTTCCTGTAATACCAAAGGTTGAAAACCCTAAAGTTTTTGATGCATTGGATTCTAATGTTTCATCAATGGGAATAGAGGTTATAGGGTTTGGGTTCATAACATCCAATTCCACTTTATAAGTTGACTTTTCACCATTTCCTGTTGCTATCACTTCAATGGTACTGACGCCTTTTGCTTTACTAACGTCTAATTCAAAATACGTTATTTGCTCATCTGGTCTAGGAAATGACAGCGTTTTGGTTCTTTCTCCAACGATAGAAATGCCATTGCTTAATTTGAGACTAATATTCACATTTTTTACCTTGGATTCCATAGCAAAAACGGTCACTGGAAGTGTTACTTTTTCTCCTGGACTTAATTTCCTCGGAAGCGTAGCCAATACCATTAAAGGTTTTTTAACCTCTACTGATTTATCTGTGCTTCCATACGCTTTGGTCGTATGGTTTCCTGCAACAACCATGGTGCGTACCGCACCAATATAATTTGGAAGTTTTATTTTATGGGTTTTGCTTTCACCAGCTTTTAACGAGAAAGGACCTAAATAAGTAACAACTGGTTTAAATCGGTTTGCTTTTTTATTTTTTCCTGCGGCTGCACTTCCGTCACCACCAATAGCAAAAACTTGGTCGATGCTTCCGCTGTAAGCTCCAATAACATCATCAAAAATATCCCAGGTTTTTACACCCAACGCTTCACGGGTATAAAATTCGTCCCAAGCATTTGGTGTTTTAAAGCGTGTTAAATCCAATAGTCCTTCTTCAACAACCGCAAGGGTGTAAGTCATCGCTTTTTTGTTTTTTTCTGAAACAGATACTTGAAATTCCTGTTCGGGTTGCAGCACATGGGGCATTTTCAGCTGAGGTTCCAATTTAGTGCTAGGGTCTTCGACCATGATTGGAATAATGCCGTACAAACGAATGGGCAAATCGTTGGTCGTTATGGCATGTGGTTGCAATAACGAAATATTGATAAATACATTGGGCGCCATTTCAGAAGTTATAGGAATTTCAACAGTGGTTTCACTTTGTTTGGTTTTCGCCCATTTGTAGTTTAAAACCTCTGTGCCGTTTTCAACACTAACCAAGGCACGCCCTTCACTGCCCGATTTAAATTTAATTTTTGCAGTTTCACCCACATTATAATGTTCTTTGTCGGCTGAAAACACTAACATTTTAGCGGCTTCTTTATCGCCAGCTGGGGCATACCAGTTCTTATAAAAATAGGCCGTTTGCCCTGTAGCATGACCACTTATAGGGTCAACAACTCTAATGAGGTATCTACCACGTTGGTTATCTGGAATTTTTATATTTAGTTGTGCTTTTCCGTTAGCATCTGTATTGATTTTGCTGTTCAGAAATGGTTTATGGTAGGAGCTGGACACATAGCTAGATAGGTTATCGTAAGACGAATTCCACCACCAGCGCCATTCCACTTTATAAACTTTTGCTTCAAGGTTATTGCGTTTTATGGGTTTACCGTTGGCGTCTACCACTACCACATCAAAAGTTTGGTTTTCATCTGTAAAGAATGAACCATAAGCATTTCCTTTAGGAGCACGTAAGCCAACAAACGACTCGTAAGGCGCATATTGTTTGGTAAAAGCATCCATAGAGAAATCACCACCATTTTCAAAAGCACGCACTAAAAACTGAACGTTCAACATGCCTGGGGCATTTTTACCAATCTCTAATTTTTTATCGATTTTTGCGAGTCCTTCAGCATCCACAGAACCTTCAAAAATAGTGCTTTCTTCCGTGTTGAATTGTCTTGTCGGATCATTAAAAACATACTCTTTATAATTTTTGAAAGCGGTATGGGAACTACTGAATTTTGCCTTAATTTCTGCTTTTAAGTTTTTTCCGGGTGCGCCATGAAGCCATTTCACATCCAAAGTCCCCTTTAAAGGTTCTTTGCTTGTAAGAATGTCGTTTTCAAAATCTACTTTAATTTTTAGGCGGTTGGGTTTAACGGTTTCAATTTTTAAACCTTTATAGAAGGATGCACCACCAACAGAAACTTTGGCATTGTAATTTCCTGTTTTATCTTCAGATGAGGTTATAACCGTAAACTTGTAAAAGTTATTTAGGTTGTTTGATGTGACGTTTTTATAAACCAATTTACCGTTGGGATCGGTAATTTCCATTTTCACAGGATGGCCTTTTGGTAAGGGATTTGTAAAATCATTCAGCATAAACGTTAAGTGAAGTGTGTCTCCAGGTCGCCAAACCCCACGTTCGCCATAAATGTAGCCTTTAAGCCCGCGTTGAAGTTTATTGCCGGACACATCAAATTTACTTAGCGATAACGAATTACCATCGGCGAGTTTTATATATGTGGTATTTTTTCCTTTTGAAACAATGGCAAAGGCAGCATTTTTGTTTAAATCTATAAGGGTTAATCCGTCGTTGTCTGTTAGCGCACTTGCTATTTCTTGTTGTTGAAAGTTATAGAGTTTTACAGTTGCATTCGCTTCTGGGTCGGTAGTTAAAATATTAGTAACAGCGAAATAGTATGAGTTATTACTGCCTTGTTTGGCAATAACGCCCAGATTTGATGCCAATAGGTTTTGGGAAACAATTTTAGAGCCATTATAATATGCGTCATGGCAGGGGTTGTTTTCTTCGCGCCAATTGTAGTTGTAGTTTTTGTAATGGTATGTTAGGTTGTCCCAATAGGCTTCTTCCCGTAATTCTTCTTCTTCAGGTGTGCTTTCTGTTTGGTTTCCTTCATAGTATTCATCTTCGTAATATGTTTCATATTCATCACCTTCTGTGTTTGATGTTGTCGTATTTGCATCGCAATTATATAACGAATAGCTTTTGTTAAAGCTCAGTTCCACCCGATAAATAGCACCCGCATCTGCATTAAAAAATTTAGATAAATCAATACTGTACGCTTTCCACTTTCCAGTATTTCCAGCAGCGGTTTGAAGTTGTATGGTTTGTTTTGCAATGCGTCGGCCTACCTGCCTAATCGCATAAGAATCTCTGCCGTTTAACTCGCTGTCTTGCAAAAACTGAAGCACATTATTTTGAAAAATTTTAATGATTCTTACGTCTACAGCTTTTAAGTTTACCGCTTCAAAATTGAATTTTAATTCTTGTGAGTTTGGTAGAATGGTGCCGTTGCTAATTAAGCGTACTTGTGGTTTTAATTCTTCAAAAGCAATGATTTCAGAAAACGGTTTTTTAAGTTTATAACCATCGGTGTTCGAAATACCCTGGAATACATCAACTCGAATATTCCCTGTCAATTTAGATTCTGGATATACTTTCAATACATTACCATCTACCACATATTTCGGGTTTTTTACTGTTTGAAGGGTTATCAATCCATCAAAGTTTTGTTGCTTTTTTAAAGGGTCGGAAAAGTTAATGGACAGATGTTGCTCTGGGGCTTGAATGACATCCATATTAATAATAGTAAAGTTGTTTATTCCGGGAATAAATACGTTGTTTTCGCCTTTATTATCTGCTTTAATCGCCTTTCCATGCCACTTTACAAGGACTTCGCTGTCGTTTATTTTACGGTGGATGCTATCAATTTTAAACTCGAACACTTTGGCATATTCATGAGCTTCATTGAATACAATGGATAGTTTTTTGTCTTCTTGAAATGCTTCAACTATTTTTTTTGCATCTTTAATTGAAATGACATCTGCCGAACGCAATCCTGCTTCCAAATACTGCCAATTTTTACTATAAGATTGTAAATTATTGGTAACAATATTAAAATTTGGTGTAATGGTTTTAAACTGAAATGTGTAGCTGCTAAAATCTTTGGGGATGTTTTTATAAATGTCATTTAGTTTAACGGTGACACTATATTCTGTCGACGGTTCTAAATGTTCATCGGGTGTAAAAAGTAGTGTGTGCTTGTTGGCAGTCGTTAATTTTCCTTGTACATGCGGAGAAATGGTTATGATATCAGAAGTAATTTCCTTGCCCATTTCCCAACCTTCTACATCTTTTGCCAAATTAATTTGAATGGGATCAGCCACCGAAACCAAACCAGAAGAGGTATAGCTTATATATTCTCGAAACTTAAATAAGTTATCGGTTTCTACTTCTTTCTTTTTGCAGGAAATTGTAATCGCAATTAATATTACGATAGCGAGGAGCTTTTTTGATGACATAGGTTGATAGTTTACTGAATTGAACTTAAATTAAAAGAAATTGTAGGCAGCTTCTTGTTAAACAAATTACGTTGAAGTATTTTATTTTAGGCTTTTCTCTTTTGTTAAATTATTCATAAAAGATACTTTTAAGAAAAATATTCATTGTTGCCCGATAATATTTTTGCAATTCACTGCAAACACAGTGATAATGGTTTTTTAAAGAGAAGACTGATTTGTGGTCTAGCTTTTTGTCATAATAAATTACTTAGCGATTATTAAAATATACATTTGAATTTGAATTGGCTGTCATTTAGTCTATTTTTCTATAGACTATAGACTATAGTCTCTATTCTTTTTTCTTTTAGCGAAGCAGCCTTGAATCTTATCGGACACTAATGAAAAATATTTAGACAGTCTCTTAATCGTTGTACATCCCGATATAGAGTTCACCTTTATCATTCATAGTTGCTCTAAACATCCCGGGCGTATTAAATTCCATTACTACATGTCCATTTTTATCAATCGCAATAATACCCCCTTCACCAGCACCATCTCCAATTTCCGGTAACTTTTTTTGAATCACTTCATTGGCAGCTTCTGCAAGCGATATGCCTTTATATGCCATTAAAGCCGAAATATCATATGCAACCATACCGCGAATAAAATATTCACCCCAACCTGTGCTTGAAACTCCGCACGTGTTATTATTTGCATAAGTACCCGCACCAATAATAGGCGAATCACCTATGCGTCCCCAACGTTTGTTTGTCATACCGCCTGTTGAAGTCCCTGCTGCTAAGTTGCCATTTTTGTCTAATGCCACACAACCAACAGTTCCAAATTTTGAGTCTTTAATTTTCGAATCATAAAACAATGACATTTTGTTTTTTTCAGCATTTTTTGCACGTTCTAAAGATTTCATTTGGGGGGCTGTGTAAAAGTAACTAGGCTCTACAATTTCTAAGCCATGTTCTTCAGCAAATATTTCGGCACCACTCCCAGAGAGCATCACGTGTGGCGATTTTTCCATAACAGCACGGGCTAAACTAATAGGATTTTTTATTGTTTTTGTACCTGCCGAAGCACCGGCATTTAAGGTTTTTCCATCCATAATAGAAGCGTCATGTTCATTCGTGCCTTCGTACGTAAAAACAGCGCCTTTACCCGCATTAAATAAGGGAGAATCCTCTAGAACATTAATGGTTTTTTCTACAGCATCCAAACTAGTACCACCATTTTTTAAAATGTTATAACCAACTTTAATAGCTTCTTCAAGTTTATCTCGGTATTCCTTTTCTTTTTCGGATGAAATATTTTCTTTTTTTATATAGCCCGCGCCACCATGAATAACAATTGAGAATTGAACAGTTTTGTTTTCAGTCGTTAATTGTAAATCTTTAATATGTTCTTCTTTAATTTCGGAATCAATCAGTTTGTCTTGTTTTTTACAACTAAAAAGTAGAAGTGAGCTAAAAAAAATTAGAGTATATTTTTTCATAAGATTTATCTTAGTTTGTATTTCAAAGTTAACAGTTTTATAAGTATTAAACTTTAATAAAAACGACTTTTTATTGCTATATTCGTAAATAATTTTAATTTAACTAATAAATCTATAATTAATGAAAGTGATAACAGATTTCGGAATAGAAAAAGTTCTTAAAACTTTAGGAATAAAAGATATTAATGAAGGCACTTCTACAGGGATAAATAATTTTTCCAATGGAGATATTTTAGAATCCTATTCGCCTGTTGATGGACAGCTTATAGCAAAAGTAAAAACGACCACAAAAGCCGATTATGACAAGGTGATGGATGCCGCAACCCATGCATTTAAAACATGGCGATTAATGCCTGCACCACAACGCGGTGATATTGTGCGCCAGTTTGGAGAAAAACTTCGAGAAAAAAAGGAAGCTTTAGGAAAATTGGTATCTTATGAAATGGGTAAATCCTATCAAGAAGGGTTGGGTGAGGTTCAAGAAATGATCGATATTTGCGATTTTGCAGTAGGTTTATCGCGTCAGCTTCATGGATTAACCATGCATTCCGAACGCCCTGGTCACCGTATGTATGAACAATACCATCCGTTAGGTGCTGTTGGAATTATTTCAGCATTTAACTTTCCAGTAGCAGTTTGGTCTTGGAACACCGCTTTAGCTTGGGTTTGTGGTGATGTATGTATTTGGAAACCCAGTGAAAAAGTACCGCTTTGTGGTATTGCTTGTCAAAATATAGCTGCTGAAATTTTTTCAAAAAACAATTTGCCCGAAGGCATTTCGTGTTTAATTAATGGCGATTATAAAGTAGGGGAATTTATGACGAAAGATACTCGCATTCCATTAATTTCGGCAACAGGTTCCACCAAAATGGGTAAAATTGTAGCACAAGAAGTCGCAAGTCGTTTAGGAAAAAGTTTGTTAGAGTTAGGAGGGAACAATGCCATTATTGTAACTCCAGATGCTGACATAAAAATGACCGTTATTGGTGCGGTTTTTGGCGCAGTGGGTACTTGCGGTCAACGTTGCACTTCAACGCGAAGATTGATAATCCATGAGTCTATTTACGATAAGGTAAAAACAGCCGTTATCGATGCTTACAAACAACTTCGTATAGGAAATCCGTTGGATGAAAAAAATCATGTTGGGCCTTTAATAGATACTGATGCGGTGAAGATGTATCAAGATGCTTTAATTAAAGTAGTTAAAGAAGGGGGCAAAATTATAGTTGAAGGCGGTGTGCTTTCTGGTGAAGGTTACGAAGGCGGCTGTTATGTAAAACCAGCCATAGCTGAAGCGAAACCAGAATTTAAAATAGTACAGCATGAAACTTTCGCACCTGTTTTGTATTTATTGAAATATTCGGGTGGTGTAGAAAATGCGATTGAAATCCAAAACAATGTGGCGCAGGGATTGTCTTCAGCCATTATGACAAACAACTTGCGTGAAGCTGAGCGTTTCTTGTCGGTTACTGGATCTGATTGTGGTATCGCCAACGTGAATATTGGTACTTCGGGTGCCGAAATTGGTGGTGCTTTTGGTGGTGAAAAGGAAACTGGTGGTGGTCGCGAATCTGGTAGTGATGCTTGGAAAATTTATATGAGACGTCAAACCAATACCATTAATTATACAGCTGTGTTGCCTTTAGCTCAAGGTATTAAATTTGATTTATAGCTTGATATGTGTGTTTCTAAGCTTTATTTTTTCAAATGAAACATTGAACTCATCTTGACTTTTTGCATTGAGCCGTTAAAGTAGTTTGGGTAAATCGGTTAATAAAAAAACCTTGCTCCAATGCCGAAATTTTATCGGGAGAAACAAGGTTATATCTTTAAAAAGATTAATAGCAGTGCAAATATATGTTATATGCCGTGAGAAAAAAAGCACCAAAGTTAAATTATGGTTAAGCTTCCAATAAATTAGATTAACTGTATTTTACCTTCCTTAAAACACGCATGGATTCTTTATAAAGGTGATATAATTCTTCACTATGAGCCCTTAAATAGGGTTTTGCTTCATTTAACTTATCAATAGCTTCGTGAAATAAATTTAGATAACAAATTAGATAGGTTATAGGTAAGTTTTTTAAATCTGTTTCTTCGCTTTTTGTAAACGGTAGCCCTTTTTTTAGTTTTTCTAAAATAGCATTTGTAGTGTTATAAATATGGTGAAGTACTTTTTTATCGTACTGTGGTGGTTCAAATAAAAGCTTGGTTTCAATGGAATAATTGGCATTGTTTTCAAAATTGATAATGGTTTCTTCCAATTGATAGTATTTATTGGAATTTTGAAACCCTAGATTCACATATTCAACGATTTTAAATGAATCGTCATTAATAAAAATAGCCACTTCATCAAAAGCCGAAAAAAACAAACGGACCTGTTCGTTTATCAATTCAATATCAACTCTAGAAAAAAATATTTCATCTTTAACTACTTTTTTTTGCCCTGCCCAACAAACAACAAAGTATTCTTTAAATACCTTGTATTGGGCGTTGTAGTCTTTGCGTTTTTTTAAAAAATCGAAAACGCCGTTTAAGGTATGCTCAATATTGTTTTGCGAATGATTTTCAATAGACTCAACAATTTTAGAATTAACATCTTTTATTTCGATGTCGAATACTTTGGGCATGCTCATGCTCCCATCTCTAAAAAATACCGAGCCGCCATAATATTTCCAAATGTTTTTCCGCAGCGATGTTATTTTTCCAGTTGGGCGAATGGTAACCAAACCAACTACTTTATGGTCTGGTAAATGCGGAAACGGAATATTTTCATATTGAACAATAGGCGGATTGGTTAAATAGGCATTGATGAGGTTTTGGATTTTACTGTCATCAAAAAAGTCAACACCAACAATGTCGTTATCAATATCTTCAACACCGATAACAATGTACGAGTTGTTTTTAGGATTGCTGTTTGAAAGCGCACAGACATGCTTTAAAAACTTAGCTTTTCCTTCTTTAAAGCTAATGTCAATTTTACGCTTTTTATCATAAAAGCTATTTTCGTCATTGTGTGACAGCAAATTTTTTATAAGTAGGCGCTTGTTGATCATTATTGTCTATGCTTTATTTTTATTATTTATTCAAGACTAATCAAATTTTGAGCCCTTGCGTTCGGAGCTTTTAAGGTAATTGATAAATTTTGATAATTGATTTATTAGATTTTCAGCATCACTGTTAAGTGGTTTCATCTATATGATTTCGTCGAAAACATCTTAATAATTGCGACTTGCTTTCGTTACATGACCCGCGGGAATAGCTTAAAAACATTATAAATTCCTTGTTTCCTCCTCTACCGAATCCTTCAGCTATATTATCCATTATTGAACCAGATGAACCATTGATTTGCTCTCTTAATTTATAATCTTTACTTAAAGAAGTATGGCATATAATTTCCCATATCGCATCACAAAACACGGATGCTTCTTTATAAACCTCTAAACTTTCAAATGAATTGTGGCGTGCCATATTACTTGAATAAATAATAAAAATAAAAAATGCTATCCATATTAAAAATAAGTTCAGACAAATTTGTTTAATGTAAAGGCATTAGCCTGTGCCGTTGGAAAAATTAGCATATCGGCAATATTAACATGGGCAGGACGTGATACAACAAAATAAATAATTTCGGCAATATCTTCGGCTTGCAAAGCTTTAAAGCCGTCATAGACTGTATTGGCAATTTTATCGCCTTTAAAGCGCACCTGCGAAAATTCGGTTTCAACCAAACCTGGGCTTATGGCACCTACTTTAATTCCAAACGGATTCAAGTCAATACGCATGCCTTCTGTAATAGCCAAAACAGCATGTTTACTGGCGCAATACACATTCCCCTTTGGATACACTTGCTTACCTGCCGATGAGCCAATATTTATAATATGTCCCGATTGTCGTTTGGTCATTTGTGGGATTATGGCTTTACTTATATACAAAAGTCCTTTGACGTTTATGTCCATCATGGCATCCCAATCGTCAATACTTCCTTCGTTTATGGGATCTAAACCATGTGCATTGCCTGCATTATTAATTAAAATGTCTATATGTTTAAATTTTTCTGGTAGTGATTCAATGGCTTTAAACGTTTCAGTTTTATCACGCACATCAAAATTTAGTATATGTACATGTGTTAATTTGCCTAAGGCTGCTTGTATGGTATGCAGGCGCTCCAATCGCCTTCCACATAAAATTAAATTAATGCCATGCTTTGCAAACTCATAGGCTGTTGCATGTCCTATGCCACTTGTTGCTCCGGTTATTAGGGCTGTTTTTTTCATTTGTATTGTTTTTGCAATTCATATATAGAGCTTATCTTGACTTTTTGCAATTGTAAAGAACATTTTTCGCTTCAATCAAAAAAATCAAGACGATTTTATAAAAATACTTAAAAGCGACATAAAATGGTATAGTTGTCTTTTCTATTTATAGAAGTTAATATTCCTATTTCTTTAAAATTTGCTCTAAGGCCTTACTATACTTGTCAAACAAAATATTTAACGAGATAAAATAAAAACAAAAGATAGTTTTTTTGAAAAAAGATAATCTATTTTCCGTTTTGGGTACGTATATAATTAATGAACCCAAATAAATAAATATATAAAATTATGAAAACATTAAACAGATTAAGCTTATTTTTTCTCTCATTTTTAATGATATCCATTATTGGATGTAGTGACAACGAATCTGACAAAATAAACGCAGGAGCTCCAAAAATAACAATAAAACTTGTTGATTCTCCAGGCGATTATGACGAAGTAAACGTTAATGTAGTTGGCGTTATGATAAAAATGAAAGACAGCACTGACGGCACTGATGAAAGTGGATGGATTGACTTAGAGATGAGTAGCCAAGGATCTATCAATTTATTGGATCTTACTGGTGGTGTTAATGAAGTATTGGTTGACACGGAACCAATTCCTGCCGGAACACTTGAACAAATGCGATTGGTGTTAGGAGACGGTAATACCATTGTTATTAGAAATGATGCTGATGAACCTGAAACCTTTGATCTAAAAACACCTAGTGCCCAGCAATCAGGTTTAAAACTTCAAGTAGGGACTGTCATAGAAGAAGGATTTACCTATAATTTTGTATTGGATTTTGATGTTGCAAAATCAATAGTTATGGCAGGTGGTTCAGACAATATTATTTTGAAACCAGTACTTTATGTGAGTGCTGAAGTGAGTTCAGGTAATATAGAGGGAATTGTTGAACCGAATGATGTGCCTTCTACGGTTTCAGTATTGGTTGACGATAAGGGAACTCCAGAAACAGATGACGATTTTGTTGTTTCTGCGATTACAGACGACACAGGTGCCTTTACTTTATGGGGCTTACCTGCAGGAACGTATGATGTCATTGCAACACCTTTGAATGCTGAATCAGGTTACACCGAAGGATCCGTATCAGGAGTAACAGTTGTTAATGGTGAAACAACAACATTAGCAGAACCTATTCAGCTAACTGAGGAACAAGACACAGAAGTAGGTTCTATAAGAGGAGATGTAACAAATGATATTGTAGCAACTGTAACCGTAAAAGATAAAGATAGCGGGGATGTTGTTGCAACAATGGATTCAAATGCCAGTGGAGAATTTCTTTTAGAAGATATCCCAGCTGGAACGTACACTGTAACCGTAAGTGCTGCTGGTTTTGTTTCACAAGATTATACTAAAGATGGCTCTACAGATGTCATTGTAACATCTAATACAGAAACTACTTTAGATGCAATAACGTTAGTTGCAGAATAAAAAATTAGAAGCATTAGCTTTATTAAATAGCGCGACATCTAGGTGTCGCGCTATTTTTTTAACCAATTATTAACTGAACAGTTTGGATAATTTAACCAATATTTAACAGCGTTCAAAGAAAAGTTTTAACAATTTGCACTGCTCAAATAAGCTTAGTATATTCGGGCGTTTAAAAAATATATAAATGATGGAAGAAACAGGTACAATTGATATTAAGACTATTAACGAGAAAATTGAAAGAGAAAGTGCTTTTGTTGATTTACTGATGCTAGAGATGAACAAAGTCATCGTAGGGCAAAAGCATATGGTAGAACGTTTGCTTATTGGTTTGCTGGGGCAAGGGCATATATTGCTTGAAGGTGTTCCGGGACTTGCAAAAACTTTAGCCATTAATACCTTGGCACAAGCGGTTGATGGCAGTTTTAGCAGAATACAGTTTACCCCCGATTTATTACCTGCCGATGTCACAGGAACCCTAATTTATAATATGAAGTTGAATGACTTCTCCATCAAAAAAGGACCTATTTTTGCAAATTTTGTATTGACAGATGAGATTAACCGTGCGCCTGCAAAAGTGCAATCGGCATTACTTGAAGCCATGCAGGAAAAACAAGTAACTATCGGTGATGAAACGTTTAAATTAGACAAGCCATTTTTAGTAATGGCAACCCAAAACCCTGTTGAGCAAGAAGGAACGTACCCATTGCCAGAAGCACAGGTAGACCGTTTTATGCTGAAAACGGTTATTGACTACCCAAAAATTGCTGAAGAGCAATTAATTATGAGAGCGAATATGAAAGGCGCTTGGGAAAAAGTAAACCCTGTGGTTTCAATTGCTCAAATTCTAAAAGCACAACAAGTAGTTCGTGATGTTTACATGGACGAAAAAATTGAAAAATACATACTAGACATTGTTTTCGCAACACGCTACCCAGAAAAATATAAACTAGCCGATTTAAAACCACTTATTTCTTTTGGTGCATCGCCCCGTGGAAGTATCAATTTAGCATCTGCTGCCAAATGCTACGCTTTTATAAAACGTCGTGGGTATGTAATCCCTGAAGATGTTCGTGCCGTCGTTTACGATGTGTTAAGACACAGAATAGGCATCACTTACGAAGCCGAAGCCGAAAATGTAACTTCGGTAGACATCATTAATAAAATAGTAAACGAAATAGAAGTACCTTAATCCAGTTAACAGGGTTCAGTGGCAGTAATCAGTTTTTTCGTTTACTGGCTGCTGGATATAATTTACTGCAAACTGAGACTGTAAACTGTTTACTAAAAAAATGGATACTAAAGAATTACTAAAAAAAGTACGTAAAATAGAGATTAAGACACGCCGTTTGTCCGATCATATTTTTGGAGGCGAATACCACTCAACTTTCAAGGGACGTGGTATGACTTTTAGCGAAGTGCGCCAGTATCAATTTGGTGATGATGTTCGAAATATAGATTGGAACGTGACTGCGCGTTACAACGAACCTTATATAAAGGTTTTTGAAGAAGAACGCGAACTTACCATGATGCTTATGGTAGATGTTTCAGGGTCTGAAATGTTTGGTACCGAAGCACAATTTAAAAGCGAAGTCGTTACGGAAATAGCAGCAACTTTAGCGTTTTCCGCAACCCAGAATAATGATAAAATTGGTTTGATTTTATTTTCAGATAAAGTAGAACTTTATATCCCACCCAAAAAAGGGCGTTCGCATGTACTACGTATTATTCGTGAATTGATTGAGTTTAAACCAGAAAGTAAACAAACCAATCTGGCCGAAGCTTTAAAATTCATGCAAAATGTTATGAAGAAAAAAGCGATTGTGTTTGTATTGTCTGATTTCATTGCAGACGATTACCGTCAAACCATGAAAATTGTTTCAGGAAAACACGATGTGACAGGCATTAGGGTTTATGATAAACGCGAAGAAGATATTCCGAATTTAGGCGTTGTTCAAATGCAAGATGAAGAAACGGGTGAATATATGTTAGTAAATACATCGTCCAAAAAAGTACGCCTTAATTATGGTAAGTTTTATCAAGAAAAAGTAGATTATTACAGAGAAAGTTTTACAAAATCAGGAGCGGGGACTATCGATTGTCGTGTTGATGAAAGCTATGTAAAAAAAATGTTGGGGTATTTTAAAAGAAGAGGATAAATGGAGTTTAGATTTATGATTAACGATTTACGATTTTTGAATAAAATAAAAGGGGCCTTCGGTCTTCGGTCTTCCGTCTTGAGTCTTGGGTCTTTGGTCTTCGGTCTTAAGTCTTCGGTCTTAAATCTTCGGTCTTCCGTCTTTTGGTCTTTGGTCTTTTTTCTCTCATCTTTTTTCTCTTTTTCCCAAGTAACAACATCTATCGATTCAACAAAAATTAAAATAGGGGCACAAATTACCTATAAAATTGAAGTTGAAACCAAACCAAACAGCTTGGTGGTTTTCCCCGAAGGGCAAACATTTTCTCCCTTGGAAATGATTGAATCGTATGCGATTGATACCATTAAAAATAAAGACAAATACAACCTTATAAAAAAGTATGGTTTAACTCAATTTGATTCTGGGAAATACACCATCCCAAGGCAAAAAGTCATTATTGGTGATAAAACTTTTTTTACCGACTCATTAAAAGTTGAGGTGAACAATGTGGTTGTAGACACAACAAAACAAGGGCTCTACGATATAAAACCCATTATTGAAGTTAGTAAAAAAGGTAGTGATTGGTGGAAATATGTATTGCTGACACTTTTAATAGTTGGCATCATTGGCTTTTTAATGTATTGGTTTATTTGGCGAAAAAAACCATTAACCGAAGCAGAACAAATTGCTTTGTTACCACCTTATGATAGAGCGAAGTTAGCTCTTAAAAAATTGGATGAAAGTCATTATTTAGAAACCGATTCTATAAAGGAATACTACTCAGACCTTACGTTTATTATTAGAAAATATCTTGACGAAAAAGTGTATGACCGAGCATTGGAAAGCACAACGGATGAGCTGATTAACCGACTTAATTTACTTAAAGAAGGCAATCAAATAGAGTTGAGTACTCAAGATATTAGAAATTTAGAAAGCATTTTAAAACGTGCTGATTTGGTGAAATTCGCTAAATCTGCCGTAGATGTTGAGCTCGCCAAAATGGATAGAGATACTATTGATATTGAAATTGACCATGTAAAAGAAGCATTGCCGGAACCAACAGAAGAAGAAAAGCTTCAAGATGAAAAATACCGTCAAGAGTTAGAGCGTAAAAAGAAACGCAAGAAAATCATCATTACTGTTGTTATAGGTGTATTTTTATTAATGGCAACATTTGTTGGCTTTGGTTTAAAGTACGGATTCAATTATATAAAAGACACCATTATTGGTCATGATAGTATTGAGCTTTTAGAAGGCGAATGGGTCACCAGTGCATATGGCGTGCCACCAGTTACCATTTCTACGCCTAAAGTATTAACTCGTATCGAGTTGCCAGTTCCAGACGAAATGAAAGCACAAGTAACCCAAACAACTTTTATTTACGGAACCTTATTAGATGTTTTTAGTGTGATGGTAAATACCACGTCATATAAAAACATGGGTGAAAACAAAATCGATATTGAGAAGGCATCCGAGCAAAGTCTTAAAGGAATGGAAGCTCAGGGCGCTCAAGATATTGTGGTATTGAGAGATAAATTTGTAACACCAAATGGCGCAGAAGGATTAAAAACCTATGGAACATTAAAAATTAAAAATCCAATAAGCCAAAAAGTACAAGAGGGAAATTATATATTACTACAATTTGCTTCAGAAAATGTGTTACAGCAAATTGTTATAACCTATCCAATTAATGATGAGTATGCAGATCAAATGATAGAACGTATTTTAAATTCAGTTGAACTTAAAAAAGCAGAAGAATAATGTTTGAAGGCATCGATTTTTTAAATAAGCAGTGGTTTTGGGCACTTTTAGTATTGCCTTTAGCTATATTATGGTATATTTTCAAACATAAAAAGCAAACAGCTGAACTTAAAATATCTAGCTTAAAAGGTTTTAAGCTCACCAATTCTTGGTTACCAAAACTAAAACACGGGTTATTTGTATTACGTCTATTGGCATTAGCATTATTAATTACAGCATTGGCAAGACCACAAACGGTTGATGTTTCTTCTAAAACAAAAACAACAAGAGGGATTGATATTGTAATGGCTATTGACGTATCGGCAAGTATGCTGGCAAAAGATTTGTCACCAAACAGATTGGAAGCTTTAAAAAATGTAGCAGCTGAATTTATTAAAGGTAGACCGAATGATAGAATAGGACTGGTAGAATACGCTGGAGAAAGTTATACAAGAACCCCTGTTACTAGTGACAAGGCAATTGTAATACGCTCATTAAAAGACATTAAATACAACACGATTATTGAAGGCGGAACGGCAATTGGTATGGGTTTAGCAACTGCAGTAAACAGATTAAAAGACAGCAAAGCCAAAAGTAAGGTCATTATATTATTAACCGATGGTGTGAATAATACTGGTTTTATAGATCCAAAAATAGCTAGTGAATTGGCGGTGGAATATGGTATAAAAACATATGCCATCGGTTTAGGTACTAACGGTATGGCATTGTCACCGGTAGCATTAGATCCAAGAACAGGCGGATTTCAATATGCTCGCGTACCCGTAGAGATTGACGAAGTATTGTTAAAAGAAATAGCGAAAGTTACTGGAGGAAGATATTTTAGAGCCACCGATAATAAAAAGCTTGAAGAAATATATGGAGAAATAAACAAACTTGAGAAAACAGATGTTGAAGAGTTTAAATATTACAATTACGAAGAAAAATACCGCCCGTTGGTGCTATTGGCGGGTCTACTATTGTTGATAGAATTTTTACTAAGAAACACCATTTTTAGAAGTTTTGTGTAATTAGATTATAGATAAGAGAAAATAGATAAGAGAAAAAGACACTCCATTTACGGAAATAAAAGTCCCCTTTGGGGATTTAGGGGACAAACAAATAAAAAATAAATGTATCAATTAGACGAAAAAATATGGTTTTGGGCATTAGGAATTATTCCAGTAATAATCCTATTCTTTTTGGTGCTTCAATTTTGGAAACACCGCACCCAACGCAAATTTGCCGATAAAGCATTACTAAAAAAATTAAGTCCGAATGCATCGTTATTTAAGTCCGTTTTAAAACTAGTTGTATTAAGCTTAGCCTTTGCATGTCTAGCCATCGCATTGGTAAATCCAAAAATAGGCACAAAGCTAGAAACCATAAAACGCGAAGGCGTTGATATCGTTTTTGCAGTCGATGTGTCAAAAAGTATGCTTGCCGAAGACATCGCACCCAATAGGTTAGACAAAGCCAAACAATTGGTAACGCAAATCATCAATAATTTGGCAAGCGACCGCGTAGGTATTATTGCTTACGCAGGAAAAGCATTTCCGCAATTGCCCATTACAACCGATTATGCTTCGGCAAAAATGTTTCTTCAAGGCATGAATACCGATATGCTATCATCCCAAGGAACAGCTATTAATGAAGCCATCAAATTGGCAACCACCTATTTTGATGATGAAGAACAAACCAATCGCATTCTAATAATTATCTCAGATGGTGAAGACCACAGCGAAGAAGCCACCGCAGTAGCCGAAGAAGCTAACGAAGCAGGTATTAGGATTTTTACCATTGGTGTCGGTGATGTAAAAGGGGGACCTATACCGGAAAAACGTAACGGGATTGTTTTAAATTATAAAAAAGACAACCAAGGCGAAACCGTTATTACGCGTTTGGATGAAGAAACCCTTAAAAGTATTGCTGCCGAAGCTAATGGAGTCTATTTAAACGGCAAAAACACGAATGAGGTTGTTAAAAAAATAGGCGATATTTTAAACGGAATGGATAAAAAGGAGTTTGAAACAAAGGAATATGCCGATTTTAAAAGCCAATTTCAATGGTTTTTAGCATTTGCTGTTTTCTTTTTGCTACTCGATATTTTCTTGTTGGACCGTAAAACCGCTTGGTTAAAAAAATTAAATTTATTTAACGAAAACCTTTAGGTATTTACGATTTACGATTTTTGATTTACGATTGAAATTAGAATGTTAATCATAAATCTAACATTTATAAAACCTTTAACTAGAGGCCGTTGTTTGGTTTTATATATTTATAAGTTGATTAATAAACAGTAAAATGAAATATATACTAGTAATTATAATGACGTTAACAACTACTTTTTCTTTTTCGCAAGAGAAGGAAAAGGAAGCATTATTAGCGGCTAAAAAAGCTAATAATTATGTGTATGAAGGCAATAATTTAATTAGTGAAAACGACTTTGTTTCAGCAGAAAAGGAATATAGAAAAGCCATTTCAGAACAAGGAACAACCGTAGCAGGCATCTATAATTTAGGAAACTCTTATATTAAAAAAGGAAACTATGAAGAAGCTTTATATAGACTAGATCAAGCCGCTAAAATTGCTACTTCAAAACCTGAGAAACACAAAGCTTACCACAACATAGGCAATGTGCTTATGCAAAACAAAAAGTGTAAAGAAGCTGTCGAAGCTTATAAAAACGCCTTAAGAAACGATCCAACTGATGAAGAAACACGATATAATTTGGGTTTAGCCAAAATATGTGCTGAACAACAAAAGGACGAACAAGACGATAAGAAAGACGATAAGGATAAAAAGGACGACAAAAAGGATCAGGACAAAAAAGAAGGGGACGATAAGAAAGACCAAGACCAAAAAGACCAAGGTGATCAAGATCAAAAAGAGGGTGACGATAAGAAAGATGAAAACGGAAAGCCTAAAGAAGAAAAAGACAATAAAGGAAAAGCTGATGATAAAGAAAAACAAGAGCAGCCCAAACCCCGTCCAGGTCAAATGTCTCCGCAACAGGTTAAGAGTTTGTTAGAAGCCATGAATAACCAAGAACAAAAAGTTCAAGAAAAAATCAATGCCGAAAAACAAAAAGGTGTTAAAGTAAAAACAGAAAAAGATTGGTAAAGCGAATTACGAATTATGAATTACGAATTTTGAAATTGAGAAAAATCAAAAATCGTAAATCGTAAATCAAAAATCGTAAATCATTATGAAACTTATTAAACACACATACATACTATTAATAATACTTGTTACAAGTATGGCTTCGGCTCAGGTTAAGTTTGAAGCCAAGGTTAGCAAACAAAAGCTCGGGGTTAATGAGCGTTTGCGTATCGATTTTGAAATGAACCGAGATGGGGATAATTTTAATCCACCGGATTTTTCTAATTTCACCGTAGTTGGAGGTCCAAACCAATCGGTTAGCAATTCGTGGATTAATGGTGTTAGAAGTTTTAAAAAAACCTATAGCTATTTCTTAGCACCCAAAGGCCGAGGTCAGTTTACCATTGCTCAGGCAACTATTAATATTGATGGGGAAACTTATAAAACAGTGCCTATCACTATTGAAGTTACCGCTGCTGTAGAAATACCCAAAGACCCTAATAATCCAGATTATATAGCTTCGGAAAATGTTCATTTAGTTGCTGAAATTTCAAAAACCAATCCGTATTTAAATGAAGCCATTACAGTGGTATATAAACTATATGTATCTCCATCTATTGCTGTTGATAATTGGAACGAAATTGATAGTCCACGTTATAACGATTTTTGGAGTCAGAATATAGATACGCAAGGTCAAAAAGTACAAAACGGTACTTTCAAAGGGGAAGACTATCGCTTTTTGGTTTTAAGGAAAACCGTATTGTATCCTCAAAAAACGGGTAAACTTAATATAGAACCTTTAAGTTTAGATATTGCTTTGCGCGTACCGACCAACAGACGCGATATTTTTGGAAGCCTTTTAATGACGCGTACCAACAAAGTGGTCTCTGCCGGGAATAGTACCATTACCGTTAAGTCCTTGCCGGAAGAAGGCAAACCTTTAGATTTTTCTGGAGCCGTAGGTGATTTTAGTTTTGAGGTTTCACCTTCAAAAACAAGTCTAGAAGCTTCCGAATCCTTGCAATTAAAAGTGGCTGTTAAAGGAAACGGGAATTTAAAGCTTTTTAAACTGCCTAAAGTGTCGTTACCAAGTTCTTTGGAAGTTTACGAACCCGAACACAAAGAAGAGGTCAATACCAGTCTATCCGGTATGCAAGGGTCTATTTCCGATAGTTATACCATTGTTCCTCAATATAAAGGAAAATATCCCATACCAAGTATTTCTTTTTCATACTTCGATTTAAAAACAGAAAGTTATAAGCGTTTAACTTCCGATGAAATTGTTTTAGATGTTTTAAGTGGTCCTTTAAACAATGCCAATTCTAATAACGCAGCTGTTGCAAATAACGGAAAACAACCTGTTTTACTTAACAAAGATCAGTTTGCATTTATTAAAACGAGTACCAATTTTGTAAGTGTAAATAATACAGCCTTTTTTAAAACAACTGCCTTTTGGAGCCTGTTATTACTGCCTTTTTTAGCAATTCCGTTAGCAATTGTAATTAGAAATAAAAAGGCAACAAGAGATGCCGATGTTTATGGAAATAAAATTAGAAAAGCCGATAAACTAGCTAGAAAATACTTGAGCCATGCCAAAAAGTCGCTAGGTCAAAAAGAAGTATTTTATATTGCTTTAGAAAAAGCACTGCATAATTATTTAAAAGCGAAATTGCACATTGAAACCTATGAATTAAGTAAAGACCACATTAATACCTTGCTTGCAGAAAAGCAAGTAGAAGCTACTGTGATTAAAGACTTTATTAGCATTTTAGAAAGTTGCGAGTTGGCACGTTACACACCAATAGATATTGTAACCATGCAAGAAGATTATGAAAAAGCAGCAACAACCATTTCGTTAATTGATAAACAAGCACGTTAAAATGAAGAAGTTATTATACATCCTATCGTTTTTGTTCAGCTTTGGTTTATTTGCCCAAAACAATGCCCTTTTTGAGCAGGCAAATGCATTATATAACGAAGGAAAATATGGTGAAGCTATAGATAAGTATAAAACCATTTTAGATACTAAAAACCATTCGGCAGAGCTATATTTTAATTTGGGGAATGCCCATTATAAATTAAACAACATTGCACCAAGTATTTATTATTACGAAAAAGCTTTGCAGTTAGCACCTAACGATGAAGACATAAAAAACAATTTGGCCTTTGCACAAAATATGACCATTGATGCCATTGATGTGGTTCCTGAAGCAGGATTATCAAAAATTTTAAATAATGCTGCCAACACCATGACTTTTGATACTTGGGCAAAAGTATCTATTGGCTTTGTCTTTTGTTTTGTTATCTTATTTTTAGTCTACTATTTTGCATATTCCTCGCTAAGAAAACGATTGGCTTTTTTGGGTAGTTTAGTATCCTTAACAATAATGTGCATTACGTTATTATTTGCATTTCATAAATTCAATTTAGATAAAAAGAATAAACCTGCCATTGTATTTGCTAAAGAAATTTTGGTAAAAAATGCACCGAACAATAGAAGTGAAGAATCCTTCAGGTTGCACGAAGGCACCAAAGTACAGATTTTAGATACTGTTGATGACTGGAAAAAAATTAAACTTCAAGATGGGAAAACCGGTTGGGTTTCTTCCGAAGACATAAAAGCACTTTAATTTGATGTATCTTTAGCCAAACAATTATTTCCATATGAACTTAGATAGAGTCTTTCAGAATAATAAACAATGGATAAAAGAGAAGTTGGCTTCCGATGCGAATTATTTTGAAAGTTTGGGGTCAGGACAAAATCCGGAACTCTTATTTATTGGCTGTTCGGACAGTCGCGTAACTGCCGAAGAATTAATGGGCTTGGGTCCTGGCGATGTTTTTGTACACCGTAACATTGCTAATATGGTTATTAGTATAGATTTAAACGTCATGTCTGTTGTAAATTATGCCGTAGAACATCTTAAAGTAAATCATGTAGTAGTATGTGGCCATTATGGTTGTGGAGGTGTTAAAGCGGCCATGCAATCGGCCGATTTGGGTATTTTAAATCCTTGGTTACGTAATATACGGGATGTCTATCGTATCCATAAAAATGAATTAAAACACATCACCGACGAGGAAAAAAAGTATGAGAGGCTTATAGAACTTAATGTACAAGAGCAATGTGTTAATCTTATTAAAACTGCTGCAGTACAAAAAGCAGCCAGAGAACGCGGATTAAAAGTACACGGTTGGGTGTTCGATGTGCATACGGGCGAGCTGATAGATTTAAAAATGGACTTTGAGAGTATTCTTGAAAGCATACGGGAGATTTATCATTTAGATTAGTTCTTAGATAAAAAAGAGGCTAAAAAGTCCTTTAAATTTAATTTGTCAGGTTGATCTTGTTAAAAATTATATTGATTACCAGAAAGTTAAAATATTTAGACAAGCAATATGACATAGAACTATACTTTTTAGCCTTTTTAATTTTTAAATAATTTATTGAAAAGGTTTTATCCAAAGCAAGTGTTTCCACTTTTCTTTTTCTTTTAAAACGAGCGCGATATTTATAGCGAATAATCCGCCTGTTTGAATTAATTCTCCAACTTCATCAGCTTCAAGAAACAGATGAAATAGAAATATATGTAGGGTCATTGGGAGCAAAAAAAGAGAACCGACAAATCCTGTGATTTGAATAATTAAAAGAAATCCAAAAAGTAGTTCACAAAATCCAAGTACTTGCCAAAAATAGCCTGTTTGTTTGACGCCGCTTATATATAATATTTTTTGAAGCGTAGGTTCATTTTCAGGAGATGAAAATTTATTGGCTTTTTCTAATACTTCAATAGGAGTAATGGGAGGTGACTGGAATTTTTGGACACCTCCATAAATCATAAATCCGCCTAAAAACAAACGAAGTATAATAAATAAAATGCTGATTGATTTTCCCATGATTAAAACGTCATTACACCTTCATTTGGTTGGTATACATAATTGAAAGTATAGTACCTCTCCGTTCCGTTAAATGCACTAGGTGTTTCTGGGGCATCTTTATAATAGCTAACAATTTCCATTTTAGCATATTTTCCATCATATGTTTTTAAAACAAATACTTTTCCTGGAGTAGCAGTAATTAAGTGGTTTGGTGGCCCAGAATAAGTGTACCAATCTGAAAAAACATACCCTTCACTTGAGTCTTGCCCTAAAAGATCGGTATCAACAGTTTTTACATTTTCAAAAGTATTATTTGCAATATAGCCAGATACATTTCCTGTTCTTTCAGGCTCATCTGTAGTTCCTAAAGATGCGCCGCCATTTATAATAATCGAAGTTCCTCTAAAGGCAATATCCCATTCGGTTTCACTTGTAGTTGTTTGCCCTGTTGAGAAACTAAACTTTGTAAAAGTACCAGAGATAGCCTCTCCGGATCCTTGACCACCAGATTGAGGTGCATGTAAATTAGAATAGGTTTCAGATTCTACTTCCAAAAGGGGCTTGTCGTCATCATCGGAACAAGAGGCGATGCCCATAAAAAGTACTGCTATTGCTAAAAATTTGATTGATTTGATCGCAAAATTACTATTGTTCATTTTGCGTTCTTGGTTTTTGTTTGAAGAGGTCATAGTGTTTATATATAATTGTTAAAATTGAATGTTCAGTTTTCCGTAAATTATTTGTCCTGGAATATTGCTAATGTTTTGAGTATCGGTAAAACCAAAAACATTGTCAATTCCAAAGCCAAGTTGATAGTTTTTATAGAGCGTTTTGTTAATAGCGATGTCCCAGATAGTGTAACTTTCAACAAAAGCATCGTATGTATCTAAATAGGTGTTTCCATTCGTGTCGTATAACCCATATTTGCTTCTGTAAGTGCCACGAATGTTGGCATCTAAATTCCATTTAGTGACCTCATAAAACACCTTTACATTAGCCATGTGTCGTGAGCGGTTGTAAAGACCGAAATAGTCCTTTTTATCTAATTGAAATGAGGGTGAGCTTGGTGTTTCGCGCGCATAAACGGTTCCATTTTTAAAGGCATCTTCAGCATCTTTATCTTTAGCAAAAAGTAACTGATAACCACCTGAAATTTTTATGTCGTTACTGGGTTTCCAAGTTGTGTTAAATTCTAAGCCTTGCGTATAAACCTTATGAACATTATAATAGCTAAATACGTTTTGTCCATTGGTTTTATTAGCAATAACTCGTGTATCGATTAAATCGTTTATGTTATTTCTGAAAAGATTTAAGTTGAATTTTAATGATGCTAGAGGGTTGTAATCTGCACCAAGATTAAAACTTATGGAATTTTCAGGATTTAGCATATTTTCAAATTCTGAGAGTGGCACAACCATGTTGGCAATTTGTCCTTCTGATTCCAATTCAGGCATTTTTGTGCTAACCACATTGTATCCTAAAACGGTGTACCCTACAGTTGCATTGGTAAAATCGAAGTACAATTGTCTAAAATCGGGCGCTTTAATACCATAACCCATAGCGCCTTTTATGGCTATTTTTTTAGATAATTTATAGCGAATGGCTGCTTTAGGGCTGAATTGCGATCGGTATTCACTATGATTATCAAAACGGGCACCAAGAATGACGTTTATGTTATTAGTTGGATTGGTATCATATTGTAAGTATGCGTATGGAGAATTAAACTTAGGGCTTGCTGAAAAATCGGTTCTTTTTAAGATTTCATGATTCCAACCCAACCCTCCAATAAAAGCACTTTTTTCATTTAAATTGTAAGTAGCTCTAATTTCAGGACGAACTAATAATTGATTAAAATTGCTAGCGTTAAAAGGTGAATTATCAGTATGATTCAAATACTCATTTGCCTTATAACGGGTTGCATAAAACTCAAAATAGCTGCTCCATTTTTTACTGTAATTATGGCTCAGTTTTAAATGCGTGTTCCATTCCCTTATGTTACTTTCACCTTTTAAATCCTCAGAAGCGACATAATCTTGATTTTGGGAATAATACCTTCCAGAAAGAAACAAGTTTGTATTCTTGTTAAAGTGGTAAGTAAGTTTAGAGTTTAATGTGTAATTACTATATGGTTCTACGGTATTTAAGACATCATTTTTATTCAAATCATAGCCACCACTATTAAAGCTGTTTAAAAATGTACTAATGGCAAACGTTTCTCTTTTATAACCTAAATTGAGACTACTATCGTAGCTATTAAAACTTCCCGCTCTTGAATTTAAATTTCCATTAAAACCATATTTTGGGCTGTCTGTAATAATATTTATAACACCACCAAGCGCATCACTACCATATAAACTAGAAGATGCTCCTTTTACAATTTCAATTTGCCTCACATTACCAATGGTAATTCTGCTAAGATCTAAAGTACCTGCGGAACGCCCAATTAATGGTACGCCATCAATTAAAACAAGCGTGTATTGCGAGTCTAAACCTTGAAGTTGAATGCCTTCGCCACCACCATAATCAGGTACGGTAATAAGTCCTGTTTGTTCGTTTAAAATATCACTTAAACGAAGCGAATTAACACTTTGGATTTCTTTTTTCGATACTAATTGAACGGGCAGTGGTAAAGAAGAAAGCTGTCTAACTGTTCGGGTTGCGGTTATAACAACTTCGTCTAAATTTTTAATTTTTATTGAGTCTTGTATAGCACTTACCCCTTCTTGTGAAAAAGAAATACCGCTAAAAAAAATTAAAAAAAAGATGGGGATATTATTTTTATTTAGACTCATTCTACATAAATTTGTCACAAATATATAAGTTATTTTTATTTAATCTAAATAAGAATAAAATAAATTTCAAATTATTATAATAACTAAAATCAAACACTTAAAAATGAAACAAGTAACACTATTAGCGGTTTTTACATTAACATTTTTGTATAATGGTAATGCCCAAAACAAAAAAAACCAAGACCAAAAAGCCATTAAAAGTATGTGTGGTTGTTATGAAGTAAGCTTCAATTTTGCTGAAACATTTCAGTATTCAAATGATTCTACGTATATGCCTTCTAAAACAAAACACGATAAAGGTTTAGAGTGGGTACAATTGGTTGAAGACACAGACAATAAAATTGTGATGCAACATTTATTAATTGTGGGTCCAACCGATAGACAACATGTTATTAAACATTGGAGACAAGATTGGTTATATGAAAATGTCAACTTATACACATACAATGCTGACAATAAATGGAATTATGTGAGTTTGCCAAAAGACCAAGTAAAAGGGCAATGGACACAAAAAGTATTTCAAGTAGATGATAGTCCGCGTTACGAAGGTTCTGCCACGTGGATCCATGCCGATGGAAAAAGCTATTGGGAAAATACAACGGATGCCCCACTACCACGACGTGAATACACAAAACGTAGTGATTACAATGTAACCGTTAGAACCAACAAACATGAAATTACCAAAACAGGTTGGATACACGATCAAGATAACGATAAAGTGATTAGAAAAGAAGGGGAAGACGATGTGTTACTTGCTCAAGAAAAGGGATTGAATATATACACTAAAGTAGATGATAGTAAATGTCAAGCTGCCCAAGACTGGTGGAAAACCAATAGCCAACCTTGGAAACTTGTACGTGCTAAATGGGATCAGGTTTTTAATAGAAAAGTAAATTTAGCTTTAGAAGAAAAAGTAGAAGATAAAGCGTTGTATGAACATTTATTTTCAAAAGATTTCTCAAACAAAGAAAAAGATATCAATAATATCATTGAAGCATTTGTAAAGAAACTTTAAATGGCTTCTAGGTAAAAAAAGGAAATGAATTGTATTAAGCTTAAAAAAATATAAGAAATTAAATATGTGCGATAGTTTGAAAACATTAGCAAAAGTAAGAAGTGGAGAACTTTCATTTTGTGAAAGCTGCGGTACCTATCACCTAGAGTTTAACAACATATATTGTGAGCTTAGTACAATTCACTTTGAAAAACTGAAAACATATCTTCTAGAAATTGATATTGACTATTGGGAACAAAAATATGCTTATACCAATATTAAGCGAAAAATCCCAATTACAACAGTATGTCAAAACATTGTTTTAATGTTTAATAGGCAAGAAGTAGAAGAATTAAAAGCCTTGTTCATAAACAAAAGAAAAGATAGTATTTTAAATGTAGATGATATAGATTATATGTTTGTCTTGAATTAAAATACTATCCGAATTTTTCTGTTTTAGTAATTCTATCAACTATTTACAAACCAGTTTGTAAAGTTTCATCCGCTTCCAAATCATCACCAATAGGTTTTCCATTTACAATTAAACTAGGAAAAATCAATGGGATAATAGATTTCAGAGGCGTGTATAGTACAGAAGCCTCTTTATCTGCTTCCTCTGTAAAAGGAATTGGTTTGTTCATCTTTTCAAGCACAATAAGTACAGCGCTTAAAATAACGGCAATTTTCAATCCGCCAAAAAGTGCCCCTAAAACTTTGTTAACGAGTCCAAGTGCAGCAAAATCGGCAATTTTTGTTAATGCTTTTCCTGCCAAGGCAATAGCCAAAATAATAAGTATTAAGGTAGCAACAAAAGCCACAATATTTATGGTGTTTTCGGTCCAATCTACTTTTTCTTTTAAATAATCAGAAGCAAAATCACTAAAATGAAATGCACCATAAATCCCAGCTACCAAAGCCACTAACGATGCTACTTCAACAAAAAATCCCCGCCAAAAGCCCCTTACCAATCCTAAAATTAAAAAGGCTAATAAAACAATATCTAAAACATTCATATGTAATCTGTTTTAACAAACCTACAATTTATTTTGAATTTTAAACAGAACTATTCATAAGAACATAGAAGTTTACTAACTTTGAACTTTAAAACTTTTCAACTCAACCCATGTCTAGAGACGAACAATTAAAAGAACGCTGGGAATTGGTAGTAAAAAAACTATCCAACCAATTTGCTGATGGCGATATGCTAGACCTCGATGCCATTATTTATTTAATAGGTGTGCAGGAACTTGGGCAGTTAGATAGGGAATTTAAAAAAGACCATAAGCTCGATTTAATGCACATTGCCATCTGTAAGTTGCTAACGCCATATGGCTATTACGAACTCGATTTTGTGGATGCCGAAGGTTGGCCACATTACAAAACCATCGAAACCTTACCACATTTAAAAGCGGGTGAACAAAGTGTTTTAATGAAAGAAGCCATTGTAAACTACTTTCTAGAAACCGAGTATATCCATTAATAAGGAACTTACCTCAACTTTTTTAATTAAAATAAAAAAATCAAGATGAACTCCATATGCCACTTCGATTGATTTTGGTTTTTATTGAAGTTAACCGAATATAAAAACATGAGTGGCTGATTTTGAGTCTTATACAGTCTTGGTCATGCCAAACGCATGTTAGATAAACACACCATTTTTTAGAATTTTGTCAATTATTCTTCGTTATTCAATCTGTTCATGATGAATATGGGTGCTCTGAATAGTAGATGATTTTTATTTTAAATCATATTCACAGCAAATATACGTATGATTTTCCTATATTTAGAATGTTATTTTTAATCAAACAGATATTGCCCCGATGAAATTTGAAAACTCAACCTATTATGGTGCCATAGACTCAAAAAAAGTAACCCTGGACATTGGGAACCTTTATTTATTGGATTTTTTTTGTATCGCTGAATTTAAGGAAGGTGTACATATTGGTATAGAAGAATGCGAAGACATCGTCATGGCTTTGGTAGATCACTACGGTGAGGACTTGAAAATTGGTTTTATTTCAAATAGGATAGCCTCATTTTCTATTGATCTTAAACAATGGATCAAATTTAATACCGACTATGATTTTATTGTCGCGTCGGCCATTGTTTTTTATGATGATTTAAATTTCAATATTGCCACAATTGAAAAATACCTGTCCCATAATAGCACAAAAAGATGCTGTACATTAAATCAGTCCATTGAATGGATGAGAAATTTAAAGGAATTTAAGGATATTTATGCTTGAAAAGTATAAATTAAGAATATGTTTTTAAATCCCTGTTTAGCTATTTGGCAACAAAAAAGTAGTCCCCAAGAACAGCCAATCCCTAACGGATTGAATTCAATTTCCTTTAAAAAAGACAGTTCTTTCTAAATTCCAGATCTTTCCGATAATAATTATTTATAGTTTGTCAAAAATAATGTTCATTATCAAATTCCGTAAAAAATCAGTAAATTTGCCATCATTTTAGGAAGTTATGATAGACAAGATAAAAGAACTTATTACCGAAGCAGAAGCCTTTAAAGCACAAACCAAAGAGGAAGTAGAAGCTTTCAGAATAAAATACTTAGGCTCTAAAGGACTTCTAAAGGAGTTTTATGGAGAATTAAAAAACGTTGCCAACGACCAAAAAAGGGAGTTTGGGCAAATAATAAATCAACTTAAAAATACAGCCGAAGACAAAGTAAATACTTTAAAGGAATCCTTAGAAAGTAAAGAGGAAGTAAAAGGTATTTATGGTGATTTATCACGTCCGGGAAACCCGATTCAAATTGGTGCGCGTCATCCGATTTCTATAGTAAAAAATCAAATTATAGATATTTTTTCTAACATTGGTTTTAATGTTAGTGAAGGCCCGGAAATTGAAGACGATTGGCATAATTTCACCGCTTTAAATTTGCCAGAATACCATCCGGCACGCGATATGCAGGATACGTTTTTCATTCAAACAAATCCCGATATTTTATTGCGTACCCATACCAGTTCGGTGCAAGTACGTTATATGGAAAATAACCAACCACCAATTCGTACTATTTCTCCAGGTCGCGTATACCGTAACGAAGCTATTTCGGCACGTTCACACTGTTTTTTCCACCAAATAGAAGGCTTGTACATTGATAAAGATGTAAGTTTTGCCGATTTAAAGCAAACACTTCAATATTTTACAACCCAAATGTTTGGAAAATCTAAAATACGCTTGCGTCCGTCTTATTTCCCATTTACAGAGCCAAGTGCCGAGATTGATGTGTACTGGGGCTTAGAAACCGAATCGGATTACCGCATTACAAAAGGTACCGGTTGGTTAGAAATTGGAGGTTGTGGTATGGTAGATCCCAACGTATTGGAAAATTGCAAAATAGACTCTAAAGAATATTCTGGTTTTGCTTTTGGAGTTGGTATAGATCGCATTGCCATGTTGCTTCACCAAATAAATGATATTCGTTTATTAAGCGAGAATGATGTGAGGTTTTTAGAGCAGTTTAAAAGCGCACTATAAAAACAACTGTAAAGATAAATATTAGTTAACCTTTAAAAAGAACCTGTCGCTAGCTAAAGGACTCCAAATTTTTTCATGCGGATGCTCAGACATATTTGTTGCTACATAAAAAGCACCTCCTATATCGCTCCAATCAATTACTTTTGATTTTACTTTAAAAGTATGATAGCTTGCGCCCTTATTTATAATTTTTGAAGCATCGGAAATTAGTCGATGGGATTTTTCACTTATACCATTATTAAAACCAACATTCAATATGGCTTGTTCTTTAGAAACTAAATTATAAATAACTACTACCGAAAACTCATAAATATTATCATTAATCAAATCTTTTTTAGGGGTTAATGAAACTATTTTCATAGCATCTTTTTCTTCCGAAATCATCGTATTTAATTCTTTTCCTATCGTTTCGTATAAATCCTCATCTACATTTAAAGGAGTAGTTTGTGCTTTTAAGTATAGAGCCAAAAAGCTGAAAAGGAAAAATAAAGCTAATTTCTTCATAAAAAAATATTGGTTTTTAAAGTAGCATAAACGGAAAAGGCGTTTGAGACGGTTTCCAAACGAATCTAGTAAATTATTTCTTTCAAAGCAAATATTATTGTGAGTATTGTTATTTAACAATTTTTTAACTTCGTTTAGTTCGGAAAAAAACGAACCTGTTTTATATTTACACCAAATTTTATAATTATGCCGGATAATATATGTAGTGAGAAAAAAGCTTTGGTTGAAAAACTAGGGGTTTTTATAGAGAATAAAGACCAACTGGCTCCTGTTGCAGCTCGTATTATGTCGTACATCATACTAACAGGAAAGGTAGGAACAACTTTTGAAGATTTGGTATTAAAGCTTTGCGCTAGTAAAAGCACCATATCAACCCATTTAAATCACTTACAAGATTTAAAGAAAATTGTCTATTTCACAAAATTGGGAGACCGAAAAAAATATTTTGTAATAAATCAAGACACGATTATTCAAGGTATTGATGATATGATAGAAACTTGGTGTGTTCAAAAAGAACTCCATATTGAAATTAGAGACTATAAAGAAAAATCGAACGCCAATAATTCTGATGACACTTCAAAATTCGATTTAGAATTTCATGACGATTACATTCAGTTTTTGGACGAAGCTACCAAATCTGTATTAAAATTAAGGACAAAAATCATAGAAAAGAACAATAAACTTTAAGGAAGCAACATGGAAAAAATCAGACTATATTCAATCGCAACACTATGTTTAGCAATTGTGTTATCAAGTTGTGGTAATAAACAAGAACAACAAGCCGCTAAAATGCCGCCAGCTACTTTTCCTGTAGCGCAAGTAAGCCACAAAACTGTTACGGGGTTTCAAGAATACCCAACCAATATAGAAGGCATTGTAAATAGTGATGTACGGGCAAAAGTATCGGGGTACATCCAAAAAGTGTTGGTAGATGAAGGTCAGAAAGTGCGAAAAGGGCAAGTTTTATTCAAATTAGAAACACAATCGTTAAGTCAAGATGCAGGAGCAGCTAAGGCACGTATAAATGTTGCTAAAGTTGAAGTGGATAAATTAATCCCCTTGGTAGAGAAAGGGATTATCAGTTCGGTACAATTAGAAACTGCTAAAGCTAATTTAGCCCAAGCCCAAGCGAATTACAGTAGTATTGCTGCTAATATTGGCTATGCAACTGTAAAAAGCCCAGTGGATGGTTATGTGGGGGCTATTAAATTTAGAGAAGGCTCGCTAGTAAGTGCCAATGACGAAACACCCTTAACGACCGTTAGTGATATTAAACAAGTATATGCGTTTTTTAGTTTGAATGAAGCCGATTATTTAAACTTTCTACAAAACACAAAAGGAAATAATTTAGAAGAAAAGATTGCAAACTTTCCAGAAGTAAGCTTAATACTTGCCAATGGAACGATGTATTCTGAAAAAGGAAAGATAGAAACTAGCACGGGACAAATAAACCAAAACACTGGAACGGTAAGTTTTAGGGCTGTTTTTAATAATCCAAATCAACTTTTAACAAATGGCAATAGTGGAAAAATCCAAGTTCCAACCATTTACGAAAATGCAACCGTTATTCCACAAGAAGCTACTTATGAACAACAAGGAAACATTATGGTTTTTAAATTAAGTAAAAATAATACAGTGTCATCTTCGATCATTAAAGTAAAAGCAAACGTTAATAATTTATATGTTGTTGAATCAGGATTAAAAGAAGGCGATAAAATAGTAGTTACAGGTGTTGGAAAGTTGAGAAATGATATGCCAATAACACCTCAAGAAGTTGCATTTGATAGTGTTTTGAAACCTATCGAAAAATTATTTAAAAACTAGAAAGAAATAATTATGCTAAAAACATTTATTGAAAGACCTGTACTTTCTACAGTTATTTCCATCATTATACTATTGCTTGGGTTTATAAGTATTTCAAGCTTACCTATAGAGCAATATCCCGACATTGCGCCACCAACCATTAAAGTAACGGCGAATTACCCTGGCGCGAATGCCGAAACGGTTTTAGAAAGCGTTATCATTCCTATTGAAGAGCAAATAAATGGAGTTGAAGGTATGACCTATATCACTTCAACAGCCTCCAATAATGGTACTGCGGATATTACGGTATATTTCGACCAAAATATTAATGCCGATGTTGCCGCTGTAAACGTGCAAAATCGTGTTTCTAGAGCCAATCAGTTACTGCCACAAGAGGTAAAGCAAACAGGGGTAACAACCCAGAAACAAGAAACGAGTGCGTTAATGTTCTTGTCGTTGTATTCAAAAAATGAAGATTACGATGCCACATTCATTCAAAATTATTTAAGGATTAATGTGATACCTGCATTGCAACGAATTAACGGCGTTGGCGATGTTAGTGTGTTTTCTCAGCAAGATTATGCCATGCGAATTTGGTTAAAACCCGAAAAACTGGCAGCATACAATTTAATACCTTCAGATATTACGGCCGCTTTACAAGAACAAAATCTAGAAGCCGCAGCTGGTTCGTTGGGCGAAAATAATGGCGAAGCTTTTTCGTATGTTATAAAATATAGCGGACGTTTTAAAGAGGAAAAGCAATACGCCGATATTGTTGTTAAGGCATTAGGAAATGGCGAGTTTTTAAGATTAAACGACGTTGCAACTATAGAGCTAGATGCACAATCGTACGGTTCAGGTGCTAAAAGTTTAGGGTATCCTGCCGTATTTATGGGCGTATTCCAAACGAAAGGTTCTAATGCTCAGGAAATTATCGAAAACATCAAAATCGCATTAGACGATGTTAAAAAAGATTTGCCTAAAGGATTAGATATTTTTATTCCTTATGACACCAGTTTATTTTTAACGGCATCTATAGATAAAGTAGTAACTACCTTATTAGAAGCTTTTCTATTAGTATTTCTTGTAGTATTTCTTTTCTTGCAAGATTTTCGTTCTACATTAATTCCTGCTATTGCGGTACCTGTATCAATTATTGGGACCTTTTTCTTTCTGAATTTATTTGGGTATTCCATCAATTTATTGACACTATTTGCTGTGGTATTGGCCATTGGAATTGTGGTAGATGATGCTATTGTCGTCGTTGAAGCGGTTCATGCCAAGTTAGAACACGGTGAAAAAAATGCTAAAAAAGCAACTTTAGAAGCCATGCACGAAATATCGGGGGCTATTATATCTATTACTCTGGTGATGGCTGCTGTATTTATTCCGGTAACGTTTGTGCAAGGACCTACGGGCGTGTTTTATAAACAATTTGGAGTCACTTTAATAATTGCGATACTTATATCGGCTGTAAACGCCCTAACATTAAGTCCTGCATTATGCGCATTATTTTTAAAACCGTATGACGAAGAAGCGTTAAAAAACAAGAGTTTTTTACAACGTTTTTACACACTTTTTAATCGTGGATTTAACGCCACGGTTGAAAAATATGGAAAGTCAATACAACTTCTTTATAAGAAAAAATGGATTTCGGCTGTATTATTGATTTTAGTTGTGGTTGGTATTTTTTGGGCATCGAAAACAACCCCAACAGGTTTTGTTCCCAACGAAGATAGAGGGATGATTTTTGCCAATATAGAATTACCAGCCGGCGCATCGTTAGATAGAACAAATAAAATAACCCAAGAATTATATGACAAAACGTATAAATTAGAAGGTGTTGAAGGCGTTTCGTTAATTAGAGGACGAAGTTTATTAAGTGGTGCAGGAAGTAATTATGCTATTGGCTTTTTTAAATTAAAAGATTGGGCTGATCGTGAAGACGAAACATTATCTACCGAAGCTATTACAGGTAAACTATTTGGTATTGCATCTACCATTCCTGGGGCTAATATTATTTTCTTTGCGCCCCCTAGTATTCGTGGTTTTGGTAATTCAGCTGGTTTTGAAGTGAATTTGTTAGACCGCTTTGGGGGTGAGTTTACAGACTTAGATAAAGCAAACCAGGAATTTATTGGAGCTTTAATGAAGCATCCAGAAATTAAGTATGCGCAATCGTCTTTCAATACAAAATATCCACAGTATGAAATGGAAGTTAATGTGCCCTTGGCAAAAGAAAAAGGCGTGCCAATTAACAGCATATTTTCAACATTGCAAGGCTATATAGGTGGCGTTTATGCATCCGATTTCGCTAGATTTGGAAAACAATTCCGTGTGTATATTCAATCGTTACCAGAGGATAGAGCCGATGTGAATGCTTTAAATGGCATGTATGTTAGAACCGATTCAGGTGAAATGACGCCTATTACGCAGTTCATAACCTTAAAGCGTGTGTACGGACCGCAATCGGTAACCCGTTTTAACTTGTTTAACTCGGCAAGTTTAAGTGGTGCTACAAACCCTGGTTACAGTACAGGTGATGCGATTAGGGTTATTGAAGAAGAAGTTGCCAAATTACCAAGTAACTATACAGTTGCTTATTCTGGGTTAACGCGCGAAGAGGTAAATGCAGGTAATCAAACAACATTTATTTTTATACTAAGTATTCTATTTGTTTACTTTTTACTGTGTGCTCAATATGAAAGTTATATTTTACCCTTAGCGGTTGTTCTGTCTATTCCTTTTGGGGTTTTTGGAGCTTATATAAGCACCAAGTTTTTAGGACTTGAGAACAATATATATTTCCAAATTGCTTTAATCATGCTAATAGGGTTGCTGGCTAAAAATGCCATCCTTATTGTGGAATTTGCACGTCAAAGACGATATAATGGCGAGAGCATAGTAAATGCAGCTGTTAACGGTGCAAAAACACGTTTACGCCCTATTTTAATGACCTCATTCGCCTTCATTTTAGGTTTAATGCCATTGGTATTGGCAAAAGGTGTTGGATCTGAAGGTAATAAATCTATTGGTACTGGTGCTGCTGGAGGCATGCTTATTGGTACTATTTTGGGGGTATTCGTTATTCCCATTCTATTTATTTTATTTCAATGGTTACAAGAAAAAATTTCGAGTAAACCAGCAATTCAAACTATTGAAGATTAACCGTATGATATCAATAATAAAACACACACTTTTTAGTAAAAGCCTGCTTTTGGTAGTTGTTTCCGTAACACTGCAAGGTTGTTTTGTTGCCAAAGATTACAAACAACCGGAGTTGGCAGAAACCCAAAATTTGTACAGAACCGATAATTTGCCAACCGATAGTTTATCCATGGCAGATGTATCTTGGAAAACATTATTTACAGATAGTTATTTGAGTCAATATATTGAAGAAGGACTTCAAAATAATATGGATGTGCGCATCGCTATCCAACAAATAGTAGCTGCCGAAGCCTATTTAAAACAAGGGAAAGCAGGTTATTTTCCAACGTTAAATGCAAAGGGAACTATGACGCATCAGGAATTGGCAAGGAATAGCCAATTTGGATCCTTTTTTAATGGCGCCTTAGACCAGTTTGAACTATCAGGTGCTTTGTCTTGGGAAGCTGATATTTGGGGAAAAATACGCAGCAACAAGCGTGCTTACCAAGCTAGTTATTTACAAAGTGTAGCAGCACATCAAGCAGTAAAAACGCAATTGGTTTCTGGTATAGCTGTCACCTATTATCAACTGTTGGCTTTAGATGCACAATTAGCAATTACCAAACAAACTATTGAAACTCGTGAAAAAGGAGTAGAAACCATAAAAGCTTTAAAAGATGCAGGTCAAGTAACCCAAGTAGCGGTAGACCAAAATATTGCACAATACAATAACGCCAAAGCTTTACAAGTAGATTTAGAAACTGCCATTTTTAAAACCGAAAATACCCTCAGTATTTTGTTAGGAAAAGTGCCCCAACATATTGATAGAAGTCAGATGGAGGTGCAAACCCTAGAATCCGATTTAAAATTGGGCGTTCCAGCAAGTTTATTAAGCAACCGCCCCGATGTAATGGCTTCAGAGTTTGCTTTAATCCAGTCTTTTGAATTAACCAATGTGGCACGAAGCAATTTCTATCCATCTTTAACGCTAACAGCTTCAGGTGGTTTTCAAAGTTTAGATTTTAATGAGCTAATTAATGCGAATTCATTATTTGCCAATTTAGTCGGTGGGTTAGCACAACCTATTTTTAATCAGCGAAAAATTAAAACACACTATGAAGTAAGTAAAGCACAAAAGGAACAAGCACTTCTAAATTTTAAAAAGTCACTATTAGTGGCTGGTAATGAAGTGTCTAATGCTTTGTTTGCTTACAACGCCGAAACCAGAAAATTTGAATTCAGACAAAAAGAAGTAGAGGCATTAAGAGATGCGGAGCGTAATTCAGAAATACTTTTGAATAATGGGTACGCCAATTATTTGGATTTATTAACTGCAAGACAAAGCGCCTTAAATGCTGAATTGAATGTGATTGATAGCAAGTTGCAACAATTATTAGCGGTTGTAAATTTGTATGAAGCACTTGGAGGTGGTTGGAAGTAATTTTATAATCCATGGTAAAACATTTACACCCAAACGTTTTACCATGGATAATAAGCAATCGAACTAGTTTTTTATTTGATTACTATTTTTTGTGTATATAAATGTGAGTTTTTTAAATAGCTGATAATATATATACCAGAGTTTAAGCTTGAAACATTTATTTTATTTTCGCCTTTTTCAATATTAGCCGTTTTAATTATTCTACCCTGAGCATCATAAATTCCAAGTGATAAAGATTGATTTGTTCTATTCTTTATATGAACATAGTCATTAGCTGGATTAGGATAAACTGATATTTGGTTTTTAGTCCATTGCAAATCATTTGTAGCAAGTACTAAATCCGATTGGGCTAAATATGTGGCTTGCGATGATATGAGATCTCCATTAAAATAGGCATCAGAAGTACTGGCTATAGGGTTTTTGGTTGTGGCATTATACCAAACTAAAATAACATCGTTATATGGACCAATTGGAAACCCCATATAAGTATCAGAGTATGTATTGGTTATCTTTATCCTAAGAACATTATTTACTGTTGTGTAAGGAAGAATTAATGTGCCATATCCATCAGCTGAAATTTGAGTAGTTCCTGCTCTGTCATAAGTTTGTCCAGCTGCAATATTTTCGCTAGTTCCTGAGAATGTTTCATTAAAAACATCATTGTAGGTAATGGGGTATTTAATAAACTCTCGTTTGTCTGTATAAATTTCTCGAAGTAATCCAGGGGAAAAAAAGCCTTCAATTATTTGTCCAGAGGTAGAGTTAGAGAAATAAGTTTCAGTATTTGGGTTTGTAGTAACAGCCACAGCATTTGCTTGAGGAAATGTTGATGGTTCCGAAGAACTTGCTAAACCAATATAATTAGTAATTGACTCAGAACCAGTGGCGGAAGAAAAATCCCAAGTCTGGTTTGCTCCACTTTGACTAACATCAAATGCATAATTAGGGATAGCGATATAATTAAATTCTTGCCCAATCTGTGGAGAACTTGTTGCGCTTGTTAAGATAATTTGAGCGTTTAAATTAATAGCTGTAAGTAAAGTTAAAATTATTAAAGTAATTTTTTGCATAGTGTTTTTTTTAGTACAACTAATTTAGTTTATTATTCTTACTTTACAAACTAAAAGACATTAATTTTGTATTATAAATTCTGCTAATTTTGTTTTTTAAAAATTACATTTTCTCATGAAAAAAGATATCGAAATTCCAAAAGTTGAAGGTGTTTACGTTGCCATTGTAAACGAGTATAACGCTATTTATAAAACCCAAGATTGGAATGCTTATATAATCAATGACAAAGACGTTGATTTAGAAATGGTTTTAATTGTCACTTCTGGCTATTCCGAAGAAAAAATAACTTCTACCTTTAGAAAGAAACTAGATACACTTCCTAAAAAAAGCTATGCCAAAATTGAGTTGATGCAAGAAGAACTTTTTGCTTTAAACAATACGTTTAAAGTATCTTTTTTTGAAGGAAGCAAAATGTTTGATAAAACCTTTTTGTTCAGAAAAAACACCATTAATTTAAAAGCGTTGCAAGCTGTTCCTTTAATGGAGGCTAAGGGTGTTTTGGTGAAGTAGATGCTTCCGTCTTTCATGACCCTTCCGTCTTTCATTTTTATCAAAATGAAATCCACCTTCCCTTAAAAAGGGAAGGAATTAAATTGTCGACAAACTTTCAGTTAAAAGAAAAGGGAATTCTCCTCCTTTTTCCTGTTTTCGACACTGGGTCACTATATTGTTAAAGCTAAATATTTAAAAAATCTCAGCATCTCTATGAGAATGAAAGTTTATTGAGTCACCCAAAAACACTTTAAATAAATTGATTTAGAATTAATAATCAATTAGTTGTGGTTTTTATTAGATTTTAATGCCGAGGTCAGGGGAAGGAATTAAACTGTCGGCAAACTTTTAGTTAAATGAAAAGGGATTTCTCCTCCTTTTTCCTGTTTTCGATACAGGGTCACTATATTGTTAAAGCTAAATATTTAAAAAATCTCAGCATCTCTATGAGAATGAAAGTTTATTGAGTCACCCAAAAACACTTTAAATAAATTGCTTTAGAATTAATAATCAATTAGTTGTGGTTTTTTATAAAATTTTAATGCCGAGGTTAGGGAAGGAATTAAACTGTCGACAAACTTTTAGTTAAATGGAAAGGGATTCTCCTCCTTTTTCCTGTTTTCGATACAGGGTCACCCGATATTTTGTTAAAGCTAAATGTTTAAAAAATCTCTGTACCTTCCTACGGGAATAAAAATTTATTGAGTCACCCCATAACACTTTAAATAAATTGCTTTAGAATTAATAATCAATTAGTTGTGGTTTTTATTAGATTTTAATGCCGAGGTCAGGGGAAGGAATTAAACTGTCGGCAAACTTTTAGTTAAATGAAAAGGGATTCTCCTCCTTTTAAAGGAGGAGTGGATTCTATTTCGAGATATCGAAATAGAAGACGAGGTGGTTATTATACTGAATTTACTGTAAAAGAAAATTCAAATGTTAAATACTTTTAAAATGACTCACAATCTCATTTAAAACCTCAGCTAGATTCTCAAACACCAATTTATTTTCAAAACGAATCACTTTAAGACCTAAAGATTCTAGTTGTTTAGTTCGTTCCAAATCATATTGTTGTTGCGCAAAATCCAAATGATATGCACCATCTAATTCAATAATAAGCTTTTCTTTTGGACAATAAAAATCGACAATAAAATTTTTGATGCTCTGTTGCCTTCTAAACTTTTTATTGTTTAATTGGCTTTTTTGGAGGTGTTTCCAAAGCGTAGCTTCGGCAGATGTTGAATTTTTTCGAAGCGCTTTTCTACGTTCTTCAAGGTATTTAAGATTATGGATGTTTTGTGTCATACGTTAATCTTTCCGTCTTTCATTTCTTTGGGAAAATTAAGGATTGAGTGTTCTCCTCCTTTGGAGGAGTTAGAGGAGGAATTAATCCAATTTCTCAGTCAACTTTTTAAAGGTTTTTTTCGGGTCTTTACCTTCGTATAAAATATCGTAAACCGCATTGATAATGGGCAAGCGTGTTTTCTTTTTGTTTTTTTCGTTTAGTAAATGAGCACTTTTGGTGGCGTAATAGCCTTCGGCAACCATGCTCATTTCCATTTGTGCACTTTTTACGGTGTAGCCTTTTCCAATCATGTTTCCAAACATACGGTTTCTAGAAAATACCGAATAGCCTGTTACCAATAAATCGCCCAAATAGGCGGAATTATTTATGTTACGTTTCATTTTATGCATTTTTTTAATAAAACGTTTCATTTCACGAATGGAGTTACTCATAAGCACACTCTGGAAATTATCACCATAACCCAATCCGTGGGCAATACCCGCCGCAATAGCGTATATATTTTTAAGCATAACGGCATATTCTACACCAATAATGTCGTCGCTAATTTTTGTTTTTATGTAATCGCTCGACAAACTATCGGCAATAGCTTGGGCTTTTTTAGCATCTGAACATGAAATGGTTAGGTACGATAAACGTTCTAAAGCCACTTCTTCAGAATGGCATGGACCCGCTATTACCGCAATATTGTTGTAAGGTATTTTGTAAGCTTCATGAAAATGTTCACCAACCAACAAACCTGTTTCTGGAATAATGCCTTTTACTGCCGAAACAATAATTTTATTGGAAATATCAACATGTAATTTTTGTAATTCGCTATAAATAAAGGCAGAAGGGATTACAAAAATAAGCACATCGGCATAATTGGCCATGTCGTTGATATCGTTACTAAGCTTTAGTTGCTCTACATGAAACTCTACCGAACTTAAATAATTTGGGTTGTGACGCTCTTTAAGTAAATGCTCTTTGGTATAAACACTGCGCATGTACCAACCTACTTCATCTAAATTTTCGCAAAGCATTTTTACAATGGCTGTTGCCCAACTTCCTGCACCAAAAACCGCGTATTTTAAAGGTTCATTCATAAATAGTTTCGTTGTTTGATGTTTCAAAAATACATAAAATATTTATCTAGGTTAGGAATGTATGTTAAAAGAGTAAAGAATATAAATGACCGATGACGGGAGACGGAAGGCTTCATACTGAGACTTAAAATTTGGAGTCAAAAAAATTTTTGGCACGTGTTTTGAAAACCATTAAAACAGGAACCCTAAAAACGTTTGATTATGAAGACTATAAAATTACTTTTTTCGTTTGCTTTAATAGCTACCCTATTTACTTCTTGTTACAGAGAAGTTATTGTAGACGATTACGATAATACGCCACAAATATCTTTAAACCAATTATTGGGTTCGTACGAGTTGTGGTATGTAGACATTAATGCCACTAAAGGTTATGGCGAAACACCCTTTTTACAAAAAGCGTTTACCATGTCGTTTATAAATAATAATGTATTAGCAAATAATAATATTGTAGGTATTGGTAATACGGGCAATGGCTTTGGAATAAAAGTAGGGACTTATGATGCTTATGATATGGTTCTGGATGTTTACCATGTTATAGATGGGTTTGAAACTTTTGATGTTTACCAAATAGACAGCAATACCATCGAGCTTTACAACCCTAATAATGATACCTCATACTTTTTAGATGGTTACCAACGCAGCAATTTCGATTACGATTTTGTGTTTTATGATAATATTCATTATTTCTTGCAAGAGTATAACGCTTGGGAAAAAGTATATACAAGCGATTATGGTGCTATAAACGAGTTTGATAACGAAAACTTTTTACAGTTTTTAGCTGGCGGAAACGATTCAGAATTTAGAAGCTCACAAGATGTTAACGGTACCAGCCCAAATAATATTTATTGGGATTATACCGGAGTTTATGGTGTTGGAAATATAGCTGGCAATAACAAGCTTAAAACTTTAACATTAGATTATGATTATTTTGACAATGAATATTTTGAATTAAGCGTTATAAATGATGGAAAGATAGAATTGTATCACCCAACATCGGGTACTGCCTATGAGTTTGTTGGTAGAGGCTATATACAATTTATGAAAACAACAGATACAAAAGGAAGAACTGTTACAACAGAAAAATTGCGTAAGCATAGAAAAGATAAAGTAGAAAACCCAAGAGAAAATACAAGGGTTTAACATAAGTTTGGTTGGTTATTTAGTTTAGAAGCCGTTTAAAGATTTATTCTTTAGGCGGTTTCTTTTTTTTGATTTGGCTTGTATATTATCATGCACAAAAGTTTCATAAAATTGGTCGCCGTTCAAAAATAGCAGTTAATTATTCTTAAAACAACCATATTAGCCACGTCCTTTTAAGGATCTCTTAAAAACTGTATAAGTAATTAAATTAAACACCTATGATAAAAATCCATCAAATAACCAGAGCAAGTCTGTTGCTTTTTACGTTTCTTATAGTCGTATTGAATTCCAATGCACAAGATAGCAGTCAGCCTGAACCTGGACAAATACCTCCACACCCTCCAAGATTACCTGAAGGGGTCATTCCCGCATTTCCAGGTGCGTGGGGTGCTGGAATGTTCACCACAGGTGGACGCGGTGGTAAAGTTATTGCCGTAACAAATCTTAACGATAGCGGTGAGGGCAGCTTACGTGCTGCAGTTGAAACTGAAGGCCCGCGTATTGTTGTATTCCGCGTTGCTGGCACCATTGAAGTTAAAAATGATCTTAATATTAATCATCCAGATATTACTATTGCGGGTCAATCTGCCCCTGGAGATGGTATATGCATAGCAGGAACATTTAATATCAACACCCACAATGTCATTCTTCGCCATGTTCGTGTGCGTCGTGGTGTTCCTGTGGGAGGACAAGGCGATGATAACATTGGAGGTAACCCAAACCATCATATTATTATTGATCACTGTTCAACAAGTTGGGGAATGGATGAAAATATATCTCTTTACCGCCGCATGAGACCTTCACTTGACGGCAGTACTCAAATTAAAGATCCGGCTGAAAACATTACAATTCAGTGGACAATTTCCAGTGAAGCTCTTGATGCGCGTGGTCATGCTTTTGGAGGCACTTGGGGAGGAAACCCATCGACATTCCATCACAACCTTTTTGCCTGTAATACCGCTAGAAATCCATCTATAGGTATGTCTGGACCTTTTGATTTCCGAAACAATGTTATTTTTAATTGGCGTCATAGAACGATGGATGGTGGCGACGAAACTTCCATGATTAATGTTATTAACAACTACTACAAATCAGGTCCTGCAACCAACGACAATATGAAAGCTGTTTTTGCCCGTGTTGAGCAAAGAAGTATGTATTCGCCAGGAAGTGCTTGGGCAGAAGGTGATTGGTATCCCAAGGCACAAAATAGACCCGGAAAATGGTATGTAGCTGGTAATGTTATGTATGGCAATGAAGAGCTTACCAATAATAATTGGTCAGGTATTAAAGGACCTGAAAAATTGGCTCGTGTAAACACGCCGTTTGTGGGCTGGCCTGTTTCGCCACATGAAACGGCGGAGCTTGCTTTCGAATCTGTGCTGGCAAAAGTAGGTGCTACATTACCAAAGCGCGATGCGGTAGATACACGTGTTACGGACATGGTTCGTTCAGGAAAACCGACTACCGAAACGGGAATACTTAAAGATATTTCGGAAGTAGGTGGATACCCTGTATTGACTTACGATCCAGCTAAAGTGCCCGTTGACAGTGATGGCGATGGAATGCCGGATGCATGGGAAATTAAACATTCCTTAGATCCCAAAAACAACACAGATAGCGCAATTGATTCCGATGGTGATGGCTATACAAATGTTGAAGAATTTCTTAATGGAACGAACCCAACCGAAAAAATTAATTACCGTAATCTTGGTAACAACATAGATAGCATTAGTTAGTTAAAGTTAGTTTTATTTAGTTTGGAAACCGTTTGAAGATTTGTTCTTTGGGCGGTTTTTTTTATAAATTCTAAAAAAAGGTTCGCCTCTATATATTTTAATTTTTGTTTTTTTTATCCATTCAATTTGAAATGTATCCCGTAATATATAATTTCCTTTTCCATCTAATTCTCTCTCTCTTTTAATTTTCATAGAATCATCAGGAAATTTAAATCTGTCCGAATCCTTGTCTAATGTTTCAATAATTTCAATTTCAGAATCAGAAATCCAATTCCAATTAGCTTTGAGTGGGGTCTTATGATCTGGATCAATTATTATTTTTCCTTTTTTACTGAAAACAATATCAGGAAATATCTTTCTGAATTTTGGACTATAATTTGTTGAACTAACAAATGGTTTTAATTTTTTGTTATTAGTATCAACCATTTTAATAAATTGCCATTGACCAATCAAATTATTTTCTACTTTGGCTACATTTTGTGCATTGACTTTTAATATAAAAAAATAAACAAAAGAGAATATTATTATTCGAATTTTCATATAATGATTTTATTTATAAAAAATACTTAAAACTATAATGATATAAATTCGCTTTGATGTTTTACATCGAACGCTAAACGAAATTAATAAATTTTCTCACAAATAAACAACTTACTTATAAAAATTCATTTCATCCAAATACTCCCAAACGTGTTCTGGTAGCATGGGTTTTACGTTTTTACCTGTTTTTATGGCATTGCGTATAGAGGTTGAAGAGAGTTCCATAATGGGTGCGTCGATATGATGAATTTTTTTATGTCCATCAAATTGAGTTTCTATCTTATCTTTTGAAACTCTTGGGTACACGTAAATATCGTGGTTTTCTAAAATAACTTCGTAGTTTTTCCACTTATGAAAACTCTTTAAATTGTCTTCGCCCATAATTAAGGAAAACGCGTAATTAGGATATTTTTCCTGTAAATAAATAAGTGTGTTGATAGTGTAATTAGGTTGAGGCAGGTTAAATTCTATATCGCAAGGTTTAAGTTTGATGTAGTCTTTGGTGGCACGGTACACCATTTCCAACCGCTGAAAATTATCTAGCAAAGAGTTTTTCTTTTTAAAAGGATTATGCGGCGTTACTACAAACCAAACTTCGTCTAAATTACTGTATTCAGCGATGTGATTGGCAATAACCAAATGCCCAATGTGTATGGGGTTGAAAGAGCCAAAATACAATCCAATGTTCATGTGAAGGTTTAAGAATTTACAAAATTACTTACCAATTTTTCAGCTTGAACGAGTGCTTTTTCCAAATCGTCGTTTACCACAATAACGTCAAATAAAGGCGCGGTGGCTAGTTCTGCCGAAGCTTTGGCAACACGCATGTTTATTTTGTCTTCGGTTTCGGTTTTTCGTTTTTTAAGTCTTATTTTTAATTCGTCAATGCTTGGGGGTTTTACAAAAATTGCTAATGTTTCCTCTGGAAATTTTCTTTTTATACGTAAACCACCCGATACATCTATATCAAAAATAACATTTTTGCCCATAGCCCAAATACGTTCAACTTCGGTTTTTAATGTACCGTAAAAATTATCGCGATAGACTTCTTCCCACTCCAGGAATTCATCGTTTTTTATTTTGTTTTTAAACTCTTTTAATGATAGGTAGTAATAGTCTTTTCCATCTACTTCGGAGCCCCGCTTTTCTCTAGAAGTTGCCGAAATAGAGAATTCTAGGTTTAAATCCTCTATACCTAATAAATGCCTAACTATAGTTGTTTTTCCAGAACCCGATGGCGCCGAAAACACAATAAGTTTTCCTTTGTTTGTGGTGGTTTGTTTTGTCACGAAGTTTTATGTTTGTTGCTAATATGCTGTACGCTTTAGGCTGTATGCTTTAGGCTAACTATGCTTACAGTTTAAAGCCTATAGCTTACAGCTGTTTACAGTACATTTAATAATTGTTCCTTAATTTTCTCCAATTCGTCTTTCATTTGCACCACCAATTGTTGCATGGGTGCATAATTACTTTTTGAACCAATGGTGTTGATTTCACGTCCCATTTCCTGACTAATAAATCCTAGTTTTTTTCCGTTGGAATCTTTAGAATTAATACACTCAATAAAATAATTCAGATGGTTTTTTAAACGCACTTTTTCTTCGGTAATATCAAATTTCTCAATGTAATATACCAACTCTTGTTCAAAGCGGTTTTCGTCGTATTTGTCTTTTAATTCCTCAACACCTTTTAATAAACGTTCTCTAACGCCTACAATACGCTCGGGGTCCATAGCTATAACTTGATCCAATAAGTTATCAATAATGGTAACACGTTTGTTAAATTCTTGTTCTAATACTTTGCCTTCATCTAAACGGTGGTTGTTTAAATCTTCTATGGCTTTGTTAATTTCAACAGCGATGATTTGCCATTCGTTTTCGTCAATTTCTTCGCGCACGGTATTTAAAGCATCCGGAAACCGAACCGCCATTTTAAGCAATTCAATGGCATCGCCATCAACCACTTGCCGTAATTGTTCTATATATTGTTTTACAACTGGTGTATTAATTTGTGTAGACGTATCTTCGGCAGTCGCCTCCATATAAATAGAAAAATCTATTTTGCCACGTTCTAAATTATCTGCAAGTAATTTTCTGATCGCCAATTCTTTTTCTTTGTAAATAGAAGGCATTCTGGCATTTAAATCCAAGCTTTTGCTATTAAGGGATTTTAACTCGATAGTTACTTTTTTGGTGGGTAATTGCAAAACAGATTTTCCGTAACCTGTCATTGAATATATCATAACGTGTGTATTAAGTTATGCAAATGTAATTAAAACCTAAGGGATAGAAAACACTTAAAAGGGCGTTAAATGGAATTCGTTGGTTTGAGGCAGATAAAAGAGAAGCAAAAAACTGGAATTTCTTTATAAAAGCAATTGCGACAAACCAGTAATTTATTCTAATCTATAGAATTCCTTGAGACACTGCCCAAGGGTGTTCGTTTATAATCACCCAAAACTCTTCAACAGCACCTGGGCCTGCAGATAAGCCTTCCCAGTCCTAAAATTGGTTTTCTTTTCAAAATGGAGATTTATGATTTCCCCAAACCCAGTGTCCCGTTCCAGTTTATGTATGAGCCTTAAAATAGCATTAAAATCCCCCTCCAAGGTAAACTGGTAGGTACTTACCTTTAGGTCATTTTGAAGCACGGTATGGGGTTCCAAAAAGCCAACGACCTTAAGGCCCGTACTATCGGCAAATGCGTTGATGGTCCTTAAAAGGCTGTTTTGGACCGAGCTCCCATTAAGCTGGTACTTGGAAAGCAGACCATCATAATAAAGCTGCTTTTGTTTTAAGAGCGAGACCTGCTTGGGCGTGTTCTCGAACAAAATAGCCTCACTCTTTAAGTGGTCGTGTTCCTTTTTAAGAACAAGTGTTTTAGAAACCGCCATATGGTAACAAAGGAACAAGGCCAATATAAAACCGGCCACCAACACTATATTTTTGTTTTTTTTAGTCATGGACCATCATAAGTTTTAAAGAAAAGGAAGCAACCGATGAAGACGCATCCCCGTAATTTATGATCTCAACTTTCTGTATCCAGTCAATGTCTTCCATGTCCGCAATCCATTCTGAAAAGGAAGCGCTGTCGTTTGACTCCCCGGACACCAACAGGGTATTATTGTCAATCACAACCGACTGCCCACTTTTAATACGTTTAAGCAGCGGCTGGTAATCCAGCTCCGTTAGCAGTATGGAACTAGGCAGCCCCCGGACAATGGCATCCACATAAAAAGAACTTTTGGAAGCGCTGCCCTTGAGCATATCGTCCACCATTTTTTGCGATTTATTGACACGCTCGCTAAGCTCCAAAAGGCTCGATTTGGTCGTTTGGTTTATTTGTGAAGTCTGCTGCAGGGCATTGACAGTCTCAAAATAATGGTTGAAAACAAAAAAATTGATGAGCAGCCCACATAAAATAAAGAGCAACCCAAACCTTACGAAAACGGCAAAAAACCGGGCCTGTTTGTAATCATTTTTAAGGGACAGCTTTAAGATTCCGAAATTGGATAAGGGTCTAAAACGTTCCAAAACAATATCCAATGCCGCTGCCATCGAAAGCAACTGAAAGTTATTTGCCCGTAAACCATTGACATCATAAGTAACGGTGTCTTCGATATTTTTTTTCTCAATGGACGCTACAGCCCCCATGTTCATGGTCAAACAAGCATTTGAGGTCATAATGGACGTACTGTCCAAAAAGGGAGCGATACCGGTCACCAGGCCGTTTCCCAGCGAAATACCGATGACGGAAAAGCCATGCCCCTTATAATCAAGCACCAGCCCCTCAACATAGGCCTTCCTGCAAATGGACAGGAGATGGCTGGAGCCTTGGGAAACAATCTCATAAAAAAAGTCTTCGGGATTGATGTTGGGAAACGCATTGTGCATTAACTTTGAAGCCTCCGTTTGACTGCTCTCAATGTGCTTGGTCAATACACTATCATTATTGACCACCAAAAAAACAGGCTGTTTTTTGTTAAGCTTTGAGACCATACCTTCAAAATCGGCACTGTCAAAAAAGTCCACGACCGAAACGCTCTTTCTGTCTTTCTTTAAAACCGTAGCATAAAAGGCCTCCTGCCCATTGTGGGAGCCATGCTCCACCCCGCAAAAGCGGTTCCCATATTCCAGATATGTTTTAAACCGTTCCAACATAGATCAATAAATAACCGTCGGTTTGATGAGCACCGTTAACCTCGATTTGGAATCCTCGCGCTTGCGGGTACTGAACAACCACTTAATAACAGGAATACGTGCCAAAAAAGGCACCCCCGTACCAGAGTCGTTCTTGACCTGTTCCTCCAGACCGCCCAAGACCACAATGTCCTGGTCCTGAACCCGGATGATCGAACTGAACTCCCGGGAGTTTAAATCTGGTGGTGCATCTTCGGCAATACGCAATCCAAAACTGGACTGCACCACAAAAATATCCAGGGTCACCTGGCCGTCGCCCGAAACCATAGGCTTGATGGTCAGCCCCAGTTCGGCATCAATGGGTTCGTAATTCGTGATCTCGGACGTCTGCGGGTTATCGGTCCCATAAATATTACGCTGCGTTACCGCATAGTAAGACGTCTGTCCATTGGAAAAAGTAGCGCGATGCCCATTGAGCGTGGACAATTTGGGCGTGGAACGTATTTTGATATTGCCATTGGATTCCATGGCCTTGATGGTCGCAAAAAAGTTGGGCACCACTTTCCCCAGATTAATATGTCCAAAACCATCAAAACCGTTCAGTACCCTATTGATGGTTCTGGCCCCTAATGTTAAATCCGTCTGCGGATAAATACCCCCTTTGGTCTCAGCCGGCTCGTCACCAATCCCCCAACTGACACCGGTTTCTATGGTGGAGTTCCTGTTGACCTCAATGAGCATGACCTCAATAAGGATAACGGGTACTGGTTTATCGATCTTTTTAATGAATGCCTTAAAACGCTCTATTTTTTCACTGGCCCCAAGGACATAAAAACTGTTGAGCTCATAGTCCACTTTAATATCCAGATCCTGTTTAATTTGATCAGGAAGAATACTCAATAGAGCTTCCCCTTTAGATACGGAATTATTGAAACTGGATTGGTTATTTGAGCTAATGGATTCCCTATTGTTCCTGTTCGTTCCCACATTGGTGTCAAACTGATTGGTGTAATTGTTATTGTAACCACTGTTGCCATAGCTATTTTGATTGCCATAATTTCTTCCAACCGATCTATTGGTGCCTCCACCACCAGAAGGATCTGCAAACATTTCTACCGTTCGGGATATTAAGGGAATGATTTCCACTTTGCGAACACTTAATTGATTTTCGGTACCAAAAAAATAAGTAGTGCCTTCTTTTTTAAAGGTGAATAACTGAGCAGAAGAAGGACTGGAACTGCTGATGTTTTGATTCTGGTTGTTTCTGTTTTGGTTTGCATTTACATCTAATGGAACGGATGTTCCCGAGGTAGATTGTGATTCGAACAACTTTTCAAGCAAGTCATCAAAGTAAATGGATTTGGTTTTAAAAGTGGCATTTCCTGCGCTTTGTAGCGGTGTTGCGGTGAATATGTCTATGTCCAGTTCAGTACCAATATCATTAATAATGTCGGCGATAGGCGTGTTGACAAAATCAACTTCCAATAGTTTTCTGTCCACATCCAAAACCTTGAAGTTTAAATTAGATTTTTTTCTGCCCGATAGCTGTTTTCCATGGGAGTCTGTAGAAGGCGTACTGTCCTCAAACACATAAAAATGGTCCTTGGTCTTTTCAACAAACATCTGGTTTGCCAAGGCCAGTTTGTCCATGGCCGCATCAAAGGGCACGTCCTGTATATAGGAAGTAATCAATTTGCTTTCCATACCGGGCGCAAACACCAAATTTTTACCAGATTCATCAATGATACCTTTAAAGACATCATATAATTTATCATTTTTGGCATCAATGCTAATCGTATTGCCATCCGGTGCATAAGAAATTGGAATGATACGCTCTTTAGGAAGCTCTATAGGTGGTGCATATTTTTTTATGGAGAGGATATTGCCTGTAAAATCAATGGCCAGACCATATTCCTTACACAAGAACACCAACAGGTCAGCCACCGTTACATTGGAAAAATTGTTGACGATACTAATCTGGTCAAGCTCGGGAGCCAGGTTCATATTGACCTTGTGCACATTGGAAACCGCCAACAGGAAATTGGACAAGGTGATGTTGCTTACGCTAATCTCGGTCTTTACCTGTTCGGTCAGTCCCACATTGTCCATGGCCAAGACCTCCAATTGGTTTTTGATGGATTGGATACGGGCATCGTTATTCTGGGCAATGCCAAATTGAAAAACGAATAGGAGTAATATATAGTGCAGTTTCTTCATGTAGTTTAGGTACTAAATATGGTTATTTTTTGTTTAGAAGTAATTTTATTTTTTCTTCTAATTGTGCAATCCGTTCTTCTTGGGTTTTTAGTGTGGTGTTTTCTTTTTCTAAAGTTTCAATGCGTTTTTCTTGATTGATGGTGTAAAGTGTCAACTCCTCTATTTTCTCCAGCAATTTCAAGTTCATTTCTTTAAGCATGATGCCCTCGGTTTCCATGTCTTTTGCCGAAGGGATATTGGGCAAATGCCCATTGCTTGCTATATAATCTTCAACTGCTTTAAGTGATTTTAAATCATAGTCTTTATAAAACACATAATCTGGAGCCACAGCACCCAATAAATCGACTTTCACCTCATTGGTGTGGATGTTGCCTTTTACGGTGAGTTTGGCATCTGGTGTGGTGCCTATACCTAAGTTGCCATCATTGTCTAGCCTCATATATTCAGACAATTGATGTTGACTTTGCGAGTCATTATTCACAACCTTTCTAAAAAGCCATCTAAACCCATAATTTGATCCTTCAAACACCCCCTTGCTAGTATATTGATTATTTCCATAATAGCTGTCCTTAATCTCGTCATTATTTCTATATGCATTAAAACCTATATATCCAGACCATTTATTAGCACTTCCTCCCCAATTGGCTTCATTCGTCCAATCTAAATTTAATATTCCTGATTTTCCTACAGAAGTTCTTCCTTCAACCTGTAATTTAGATGAAGGGGTAGAAGTGCCAATGCCTATGTATCCAGCATTATCAATTACCAATCTGTCTCCTACACCTTCATTAGTAAAATGCCATTTATTGTCAGCACCAGAGTAAATACCATAAGTTAGTCCTGACGTATTCTTAAATAGCATACCAGAGCCCCAACCTAAACCAGAGGAATTTAATATTAAAGCATGGTTATTTGTGTTGCTTTTAAAGATTTCCAGACCAGCATTAGGTGCAGTAGTCCCAATGCCAACATTACCGTCCTTAGTGATAGAAAATCTTGCGGTAGGGGCATTGGTAACCGTGGAAGATGTACCTAAATGTAAACTCCCAGAAGTTGGGTCATAACGGATTTCCGAGGCATATTTAGTATCATCGAGATCAACTGCACCAGGAGAATATAAAAGGCTAAGAATTTTATGACCCCCATCGTGAAAAACAAAAGTATTGGAAATTTGCAATTTATCTTGAGGGTTAGCATTAGATATGCCAACATTCCCGTTAGATTTTATTGTGAACTTATTGGAATAATTTGTCTCATCGGTCGAGAAATCAAAATACATTACATTACTTTCTGCCCACCACTTCCATTGATGTCCATAATTGGTACGGTTTAATATAAAGCCACCATTGGAATAATTAGAGTTTTTGAGTTCTAAATTTGGTGACGAATCTCCTTGAACAACTAGTTTATTAGTGGGATTTGTAGTGCCAATCCCCGCATTTCCAGAGTCGGGAAATGTATTGGTTATTTGTGCATTTAAACACAAAGTGGCAAATAAGCAAAGACAGAATATAAATGGAAGTTTTTTCATGGGTTATTATTTTTTAGAGTTTAATAAAGACTCAATTTTTTGTAATCGATTTTCTAAATTTTCATTAATTAGTTTTTGGTTTTGAAGTTCTTCTTTTAAAGTAGTTGTTTCTTTTTCCTGCTCAATAGCATATAATGTGAGTTCTTCAATTTTCTCAAGCAATTTTAAGTTCATTTCCTTAAGCATGATACCCTCGGTTTCCATGTCTTTTGCAGAAGGGATGTTGGGTAAGTGCCCATGGTTTGCAATATAATCTTCAACAGCTTTAAGCGATTTTAAATCATAGTCCTTATAAAACACATAATCTGGAGCCACGGCATTCAATAAATCTACTTTGACTTCGTTGGTGTGAATGTTGCCTTTTACAGTGAGTTTTGAGTCTGGAGAAGTGCCAATGCCAACATTGCCATTGTCTGTAAAGATCACATTAGGTTCTCCTGTCTGTCCGTGTCTAAAATATAAATCTTTATTTGTTTGATTATAAGAATGGTAAATGGACCAACCCGAATAACCATATTCCCCATTAACAAAACCGGCGACCCCCCCAGCAATCTCTAATTTAGCAATTCCATTATGCTGATTCGTGTATATTCTTGTATGTGCTAGACCATCATACTGATAGACTTCAAAATTGGCACTTGGATTAGAAGTCCCAATACCAACTTTACCTGAAGATGTGACAGTTAATCTTGTAGATGGAACATTACTACCCGTGCCAGTACCAATGTAAAAATCACCATTTACTATGGTATTTAATTCCGTTGTAGCATAAGTATCTCCATTGGTAAAGAATCTAAATCCGCCAATATTTCCAGATGATCTATTACTGGATACATCTACATTAGCATAACCACCATTAATATTTTCAACTTTAAGTGCTTGGGCACTTATTGTAGATACTATGTGTGCTTTAAAGTTAGTATTACTCGTTCCTATTCCCACATTTCCATTAGAGGTAAGCGTCATAATATCTGACCAAGTTGTAGAATCATGTCTCCCTTGAAAGTTTAATAAGGTTTGTCCTCCAGGGTCAGAATTTATAATTCTATGCCCAAAACCTGAACCATAGTTGGAAGATGTCCATGTTATAGCTTTATTGGTTAATGGATTTGCATTTAAATTATCAAAAGGTGTTGTTTGTGCATTTAAACATAAAGTGACAAATAAGCAAAGGCAGGTAATAAAAAGTATTTTTTTCATGATGTTATTTTTTAGAGCTCAATAAATCCTCAATTTTTTGTAATCGAGCTTCTAAATTTTTATTAATTAATCTTTGATTTTGAAGTTCTTTTTCTTGTTGAATGGTATAAAGTGTTAGTTCTTCTATTTTTTGAAGAAGTTTGGCATTCATATGACCTAGCAGAATACCATTTTCAACTACTTCTTCAGCAGAGGGAATGTCTTTTAAATGACCTTTTTCTTTTATGTGAGTTTCTACTTCATATAAGGTTGGTAAGTTGTAGTTGCTTTCAAAAACGAAATCGCTCCAGCCTATTAAATCTACTTTGACTTCTTTGGTATGTATATTGCCGTTTACTGCAAGTTTGGCATCTGGGGAAGTTGTACCTACTCCCAAATTACCATTAGGCAATAATGATAATTTTTCAACTAAAGGGTTGTTGTTAGGATTATTAGTACTAGTGTCTTGAACAAAAAAACCTAACCTATCTCCAGCATTACCACAGCCATTCATGATTGAGGAAATTTTTGACGTTGGTACAGACTTTTGATTTCCTGTTTTGAATTCTATTGATGTTGACATGTTACAAGACCATCCAGTATTAGTTAGTCTAAGCGCTATAGCATCTGTACTACTATTTGCGCTAACTTCTAATTTGGAGGTAGGGCTAGTTGTACCTATGCCAACGTTTCCTATTGATGTACCATCGCTCTTGGTAGCTAGAATTGTATTTCTATCTAAGGATTTTATGAGATCTAAATCTCCGCCAACTGAGTTAGTATTAATACCAGTCGAATACTGATATGCGCCTCTTATGGTCCAATTCATTGCCCCAGTTATTCCGCTGTAGCCAATGGGTAAAATTCTGGCCACATTTTTGTCTACATTGTTTGTTGCTAGTCTAACTCTTATTTCATCAGTAACTTCAAGCTTAGCATTTGGTGTAGTGGTGCCGATGCCTACGTTTCCATCAGGCTTAATAGTCATTAAATAATCTGTTCCTTTATTGAAAAAGTAAATATTTCCAATTGTTTCTTCAACACTTCCTATGTATAGTTGATTACTTCCATTTATACCAAATGCTCGTGAGAAACTTGATGCCCCATTTTTTTGTATTCTAATATAATCTGTACTGTTATTCAAATCAACATTCTGAGATTGAACTTTAAAAATAAACCCAAATAGATAAAGAAGTAAAATAGTGTTTTTCATAATAAAAAATGTTAATCAATTAATAGTGCATACACCTCTTCCACAGAGCTAATCCCCTGAGATACCAAGTCAATGGCGTTTGTTTTTAAAGTAGCTATGCCATGTTCGTTTAAATAAGCATCAATTTCCAGGTCGTTATGCTTGATATGGCCGATCAATGTCTTTGTAATGGGGATGATCTCATAAATGGCCTTGCGGCCCTGATAGCCCGTGTGGTGGCAGCTGTTGCAGCCCACGGCAACAAAATGGGACTTTAGGGCAGGGGGGATGACAAAATTCTGCGGAAAAACATCTTTATCGACAGGCTTTTCCTCTTTACAGGCATTACAGAGCTTCCTCACCAAACGCTGCGCCACACTAACATTTAAGGTACTCGCAATCAAAAAAGCCGGAATCCCCATATCGATCAACCTGGAGACCGTTGCCCATGCTGAATTGGTATGGACGGTGGACAGAACCATGTGCCCCGTCAGGGCAGCACGAATAGCCATATTGGCGGTGTTAACATCACGAATCTCACCCACCATGATCACATCAGGGTCCTGGCGCAAAAAAGTACGCAAGGTGCTGGCAAAGTCCAATCCGATATTCTCCTTCAACTGGACCTGGTTAACACCTTCCAAAGTATATTCGATAGGATCCTCAATGGTAACAATGTTGGTTTTGTCATCGTTCAATAACTTCAGGGTCGCGTACAAGGTGGTCGTTTTCCCGGAGCCCGTCGGGCCGGAAATGAGCACAATCCCGTTCGGTTTTTTAATGGACTCCGTATAGGTCTTTAATTCCGCTTCCGTAAAGCCCAGGTCATCCAGTTGGATATGGTCGGCATCCTTACTTAAAATACGCAGCACCATTTTTTCACCATGCAAGGTCGGTAAACTGGAAACACGGATATCAAACTCATCGGCGTGCGTTTTGACGGTAATACGCCCATCCTGTGGCAAACGCTTTTCGGAGATGTCCAGACCCGCCTTGATCTTTAATTTATTAACGATAACCGGATATTCATTTAAGGCAATGGAAAACTGTTCCTTGAGCTTGCCATCCAAACGGTAGCGAACCCGACAGCGGTGCTCGTAAGGCTCAAAGTGGATGTCACTGCTGCCAATGTTCTTGGCCGTCAGCAAGAGCCTTTCAAGAAAATCGGCCGTATAGTGCAGGGCCTCTTTGGTGTTGCCCGTCTGTTTCCTGAAATTGGTCGCCAGGTACTGCTGGATATTTTCAGGGGACTCGGGAAGCAGCTCGATTTGCTTTCCCAAAACGACCTGCAGTTCCTGTTTGAGCGTTTGGGACGGACTGTCCGACCTAAAGGTCAGACTGCCATTTTTTGCATCAACGGGCACAATGCCGTAATGATAGGCCTGTTCACTGCTGATGAGCTGTACCAAGGACGTTGGAAGGTTATAATCTATTTTATTCATATCCGTTTTGTCCATACATTATATTTGATAAACAGATTGAACCAAACCAAACCAGGACCCAAGGTAGACCAGGCCAAAGAACAGACCCATATAACCAGCAAGCGGGACCGTTTCGGATTTTTGGTTTTTGGACAATAAAAGGTGCAGGACCAAGGAAAAAACCAGGGCGCTACAAAAAACCACGATAAAGGAAACGGTGGAAAAAGAACAGCACACGGCAAAAAAGAAGAGGACATCCCCCAGGCCAAAAACACGGGCGAACGCGGTCTTTAGCTTCAACCTGCCGTATAAAAACACGGCCAACAACAATAGGATAACAAAACCAACGTTCAATAATACAGCCATATAGAAAAGTTCGGGCACCGTTCCGAAATAAAACAGCATACCGGCACAAAGGGCAATCAAGGGAAACAAAAACCAGAACACCTGGCGTTCTTTTATATCCTGATATAAAATGAGACCAAAGGCGAGCAGCAATATGATTTTTAGTATCACCATCAGTCCTTAACAATTTGCTTTGGATTGCCGTTCTCGTCAACCTCCCACACATTAAAGACCCCATCGCCGTCAAAATCGGTAATGGCGGTCGCCCTGACCTTAAAGCTGTTGTTGGAGGCACTTACCACTTCATACACATAATTGCTGGTGCCGTTTTCCTTAACCGTTTTGGGAGGGGTAAAGTCAATCTCGTTCAGGTCGCTGGAATATTTGGAGTACATATACCTGTAGCTCGTTTGCGAATTGTAGATGTACTTGAGCTGGGTCTGTGCCTCGATGCTCTTCGCTTTGCTGATCAAGGGCATCAGATTGGGCAGGGCCAATAATAATAGGATGCCAATGATGACCAGTACGATCAATATTTCCTGAAGGTTGTACGACGGGAGTTTTTTAGAAATCTTTATATTTTTTAAATCCATAGTTTATTAAAATAACGGCGGGTTAACAAAATAAATAAGTGCCAATTAAATAGGTTAAAGATAGTATTAAAAGGCATATTTTAGATCATGGTTAAGCTTGAAAAAACAAGGTTAATACTTACGCGGACTTCAAAACCAATAAAGTATGTAATTAAATTTATTGGGTTAAAGCCTGTACATTTATACAAACCCTTTTTCCCTTGCGAGTTCTATCAAGGACTTATCATCTTTTTTTTTGATATTGAAAATTTCAATGAGGTTTCTTTTTCTGTGTTCAATGCCACCCATAGACAAATTGATAATTCTGGGTAAGTCTTTCATTTTGGTTCCTTTTGATAGTTCATGAAGTAGCATCCTGTCTTTTTCATCTAATACCAAGTCTGAAACCATATTATTTCTCAGTAATTCCAATACCGTTTTAGTGTAGTAAGGTGTATCATTTAATACATTTTTAATGGCGTCGATAAAATGGCTGAAACCTGCTTCGCTTTTTATTAAAAAGCCTTCCGGATTGATACTGTTAAAAATATTGCTAATTCTAAAACTATCACTATGATGGGTGAAAACAATAATTTTTGCATTTTTATATAGTTCACGAATTCTCCTTCCTACATCTTCACCACAAAGAAATTTACGATCCTCTGAGGGAGGCAAGCTAATATCAAGAAAAAATAAGTGATAGCTTTTATCTTCCTTTATGGATTCTTCAATTTTTAAAATTGCAGAATCACAATCAGTTGCCGAATCAACTTCAAAAACAAAATGGCTGTTTGAATTTAAATGGGAAAGCGATCTTTCGAACGCTTCAACTATTGGAACATGATCGTCAATAATTAAAGTTTTGATAGGTGTGGTCATTATGTAATATATTTTGATTTCAAACTTTACTTGACTTGAATCTTACTAAATAAAAGCCTTCAATCTTAACGTCATAAGTTTATGTCATACTAGCCTGAAATAAACAAGTAAGAAAAATAAAATTGCTGTGGCTAATTTATTAATAATACTTAAAACACCGTTAAGGTAAAACCTTAATATTTCTAAGGTATTTCCTTATTTCTTTATTTGTATCGTTGATTATTTCTTTTTTTATTTTGTAATATATTGATTTTTAGGTGTTTATGATTTATTTTTTAAGCGAATATTATTTTCGAATAATAGTATATTTCTTCAGAATACTACAGATTATACCACTGTTTAAAGCATATTTGTTTGATTTAAAAAAAAAGGGAAATCCTTAATTATTTCAAGGAATATCCTTACCTGTTATTCATAAAAAATAAATACTTTTAACGCGTTACTATAAATGCTAAATTATCAAACCAATGAAAAAGCCAATCTTTGTTTTCTGTACTTTCTTGTCATCAATCTTTTTTTTAAATGCGCAAACCACCAATACATTTCCTGCTTCTGGAAATGTGGGGATTGGGACGCTAACACCCTCATATAAATTAGATGTGTTGGGTACAGGTAGGTTTGCTAGCAATGTAACGGTTGGGGGATTAAGCCTAGAAGGTAATAGTGGAGGAGGAGTTATACAAGAAATCGGAGGCGGTATTGCATTTGGGGATATAAACGATACTTGGAGCGATGTTATGTTTTATGGTTATGGTGTTGAGAAGATGCGATATAACTCTAATACAGGTAACTTTTCCATAGGAAACACGAATAACATTTATAAGCTTGATGTTACGGGAACTGGAAGATTTACAGGCCTATTAAATTTACAAAGTGGCGCTAGTATATCCAATAATAAAACCTTGCATTTTGATGCTTATAATGAAGAATATTACATTGCTGGTAATTCAAACGGTTATAAACTAGAAATTGGTTATGGTAATGTAATTGGATCTAATCAGATTATGGTTTTTGATGGTAATAAAAAAGTAGGTATTGGCACAACTACTCCAAACGCTAAATTACATATCGCAGATCAAGGAACATCTGGAGTGACAACATTACAACTAAATAATAGAATAAAGTTTAGAGGAGATGGTGTTATGGAATGGGGAAGTGCAGCCGATTATGGTATTTTAAGTTGGGATACAGCCAACGCCAAAGCCATTGTAGGTGGAAAAACTGGAAAGGATTTAAGCCTATATGCAGGCAATGGTGAAAGAATGATTATAAAAACTAATGGCGACGTAGGCATCGGCACCACATCACCAGATTATAAACTTCATGTAACTGATGGTGCTCAAATTAGAAAGACAACATTAGGCGTTACTTTAGGATCTGCTGAAAATAGTTGGATTAGAGATGAATGGTTAACAGGGAGTTATGGGCCAGCAAAATGGAATCAAACAATTGCTAAATGGGTTCGACCTTCTGGGACATACAACGACATAGGAGGTATTGTATATCAAGATGAAGGAACTTACTTTTTAAGAGAAAAAGCTGGTTCTAAATTAGAATATACCAATTCCGAATTTTTAAATACTGCTTACATGTTTGCAGACATTTTTAATGGAAATATTGGCATCGGTACTACCACACCGGACGCCAAACTTACCGTAAAAGGACTTATTCATGCTCAAGAAGTCAAAGTAACAGCAACAGCAGGTGCCGATTTTGTTTTCGAAACCGATTACAATTTACCTACCCTAAAAAAAGTTGAAGAGTTTATTAAAGCTCATAAACATTTGCCGGAAATTCCTTCTGCAAAAGAAATGCAAACTAATGGTCTATACGTTGCAGAAATGAACACAAAATTACTTCAAAAAATAGAAGAGTTAACATTGTACACCATCGAGCAGGAAAAACAATTAGAGAAGCAAGAAATTCTAATTAAACAACAGGATGAGGTCAATCAAGAATTGAAGGATCGTCTTTTAAGATTAGAGCAACTGGTATTGAACGGCAACCAAAAGAACTAAACAAACAAACCCTTAAACAAACACACTTTTTTAAATGAACAAACTAGCATTGCCATTGTCCCTTATTGCCATAGCAGCAAGCATTCTTTCATTCTTCTATTTAAACTCGTCATCGGAACTGGTATATGTGGATGTCAACAAATTGCTGGACGGGTACCAACGCACAAAAATCGTAAAGGCCCAGTTTGAGGAAAAAGCAAAGACCCTCAATGCCAATGTGGACAGTTTAATGGTCGATTGGCAAAACGAGATCAAAAGCTATGAAAAGGAACGCTCCACTATGAGCAAAAAGGAACTGGAGCTAAAACAGCAATTGTTGGGCAACAAACAACAGCAGATTAACAATTACCAACAGGCCATACAAAAACAGATCCAGGAAGAAGACAAAAAATCCACCCAGACCGTGATCAACGATATCAACGATTACATAAAGGAATACGGTAAGAAGCACAAGTACAAGATCATATTTGGGGCAAGCGGAGGCGGTAATATCATGTACGCCGATGAAGTGACCGATCTGACCCAAGAAGTATTGAAAGGGCTTAATGCGGAATTTCAAGGAAAATAGTTTTGTCATTCCCGCGAAGGCGGGAATCCCATAAATATCAGTTAGAAAGCCTCAATTGCACATCAAAACAGTTTTAATAACAAGGAAAGAGGAATATTAATAAACAAACTAGAGCATACAAGTTGAAATTAATAAAAAGGAAACACTTTGTCATTCCGACAGAGCGAAGCATGAAACGACGAGGCATCTCATTATTGATAATGGTGGTGCTGTTTTCCAGCTGCAACCAAAAAACATTCAACAACGAGACCGCTATGTTGGACTATATAAAGGACGAGACCAACGGCTATACCCAGCACAAAACCATAAACGGGGTGGACTATACCCTCATGTACCGTCCCACGGACGCTTTGGTAAACCAGGAACTGGGAGATGCTTCGTCAAGCTCGGCACAAATAAAAGAATTAAGGGAAAAATATAGCAAATACATGTATTTCAATTTAAGCATGAGCCAGAACAACCAGGAACTGTTGAGCACCGCCCCAAAGAACAGGAACGAGTTCGGGGCCATGGTAAACGAGCTGGCATTTGGAATGGGCCAAAAGGTACATGTATATACCCCAAGCAAGGACACCTTGGAAATGGCGGACTTCATATACCCCCGCATGTACGGCATGAGCAGGGCGACCACCATCATGTTTGTGTACCCCAGGGATGAAAAACATTTAAAGGAGGACTATTTAAACTTTACCATACAGGATTTGGGACTGTACACGGGCGAGGTGAAATTTAAAGTACCAACGGATAAATTGAATAACGAACCAACAATATCATTTAAAAATTAACTAAATGAAAAAAAACAAATTTTCACATAAGGTAATCGCGGTGTTTTTAACACTTAATTTTTTGACCTCAATTATTCCTGTTAATTATCTGTTTGCTAATAATAATGGGCCAAATGCTCCAGAAGCTTCAGGTTTTGAACCTGTAGACGCTACAGACATGGTGAATTTATCAACAGGAGACACAGCTTATGTACTTCCTTTAATAGACGTTGGAGGTTTCCCGGTTACATTGTCATATCATTCGGGTATCCCTTTAGATATGGAGTCATCTTGGGTTGGTCTAGGGTGGAATATAAATACAGGAGCTATTGCTAGGGGGGTCAGTGCGACACCTGATGATTGGAGCTCTGCAAAAACATTAGACTTTATCTATTTCCAAGATTCTCAAACATTTTATAGTATTAATGTAGGTATAGGTATAAGTAAAGCTGCTGAGGTGGGTGTAGGTATGTCTTGGGGTTCTAATAAGAGTTTATCTGGTTCAGTTTTTGGATCTTTCGCTGGGATTAGCGCAAGTATTAGTACTGATGGAAGTTATTCAGTAGGTTTTGGTGTTGGTTTTGGTAGTAAAGGAAGTGAAACTTCAGGAGTTGGTGCAGGTATTTCAATATCTGGAAATATTAATGGTGGAAAACCAACAGTTGGATTAGGTGTTGGTGGACGTTCTGGAAATTTAACGGGAAGTTTAGGTGTTAGTCTTTCAGATTCAGGGGCTTCTTTCTCTATTTCAGGAGGTTATAGTAATCGTAAAGCATATGATAAAGGTCAATCAGGTAGTGGCGGAATTTCTGTCGGAAACTATTCTTCTGGAGATTTTGATATTAGTAGTAAAGGTTTTTATATTCCTATACAGTTAGGCCCTTTTTCATTAGGTTTCGGTAAACAAAAAGTAACTTATACATTAAAAAAAGGATATGGTAAAACAGGTTATGGAATTCTTTATGCCAATCAAGCTGCTAGTAACGATTTAAATATAAATAATGAAGGTATTCCTACCAATCATAGGTTTGGAGATTATCAAAATAGATATGTTTATACGGATATGTACGATCAGGTATTGCCCCAGAGTGAAGGAGAATTTATTGCAGATTCTCAGGACGAGAATATGAAATTAAACTTTTCTTTTGCAGGCTATGATTCGTATGAGGTAAATGCAACAGGAATTGCTGGTGGTATGAAGCCTAAAGTATTTGAAAATGCCACATTATTTGGCCTTGGTTATAAAGGATCCTATCCAAACTCCGGTACTGATGAAAAAATGAGGATATATAATCATAACAGCAGCGGTAGTACAAACTATTTGCCAACTAAAAGTCTTGGAGGGAGTAATAATTTTGTATTCTATTTTGATGGTCAGTTTACACAGAAAACACAGATAGCTCCATTAAACTATACTAGTAGTTTTTCTTTTAATACAGATCAAAATAAAACAATGAAAGATTATTTGCCAACAGGAAAAGTTGCAGATAATAATAGAAAAAAATCAGGCAATTATGTTGAAGTATTTACTAATTATCAAATAAGAACGGGTCAAGCAACTGGATTGTTAGAGCCAGAAGGCTTACCCCATACTAGTAGAACAAACCTCGATTACAAAGATTCAGGAATAGGAGGTTATAAAATTACTGCGCCAGATGGTAAAATCTACCATTTTGCACTTCCTGTCTATAATTATGAAAGGGTAGAACGTACAAATTTGCAAAACGCAAGTGGTAATTATGTAAATGAAAAGAGGCAATACACAGCTTTTGCTACACATTGGCTTTTAACAGCTATTACAGGACCTGATTTTGTTGATACAAATAGTAACAATTTTCCTGACGCAAACGATTACGGATATTGGGTGAGATTGGACCATGGTAAATGGAGTAATGCTTATACATGGCGTTCACCTTATAATGGGGTTAATTACAGCACCAATGAATTAGGCAAAATAGGGACTGAAGATTTTGGTAATTATCAATACGGAAGGAAAGATCTTTATTATTTAGATAAAATAGTAACGCAAACCCATACGGCCTATTTTGTTAAAGACATAAGATACGATGCTACTGGAGCCACAACAAATGGCACTAATAATGAAAGTTCTTTTATTTACAGTTATAATGTAGGATTTGATAGAATTCCAGATAATACTAGTAGTGGTGGTACAGATCCATGGGTAAGAGAAAATGGTATTACATATAAGAGAGAGTACCAGCTGCTTTTAGATAAAATAGTTATTGTCCCTTCTCAATTTGATAATGTTCAAAAAGACGATAGTTATCAAACGCTTAATTCCCAAAATTTACCAGGTTATATAGCAAATGATAGTTATCAATTGCAATATAATACTAATCCTGATGCGGGGTTTTATGCTGAAAGAAATGCAAGACCAACAGTTTATTTGCATCAAGAAGAAGATGTGTATGATATTAAGGATTTTGCAAACTTTGATTATTCTAAAGCTATAAAAACCATTCAGCTAAAGTATGATTATGAACTTGCTACAGGTTCACCTAGTTCTTACCAATGTTATAATAACACTTCTGCAAGTAATCCACCAAATACAAATAAAGGGAAGTTGTCATTAAAAAGTGTTCAATTTTTAGGTAGGAATTTAGCAAAATATATGCCCCCTTATAAATTTGACTATAAAGGAAGTGGTACTAGTGGTCTTGTTTATCCAATGGGTCATAATATAAATGATAATCAAGAAGTGAAAAAGGCAAAGGATGAATGGGGTTTTATTGATGAACAGTATTACTTGAAAAATTACTTGAAAACTACATTTAATAGTGAGCCAGGAGATAGTAATTACAAAACTTTATTTAATCAGTATTATTCTCAATTTGCCAATTCTCATGGGCCAGATAATTGGAGTCTAAAAAAAATAACTACTCCAACAGGCTCTACTATAAATTTTGAATATGAAGAGGATGATTATTATATCGAAGCCTTTGCTAGACGCTATTGGGTAGATAATTTAAAATTCCGATTTAGAACTTCCGGAGGATTTTATTATATAGATATTGAAAATGACACGCCAAATATTGATCCAGAATATTTTACTGAAGATTTTACCGATTATTTCAAAATAGGAGATTATCCCTTTATTGATTTGTCATTTTGTGCTAGAGGCAGAGAAGATGGTGCTTTTCATGATATTGATAATTATAAATTTTTAATAGATGCGAAAGAATTAGAAGTGCAATCTGTTTCAACAACTCAAGTAGTATTAAAATTATCTTCATCACAAATAAATTTTACTTATACAGATCCAGAACATAATCCTTTTAATGATAATGATTGGTATTCTTATACACAAGGCTCCAATGTTAATGGCCCTAGTAATACAAAAAAAGGTAAAAATAACTGTCCTGCAGGAGAATCTGGAGGGTTTTACCACCATTCAATTTATTATAAATTATTAGCAAGTAAAGTGCCTAATGACCAAACTGGAGGTGGTTTGAGGGTAAAATCTATTACTCTTGAAGATGAAAGTAACAATAAATACCATACCAAGTATTATTATAATCAACCAGGTACTTATAAAGAAAAGAATGTTGGTACATACAAATCATCTGGAATAACGTCTTTTGCTCCTGTTAATGGATTAAAATTTGTACCATATCAATCAGAATTACCTGGCGCAGGAGTTATGTACGAATATGTAACAATGGTTTCCGAATCAGATCAAGGAATTCCATTGGGTGAAACAAGATATCGATTTTATACGCTGCAACCAGTAAAGGATATTTTTGATCCTAATCTTACTATGTACGATGACCAAGGTAAAGAAATATTCAATGCCACTGTTGAAAATGCAAATAATCACAGTGAAGGATTATTACATAATGATCAAAAAGTTTATGCTAAGAAAATAAACATAGATGTAAATACATCTTTGGTTGGTCAATTTAGATCTATTGAAGAATTTAATAATGAAGGTCATTTATTGAAAAAAACCGAGAAAAGTTATTTGAGTGGAGTTGATTTAGCTAGTTATTCCAATAGAGGATATGTGCGAGAATCTTTCCAAAGCATGAAGTCTATTTTTAAAGCAAATAGCAGTAACCAAAGCCCTGTATTACAAAAGCGATTACTTTCACTATCGAGTAGAAGAGATTATAATAGTGTTTTATCAAGGGTTACAACTACTACACAATTTGGAAAAAATACTGAAATATATAGTAATGCCGATCCAGAAACCGGAGCTTTTAGGAGAACAGAAACAACGATGTCCGATGGTACAAAACAAATAGTAGAAAAAATACCAGCCTACGAAAAATATCCTTTAATGGGCTCTAAAGTAACAAACCCATCAAATAAGAATATGTTAGTACAAGAGGCAATGTCTATTTCTAAATTATCAGGACCAAATGCTTATGGAACATTGAGTGCCAGCATAACCACTTGGAATAAGGATTGGACTTATAGGGATGAATTTGGGATGGAAAGTTCTGCAGGGGAAGTGCCTGTATGGCGTAAGCATAAAACCTATCTTTGGAAAGATGAAGTAAATGCAACAACAGGAGCATATAACACAGGTGTAAGTGAATATAATAACTATTTCAACTGGGGTGCAGGGACACCAACCAGTAGCAAATGGCAAAATATTTCAGAGATTACACGATATACACATTGGTCATCGCCTATTGAAACTAAAGATATCAATGGGAACTTTGCCTCTTCGAAGATGGCCGATAATTTTAGTAAAACAGTAGCAAGTGGTAATGCGCGATATACAGAGATGTATTATAGTGGAGCAGAAAATATGGTGTCTGGGAATAATTTTGACGGAGAAGTTTTGGGAGCTAATTTCAGGCAATCAGGAATTGCACATACCGGTGATTATTCGGTTAAAACAAATGCGGCAAACGATAAGGTTTTTGAAATTTTAGGTAATGTAGGTGCTAATAGTACTGATTATACAAAAGACTTTAGACCAGGGAAATACAAAGTATCTTTTTGGATGTATCATAGTTCTGGGGCAGCTAGCCAAACAGGAGCCAATTTAAAACTTAATGGAACTAGTGTTCCTATGTCTGAATCTGTTGAAGCAGGCAGTTGGAAACAATATAATTATTATGTTGACCTAATTGCTAGTTCAAGCGTTAGTCTCTATGTGACCAATACAAATGGCGGCAATTATTATTTTGATGATTTTAGGCTCCATCCTGTATATACGTCTATGAACAGTTATGTTTACGATAAAGTTACCGATGAGCTTCTCTATATTCTAGATGCTAATAATATGGCAACTAGATATGTTTATGATGCTGCAGGTAGGTTATGTAAAACGTATGTTGAAGTGCCTACGCAGGTTAGAACTTCGGGTAGTTATAACAATGCATCCATCAATTCTTATACAGGAGGGTTTAAGCTCATAAACGAAAACAAATACCACTACCAAAGTATGACAACCGAGGGTTGTGGAGACTGTTGTAATTATTTACCATAATTATAAAAAAACTAAGTATGAAAAATTTTTTTAGAAATATCAGTTTTGTCCTGTTAGTGCTAATACTCCACAATCCTTTATGGTCGCAAGAATCAAGTAATAATATAGAGGAATTGTTAATAGGAAGTAGGGTTTTTGACTATAAGAACTCGATGGAACATATGGATTCAAGTGCTAAATCCCATTGCCAAAAAATGAGAACAGAAAGGAAAGAGAAAGTACGGAGCAATTACGAGGGTCGGGTAATTACCTTTAATGATAATGGTGGATATAGCCAAAAGTTAGTCAATGGTAAAGAATTTTTAGGAAGATGGGAAACCAATGGTGATAGAATACTTATCACAGACGCAGGAGCTGTTTTACGAGAATATAAAATTATCTCAGTTTCTGCATCAGAACTGGTTTTAAAACCAAAAGTAGAAGCTAGTTTAAAACCTTTAATGTCAGAGTGGCATTTTATAAAATCTTATTAACTATGGAACAACTACATTCATCTTTTGAAAATAGATCATTATTGTCGTATTTAACAATACTGATTGTGTTTCTGAGCCCTTATGTTTTATTCTCTCAAAATATAAGCGGGGAAATTTATCCCAATCAAGGCGAGACGGAAACTTATTATTTAACAGATCCTTATGGAGCATACGAAGTAGTATATTGGGAGGAACATGAAGGTCATATAATAGGTCCTAATAATGAAGGTACGGTTGTGGTAGAATGGTGTATAGAAGGAACACAGAGCCTGGGGGTCACTTATATAAACACAACTAACAATGAAGAAATTTATGTTCAAATAGCTGTCCATGTACAACCACCTTCAACACCATACAACCCAATAGTTGATTCTTACGAATGTGGACAGGCTACTTTAATAAGCAACGGAACTCCACCCTGTGGAGTTAGTTGGTATTGGCAAGGAAAAAATTCGAATGGTACGAGTACTTCGTTGGGAACATCGAGTCAACCGTTTATAGCAAATTTAGGCACGGGAACTTATTATATTCGCGCAAGAAATAATAATGGTACATGGAGCGGGGGGTCAGGTTCTGTTTATGCAGAAATAGAGCTAGAAGTAGTTTGGTATGCAGATTCAGATGGTGACGGCTTAGGAGACCCAAATACAACCCAATCATCATGTTCTCAGCCTTCTGGATATGTATTTAATAGTAATGATCAATGTCCTGCTCAGTCAGGACCATCTAGCAATAATGGCTGCCCGGTAAGTGGTGATGATGCTAGAAACTGGGTACATTCAGAATCGTATAATTTGTCGGGAACATTAATAGGGGCTAACCGAAACTATTATAATTTTTTAGGCAAGCATGATCAGTCCCTTAGTTATGATGCTAAAAAAGATAAAATATGGGCTAATCAAACGTTATACGATAATCACGGTAGGGCTGCAATACAGACATTGAGTGCACCCGTTTATTCAGGATATAATATTAGTTATAAGGATAATTTAATCAAAGACAGCGCAGGAGGAACCTATGATAAAAACGATTTTGATGGTGCTTCAACCTTACAGAATCCTTCCCAGGTAAGCTTAAACTCAACAATAAGTAAGCTAGGATGGTATTATAGTGATAATAATACAAATGAACAGTATCAAGATATTACTTCATATCCTTTTAACAGACAAGTATACAGTAAATTATTGCCTGGTTCGGTTAATAAGGTCTTAGGAGGAAATAAAACAAATGGGGAATGGTTGCAATCTTATAGTTTTTCAATGCCGGTGGCCCAAGAAATGTATTATGCCTTTGGGAAAGATTATTTTGGTACACCCGATGCTATTTTAGCGGAGGACACCGGTAGTTACAGTAGCTCTAGCGAGGGATTCTATCAATTACAATTGGTGTCTTGCGACACAGGAACCATTGAAAATAGGATTATATTGGTCGAGGCATCTACTAGTTTTGTATTTCAATCTGGTAAAATTTATGAGGCTACTTGGGGATTGTCAGGATATTATACCTTGTCGTATGCAAGTTATTTAGGGGATGTTAATAGTAGTTATATTTATGATGTTGAATTATCCAGTACTATTTATAAAGAATGCCCTATTTATCCATACAATTTAAAGGTAACAAAAACGGTTAGTCGAGATGTTAATGGTATTGAGACCGTAATTTTTACCGATAGTGATGGTAACACCTTAGCCGCAGCTAGAAGCGGAAATGAAGAAAACAATCCAAAACAGTATGAGGTAGTATCTCCAATAAATGAACAAGGCTTTGTTGATATCCATATCCCGGTAGGGTGTGGTGGGACGGTCACTTTTGAAGGTCGTAATGATGCGAAGTTTAATGTGTACGACTTAATAAGTGATAGTACCACACCAATAAGTTCCAATGTTAGTGGAAATGTTAATTTATCTCCGGGTTTTTACCGTATTCAGGAAGTAACTTCTGTACCCTATAGCAAGAATCCATATCCGTATGTGACCATATCTGCAGGAGGAAGTGTTTCACTGGTAAAACCAACAGAAGCGGTTGGGATACGTTATAAAGTAAACTATTATGATTATAGTTTAAATTTTTACGATAGGGCAGGCAGACTCACCAAGAATGTCCAGCCTCTTGGCTTTGACAATGCTTTAACGTTGAACACTTCAACCAGAAATCATACTTTAACAAGTACGTTTGCCTACAACAGTTTAGGACAATTGTTAAGTACGGCAAGTCCCGATGAAGGCAGTGCAGAATTTAAATACCGTAAAGATGGGCAAATACGGTATTCCCAAAATGTGTTACAAGCTTTAGCAGGAGAATTTTCATATACCAATTATGATGTGTTGGGAAGACCTATAGAAAGCGGAGTGATTACAAACAACAATTTTGCAACTTCCGATCCTGATGGGACGCTTCCTTCAGGAACTACCAAGGAAGTACAAAATATACTATATGATATCCCGGATGCTTCTTTAGATGCCAAATTAACCGCCAATGGAATTTCTTTAACAAACTATAAGCAGACCTTTTTGTTTGGCAATGTATCTAAAACAGAAAACAATCAAACCAGCTCCTGGTATAGCTATGATGTACAAGGACGTGTAAAGTGGATAATACAGGAAATATCCGGACTGGGACTAAAGACCATAGACTATGAATATGATTATGTAAGTGGTCAGATATTGGCGGTCGATTACCAACGTAATAATGCATCAGAACGGTTTATTCATGCTTATCACTATGACTCTATAAATGGCCAATTGGTTAAGGTGAGTACCTCTACAAATGATAGCAATTATACTACGCAAGCCGAATATGAGTATTATGAAACAGGCGCGCTAAAGCGTGTTGAATTGGCTCCCGATACCAATGGAAATCCATTGCAGGGTATTGATTATGTGTATAACATAAATGGACAGCTAAAAAGTATTAACCATCCCAGCCTAACAGCCAGTAAAGACCCGGGAGGCGATGCCAACGATTTGTTTGGGATGCAGATTGATTACCATCAGGACGATTATTTGCGAACAACAAACAATATAGAAACCACTGTTTTTGGACAGGATCAATATAACGGAAATATAAAAGGGGTCCGTTGGAACAACAATACCTACCATGCAGGAACAAATAAAGAAACGGTTTACGATTATCGTTATAACAAAAGCAATTGGCTAACAGATGCGCACTATGGGAACTATAGCACGCCGGTACCAACTACGGCCGATGAAACGGTAACCTCAACGGCTGTAACAACAAGTGGTAACACCTTAAATTTAGAGGCCACCCTTAGTATCACCTTACAACCCGGGTTTCATGCACAAAGCGGAAGTACCTTTACCGCCGTAATTAATGATGAAGATGGGTTTTTAGGGAACGGCGATTACGATGTTTCGGGCATTACCTATGATGCCAATGGGAACATTAAAACCCTAAAGCGTAACAAGAATACCGAAAATGGCAGCAATGCTATGGACAACCTGAGTTATGTGTACGATCCTGTAAAGCCCAACCAATTAGCATGGGTAGACGATGCCGCTGGCGATGTGGCAAACGCAGACGACATAGGAGACCAAGATGCTGGCAACTACGTATACAATAGTATTGGGCAATTAATAGAAAATCATGAATATGCTACTATCGCCGACCCAACCAATATTATTAGATATAAGTATAATGCAAGTGGTTTAGTAACCGAGGTATCCAAAAAAAATGTACCTTTGGTCAAGTTCTTTTACAATGATAAAGGGCACCGTGTAAAAAAGGAAAGTTACACGATAAATGGAGGAATAAGTTCATTGACAGGTACACAGTATTATGTACGTGATGCAGCTGGTACAGCCTTAGCTATTTATAATGGCACAACTGTAACGGAGCATACCATTTATGGGGCAAGCCGTTTGGGTGTTTATAATAAAAGTGATGGCTCAAGTCATTACCAGCTAACCGACCATTTAGGTAATGTGCGTGCTGTAACAGGCAGGGCCAGTAACGGTACGTCTTTGGCAATAGTATCTACAATAGATTACTATCCCTTCGGGATGCCGATGCCTAATCGAAACATCGAGGGAAATTACCGCTACAAATACCAAGGACAGGAAAAAGACCCTGAGACTGGGAAAGAGGCTTTTGAGCTTCGTTTATGGGATAGCAGGATTGGGAGGTGGTTAAGTCCTGACCCCATGGGAATACATCATACACCATATCAAGGTATGGCTAATAATCCTGTAATTGTTGTAGACCTCAATGGTGGATATCCTACACCTTTAGAAGCTGCATTAATGGCTGCTTATGTGTACGATCCAAATATAACTTTAATAGGGAATTGGAAATACTCAACCATAGTTAACTTTAATATTGATGATTCTCAGTCAGGGCTCTATGGGTTCTTATTTGAAAGAAGGGATGAAAAAACTGGAATAATGGAGTATGCTTATGCTTATGCAGGTACAATAGATTGGAAAGATTGGAAGAATAATGCCCAACAGTTTATTGGTAGTTCTGAACAATATGCACAGGCTTTAAAAGTCTCCACTAGGTTATCAGTTTATCTTGGGCAACAAGAACTTACTTTTGTTGGGCATTCACTAGGCGGTGGACAAGCTAATTATTCCTCGCTTGCCACAGGTAGGCTGTCTATTACGTTTGATCCTGCTTGGTTATCTCAAGCTAGTATAAATAAAATTAATAGTACAATTCCGTTAGCATATCGTCCAGCAGTTCAACAAATCAATTATATTCCAAAAGGAGCTTCATTACACCAACTTCAACATAAAACAGCAGCAACGGCCTTTGTTAAACCTATAGGGGAAAATGTTTTTGTAGGTGAATTCAAGGATAATTTTAGATTAAAGCTTTGGGAAGTTCATGATATTAATAATATTATTCAAAATATACTATCCACCTTTAGCTATGGGAAAGATGATAAAGCGGGTTGTGGCTGCCGATAAAGTTTTTTAAAATTAATTTTTTAGTTATGAGATATGTGTTTTTTATAGTTAATATCATGTTTTTTTTAAGTTCTTGTGAACATAGTAACCCAGCCTTTAGATTTTCAAATTTTTATGGTACACCTGCAGAAACCCTTGTTAAAGCAATAAAAAGTAATGATGTAGAGGGGATTAGACAAGAAGTATTAAAAAAACATGTTGATATTAATTTTGAAGATGAAGAATATGAAGTATCCTTACTTGCATTAGCTATCGCTAATAACAAAAAAGATGCTTTTGAAGAATTATTAAGGCTTGGAGCTAATCCCAATATTGATAATTCTTCTTGTGTGAGCCCCTTAAAATCAGCCATAAGATACAATCATAATTGTGATACTTTTTTTATTAAAAAAATATTAGAGTATGGTGCAAATATTACGCCTAGATTTCCTAGTAAATGTAATCAAGCATACGATCCGATACCCGAAACAATATTACACTACAATGAAGAAAGTAAAGTGAAATGTGGTTTTGCGATTTTAAAGTTATTGACCTCAAAGCTAAACAACCCTGACTTATTATCTTTGTACAATAGTCCTGAAGATTATCAGGAAAATATTATTTATAATTGTTTAGAAGACAGGAATTTAAGTGCTTTAAAGTATTTAATAGTTGATTTAAAGTTTAAAGTTCCAGAAAAAATATTTATAGACGGTACTGTATTGCTGCATTATCAAGGGTATAAATCTTTAGATGAGATTCTTAAAAGCAGGGAATTTTCGTTTAATGAGCCCAATAAATTTAGAGAAAAGGCTAAGGACGAAATCTTGAATTATTTAAAAAAGGAATAACCCCAGCTCCCCAAAGTCTACTAAAAACAAACGTTTCTAATAGTTTTGGGGTGCTGTGCGAAGTCTCCCGACTTCGCACCCATTCCCATAGACAATTCCAACTTTATCAAAGTCAATATTCATTGTATCTGGTAAAATTATTCAGGTTCAAAACATCAACCACAGGAATATCCGTTTTTTTCTATATTTTACAACGCTTCACCTTTCACGTTTTCTTTCACGTTTCACCTTTCACCTTTCACCTTTCACGTTTTCACGCTTCACCCCATATACAATCAAGCACATCCAGCATATTTAAACAACTTCATAAAACCACCTTAATATTTCTAAGTAAAAACCTTACTAATTCTAAGGAATAACCTTATCCGTTTTAGGAAAAAAATGCATATTTTTATCAACTAAAATTAAGTAAAAATATGTTCAAAAACTTTTTAAGTGCCGGATGTGTGCTATTGCTTGTAACAAGCTGTAAAACAATAGCCATAGATCAAGTGTCCCAAACCAATACCACACAACAGGTCGTTCTGGGAAGTATTGGTTTAGAAAAAGATTTCATTTTACAAAGTGAATTTAACAACACATCCATTCCAGCCTATAAAACACCCATAAAGGTTTCTACAATAGTAACGCCATTCACTAAACAGACCCTTAGAGTATTTGCCAAAGCCAATGCTTTACAAGCAGCTGATGTAAACGTTAACTATGTCGATTCCATTAAAACAAAGCCTAATTATGTCAAGTTACAAATAGCCGATAAGGTTGCCGTAATACATGCTTTAAACAATGAAGAAAACACTGCCGTAAAAAAGTATTTAAGTTATAATGCCGATGTTCATATTATAACCAGTATCTCACTAGCACTAAACCAACCCGATTTAGATGCTATTACAAAAGCAGACGCTGTATTTCTTGTTGAAAAAGGATATAAAACCTATGCACTGCAACTTTATAAAGACGCCGTAAAAACACAAACAATTCCATTTAACCAAGGCGTGGTATTTGCTTTTAAAGGATCCAATTGCTGTTGGCAGGCAAACAAATACCACAAGCTTGAGATTGTGGATTTAGTAAGTGACTATAATAGTTGTCCCAATAACACCTATCGTTCTGCTAAACGTTCAGAAAAAAAGATACATACTTTAAACTACTAGAAAATGAAAAAACTACTATTATTAGTTGCAACACTGTGCTTTTTCAATTGTGATGACATTATTGAAGTCGTAGATATTTCAGAAGAAACCGTAACGGTTTTAGCGCCTAGGGACGGTGTGCTGGTAGACGAAGCCAGTGTTACATTTACTTGGGATGCCGTTGAAGAAGCCGAAAGCTATAAAATACAAATAGCAAAACCAAGTTTTGAAGCTGCCACACAAATAGTAACGGACTCTACCGTAACGAGCACTTTTTTTAATAGACTACTGGATTCCGGTAATTATGAGTGGCGCATACGGGCGGAAAACTCAGGTTATGCAACACTGTTCACAACCCAAAAATTCACGGTTTCTGCACCAGACCCTGTCGATATTACAAATGAGCAACTGGTTATTTTGACTCCAACAGATGGGAATACCTTCTTAACAACCGACACCATCAATTTTTCTTGGGAAACAATTGAAGGCGCAGACCAATATGTGATACAAATAGCCACCCCGGATTTTGATAACCCTGTAGAAACCATTAAGGATGAAACCATAACAAATACTAGCTTTTCAGTTTCCAATTTGAGTGCAAACACATATAAATTTAGAGTAAAAGCTAAAAACTCTGGTTTTGAAACGGGTTATATGGAAATTGGGTTTACGGTGAATGAATAGTTATTTTAATTGATAAATAGTTAAGTAATTTTTAAAAAACAATAATATGAAGCACCCGTGAGAATAGCATTCACATACACGAGGATGATTATTCAGGGAGCATGCCTGTGCTGAGCATTAGCGAGATGCAAAATATATTTTGCAGCAAAGGTAGCAAGTGAAGCTTGTCGAAGCATGACCAAATTAAAACAATAAATATAAACAGATGAAAAATACAATCAAGTTTCTTTTTTTTATAACAGTGAATACTGTTTTTTCACAACAAGCCATTACAGATACAGGTACAAATGTTGGGATAGGTACAACAACCCCAGATTCAGAATCTAGATTGCATGTTGTATCTCCAAGTGGAGTTACGGATTTTACCATATTAGCGACATCTGTTGGTGTAAATAACTGGTCTGGTTTTTATCAGGATGCTTTAAATAATTTTAAAATACAGGCTAGAGATGGATCTGGAATATTGAAAGCGAATATTGCTAGTAGCGGTGATAGTTGGTTAAATGGGGGGAATGTTGGTATTGGTACAGCAAGTCCATCAAGTAAATTACAAATTTCGGGACAAATAGATGGTGATTTTAATGGGTTAGTTATAGATAATAGAAAGAATTATGGCACCAACTCAGGTACAAATGAAACAAGTAGATTGTTATTAACACTATCTGAAAATGGAGCTCCTAATCCCCTAAGTAGAGTTTTTGGTATTATGGAAGCCGCCACACTTTCTGAAACAGACTCAAGCAACGGAAGATTATCGTTTTATGTAAGACAAAATGGAAATGCAGAAGAAAAGGTAAGAATTCTATCTAATGGCAACGTAGGCATCGGCACAACAGACACCAAAGGATTCAAATTAGGGGTTCAAGGAAAAATAGCTGCTGAAGAAGTAAAAGTCGCTATGTATAGTAATTGGGCAGATTTCGTTTTTGAAAACAGCTATAACCTTCCAACCCTAAAAGAAGTAGAGCAACACATCAAAGAAAAAGGGCATTTAAAAGACATCCCAAGTGCAGAGGAAGTAAAAGAAAACGGTATCTTTTTAGGTGAGATGGATTCTAAACTGTTACAGAAAATAGAAGAGTTAACGCTTTACACCATCAACCAAGAAAAACGAATTGAGGCACTGGAATCTAAAAATGAAAAATTACTACTATTAGTAGAAAAATTACTTAATAAAAAAATTGAAGAATAAAACAAAAACATACCTGTTATTGGCGGCCGTTCTGGCCATCTGGGGCATCATCGGATTTAAGATAATGTCCACATTAAATCCAGAAGCCCCAGAAGTCAAGAAACAAGATGAAATGGTCGTCTTTACGCCAAAGAGCCATGCCGCCAAGGATACCTTTAGCATCCAGCCGGTTCAACGCGACCCCTTCCTGGGCACGTTGTACGCCAAAAAACAGGAAAGCACTACCCCAAGAACCACCAAGCCAAAAGAAGCCTTTGTCTGGATCTCAATCACCTACCACGGCACCGTTTCTAAACAGGACAGCAAGGAAAAACTGTGCATACTGTCCATAAACGGACAGCAGCACATCATGAAAATAGGGCAGGAGGTCCAGGAAGTAAAACTGGTAAAGGCCAGCAATACTGAAATTTTGGTCAACTACAAAGGCCAAAGGAAAACAGTCCCCAAACAATGAAACACCTATTTTCACATCTATGAAAAGGCAAAAAGTAAAAGCCGGTGCCCTGCAGCTGACCATGTTCATCGTGGTAGTTGTAGCTGTGCTGTTGGCTGCCTTTATTATTTTGGTCCATACCCACAAACAATTTAAAATAAAAACCGATTTTGTATTGGAAACCATTGAAAACGCCAATAAAGGCATCAGCTATGTACTTCAAAACGATATCAGGCAAAACGACACCTTGCAAATCAACCAACAAGACGAAGACTATAAAACAGTAAAGGTACACCGTGATTATTGGGGGCTCTTTGAAAAAGCCACCGCCATGTCAAGAATAAAAACCCATACGTTTATAAAAACCGCCCTCATAGGAGCCAGACAGCCCCGACCCGAAGGCATTGCCCTGTACGTCGAAGACCAGAACAAGCCCCTAGTGGTTGTAGGGAACACCAAAATCCAGGGACTCGCCCATATCCCCAAACAAGGCGTCCGGACAGGCAACATATCGGGACACTCCTATTACGGAAGCCAGCTTATATACGGCACGACAAGAACAAGCGCCGAGTTTCCGGAAATTTCAAAAGCAACCCAGGAACAGATTAACACAATTCAGGATAACATAGACCAAATCGAACCCAGCCAGTTTTTGGACCTAGGTAAAACCAAAAAACAACAAAACTCATTTTTAAACCCATTACAGGTTCTCTATAGCAGCAGGGACATTACCCTGTCCGACATATCACTCACAGGACATATCCTGGTACAGTCCAGAACAAAGATCACCGTGGAAGCCCCATCCGACCTAAAGGACGTGGTACTGGTAGCACCCATCATCGAAATAAAAAACAACACAAAAGGCACTTTTCAAGCCATCGCAACCAAAGAAATAATTATCGGGGAACACTGTAGGCTCGATTACCCCTCCGCATTCGTTTTAAATGAAGAAGAGGACAACAAAAACCCAACGGAAAACACAGGTCATGCCAAGGAAACCCCTGCCATAAAGATCGGTAAGGGCAGTACCGTAAAGGGTGCCATTGTCTATTTGGGAACTACGAAGAACCACAGGGCACAAGTGTTCATTGACGAAACCGTTACCGTGACCGGCGAAATATACTGTAACAGGAACCTAGAGCTTTTGGGAACGGTGCACGGCAGTGTCTTCACGTCCAATTTTGTAGCAAACCAATCCGGATCCTCCTACCAAAACCACCTCTACAATGGCAGCATTACAATAGAGGCCCTGCCCCGGGAATATATAGGCCTAACATTAGAAAACCAAAAAAAAGGCGTACTAAAATGGCTCTACTAAAGAAAACAAACGCATCCACCCTCATGGAAACCCTGGTCGCCTCGGTACTGATCGTGCTGGTATTCATGATTACCAGTATGATACTGAACAACATGTTCTCAAACAGTATCAAAAACAACACCCGGAACATGGATGCCCACCTAAACGAACTGGAATACCTGTACAAAAGAGAAAAACTAACAGTTCCCTATCAAGACGATTATAAAGATTGGCAAATCACTGTTGAAGCCATCACAGAAAACGGAACCCATAGCGTCCGGTTCGAGGCACTGAACAGCACCACCAATAAAAACATTACAAAAACAATCCATGAAAATGACCCATAACAAAATACAGGCCTTTACCATAAGCGAAATGGTCGTGGTCCTGATACTCACCAGTATCGTTGTGGGATTGGCATTTTCGGTGTTGACCCTGGTACAAAAACATATGACCGGCATCCAGCAAAACTTTGCGAACAGCACCGAGCTCAATAAGCTCGAACAGTCCCTATGGCTGGACTTTAACAGATATTCAAGAATCAAATACGATCCCATGGAAGAAAAAATAACCTTTGCAAACGACATCGATTCCATAACCTATCGGTTCCACGACAGCTACATCACCAAGACCATGGATACCTTCCACATCCAACTGCAGCATAGGACCATGTACTTTGAGGGCAGCACCATAGGCACCGGAACCATGGACGCCATAAAACTGGAAACCAGTAAAGCATACCAAACCCAAACCCTTTTCATATACAAGGACAACGACGCAATTCCCTTTTTAAACTGATGGCATTCAATCTGGACAACATAGAAAAACAAGCACCCGCTATAAAAGAACCAAGCACAGGCACCTCCTTTCTAAAGAAAGAGATCGTCCTGTTCGACAGAACGTTCTCCAATAAGGTAAAAGAAGACCTGTACACCGAACTGAGCGTCCTGCTAAAAGCGGGTATCACCCTAAAGGACGGCCTGGAGCTCATACAGAGCTCGCACAAAAAGAAACAGACCAAAGCGGCCCTGCAAGAGATCTATAATGCCATAATATCGGGCGAAAGCCTATCGGAAGCACTGAAAAAACAAAAACAGTTCACCGATTACGAATACTATTCCATAAAGATCGGTGAGGAAACAGGCACACTGTTCCAGGTCACCGAACAACTGGGGAACTTCTATGCAAGAAAGAACGAACAGCACAGAAATTTGGTCAGTGCCCTGACATACCCCGTGATCATATTAAGCACCGCCGTTCTGGTCGTGGTCTTTATGCTGAGGTACGTCGTGCCCATGTTTCAGGATATCTTCAGGCAACAGGGCGTGGAACTCCCGGCAATCACCAAGTTCATCATAAGCCTATCGGAATTTGTGGGCAGCTACGGGTGGCTAATGCTCGTGGCGATTATCGCCATGATGGCCTCAAAGCCCCTGTTCAACAAAAACAAACGGTACAAGCAGTTCAAGGACACCCTTATACTAAAGCTCCCCTTTATCGGCAACTTCGTAAAGGCCATTTACCTGTCACAGTTTACGCAGGCTGTGTCCCTATTGACCGCATCCAAGGTCCCCGTGGTGAACAGCATCCAGTTGGTCAAGCAAATGATCGACTTTTATCCCCTGCAGCACGCATTGGAAACAGTGGAACAGCACATTCTGAGAGGGCAGTCCCTAAGCCAAAGCCTAGGCCAGCACGAGCTCTTTGACGATAAGATGATCGCCCTGGTAAAGGTCGCCGAGGAAACCAACCAGACCGAATTCATTTTTGACAGGCTCAATATGCAGTACAACACCCAGGTGCAGCAGCAGTCCAAAATGCTGTCCACCATCATGGAGCCGTTTATAATTCTCATAGTCGGTGTGCTGGTGGGCGTTATCCTGATTGCCATGTACCTGCCGATGTTTAAGTTGAGCAGTGTGATGGGGTGATTGCTCTTAAAGCATTAGAAACTAATTCTGACTTAAACAAATCTTTAGTATATGTATATGGTACTGCTGAAATAAGTGCCGCAAAATTGACTTTAGAAAATACTGCTCGAATGACAAGGATAGCTGGTTTTGCAAAAGGGTTAGGCACTATAGGTAATATAGCAGGAATGATTCCAGCAACAAATGATATGCTTATCAATGGAAATGTCAATGGTGATAACTTTGTTGATTTTATGATAAGCGGAACTGCCTTTGCCCCTGGTGGATGGATATTGGCCCCTGTATTTCAATTGTATGCTAATGATGTTAGAAATGACCCCAATAAGGAAAAAAGAATTAAAATGATAGAAATGCAGACAGGACAAACACCGATGAGTATAGGAGCAAATTGTTTTGCGGAAGGTTCTCAAGTGTTGATGGGAGATGGAACTACCAAAAACATTGAGTTTATACAAGTTGGAGATGCTGTTTTAACATATGATTTTATAAAAGAAAAAATGGAAATTAATCTTGTGTTAAAAGTTGATAATCCTATACACCATAAACTCGTAAAGGTTGTTTTTTCTAATGGAGAGGAGATTATTAGTACAGAAGATCACCCGTATTACGTTAAAGATAAGGGTTAGTGCTCTTTCAATCCTGAGAAAACACTAAAGAATTATGGTATAAAAACAATGATATTGAAAGTTTCTGACTATTGTTTAACAAATAAAGGAGATGGGTTAAAGAAAATTAAGATTGTTCGAATTACACAATTTGAGAAAACAATAAAAACTTATAACCTTTCTAAAATCTCTAATAGCAGTAATTATTTTGTAAATAGTATTTTAGTGAATAACGAGGATATTGACGAACTAGAAGATAAAAGATAAAAATGAAATTGATGAACTTTTTTGATTATGTCTATTATAGGTCTTATTCTTTATATAAAAATATTTTGGGAGATAGTACTCCTATGCTATATGCCCTTTGTGTAGTTTCTTTAATGCAACAATTTAATGTATTTACTATGTTATATTTTGCATATGTCTATTTAGATTTAAATATGAATATCAATAAATATGTTCTTTATGCTTCATTTTTAGTTTTCATTATCCCAAATTATTTAAGATATTCAAAGTTTAGCTATGAGCAGATGGATGAAAAGTGGAGAAATGTCTCTAAAAACAAAAAAATACGGGGTACAATTTTTATGGTATTGTATATAATATTATCAACAATAGCTATTATAACTACAGCTATTATTCTTGGTAAAGTAAAAAGGGGGAGATTTAAGGTCTTGAAGGAGGTATTGTTGCCCGCTGTTCCCTAGTATACGCTACCGCTAGTTTTTATGTAGTGCCGTAACGAGCAAGAAATAAAAACAAGAGGAAACCACAATGTAAAAGTTGTGGTTTTTTTGTGGCAAAAAAGAGCCAGAAAACGGCAAAACCCTAAAAACCCGCTGCACGAAGTTGTAACTTCTCTATAATTATAAAACAAAAACCACAATCCTATTAAGTAGGATTGTGGTTTTTCTGTGATGAAAACAGTAAAAACAGCGAAGATTCTATAAAGCTCCTTATGAATCAGAACAGAAATTTTATCAATTTAAATATCTAGAACTGGTCTTATAAAATTTGTCCAACTTTTTGTTTTTAAGTCTAGTTTTCTCGCTAAAAACTTAAACGCACGGTTTTTCTTTAAATACGTCACTGTAATTTCTTTTTTGGTTGTCCAAAGCTTAAGCGGTATTGGTAGATCCATTAAGCTCTAAGATGCTCATAAATTCCAAAGTATAGTTATCGAAAGTCTGTATGTAGGCATATTTTTCCGTAATCTTGGCTCCTAGTTTGCGTTTCTCAAAACTGGCGGTCATTCCCAAATCGATATGCTTGAATTTTAGTTCAATGGCACGCTTTATGGTTTGGTACAGCAATTGGCGATAGGTGTAATATTCTGTTAGGTAGCTATAATCCATGCCGACAAAGGATGGTACATACGTATGGCCGCCATTGTTGTAGCAGAGCATCACGCCTATCATTTTATCGGGAGAATCCAGTAAACCAATGGTTATGAATTCCCAATTGGGATGCTCTGACATATTTTTGAATAATTTTTCCGGAAAGGGAAAAGTGTTCAATCCTAAATTGTTTTGATGTACGTTGTTATATAGAGCCTCAACTTGTTTTAACTGGTCTGCATTACAGCTTTTCAGTATGTCGATTTTCAACAACGGCTCATATGCGAGAATCTCTTTCCGTAAATGCTGCCTGTTTCTTGACGATAGTTTTGCGCCATAGTCTTCAATGGTTTCACGTGCTTTTAAATCGATTTTACAGGAATCGGGCATTTGTACCCGTACAAATCCTTGCCCTTGAAAATACGGATGCAGGGTTTCATTTTCCGAAAAGTCCCTGAGCACAATCATTTTTGCATGGCATTGTTTTTCTAAGGTTTCCATAGTCTGCATCATGGCATTTAAGGCTTCTTGCTTTAATGGATGTTCGTGATCGATGTAAAGATGTGTTCCCTCTGTAAATAATGATCCCATACTGAGAACTAGGGAGCTTAGGTAATAAGGGTCCGTTTTTCGAGTCTTTTCAATGAGTTGGGAGGCACTGACATCTGCTAACATATCATCTTTCCATAATCCCAAAGTGAAATATGTTGATAGTATGGGGTGTTGGTTCTGGTCATAGATCATTAAGTACCAAAACTTCCAGTTATGTTCCTTTAGAGGGTTGTTACTAAAGGTGTTTTCAAGAAATTCAAGGCCTTCCCAATCAAAGACACCTTGGTTTCCCTGCAATGTGTTCCAAAGGGCTTTGTCTATTTTTGTTATGGAATCTTCAAGTTGCACTTTAACGGTATGATTTGATGCTACTATTTTGTTTGGTTTGACATCTCGCTTAAATGCTTGGTTTACGCGAAGGGCATTGGTATGGGTGTCTTCCAACGCTTTGGGATAATGATAGACCATGGCCTCCACCAATGCTTTGATCTCCTGTTTTTGGTTGTGTCTGGATATGGTGATGCGTACACCCGTGTTTTTGACGGGTACGGCTGGAAATATTCCCAGATTGACATAAAACCCTTCTTTCATCAAGCGGTTGACAAAATTATAGCCCGTTTTGGGCATGCCCGTGCCGATAAAAAATACGGGGGAATTGTTTTTGTCGATTAGTGGCAGTTCGGTATTTTCCAAAAGACTATTAAAATACTGGATGCGCTCCCTTAAATCGTTTTGAAGCTCATGGATTTCCGGTGTCAAGTGGATTTCCGCGGAGGCGGTGGCTGCTGCTACGGAAGCCGGTTCCAATTGAGCCGAAAAGGTTAAGGGCCCGCCAAAGGTCTTTATCTCTTGGTACATTTTTTTATTGGAACAGACCAATACGGCACCACTGGCTCCAAAGGTTTTGCTCAGTGTTCCAAATAATAGCACGTTCTCCGACAGCGAACCGAGTTCGCCCAGTGCGTAGCCCGTACCGTTTTTTCCGGTCCAGCTCATCCCATGGACATCGTCGATATAAAGGTGCAATTGAGGGTATTTCAAAGCGAGTGTTTTTAAATCACTTAAGGGCGCATAATCTCCGTACATCGAATAGATGCCGTCTGCCATATACCAGATTCTTTGATGCTTATTCGAATGGTTTTTTATTTTCTTTTCCAGCATATCCATATCGTTGTGCCGTATCATGTCTATCGTTACACTTCGGTTTTTTAAAACCTTTGCGGCACTTTGTACGCTCCAATGTACCTGATGGTCCAGAATGATGGCATCCCGGTCATTGACGGCATTGGGTATAACCCCCAAATGTCCCAACGTACTGTTCTTGGTGATGATGATTGGGTTTTGGTACATGTCCGTGACTTTCTCCTCCAATTGCTTGTAAAGCGGATTGGAAATATAGGATTTGGACAAGGGAAACTGTGTACCATACTTGGTTATGGCATCTATTGCCGCGGCTTTTAATCTGGGGTCTTGTTCCAATCCCAAATATCCAGTGGTTCCAAAATGGTACAATTGCCTGTTTCCTACACCTATGGTGCGTCCGCTAAAGGTGTCTCCTTCAGCATACAAGTGCAATACACCTTCTTGCTTTGCATCCGTAAATACTTCATTTACAGTGTCTAAAAAATTGTTGTGTTTGATTTTTGCCATGTTCCGAAAGTTTTAGTAATTCAATCTATCTACAGATAAAATGATGAAGCTAGAAAAATTTAATGGTGTAATCTTGTTATGATGTTAGAAATACAACAAAAAATCCTTTTCAGATAAGTTTTAATCCCTTTCAGGTAAGTTTTATTTGCTGCAAATACGTTATTCTTAAGGAAGTAAAATACCGGTTGTTTTTAATTTAGTTAAAAACTTATAAACAATTAACTTTTATGAAGTTTAGAAGTTAGTATGTCTAGCTAAAGCATTGAAAACAAGTCATGGTAAAATGGAATAAGAAGCCTTTATATAATTGTTAAGTACGGGTTTTCCACAGTTGTATTAAAATAATTCTTATTATATTTGGTTTGTTTTAATGTGTTTCAAATAATTTCCTCTCAAGATTAAGATTAGCACAAAAAATAGTTAAGTCATAAATCACACTTTTACAAGTATGTTATTTTGAAGATCGAAATTATAGCCTCATGTTGAATAATTATATAGAAAATGAGTACGCCAAGCTGTGGGTAGAAAATGACATTCTTTTTGTTGTTTACAAAAGTGATGTTTCTATAGATCTGGCTGGCGCTATAAAAATTGTAGAAGACCGACTCTTTTTACAGGAAGGTAAAGCTTTTTTAATTTTTTGTGATATGAGAGGCGTTAAAAGTGCAGATAAAGCTGCAAGAAATTATTTAGCACTGGAAGGTTCGGTTCTAATTAAAGCTGTTGCCTTATTAATTAATAATCCATTGTCTTATATAATATCAGGTTTTTACCTTAAAACAAGTAAGCCCATTATTTTTACCAAGGTATTTACCGACGATGCCGAAGCTTTAGCATTTTTGCGCTCCTTTACCTAAACTAATTTTTTGATTTTTTGGGTGTAAAACAGTAAAACTAAATCTATGTATAATGCTTGATAAAGATAAAATGGAAAGGCTAAAACAAATTCACAACATTCTTATGGAGTTTGCGAGCGGAAATTTTGCGTATAGGCTTGAAAGAACCAACTTGAACGATGACATTGAAGCACTAGTAGAACTGGTTAATATGACCTTAGAAGAAATAAAATCCTTTTTTCTACATCAAGGCTATGTAAACGTACATGAAACTTATAAGTACGTTGTACAAATATTTTTTCTATTGGATAAAAAGGAAACAATCACAGCATATAATTCTCAAATCAAACAATTATTGCTTTTTGATGATAGTGAATTACAAGGAAAGCCGTTTTCTTCATTTTTGACTCAAGATTCTAAATTAGAATGGGATCGTTTAACCTCTAGGTTAGTGTCCACAGACCAGGATTCTCACGAGGAATATATTGTATTGTCTTTTAAAACCAAACAACATTTAACTTTGACAATAAATTGCTTGGTGGGCAAATTTATTGATGAAATTAGTCAATCTGAAAGAATCATAATAACGTCCATAGAAATTATTAAGAGCAGCAAGGAAAGAGAAACAGCGTTATGGAAAACGATAACCTCTGGAAAGGCACATTCAGAAGTAAGAGTACTTTTGAGTAAAACTAACATAAAAAATGACCGATTTTGATTTTCAAAATCGGTCATTTTTGTTATTTGGAGTTTTTTAAGGATAATTTTATAGAAAAGAATGCGTTTTTGTTTCCAACAGGACACAAGTATCCCATCGAAGTTAGCTTTCGTTTTTTTAAGCAGCTAAGTTTTTAAATCGAGAGCTGTAAATTCTTCTTCCAATTTCAAGAGCATTGGCTGTATGGATTCCGAAGAAAATCCAGAGAATCTCGCTCTTTTGGGTTTTGGCCTTGATCTTTTTCAGGTTGTAATGTTCTTTTTCTTTACCAAAGCTTCCTTCAAGACGTGTGGAACGTTCTTTTTTGATTTCTCTGGCCAAAATTTTACGCTGTTCTTCGTTTTTACCAGCCTTTCCTTTTCTGATAAAATCGGTCTGGATTTTGCGACTTGAGGTAAATGTTCGGTTTTTATTGGTAGCATAAATAGCATCTGCCCCCAGTATTTTTATTTTAGTCTTGGTCAGGTTTTGGGCGCAAGATACACTGCTCTGCAAACGGGTCCCTTCATTGAAGGCACGGTACTGGATATGCTCAATAAAATTGATTCCGTCTATTTGAACTTTGTTCACTTTTGCTCCAAATTCTACCTGTTTGGTTTCTTTGCCCCGCACAATTGGACGAATGTAACTTTTGCTGATGCTTACGATTCTATCGGGAACACTTTTTCCTGTTTTAAATATTTGTGCCTGTTGCCGGTAAACTTTGGCAATAATGGATCGTTGTCGCTTGTATTTAGCGGTGGATTCAAATGGATATTGATTTTCTATCTGACCCAGTGCACCGTTAAGTTTGTACAGTAATTTCAGTAACCCTCGGGTTACTTTTGTGCGGTATTTGGATTGTTTCTTTCGTTTTTTCGAATACTCGTTATAGCGTCTGCACCAATCCAGATATTTGGTCCTGGGCAATTTGATTTTCAAAGTGCGGCATAAGGATTCCATTTGTCTGTAGTTCCACTGAACGCATTCCCAAAGCAATTTCTGATTGGTTGGAAAACGCACTTCGCTCTCGTAACAGGTCGCATCGGTAAACATTTTGTCCAGGTCCTTCATATAAGGAATCCAGTTCTTGGCAAGTACTTCTTGGGATCTTCTAATATTTAAACCCTTGGAAAGCTCCATCCTGATTTGGCTCACGATCTTAAAGTTGGTCAGCGGTTTATCGATGGGAATTAGAATATCGCAAAAAAACTGCATGAAAATATTTCCATTCAAAAGCTCGATCAGTTTCTTGTCCGAGCATCCATAATAGTTTTTGAGCATCATCAGGGCAATTTTCCCTTTGGGACTAAAATAGCAATGGGTTCCTTTTTTAGAATCTTTCAATTTGAAAGATTGACCAAGCTCGGAAAAAGGCGTGGAAAGGTAAATTTTGCCCAAATCGGTTTTTAGAAATTGGGCATAAAATCCATCAAAATCTTTATTGATGGCGAAAATTGGAATTTCGTATTGAAATTCGCTTAAACGTATTATTTTTGGCATCACACTTTAAAAGAAAACCCCGTTTTTGGCCCGTTTGGAGCAATTTCGGGGTTTGTTCCTTCTAATATAATACCTATTTTATTGAAAAACAATAGTTTATATTATTATGAATATGCCTGGAAAGAAAAACAATAAAAAGGCTAAGAAATCCCTCTATGCTACTAAGCAAAATAAAGACTCTCGCCTAAATTCATCAGATATTAGAAAAATTCGGCAGATTCATGATTACATTCTAAAAAATCTAGAGAAACCACTTTCGCCATTAATAGAATTAGCCCATACTTTTGGAACCAATGAATATAAAGTAAAGCAAGGATTTAAGCAACTATATGGACAAACTGTTTTTCGTTTTTTAATAGATGAAAGGTTAAGAAAAGCAAGCGTTTTGGTCCAACATTCCGATATTCCTTTAAAAGAAGTGGCTCATATAACAGGTTTTATAAGTGTCCCACATTTTTCCAAAGCTTTCAAGAATAAATATGGCTATACCCCAAGGGATTTGAGAAAGCAATCCTATAAAAGTTCTTTATGATTTGAAGCGGTTTATAATGTACCTCCTTTTGTAATTTCATTTTTCTTGAAGCAATATTGCAAAAAATCCCTTTAGGATAAGTTTTAATCCCTTTCAGGCAAGTTTTATCATCGACATTTGTGCCTGCTTATCAATAATTAGTAATTGATTTCGGTTGCGCCAATCACTATTTGGTTGGAATTCTTAAGATTGAGCGTAGCCGAAACTAATTAAAGAGAGCATTTTAATATGATTAATCATTCCGATTCCCATAGCTGTAAATACGCAAATATTATTTTTTTTGTGTTTGCCATTTTTGAATAATATTTTCTCCTCAAACGAAGCCCTTTAAAATTTTCGGAAGTTTAATCTAAATAACCTGAGCTCAATATAAATTTTAACGAAGTTTGATGTTAAAAGTTCAGAGTTCAGAGTTTAGTATTGGGTTCTTGTACGTGAAGTTTGTGATACACGATTCAACAATTACACGGTTAAACTGTTAAAAAGTTACAAGTATGTTTATCAATCTGAATTCAGGTTTTGTAATGATATTGTTTTTTTTTATTCATATAACTATTTAAACACTTGGATATGAGATTACATAACAACTCACGTTAAATAATTCCCCGATGGCTCTACCTTGGGTTTTGCTTCGCTAGTTCGCTTTGCTCGTGCCTAATTCACATTTCCTTTAGAGTAAGAATGTTAGAAGTTAAACCATGTGAAATTACATTTAAACCAGTAATTGCTTATTTTTTTTATGTATTTAATAATTTAATCGCTTAATTTTGATTATTTTTGAATAATAAGTTACAGTTGATAATAGAAATCAAGAACAGTCTTACCGAAAACAAACCAATAATGGATTTATAGTAGTAAAAATATATGGGTAGTAATAACATGGAAAACATCACAGAACGTTTTGATTTGAAAGCTTATTTTAAGCAGTTCAGCGATCAAATCATCGGAATTAATCAAGAATTTATGTCTCCATATGGCAAAAAGCGGATTATTTATGCAGACTGGACAGCCAGTGGTAGATTGTACAGACCTATAGAGGAAAAACTCATGGATACTATCGGGCCCTTTGTGGCCAATACCCATACGGAAACCTCTATAACAGGAGCTTCCATGACCAAGGCCTACCATCGGGCAAGAAGCATCATCAAAACCCATGTGAATGCAAACAATGATGATGTCCTGATAACGGTAGGAACGGGAATGACCGGTGCCATTAATAAATTACAACGGCTTATGGGGCTGAAGGTCTCGGAGCTGCTCATGCCCTATGCCCAGATTCCGGATCATTTAAAACCTATGGTATTCATATCGCACATGGAACACCATTCCAACCATACATCATGGCTGGAAACCATTGCCCATGTGAAAATCATACCCCATACAGAGGATGGGCTAATCGGGATGAAATCCTTGGAAACCTTATTGGAATCCCATAAAGACCTCCCATTAAAGATTGTGGCCATTACGGCATGTTCCAATGTAACGGGTATTAAAACGGATTACCATCAAGTGGCTAAAATAGCCCATGCCCATAATGCCTTATGCTTCGTGGACTTTGCCTGTTCGGCGCCTTACGTGGCTATGGATATGCATCCTGAGGATCCAGAGGCTTATTTGGATGCTATCACGTTTTCTCCCCATAAATTTTTAGGAGGACCTGGTACTTCAGGGGTTCTTATTTTTAATAAAAAACTATACAGGAACCTAGTACCCGATATTCCAGGTGGAGGCACCGTTTCCTATACAAATCCTTGGGGAGCCCGGGATTATATAGACGATATCGAAACGAGGGAGGATGGTGGTACACCAGGGTTTTTACAAGCGATACGGATTGCCTTGTCCATAAAGCTCAAGGAACAAATGGGAGTGGACAATATACTCAAACGCGAAGCTGCCATTAATGCCGAGGTGTTCAATAGACTCAAAAACATTCCAAATCTCCACATTTTGGCAGGAGAACATACCAATCGCTTGGGGATCTACTCCTTCTATGTGGTGGGCTGCCATTATAACCTTATTGTAAAATTACTGAACGATCGCTTTGGCATACAAACTAGGGGCGGCTGTTCCTGTGCCGGTACCTATGGACATTACCTGTTGCAGGTAGATGAGCCTTTATCCATGGCCATTGAGAAAAAGATTATGGATGGATGCCTGATTGATAGGCCGGGTTGGGTACGGATGTCCATCCATCCAACCATGACAAACCATGAGATAGATACCATCTGCGATGCCATAGAGGCTGTGGCAGCCAATTATGATATTTGGGGCAAAGACTATGAATATGATGCCCTAAAAAATGATTATATAAATTTAAAACCAGACCATGAACAGTTGCAAGTAACCGAAACTTGGTTTAATCTATCATAAAGAATACCACCATTCGTGATTTTGTAAGCGACTTATTATGCCAAATTATGGAGCAATTATGGAACATCTGAATATTAAAAAAACTAGAATAAATATGAATCCATACGAGAAACTATTATTGGTGCAGACCAATAGAGCCAAGGCTATTATTGCTTTTTCCTTGTGGAGTAGTAATGGATGTTTTTCTTTTTTGATGCTTTGAGAATACCCATTTCAACCATTCTATTAAGTATAACGGATATGGCTGCAGTAGAAGATTTTATTTGATAATTTTCCTCAAGTTCTCGTAGAATGTCATGAGCAGTTCTATCTTTTGAGAAGTAATTATCTGCCAAATATAATTTTACCCGAGCAGTCAGACGGGATTTTTCTTTTCTAGAAGGCGATAATTCGTATCGTGTTTGAGGATCTATTTTTAAATCAAGAATGTCTTTCGGATGGGATTTAATGGCTTTACAGATTTCAACAAAGTAGCTTAAAGTTAATTCATTACCATCTTCAAGGCTTCGAATGGTGTTGTATGTGAATCCAGTCATTTCAGATATATCTTCTATTTCTAACTCACTTTTAATTCTTTGAGTTTTTATCCTTTCCCCAATTTCTTTTAAAAGTTGTTCATTTTTATATTTAGCCATAATCAAATTGAACAAAATATAGAACAACATAAAATAATTTATAATGAAATTTTGTTGTTAATAAAATTAGTTATATCTTGACATAATAATTAGTGAATTGCAATTCTTTTGTATTAATATATTAGAAGCATTCGCTTTGAATTTCGTCTTAGAAAACTGGTAATTTTAAAAGGAACGAAATGATAGGTAAGATGCTCACGTCTTAGGGCGTGGGCTCACTTATTGTTCCTCGGTATACCAGTACCTCTAAGGCAGTAAGCTGAGTTCCACGCCTTTTTTGTTCCCGTACACTAAGGGTTTAATGGGTCATTGACCTTGTTTTTCAGGTAACTTCAACTTTACATAATACTATAAAAGAAGCATGTATTAACCCTAAACCTGACCCTCATGGAAGACAACAAGAAACCTATAGACCCCAACTCCTTTATACTGCCACAGCACGATATTTTAGACTCACTGGCCCTGTTGCTGGACAGGTCAAGCCTTAGCAATGCCGTTAAGGAGCACTGTGGCACGGCGCTCAAGGTTATGGGCATTATATATACCGACCTGGCATACAATACGGGAACACAGCTTTTATCAAGAAAAGAATTCGACACGTTCTATGGATCGTTACCAAGCGTATATTTTACCAATAGGGAACTGGTATCCATCGATACACTGACCAAGAACATAAAAAGGTGCATCGAAACAAATGACGTTGTGTCCATTGGCAGGGAAGGCACAAAGCCATGAGAGAAGGCAGAAAAGAACCAACACTTAAGGACTATAATACGCTTTTTAAGAGTTTGTACCCACAGCTTTGCGTATTCGCATACAAATACCTTGATAATTTGGAGGCTTCAAAAGATGTTGTCCAGGAGGTTTTTATCAAGGTATGGGAAGACAAAACTACTTTTCAAGATGAAAGCCATACCACCGGCTATTTTTATAAAGCCGTAAAAAACAGATGCCTCAATCATCTAAAGAGCAAACGTCACCTGCTAACGGAACGTTATGGGCAGGAAAATCCAGAAATCTATGAGACTGAAGAATTCCTTATGTCCGAGGCCGTAGTCGTGGAAACCACCGTTATCATAGAAAATGCCATCAAAACACTACCGGCCAAAGCGGCCCAGGTGATAAGGCTCAGCATCAAGGACTATACAAACGATGAGATTGCCAAGGCACTGTCCATTTCCGTCAATACCGTCAAGGACCATAAAAAAGTGGCATACCGCAAATTAAGAAAGCTTCTGGGGTTTTTAAGGCAGGTTCTGGGGATTTTGGCTATTGGATAATCAAAAGAATATCTTGGTGCTTTAAACTGGAGTTCGACATCAGGATAAAAAATCTAATTTATATCAATAATAGGTTTTATCAGGCTCATGCTTTGACTACATATGACATTAAACGCTTAGAAAAGATAGCGAATAATTATTTATGACCTATGAATTTTAGTCCATTAGCCAGTTAAAAGTAGAATGTCACGTTGAGCTTATCGAAGACGGTTTCATAAGATGTGCCAAATCATTCATGGTACTTAAACCGAACCTGCGTTTTGAAAAAAAGTATTGTAGTTATACCACCCGTTTTTGTTTTTTGTTGTTATATATAAGAACGTGTTCTAAAAGCAAAGTATTCTGAATGGGAAATTCCAATAAAGCAAAACCACTTTCAATAAAATTAATAAAAAATGCAAACTCCCGCGAATTCGAAAAATCCGGTTTCTTCAAAAAAACGAAAGAGTACATATGTTTGGGCATTCGAGAAGGTAAATGCTTGAACCTTTTAAAGACCATTGAAACGGAAAAAGGTTGGAAAATGGTTCGAAGTAAGATGCATGTACCGATAAGAAAATTAAAATATGCCGTTGCCGCATCCGTACTTTTAATTGTCGCTCTAACCATATTCTTAAATAAAGATGAGACTAATAGCTATACCACATTGGTAGCGGGCAAAGTAAGCGTAAAAGTAGACCCAGCACTCAACACCCAACGTCCAATAACCAGAATACTGGCACCTAGCCAACAATCAAATCTAGATTTTCAATCTAATGATATGAGGGTTACAACTGTAAATGGGATTAATAGCCTCATCTCAAGGAAAGATGGTGTTTTCGATTTTGAAAGAAAACCATTAAAAAAATATTATGACTCTAATTAAAGAGGTATTATGACTGTATTATTGCGTTGGTATAATATGGAAATTGTATTTGTAAATAAAAACCTTAAAGACGAAAAGTCTATGGGTTCTCTCGGTAAAAGATTTTCCTTTGGATCCCATTTTCAAAAAAAGATGCCCACGTATTAGAGCGCGGGCATTTCACTTATTTGTGCGACACGGTGCCAAACAGACTTTGAAAAAGCTAAGATGCGTTCCGCGCCTTTTTTGTTTCTAAACCCATACCGTATTAATAATTGGGAGCTAGTGTCTATCGGGACACTGACCAAGAACATAAAAAGGGAATTTAAACAAATGAAATTATGGTCAGTAACAAGGAAGGAGTAATTGAAGTGGTTTAAACTTTTTCGATTGAAGCAGGACGGAGCGTAAAAAATAACCCAGTGGGTTATTTTAGCGAACGGGCCAGCCAGCGCAATGGTAATTTTACTCAATCGAAGCCTTTTTAGAGTTGCATAGCATTGCTACGGAAAGAAAAAAAGACGTAGAGTGGGTAAAAAAGGGCGATTTTTTAGCCAATTGGAAAAAGTTTAAACCACTTCATAATCATTTAAGCCTAGAAAAGGGCGAAAAATATCTAGATGACATGTTTTATCTCAACCAAAGTCATTTATTATTTGCTATAATTTTGACTAATTCTATTCTAATAAAGCCATGAGGGAAGGCAAAAAAGAATTAACACTTAAGGACTACAACACGCTTTTTAAGAGCCTGTACCCACAGCTATGTGTATTCGCATATAAGTACCTTGATAATTTAGAGACCTCAAAAGACATCGTTCAGGAGGTTTTCATCAAGGTATGGGAAGATAAAACCGTTTTTCAAGATGAAAACCATACCACCGGCTATTTTTATAAAGCCGTAAAAAATAAATGCCTCAACCACCTAAAAAGCAAACGGCACCAGCTAACAGAACGTTATGGGCAGGAAAACATGGAAACCCATGAGACGGAAGAATTCCTTATGTCCGAGGCCGTGGTACTGGAAACCACCGTTATCATAGAAAACGCCATCAGAACACTACCGGACAAAGCGGCCCAGGTGATAAGGCTCAGCATCAAGGACTACACCAATGATGAGATAGCCAAGACACTGTCCATCTCTGTCAATACCGTCAAAGACCATAAAAAAGTGGCCTACCGTAAATTAAGAAAGCTTTTGGGTTTTTTAAGATGAGTGGAATCGTGAAAATGGTGAATCGTGAGATGTGGATGTCCCTGATATATAAATTGACTTTTTGTGGTCAACCTATATCAGGGATTTACATAAGTGTAAAGAAAAAAAAACATTCTTTTATTATACAGAAATTTCAAAGCTTAAATGATATAATTCAGAAAGTCAGCACTTAAAAAAGGTGTCCAAAACCGACACCTTTTCACTAATTTACTAACCTTTGCAAAACCACTGTTAAGGTTTATATAGGAGAATATTACATTTGCCTCCTGCGTTTTTTAAAAACAACTGACGCTCGATACCAAATATTACAGCGGTACAAATCTCACAACCACAAGTGTCACAGTCAACAACAACCTGTGTACAGTTATTTTCATCAGGGTTTTGGTAGAATGCTGCAGTAACAGGAGTCTCCTCCACCATACTATTTCCGGCAGGAGTAAATGCAAGCGATACGCTAATGGCAAACAGCAATGCAAAAGCCGGTAAAACGATTTTAAAAATTTTTGATTTCATAATGTAAATATTTAATTGTTTTTTAAATGTCATATGGTATCGCCTTTTTTTTATAGGTATTTGTTTTCAACAAACTTGTTGTTAATGGCGATTTCATAATATTTAAATTACATGTTAATGACCTACTCTTTTTTACGGGTTTTCGGTCTTATCCCTGACTGCAGTATTTTAATCGGTAATCGGTGGAATAACGATATGGTTACCGATACGCCCTATGGATTTATAGTTTGGTACTTGAATGTTCTTAGTTTGTCCGTTCCTATATCCCCTGTATAAAAGCCAAATTGACAGCTGTTTTACATGGGGTTATATAAAGATGGGTAAAAAAACTTATTCTTAAGGGATAAAAACTTGTCTTAGACGGATAGAACTTGTCTCTGGAGGAAAATAACTTGTCCGAGAGGGATTAGTTGCGTGAATATCAATAAAGAAGCTTCGATAGACTATGCTTCGACAAGCTCAGCATGACAGCACTAAACATTAAGAATTCATAAACATCCAGCATTTGTCAGTCGGAGGGATTATTTTTATTCTAAAAAAAGCAATATAGAATGATGTTTAGTTTGTCAGATAGGAGCCTGTCAAAGTCCAATTCTTAGTACCTCGACATGTAGCTACGACAAGTATGGTTAGATGCTTCTCTGTCAGGCTAAGGATTCCAAGATTTCTTCTAAAAGCACTTCGACAAGCTCAGTGTGACAAATTTATTTACCCTCTTACTTTTATAGTTCCCCTGTGAGACAGCTTGTCGTTTGTCAGACTGAGCTTGTCGAAGTCACAATTTTAAAAAACGTCATAGATAGTTTGTCGAAGATGATTACATAAGATGTGTAAAAATCATCCTTGGTGCTTAAGCCGAACGCCCATTATAAAAAAAACACGGTATTTATACCACCCGTTTTTTATTTTTTGTTGTAATGACTATTAAGAACCGAGTTCTAAAAAGGAACAAGTTCTAACAGCAAATATATTCCGAATGGAAAATTCTAATAAAATAAAATCACTTTCAAAAAAATTAGCAGCATCGCTCATAAAGAATGAAAGTTGCAGAGACTTCGAAAAATCTGATTTCTTCGATAAAAAAACGAAAGAACAGATGCTCTTGGACATCAAAGAAGGCAAGCGCCTAAGTCTTTTAAAGAGCATTGAAACGGAAAAAGACTGGAAAATTGTTCGAAGTAAGATGCATGTGCCAATAAGGAAATTATTGTATTACAGATATGCTGCCGTAGCATCTGTCCTTTTAATTGTTGCATTGACTATTTTCTTAAATAAAGGAGACGATACCCCACAGTTCACAGAGCCAGTTATTGTAAACAACACGATAGAAGTAGGTTCAGATAAAGCCATCCTAACTTTAGAAAGTGGGGAAGACGTCGTTCTGGGAAAAGGCAGAACCTATCAAGCATCCTATGTAACCAGTAACGGCGAGGAGATTGTGTACCAGACCGAAGACCGAAGACCGAAGACCGAAGCGATTGCCTATAACACATTAACGATTCCAAGAGGCGGTCAATTCTATATAAGATTATCCGATGGTACTAAAGTCTGGTTGAATTCTGAATCCCAGCTAAAATATCCGGTGAGTTTTATCGATGGAGAGGTTCGTCAGGTAGAACTCGTTTATGGCGAAGCCTATTTTGATGTGTCACCAAGTACAGACCATAAGGGAGCAAAGTTTAAGGTGCTGAACCAATCCCAAGACGTTGAAGTATTAGGTACGGAATTCAATATAAAAGCCTATAAAGATGAGACCCATATCTATACCACCTTGGTAGAGGGCAAAGTAAGCGTAAAAGTAAACCCAACACCCAACACCCAACACCCAACACCCAAAGTACTGGCACCTAACCAACAATCAAGCCTTAATCTAAAAACTAATCATATAAGCATGACTTCGGTCGACGTCTATAATGTAACATCATGGAAAGACGGTGTTTTTAGTTTTGAGGATACATCTTTAAAAGACATTATGAAAGTACTATCAAGATGGTACGATATGGATGTGACCATTGAAAATAGGGTAAAAAAAGAAGAACGGTTTATTGGCACGTTCAACAAAAGCAATAGTATTGAGGATATTCTAACAGCTATTAAGAATACCAATTTTATCAATAACTATGAAATAAACGATAAAAGGTTAATTATTAAATAAAGGTGGAACGTATTAAAATCAAGTGGTAGATGTTTGTGAACAAGTCATATGCATATGCACAAACAATTAGAACCTAATTAATTCTTTAAATCTGTAAATCATTTTAGTGAACCAGTCTGTAGTCAGATAGGAACAGGGAACCTAAAGTACAACACTTTTTTTTAACCTTTAGATAAATACAACACTGGTACTCAATTTACCGCCTATTGGCAGGTGGGACTTGGATATGAAAAGAAATGCTTATGACTTTGGTTCAAGGCGAGTTCGTTTTAACAAACGTTTTATTCTAGTATATGACCAAAACCCAAATATACTCAGATGTCAGTCTGAGCGCAGTCGAAGACATTGGAAATATTAGTTTTAATCGCATTTAGGCAGCTCTCAATGTGACACGATTCAGTTTTTGTCATGTACTAAAACACTATTATTTAAAATTATTAACTACTAATTATTAACCATTAAATACCCTTAATTATGAAAAAAATTACATTTTTATTTATTGTATTGGCATTGGCTTTTAACACAGTTAGTGGTCAAACTGTTTTTGATTGGGACACGAATGCCGTTGATAACGGCAACAATGTCACCGAAACCAAAGGCGGTATCACGGTGACGTTCACAAATGATGATAATACTGCTAATGATGGTACGGCCTTCACTCCTGTTGGAGGTTTTGGAGGGTCATCAGGAAATGTTGTTTTAGCCAGTGGCACTACATCGTCTACATTTACATTCGATCAACCCGTAGTGGTCAATTCCATTTTAGCTTTAGAGGGTGCTGCCAGCAATGTAGTTTATACGTTTACCCCTACCGGAGGTGATAATCCGGTGGTTGAGGCATCACTGGTTGGAGGGGCTGCCTCTGTGGATTTGAATTGGATCAACGTCATATCCTTTACGGTAACAACAGATACTGGAGTGATAATGGGATTTGACAATTTATCAGTATATCCTTATAGTACCCCCGTTGTTTTTGATTGGGACACGAATGCCGTTGACAATGGCAACAATGTCACCGAAACCAAAGGCGATATCACGGTGACGTTCACAAATGATGATAATACTGCTAATGATGGTACGGCCTTCACTCCTGTTGGAGGTTTTGGAGGGTCATCAGGAAATGTTGTTTTAGCCAGTGGCACTACATCGTCTACATTTACATTCGATCAACCCGTAGTGGTCAATTCCATTTTAGCTTTAGAGGGTGCTGCCAGCAATGTAGTTTATACGTTTACCCCTACCGGAGGTGATAATCCGGTGGTTGAGGCATCACTGGTTGGAGGGGCTGCCTCTGTGGATTTGAATTGGATCAACGTCACGTCCTTTACGGTAACAACAGATACTGGAGTGATAATGGGATTTGACAATTTATCAGTTAGTTCTTTGGCAACACTGTCTGTAACAGATGATTATAAGCGCCAAAATGTATTGGTATATCCAAATCCAGTAATGGATATCCTGTATGTTAAAAATATTTTAAACTTAAAAACTATTAACATATATAATAATTTAGGACAACTGGTCTTACAGACTAAACAAGAGACAATCGATGTGAGCCATCTGTCAAAAGGGATGTATTTTTTACAGATCAATACCAGCAATGGTACGGAGACTAAAAGAATTATAAAGAAATAGCGTAAACAGTCTCTTAAAAATAAAAAGTTTAGTGAAGAATTGAAGATCTGACGAACCTAAATAGGAAGTATTGGCTTAGTCAAATCTTCGATTTCACAAAATCAATTTAATAAAATGAATACATAGTAATGCGAATCAAGGGGTTGGGTTTTAAAGAGTATTAATACTCAGTAAGTTGAGGTTTAACCTTTGCCAAAGTTCAAAACTTTGGCAAAGGTATCTCCCGGATTGGCAAGGCTCATTTTCAACCCTTGATTCGCATTAGTAAGCTAAATAGAGGATTTGACGACGTCAATGGATCAGTTGATACTCGCAGAATGTTTAAGTTAAGATATTTAGTTGTTTTTTGTCCTTTCGAGGCACGAGGACACGAGCTTCAGCGAACTGGCGAAGCAATCTCATATTATTTAGTAAGGATTTAATGAGATTCCTCCTTTGTCGAAATGACAAATTTTCAACTTAAAGACATGGGGTGTTCGCTAAACGATTGCACCGAAAGATTGGTAGAGATAAATTATAATGAAAAGGAACCAGATGGCACATTGGCACTTAAAAGAATATAAAAAAGTAAAGGGAACGAAGTTTAAATTTCGCTAAAAACATCATACTTCATCCCCTTCTAAGCCGTATTAATTAATCAAAAAAAGTTTAACTAATTAATGACATGTAAAGTTATGAAAATTGAATTAACTAATGTGCTTTTCTTCCCGATAACTTTCGGGACAAGAAAAGAACTCATAAAGCTTATGATGCGAACCTTTATATTCTTGTTCTGTTCAACGCTGTTCAGCTTGGCACCCAAACATGCATGCTCTCAAAACGACAAGATTGTTATAGATGCAGATACTATTATGTCCGTTGATGAAGTATTCAATATTGTTAAAAAGCAAACAGATTATATGTTTGTGTACCATTTCGATTTGTTTAAAGATTTTCCTAAAGTGCATCTCAAAAAAGGAGTCATTAGGTTAAATAAATTATTAGATCATACCCTTGATGGAAGTCCTGTCAATATCATCTTTGCAAAAAACAATTCGATTCTCATAAAAGAGAAAGCTCCCCATTCAAAAGCCCTACAACATCGTGTCTCTGGCACGGTCACAGACCCATTAGGCAATCCCTTACCGGGTGCCACAGTCTTGATAAAGGGCACTACCCTAGGTGTAACTACCGATTTTGATGGGCGTTACAGCATTTTCGTGCCCAATCCGGAAAATGTACTGATCTTTTCGTTTTTGGGCTTTGAAAAACAAGAGATAACTGTTGGTAACCAAACGACCATTGATGTGTCCCTCAAAGAAAGTATCAGTACCTTGGACGAAGTGACCATTAATGCAGGTTATTATATAACATCTGAACGGGAACGAACCGGGAACATCAGCAAAATCGAAGCCAAGGACATGGAAAAACAACCGGTCAACAATCCCTTGGCAGCCATGCAAGGACACCTTCCCGGAGTTGTTATTACCCAGAATTCTGGTGTTCCTGGTGGAAGTTATCGTGTTCGTATTCGAGGGGATAATTTTATATCTAATTCAGGAGCGTTTTTTGCAAACCCTGACAACGAGCCTTTATATATTGTAGATGGGGTACCATACGGTTCTGAATTTTCGGGACTTTTCAATACAGAAAGCCCTATTCCTGGCGGAAGGGTAAGCCCCTTAAATACCATAAATCCGGCAAACATAGAAAGCATTGAAGTGCTTAAGGACGCCGATGCCACGGCCATTTATGGATCCCGAGGTGCCAATGGCGTGGTATTGATCACGACCAAAAAAGGCAAGATGGGAAAAACCCAGATCAAGGTCAATGTAAGCAGTACCTTAAGCAGGGTGACCCGTTTTTTGGATTTAATGAACACCGAGCAATATTTAGAGATGCGCAAGGAAGCCATTACAAATGACGGTCTCACACTGGAAGACCTACCCGAGTATATATCACGTACTATGCCCGATCTATTAGTATGGGACCAAGATCGTTATACAGACTGGCAAGAGGTGCTTATTGGAGGTACCGCTTATAGGCATAATGCGCAGCTCTCTTTTTCGGGAGGCAATGCACAGACCCAATTTTTGTTAAGTGGGGGCTACTCAAGTGAGACTACTGTATTCCCTGGAGATTCTAAATATGACAAGGCAACGGTGCTGCTTAACCTAAACCACCAATCAGAAGATGAACGTTTAAAATTGAATGTTTCGGCAAACTATGGTGCAGACACCAATAATTTACCCGGTAGTGATTTTACAAGGCAGTCAAGGACTTTAGCACCCAACGCACCAGCGCTTTATGACGACCAAGGCAACTTAAATTGGGAAAATTCCACGTGGCAAAACCCCTTGGCTATTTTAGAAAGAAGTTATAATGCATTGACCCATGGCCTCATTGCAAATACGGTACTATCCTATCATCCAACCCCGGCATGGGAGTTCAAGACCAGTTTGGGCTTTACCGACTATCGCACGAAAACTTATTTTGAAACCCCACATACAAGCCTAGATCCAAATACAACCTCAGGTCAGTCCAGTATCAATGGTTCCTCTATTTCTATTAATGATCAAGTCCAAAAATCCTGGAGCGTGGAACCACAGATCAATTGGCAAAAAAATTGGAAAGATACCAGCCTAAAACTATTGGTGGGTGCCACCTTTCAACAGACTAAAGATCAGCAATTGTCTCAATATGGATTAGGTTTTACTAGCAATAGCCAACTGCGTAATCTAAAAGCGGCGAACAGAATACAGATTTTGCAGGATATAGGTTCAGAATATAAATATCAGGCATTCTTTGGCAGGATTAACTTTAACTGGCAAGATACATATATATTGAACTTGACAGGGCGTCGGGACGGTTCCAGCCGCTTTGGGCCCGGTAAACGCTTTGGATATTTTGGAGCGATGGGGGCGGCATGGATATTTACGAAGGAACCATTTTTAAAACAGAACCAGGTGTTAAGCTTTGGGAAGCTCCGTGCCAGTTATGGCATTACAGGTAGCGATAACGTAGTGGATAATTACGGGTTTTATGATTCCTATGAGGACTCTGGAAATTACAATGGTCCAGGTTTGGCGCCTTCAGGTCTATACAATCCTAACCTTTATTCTTGGGGAACAAACAAAAAGCTGGAAGCCGCTGTGGAGCTTGGATTTTTTAAGGATCGCCTATTCGTTTCAACCGCTTGGTACCAGAACCGTTCCTCTGACCAACTGATTAATATACCGTTGCCTGCCACTACAGGCTTTCCTGGCATAGATGGCAACCTTAATGACGCCATAGTGGAAAACAAGGGCATTGAAATCGATTTACGTACACTAAATATACAAAGCGATGCATTTAAGTGGAGTACGACCTTTAATATCTCGGCTAATAGAAACAAACTAGTCGCATTTCCGGGATTGGAAGGCTCGACTTTTGCAGAATCCTTTGTGATAGGACAACCTTTAGGAGTCCGAAAAATATATCATGCTATCGGGGTAGATCCAGAAACTGGCGTGTATCAATTTGAAGATTTTAATAATGATGGTACTATCCGTTTTAGTGATGACGCTAAATTGTTTTTAAACCCTAACCCTACCCCAAAATATGTTGGAGGGCTAGGCAATACCATACAGTATAAAAACCTACAACTGGATGTGTTCTTCCAGTTCACCAAACAAGAAGGCTTTAAGGAACTGTCTTTTTTTGGAGATCCTGGGAGCACACTTCAAAATATGCCTGTAAGTCTATGGGACCGTTGGCAGCAACCGGGCGATGAGAGCCCGATCCAACGCTATTATTTATCTAATAGTGCGTTAGCAACGGCAGCAAATAGGTATAAATCCAGTGATGTGGCAGTGACGGATACCTCCTTTATCCGATTGAGAAATGTATCGCTGTCCTATACGGTTCCCAAGACTGCAACAAAGAGCATGGATGTAAGTGTCTATCTGCATGGGCAGAACCTATTTGTTATAACAGGATATGATGGTGTCGATCCCGAAGTATCGGCATTAGATAATTTAGCGCCATTACGACAATTTACTTTGGGTCTAAATTTAGGTTTTTAACATTAAACACAGTTTTTATGCAACTTAAAAAAATATATGTGATGAGATACATAATAGAGTTCTTAATCCATTCTATAAAGGGTAAGTTTGGTATTTTGAAAGGATTATATCTGCTTTTATTGATTTCCGTTTTGACGTCGTCCTGCGATGATTTTGTGGATGTTGACCTCCCCACAGATCGATTGACTGCCGAAGCGGTCTTTGAAGATGCGACAACAGCAACGGCAGCCTTAAGAAGTATCTATGCCCAAATACGTACAGGGTTTGTATATAACCTATCTGAAGAGATGGGCTTATATGCCGATGAACTGGATCAGGTCAATAATCTGACCCCAATCTATACGCATAATGTGACTGCGTTAGATCCTACAGTATCAGGTTGGTGGAGTGACGCGTATAATGGGATCTATGAAGCCAACGCTGTGATAGAAGGCGTTGATAATTCTTCAGCCTTGAGCCTCGAAGACAAAAATCAAATAAAGGGCGAAGCCCTGTTTATTAGGGCCTATCTGCATAGTTTATTGGTGGAGCTGTATGGCCCCATTCCTTATATCCGCACGACCGATTATATAGCGAACACAAAGGTAGCGCGAATGCCGGTAGAGGTCGTATATGGCCATATTATAACTGATTTAACAGCGGCTTCGGGGTTGTTGGGTGCAGATGTTTCGGTTTCGGGAGAGCGGGTACGCGCCTACACAGCAGTTGCAGATGCTCTATTGGCACGGGTCTATTTATATACCCAACAATGGGAGCTTGCAGATGCCACTGCAAGTAAGGTCATTAACAGCTTTGTATGGGAGCCAGATTTAAAAAAGGTGTTTAAAAAGAATTCATCAGGATCGATATGGCAAATCAAACCTCCTCAGGATGGATTTAATACCTTGGAAGGCAATAGATTCATCTTTCCTGGTTCCCCAGGCGTTAGACCTGTTTTAAGTGCCTCTCTAATGAATGCATTCGAACCTAATGATCGGCGTAAGTCTGATTGGATCGGGAAATCAACGGTGGGTGCAAATACTTGGTATTATGCGTATAAATACCAACAGGCGCGCGATACAAAGGTTAACGATAATCCCACTTCATTGGAATATACAGTGGTATTTCGATTGGCAGAACAGTATTTAATCCGTGCGGAAGCACGGGCACATCAAGGCGGGGATAAAATAGCTGGTGCACAAGCAGACATCAATAAAATTAGAACTCGGGCAGGATTGCCAAATACCACAGCCGCCACCTTAAACGAGTTGCTGAATGCCATTATTCAAGAACGACAGGTAGAACTATTTACAGAAAAAGGACTGCGCTGGTTCGATTTAAAAAGAACTGGAAGGGCCGCCGAAATCCTGGCACCCATAAAATCTGGATGGCAGCATACAGACATTCTGTTTCCAGTTCCTGAATCTGAAATTTTGTTGAATCCCAATTTATTGCCTCAAAATGATGGGTACGATAATTAAATCCCCGTGAAGGCGGGGATCTCATAAATGCGGGGATCTCATAAATAGAATCTAGAATTAAAACCATCTTTCGCAATTCAAACGGAAACTTTGGGAAAGCGGTTATAAGTGCCATGAACAAAACAATAAATATTAGTATGACAAAAATAAAAATATATTCGGATGTCAATCTGAACGTCCGTCTATCTGCGGACAGGCAGTCGAAACCTTTGTCAAACTCTTTTCTGTTAAGCCTTTCGCAAGCTGCGCTTCTATCTTCAAATAAAAATATATTTTCATTTTCGATAATACTCAATGTGACAATTTAGAATAATCATACTTAACTTAATGACATTGCCCGCGAAGGGGGAGATCTCATGAAGGAACCTAGAACGAACTAATTAACCAACAAAATAGAATGTTAGCCATAATCAGCCCATTCCTTTGGGCTAGGATAATGGATAAGTATGCATAATAAATTTAAAGAACAATAAAAATGAATAGAATAATAATCTTAATGGCGAGTCTTCTGTTTTGTGCCGTAAACACACAAAGTGATGCACAGACGGTTAAAAAGAAAGACACTAAAAACACGTTGGGCCCCAATGATTTCCCCGAACTCATCCATGCCCATATTCCGGGAGCCCCTAAGTTGGGCAAGCCCCAATTGATCATGGGCGATTCCCTTCCGGTGAGGGGCGAAGGCAATGGATGGGCGGCTCCCGAAGTGTACGACTGGAATGGCGATGGGAAAAAAGATCTATTGATCGGGGAATTTGGAAGTGGTCACCAATGGGGCGTTATCACAGGACATCATATACGGGTATACCAAAATAAGGGAACGGATGTGGCTCCCGAATTTTCTGATGAATTTTTCTATGCCAGGGAAATACCCGAGTTAAAGGAAAGTACGGGCACCCCGTTGTCCATTTATACAGGTTGCTGTTTCCCCTTTATCCCGCGCTTCGCCGATCTGGATAACGATGGCTTTACCGATCTCTTATCGGGTCAGTACACACCCGGATACATTACCTGGTTTCGGGGCAGTGCCAATGGATTTTCACACGGCATAAAGCTGGAGGAAGCTTATGATCCTATAAAAGAGTGTTGGAGTAACCCGGATTATTTTAAGGCATCTCATGAACCTCCAATCACAACTCCTAAAAGTAGGAAATATTGGATCTACTCTTCCGCTGCATTTGGTGATTTTGATGATGATGGGGACCAGGATATGATTGTAGGGGGAGAGGCACTGCGGATCTGTGAAAATATAGGGACCAGATCCGTTCCCAAGTTAGGAAAAAGGGAGCTGTTATATGACGTACATGGTAAGCAACTTGAATCCCATTCTTCAGTTAACACGGTGCCTTACGTAGTTGACTGGGACCAGGATGGCACACTCGATATTTTAATGACGGATTCTTATATGCAGAAAGGAAGAAATGCAGCAGTGACATTTTTCCGTGGCGTTAAAACACCTGACCGTCCGGTAGGCGGGAAAGAAGTGCTGCGCTTTGAAGCGGGCATCCCTTTGTTCAAGGCCAAGAATGGCGATAAGGAATTCCCGGGGAGCTGGCTCAATGTATGTGTGACCGATTGGAACAATGACGGGGTGAATGACCTGTTGATAGGAACGAGTGTTGCCACATTGAACGGGACCTTTGACCACGACCTGTCATGGAGTTGGGAACATGATACAGGCATTGGAAAAAAAAATCTGGCATATACATCCGCTAGTTTGAAGAGATTAATATTAGAAAGCATGGAACGTGCAGAAGCAAACCAAAAAGAATCGGGGCTTAGTGATGAGGAATGGAGAAAGAAAGGTCGTCAGACGAAGGAAGATGTTTTTAAGCACTATTACAAAAAAGAAGCCTATAAAACACTGGCACATCAAGGCTATATATATGTCATGCTGGGAGAAAAATAGGATCGAGTGCCGACTGGACACTTTAAGTGATGGTGTCAGTTAGCGTATAGGCTATGGAGCCCAAAAAACCAAAATAGTACTCTTTACCAACCCATTCCTTTGGACCAGGAAATGGATAAGTATGCATAATAAATTTAAAGAACAATAAAAAATGAATAGAATAATCTTAATAGTGAGTCTTCTGTTTTGTGCTGTAAATACACAATGCAATGTAAATACAGAAAGTGATGTACAGACGGTCAAAAAAAAAGACACTAAAAACACGTTGGGCCCCAATGATTTCCCCGAACTCATCCACGCCGATATCCCGGGAGCTCCTAAACTGGGCAAGCCCCAATTGATCATGGGCGATTCCCTTCCGGTGAGGGGCGAAGGCAATGGATGGGTGGCCCCTGCAGTGTACGACTGGAATGGTGATGGTAAAAAAGATGTATTGATAGGGGAATTTGGAAGTGGTCGCCAATGGGGCGTTATCACAGGACATCATATACGGGTATACCAAAATAAGGGAACGGATGCGGCTCCTGAATTTTCTGATGAATTTATATATGCCAGGGAAATACCCGAGTTAAAGGAAAGTACGGGCACACCATTGTCCATTTATACGTTTTGCTGTTTCCCCTTTACCCCCCGCTTCGCCGATCTGGATAACGATGGCTTTACCGATCTGTTATCGGGCCAGTACACACCCGGATACATTACCTGGTTTCGGGGCAGTGCCAATGGGTTTTTACACGGTATAAAGCTGGAGGAAGCTTATGACCCTATAAGGGATTGTTGGAGTAACCTGGATTATTTTAAGGCATCTCATGAACCTCCAATCACAGATTTTAAAAGTAGGAAATATTGGATGTATTCTTCCGCTGCATTTGGTGATTTTGATGATGATGGGGACCAGGATATGATTGTAGGGGGGGAGGCATTGCGGATCTGTGAAAATATAGGGACCAAATCCGTTCCCAAGTTCGGAAAAAGGGAGCTGTTATATGACGTACATGGTAAGCAACTTGAATCCCACTCTTCAGTTAACATGGTGCCTTACGTAGTTGACCGGGACCGGGATGGCACACTCGATATTTTAATGACAGATGCTTTTACCGATAAAGGAAAAAATGCAGCGGTAACATTTTTCCGTGGCGTTAAAACACCTGACCGTCCGGTAGGCGGGAAAGAAGTGCTGCGCTTTGAAGCGGGCGTCCCTTTGTTCAAAACCAAAAATGGCAAGAAGGAATTCCCGGGGAGCTGGCTCAATATATGTGTAACCGATTGGAACAATGACGGGGTGAATGACCTGTTGATAGGAACGAGTGTTGCCACATTAAAAGGAACCTTTGACCACGACCTGTCATGGAGTTGGGAACACGATACGGGCATTGGCAAACTCAATCCTCTTTATTACCCTGATAGTTTTAAAGAAAATATAGAAATTCAGCAGGCACGTCATGACAGTATCGTAGCTGCGATGGGAAAGGAAGAGGCACTGAAAAAGTATTATGTGTCGGATAAAGAACCATACGAACGTTACTATGGGAAAGGGGTACATCGTACGCTTGCTCATAAGGGATATGTATACGTGATGCTAGGAGAAAAATAGGGACGAGCACCTGCCTTTCAACCTAGCCAATTGAGAGAACATCTATATAATAGGAATAGCACATAAAACTAATTATGAAGTGGTTTAAACTTTTTCTAATTGGCTAAAAAATCGCCTTTTTTGCCCACTTTACGTCTTTTTTTCTTTCCGTAGCGATGCTATGCAACTCAAAAAAGACTTCGATTGGACAAAAAATGACTGATTTTCGCTTCAATCGTAAAAGTTTAAACCACTTCAGTTAAAAAAGTATGATTATGATTTATAAAGCATTAATGATAATGACATGCTGGGTGATGGTAGGCACAACGGGGCCTCTTGTGATGGCACAATCTACATCAGGTGATCCTGTAAGCTATACCATCGATTCACCGGAAACAGTAAAAGCAGGAGAAGCGTTTAGTATTACGACGACGTTTAGTACCCAACCCGGTTGGTATATATATGCACCTATTGATATGAACACCGCGCAGGGTAAAATTGCTACCAACGTAAGCTTTGAAGTGCCAGCGGGCTTAAAAGAAATAGGCGGATTGGAATTACCAAATAAGCCTGGTTTTTTGGATACCTACTGGGGCAACGATATTAGAATGTCCCAAAAATTCCAAACATGTGAAAATGTAAAGCCCGGTAAACAAACTATTAAGGTCAACATAATATATCAAACCTGTAATGACTATATCTGTTATCCGCCAGTTAGAAAAAAGATAGATGTTGTAGTTACGGTAAAATAGCGAGAGTTCGGTATAATAATAACTATTAATCAGTTAGTTAAGTTTTTTTAATGAAAATTGTTGTCATTCCGAACGAAGCATGAGGAGGAATCCCATAATTATGAGGTTTAGCTTATACTGAACCTAAAGGTTTTTCGTCGCTCGTTCCTCACGTTGTCTAAATGACAAAAAAGCTTAAAAATAATAAGTTACGATAAGTATAAAAAAGAAAATTTATATAGAACTCACTTAAAATAGTAATTAAATAGTTTAAACAAATTAAGTATGAATACGATTAAAAAGTTCAAAGGTACAACCTTGCCAAGGTTAAAAAATAGCATCCTGCCATTGCTTGTTTTTTTTACCATTAACATGCAAGCGCAAGAACCGAATACAAATACGACAGTTATAGAAACACAAGCAGATATAGACTGGAAAGCTTTAGAAGATGCGATGACCTATTTAGGCTCTGCTGAAGAAGCTCAAAGGGCTAGAGAAGGGGGTGTTTTAGAAATAAGGCGGTATGAGGATGGATTTTTAAGAAAAAGAGCTCGATTGGCAGCAGCGTTTTGGAACAATTACCCACAAGATGAGCGTCGCGATAGGGCCTTAGGTCTATTCTTTAACGCTTATGCTGAACCTTATTTTGTTCCTAAAACCATCCCTGACAGTCTTGTACAGCTGTTGGCCAGTATACCACCTAAGGATTTTAAGAGGTTTCTACGGTTATTGCCGGTAGATACTGTGGCATGGGAACAATGGCGAAAAACAGGGGACGCTATGGCAGAAAGTGTACTGGCATCCAATACAAGCTTAAAACGTAAAGAAGGTGCAGAATTTCAACTGATCAGCCGTGAGTTTCGTCAGGCTTTAAGGTTATATAGTCCCTTAGAAAAGGAAAAGTTGGAGGCTGATTATTGGAATCGGTTTGACCAGCAGTACTGGCAACACATTCGGCTACGCCTGGAACATCACGCCAACAAATATGCATCCATGGAAATCGTGTCCGATCGTGTTCAGAATATTTTGACATTGCTCAAAAATTTTTCACCAGTTGCGGCCGATGCCTATTGGAAATACTTCTTTGAAATAACAAGTAGCGATCACCCACAGGCAGACCAAAAAGGAATTAAAGTCTTACATAAAGTAGCCGCCGAAAATGTAGAGGCCATCGAGACATTAAAAGGAGTGGATTATACCAAGCCATTGGAAATGGCATTTACCGCTATGGATGGCACCAAAGTAGATCTTGCCAAAATGAGAGGCAAAGTGGTACTCATTGATTTTTGGGCAACCTATTGTGCGCCCTGTATTAAAGAAATGCCACATGTGAGGAGCCTATATGACAAATACCGTAATCAGGGCTTTGAGGTAATAGGGATCGCCGCAGATAATGATGCCGCTAAAGACAGGATAGAAGGCATTCTCAAAAAGACTGGTGCCAATTGGCCACAGCGTTTGGACCAGGGGTCGGATGCATCGGTAAGCCTTCACGCCTTGTATGGAATAACGTCATTACCTACCGTATGGTTATTAAATAAGGAAGGCATTATAGTAGATAGAGACGCGCGGGGTGAAAGGTTGGAACCGCTCATCCGTAAATATTTGGAATTAGAAGAAAAATAGAAATAAGGCCTTTTTAAAGTTTAAATGAAACCTGTGGAATGAAAAAAAGAATAATATTAATTGTCTTAAACCTTTTAATGGGAATCCCAGTGTCCGCCCAGATTTTAACGCCGGCAAAATGGACCAGCAAGCTATCAAAGCAAGACATCAAACAAGGAGATGTTATCGAACTCATCTTTAAAATCCAATTGGATGCCACTTGGCATTTATATTCCAATGTCCAGGACTACAAAATAGGCCCCTTGCCCACCGTTTTCGCGTTTTCGCCTAATGGCAGTTATAAGTTAGTGGGCGATGTTGTGGCCATAGGTGCTAAAAAGAAATACGATGACGTTTTTGAAGTCGATGTCAATTATTTTGAGAGCACAGCGGAATTTCGCCAAAAAGTCAAAATCCTTTCCAAGAATCCAGTAATAAAAGGAAGTTATACCTATCAGGTCTGTACGACGGTTGATGGCAAATGCATTCTGGGAGATGACGAATTTGAGTTCCAGATTAAAACAATCAATAAATAAATAAATCATAACAGACCGTGTAATGAATATAAAATGAAAGCAAAAAGTATGGGGAATTTGGGTGCGACATAAGGATTAATCCCAAGTTTATGTCAATGATAGGCTTCGACAGTATGACAGACTTTTCAAATCATTTCAGTTTGATAAACATAATCAGATTGAGCACTTCGACAAGCTCAGCACAGGCTTTGTCGAAGTCTTTTAGCTATTTCTGCTCATGCAGCTTCGACAGGCTAAAACATAGAGCATTTGTCAGTCTGAAATATCATTTTTATTTCTATAAAAAGCAATATATAATGATATTAGTTAGTCAAACTGAGCTTATCGTTTGTCAGGTTGAGTCTTTCGGCTGCACTCAAGATAAAATCTCAAGGTAACTCTCCATTAATAGTGGAGTTTATCCTTAAGTATAGAATTGTTTTTAAATCGAACTCACGTTAATTTAAAAACTCAATTTAGCACTCAAGTGTCAGTCAGAGCCTGTCGAAGACACTAGAAAATACATTTCGACAGGCTCCCATGACAATTTATATAAAATTAGCATAGATAAAGCAATTATCCCAACGGGCTAAACAAATATAAAAACAAACAAAATATACAGATGAACGAATTTTGGACATTCATGATATTGGCATTCGGTTCAGGTTTAGCAGCCCTACTAACCCCTTGCGTATTTCCCCTAATTCCACTAACAGTGAGTTTTTTTGGAAGTGAAGCCACCAAAAAAACAAAACAGCGCAAGGGGTTTTCTAAAGCACTGCTTTATGGCTTTTTTATTATTTTAATCTACGTTATAGCCGGTAGTATTGTCGCACGTATCAACGGCCCCGAGTTTGCCAATTGGTTAAGCACGTATTGGCTGCCAAACGTCTTGTTCTTTTTCATCTTCTTAATTTTTGCGGCGTCTTTTTTGGGCATGTTCGAGCTAACACTGCCTCATAAATGGGTGAATAAAATGGATACTTTAAGTAATAAGGGCGGTTGGTTAAGTGTCTTTTTTATGGCTTTTACGTTGGTATTGGTATCGTTCTCCTGTACGGGACCTATTGTTGGTAGCGTATTGGTGCTCTCGGCCGGTGGTGCGGTGATCAAGCCCGTAGCGGGCATGTTTGCTTTTTCACTGGCATTGGCGCTTCCCTTTACCCTTTTTGCGGCCTTCCCTAAATGGCTTGAAAAACTGCCGAAATCCGGGGGTTGGTTACAGGATGTCAAGATTGTTTTGGGCTTTTTGGAACTGGCATTTGCCCTAAAGTTTTTAAGTGTCGCCGATCAGGTGTACCATTGGGGCATTCTGGACAGAGAGGTTTATTTAGCCTTTTGGATTGTCATTTTTAGCTTGCTGGGGCTATTTCTTATTGGTAAATTAAAACTGCCACATACCACAGCGAATCAAAAAGCAAGCGTTCCAAAAATAATGCTCGCCATCATCATCTTTAGTTTTGTCGTGTATTTAATTCCGGGCATGGTGGGAGCACCCCTAAAGGCTTTATCAGGCTATTTACCGCCACTAACATCACAGGAGTTCGTCATGAATACAAATCCTATGTCATCCAGAGCCATTTCTCCCCTTACGGGGGATAAAGTCTCTCCCCTTCGAGGGGAAGAGGTAGGGGCGTGTGATAGACCAAAATACGCTAACATGCTCCATTTACCACACGGCCTTCAAGGCTATTTCGATCTGGAACAAGCAAAAGCCTGTGCTAAGGCACAAAACAAGCCCATCTTTATAGACTTTACAGGTCATGGTTGTGTGAACTGCAGGGAAATGGAAGCAAGGGTATGGAGTGACCCAAGGCTATTGAAAATTTTAAACGAAGACTATGTTGTGGTGGCATTGTATGTGGATGAGAAAACGGAATTACCTGAAAAAGAGTGGTATGTATCTGAATATGACGGTAAGACCAAAAAGTCCATTGGCAAACAGAACGCCGATTATCAAATAGTGGCGTATAACAACAACGCCCAACCGTTTTATGTGCTCATAGATGCAGACGGCCAAAAATTGGTAGAACCAAAGGCCTACGACCTCGATGTCAACAATTTCATAACATTTTTAGAAAGCGGTTTAAAAGAACATAATAATATAAAATGAATATTCAATGATTAAAACATAAACAATGATGCATGTCATATGAGGGATTAACAGCCATTTTTTCATTATTAGTTAATATTTAAACAGAAAATAATTAATCCCTCTAGACATTGTATAAAAGAAATCAAAGTATGCCAATTGGAAAAAGTTTAAACCACTTCTTTATTTTATTTTGAATTAGTCATTCATATTTTGAGCATTATTTTGATCCCGATAGCTATCGGGAGTACACGGCATCCCATTAGAGGATGGGGTGTCGTGTTTTTTAAACCTTGTTAAGCGTAAATAAATAAAACAGCCATAATCAACTTTTAAACACACAGAAAAATGATTATTTGGATGTTCCTCCAGCCGGCAGTGCAGGCAATAAAAATGAACCCATGAAAAATGTAGTGATTATATTAAGCTTTATGTTCTGTACCGTCCTTTCGGCGCAAACGATCCATAAAAATGACCTCTTGCCCCAAACCACCAACATTCGAAAGGGCGTGCTGGAAAACGGGATGACCTATTACATCGCAAAATCAACCTTGGTCAAAAACGTCGCCAGCTATTACATCATCCAAAATGTGGGCTCTGTGCTTGAAAACGATGACCAACAGGGCTTGGCACACTTTCTGGAGCACATGGCATTGAATGGTACCAAACATTTTGAAGGCAAGGGCATTTTGAATACCCTTCAGGAAAAAGGCCTGGTGTTCGGTAAGGACATCAATGCCTATACCTCTTTTGACGAAACCGTTTATAACATCGACAACATGCCCACAACGCCCGATATGATCGATACGGGTTTGTTGATATTAAAAGACTGGGCCAACAATCTGTTGTTAACCGATGCCGAGATCGATGCCGAACGTGGCGTCATAAAAGAAGAATGGCGCACCCGCCAAAACGGTAACATGCGTATATTACAACAACAATTGCCCACAATGTTCAACAACACCATCTACGCCAATCGACTCCCGATAGGGAAAATGGAAGTCATTGATAATTTTGAATATAAGGCACTACGCGACTTTTACCATGACTGGTACCGTACCGACCTACAGGCCATAGCAGTGGTAGGCGATATCAATTTGGATGGTATGGAAGCAAAGATAAAAGAACGGTTTTCCGACATTCCCCCAATCAAACATCCAAAGCAACGTATCAACACCCAAATTCGTGATAACGAGGTACTTTTATATGTTATGGCCCTGGATGAAGAAGTTTCTACGGCACAGATTACCTTTGGCATCCGCCATCCCAAAAGGTTACGGGAAGAAACGGTCGCCGATCTAAAGACCGACCTGCTCAACGCTATGGTCACGACCATGCTTTCAGCAAGGTTAAAGGAAATAAGCCAGAAACCCGAGGCACCCTTTCTTGGGGCACACATTGGCTTTGGCGACCATTCGAGAACGACCAAGTCCTTCACCTGTCAAATATACCCAAAGCCCAATGAGCAACAAGAAGCCTATAAAATAGCCATGACCGAAGTGTACCGAGCCGTCAAATTTGGATTTACACCTGAAGAATTGAATCGAACCATCCATCAGTTCGAGACCTCTTATGAAAAGTCTATTTCTAAAAAGGACGAACAGTCCCATCGCCAGCTCATCCAAACCATCAAAAATAATTATTTGGAACATGCTACCATGACCGATGTGGAACAGGAATACGAAGTTGTAAAATCCATCTTCAAAGGGTTAAAGGCAGAAGACGTGCACCGGGCGATAAGCAATTTATATACACAAAATAACCGCTACCTGTTGGTAACAGGAGTAAAGGGTCAAAACAATCTCACTAAAAAAGAAGCCGAGGCAATCCTAATGGAAATTGAGAACGATGGCACCCTTGCCCCATATACCGATGGATTTGCTGGAAAGACCCTCCTTTCAGATAACAGCATAACACCAGGAGAGATCAATTTCGAATATACGTCCCAAAAACTAAATGCCACGACCTTTACGCTAAGTAATGGGGTCAAGGTACATTATAAGTTCTCCAATAAAAACAAAAACGATGTCCAGTTCAAAGCCGTTAGTGATGGCGGACTGTCATTGGTTAAGGATGATGACCTACCATCGGCCAGTATGGTTAAAAATACCGTTGACTTTTCAGGCTTGGGCGATTATTCCGCTACCGACCTCACAAAAGTTCTGGCTGGCAAATCGGCAAATACGACCATATACATCAATAATATTACGGAAGGTATTAACGGCAACTCGACAAGCAAGGATGTGGAAGCCCTCCTGCAAATGGTTTATCTTCATTTTGTAAAACCCCGATTTGATGAAGCCGCCTTTAAGGTACTGATGGGCAATGTCAACAATTATATCATGCGTAGAAGTAAAGATATCAATGCCAAGATTAGCGATAGTGTTACGGTAGCTCTGTATGGTTATGATAACCCCCAACGCCGCTTGTTCGATCAGGACTATGCCAAGGAGATTGATTTCGAAACCATCAAGAAATTGTATAAAGAGCGTTTTGCAAACCCCGCAGATTTCCAATTTTTTATAGTCGGTGATGTCCCAATAGACAGCATCCGGCCTTTATTGAAATCCTATATCGCCAGTCTGCCTACCGAAAAGGGCAAAGAACAATGGATGGACAATACCCCAGATTGGGTGCGGAAGCATATAGATAAAGATGTCTTTTTGGAGATGGAAGACCCTAAAAGTACCGTTAGTATTGGCTATAGAAATAACTTGGATTATAGCCTTAAAAATGAATGGCTTGTAAGAACCTTGGGCGACCTCCTGCAATTACGCTATACCGAAACCCTCAGGGAGCAGGAAGGAGGTACCTATGGAGCTAGTGTCAATGCACAATTATTAAAAGAACCACGAAAACAAGCCACGATTTCGATAGCATTTGATGCTAACCCAGAAAAAGAGGAAGGGCTTATCAAAATAGTACATAACGAAATCCATAAATTGGCAGAAGGCGATATCGATCAAAGTGATTTGGATAAGACATTGACCAATTATCTCAAAGAACGGAAAGAAGCCAAAGACAACAATAGTGAATATATGCGTCTGCTCACCGATTATATTTTGGAGGGTTATAACAGGCACGATCCCAAAAACTTTGAGAACATCATCAATGGCATTTCCAAAAAGGACATTCAGGAAATCGCCAAAACCATCCTAAAAGGAGCTGATACCTATGAAATTGTTTGTAAGCCGGACCAAGCGTTAAAAAAATAGCCAGTCGATGTTTTATGTAGGAGCCAGCTTGTCGAGGGAAGCCCCAGTATATAACCACAATATTTCCTGCCTTTAAAATTCTCCTCCTTTAAAAGGAGGCGTGGATTCGGTTTCACTGAAAAAAACCGGAGACGAGGTGGTTTTAGCTTTCAAAATGTTTTACCCTTCCGTCTTTAAATCTTATCGGATTTAAATCCACCTTCCCTTAAAAAAGGGAAGAAGTGGTTTGTCGTTTTGATTTCGATATGGGTATAACCATGGTATTTTGCTACCTTTAAAACTCTCCTCCTTTAAAAGGAGACGAGGTGGTTTTGGTCTAAGTTCAATTGCTATTTTGGCTTAGAGGCAAAGACCTGTCAGGGTTTAAAACCCTGACAGGTCTTTTGATTAAATAAAAGCGGCACGGCGCGTATCCAAATCGTAGATGAATTTTCTGGAAAGAATGTTTTGTTTCAAACCGTTGGCAGTTCATCAGGTACTGTTGAGATTTAACTTTTAATTTCTAAGTAGGAAAAGATAATAGACATACACAGAAGTCAATCAATATAGCCTTTTGGTAAGGGCAAACAATTGGAATTTGTAAACGCCATATTCTAACAACCTGAGTTCAATATAAATTTTGACTAAGTTAGATGTTAGATATGCAATATTAGAAGTTCAAAGTTCAAAGTTTGATGTGCCAATGAAGCTTGTGATATACGATTCAACGATTATACGGTTAAACAGTTAAAAGTTACAGAGTATGTTTGTCAACCTGAACTATGGTTTTGTAATGATATCGGTTTTTTTTATTTTTATTTAACTATTTAAACATCTGAATATCAGATTACATGACGTCGAACTTACGTTTGTAGACGTTTATAAATTAAATATAACTATACAAAATATCTCAATTTTTTTGAAATAAAAAACCGTCTCAAGTTGTGAGACGGCTTCTTTCTCTAATCATTGAAATGCTGCAATAATCTCGTATAGCGATTATTGTCCATTTCCATTTGGTCTTTTATACAAAGTAATATTACATGGGGTCGTAATGTCGCCAGTTGCTGTATAAAACAATTGACGCTCTACACCAAATACAATAGTAGTACAAATCTGCGGAGCTATATCAGTTTGACATTGAATCGGCATGATTTGTACGCAGTTGTTTGCATCAGGATTTTGGTACCATCCTTTATTAACTGGAGCATCCTCTGCCTTACCATTTTCGGCAGGTGTAAAAGCAAGCGATGCGGTAATGGCAAACACCAGAGCAAACGCTGGTAAAACGATTTTAAAAATTTTTGATTTCATAATAAAAGTATTTAAAATTAAATTATTAGTGACCTACTCTTTTTTACAGGTTTTCGGTCTTAGCCCTGACTGCAGTATTGTTTATCGGTATTCCGATACTTGTTTTTTTGAATTTAGAGCCGTTGTGGCTGGAGGCTGCTGCGGTTCCTTAAAACGATCCCCTAGTTGGTAGGTAACGATATGGTTACCGATGAGTCCTATGAATTTATCATTGAGTACTTGAAATGTTGTTAGTTTTTGCGTTTCTATATCGGCTACATAAAAGCTAAATTGATAGCTGTTTTCCGTAAGGTCATAGACATCAATAACGGATGATTGTTCCCATAAAAACAAAGACTCTGTTTTTCCTAAACGCTTGGAGTTTACAAATAGGTAGTTTCCAGAGGTCGCACTGTAGTTATTCACCGTAAGGGCAGGTGCTGCCAGTTTCCGTTGGTTTTTAGAGGCGATGGTGCCCACTTGTATTTGGGCCTGGCTTATGGTATCCAAGGTGTTTCCCAATAATTGCAATTGGAGGCTGTCATTGGCTACAATATATTGGTTGCGGTAGCGGTAGGTATATATCAATCGTCGTAACTGCTGGTTGTACTGAAGGGTGCCATCAGTATCAAAAATGCCATCCACTTGTTTTTCCAAGAGCTTGTAAGAGAGGTTGGCCTTTGCTGTATCCATAAGGCTTATGGTACCAAGCACAAGCTCTTTGGTCTTGTTACTTATGGCTCGTATCGCTAAGGTAACCGAGTCCATAGGCTGGGCATTAGAGAAATAAAGCGGGTTTTTTAATATGGAGTGTGCTTTCCAGTCCTTGGTGCGCCCCCTAAGGACATACGGAACGGTACCGTCCATCAAGAAGAAGTAAGGGGGAGTCACCCGGAGCTGTGGGGAACGTAACGGCAAACTATCCTGATCCATAGTTAAATGAATCACTTCTTTGCTTTGAAGTGCCGTGTCCAGTACCGTAAGGTATAAGGGCGATTGAGGGTTTCCCAGATAGATTTGTCCATCGGCCGCTCCGGCGATATAATAGTTATTGTATTCCAGATCCAATTCATGAATTTTTTTTGGGGCATCATGAAGAAATCCACGTTTAAAACTCATGTCTCGCTGTATCTCTTTTTTTGTTAAGATAAACATCAATACAACAAGGCTCATACTGCCTATGGTACAGATTAAAAGAACGGTATAGGTTTTTTTACGTATCATGCGTATATATCGTATAAATAGTTTTTGGAGGTGTTCTTATTGTCATTGTTCATTTTGTCATTACTCATTAGTAGGATGCCCGTAAAGGCAAGAAAAACAAAGGCAATGTTAAATATTAAATGCTCAGTCCATCCCAATTTCTCGAGAACGCCCCCACAGGAACAGGGAATATCATTGCTAAAATTCAAAATGATAAAGATATAGGTTGTGAACATGACCATAAGGGTAAAGGCGGCATAAAGCCCCAAGCGTTTAAATCGCGGGATGATAAGCATCAATGCGATGACAAATTCAAGGAAAGGGATTCCCCAGGCTATGATATCTACAATGGGCGTTAACATGGCAGATTGCCCTACTTGGATCTTAAATTGGTCAAAGACCAATAGTTTGCTCATCGCTGCATATACAAACAACAGTATAAACAGGAAACAGATAATTTCCAATAAAATGTTTCTATATTTACTATGAATTTTCATGCTATTTATGATTATTTGTTCATCAACAGTACAAAGATGTCTAAGAAAACTTATTTCTAACGGATAAAAACTTGTCTCAGAGGGATAGAACTTGTCTCTGGTGTAAAAAAACTTGTCTGAGAGGGATTAATTGTGTGAAGCTGAGGGATAAGTCCCTGTTTTGTTAATTCAATATTGGGTTAATTATAATATTTCCTGCCTTTAAAATGGTTTTACCCTTCCGTCTTCAAATCCTATCGGATTTGAATCCACCTTCCCTTAAAAAAGGGAAGGAGTTGTTTGTTACTTTAATTTCAATATAGGAATAATGATAATATTTCACTGCCTTTTAAATTCTCCTCCTTTTAAAGGAGGAGTGGATTCGGTTTCGCAGAAAGAAACCGGAGACGAGGTGGTTTTAGCTTTTAGAATGGTTTTGCCCTTCCGTCTTCAAATCCTATCGGATTTAAATCCACCTTCCCTTTTTTAAGGGAAGGAGTTGTTTGTCGTATTGATCTCAATGCGGGTATCACCATGATGTTTCCTGCCTTTAAAATTCTCCTCCTTTTAAAGGAGGTGTGGGCTTCGGTTTTACAGAAAAAAACCGAAGCCGAGATGGTTTTAGCTTGGTATTTTCGGCAAAAACTATATCTGGTTCAAAAATTCCTATTTTTTCGCTTCAATCAAAAAAGTTTAAACGAGTTCGTGGATTAGCTACAAATATTGGGGATTGTTTACGAAGGTTCCTGTCTTTAAAACATCTGGTACGAATGCTCATAATGTTTTAATGTGATATATGGTAGATGGCTTAACTTTAATTCGAACCCATTCGATTTTATTTGGTTAACGATTTCCGTTCTATCAATACCAAAGGTGAAAGACATATAATAAAGATATTCTTCTTTGTCGTCTGAAGCGGTTTTTTCTTCTCCCAAACTATTAAAGATTGTAAAAAAGCAATGCCAGTGCGCTCCACTATCAATAATTTTAATATGTAATATTTTGGTTGTTTCAAAAAATCTTTTGGGAAATCTAAAGGTATGTTGACTCAATGTGTATCCGAATTTATGGTACGCCATAAAAATAAAGGCTGTGAGCACTTCCGGGGTTACTGCTAATTTTTTGAGTAACTTTTCTTGATCTTCTTTACTATCGGTTTTTAAAAGCTGAATTAAGTTTTCCGGAATTTTTATGGCTTGGAATTCTTCTTTTAGCTTTAACCAATCATTAAAAGCATTTCTAAATATTTCCTTGCTCCTGGCCGTAAATTCCTTTACACCCGTTATCTCTTCTTTAGGAATGCCATTTAAAATCATTTGTTTTGTGATGATTTTATTTCCATATTGTTCAATGGGGTTTTTCATTTCAAAATCCCTATCTTCAAACACTACGAATTTTTTGTTGGTTTTTTTATGTGTAAGTAAGTGTTGTATCATTAGCTTTTTTTTGCCTGGGGTTGCTTTATATAACAAATAAAGCTAAGAAAACTTATCTCTAACGGATTAAAACTTGTCTAAGAGGGATTTATTGAAGCTTTTTGTGGTTTTCCGGTTCTAAAAACAGTATTTCCAATGCCTTCGACTGCGCTACCATTGATGTATTCTATAAACCGCTGTTTTATAGCTAATTGATATGCCAAGTTCTCTTGCATTGTGGCTTATTGTTGAACTTGTAAAACTACGTCATCACATTCGCTAGTTAAAAAACTTAACAAAGGTCTCAGACTGACATCTGAATATATTTAGATTTTTGTCATGTACTAAATGGGATTTTATTAAAATACTCGTGTATTCGTGGCAAAACAGACATTCACTTTGCAATCAAACCTATAAACTCGTTTAAAATCATAGTGATTTAGTTTGACTTTAGTAACTATTAAGTTTCCAACTAAAACTTAACATAAAGTACTGTTTCAGGACAGTGCTTTGTAGATCTTGGATATAATTTTCTGTAGCCATACGTTTTGCGTTCGTATTTTGGTTTAATAAATCATAAATCTTAAAAGTTAAAGTTCCTTGATCTTTAAGCATTGTATACATCAAGGATGTGTTCCAAAACCAGGCACTTTTTTGAAAACCCAGCGTTATGTTTGGGTTATAATTAAAGCTAATATCATGTTGCCATTCAAATTTTTTAGGAACGTATGTTGTTAGTTGAAGTCCTATCGAATGATCAATAAATTGCTGATCTTTAAAATCGTCTAAATCAAATGTGGTTCTGTTAAATGAGACCCTGTAATTTGGCATAAGCGTCATGACATCCTTCCACGTAAAGTTAAGGCCGGCATATGGTATTAGAAAGTTATTGTTTGAAACATATTGCACGCCATTATTAAAGTTAATAAATTTATTGATGCCCATATATAGGCTTACTAGATATTTAAGTGTCTTTAAGCTGTCTATTTTCACTAACTTACTATAACTGCCGCTGGCACCTATATCATAACCGCCATCTACATTTGCATAGGTTGTATGTCGTATAAAGTTTTCATTAATTGTAGTTTTAGGAACAATCTGATTGTTCCTAAAATCGGCTACTACATGGCTAATGAAATTTGTTTGCTTTTGAAAATCGAATGCATTATATAGGAAAGAAAAATTGTGGGTGTTTGTAGGTTCTAAGTTAGGGTTGCCTGTTATCGTGTTTAAGGGATCCGATATATCCTGAAATGGTTGTAATTGTGATAATTGTGGGGGTGTATTATTTAAACTATAACCGAAGGACATCGATGATTTTGGGTTAAATTGATAATAAGACCCCAATTTTAGTTCCAAAGCTTTAAAAGAGTGTATTAAACTTAAGTGGGGTCTTAAAAAATCGATATTATTTAGGGTACTAAATACATAGCCCGATTCCAAATTAATAGACCACATTTCTTTTGTATACGTTAGCTTTAGCCCTGGGGTACTTCTTTTGTTCATATATTCAAAATCTGTACTTAAATCTGCATTAAATAAGGTGAAATCCTGTGTGTTGGTATCAAAACTGTAAGTGCTTTTGGTGTTTTTCTGGATATCATTTCTATAACTAAATTTAAAGTCTAAAAACAATTCCTTGGCTTTTAAAGGAAGCCGATATGCTATGTTAGTATAGAAGCCTTTTTTTTTGAGGGCTCCCTGTGTCAATTGGTTTCTACTAATAGTTTCGGGATTTGCCCCAAAAATAGTCGTTTCCGAAGTCAGGTAATCATCAGTTTCTGTGGTATTGTATTCATTTGAGACATGAAGTTTTAAATAGGCGCCATTATTACCAAATAGTTTCGTTACATCTAAATTGTTTCTAAAGTTTTCATCCATAGTTTCTGCAAAAGATGATGCGCTGGATTGATTAGTTACTGTATTTTTATCGTCTCTGGATGTTTCATCACTGGATGTTTCTATTTTAGTGTTGGTCGTTTTAAATGACGGACTCATGTTGATTAAAAGTGTAGAATCAACGCTGATGTTAAAACCCAAATCAACACTATGATTATCAGTTTCGTTATCTAAGTTTGAACCGGAATTAGAGATATATTTCGAATTGGGAAGGGTGTATGTTCTTTGAGCGGTTTTCTCGTTTTCTGAACGGCTATCAGAATGAAAATAATTGGCAGAGATATCCAGCTTTTTCTCAAAGGTGTCAACATAATTGGCGCCATAATTTTGAGATGTTATGATGCCTTCTCCACCTCCATGGTCGCTTTTAAAACCAAATCCAGGCGAATTTGTATTATTTCCTCCCGCAAGCATGCTAATACGCTGGTCATCATCAAAAAGATTAAGCATTCCTGCAAACATGTAACGCCTATTTGTTCCTGATCCAGCGGCTACTCGCCCAAAAATACCGTTACTGTTTTTGTTCTTTATAGTTAAATTAATAGTCTTTTTGTCTTTATTACCTTCATCTCCGGCAAAAGCTTCAGCCTTGGTTTTTGTATTTGTAATTTGGACACTCTCAATGATGTCCTTGCTTAAATTTCTGGTTGTTATGGTGGGGTCATTGCCAAAAAAAGGTTTTCCATTTACCAAAATTTTATCCACCGTTTTGCCATTTATAGTTATATTTCCTTTGGGATCAACTTCTACTCCTGGCAATTGCTTTAATAAATCTTCAATATTTGCATCTTTTTTAGTTTTAAAGGACGAGACATTAAATTCTAAAGTGTCTTTTTTTATCCTAACGGGAGTCCTAGATGTTATAAGTACTTCCTCTAAAGCATTCAGATCTGTTTTTAGATTAATGGTGCTTAAATGAATAGCTTCCTGATTCAAATGAATGGGTTGATAATAGGTTTGATAGCCAACATACGAGATATAAAGATTCAAACTCGGGTTTGTTGTTTTGCCTTCTAAAGAAAAATTTCCGTTTTTGTCTGAAATAGTATAAGTTACCAATGAGCTGTCCTTAACACGTTCGAGATAGATAGTAGCAGCTTCTAAAGGTGTTTTATCGACTTCGGCGATTAAAGTTCCCGAAATTTTAAATGCTTTGGTTTGCGCTAAAGCCACTGTTGCACAGAAAATTGAGAATGTAAAAAAATAATGTTTCATGTGTTTACAGCTATTGGGATAGACATGATTAATCAGACATGGAACTCTGTCTTAGTTAATTTCGGCTACGCACAATCTTGAGGATTTCAGAAAAGGGGTGATTGGGCGCAACCGAAAGTCAACTACTAACTAAAAAGCATTAACAAAGGTCGATGATAAAACTTATCTCAAATGGATTAAAACTTGTCTTAAAGGGATTCTATAATGTCACCTTAAAGAAGAATGACATTACAAAGGAAAGGAGGTACAAACCGCTTCTAAGCACACTGGATTCTTATAGGATTGTTTTTTTAAACCTTTTGGGGTATATACATGTTTTTTAGCCGAAAAAAAAATTCAACCGTACATAAATCGTACAAACAATAAAATAAAAAATCCGTAAACAATTAATAATCAATTGTATTACGGATTTTTGTTGTACTCAAGGCGGGAATCGAACCCGCACTCCGAAGAACCGGATTTTGAATCCGGCGCGTCTACCAATTCCGCCACTTGAGCTTAAATAGGACTGCAAAAATATATATTTTTTCTATAATATTCATAAAAATAGTGAGCAATATACTTTTTAGGTTAAAATAAATGTATAAATTTGCACCTCGTTTAAAATAGGGCGCGCTTTTGCGCTATAAAACAATAAGTTAACCATGCCAATTGTGATTACCGAAGCTAAAATTTTTGCATGTACTCAAAGTAAGGTGCTTGGAGAGAAAATTGCTAAAGCTTTTGGGTCAGAACTAGGCAATGTGATTACCTCTACTTATAGCGATGGTGAGTTTCAACCCTCATACGAAGAATCTATTAGAGGGACACGTATTTTCATCATTGGTTCTACCAATCCAGGACCAGAGAATTTAATGGAAATGTTGTTGATGATTGATGCTGCCAAACGTGCTTCGGCAAGACATATAACCGCAGTATTACCTTATTTTGGATGGGCAAGACAAGACAGGAAAGATAAACCAAGAGTGCCAATAGCCGCTAAATTGGTGGCTAAAATGTTGGAAGCCGCAGGTGCAACTCGAATTATCACCATGGATCTGCATGCAGACCAAATACAAGGATTTTTTGAAAAACCCGTCGATCATTTATTTGCATCAACCATTTTCTTGCCTTATTTGCAAAGTTTAAATTTAGATAATTTAACCATTGCATCGCCAGATATGGGAGGTTCCAAAAGAGCTTATGCCTATTCAAAAGCATTAGAATGCGATGTGGTAATTTGTTATAAACAGCGCGCTAAAGCCAATATCATTTCCCATATGGAATTAATAGGGGATGTTACTGGTAAAAATGTCGTATTGGTTGATGATATGGTTGATACAGCCGGAACACTAACAAAAGCAGCCGATTTAATGATGGAACGTGGTGCGTTAAGTGTAAGAGCTATTTGTACTCACCCTATATTATCTGGAAAGGCATACGAGAATTTAAATAATTCAAACTTAGAAGAATTGATAGTAACCGATTCCATACCTATTAAACCATTAAGTGATAAAATCAGGGTTTTAAGCTGTGCCAATTTATTTGCTGAAGTTATGGAAAAAGTACACAACAACAAGTCTATTAGTTCAAAATTTATCATGTAGGCTCAAAAGGCACGCATAAAAAGAGAATAATAATTATTAACTATATATTTTAAAAATGAAATCAATTACAATCAACGGATCTCAAAGAGAAAGCGTGGGCAAAAAAGCAACAAAAGCCTTACGTAATGCTGGTCAGGTTCCTTGCGTATTATACGGAGGAGATAAGCCAGTTCATTTCAGTGCAGAAGAATTAGCGTTCTCATCACTTGTATACACTCCAAATGCGCATACAGTTGTGATTGCTTTGGAAAATGGTGAAAAATATAATGCTGTTTTACAAGACATTCAATTTCACCCAGTAACAGACAAAATCTTACACATAGATTTTTATCAGTTATTCGAAGACAAAGAAATTACTATGGAAATTCCAATCAGTTTTGTTGGAAACTCTCGTGGTGTTAAAAATGGTGGTGTATTGCGTAAAAACAGACGTAGCTTACGTGTTAAAGCATTGCCAGCTAACTTACCGGATTTTATCGAAGCAGATATTACGCCGCTTAAAATTGGAAGCAAACTTTACATTACTACATTACAGAACGATGCTTACAAATTCATGCACCCAGACAATACAGTAGTTTGTCTTGTAAGACGTTCTAGAGCGTCAGTAGATGCATTTGATGATGAAGAAGAAGAAGCAGCAGCTGAGGCAGCGGCAGAAGCGGCAGCTGAAGTAGAAGCAACTCAAGAATAGATAATATTCTTATTAAATACCAAAAGCATCCCGAATATTTCAGGATGCTTTTTTTTGTTTTACCCATGTTTTAAAAAGTATACCGCTTCAATCAAAAAAGTTTAAACGAATTCATTTTTTTTGTTTTAATTTTAGCACACAAAACAAAATCATGTGGAAATTTTTATTAAGGTTATTTAAAAAGAAAAGTCATCCAAACGAACAAGATACCATGAAAAAGTTTTTAATTGTTGGTCTAGGAAATATTGGCGAAGCGTATGCCAACACCCGTCATAATATAGGATTCAGAATTTTAGACCATTTTGCTTCACAAGAAAATATAACTTTCGAAACTAAAAAACTGGGAGACACCGCCACTTATAAGTTAAAAGGAAGAACCTTTATTTTTTTAAAACCAAGTACCTACATGAATTTAAGCGGAAAGGCAGTGGTCTATTGGTTAACTAAAGAAAATATTCCGTTAGAAAATTTGTTGGTAATAACCGATGATTTAAACCTGTCTTTCGGAAGTATTCGTGTAAAAACCAAAGGAAGCGATGGTGGCCATAACGGATTAAAAGACATACAAGCAAAGCTAAATACCACAAACTACAACCGCTTTAGATTTGGTATTAGTGATGCCTTTAATAAAGGGCAACAGGTTGACTATGTGCTGGGTGAATGGACCGATGATGAAAACGAAAAACTTAAAGAACGCTTAGATAAATCTATCGAGCTTATAAAATCCTTTGGCTTGGCAGGCATTAATATTACCATGAATACCTTTAATGGCAAGTAAAAGTGGATGCGTTCGTCAAACTGAACTTGTTTCAGTTTCACATAACTTATTATTAGCTTATTGATTCGTATTGATTATTTAATTGTATATCCGTAATCAATCATTTAGAGAATATCGTTGTCTGGTCGAGCGCAGTCGAGACCTAATTTTGAAATCGTTAAGTTAATAACCTCTCGACTGCGCTCGAGGAGACCCGCTCATTATGATTAATAACGGACAATCAAATTATTTAAAATGAATTTGCGGTTTTATTTCTTCAAATATTATTTTACCACAATCTTTTTAGTAGATTTCCTAACACCATCACTCACAATTAATAAATACATGCCAGATTGTACATTATTTAACTGCAATTCCTGACTAAAATCACCAACGTTCGGGAAGGTATTTTTATAAATATGCCTTCCTCTAATATCAAAAACAGCAATATCAATCGCTCGTTCCAATGAGCCATTTAATTGAATAACAAACTTGCCATTATTCGGGTTAGGAAACACCACAAAATTCTCGAAACCAAATGCTTCAATAGCCATGGTTGGCATGATGTTTAGCGTATAATCTTCAACTTCACCATCAAATCCATTTTCGCAAGCGCTAGGAGGACCATCATCATCAAATTTTGTACTTACTCTCATAGTGGTATTTCCTAAAATGGCTCCAACAGGAATGGTAATTGAAAGTGGCACGTTTGAAGTAGCACCATTGGTAACATTGGTAGCTGTGCCTAAATTATATTCTTCCCCAGCGTCATTAAAGCTACAGTTCTGGTTCCAATCTATCCATACCTTGGTGCCTGTTGTAAAGTCTCCATCGGTATTTACGTGTACTGTTAAAGGATAACTGCTATTTCTATTAACATAGGTAGTGATATTTGTGTAATTATTATAGCCAGAAGGTTTTCCTGATGCGTTATTGATGGTATTAAACTGAACTAGAGTAGTGCTGGTTTCGTATTGAGTATTTGCGATAGAGGCGCAAAGCCCATTGAAAAAAGGGAAATTTAAAACTTTATTTTTAGTTATTGAAGATGAAGTGCCAGTTACCGTAATTAGATAATCTCCTTGCGGAACACCAGATAAATCACTAATGGTCATGGTAACAGGTCCAGAAGCATCTAAATTTGCTGGAGAAAAAGTTACAGAAGAACCACTTGGATTTCCCGATGCACTAAAAACAGTATTTTCAGAAAAACCATTAGCAGTTACATAATTAAAATGGAATGTTGCTGTAGTGGTGGCACACTCTAAGGGATCTAAAGTTTCTTCAACAATAAAAAAATCGGGGTTTGATGAAATGGAAAAATTAAAATTTGAAACATCGTAAAAAATATTATCGGCAGCTTCAATTAATAGTCTGGCTAGCGATGTGTCTGGAATTGAAGGCACCGTGTATGAAAAGGCACCATCGTTAGGTGTGTTTGATGCAACGTTTATTGGAAACGTTAAACCACCATCGGTAGAGAGCTTGATATTTACATTTTGGCAGTTTATGGTAGCATTGGCTGTTTGCCCAACCTCCCAATTTATAGTTACATTACTGCCTTGACTCCAAGACACAGGGTTTGAAATAGTAAATGGCGTTACATCTTCTACGGTTATTGCCATGGTATCAAAACTACTTTGTCCGCCACTGACACTAGCTGGGGCTCTGTCCCTTACCGTTAGTGCCCAATTTAAGTTTCTTCCAACGGTTGAAACCGTTTCCCAATCACTTCCTAAAGAGGGATTGGTTTGAATGGTATTTCCAGCTAATACACTGCTTAATTTCGGGATGTATCTATCAGAAGCGTTTGAAGGAGGCAATGATCTATTCATTGAACCAGAAGCTAAAGTTGGCCCGAAATTTAAATAATTTACGAGACCGCTATCAATTTGTTCCCAACTATACGTTAAGTTATCACTACCGTCTGCATCGGTAGCTGCACCTTTTAAAACATAGGCTGTTCCAGCTGGAATGTGATAATCGTTTCCAGCATTTGCAATGGGCGGATTATTGGTGATTACTTCAGTTGTTTGGCAACTTTTACCACCCAAATTACTTAATATTTGTTTAATGCTTTGATAATGAAAATAGGGGTCGCTATTGTTTTGCACATCATCTTCACCAGTAATTCCCGCGTAAGCCATAATTGTACTGCCACTTCCTGGTTCGGAATTCACACCGGTACCTTCATTTTCATAAGCAAAGGTATGGTTAGCGCCCATTTGATGCCCAATTTCATGAACAACAAAATCGATATCAAAGGTATCGCCTTCTGGGATACCATTTGAGGGTGAGGTAAATCCACTTCCTTTATTATGGTCTGAATCGCTAACGGAGTCATTATTACATACACAACCAATACACCCAGCAATACCTCCGCCACCGGTGGCACCAAATAAGTGGCCAATATCGTAAGCAGCATTTCCAATGGTATTGGTTAAGTTATTTTGAAGTTGAAGACTCCAGCCATTTGTGTTATCAAAATTATCTTCATCAGCGCCTACATTAGCATCAGAATAGGGGTCGGTTGTAGCATCTGTATATATTAATTGTGGGGCATTAACAAGTTCAAAAGTAACTGCCATATCGGTTTCAAAAATTTCGTTAACCCTGCTTAAAGTTGCATTTATAGCTGCTAAAGCATCGGCAACGGCATCACCATTTCCAGAAATGCCATCATCATGATACGCCGTATATTCGGCAGTTGTAGAAATAGCTATTCTGAATTTTTGAAGTGTTTGGTTGTTAGCACCTCCCTCATTAATGGCAATTTTTGAAGCTAAACCATTTTTATTAAACGTTTCATTGAGCTCATCAAGGGTTTTACATTCAAAGACGTTTTTTGTTTTGTTTTTATCCGTTCTCCGGTACAAAATGTACTCCTTAGAGCCTTTTGATGCGGGTTCCATAAAAACAGCAGGTTTGTTGCTGTAAGAAATCATGGTTTGTACCCCTTGTGGCGAAACGCTCATACGTAACCGCGTTCCAGTATTATCGGTGCTTATACCCACATATGATTTTATATCAGGGTATTTTGCAGCTAAGTCTGGAGCAAAAACAGAGGCTTCGTAAATTCTAAAAGTTTCTAATTTGCCATTTTCAGCAGGCATGGTGATTATGGTTGCTTTTTGTCTTGTTTTTGAGTTTCTTGAAACAGCACCAGATAGCGATTCTTGCAACAAATTGTTATGAAGCTTGAAAACATGAACATTGTTTTTGTTTAAATTGAATTTTGAAATTATCTTGGAATCTTTAATGGTTTCAACCTTTTCCCATGAAGAATTTTGGGAAGACACCGAAAAGATAAACAAAAACATTGCTATTGATAAAACATAATGTAGTTTTGCTTTCATAAGTAGATATTGTTGTTTTTTAAAGGTCATATGGACACGAACGATAGCGAACTGGCGAAGCAATCGCCTTTTTATTTACGGGTGATTTTTAAAACGTTTGTTAATGGCGATTTCATAAAAAATATTTGAAGCTGGTTTTATTAACACTGTTAGCAAATCTAATTTTTTTTAATTAAAGTAGCAATTAAATGCTTGTTATGAGCAAAATTAAAGATATAAAAGCATACAAATCGGTAGAACCAACTATAGTTACCATTGGCACATTTGATGGGGTTCATGTTGGGCATCAAAAAATAATTAAGCGATTAATTAATATTGGTAAACAAACCCAGTTAAAATCTGTCATCCTTACTTTTTTTCCGCATCCGCGTATGGTGTTACAAAAGGATTCTGGTATTAAGTTAATAAATACCATTAACGAGCGTGGTGCTATTTTGGACGCCTTAGGTTTGGATTACTTGCTTATTAAAAAGTTTACAAAGGCATTTTCCCGACTTTCTGCGGAAGATTTTGTTAAGAAAATTTTGGTAGACAAGCTAAATGCAAAAAAAGTAATTATTGGTTATGACCATAGATTTGGGAGAAATAGGAACGCCGATATTAACGATTTAAGGAAGTTTGGGGATTTGTACGGTTTTGAGGTTGAAGAAATTTCGGCACAAGACATTAATGAGGTGTCTGTAAGCTCCACTAAAATCAGAAAGGCTTTAGAAGAAGGAGATATTGCCAAGGCAAACGCGTTTTTGGGCTATCCTTTTATGCTAACAGGAAAAGTGGTAAAAGGAAAAGCTTTGGGCAGACAGATTGATTATCCTACTGCAAACATCCAAATAGCCGAAGATTACAAATTAATACCGAAACACGGATCTTATGTCGTGAGTTCTGTTATTAATAATCAGGTTGTTTATGGCATGATGAATATTGGTTTTAACCCTACCGTTGAAGGCCGTGAAGAAACCATTGAAGTGCATTTTTTCAATTTCAACAAAAATATTTACAATAAAACCATTCAAATAGATTTATTGCACCGGTTGCGCGACGAGCAAAAATTCGAATCGGTTGAGGCTTTAAAAAACCAATTATTAAAAGACAAAGAGGTGTCTTTAGCCTATATAAAATCGCATTTTAATTAGGTTTTCACGTCATGCTGAACTCGTTTCAGCATCTCGTAATCGTTCAAAACCATAAATTTGATTTTACTTTCAAAAGACATCAAATTATAGTGGCAATTCATTAAATTTGTCGCTTAAATTTTCAAGACATGTTACAAGTCCCTTTTATTAGAGAAAACAAAGATTTGGTAATAACCCGATTAGCAAAACGAAACATAGATGCTACTGAAATGATTCATAACGTTATTTCTTTAGATGAAGAAAGAAGACGCATTCAAACCGAGTTGGATAACACCTTGGCAGAATCGAACACACTTTCAAAAGAAATTGGGAACTTATACAAATCGGGTGAAGCACAAAAAGCCAATCTTTTAAAAGAAAAAACAAGTCAGTTAAAAGAAGTTTCAAAAGAATTAAGCGAAGCACTTAATAATAAAGCAGAAGAATTAAACCAATTGCTTTATAAAATTCCAAATGTGCCTAACGAGATCGTGCCTAACGGAAATTCTGATACCGATAACTTTGAAGTTTACAAAGAAGGCAATATTCCTGTATTGCATGAAGGTGCTTTGCCGCATTGGGAATTAGCAAAAAAATACGACATCATCGATTTTGAATTAGGAAACAAAATAACAGGAGCAGGATTTCCTGTTTACAAAGGCAAAGGCGCTCGGTTACAACGTGCTTTAATAGCTTATTTTTTAGATAAAAATACCGCTGCGGGTTATACCGAATATCAATTGCCTCATTTGGTAAATGAAGCATCGGGTTTTGGAACCGGACAATTGCCAGACAAAGAAGGGCAAATGTATCATGTCACCGAAGACAACTTATATTTAATTCCAACTGCTGAGGTGCCTGGAACCAACATTTTTAGAGATGTGGTATTGAACGAAAGCGATCTACCAATAGGCATTACAGGCTACACACCCTGTTTTAGACGTGAAGCTGGAAGTTATGGGGCGCATGTTCGTGGGCTAAACAGGTTGCACCAATTTGATAAAGTGGAGATTTTACGAGTTGAGCATCCAACAAAATCTTATGAAGCGTTGGATGGTATGGTAGAACACGTAAAAACCATTTTGCAAGAACTAAAGTTACCATATAGAATATTAAGACTTTGTGGTGGCGATTTAGGTTTCACTTCGGCTTTAACGTATGATTTTGAAGTGTTCTCAACCGCTCAAGACCGTTGGTTGGAAATATCTTCAGTGTCTAACTTTGAAACCTTTCAAGCAAACCGGTTGAAATTACGTTTTAAAAATAGCGAAGGTAAAAACGAATTGGCACATACACTAAATGGTAGTTCTTTAGCTTTACCACGAGTTTTAGCAGGTATTTTAGAAAATTATCAAACAAAAGATGGTATTGTAATTCCTGAAGTTTTACAAGCATATACAGGTTTTAAAATTATTGATTAAAGCAAAATAAATTTTTCAAAAAAAAGATAAAAACTTACAATATTTCAATATTTGATTTCAAATAATCGACTAAGTGTGAGTTAGTAACGTTTTTTAGCAACTTTATTACGTTTTCTTTTGCGTATCTAAAAAATATTTTCGAAGTTAGAGGCACCAAATCTATTAAACCTACTGACCATGAAGAATATTAAACGCTTAGTAATTTTAATTACACTAATTTTTTTCGCAGGTAAAGTATTATTTTCAGATTTTGAAATATCAAAATCTGAAAATAATGAAACTGCTATTGTAAGTAAATAGGGGTTTTATTCTCATACAATCTTTACACAAAGACTGTCCCCAATCAGTATTACATCGTTTTTTATATTAACGGTAGTTAATGGAACTTTTATTTTGGTTGGTTATGCCCGAATTTTTATTCGGGCATTTTTTTTATAATTATATTAGCAGTAGCTACTCAGCCTATTTATTGAACTCATTTTGCGGCCAATTGAAAAAGTCAAAATGAGTTCATTATCTTTACCACATGAAATCGCTATAATTAAGAAGTTTTTTTGTAAAAAAAATATCAACAAACAAAAGCAATTGATTTATTCCGATGAAAAGTAAAATAATTTTTTATAAATGAAAATCCTATTTATTTTATGCTTTCTATTTAGTGCGTATGCATACTCGCAAGACGATGCATTGGCTAGAGATTACTATAAAAACGGGGATTTTGAAAAAGCATTATTTGAATATAAAAAGTTATACACCCAATCGCCTTCAAACATTAATTATATTTTTCAAATAGTTAGTTCGCATCAAGAATTAGAGCAATATGATGAAGCACAATCATTTTTGTTAAAACTCATGGAACGTATTAATTATCCAGTATTTATGGTGGAATTGGGCTATAATTACCAGCTTAAAAATGATTTGGAAAATGCTAATATCAATTATAATAAAGCTCTGGCTAGCATTGATGAAAATCCTATTAACGTATCTTCTATTGCTAGAAGTTTTCAAAGTCATTCACTAATAAATGAAGCTATTATTGCGTATGAAAAAGCCATGAAACTAAAACCGGATTATAATTTTAATCTGCAATTGGCACAGTTGTATGGCGAGCAGGGAAACATTGAAAAAATGTTTATCAGTTATGTTGATTTTGCCGAGTCTAATCCATTTACATTACCTAATATTAAACGTGCTATAAGCGATTTTATAAGTGAAAATAGTGAGAATGAGAACAACATTATTTTTAGAAAAATTTTGCTTAGAAAAGCACAACAAGAACCAAACATTCTTTGGAATGAGTTTTTAAGTTGGTTGTTTATTCAGCAAAACGATTTTAAAAAAGCATTTGCCCAAGAGAAAGCTGTTTTTAGTAGGCAGCCCGAAAGTTTAATTAGAATAGAAGAATTAGCAGATATTGCCTTTAGTAAAAACGAACTGGAAATCGCTAAAGAAATATATACATACATAACAGCGAACTCGCAAGATTTAGATGTTTTGTTGGAAGCGCACCATCATTTAATGCAATTGGAAATAAAGCAAAGTACGGAAGATAATTATGATGTTATTGATGCCAAATACACCGAGCTATTAAACAAATTTGGAACTTTTTCGCAAACTTTAAAACTTCAAATTGCTTATGCACATTTTTTGGCTTTCAATAAAAACGACCCGAAAAAGGCAACGTCTTTTCTGGAAAAAACATTACAGTTGCCATTAACCGAACTACAGCAAGCCGAAGTGAAATTAGAGTTGGGAGATATTTTGGTTTTACAAGAAAATTTTAACGATGCCTTAATTTATTACACACAAATACAGAGAAATGTAAAAAACAGCACCGTGTCGCAAGAAGCACGATATAAAGTGGCCAAAACCAGTTATTATAAAGGCGATTTTAAATGGGCAGAATCACAGCTTAAAGTACTAAAAGCTTCAACGTCGCAACTTATAGCCAATGATGCCTTAGATTTAAAACTGCTTATTTCCGATAATAAATATGAAGATTCACTTCAGACCGCTCTAAAAAGGTATGCGAAAGCCGATTTATTGTCGTTTCAAAACAAAAATAACGAATCTATAGCCTTGTTAGACACTATTTTAAACAAACACAAAACCGAACCCATCATTCCACAAGCCTTATTTAAACAAGCCCAATTATTTGAAGAAAAAGCCCAATTTGATAAAGCCGAAGCCAATTACAATGCTATTATTACAAATTATGGAGAAGGTGTTTTAGTAGATGATGCCTATTTTAAGTTAGCAGAACTCTACGAAAATCAATTAAATCAGCCAGAAAAGGCAAAAGCATTATACGAGAAAATTATTTTTAACCATGCCGATAGTATTTATTTTGTAGAAGCCAGAAAGCGTTATAGAGCGTTACGAGGTGATGCTATTAATTAGATTTTTAGACGGTTAGACAATTAGATAGTTAGACAATTAGACTGTTAGATTGCTAGACAGTTAGATTATTAAAAGGAACCCAAGACCCAGAACCTTGAACCCAAAACCTTGAACCCAATGATCATATACAACGTAACTTCAAACATAGACGAAAGCATTCATCAGCAATGGCTGACTTGGATGAAAGAAGAACATATTCCACAAATATTAGCTACTGGAAAATTTGAAAAAGCAACGCTTATCAGGGTTTTGGTAGAAGAAGACATGGGAGGCGTTACCTATTCGGTGCAATACCGAACATCATCGCGCGCAGCTTTAGAGGCATATTATAAAGAAGATGCACCAAAATTAAGAGGCGAAGCTCTTAAAAAATTTGCAGATAAAGTATTGGCGTTTAGAACCGAACTTGAAATTGTTGATGAATATTCTAAATAAAAAGATAACAGAAAATAGAGAAGAGAAAAAAGACAAAACAATCATTGTGCCTTCGCGAGTTATTCTTGTTATATTCGTACCATAACACAAAAGACGGTTTACGGATTACGATTTTCAACAAATAACGAAAACCTAATACCCAACACCTAATACCCAACACCCTAAAACAAATGACAGTAAAGGCAAAAAAGCATTTAGGACAACACTTTTTAAACGATGAGGATATTGCGCAAAGAATTGCCGATACACTTACGTTAAAAGGCTATAAAACGGTTTTAGAGATTGGTCCGGGTATGGGCGTGCTAACTAAATATTTACTAAAGAAAGAAGTCACCACCCATGTTATTGAAATTGATACCGAATCGGTAGCCTATTTACAAGCTAATTACTTAAATCTGGCACCACGAATTATAGAAAAGGATTTTTTAAAGTACGATTTAAATCAGATATTTAAAGGCGAACCATTTGCTATTATTGGTAACTTTCCCTATAATATTTCAACCCAAATTGTTTTTAAAACTTTAGAGATGCGCGGCCAAATCCCTGAGTTTTCGGGCATGTTCCAAAAAGAAGTGGCCGAACGTATTTGCTCAAAAGAAGGCAATAAAGTGTATGGTATTTTGTCAGTGTTAGCACAAGCCTATTACGATGCAGAATATCTTTTCACGGTACCGCCAACAGTATTCAACCCACCACCAAAAGTAGAATCGGGTGTGTTACGACTCACAAGAAAAGAAGACTATTCTCTGCCATGTGAAGATGCCTTATTCTTCAAAGTAGTGAAAACAGCATTTCAACAACGAAGAAAAACACTTCGTAACAGTTTAAAAACATTCAATTTAAGTGATAATTTAAGAGAAGATAGTATCTTTGACAAACGTCCAGAGCAATTAAATGTTCAGCAGTTTATAGAACTCACACAGTTAATCGAAAAAGACATTTAAACATCGTATTTTGTCTGAAGAAATAGAAAACATACAATTTGAATTAACCGATGATTTAATAAATCAGGTAGAACGTCTTATTGAAGTAAATGATGACAAAGCGCTTCAGAAACTTTTAAAAGACTTTCACTACGCCGATATTGCCGAAATTTTAGATGAATTAGATTTAGATGAGGCTGTATATATTATAAAACTTCTAGATTCCGAAACCACCGCAGATATCTTAATGGAGCTCGATGAAGACAATCGAGAAAAAGTATTAAGAAACCTGTCTTCAAAAGAAATTGCCGATGAAATTGGTGAACTAGATACCGATGATGCTGCCGATATCATTTCTGAATTACCTGAAGAACGTAAGCGTGAAGTTATCTCACATATTGAAGACGAGGAACACAAGGCAGAAATTGAAGAATTACTGGCTTATGATGAAGATACGGCAGGTGGACTTATGGCAAAAGAGCTGGTTAAAGTCTATGAAACTTGGACGGTTGCAGGCTGTTTACGTCGCATAAGAGGACAAGCCAAAGAAGTAACCCGTGTCCATTCCATTTATGTGGTGGATAAGCAAAATAGATTGGTTGGGCGCTTATCGTTAAAAGATCTTATTGTTGCTAAAAGTGACCAAAGAATAGCTGAATTATCTAACTCTAGCGTTGATTATGTAAATGTACACGACGATGCCGAAGACGTTGCCAGAGTGATGCAGAAATACGATTTGGAAGCCATCCCAGTTGTAGACGATAATCAAATATTATTAGGTAGAATCACTATTGACGACATTGTGGACGTCATGAAAGAAGAAGCCGAGAAAGATTATCAATTAGCTGCAGGTATTACGGCCGATGTAGAGGCCGATGATAATATTTGGGAGCTTACCAAAGCCCGTTTGCCGTGGCTGCTTATAGGCATGTTTGGAGGCATAGGGGCAGCAAGTATTATTAGCGGGTTTAACGATGCCATGCTGAAATTTCCAGCACTTTTAATGTTTATTCCCTTAATACAAGCAACCGCAGGAAACGTTGGTGTACAATCATCTGCCATTGTGGTGCAAGGTTTAGCCAACGACTCCATAAATGGTAATATCATAAGCCGCCTTTTCAAAGAATTTTTATTGGGTTTAGTCAATGGGCTAGCCATTGCATGTATCGTATTGCCTATAAGTCATTTTGCATTTGACACCAGCTATCTAGAGTCATTAACTATATGCGTTGCCTTAATTTCAGTCATCATAATGGCAGCGTTAATAGGTACATTCATCCCTATATTTTTAGACAAACGCGGTATCGATGCCGCCGTAGCTACAGGACCGTTTATTACTACAAGCAACGATGTGTTTGGTATATTAATGTATTTTTTAATCGCAAAGTTTATTTTAGGGTTTTAAACAATTTGGGCGCTACCAAGGTCGGGCTTTATGTTATAAGTCTGCCCATACCTCACTGTGGGCTTTCCACTGCAAATGCGGAGCATTCACAATTTCATTCATTCAAAATAGTTTGAAGAGTCATCCTTAACGCAAAATCAGCAAGGTAAAAAACGTCATGCTGCACTTGTTTCAGCATCACATAATAATTACATTTGATTTTTGAAATGGCATAACATGAAAATCCTTCACCTAGATACCAATCACGACCTTTTAATCAATCAACTAAATGATTTGGGATTTACCAATCATGAAGATTACACGTCTTCAAAAGAAACTATTGAAACCAAAATTTCAGATTATGATGGCATTATTTTAAGGAGCAGATTCGCTATTGACAAACAATTTCTTGATGCTGCCAAAAACCTAAAATTTATTGGACGTGTAGGGGCTGGTTTAGAAAACATAGATTGTGATTATGCTATTACAAAAGGCATTGAACTTATTGCAGCACCCGAAGGTAACCGCAATGCGGTGGGTGAACATACTTTGGGTATGTTACTATCATTATTCAACAAACTAAATAAAGCCGATCAAGAAGTTAGAACAGGCAAATGGTTACGGGAAGCCAATCGAGGTATAGAACTCGACGGAAAAACAGTTGGTATTATTGGTTATGGCAATATGGGTAAAGCCTTTGCGAAAAAGCTATGCGGGTTTGATGTTGAAGTACTGTGCTACGACATACAGGATCAAGTTGGTGATGGCAATGCAAAACAAGTGCCCCTAAAAGAATTTCAAGAAAAAGTGGATGTTGTAAGTTTACACATCCCACAAACGCCTTTAACGTTGAACATGATGAATGCCGATTTTATCAATCAATTTCAAAAACCGTTTTGGTTCATCAATACGGCACGTGGTAAAAGTGTGGTTACGGTAGATTTGGTTTTGGCATTAAAATCTGGAAAAATATTGGGTGCTGGGTTAGATGTTTTAGAATATGAAAAAGCATCTTTTGAAGATATGTTTACGACAACTATGCCCGAACCATTCCAATATTTAATAGCATCACAAAGCGTTCTTTTAACACCACATGTTGCTGGTTGGACTGTCGAAAGCAAAGAAAAACTGGCACAAACCATTGTCGATAAGATTAAAGCAAAATTTTGTTAACTTTAAGCTTTTAAAGCAAACGAAGTGCCATACCAAGCAAACTCACCCGAAGATTACATCAATCAACTTCCAGAGGACAGGCAAGAACCCATTAAGAAGTTGAGAGAAGTCATTAAAAAAAATATCCCAAAAGGTTTTGAAGAAACCATGAGTTATGGCATGATTGGTTATGTAGTGCCTCACACCATATATCCAGATGGGTATCATTGCGCGCCAGAACTGCCTTTGCCGTTTATGAGCATTGCTTCACAAAAAAATACTATAAACGTATATCATTCGGGGGTATACGCTAAAAAAGCATTATACGATTGGTTTGTTGCTGAATATCCCAAATACTGCAAGCGGAAACTCGACATGGGTAAAGGTTGCGTTCGTTTTAAATATATTGATGATATTCCGTACGGACTTATTGGTGAATTAGCTTCAAAAATAACTGTTGAAGAATGGATAAACATGTACGAAAAGAATTTTAGTACATGACAAAAATTCAAATATATTCAGATGTCAGTCTGAGCGCAGTCGAAGACATTGGAAGTATTGTTTTTAATAGCATTTCGACTTTAGTTTATCTTGAACCCAGCCGAAAGGCTCAATGTGACACTCTTCTATTTTTGTCATGTACTAAAGAAAAGAATATTAAAAAATAAACTATAAAATGAAAAACAGAGTTACAGGTATTGGCGGGTTGTTTTTTAAAACGAAAGACCCTAAGGAAACAAAAGATTGGTACAAAAAACATTTAGGATTCAATACCGACGATTATGGCTGTACCTTTTGGTGGAAAGACAAGGAAGGGAACAATTGTTCAACCCAATGGAGCCCGTTTGCTGAAGATACCAAATATTACGAGCCGTCAAAAAAAGACTTTATGTTTAATTATAGGGTTGAAAATTTAATTGAATTAATAAAGGTTTTAAAAAGCGAAGGCGTTACGGTTGTTGGCGATATTGAAGAATACGAATACGGCAAATTTGGTTGGATTTTAGATAACGATGGCAATAAAATTGAACTTTGGGAACCCATAGATAGTGCTTTTTTGTAAATTTTAAGACCCAAGACCCAAGACCCAAGACCCAAGACCCAAGACCCAAGACCAACAACCATCCACTAACACCCATCAACCAAATTGACTTATTTCGAAATTCTACAATCATTCCATTTAACCGTATTGCAATGGACAGCTATTTGTTTTGCGGTTTTTTTATTGGGATTAGCAAAATCAGGTGTCAAAGGCATTGGGATTATTATTGTTGTGATACTGGCTTTTGTGTTTGGTGAAAAAGCATCCACAGGTATTTTGCTTCCTATGCTAATTTGTGCCGATATTTTTGCTGTGGTATATTACAACAAGCATGCGCAATGGCACTATATAAAAAAATTGTTGCCTGCTATGGTTATTGGGGTTTTAGTAGGCGTTTGGGTAGGTAATGATATTTCTGAAGTTGTTTTTAAACGCATTATGGCGGTCATCATCATTGGATCTGTGCTCATTATGTTTTATATGGAAAACCGAAAATCTACCACCGTACCAACCAATAAGTGGTTTTCTAATTCAGCGGGGTTTCTGGCAGGCTTTACCACGATGGTCGGTAATTTGGCAGGTCCTATTTCCGATATTTATTTTCTTGCCATGCGTCTGCCTAAAAACGAATTTATAGGGACAGCTGCTTGGCTATTCTTTATAATAAATGTGTTTAAATTGCCCTTTCATTTTTTTGTTTGGAAAACCGTTAGTGTAGAAACATTGGTTTTGAATTCGATTTTAATACCCATGGTTATTTTGGGCTTTTTCTTGGGAGCTTATATAGTGAAACTCATTTCGAATGTTAATTACAGACGTTTTGTGCTAATAGTCACAGCTTTGGGAGGCATCATCATGTTGTTTAGATAATAAAATAGTAACTTTTTTAGAGTTTAAAAACCGTCATTCACTCTTCATTATTCTCCATAAACTTACGTTCCAGTTCTGCTTGAAACTCTTCCATAACGGGGCGTACGGTGCTTTCGGGTAAGTCGGCAATTCTAATATACATCAATCCATCAACAGCATTGTTAAATAAAGGATCTACATTGAATGCCAGTAATTTGGCGTTTTGTTTTATGTATTTTTTAAGTAGTACAGGTAGGCGTAACGCACCTGGTTCAATCTCATCAATAATTTTGTCAAATTTGTTTAAATCGGCTTCAGTTTCATCAAAAACAAAATCTTTGTCGGCGTCTTTCAGTTTTACTTTAAATTCTTTTTTAGGACTCACATATTGCGCTAAATAGGGGTCGTAATAATGCGATTTCATAAACTCAATCATCAACGATTTCGAGAAATTGGAAAACTGATTGCTAATGCTCACACCGCCAATTAAATATTTATGTTCAGGGTAACGTAAGGTGATATGTACGATGCCTTTCCAAAGTAAAAACAATGGCATCGGTTTTTGTTGATATTCTTTAATAATGAAAGCACGTCCCATTTCGATGGACTCACTCATCATTTTATATAACTCGGGTTCAAACCGAAACAAGTCTTGTAAATAAAAACCATTAATACCGTAACGTTCAAAAATTCTAGAGCCTAAACCCAATCTGTAGGCTCCTGCAAGCACCTTATTGTCATTATCCCATAGAAACATATGGTGGTAATAGTTATCAAAAACATCTAAATCTATGGATTCATTGGTGCCTTCACCAACTTCTCTAAAAGTAATTTCGCGTAAACGACCAATTTCACGCAGGATATTAGGAATTTTATAGGCCTCAGCTAAAAAGACTTCATAGTTTTTACTTTGTAGTAACCTAGAGTCATCCTTACGTAACGCTTCTACCTCACTAATCATTAATGTATTTTCAACAGGTGTTACAATACGTTTTGGCGCTTTAGGTGTTTTTAAAGTAGATTGAATGTTATCTAATATTTTCGATTTGTTTTCAAAAGAATTCGATAACATATAGGTTTTTCGTCTTAAAAATTCTGAAAAATCATCAAGAGATGTATGTTCTTTTTGGTCTTCAACCGAAATGGGTTTTCCTATTCTAACTTTAATGGTACGCCTTTTTTGCGTTAATACTTCAGAAGGTAATTTGGCAGTTCTTAACGTATCACTAATTTTTGATAGCTTATAGAATAATCGGCTGTTTTTTGCATGAAAGTAAATAGGCACTACAGGAACTTCGGCCTTTTTTACCAACTTCATGGCTGCTTCTTCCCAAGGTCTATCAACCATTAATTTGCCATCCCTGTAAGTTGATACTTCTCCTGCTGGAAAAATACCTAATGGACAACCTTCACGTAAATGTAAAATGGCATTTTTAAAGCCTACAAGACTCGATTTTACGTCTTTCCTATCCTCAAAAGGATTTACAGGCATAATGTAAGGCTTCATTGGCTCGATACGGTGCAATAAAAAATTGGCAATTATTTTAAAATCGCTACGCTGTTCGAGCATTAGTTTTAAAAGTAAAATACCATCAATACCGCCAAGAGGATGGTTTGAAACCGTAATGTAAGCACCATCTTTAGGAAGTCGTTTTAAATCTTCTTCAGGAATTTCAAATTTAATTTGAAACTCATCTAAAATTTTATCTAAAAAATCGATCCCTTGAAGGTGTTTGTTCCGTGTGTAAAATTTATTTAGAGTTGAAATCTTAAGCACTTTCATAAGCAACCAACCAATAAACGTTCCTATAAAACCATAGTTGTCTACGTTTATTACTTTAGCCACTTCTTTAGCTGAGACTAATCCTGAATCTTGTTGTTTGGTCATGACTGTAAATGTACTAAATTGTTTACTTACTTACTACTTGAACAGTTTCTTGTGTTAATTGTTTTAATAACACCGTTTTACCTTCTTCAATTTGGTTAATTGCGTTCTGGGTATAATGCCTAATAGTATAAAGAGATACGTTTTTATGACAGGTTACTTTAAATTTCGCTTTTAAATGATGTAATAATTTGTCAAGATTGTCATAAATGTTATCGACGCAGACCGAAAAACTAATGGCCGAATTTTGAATAACGTCCACTTTCATTTTGTATAAGTGTAATAAATTGAATATGTCGCTAATATTTTCTTCAACGATGTATGAAAAATCCAAGGATGATAATGAGATTAAAACTTGATTTTTCTTAACTATAAAACAAGGAACCATGGGGTCTAAAGTAATGTTTTTGCCTATTCTAGTACCTGGAGCTTCTGGGTTTAAAAACGATTTTACATACAAAGGAATTTCTTTACCTTGTAAAGGTTGTAAGGTTTTTGGGTGAATAACCGAAGCCCCATAAAATGCTAATTCTATGGCTTCGCGGTAACTTATTTGGTTAAGCAATTGGGCATTTTCAAAATAGCGTGGGTCGGCATTTAATACCCCCGGAACGTCTTTCCAAATAGTTACACGCTCGGCGTTTAAGCAATAGGCATAAATAGCTGCTGTATAATCGCTACCTTCTCTACCTAAAGTGGTTGTAAAATTATTAGAGTCGCTACCTAAAAAGCCTTGGGTAATATTTAAAACAGTTTTATTAAAATTTGATGTGATATGTTGTTGTGTTTCTTCCCAATTAACATGTGCGCTTCGGTAATAATTATCGGTTTTAATATGTTCGCGAACATCTATCCAGTTATTTTTTATTTGGATACTGTTTAAATACGCACTAACAATAGTTGTTGAAACCAACTCGCCATAGCCTATAATTTGGTCGTAAACAAAATTATAATCGGGCGATTTATTGGATGATAAAAATTGGTTGAGCTCATTAAAAAAGGCGGTTACTTTTTTAAAAACTTCATGGTTTTCGTTATCAAATAAATCCAATAGAATTTCATTGTGGTACTTTATAACTTCTTGTAAAGTGCTTTGTAATTCGGTTTTATTATCAAAATAATTTTTAACAACAAGTTCTAAAGCATTGGTTGTTTTTCCCATAGCAGAAACAACAATTAGTGTGTTTTTGTAGCCTACTTTTTGTAATAACGAAGCCACATTTTTAACACTGCGGGCATCTTTAACCGATGCGCCACCAAATTTAAATACCTGCATATTATAGTTTTGAAATATAGTTTTTTATGCTCTGTTCATCCATGTGAACAACACGCCATTCTTCTTTTATGGTAGCTCCTTTTTGTTTATAAAATGTTATGGCAGGTTCGTTCCAATCAAGCACCTCCCAATTAATGCGTTTCACGCCTAATTGATGACCGTATTTTACAACTTCATCTAACAGGGCAGAACCTAATCCGGTGCCTCTAGCAGTTTCGTTAACAATTAAATCTTCTAGGTGAATTGTTTTTCCTTTCCAGGTAGAATAGCGGTTATAGCCTAATGCAATGCCTTCAATTTTCGAATTTATTTCAGCCACAAAACAAAAAAATGCAGGATGTTCGCCAAAGCCATCTTGTTGTAAATCTTCAACAGTTATTATTACGGCTTCGGGTTCTTTTTCAAAATGAGCTAATTGGTTTATTAACGATAGCACTTGCGGCATATCTTCTTTTTTTGCTTTTCTTATTGTGAAACTCATATTTTATTTTAATTATTTCATCTGTTTATCTCTATTGTTTTTTATCGGTCAGATGTTACATCCATAATCATGCTTCTGTGTGTTAAGAATGTTTTTAGCATGGATGTTTCATCTGTTTATCTCTATTGTTTTTTATCGGTCAGATGTTACATCCATAATCATGTTTCTATGTGTTAAAAGTGTTTTTAACATGGATGTTTTATCTGATCGTTTTTTCTTTAAAATAAAATCAGATGCTATACCTAATTTGCTTTTGTCTTTTGAAGCAAGTTTTGTTTCAGGTATTTCAAAGATAGTTTAAAGTTGAATATATAAAAGGTTAATGTTGAACGAAAACGTTGTAGTTCATTAAAAAATAGCAGATATTTGTAGCAAAAAATCTAATTTATGTCTCACAAAAAGCAAACCTTAGGGGAATTTATCATTGAAAACCAATCATCTTTTAAATATTCTTCGGGTGAATTATCTAGTCTTATTAATTCTATTAGACTGGCTGCCAAAGTTGTAAACCATGAAGTTAATAAAGCAGGATTAGTAGATATTATTGGAGCTGCCGGTGATACAAACATACAAGGAGAGGACCAACAAAAGTTGGATGTTTATGCGAACGAAAAGTTCATCCAAACACTTACCAATAGGAATATCGTTTGCGGTATTGCCAGTGAAGAGGAAGACGATTTTATTGCTATTAATAGTCAAGATGAAAACCATCAAAACAAATATGTTGTGTTAATAGATCCATTAGATGGTTCTTCAAATATTGATGTCAATGTATCTGTAGGAACTATTTTTTCAATTTACAGACGTATTACACCTATAGGAAGCCCTGTTACCATTGAAGATTTTTTACAAAAAGGAAGTCAGCAAGTAGCGGCAGGTTATGTGGTTTATGGAACATCTACCATGTTGGTTTATACAACGGGCGCTGGTGTTAATGGGTTTACATTGAATCCCGCTATTGGGTCATTTTATTTATCACACCCTAATATGCAGTTTCCAGAAGATGGCCATATTTATTCTGTTAACGAGGGGAATTATATTCACTTTCCGCAAGGGGTTAAAAATTACATAAAATATTGCCAGAAGGAAGAAGGTGATAGACCATACACGTCTAGGTATATTGGATCTTTAGTGTCCGATTTTCACAGAAACATGATAAAAGGCGGTATTTACTTATACCCAAAAAGCTCATTAAACTCCAATGGCAAGTTGCGTTTGTTATATGAATGCAACCCTATGGCTTTTTTAGCAGAACAAGCAAACGGTAAAGCCAGTGATGGTTTTACCAGAATTATGGATATTACACCAACGGAATTGCACCAGCGTGTGCCTTTTATTTGCGGTAGTAAAAACATGGTTGAAAAGTGTGAAGAGTTTATGCGCGATGCACAGTAAAAAATAAGCTTTATAAAAAGAGGCTGTCTAAAAAGTCCTTTAAATTTAATTTGTCAGGTTGAGCTTGTCGAAACCGATATTGATTACCAGTAAGTTAAAATATTTCGACAAGCTCAATATGACATAGAACTAGACTTTTTAGACAGCCTCTTTTTTATCTATTGATTCAGATTTAGATCGTTTTTAGCTTTAATCCATTTAATGCACTCATCAAGAGTATCAAAAATTTGTTCTCTTGGCATTAAATCTGGAATAATGTCAATGCGCTCCATCATGTATTTTGGTTGATTTAGCAAATCAACAAACAGGGGGGTGATGCTGTTTTTATTAAGTTCCTGAAGGACATCTTCCATAGCGTATAGTCCAGATTGATCCATATATTGCATGCGGTCTAAACGAATAATAACTATTGATGCTGTTTTTGGAATTTGTGCCGCTAAACTTAAAAACTCGTTTGTAGAGCCAAAAAACAAAGGGCCTTTAATGTGCTTAATAAACACTTTTTCTTTTAATTGCTCTGGAAAATCAAGTTCATCGCTCCAAGCTTCTTCCTTTAAAGATTTAACATCAGAACGTTCGGCAGTTAAATCGCCTATTTTTTTCATAAACATTAAAGACGCTATAATAAGCCCAATTCCTACTGCGTAAACTAAATTCCAGAACGAAGAAAGTAGTAAAACAACAAACATAATAATAACTTCTGAACTTATATTAATAGGTCCAATCTTAGCGTCTCTTGGTAAACTTGGTACGGCTTTAAGTCCTTTATAATCCATAACCCCTATCCCGACAGTAACTAATATACCTGCAAGTACCGCCGCTGGAATTCTTGATGCAATGGGCCCAAGACCTAGTAAGATAATAAGTAACATGATACCGGCAATCATACCCGAAAGTTTTGTTTTTCCTCCAGAATTGATATTTACAACAGTTCGTATGGTTGCGCCTGCACCAGGAATACCACCAAAAAGCGCCCCTATACTATTACCAATACCTTGCCCTATAAGTTCTTTGTTGGGGTTATGTTTTGTCTTGGTCATATTGTCGGCCACAATACTTGTTAATAAAGAATCGATGGCGCCTAGCAAAGCCAAAGTTAAAGCTGTAAAAACATAAGGTGTTATGCTTCCAATACTGAAATTGGTGAAAATTTCTAAATGAGGAATTGGTATCCCACTTGGAATTTCTTCAATAGGCCTGTAGTTTAATCCAAACGCTATGGCTGCACCCGATACAACAACCAAAGCAACCAAGGTGCTGGGTATTTTTGTGGTGATACGCTTAAAACCATAGATGATGAATATGGTCGAAAGCGCTAAAATCAACTCTAACCAATTAATGTTTTGTATAGCTCTAGGCAATACTTTTAAGGTTCCCATAACTCCGGAAGCCTCGTTTTTGGCTAGTGTTTTTGATTCTTTTAAAATATCGTCATCAGTAATAAGTTTGGCTCTTTTCAACGTTTCTTCAAAATCTTCTAAAACCAAAATACCTTCGCTAGCTTCTTCTTTTAAAATATTTTCTAAAATTAATTCTTCAGCCTGGGGTTTGAATTGGCTAACAAATTCTGTGTCTTCTTTTGGATAATACCCTATAGAAGGTAAAATTTGTGTAATTAGAATAATAACACCAATGGCTGTCATAAAACCAGAAACTACGGGATAAGGAATATATTTTATGTACCTACCAAGTCCTAAGAGACCCAATCCCACTTGCATAATGCCTGCTAACAAAAATACGATAAGTATTGCTGGTAAGGCTTTTTCAATATCACCGTCGTTTATGGCAATGATGCCTGCAATTACAACCATACTCACGGCCGTCATAGGAGCCGTTGGTCCCGAAATCTGAGTGTTTGTGCCACCAAAAAGTGCTGCAAAAAAACTTAGAAAAATGGCGCCGTAAAGCCCTGCACTTGGACCCAGACCAGATGATACCCCGAAAGCTAAAGCTAATGGTAATGCTACAATACCAGCAGTAATACCGCCAAAAGCATCGCCTTTTAAATTTGAAAATAGGTTTTTCATAATGGAATTTATTTTAAAGTTCTAAGTTAATTATTTAAAATTAAAATCACTTCAGAAACCCAAATACATAAAAAACTATGGGGTTATTATTTAAAATTTTTAGAAAGTTACAAACGCTATCAAATTAAATTGATCTCTGCTTGAAGTCTCAAAAAATTGATTCATATATCCAGCTTCTAGTTTTATGTTTTTATTTAAGTTATAACCAATACCCCCATAAACTCTGTTTCTGTCGAAAACGGCACTTTCGGTATTTAAAAATACTTCATTGTATGCCGAAATATAATAGTTGCTTGTTTCGGAAAAAGGAATGTTTAAACTTAAAAAATAACGGAAACGCATTTTAAAATCATTTTCAACAAAGCGTTGTTCAAAGCGGTAACGATGGTTTAATATGAGGCTTCCGATGTTTTGCTTTGATGTAAATTGCTGAAAAATTCGGTGTTCATTAACACTTGTTTTTTCATCGGTATCACCTATATAATTTTCAGATAAAATATAACCATAGCCTAATAGAACGTTATTTTTGTTTTCGTTAAACGTATAACCTAAACCTGTTCTTAACAGTAATTGTTCTAAATCGCCAATAGCATTATAATTTCGGTATTGAATTTCGTTATGGATATTCCATTTAGAATTTACCTTTTTGTTTCCAATGTATATAAGCCAATTACCAAAATTGCTGTCTTGAGCATTTATAAAGTTAGGCAGCACTAACGCTAACGTTAGTGCTACCATACTTATTCTCTTCTTCATAATATGTTTAGTGTTTTTTACTTTTTATTCAAAAAATGCAACTTCACCTGTGTTGATGTCATACATAGCCCCAACAATATCTATTTCATTATTGTCTTCCATTTCTTTTAAAATAGGGCTTTGTTTTCTAATGTTTTCTATAGCAATGCTTACATTTTTTTCTGCAACACGATCTACAAAATCTAGGTTTTTAGAATTTCTTAAGCTTTTGTCCGTAGGTTCTGTTACAGATTCAACAGCTGGTTTAATTTTACCTAACATAGTGGTTAAATTGCCCAGTTTGGCATCGTCGCAAGCGCCTTTTACAGCACCACAACTCGTATGTCCTAATACCACTAATAATTTGGTTCCTGCGAGTTTACAGGCAAATTCCATACTTCCTAAAATATCTTCATTCACAAAGTTTCCTGCAATACGAACACTGAAAATATCGCCTAAACCTTGGTCGAATACTAATTCGGCGGAAACTCTAGAATCTATACAACTTAAAATGGTTGCAAACGGAAATTGCCCTTCACTAGTATCGTTAACTTGTTCTAATAAGTTACGGTTTGCTTTTAAGTTATTTTGGAATCTTTGATTGCCTTCTTTTAAATATTGTAATGCCTTTTGAGGCGTCATGGTTGCTTGGGTTTCTCTTGTATGTGCTTTCATAATTTTACTGGTTTAATTTTTTATTTACCTGTTAACAGGAGAGAGACATTAAGTTTTTTTATAATAGACTTAATATCCTGCGTTGTTGTTTTGGATTTGTTTTTTGAACCATTTTCCAATCTATCTATACACAACAGGTTAATGTTATTTTTTGATATGTAGTTTGAAAGATTAGCAATAGTATGATCGTTTTCTTCAAATACATATTCTATGGTATTGATATTTGTAGAAAAAATGGCTTCATCCAATACTTTGGCTTTTTTAACAATTTTAAATGATTTTACAGGTGTTTGGATATGAGCTAACAAATCTTGAGCTAAAGAGGTACTAAGTGTTGTTTCAATATTATTTAAAACACCTAATGATAATTTTACATCGGGCTCTAACGTGTTATTTGCATCTGCTATTAGAATGGTACCACTAAATTGTTTTAAAACAAATTGAATAATCTTATCTCCATTCAAATTTAATAAATTGTTTTTTTTCTTTCCTAAAACAATAATGTCTGGTTGTTTTTCTTTAATACAGCTACTTATTTCGTTTTTAACATTCCCAAATGCAAACGAGTAATTGATGTTTATTTGATGGTTCTCTGAAACAGATTGTATTATCTTTTTTATTTTTTTATCGGTTGCCGTATAATCTTGGTTAATCACACGAATGGCAGATAATTGATTGTCTCTTTCAACAATCTCTGAAGCGCTTTTTACATAAAAAAAATCCACCTCAGCACCAATCATTTTTGCTAGACTAACAGTGCTTTTTAGTGTCGTGCTCGTCGATTTTTTTAAATCGGCAAGCACTAATATTTTATATTTATTTTTTTTCATGATGTTTTTAACTTAAGCTTAATTTCGATTTTGGTCTCTCGTTAAAGAATTTGATGAAACTTGATGGATTTTCAACAATACCACGTTTTGAAACAAGTTTAATATCGATGTTTCTTTCTTTGGCTTTAAATAGGAAATCTTCAAGAATCTCTATAATATCATTGTCTAAATATCGGGTCTTAATGAGATCCAATTCTAAATAGGTATCTCGTGGTAAACTATCTAATTCTTTAAGAATGGCTCCTTTGTTAAAAAAGGTAACCTCTTCTGCAAGCGTCATTTTTATTTTATGTTTACCATTGCTTTTGTCTTCAATATGAAGGAAATGTGAATTTTGGTAGCTTTTAAGTAAAATCACGACAATACCAACCATAAGCCCTAAACAAATTCCAAACAGTAAATCGGTAAACACAATGCCAAAAACGGTTACTATAAATGGAATCCATTGTTTCCATCCTAGTTCATACATTTTTTTGAATAAAGATGGTTTTGCTAATTTGTAACCAACAACCAAAAGGATAGAAGCTAAAACCGATAATGGGATCATGTTAAGTAAACGGGGAATTAATATGACCGATACTAAAAGTAGAAGACCATGTAATATGGTCGATAATTTACTTTTTCCACCAGATTGGATATTTGCAGAACTTCTAACAATTACCTGTGTAATTGGTAAACCGCCAATTAAACCAGAAATCATGTTACCCGTACCTTGTGCCAATAACTCGCGGTTTGTGGGTGTTACATTTTTATCAGGGTCAATTTTATCTGAAGCTTCAACACATAATAAAGTTTCTAAACTTGCTACTAATGCAATAGTAAAGGCAGTAATCCAAACATCTACATTTGTTATGGCAGTGAAATTTGGGAAACTAAATTGGCTTAAAAAATCGGTAGCATTATCAGGAATAGGTACGCTAACCATGTGCTTTTGTCCAATAGACAATAGTTCATGATTTTGGGTTATAATAAAAAAGATAATTCCTAAAACAACCACAACAAAAGGCCCTTGAATTAATTGAAATATTCTAGATTTTTTACTTAATACTTTATCCCAAAATATTATTAATATTAAACTAACAAATCCAATTAAAGCAGCTCCTGGGTGTATATTACCCAACATGCTGAATAATTCTGAAAAGGTGTTACCACCATCCATTTCAAAAAATTCAAGGTCCCAAGCGGACTCTTCATCGTACCCGAAAAAGTTTGGTATTTGTTTTAAAATAATGATGATACCAATACCCGTTAACATGCCTTTGATAACAGATGAGGGAAAATAATAGCCAATAACTCCGGCTTTTAAAACTCCGAAAAGTATTTGAATAGCACCACCTAAAACAACAGCAACTAAAAAGTTTTCATAACCTCCTAAGGTGCCAATGGCAGTTAAAACAATAGCGGCTAAGCCCGCTGCAGGCCCACTAACACCAACTTTAGAGCCACTTAAGCCTCCAACAACAATTCCTCCAATAATGCCTGCAATTAAACCCGAAAATAAAGGGGCACCACTCGCAAGAGCGATACCTAAACATAATGGTAAGGCAACAAAAAACACAACGATACTTGCAGGCAAGTCGTTTTTAATAGTTTTAAACATATTATAATTAAATTTTACTCTTGGTTAAAAACCAAAAGTTATTAAACGTGATTAGTTGACTTTTTTCAAAGTCAGAAAAAAACCGAAATTATAATATGATGCGTTCTGGTGGCGGAGAAATTAAATTGAGGTGGGGTTTTGGGTAATTTTTAAACCTGTAACTAAAAAAACGAAGAGGCCTTAACGTAAAATAGGCTAAACCATCATGATTTTGAAGCGAAAACGGCGATATCAAGTTTTTGGTCTTGCTGTTCTCTTCTTCTTCTGTTATAGAATAGAATATAGAAGTATCAATAGAATCATCTAATGCAATAATTACAGATGGCACAATAATAAGTGCCATAAATAAGGTTGTAAAAAATATCGCTATTGCCTTTCTAATCATTAAGAAAAAATATTAGAAGCAAATATAGTATTTAACACTTTCTATTATGTTAAATATTTTTTAAAATGGTTAAAAATGGGGTGTTTTTGATTTTTTTTTAATTTTAAACGAAAATATTTACAGATATAACATATAACCCCCTTTATTATTCTCAATAAAGGGGGTTGGTATTTTTTATAAGGCTATTAAATCGCCAGCTTCGTTTTTAGTAGGTAAATCGGATTTACCCATTAAGTAAATGTCAACTTGACGCGCTGCTTCTCGACCTTCGGAAATTGCCCAAACAATTAATGATTGTCCTCTACGCATATCACCAGCGGTAAAGATGTTAGGGATATTGGTTTGGTATTTTCCGTATTCTGCTTTGTAGTTGGAACGAGCATCTTTTTCAATGCCTAATTGATCTGCAATAGTGCTTTCTGGACCTGTAAATCCAAGAGCAAGTAATGCTAAATCGCATGGCCATGTTTTTTCTGAACCTTCAATTTCTAGCAGTTGAGGACGCTCACCTGGAACCATTTTCCACTCAACATTTACAGTTTTTAAAGCGATTAATTTGCCATTGGCGTCTTTTATAAACTCTTTGGTATTTATTAACCAGTTACGTTCAACACCTTCCTCGTGCGATGACGATGTCTTTAACTGTAATGGCCAAAAAGGCCATGGAGTTGTAGGTGAACGGTGCCCTGGGGGTTTTGGCATGATTTCAAAATTCACTACCGATTTAGCCCCTTGACGGTTTGATGTTCCAACACAATCTGATCCTGTATCTCCACCACCAATTACTATGACATGCTTATCGGTTGCCAAAACTTGGTCTTTAACTTCTTTGCCAAATAATACTTTGGTTTGTTGGGTTAAGAAATCCATAGCTTGTACCACACCATCTGCATCAGATCCAGGTGTAGGTAAGCTTCTTCTTTCGGTAGCGCCACCACAAAGCACTACAGCATCAAAGTTCTTTAATTCTTCAACATCATAATTTACACCAACATTCACATTGGTTTTAAAAGTAATGCCTTCGGCTTCTAAAATGGCAATTCTACGGTCTATGATACCTTTTTCCATTTTAAAATTAGGAATGCCGTAGCGTAATAAACCACCAACTTCATCATCTCTTTCAAAAACAGTTACAGTATGTCCTGCTCTGTTTAATTGTTGTGCAGCTGCTAAACCAGCAGGACCAGAGCCTACTATAGCAGCGGTTTTGCCCGTTCTTGTTTTTGGCGGTTGTGGTTTTATCCAACCTTCTTTAAAAGCACGCTCTACGATTTGTTTTTCAATGTTTTCAATTGATACGGGATCTTCAATAATGCCTAACACACATGACTTTTCACAGGGTGCAGGACATAAACGTCCTGTAAACTCTGGGAAATTATTGGTTGCATGCAATAACCAAGAGGCTTTCTGCCATTCACCTTGATATACCATGTGGTTAAAATCCGGTATTAAATTACCAAGTGGGCAACCACTGTGGCAAAAAGGAATGCCGCAATCCATACAGCGTGATCCCTGTTTTGACATTTCCGTATCACTTAAAGGAATGGTAAATTCTTTATAATGTTTTAAACGCTCTTTTACGGGCGCATTGCTTTCATCTTGTCTTTCAAATTCTTTAAATCCTGTTACTTTTCCCATGACATTATGCTATTGTTAGTTCTTCTACCATTTGTTCTTCTGTCTCTAAACGTTTTAATGCACGTTTGTATTCGGTAGGCATCACTTTTACAAAGTTCTTTAAACTAGTTTCCCAGTTTGCTAATAATTTTTTACCTTGGTTACTGTTTGTGTGTCGAACATGGTTTTCAATTAATGCCTTTAAATTTTGGGCATCTTCATTTAAAACTTGTTCAAATTCTATGGATTGGGTATTACACAAACCGTTTGTGAATTTATCTTCGGGGTCGTAAACATACGCAATACCACCACTCATACCAGCAGCGAAGTTTCTACCTGTTTTACCAAGAACAACTACTTTTCCTCCAGTCATATACTCACAACCATGATCTCCAACACCTTCTACAACAGCAATGGCTCCAGAGTTCCTAACAGCAAAACGTTCACCGGCAATTCCGTTGATATATGCTTCACCTTGAATAGCTCCGAATAAACAAACATTACCAACAATGATGTTGTTTTCTGCAATGAAATCGGCTTTTACAGGTTTTTTAACTATTAATTTGGCACCAGATAATCCTTTGCCTAAGTAATCGTTGGTGTTTCCTTCAACTGTAAATGTTAAACCATTAGCACCAAAAGCTCCAAAACTTTGACCAGCTGATCCTGTAAAGTTTATATTAAGGGTGTCTTCCGGTAAGCCTAAATGACCATAGATTTTTGAAATTTCATTACTAACGATAGCTCCAACAGTACGATCGGTATTGTGAATTGGATATGCTAAAGTCATTTTTTCTTTTCTATATAAGGCTCTGTGAGAATCTTTTAATATTTTAAAATCAAGAACGCCATCTAAATTATGATCTTGTTTTTCGGTATTCTTAACAGTCATTAATTTATAAGCCTCTGGACGGTGTAAAATGGCCGATAAATCCAACCCTTTTGCTTTATAGTGGGTAATTGCTTTGTTGGCGTTAATTTTATGGGTTTGACCAACCATTTCAGCTAAGGTTCTAAACCCTAATTGTGCCATAATACCTCTTAATTCTTCAGCAATATAGTAGAAGAAATTAATAACGTGTTCTGGCGTGCCTTTAAAGTTTTTACGTAACTCTTTATCTTGGGTTGCAATACCAACTGGACAGGTGTTTAAGTGACACTTACGCATCATAATACAACCTGAAGCAACAAGAGGAGCTGTAGCAAAACCAAATTCTTCTGCCCCTAATAAAGCAGCGATGGCAACATCTCTACCGGTTTTTAATTGACCATCACATTCCACAACAATTCTACTTCTTAAGTTATTTAAAACTAAAGTCTGTTGCGCTTCGGCTAGACCAAGTTCCCAAGGTAAACCGGCATGTTTTAATGATGTTAACGGAGAAGCTCCTGTACCACCATCATAACCAGCAATAAGTACCACATCGGCTTTTGCTTTTGCAACACCAGCAGCAATGGTACCCACACCAACTTCTGAAACTAATTTAACATTGATTCTAGCTTCACGATTGGCATTTTTTAAGTCGAAAATTAATTGTGCTAAATCTTCAATAGAGTAAATATCGTGATGCGGTGGCGGTGAAATCAATCCAACAAAAGGTGTTGAATTTCGCGCCGCAGCAATCCATGGTAATACTTTTTCGCCAGGTAATTGCCCACCTTCACCAGGTTTTGCCCCCTGAGCCATTTTAATTTGAATTTCCTTCGCATTGGTTAAGTAATGGGATGTGACACCAAAACGACCCGATGCTACTTGCTTAATAGCCGAGTTACGACTATCACCATTTAAATCTGGATGGAAACGTTTTCTATCTTCACCACCTTCACCAGAATTGGATTTACCACCGATACGGTTCATGGCAATGGCTAGGTTTTCGTGTGCTTCTCTAGAGATAGACCCGTAAGACATAGCACCTGTTTTGAAACGTTTTACGATTTCGGTCCAAGGTTCTACTTCGTCTAATGGAATGGGGTCAAGCTTATCAAATTCGAACAAACCACGAATGGTCATTAAATTTTCAGACTGTTCGTTTATGGCTTTGGCGTACACATCGTAACTTGCTTGGTCGCTTAACCTAACCGCCTGTTGTAATTTAGCTATGGTGGTTGGATTAAACATGTGACGTTCACCATTACGTCTCCATCTGTAATCGCCACCAATATTTAATCCTAAACGTTTGTCTATTAAATTATCTGGATAGGCATATTTGTATCGTTCGTTAATTTCCTTTTCAATTTCATATAGACCTATACCTTCAATTCTTGAAGCTGTATAAGGGAAATATTTTTCAACAAATGCAGAATTGAAACCAACTATTTCGAAAATTTGGGAACCTCTGTACGAATGTAGTGTAGAGATTCCAATTTTATTCATAATTTTCAAGATGCCGGAGCCAATAGCTTTATTGAAGTTATTAACCGCTTTTTCTTCATCCATACCGGTAATGAAACCTTCTTTTACTTGCGAACGGATAATTTCGTTTACCATATAAGGATTGATCGCACTTGCTCCATAACCAAATAAGGTAGCAAAATGATGCGGTTCGCGAGGTTCTGCCGATTCGATAATGATATCGAAATAAGAACGCTTGCGTAAACGGTTCATTTGATGGTTTACATAAGAACAAGCCAACAACGCAGGAATTGGTGCAAAATCTTTATTAACACCTCTATCAGATAATATGATGATGTTTACACCTTTATCAATGGCTTTGGAAACTTGAGTAATCATGTTTTCTAAAGCATCCTCTAAACCATTAAGTCCTTGAGATTTCGGATATAAAATATGGATAGTTTCTGCTCTAAAACTTTCAATTTGTATGGTTCTGATTTTTTCTAAATCGGCGTTGGAAATGACAGGGTTTTGGATTCTTAGTTTTCTGCACTGTCTTTCTGTAATGCTGAAAATGTTTCTATCTTTTCCAAGATTTAAACTAATATCGGTTACAATTTCTTCGCGAATACCATCTAAAGGTGGATTGGTAACTTGTGCGAACAATTGTTTGAAATAATTTGAAATTAGTTGAGGTCTATCCGATAATACAGCTAAAGGTGTATCGGTACCCATAGAGCCTAAAGCTTCTTTACCGGCAACAGCCATAGGTGTGATAACTTCCTGAATATCCTCAAACGTATAATTAAATAAACGTTGTCTTGTTTTAATATCGATGGTTTCTATCGGACAGGTTTCGTTGGTGTAAGGCACATCCTTTAAATGTAAACGTGTCTGGTCTAACCATTTTTTATAAGGTCTTTCAGTAACAATTTTACTTTTAATTTCTTCATCTTCAATGATGCGTCCTTCATTCATGTCTACCAAGAACATTTTTCCTGGTTCCAATCTACCGTGTCTTTCTACATCTTCAGGAGCAATATCTACTACCCCAATTTCAGATGCCATGATTAATTTGCCGCTTTTGGTTATGGTATATCTAGAAGGTCTTAGTCCATTTCTATCTAGTAAAGCACCAATATAATCACCATCAGTAAAAGGTACAGAAGCAGGACCATCCCAAGCTTCCATAATGCACGCATTGTATTCGTAAAATGCTTTGCGCTCTTCAGACATGGTTTTGTGTTTTTCCCAAGCTTCCGGAATCATCATCATCATAATTTCTGGAAGCGACCTATCGGTATGTGTTAACAATTCAACCACCATATCCATAGAGGCAGAATCCGATTTGCCTGGTAATATAATGGGGAATAATTTTTCTATTTGAGGTCCGAAAACGTCACTTTTCATAATTTCTTCGCGAACACGCATTCTGCTTACGTTACCACGAAGGGTGTTAATCTCTCCATTTTGACACATAAAACGGAACGGTTGTGCCAGTTCCCAAGTAGGCATGGTATTGGTAGAGAAACGTTGGTGTACCAACGCTAAACGGGTTACCAAATCTTTTTGTTGTAAATCGGTATAATATGGCCCAATATCCTCCGGCATAATAATACCTTTATAAATAAGGGTTGTAGTAGATAAGCTTGGCACATAAAAATACCCACTTTCAGAGATTTTAGACTCTCTAATAGTATGCTCTGTAATTTTACGGGCAGCATATAATTTAGCTTTAAAAACAGCTTCGGTGATAGCTTCTGTTTTTCCAATAAAAACTTGTTCAATATTAGGCTCTGAAGCTAGTGCAATTTCTCCTAAATTAGAAGAATCCACAGGCACTTGTCGCCATCCTAATATAGAAAGTCCTTGTTCTTTTATTTCTTTTTCAAAAGTGTTTTTACAAAATTGATATTGGTTAGGTACTTTAGGTAAAAATACCATACCTACGGCGTACTCCCTTTGTTCAGGGATATCAAAACTACACACGCGTTTAAAATAATCGTGAGGAATATCAATTAACAAACCGGCGCCATCACCAGTTTTCCCATCCGCACTTACACCACCACGGTGCTCTAACTTTACTAGAATTTCTAACGCATCATGGATAATTTGATTTGTCTTCTCTCCTTTAAGATTACAAATAAAACCTGCACCACAGTTTTCGTGTTCAAATTCAGGTAAATACATTCCTTGTTTCTTCAGCATAATCAACAAATATTGGTTTAAAAACTTGAGTTGAAATGCTAAGATATGACCTTGTTTTTGAATAACAATAGAGAGGAATTCATTATTTCGATTTTAGAAGTGAAGTTTGGCTAAAAATAATTATATGTTAATAATAAAGTGATTTTTTATTAAATATTCAACACCTAAATTATTCTAGAATAAATTAAGGATTACTGAAATTATGATAATAATTATTCACATTAATGAAAATAAAATCACTAAAAATTAGAAAATACTGACGATAATTCAATTAAACTGTTTAGTAAAAAATCAAAAAATCAAAAAAAAATACAAAACACCCTTTAAAAAGTAGGGTAAAAAATGAAATATTCATAAAAATACGTAGAACACCCCTCATTTTTATGGGGGTTAAGTTTTTTTAATTTAGTTTTACGACATTCTTAAGGAACAAACCAAAATTAATAAACTTAAAAACTCAAAACATTATGAAAAAATTAATTACCCTTTCAATGCTTTTTATGGGAACGGCGTTATTTGCACAAGAAGAGGCACCTGCGAAAAAAGTATCAATTAGTGGAACAGTTGATGCGTATTATAAAACTAATTTAACATCTACGGATGTAGGTTCGCAATCCTTCGGAACTTCTTTTGCGGATGAAACTGGTTTTGCTTTAGGTATGGCAAACATCATAGCTTCTTATGAAGGCGAAAAAACAGGAGCTGTTGCTGACCTAGCTTTTGGACCTAGAGCTTTACAGGCTGCGGGTACTGATGCGGGTATTTTTGTTAATCAATTATATGCATACTGGAATGTGTCAGAGAGCACTAAATTAACTTTAGGTAGATTTAACACATACTTAGGGTATGAAGTTATTTCTCCTGCAGCAAATTTTAACTACAGTACTTCTTATTTATTTTCAAATGGTCCGTTTTCGCATGTTGGTTTGAAAGCAGATTTTTCTCTCTCTGAAGATTTTAGCTTAATGCTTGCTGTAATGAACGTTACAGATGAAAACTTTAACGGAACTAGTAGTTCAGTGCCTGGAGCATATTCTTTAGGGGCTCAATTGGGATATTCAGGTCAGTTTTTAAATCTATACTATGACAATAAAGCAAAATTAGGATTTGAAATCGATTATACAGGTGGTTTTGATTTAACTGATTCTTTCTTCTTAGGTATTAATGCTGCTTATGCTGATAATGAAGGAGAAGGTTTTATGGGTGCTGCTTTATATCCTCAATTCGCAATGTCTGATAGCTTTTCATTAGGGTTAAGAGGTGAATATTTTGATTGGATGAGTGATGTAGATGCTGCAACAGATGATCAAGATGTTCTTGCATTAACATTAACAGGAAGCTACACTATTGAGAATTTAATTATCAAGCCAGAGCTTAGACTGGATTCAAACAGTCAAGAAGTGTATTTTGATAACGACTTAGCCGCTACAAAAAGCTTAGCAGCATTTACATTAGCAGCTATATACTCTTTCTAAAAAAAGTATAAAAAATCAACCAATATAAAAGGAAAATAAAGCAATTGCTCGATAAACCTAAATTGCTTTATTTTTCTTTAACTAACCTTTAAAACTTATAAACAATAATGACATTATGAAAAAAATTGAAGCAATTATTAGAAAATCCAAATATCGTGTCGTAAAGGAAGCTTTGCACGAAATTGGCGTAAATTTTTTCTCGTACTGGGATGTTACGGGTATAGGGAATGAGAAAGAAGGGCATGTGTACCGTGGTGTAACCTATAGTACAAGCGATATTCAACGCAGATATTTGTCTATTGTAGTCAATGATGATTTTGAAGAAGCTACAATACAAGCAATTCTTCGTTCTGCAGGAACAGGTGAAGTTGGAGATGGTAAAATCTTTGTGTCTGATATCAAAGAATGTTACAGAATAAGAACTGGAGAAAAAGGTGGAGACACTTTAAAATAATAATCATCTAATAAAACAATATTATGGAATTACTTACAACAAATAATGTATGGATGATGATCTGTACAGCACTTGTATTTTTTATGCACCTTGGTTTTTCATTTTTAGAAATTGGATTAACGAGACAAAAAAACACAATAAACATTTTATTTAAAAATATTTTTATCATTACCATAGGATTGCTGCTTTACTGCCTTGTAGGATTCAATCTTATGTACCCAGGAGAGTTTAACGGATTTTTAGGGTTTTCAGGTTTTGGATTAAGTTCACCATTAACAGCTGAAGGCGCTTTGGATTTAACATATAACGAAGGTTATACGTATTGGACAGATTTCTTGTTCCAAGGTATGTTTGCCGCTACTGCAGCTACCATCGTTTCTGGTGCAGTTGCAGAGCGTATTAAAATTGTACCATTCATGATCTTTACAGTAATATATGTTGGCTTAGTTTACCCAATTGCTGGATCTTGGAAATGGGGAGGTGGATTTTTACAAACATTAGAAACACCATTTTACGATTTTGCAGGTTCTACCTTAGTGCACTCTGTAGGAGGATGGGCAGCCGTTGTTGCTGTTTGTTTATTAGGCCCACGTATTGGTAAGATTAAAGAAGGAAAGCCTCAAGCAATTCCTGGTCATAATTTACCATTGGCGACTGGTGGTGTTTTAATTTTATGGTTAGGATGGTTCGGATTTAATGGTGGTTCTGTACTTTCTGCAGACCCAGGATTAACATCATTAACGCTTGTAACAACTTGTTTAGCAGCTGCGGCTGGTGGTGTTGTAGCGATGTTAGTATCTACAGCTATGTACAAAAACTTAGATTTAACCATGTTCTTAAATGGTATCTTAGGTGGCTTAGTAGGTATTACTGCTGGTGCAGACCAAATGAGCCCTACCGATGCTATTTTAATTGGTTCTATAGCAGGAGCTTTAATTGTTTTTGCTGTGGCGTTTATTGACAGATTAAAATTAGATGATCCTGTTGGTGCTATTGCTGTTCACTTAGTATGTGGTATTTGGGGAACATTGGCAGTAGGTATTTTTGGAAACTTGGCCGGTTTAGACCAATTTGTTAGCCAATTAATAGGTGTGGGGTCTTATGCTGTATTCTGTTTAGCAACGGCATTCATCATTATTTTTGCACTTAAGAAAACCGTAGGAATCCGCGTTTCTGAAAAAGAAGAATTAGAAGGGTTGGATGCACACGAACATGGTATGGATGCTTATCCAGACTTTAGATTGAATGAGCATTAATCTATAGGTTTTAAATATAAACTGAAAAAGAGAGGTTTTGTCATGTGGCAAAGCCTCTTTTTTTTAGAACTCGCCTCGACTTTTTTAATTGAAGCGAAGAAATATCCTTTGCGTATGTTGGATCGTTCACCAAAATAACCTACGGGAGTATTTTATACGCTCCGTCCTGTTCCAGATTTTAGCTTTCTCTGGCTATGAACCTCAAGATGCCTTCGTCTGACGAAAAAATACACGATAGAATATTCTAAAAACAAAATTTGGACAGTCTCTAAAGATATTGTCAATATTTCCTTAAATTTGAAATAAACACTAAATGGAGTTATTATGAAGAAAATTGAAGCAATTATTAGGAAATCGAAATATAGCGTAGTAAAAGAAGCTTTGCATGAAGTTGGCGTAAATTTTTTCTCGTACTGGGATGTTACGGGTATTGGAAACGAAAAAGAAGGGCATGTGTACCGTGGGGTAACCTATAGTACAAGTGATATTCAACGTAGGTATTTGTCTATTGTGGTCAATGATGATTTTGAAGAAGTGACTATACAAGTAATTCTTCGTTCTGCAGGTACAGGTGAAGTTGGAGATGGTAAAATCTTTGTATCCGATGTTAAGGAATGCTACAGAATAAGAACTGGAGAAAAAGGTGGGGATACATTAAGATAACTCTATAGAACTACTAATAAAGAAATAAACGTAGTTCTATTTATTAATAGGCATATTCATAATAATATAAACTATTGTTTTTCAATAAAATAGGTATTATATTAGAAGGAACAAACCCCGAAATTGCTCCAAACGGGCCAAAAACGGGGTTTTCTTTTAAAGTGTGATGCCAAAAATAATACGTTTAAGCGAATTTCAATACGAAATTCCAATTTTCGCCATCAATAAAGATTTTGATGGATTTTATGCCCAATTTCTAAAAACCGATTTGGGCAAAATTTACCTTTCCACGCCTTTTTCCGAGCTTGGTCAATCTTTCAAATTGAAAGATTCTAAAAAAGGAACCCATTGCTATTTTAGTCCCAAAGGGAAAATTGCCCTGATGATGCTCAAAAACTATTATGGATGCTCGGACAAGAAACTGATCGAGCTTTTGAATGGAAATATTTTCATGCAGTTTTTTTGCGATATTCTAATTCCCATCGATAAACCGCTGACCAACTTTAAGATCGTGAGCCAAATCAGGATGGAGCTTTCCAAGGGTTTAAATATTAGAAGATCCCAAGAAGTACTTGCCAAGAACTGGATTCCTTATATGAAGGACCTGGACAAAATGTTTACCGATGCGACCTGTTACGAGAGCGAAGTGCGTTTTCCAACCAATCAGAAATTGCTTTGGGAATGCGTTCAGTGGAACTACAGACAAATGGAATCCTTATGCCGCACTTTGAAAATCAAATTGCCCAGGACCAAATATCTGGATTGGTGCAGACGCTATAACGAGTATTCGAAAAAACGAAAGAAACAATCCAAATACCGCACAAAAGTAACCCGAGGGTTACTGAAATTACTGTACAAACTTAACGGTGCACTGGGTCAGATAGAAAATCAATATCCATTTGAATCCACCGCTAAATACAAGCGACAACGATCCATTATTGCCAAAGTTTACCGGCAACAGGCACAAATATTTAAAACAGGAAAAAGTGTTCCCGATAGAATCGTAAGCATCAGCAAAAGTTACATTCGTCCAATTGTGCGGGGCAAAGAAACCAAACAGGTAGAATTTGGAGCAAAAGTGAACAAAGTTCAAATAGACGGAATCAATTTTATTGAGCATATCCAGTACCGTGCCTTCAATGAAGGGACCCGTTTGCAGAGCAGTGTATCTTGCGCCCAAAACCTGACCAAGACTAAAATAAAAATACTGGGGGCAGATGCTATTTATGCTACCAATAAAAACCGAACATTTACCTCAAGTCGCAAAATCCAGACCGATTTTATCAGAAAAGGAAAGGCTGGTAAAAACGAAGAACAGCGTAAAATTTTGGCCAGAGAAATCAAAAAAGAACGTTCCACACGTCTTGAAGGAAGCTTTGGTAAAGAAAAAGAACATTACAACCTGAAAAAGATCAAGGCCAAAACCCAAAAGAGCGAGATTCTCTGGATTTTCTTCGGAATCCATACAGCCAATGCTCTTGAAATTGGAAGAAGAATTTACAGCTCTCGATTTAAAAACTTAGCTGCTTAAAAAAACGAAAGCTAACTTCGATGGGATACTTGTGTCCTGTTGGAAACAAAAACGCATTCTTTTCTATAAAATTATCCTTAAAAAACTCCAAATAACAAAAATGACCGATTTTGAAAATCAAAATCGGTCATTTTTTATGTTAGTTTTACTCAAAAGTACTCTTACTTCTGAATGTGCCTTAATAGTTAACACTCCAAAATATAAAAGGCTGTCTTGAATTCTCAAGGCAGCCTTTTTATTGTAGAACTCGTTTAAACTTTCTTCAATTGGACAAAAAATGACTAATTTTCACTTCCATCAAAAAAGTTTAAATGAGTTCATATTAAAAACGTAGTGCTTTTAAATGTTATGCTGAATTTCTACTAGCATTAATATTTCCAAAAAGAGAGCGTGTCACAATCTTCTCAAAAATCTTAATTTGCTCGGTATCTTTTACGTCTTCTTTTTCCAGTTCCTGAATCTTTTTAAGTGCATACTGCTGTATGGTAAGCAACGGTAAAACAATAGATTCCCTAACTTCAATAGAAGCCTTTCCAGAAGGTTCGTTTTCCATTAATTGTTTGTAACCCGTAAGTTTTAACAATAATGTTTTTGTTGTAATATATTCGCTGTAAATAATATTCCAAAAATCGCCAAATTCTTCATCTTTAGACATGTATTTTGTTAAGTCGAAAAATGATTTTGTTAAACTCATCATGCTGTTTTCCAGTAAAGTTTTAAAGAATTTAGAATTTTTATATAGAGCTTCTACTTTGTTAAATTCACCTTTTTCTTCATATTTTTTCAATGCTGTTCCAACGCCAAAAAAACCGGGAACATTTTGTTTTAATTGGCTCCAAGACCCCACAAAAGGAATGGCTCTTAAATCAGAGAAAACTAATTTATCTGAAGAACCTCTTTTTGACGGTCTGCTTCCAATATTGGTTTTAGCATAATATTTTAAAGTACTCATGCGTTCCAAGTACGGAATGAACATGGGATGGCTTTTAAAATCTTTATAAGCTTGGTAGCTTGTTTCGGCTAAATCGTCCATGACCATTCTATCTTCATCAGATAGTTCATGTTTTTCTTTTCCTAAGCGGTTAAACATGCCCGAACTTATAAGCTGTTCTAAATTGTATTGAGACGAATCTAAAGTTCCAAAATTAGAACTTATGGTTTGTCCTTGAACGGTAAGCTGTACCTCTTTATCTTCAATTTTAGGCCCTAAAGATGCATAAAACTGGTGTGTTTTTCCACCACCTCTTGCCGGAGGACCTCCACGTCCATCAAAAAATATAGCAGTAATACCATATTTTCTAGACATTTCGGTAAGCATTTCTTTTGCGGTATAAATACCCCAGTTAGCCATTAAATACCCGCCATCTTTTGTGCCATCAGAAAAACCTAGCATAATAGTTTGCTTGTTGCCACGGCTTTTTAAATGTGTCATGTATGCTGGATTTGTATATAATTGCTCCATGACGGCAGGGGCATTTTCTAAGTCGGTAATGGTTTCGAAAAGCGGTACCACATCTACGGTTAAGTCATCTTTAAATGCCACTATTTTAAGCATGGCAAAAAGCTGCATCATATTTAAAGCCGTTTGGTTGTTGCTAATAATGTATCTATTAGCGCCGCGCTCGCCATTACTTTCCTGTATATCTTTAATAGCCTCGATGGTTTTTAAAGTGTTGTAAACCATTTCATCATCAAACACATTGATATCAACACTGATATCTGTAACTTCCGATAAAATTTTAATTTGTTCAGCTTCAGATAAATCGTGGTAGTTTTTTGGGAATGATGTGTTCCCATTGCTAATTAAATGGTCAATTACTGTTGTAAAAACATCATGGTGGATTCTGCTATCTTGTCTAATATCCAGGGTTGCAAAATTATATCCGAATAAATGGATGCGGTTAATTAAGCTATTTATTTCATTAACGTAAAGCGATTGGAATTCTTCAACAATAACGTTTCTAATACTTAATAATTCTTTAAGAAACGCTTTTGAAGTAATAGCTTCAGGGTAGTCTAAGTTGATGCTAAAATTGTAGAAAATAGTTTCTAAGCGTATAATGCGTTCCTCTACACCTCTAAAAGTAAGTTTGCGTCTTAAGTTTTTTAAGTCGGCATAATATTTTTTTAAGATAGCTTGTTTAAGCTTTTTTGCTACGCGAAGGGTGGTGTCTGGTTTTACAAACGGGTTTCCATCGCGGTCACCACCTGGCCAAAAACCAATATTGATTATTTCGTTGTGTTTTTTACCGTCATCGTAAATATTCTGTTGGATGTAATTATAAATTTCTCCAAAAGATTGATAAAAAACATTTTCTAAATACCATATTAAGCTTTTTGCTTCGTCATAGGGTGTTGGCTTTTCGTGTTTAAAGAAAGGCGTTTTTCCTAATTGAGCAAATAGGTTGTTAATTTCAGATAGGTTATTTTTTTTAATGGCCTCTGTTAAATCCGTAATAATACCAAGTACAGAGCCCGGATAAAATTGTGTTGGATGTGCAGTTAAAACAATGCGTACTTTAAACTCTTCGAGATAATTTTGTAAAGCTTCCAAATTGTTGTTGGAAACGGCCGATTCTTTAAGGTTTCTTAAAGTGCCAATACCTTCCATGTTGTTTACAATAGGGAAAGCGGCATCTTCAACAGCATCAAATAAAACCACTTGGCGTTCTATATATTGTATAAACCTAAAAAGTAGATTTATTTGGCTTTCCTTAGAACGTCTTCCTTGGTATTTTTTAAAGAACGTATCAACGATGGTGGTTGGGTCGTCTCCATTTTTAAATCCTTTTTGGCAGGTTTCATGAAACAAAGGCAGTAACGCCCCTGTTTTTGTAATAGCATCAAAAGGTAAGGTCATAAATATACTATTGTATATTTGGTATTTAGACAGTACGTGTTGTTTGAATCGTGTTAATTTCGGTTCTACAGACATAAGGTAGTTCAGTTCTATTGAAAATTAACCATAAAAGTAAGGAAGCTTTAATTAACGAACATAGAAAATTCAAAATTTTATCAATTTTTGTTATTTACTGAATTCTGATTGAGAATAATTAAAAAAATGTTCACTTAATCTGAATCTTTATAACCTTAATTTCTTTGCAATACTTTAAAGAAGCAACGTAAAGGGTGCCTTTTTTTAAACAGCTCCATTTAGAAGTATGACAATTGTCATGTTTTGTTTTGTTATTTAGTTGGTACTTCGCATCTTTTAAGTCATTCATAAATTTGTTCAAAACAAAAGGAAATTACAATTACCATTTTTGAATAATATGAATACTTTGAAAGTATTTTATAAACACGAAACAAATGAATAAAACCCATACATTCCACATTCCTGTCATGGGAATTGGATTTACAATAGACGCACCGTTAAAAGTTGCTCAATACGGAATAGACTCTGTAATCTCATTGGTCGATGATATTTTGATTGAGAAATTGAGAAAAATGTATAGCGAAAAATTTGAAATTCCCTATACCGAAATAACTGATAAAATAGATGATTTTAGAGCAAAACGAATTACATCCTATTTGAATATGATGAGCGATTTGGTCGATAAAAAATTTGAAGCTTTAAAAATGGGTGCTACCGAAAAAGGGGAAGAGCTAAAAGCTTATATAAATATGCTACCATCAAGCTCTAAGGTTAAGCAAGAGTTTAATAAGCTAACAGAAAAAGGATTTAATATTTCAGAAATTAAACAATGGGCTTCACAAAACCTAACCAAAGGGAGTATTGATGTCAATATTATGACGAAAGTCGATAAAGACAACTATATAAAAAACGAAAAGTTGCCAATTGAGTATAACGATGCCCATGCCGCTTTACGAGGTTTTGCCAATAGTAAACTAAAATCTTCGGTGGTATTGTCGGCAGGAATGAACCCCAGATTGTATGCATACATGAGCCAGTTCGATGATTTTTATCCAACAGAAGACGGTACTTTTAAAAAGAAAATTATCTTAAAAGTGAGTGATTACAGATCGGCGTTAATTCAGGGTAAATTTTTAGCAAAAAAAGGACTATGGGTATCAGAATACAGAATAGAGTCTGGACTTAACTGTGGCGGGCATGCTTTTGCTACTGATGGCTATTTATTAGGACCTGTTTTGGCAGAATTTAAAGAAAAAAGAGAAGAGTTAAGAGCATCTGTAGAAGCTATTGTAAATCAAGAATTACTTAATCAAGGGCGAGCCATTTCAAAAACACCTTTAAGCATCAGGGTTTCGGCTCAAGGCGGTGTCGGTACACACGAAGAGCATGAATTTTTGCTTAACCAATATCAATTAGATGCTGTGGGTTGGGGAACGCCCTTTTTATTAGTGCCAGAAGCAACAACGGTTGATGAAAAAACCATGAATCAATTGATGCTTGCTAAAGAAGAAGACTTGTATTTAAGTGACATTTCACCCTTAGGCGTACCATTTAATAACCTCAGATCGAATACCAAAGATTTAGAAAAAGAAGCGCTGATCAGTAAGGGCAGACCAGGAAGTTCGTGTCCTAAAAAATTTGTAGCCTTAAATAAAGAATTCAAAGAAACAGGGATTTGTACAGCATCTAGGGAATATCAACATCTAAAAATAAAAGAATTAGATAAAGCCGGTTTGCCTTTAAACGAATATCAAAAGGAATTTAATAAAATAACCGAAAAATCGTGTACCTGTGTAGGTCTAGGCACTTCGGCATTGTTGGCTTATAATTTAGATACGAAGGTTGAAGGCGAAGGCGTTTCTATTTGTCCAGGACCTAACATGGCGTATTACTCAAGAGTCATGAGTTTAAAGAATATGACTGACCATATTTATGGACGAGACAACATGATTTCTAGAACCGATCGCCCGAACTTGTTTGTTAAAGAGCTCACTATTTATATTGATTATTTAAAAAATAAATTAGAGGAAGTAAAAACAGTAATGACCAATAAAGAAGAAAAATACTTGCTGACCTTTACCCATAATTTAGGCGAGGGTGTTGCTTATTATAAAACCTTGTTTAATGAGTTAAAAAGTACGTTTCAAGATATAAAAGACGAAGTGTTAGATGCGTTAGCCAACGGTGAAAAATCATTAAGTTTAATAGCTTTAGAAATCCAAGATTTATCAATTCAAAACCAGAAAACACAAGTAGCTGTCTAGTGTTAAGTTAAGCATAATTTAGCCAGCCCAAGTCTTGTTCTTTTTCCCTTTTATTTCGTTAAAAAAAACGTACCGTAGCTACAGCTATGCTAAGTTTTTTAGCCTTATAAAAGAAAAAAATAATGGCGACTTAACCGACATATTACACTTAACCCAACACTAGTATTCGTATTTAATTTGAATAATTCCCCTAAGAAACAGTTTAAGTTTTGTTTATTGATGCTTTTAGATAAAATTTAAACAGTTTCTAAGGCTCTGCCTCAAGGATAGTCAGTTTCAATTAATTTTTTATTTGAAGGAGTTTTTGTTTTAGTAAATAAATATGCCTTTGATTAAAAAGAATTTAAAAATTTAATAAAAAGATAAAGACCCATTTAATTCTCACTCATTTTTTCTATTAATCTCAGTTCAATAAGATTATAATTAAGATATTTGTATAATAATTGAACAGCATAAGAAGATTTTCTTGTGTAGCATGTTGAAGATTAAGAGAATCATGGACTTAGTAAAAGAAATAAAGCGTCTAAAAGAAGAGAAAAATGCGGTTATATTGGCGCATTATTATCAAGTTGCAGAAATACAGGATATTGCCGATTATGTTGGTGATAGTTTGCAGTTGTCACAAAAAGCAGCTGAAACCGATGCTGATATTATTGTATTTGCAGGGGTTCATTTTATGGCAGAAACTGCTAAAATATTGAACCCAACCAAAATGGTGGTGTTGCCCGATTTAAAAGCGGGTTGTTCATTGGCAGATTCTTGTCCGCCGGAAGCTTTTGAAAAATTCACGAAAGCCCATCCCAACCATGTGGTTATTACCTATGTGAATTGTTCCGCCGAAATTAAAGCATTAAGCGATATTGTTTGTACATCGTCTAACGCTGTAAAAATTGTAGAATCCATCCCAAAAGAAACGCCTATTATTTTTGCTCCGGATAAAAACTTAGGGCGTTATGTTAGTAAACAAACGGGCAGGGATTTATTACTTTGGGACGGAAGTTGCATTGTACATGAAGCGTTTTCAATAGATAAATTAATTGAGCTTCATAAAAAATACCCAGATTATAAAATTATTGCGCATCCAGAATCTGAGGAACATATTTTAAATACGGCTACCTACATTGGTTCTACTTCAGGGATGATAAATTTTGTGAAGGCGCATCCTGAAGAAAAATTTATTGTGGCTACCGAAGCGGGTATTTTACATAAAATGCAATTAGAAATGCCTGATACCGAATTAATTCCTGCGCCAGCAGTTGAAGACAATACCTGCGCTTGTAGCGAATGCCATTTTATGAAAATGAACACGCTACAAAAACTATACGATTGTCTGTTAAATGAAAGCCCTCAAATAGAAGTACCGGAACACATTAGAGAACGTGCTTTATTGCCAATAGAACGTATGTTAGAGCTTTCTAAATAACATGATTAATACAGACTATTTAGTAATTGGATCTGGCATTGCAGGTTTAACTTTTTCAGTTAAAATAGCCGAAAAATTTCCAAACAGAACCGTTGTTATTGTAACCAAGGCCAACGAAGACGAATCGAACACCAAGTATGCACAAGGTGGTGTTGCCGTTGTTTTGGACAAAGAAAAGGATTCCTTTAAGAAGCATATTGAAGATACCCTAATTGCAGGTGATGGTTTGTGCAATAAAGAAGTGGTTAAAATGGTTGTTGAAGAAGGCCCCAAACGTTTAGAAGAACTTTTGCTTTGGGGAGCTAATTTTGATGTAGATGCTGGAGGTGAATTCAATTTAGGAAAAGAAGGCGGCCATTCAGAATATCGTGTTGTACATCATAAAGACATTACGGGTTACGAAATAGAACGCGCCTTACTTAAACGTGCCCATCAATTACCCAACATCACTATTTTACCTCATCATTTCGCCATCGATTTGGTTACAAACCACCATATTGTCAACGATACATCCGAAAAAGTATCCTGTTACGGTGCTTATGTTTTCGATCAAAAAACCGATAATATCTTCACTATAAAAGCAAATAGTACCCTTTTAGCTTCTGGTGGTATTGGTTGTGTTTATGGTCATACTACAAACCCCATTATTGCTACGGGTGATGGTATCGCTATGGCTTATAGGGCAAAGGCTAAAATTAAGGATATGGAGTTTGTGCAATTTCACCCAACGGCTTTGTACGAAGCAAAGGGCGAATCGTCATTCTTAATTTCTGAGGCCGTTAGAGGTTTTGGTGCGTATTTACGAAACAAATCGGGACATCGATTTATGCTGGATTACCACGAACAAGCCGAATTGGCATCGCGCGATATTGTTTCGCAAAGTATCGATAGTGAATTGAAAAAATCAGGTGAAACACATGTGTATTTAGATTGCACCCATTTAGATATGGATGCTTTTAAAAATCACTTTCCCAATATTTATAACAAATGCTTAGAGCATCACATACAAATTGAAACCGATTGGATACCTGTTGTTCCGGCATCTCATTATTTATGTGGCGGCATTAAAGTGAATAAAAAAGGAAAAACAAGTATTTCCAATTTATTTGCCTGTGGTGAATGCTCCAGAACAGGATTGCATGGAGCCAACAGACTTGCTTCCAATTCGTTATTGGAAGCCTTGGTGTACGCGCATAATATTTTTAAATACCATAGTGAAAATGACTATGAAGTAGCCGATGTCATAATTCCGGATTGGAATGATGAGGGTACAACAATCCCGAAAGAGCATATTTTAGTACAGCATAATTTGAAACAAATGCAGGCTTTAATGCGAGATTATGTGGGTATTGTAAGAAGTAATAAACGTTTAAAACAAGCGATAAAGCATTTAGATTTAATTCATAATGAGGTTGAAGAACTGTATAAAGAATCTAAAATATCAACCTCGCTTTGTGAGTTGCGTAACATGGTGAATGTTTCTCATTTAATTGTAGAACAATCTTTAAAAAGAACCGAAAACAAAGGCGGTTATTTCAATATTGATAATGTAGACAAGTAGAAAGACAACTACTGGACTTTCCCAAACAAAAAGAGGCTGCCTTAATTTTAGGCAGCCTCAAGAACATGAATTTAAAGAACAATGGTTTATTTTCCTAACATCAATAATTCATTGCATACCACTTCGGTAACATAGCGTTTGTTGCCATCTTTATCATCATAACTACGTGATGTTAATTTGCCTTCAATAGCAACTTCTTTTCCTTTAGTTACATATTTTTCAATTATTTGGGCTGTTTTTCCCCAAGCAACAATGTTGTGCCATTGTGTGTCCGTGATTTTTTCACCTTTCGTATTGGTGTAGCTTTCGTTTGTTGCAATAGCAAATTTTGCTAGTGTTTTTCCAGATTCTAAATTGATGATTTCTGGATCGTTTCCTAAGTTGCCAATCAACTGTACTTTGTTTCTAAGTGTGCTCATAATTTTAATTTTTAATTGTTAAACAGTTAATACTATCGAGTTCTGATGTTTCGACATGGCAAAGATGTTATTGTTGGAAAAATATAATCGGTTAGTAAACATTTGTGTTCGTTTGTAAATGTTTGTAGTCGTTTAAATCGCTTTAAATGATTGGTAACAGAGCATCTATATACAAAAAGGGACAAACGAATATGTTAATTTAATAAAGCAAGAAAAACGCTTTTTTTTGGGAAGCCAGACCTTTAATCCACGATTAGCACCTACTTATTCAGAATGCCAGAGCGTGAGCATCTTGCCGAATAAATCAGACCAAAGGTAATTCAATCAAATAACGTGTCGCACTAGTTAATGTTATCTCTTGGAGCTTAACTCTAACTTACGGTCAATACCGATGCTATTTTTTGTCCTTTGGCTTCTTTACGGAAGCTTTTAGAACATCGTCCAAAGTGCCTTTGATAATCAAGGGCTTTTCTTTAGGTTTTTTATTGTCTTTTGGATTTTTGTCCTTGTTCATTTATACTTACGGTTTGAGTTTTAAGTAAATCGCCCATTTTAGTAAAATTAAGCAATCCTAACATTAAAACACCCGTGTTCGCTTGTAATGTTAGATTACTTATAAAAGCTCGGATATATGGAAAAACAATAGCAATTGAGTTGCTATAGAAATAATCTGGAATATCTTTAATATCTAGACCTTTTGAAAATTCATATATAGCAAAACTATTAATTCTAACGACAGGATTATTGTTGCCTTCTTCAAAACCTGTAAATTCAATATTTAATTGAAATACCCCTAATTCTTTATTATATTCTCCGCTAGGATTAAAGTCTATTTTTAATTCAGATTCTTTCTTCTTTGAAGATTCATAAGAAAAACTGGGTACTTTAAATGTCTTAAAGCTAAAAGACGCTTTTTTTACTTCTGCCATACGACAAAATTAAACAAAAAAAAGCTCCAATTTATGTTTGGAGCTTTTTTTATTTTTCTTTGACCACCAAGGTTTAGGAGGTGGTATTTTAATTTCAATTTCATTTTCAATTTCTTCTATATCTATAAAATCTAAGCTTTCAAATGAATAACACTTTGCTCCAACTATTTGAGTTGTATTCATATCTTCAAAGAAAATTTCATCTAAGAAAGGCGTATTGAATGCAACTTCAAATTCTCTTATATCAATGGCTTTTAATATTAAAATAGGTTTTTCTATTTCTATTAATTCATTGTCAGATATAAAAATAATTTCTTCGGTTGGAAATAATTCTTCAAATTCATCTTCTAAAGATAGCTGAGAAGCCACATAAAATGTGTCAGTTTCAAAAAATTCTTTAGGTCTTACATCTATTATATGTGTGTTTAGATATTTTTTATATTCATATTTTATATCTAAAAATTCACAATTAGCGTGCAATTCTTTGAGTTTTTTGATTAAATAATCTATCGAAGTCATTTATATTTTTTTATTAATCAAGTTTATTATTTCGTGGCTTAGCCTTAAAGCTTCTGTGCTTTTGGGTTCATTTATCTGGTCGTTGTGATAATCTGACATAACCCTAAATAATTTTAATTTCTTAATCTTGTCTCTAACGTTTTTAGTGTATATCAAATCGGATTTTTTGCTAATTTCTTTGATTATTAAATCTATTGGGTATTTATTGGAATAAAGTGTAGGTACACCATCTTGCTTAGAATTTGCAATATCATTATCCATTATTTCATAAGTAATGCCTATTGAATTAAGCTTTGACATAATATGTTGAAAACACCCATAATATGAACAATGTACGCTTGGCGCATAATATTGATGCTCATTTATTAATTCTTTTGCGGCTTCCAAATTGAATACCGATTTAGATTTTATATAGTCCAATAAATGATATTTTCTTATTAGAAGTTTACAAATATATCTAAAAGAAACAATATCCATACATAAAATGCCGTAAAAACGGACGAGATATTGTATCAATTTATCACTTATTACGTAATATACGATAAAATATAGGAAATTGATGTTAAATTATCAAGATTTTAACGTTAGTCTTTTATAACTCAAAGAACTTTCACTATCCAATAAAAATTTCTCAAACCTTTGTTGGTTTGTCAAAGAACGTGTGTTGAAACGTGCGCTGTATTCATCTAAATAACGCTCTAAATGTTTGTCGCTTACTTGGTGGTAGATACCGTAAAGACCACGTTTAAGAACGCTCCAAAAGTTTTCGATTGTGTTCGTGTGAACATTGCCCTCTACATAGATATTGATTCCATGTTGAACGTTATCATGTGTATAGAACTTTTTTAAGTGGTTATATACTGGTGCTTCATCCGAATAGATTGTAGAGCCTTGCTGAACGTGTTTGGAAATGAATGAACCTATGTTGTTTAAATCGGCACTTGGAACGTGTTTAAGAACCACTTGCCCGTTACGCTCTATGATACCTACTACCATTTTTTTAGGCACATACGGTTTACCCTCGTTAGTCAAAGTATTATCTATAACCGAGCGTTTTTTACCGTGATGCTTAAATTTGTTCTTTCCACCGATATAGGTTTCATCAACTTCTACCATATTATCGTTACCCAATAATTTAGGCTCTTTAACTTTCAGCATTTCTCTTATACGGTGCAATACAAACCAAGCGGTTTTTTGTGTAATTCCTAAGTCCGATGCTAATTGAACAGAACTAATTCCCTTTTTATGGTTGGTAGCCAAGAATATAGCAGCGAACCATATTCTTAAAGATATTTTAGAGTTTTCAAAGATAGTACCAACCTTAACGGTAAACTTTTTGTAACATTCGTTGTTTGCACATTTATAGCCCCTTGTGGTTTTGTAAACTCTCTCACTACCACAATGAGGGCAAACAGGATAACCATTCCAACGAACCAATTCATAATATTCTATGCAAGTCGCTTCTTCTTTGAAGTGGTCTAAAAGCTGTGGTAGTGATTTAAAATTCATGGTTTCTAATTTTATATATACAAATATAATCGGTTATTTTGATATATACAAATAAATTATACAAAAATATTCGGTTTATTTGATATTTATTGCTAATTTTAGCCCATGACTACATATAAAGAGCGTATAAAGGATAAAACAAACTTCGTCTTGATTAAAAATGACGTAGTATTAGGTACGTTTGGAAACCTAAAAAAGATTACGGATTTTGTTGAAGATGAAAACTTTCCGAGTTATTGGACTTTAGTCCGTAAAGATGAATATCCTATCGAGTTTGAAGATTATAGGATTTTTAAGGTTAAGCATTATTAATATTATGGTATGACTTCTATTCCTTCGTATTCATCATCATTGTCGTTATCATTTGTTTGTTCAAAAATACTAGTCTGAGCAGGGTCTTTTGATTTTTTACTATGAAATTTCTCGTTTTTTTCTTCCTCTGCTTTTAAAACATCTACATAATCTAGATTGTAAATAAGTATTTGGTGGTCTGCAAAATGCTCGAAATCTTTTAAATTGTGTGAAAAAACAGCATCGCATCCACTAGAAATAGCGACTGCGCAGATGTTATAATCATTTATCATTAAACATTTAGGAATGTTATTTTCAGTAGCGTAACTTTTAGCGTTTGTTTTAGATAATTTAAGCCTTAACTCTGTAAATTTCCTAGCTGAAACAATATCATGTTGAGCTATTTCAAAATTAGATGATATGTAATCAAAATAGCCCTCTCTTTCATCCTCGTCTTCAATATTTCCTAATAATTCTCCAACAACCAAGCTAGGTATTACAATTAAAATATTGTTCTTTTCAAAATAATTAAACAAGTAGTCTGCTTTTTCTAAATATTCTTCTTGTCCTTTTGTACATTGTTTTTTAATGTACCAAACGAGCATATTTGTATCTACGCAGACTTTCTTCATATAATTAACCTCTTAATGATGTAATGTAATCGTCGGGATTATCGATATTTATCCAATATTTACTAAGTAGGTTACTAAGTCCTTTCAATTTTTCGGTAAGGGGTAAATCTGAAATAACTACAAATGATTTGGCTTTTATTTCAACTAATTCGTTGTTTTCTTTCTTCCATTTACCAATTCCTTTTATTCCAATTCTATTATAAAGATTTGGGGATAATTCTTTAGCGTTTTTACTTGAAGTTTCTACAGAAATATAATTTCCGTTATCTATTTGAATCCTTACTCTAGGCTTAGAACCGCCTATTCTAATAATTTTTCCATATATAGTTGTTTCTCCTTTGAAGTATAAAGAATCGGTTATTTTAATATCGCTATCTACCGTTATTTCTGCTGTTTCAACTCCCTCAATTCCATTTAGTATGGCTTTACATTTATATTTATTGACAAATGATTGAAAAACCATAAGATTTTCAATTGTTTCGTAAGGAAGTCTATTAACTCTATTTTGCTTAATTGCTGTATTTATTTCATTCGCAGCTTCCTTTATTTGTATTGTGTGAGGCTCTGCTTCAATAGTTAAGCTTTCGTGTTTCACATTAACTACACTAATAAAATCAATTCCTTTTCTTGCAGGATTGATTTTATTAGCAACAGACAAAAGAGCATTTTCATAAGACGCAACAATCTTAGCGAACTCATTAGCAGTCACCTTAGATGGGTCTATTTCATTCCCCGTAAACTTTATTTTAAGCCTCTCAGACAATGCGTTTTAAGTTATTATAGTTTAACAAATATAAATAAAAGATATTTAGAAAAATTAATATTATTTTCATATAGTGTTCTTAATTGAATTTATTATTATAATATATACGATGCTATTCAATAAAAAAGGCAAACGATGTAACTATTGATATGGTAATTATACAAATAGAGTAAAATATGGTCGGTGATATTCTTATGGGTGTGTTCGGGATTTATTTGTTGTGTGGTTATTTGCATAAAAAACAAATATTTAGTGTCAAAACGTTCTAATTTAAGGAAAAAATAATTTTTTCTCAATAAAAAAGTTTGATAAGGGCAACTTATTAAAGAGGTTATAAGCTTCGCAATCATTATTTTCATACCTTCTCCATACCCAATTAGAATACCAATCTGCAAACCAAATCATTTTATTGTTGTAGCTATTTATAAACTCACAGTCTATATCAATATTGCAGCCATCATCCCCCCAGACCACTGTTTTTATGTAATCAGGGAAACTTTGACCATGACTTACTTTTATTGTTCTTTGGTCAATAAAAATCTTAGCGCAATCACAATTCAATATTTGTTGCCTAACCAATAATGATAAAACATAATTATAAAATATGTTTTTATCTTTTCTTAAGGCTTCATTTACTTTCGGCTTATAAACCGTAATTGTTATTATTTTAAAGCTTGGTGCTTTTGATTTAATCTTGTTTAATTGAGAGGTTATAAATTTGCAATGATCAGAACTAAAGCTAGCTCCTTTTTTTTCAATGCCATTTTTCAAACCATATTTACTGTACATTTCAAGAATGAAACGGACTATGTGTTTTTCGTGTTCTTCTTCCACAATAAAACCAGAAATAGTCAAATATCTGCTAGAGCCACCTTTTCTTATGGGTTTGTCAAATGTCCAACCCAAATCTCCGCTTTCGTCTAAATAGAAGTTCATAAAAAAAGAGCCTAAATTAATAGGCTCTAAAATATTTTTAAAAAACAGACCCTAAGGGTGGTGTATTTATAATACACTTATGGTAGATGTCTCACAACCACACTTTGCTTAGGAGTGTTACCTGTTTACTATACAAAAGTACAAATAAATTACTAATGTTGACGGCATAATTAACATTTAATTTTTAAAAGGCATTTATTTCCTTGATAATCTTGATTTATTTTTTGATTTTGAGCTTGTCCCATAATGTATATAGATGCCGGTAACAGGGGTGTATAAATATGTTGCAGAAATATAAAAATTGTATATAGCTGCCTCTTCAATGTATAGGGATAGGAGTTTGTTACACTTGTTAATGATACTCCTTTCTTTTATAGCGATAACTCCTTAACTAAACAGCCAATACTGAGGGTAAAATTTATTTTTCGTCTTTAGGATTGTAATTTAACCCTTGTTTTAGTTTTTGGTTGAATTCTGAAAAGGGTTCTTGAATTTCAATTTTTTTTTCACTTGGTAATTCACCCTTTTTGACGCCTTCAACCATTTTATCAAAGTCAGATTTATATTCTTTATCCTGGATTACCCTGAATTTTTCAAATTCTTTTTCAGCAAATGTTTCAGCAACATTTGCTCTCATTTTCCCAGCATCATTTAAAATATCGTAGTCATTAAATGTTAAAAAAGCGTCTAATTTGCCCACCCAATCTTTCATATTCATTATTTTACCTCTACTGGCTTGGTTTTCTGCATAATCTAGATACATAGTAACAATCCTGTTTAATTCAGATATTTCTTCTTGGGATAAATAATTTTTTGCAACGCCGACATCTGACTTTAGTATTTTGCCTCCTTTTTTTTCATTTTTCCAACTTGTTAATCCCATGTGAGGTTTTTTGGAACTTGCTCTTAGTTTTATGATTTCTGATGCTGTATGGTTAGTAATGGCATACTCTAGCTTGTTTTGTACTGTTGCGAAGAAAGTTTGTGTAATTGGAGCTTTGGGATCATAATCAATTGCAGTGGCATAGATATCCGTAATTTTTTGATAAAAACGTCTTTCAGAAGCACGTATTTCTCTAATACGCTCAATTAATTCATCAAAATAATCTTTGTCAAATAAGTTTTTCCCTTGTTTTAATCTGTTGTCATCAAGCACAAAACCCTTTACAAGATAACTTTTTAAAATACTGTTAGCCCAAATTCTAAACATGGTGGCTTTTTGTGAACTAACCCTATAGCCAACTGAAATTATAGCATCAAGATTATAAAACTCAATATTTCTTTGAACATTTCGACCACCTTCTTTTTGAACTGTCAAGATTTCCTTGACAGTTGAAAATTTATTTAATTCACCCTCTTTGTATATGTTGTTTAAGTGAAGGCTGATATTTTGTTTGGTAGTGTCAAATATTTCAGCCATGCTATTTTGAGAAACCCAAACCGTTTCGTTCTTATCGTCTAATATTACTTGGATATTGGTTGTGCCATTATCCGATGAATAAAACATGAAGTTTGTGTTTTCTAAACTATACATTTATTAATTCTTTAAAGTTGCTTTATTCTCGATGTAAGACAAAGGTAAATTAAATCTTTCATTTCATGAATCTTGTCTTATATCTGAACACAAATTCACCAACGTAAAAATGCTCTATGGTGTTTATAGATACACGACCTCTTACGTATTCACCTTGATTAATCCAATCCAAAGCAATTTCTAATACGTTGTAGCATAAACCAAGCACTTTTTTGGGTTATTCCTAAGTCTTTGCTTAACTGTATAGATGAGATTCCTTTTTTATATGATGTTACAATCCAAATGGCAAGAAACCATTTTTGTAAATCCATTTTAGTATTATCAAAAATAGTGTTCGTTCTAACGTTGAAGTATTTTCCTGTGTTTTTACATTTATATTTATTTCCTTTACAATCATATACTTTAGAAGTAGCATCAAAAGGACTTACGACGTTACCGTTCCAACGTAATATTTCTAAATGGTCAATACAAGATTGCTCAGTTGGAAAGGCTTGGATTAAGTCTAAGACTGATTTTACTTCTTTATTGAACATAATCTTATTATTTAAAGAAATAAACATAGTGTTTATTTACACAACAAACAAATATTTAGTGTAAAAAAGAGCTAATCTATATTTGAATTACTGAAATCTATTTATTTTTTCCAACTTTTTTAGCTTGTTTGCGTATATAATTTATAATACACTTTAACACATAACGTTTTAATATATGAATTAAATAATGTATCTTATAACGTAATAATATGTCTTCTATATAATTTAACTTATATTTAATTACATAATATTTTATTATATTGTAACTTTGTATTAACAAATACAATAAACTTATAAACAACTAACAGTTATAAAAATGACTAAAATTCGTAAATACAGAACTGACTTCTTATTCCCTAAAAGTTCATTTTTTATTGGAATGGGTAGTGCTTTTAACGTGTTTGGAAATTACTATAAGTTTAATACTTCAAAGACTTCTTTAGAAGCTGATTTTAAAGCTATACAATCAGATTGGGGTGTTGTTGGACAAGATATTGAAAAAGCTATCAAAAACGTTAAAAAAGAACTTTCCTTAAAATAAAATGTCAGAAGCTTTAGACCCAATCAATGAGGAGGAAGAAAATGACATTCCTCAAGAAATTCAAGAAATATTAAATGACCCTGAAATTTCTGACGAGAAAAAGGAAAAAATAATATCTGTCCTTACAATTAAGAGAAGTTTTAGTGGACCATTACCTTCACCTGAAGTTTTGCAACAGTATAATAATGTAGTAAAAGATGGTGCTGAACGTGTTGTGAAAATGGCAGAAAACCAATCTAAACATCGAATGGATTTAGAAGATTTCGCTATAAAAGGACAAATAAAACAAAGTGGTAGAGGTCAAATTTTTGGTTTTACATTAGCTCTACTTTGTATTGCCTCTACTGTTTATTTAGCGACAGAAGGTTATGAAACTCTTGCAATAGCATTAGGAACTACAACTGTAATTGGTCTTGCTAGCATCTTTGTTTTAGGCAAAATTTTCCAATCTAAAGATAAAGAATAATATTTTGCTTCCGACTGTCAGCAATCTACCTACCTTAATAAAATAAAATTTTCAAAGTCTATTAAAAGACTTATTATAAGATTTTTATTGTTTTGTTGTATATTTCAGTTATTAATACAATTTACAATGTCGTATGTTAAGGATATAGAGGAGTCTAATCAGTTTCTAAAATCATTTGCATTATCTCTATTAACATCTCCTTTGTGGTATCTGTCATTTTTTTTTATAAACAATAATTTTTATAAATAAAACTACTGATGCAACTATTTTAGTGACATTATCATGTACATTAAGCTTTATTTCTACATTTTCATTAGGGCTGATTGTTTTGCTAAATGATAAATCAAGGGAAGATGAAGACGCTTTATTTAGTTGTTGTATTTCTCTTTCATCCCTTATTCTAATGATATGGAAATCTTTACTATTGTTTACTATATATTCAATAGGCTTTATTTTTGATTCATATATCTATTTTTATTGGTATATAGTCATATATTTTTTAATATATATTATAGCCCTAATCATAGAATTGATTCCTGAAAAAAAAGAAATGATATAGTCAGTAAAATAATTACTAATAAAAAACTAATAATGAATGACTTTATTAGTTTTATTTCTCTAAAACTAAACTTCTTTCTCATAGCCTAGTTTTTTTAATATTGAATCGATTTTCTTCATTTTTTATTGGTGTAAACAGGCATGTAATTCCCAATAACAGAAGAATTATATTATTTTACTGTCAAAAATAAATTTGTACATTTATAAAAAAGATGTACTTATGTCCAAAGCTTGTTTAGAATGTGGTGAAAAAATAATAGGAAGAAGCGACAAAAAATTTTGTAGTGATTATTGCCGTAATGCCTATAACAATACCATAAATAAAGATTCTAAAAACTTAATTCGAAACATAAATAATCGATTAAGGAAAAATTGGCGCATTTTAGAAACGTTAAACCCAGAACAAAAAACAAAAACCACGAGAACAAAACTTATTCAACATGGTTTTGATTTTAATTTTTTCACAAGTACTTATACTACTAAAGTAGGTACCGTTTATTACTTTGTTTACGATCAAGGGTACTTGCCCTTAGAAGATGAATATTATGCCTTGGTAAAAAGAGAAAGCTAAACAAACACTACCATGTATGTCCTTTTAAGGCAAGGGCTGCTTTTAAAATGTCTTTCTGACTTATTTGACCTACCAATTTTCCGTTTTCAACAATAGGAAAACGTCTGCGTTTTGATTCTAGAAATTTATTTGCAGCATCAAAAATATTCATGTTCCCATCAATGGTTTCAACATTTTTCACCATACATTTTTCAACAGTATTATTTTCCATAGGCAAATTGTGGTACCTGCTTTCACTTATTTGTTTAATACAATCGCCTTCAGATATAATACCAATTAATTCATGCTCATCGTTTACGACCGGACCACCAGAAATTCTGTTTTTAATTAAGGAATCAATCACTTTTTCTATGAGTTCCTCAGACTTAAAGGTTATCAGGTTTGTAGACATGTAGTCACTAACCTTAATAGGCAAATCTACACAGGTATTCTGCTGATTTTTTCGAGAGGCTAAAAAACTTTTAATTCCCATAATTCTATCTTTTAACAACCTAATGTACTTATTTTTTTTAAATTTTCCTAATAATGTATTTTTCATCTGACATTAAATCCATAATAAAACCTTAAGAATAATTAATTATTAATTGAAACGGAAATAATTAGTATACTTTTAAGGGTTTAAATGCTAATTTTTTATAGTTTTAGTGCTTTAAAATAGTATAACAATGAAACACCCATGGGAATGGCATTCATACACACGAGGATGATTGTTAAGGGTGTTCCATCTGACAATTAAAAAACAATAAAATAAACAGATGAAAAGATTATTTGTATTAGGATTTTTGGTGAGTGGTTTTATAATGGGTGCGCAAAGCAACTCCGATTTATTGAAGCATTATGAAGCTTATTATAAGCAAATGAAAAAACAGGGAGATGTTCAAGGCATCATCAACGCTATGACGCATTTAAATGTGTTGTCGCCTTCTCCGGCAAGAATGGATACGCTGGCTTATATTTATATGAGTGAAGATAAATATATGCAAGCTTTAAACACCATAGGTTATGAACGCATGGTGGACGATTCAGACATTGCTATAGAAGTAAAAGCTGTTTCGTTAAAGGCTGTAAAACAACCAGAATTAGCTATTGGGCAATTTGATGAAATGTTTAAAAGAAATCCAAATGCTCTAATTGCTTATGAATTGGCTGAGCTTTGTTTGCAAACTCAAAAACTAGCCGAAGCGGATAAGCACATTACTTATGGGTTGGCAAACTCTAAAGACGATATGAAAAAAGCATTTTACGAAACCCAAACGCCCTATGAAGTATCATTAAAATCGGCTTTTATGTACTTAAATGCGTTATCTACCTATAACAAAGACAAAAAAGAAAATATCGATAAAGCTGTAGATATTTTGGATGCTACTTTAAAGTTGTCGCCAAACTTTAATTTAATTCAGTTAACAAAAAACGAATTGTTAAGACAAAAACAAGTGTTACAGGCACAAGCAGCACAACCTAAAAACTAACTAAACTAAATACCTAAAAGCGGTAAGTGTTATTTAATGCTTGCCGCTTTTTTATTTTATGGCTTTTCAATAATAATATTATCGTTTTCTATTTTCTTATTCATTTGTAGGTTTAAATTAGAAAACGCTACCAAAAATCCTTTGATGTTCTCAAGAAGTTCCTCCTTGCTTGTGGTAGATAAATTTGATAAACTTTCCAATTTTAAAAGTTTGGTTTCTAAAGCCGAAATTCTTGCTAAAATGGCAGGGCTATTTATATTGCTGGGTATGGTTTGTTTTAAGTTGGTTAGTAACTCTTTAACTTCTTTAGTGTTATTGTAAAAGAAACTTAAATCGGCCTTCTTTACATGGTCTATGACCTCTTGCAGTTGCTTGTATGCATTCCAATTTATAGTAATGTCTTCTGTTCTGCTATCTAAAATATAATCGGTGTACTTAATTTTCGAAATGTCTTTTACTTTGATTTCCAGACTATCGTTGGCTTTATCAAGAGTTGCCTCGCCCTGCTCCTGATTTTTTTTACAAGAGAAAGCAATAACCAAAAAGCACCAAATACTTAAATACTTAAAATTCATAACATATCATATATAAAAAGCAAAGATATAAGATTCGTTTCTTTTTTTTGTTAGATAGTTTGTATTAGTATTAGTAATATTTCAGTTTTAAAATGCGATATTATCAATAAAAACTTATTATTTTTGATAAATATTTATAAACACAGCTTTAAATGAAGTCGAAAATATTAATGATTGGTGCTTGCGGTCAAATTGGGTCAGAATTAACACTTAAACTTAGGCGGTTGTTTGGTGAGGAAAATGTTATTGCCAGCGATATTAGTTACAGTAATTTAGACGTTGTTAATTCGGGTATTTTCGAAATTGTTGATGCGCAAAACTACGCAAGCATTAAAGTGTGTGTTGAAAAGTATAAGATTGATACCATTTATTTAATGGCAGCCATTTTAAGTGCAACGGGCGAAAAATATCCCATGAAAGCTTGGGACTTAAACATGGAATCGTTGTTTCATGTGCTAAACTTGGCCCGAGCGAAATTTATAAAAAAAGTATTTTGGCCATCGAGCATTGCCGTATTTGGCGCCACTACACCTAAAGAGTTTACGCCACAATATACTATTATGGAGCCATCTACTGTTTATGGTATTACCAAACAAGTTGGCGAACGCTGGTGTGAATACTATCATAAAAAATATGATGTAGACGTTCGCAGTTTACGCTACCCGGGCATTATTAGCTGGAAAACATTGCCAGGTGGCGGTACAACCGATTATGCGGTAGAAATTTACCATAAAGCTATAACCGATGGTTTCTATGATTGCTTTTTAACTGAAGAGACCGAACTCCCCATGATGTTTATGGACGACGCTATAAAAGCCACCATAGATATTATGACGGCCAATAAAGATGCTGTAAAGATAAGATCGTCGTATAATTTGGCAGCTATTAGTTTTACACCAAAAGAGCTTGCCGAATCCATAAAAAAACACATACCGGGATTTAAAATTACATACACACCAGATTACAGACAGGATATAGCCAATAGTTGGCCAAAGAGTATTAACGATTCTTATGCAAGAGAAGATTGGAAATGGAAGCACCAATTCAATATTGAAGACATCACCAAAGAGATGCTTTTGCAACTCAATAAAAAATATGGCGCATCGTTAAACAAATCTAAATAATTGTATATTTGGGTTTCCCTAAATCCTAATATAGTGTTATGTTCGAAAATTTTTGGTTCAACGTTCAATATGGCATCAACCACGTCCTTGATATAAAAGCCTACGACCACGTATTATTTCTTATTGTTTTAACCGTTCCATATTTGTTTAAAGATTGGAAACGCGTGTTATTATTAGTAACCATGTTTACCTTGGGGCATACGCTATCATTAGTTTTAGCAGTGTATAATATTGTTAGTGTTAAAGCGGTTATGGTGGAGTTTTTGATACCTATAACCATACTAATTGTAGCGCTTTTTAATGTGTTTACTTCGGGTAAAGGTGCCCAAAAAGAAAAAGTAGGCGTCTTGTTTTTGTCAACCCTTTTCTTTGGTTTAATACACGGTTTAGGTTTTGCTCGGGAGTTTAAGATGCTATTGGGCGATTCCGATAGTAAATTAGTGCTATTGCTAGAGTTCGCTTTAGGGATCGAATTGGCTCAAATAATCATTGTATTTGTGGTTTTACTATTAGGTTATATTATGCAAACCATATTTAGGTTTAATAAGCGTGACTGGATTATGGTCATCTCTGCCATCGTAGTTGGATTGGTTATTCCTATGATACTTAACAGCGATTTTCTGGCTTAGTTTAAAATTCAAAATTCAAAATTCAAAGTTCAGAGTTTGAGGTGTCGATGAAGTTTGTAATACACGATTCAACGATTACACGATTAAACTATTAAAAATTACAGGGTATGTTTATCAACCAGAACGAAGGTTTTGTAATGATATCTTTTTTTTATTTAACTATTTAAGTGCCTGTATACCAGATTATATTACATCGAACTCAGGTTAAAATAGTATGTGTGAGTAGCCTTTAACGCAAACCACCTTTCCAGATAAAACTTGTTATTATTTTCACAAACTTTCTAAAAAGTTTAACGAACTTGCGTTGCAATTAAAATACGAACCAAGTATATTCGTTATATTGTTTTGCGTTAGGGATAGTAGTGAAAATCCTTTTGCTTTTTTGCAAAAGATTGTAACGGATAGCCCGACCCGAATAGTTTTAAGTTTCATTTTAAACTTAAAACTTGAAATGAGGGTAACGCCCAAATTATAATTAAAATTAATGCCAGAAAAGAAACAGCTTAAATACGATAAAGCCTACTTAAGGATAGCACAAGAATGGGGAAAATTATCGTATTGCAAACGTAGGCAAGTAGGTGCGCTTATAGTAAAAGATAGAATGATAATTTCAGACGGGTACAACGGTACGCCATCAGGATTTGAAAATTTTTGTGAAGACGATGCGGGATACACCAAATGGTATGTATTACACGCCGAAGCAAACGCTATTTTAAAAGTAGCGGCATCAACCCAATCCTGCAAAGGTGCGACACTTTACATAACCATGTCGCCATGCAAAGAGTGTAGCAAGCTCATCCATCAAGCAGGTATTGTAAAAGTGGTATATCATATAGCTTATAAAGACGATTCTGGATTAGAATTCTTAAAAAAAGCAGGAATTGAGTTAAAACAAATTGAAGATCTACGAGCCTAATGCCATATAAAAAGAAATATTTACCCTTAATAATAGGTGTAGCCATTGCTGCGGGCATTTTTATTGGAGGCAAGCTGAATTTTAGCGATGTGCCCGATAAATTATTTTCAAAAAACAGCAAAAAGGATAAGCTCAACAGACTTATAGACTATATAGATTACGATTATGTAGACGATATTAATACCGATAGTATTGTAGACGTTACCGTAAATGGCATTTTAGAAAATTTGGATCCACATTCAGTGTATATTCCCAAAGAAGATATGCAAAGTGTTGCGGAAAGCATGAAAGGAGATTTTGTTGGTATTGGTATTAGTTTTTATCCATATCGAGATTCCATAGCCGTTATTAGAGCCATAGAAGGTGGGCCAAGTGACAAAGCTGGTATTAAAGGTGGCGATCGCATTGTGATGGCCGATGGCGATACGCTGTTTGGTAATAAGTTGAAAGATGGCGAATTGATAAAAAAACTAAAAGGTCCATTAAACAGTAAAGTCAACTTAAAGGTATTTAGAAAGGGCCAATCAAAATTGTTGGATTTCACAGTGAAACGTTCTCACATTCCAATAAAAAGCGTGGATGCTGCTTATATGCTTACCAAAAAATTAGGGTATATAAAAATTAACCGTTTTGCCGAAAGCACCTATAAAGAATTTAAAAAAGGTTTGGATAAACTTCTAGACTTAGGAGCGACAGAAATTGCCCTTGATTTACGTGACAACCCAGGTGGTTTTTTGGGCATTGCCGAACAAATTGCAGATGAGTTTTTGGAAGATGATAAATTGATTTTGTTCACAAAAAACAAACGAGGTAATGTTGAAAAAAGTTTCGCCACCGATAAGGGAGATTTTGAAAACGGCAAACTTTATGTATTAATAAACGAAAACTCAGCATCTGCAAGTGAAATTGTTGCGGGTGCATTGCAGGATAATGATAAAGGTACTATTGTTGGACGTCGTTCGTATGGTAAAGGGTTGGTGCAACGCGAAATGGATTTGGGCGATGGAAGTGCGGTGAGACTAACCGTATCAAGATACTACACCCCAACAGGGCGTTCTATTCAACGGCCATACAATAAGGGAAATAAAGATTATTACGATGAATATTTTGAAAGATTGGATAGCGGTGAGCTTTTGGATCCAGAAAAAATCCACGTTGCCGATTCTTTAAAATACAAAACCCCAAAAGGGAAAATTGTATATGGCGGAGGCGGTATTATACCAGACGTGTTTGTGCCTATAGATAACAGCATGCAAAACGAAACCCTTACCTTTTTACAACGTCGTGGGTTTATGGGGTATTTTATTTTTGAAACCTTAGAAAAAGACAGGATGTTTTACGGCGATATTTCTAGACAGGATTTTATTGATGTTTTTGAGGTCCCAACGAAGATGGTCTATGATTTTCAAGAATATTTAAATAAAAGAACCGAATCTAAATTAACCTTCGTGGCGTATCACGATGAGGTAAAGCAATATCTAAAGGCAACATTGGCCGACCAACTTTATGGTGCGGGTGCTTTTGAGGAAGTTTTCAATCAACGCGATATTATGATTGAAGAGGTTATTGAGTTGAGTGAGGGGGGGGAATAGTTTTCAGTCTCAGTTTTCAGTATTTTTGAAATTTCAAAGCAACTCTTTAGATGTCCATATTGTTAATAGTGCACTTTTCGGCTTTGCAACTTTGTATCTTTGAGTCTTTGCAACTTTACAAGTTAACCAATCTTATCATGCACCTTCACATGCTTCCCGCCATTCCAAAGGGTTAAAATATCAGTAGCAACATGGGCGCCACTGCCTGCACAAATAGCAAACTGACTGCGCCAACCTGCCAACGAGCCAGCAACATATAGATTCTCATCCACTAAGTGGTCAATGTTTTTTAGCCAAATGCGGTTTTTTTCAATCGCTGCCCGCGGATGGGGTTCAATGTATGGTTCCAAACCTTTTATAGTCATTAAATTGGTGTAGCCTACCGCAACTACAACCAGTTTGGATTTATAAGTGTGTTTGTTGGTTTTTATGTTGAAAACATCTTCAGTTTTTGATAGCTCTAAAACTTTTTCGTTTTCAATCTGTTTAACATGTGGATATAAGGACTTTAATTGTGCTTTACCTGAATTTAAAATAGATTCTCCTGTAGTTCCAGGCGTTAAACCAAGCACATTGTTAAATAGAGCGGTTTGTAAATGCGATGTTTTTTGATGTGCAATGATGCCAATATGCTTGTTTTCAGAAAAGGGTTTGCCTTTAGCAGATCCCAGCACTAAAGCGCATTGTAAACCTGCGGCTCCGCCACCTATTATTAAGGCATCAAACATTAACGGCGTTGTTTTACTTTTTCTTCAATATGTTTAGAAACCCTTAAAATGAGCATCATGACAATGGCGCAAAGTGCTGCTAAAATGGTTATTAAAGCAATCATACTTTCGCCTTCAAAAGGGGATTCAAAATTCACTTTGGTAAAGTTGAAAACTATAAGTGCTAAGGCAAGCACGCTAATTATAATGGTTAAAATTTTCATCTGTCTATAGGTTAAATAATTTCAAATAGTGCTTTAATATTATGGGCAAACAGTTTAACAGCAATGGCTAATAATACCACGCCAAATACTTTTCTAATAATGCTAATGCCGTTTTGCCCTAAAAAGCGTTCGATGGTTCTAGATGTTTTTAAAACAATAAAAATAACAATAACGTTTAATATAATGGCTACTATAATATTTTCGGTTTCAAATTCAGCTCGTAGTGATAAGAGTGTTGTTAAACTGCCGGGACCGGCAATAAGCGGGAATGCCAACGGAAATACCGAGGCAGTGTCTGCAGTGTGATCTTCATGTTTATAAAGTGTGATGCCCAAAATCATTTCCAACGCAATAAAAAATAAAATAAACGACCCAGCTACGGCAAACGAGTTTACATCAATACCAATGAGGGTTAAAATACTTTTACCCAAAAATAGGAATGACACCATGATAACTCCCGAAATAATGGCGGCTTTCCTGCTGTTAATATGACCTACTTTTTTTCGTAAATCTATTATTATGGGAATATTGCCAACAATATCTACTACAGCAAATAATACCATAAAAGCAGTAAATATTTCTTTAAAATTAAGTTGCATTTGTGCGCTTTCTTATATATTGTTGCAAAAGTATAGGATTGTGTACAATATCTATAGCATTAAACGCAAAAGTTTAGTTATTTTTGCCCACTACAATATGAACTCCTTTAAACTTTTCAACCAATTATGAAAAGTTTAAATGAGTTCTATAATTAAAGAATATGTTTCAATTAGGGAAGACCATCGTTTCAGAAGATATTATTGAAAAGGATTTTATGTGCAATCTATCGGCATGTAAAGGTGCTTGTTGTATTGATGGTGATGCGGGTGCCCCTTTAGAAAAAGAGGAAGCCGAGATATTAAAAGACATATACCCTAAAGTGAAACCTTTTTTAAGAAAAGAAGGCATTGAAGCGATAGAATCCCAGGGTGTATACGTGGTCTCTGAAGATGGCGATTTAGAAACGCCTTTAATTAATGGTGCCGATTGTGCCTATGTGATTTTTGATGAAAAGAAAGTGGCATTATGTGCTATTGAAGAAGCCTATAACCAAGGTGAAATTTCTTGGAAAAAACCTGTTTCTTGTCATTTATACCCCATACGAGTACAAGACTACACTGAATTTTCGGCAGTAAATTACCACAAATGGCAAATTTGTGACGATGCCTGTACGCTTGGAAAAGAATTACAAATTCCCGTTTATAAATTTGTAAAGGAGGCCTTAATTAGAAAATTTGGTGAAGACTGGTATTCGGAATTGGAAAAGGTTGCCAACAAGTTCCAATAACTAAAAATAATCCTCTTAAACACCTTTAAAATAAGGGGTTTAAAATATAAAAACTTGTTTTTTCCTGTAAACTTTTTGAAAATTAAAAAATTGTAAAAACTTGAAAAACAGACTATTAACACTTTTATTTTGTAAACTTCATTTTGTTTGTAAATTCTTTAATTGTTAAAAACTTCTTGACATTGTTTATAACTAAACTTTCATTTTTAACAGCATTTTTCAATCTTTGTTACTCCCTAAATCGGTACAGATTTTCGTTTAACTTTTAAAATAAAACCCAAAAAAAATGTCTCAGTCAATAGAACCCATTCTACAAGAAAACAAAAATCGTTTTGTTATTTTTCCAATTGAACATCATGATATTTGGGAATGGTATAAAAAATCGGAGGCTAGTTTTTGGACTGCAGAAGAAATTGATCTACATCAGGATCTTTCAGACTGGAAAAATAAACTAAACGATGACGAGCGCTATTTTATAAAACACATTTTGGCCTTTTTTGCGGCTAGTGATGGTATTGTAAATGAAAACTTAGCAGAAAACTTTGTAAGCGAAGTACAGTATAGTGAGGCGAAATTCTTTTACGGGTTTCAAATTATGATGGAAAACATCCACAGTGAAACCTATTCACTTTTAATTGATACCTACGTTAAAGACGAAAAGGAAAAAGATTTATTATTTAATGCGCTTGAAAATTTCCCTGCGATAAAGAAAAAAGCAGATTGGGCTTTGAAATGGATTGAATCTCCAAGTTTTGCAGAACGTTTAATTGCATTTGCAGCGGTAGAAGGTATTTTCTTTTCAGGGGCATTTTGTTCTATTTTCTGGTTAAAGAAAAGAGGCTTAATGCCAGGATTGACATTCTCAAATGAGTTGATCTCTCGTGACGAAGGTGTGCATTGCGACTTTGCAGTACACTTACATAACAAGCATTTGGTAAATAAAGTGCCAAAAGATAGAATTAGAGAGATTTTGGTAGATGCTTTAGATATCGAGCGTGAGTTTATAACGGAATCATTGCCAGCCAGTTTAATAGGCATGAATGCTAAACTTATGTCGCAATATTTAGAGTTTGTAACCGATAGATTGTTGTTTGAATTAGGCTGCGATAAAGAATATAATACAGCAAATCCGTTCGACTTTATGGATATGATTTCATTGCAAGGGAAAACTAATTTCTTTGAGAAACGTGTGTCCGAATACCAAAAAGCAGGCGTTCTTAATAAAGAAGAAGAAAAAGATAAATTTACTTTTGATGCCGATTTTTAATCGAGTTCATCATTAAAGTCAATTAAAAAAAAAGCTTTTTTTACCTTATAAAGGTATTGCTCTCATACATTTTCACTGAGCCAGTTTCAGTAAAATGAGAATTTGAATAAATTTTATTAATCCAACGAAACCACTAAGTACTAAACTAGTTATTAATTAGATAGTATTTGGGATAACTAACTAACCGTTTTACTGAAGGTGTATCAGTAAAACTTAAAAAAAGTATAAAAATATGTATGTAGTAAAAAGAAATGGCAGAAAAGAACAGATTATGTTCGACAAAATCACCGCCAGGGTGCGTAAATTGTGTTACGGGTTAAACGAATTGGTAGATCCGTTAAAAGTAACGATGCGTGTCATTGAAGGTTTATATGACGGTGTTACCACTAGCGAACTTGATAATTTAGCAGCCGAAATATCTGCAACGATGACAACGGCACACCCAGATTATGCACGATTAGCGGCAAGAATTTCTGTTTCTAACCTACATAAAAACACGAAGAAAACATTCAGTGAGGTTATGCATGACCTTTACACTTACATAAACCCTCGAACTGGTAAAGATGCACCACTTTTGGCCGATGATGTTTACGAGGTTATCATGAAAAATAAGGATGTTCTGGATTCTACCATTATTTATAACCGTGATTTTGGTTATGATTATTTTGGGTTTAAAACGCTTGAACGTTCCTATTTATTAAAGCTTAATGGTCAAATAGCTGAACGCCCTCAACACATGTTAATGCGTGTGGCAGTAGGTATTCATTTAGACGATTTAGAGTCGGTTATTGAAACCTACGAACTCATGTCTAAAAAATATTTTACACATGCTACACCAACACTTTTCAACTCAGGAACACCAAAACCACAAATGTCGTCTTGTTTCTTATTAACTATGAAAGACGATAGTATTGATGGTATTTACGATACATTAAAACAAACAGCTAAAATATCGCAATCTGCTGGTGGTATTGGTTTGGCTATACATAATATTCGTGCTACAGGAAGCTATATTGCAGGGACAAACGGCACTAGTAATGGTATTGTGCCGATGCTCCAGGTTTTTAACGATACAGCACGTTATGTAGATCAAGGTGGCGGAAAACGCAAAGGAAGTTTTGCTATTTATATTGAAACTTGGCATGCTGATATTTTTGACTTCCTTGATTTAAAGAAAAACCATGGAAAAGAAGAAATGCGTGCACGCGATTTATTTTACGCCATGTGGATTTCCGATTTATTTATGAAACGTGTTCAGGAAGACGGACCATGGACGTTAATGTGCCCGAACGAATGCCCGGGTTTAGACGAAGTACATAGCGACGCTTTTGAAGCATTATATTTAAGATATGAAGCTGAAGGAAAAGGCCGTAAGACTATTAAAGCCCGTGAACTTTGGGAAAAAATACTGGAATCCCAAATTGAAACCGGTACGCCATATATGTTGTACAAAGATGCAGCTAACCGTAAATCAAACCAACAAAATCTAGGAACCATTCGTTCATCTAACTTATGTACCGAGATTTTAGAATATACATCACCCGATGAAGTTGCTGTGTGTAATTTGGCATCTATAGCACTCCCTATGTTTGTTAAAAATGGTGAGTTCGACCATAAAGAACTGTTCCGTATTACAAAACGCGTAACAAAAAATTTAAATAGGGTTATTGATAGAAATTATTATCCTGTAAAAGAAGCTGAAAACTCTAACATGCGTCACAGACCAATAGGTCTTGGTGTGCAAGGGTTGGCAGACACGTTTATTCAATTACGTATGCCTTTTACAAGCGATGAAGCAAAAAAATTAAACCAGGATATCTTTGAAACGCTTTATTTTGCTGCGGTTACTGCAAGTATGGAAGAAGCCAAAGTAGATGGACCTTATCAATCTTATAAAGGATCTCCAATAAGTAAAGGGGAGTTCCAACATAACCTTTGGGGTTTAAAGGACGAAGAATTGAGCGGCATGTGGGAATGGGCAAAACTGCGTAAACAAGTATTAAAACACGGCGTACGCAATTCGCTTTTAGTAGCGCCGATGCCAACAGCTTCAACTTCCCAAATTTTAGGAAATAACGAATGCTTTGAACCATATACCTCTAATATTTATACACGTCGTGTATTATCGGGAGAGTTTATTGTAGTAAACAAACATTTATTGGAAGATTTAGTGGAGTTGGGTTTATGGAATGATGGTTTAAAACAAGAAATAATGAGAGCTAATGGTTCGGTTCAAGGTATTGAGATCATTCCACAAGAGATTAAAGAACTTTATAAAACGGTTTGGGAGTTAAGTATGAAAGACATTATTGATATGAGTCGCCAGAGAGGTTACTTTATCGATCAGTCGCAATCGCTTAACTTATTTATGGAAGGAGCAACTATGGCAAAATTAACGTCTATGCACTTCTATGCTTGGAAGAGTGGGCTAAAAACAGGGATGTACTATTTACGTACTAAGAGTGCTGTAGATGCTATTAAATTCACCTTACAAACCACTAAAAAGGAAGAGCCTACTACAGAAGGGGTAGAAGTAGTAAACCAAGACGTTGTACAAAAACAGAAAAAACATATAGCTGAAAAAACAGCGGTTAAATTTGCAAAACAACAAGCTCCAGAAATAGAACCCATGTCAGCTGAAGAAATGAAAATACTTATAGCTCAGGCAAAAGCGGCAGAAGGAGACGATTGTTTAATGTGTGGGTCTTAATAAATTTGCCCCAAATTTAAATTTATAATATTTGAAAGCAGTTTCAGATTAAGTGTTGTAAAAAAGCACCTCGATTGAGGTGCTTTTTTTATGGAATTTTTTCAGAAACTATTTAAGTTTTGTTTATTGATGCTTTTAGATAAAATTTAAACAGTTTCTCAATACTATTATTTATATTGGCACAAATAGGATGTTTGTACAGATACTTTAACTTGAAATTTTTTGTTAGCATCTATTTCATAAGCTTCACCAGCTTTAAATGTTACCCATTCTGTAGCCCCAGGTAGCTTAACAGTCATTTCACCTTCAATAACACGCATAGTTTCGTGCTTAGAAGTTCCAAATTCATACTCACCAGGGTTCATAACGCCTAAAGTAGAATTTCCTGTTGCTGTGGTGTAGCCTAAAGATTTTACATTACTATCAAAATACTCGTTTGCTGAAATCATTGTATGTTATTTAAATTTTATACAAAAGTAAATAAATTAAATAAACAACAAAGCCATCTTAATTAAGATGGCTTTTGTTGTTTGACTTATAAAAATTATTATTTAGATTCTGTTGAATTTTGTACTAAAGTAGCAGGTTTAACAGAACTGTCGTGTGCATTATGGTATTCTTCCAAAAGATTCATAGTAGCATTTAACAAATCTTTGGTTTCCAATAACAAACTAAAATATAAGGTTGTGTTTTTAGGACTCGATTCTTCAGTGCGTGTACGTTCAACTTGCTTTTGAATTTTTGAGGTTACCAAACCTAAAATCTCTTGTTTTCTGCCTAAAATAATTCCAATTTCTTCAAATGATCTGGAATCAAAAGCTTTTTGAGTATTATTGAAAAAGGTTTCAAATCGTTCATCTACCTCTTTTAATTCTTTAATTTGATTGAATTTTAGTTTTTTATGATTGTTTTGAACATGTTTATAGCTCACTTTAGTAATATACTCTAAAGATTGGGTCATATCTTGAAGATAGCCTAAAACATGAATATAAAAGTTACTGGCTCCAACACTGGATTCATCTAAATTTTTAATAAAATAGAAAATATTATCGCGTAATTCATCTACTTCGCTAGATAATTTTACTATTTGCTTTTTGTTCTTTTTTAATAACGCCAAGTCTTGCTTCGCCAACCCATTAATGGCATTGGTGTATATTTTATTACCACGTTTTACAACATTACCAATGTTGTTGGCACTTTCGTATATAACACCTTGAATAGAGCTGCTTTCAGCTTTCGTTAAACTATCTTCGGCTTTAGCTTCAGAAGACTGCTTTCTATGTGCTATATAATTTCTAGCTATCAATAAGATAGCTACCAACAATAACACAGGCATCATAACATCAACGTTCCAGTTTAGCAAGTAGGCAATAAGGGCAGCAGCGATAAAAGCAATAAATGCTGTAAAAAACCATCCCCCAATAACGTTTAAAACACCCGCTACTCTGTAAACAGCACTTTCGGCTCCCCAAGCTCTATCGGCTAATGATGTACCCATAGCAACCATAAACGTTACATAGGTTGTAGATAGTGGAAGTTTCATAGAGGTTGCTAATGATATAAGAATGGCAGCTACCATTAAATTTACAGCTGCACGTACCATGTCAAAAGCAGGTAATTCGTGTGTTTTGGATTTAGCTAAGTTAATTACAGGTTTTTCAAATTGTTTTTCAATTTTAGCTTGCCAAGTTTTTGGCAATATATACGATGTCATTTGAGATGATAACATGGCAAACCTTACAAAACTACGAGATAAAAAGTTAGGTTGAAAACGTTCTTTACCATCACCTTCTCTAGATAGGTTGATTTCGGTTTCGGTCACATTTTTTGCTTTTTTTGATAGCCATAAGGTAGCTACCATTACCAACCCAGCTATAATTAACAAAAAGGTAGGAGTAGGTACTTTGTCAGAAAGAAAGCCCATACTAAAAGCTTCTGGTGAAATACCTGTGCCAACCCAAGCAGAGTACGATTGCCATCCAGCAATTGGTACACCAATAAAATTAACCAAATCGTTTCCTGAAAATGCTAAAGCTAACGCAAAAGTACCTATGATGATTACTAACTTATAGATGTTAAGCCTAGTAAAGCTTATTAAAAGATAAGAAAACAATGACCAAAAAATGAAGCTTGTAAAGATAATAAAAGGAGCTTGGTTGCTTAAAAATTCTTTAATTGTCGAACCTCCTATAAAATCATAGCTTTGTTTGGCATAAACTGTTCCGCCAATACCTTTCATAAAGATAAAATAGGTGATAGAAGTTATGGCGATACCACCAAATAGAGCACCTACCCAATTTGCTTTTCTTTCATAATTGTAAGATAATAGCAAACGTGCTACCCACTGTACAGCAGCACCTATTGAAAAGGCAATGACAACAGAAAGTAAAATACCAAAAATGATTTCTCCTGCTTTGGAAGTATTGATATAGTTCACAACATCGGAAAAGTTTCCACCTTTATGACCAATTTTAATAAGTGCCATGGCAACTGATGCTCCCAATAATTCGAAAACAATAGAAACAGTTGTAGATGTTGGCATCCCCACGGTATTGAAAAAATCTAATAGCAGAATATCCGTTATCATCACTGCCATGAAAATAATCATGATTTCATTGAACATGAATTCATGGGGATTGAAAATTCCAGATCTTGCAACCTCCATCATACCACTAGAGAAAATGGCACCTAGCCCAACGCCTATACTGGCAACAATCATAATGGTTTTAAAGGGTATGGCCTTTGAGCCTATAGCTGAATTCAGGAAATTTACGGCATCATTGCTAACTCCTACTACCAAATCAGCGATTGCTAATATGGCAAGAGCGATAATCATATATAAGTATATGTTTTCCATAATAAATTTGTTGAAAGTAACGGTGCAAAAGTAATTCAAATAAAAAACCCCAATGTTAACAAAATGTTACCAATTAGGGTTTTTGTAAAAAAATATGTAATAAAATTTTTAAGTTTTATTTCTTTTTTTTATGCTTTAATACTTCGGCATCAATATAAAAAATAATTTCTTCGCCAACATTTTTTATTAAATCGCCAACACGTTCTATTTTTTTAATAACTGATGATACTACTAAGGCTTCGCCAACTAAAGACGCCTCTTTTTTTATTTCACCTTCTATTATATCGAAAGAATTAAAATCGATTTTATCTAGTATTTTGTCTTTTTTGAATACTTTTCTAGCCGTTTTTACATCTTTGGTTTCGTATGCAAGTGTTATGTTTTCTATCATAGAAAAGACGGTTTCCACCATAAGATCGAATTCTAAGCTTTTTAGCAATGGCTCAGAAACTTTCTTGTTTCTATCTACTACATATCTAGAAATACTATAGGCATGATCTCCAATACGTTCTAATGCGAAATTTATTTTTAAAATAGCCATTATAAAACGCAAATCAATAGCTACAGGGTTGTATAATGCCAAGAATTTTTCGCAGTCTTTTTCAATTTTAATATCTAAAGCGTTCACTCGGTTTTCCGAGCTCATAACTTCCTCTGCCAAATCGCTATCATTATTTAAAAAAGCCTCAATAGCTTTTTCTAGTTGCGATTTGCAAAGTTCCAACATTTCTAATCCGGCTTGATTTAGAATTTCTCTTTGGTGTTCTGCATTTGATACCATATGTTTATATTTTAACCAAAACGCCCCGTAATATAATTCTCGGTTTGTTGTTTTTCTGGATTTGTAAAAATTGTTTTTGTTTTGTTGTACTCAATCAAGTCTCCCATATAGAAAAAAGCAGTATAATCACTAATTCTACTTGCTTGTTGCATGTTGTGGGTAACTATAATGATGGTGTATTTTTCTTTAAGTTGACAAATAAGGTCTTCTATTTTAGCTGTAGAAATTGGGTCTAAAGCCGAGGTTGGCTCATCCATTAAAATAATTGATGGCTCTACAGCTAAAGTTCTGGCAATACATAGACGTTGTTGTTGCCCACCAGATAATGCAAGTGCCGATTTTTTTAAATCGTCTTTTACATCTTCCCAAAGATCTGCTTGTTTTAGTGCTTTTTCAACGCGTTCAGCAATTAGGTTTTTATCTTTAATACCTTGTATTTTTAAACCGTATGCAACATTTTCAAAAATAGATTTTGGAAACGGATTTGGCTTTTGAAATACCATGCCCACTTCTTTCCTAAGTTCTTCAACATTTACTTTTTTCTTATAAATGTTGTCTCCGTTTATTTTTATTTTACCTTCCATTTTGAAACCATCAACATAATCGTTCATACGATTGAATAGACGAAGAAATGTTGATTTACCACATCCAGAAGGTCCTATAAAAGCAGTAATAGTATGTGGTTTTATAGACATGTCTATGCCTTTAATAGCCATAAAATCACCGTACCACACTTTTGCGTCGCTAACTTCTATTTTTGGTGTTTTTTTTAGAGATGGGTCAAAGACACTACCTAACACTGTACTTTTATCTTTTAATTGTTCCATAATTATTTCCATTTCTTCTGCCATTTATTTCTAAAATATACTGCAACTGCATTCATAATAAAAGTAATGCCTAATAAAATGATAATTGCTGCAGCAGCATTTTCAATAAAGCCTGCTTGTGGTCTAGAGATCCAGTTGAATATTTGAATAGGCAATACCGAAAACTCATCCATTGGGGTTTTTGGGGCAAATGGCACATATGCCAAAGCACCAATCACTATTAACGGAGCTGTTTCACCAACGGCTCTTGATAAAGCTAATATAACTCCTGTTAAAATACCTCCACCAGAAGCGGGTAAAATTTGGTGCCAAATGGTTTGCCATTTTGAAGCACCTAACGCATAAGAGGCGTCTTTAATAGAATTTGGTACAGCCTTAATAGCTTCACGTGTTGCAACTATTACTATTGGTAAAATTAATAATGATAAGGTTAAACTGCCAGCAAGAACGCTTGCTCCAAGATTCATGATTCTTACAAATACTTCCAAACCTAATAATCCATAAATAATTGAAGGTACACCTGCAAGGTTTGAAATATTAATCTCTAATAAACCAGCTAGTTTGTTGTTATTGGCATATTCTTCTAAATATATGCCGGCTGCAACACCTAAAGGAAAAGCTATTATTGTTGTTAGGAGTAAGATCCAGATACTTCCCATTAATGCAGTATAGATCCCTGAATTTTCTGCTTTTCTAGAAGGGAGGTTCGTAATAAAGTCCCAATCAATTCTAGAAAACCCATCAATAACAATATTCCCAATAAATATGACGAGTAATACCAAACCAATAAGTGTACAAAATATTCCCCAGAACTTGAACACTTGGTCTTTCCATCTGTTTCTTTGAATATTACTCATATTTCTCTCGGTATTTTTTTCTAATTCTATAACTAAGGGTGTTTAATAAAAATGTAAACACAAATAGCGTAATTCCCGCAGCAAAAATGGTTCTGTATTCGAGTGAACCATGTTGAACATCGCCTAAACTTACCTGAACTATATAAGCTGTAATTGTTTCTACTGGAACTGTTGGGTCTAGTGTTAATCTGGGTTGTTGGCCAGCAGCCACAGCAACAATCATGGTTTCTCCAATAGCTCTTGAAATAGCTAAAATAATAGAGACAATGATACCCGAAGATGCTGCAGGGACAATAACTTTAAATGCAGTTTGTAGTTTTGTTGCTCCCATGCCAAAAGAGGCTTCGCGTAACGATTGTGGTACGGCATGTAAAGCATCTTCACTAATGGACGAGATATACGGAATAATCATAATACCCATAACTAAACCTGCCGAAAGTGAGTTGAAACCAGATAGATTAGGAATAATTTGTTGTAAGTAAGGTGTTACCACTACAAGCGCAAAAAAACCATAAACAACTGTTGGTATGGAAGCCAAAAGCTCTAGTAAAGGTTTAATGGATTTTCTGAAGGATTTTGGAGCGTACTCACTTAAATAGATACTAATAGACAAGCCAATAGGTAATGCCACTGCTATGGCAATAAAAGAAGTAAGCAATGTGCCCGAAAGTAACGGTAAAATTCCAAAGTGTTTTTCGGTGAATAATGGCGTCCATTGGGTATCAGTAATAAAATCTATGATAGATACTTCGCTAAAAAACTGCACAGCTTCAATGGATAGTACTAAAACAATACCAATAGTTACTGCAATGGTTATTAGCGAACTTGCAAATAGAGATTTTTCAATGATAAATTCTTTGGTTTTTCGCATACGAAATAGTATCAAAATAAGGAAATCAGGTATAGTGCTATACCTGATTTTCCAAATAGAAACTTCTGTTTATTTGTTACTTTCAACAAAAGTTCTGAAATTTTCTTTTTGCTTTGTGTACAGTTCAGTAGGAAGTGGAATGTAGCCAACATCTTGAGATAATTCGGCTGCATTATCTATATAATACTCAACAAAAGCAATAACCTCTGGCGATTTTACGGAAGTACTATTTACATATATAAATAAAGGTCTAGACAAAGGGGTGTAAGTGCCGTTTCTTACTGTTTCTAAAGAAGGTTTAATAATCTCTGTACCGTTATCAACACCAATTAATTTTAATTTGTCTTTGTTTTCAGCGTAATAGGCTAATCCAAAAAATCCTAAAGAGTATTTATCTCCGGCAATACCTTGTACCAATACATGGTCGTCTTCACTTGCGGTGAAATCACCTCTACTTGAACCACTTTCTCCAACAATAGCTTCAGTAAAATAATCGTAAGTTCCTGATGCAACGCCAGGACCGTATAAATGAATTTCCTCATTTGGCCATTCTGGGCGTATTTGATTCCATTTCATAATTTTACCTTGAGCGGCTGGCTCCCAGATTTTTTTTAACTCTTCTGGAGTAAAATTATCAACCCAAGTATTTTCAGGGTTTACTAAAACAGCCAACCCATCGTAAGCTACTTCTAGCTCTAAATATGTAATGTTGTTTTCTGCACAAGCAGCAATTTCTTTATCTTTAATTGGTCTTGAAGCATTAGAGATATTGGTTTCACCTCTAGAGAACTTTTTAAAACCACCACCAGTACCAGATACACCAATAGTAACATTTACTTTAGGTTGCACGTTTCTAAATTCTTCTGCTACAGCTTCGGTAACTGGAAAAACGGTGCTTGAACCATCCACTTTTATAGTGCCTGTTAAAGTTTCAGAATTATTAGCTTCGGAAGATTTGTTTTTGTTTCCACAACTTAATGCTAAAACAGCAACGAATAAGGTTAATAATTGTTTTTTCATATGTAAATAATTATTTGTTTTTTAAAAGTCATATGTTATCGCTTTATTTTGATTGGTGTTTGGATTTCCAAATCATGGCGATTTCATGATTTAAGTTTTTAATATTTTTATTAGAAATGGATGTCAAATTGTAATCTGTACATCAATTTATCATTAGATCCAAAATCTAAATAACTGATATCTGATTGTACTTTAAGTTTATGTCCCACTATATATTTCGAAACACCTAAGGTGTATTGATTTTCTATATCGCTCCCCGTTATTGTTTTGTCATAAGCAATGTTAGTATAACGACCTGCTACTTCCCAATTGGTTTTAAATAAATAACCTGCTTGAAGATTTAAACCGTTTCCAACTTGAACTTCGACATCTGTTAAAGACCCATCGGAGTTTTTTGCATATGCATCTTTAGCATCTCTGTTAGCATATTCACCCATAAAAGAGAATCCATTGTATTTAAACATGGCATCAATAAACAAGGTGTTTATATTAGTTTCAAAGAAACCAGTATCGTTAGTCATATAAGATCCTTGGTTACTACGATTTTTAACCGCATTATTATTATAATCATAAGATACTCCTAGAGCAAGTTTAGGTGTTTCTTCTCTTTTTAAATCACTTCCAGAATAATCACCTTCACCAACAAATTCACCAAAAGGCAATAGCTCTAATCTAGTTGTATATTGGTGTCCACCAATATTACCAGTTGTGATATTTCTTCCTTCACCTTGCGAGATTGCTAGTATTTCTTTTACAACAAAAGAGTTGCTTAAATTAAATTGATGATGTAATTGAATACCCATATCACGATCTATATTAAAACGGCTATTAAGTAACGAGCGGTCAACAAATTGCATGTTTCCAGAAGAAATAACGCGTTCTCTGTTTCCAGGTAATTTAGTTTGCCCAAACCATAACTGTAGGTTTTTAGCAAAATGCCATTTCACAACCGCATCGAGTATGTATCTAGGAGCATTCTTTGTATAAACAGACGCTCCAGATATATCGTCATTAGATAATCCTAATTCTAATTTGTATTCTAATTTTGGGCTATAAGCAAATCCTTCAAACTTTAGTCGCGCGCGTCTAACCGTAAATTTAGATTGTGGGTCAATATAGTTTCCGTCTTGATTAGCCCAGTCTATCACAGTTAAAAATTGCATTCTGGCGGCTACCTTCATTGACCAAGTACTATCTTTACCCACAAGATTTAAAATTCCTTTTCCAAATTTTGGTGCTTCAATTTCTTGTGCATTCATCATAAGAGCCGTTAAAAAGGCTAATGCGAATAATCTAATTTTCATAATGTTTATTAATTTTTGTCGCTGCAAATAACCGATTCCAATGTTAACTGAATGTTTCCTGATTATTAATTTTGTGACAAAAAAAGCTGCCTTGGCCTAAGGCAGCTCATTAGAAATCATAATAATGTAGTCGACAAAAACTAATAGATTATATGAAAAACTAATTGTTTCGTCTTAAGACAATGCGAATATCAACCTTTTAGTTTAGCTAATTGTAATATTAACATTAACTAATTATTAATATTGCCAATGTTAAATTTAACATTAGTAACTATTTGATATATAATCAATTGCGATTTTAGTGTTACCTTAATGTTATCTAGGTGTTGTTTTAATGTTACCAAATCACTATATTTGATATATAATGTTTAAAACCCCCATAATTATGAAGAAATGTATTTTACTTTTTGCCTTTTTAATTACTGTGGTTTCTTTTGGACAACAAAAGAGAGATTTAAAACTTAACAAAGACACTAATTTAATTGAAGTGGTTTATTATCATGACAATGGCGTTGTAAGTCAAACAGGAACTTATACGACAGATGGTAAATTACAAGGAGAGTGGTTAAGTTTTGATACAGCAGGCAAAAAAATTGTTTCTGGAAATTATGATAATGGTAAAAAAGTCGGCAAATGGTTTTATTACACTAATGAAACCGTAAAAGAAGTAGATTATAATGCTAATGTCATAGCAGGCTTAAAAGAAACTGAAATTCAATAGAGTTACGTTTTTTTAAATTAATAAACTAAAAAAAGAAAAGCATCCTAAAATTTTAGGATGCTTTTTGTATTAATACTTTCTCTACTAAGCGAATTAGTTTTTAGAAATTTTATAAGTTTTATTTTTAGACTTAACAATATATAAACCACTGCTTAAAGATTGTATTAGTTTATTTTCTTCTTCTATTGAAGCAACTTCCCTGGATAAAACTTTTTGACCTTGGAAATTATAGATATCTATAGAATAAGGCTCTATTAATTTCTCCTCTAAGATTTCTTGTGTTAAATTTGAATCCTTTTTATTAATAGTGCTTTTGCCGCTTCTACTAGTGTAATAAGTTACCACCGGAATAGATGAATATATGTTATTATTTTCACCTCCTGAGGATCCTTCATTAACACTGTTATTCTTATCAACAACAATGTGTATATAAGCCCAACCACTAGAATTCGCATATCCTGCAATTGTACTTCCAGAAATTTCTATTGAATGTGATTCGCTTCCGTTAGGACTAATATTACCATAATTCACTTCTGTTAGTAAAGATGCATTAGTGAATCCAGAACCAGTAGTCACATAAATTCCAGCTTTCATAGAGTTAGAAGTTATTTGTCCATTATTTTTAACAAATAAAAGTAATTGTAATGATTCACCTAAATAAAGTGAGTGGGATGTGTTAGTAGAAATATATTGTGTAGTTCCACTTGCTCCACTAGATTTTGCAGTTGAATTATTTGAATTAATTATTAAATCTGGATTGCCCACAGGTAAAGGACACCCATTATTTGATGATGGTCCTGGCTCGTTTGGGCAATTATCATTACCATCCAATACTCCATCTCCATCTGTGTCAGTATCTGGAATAGTATATGGAATGATATATGTCAAGGTTTTTGTTTGATTTCCATATTTAACAACAAGTTTAAATATTCCACCTGATGTAGTAGAGTAATTAATTAGTGAAGTATTCCACCATGTTTTCGTAGTGTAGTCATTAAAAATTAGGTCTTCATCGTCTTCTCTATTCCAGTAACTTCTAGCTATTTCATTACTTGAAGAAACATTATTTTTGTATATTATTAAGTCTATTTGATGATATCCATTTGTTGTATAGGAATAGTCTCCTTTTATTTTAAATTCAAAATCAAACTTAGTTCCAGAGTTAAACGTTTGTCCTATTGGTTCGTTTACTTTAAAGTCTTTTACATCTATTGTTTGTGAAAAAACTAAATTCGATAATAGTACTAGTAATAAAGTGATTTTTTTCATAATAAAATTTTTTAGGTATATTCCGTAAACTTAATCTTATAATATATAAATATTGTTACCTGAATGCTATATAAATGTAAATAAAAACCTATCTAATTTTATATAGCTTAAAAAATACACACAAAAAGGATTAAAGATTTTATTGGACTAATAAAACCATAAAAGAAGTAGATTATAATGCTAATGTTATAGCTGGCTTAAAAGAAACTGAAATTCAATAGAGTCACGTTTTTTTTGATCAATAACTAAAAAAGAAAAGCATCCCGATTCGGGATGCTTTTTTTCTTTATATTATTTTTTCTCTACTAGAGAATAATTAGTTTTTAGAAATTTTAGAAGCCCAAGATGGTAAAGTTGCACCGCTACCAGCTCCTGTTTCGGATGAAACATAATCAGTAGTAAGGTTGTTGGCTGCAACAAAGTCTATGCCGTTTACTTTAAAGTCTCCAGCAGCAATTCTTGCAGTAGCCCCAGTGCCAGAATCTAACTTAGCAAATGTATCAATACCTGAAACAAATAAATTAGTGTAAGTTTGTTTTCCACCACCTTCTTTAAAGTTTACCGCTTGTTCACCAGCCGTAAATTTAGCATCGGCACCTTTTACAATAGAGACGTTTATCAATTTTGCATCAGTCATTGGAGTAGCAATGTCATTTCCCGCATTATTAGAACCTTCAATACCAGCTTTAGTAATACCAGAAATGTAAACATTAGTAATTGTACCTTGGTAACCATCGGCAAAATCTAAAGAATCATCATACGCATTTATAATTACTAAATTAGAAGCGTTTGCTGCACCGCCAAAAAACTCGATACCATCATCACCACTTTCATAGGCGTAAATGTTAGATATTTCTGTTCCGCTTCCTACACCAAAGAAAGAAACGCCATTAAACTCTTTATCAGATGAAAATTTAGCACCGGTATATTCAATTCTTAAGAAGTTGATTTTTCCAGAAGAATCTGCATTATTGTTTCCTCCGAAGCTTAAACCACCTACTTCAGATGTACCATTGTCACCAGTGTTTACTTTGGCATCTCCACAAATTACTAATCCACCCCAATCACTTTCTTTCGGCTCCGCTTTACCAGAAGTCATCACTACTGCGTTATTAGCTTCACCATTAATATTAATAGTTGCACCTCTTTCAACACCTATGTACAATGAAGTATTAGGAGCAGTAGCGCTAGTTTTAATAGTCGTTCCTGCAGGAATGGTTAATGTAGCTCCAGACTTTACTATTAAACCACCTGTTAATGTATACGTTTGAGACGGATCTAAAGTTACAGTGCCATCGTTAATGTTTCCTTTTAAATCATCTACCTTTAACTCAAAAGTGCTTTTTGGAGTTGTTGGCTTGTCATCATCACTACAACTTGTAAAAGCTAGTGTTGCGATTGCTGCTATTGCTAAAATTGATTTTTTCATTTTGAATATTTTTTGTTTTATTTTATGCTGCAAAGAAAGCCACAAACTGTTTTTTATTGGTTAAGCCTGCATTACCTTGTTGTTAAGTATTTCTGGTTAAGTCTTGTATTAGTTAACATAAAATTTACATAACGTATTATAAAAGTAAAAGGTGATTAACAAACTGATAATCACCTTTTTTGAACTAAAAGGATTGTCTTTTTAAAACTTGTATTCCAAAGATATTTTAAAATTAGAACCGATTTTGTATGAGCTTACTAAAACATCTGATGTTGTACTTCCAGGTACTTTGCTTTGTTCCAATATACGTTTGTAGGTTGGGTCTAAAATGTTTTTATAAGATACGCCCAATTTTAAATTTTTAGTTAAGCTAGATTTAAGATTAAAGTCTAAGCGGTTGATAGATTTGTCAACCATGTTACCTTTGCTTTGTGTTCCAATTACGGCTAATTTATCTGAAAAATAAGCATATGATAAGGTAGCTGAAATATCTTTGTTATTCGCAAACTCTTTTAATAATGTTATATCGGCATTAGCTAAAACATCAGAAGCTCCAGATAATTTGGCTTCATCAAAAGTAAAATTAGCTCCAAAACCGTTTTCTTCAAATACTTTATCTTTATCCAAATCTTGAGTATGGTTAATATAAGAACCGTTAATTCCAAAAGATAATTTATCTTTCAAATCGTTTTCTTTTTCAATTTCAAAAATGTTTTTTCTTAATTCTAACTCAACCCCCAAAGCAATTGCTCTTTCGCCTGTATTGGCATAAGTGATATTTCCTGAAGATGAGTTGGTAAACATTTCGTTTATTGGATTTTGGATTAATTTTCCAAATGCCGTAACAGAAACCAATTCGCCATTACTTGGGAAATATTCCCAGCCTAAGTCGGCATTGTAATTAGTTGATGCATATAAGTTAGGATTTCCTTCGTAATCTTGGGTTACCTCTTGGAACAATAATTTTACTTTTTCTTTAAACTGAGGCAGTGTATAGGTTTTGCTAGCAGCAAACTTTAAATTTTGGTTGTCGTTTAACTTGTATTTGGCCGTTAAGCTAGGTAAAAAGTTAACAGGAGAATAGTTTGAATTATCACCGCTAGGAACCAACGAAGTTTCAAAATAAACGTTTTGCTCTAATTGTTCAAATCTAACACCAACAATAGCCGATAATTTTTCAGTTACATTGTATTGCAATGTTCCATATACCGCATGCACATCTAAATTACCTGTGTAAAGTTGAGGTATTACACTTGATCTGTCACCTGTTGATGTATTGAAATTTGACGAATTTAAATAGGTGTCTACATCATGAATACCGTTTGCAGGGAATGTAATTTTGTTTGCCACTGGGAAAAAACCATACTGTTGTGAATCAAAATCAATATCTTTCATTTTACCAGAGTACCCTAATGTTACTTTTCCATTAAACTCATCGTCAACATTTTTGTTGAAATTATAGGATACGGAAGCATTTGCAGACAATTCATTTTCTTCTAACTCTTGAAAATAACGATGGTTATGAATACTAGAGTCTGTAAAGAATGTATAGTTTGAAGAACCATCACGAGCAGGAACAAAAGTGTTTTGCATTCGGTCTGGAATGACATTGTTCAATATACTGTACCCAACAGCCCAATTAGCTTGCCATTGCTCGTTAAATTCGTGGCTGCCTAATAATTGATTTACAAATAATTGTGTTTTATCGAAAGTGCCACGCTTTATAAAACCAGAAATATCACCAACTCCTGGAGCTCCACCATCAAAGTTTTGGTTAGTACCTTCGTATTCACTATAATCTTGAGAGCTAGAGTTTAAAAATAGGGATGTAAATAGAACAGCGTTTTGATTGTTAATTTTATAATCGGCAGAACCCATTACTGTAGTATTGGTATTATGCTTGTAAGACTTTTTGTAGAAGTCTGAATTAATAGTTCCTTGAGCTGTAATGCTACCTCTATCAAATCCCTCTATATATTTGTTCTCAGCATCAAACGATGCAGTAATAAAAGTGCTTAAACTACTTTCATTGCCTATGCTGAATTTTTTTCCGCCAGACAATGCATAACTGTTGTTAAAAATGTTTTTAGTGCTTTGTCTATCCCAGCTTGTTGCATAATTGTAAGGTAATAAAGGGTTGCTTGGTGCTTTCCCAGAATCGAAACCCAAATATGAAGGGCCGTCTTGTAGGTAAAAATCATCTACTTTTAAAACATTGGTATTAGCTCCTAAACCAACACCTAAAATGACATAAGGCGAACCAGAGAACTTTTTGGATACAATATCAATATTGGCACCACCAAAATCGGCATAGTTTTGAGATTCAAACGTTTTGCTAATGCCTACATATTCAACAATGTCGGTAGTGAAAATATCTAAAACAATGTTTTTATTTGAAGGATTATTAGATGGTAATGGTAATCCGTTTAGAGTTGTAATGTTATAACGGTCTCCCAAGCCTCTTACAAATATATTCCCAGAACCTTCTTGTTTAGAAATACCACTTACTTTGGTTACAGCAGTCGCAACATCGCTAACACCTTTCCTTGAAAGTTCGTCAGCACCAATAGATGCTTTAAAAGCAACGGCTTTCTTTTGTTCCAACAACAAAGCTGTTTCGCTTTCTCTTTTGGTAGTAGTTGTAATTACAACTTCCGATAAAGACGCAGCACTTGCGCCCATGGGTACATTAACTTCAGTTACTTTGTTTGCAAGAACGGTTACAGGTATTTGTTGTGTTTCGTAACCTACGAAACTAAATATAAAGGTATATGCACCAGGTCTTAAATTTTCAATACTGTACAAACCATCAAAGTCTGATGTGGTTCCTTTGGTAGTTCCTTTTATTAATACGTTGGCGAAAGCCAAAGGTTCGTTATTATATTCTTTATCGGTTAGTTTACCAACCACAGAACCAGTATTTTGGCTGTATGAAATTGTTGCCGTAAATAGCAGTAACAATAGGGTTAATTTTTTCATTCTTTTAGTTTTTATCTTGGTGCAAAGAACGAAACACAAAATGAATAGGATGTTATGAGTAGGTTAAACAACGGTAACAAAAGGGTTATGTTAATGTTACCGAATCGTTGATTTCTAAACATTAGTTTAACATTGATTTTTTTGAAAGCATAGAAAGAAGCTGAAAACAAAACATATAAAGAACACATCTTGCTTAAAAAGAAAAAAATCCATCCTTTTTTGAATAGATATAAGAAGAAGGATGCTTTTAAATAATGAATTGCTATATTAATTTAATACAGCAGCCGATTTGTCATCTTTTTGTGCGACGCTAGTAAGCAATGCTAGCTCACTTAATGAAATGGTACTTGCCGCAAGGGATAATTTTATTTCTGCAGGTTTTAATGCATCAACATGCACCTTAATTTCTTGTGTTTCGTAACCGGCAAAACTGCAAACTAGCGTGTAATCACCAGCTTCCAGGTTTTCAATAATAAACATACCGGTTAAATCGGTGTTTGAATTTATGGCAGTGCCTTTAACTGAAACATTAGCGAGTACTAACGGTGCATTATTTAATTCATTATCCATGATTTTACCAATAATTAAGCCTGTGTTTTGCCCAAAGGAAGTAGCGGTAAGTAAAAAAAGAGATAAATAAATTAAACGTTTCATAATACGATTGTAATCAACAATGCAAAAAAAGCGATTCTAATCAAATAGTATGTTATCTAAACATTAAACAACGGTCATTATAATGTTATCCTAATGTTACCGAATTTTCAATTTTAGTTTTGTTGAATTTAGTTGAAAAATATTTCCTTTAAAAACATGATAAGTTTAACCCATTGGGTACAATTACTTTGGTAATGCTAATTTTATATTCATTGTCACATGGAGCCTGTCGAAGTCTTTTAGCTATTTCTTACTTCATATAGCTTCGACAAGCTTGACAAACCATTTTAATACCAATCCTCTGTCAGACAGCCTGTCGAAATGTGCTTTTTAAGGTCTTCGACTGCGCTCAGACTGACACTTGAGAACCTAAATTGTAATCAAAATTCATTCTAGATTAAATTTTCTTATTTACACCTAACGGATTAAGAAACTGTTTAAATTTTATCTAAAAGCCATTTTTTGTTTCTTTTTGACCTATATTTCGTTGGATTTTTTCTAATAGCTCTGCTATTAAAAAAAAATCAGCCTCATCTGACCCAAGAATAATTCAAAAAAGCATCAATAGACAAAACTTAAACAGTTTCTAAGTTTAAAGAAATTCTTTATTATCTTGCCAATGCTTAAAATTTAACAATGAACTGGGAACAATTACTATCCTTAAAACGCTTTGGCGATACCAACAAACGCATTAGAAAAGAACAAGACGAAACCCGTTTAGGCTTTGAAGTAGATTATGACCGCGTGATTTTTTCTTCAGAATTCAGAAGTTTACAAGATAAAACCCAAGTAATTCCCTTATCTCAAACCGATTTTGTGCACACCCGTTTAACCCACAGCTTGGAAGTTAGTGTGGTGGGGCGTTCTTTGGGGCGATTGGTTGGTAAAAAATTACTGGAAAAACATCCCCATTTACAAAATGTCCATGGCTACCAAGCCAACGATTTTGGTGCCATTGTAGCTGCCGCAGCCTTAGCACATGATATTGGAAACCCGCCGTTTGGACATTCGGGTGAAAAAGCGATAGGCGAATTTTTTAAAACCGGCGCAGGCAGTAACTATAAAAGCCAACTGACTCTGAAAGAATATCAAGATTTATGCGATTTTGAAGGCAATGCCAACGGATTTAAAATTCTAACCGAGAGTAGAGCTGGAAGAAGTGGCGGTTTACGTTTAAGTTATGCGACTTTGGGCGCTTTTACCAAATACCCCAAAGAGTCACTTCCCAAAAAACCAACAACTCATATTGCCGACAAAAAATATGGTTTTTTTCAAAGTGAAAAAGACGCTTTTGTGGATATCGCATCCGAATTGGGTTTGATAAAACGAAGCCATAAAGACTTAAGTTTTTCACGTCATCCACTTGCTTTTTTAGTGGAAGCTGCCGACGACATTTGTTATACCATCATCGATTTTGAAGATGGTATCAATCTAGGTCTCATCCAAGAAGAATTTGCTCTGGAATACCTTATAAATTTAGTGCGGGATAGAATTAAAACCGAAAACTACTATGCCCTAACCAATAAGGAAGACCGCGTGAGTTATTTGCGGGCCTTGGCGATTGGCACTTTAATTGACGAGGCTGTAACTATTTTCATGAAACATGAAGAAGCTATTTTAAATGGCGACTTTGATTGTGCTTTGTTGGATAAAAGCAAATACGACGCACAAATAAAAGATATTATTAAAATCAGTATTGAAAACATCTACCAATCCACCGAGGTGGTCGATAAAGAAATTGCAGGGTATGGTGTTATAAATACGCTCTTAACCACCTATACAAACGCCATAAACAATATATATGATGGAACTGCTTCAAATTACGACAAACTTATTTTTAAAAGCCTTCCAAAAACCATAAACATAGAAAGTTCTAGTTTGTACCAACGTTTGTCCAGTGTATGTTTTTATGTGTCCTTACTTTCAGATAGTAAAGCCATTTTGGAATACAAAAAAATAAAAGGATTTGAATTTTAAATAAGCGCACGCTACCTCTAAGCTCCCGCTTAGTGGCGTCAAGAGTGAGAAAAGTGAAGCTTTTACATCCTAAATATTATAGGTGTAAAAGCTTTTCGTATTTTAGATTTATGAGCAGAAACTATAAATTCCATAATAAGTCGGGGTTGTACTTCGTGTCGTTTGCTACGGTATATTGGTTGGATGTTTTTTACAAGACAAATTTATTTTGATGTATTAGTAGAAAATATAAACTATTGCAGAGCAAAAAAGGGGCATGGAGTTGTTATTCATACTCTTGCCGTTACTAAGCAGGGTTCAACAGTAGTGGGGGACTGCTAGTGGTGTTGTAGCTCGTTTTTTTATCTTTTTAAAAATATGTATTGACTGCAAATTCAAATTGATTTATAAATATCTCTTTAAATGCCGTTATGTTATTTTGTTCGTAAAACAACAACATTGCTTTTTTATATTCAACGGAATCAACCGTTCTGAACGAAATTGGACAATAGTTGTTGTTCATCAAAATGGCATTACTTACAATTCTTGCTGTCCTTTTATTCCCATCAACGAAAGGCTGGATATATGAAATTAGCACTAAAGTCAAAAGTGCTTTTTCGAAAATATTATTTTTATTGTTTACCAAATGGCACATATTTAATAATGTTTCCCTGATTTGAAATTCATTATCCAACGGGCGATAATTTGTTCCTGAAATACCTACTCTTCTTTTTCGAATGTTTCTGTCAATGGCTAGTTCTTTAATTAAAATACTATGAATATCTTCAATTTTTGAAACTGTTAAGGGGATTAAATAATCCGGATTTTCGATGATAAAATCAATGGCATCCTTATGATTTAAAAGCATTGTTGCTTCTTCTTTTGTTTTACCTGAAGCCGTTTCTTTATCTTTAAGTAAGCGTTCTGTTTCGAGAAGAGAATAGGTGTTTCCTTCAATTTGAGATGATTTCCAGCTCAAATCAATAGCTAGCCTTTCCAGTTCTTTTTTGTATTCAAATTCTGAAAGTTGAGAAAAGTTATGTTTATAAGTTTTTTGAAGTTCTTCTAATTTGTTAAATTCAATTTCAGTAAACAGATTTGCTTTTCCAAGGGTTTCAGTTATTAAATCGAGATTAAAATTTTCTTTAATTATTCTTTCGTCAATTTCTTTTTTATAATAATCTTCAATATTAATTGGCTGAAGCAGTTCAAAAGCAGGGGAAATAATATACCTTGTACCTTTTCCTTGTCCAATTTTAGAAATTAAATTTTCGGAAGTTAAATTTGTTAAGATTCTTTTTACAGTAGCATAGCTAATTGGAATTGAAATTCCTTCATGAATTTCTTTTGAAGAGCATTCCTGATTTTTTAAAATGAAATTGAGTATTTCGGAGTTTCTATTGTCTTTCATTGTGATCTGTTTAGCTCACTAAAATACTAAATGTGGCTCAAATTCATACTATTTATGAGCTGAATTTTTTTCAAAATGAGCTACAACTACAACAATATCAAATCGTTTTTAATACTTCGAAATTCGCTAAGTACGAGTTAATTATATCAGACGTTACTGAAATTACAAAAACAATTCAAAATATTTCGTCAAACTCGCAACATCCAAACCAATAGATTTTTGAAGTTCGGTAACACTGCCATGTTCAATAAACACATCTGGAATACCTAAAAGCTTGATATTGTTTTTATAATTATGTGTTGCAGCAAACTCTAAAACAGCACTTCCAAAACCGCCTTTAATACTATTATCCTCTATGGTCATAACGGTGTCAAATGTCTTTAAAATAATATGTAATAACACCTCGTCCAAAGGTTTTAAAAAACGCATATCGTAGTGGGCTATGCTATCAGGGTGCTCCGATTTTTCAATAGCATCGCTAACATTCTTAGCAATCGTCCCCATACTTAAAACAGCCAGTTTATTGCCGTCTTTTAGCTGAACGCCTTTACCAATCTCTATTTTAGAAAACGGTTGCTTCCAATCAACAGTCACGCCAGTGCCTCTTGGGTAGCGAATCGCCATGGGTTGTTGCAAGCCAAGTTGTGCGGTGTACATGATGTTTCTTAACTCAACCTCATTTCTTGGTGCAAAAATAATGAGATTGGGAATACACCTTAAATACGACAGGTCAAAAACCCCATGATGCGTGGCGCCATCTTCACCAACCAGTCCTGCACGGTCTAAACAAAAAATAACAGGTAGCTTTTGCAAGGCGACATCATGAATAATTTGGTCGTAAGCACGTTGTAAAAACGTGGAGTAGATATTACAAAACGGCATGAGTCCTTGGGTTGCCATGCCAGCAGCTAATGTGACGGCATGCTGTTCGGCGATGCCCACATCAAAAGCACGGTCTGGCATTTCATTCATCATGTATTTTAGTGAGCTTCCTGTGGGCATCGCAGGCGTTATACCCACAATGTTTTTATTTTGTTTGGCAAGCTCCACAATAGTGTATCCAAAAACATCTTGGTATTTAGTGAACTCCGATGGTGTTTTAGAAATAAGATCTCCTGTTGAAGCATCAAATTTTCCGGGGGCGTGGTATTTAACTTGGTCTTCTTCCGCTTGTTTTAAACCTTTGCCTTTGGTGGTAATGACATGTAAAAACTTAGGACCTTTTACAGATTTTAAACGCTTTAATTCTGAAATAATTTTATCAATATCATGACCATCAATAGGTCCGGAATAATCAAAATTTAAGGCTTTTATAATATTATTTTTTTTCTGAATCCCCTTTTTAACATTGGTTAAATACTGTTTTAAAGCACCCACGCTTGGATCGATTCCTATGGCATTATCATTTAAAATAACCAGTAAGTTGGCATCGGTGACGCCGGCATGGTTCAAGCCTTCAAAAGCCATACCGCTAGCAATAGAGGCATCACCAATAACAGCAATATGTTGCTTTTCTAAATCACCATGTAGTTTGGAAGCAATCGCCATACCCAAAGCTGCCGAAATAGAAGTAGAGGCATGCCCGACACCAAAAGCATCATAAACACTCTCATCGCGTTTTGGGAATCCACTCACGCCATGAATCTGTCTATTGGTATGAAAACAATCTTTTCTACCTGTTAGAATTTTATGTCCGTAAGCTTGATGACCCACATCCCAAATAAGCTGGTCTTCGGGCGTATTAAACACATAATGTAGTGCTATGGTTAATTCAACCACTCCCAAACTCGCTCCTAAATGCCCTTCTTTGGTGGCGACAATGTTTATTATAAAGTCCCGCAATTCCTGGGCAAGTTGAGGTAATTCTTTTTGGTTTAAAAGACGAAGTTCTTTAGGGGAATGAATGGTATTTAAAAGGTTTTTTTGCACGAAGCAAAAGTACAGATTTTATTATTCTTCTACTTGAAAAATAATAGGCAAGGTATAGAGCATATCTATAGGTTTATTTGCTTGTTTTGCAGGGATGAATTGAGGCAAAAGTTTAAGTACTCGAATGGCTTCTTCTTCCAATTTTATATTTATTGCTCTAACCTTAATATCTGAAATGAAGCCGTTTTTGCCTATTTTGAATTGTGCATAAACTCTTTGTCTGCCTTTTAAATCTGAAGAAATTGATGTGTTAAAATTTTCAGAAATAATTTTTGATATTTCTTTTGAGAAGTAATTTCTTTTTTCTTCCACGGTAAAGTTTTGTGGCGTATTTTTAAATTCAGGTGGAGACTGTACTGTAATCATTCCAAAAAGTATTTCTTCTTCTGTTTCTTTTTCAGGTGCAGGACAATAAGTTGGGGTAACGAGGTTTGTTGAATCAGGATTTTTTATCTTTTCAATAAATACAACATCTCCAACAGGTTCAATAATTAATTCACCATCAGTTGTAATATCGATATGGTTTATATTTTTAGAACTGGTATTACAATTTTTGTTTTGTAATGAATCTATCTCTGTTATTAATGATAATCCTCCAAGAACATCAATTGTAGTATTATTTATAGAATTTACAACTTCAATACTATCAATTTTTTGTTTACTACCATTTTTGTTAGTGCAATTCATTAGGGTCGTTCCCATAACAATAAGTAATGCTAATAAAAATGTTTTGTGAAAGCTTTTTCTAGCGGTTAAGACCTGTGACGGGATGTGAATATTGATACTATCTAATTGGCTTTGTTTAAAATGTCCGCAAACACGGTTGCCTTTATTTTCATTTATAAAATCTTGAATTTCATAAGTGTCCATTTTTGTAAAATCAATGACTGTTTTAGAGCAAGAGTTACAGAATCTGCCTTTTTCTTTAGGAGTCATGGCATGCCAATCTTCATGGCAAGGTTTTGGAATGGAAATAGAATAATATTTTTGCATAGTGGGAAGCTTTGGAATTATTTATCAAATTTCCTGCCGAAAGATTTTTAAATCGTTTGAAATTGTATTTTTGTTTTTATGATAGAACCTTTTGATGACACCTATTTTATGAAAAAAGCCTTGCAGGAAGCAGAAATGGCTTTTGAAAAAGGCGAAATTCCTGTAGGCGCTGTGGTTGTTATTGATAACAGGGTTATAGCCCGCGGGCATAATTTAACGGAAACATTAACCGATGTTACGGCACATGCCGAAATGCAGGCTATTACAGCTGCGGCTAATTTTTTAGGAGGAAAATATTTAAAAAATTGCACGTTGTATGTAACGTTGGAGCCTTGCCAAATGTGTGCGGGTGCTTTATATTGGAGCCAAATATCGAATATTGTTTATGGCGCTAGGGATTTGGAACGAGGGTGTATTAATTTGAAAACCAAACTGCATCCTAAAACCGTTATGAAGGGTGGTGTTATGGAAACGGAAGCTGCTGAGTTATTGAAACGTTTTTTTATTGAAAGACGTAATTTGAATTAATTGTTTCTCAGAGATTCACAGAGTTTAAAAAGAGATTCACAGAGTTTTTTTTGTGAATATTAATACTCTTTAACACCACTGATTACTGCAACTGATTACTGCGACTGAACACTGTGACTGAACACTGCCAACTGAACACTGCTAAATCTTCTTTTCTTTTTGATTTTCACGCATTTTGTCCAAATTTTCTTTAGTAAGCATATAATCTTTAACATCTTTATCTTTCCAGCGGTAATACGAAAACAGTGGAAATACAATAAAAAATAGCCCCATAACGCCGAAGCCAATAAGTTTTTGGGAGTATTCAGATTCTACAAAATACCCAGTTAAAATACTTCCGAAAGAGGCTAAAAACAAAAAAAGAATGAGATATTTCATTTGTAGGGATAAGGATACTTAAATAACCTTTAGGTTTTATTTTGTAAAGTTAATTAATTGTCTTCGGTAAGCCGTTAATAGTTTTGATTTTGATATAAAACCAACATATTCGTCATTTTTCACTACGGGTAAATTCCATGCACTACTATCTTGAAATTTTCTCATAATGTCGGTCATTTTATCTTTTTCGAGATCGATTATTTCGGGTGCTGGTTGCATAACATCTGTAGCCGTAATGTCATTGTATAATGATTGATCGAACATAACGGGGCGCAAATCGTCCAACAAAATAACACCAAGTAGGGCGTTGTTTTTTTCATTCACTACAGGAAAAATATTTCGGTTTGATTTTATAACGGCTTCATGTACCATCTGACCCAAATTCATTTTTGGATTTATAGTTATGAAATTATTCTCAATAACTTTATCTATATCCATTAAGGTTAATACAGCGTGGTCTTTGTCGTGGGTTATGAGTTCGCCTTTTCTACCCAATTCCATATTATAAACCGAATGTGAGCTAAAGTATTTCGTAATACCGAATGAAATGGTTGCCGTTAGCATTAAGGGTATAAACAGTTCGTAGCCGCTGGTAAGTTCTGCAATTAAGAAAATAGCGGTTAACGGCGCATGTAAAACACCAGCAAGTAAACCAGCCATACCTACAAGGGTGAAATTGCTTTCGGAAACAGGTGTATTGAACAAACCGCAGTTATTAATTATTTTGGCAATACAATTGCCCATAATGCTACCCATAAAAAGCGTTGGTGCAAAAATACCACCGACACCACCAGCTCCAAAAGTGAGGGCACTGGCAATAATTTTAAAAAATACCAAACCAGCTAAAAGTAGAACGATGATCCAAATATTGGTTAAATCCATTTGGAAGATATTGTTTTCCAAAGCTTTTTCTGGGTTGCCGGCAATAAGGTTATTGATAACATCAAATCCTTCGCCATAAAGTGGTGGAATGAAATAAATTAAAATACCTAAAAGAATGCCACCAATTACTAAACGTTTTATGGGGGATTTTATTTTGTCGAAAAATTTTTGAAACTTGTCGTAAACTTGAGCAAAATAGATGGATGTTATAGCGGCGAAAACACCCAGAACCATATAAAAAGGGGCATCGGAAATAACAAATTTATCTTCAATTCTAAAGGGTAATAAAATATCGTCTCCAAAGAAAAAATAAGAAGTTAGAATGGCTGAAAGTGATGCCAATAAAAGGGGCAACATAGATGCAATGGTTAAGTCTAAACTAAACACTTCAATAGCAAAAATAATAGCGGCAATAGGAGCTTTGAAGATAGATGACATGGCGCCAGCGGCAGCACAACCAATCAATAAATTTCGAGTGGTTTGGTTCATGTGAAACATTCTTGAAATGTTAGAACCAATAGCAGCTCCCGTAGCTACTGTAGGTCCTTCTAGTCCTACGGAACCACCAAAGCCAACCGTTAGAGGTGCCGTTAAAATAGAACCAAACATTTGGTATTGTTTCATAACACCTTTTCGTTTTGAAATAGCAAAAAGGGTCGAGGGGATACCATGGCTTACTTTGTTTCTAATAACATATTTTATGATAAAATATACGATGGTTAAACCAATAATAGGAAACAAAAAATAAAAAGCATGATGGTAATATTTAATTAAATTACCTTCCAATAAATGTTGAAAAAAGTGCGTTAAATTTTTTAAAATCACCGCACCAACACCAGAGGTAAAACCAATAACAATACTTAATATATATACAAATTGTCTGTGAGAAATGTGTTTAGCTCTCCAGATGAGTACTTGTTTTAGAATGGTTTGTTTTGGCATAGTTAAATCTACTAAAAAATCCTGCAAAAAGCAGGATTGATTTTTAGAAACTGTTTAAGTTTTGTTTATTGATGCTTTTTTGAATTATTTTTGGATCAGATGAGGCGGATTTTTTTTTAATAGCAGAGCTATTAGAAAAAAATTCAACGAAATATGGGTCAAAAAGAAACAAAAAATGGCTTTTAGATAAAACTTAAACAGTTTCTATTGTTTTAAATTAAGTTTTAGGCTTAATTCGGTTAATTGTGCATCGTCTATGGTTGCAGGCGCATCAATCATAACGTCTCGACCTGCATTGTTTTTTGGGAACGCAATAAAATCACGAATGGTTTCTTGTCCGCCAAGAATAGCTACCAATCTATCCAATCCAAAAGCTAAACCACCATGTGGCGGTGCGCCATACTGAAAGGCATCCATTAAGAACCCAAATTGTGCTTTTGCTTCTTCGGGTGTAAATCCTAAATAATCGAACATCAAGGATTGCGTTTCTTTATCGTGAATACGAATAGAACCACCACCAATTTCGTTTCCGTTCAGCACCAAATCGTACGCATTGGCTTTTACTTCTCCAGGATTTGTTTTTAATAATTCCAACTGACCTGGTTTTGGTGATGTAAATGGATGGTGCATGGCGTGGTAACGTTTGGTTTCTTCATCCCATTCCAATAAAGGGAAATCCATAACCCAAAGTGGTGCAAATTCTTTTGGATTTCTAAGTCCTAAACGTTCTGCTAATTCCATACGTAAAGCACTTAATTGGGTGCGTACTTTATTTTTATCACCAGAAAGCACACAGATTAAATCGCCTGCTTTGGCACCAGTTACTTCTGCCCATTTAGCTAAATCGGTCTCATCGTAAAATTTATCTACAGACGATTTGAATGTGCCGTCTTCATTACAACGACAGTAAACCATTCCTAAAGCACCAATTTGTGGGCGTTTTACCCAATCAATTAATTGGTCGATTTCTTTTCTGGTATAAGCGTTCCCACCGGGTACTGCAATACCAACTACCAATTCGGCATTATTAAATACACCAAAATCTTTATGTTGGGCAACCTCGTTTAATTCACCGAATACCATCCCAAAACGAATGTCTGGTTTGTCGTTTCCGTATAAACGCATGGCATCGTCATATAGCATTCTTGGGAATTTTTCAATGTCAACACCATTGACTTCTTTTAGTAAATGACGGGTTAAACCTTCAAACGCATTTAAAATATCTTCTTGCTCAATAAACGCCATTTCACAATCTATTTGTGTGAATTCCGGTTGTCTGTCGGCACGTAAATCTTCATCCCTAAAACATTTCACTATTTGGAAATATTTATCCATGCCACCAACCATAAGCAATTGCTTAAAAGTTTGAGGCGATTGCGGAAGTGCATAAAATTGTCCTGCATTCATGCGCGAAGGCACTACGAAATCGCGTGCACCTTCGGGAGTCGATTTTATTAAGTAAGGTGTTTCAACTTCTATAAAACCTTCTTTAGACAGGTAGTTTCTAACTTCTTGGGTTACTTTATGTCTAAAAATCAAGCTGTTTTTTACAGGGTTACGACGAATATCCAGATAGCGATACTTCATACGCAGTTCTTCACCGCCATCGGTTTTATCTTCAATAGTGAAAGGCGGTAATAAGGCTTCGTTTAAAACGGTTAGTTCTGAGACCAAAATTTCAATATCGCCTGTTGGCATATTTGGGTTTTTGGATGTGCGTTCTATAACCAATCCTTTTACTTGAATGACAAACTCACGACCTAAATTTTGTGCCTGTAATAGCATGTCCTTGGAGGTGCGCTCTTCATCAAAAACGAGTTGCGTCATGCCATATCGATCGCGTAAATCTACCCAAACAATAAAGCCTTTGTCTCTAGATTTTTGAACCCACCCAGCAAGTGTGACTTCTTTATTTATATGTGATGCATTTAATTCACCACAATTATGACTTCTGTACATAGTTGAAATTTGAAGTGCAAATTTACATAACTTATGGGATTATGAAACAAAAAGCCCCAACATATGTTAAGGCTTTTTGTTTTTAATCCATTCTTTTTTAATCTATAATCTCTGGTTCTTGAATTATAGGTTCAGAACTTGTTTTACTTCTTATCCACATTTTTAATTGCATGGCTAAAAAGAATAATACAGGTACTACTATTAATGTTAAAAACGTTGCTACAAATAACCCGTAAATAACTGTCCAAGCCAAAGGACCCCAGAAAATAACGTTATCACCACCAAAATAGATATGTGGATTAAACTCACTAAATAGGGTATAGAAATTAATGTTTAAACCAATGGCTAAAGGAATTAAACCTAATATAGTTGTAATGGCTGTTAGTAAAACAGGGCGTAAACGCGCTTTACCTGCTTGTACGATACTGTTGTATAAATCTTCTTTATCAAGATATTCTTCTTCATCTAAACCTCTGTCATATTTTTTTCTATCAATAAGAAGTTGGGCATAGTCTAAAAGAACCACCCCGTTATTTACAACAATACCTGCCAGTGATATGATACCCATCATGGTCATCATAATAACAAAAGCGCTACCCGTAATAACAATGCCACTAAACACACCAATTAAGCTTAAAAATATGGCAAGCATGATGATTGCTGGTTTAGAGAACGAATTAAACTGGAAGATAAGAATTAAAAATATTAAGAATAATCCAGTAAAGAATGCGCCCATTAAGAATGCCATTTGTTTGTTTTGTTCTTCAATTTGCCCAGTATAATCTATTTTAATGTTTTTTGGCAATTCTTTAAACTCTTTCATGGCATGCTGCACTTGCGATACCACTGCACCGGCATCGGTATAACCTGGTGCTAAAGCGGAATATACCGTAACAACACGCCTTACATCTCTGTGTTTTATGGCACTAAAGCCTGAAGTATTGGATTGTTTTGCAACAGCAGATACAGGAACTTCTTTAATTTGTCCAGAAGCCATATCCCTAAAAGTAATTTTCTGATTGAAAATGGCACTCGAATTATATCTGTTTTCTTCATTGAAACGTACATAAATATCATAATCGTCACCATCTTCTTTATAAACGCCTGCTTTGGCTCCAAAAATGGCATTTCTTAATTGTTGCCCTACTTGAGACGCACTGACGCCTAATTCTCCAGCTTTTTCTCTATCAACCACCACTTGCATGGCTGGCTTGTCTTTGTTCACGTCTATTTTTAACTCATCGATACCTGCAATACTTCTGGAGTTGATAAAGTCGCGCATTTTTTCGGCAGTATTAATAAGCTCCGAGTAATCATCGCCTTCTAATTCAATGTTAATTGGTGCTCCTGCCGGTGGTCCGTTTTGGTCTTTTTCAACCGAAATTAATACTCCAGGATAAATGCCTACTAAGGCTTCTTGTACTTTTTGGCGCATCAATTCACTGTCTTCTCCTTCTCTAAATTTATATTCGCGCATCGAGGCGGTAATTTTACCTTTATGGGGCATTTCGGCAGCTGAACCACCATCGGTTTGCGGATTTCCAGCACCTTCACCCACCTGCGATACCGCACTTTCTACCATAAAGTTATAGTCGCCTTTTCTATACATGTCTTCATTTAAAACACGATATACTTTTTTTTCTATTTCCTTGGTAATGGTATTGGTTTTTTCAATATCGGTACCTTCAGGGTATTCAATATAGACTATAATTTGATTCGGTTTATTATCTGGGAAGAACTCTACTTTTGTTCTTTGTGTTCCCAAAGAAATTCCAAAAACTACAAATGAAATAATGAGTAAAATAACAGTTCCTATACTTATAAAATAAGGACGTTTCCCTTTTAAGGCACTTTTTAAGGATTTTTCATAAAAGTTTTCAAGTTTTACAAGGCTTTTGTTTTGAAAGCGATTCGCCATTTTACGAAGTATCAAGCGATACACCCACAACATGATGGCTGTGAAAATCATAAGGGAACCTAGGGCTCTGTAATCGCCACCAATTATAAGGATGATAAAGCCTATAATGGAAATGGTTGCGGTGATGTATATGATACGTTTTAAAGGCATGTCTTTATCTTCAGTTGTCATGAATTGAGAAACCAATACGGAGTTAAAAAAGATGGCAACAAATAAAGATGAACCTAAAACTACCGATAATGTTATTGGGAAATAGATCATAAATTGCCCCATAAGCCCAGGCCAAAGACCTAAAGGAATAAAGGCAGCGACCGTAGTTGCTGTTGAAATAATAATAGGATATGCAATTTCGCTAATGCCTTTTTTAGCAGCTTCTTTTCGGCTCATGCCTTCTTCGTCCATAAGGCGGTATACGTTTTCAACTACCACAATGCCGTTGTCTACCAACATACCAAGACCCATAATAAGCCCAAAGAGAATCATGGTATTCATGGTATAGCCTAATAAGTTTAAAATCATTAAAGACATAAACATAGACATAGGGATGGCAAACCCAACAAATAGGGCATTTTTAAATCCTAAAAAGAACATTAAAACGGTTACAACGAGAATGATACCAAAAATAATGTTGTTCACTAAATCATCAACTTGTCCAATGGTCTTTGAAGATTGGTCGTTGGCGATAGTTACTTTCAGGTTTTTTGGAAATACGTTTTCAATGGCATCTTTTCTAATGAGTTCAATTTTTTCAGCAGCTTCGACCATGTTTTTACCAGAGCGTTTTTTTACGTCTAGCATCACAACAGGGTCTCCAAACTCGCGGGCATAGGTTGTTTTATCTTTTTCTTTGAAGCTTATATTGGCAATGTCTTTTAAATAAATGGGATTGTTATTTTCGGATTTAACCACAAAGTTTTTTAAATCGTTTGGATCTTCTATTTCACCAAGAATTCTAATGGTTCGACGCTGACCACTAGCAATGAAATTACCCGCAGACATGGTCATGTTTCCGCTATTTATGGCACTAATTACATCATCAAAACTCACTTGGGACGCCATCATTTTATAAATATCTACGGCTACCTCAACTTCTTTTTCTTGAGCACCACGAATATCGACCTTTTTAATTTCGATTAAGTTTTCAATTTCATCTTGAAGATATTCGCCAAACTCTTTTAGTTTTTCAACCGGATAATCGCCAGAAATATTAATGTTAAGAATGGGCATTTCTTCAGACATGCTCAACTCGAACACATTAGGTTCTACTTTCGCACCGTTGAATGTTGGCCAATCTTCGCCCGAAGTTTCAGAATCTATTTCGTCTTTAACTTTTTGTTTTGCTTGATCTACGGTAATATCTTCATCAAACTCAACAACTATCATTGAATAATCTTCTTGGGATGATGAGGTAATTTCTACCACATTACTTACTGTTTTAAGTTTGTCTTCAAGCGGATCGGTAATTAGTTTTTCAATATCTTCGGCGGTATTTCCGAAAAACGGCGTGCTTATATAAATTTTAGTTTCTTTAATTTCTGGGAAACTTTCTCGGGGCATTTTAAAATATGCTGAACTACCTAAAAAGAAAATCATAGCCATCATCATATAAATGGTGGTCTTATTATGTATCGCCCACGATGATAGTTTGAATTCTTTATCGACTTGTTTTTGTTGTTTCGTCATGATTATTGGTCGTTAATATTTAGTCGTTAGACTTTAGACGTTAGTATTTATTTTGAGGTATTTTTGAAGACTTGTAATCCTTTATGGGGTGCTTCAAGTTTTTCTCTTAATTCTATTTCTTGTTCAATTATAACTTTTAAACTTCAGTCTTCTGACATCGCTCTTCTGTCATCTCTCTAAAGATTATTGATTACTTTAACAGTTTGACCGTCATTAACACTTCTGGCACCTTCTTCAATAATTTCGGCATTGTTTTCTAGTCCTTTGGTCACTTCTATGACATCACCTTGTGCCTTTCCTGTTTCGATAATGACGCGTTTGGCATTTCCTTCATTATCGGCATTTTTATTTTCAATAATGTATATGTATTGCTCGCCATCGGCATTTTCTGAAATGATACTTTGAGGAATTAAAATGGCATTTTCGTTTGTGTAATCGTTAATTTTAAGTTTTGCGGTTAAGTTTGGTTTAATGCTTTTGTCTTTATTAGGAACCGCAACTTCTATTTTAAAGGTTCTGTTAGCTGGGTTTATAAAATTACCCGCTTGCCTAATTTTAGCATCGATGGATTTTCCTAAAATTGGAAACTCTACTTTTACAGCTTTATTAGCAGTTATGCTAGAAATATAATTTTCCGGAACGTCGGTTTCAATATACATATCTTCTAAATTAACAATACGCATTAATTGCGATTGCCCCGGCGCTACGACACTGCCTTGGTCTGTAATAACATCATCAATAACACCTGTAAACGGTGCTCTAACTGAGGTTTTTGCAAGTTGGCTTTTTAACTGGCTTACGGCACGTTGTTGTGCTTCATAACTAGATTTAGCTTGCAGATATTGGATTTCGCTACCTATTTTTTGGTTCCACAAACGTTCTTGACGCTCGAAGGTTGTTTTGGCTAAATCAGCTTGAATTTGTAATTGTGCCACTTGTTGGCTTAAACCACCGTCATCAATGGTTGCAAGTAATTGCCCTTTGGTAACGTTTTGTCCTTCTTTTACATACACGCGTGTTAAGGTGCCTGCCATTTCAGGATAAATAACAAGGTTTTGTTTGGTTTTAACATTACCTTGTAGTTCTAAAAAGTGGTCGAATTTCTCAGATTTTGCCATTACTGTAGTCACCAATGGTAATCTTTTAACGGTATCCAATTCAGAAATTCTATTGTTAATGAGGCTTAACTGTGCGGCATATTCTTGTTGTTTAGCATCAATTTCCTCACGTTTTTGTTTTAATGCCTCTAAGTTATTTGAAGCAATTAGGTCTTCTAAAGATTTGCTTTTTTTTTCACCACTGCAGGCAGTTAAAAGAAGCGTAACGATTAATATGGCGGATATATTTTTCATTTTTTGAATGGAGTTTATGAGTTTATTATTTTGAGTTTATGAGTTTATTTGTTTATGAGTTTATTGGCTGAGTTGGGATTTATGCAAACCATCTAGCATTGCTGTTATTTCTGTAATGTTTTCTCGAATTTGAGTATAATTTTCGTTTGAAGTATATTCAAGGTCGTTTGATAGAATAAGCTGATTTAACAATTCTAAAGCAGATCCAAAAGCAATTTCCGTAAATGGTGCTTTATCTTTATTGGTATGTCTTCCAGAGCCTTCAGCTATATTTGATGCCATGGAAATAGCACATCTCCTCATTTGGCTTGTTAAACCAAAACGCTCGTCATCTGGAAATAACTTTGTTGTTTTATATATTGAAACAGACAAGGTTCTTGATTTTTGCCATACGATTAATTTTTCGAAAGAGAATTGCTTCATATTTTTAAAATTTAGGTTATTAGTTTATGTGTTTATAAGGTGTGAGGTTTATTGTTTGAATTTTAACCGTTTATTAGTTCTAAGCTTAATTATTTATGATAAACTCATAACCATTTATAAACTAATAAACCCATAAACCTTTTCTATAACCTCTTTTCATAAACTAATCAACTTTATTCAATATAGTTTCTAGCTCTGCTTTTTTGTTTATCACATCTAGCATGGCTTGTAAAAATTCTTGTTGTGCTGTATATAACTGCGTTTGTGCCTGTCTTAAATCGAAACTGGAAGCAATACCTTCAAAAAACTTGGTTTGGTTTTTTTGTTCAATGCGTTCAGCAAGATTTAAGTTTAGTTTTTTGTTATCGTAATCTTCAATGGCAAATTGATAATCGCTTTTTGCAGCAGCCGTTTGAAGTTGTAGTTTTTGTTCGGTTTCAATTAAATCGTCTTTCGCTTTTTCAAGATTTATTTTAGCACGTTGTGTAGCGGCACTTCTTCCTAAGGAACTGAAAATAGGAATGTTTAAGTTAACGCCAAACAACGACGAACCAAACCACTTTTGGTCCTTGCTTGTAAAATTGAATTCATCGCTAAAAGCCGAATAACCACCGTTTATAAATGCGTTTAAAGTTGGTAGCGCTTTGCTTTTTTCCAATTTTAGCAATAACGCTTTCGCTTTTTTATCGTTTTCGGCTATTTGGTAGTCTATGGCTTCTTCTAAATTTAAATCAGCATCAACCAATTCTAAAGATATATTTTGAACCGTTAAACTTTCAAGGTTATCTGTTAATACTGTAGGGTTATAAACATCTAGACCTAAAGTGATGTTAAGCATTTGATAAGCCAATGTTTTTAATCGAACGGTGTTTTTTAACGAACTGTTTACACCCGATAATGTTATTTGAAGTTGCTCTACACTTTCTTCTTCTTCCAAACCATTTTCAAACATTTTTGATAAATCGTATAGATTTTTTTCAAGAATGGCTTTGTTTTTTTCAAGAATGGCAACACTTTCTTCGGCAAGTAACACATTGCCGTAAGCGTTTATCACTGCCTTTCTAACTTCTAAATCGGTTTTGGTTTTAGCGTTTTTTGATATTTCTAAAAATACTTTGGCCGATTGTAAACCAACCAAGTAAGAGCCATCAAAAATTTTCTGGTTTAGTGTTGCCATGGCATTTACGCTTTGTTTGGTGCCAAAAGTAACTTCTTCAAATTCACCAGGATTACCACCAAAAAATTCTGCGGGAATTAAAGATACCTGTTGTTTTAAAAAGTTTTGATACCCAATTTCGGCTGAGATTTGTGGCAAACCTGTAGCTGTCGTTTCCCATTTTTGCTGTCTGGCAGCTTCAATATCGCGTGTGGCATTTTTTGCTGTTCTGTTGTTCTGCAATGCAAAATCTATAGCTTGCTCTAAGCTGAGACTTTGCGGGTTTTCTTGAGAAAATCCTTTGATTGTAAGGAGTAAGCTAAAGACTAAAATTAGTACGTGCTTCATATTTTATGATTGATTGTTATTTAAGTATTGGGTTAAATGTTCAAGTCCTTTTGGGGTGCAAATGCCTCTTAAATGATATTCAATATAATTGTTCATCAAATCGTGCATAGAAAAATTATTTAAAGGAAACAGGTCTTTATCTTTTAAAGCCATCATGCACACAAAATATATTTTAGATACAAATTCGGTGTTTATGGTGTCTCTGTAGAGTCCTGTTTTTATACCAAGTTCTAGGTTGTGGGTTACACAATCATCCATTACGCAAACTTGTTTGGACTTTAACGATTCGTAAATTTTTGGATAATATTTTTGAAGTTGGTATTGTGGTGATGATTTTTCGTCTTTTAGATGCTTCATCAAAAAATGCTTTATCTCATAAATTTCTTCGATAGGGTTGTTCTCTTGAGCTACTATTTCTTCAATTCCTTTCGAAATAAAATGAAACATGTATAATGTAGCCTCTTCTACGAGTACGTTTTTATTTTCAAAATATTGGTAAATGGTTTTTTTAGACATGCCAAGGGCATTGGCAATATCGTCCATGGTGACACTCTTAAACCCATAGGTTAAGAATAAATCGACTGCTGTTTTTAAAATATCTTCTTTCAAATGGTGATACTTATTTTTTTTAAAGGACATTTGGTATCGCTTATAGTCCTAGTTTTTTTGTTGTTGATAGTATGGCGATTTCATAATTCGAGGCAAATGTACAATAGGAAACTTTAAAAACAATAAAAGTTTCCAAAGTTTTAACAATTTTTTAATATTGATTAAAGTTGTTGGATTAGTGATGGCAATTGCATTATTTTTGTTTGATGCAAAACGTACAATTTTATCAAGACGCATTTACTTCGCATTTAGAAGGGTTTACCCAAGACCGTGAACCGCTGTCTTTATATAGTCCTATAAACTATATTCTGCAATTAGGAGGTAAACGCCTGCGCCCGGTTTTAACTTTAATGACTGCTGAAATTTTTAATGCCGATTATAAAATAGCACTCGATGCCGCTTTAAGTATTGAAGTGTTTCATAATTTTTCGTTGGTACATGACGATATCATGGATGATGCGCCTTTGCGACGTGGGTATCAAACGGTACATGAAAAATGGGATGTGAATACGGGCATCCTTTCGGGAGATGCGATGTTAATTATGGCGTATCAATTATTTGAGAATTATGAACCTGTCACTTTTCAAGCATTGGCTAAGTTGTTTAGTAAAACGGCATTGGAAGTTTGTGAAGGTCAGCAGTATGATGTAGATTTTGAAACGCGTGATGATGTTACTATTGGCGAATATTTAAAAATGATTGAATATAAAACAGCTGTTTTGGTTGGTGCTGCCATGAAAATGGGAGCTATTGTAGCCAATGCATCCTTAGAAGATCAACATAGTATTTATGAATTTGGTAAAAATTTGGGTATTGCGTTCCAACTACAAGATGATTATTTAGATGTCTTTGGCGATCCAAAAACTTTTGGAAAACAAGTAGGTGGCGATATTATTGAAAATAAAAAAACCTATTTGTACCTAAAGGCATTGGAATTTTCAAACGAAACGGATAGGTTTGAATTAACCCAATTATTTTCGTCAAACCCAGAAGACCTTTCAGCTAAAATAAATACTGCGAAACAAATTTTTGTATCCTCTGGTTCTGCCGAAGCTACAAAAAATGCCATTCAAGAATATACCCATAAAGCATTTAATGTTTTAAGTACTATTAATATTTCCGATGACAAAAAAGCGCTGCTAAAAGACTTTGGAAACAACCTTATGAATAGAAACGTTTAATGAGTTTACCATCAACATTCGAGGATTTAGTTGAAGAAGCAAATAAGCTGGATTTGTATAAAAATTTAGTACGCCAACTGAATAAGGATTTTTTATTGGCTAATATCAATTTAGATTTTCATGAAGATGTTTTGCCTACCAGTTTAAAATTGTTACTTCACGAAACAATTTATAAACTTATCCAGGAAAAATTTACCGAATATTTAAACCTGCTTTATATTATTGATGTTTCAGAAAAGCGAATAAAAGCTTTAAATGGCGAAGACATTCTCAAGCTATCTGAAGATGTCATGTTTTTAATTCTGCAACGTGAATGGCAAAAAGTGTGGTTTAGAAATAAGTACAAATAAATTAAATAAGATAAATTTGTCCTATTTAAAAATATATCTTATATTTGTATCAAATTAAGTAATTATTATGTTTTCAAAAGCTTGTGAGTATGGTATTAAAGCGTCTATTTTCATTGCGATAAATTCGTATGAAGGTAAACGTGTAAGCCCAAAAGAAATAGCTGAAGAAATCAATTCTCCGCAAGCATTTACGGCAAAAATTTTGCAGGCATTGGTAAGGCATAAAGTTATTAATTCAGTAAAAGGCGCTTATGGCGGTTTTGAGGTTGATAAAAATGAGCTTAAATACATTAAGCTTTCGCAAATTGTAAAGGCCATTGATGGCGATAACATTTATAACGGATGTGGTTTGGGTTTAGAAAAGTGCGATGAAAACCATCCCTGTCCAGTGCATGATAAGTTTAAGGGCGTTAGGGATGAACTAAAACAAATGTTAGAGAACACCAGTTTGGAAGAACTTGCCCTGAACATAAAATCGGGCGCGTCTTTTTTAAAGGCTTAAAAAAATTTGAATATAAATAGGATAAAATTATCCGAAATAAATAACATGATGGAAACAATAAGTAAAAACACCCAAAAACAAATAGGGCACTTTGTTGCCGAAGATTTTAGAACCGCAGCGGTATTTACAAAATATAAAATTGATTTTTGTTGCAATGGCAACAGAACCATTGAAGAGGCCTGCACTAAAAAAGGCATAGACAGTAATATGCTAATTGATGAACTTGAAACCGTTTTGAGCTCTAAAACAGACCAAACGATTGATTATAAATCATGGCCTTTAGATTTATTGGCAGAATATATTGAGAAAAAGCATCACCGCTATGTGGAAGAAAAAATCCCCATTTTGCGTCAGTTTTTAGATAAATTGTGTAACGTTCATGGCGAAAGACATCCAGAATTGTTTGAAATTAATAAACTTTTTACAGCTTCAGCAGGTGAATTGACAGCTCACATGAGAAAAGAAGAATTGGTTCTTTTTCCTTTTGTGAAAAGAATGGTGAACGCAAAATTGGGACATACTACCATACAGCCGCCACCATTTGGAACAGTTGAGAACCCAATAGCTATGATGATGCAAGAGCACGATAATGAAGGGGTACGCTTTAGACAAATTGCTGAGTTGACAAATAACTACACGCCACCTGCCGATGGTTGTAATACCTACATAGTTACCTTTGCCATGTTAAACGAGTTTGAACAGGATTTACATTTACACATTCATTTAGAGAATAATATTCTATTCCCCGAAGCTATTAAATTAGAACAACAATTTGGTTAATAGCAATAGCTTCAATTAAAAAATCCAGAAAGACTTTTTGATTTTCTGGATTTTCTATGTTTATTGGTACATCACTTAAAGATAATTTGTAATGCCTAAAAAACTTGTTTTAGTATGCTTGCTTAACTTTTTTATAGCAGCTGTTTTTGGGTTATTATTGCGATATGCTTTTGTACAGCCAATGTCACTTAACTATCGGTTTTTAACGCATGCCCATTCGCATGTTGCTATGTTAGGTTGGGTGTATTTAATGCTTTTTACGCTCATAGTCCACTATTTTATTCCTGATAAGAAGCCTATTTATAATCGGTTGTTTTGGGTCACCGAATTTGCCGTTGTTGGTATGTTGTTTAGTTTTCCTTTTCAGGGGTATGCAGCGGTTTCCATTGCGTTTTCAACATTACATATTTTTTGTAGTTACTATTTTGCTTACTTAATTTTCAAACATCATAAAACCAAAAACAAAGTTACAAGTCGTTTACTTAAATGGGCATTGGCTTTTATGCTACTATCAACTATTGGTGTGTGGTGTTTAGGACCCGCAGTTGTTATGCTTGGACAAGCATCGGCATTTTACCAAATAGCGATTCAGTTCTTTTTGCATTTTCAGTTTAATGGGTGGTTTTTGTTGGCTGTTATTGCTGTGTTTTTTCATAAATTACAACTTCAAGATTCGAAAGAGTTTCGATTATTTTTTAAATTTTTAATCATAGCGACCATTCTCACTTTTGCATTGCCTGTAAACTGGTTTGCGCCACATCCTGTTTTGGTATGGATTAATGGTATTGGGGTTATTTGCCAGTTATTTGCTTTATACTATTTTATAATAATTATAAAACCGGCATTAAAAGCGTTCATTAAAACACAGGCCAGCGTTACTAAGTTCATGTATGATTTTGCATTGGTTTGCTTTGTGCTTAAAATGCTGCTGCAATCGGCATCTTTAATTCCTGAAGTTTCAAACGTAGCATATCAACATAGAAATTTCGTCATTGGGTTTATCCATTTAAGCATGTTGGGTGTTATTTCCGGGTTTTTATTTGCCTTTTTATTACAAAATAGTTTAATAAAGCATTCTAAAACACTAACTTTCGGGATGTATGCCTTTATCTTTGGTTTTGTATTAACGGAACTTATTTTATTAATTCAAGGAGGCTTTTTTTACTTTGGAATAGGTCTGTTACCAAATTATTACTTAATACTATTCTTATGCAGTATCTTATTGCCTTTAGGTATTGGATGCTTCATTATCAACATTATAAACACTAGAAAAAATGTCGCAGAAACCACTTAAACGTCACAAAGCGTTACAACCTTTAAGCAGAGAGCATCACCATGGTTTATTGCTATCATGGAAAATTAGAGCAGGATTCAGCAAAAATATTGAACCAGAACGCATCAAGGTGTATGCCGATTGGTTTTTTAAAACACATTTAATTCCGCATTTTGAAATGGAAGAACAGTTTGTTTTTCCGGTTTTGGAATCAAATAATGAGCTTGTAAAAAAAGCACTAGAAGACCATACACTTTTAAAGCGTTTATTTGAAGATGACCATATAGAAATTGCTTTAAGCCAGATTGAAAAAGCACTAGATGAACATATTCGATTTGAAGAACGCGTTTTGTTTCCGGAAATTCAAAAAGCGGCTACCGAATTGGAATTACTGGAGATAGAAAAAATTCATCAGGAAACGGATTTTGTGGATAAGCTTGATGATCAATTTTGGAAGTAAATCTGGTATTGGCTAGGTTTAATCCCAATCCAATAATCTTTTTTCACCTTCAAGTTTTTGAATATCGGTTACATCCTGAGACATCTCAACAACACCTTTATATGTTTTGTTTTTATCCCGGATGGCAAAATACCGGATATGGATGATTCTTCCTTTAAAATTAAACCAAAATTCAGCAACATCTTTAGTGCCTAATCTGAATTCTTCAACAATACGTAACACCATATTAACGCTTTTTGGCGGATGGCAAAACCGTACTTCTCGACCAATGATGCCTTTGCTTCTTGCAAAAACACGGTCGTTTCCTCGATTGTAGAAAATAACTTTATCGTTTTCGTCAACAAAGGTAATATCGACAGGTAAAAAACTTAAAAGTAAATTGACTTGTTCAGGTGTCATATAACCTTCATCGTAATGAAAGGTGTTTTCTAACGAAAATGATAAATCCCTCTGACTGTGATCTTGACTTGGATGAAGGTAGGCTTCTTCTTTTGCAACTGCAGGATAAGGTGTTGGTTTTTCTTTTAGCATCCAACCAATTTCCTCGTCACCTATATAAAAATCCTTCCATTCTTCTTCGGTTATCAGTTCCATGGCGTTTGGAAACAGTCTTATATCTTCAATAGTCAACAAGCGTTCGATGCCATTTAATAAATAGGGGATATTCTCAATAATTTTTTCAATATCTTTTTTAACGTTGTAGTTATTTAATAACTTTATTTGTTCCCGCAAATTATCATGAAACGACCACATGCCTTGACTGGGGCCTTCCCAACCATGCTTCTCTAAATAAGGAAATAATTGATTTTCTTTTCGTGCAAAACGTTTTTCAATGGTGGTTAATTGGTTGAAAATATTTAAATATTTCTGAAAATCTTCAATAGGATTGACGTCTTTTAATTCTAAAATTAAATCTTGTATTAAAGCGCTTTCAGTATAATAGACTTTTACGGGGTGTCCTTCTGTTAAGGTTTCAACAATGGGGTAAAATGAGTTCACTTTTTATGTTTTTTATTATGGAAGAGGCTGTCTAAAAAGTCCTTTAAATTTAATTTGTCAGGTTGAGCTTGTCGAAACCGATATTGATTATCAGTAAGTTAAAATATTTCGACAAAGCCTGTGCTGAGCTTGTCGAAGTGCTCAATATGACATAGAACTAGACTTTTTAGACAGCCTCTTTATGATTAAATAATTTTTTAGGGTGTCATCTGTAAAATAGTTTCAATGGTGTCTTTATTGTCAACTCCCAGGCCTTCTTGTTGGTGCTTTAGTTCCCCTTGCGGATTGAATACAGATATGATGTTGGAATGTGAAAAATCTATAGGTGAAATTTCTTTGTATTTTACCGATAACACATTGGCGAACTCACGAACACCACTTTCGCTACCCTGCAAAAAAGTCCAATGTATGTCGTCCATAAGGTTTTCTTTGGCAAAGGCTTTTAGTTTTTCGGGGGTGTCGGTTTCTGGGTCGATGCTTACCATAACAAACTGAGTATTTTTTGTTTTTTCATCGGGAATTTGAGATTCAATGTGACGCATATCGGCAACCAATCGGGGACAAGCTGCTTTACATGAGGTATAAATCATGACCATTACCAAAGTTTTTCCTTTTAAATCTTTAAGTTGAATAGCCTTGCCTTCTTCAGTATGCCAAATAGAAGTTAAATTGAATATGGATTCTTCTGAAATTCCACCATCCTCCACTAATTCTGAGTTGTTTTCAACAAGCGTTAAGTCCATCTTACAAATCGGGCAACTTCCTTTTTCGCTATACGTTTTATCGCCTTCACATTGCATAGGACACTGATATACTTCAGTAATATCGTCTTTTGATTTTTTATCAGATTTACAGCTTTGAAATGCTAAAGTGGTTATTAAGACTAGAGATATGTATTTTAAATACTTCATGGTTTTATTTTAGATTGATATCTTTCACACAACGAAATCCTAAATTTTTCATAGAATATTTGGCTTTTAAGCTACCACGAATGGCATAACGCATAAAAGCAGCATAATTCATTAAATCGGTAGCATTTACTGCGGCACTACCACAAAAAAGATTGCTGTCCTTGTCAACGTCTTTTCTTGATTCTCCAGTAATTAAAACGGAGTTAAAGTCTAAAGTCCATTCCCAAACCAAACCATGTAAATCGTGTACACCCCAAGCATTTTTTGGTGTGCGTCCAATGCTATTTTCATTAGATCGAGGGGCTTCATACCAAGCTAATATCTGTTTGTTGTATGAAGGCTTCACACGCGCATCCTTGGTTGTTTCGTCAGCCATAGCCACATATTCCCATTCATCAACGGTTGGTAAACGCTTGCCTTGACATTCACAATAGTCTTTAGCAGCAAACCAAGACACATAGGTAACAGGACTATCTGGTTTTTCTGAATCTTTAAGTTCTAAATCATTTTTCCAATTCGATAAATAGCTATCATCCACAAATAATTTGATGCTTTTCGTTTTTTGCCACTTTGGATATTTCTTAACAAAAGCAACATATTCTGCATTTGTAACAGGATAGATGTCCATTTCGAAATCTTTTACTTCAACAACGGTAGAATCTCTTCCGTATAGTGGGATATAACGATTCCCTTTTATGGAAACCATGCCTTTAGATTGTGCGAAAAGCATGGGCTGAAGCACTAATAAAGCAAGCAATATTCTAAAGGCATGGTATTTCATTATTTCTTTTGTTTTACTTTATCTACCATAGCTTTAGTAACTATTTTTTTGGAGTTGCCCCAACTATTATAGACATAGGTTAATACATTTGCAATCTCATCGGATGATAACATTTGCCGTGTCATAACGCTGTTGTATTTCTGACCATTTACGGTGATTTCTCCTGTTAGTCCGTTAAGTACAACCCCAATGGCTCTATCTACATCGGCATTTAAGTAATCGGATTTTGCCAATGGCGGGAAAGCGTTTGGAACGCCTTGTCCTTCACCTTGGTGACAAGCAAAGCAAGTTTGCATATAGGCTTGTTTTCCAAATTCCATTTGTTCTTCAAACGATTTTGCAGGTACTTCTGAAGCTATAATTTCACCAGTTGTTGGCATCGTTTGAATACCAGGGCCTTCAGGCAAATAAATGTCGTCGCGTATTTCTCCTGAGTATATTTTTTTGTCTTCTTCGCCTTCTACTTTCAGCATGCCTAAGGCTCCTTTGTTAAAGGCTCTAAAAATAGAGTGGTCCACTAGAATAAATGTTCCTGGTACGTCTACACGAAATTCTATCATAGCAGCACCACCAGCAGGAATTAAAGTAGTTTGGACATTTTTATTAATTAAATCGCCACCTTCTATGTGTACGCGATCAAATATTTCTCCAATAACATGAAAAGACGATACCAATCCTGGCCCACCGTTACCCACAAAGAGTCTAACGGTTTCGCCAACTTTGGCTGTTATGGCATTGTCGCCAGTAAGTGCACCAACTTTGCCATTAAAAACAACATAATCGGCATGTTCATCCACAGCTTTTTGCATATCGAAAGGCTGTAACCCACGTTCGCCATTAGCGCCTTTTGTATAAAAATCGCCTTGCATAATATAGTATTCTTTATCTACTAGCGGTAAACCACCATCAGGTTCTACTAAAATTAAACCATACATACCGTTGGCAATGTGCATGCCAACAGGCGCCGTAGCGCAATGGTACACGTACAATCCTGGGTTTATGGTTTTGAACGAAAACACTTTTTCATGCCCAGGTGCCACAAATGATGATTCGGCACCACCTCCTGGTCCGGTAACGGCGTGTAAATCAATATTGTGTGGCAATTTATTATCTGGATGATTCTGTAAATGGAACTCTACTTCATCGCCAACACGTGTTCTAATAAAACTGCCGGGCACAGTACCTCCAAAGGTCCAATATACATATCTCACGCCGTCGGTCATTTCTCCTTCTTTTTCAAGAATCTCCATTTTTATGATAAGCTTTTTTGCTTTTCTTTTTCCAACTGGCGTTGGCACATGGGGTGGCGATGTTAATTCCGCAATCATTTCTCTGTTTACAGGAATGTCTGCTGCGTTGTCGTAAACCGTTTCTTTGTTATCGAAACAAGATGTTAAAAATAGCATACTGGCTACAGAAAACACAAGTGATAAATTTAAATGTTTCATTTTTAGTGTTTTAGTTTATTGATAGTTTTCGTTGTTTATTATAAAGGATAAAAATATCCTCTTTGTTCAAAAATACGTGTAGAATTTGTTTGAGAATATGATATTTGTCAGATTCTCATAAATTTACGGAATTCGAATTTAATAGTTGAAATTTAACTATTATAAACTTACAAGATAGGCGAGATAGATTTTATTACCAAATTATTGTAGTACAAAAGATAGGTTTATATACCTCCGCTATCGCGAGCATCTCGCTCGTGACGGCATGAGTGTCAGGTGATTGACGATTGACAATTTAGAATTCAGAATTCAGAATTATGGATTCAGAATGTGGAATTGAGAGCACAAATCTTGAAGCAAGAACAGAACCCGAGAGGTTAAAAGATGTTTTAAAACGATGACAAGATACCTTTTACGATTTCTGATTAACGATTGACGATTAACGATTAACGATTGACGATTCCCCTTTCACGATTAACGATTGACGATTGACAATTCCCCTTTCTCTAGACCTATCCCCAATCTAAAAATCTAAAAATCTAAAAAGTCTAACATTCTAAGAAGTCTAACAATCAGAACCCGAGAGGTTAAAAGATGTTTTAAAACGATGACAAGATGCTATTCCCGAATCTTTTCACGATTTCTGATTAACGATTGACGATTGACGATTCACGATTCCCCTTTCACGTTTCACGATTTGGACCTCCCTGATTATAGTTAACCGATTCACCAAAACCCAGAACCCAACACCCAAAACCTTGAACCTTGAACCGAAGAGGACACACCTGCCCAAAAATAGAGGGGTTTTGTTCGAGTTTTGTTCGGGTTTTGTTCAGCTATGGTTCGGGGGTCTATTTTTTGGATGGGGGTTTGTCCGAACAAAGGGTGAACGAAACTAAACTAAGACGGCTGTCATGCCTACTTTACATTTTTAAAATATTCTTGTAAGTGGATTTTTATTATATTCGTAAACCTATAAACGATATAACTACAATGGGGATGGTGTTTGTTGTGGTTATACGATTGTTGTGTGTCACCTTGAGTAGAGTGCAAAATGATAAGTAAATCAGAAAACAAGATAATCCATATAACAGAAGAGTTTAACACATTAAAACTCATTCTTTCCAGTAATTCGCTAAAATTATCATTTTGTAGTGAGGACTTTTACTATGATAATAAAGCAGCCTCAAAGGCAGCTCATCCTATGATTTCATTTTCAGAATATAACATTTCAACAATTGATAATGAAAGAATAACATATGGAAAATATGGCATTGGTTTTTCGAAGGATTGGGCAAAAAACAATAATGTTGGTCCAGTTTTATATGTTGGAACGACTTCTGTAGCAGCAAAAGGAATGAACATTTTACTTAAAGCAAGGCGAAAAACGAATAACGAAAAACTACCTGGAAAAATTCGACTTGCAATAATGGAGGTGAAGACTTTCATGAAAAATGAAAAAGGGTATAACAGCAAATTTAAAGAAGAGAATTTTGACTTTAAGGCAGAAAACGAATGGAGATTTGTGCCAAGAAAATCGGATATTGATAATTATTTGATTTCACAGAATCAAAGGACCTATTTGAAAAACAGAGACAAGCATAATAAAATGCTGGAAAAATATCCACTTAGATTTAAACGAGAGGATATTCAAATTCTTTTTGTTTCGAATGCATCCGAAAAAGACGAACTAATAAATACTTTTGGATTAGATGTTGAAATAATTAAAATATCCAATTGGAGGATAAAATAAAAGGCGAACACACAACAATATGTATATTGCATAAGGGGTTCACTGGTTTTCGAGCGTTTTCGCTCGCATTAATTTATGGAGGTAAATTGATAGGTTTGAGCTCCGCAATCCCTTACGCAACATACATTTAACGTTGGCACCAATTTAAAAAAAAACGAACTTAATGAGTTTTGATTTAAACTTTTACAAAAAAGGAAATAATGAAGTAAGTATTTCAGAAATGGTTGAATTCTTAAATACTATTCCAATGTTGGAAAGTAAAAGCGAAGACCAAATAGTTTATGAAAATGAAACTACAGGAGTTTTTTGCTTATTTGAAACTTATGAATCAGAAGAAAGTGAAGTCGAAGATGAAAATGACTTTGAAGATTTAGAAGATACTAATTTATGTTTTAATATAAATTATGTTAGACCAGACTTTTTCGGAATTGAAAGTTTTGAATTAGTAGATAAGTTAATAGAAAAGTTTGACCTTTATGTTCTTGACCCACAAGCAGAAGCAGTACCAATAAAATATAAAAAAGGAGAATTATTAAAAAGCTGGTTAAAATCAAATGAAAAAATCAGTAAATCTTATTTTAAAGAATGGGAACTAAATTATTTAGAATTAGAGAAATCCAATTATTGTTGGGAATTCTGCTACAATAAAAACGAACTTCAAGAAAAATTAACAGAAGAATACTTTGTCCCAAATATTTTCTACCTAAATAAAAATGGAACTGAAAACGTAGAAACTTTATGTGTTTGGCCTGAACATATTCCGTTTGTTTTACCAAAAGTAGATTTTGTTTTAATTCAAAAAAGAATCAAAAAATTATTTAGAACAAAAGAAGAAAGTGGTTTAGTAAAATATGAAACAATTATTGAGAAATTAGGAGAATATTTTGAAAACGAAAATGATTATAAAATTATTCATCCAAAAAATGAAGAAAAAATAAAACCGATTTTTAACTCACTTGAAATTTTTACAACAATAGAAAAATATGGAAAAGGAATTTCAGTAGATAAAATAGTGAATTATAAAAACGAATAAAAAACTGGTGCCAACAATGGCACTGCTTTTTGGTAAACTTCAAATACTTTTTAACGTTATAAGCAACAGCGGTTTTGTTCGAGTTTTGTTCGGGTTTTGTTCGAGTTTTGTTCGGGTTTTGTTCAGCTATGGTTCGGGGGTCTATTTTTTGGATGGGGGTTTGCCTGAACAAAGGGCGAACGAAACTAAACCAGGACTGCTGTCATGCCTACTTTACATTTTAAAATGTTTTTTGTAGGTGGTTTTTTATTATATTCGTAAACCTATAAAAGATATAACTACAATGGGGATGGTGTTTGTTGTGGTTATACAATTGTTACCACACATTTGAACTCACTCATGCTAATAAACATAAATAGAAAAAGACATAAGACTTTAAAACTGTTGTCTGACAGCTTTATAAAATTCAATAGTGACCAAACTGATTCTAATTTTGTGTTCGGAGTGAGTTTTAGTGACTTACAATCTGAATTAAAATGCGACCGAAATAAATTAGAACTTATTATTGGAACTTTATATCTAAATGAAGAGGTTAAATATACCAATGTTGATATAGAGGGTTTAATCTCTACACTAAAAGGTTTTAATTCATTTTCGGATAAAAAATATTTAAAAGAGAATGATAAAATCATAATAAATTGGTTAAAAAACTTTGTTCAAATAGTTATTCCTGTTTTAGCTTTAGTAATTGCTTATGTTTCACTTACATCAAAATTGGACAATCTAAAAACGCTATCCGATAAAGAATTACAAGAAGTAAAAAACACAATGGAAAAACAAAAAGAGCGTATAGAATTGTTGGAAAAAAGAACTGAAATTCTTCCCAATCATAAAAAAAACGACTCTTTAAAAATTGAATAAATTTTGACATAGTATTTGATTTAAAAATTAATAATCTGATTAAAAAATGTGTGCTAACAATCAATAACTCAATAAAACCTTATGGAAAATATTAAAAATGTTAATGACATTGAACTAAACGAATTTGAGAAATACAGCAAATACAAAAAGCTTTCGGAATTACGAGCAATGGACGAAAAAGAATTGTTGATTTTAAACAATCTAAACCAATTCCGACTTTTAAAAACACAGAATATCTCGAAAAACATTTTTATATTCTTTTTAGTTGTTGCGATTTTGTCTATTCTATTGCAAATTGTAGTTGCTTTTATAATCTAAAAAAACGTGTGGTAACAACGTATATAATTTAGTGCTAGTTCTAGCTTGCTTACGAAAATCCTCGAGGATTTTCTATTCAGTTTGCACTTGTTAAATTCATTGCTTTACCACGCACCAAAGCATATACAAACCGTTGGCAGTAATTAGAGAATGGACGAGAAATTAGGAATATTAACACAGAATGTTGCAAATACAGCATTACAAGTTACACCGATATTAAGTGTTCCCAATCCACCTTCTGCAATTCCATTAGGTTGTGGAATCTTTCTGAAAATAAATGATGATAGATATTTGATAAGTGCTGGACATTTATTGAATTTAGAAGATTGGCCAAATTTAATAGTTCCTGGAGCTAACAAAAAAATGGTGTGGCTAAATGGAATAGTTATAACATCATACAAAGATTCAAAAACCAACAATCCAATAGACTTTGGCATTTTAAAATTTTCTGCACGACAGAACAAAAATTTTATTGGAGGAAATTTAGGGTTTTGTAATCCATCTGACATTATAGTTAACCATAAAGTTCAAAAAGGTGGATATTATGTAATTGCAGGATATCCAGTTTCTGGAGTAAAAAAAACAAGTGGAAAAGCGGAATTCAAACCTATTCCAGTTAAGTTTTTGACTTACCCAATAGAAACTGACAAATACGAAAAGTACGGATTTAATCCTGACCATTTTATTTTAGTAAAATATCAAAGAAAAGTTGCACCCTTTGGCTCTAATGAAAAACAAATCACAAAGGAATTGAGAGGAATTAGTGGAAGCGGACTCTGGTATGTGCCCAATTGGAATGATAGAAAAAAGGGAGTGCCAAAATTTTATTTAGTTGGAATTATGGTAGAGAATTATAAAGACAAAGGATTTGTTGCAGCATTAAGAATTGATTTTGCGACCGAAGTAATTAAACAGTTTTTTATCTATTCACCGTTTGAACACACTAAATTTGACTTCGGAGATAACGTTAAGAATTTATATGGTTCGGAAATAAAATAACTACTACCAATAACTAGCGTTCGTGTGGTCGGTACGACCCAACATGAACGCCCTGTTGACTGAACCGGTTCTTAGCCCGTTAGAACAGCTCTTGAAGTCAGTGACTTCGTAGCAATATTAAAGAAAAAGTAATATATTGCGTATATAAAGAATATAACTACAATAGTGCTACTGTTTGTTGTGGTTATACAATTGTTAGGCACAAGTAAAAAATATGGAATTCGATTTAAATAGAAATGCATCCAATTTTATAAATGAATCTCTTCATTGTGCAAGAAGAGCATCTAAAGAAAGTGATAAGTATCCAATTGCAATTGTCCTATTAATACAAGGTCTAGAATTGACTTTGAAATTTCTTTTATCAAAAGAAAATGAAATGCTTGTTTATGACAATGTTGATAACCCTAATATTAATAAGACAGTTGGTATATCTGCAGCTTTAAATAGACTAGTAAGTTTTAAAGTTATCGATTTAGAACCTTCAGATAAATTAAGACTAGAGAAAACTATTAAAATTCGCAATCAAATAACCCATTTTCAATTTAATCTAAACCCAAAGCAAGCGCATAGTTATTACTTAAGACTATTTGAGTTTATTCACTATTTCTATTCAAAATACCTTAGCAAAGACCTTCATGACATAATTCAAAAAGAATATTGGGCGTTTGAAGCAGAACTTTTAAGTGAAATAAAAAAGTCAGAATATGTTCACTACCATGGAATTACGGTACATAAAAATCACCCTAAAGACATTATTGAATCTCAACAATATGACGGTTTAGAAATAGACAATGAAATATTTGATAGAATCCCATTCGGTAGTGAAACAACTTTCAAAATTGGAAATAGTGACCTATGTGGCGATTGTGGGGTTATTAAAGGATTTTATCACACTGACAATTGTGATCATGAACAATGCCCGAAATGTGGGGAACAATTAATTGGATTTCATAAATGTGAACATACAGCTTATGTTACTATAGAAAAATAAAACCTGTGCAACACCGTTCTAAATGTTAGCAAATATTAAAACCAAACTATTAAAAAGATTTTTTTTGAAGTCCCTCTTTATAAGAAAATAACCATTCACGAAACCGAAGATGAAACGACCATGACCAAAACTTTGTACACCCAAGGAAATGATTATAGGCGTTCCATGTGTCCTTTGAAAAACAAATAAATATAAACACATGAAAAGTTAGATAGAGTTGTTGATTTTTACTTATAATTCCCAACCTTATAAGTTGCCTAAAACAACCTATAGCAGCGATTTTAAACTAAAGGAAACCACCACTTTGAGTGCGTCTATGCAGTTGTTTTATAAGGCTAAAATAAAATTCCCTTTAAAAACATTCCTATTGCAGCTAGAAACATATAAAAAGGTTAAATAATTTAACAATTAACTTCTTCTGGTATTATTTATTGAGCAGTTTTTCCAAATACTCAATTTTATCCTGTTCAGATTTTAAAAGACGTTCGTAGAGTTTTTTGTTTTCTTCGTGCGCTTCTAATAGTTTATCGAGAGGATTAAATGTGCAATGGTGATTTATTGTAGGTCCAGCATGGATTACGGAACCATCATAATTATTCTGAATATTGTTAAATACAGCTTCATCACTATAATTTTCGATTGCTTCCTTTGTAACCCCAAGCACCTTTGCAATCTGTTCCAGTTTACCATCCTCAATGGTTTCAGATTGCTCAATTTTGGACACAGCTTGTTGGCTGATGCCCAGTTCTTCGGCTAGTGTTTCCTGTTTCATGCCTCTTAGCTCCCTGATACGGCTAATCTTTCTGCCTATGTGGTTTGGTTTTGTTGCTGTTTCCATGAACCAAATATAAGATTTTTTGTGAAATTTACCACACTTGTAAAAAACAAATTCGATTTGGTTTTATACAACCTCTAACCAATATTATTGCCATACAAAAGATAGGTTTATATATAGATTCCTGCCTTGTCTTGGTATGTTATTCCAATCGGCATAGGTTGAATAGTTGGTGTCGAATATATTTTCAATACCATATTTAAGTACGGTTTTATGGTGGTTTATATAAAATATATTTCCAAGATTTAAATTTAAAACGGCGTATTGTGGTGTTTCGTCTTCACCATAAAAACGGCTGTACTTACTTTGGTTTCCGTTTCCTTCAAGTTGAATGGCTGCATTAAAACTGGATGTGTTATAATTTATTTCAGCTAAATAAGAAAACGGTTTTATAAGTGGTAACAGTTCTTTGTTACTCCCTTTTCCGTAGTTATAACCAACCGTTGCATTAACTGAGAATGTTTTTGAAAGTTGGTAAGAAGAGTTTAAATAGACATCAAAAATAGTGGCATTATTTAAATGCGTGTACACTTGCACACCATTAGCGCCAATAGTCATGGGGCTTAATGTCGCATCAATTTCACCAATAATATAATCCATAATATGAAAATAGGAGGATTCAATACCCACATGGAATTTTTTAAAATGATAATTGGTTTTCAAATTGGCTTCTATAGCTTTTTCATTTTTTAAAGTGGGGTTGCCTATATAATCGTAATTATCAAAACTGTTGAAAAGGAAAAAACCGTAACCTTCACTAACTGTTGGTGCTCTTTCACCATATCCCAGACCAAATGTTACATCGAACCTGTGTTTTTTTATCTCATAATTTGATGACATGCTGGTTAGAAACCGACTTTTAGACGCATCAATTTCAGGATAGAATATTTGAAGACTTTCCAAACCTGTTTTTTTTGCAATCCTGTTTTTATGAAAACCAAAACGAAGTGATGTTGAAAGGGTTTCATTTTCATTAAAACGGTAGCTGTCTTTTGCATAAACACCTGTATAAAGTGTTCTGATATCTGGCCATGTGTACATAAACATATCTGGTTGATTGGTGTCGTTTGGGTACATGGTCATTTCTGCCAAAGACCTGTTGTAAAATCCGTTAAAATTAAAAATAACGTCATGCTTATTTTTTTTAATACTTGCTTTACTGTAAAATCCATAGGTGTCGCTCCATCCAGGCATATCCATACGAATAGGCACGATGGGACGTTTAGAGTCATCCATAATATGGGTTATCGTATTAAAGTATATTTTTGTTTCTAAGGATTTTATAAACGTTGAATCGTTTGCGTAATTGTGTGTAAACGAAGTGATTAATGCTTCTGCCAACGAAACATCCATGGGCAAGGCAGGGTAACCGATATTGGTAGCTTTATCGTAAATGACATTGGCATCTAAAGATTCATGTTCGCTTAGTTTATAGCCGCTTTGTAATGAAATGTTATATTTTTCAAATTGGGAGTAGAGCACTTCTTTGTTTCCTCCGGCTTTATAATTATCGGATTTTCTATAAATTCCATCAGCGTTTAAATAGAATTTATGGTTGGAATATTCCATGTCTAATCCCGTAGTTTTATAGTTGCCATTGGTTTCATAACCCACATCCATACTTGTTTTTAACCCTGAAACCCCAAAGGTGGCTTGTGGTAATTGCAAGTCGATACCACCACCAACACAATGACCATGTTCGGTACCTTCTTGTCCTGAGCCAACACTTACTTTTTCCAGATTTGAAACATCAACATACGATGTAATAGGATCCATTTTATCCGTACAGGCTCCAAAAATTTGCATGCCATCGATAGTTATAGATAGCCTGTTGCTATTCATATTATTTAAAGAAGCTTCCCAAGCATAATTTCCACGCTTGATCATGGTGATTTTGTTGGATTTTTCTAAAAAATCATCAATACTGGATAGTGTTTTTTCCTGACGGTAGTTGCTTAGCTTATGTCTTCCAACCACCATAATTTCATTTAAATTAATAGTGTCCTTTTTTTCAAGGTGGTTTTCTATGTCTTGAGCGTATGTTAGTGTAGCAAATAACAAACTAACGCCCCATATGATATACTTTTTCATTGGCAAAACTTTGTGAGACTGTCTAAAAAGTAAACTTTTATGTCAGTTTGAGCGCAGTCGAAAACCTTATAAGTCAGAATACCAATGCATTTCGCAAGCTGCGCTTTTATCTTCAAATAAAAATATATTTTCATTTTCGATAATGCTCAATGTGACAATTTGCTTCTAAATAGTCTTTTTAGACAACCTCATATTAAATGTTTGTTTAAGCTTAAAATTCCAACTCTAAATAAAGCGAGCTTTGGGTGTTTTCGGTTGTGACATCTTCACCTTTTAATACCTCGTTTTCAGTATTTAGTAACTTTAAATTAAGCACCCAATACCCTGTCATGGTAAGTGATAAATTGCCATGATACATAGCATCCTCTGTATTGAAAGTTAAATCTGTGTTGTTGGGTGAACTGTGATTTCCCATCCCTGGCATGCGGGGGTCTAGGGTGATTTTATAGTTTTCAACAACAGGAAAAGACATCATGGTTTCCATTTTAAACAAACCAATTTTTAAATTGTTAATAGCGATTTTTGGTGTTTTTGGTTCAATGAGAGCCATGACATAACGATTGTTATCGCTCCCCATAAAACTGGTTACATGTTGTTTAGCATTCTGTATGACGGTTATAGTATCTGTTATGGAATATTCAACGCCATTTATAGAATAATTTACAGTCAACGACCATCCAGAACCATCCATACCGGTCATTTGATAAATAATAAATCCTTCATAGACTGTTTCTTTTCCTAAAGCTTTTCCGATAACAGATTTAGGACAAGAATGCTGCATGGTAGGCATTTGCATTATTGGATTCCAAGATACGGTGGCATTTTCTATATAGGTGTTGGACGTATTGTCTTTAATGCGAATACTTACTGCATTGTATCCTGTTTTAAATTGCCCTGTAGCATTATATAATTCAATGGTATGGGTACTGTTTGAAAGGTCTTGGATTTTAACAAGTCCTTCAATCTCATTAATCGTTATTTCGTCATCATTGTCGGTTGAGCAAGATGTTGCTAGTATAGCAATGAACACTATCTGTAAAATATATTTTAATTTCATCTGTTAATATTTAGCCCCCTAACCCCAAGCCTCCCCAACCCCTCCGAAGGAGGGACTTAACAAAGGTTACTCATATTGGTTTTAAGGGTTTTGTTTGTTATTTTAATTCTGGTTAATTGTTAATCCTTAACCCGTGGTTAGACTCTTAACTCATAACTCTTAACTCATAACTCCTTCAGTTATGGACATTTCATCTGTATTGTTTTTTAAATTTCGCGTAGCATGACAAACCACACATTTTTTTGTAATGCATAATACCGCATGCTCGCTTAGGTTATAAGCCAGAAAAGGGTCATTAATAAGCTGTAAAAAACTAGATGAATATGGGAGGTGGCGTATCGATATCGAAATACGTGTGAAGTAGATTTTGTGAATATGGGCTAAACCCAATTTGGTATGCTTTATTTACAAAATTTAGATGTTCTGAGGAATTAATTTTATAAAGACAAAATGCATCTAACGAGAAACGTTTTGTCTCTTGCACAGGTATCGTTGTATTTGATTCCGGTGCACTTTCCTTTAATTCCTTCATTAAATGACATTTACCGTTACACCCTTGTTGGTTGTCTTTTTGAATACACAAGGTTTTTGCAATGAAGTCCTGATTAATAACGAAATCGCCAATAATAGCCAGTGTGTTTACATTATGTGCAAATAATATAAACACTAAAACAAATGCTGTTATTTTATTAGCGATTGTTGAAATCATGGGTCAAATTTACTGAACTCTTTTAAACTTAATATGATATTTTGAAATAATTAAAAATCCTTCTTTTTTGCCTTAAAAATGATGCTTAAAACGGGTAAAATCACCCAAAGGGATAGGGCTGTAAATGAAACAATTAACCCGAAACTAGTTCCGAAAAATTGTTTAAAAATAGCGCCTGTATATCCCAATAATGCCGAGATATCAAGTTTTAAAAGAATGAGTGTTCTCGATAAATCTATTGGATTTAGCATCGTTCCTATTAATGACATTTTATCTAATGGATACGCTTCAAATAATATTAATGACATTAAAAAGATGCCATCGTAAATAATGCCCAAAAACAACCATAGCAGAATGGCATATCCAAAGCCTTTAATTTTGTTTTCATTAGATAAGGCAATATTAAACGCCAATGCTGTAAATATTAAGGTTAAAAAAGTGCCAGTGATAAGCAATAATGAAAAATCCCAAATGGCATGGCTTTTAAATAATCCGTAAAAAATAAATGGCAATCCTAAGCCTAAAATTAAACTCATAGACAAAGACAAGGCAACACCTAGATATTGACCTAAAAATATGGAAGAGCGTTTTATGGGTTGTGCTAAAAGAAGCTCGGTAAATTCTTTGGAATTGTAATAATACATAACACCAAAAATGGTTCCGATTAGTGGTACTAATATGATGATCACATTCATTAAAGTAATGACCGCTTTAGATAAATCATTGTTTAAAAAAAGGAGGACAATCCCAAGCATTAAATAAAAAGCGAAATACACATAACTCCAGCGGCTTCGCATTAAATCGTAAAAACTATATTTTAATATTTTAAGCATGGTTCTCGGTTAAAATGGATGCAATGGCATGTTCGAAATCGGGCTGATTTGTTTTTGTTTTCAATTCTGAAATACGACCTTTAAAGTAAATTTTCCCTTCTAATAGAAATACGACTTCATCGGAAACTTCTTCAACAAAACTCATGATGTGCGAGGTTATTAAAATGGTTTTCCCTTTAGCCTTTTCTACTTGAATTAAATCTTTTAGTCTAATAAGTGATATGGGATCGAGTCCAGATGTGGGTTCATCCAAAATAATAAGCGGACTATCAAACATAAAGGTTAAAACCAGATTCACTTTTTGCTTGGTTCCGCCAGAAAGTGTTCCTAATTTTTTATCTAAAAACGGATTTAGTTTGAATAAATCAATAAGACGTTCGTCGTCACTGGTTTTACCACGCAGATCCTTAATCATTTTAATAAGCTCTTTTACTTTTAAATTGCTAGGGAAGTTGGCGATTTGTGGTAAATAATCAATGTTATAGCGGTAATCCGAATTGTTTTTTATGTTTTGACCATAAACCGATATGGTACCTTTGTTGGGAATTACCATACCTAATATAGATTTTATCAACGTGGTTTTTCCAGAGCCGTTAGGTCCAAGTACTGCAAAAATGCCCCCTTCTTTAATAGATAGATCGACGCCACTTAGCACGGGGTTTTTTCCAAACTTTTTATGTAAATTTTGAATACTTACCATGAGATTTTTTTTGTTACAGGATTGTTGTCTAATAGATTATCGGGTGTAAATACGGGTGATACTTTTTCGGAAAAATCTATAATATCAATAAACAAACTTCGCAATAGAATGATGGTTTCCGGTGTGCGGTTTACAATGTATGAAAACAGCTTGACCGGCCTGTAAGGTACATCGCCAATGCCATCTTTATTCAAATCGTAACCTGTGTAGTTACTCCAATAATTTTTGTCAAAAACATTGTCGTTTATATTGCTGTTGTATGAAACATCGAAAGAATTGTACAGAAAATTATTTTCAAGAAAACTGTTGGTATAACAGGCACCACGAACCTTAATTGCCCATCCGTTATTGATGAAATCGTTGTTTTTATAAACAATTCTGTTCGAGCCTTCTATATTGATGCCTACGGTGTTTTCTTCAAAGGTATTCCCAATAATTTCAGCATCATTTATTTCTTTTAAAAGTATGCCGTATGATGCAGTACCCCAATTTTCTTTAAACGTATTGTTGAACATTTTTATCTTTTTTGAAAACATAACCGCCACACCAGCACCATTGCTTTGGAACGTATTGCCTTGATAGGTGTCGTTATTGCTGAACATGAAATGCAACCCATAACGTAAGTTCTGTACGCTTACATTATTCTTGATGAGGCAATCGTCTGAAAACTCTAAATAAATCCCATCGCGAACATGTTCGATATAATTATGTTCAATTTCTATATGATTACTGTACCATAATTGGATGCCATTTCCGGAATTGTATTCCTGTACCGCATCGCCAATTATTTTGTTGTGATAAATTTTTCCGTAGCTCGATTTTTCTATATAAATACCAAAAAACAACTTTTCCAAGACGAGGTTTTTGATAACAAAATGTTTGCTTCGCTTAACACGAATTGCGGCATAATCCTCGGTATAACTAGTGCCAACATTTATAATGAACAAGCCATCAATCGTTACATGGTCTGAAATAATGGTGAAAATTTCACCTTTTTTTTCGCCATCTATAATGGGGTGATTTTCGCCAATAATTGTGAGAGGTTTATTTACTAAAATTTTATGCGCTTTATAAGTCCCTTTTTTTACTATAATTGTATCATAATCCTTGGCTTGAGCTATGGCTTTTTTTAATGAAGTAATAGCACAAGAGTGGCATACTTCAATTTTTTGAGCATAACTGGAGTAAGCCATTAAAATGACCAGTAAAAAAATGACTGTTTTGTACATGATACTAGTTTTTTAAATGTTCTAGTAGTTGGTTCCAGGAATACAGCATCCCGCCTTTTTCCGATTGGAATTTTTGTGCTTCTCCTTCAGTTTTAAAGGCCGATAAAAACGCTCCCATAGGACTCGGAATATTTTTACTTATTAAAAAAGTAGCTTTGGTTGCGTCTATAAGAGCTTCAGGTTCTGTGTAGTTATTTGAAAGGTATAGTTCAATTTCGGCATTGTCGAATTCATTCATAAAATGAATCATACATTCGGTTGAATCAAATTTATATAGTTTGCCTTTTTTAGTAACAATTTCGGCTGCGTGAACTTTGTCTACAATGGTCATTTTACAAAAATGACAACCATCGCTACCATAGTTTATGGCTTTTGGAGATACATTACAGCCATAAAATAACAGCAATAATGAGCCTATTAATAATTGTTTTAGTGTTTGCATGTCATAGTGTTTTAGTGTTTTTTGAGATTTTTTTCTACATAGCTTTTGTTTTTTTAATCGAAAAGAATTCCTCGACGCTCTGCCTCGAGGATAGTTCGTTTCAAGAAATTATTTTATTGGTTTTTTTCCCAACCAGATAAGCAATAAATGAGGCTGCAATACCTAACCCTAAAAACAAAGAGCCTAATCTTGGGTACGAATGTGCCGTAAAATTTAAGATGTGTTTAGTGCCAAATAAAGGCGGTTGAAAGCCCATTACCGAACCATCCGGATTGGTGAATTTCATAATCGCTTTGGGGTCTAAATCATGACCATAATCGTGCTCCCATAAATAAAAATCGTATAGTCCAGCTGTACTTAAAACGATCATCAATATGAACCAGGACAAGAACCATTTGTAGTTGCCTTTAAATGCAATTATAAGTCCCAATATAGTCGTTATCAATATGCCCGCAGGGAAAATTTTGAATTCAGGAATGGCATCCGGAATATATTTCATTCCCACATAGTGATTCATTAAATTGATGTTTTTAATATCAAAAGGGTTCACATCTGAAAAATCATTAATATGAATGTACATTCCCAAAGGAGTTGGATATTGAGGCGCTTCTAAAGTAATTTTCCAAAGTGGAAAAAGAAACAATCCTAAAGGCAATAAAGCCGCAATAAGCATTATGATGTTTGACTTTTTCATCTGTTTGTATTTAATTGTTTTAACTCGTTGGGTATAATTGCTTTATCAATACTAATTTTTATATAAATTGTCACATTGAGCTTGTCGAAATGTATCTTCTAGTGTCTTCGACAGGCTCAGACTGACACTTGAGTGCTAAATTGACTTATAAATTATAATCAAAATTCGTTATAAATTAAATTTTCTTAATTTCACCCAACGGATTTGTTTTAATGTTTTAAAAGAAAGGCGAGAGCGACAATTCAACTCTCGCCTTATATGGGAAATAAACACTAAATAAAATTCCCCAATACTATATTAGTCTCCTAAAGACCAAGATAAAGGTATACTAGATGATGCAGGAGATACGCGAACATACCCTTGCATTTCTTGATGTAACGCAGAACAGAAATCTGTACAATAAAATGGCCATACACCCACTTGTTTTGGTTCCCAAACAAACGTTTCGGTTTGCCCTGGCATTATTAGTAATTCAGACGTATTGGCTCCTATTATGGCGATACCATGAGGAACATCATAATCTTGTTCTAAATTGGTGACATGAAAATATACTTTATCGCCTACTTTAATACCTTCAATATTATCAGGTGAAAAATGACTGCGTATCATGGTCATTTGTACATGAACTTCTTTACCATTTCTGGTCACTTTAGTGTCGGCATCACTTTTAGCAGCATAGGGATGTTTGTTTTCTGCCAGTTTATAGAGTTTTTTAGAATTGGCTTTAATTAACGATGCAGGGCAACCAGCGGCATAATGCGGTTCGCCAATAGTTGGGAAATCTAAAAGCAGTTCCATTTTATCGCCAGAGATATCATACAGCTGCGCCGATTGTGTTACTTCAGGACCCGTTGGTAAATAACGGTCTTTAGTAATTTTATTCATGGCAAGCACATATTTGCCAAAAGGTTTTGCTGAATTTCCTCCAGGAATCATTAAATGCCCTACGGAATAGTATGTTGGTTTTCTATCAATAACTTCCCAAGTGCCTAATTTCCATTTTACAACTTCCGAAGAAATAAAGAAAGTGGTATAGGCATTGCCTTTGCCATCAAATTCGGTATGTAATGGTCCTAATCCGGATTGTTTTACGGTACCTGCAAGTACATCTTCAAATCTTAAAATTGGAATGCCGTAAGCTTCGCCATCATGTTTTTTGTTGGCAATAGCATCAAGCATTTTGGTAAATGAATGTACTGTGAGGTCCGCTGAAAGTTTTCCGTTGCCAACAATATATTCTCCACTTGGATCTACATCACAACCATGAGGTGATTTTGGTGTTGGTAAAAAGTATATGGCACCAGGAACATCTAATGGGTTAACTGTTAAAACCTCTTTGATCATAGTAGATGTTGCAGAATGTGTTTCTTCACTATATAAATTATGTGCATAATTAGTGGGCATTTTGGTGCCACCTCCATTATTTACATATTCTTCAATTTTTTTCCAGTTAATGGCTGCAATAAAATCTTTATCATTTTGTGAGGCATTAACTTCTAAAAGCGAACTAGCTTCCTCGGTATTATAAGTAGTAAAGAAGAACCATCCATGAGACTTTCCACGTCCTGGGTGTGATAGGTCATAATTAAATCCGGGCATTAATATTTGAAATTTTATAGACATTTCACCATTGTCTGGATTTACTTTAAGGAATGACAAGGCGCCTTTAAAGTTTCCTTTATAGTCTTTTATAGGCATGTCTTTTTGGGGAATAGGTACAGAAAAACGAGTTCCTGCCACCACATATTCCGTGTTTTCGGTTACAAACGAAGAACTGTGATTTCCTGCACTGTTTGGAATTTCAATGATCTCTGTAGTTTCAAATGTTGTTAAATCTATTTTTGCAATACGAGGTGTATTGTTTGCATTAATATATACATACCTGCCATCTAATTCCCCTTTAGTTTGGGAAATGTCTGGATGGTGTGAATCATCCCAAGGAATAAATCCATGAGATGTATTTAACATAGGTTTGGTTTCTTCATTATAGCCATAAGCTTTTTCTGCATCTTGGGAGAAAACGGGAATAACTTTAAAAAGGCGTCCCGATGGCAAACCATAAACAGATAATTGTCCGCTAAAACCACCAGAAATAAAAGCATAAAATTCATCATGCTCCCCAGGGGCAACATATACTTTTTCGGCAGCATTTGAGCTTAATGCGCCGTTAGATTTTGAAGATTCTCCATTATTGCAACTTGTAAAAGTGAAGGCAATAATTAAAAACCCAATGGAAATATTTAATATTTTTTTCATATGTAGATAATTATTTATTTTTTAAAGGTCATATGGTATCGCTTTAATCTTCATTGGTGTTTATCTCACAAATTTTATTTTCATTGGTGTTCGATGATTATCAATTGTGTTTCCAAATCATGGCGATTTCATAATGTTTTTTTGTTTAAAATGTTTAGTTTTCTGGTAAAATGACTTTGTCAACTACATGTACAATACCATTACCGGCAGATACACTAGCAATTATTTTGGCACCTCCAACAAATACATCGTCGCCAATAACTTCCACTTCTATGTTTTGATTATTGGCCTGACCTAATTTTTTGAATTTTTTAAGAAAGTCTTTTGAGTAGTTGCCCGGAGTCACATGGTTCAATAAAATATTGGCCAAAGTAGCTTTGTTCTCTGGTTTTAATAAATCTTCAACCGTTCCTGTGGGTAACGCAGCAAAAGCTTCGTTCGTAGGCGCAAAAACCATTAACGGACCTGCATTTACCAAGGCATTCTCCAATTCGGCAGCTTGAACAGCAGCCACAAGTGTTGTGTGGTCTTTGGAGCCAATGGCTATTTGCAATACGTTAGGTGTGGAACCATCATCTGCTATAAAGGCTTGTCCTTGTTTTTCAACAGTTGATGTTGTAGCGGTGTTGTTTGTGGATGTTTCTACGGAAGTTTCTTTATTATTTTTACAATTAAAAAAGAAGACAACAAGTAAAACAGTAAATAAAATGCTTAAGTTGGTTTTCATCTGAATTTTATTTTAATGTTCTAAAGTATTCAAGTACAGCTCTGGCTTCGGCTTCCGTAAGATTTTGGTTAGCCATAGGAGCGCCATTAAATTCGGTTAATAAGTCTTTAGCTAAAGCGTTGTTTTGAATCATTTCTTCTGGGTTTAAAATCATATTCATAACCCATTCAGGAGTTCTGCGTTCTAAAATTCCAGTTGGGGCAGGTCCAATAAATTTTTTGTCTGCTCTGTGGCATGCTGTACACATTTTTGTATATATATCTTCACCATGAGTCGCCATTGCTTGGTCTATTTCGGGCGCTAACTCCAGCGATTTTATAGGGCCAATACCTTTGTCGCTTAAGTCGACTCTTTTTGATGCAGGAACAGATTCTACCACAGGAGCAGTTTGTTCTGTAGGCTCTGTTTTTTCATAAGAAAAATTCTCTTTTTTCTTTTCTTTTCCACCACAACTTATAAATATGGTTATGGCGAGAAGTATTAATAATTTTGATGCTTGTCTCATAATATGAATTAAATTAAGTCAAGCAAATTTAGGTACCTTATTAAGGAAATAATATGACAAAAGTCATAAAAGGACTTTTTTGTCCTTTTTGTTTGTAACATTATTAAATGATGTGATTTTGTGAATACTTGCGTATACTAATTTGAAGGCATACCAAAAAGGTTATTACAGGAATTAAGAAAAGCTAATAGATAACCTTAAGTAAGTTTTAAGCTGTTATTTTTAAAGTTGGGTTTTTAAAAATAAAACCTAACAAATGGCGCCCAAGCATTGGCATAAATACTTTTGTCTTTATCGTACAGCATATCGTATCTAATACCAAATGTTACGTTGCCACTTCTGTAACCTATACCTAAGAATAAGGCAGGAGACCAATAAATGTCGTTTTCTAAATTTAAACGACTCTCGTAGCGTCTGTTAACGTGGAGTTCTTCAAATTCGGCAGATAGTTGAATCTCATTAATAGGGCTAAATAAGCCTATTAAACTACCTCCCAAAATGGTAGATTTGTAAAAGTCTTTTTGTGTATTATAAGTTCCATTTAATCCAAACCCTAAAGCTACTTGGTTGTTAAACTCATAAATAGCACTTGGAGCCAATGTGCCACTAAAAAAGCCATCACCAAAACTCAATCCAATACCGCCGCCAAAGCGTACGGAATCCCAGAAATTATCTTGGCTTTGTTGGGCGTTTAAAGTACTTACAGAACTAAGAATTATGAAGAAAAACAGCAACGTGATTTTAATGATTAAATAAAATCTATTCATATAATTGGAAATATTTAAAAAATTAACATAAAAAAATAATTTATCAATATTACGGTTGTAATTAGCTTATAAATATAGCAAAAGAAACATCTGTTTTTGGTAAAAGTTGTACTTTTGCAGGAAATTTGATTTAAATTAAGTGTATCAATACTATAATGGATAAATTTTCTTTTTTAAACGCAGCACATACATCGTATTTTGCCGATTTATATGATCAATATTTACAAAGTCCAGATTCAGTAGAACCGAGTTGGAGGGCCTTTTTTCAGGGGTATGATTTTGGTAGTGAAAATTATGGATTACAAAGTGAAAATATTGAAAGTGTTTCAACTCAAATGCCAGAATCTCTTCAAAAGGAGTTTCAAGTAGTAAAGCTTATTGATGGCTATAGAATGCGAGGACATTTGTTTACCAAAACAAATCCTGTACGCGAACGAAGAACTTATGAGCCATCATTGGCAATCGAAAATTTCGGACTTAGCACAAACGATTTAGATACCGTTTTTAGTGCAGGTGAGATTTTAGGTATTGGTACTCAGACTTTACGGAAAATTTTAATTCATTTAGATAAAATTTATTGCAGCTCCATCGGGGTTGAATACATGTACTTGCGTAATCCAGAAGTTATTGGGTGGTGGCAAAGTCAATTGAATATTAATGATAACCAGCCTAATTTTAACGAAGATTCTAAAAAATATATTCTTTCTAAATTAAATCAAGCGGTTACTTTCGAGAATTTTTTACAGACCAAATATGTGGGTCAGAAACGATTTTCGTTAGAAGGTGGTGAGTCGCTTATCCCGGCATTAAGCAATACATTGTATATTTCGGTTGAAAAATATGGCGTAAAAGAATGCGTATTAGGAATGGCACACCGTGGTCGTTTAAGCACTTTGGTTAATATTTTTAGAAAGCCAGTTCACGAACTTTTTAGCGAGTTTGATGGTAAAGATTTTGAGGAATTGGATTTTGATGGCGATGTTAAATACCATTTAGGTTTAACACTCGATAAAACGTACCAAAACGGGAAAACCATTAAGATGAATTTGGTGCCAAATCCTTCGCATTTAGAAACTGTTGCTTCTGTTGCCGAAGGTATTACACGTGCTAAAATTGATGCCGATTATAATGGTGATGACTCTAAAATATTACCAATAATTATACATGGAGATGCCGCTATTGCAGGTCAAGGTATTGTGTATGAGGTGGCGCAAATGAGCCAACTAAATGGTTACAAAACCGGAGGAACACTTCATATTGTGGTAAATAACCAAATTGGGTTTACTACCAACTATTTAGATGCACGTTCTAGTACGTATTGTACAGATGTTGCTAAAGTAACATTATCTCCAGTATTGCATGTGAATGCAGACGATGCCGAAGCCGTAGTACATGCAGTGGAATTAGCATTGGCATACAGAATGCGATATAAAAAAGATGTGTATATTGATTTATTAGGTTATAGAAAATACGGGCACAATGAAGGTGACGAGCCCCGTTTTACACAACCAAAATTATATAAAGAAATAGCTAAACACGATAATCCATTTAAAATATATTCTGATAAGTTAATTGCTGAAAAAACAATTGACCAAGCATATACCGATGGTATTGTAGAGGAATTTAAAAATGTTTTAGAAACAGCTTACGATAAATCTAAAGATGAAAAATCTTCTAAGGTTAGAGAGTTTATGATTGAACGATGGAACGGTTTTAGTCGTAAAGGTTTAGAAGCTATACTTAAACCTGAAAACACATCGTATCCAAAAGATAATTTAGAAGGCATTGCTAAGGTAGTGTCAACCGTTCCAGAGGGTGTGAAGTTTGTTCGCAAAGCAGAGCGGATTTTAGAAGGTAGAGCCTCCATGGTTTTTGAAACTGATACCCTAGATTGGGGAATGGCTGAAACACTAGCTTATGGAACTTTACTAGAAGAAGGTTATAATATTCGTATTTCTGGACAAGATGTAGAACGTGGTACATTCAGCCATCGTCATGCTATTTTACGTGATGAAATTTCTGAAGACCGTATAAATTTACTAAATACAAACCCAAAAAATAAAGGTAAAATGGATATCTATAACTCCTTTTTATCTGAATATGGCGTACTTGGTTTTGATTATGGTTATGCCATGGCAAACCCAAATACATTAACCATTTGGGAAGCCCAGTTTGGTGATTTTAGTAATGGCGCTCAAATTATTTTCGACCAGTATTTATCGGCTGCTGAAGATAAATGGAAAGCTCAAAATGGTATTGTGGTATTATTGCCTCATGGCTACGAAGGTCAAGGTTCTGAGCACTCATCTGCAAGAATGGAGCGTTATTTACAATTATGTGCTGATGATAATATGATTGTAGCCGATTGTACAACGCCAGCTAACTTTTACCATTTATTGCGTCGTCAAATGAAATGGGATTTTAGAAAACCTTTAATTGTATTTACACCAAAAAGTTTATTACGTCATCCAAAAGCGGTTTCATCATTAAATGAATTAGCAACTGGAGAATTCCGAGAAGTTATAGACGATACTTTAAATCCAGAGCAAGTTACTAAACTTGTTTTCTGTACAGGTAAATTCTATTACGATTTATTGGCACAACGTGAAAAATTAGAGAATAATAGTATCGCTTTAGTTCGAATTGAACAATTGTTTCCACTTCACGAAGACAAGATAAAACAAGTAATTGCGAAGTATCCTAATGCGAAAAATTATGTTTGGGCGCAGGAAGAACCTAAGAACATGGGTGCTTGGAGTCATGTGGTACAACGCTTGGATTTTGTTAAACTAGAAGTTATGTCAAGACCATACAGTTCTGTTCCTGCACCAGGTTCTAGTACAAGAGACAAGAGAAGACAACAAAGAGTTATTGACCAAGTATTTGATATAGTATAACATATAAGTTGAGTTGAAAAACTCGTAAAACATTTAAAATAAGAAGAATGATTTTAGAAATGAAAGTGCCTTCACCAGGCGAGTCTATAAAAGAAGTTGAAATAGCAACTTGGTTAGTTCAAGACGGCGATTATGTTGAAAAAGATCAAGCTATTGCTGAAGTGGACAGTGATAAAGCAACATTGGAACTTCCAGCAGAAGCAAGTGGTATCATTACCCTTAAAGCAGAAGAAGGTGATGCCGTGGCTGTAGGTGCTGTAGTATGCTTAATTGATACTAGCGCAGCAAAACCAGAAGGTGGAGCAGAAGCACCAAAACAAGAAAAGAAAGAAGAAGCTCCAAAAGCTGAGGCTCCTAAACCAGCCGCAGTAGAAACAAAAACATACGCAACAGGAACAGCAAGTCCTGCAGCTAAAAAGATTTTAGCCGAGAAAGGTATGGAAGCTTCATCAATTTCAGGAACAGGAAAAGATGGACGTGTAACCAAAGAAGATGCTATAAGTGCTGTCCCATCTATGGGAACACCAACAGGTGGTAGCCGTGGTGCTTCAAGAAGTAAAATGTCTATGTTGCGTCGTAAAGTTGCAGAGCGTTTAGTGGAAGCTAAAAATACGACGGCGATGCTTACGACTTTTAATGAAGTTGATATGTCCCCAATTTTCGCTTTGCGTGATGAATATAAAGAAGTATTTAAAACAAAACATGGCGTTGGTTTAGGGTTTATGAGTTTCTTCACACTTGCTGTTGTAAGAGCATTAAAAATGTATCCTGCTGTAAACTCTATGATTGATGGAAACGAAATGGTTTCTTATGATTTTTATGATATTAGTATTGCGGTTTCAGGACCAAAAGGATTAATGGTTCCAGTAATTCGTAATGCTGAAAATTTAAGTTTTAGAGGCGTTGAATCTGAAGTTAAACGATTAGCGCTTCGTGCAAGAGATGGCCAAATTACTATTGATGAAATGACCGGAGGAACATTCACTATTACCAATGGAGGTGTTTTTGGTAGTATGCTATCGACTCCAATTATTAACCCTCCTCAAAGTGGTATTTTAGGAATGCACAACATCGTAGAACGTCCAGTTGCCATTAATGGTAAGGTTGAAATACGCCCTATTATGTATGTCGCATTATCTTATGACCATAGAATCATTGATGGAAAAGAAAGTGTTGGCTTTTTAGTAGCTGTAAAAGAAGCTTTAGAAAACCCTACAGAGCTGTTAATGAATAATGATGTGAAAAAAGCTTTAGAACTTTAATAGAGTAGGCTTAATTAAATAAAAAAGTGCTAACAACGTTTTTTAATGTGTTAGCACTTTTTGTTTTTTAAAAAGCGACCCCTATACAATAAACAATGTTTATGGTTATTACAATAACAACTAACATAACTAATCCAATTATAAAATATTTATCTAGATAACTATTATCTTTTCCCATGGTTTTACTTTTTGGATATTTGAATAACATTAATAAACTCTCTACGCTAAAGCGCGTAGAGAATTTATATAGATCATCCCTTAAATGATTAATTAATAGCGGTGTAAAGGTATATTTTGAGTAAGTAAAAAAAAATACGCACTTCTACGTATTTTTTGTTTAAGATTGACTGATAGAAAACAAAGAAGGCTCTAAACATGATGTCTAAAGCCTCCAATAATTCTCCTATAAGAACAGATTAATAGCACTGTAAAAGTAATGTGTGTGATTGATAAAAAAAATACGCACTTCTACGTATTTTTTTAAATCATTGTGGCCCGATAAAACTTTTACAATTCACTGCAAACACAGTGATAATGACTTTTAAAGAGATTAATTGATTTGTAGGCTTGTTTTTTTTTGCAATAATAAGTTACTTAGCGATTATAAAAACAGAAAAGTAAATCAATTTGTTATCATTTAGTCTTCTATTGTCTATATAATCTATAGTCTATATTCTCTTGTCTATTTTCTTTATTCTATTTTCTTTTAGAAAAGCGGTCTTGAATCTTGGATCTTGAATCTTTTTAATACCATTTCAAAAATCAAACGGTATAAGATTGATAAAAACAAAGAAGGCTCTAAACATGACGTCTAAAGCCTTCAATAATTCTCCCTAAGAACTTATTATTAATACTGTAAAGATAATATGCGTAATTGATGAAAAAAATACGCACTTCTACTTATTTTTTATTAAATCATTGTGGTCCGATAAAACTTTTGCAATTCACTGCAAACACAGTGATAATGGCTTTTAAAGAGATTATTGATTTGTGGGCTTGTTTTTTGTGATAATAAGTTACTTAACGATTATAAAAGCAGGGAAGTAAATCAATTTGTTATCATTTAGCCTGTCTCTTGTCTATTTTCTTTTAGCAAAGCGGTCTTGAATCTTGAATCTTTTTTAATGCCATTTCAAAAATTAAACAGCATAAAATTGATAGAAACAAAGAAAGCTTTAAACATGACGTTTAAAGCCTTCAATAATTCTCCCTAAAAACTGATTAATAGCTCTGTAAAAGTAATGTGTGTAATTGATAAAAAAAATACGCACTTCTACGTATTTTTTAAAGATGCTGCTTGTTAAGGTTGGCCCAAATTGAAAGAGATGTTGGCTTATTGTCTAAACCTAATTTATTAACAATATTGCTTCGGTGTTTATCAACTGTGCGAACCGATATGGAAAGTTCTTCGGCTACATCAAGACTTGTTTTATTTTCGGAAATAAGTTTTACAATTTTCAATTCAGCCTTGGTAAGTAACTCTAATTTTGCTGGTTTATTATTTGAATTAGGATTTAAATACGAAGCTATCTCACTACTAAAATAAGCTTTATTGTTTACAACATGCTCTATACACGTTTCAATTTCTTCAACAGCAAATTCTTTTAAAATATAGCCATACACATTAAATTCCATAGCTTTATCATATAATTCTTCTTCTTTATCAAAAGTGATAAGAATAACTTTTGTTGAAAGATTATTTTTTTTACAAGCTTCGGCAATTTCTAAACCTGTTTGGTGGGGCATTCTAATATCAAGAATGGCAATTTCTGGCTTGAGCTTTACAATAAGATTGTAAGCGGTATTACCATCTTGCGCACTTCCAACAATGTTAAAGCCTTTAGCGGTCAAAAAATCGGTAAGACCGCGAAGCATCAACGGATGATCGTCTGCAATTACAATTGAAGTGTTCATTAGAGGGAGTTAAATGCTATTAATTTATGGTATAAATATAAGGATATTAAAGTTTTAAGTACAGATATTTCTTCTCATAGTCTATCACAGCATTCGATTTTTTTAAAATATCGGCACCAATAATGCCATCAACAGGTTTTGATTTATGATTTATGAGCGCCGTATTTACATGGGTAAGATTAAATAAAACCAAAATAACTTTATTTGTTTCCCATTTGCCGATTTTAACTTTGTTTTTTTTGGACATTTTAGTTTCCATATTACTGGCACCAGCTCCAGCTGCCAAAATATTGGAATCTTTTACTTTTAAATTAAAATGATCTACTGCTTCAAAACCAACACACGAATTTGAGGCGCCAGTATCCAATATAAAACGTCCTTTAACGCCATTTAAAGTCGCTTTAATTTCGAAGTGATTGGTTTTGGTAAGGCGTAACTTTACCCTAATATAGCCTTTGTTAAGAAGAAATTCTTCTAGTGTTTCTGTCATGTTTTTTAAATTTCAAAATTAAAAGTAACACAATGCTTGCTATAAATATGCTAAAAATTATATAAAATGTGGTGTTGTCTGATTTTGCTGGCTCAAGTGTTCCGTAATAGACAAAAGCACTCCAGTAATAAGGTGATTTTTTTGCATTGCTAATGGCTTCATTTTCTAAGTAGTCTATTTTTGATTGGTGATTAGCTAAATATGCCGATTCCGATGTATTGTAATTTTCATAAAAAGATTGCATGATTTGAGAGGTCGATAAATCATTAATTTGCCAAAGTGAAAACAGTAAGTTTTCTGCACCCGCATATTGAAATCCTCTAGCAATACTCATAGCGCCTTCGCCTTTATAGAGTTTGCCTATACCCGTTTCGCAGGCACTTAAAACCACTAAATCGGGCTTTAAGTCTAAACTGTATAATTCGTTCAAAATTATTACGTCGTCATAACACGAAATGTTAGCAGGGTTTATAAAATCGCCACTACTGGCATGGGTAGATAAATGTAGAATACCATATTTAGAAGCATTTTTAAGAAAGTTGGTTTTTGAAGCTTTGGAATTCATGAAAATATCTGAATTCATTTTTTCTTTAATGACTTCTGCTTCATCAATAGAGTAAGTAAGCTTTTGATTGGTGTTTTCAAACACAGGAAAAAAACCAAGCAGGTCTTTGTTTTTATGTTCTTGATTTTTGGTTAAATAAAGTGTTGCACTCGAATTATAAATAATATGTTGACTTTTAATTATAAAAGGCATTTTTGAGAATGATGTGGTGGTGGTTTTAGAAGTAAGTAGCGCTTCGAATGGTATAAAATTTAATAATCCATCGGGAATTATCACCACATTTTTATAGGGAGAAAGCTTATTAAAGTTTAGTAATTTAAAGATAGTAAAAGCTTGATTGGTGTAGTTGTTTATATCGTTATTTATTATGGAAGCACTATTAAATAAATGAATAAAGCTTACGATTCTTTTTTTGATTTCTTCGGTTAGTTGAATGCCTTCAATGGCGATGTCTTTTTCTGAAATCACGAATTGGTATAAGGTGTTTTTTCCGAAGAAGTATGCAACCAAAACAGCTTTATCCTTTGCTAATTTGCTTTGAAAACTTTCTAAAGTATATGATTTGTTGCTTTCTGGATACTTTTTTGAAATGGCTGTTTTTAATGTTTTTAATTGAAGGCTAATAGCACTTAATTTTTCACTTAAATGGTTTACAGCTGAAGCTTTATTGGCACCAAGTTGTTCTTTTATTAATAGGCCAGTATAATATTCTTGGGTTTTTAGAAGATGAAGTTCCTTAGCTAGTAAACTGTCGTTAGGAAACTGTTGCAAGCGTATTTTTTTTAGGTTCAGATCCTTTATAATCGAAGCTTTATTGTTTTCTGAATATTGAAAGGCTTCAAACAAAAGTGATTTTTTTTTGGTTTGTTTATAGATGTTATAAAGAATATCGATGCAGAGCTCACTCCTAATTCGGTTCGAGGCTTCGTTAAAAATTTTGGTTTCTTGCGACGTCCAGTTTTCTTGTAATAAATCAGAAACATAAAAACTTAAATCGTAACTTTTTAATGCTTTCCTGGGATTGTTTTGAATAGTAGCATACAAGTCGAAAATATCTATAAATGTATTTTCTGGGTACAAATCTTTTTTGTTGGGCAACCCTTTTTCATTAAAATTTGGCAACAATATTTTGATGGCCTGTTGCAAACTCTTTAAAGCTTCATTTGGCTGTTCAAGTAAATAGTGCAATTGCGCTTCTTCAACATAAAACTTCGCCAGATCTCTTGCAGGTAAATTTATTTCAGAAAGATATTCCTTTGCTTTGTTGAACGCATTTAAAGCTTCTGGGTAATTGTCTTTTTGAAGTTCTATTATATAATCGTTCTTATATTTTTCAAAGTTTAAGAAAGTTGAAGCGTTATTTAATAGTGAAGCGGCTTCGTAATTATTTAAAGCCGCTAAACTATTCGTTTTTATATTTTGAAGCAATGCTTTTTGATGGCTGTTTATATTAGGAAATTTAAGAGCATCATTAACAATTTTTAATACCGTTTCGTGCTTATCAAGGGTTCGGTATAGGATGGCTAAATTGATAGCACCGCTAATTTGATGCTTGGTATTTTTATTTTTTTCAGCTAAAAAAATGTATTGGTTTATGGTACTAACTGCGTTGGTGTAATCGCCAGTTTTGGTATATAAATTACCCAAAGGTTTTAAGCAACTTTCAATGATGTCAAAATCTGAAAGTTTTGAAAGCTCGTTGTTGTTGAATCGTTTTAGGGCATCTTCATACGTGGCAAGGGCTTCTTTTAATTTGGAATGCTCATCTAAATAATAACCTTTGTGGCACTGTAAAAAAACGAGTGCTAATTGCTCGTCTTTAGTTTTTACATGAGTTTTAAATGAAGATTCTTGCTGATTTAAAAGTTTTAATGACGCATCATTTTTATTGCTAATAAATGTTTCGACAGCAGTATAAATGGCTTCTTCCAAATTTTGTGAAAAAGAGATTCCAGAGATTAAAAAGAATAGAAAAAATATTTTTTTCATTTGAGTGAGATACCAAAAGAGCCTTAGGCTCAAAACTTCCAAATGGCATAGAATTGCCAATAATTAAAATCGTTTTCAAAATTCATAATATAGCGTGCACCTAAACTGGGGCCGATTCTTGCAAAACCTGCGGTGGCTTCAAATAACAAGCCGGTTCTTAAATTGGTAAATGAATTGGTCGTTTTTACAGATTCTTCTTTGGAATCTATAATAGGCCCGTCTGCTGTATCGCCTTCGAACCGCTCGGTTAAAATCGATTGTTCTTGTTTTTCGCTAAGTGACACAGTGTTTTGTAAGCCTGCCCCAAGACCGATGTAATTATTCATATTATAACGAATTAAAATGGGTACGTCCCAATCGATATTTTCAAAAGAATTTCGGGTTGTGGTACGCTGTAAAAAACGAATGCCCTGTGCATCTTGAACAAATTCTTCGGTGACATTGGTGTTGGCATCATAATTATGAAAATTATTCATCAATTCAACTTGCCAATACCAACGGTACGATTTGTATGGTGATAGGGTAGCCCCAAAAAAGTAGCTTTCAGAATTATTTAAATCTGAAAAAGAATTAACCCCAACTTTGGCACCAATAGAAATTCCCGGTAAAAAACGTGTGGTGGAATAGTTGGTGATTATCGGGTCGTTTTTATCGAAGATAATAGCAGTTCTGCTTTTGGTTTTTTGTTTATGAAAATCTTTGGCAAACTTGATGCTATACTTTACGAAGCCTTTGGTAGAATCGTATTCTTTCACATTCTTTTGCTCGCTTCCGGGTAGGTAGATGTTTTTAAATGTGAATATAGCCTGAGTGTCTGTAAACATGGTGTCTAAGCAGCTATACAGTACTTCTTTTTTGGGACATATATCACATTTGGGATACATATCCAAAACTTTCAGTGTCGATTTGTCCAGCATTTCAGGGATATCGGTTTCCAAGCGAATGGTGCGTGCAGGCCCTTCACCGTTGTTTTGAAATTTAATTTTATATTTCAAAGTTTTAAAACGTACCAATCTGTAATTTAAGAACGTGCCGTTTGATGACATTTTATTAGGATCGTGGGAGGTTACGATTTCCATTTCCATATCCTTTACTTTATGGTTATCGTAATTGGCATCAGGTACATAAATACCTCTTATCGAAATAATGGCACTGGTGTCTTTAAGCATTTCGGGAGTGGTTTTTAAACTGAAAAAAAGATTGCGTTCTTCTTGAGGTTTCATATTATCAAACTCCAAAAGACTCCAGTTTTTGTAAAAGGCTTTAGAGTTTGCAATGGTTAAAGGCAGGTTGGTTTTTTCGGTAGAATCTTGCGAAAAAGTGCGCGCTTCAATAAACTCATTATTAGAAGATGCTAAATAAGTGCCATCGTCATCAATATGATGTGTGAAAGCAAATCCATCTGCCGAAACATTTTTTTCGTTGTGATAAGTTCGAGTATCTATTAATTCAAAATTATTGGCTTTGTATTGGTGCTCGTTATAAAACAAATACAATTTCCCATTAGTAGTATAATCTTTTGGGTTTTTATAACTAACAATGACCACCATTTCTTCGTCGGGTACGGGTTCCCTATTGCGTTTTAATATGAAATCCTCTTCCATGCTTGCAACGTCGTCATACGCTGTTGTTATGTCGCTTATGGCAATTTTTTTAGGACGTGTTGTGGGCGGTTTACCTGTGTCATAATTGTTGGTTGCCCAAAGCTTTACTTCGTATTCCCCGGTTTTTTTATAAACGTGTTTTGGTTTTTCTTCGGTGCTATAATGGCCATCACCAAATTCCCAGTAATGGGTATAAAATGCTTTGGGCGCTCCTGCTATTTGATTTAATGTGGGCGTTTCAGGAGTGAACAAAACGGCATTGCCATGGGTTGTATTTTTTATGGTTGCAACTCTTGTTAGCGTATCGTTAACAATTAGTTTTTGAGCATAACTGCAAACGCCAATTAAAAATAAACATAGAAAAGAAAACCGTTTGTTCATGATAAAGAGGTTTAAATAGATTTTAAATATACAAAAAGTGGCATTTATAAAGCTGTTTTTAATGGGTATCGTTTTTATAAGTTAGATAATATGATAGAAATGTTAGCGCCAATTACGAATAATATGATGCAGACTATAATGAATATAAAAACAAACTTTTTCATGATGTGTTCTGTATACCATTATATCAATAAAGTTGGTATTTTGTTACCCTTTTTTCTAAATGAAGAAGACCTCACAGGTTTTTAAAACCTGTGAGGTCTAAAAAATCCCAGAAACGAAGTGTCTCTGGGATAAAAAAAGCAGGTTAAGAATTGTGGCAAACCATGATTTTTAAGTAGGTCATTAAAATGAGTAGCTGTTTATGGTAAACCATTTATAATTGTTGTAAGTTGTGCTTCGGTAGCTATAGATGTTTCACCTTCTGTAAATGTGATAACACCGTTTTCAACAATGGTTACCGCTTTTATAGCGTATTTCCAGTTGTCATCTTCTTCGGTTGCGAAAATAACGTGACATTCCAGTCCAACGGGGATTTGTCCGTAATGCTCGCTGAATAATCCCGTTTGCGAGTCATAAGTGTCTAAGTTGGCAAGACCAGAATCTTCACCATCGTAAGATAAATATACTGAGCTATTTGTGTTGTCGTATCCTGTTGGAACACCAACTAAAATAGTTGTTTTTGGTCGTGGGTCACTGTAAAATCTATCAACGTTAGACCATCCAAACGATTGGAAAAAACCGTAGTATTGGTTGCCTTCTGCAAATACACCACCTTCACCGTTGGCACCATCACGTTTGTCTTCAGCCCAAGCAAGATCTCCGTTATCATCAATAATACCATTCCAAAGTATCATATCGTTATCTATACCACCTGTTAAATCAGCAGGAATTAACATTTGGAATCCGCAGTTGGTATCTAAAGCAACACCGTTTTGGGTAGCTTGTACAAAAAACTCGCCACCAGAAATCAATAAGGCCTTGTCACCGCTTGGTAAAATACCCATTGTAGGTTTGTTTGTTGTAAGCATGTTGCCTTTATCAAATAATTCAACAAATTCTAGTTCTACGGCACCGGTTACGGCGTCCCCGTTTTTGGTTAAACAGGCGCCATTAATGTAGATTTCAACACCTTTATCAGATGTAAAGTTTACCGAGCCATCTTCGGCATTAAATTGAAATGTTTGGGTTAAAGCGGTTAAAGCTTCTTCTCTTAAAGCATCAAATTCTTGAGCTGTTGCGGGGATTACTAAATCCTCATTGTCGTTTTTTGAACAGCTAGTAAATATTAAAGCCGTTAATAAAAGTGTTCCTAAAATGTGTTTTGTAATTTTCATGATTATTGGGTTTTAAAGTTATTATTCATTGTTATATAAACAGGGCAACTATTTTGTTACCCTGTTTTGGTAATTATTTTTATTGTTGAGGTTGACTGATGATTATTTTAGAGATTACAGCATCACCAGAGGCTACTAATTGTATCATTTTGTTGGCATAATCTTCAGAAGATGCATAACCTTTTGCAGAACCTGTAGCTGTTTCAACTTCCCAGAAATAATTTCTACTAGTATTGATTTCAGATTTTAGAACCAAGTAACTTTGAATTTCGGTTCCTAAAACAATTTCTCCAGAGCTAGATAAGGCAATCATTTCTTTAGCGTTTTCAAGAGAAAGGGAAGTTCCTGAATAGCTGCCTTTATCGGTTTCTACTTTCCAGTCAAATACTTGAGCAATGTTTTCTTTTGTAAAGCTTACAACTTCATTTGAAGTGTTAAGGATCGATTTTTCATTTGTAGCGTTTATGTTTATTATTGAAAAAGCTACTGTTGCGATAATTAAAATTGATTTCTTCATGATTTCTAAATTTTTATGGATTAATTAAAATTTTTGTTTTAGCATTTTGCTGTTACACCCTTATATCAAAACCATTTAAAAATTGTTACCCATTTATTTTAAAGTTTTTTTAAATTAGCAGTAAATACAAGGGTTAATGAGCGAAAAAAAAATACATGAAGACCAAAAATATATTGATGGTTTGCTGAAAAACAATTCCTTTATCATACAAGCAATCTATGATAAATTCGTGCCTAAGGTTATTAATTACATCAAGCAGAACAGTGGGGATGTAGACCAAGCGCAAGATGTGGTACAGGACACATTAATAACCATATATAATCAGGCAAGCGAAAAGAAATTGGAGCTTACATGTCCGTTTGATGCTTATTTCTTTTTATTGTGTAAACGCAAATGGTTAAATGAACTGAAAAAAATAGCTCATAAAGAGGTAACAATTAATGAGGAAGTTTTATATAAAGATGACGACGCTCAAGAACTAGCATTTGAAACCGATGTGTTTGGCGAAAAACAAGCCTTATTTACCGAAATGTTTCAAAAACTAGGAACTGCTTGTAAAGAATTATTGACCGCTACTTTTAAAATAAAATCGATGGAAGAAGTAGCCTCAAGTTTAGGTGTAACATACGCTTATGCCCGAAAAAAGAAATCTTTATGTATTGGTAAACTAACAGAGTTGGTTCAAGGGTCGCCAAAATTTAACCTACTTAATAAGTAACCATTATGAAACATCTATAACTAAATCTTTAATGCTATAACAAAAGATTAAATAGATGTAGCATGTGACTGCTAAAAAACAATAAAATTGAACACATGAATGAGCAAGACTACATATTGTTTGAAAACTACCTTTTAGGAGACCTTTCTGAAACTGAAAAAAGTGCTTTTGAAGCCCGATTGAAAGTAGATCCAAAATTCAAAGACAGTTTCAATACCTATAAAGAACTTTCCTCTTTTTTAGAACATAAGCTTGGTAACGAGGAAGCTTCAACAGCATTTCAAAATAATTTAAAAAATATTTCAAAAACTTATTTTGAAAAACTAGACGCTCCTAAAAAAGTGGTTCGTTTTAAAATTTGGAAATATGCCGTGGCGGCAAGTGTTGTTTTATTAATTGGTATAACCGTGTTTAATAATTTTTCAAGTCCGGTTTATGAGGATTTTGCAAATTATAACAGTATTAGTTTAACCGTGAGAGGCGAACAAGATGCTTTATTAAAAACGGCCGAAAACGCTTTTAACACTAAAGATTTCGCTAAAGCGGAAGAAGCTTTTAAAAGTTTAATGCTAATGGATAAAGACAATGCTGAATTACAATTTTATAGAGCTGTAGCCAATGTAGAATTAAACAAATTTGAAACGGCTGAACGTTTATTGATTAGTTTGAGTAAAGGGCAATCGGCATATAAAAATAAAGCTATTTGGTATTTGGCATTAAGTCATTTAAAACAAAAAGACTACGATGCGTCTTTGGAAATTTTAAAGACCATTCCAGAAGATGCTGATGATTATGACAAAGCCCAAAAACTTATAAAAAAGTTAGAGTAATGCTTTGCCTGCAAGGTTGAGTAATGATTTACCTGCAAGGTTTCCAAAACCCACCTGCAAGGTTTCCAAAACCTTGTAGGTATTAACAAAACCTCTAAGGTCTTTGTTTATTAAAATACTTCTTATTTTTACCGAATGATAATTACCGATACCCATACCCATTTATATAGCGACGCTTTTGATGAAGATAGAAATGCCATGATAACCCGTGCATTAAATGAAGGCGTTTCACGTTTTTTTATTCCAGCCATCGATTCTACATATACAGAATCCATGCTTCAACTTGAAAAGGATTATCCTAGTAATGTGTTTTTAATGATGGGCTTGCATCCAACGCACGTAAAAGATAATTATAAGGACGAGTTAAAGTTTGTTGAAGCCATGCTTGCAAAACGAAAATTTTATGCAGTGGGTGAAATTGGTATTGATTTGTATTGGGATAAGTCAACACTCGGTATTCAGCAAGAAGCGTTTAAACATCAAATTCAATTAGCTAAAACATATAAGTTGCCCATAGTTATTCATTGCAGGGAAGCTTTTAATGAAATCTTTGAAGTTTTAGAAACAGAAAAGAGTGATGATTTGTATGGGGTTTTTCATTGCTTCACAGGCACTTTAGAACAGGCGCATCAAGCGATGTCCTATAATATGAAATTAGGAATAGGAGGTGTTGCAACTTTTAAAAATGGGAAAATCGATCAGTTTTTAAATCAGATAGACTTAAATCATATTGTATTAGAAACCGATTCGCCTTATTTAGCACCGGCACCATACAGAGGTAAGCGGAATGAAAGTGTCTATATATTAAAGGTGTTGGAAAAATTATCAGAAATATATGGTGTATCTTTAGAAGCAATAGCCAAAATAACCACCCAGAATTCTAAAGATGTATTTGGAATTTAAATTGTAAATCAAAATGAGTAAATTAAAACCAAACATATTACTTATATACACAGGCGGTACTATTGGTATGATTAAAGATTTTAAAACCGGTGTATTGAAGGCTTTCGATTTTAAAAATCTTTTAGATAAAATTCCAGAGCTTCAATTGTTAGACTGCCATATTGAAACGGTTTCTTTTGAAAAACCCATCGATTCAAGTAATATGAATCCGGTGTATTGGATTCAAATTGCTGAAATAATAGAAACCCATTATAATAAATTTGATGGATTTGTTGTATTACATGGAAGCGATACCATGAGCTACACAGCATCGGCATTAAGCTTTATTTTGGAAAATTTAGTAAAACCAGTAGTGTTTACAGGCTCGCAATTGCCCATTGGTGATTTAAGAACCGATGCCAAAGAGAATCTAATCACCTCAATTCAAATGGCTTCTTTGCAAGAAAACGGGAAGCCTTTGATTAAGGAAGTCTGTTTGTATTTTGAGTATAAATTGTACAGAGCTAATAGAACGACGAAACTAAATGCCGAAAATTTTAAAGCATTTGCATCATTAAATTATCCCGAATTAGCAGAATCTGGGGTGCATTTAAAAGTAAACCAAGATTATTTATTGAAGCCAGATTCAAAAAAAACGTTAATAGTCCATAAAAATTTAGACACCAACATAGCGCTTGTTAAACTGTTTCCAGGCATATCTGAGACGTTTTTAAAGAGTGTATTAGCTACGCCAAGCTTAAAAGCAGTTGTTTTGGAGACTTATGGCGCTGGAAATTGCACAACAGAAGCATGGTTTATCGATCTTTTGCAAGAAACGATTAAGCGCGGTGTGCATATTATAAATGTAACGCAATGCGTAGGCGGAAGTGTGATGATGGGGCATTATGAAACCAGTAACCATTTGAAAACCATAGGAGTTGTTTCAGGTAAAGACATGACAACCGAGGCTGCAATTTGCAAATTAATGTACCTGTTGGGTGAAAATATACCCTTTAAAACATTCAAAATGACCTTCGAAAAAGCATTACGAGGTGAATTGTCTTAAAATTAACTTATAAAATTTTAAGGTTCAAAGTTTTTTTTGTTATTTGCCCACCCATAAAAAAGTATAATAAAAAAACAAAGGGAGGTGGCCGAGTGGTCGAAGGCGCACGCCTGGAAAGTGTGTATACCTCAAAAGGGTATCGAGGGTTCGAATCCCTTCCTCTCTGCTGTTATTTTTATTTTTTTATTGTATTTTTTTTATATCTTTAACACATTAATTAACTAATAAAATTAAGATTTAGAACATGAAAAGATTATTTTCTATCCTTGCCATTGCTGGAATGATGGCTTTTGGAACTGTTAATGCAACAACAAATGCAAACACAAGCACAGTTGCAACAACTGTAGCAAGTATGGCACAAGATGAAGACACTGCTGAACCAGCAGAAGAACTTGGTTTTCATCAAGAATTAAAAAAGAGATTTATTGAAGGTGGTCCTGGATTTATGGGGATTGTATTATTATGTTTGATTCTTGGATTAGCCATAGCTATAGAAAGAATTATCTTTTTAAATCTTTCAACTACAAACACAAAAAAATTAACTCAAGAGGTTGAAGAAGCACTTGCTTCTGGAGGCGTTGAAGCTGCAAAAGAAGTTTGCAGAAACACAAAAGGTCCTGTTGCTTCTATTTACTATCAAGGTTTAGATAGAACGGACGAAGGTTTAGACGCTGTTGAAAAAGCTGTTGTAGCTTACGGTGGTGTTCAAATGGGACAATTAGAGAAAAACGTATCTTGGATTTCATTGTTTATTGCTTTAGCACCAATGTTAGGGTTCATGGGAACAGTAATTGGGATGATTCAAGCGTTCGATAAAATTGAGGCTGCTGGAGATATGCAACCATCACTTGTTGCTGGAGGTATTAAAGTAGCACTTTTAACAACAGTATTTGGACTTGTTGTAGCGATGATTCTTCAAGTTTTTTACAATTACATTATTGCTAAAATTGATAGTATCGTTAATGATATGGAAGATGCTTCTATTACGTTAATGGATCTATTAATTAGAAATAAAAAGTAATAATTAAAACTAAAAATCATGAATTTATATAAAATACTCAAGTATTTAGCTTTTGCTCTTGGTATTATTGGAACCGTTTTTGCATTGTTATTAATGACAACAGATTCTGATAGTATGATAGACAATATATTAGTGGTTACTTATATTGTTCTATTTATAGTAATAGCTTTAATACTTATATATGTGCTTAAAGGCATATTTGCAGGAAACATTAAAAAAACGCTAACCACCGTAGGATTGTTTTTGGCAGTTATTCTAATATCTTACCTTATATCATCTGGTACAGATTTAGATTTAAAGCAATTTAACGATAAAGGTTTGGGCATTACAGAAGGGATCTCTAAGAATGTAGGGGCAGGTTTATATGCTTTTTACTTTCTTGCAGTAATAGCAATAGTTGCTACCTTTCTTTCAAGTGCAAAAAAACTATTAAATAAATAAATTATGGCAAAAAGAGCAGCACCAGAAGTAAATGCAGGCTCCATGGCCGACATCGCGTTCTTACTATTGATATTTTTCTTAGTAACAACCACTATTGAAACGGATTCTGGATTAAACAGAAAGCTACCTCCTATTGAAGATAACGTAGAACCACCTGTTATTAAACAAAAAAATATTTTTACCGTACTTTTAAATGGTAAAGATCAATTACTTGTTGAGGACGAGTTAATGGAACTTAAAGATTTAAGAAAGGCGGCCACAGAGTTTTTAGACAATGGTGGAGATGGTACTTGTGATTATTGTAATGGTGATAAAGATCCTGAATCTTCTGATAATCCAGATAAGGCTGTAATATCATTAAAGAATGAGCGTGAAACAACTTATAAAACGTATATAGCGGTTCAAAATGAATTAGTAGCTGCATACAACGATTTAAGGAATATTAGAGCGCAGTCGCTATATGGAAAATCTTTTGTTGAAATGGAAGCGAACCTTAATGATGTTAATTGGCCAGGAAATAAAACGAAGCTAAAAGAGCAACTCGAGAAAATAAAAATAGAGTATCCTCAAAAGCTTTCGGAAGTACAAAATTAAAATTTAACACATTATTATGGCTAAATTTAAAAAGAAACAAGGCGGCGAAATGCCAGCAATATCAACGGCATCATTACCAGATATTGTGTTTATGTTATTATTCTTTTTTATGGTGGCAACTGTTATGAGACAGAACACTTTGAAAGTAGAAAATAATTTACCATTTGCAGATCAAGTTGAAAAATTAGATAAGAAAGATTTGGTTATGTATATATATGCAGGTAAACCAAGTGCGAATTATAGAAATTATGGTACTGAAACCAGAATTCAACTTAACGATGATTTTGCCGATGTTAATGATATAGCTGCTTTTATTGCTGCAGAACGCGCTTCTAAAAGAGAAGAATTAGTTCCGTTTTTAACTACTGCTTTAAAAGTAGATAAAGATGCTAATATGGGATTAATTGGTGATATTAAGCAAGAATTACGAAAAGTAAATGCGCTTAAAATAAATTACACTACTAAAAAAGGTAGTGTATTAGAAAATAACTAATTTCTATATTCTTAATTTTATATAAAAGGCGTTTTGAAATTTCAAAACGCCTTTTTATTTTTAATAATTATGGTATGTTTGTATAATGAATTATAACTGCTAAAGATGAAATTTTCATACGGAATCCTACTTATTTTGTTTAGTGTTCATTTATGTTATTCACAAGAGGATAGTATTAGCAGCGTTGATAATTTTTATAAAGAAGACCAATTTTACATAGGTGCCACATATAACTTATTAGGTAAAAAGCCAAAAGATTTATCGCAAAGTGGGTTTTCAAGTGGTATTCATTTTGGTATTATAAAGGACATGCCTTTAAATGAAGAACGAAATATTGCTCTTGGCATTGGTTTAGGATATTCGTTAAATTCATTCATTCAAAATTTACTTATTAATAAAGATAGTAATGGTAACATAACCTATACTATTTTAGAGGGTGCTGCGACCTATTCAAAAAATAAGTACACAAACCAATTAATAGAACTTCCCATTGAGTTTAGATGGCGGACATCAACACCCACCGAATACAAGTTTTGGCGTATCTATACTGGTTTTAAATTAGGTTACTTGGTTACCAGTACAACAAAGTTTAAAGGAGACTTAGGATCTTTTAAACACCGTAATATTAGCGACTTTAATAAGCTTCAGTATGGCTTGACCCTTAGTGTAGGTTATAATACTTGGAATTTTTATATGTATTATGGTTTATCTCCCATTTTTTCAGACAAGGCTATATTGAATGGTAATGATATAAAAACAAATACCATAAAAGTAGGGTTGATGTTTTATATTTTATAGTTTTTAACTTGAGTTCGATATAAATTTTAACGAAGTTAGATGTTAAAAGTACACTATTGGAAGTACAAAGTACAAAGTTAAAAGTTAAAAGTTCAGAATGTAATGTACCGATGGAGTTTGTGTAAACGATTCAACGATTACACGGTTAAACTGTTAAAAGTTACAGGGTATGTTTATCAACCAGAACTCAGGTTTTGTAATGATTATCGTTTTTTATTTATATAACTATTTAAACACTTGAATATCAGATTACATTATATCGAATTTAGCTTTTTAAGCAATAAACTAATTCAACCAATAATTCACTAAGATTAACTGAGGCATCACGCCAATAAAAAAGCCCATAATTAACTCTTTATTGTTATGTGCTTTTAAATGCAGTCTAGAAGTAGCTACGGCACCCATTATGATACACATTAAAGCCAGTATTTCGTTAATGTTTATACTAAAATGTATGCTTAAAACAATAAAAAACATAAAAAGTCCCGATACAGCAATCATATGAATACTCGCTTTGAATTTCAAAATGGCTAATATTAAACACGTCATCGTTGAAATTAAAATACCAACAAAAAAGAAATAGAGTTCTATAAATTGCGTTTGGGTTAAAATACGTAGCAATACAATTAGGACAATAACACAATTCAAAACTAAAGGTAAAATGCGTTCAGTAGTTGTTTTTAAATAGACAGATTGTACCTTACCTAAAGTTTTTAATAAAAAGTATATTAAAACAGGTAATATAATAGTCAGTATAGCTAAAGAAATAAGTTTAGCATATATTACTTCTTTAGGGGTAAAGCGAGGAGATACTAAAAAATAAAAAGCAACCCCCATAAACGGTATAAGTAATGGGTGGAAAATAAACGAGATGCTTTTTAAAATTCTATCCATTATATTTTTTTTCGTAATCGGGCTACAGGAACATCTAATTGTTCTCTGTATTTAGCAACAGTACGTCGTGCTATAGGGTAGCCTTTCTCTTTTAAAATCAAAGCCAAAGTTTCATCGGTTAAAGGTTTTCTCTTATCTTCTTCTTCAATAACAGTTTCTAAAATTTTCTTTATTTCTCTTGTTGAAACATCTTCACCTTGATCGTTTTTCATTGATTCTGAAAAGAACTCTTTAATCAATTTGGTTCCATAAGGAGTGTCAACATATTTACTATTGGCAACTCTTGAAACGGTAGAGACATCCATAGAAATTTCATCGGCTATATCTTTTAGAATCATCGGTTTTAAGTTGCGTTCATCGCCTGTTAAAAAATACTCTTCCTGATAGTTCATAATGGCACTCATGGTAATGAATAAGGTTTGTTGGCGCTGTTTGATAGCTTCAATAAACCATTTCGCGGCATCTAGCTTTTGTTTTATAAAAATAACGGCATCTTTTTGGGACTTCGATTTGTCTTTCGACTCTTTATAACCTTTAAGCATGTTGTTATATTCTCTAGATACATGAAGTTCGGGAGCATTGCGCCCATTAAGCGTTAATTCTAATTCGCCATCAACTATTTTAATGGCAAAATCTGGAACTACGTGCTCTACAATTCTATTATTGCCTGCATAAGACCCACCGGGTTTTGGATTTAAATGTTCAATTTCGTGAATGGCATCTTTTAATTGAATTTCTGAAATATCAAACTTTTGAATAAGTTTATCGTAATGCTTCTTAGTGAATTGCTCGAATGCAGTATCAATAATTTCAATAGCCAATTCGGTATCGGGCGTTTTTTCTTTTCTATGCAGTTGAATGCTTAAGCATTCTTGTAAATTTCTAGCACCAACACCTGCAGGATCCAACTGATGTACAATTTTAAGAACTTTACCTATTTTTTCTTCGGTAGTATAAACACTTTGTGTAAAGGCCAGATCGTCCATGATGTCAGATAGAGAACGACGTATATAACCGCTTTCATCAACGCTACCAACTAAAAACTCAGCGATTTCGTACTCTTCGTCATCTAACCTATAGGTATTCAACTGATTTATTAAATGCTGTGTAAATGAGGTTCCTGCGGCATAAGGCATCGTTTTTTCTTCGTCGTCACTGCTATAATTATTGGCCTGGGTACGGTAATCTGGAATTTCGTCATCACTCAGATATTCATCCACATTAATGTCATCGTCCCCAATAGATTCGCTATCATTAAAATCGTCATTTGAATTGTCCAAATCAGAATCAAAATCGTTTTCTAATTCTTCTTTACCGGCTTCTAATGCAGGGTTTTCTTCTAATTCTTGTTTTAAACGTTGCTCAAATGCTTGCGTAGGCAACTGTATCAATTTCATTAACTGAATTTGTTGCGGTGACAGCTTTTGTGATAATTTGAATTGTAAATGTTGTTTGAGCATACTTCGATTTGGTTTAAAATAATAGTAAAATAACTTTTTTACTAATTTGTTACCAAGATACTAATGTTTTTTAAAATTCGGCGTTTTGTGGTGTTCTTGGAAACGGAATAACGTCTCTAATATTGCTCATGCCTGTAGCAAACATTACCAAACGTTCAAATCCAAGACCAAAACCGGCATGAACAGCGGTACCAAACTTGCGTAAGTCTAAATACCACCAAAGTTCTTCTTCAGGAATATTGATGGCTGCCATTTTTTGTTTCAGAACCTCTAAACGTTCTTCACGTTGTGCTCCACCCACAATTTCGCCAATACCAGGGAATAAAATGTCCATAGCGCGAACTGTTTTTCCATCGTCATTCAAACGCATATAAAACGCTTTGATGTTTGCAGGATAGTCGAACAAAATAACAGGACATTTAAAGTGTTTTTCAACAAGAAAGCGTTCGTGTTCACTTTGTAAATCGGTTCCCCATTCTTTAATAATATACTTAAATTTCTTTTTCTTATTTGGGCTGCTGTCTCTAAGAATATCAATGGCTTCGGTGTAACTTACGCGTTTAAAATTATTATCGGTTACAAAATTTAACTTTTCAATTAAACCCATCTCTTGACGCTCATTTTGTGGTTTGGTTTTATCTTCGTCCTGCAAACGAGCGTCTAAAAATTCTAAATCTTCACGATTGTTTTTAAGAATATATTTTAGCACAAATTTCATAAAATCTTCGGCTAAATCCATATTACCAGCTAAATCCATAAAAGCGACTTCGGGTTCTATCATCCAAAATTCGGCTAAATGGCGTGAGGTGTTTGAGTTTTCAGCCCTAAAAGTAGGTCCAAAAGTATAAACCTTTCCTAAAGACATGGCATAGGTCTCGGCTTCTAATTGCCCAGAAACGGTTAAATTGGTTTCTTTTCCAAAGAAATCTTTAGAATAATCTACATGACCTTCTTCATTTAAGGGTGGTTTTTTTGCATCGAGATTGGTGACTCTAAACATTTCACCCGCGCCTTCAGCATCACTACCTGTTATAATTGGCGTGTGCACATAGTAGAACCCATTATCATTAAAATATTTATGAATAGCAAACGATAAGGCAGAACGCAAACGCATCACAGCACTGAAGGTGTTGGTTCGGGTACGTAAATGGGCGTTTTCCCTTAAAAATTCAAAAGAATGTTTTTTAGGTTGAATGGGGTAGGTTTCGGGGTCTGAATCTCCTAAAATTTTTATGTCTTTGACTTGAATCTCTACTTTTTGCCCTTTGCCTTGGCTTTCTACTAAGTCGCCTTTAATATGTATGGCTGCACCTGTTGTAATCCGTTTTAAAAGTGCTTCGTCTAAGGTTTCAAAATCGACAACACATTGTATATTATTGATTGTAGAACCATCGTTTAAAGCGATAAATCGATTTGCTCTAAAGGTTCTAACCCATCCTTTTATATCAACTTCAGAACTAACAAAATCTTGTGACAATAATTCCGAAATAGTACGTGATTTCATATGCTTTAAAATTTTTAATGTAAATATAGAAAATTCTAAATTCTGAATTCTGAATTCAGAATTTTTTAGACTAATCGGTTTCGTCTTCCTCTGGAATAATATTTATGGCTGGTTCTCTTAATACTTCTTTATTGGCAATACTGCGTTCTAACGACAACAGTAAGGAAGGAAGTAAAAGCAAGTTAGATAACATAGCGAATAGCAAAGTTGCCGAAACCAATGCTCCTAAAGCTACTGTGCCACCAAAATCAGAGATGGTGAATACCGAAAAGCCAAAGAACAGTACGATAGACGTGTAAAACATACTTACTCCCGTTTCGCGCAAAGCTCCATAAACAGATGTTTTAATTTTCCAGTTGTTTGCCTGTAGTTCTTGCCTGTATTTTGCCAAAAAGTGAATGGTATCATCTACCGAAATTCCAAAGGCGATACTAAACACCAAAATGGTTGAAGGTTTAATAGGAACACCCAAATAGCCCATAAGGCCTGCGGTTACCAACAGCGGAATAAGATTAGGTATTAACGAAACAATTATCATACGCCCAGACCTAAACATATATGCCATAAACAGCGCTATTAGAAGGATAGCAAGCGATAAAGAAATAGCTAAGTTTTTAACCAGATAGGCTGTGCCTTTTTGAAATACCAAGGCTTTACCCGTCATAGTAACGGTGTATTGTTCTTTAGGGAAAAGTTTGTTTATCTTGGTTTGAATGTCTTCTTCAATGCGTTCCATTTTATCAGTTCCAATATCTTTCATAAAGGTTGTGATGCGGGCATATTGACCTGTACTATCAACAAAATTTTTGAGTAAATCGACGTCCGATGTCGAGTTTTTTGCATACGATAATATAAAGCTATTTTCTTGCGATGTAGGCAGTTGGTAAAAATTAGGGTTACCGTTGTAATAGGCTTGTTTGGAATATTTAACCAAATCGACCACCGAAATGGGTTTTGATAATTCGGGTATGTCGTTAATTAATTCCTGAAGCTCGTCCATACGCCTTAGTGTCGAAAGTTTCATAACACCTTGTTTGCGTTTGGTGTCAATCATGAACTCTAAAGGCATGATGCCGTTAAATTCATCTTCAAAAAAACGGATATCATTAACAAATTCAGAATCTTGAGGCATGTCTTCAATTAAACTACCCGAAATTTTTATTTGATAGATGCCAATAATACTTACGATCAATAAAACTAAGGCTACCGAGTAAATGGCTATACGCTCGTGTTTTACCATGCGCTCCATCCAGTTCACAAAACCGCCAATCCAACGTTTGTTTAGGTGTTCTAAATGCCTGTCTTTAGGAAAAGGTAAAAATGTGTAGATAATAGGAATAATTAGCAAACACAATACAAAAATTGAGAGGATACTTAAAGAAGCTACAATACCAAACTCTTTTAAAAGTGTACTTTCAGTGAAAATAAACGTGGCAAAACCAGAAGCTGTGGTCACATTGGTCATTAAAGTCGCATTACCAATTTTTGTGATAACACGCTGTAACGATTTTACTTTATTACCATGCAGTTTTACTTCGTGTTGGTATTTGTTAATTAAAAAGATACAGTTTGGAATACCTATAACAATAATTAATGGCGGAATAAGAGCGGTTAAAACCGTTATTTCGTAGTTTAAGGCGCCAATAATGCCTAAGGTCCACATAACTCCAATACATACAACTATCAATGAAATGAACGTGGCTCTAAACGACCTAAAAAAGAAAAAGAAAATAAGGGAGGTTACCAATAAAGCAGCCAAAACAAACCAGACAATTTCATCAATTATTAGTTGGGCATTTAACGTTCTAATATAAGGCATGCCCGAAATGCGAACATCTAAATTTGTAGCTGTCTCAAAATCTTCAATCTTTGGCACTAATTCATTAATTATAAAATCTTTCCTAGCCGATGTGTTAACAATGGCCTTGTCAAGATAAATAATGGTTCTTATGGTTTTTGTTTTCTTATTGAATAAGAAATTATCGTAAAAAGGGTATTTATTGAAAAGTTCGTCCTTAAGTTCATTTATTTGAACTAAGGAAGTGATAGAATCTTTAATAAATGGTTTTAAGCTAAACTTTTGATGGAGCGTATCTTTTACGAGTTTTTGAAGGTCTTTAACAGAGATAACCGTTTCTACTTCATCATATTTTTTAAAACTATCTGCTAATTTATTCCAAGCATTTAGCTTATCAGCCGATAATAAAGAGCTGTCTTTTACACCAATTATAACAAGGTTTCCTTCTTCTCCAAAGGTTTTTAAAAAGTTGTTATAAGTAATATTTACTTCATGATCATCCGGCAGCAGGTTCGCTTCGGTATTGGAAAAACGCATATTTTTCCATTGCGTGCTGAACAAAATGGTTATAATAATAATAGTAACAAGAATGCCTATTTTATTACGTAAAATTAACCTTGCGATAACGTCCCAAAAATCTTTGGTAAAAAGTTTTAACATGCCTAAAATAAAAGTTGCGCAAAGGTAGAAAAAATGAGGGTATTACCTCATAAAGTCAAGTTAAATGTAAACTTAAAAGCAACATTGTCACCAATTTCAGGTAGGTGGTAAGCACCATAGCGATACGTAAAGCTTAATCCGAATCCGAAAAGTAATTTGTTAATTTCGAAACCCGATTCGGTATAACCTTTTTTAAGCGAACCAAAAGTGACGTTTTGGTGTTTTTCCGGTTGCTTCGTGTCGCCAATGGCATAACGGGTAATCAAAACCATTTGCGGCTTATAACGCTCTGAAATATTAAAGGGCTTAAGGAAATGTTTAAAGTGTAGTGTTGCAAACCTATCAGAAAAAAATTCATTAAAAAACATGGTTTCAAAACTATTGGTGCCTGCAACCGAAAAACGTTGCATAATGGTTTCTTTATTAATATTATTAGGGTAGGCGTGGTATAAATGGGTTAACGGAATATCTCCTTTTGCTATTCCTGCAACTAAAGTAATCTCAGAAAGATTGCCATCTTTTTTGCCAATTTGATAAATCGTTTTAAAGTCTAATTTTGAAAAACTTAAGTCGCTATTAAATACATCGTTAAAGCTTTTTGTGTATTGTATAGTAACTAGTGGAAACTCATTTTTAATGTCTTTTAACCTTGTTTCTGAAACATTGGAACTTTTAAAAGGACTCCATTGTAATGCAAATTTTGCAAAGCTTAAGTCAAAAGTATTTAAGACACCATTATCAGTTATATATCCGTAATTATAAGTGGGGTCAATATTGCTTACTGAAAATTCTACTTCGGTGTTTAAGTTGTTTGAGATTTGATGCTCGAATGCTATAGCCTTTGTGATGTGTTTATGGAATAAATCGATGTTAAGTAAACGGGGTTCAAATAATTGAAAAAAACGTTTATCAGTTAAAAATTTGGTGCTTCCGGTTTCTTCTAAGTCGTCGGTATAGGTAAGTGTCATCCAAGTATTGGTTTCTTTGTCTAAATGAAAACTACTGCCAATACTGTATTTAAAACGGTGGTCTCTAAACCCATAAACCCCGTAGCCATTCATTTTTATTTTTTTTGAAAACGCATCGTTTGTAATACCACCAATTCCTGTTCGCACACCTTCATATTGATTGTATTTTATAAGATACTTTAAGTCGAAATTGAAATATTTTGTGGGAATGTATCCGTTGCTAAGAGCTTTTGCAAAGGCGCTTTTTTTAATAGAATCCTGAGCGGTTTCTAAATAGGTTTCATGACTGGATTGTGCTTGAAATATTGTAGCATACAAAGTAAAAAAGAAGAAGATACAATATTTATACATAGGAATAATGCAAAAGCTATAGTTTGTAAAAAAAGCGACTTGTTAGTCGCTTTAAAATAAATTCGTTTAAACTTTTTTGATTGAAACAAAAATTAGTCATTTTATATTCGGTTGAAGGCTTTTTTGAGTTGCATAGCAGGGCTATGGAAGAATGAAAAGACAAAAAAGCGAGTGCAAAAAGACCATTTTTTAATCAATTGTGAAAAGTTTAAACGAGTTCAATTATACAGTCATAATTTCCTTTTCTTTGGTCTCGAAAAGGTCATCAATCTTTTTAACGTATTTATCTGTTAAATGTTGTACATCTACTTCGGCGTTCTTTTTTAGGTCTTCAGAAACGTCGTCTAATTTTTTAATCTCGTTGTTGGCGTCTTTTCTAGCAGAACGAACCCCTATTTTAGCGTCTTCAGCTTCAGCTTTGGCTTGTTTTGCCAAATCACGTCGACGTTCTTCAGTTAAAGGTGGTACATTAATGATGATGGTATCGCCATTGTTCATTGGGTTGAAACCAAGATTTGCAATTTGAATGCCTTTTTCAATTTCTTGAAGCATCTTTTTTTCCCAAGGCTGTACTGTAATAGTTCTACCATCGGGGGTGTTTACATTAGCAACTTGGGTTAAGGGTGTTTGGGCACCATAATAATTAACCATAACACTTCCAAGCATCGCAGGACTTGCTTTTCCCGCTCTAATATTAACAAATTGCTTTTCTAAATGCTTGATGGCACTATCCATTGCTTCTTTTGCAGTGTCTAATATAAATTGTATGTCTTCATTCATAACATTATTTTTTCAATCAATTACTCAAAAATTACGCCAAATTTAGAGGTTTACTTCGGTACCTACTTTTTCGCCAGAAACAACTTTTAGTAAGTTGCCCTTTTTATTCATATCAAATACTATTATTGGAAGTTGGTTTTCCTGACTAAGCGTAAAAGCCGTGGTGTCCATTACTTTTAAGCCTTTTCGCAACACATCATCAAACGATATAAAATTGAATTTAATCGCTTTAGCATCTTTTTCTGGGTCTACATTATAAATACCATCAACACGTGTTCCTTTTAAAATAACATCGGCTTCAATTTCGATAGCACGTAAAACGGCTGCAGAATCGGTAGTAAAATAAGGATTTCCGGTGCCACCACCAAAAATAACAACACGTCCTTTTTCTAAGTGTCGCATGGCTTTGCGTCTAATAAAGGGTTCTGCAACTTGGTTAATATGCACAGCAGATTGTAAACGTGTTGGTAATCCAGCATCTTCTAAGGCACTTTGTAAAGCTAAGCCGTTTATAACGGTTGCTAGCATACCCATATGGTCGCCTTGTACGCGATCCATACCATTGCTTGCTCCAGCTACACCTCTAAAAATATTACCTCCACCAATGACTATGGCGACTTCTACGCCTTTATCGGTAATGGCTTTAATGTCTTGTGCATATTCGGATAAACGTTCTGGATCGATACCATATTGGCGATCTCCCATTAGGGCTTCACCAGATAGTTTTAAAAGAATTCTTTTATATTTCATCTGTAATTTTTATTGCTTATAAAGGTCAGATGCAATTCGCAAATTAACTATTTAGTTGTTTTCACAATATTATTAGTTGCTTATTACATCTTAATTTTTGAAAGTTCAGCAAATATAAACAATATCTTAAATTGCTAAAGCGGAATTTTTATGAAGTGGCTTAAACTTTTTCGATTGAAGCGAAAATCAGTCATTTTTTTGTCCAATCGAAGTCTTTTTAGAGTTGCATAGCATTGCTACGGAAAGAAAAAAAGACATAGAGTGGGCAAAAAGGGCGGTTTTTTAGCCAATTGGAAAAAATTTAAACCACTTCTATAAAAAAAACCACTACCTGATATAGTGTAGTGGTTTTTTTGAAAATTTTATTGTTTTATTAGATTTTCATTTCCTGAAAAAATGAAAATTATCCTAAAGCAACACGTTTAAATCCTGAAATAGCAACATCTCCGTAAGATGCAACATATTTAGCAACATTTATTTTATCATCTTTAATAAAGTTTTGATCTAATAAACATTGTTCTTGGTCTAAAGTAGTGTTATCTGAAATGAAACGTTCAATTTTACCTGGTAAAATTTTGTCCCAAATTTGTTCTGGTTTACCTTCTGCTTTTAATTGAGCTTTTGCTTCTTCTTCTGCTTTAGCTAATACCTCTGGCGTTAATTGTGCCATAGAAATATATTGAGGTACGTTTTTAAGTGTTTTACCTAAACGCGCTAATTCTTCGTTGTCTTTTTCAATAACAGCAATTCTTGCCTCTAATTCTGAAGCAATAAAAGCAGGATCGAAATCTTTGTAAGATAATGTAGAAGCTCCCATAGAAGCTACTTGCATAGCAACGTCTTTTGCTAATGTTTCAGCATTTTTCACATTAGCCGTTAAACCTACTAAAGCAGCAATCTTGTTAATATGAACATAGCTACCAACATAAGGTGCTTCTAATTTTTCAAAAGCATTGATATCTAATTTCTCACCAATAACACCAGTTTGCTCAATTAATTTATCAGCAACTGTCATCCCACCAAAATCGGCAGCTAAAAGCTCCTCTTTTGTGTTGTAGTTAAAAGCTAAATCTGCTAATTGGTTTGCTAAAGCAATAAAGTTTTCGTTTTTACCAACAAAGTCGGTTTCGCAACCTAAAACAATAGCAACACCTACGGTATTGTCTGCATTGACTTTTGCAATGGCAGCACCTTCAGAAGACTCACGGTCTGCTCTGTTAGCAGCAACTTTTTGACCTTTTTTACGTAAAACTTCAATAGCTTTGTCGAAATTACCTTCAGCTTCAACTAAAGCTTTTTTACAATCCATCATTCCTGCACCAGTAGCTTGTCTTAATTTATTAACCTCAGCTGCTGTAATTTTTACTGTAGATTCCATATATTTTTAAAATTTAAAAAAGTCGTTCAAATATTCCTGTAAAGAAAATAATTAAACGACTTATTTGTATTGTGAAATTGTTAATTATTCTTCCTCGTCGGCAACAACAGCTTTAGAAGCACGTTTTTTTGTTGGTGCCACTACTACGTCGTCATCTTCTTGGTCTGTATCTTTATCAGCTTTTCTATCGGCTAAACCAGCAGCAATAGATGCTGTTACATAAGATAGCACTTTATCGATTGATTTAGAAGCATCATCATTTGCAGGTATAACATAATCAACTTGACGTGGATCGGAGTTGGTATCAACCATTGCAAAAATAGGAATGTTTAATTTTTGAGCTTCTTTAATAGCGATGTGCTCACGTTTAATATCAACTACAAATAATGCACCTGGTAAACGTGTCATGTCTGCAATAGAACCTAAGTTTTTCTCTAACTTAGCTCTTAAACGATCTACTTGTAAACGCTCTTTTTTAGAAAGCGTTAAGAACGTACCGTCTTTTTTCATTCTATCAATAGAAGCCATTTTTTTAACAGCTTTTCTGATAGTAATAAAGTTAGTTAACATACCACCTGGCCATCTTTCTGTGATGTAAGGCATGTTAATAGTGCCCGCTTTTTCAGCTACAATATCTTTTGCTTGTTTTTTTGTTGCAACGAATAAAATTTTACGACCTGATGCTGCAATTTTAGCTAATGCTTCTCCTGCTTCATCAATTTTTGCCGCTGTTTTATAAAGGTTTATAATATGGATGCCGTTGCGCTCCATATATACGTAAGGCGCCATGTTTGGATCCCATTTACGTGTAAGGTGACCGAAGTGTACACCTGCTTCAAGTAATTCTTTTACTTCTACTGCCATTTTGTAATAGTTTACGTTCTGTTGAATTAGCAATGTTCCTTTGGGCTTTAGGCTTTAAGCTTAATGCTTTAGGCTTCATTTAGATGCTAAACTAAATCCTGCTTTTACGCTAGGACAACAATAACTGAGTTAAATTTTAATAATGCTGAATTTATTTCAGCATCTGCTTAATTGAATTTGATAAAGGTATCTGATTGAAAGATCCTGAATCAAGTTCAGGATATTAACGTTTAGAGAACTGGAATTTCTTACGCGCTTTTTTCTGACCGAATTTTTTACGCTCTACCATTCTTGGGTCTCTTGTTAATAAGCCTTCTGGTTTAAGTGTTAATCTGTTTTCTGCATCTACTTCGCACATAGCACGAGAGATTGCTAAACGAACAGCTTCTGCTTGACCAGTAATACCGCCACCTAATACATTTACTGTAATATCAAAGTTACCTTCGTTATTAGTCATAGCTAATGGTTGGTTTACTTTGTATTGTAAAGTAGATGTAGTAAAGTAAGCGTTTAATTCTTTTTTGTTTACTGTGATGTTCCCTTTTCCTGGGGCAACATATACACGAGCAACTGCCGTTTTTCTACGGCCAATTTTGTGAATTACTTCCATTACTTGAATTCGTTTAAGTTAATTGTTTTTGGTTTTTGAGCTGCATGCGTATGCTCTGAACCAACAACAACGTTTAAATTACGGAATAAATCTGCACCTAATTTGTTTTTAGGTAACATTCCTTTTACTGATTTCTCTACTACTCTTGCAGGATCTTTTCCAAACAATTCGGTAGCAGTTAAACTTCTTTGACCACCCGGATACCCTGTGTGACGAATGTACGTTTTATCGTTCCACTTGTTTCCTGTTAAGTTGATTTTTTCTGAGTTGATAACAATTACGTTATCACCACAATCAACGTGTGGTGTGAAGCTAGGTTTATGTTTGCCTCTTAAAAGTTTTGCAACTTTTGAAGCTAAACGACCCAAAGATTGACCTTCAGCGTCAACTAAAACCCACTGCTTATCTACAGTTGCTTTGTTAGCTGAAATGGTTTTGTAGCTTAATGTGTCCACGTTATTAATTATTTTTATTAAACATTCCTCTCTCAAAAAGAGTTTGCAAATGTACGACAATCTATGTGATTACCAAATAGTAAACGGGAAATTTTATTTACCAAGTGTTCTATTGAAAATTAGAGATATTAATATTTTGTATTAAACATTAAAAAGAAGGCTTGGTTCACTTTAAAAATGATATTGAAAAGGTGCGATTTTTTGATAAAACACTATTTTTCTATTTAAATAGCTTGTCCAAACGTTATTAAATTATTATCTGGGTCAAGTATAGAGAATTCTTTTTGCCCCCATGGCTTTACTTGTAAATGCCCTGCGGGATGAATAGTTATTTTCTTTTCTAAAAATGATTTGTAAAGTGTATCAATAGCATTCGTTCGGATATAAATTTGTCCATAATTTACTTTAGGGTTAAGTTCTTTGTATTCAAAAAAATGGATTTGGATGCGATCTTTCAGAATCATTAAGTAGCCATCAAAATCTTTATTTCCAAACACTTCAAACCCCAGTTTATTTACATAATAGTCTTTAGTAACTGCTTTGTTACGCATGGGAAGCTTTGGATGAATGTCTGTTAACATAGATTATTTCTTCTTAAATTTTTCTTCATTTTCTTTAACCCTGAACTTTACAATACGCGCAATCAGGTCTCTAGGTAATAGTGTGTTTATAGGGAATTGAACAGAACCTTTTCCTTGTTTAAAAATACTTAATTCTTCAGCAAAAGCCTCATGTCCAGTAGGTGTTGCATAAAACCCAATGTGTTTATCATAACCTGCAAAATAAACCAAAGGTTTTTTGTAAGTTTTATAAGCAGGCATACCGTATGAAATGGTTTCAATAGCTCCAGGGGCATTTTCAATAATAATATTCCTTATCGTATTCAGTTTTTCCTGCACATCATTTGGAAATATTTTTATGTAAGCATCAACGGTTGTGAAATCTGTTTTCATGGGTTTTGTTATATTGATTAATGAGCCTCCAACCAATCATTACCAACACCCAAATCCACATCTAATGGTACTTCCAGTTTATAGGCATTTTCCATTTCGGTCTTAACCAACGTTTTGATGGTTTCCAATTCAGGCTTAAACACATCAAAAACCAACTCATCATGCACCTGCAACAACATTTTTGTTTTAAAATTTCCAGTTTGGAGTTTCTCGTAAATCTTAATCATGGCTATTTTTATAATGTCGGCAGCACTACCTTGTATAGGCGCATTTACCGCATTACGTTCAGCAGCACCTCTAACCACGGCATTCCTGGAATTGATGTCGTTTAAATAGCGACGTCTGCCCAAAACCGTTTGTACATAGCCATTTTCACGTGCAAAATCGATTTGCTCACTTATAAAACTTCTAAGCTTTGGATAGGTCGTGTAATAAGTGTCAATCAATTCTTTAGATTCGCTTCTGCTTAAATTGGTTTGGTTGCTTAACCCAAAAGCAGAAACACCATATATAATTCCGAAATTTACGGTTTTGGCATTGCTACGTTGTTCGCGGGTGACTTCTTCAATAGGGACATTAAATACTTTTGAAGCGGTACTGGCATGAATATCTTCACCGTTTTTAAAGGCGTTGATCATGGTTTCTTCCTTGCTTAAGGCAGCAATAATCCGAAGTTCTATTTGCGAATAATCGGCAGCTAATAAGATATAGTCTTCGCTTCGCGGAATGAATGCTTTGCGTACTTGACGCCCACGTTCGGTACGAATTGGAATGTTTTGAAGATTGGGGTTATTACTTGAAAGTCGTCCGGTAGCAGCAACAGTTTGCATATAATCGGTGTGGACACGACCCGTTGAAGGTTCTACCTGTGTTGGCAAGGCATCCACATAAGTGCTTTTTAGTTTTGATAGCCCTCTAAAATCTAAGATATGCTGAATGATGGCGTGGTCTTTTGCCAAATAGCTTAAAATATCTTCGGAAGTGGCATACTGTCCGGTTTTGGTTTTCTTTGGTTTATCGACCAATTTTAATTTGTCAAACAAGATATCGCCTAATTGTTTTGGCGATGCAATGTTGAATTCTTCACCTGCTTCTGCGTAAATTTTGGTTTCTAAAGATTTTATGTCGTTTTCAAGTTGTTCTGAAAGTGAATTCAAGAATTTTTCATCCAAATTAATACCTTCCAATTCCATAGCGGCCAGCACACGAAGCAACGGAATTTCAATATCATCAAACAGTTTTTGGGTATTGGCTTCACCTAATTCTTTTTCAAAATGTTCTTTAAGTTGCAGGGTGATATCGGCATCTTCAACAGCGTATTCGGTTTGTTTCTCTAATGGAACGTCGCGCATCGAAAGTTGGTTTTTGCCTTTTTTACCAATGAGTGCTTCAATAGAAATTGGCGAATAATTTAAATAGGTTTCTGCCAACACATCCATATTATGACGCATATCAGGGTTGATTAAATAATGTGCCAACATGGTATCGAAGAGCTTTCCTTTTACTTCAATATTATATTTAGCTAAAACCTTGATGTCGTATTTTAAATTCTGCCCAACTTTTTGAATGTTTTCACTTTCAAAAAACGGACGCAGTTGCTCTATAAGTTCTTGGGCTTCATTTTGGTCTTCAGGAAACGGAAGATAAAACCCTTTTCCAATTTCCCACGAAAAAGCAATGCCTACTAATTGGGCTGTTATAGGGTTTATATTGGTTGTTTCGGTGTCAAAGCAAACCGACGTTTGGGTCATTAAATTTTTAATGAATAGTTTGGTTGCCATACCAGAAGCTACACTTTGGTAAAAATGTGAGGTGGTTGCGGCTGTTTTTCTGGTGAATTCTGAAACAGTTTCTGTTTTTTCTGAAGTAGATATATCGCCACCAAATAACGAAAATTGTCCTGCTCCCGCCGAAGCAGTTTCTTTAGGTGTTGCTTTTACTTCTTTAGTATTTGACGTTGAGGTAGTTTCAGTTGATGTAGATGCTACTTCAACAGCAAACGTTTTTTCAAAATTTGCAAGTAATTGACGAAACTCCAGCTCTTGAAAAATCTCGGTAACTTTTGGAAGATCCGGTTGGTCCAATTCAAAATCTTTGGCATGAAAAGTTACAGGAACATCTAGCATGATGGTTGCCAACTTTTTTGAAAGTAATCCCAATTCTTTAGCACCTTCAATGTTTTCTTTCATTTTGCCTTTTAGCTCGTGGGTATTGGCTAAAAGATTTTCCATACTGCCGTACTGCGCTAAAAATTTCTTGGCTGTTTTTTCGCCAACACCAGGAAGCCCGGGAATGTTATCGCTAGAGTCGCCCATCATTCCAAGAAAATCAATCACTTGTAGAGGGTCAGTTACTTCAAATTTTGCTTTTACTTCAGGGATCCCCCAAGTTTCATAACCACCTCCAAAAACAGGGCGGTACATAAAAATATTTTCAGATACCAATTGTGCAAAATCTTTATCGGGCGTTACCATAAAGGTTTTATAGCCTTCTTTTTCGGCTTGTTTAGAAAGGGTTCCTATAACATCGTCGGCTTCAAATCCTTCTTTCGTCATAATGGGTATGTGCATCGCCTTTAAAATGTCTTGTATGTAAGGAATGGCAATTTTAATGGCTTCAGGCGTTTCGTCTCTATTGGCTTTATAAGCTTCAAACATTTCAACCCTATCAACGCTTCCACCATTATCAAAACATACGGCTAAATGGTCGGGACGTTCGCGTTTAATGACATCTAAAAGGGAGTTCATAAAACCCATAATAGCAGAGGTGTCAACACCTTTGGAATTGACTCTTGGGTTTTTTATAAAGGCATAATACCCACGGAAAATTAAAGCATAAGCATCAACTAAAAAAAGACGTTTTTGATCGGACATTGTTATTGAATATATTAAGAAACTGTTTAAATTTTATCTAAAAGCCATTTTTTGTTTCTTTTTGACCCATATTTCGTTGAATTTTTTTTCTAATAGCTCTGTTATTAGAAAAAAATCCGCCTCATCTGCTCCAAAAATAAGTCAAAAAAGCATCAATAAACAAAACTTAAACAGTTTCTAAGATGAAACCATCTTGTCACCTCGAGCGCAGTCGAGAGGTTTTTTTAATATTTTGTGTTAAATGAGCTCTCGACTGCACTCGAACAGACAAGAAACCAAAACTACGAAAAGTATTTTTGATTTAGGGTTTGGGAGGTTACGATTGATGAAATTTTAACTTAGAAATTGAAATCAAACGTTTAACAATTTCATAAGAAAATCAAAACGCGAAATGAGTAACTTTACAAACTAATTTTATAATTATGCTCCGTTGGGTTATTTTTCTTGTTATTTTCTTCATTCTGGATTTATATGCTTTTCAGGTATTTAAAACAATCTCAAAAAATAGTTGGTTTCATTTATCGTATTGGGTTGTTTCTATATTAGTTATTGGGAATTTTGTTTTTAACTATTATGGTTTTAACAGAAGTGATGGTTTTTCCCATACCCATGCCTATGCTTTTGGATTTTTTCTAGCGATTTTAATTCCTAAAGCGATTCTTTTTTTAGGCATGTTTGCTGAAGATGTTTTTAGAGTGCCGCAAGCTATGTATCGCTATTTTACCGAGGGAGATACCGCTAAAGGGAATTATTTTGCATCACGCAGGCAGTTTGTTAGTCAGATTGTATTGGGTCTAGCGGCCATTCCGTTGGCGTCTGTTTTATATGGTATTTATAAGGGCAAGTATAATTTTAAGGTTTTAAAATATACCTTAACTTTTGAAGATTTACCCAGTGCATTCGATGGCTATAAAATAACCCAGTTAAGCGATATCCATTCGGGAAGTTTTGATGATGTAGAGAAAGTTAAATACGCCGTAAATTTGGTTAATGACCAACAAAGTGATGTCATTCTGTTTACGGGCGATATGGTGAACAATAAAGCTGAAGAAATGCATCCCTATCTAGACATTTTTAATAAGCTACATGCTAAAGACGGTAAATTTTCGGTGTTGGGAAACCATGATTATGGCGATTATGTTACTTGGAATTCTGAAGCAGCTAAACATCAAAACTTGGAAGATTTAAAAACCATTCAAAAGCAAATTGGCTTCGATTTATTATTGAATGAAAACCGTTTTTTAGAAAAAGATGGTGAACGTATCGCTTTGGTTGGTGTTGAGAACTGGGGCACAGGTGGTTTTAAACAAGCAGGTGATTTACGGGAAGCTGCTTCGGGAATTAAAAAAGACGATTTTAAAATTTTAATGAGCCACGACCCAACCCACTGGGAAAAAGTTGTGATTGATGATGATTATCATTACCACTTAACACTAAGTGGTCACACCCATGGTATGCAGTTTGGTATTGAAATACCAGGTTGGTTTAAATGGAGTCCTGTAAAATGGCGTTACAAATATTGGGCAGGTATTTACGAAGAAATGGGGCAATACATCAATGTGAATAGAGGATTTGGGTATTTGGCATTTCCAGGACGTGTGGGGATATGGCCAGAGATTACGGTAATTGAACTTAAAAAGGGGGCAAGTACAACCTAATTTTTATGTTTTATTCATTTAAAAGATTCAAGACCGCTTTGCTAAAAGAAAATAGAATAAAGAAAATAGACAATAGACAAGTGAGACTAAAGGGCAACAAATGGATGCTCAAATGTCTATTTGCTTTTCTGTTTTAATACTCGCTAAGTAACATATCATTACAAAAAGCAAGGCCGCAAATCAGTAATCTCTTTAAAAAGCCATTGTCACTGTGTTTACAGAGAATTTCAAAAGTTTTATCGGACAACAATAATTTTTATTATACAAAGTAATTACTTACTTTTATAGTAAGGAACTCATTTTGACTTTTTTCATTTGAATGTAAAATATGGGGCAGGACAGAACGTATAAAAATAACCAGATGGGTTATTTTAGCGAACAAGCCAGCTTGCGCAAAGGGTATTTTCGCTTCAATCAAAAAAAGGAAAGATGAGTTCAATACATTATAAACACCATGTTTATTGATATTTTCGAAAAATTGCGTAGGTTTGTATAAGTACATTTGACTAATAAACAATAGAGTATGTCAAAATTTGGGGAACTAATTGATGTAGAAATTCCTGTTTTGTTAGAATTTTTCACGGATTGGAATGACCAATCTACAGCAATGCATGCCGTTTTAAGAGATGTAGCTGCTGCACTTGGCGATAAGGCTAAAGTGATTAAAATTGATGTTGAAAAAAACGAAGAGCTTGCCGAAGCGTTGCGTGTAAAAACACTGCCAACATTAATTATTTATAAAGACGGCGAAATGAAATGGCGCCAAAGCGGTGAGCAAGATGCTAATACGCTTATTGGCATCATTCAAAAGTATGTTTAATTCCTGCGAAGGCAGGAATCTCTTTTTTATATTTTTTAGGGCGTTCCCTAAAGGTCGGGCTTTCCGATACAAGTCCTCGCTCGCACCTCGCTGTGGGCTTTCCACTTCAAATGCATAGCATTCACGATTTCATCAATTTAAAATAATATGCATGAGTAATCCCTAACGCAAAACCAATTAGCATTAATTAGTTGCTTCTTTATTATATAAAAAGCGAATAATCAAAATTCTAAAGATTTAAATACAAATCCTTTTTCATTATAATATGCCATTACTTTTGGTAATGCATATTGCATATTCTTTGAGGCTTTTATACTATCGTGAAATACTACGATACTTCCGTTGGTTGCATTTGAAGTCACATTTTTTAAGCACGTTTCTTTCGATACGTCTTTATCCCAATCAAAAGAGAGTACATCCCACATAATTATTTTGTAGTTTAATTCTAGGAGTTTGTTCCCTTGTTTGGGGGTTATCTGTCCGTAAGGTGGACGGAAAAAATTCTGAACCCTGAATTCTGAATCCTGAATTTGATTCGTTATAATATTTTCAGCTTCTAAAGTGTTTTCAATGTAGTCTTTCGCCTTTGTTTTCCAGCCTTTAATATGGTTGTTTGTATGGTTGCCAATGGCATGTCCTTCGTTTAAAATGTTTTGAAAGATTTCAGGGTGTTTTTCAATATTATTTCCAATGCAAAAAAAAGTAGCTTTTGCGTTGTATTCCTTTAATGTATTTAATGTCCAATTGGTGATTTCCGGGGTAGGACCATCATCAAACGTAAGATATAAAACCTTATCATTAGTTGGGATGTCCCAAACATAGTTTGGGAACATCTTTTTGGCAACTAATGGTGTTTTTACTGGCGTTAAGGTCATCCCTTACTCAGTTATTAAATCAATACTGCTATCGGAAGTTGGTATGTCTATTTCAGTTTTTGGAACAGTATCCTGCTCTTCAGGTTGACCTCCGTAAAAGTGTTTAAATAGCATTAAATGATTATTGAATATATCGCCTTCTTTTTCTGCAAAGTTGGGGTCGTATTTTACTAAAACATTTATTAGACCTTTATAGCGTTCAATATCGGTGTAAATGTCTTCGAAGAATCGTTCCTGGTTAGACGTTTTTAATGTGCTGTAATAGTATAAATTCTCTTGATATTTTTTAGCCACCTCTTTAAACAGCTTTTGTGCTTTTTCTTTGTTGCCTACCTCGTAATAAGCACTTATGTAAGGCTCCAACAAGGTGTAATATCCAAAATACTCAACAGGCATGTTGGTCATGGCGATGTCCGCGATTTCTTCTGCTTTATCTAATTTTTTCTCGATAAGCAATTGTTCAATTAATCGGGCTAAATTACCTCTGTAAGAAATGGAGTTTTTACGTGTTTCGGGATCGTGATATATATCTGGACTACCGCTATTGCCCCAATCCCATTTTTTCACTTTGTTATACATCAGGTCACTATCAACACGTCCCATATCAAACGGGTTTGATTTATTTATAGGGGTTTTTATAGGGACCAGTTTATAGCACATACCGTCTAGTTGCAAGTAGTCTTTCATCCAAAGGTAATCGTCGTCGCCAAAACTTCCGCCGGTAAAGTAAATAGGGCGTTTCCAATTATTGTTAGCAACAACATCAAGCATTAATAACCTGTTTTTGTATAAAGCACCTCCAGTTACTTGTATGTCAATATGTGGCACTATTTTATCGGCGTCTTTAGGACTTACAATACCAGATTTTAAGGCATTTTCTTTATTTACCGGAATTCTTAAAAACTCGGTTGGCAAATAGCTTGCGTTTAAATCTTGCTGTCTAACTTGCGAAATATCAACGCCTTTTTGTTCTAAGATATATTTATATTTGGTTTTAGGATTGTTACTTGCAATAAAATCTAAAAACTGTTTGACTTGTAAAGTATCTTTCACAACGGGTTCAATAATAATATAATCATTCGTGCCGTATTTATATAAATCGTGCGTTAGTTGTGAAGGAATCGGTTCACTTTCATATGCCTGACGTTTCATTTGATCTATATACCAGTCCGTTTGAAACAAGCTGGTGTTTACAACGCGCACATCGGTTCTATAGCCTTCAATTTCCTGGGCATACCAAAGCGCAAAGGTATCGTTATCACCAATGGTGAATAGAATAGCGTTTTCTTCACAAGAATCCAAATACTTTTTTGCCATAGATCTAGCAGTGTATTTATCTGATCGGTCGTGGTCGTCCCAATTGTTTGCGGCTAAAAGACCAGGAACTAATATTAAACAGATAACAGATATTATGGGTGCCAAAAGTTTAGGTGAAGCGTATTTCTTTAAGGCATCAAATAAGGCATATACCCCAAACCCAATCCAAATGGCGAACACATAAAACGAGCCCACTACCGAGTAATCGCGTTCACGTGGTTCAAAAGGGCGTACGTTGGTATAAACTTGTATGGCGACTCCTGTAAAAAGGAAAAACACCAATAAAACCCAAAATAGTTTTTTGTCTATGTTGAATAAAAAGAAGAAACCTATTAATCCCAAAATGAACGGTAATAGATAATATGTGTTTCTTGCCTTATTGTTTTTAACATCACTTGGCAAATTGTCTTGGGACAGCCCTAAAAGCATTTCGTCTAATGGTTTTATGCCCGTTATCCAATTTCCGTGGTTGTCGTATTTTCCTTGAATATCATCTTGTCGTCCTGAAAAGTTCCACATAAAATAACGCCAGTACATATAGCCTAATTGGTACTCGAACATATAGGTTATGTTTTCCCAAAGGCCTGGTTTTTCAACATCAATATAATTTTTAAAGCGTTTTAGGAAGTTGTTGTAATCTTCATAATCGACGGCACCTTTAGCGACTTCATTTTTAAAATTAGTGACAGTCGTTCGCAATTCGTTTTCCATTTGGTATTCTGGTTTTAGCTTAAAGTCTAAAAACCCAGAAAACATCATGTAGTTTTCGGCATGTTCTGTACTCCACATACGTGGAAGAATGGAAGCATGTTTGGAATTGTAGTTTTGCTTTGCATTTTTATAATTGTTTACAATAACGTATTTGCCTTTGGCTTCGTCTTTTTCGTATTTAGGTTTGTCATCTACATACGGATTGTTTTCATCTAAATAAGCATATTGGTCGGTGAACTGTGGTCCGTAAAACAAGTGTGTTTCAGGATATTGTTCTAAATTATAATAGGCCAATAATTCCCTGGCACTCGATGGGTTGTTTTCATTAATAACCACGTTGGCATTGGCGCGTATGGGAAGTAATAACCATGTTGAGAATCCAACAATGATAAAGGTAACACATAAAATGCCGGTATTAACATGCACCATCCCTTTTTTATGCGTATAATTTAATCCGTAATAAATAATGCCTACCAATAAAATACCCGCAATAATAGACCCCGAATTAAAAGGAAGCCCAATAGAATTGACAAAGAAGATTTCGAAAACACTAAATATTTTAAGGATATTTGGCGCCAATAGTTTAAAAATGAATAATAATATAGCAACAGAAACGACATTGGCAACAATGAAGTTTTTAATGGTAATGGTTTTGTAGTTTTTAAAGTAGTAAATAAGTCCGATAGCAGGTATGGTTAATAAGCCCATAAAGTGAACCCCAAAAGAAAGTCCAATAATAAAGGCAATTAAAATAAGCCAACGGTTCCCACGGGGTTTGTGCATGTCTTGTTCCCAGCGTAGCCCAAGCCAAAACATAACCGCCATAATTAAAGTAGCCATAGCATACACTTCGGTTTCCACGGCGTTAAACCAAAACGAATCGGTAAACGTAAAAGCCAAACTCCCTACAATACCACTACCTAAAATAGCGATGGCTTTCTCTTTAGTGATGTCGTTTTTATGTCCAACCAGTTTTTTTAAAAGGAGGGTAATGGTCCAAAACATAAAAAGAATGGTGAAGGCACTAGATATGGCACTCATCATATTCATCATAAAACCAACTTGCGAAGGCTCTAAGGCAAACATAGAGAAAAAGGCGCCTAGCATTTGAAAGAAAGGCGCACCAGGTGGGTGTCCTACCTGTAATTTAGCCGAAGTTAAAATATATTCGCCAGCATCCCAAAAACTTACAGTGGGTTCTACTGTTAATCCGTATGTTACAAGAGCTATTAAAAAAGTGAACCATCCTAAAAAGGTATTCCATTTTTTAAAATTAAAATTGGTCATAATAAATTATTGTCTTTATTTACAGAGGCGAATTTAATAATAAATATGGTATTTAGTACGTTTTTAAGTAAACGTTAAGTATTGGTAATTATTTTTTCAAAAAAATGCTTGTGAAAATAAAACTTTGTACTAAATTTGCACCCTCAATTACACATTGGCTTATGGTGTAACTGGCAACACGTCTGGTTTTGGTCCAGAAGAGTCTAGGTTCGAGCCCTAGTAAGCCAACATAATTGTAAATCCTGATTCTATTTTGAGTCAGGATTTTTTTGTATAATAATACATGGGCGTTACCCTGTGGGTCGCGCTTTCCGCTGCAAGTCCTCGCTCGTACCTCGCTGTGGGCTTTTCACTATAATCGCTAACGCAATACCAATATGGGTTTTAATGTTTAGATAACATTATTAAACTTATGGTTGCATAAAGTTAAACTTACGGGTTTATATTTTACATGAAAATAATTCTAAGGTAATACCCTAAAGGGCAGTAATTCTTTTATTTATCAATAAATTAATCCTAATTAAATAAAATGAAAAAAATTACTCTTTTTGCTAGTTTTCTAGCCTTGTCTTTTACGGCAGTTAAAGCTCAAAATGCACTTCAGCATTTGTCTAGTTATCAAACTAGCATAGAAGCTTCTGCTGAAACGGTTGCTTACGATGTAATCAATCAACACGCTTTTTTTACTAATTCAGCAAGCAATAGTTTTACTATTGTAGATATTAGCAATCCCACTACTCCAACCTTAGTTAAGGATGTAGATTTGTCAACTTATGGAGCAGGACCAAATTCTATTGCCATAAGCGGCAGTATAGTTGCGATAGCTGTTGAGGCGAGCCCAAAACAAAACGCAGGTAAAGTGGTGTTTTTTGATTTAAACGGAGATTATGTAAATGAAGTTACAGCAGGAGCATTGCCAGATATGCTAACATTCACGCCTGATGGTATGAAACTTTTAGTCGCTAACGAGGGAGAGCCTTCAGATGATTATACCAACGACCCAGAAGGTACAATTTCTGTAATAGATTTAAGTGGAGGTGTATTGTCTGCTTCAGCTTCTACAATAAACTTCAACGCTTACGATAATAAAAGAGTATCGTTACAAAATAAGGGCATTCGTATTTTTGGAAATAACGGTGCTGCTACTGTTTCCCAAGATATGGAACCTGAATACATTACCGTTTTGGAAGATGGTACAAAAGCGTATGTAAATTGTCAAGAAAATAATGCATTGGTAGTTTTGAATTTAACGAATAATACCATTATTGATATTTTGCCCTTAGGTTATAAAAACCATTTATTAGGCACGCCAACAGTTACAAGCTATGTTGTTAACGAGTTAGTGGCTAATTGGCCGGAACTTGGTACTCCAGCTTACGATGGCGGTCAAGCACCAGTACTTTTAGGAGGTTTTTCAGGATTGTTTTACGATGCTGTAAACTCTACGGCAACCGATTATGTTTTTTATGCTATTCCAGATAGAGGCCCTAATGCCGATGCTGTTTCTGGTTCAAGTGTTACGCCTACTTCAACAAAAAACTTAAGACCATTTAAATTACCAGATTATCAAGGTAGAATTGTAAAATTCACTTTAAATAAAACAACCGGAGCAGTTGCTTTAAACGATCAAATTCTTCTTACTAGAAAAGATGGTGTAACACCTATTTCTGGAAAAGGAAACATATCTGGATTTGATGAAGTGCCTGTAACTTATACCGATGCCTCAACAGCTTATACAAATTCAGATTATGTTGATGGTTCTTCTGAAGTTTATCACGAACTACCTTATGATGCGTACGGTGGTGATTTTGAAGGCGTTTTAATTGATAAAGATGGCTACTTTTGGGCTTGCGATGAGTACAGACCTGCAATTTATAAGTTTCAGCCTAACGGAACATTGGTAGAGCGTTATGTGCCATCGGGAACCTCATTATTAGGAACAAATCCTCAACCTGTTGGAACGTATGGTGCAGAAACGTTGCCAGAGGTTTATTCTAAAAGATGGGATAACAGGGGTTTTGAAGCTATTGCTTACGATGAGGTAAACCATGTTGTTTATGCATTTATACAATCGCCTATTGAAAATCCGTCTAGTGCAGCGGTTAGAAATAAATCGGATGTTATTAGAATCTTAGGTATTAATGCCGATACTGGCGTTCCAGTTAGTGAGTATGTGTATTTATTGGAAAGAAATAAAGATGCAGGTTATGCATCTTCAAGAGTAGATAAAATTGGTGATGCAGTTTACACAGGAAACGGTAAATTTTTAGTTATTGAAAGAGATTCTGAAGGGCCAACTGCAACTTATGGTAAAAAATACATTTTCGAAATAGATATTAATTACGCAACAAACATTTTGAATACGGTTTTAACGGGTTCTAAAGAATTGGAAGAACTATCGGCAGATGAAATTGCTGCTCAAAGTATTTTGCCAGTTCATAAAAACAAAGTGGTAAATTTGCCAACTATTGGTTACCAATCATCCGATAAAGCTGAAGGTATTGCTTTGTTACCAAACAATGAAATTGCCGTAATAAACGATAACGATTTTGGTTTAGCAGGAGCGGGTGTTACCGATGCTAGTGTGTTGGGTATTATTTCTTTTGCTACCGATTATGGTTTTGATGCTTCTGACAGAGATGATGTGGTTAATATTACACAACACCCAACGTTGGGTATGTTTATGCCAGATGCCATTGCATCTTATAAAGTGGGAAGTTTAAACTATATAGTAACAGCAAACGAAGGAGATTCTAGAGATTATGGTGGATATTCAGAAGAAGTGCGTGTTAAAAACCTGACTTTAAATTCAACATATTATCCAGATGCAGCAACGCTTCAAGCTGATGCTAATATTGGTAGACTTAAAACCACAATTGCCGATGGAGATTACAACAATGATGGTACTGTTGAGCAAATCTATTCTTATGGTGCTAGGTCGTTTTCAATTTTCGATGAATATGGCAATTTAGTGTTCGACAGTGCCGATCAATTTGGTCAAAAAATTGCTTCAGAAGAACCAACATTATTTAATGAAGACGAAGGGGTGCTTGATGGTAGATCGGATGATAAAGGAGTTGAGCCAGAAGCAATAGCAATTGGTGTTGTTGATGGTAAAACCTATGCGTTTATTGGTTTAGAAAGACAAAGTTCAATACTTATGTACGATATCACCAACCCTAACGATGTTGAGTTTATTACTTACTATAAAGGCAATAGAACTTCAGGTGATACTGCGCCTGAGATTATAAAATTCATTCCTGCTACCGATAGTCCAAACTCAAAAAACTTACTTTTAGTAGGTTATGAAGTGAGTGGCTCGTTAGGAGTAATCCAAATAGACGATCAGGTATTAAGTATTAGTGAAGAAGTTTCAAAAAATGATTTCAAAATATATCCTAACCCAGTGGTTGAAGGTATTTTAAAATTCAATAAAATATTATCTGGAACTATTTATAATATAAACGGACAAGAAGTAAAAACATTTAACAACGAAAGTGCTTTAAATGTATCTCAATTTACTTCTGGAATTTATATATTAAAAACAAAAGAACACGGTGTTAAGCGTTTTGTTAAATTATAAATCTAATCCAAATTAAATCAAAATCCCAATCGAAAGATTGGGATTTTTTTATTAAATTTTAAATGTCATCACAGGTCGTTTGGCGTGGTTTACTAAATCCTCGCTAATGCTGCCGTTAAAGAAATGGGAAATGCCCCGTCTGCCATGGGTACTCATGCCAATAAAGTCTGCATTAATAGATTGCGAAAAGTTCATAATGCCCGTTTCAATAGTCACATCATTGTAAATGTTAACAGAGTAATTGGGCATTTTAATATCTTTAATAAAATTTTGTATTCTATTTTGAGCATCGTTGGATGTGATAAAATGATTAGGCGTATTCACCATAAGTAAGTGCATTTTAGAGTCAAAAAGATTGGCAAATGCCATGGCTTTTTTAAAAGGCGCTATGCTTTCCTCGTTAAAATCAGATGCAAAAACAAAGTGTTTGGTTTGGAATGTTTTATGCTCGTTTTTAATAACAAGTACAGGAGTTTCAGAAGTGCGAACCACTTTTTCGGTATTACTACCAATAAGCATTTCCTTTAAACCACTTGCTCCGTTAGACCCCATAACAACCAAGTCTATTTGATTTTTTTTACAAACATGAAAAACGCCCTTAAATATTTCCTGAAACTCTACGTGCTCATGTACTACCAAGCCTTTTAGATAATCTTTCTCTTTTAATTCTTCAAATTGCTTGTGTGCTAATTTCATAAAAAACATGGCTTCAGGCAAGTCGTTGTAAGAACTTAAAGGGTCTACGGTTTGCAGTGGTGCTTCAAGAATATGCAGTAAATAAAGTTCACAACCATGCTTTTTGGCTAATTGTGCGGCTACCTTTAAAGCGTTTTCGGCTTGAGTAGAAAAGTCGGTGGGGACAAGTATTTTTTTCATAATTTCATAAGTAAGATACACCTAAATTTATGAAATATTACTTTAAAAATCAATAAAATATTATATATTTGCACTGTTGAAAGGCTAAAACTAAAGAAAGAGGGGACGGAAAGTCCCCTCTTTTCATAAAAAAAATGTTTAAAACTAACGTTAAAAATTTATTAGACGCTGCGTTAATAGAACGACCAGATTTGTTTTTAATTGATTTCTCAATTCAAGGAGATAATCATATTAATATTGTTGTTGATGGCGATCATGGCGTTTTAGTTGAAGATTGCATGTTTATTAGCAGAGCTATTGAGCATAGTTTGGATAGAGAAGAACATGATTTTTCTTTAGAAGTGATGTCGGCCGGAGCTGCATCACCCTTAATAAATAAAAGACAATATAGTAAGAATTTGAAAAGAGAGCTAACGGTAAGAACCGCTTCAGAAACGTTTGAAGGCGTACTTGCAAAAGCAACCGATACAAATATTACATTAGAGTGGAAAGTTAGAGAACCAAAGCCAGTAGGTAAAGGGAAGGTAACAGTAAAGAAGCAAGCGGATATCGCTTACGAAGATATTGTAGAAGCAAAAGTTATGATTAAATTTTAATTCAATAGGAGTTATGGAGAATATCGCGTTAATTGAATCTTTTTCAGAATTCAAAGACGATAAGCTAATTGACAGAGTAACGTTAATGGCGATTTTAGAGGATGTATTTAGAAGTGCCTTAAAAAAGAAGTATGGCGACGACGATAATTTCGACATTATTGTAAACCCCGATAAAGGGGATTTGGAAATTTGGAGAAACAGAGTTGTTGTTGCAGATGGTGAGGTTGAGGAACCTAACCAAGAAATTTCCTTGTCGGAAGCGCGTAAAATCGAACCGGATTTTGAAGTAGGAGAAGAAGTATCTGAAGAAGTAAAACTTATTCACTTAGGAAGACGTGCTATTTTAGCATTACGTCAAAACCTTATTTCTAAAATTCATGAGCACGATAACACCATCGTTTTTAAGCAATTTAAAGATTTAATTGGCGAAATTTACACAGCTGAGGTACATCATATTCGTCACAGAGCTGTTATTTTGTTGGATGATGAAGGTAACGAAATTGTGCTTCCTAAAGAAAAACAAATACCATCAGATTTCTTTAGAAAAGGAGATAATGTAAGAGGTGTTGTTGATAGCGTCGAGTTAAAAGGCGCTAAACCAACCATCATCATGTCTAGAACGTCTCCTGCTTTCTTAGAAAAGCTTTTCGAACAAGAAATACCAGAGGTTTTTGATGGTTTAATCACTATTAAAAATGTCGTTAGAATACCTGGTGAAAAAGCAAAAGTAGCGGTAGATTCGTATGATGATAGAATTGATCCTGTTGGGGCATGTGTTGGTATGAAAGGTTCAAGAATTCATGGGATTGTACGTGAATTGGGTAACGAAAATATTGATGTAATTAATTATACAAATAATTTACAATTATACATAACAAGAGCGTTAAGTCCAGCTAGGGTTACTTCAATAAAAATTAACGAAGAGACAAAACGTGCTGAGGTTATTTTAAAACCAGAAGAAGTAAGTAAAGCCATTGGTAGAGGTGGTCATAACATTCGTTTGGCGGGTCAATTAACTGGTTATGAAATAGATGTATTTAGAGAAGGTGCAGAAGAAGATGTAGAGTTAAGAGAATTCTCTGACGAAATAGAAGGATGGATTATTGAAGAGTTTAGTAAAGCTGGATTGGATACTGCAAAAAGTATTTTAGAGCAAGATGTAAACGATTTAGTGAAAAGAACAGATTTAGAAGAAGAAACAATTAAAGACGTTATTAGAATTCTTAGGGAAGAATTTGAAGAATAACATATATTTGAGTATTTTAAAGGCAATTTATGGCTGACACAATTAGATTAAATAAAGTATTACGGGAACTCAATATTTCTATTGACCGCGCAGTTGATTTTTTAGAATCAAAAGGGGTTGATATTGAAAAAAGTCCGAATACTAAAATTTCAGAAGAAGTACATGTAATTCTTTCAAACGAATTTCAAACAGATGCTAATAAAAAAGTAGCATCTAAAGAAGTTGGTGAAGCCAAATTGAAAGAAAAAGAGGTGCTACGTGAGCAAAGAGAACGTGAAATTGAAGAAAAGCAAAAAGAATCAGCCAGAAAAGAAGAAATAATAAAAGCCTCTAAAACACTTTCTGGACCAAAGCAGGTGGGGAAAATTGATTTAGATCCTAAAAAGCCTGAAGAAACCCCTGTTGCTCCAAAGCAAGAGGAGAAAGCGGTTGAGGTTCCTAAAGAAGAGGTTATAGAAAAACCTGTTGAAAAAGAACCTGTAAAGGAAGAAGTAAAGCCTCAAGTTCCTGATGAGGCAAAGAAAGAAGTTAAACCAGAAACTTCTAAACCTAAAGAGGAAGCAACACCAGAACCTAAAAAGGATGTTGAACCTAAAAAACAGATAACCAATTCTGAAGGTGAATTAATTACTGAAGAAAGGGTAAAAACCAAATACCAAGTACTTAGCGGTCCTAAAATAGCAGGTGATAAAATTGACTTATCTCAGTTTAATAAGCCTAAGAAAAAGAAAGAAGAAAAGAAAGCCGACGCAAAACCTGGTGATGCTGGAGCTTCAGCTAATAAGAAAAAGCGAAGACGTATCAGTAAAGTTGGAGGTCCGCAACAAGGTGGTGACAACAGAGGTGGCGATGCTAGCAAACCAGGTAACGACCGTTTTAAAGGTAATAAACCAGGACAAGCAAGACGCCCTATTGTTAAAGAAGATCCTAGTGAAGAAGATGTTAAAAAACAAGTCCGTGAGACTTTAGAAAAGCTTCAAGGAAAATCTTCTAAAGGAAAAGGTGCTAAATATAGAAGAGACAAAAGAGATCAACATAGAGATCAAACAGAAAGAAATTTAGAGCAAGAAGCAGCAGAAAGTAAAATTCTTAAGGTTACTGAGTTTGTTACGGCAAGCGAAGTGGCAACCATGATGGATGTACCAGTTACCCAAATTATTTCAGCGTGTATGTCACTTGGAATGATGGTAACCATGAATCAGCGTTTAGATGCTGAAACACTCTCAATTGTAGCAGAAGAATTTGGATATGAAGTAGAATTTGTAACCGCAGATATTGAAGAGTCCATTGAGGTTTTTGAAGATAGCGAAGAAGATTTAAAACCAAGAGCACCCATTGTAACCGTAATGGGTCACGTAGATCACGGTAAAACATCACTTTTGGATTATATCCGTAAAGAAAATGTAATTGCAGGAGAATCTGGTGGTATTACACAACATATTGGAGCCTATGGTGTTGAATTGGATAACGGACAAAAAATAGCCTTCTTAGATACACCGGGTCACGAAGCGTTTACAGCGATGCGTGCTCGTGGTGCACAAGTAACTGATATTGCCATTATTGTAGCAGCGGCAGATGATGATATCATGCCACAAACAAAAGAAGCTATTGCGCATGCACAAGCAGCAGGAGTTCCTATTGTTTTCGCCATAAATAAAATTGATAAACCAGCTGCAAATCCTGAAAAAATTAAAGAAGGATTAGCACAAATGAATTTGTTGGTAGAAGATTGGGGAGGAAAAATCCAATCGCACGATATTTCTGCAAAGGTTGGAACAGGTGTCAAAGAATTATTGGAAAAAGTATTGCTTGAAGCTGAATTATTAGAGCTAAGAGCAAACCCAAATAGACCAGCTTTAGGTACTGTTGTAGAAGCCTTTTTAGACAAAGGACGTGGTTATGTGGCAACTATTTTAGTGCAAGCAGGAACACTTAGAGTGGGAGATTATGTATTGGCAGGAAAAAATAGTGGTAAAGTAAAAGCCATGCAGGACGAACGCGGTAATAGCGTAACAGCTGCAGGACCTTCAACACCAGTGTCTATATTAGGTTTAGATGGTGCACCACAAGCGGGTGATAAATTTAATGTATTTGAAGATGAACGCGAAGCAAAACAAATTGCTTCAAAACGCGCACAATTACAACGCGAGCAATCGGTGAGAACACAACGTCATATTACCTTAGATGAAATTGGTCGTCGTATTGCATTAGGTGATTTCCAAGAATTGAATATCATTCTTAAAGGTGATGTGGATGGTTCTGTGGAAGCATTAACCGATTCATTCCAGAAACTATCAACTGAAGAAATTCAAGTGAATATTTTACATAAAGGTGTTGGAGCCATTACAGAAAGTGATGTGTTATTAGCATCTGCTTCCGATGCCATTATTATTGGATTTAATGTGCGTCCTGTTGGAAATGCAAGAAGCATTGCCGATAAAGAAGAAATTGATATCAGAACATACTCTATTATATACGATGCCATCAACGATCTTAAAGATGCAATGGAAGGTATGTTATCTCCGGAATTTAAAGAAGAGATTACAGGTACAGCAGAAATCAGGGAAATATTTAAAGTTACTAAAATTGGTAGCATTGCTGGTTGTATGGTAACTAACGGAAAAATCCTAAGAAATTCCAAAATCAGATTAATTAGAGATGGGGTTGTGGTGTTTACTGGAGAATTAGCGTCATTAAAACGATTTAAAGATGATGTTAAAGAAGTAACCAAAGGTTTTGATTGTGGTATACAAATTAAAAACTACAACGACATTCAGGAAGGTGATATTATAGAAGGGTTCCATGAAGTTGAGGTTAAAAAGAAACTTAAATAAGGAATTTTCATATTTCATAGAAAACAAAAAGCGACCAATTTGGTCGCTTTTTTTGTTTTATGAATCATTTTCATTGTTGTCCGATATAACTTTTTTAATGAAGTGGTTAGAACCTTTTCGATTGAAGCGAAAATTAGTCATTTTTTGACCAATCGAAGCCTTTTTAGAATTGCATAGCATTGCTACGGAATGAAAAAAAGACATTGAGAACCTGAATTCGATTATCAGCAATTGATGATTAAAGCCATTTTAACTCCTTTAACTCCTGCAAGGTTTTTTGAACTCCTGCAAGGTTTTAAAAACCTTGTAGGACTGAAAAACCTTGTAGGTCTGCTTCCCAAAACCTAAACAGCAATCGAATCCGGGCAAAAACCACCTGGTCTCCGGTTTCTTTTAGTGAAACCGAATCCACTCCTCCTTTTTAAAGGAGGAGAATTTAAAAGGCAGGTAAATATTATGATTATACCTATATCCTATATTGAAATTAAAACGACAAACAGCATGTTCCTTTTTTTAAGGGAAGGCGGATTTAAATCCGGAAGGGTTAAACATTTTGAACACGCGTTGTGCCACTTTTATTTAAAAACAATCGAACTCAGGTTAGAGAGGTCAAAAAAAAGGGCAATTTTTTAGCCAATTGGAAAAAGTTTAAACGACTTCAATTGCTTCAAACAAAGTGATAATGGCTTTTTTAAAGAGATTTCCGGTTTTTGTCGTTTAGCTTTTTTGTAATAATTAATTACTTAGCTAGTACTATAACAGAAAAGTAAATCAATTTGTTATCATTCAGTCTATAGTCTTTTTTCTCTTGTCTCTTGTCTTTTAGCAAAGCGGTCTTGACTCTTTAATATATAAGGTTATTTCTTAGGCTTAAAAATAAAGGCATTTGGAAATTTACTTTTAATTTTTTTCAAGGCTCTATCGGCTTCCAAACGCGTCCTATAATTGCCTGCCCAAATTTTAAAATTTGGTGTTTCGTATTCAATAGAAGCTTTCCAATCAGAAAAATTTGAGTTAAATTCTCTTTGCGAAGCCTCGGCACTAGGACGATGATTTCCAGAGTATATCTGTATTTTATATCTGTCAGAACCGCTCTCGTTTTTATTCATTTCCTTTTTAACCTCTAGTAAAGTGGTTATTTTTTTGTCCTGATTTACAACAACGGTTCCTTGTTGTGCCAAACAATAGTTTGAAGCCGTAATAAAAGCTAAAACACTTAAAGCGCTAATTTTTAAATTCAATAATTTCATTTTCAAATATATTTATACAAATGTATACGTTATAAACTTAAATTAAGTTGTTTTTATTATTTAGAATCTCTCTAAATTACCAATTAACAGTTCTCTAACATTTCGCAAATCGACTTTAAGTATTACTTTTGCCAGAGATTTTTTTAACTGTATTTTTTTCAATTATTAAATGAAAAAATCATACCAAAGTTTAGAAGTTAATTTGACCAACAATATGAGAAAGGTGATTCACCGTAGATTAAGCGTAAACATTTTTCGTGTTAGCTTAATTTTATTATTAGCGTTTACAACCTCGCTTTCTGCTCAAGGAGATCCAGCAAAAGGGAAATCATTATTTAATGCCAATTGTGCAGCATGTCATCAACTTGATAAGAAAATGACAGGGCCTGCTTTACGTAATGTAGAAGCGCGTTTAGCTGATGAGCAAGGTTTAGATAAAGAATGGATTTATGCGTGGGTAAAAAATAGTTCAGGTCTTATCAAGTCTGGAGACGCTTACGCAAACAAAGTGTATAACGAGTTTGGAGGTGCTGCAATGACAGCGTTTCCACAATTATCAAATGAAGATATTGATAATATTCTTGCGTATACTGCCGAGGTGAAACCCGAAGCGCCTGCTAATACTACAGGAGCTGCTGTACCTGCCGAAACTACTTCTTCAACAGGAGGTATTTCAAACGAAATTATATTAGGTGCTTTAGCAATCCTATTCATATTATTAGCTGCTGGGCTCTATTTAGTAAACAAAACATTGCGTCGTTTTGCTTCGGCTCAGAATATTGAATTGCCAGAAGAAACAAAAGGGACACCACTTTGGAAAGCATTTGTTCAAAACCAATTTTTAATGTTGGTTGTAGCTATATTCTTTTTATTGTCTAGTGCTTATTTTGTGTACGGGTATTTCATGCAAATAGGTGTAGACCAAGGCTATCAACCCGTACAGCCTATTCACTTTTCGCATAAAATTCATGCGGGAGATAATGGTATCGATTGTAAATACTGTCACTCTTCTGCAAGAACAAGTAAAACTTCAGGCATTCCATCTTTAAATGTTTGTATGAACTGTCATAAATCAATTTATGAGTACAATGGGGAAACAACTCCAGAGCATTCTAAGGAATTCTATGATGGTGAGATTAAAAAGCTATACAAAGCAGCAGGTTGGGATGATGCTGAACAAAAATATACTGGGAATTCACAACCTGTGAAATGGGTTCGTATTCATAACTTACCGGATTTTGTTTACTTTAACCACTCGCAACACGTTACGGTTGCTGGTTTAGAGTGTCAAACCTGTCACGGTCCTATCCAAGAAATGGAAGTTGTTAGTCAATTTGCTCCGTTAACTATGGGATGGTGTATAGAATGTCACAGAACTACCAATGTTAATATGAAAGACAATGCTTATTATGAAAAAATTCATAAGGAATTGGCTAAGAAATATGGAGTCAAAGAAGTTACTGCGGCTCAAATGGGTGGTTTAGAATGTGGTAAATGCCACTATTAATAAATTAATAAGAAGTTAATTCAATTATATAATATGTCATCAAACAAGAAATACTGGAAAAGTGTTGAAGAACTAAACGAGAATAGTTCTATTGTTGAGACGCTAAAACAAAACGAGTTTGTAGAACAAATTCCAACTGATGAATTTTTAGGTGATAAAGATACATTGGAAGCAACCTCTACAACACGTCGCGATTTCTTAAAATATGTAGGTTTTAGTACAGCTGCAGCATCTTTAGCGGCTTGCGAAGGCCCTGTTGTTAAATCTATTCCTTACGTAGTTCAACCAGAAGAAATTATTCCTGGTGTAGCTAACTATTACGCAACAACCATTGCAGATGGATTTGATTTTGCTAGTGTTTTAGTAAAAACGCGTGAAGGTCGTCCCATTAAAATTGAAAACAACGCTTTGGCAGTTACCAATGGTAGTGCAAATGCTAGAGTAAATGCTTCGGTTTTAGGCTTGTACGATAGTTTAAGAGTTCAAGGTCCTAAAAAAGGAGATACTTCTATTTCTTGGAGTACGTTTGATAAAGAAACCAATCAAAAATTAACCGATTTAAAAGCAGCTGGTAAAGAAATTGTGTTATTAACACAAACTTTTGCGAGCCCTTCTACAAGTAAGTTAATTTCAGAATTTAAGGAAAAATACGGTAACGTTCGTCATGTAGTGTACGATGCTGTGTCAGAATCGGCTGCATTAGATGCTTACCAAGCAAAATATGGAGAGCGCGGTTTAGCTAATTACGATTTCTCTAAAGTGATGACCGTTGTTTCTGTTGGTGCCGATTTCTTAGGCGATTGGCAAGGTGGCGGTTTTGATGCGGGATATTCAAAAAACAGAATTCCTCAAAACGGTAAGATGTCGCGTCATATTCAGTTTGAGTCTAATATGTCTTTAACTGGAGCGAATGCCGACAAACGTGTGCCATTAACACCAAGTGAACAAAAAATAGCTTTAGCTAAATTATATAGTTATGTCGTTGGTGGTTCAGTTTCAGGAAGTTTACCAGCACATATAGAAGATGCCGTTAAAAAAGCAGCATCTCAATTAAAGAAAGCAGGTAGCGAAGGCGTTGTAGTTACAGGAATTCAAGATGTCAATGCACAAACTGTTGCTTTAGAAATAAATGCATTTTTGGCGAGTAAAGCATTCGACCCAAAAACACCTATAAAAACAAGACAAGGTAGTGACCAAGCCGTTTTAGGTTTAGTTGCCGATATGAAGGCAGGCAAGGTTGGCGCCATCATCATGAGTGGTGTTAATCCAATCTACACATTACCAAATGCTTCAGATTTTGCTGAAGGATTAAAGAAAACAGAGTTATCAATTGCGTTTTCTCTTAAAGTTGATGAAACGTCTTCAGAAACACATTACTTAGCAGCAGCTCCTCACTATTTAGAATCTTGGGGTGATGTTGAGTTGAAGAAAGGACATTATGCCTTAACGCAACCAGCTATTCGTCCGTTATTCAATACCAGACAATTTCAAGAGGCTTTATTAAAATGGACAGGAAACGATGTTTCTTACCACGATTATATTAAAGAAGCTTGGGGAACAACCATATTAGGAGGTAGCTCATTCAATCAAGCACTGCACGATGGTGTTTATGTTGGAACCATCGCTACTGAAACTGAAAATACTTCGGACGCTGAAACTTCAGCAGAAACACCTTCAGGAAATGCTGCTAGTGCATTAGCTGCTTCAGCAAAAAAATCAGGTTTAGAATTAACATTATATACCAAAGTAGGTATGGGCGATGGGCAACAAGCCAATAACCCATGGTTGCAAGAGTTTCCAGATCCTATTACCAGAACGTCTTGGGATAACTATTTAACCATTTCAAAAGCCGATGCTGATGCATTAGGTTTAATGAACAAGCATGTTGCAAACGGTGCTTTAAATGGTAGTTATGCTAAAGTAACTGTAAACGGAACAACCATAACTGCTCCAGTTATGATTCAACCAGGACAAGCTAAAGGTTCTGTTGGATTAGCACTTGGTTACGGAAAAACAAAAGGTTTAAAAGAAGAAATGCAAACAGGTGTTAATGCCTATGCATTATATAAAAACTTTAATACGGTACAAAACGTTACTATTGAAGCTACAGCAGGTGAGCATGAATTTGCATCAGTGCAGTTACACAATACCTTAATGGGTCGTGGCGATATTATTAAAGAAACGTCTTTGGAAATCTTCAATACCAAAGATAAAAAACACTGGAATGCGGTTCCTGTAGTCTCTTTAAATCATAAAGAAACTCCTGTTACGTCACCAGATGTAGATTTATGGGATGAATTCGATCGTTCTGTTGGGCATCATTTCAACTTATCAATCGATTTAAATGCGTGTACAGGATGTGGCGCATGCGTTATTGCGTGTCACGCTGAAAATAACGTGCCAGTAGTTGGAAAAACAGAAGTACGTCGTAGTCGTGATATGCACTGGTTACGTATTGATAGATATTATTCATCTGAAGAATCATTTGCAGGTGATAATGAGAAAAAAGAACATATTTCTGGCTTAGGAAGTTCGTTAAGTGAATTTGGTGAAATGGAGCATGCTTCTGTAAATCCACAAGTTGCTTTCCAACCAGTAATGTGTCAACATTGCAACCATGCACCTTGTGAAACGGTTTGTCCTGTGGCAGCAACTTCACATGGTCGTCAAGGTCAAAACCATATGGCTTACAACCGTTGTGTGGGTACTAGATACTGTGCAAATAACTGTCCTTATAAAGTACGTCGTTTCAACTGGTTCTTATACAATGGCAATGATGAGTTTGATTATCATATGAACGATGATTTAGGTCGTATGGTATTAAATCCAGATGTCGTTGTACGTTCTCGTGGTGTTATGGAAAAATGTTCTATGTGTATTCAAAAAACACAAAAAACCATTTTGGATGCAAAACGTGATGGACGTGAAATTAAAGATGGTGAATTCCAAACAGCATGTTCTGCAGCTTGTAGCAGTGGCGCCATGGTTTTTGGAGACATTAACGATAAAGAAAGTCAAGTTGCAAAACTTAAAGAAGATAACCGTATGTACCACTTGTTAGAGCACGTAGGCGTAAAACCAAACGTGATGTATCAAACAAAAGTGAGAAATACAACTGAAGCATAACCTAATTAAAGAATCAATTATATAATTATGGCGTCTCATTACGAAGCACCTATTAGAAGACCCTTAGTTACAGGCGAGAAATCATACCACGATGTTACTGTGGATGTGGCTAAACCAGTAGAAGGAAAAGCAAATAAACAATGGTGGATAGTTTTCTCTATAGCACTTGTAGCCTTTCTTTGGGGAATTGGATGTATTTTATATACCATATCAACAGGTATTGGAACTTGGGGTTTAAATAAAACTGTAGGTTGGGCTTGGGATATTACTAACTTCGTTTGGTGGGTTGGTATTGGTCACGCAGGAACACTTATCTCTGCGGTACTTTTATTATTCCGTCAAAAATGGAGAATGGCCATTAACCGTTCTGCGGAGGCGATGACCATCTTCTCGGTAGTTCAAGCAGGTTTATTCCCAATCATTCACATGGGGCGTCCTTGGTTAGGATACTGGGTGTTACCAATACCAAACCAATTTGGTTCGTTATGGGTAAACTTTAACTCACCACTACTTTGGGACGTGTTCGCGATTTCAACATATTTATCGGTATCATTAGTATTCTGGTGGACAGGTTTATTACCAGATTTCGCTATGCTACGTGATAGAGCTATAAAACCTTTTCAAAAGAAAATATATTCCTTGTTAAGTTTTGGTTGGTCTGGTCGTGCTAAAGATTGGCAACGCTTTGAAGAAGTATCTTTGGTACTTGCAGGTTTAGCAACGCCACTTGTACTTTCTGTACATACTATCGTATCGTTTGACTTCGCGACTTCGGTGATTCCAGGTTGGCATACAACCATATTCCCGCCGTACTTCGTTGCTGGAGCGGTATTCTCAGGATTTGCGATGGTAAACACACTTCTTATTATTATGAGAAAAGTGTGTAACCTTGAAGATTATATCACAGTACAACATATCGAATTAATGAACATCGTAATCATGATTACGGGTTCTATAGTAGGTGTGGCATATATTACTGAGTTATTTATTGCATGGTATTCTGGTGTTGAATACGAACAATATGCATTCTTAAACAGAGCAACTGGTCCTTACTGGTGGGCATATTGGGCGATGATGACCTGTAATGTATTCTCCCCACAATTTATGTGGTTTAAAAAATTAAGAACAAGTATCATGTTCTCATTCTTTATCTCAATCGTAGTAAACATAGGTATGTGGTTTGAGCGTTTTGTAATTATAGTAACATCGTTACACCGTGATTACTTACCATCATCATGGACGATGTTCTCTCCAACATTTGTAGATATAGGTATTTTTATTGGAACGATCGGATTCTTCTTTGTGTTATTCTTATTGTACTCAAGAACATTCCCTGTAATAGCACAAGCAGAGGTGAAAACTATTTTAAAATCATCTGGTGAACGTTATAAAAATATTAGAGAAAGAGGTGAAAGTTTGGTAGGAACAGGAGCAGATGCAAGAACCTCTGGAGATCAAGTAACTAACAATAAAAACGAAGCGTAGGCAATGGAAGCATCTAAAGTAATTCACGCTATTTATACAGATGATGATGTATTGATGTCTGCTGTTAAAAAGGTTAAGGCAGAAAGATACCACATTGAAGAAATATATACACCATTTCCAGTCCACGGACTAGACAAGGCTATGGGGTTAGCACCAACACGTATTGCTATTACCGCTTTTATATATGGTTTAATAGGTTTAACGGTTGCAATTGTTATGATGAATTTTATAATGATTGAAGATTGGCCTCAAAATATTGGTGGTAAACCAAGTTTTAGCTATATAGAAAATATGCCGGCATTCGTGCCAATTATGTTTGAGTTAACCGTGTTTTTTGCGGCGCATTTAATGGTAATTACTTTTTACTTACGTAGTAGAATGTGGCCATTTAAAAATGCTGAAAATCCTGATCCAAGAACTACAGATGATCATTTTTTAATGGAAATTGCTGTAGATGGAAATGAGGAAGCATTGGCAAGTTTACTTAAAGAAACTGGAGCCGTTGAAATTAATTTAATTGATAAAGCGCATTAATAATGATGAAGAGCTTAATTAAAATATTAGTATTAGCAGTTATTTTAGTGGCCGTATCATGTAAAAAGGATACCGCACCAAACTACCAATTCATGCCAAATATGTATGAATCTGCTGGTTACGAAACCTATGGAGAAGCCGCATTTAAAGATGGCGTTGAAGCACAATTACCTGCCGAGGGATCTATAGCAAGAGGTTTTATTCCTTTTGATATTGAAAACTCTACAGAGGGATACATGTTAGCAAAAGAAACTTTAAAAAGCCCATTAGATTCTACCAGCGTAGATTTAGAAAGAGGTAAAGCATTATACGATATCTACTGTGGAATTTGTCATGGAGGTAAAGGAGACGGACAAGGAAACTTAGTGAAACGCGAAAAAATCCTTGGTATTCCTAGTTATGATGATGCAGGAAGAGCTATAAATGAAGGCAGTATTTACCATACTATTTATTATGGAAAAAATGCTATGGGTTCGTATGCTAACCAATTGAAAGAAGAAGAACGTTGGCAAGTAGTTTCGTATGTACTGGAATTAAAGGCTAATTTAGAAAAGTAAGATAGACAAGATTATTATAGATATGTATACATTTTCAAATAAATTAAAGACATTTTCTTTCATTCTAATGATATTAGGAGCATTAGGTGTAGGATATGGTTTTATGACATCTCATAAATCTTTTGAAGAAGTTGAAACCTTACTTGCAGAAGAATCTCATCACGGTGGGGGTCATGCAGTAGAAGCTTCCCATGAAACACCAAGTCATGATGCACATGCCACTGAAAATGCGCATGGAGAAGAAGCACATGCAGAAGTTGACGCACACAAAGAACACATTGAGCATGTTCAGCATCAAATAGCTAACAGACCGTGGTCTGCACTATATGTAGCTGCATTTTTCTTTATGATGATTGCCTTAGGGATTCTAGCTTTTTATGCGATTCAAATTGCATCCCAAGCAGGATGGTCTCCAGTACTATTTAGAGTGATGGAAGGTATTACAGCTTATGTATTGCCTGGTGCTTTAATAGTTTTAGGTATCGCTGTAGCATCTGGGACTATTGGTCATTACAATTTATTTGTTTGGATGGATCCAGAAGTAGTAGCTCACGATAAATTAATCCAAGGTAAATCGGGATGGTTAAATATAGGATGGTTTACATTTAGAGGTTTGGTATTTATTGCCGGTTGGAGTTTATACCGTCATTTTGCCCGTAAATTTTCTATTGCTCAAGATACGGCGGAAGATAATAGTAACTTTAAAAAGTCTTTTAGAATTGCAGCAGGGTTCTTAGTATTCTTTATTTATACAGAATCTATGATGTCTTGGGATTGGATTATGAGTGTAGATCCACACTGGTTCTCAACCTTATTTGGATGGTATGTATTTGCTAGTATGTTTGTAAGTGGTATTACTGTTTTAGCGTTAATTACTATTTACTTAAAATCTAGAAATTATTTGGAGTTTGTCAATGAAAATCATTTGCATGATGTTGCTAAATTCATGTTTGCTTTCAGTATTTTCTGGACTTACTTATGGTTCTCACAATTTATGCTTATTTGGTATTCAAACATTCCAGAAGAGGTCACTTATTTTATATCACGTTTTAACGATTACAAATTACCATTCTTAGGTATGGTGGTTATGAACTTTGTATTCCCAATTTTAATGTTGATGAATGCAGACTATAAACGTATTCCTTGGTTTGTTGTTATGGCAGGTCTTGTAATATTGGCAGGTCATTATATAGATATTTTCAATATGATAATGCCAGCTACAGTAGGAGACCGATGGTTTATTGGTATTCCTGAAATTAGTTCGATAGTGCTTTTTGCTGGATTATTCATATTTGTAGTATTTACAGCTTTAACAAAGGCACCATTACTTGTAAAAGGATATCCTTTTAGAAAAGAAAGTGAAGATTTTCATTATTAATTAAGATACATATAAAGACGAACGATAACAATGACTGCTTTATTAACAATTATAGTTTTAGTATTTATTTTAGTTGCCATTTGGCAAATGGTAAAGATTTTCGATTTGGCGCAAGCTAAAAGCGAAAACTCTCAAATTGCCAACGACAAGGATAATACAATCAATGGATACTTAATGATGGGCTTCTTAGCGTTCATTTATATAATTACCATTGTGTGTTTTGCAAAATGGGGTGATTTGCCTTTAATGTCTAACTCGGCATCAGAGCATGGTCCAACCATAGATAACTTAATGATTATCTCCATGGTTATCATTTTCTTTGTGCAAACAATAACACAATTCCTATTACATTACTTTGCTTTTAAATATAAAGGTGAAAAGGGTAAGAAAGCCTTGTTTTTTGCAGATAATAATAAGTTAGAAGCTATCTGGACAATCATTCCAGTTATCGTTTTAGCGGGTTTAATTATTTACGGGTTAAATACGTGGATAAACATTATGGGTGTTGATGAAAGTGACGACCCATTAGTTATAGAGTTGTATGCACAACAATTTAACTGGAAAGCAAGATATGGCGGTGCAGATAATACATTAGGAAAAGCTAATGTTCGTTTAATCGATATCGATCGCGCTAATATTTTAGGTTTAGATGAAGCTGACCCAAATGCACAAGATGATGTTATTACTACCGAATTGCATTTGCCGGTTGGTAAGCCAGTATTATTCAAAATGCGTTCACAAGATGTATTGCATTCTGCTTACATGCCACACTTTAGGGCTCAAATGAACTGTGTACCAGGTATGATAACCCAATTTGGGTTTACTCCAACAGTTACTACTGCAGAGATGAGACAAACACCAGAAATGATTGAGAAAATTGCAAATATTAATAATATTAGAGTTGAAAAAAGTCAGAAGTTAATTGCTGAAGGCGGTGAGGCTTTAGATAGATACGAGTTTGATTATTTATTATTATGTAATAAAATTTGTGGAAAATCCCATTACAATATGCAAATGAAGATTGTAGTGGAAACTCAAGAAGAATATGATGCTTGGATGAAAGAGCAAAAAGAATTCAAAAACTCTCTAGTTAATTAATTAAAAAAGATAAATACGCTATAAGATTATGTCAGCACACGAAGATACTCACGCTCACGACGCTCATGACGACCACGGACATCATCATAAAGAAACCTTTGTAACTAAATATATATTTAGTCAGGATCATAAAATGATTGCTAAGCAGTACCTAGTTACAGGTACTATTATGGGAGTAATAGGTGTTTTAATGTCTATGATGTTCCGTATGCAAATTGCATGGCCAGAGCAACCTAACGTATTGTTTGAGGCATTATTAGGCAAATGGGCACCAGAAGGTGTTATGGATGCTGATATTTATTTAGCTTTGGTAACCATTCATGGTACTATCATGGTATTCTTTGTACTAACTGCTGGTTTAAGTGGAACATTTAGTAACTTACTAATTCCGTTGCAAATTGGAGCACGCGATATGGCTTCAGGCTTTTTAAATATGATTTCTTATTGGTTATTCTTCCTTTCAAGTGTAATCATGGTCATATCATTGTTTGTTGAGGCTGGACCTGCTGCTGCTGGATGGACGATTTATCCACCATTAAGTGCTTTACCAATGGCTCAAGGAGGGTCTGGAATGGGTATGACCCTATGGTTGGTATCTATGGCTATCTTTATTGCGTCGTCATTAATGGGATCGCTTAACTATGTAGTTACGGTCATTAACTTGCGTACTAAAGGGATGTCTATGACAAGATTACCTTTAACAATTTGGGCATTTTTTATTACTGCGATTATTGGTATTATATCATTCCCAGTATTGTTATCTGCTGCTTTATTATTAATTATGGATAGAAGTTTTGGAACATCATTCTTCTTATCAGATATATTTATCCAAGGTGAAGTTTTACATTACCAAGGCGGGTCTCCTGTATTGTTTGAGCATTTATTTTGGTTCTTAGGTCACCCTGAGGTATATATCGTTATATTACCTGCCATGGGTCTGGTATCAGAAATTATGGCATCAAACTCTCGTAAGCCTATTTTTGGTTATCGTGCGATGATTGCATCTATATTAGCTATTGCGTTTTTATCAACCATCGTTTGGGGTCACCATATGTTTATTTCTGGAATGAATCCATTCTTAGGATCGGTGTTTACATTTACTACGCTATTAATTGCAATTCCATCTGCTGTAAAAGCATTTAACTGGATTACGACACTTTGGAAGGGTAATTTACAAATGAACCCTGCCATGTTATTTTCCATTGGATTTGTATCAACATTTATTACTGGAGGTTTAACAGGTATTATTCTTGGAGATAGCGCTTTAGATATTAATGTACACGATACGTATTTTGTGGTAGCTCACTTCCACTTGGTAATGGGTATATCGGCTCTTTACGGTATGTTTGCAGGTATTTACCACTGGTATCCAAAAATGTTTGGTCGTATGTTAAATAAAAACTTAGGATATATTCACTTCTGGATTACAGCTGTTTGTGCTTATGGGGTGTTTTTTCCAATGCATTTTATAGGTATGGCAGGTTTACCACGTCGTTATTATACAAATACTAATTTTCCATTATTTGACGATTTAGCAAACGTAAATGTTATCATTACCATCTTTGCTTTAATTGGTGGTGTGGTTCAAATAGTATATCTATATAACTTTTTTAGCAGTATTTACTATGGAAAGAAAGCCACTCAAAATCCATGGAAATCAACTACACTTGAATGGACAACACCAGTGGAACATATGCACGGTAACTGGCCAGGAGACATTCCTCACGTGTACCGTTGGGCATATGATTATAGTAAACCAGGACATGATGTAGACTTTGTGCCTCAAAATATTCCATTAAAAGAAGGCGAGGAAGAACTTCAGCATTAAAAACATATTTTTTACATTAAATCAAAAAACTCATCTCCACAAGATGAGTTTTTTTGTTTAATCTTTTTTAGAAGAGATATAAAATACATGAAAATATCGTTTAAATACAAAAAAATGCGTTAAATTGCATATCTGTTAAGAATTTTATATATATTTGTAAGTAAATTAAATAGGGCCATAGCTTAAATATCTATTAACCCAAATCTATAACTAACCCATACTATGAAACACCCATGAGAGAACTACATTCACACACGAAGATGATTATAAAGGGTGTTCCATCTGACAATTAAAAAACAATCAATACAAACAGATGAAAACAAACTACTCATTTAGATATGTAAGGTTTTTTACAATCTATCTAATGGTATTCCTTGGGACAGCTCTTAAAGTTAATGCCCAATGTCCATCAATTAATGATCCATCTCCAACAATTCAAGATGCTTCGGGATATACTTTTTCGGATTTAAATACTGACAGTAATAACTATGTAACTGATAATGGGGGTGGCATAAGTTGGTATCTTACTTCTTCTGGAGGTACTGCCTTAAACCCTGCACAGCTAGTTTCGGAGGGCACCTATTATGTAGATGATAACACAGGTTCATGTGGTCCAAGAGTTCCAATTACTATTGACTTTCAGGTTAATAAATCCGGACAACAGCTTGATGCTATTTATTGTAGTAATGAAAACCCAACCGTACAAACATATATTGATGATGTGCTGCAGCCTAATATTCCAATGGGAGGTTCTGTTGAGGTTTATAATGATTTTGAATTAACGGATTTGGCAAATGCTATAGATCCATTATCTGGGTTTTATACTTATTATATCATTTTTGTTGATAATTTAGGCAACAAGAGCCAAATTGAAGAAGGGGATACTATCGTTGTTGATTCACCTTCAGACCCAACGCCACCAAGTACTCAAATGTTTTGTTCTGATTCAAATCCAACTGTAACTAATTTGAATCCAGGAACAACATCTACATTTAAATGGTATCAAAATCTGGATGGTTCTGGCAATCCTATTCCTCCTGCTTTATCGCTGTCTACACCATTGGTAAATGGAAACACTTATTATGTAATAGTTGATAGTTTTTGTGACAGTAATGCTATGCCTGTATTAGTTAATATTAATAACCCGGTTGATGCTGGAATTTCTGCAACTTTAGACTATTGTGATGATAGTGTTCCAATGGACCCTTTCGATTTGTTTGATGAACTTGGTGGGACACCAGATATAAACGGAACTTGGTCGGGACCTTTGCCAACCTCAAACGGCAATCAAGGCACAGTTAATATTTCAACACTTACAGCTGGAATTCATACCTTTACTTATACGGTTCCAAGTAATGGTGCTTGTCCACAAGACACAGCTAATATTACAATTACCATATATGAAACGTTTACTTCTGGAACGGTTTCACCAACAAGTCCAGCTACGTTTTGTGAATCTACTGCACCAACATCATTTGATTTATTTTCACTTTTAAATAATGAAGACCAAGATGGTTTATGGACACAAGGTACTAGTAGTTCAGACCCTACGGTTTTAAATCCATCAACGCTTGATCTATCAACATTAATAATTGGAGCACATAATTTTACATATACTCAAAATGTTTCGCCAAACCCTTGTCCAGAAGAATCTACGACAGTTCAAGTGGTTATTTTAGCGGACCCTAATGCAGGAAATGCTATTAACCAAACGTTTTGCGAAAATGATTTGGCTTCAAATTCACCATTCGATTTGTTTGATGCTTTAGATGGTTCTCAAGATAACAATAGTGGTACTTGGATAGATGCTAGTAATGTAACCGTAACAAATCCAATAGATATTTCAAGTTTTACAGTTTCAGGTAGTCCTTATAATTTTGTTTATACTATTGATAATGGTACTTGTACGGATGATGAAACCATTTCGATTACCATATTACCTGCACCGGAATCTGGAACAGCAACTGCGCCAGTTGCATTCTGTGAAGGTTTGGCGCCGACCAGCTATAATTTATTCGATTTACTAACAGGTGAAGACCAAACAGGAACTTGGTATTCAGGTTTAGATAGCACGGGAGCAACGGTTTCAAATCCTGTAGATTTATCTGGTTTGACACCGGGCGATTATAATTTCACTTTTGATGTGGATGCTATTGGAAGCTGCGACGATGTTTTAGTAACCGTCACCGTCACAATAAACCCATTACCAGTTACGGGAACACCAACGCCAGCGATATTTTGTGAAAATGATTTGTCAGCGAATTCACCATTGGACTTATTCGGTCAACTTTCAGGAGAAGATGCAGGAGGTACTTGGACAGACGATAATACAACAGGCGCCTTAAGTGAAAGTAATGTCGATTTAACCATGCTGGCCATTGGTTCCTATAATTTTACCTATAGCATTACAGATACCAATGGATGTTCAAACAGTTCAACAGTACTTGTGAGCATTGAAAATGCACCGGAATCAGGAACAGCTAATGCACCAGTTGAATTTTGTGTAGGTTTAGCGCCGGCCAGTTACAACTTATTCGATTTACTAACAGGTGAAGACCAAACAGGAACTTGGTATTCAGGTTTAGATAACACGGGAGTAATGGTTTCAAATCCTGTAGATTTATCTGGTTTGACACCGGGCGATTATAATTTCACTTTTGATGTGGATGCTATTGGAAGCTGCGACGATGTTTTAGTAACCGTCACCGTCACAATAAACCCATTACCAGTTACGGGAACACCAACGCCAGCGATATTTTGTGAAAATGATTTGGCAGCGAATTCACCATTGGACTTATTCGGTCAACTTTCTGGAGAAGATGCAGGAGGTACTTGGGCTGATGATAATACAACAGGGGCTCTAAGTGGAAGCAATGTCGATTTAACCATGCTGGTCATTGGTTCATATAATTTCACCTATACCATTACAGATGCCAATGGGTGTTCAAACAGTTCAACAGTACTTGTGAGCGTTGAAAATGCACCGGAATCAGGAACAGCTAATGCACCAGTTGAATTTTGTGTAGCTTCAATAACATCAGGTCAAACCTATGATTTATTTGACTTATTAACTGGAGAAGACCAAACAGGAGTGTGGAATGATGATGATACTTCAGGTGCTTTATCAGGAAATTTAGTAACGCTTGATGGTCTTGCAATGGGCTCTTATAATTTTACATTCGACGTTGATGCCATTGGTAGTTGTGACGATGTTTTGGTAACAGTGACCATTATTGTTAACGATACACCAGCGCCAACAGCTTCAGTAACCCAAGAGTTTTGTGATACTGCTACCGTTTCAGATTTAACAGCAACAGGAACTTCTATAAAATGGTATGATAACGCAACGGGAGGAACGCCATTATCAGGGACTACTTCTTTAGTTAACGGCAACAACTATTATGCAACTCAAACCGATGCAACCACAGGTTGTGAATCTTCGGTTAGAACATTAGTAACTGCAACTATTTATGTGTCACCAAAATCAGGAAACCCCATTCCAATTGTGGATTGTAATACTAACAATACCATCGATTTATTTACTGGACTGGATGGTACGCAAGATGCTGGAGGTACATGGCAAGATGTAGATGGTACAGGCGCTTTATCAGGAAGTATTTTTGATGCTACTGGATTATCAGCAGGCAATTATCAATTTACCTATTTAGTGACAGCATCTTCACCTTGTATAGATGCAAGCACCATGATAACCGTAACAATTGAAGAGCCTTTAAATGCAGGTAGTAACAATACATTAGATGTTTGTAGCAATAACGGAACAACCGATTTATTCACTTTAATTGGAAGTGCCGATACAGGAGGTACTTGGTCACCAGCGATGTCGAGTGGCACAGGTGTTTTTGACCCCTTAGTTGATGCTCCAGGAACTTACACATACACATTAACAAATGCTTGCGGAACAGTAAGTAGTGATGTGATTGTTTCGGTTACTCTAGCGCCTAATGCGGGAACAGATACTACAGCTACAATATGTGTTATAGATGGTTCAACCGATTTATTCCCACTTTTAGGAACTTCAGCACAAAGTGGAGGAACTTGGTCGCCAGCATTAGCGAGCGGAACAGGAATATTCGACCCAAGTGCTGATGTCGCAGGTGTATATACTTATACAGTTGCAGCCGTTTCGCCGTGTTCACCAGATTCTAGTGCACAAATTACTGTAACAGTTAACGATTCACCTCAAATAGTCGTGTTAGAACCAAATCCATCGTTTTGTTTAGTAGATAATCCCACAGTCGCAGATTTGTCAGCAAGTATAAGGCCAACAGGAACGGTTTCTTGGTATGCCGATGCGACTTTGTCTACACCATTAAGCACATCTACAGCATTGGTAAATGGTGAAGATTATTTTGCTACTCAAACGACAGCTTCAGGTTGTGAATCTTCATTGAGTGTTCAAATTAATGCAATTATTAATAATGCGCCTACACCGACATTAAACGATCCAAGTAAGGAATATTGTATCAATGATAATCCAACTATAAATGATCTTTCACTTAATATTACGGAATACGATTCCAATACTGCTAATGTTGTATGGTATGACGCGGATGTTAATGGGTCAATGATTAGTGACACTTCAACTCTTATTAATTTAACAACCTATTACGCAGCATTGGTTGATGCCGCTACAGGATGTGAAAGTAACGTACGTTTAGCAGTTACACCAGATTTAACTTCATGTGGTGAACTTTTTTTACCAGATGGATTCTCACCCAATGGAGATGGTGTTAATGATACCTATGAGGTTGATAATTTAGCCATTCTATATCCGAATTTTGAAATAGAGATTTATAACCGCTATGGCAATATTGTTTATAAAGGAAAAGCGTCAACGCCTCGTTTTGATGGAAAACCAAATCAGTCAAGAACTACGTTTAAAGGTGACTTGCCAGTAGGCATGTATTATTACATTTTCAATTTTAATGATGGCGAGAACAAACCAAAACAAGGACATTTATACTTAAGCAGATAATTTTTAGATAAACACAATTTAGAAAATATGAACAATTTAAATATATATCATAAAATAGCTGCCATAGTAGGGTTAATCCTCGTGTCCTTACAAAGTTTTGCGCAGCAAGACCCTCAGTTTACACAGTATATGTACAACATGAGCGTAATAAATCCAGCGTATGCTACATCGGAAGCAGCCATTTTAAATATGGGTGGATTATACAGAACGCAATGGGTAGGTATTGAAGGAGCTCCAAAAACAGGAACCTTTTTTGCCCATACACCCATCAACGAGAAAATGGAAGCCGGTATTTCCTTTACCAATGATAATTTAGGCGATGTGGTTCAGGAAAATAACATTTATGCAGATTTTGCGTATGTGTTACCAATGGGTTTAAAAGGCGGAAAATTATCATTAGGGCTTAAAGCAGGATTCACATTTTTTAATGTTAATTTCGATGGCTTTAATTTGCAATCGGGCAGTGCTTCAACAGATATGGCTTTTAACGAAAACATCAGTCAAACGTTCCCGAATATAGGTGTTGGGGCATATTATTTCACCGATAACTATTATGTTGGTTTATCAGCCCCCAATATGCTGAACTCAAAACATATCGAAACCGAAAATGGCGTAAAAGCAACAGGCGTTCAAAGTATTCATTATTATTTAACAGGTGGTTATGTATTTGATATTAATCAAAATCTAAAATTGAAACCTGCGTTTATGGCAAAGTCGGTTCAAGGTGCACCATTAGCATTGGATCTTACAACCAATGTTCTAATTAATGAAAAGTTGGAAGCTGGTTTAGGCTACCGTTTAGATGATGCTATAAGTGGATTAATAAGTTTTAGAGTGATGCCAGATTTAAAAATAGGGTACGCTTACGATTTTACAACAAACAACCTTGGTGATTACAATTCAGGCTCTCACGAAATATTTATTTTGTTTGACATTGATTTATTAGGACTTAAAGGCGGTTACGATCGTTCACCTAGATTCTTCTAACCATAAAGACTATAAAGATGAAACATCCATTTCTAAAATTCAAAGTTCAAGAATATACACTATTATGAATGCTGCATGTGACAGTTAAAAAACAATAAAATTTACCACATGAAAAAACACATATATATACTTGCAAGCCTTTTATTAGTTAGTGGAATCGCACTAGCACAAAAGGGAAACCTTAAACGGGCCAATAAGCTTTTTGAAAAGAGAGCTTACATTGAAGCTGCCGAAATATACGAAACCGAAGACCGCACACAAGAAGTACTTCAAAATTTAGCTGATAGTTATTACTTCAATACCAATCTTCAAAAAGCGGTTAAAACCTATAGGGAGCTGTTTGTTAATTATGGCGACTCTGTAGATGTTGAATATCGTTTTAGGTTCGCACAGGCTTTAAAAGGAGTTGAAGATTATAAGGAGGCCGATGTGCATTTAAGCACATATTACAACCAGCAAATTAATACCCCTGCTTTTATAGAGTTAAACGACAAAACAACACCTCATACGTTTCAGTTAGCACAAGTAGCAAACGAAACATCTACGAATAGTGATTTTGGTTTATCTTTTTATGGTGACGATCAAGTGGCTTTCGCTTCAACCAGAAATATCGAAAACCCGTCATATTCATGGAATAAATTACCATATCTGGATTTATATTCTGGAAATTTAACAGACGATGGGCAGTTGGAAAACGTTGTTCCTTTTTCAGATGAAATAAATACCAATTCACACGAAAGTAATGCGACCTTTAGTAGAGATGGAAAAACCATGTATTTCAATAGAACCAACCATACGCGTTCTAAAATTGAAGAAGAACGTATTGCGCATATTCAAATTTTAAAAGCGGAATTAATAGATGGAAAGTGGACCCATGTAAAAGAATTGCCATTTAATTCGAATACATACAGTTGTGAACATCCGTCAATAAGTAAAGATGGAAAAACACTATATTTTGCCAGCGATATGCCAGGAACCATGGGAGGTTTCGACATTTATAAAGTAGCCATTAACGACGATGGGACTTACGGAGAACCAGAAAATTTAGGAGCTAAAATAAACACAAAACACCGCGAGCAATTTCCGTATATAAGCGATTTAGATGTATTGTATTTTGCGTCTGATGGTCATTTAGGGTATGGCGGATTGGATGTTTTTAGAAGTAATTTGGTGAATGGAAATTTCGACAAGCCAGTGAATTTAGGAAGCAGCATCAATAGTAGTTTAGATGATTTTGCTTATAGTATTAGAGAAAAAGACAATAAAGGGTTTGTGTCTTCAAACAGAAGTGGGTTGGATAGGTTATATCGCTTCGGAAGAGAGGAAAACATCTTAACCAAATATCTGGTTGAAGGTTTGGTACAAGATAAAAACAACAAAGAATTATTGCCAGGATCATTGGTAACATTATTTGACGATGCTGGAAATGTGCTTCAAGATTCTATTGTAGGTTCAAAAGCGGATTATTTGTTCAAAATTGAACCAAACAAAAAATATAAAATTAGAGGTACCCGTAAAGCTTACATACCGCAAGATGTGGAGTTCTCAACGGATGGTCAAGGAAAGCACAGTATTTATTTAATTTTAGAATCGTTTGCTGATGCTGAAGAACGTGTGAAACAAAACGAAAAAGGCGATATAAAGGTTGAATTGGATAAAATCTATTTCGATTTCAATAAGTCTAAAATTCGTGACGATGCCGCTACTACTTTAAATGTGTTGGTAGATTTAATGAAAAAATATCCAACAATGGAAGTTGAAGTATCGGCACATACCGATGCCCGTGGTAACGACCAATACAATTTGGATTTATCAAAACGTCGAGCCGCATCCACTTTAGAGTATTTAGTAAGTAAAGGCATTGAAAGAAGTCGATTAAAAAGTATGGGTTATGGTGAAATGCAACCACTTAACGAGTGCATTAAAGAAGGTATTTGTAAAGAAGAAGATTATGACATAAACAGACGTTGTGAATTCACTATTTTGAATTAAGCAACTTCCTGCATGTCACACTGGCTTGTCGAAGCTGTATTAATAAAGAAGAGGTAAGAAGGACTTCGACTGCGCTCAGTCTGACAATGTATGGTTTAAATTGGTTTTGTGGAACATAGTTTGTTAAGCTTGTCGAAGTGAAAGTTGGAATCTTGTAATAACATAATAAATTATCAAAGACCTTTGTATTGAATCTTCATTGCAAAGGTCTTTTTTCTTTATATTTGCTTTTATTGTTATTCCGGAGTTTATACTGAGCGAAGTCGAAGTAAAGACAGGAATCCACTTTGTAGATAAAGTAATAAAAAAAATCCTGCCTTCGCAAGAAGTTGTTATGAACGAAAACCTAGATCCAACAAACGAAAACTTTTCTCCAGAAGAATTAGACGTCGAAAAAAAATTAAGACCGTTGTCTTTTGATGATTTCACGGGGCAAGACCAAGTGCTGGAGAACCTTCAGGTATTTGTTCAAGCAGCCAATTTGCGTGATGAAGCATTAGACCATACTTTATTTCACGGCCCTCCAGGACTAGGTAAAACGACACTTGCACACATTCTTGCAAATGAGCTAAACGTTGGTATAAAAATCACTTCGGGTCCTGTATTGGACAAACCTGGTGATTTAGCAGGCTTACTTACCAATCTTGAAGAACGCGATGTGTTGTTTATTGATGAAATCCATCGGTTAAGCCCCATTGTAGAAGAGTATTTGTACTCCGCCATGGAAGATTACAAGATTGATATTATGATCGAATCAGGTCCGAATGCACGTTCCGTTCAAATTAATTTAAATCCGTTTACCTTGGTCGGTGCAACGACGCGTTCAGGTTTGTTAACCGCACCCATGCGTGCCCGTTTTGGTATTCAAAGCAGATTACAATATTATAACACCGAACTTTTAACAACGATTGTTCAGCGTAGTGCTTCCATATTAAATGTTGCCATTACCATGGAAGCCGCCATAGAAATTGCTGGGAGAAGTAGGGGAACCCCACGTATTGCCAATGCTTTATTACGTCGGGTTCGAGATTTTGCCCAAATAAAAGGAAACGGTAGCATCGATATAAAAATTGCAAAATATGCATTAGAAGCCTTGCATGTAGATGCTTTTGGTTTAGATGAAATGGACAACAAAATCTTAACCACCATAATTGATAAATTTAAAGGCGGACCAGTAGGGATTTCTACGTTGGCAACGGCAGTTAGTGAAAGTGCTGAAACTATTGAGGAAGTTTACGAACCCTTTTTAATACAACAAGGTTTTATTATGCGTACCCCTCGTGGACGTGAAGTTACAGAACTTGCCTATAAACATTTGGGTAAGATAAAAGGAAATATTCAAGGAGGATTGTTTTGAATTTAATTTCTAATGTCAGGCTGAGCGCAGTCGAAGCCCTTAAATAGTAACGAATGTATTTTTACTTTGTATATATTCTGAAATGTTCGGATGAGTCTTATTATATCGGAATAACAAACGATTTAGAAAAAAGATTTAATGAGCATCAATCAGGATACAAAATAGATTCTTATACATATAAAAGAAGACCATTAACTTTGGGATTTTATCAAGAATTTAATGATGTTTTACAAGCCATTTATTTTGAAAAGAAAATTAAGGGATGGACAAGAGCAAAAAAACAAGCTTTAATAAATGGAGATTTTGATATGCTTCAGATACTTTCGGAGTGTAGAAATGCAACACATTATTAAGTATAAAGATTAAGTTAAATTAGCACTTCGACTGCGCTCAGTGTGACAGTATAACTAATGAATAACAAACAATTACACGCACAACTCATCAAAACCGAAGCCAAACGCCTCGGTTTTTTGTCCTGTGGCATTAGTAAAGCGCAATTTTTAGAAGCAGAAGCGCCACGACTGGAAAAATGGTTAAACAACAATATGCATGGGCAAATGCAGTACATGGAAAACCATTTTGATAAACGTTTGGATCCAACAAAACTGGTGGAAGATTCAAAATCCGTTATTTCTTTATTATTGAATTATTATCCTTCAGAAGAACAAAATAAAGAAAGTTATAAGCTATCAAAATACGCTTACGGAACCGATTATCATTTCGTCATAAAAGAAAAACTGAAATCACTTTTAAATTTTATTCAAGAAGAAATTGGCGACGTTCATGGGCGTGCTTTTGTAGATTCCGCTCCCGTTTTAGATAAAGCTTGGGCAGCAAAATCGGGTTTGGGTTGGATTGGAAAGCATAGTAATTTACTAACCCAGCAAGTCGGCTCGTTTTATTTTATTGCAGAATTGATTGTCGATTTAGAGTTGGAGTATGATTCGCAAACAACAGATCATTGTGGCACATGTACGGCATGCATCGATGCTTGCCCAACACAAGCCATCACCGAGCCGTATGTAGTTGATGGAAGCAAATGTATTTCGTATTTCACCATCGAATTAAAAGAAAACATACCAACAGAATTTAAAGGGAAATTTGATGATTGGATGTTTGGTTGCGATGTATGTCAAGATGTATGTCCATGGAACCGATTTTCAAAAGCGCATAGTGAGCCATTGTTTAATCCGCATCCCGAATTATTATCAATGACCAAAAAAGATTGGGAAGAGATTACGGAAGACGTTTTTGAAAAAGTATTTAAAAATTCGGCAGTAAAACGCACTAAATTTTCTGGTTTAAAGCGGAATATTGATTTTTTAAAGAATCAGGACTAATTACTGATTTAGTTTCAATAATTAATCCTAATTGGTTTAATTTAACTCAATCTTGGTTTATTAATTAATCTCAATATAAGAGAGATTATATAAATAAGTAATCCATAAATTGTAGTTATTGAACTGACTTTTAATCCACCAGCCATCATTTCTTGGCTAACTTGTCCCATTTGCTCTATGCCTTTAAAAGCACCATATAATCCTATAATTTGACCCAAAATCCCAAATGATAGAGCTAACAAACCAACCTCTTTAATCCATTCAGGGAATTTCCAAAAACACACAATAACACCTAACAGTAAAATAGTAAGTATGGTCATAAATAACGAACCACCTTCATAAAATAAATCTAACATAATTTTTGTTTTAAAGTTGATATTCAAATGTATTAATAATCACAGCTAAGTACCAATGTTAAAAACCTTTCTGGAGTTGTTAAATCCATTTGTCAAGCTATTGTGGATTATATTTTCGGTTTAGTTAGAGCTAATTATTATATTTTTACAATGTGACAAAAAAACAAATCCATAAAATTATTTATTGGTTAATAGCTTCTTTTTTATTAGCTATTTTACTTCAAAACTCTATTCCTTATTTCTGGAATGCATGGTTAACAGCACTCTTTTTTTTGCCAATAGCTTTTTTGATTAAATATGGTATACAAAAAATTGGACCATTAAAAGGGCTTAAAAAATGGATTCGATATTTTTTTATATCTATGGTGTCTCTTTATTGGGGGTATCTTGCTATTACATTGGCATATTGGTATTTTTTGGAATTAAAAGCAGGTTCAATTGAAAAAACACTTATAAATCCTGTTTTTATCTGGGTTATTATTGGTTTTTTTATCCTTTTAGAACAAATAATATTTAAAAAAAAGAAGAAAAGTTACGGAGAAACAATTTCAATATTCAGTGATAGAAAGAAAACAATAATTAAAATTAATAATTTGATCTACATTGAAAGTAGAGGCGATTTTACTTTAGCAATTCTTTCAGATGGGAGTCAGTATAAAAATAACATCAAAATATCTGAATGGGAACAACAACTAGATGGGTTTATTCGTATTCACAGATCCTTTTTGGTAAATCCGGATTTTTCTACACTGAATGGTAACGAGGTTGTAGTGAATGCTCAATATCACTTGCCTATTTCAAGAAGTTATAAGGAAAAGGTTAATGATTTTTTTAATAGTTAGTTGTATTTCTAATGGATTCTCTTATAAAAAATTTTCTGGCTTAAAGCGAAATATTGATTTTTTAAAAGAGTAATTTCAAAGTTTAAGCCGTATTAATACCTACGTAAAAAAGAATAGGAGTTTCCGTGAAAAGAATAGTGTTATCAATGATATGATTATTATCTTTGTTCGATTAGCTAATTTATTCCTATGAGCGAAGAAAGTAAACGTAGAGAAGCCCTTATATACCACGCAAAGCCTACTCCAGGTAAAATTAAAGTGGTTCCAACCAAAAAATATTCAACCCAACGCGATTTAGCACTTGCCTATTCACCAGGTGTAGCGGCACCATGTTTGGAAATTGAAAAAGATAAAAACAATGCCTATAAATACACGGCCAAAGGTAATTTGGTCGCTGTAATATCAAACGGTACGGCGGTTTTGGGTTTAGGGAATATTGGACCTGAAGCCTCAAAGCCAGTAATGGAAGGTAAAGGGTTGTTATTTAAAATTTTTGCCGATATTGATGTGTTTGATATTGAGGTTGATACCGAAAATGTTGAAGAATTTATTGCCACTGTAAAAAATATAGCGCCCACTTTTGGAGGTATTAATCTAGAAGATATCAAAGCGCCAGAAGCATTCGAAATAGAAAGACGTTTAAAAGAAGAGCTCGATATTCCTGTAATGCACGACGACCAGCATGGTACAGCTATTATATCGGCAGCAGCTTTAATTAATGCGGTTGAAATTGCAAAGAAAAAACTAGATGAAGTTAAGATCGTAATAAGTGGTGCGGGTGCTGCAGCCATCTCTTGTTCACGTTTATACCAAGCATGTGGTGCCAAACGAGAAAACATGGTGATGCTAGATAGCAAAGGCGTTATTAGGGACGATAGGGAAAATTTGTCATCTGAAAAAGCCGAATACGCTACCCACAGAAGAATAGATACGCTTGATGAAGCCATGGTAGATGCCGATGTGTTTATTGGTTTGTCTATGGCAAACATCGTGTCGCCAGAAATGTTGCTGTCCATGGCTGAAAACCCCATCGTATTTGCTATGGCAAACCCAGATCCAGAGATAAAATATGACATAGCCATTGCTACACGTAAAGATATTATTATGGCTACGGGTAGAAGTGACCATCCTAACCAAGTAAACAACGTACTTGGATTTCCATTTATATTTCGTGGTGCACTAGATGTGCGTGCAACCAAAATTAATGAGGAAATGAAAATGGCGGCAGTAAAAGCATTGGCAAGATTGGCTAAAGAATCTGTGCCGGAGCAAGTTAATATTGCCTATGGAGAGACCAGATTGACATTTGGTAAGGAATATATCATACCAAAACCTTTCGATCCCCGTTTAATTGCCGAAGTACCACCAGCTGTAGCTAAAGCGGCTATGGAAAGTGGTGTTGCCCAAGAACCCATTCTAGATTGGGAAAAATATAAAGATGAATTAAGAGAGCGCTTAGGGAATGATAACAAACTTATAAGATTGTTGTTTAACCGTGCAAAACTGGATCCTAAACGTGTTGTTTATGCCGAAGCAGACCAACTTGCAGTTATAAAAGCAGCTCAAATAGTTTATGAAGAAGGTATTGCGATTCCCATTTTATTAGGGAGAGTTGAAACCATTAAAGAATTGATGGCTGAAATTGAATTTGATGCTGAAGATATACTTATAATAGATCCAAAAACCGAAGAAGAAAACGATAGAAAAAACAAGTATGCCAAAGAGTATTGGGAGCAACGCAAACGTCGTGGCGTGACCTATTATTCGGCGCAACGTTTAATGCGGGAGCGCAACTATTTTGCGGCAATGATGGTAAATGAAGGTGATGCCGATGCCTTAATTTCAGGATATTCCAGAAACTATCCAACGGTTGTAAAGCCTATGTTAGAGCTTATAGGTATGGCAAAAGGCACATCGCGTGTGGCAACTACCAATGTCATGATGACCAAGCGTGGTCCCATGTTTTTAAGTGATACATCTATAAATATAAACCCAACTTCGAGGGAATTAACCAAGATTGCACAAATGACCTCTCAAGTAGTTAAAATGTTTGGGATGGATCCGGTTATGGCAATGATTTCTTATTCAAATTTTGGTTCATCTTCCTACGAAAATGCAACAAAAGTACGTGATGCCGTAGCGCATTTACACCGTTATTATCCCGATATGGTTGTAGATGGCGAGTTACAAACAGACTTTGCTTTAAATGCTGAAATGCTTCAAGAAAAATTTCCGTTTTCAAAATTGGTTGGTAAAAAAGTAAATACTTTGATTTTTCCAAATTTAGATTCGGCAAATATCACCTATAAATTATTAAAAGAATTAAACGAAGCGGTATCTATTGGCCCCATCATGATGGGTATGCGTAAGCCAGTGCACATTCTTCAATTGGGTGCTAATGTAGATGAAATAGTGAACATGACAGCCATTGCAGTAATTGATGCACAGCAAAAGGAAAAGTTAGAATTGGAAAAGGGAAACTCTAAGTAATTCTGTTGAAAATAAATTTATTACATTTGGTCGATTAACGAATTGCTATAAATGATCACACATATTCAAGGAAAACTTGTAGAGAAAAACCCAACAGATGTTGTTATCGATTGTAATGGTGTTGGCTACATGCTAAACATTTCGTTGCATACTTACTCTCAAATTGTTGATAATGAACATTTAAAATTATTCACACATCTTCAAGTTAAAGAAGATTCACATACGCTTTATGGTTTTTCATCATTAGCAGAGCGTGAAATTTTCAGGTTATTAATTTCAGTCAGTGGTATTGGCGCTAGTATTGCCCGTACCATGCTATCTTCATTAACGCCAAAACAAGTGATAGAAGGTATCGCTAGTAGCGATGTGGCTTTAATACAGGGTATTAAAGGTATTGGCGCAAAAACAGCACAGCGAGTTATTATAGATTTAAAAGATAAAGTTTTGAAGATTTATGATATTGATGAAGTTTCTGTTTCTAAAGGCAATACGAATAAAGATGAAGCGTTATCTGCTTTAGAAGTGCTTGGTTTTGTGAGAAAACAAGCGGAACGTGCTGTGGAGAAAATTATTATGGCACAACCAGACGCCACTGTAGAGACCATTATTAAACAAGCATTAAAAAATTTATAATAGATTTTGAATATAACCAACCTTAATTTTTATAAATCCTTTAAAGAATGTCATGCTGAGCGCAGTCGAAGCACGTTTTTAATTATTGTGTTTTTATTTTCTGTAGCAGCTTGGTCGCAAGAACCTACAGCTCAAGATTCGGTTAAAACAGGGTTTGATTTAGGAAGTATTAAAACACCGGACCCTAATAGTATTGAGTCTAAATATACATATGACGCTACAACAAATCGTTATATTTATACTGAAAAAATAGGTAGTTTTAATATCAATTACCCCGTTATTTTAACACCTAAAGAATATTACGAATTAGTAGCAAGAGAAAGTGTAAAAGAATATTATAAAGAAAAAATAAGTGCCTTTGACGGTAAAAAAGAGGGCGCCGATGAAGCTCAAAAAAACCTATTGCCCGAGTTTTATGTGAAATCTGATTTTTTTGAATCTATTTTTGGAAGCAATACCATTGAAGTAGTGCCACAAGGCTCTGTGGAAATGGATTTAGGGATGCTGTTTTCAAAACAAGACAATCCGTCATTTTCGCCAAGGAACCGAAGCAATTTCACCTTCGATTTTGACCAACGTATCAGTTTAAGTTTGATGGGCAAAGTAGGAACGCGTCTTCAAGTAACCGCCAATTACGATACACAATCTACCTTCGATTTTCAAAATCTTATAAAATTAGAATACACACCAACTGAAGACGATATCATTCAAAAAATAGAAGTTGGTAACGTAAGCATGCCATTAAACAGCAGTTTAATTACTGGTGCGCAAAGTTTATTTGGTGTAAAGGCCCAATTACAATTTGGAAAAACAACCGTAACAGGGGTGTTTTCTGAGCAAAAATCACAAGGCAATACCGTAGTGGCACAAGGTGGTGGTACTTTAGAAGAATTTGAATTGTTCATTAGAGATTATGATGAAAATCGCCATTTCTTCCTAGCACAATATTTTAGGGATACTTACGATAAAGCCTTATCGACCTATCCGTATATTAATAATGGCGGACTTCAAATAACAAGACTTGAAGTTTGGGTTACCAACAGAAGCAACAGAACCGAAAATGTTAGAAACGTGGTGGCGTTGCAAGATATAGGCGAGTCCGATCCAGAAAAAGTGGGTTCTGCCGTTACCATTTTTGCAGCACCAACAGCATATCCCAACAATGAAAATAATGCCTTCGATCCCACCAATGTAGGAGGCGCAGGGTCTCAACTTACAGATGCTATTAGAGATGTGGCTACCGTACAAAATGGTATAACCGTACCAAATGTGCGAGAAGGCTTTGATTATGCCAAGTTAGAAAACGCCCGAAAGTTAATAAACGGACAAGAATATATTTTAAATACCCAATTAGGGTATATTTCGTTAAACCAACGATTGAATAACGATGAGGTTTTAGCCGTGGCATTTCAATATACCTTAGGCGGGCAAGTGTACCAAGTAGGTGAGTTTGCCAACGATGGTGTAGATGCAACCAATGTAACAACCAATGGGTCGGGACAAGTAACAAACGTGGTTAACAGTAATTTAATACTTAAGTTATTAAAAAGCAGCATCACAAATGTTACACAGCCAGTTTGGGATTTGATGATGAAAAACATCTATGATACAGGTGCATACAACTTGAGTTCAGACGATTTTAAACTGAATATTTTTTACAACGAAGCATCGCCTTTAAATTATATAAAGCCTGTAGGTTCTACAGCGTTTCCTCCGCCAGGTCCTAATGAAGACCCATTGCAAGAAACACCTTTACTAAGAGTGTTTAATTTAGATAAATTAAATTTCAACAACGATCCGCAATCTAATGGTGATGGTTTTTTCGATTATGTTGAAGGCATTACGGTACTATCGCAAAGCGGAAAAATTATTTTCCCAAGCGCAGAACCTTTTGGTGAATACCTCTTTAATAAATTATCACTTAATGCCAGTGAAGATTATGATAACAATGCCACATACAACGAAAACCAAGTAAAGTATGTATACGATGTCCTTTATAACAGTACCAAAACAGCTGCTCTAGAAGCCGTTGAAAAAAACAAATTCAAATTAAAAGGGCGTTATAAATCCAGTGGAAGCGATGGTATTCCTATTGGATCATTTAATGTGCCTCGAGGTTCAGTTCGTGTTACTGCGGGTGGTCGTGTGTTGGTAGAAGGCATTGATTATACCGTAAATTACCAATTAGGGCGTGTTCAAATTTTGGATGAAGCGTTAAAAGCATCCAACACCCCTATCGAAGTTTCAACCGAAAATAATGCGGTGTTTGGTCAGCAAACAAGACGCTTCACAGGTATTAATGTAGAACATAAGTTTAACGAAAACTTTGTATTGGGGGGAACGCTTTTAAATTTAAATGAACGCCCCATTACACAAAAGGCAAATTATGGCACCGAACCTATTAATAACACCATTTTTGGAATAAACGGTAATTATTCAACCAAGGTACCGTTCTTAACCCGATTAGCAAACGCCTTACCAAATATTGATACCGATGCAGAATCGAATGTATCATTACGTGGTGAGTTCGCCTATTTAGCACCAGGGTCTCCAAAAGGCACCAGCTTAAAAGGTGAAGCCACCTCCTATGTTGATGATTTTGAAGGTACCCAAAACTCTATTGATTTAAAATCGCAACAGTCTTGGTTTTTATCAAGTAGACCGTTGGACTTAACAGCATCACCGGGTGATGATAATAATGGTATTCAAAATGGTTATGGTAGAGCCATGTTAAACTGGTACAATATTGATCCCATTTTTTATACTAGCCAACGACCCAATGGTATATCAGATAACGATTTATCCAGTTTGTATACCAGTCGTGTTTTTATAAATGAGTTATTCCCCGATAGAGATTTGGTACAAGGACAAAATACGGTTTTGAGCACCTTAGATTTGGCGTATTATCCAAACGAAAGAGGGCCATATAATTTTGACCCTTCAGCAACAAATGATGTTATTAATAACCCTGAAACCTCTTGGGCGGGCATTACACGCCAATTAACATCAACCGATTTTGAACAACAAAACGTGGAGTATATCGAGTTTTGGTTGCAAGATCCGTTTCAAGAAAATCCATCAAATCCAGGAGGGAAATTAGTGTTCAATCTTGGTAATATTTCAGAAGATATTATTAAAGATGGTAGAAAATTGTATGAGAATGGTTTGCCAAAAGATGGAAATATTGATTTGCTTCCTGTAACGGATTGGGGTACAGTAATTCCTCAAAATCAATCTCTAGTTTATGCATTCGATACCACAGGGCAAGAGCGCACCAATCAAGATGTTGGATATGATGGGTATGATGATGCGGAGGAAGTTGCAACTTTTGGATCTAGTTTTGGAAGCGATCCATCAAAAGATAATTACGCGTATTTTTTAAACGCCGACGGCAATATTTTCGATCGCTATAAAAATTACAATGGCGTAGAAGGCAATACGCCCGACACTTTTTCAAATACCGATAGAGGTGCCAACACCCAACCCGATGTAGAAGATATTAATCGTGATAATACCATGAACACGATTGATAGTTATTACGAATATGAATTGCCAATTACGAGACAAAATTTACCAACATCAAAATCTGATTTTGATAATCTTCCTGACAGCAATCCTTTAAAAGAATTCTTAGTCGATTTTAAAGACCGACCTCGTGCACTTCCTAATGGGCAGAATCCAAATGTTAGATGGTATTTATTTAGAATTCCAGTACAAGGCAGTCTTGCAAAACCCGTTGGAGGGATTACCGATTTAAGGTCGGTAAGATTCACACGTTTATTTCTTAAAGAGTTTACAGAGCCTACGGTTTTTCGTTTTGGAACCTTGGATTTAGTACGTAGCGAATGGAGACGTTATACACAAACCTTACAAGATGATAAAGATGATCCTGCAGATGACAATACCGAGTTTTCAGTAGGTGTTATTGGTACGCTGGAAAACGAAGGTAGTTATCAAAGACCACCAGGTATAGACCCTGAAGAGTTATATAACAACAATACGGTCGTTCAACAAAACGAGCAATCATTACTTGTTAATGTATGTAATTTAGAATCGCAAGATTCCAGAGGGGTTTATAAAAACATTAATTTAGATATGCGCCAGTATAAGCGTATGCGTATGTTTATGCACCTTCAAGAAGAAGGTACGGGCATACCTACTAACAGTACAGTTGTCGGTTTTGTACGTATGGGTAACGACCTCACAGAGAATTACTATCAAATAGAAATCCCTCTAAAAGTATCTGAATCTGCATCAAGAGAAGGGCTTTGGCCAGAAGAAAACGAAATTAATTTACCCATAGATATTTTAGGAAAAATTAAAGCCTTGGAAATCGCCAATCCTACTTTGCCTTCTGAAAAACAAAAGTTTTATGATGTTATTGATGGTAAATTGGTAGATACGCCAGTTGATGAATTTTCAACATATGTTATTGGTCAACATCGTGTTACTATAAAAGGTAATCCTAATTTTGGAGATATAAGAACCTTAATGGTTGGAGTTAAAAATCGTGTTCAGGATGGTTTAAATGATGGGCCGCCACCTACATCACCGGTTTGTGCCGAGGTTTGGTTTAATGAACTTCGCTTATCCGATATGGATAACGAAGGAGGTTGGGCAGCCGTGGTAAGTTTAGATACCAATATTGCCGACTTTATGAACATCAGTGCCACAGGAAGACAAAGCACCTCTGGTTTTGGAAGTATCGAGCAAGGTCCTAGCCAGCGTAGTTTGGAAGATGTAAAACAATACGATGTGGTGACCAATATTAATGTTGGGCAATTGTTACCAAAAAAATGGGGCATTCAGGTACCGTTTAATTATGGGCAAAGCGAAGAATTGATCACACCTAAATACGATGCGTATTATAAGGATTTAACTTTAGAGTCTCGTTTAGATGCAGCCAATACCAATGCCGATCGTGAAACTATAAAAGAACAATCGGAAGACTATACAAAACGACAAAGCATCAATTTTATTGGTGTTAGAAAAACCAGAACTACCGAAGCGAAACCTCGTTTTTATGATGTGGAGAATGTTACCTTAAACTATTCTTACAACAAAGTAGAACACCGAGATTTTGAAATTGAAAACGCGGTTAACAAAACAGTACGTGTTGGGGCAAATTATGCATTCAATTTTAACCCTCTCAAAGTTGAACCTTTTAAAAAGAACGACTCTTTATTTACGGGCAAGTACTGGAAGTTTTTAAAGGATTTGAACTTTAATTTATTACCATCAAGCTTTACTGTAAACTCAGATATTAACAGACAATTCAACAGACAGAAATTTAGGGAAGTAGAACTTGGTGACGGCAATATTGGTATTGAAGAGTTATTCAGAAGAAACTATACCTTCGATTTTCAATATACCATTAATTACAATTTAACAGAATCGTTGAGTTTAAACTTTACAGCGGCAAATAATAATATTGTTAGAAATTATTTTAAGGACAATATCATTAACGGTGAGCAAGATGAAACCTTAGATGTTTGGGATGGCTTTTTCGATTTTGGAGACCCTAACAGACAATCGCAAGACTTAGGTATTAACTACCAACTGCCAATTAATAAAATCCCAACTTTTAGTTTTGTTAATGCTACGTATCAATATAGTGGCAATTTCCAATGGCAAAAAGGGTCTGATTTATATGGGGAATTAGTATTTGAAGATGAAAATGGCATCGAAAGTGGTCCCTACGATTTAGGAAATACCATTCAAAACGCCAATACCCACAATATCAATACAACCTTAGATATGAACAGGTTTTATAAATATATTGGATTGGTTAAAAAACCAATTTCTAGAGCAAGAGCGAGAACCACACCAACAACGCCAAATGCGAACCAAAATAATACCAATCAACCAAAAATAAAAAACCAGTCGGTGACCAAGTTGCTAAACGCAGGGGTTGATATTTTGACAAGTATTAAAAGAATTCAACTTAATTATTCAGAAAACAACGGCACATTTTTACCGGGTTATCTACAAACACCTGGGTTTATAGGTACCTTAAAACCAACAACTGGTTTTACATTTGGTAGCCAAAGTGATATTAGATACTTAGCCGCAAGACGTGGTTGGTTAACTTTGTTTCCGGATTTTAATCAGCAGTACACAACAACAAACACGAAACAACTGGACGTGTCGGCTAGTTTAGAGCCTGTAAGTGATTTGAAAATTGATATTGTTGGAAACAGAACTTACTATGAAAACTACACCGAAAACTTTAGGGTTGACCCTAATACTTACGAATACAATTCGTTAACCCCAAATACCTTTGGTAATTTCAATATTTCGACACTTTTGATTAAAACCGCTTTTAGTAAAAGTGACGAAACGGCATCGGGTGCGTTTAACGACTTTAGAGCTAACAGACTTGTAATTGCACAACGCTTAGCGCAAGAAAAAGGTGTTGATATAAACGATGTGGATGCCGATGGGTTTCCTAAAGGCTTCGGAAAAAATAGTCAAGCCGTATTATTGCCAGCATTTTTAGCCGCTTATTCGGGGCAAGATGCGAGTAAAGTAAAAACCTCGGCATTTAGAGATGTGCCTATTCCAAACTGGGATTTAAAATATACAGGCTTCATGAAATATGCTTGGTTTAAAAAGAACTTTAAACGTTTTTCTTTAACGCATGGCTACCGTTCAACCTATACCATCAATCAGTTTCAAACGAATTTAGATTATGTACAACCAGATTTCAGTATAGATTATGATGACATCCCTCCAGGTAGTAATGTTTTAAATCAATCGGGTAATTATAAAAACAAAACCTTGTTCAGTAATATTAACTTAACCGAAATGTTCAGCCCGTTAATTCGCATAGATTTTGAAATGCAGAATTCGGTTAAAATATTAACGGAAATTAAAAAAGACCGTTTGTTGTCGCTTAGTTTCGATAACAATTTAATGACCGAAGTACAAGGCATGGAATATGTATTGGGCTTAGGTTATAGAATTAAAGATTTGCGTATCAATTCCAATTTGGCGGGACCAAGCAAACGTATTGTAAGCGATTTAAATATGAAAGCTGATATTTCCATAAGGGATAATAAAACCATTATTAGGTATTTAGATTTAGAAAACAACCAAGTAACCTCAGGTCAAACCATTTGGGGTATAAAATATACGGCCGATTATGCTTTTAGTAAAAACCTAACAGGCATCTTTTATTTCGATTATACGTTCTCAGAATATGCTATTTCAACAGCATTTCCACAAACAACCATTAGGTCTGGTTTTACCATTAGATATAATTTTGGGAATTAATCGCAAAAATAGGCCTCTAAACCTAGTTTAGAGGTTTCAACGAAATTAGGTGCAAAAAGGGGCATAGAAAAACAATTGATATAAATTAAAACAGGCTCTTAAATAACAAAAGCTTTTGCTTATTTAATATTTCGTTTAATGCCGGTTTTTATTTTATGAATCTATTTGAATTTAAAGTTTGAATAAATACATTTGCCCAATACTAACTTAAAATAATAAAATGAACATTCCATCAGAATTAAAATATACAAAAGACCACGAATGGGTGCGTATTGAAGGCGATATAGCAACCGTTGGTATTACGGATTTTGCACAAAGTGAATTGGGTGATATTGTATATGTTGAAGTAGAAACGGTTGACGAAACATTAGACGCCGAGGAGATTTTTGGAACCGTTGAAGCGGTAAAAACAGTATCCGATTTGTTTTTGCCATTAACGGGTGAAATTGTTGAGTTTAATAGTTTATTAGAAGATGAACCAGAAAAAGTAAACACCGATCCTTATGGTGACGGTTGGATGATAAAGTTGAAGTGTTCAGACTTGTCTCAGGTAGAAAATTTAATGTCTGCCGATGCTTATAAAACCCTTATAGGTGCTTAAAAAGCTGTTACTTTTAGTAAGCATACTTTATACATTGGTATTGGCTGCAGTGTGCTTGATTAAAATTAAAAAGCTTCCAGAAATAGGCGTGTCTTTTGGTGACAAAATATTTCATTTTTTAGCATATATGGTGTTGGCCTTTTTATGGTTTAACACTTTTTTCAATACATTTAAGCTTGAAAAAAAGAAGGCATTAACCTATGCTGCGCTTTTTTCAATAGTATTTGGTATAATTATTGAGGTATTACAAGGAACAATAACAGTATCACGATCATCTGATGTTTATGATGTTATGGCAAATACAATGGGCGTGTTTCTTACGGTAATAATCGTATTCATTAGAAATTTGATTACTATTAAAAAATAACAAACACTTGCTTATTTGATAAATAAATAGTTATTTTAGCAATCTTGAAAAACAATAAAATTATGGAACCTAAAAAAAATCCTAAAGCAAATGTTGGACGTAACAGTTCACTTTATTTCGCTATTGGTTTAGCGTTGATGTTATTTCTAACAAATTTCGCTATCAATTTTAAAACTTACGATAAATCGGATATTGATGTAGGCATGGTAAATATGGAAGAAGAGTTAGAAGAAGAAATTCCATTAACTCAGCAATTACAAGCACCGCCACCACCACCGCCACCGCCAGCAGCTCCAGAAGTTATTGAGATTGTAGAAGATGAAGTTGAAGTTGAAGAGACCGTTATAGAATCTACAGAATCTGATCAAGAACAAAAAGTAGTAAAAGTTGAAGCGGTAAAAGTAGCACCTGCAATTGAAGAAGATGTTGAGGTTCCTTTCGCAGTCATTGAAAACGTACCGGTATTCCCAGGCTGTGAAGGCGGCGATAACAATGCTAAAAGAGACTGTATGTCTAAAAAAATACAAGAGTTCGTAAGCAAAAAATTCAACACCGATTTGGCTGGAGAATTAGGTTTATCCGGAAGACAGCGTATTAATGTGATCTTCAAAATCGATAAAACAGGAACTGTAACAGGTATTCGTGCAAGAGCACCACACCCAGGTTTAGAAAAAGAAGCCACTCGTGTTATTGGTTTGCTTCCAAAAATGAAACCAGGGAAACAACGTGGTAAAGCGGTAACTGTACCCTATTCATTACCAATCGTTTTTCAAGTACAAGATTAATTTTATTAATATAAAAGAAGGCATTTTTAAATATAAAATCCCGTTACAAATTTTGTAACGGGATTTCTTTTTTGGTACACTTATTGAGACTTTATCATAATATTAACATTTTAAACTATAATTATTATGAGCAATTCAAAGAAAACTCACGAACCCATTCGGCAAAATGGAGAAATCGTGAAAAAGTCACAAAAGCATGATGCAAATTTACGAAAAAACTCGAGCCTTTATTTTCAAATTGGCTTAATTGTTTGTTTACTCGCAGCCTATGGACTGTTAGAGATGAAGTTTGAAAAAGCCATCCCTAAGATTGCAGACATCCAACCACCTAATGTTACTTATGTAGCAGAAATGCCTCTTTTTAGACCTGAAGTAGCAGTTGTTGAGGAACCTGTAAAACAAAAAGCTAGTAAACCAAAAAATGATGACTACGAGGTGGTTCCAGACACAGCTCCCGATGTTTTTGATAAACCAGAAAAACCAACGGTATCAGTTGTAAAACCACTTAATACTGGAGATGTGACTTTAGTAGATAAACCAGTAGAGCCTGAAGATGTAATTTTTGAAAAAATTGAACAGGTCCCTATCTATCCAGGATGTGAAAAGAAAAAAACAAATGACGAAAAACGTAAATGTATGTCCGATAAAATTACCCAATTAATTCAAAAAAAGTTTAATACCAATTTGGGCGGCGAATTAGGTTTATCTGGCAAACAAGTCATTCGAACACAATTCAAAATTGATAAAACAGGGCATGTTAAAGATATTCAAGTTAGAGGAACGCATCCCGATTTAGAAAAAGAAGCAGCACGTGTTATCAATATCATCCCAGAAATGACTCCAGGTAAACAACGCGATAAAAATGTTGGGGTTATTTATACCTTACCAATCGTATTTCAAGTTCAAGATTAGATTAGTTATAACTTAAAAATACTAAAAAGCCGTTATCAAATCCTCGATAATGGCTTTTTTAATAAGCGATTATTAAAAATATAGTATCTTTCGATTCTAAATCCAAGTCAATAAAAACCATGAAGCAATTCGTTGTTCTATTCCTACTTTTTACAAGTCTTACAATGTATTCCCAAAACAGGGCTTATAATGAAAAACCTCCTGTATTTCCTAATTGCGATAGCTTAACTATAGATAAACTGCAAACATGTTTTGACACGTATGTTTACAATCATATTTTCGATAATTTTAAAGTGCCTGAACAAGTTACAAAAGAGCATTATAAAGGTGAAGTCATTGTGCTTTTTGAGGTCGATACGATGGGACAATTTAAAGTGCTTTATGTCGAGGCGATGTACGATGAATTGAAAACCGAAGTGAAACGGGTGTTTTCGTTATTTCCAAAAGTAACACCGGCAACATACAATGGTCGAAAAACCTATAAGCAATATACCATTCCCATCCGCATACCTTTGGTTGATCAAACAGCAATACCCCAAGATATAGCCAAAGAAAACGAGCTGTCTGAGCTAGAGCAACAGGCCAAATCAGAATTTGATAGTGTGAATACTTCTTTAAAAGCATTTGAAAATAAAGCGTATTCCAGTCAGTTAAACATACCGTTTACGCATAGTGATTATGCGAGGTTTGACAGGGACATGAATATAGTTGGTGCCAACAGTCACACCGCATCCAAACCATTTATTTACGAAGACGTTTCGAGATATTACGATTTTAAAGCTGAAAAAGGCAAGTTGCTAAAAGAAACTGATACTTGGGTAGGAAGAAAACTTTGGAACGAACATTTGGTGCAATTACAAGGAAATGATTATTGGTTTACTATCGATCCTATTTTCGATTTGGAAACAGGAACGGATGCTAATGCCGATTTTAATTCCACTTATAACAATACGCGTGGGTTTTTAGTGCAAGGTGGTTTGGGTGATAAGTTAAGTTTTTATGCATCGGTTTTTGAAAGCCAAGGCAGATTTGCCCAATATGTAAACGAGTATGCCGAAAGTTTAAAAGCCTTTGGACCCGATCCTGCTATTATTCCGGGACGTGGTATTGCAAAGCGTTTTAAAACGGATTCTTATGATTATCCCGTGGCAGAAGCCTATTTGTCGTATAAGCCAGCTAAGTTTATTAACATCCAATTCGGGCATGGTAAAAACTTTATTGGAGATGGGTATCGTTCGTTATTATTGAGTGATGTGGCGAGTCCGCACCCATTTTTAAAATTAAACACATCTTTTTGGAAAATAAAGTATACCAATACGTGGATGTGGTTAAAAGATGTGCGTCCAGAAGTAGAAAATGACAAAGCGTTTTTAAGCAAATACATCGCCAATCACTATTTAAGTTGGAACGTTTCCAAAAAATTGAATATAGGATTGTTTGAGTCGGTGTTGTGGACCAATAGTAACGATAGAGGTTTTGATGTGAATTATTTAAACCCGATTATATTCTACAGAGCTATTGAATTTGAAACGGGCCAAGGTGCCGGAAATGCATTGCTTGGAGCTTCTGCTAAATATAAGTTTAATGATAACGTTAATATATATAGTCAGTTTATTTTAGACGAGTTTTCATTAAGTGATATAAAAGGAGGCGAAAAAAGTTGGAAAAACAAATATGGTTATCAACTTGGCCTTAAGTATTACAATGCCTTTAAAGTTGATAATTTATTGTTGCAGTTTGAGTACAATCGCATGCGTCCATATACCTATTCGCATAATACTATTGTGCTTAATTATGGGCATAACAACCAATCAATGGCGCATCTATGGGGAGCCAACTTTAGTGAAGCTATTTTAATTGGACGTTACCATTATAAACGCTGGTTTGCCGATGCTAAACTTATTTTTGGAGTTCGCGGATTGGATTTTAATGATGGAACGGATAATTTTAGCTATGGTGGCGATATTTATAGAGATTATAACGACCGACCTTTTGATACCGGTGTAGAAGTTGGGCAAGGCATCAAAACAAAAACCTTTAATGGCAATTTACAAGCAGGTTATGTCATAAATCCAGCATCAAATTTGAAGATTTTCACCGATATAACTGTTAGAAATTTTAATCCTGAAGCGGAAACAGCCACTACATTTAAAAACAATACGGTTTGGTTTAACTTTGGTATTAGAACCGATTTGTTTAATTGGTATTTTGATTTTTAAATTATTGTTTGAAGTTTTTCCGCTGAGACTCACAGAGTGTACACAGAGTTTTTAATATAAGCTTTCATTTAAATCTACCTCTGCGTGAGGGATGGCAGTGAAAAGCCCACAGCGACGCAGGAGCGAGGACTTGCAACCTTTCGTAAGCTACGCTTTTATCTTCAAATAAAAATATATTTTCATTTTCGATAATGCTCGAGATAAACTCCTAGCCCGACCTAGTTCCTGAACTTGTTTCAGGATATAGGGCACGCCCAAATAAATCAAATGGTTTTTCCAAAATAAATTACCAATAAAAAGCATTGCTAAAAATGCTTTAATAAAGTATCTTTGCACTCGCTATATTAAGCGGTTAAGTAAATATACTATTGGGCAATTCAAAAACGTCGGTAACAGTACCTTCTGTAATTTCAGATTTTAAGGAAATCACTAAAATGCGATTGGCATTAAGTGTGGTATTTTCATCACTTGCGGGTTATTTATTAGGTGTTGAAACAGTTGATTTTAAAACCTTGGTTTTATTGGCACTTGGCGGCTATTTTATGGTAGGTGCATCCAATGCATTCAATCAGATTATTGAAAAAGATTTGGATGCCTTAATGGATCGCACCAAGAATAGACCCATTCCTGCAGGTCGGATGTCGGTAACCACCGCATTTATAATTGCATCTGTTTTTACAGTGTTGGGTATTATTATTTTATACACCATCAATAAGCAAACGGCTATGTTTGGTGCTATATCCATTTTTTTATACACCTGCGTTTATACACCTTTAAAAACGAAAACACCTTTGGCGGTTTTTGTTGGAGCGATACCGGGGGCGATTCCGTTTATGCTAGGTTGGGTAGCAGCAACCGATGATTTTGGTATAGAACCAGGCACTTTGTTTGCCTTACAGTTTTTTTGGCAGTTTCCCCATTTTTGGGCTATTGGTTGGTTTTTGTTTGAAGATTATAAGAAAGGCGGGTTCTTTATGTTGCCAACAGGTAAACAAGATAAAGGCACTGCGGTTCAAACCATTATGTACACTATTTGGACGCTTTTGGTGTCTATTATTCCGGTTTTTGGTTTTACAGGTAGTTTAAAACTTTCTATCGTAGCAGCCATTTTGGTTTTTATATTAGGTTTGGGCATGTTATATTTTGCCATTCGATTATTTAAAGAAATGACCGAAAAAGCAGCAAAACAGTTGATGCTGGCAAGTGTTTCATATATAACATTGGTACAAATTGTTTACGTCATCGATAAATTTATAAGATAACCATGGATTTAACACAAGGTACTTTAGAAGAAAAAAATAACAGAGCAAAAAAAATGATGCTTTGGTTTGGTATCATTTCGCTTATTATGTCGTTCGCGGGATGGACGAGCGCCTTTGTAGTAAGCAGTTCCAGACCCGATTGGTTGAAAGATTTTCAATTGCCTAATGCTTTTATAATCAGTACGATTATAATTATGTTGAGTAGTGTGGCGTTCATGCTGGCAAAAAGAGCTTTAAAAAGTAGCCACAGTAAGGCTACAATGCTTTGGTTATTTATCACGCTTATTTTAGGTATTGTCTTTATTTTTTATCAATTTTTTGGCTTTCAACAAATTATTGATTTGGGTTATAATTTCACGGGTCCAACCAGTAATGTCACCATGTCTTACATCTATTTAATAGCAATTGTGCATATTTTACACGTTGTAGTAGGGCTAGTTTGTTTATTGGTGGTAATTTATAATCATTTTAAACAAAAGTATAAACCAACAAAAATGCTTGGTTTTGAACTTGCAGCAACCTTTTGGCATTTTATAGACATCCTATGGGTGTATCTCTTTTTATTTTTATATTTTATAAGATAAATAAATTGATTATTTTTGTCCAACTTTAAAAAAACAACCAACATATATGAGTACTACAGTTGCAAACGCTGGAACAGAAGTTAAAACTTGGGGAGGAGGTAACGAGCCTTTAAAAGCAAGTTATGGTAAAATGATGATGTGGTTTTTCATCGTTTCAGATGCTTTGACCTTTTCGGGGTTTTTAGCAGCCTACGGATTTTCAAGATTTAAATTTATTGATGCATGGCCAATTGCCGATGAGGTATTTACACACGTACCATTTTTACATGGGCAAGAGTTACCAATGATTTATGTGGCGTTTATGACGTTTATACTTATCATGTCGTCTGTAACCATGGTATTGGCTGTAGATGCTGGTCATCATTTAAATAAAGCCAAAGTAACCTTATATATGTTTTTAACCATTATTGGTGGTATCATATTCGTTGGATCTCAAGCTTGGGAGTGGGCAACATTTATAAAAGGCGATTTTGGTGCTGTTCAAACAAAAGGAGGAAACATTCTTCAATTTGTTGATACGGAAGGCCATCGTGTAGCATTAAGGGATTTTGTGGTAGCAGGGGAACATGAGCGCGTACAACAAGAGCGTAAAGATGGTATTTGGTTTGCTGAAGAAGGAACTTTGCCACCTTATACTGTTGAAGAAGTTGTACACGGTTTAGAAACACATGAAAATATTTTGGTTAGAACGCAGTTGTTGGACGAACATGGTCAAAAAACAGTTTTGTCTAGAGACGAGTCGTTAAAACAGTTGAAAAACAATGGGAGATTAGTGGTTGAAGGTGCTAATTTACATGTTAATGAATATGGTTCGCCCTTATTTGCAGACTTCTTTTTCTTTATAACAGGGTTTCACGGATTTCACGTATTTTCTGGAGTGATAATTAATATCATTATTTTCTTCAATGTGGTATTGGGAACTTACGAAAGACGTAGAAGCTACGAAATGGTTGAAAAAGTTGGTTTATACTGGCACTTTGTAGATTTGGTTTGGGTATTTGTATTTACATTCTTCTACCTAGTTTAATAAGTAAAAAATATTAGTTTAAAAATGGCACACGCACATAAATTAGAGATATTTAGAGGTTTAGTTAAGTTTAAATCGAATACTCAAAAAATTTGGGGAGTTTTAATCTTTTTAACCATTGTTACTGCTGTAGAGGTTGTATTGGGTATATACAAACCAGAAGCTTTAATGGGTCAAGTATTAGGAATGAAAGGCCTTAACTGGATATTTATTATATTAACTTTAGTAAAAGCATACTATATTACTTGGGATTTTATGCACATGCGCGATGAAACTAGAGGTTTAAGACGTGCAGTGGTATGGACAGCCATTTTCTTAATTCTTTATTTAATATTTATCTTATTACAAGAAGGTGGTTACGTTTTTCACGTTTATGACAAAGGTTATATAAAAAGAGATTTTTAATTAATCAAAGAGCCTACACACTGAGCAAAGTCTAAGTGTTAAATAGATATATAAAGGCGGTTTTTAAACCGCCTTTTTTTATTTTTGCGTTTTGAATTGAAACATTCATAACGATATTTCGAAACACAAGGGAACAATTATATGAATGTTCTATGTGCCATTAAGAAAATAAAAAGGCACACATAAAAAACAGGTTTTTAATGAACTATAAAAAAGCAGGTCGGTATTTAATTTTAGGAATTTTATTCTTTCTCCCTGTTACTTTTTTGCTGCTTTTGTACCCAGCAACCCATAACTATACGCCGCTTGATATCATAAACCAATCGGTTTTGGAAACCAATCAATTTCATTCAAATTCCGAAGAAAGCATTGTTTTGCAGGATCACATTACCATACTTGGGTTTTTAGGGTTAAACCCTATAGATAATAGTATTGTGGCATCTAATTTAAAAGAATTGGTTTACGATAAATTTAAAGGTTTTAAAAAGTTTCAAATAGTCATTTTGATGCCGAAAGGTACTGAAGCTGCTGTTGAAAAACTAAAAGCTGAAATTAGTGGTTATGAAGATTTAAGATTTTGGCATTTTGCTTTTGGTGAACCTGATGCTATTAAAAATGTATTTGCTAGTTTAAAAAGTAAAACAGGTTTAACAGGTGATTTAGCTACGAATGATGTGTTTATAATTGATAAAGATTTAAACCAAAGGGGGCGATTGGACGACAGAACTGATAACGAAATATCAAAGAAAGTGCCTCCTTATATTTTGAGTGCTTACAATTGCATTGAAGTAGCCGAAATAAAAAATAAGATGAGTGACGATTTACGTATATTGTTTACCGAATACAGACAAATAAGAAAAGGCGAATTCGATTCTTCAACAAGAAGAGCAAACGATTTAAACCCCGAAAATAATTAGCATGTGTCAGGTTGAAGTATCATTTTATTATAAAAAAGCAATATAAAATGACGTTTAATTTGTCAGACTAAGCTTGTCGAAGTCCTAATTTTAAAAAAACGTCATCGGTAGTACAGCCGAAAACCCACGGATTAATGAATTGAATATAAAAGCAATGAGCAAAAAAACTAATTATTCATATATAGGTATCGCATTTATTATTCTCGTTTTTGGTATTATTTTCATTCCAAAAATTATAGATAGAATTTCTAATAATGATGTCATCAGAAACGAAAGCAGAAGTGATTTTTCCAAGGAAAATAAAGTAAACCTTTCCGATTTGGCTTTTATAGAAATTAACGGAGAAGCAAAAAAAGTTCCATCATTTTCTTTTACAAATCAAGATGGAAAAACCATAACCAATAAAGATTATGAGGGCAAGGTGTATGTCATTGAATTCTTTTTTACAACCTGCCCAACCATTTGCCCAAGAATGAATGCCAACCTTATTCAAATCCAAAATGCATTTAAAGGGTTTGAAAATTTTGGAGTGGCATCTTTCACTATAAATCCAGATTACGATACGCCTGAAATTCTTAAAGCCTATGCAGAGCATTATGGCGTAACCAACCCTAATTGGCATTTAATGACAGGCGATAAAGAGGCTATTTACAAACTGTCAAACGAAGGGTTTAATCTTTATACAGCACAAGATGAAGATGCTGTAGGGGGTTTTGAACATTCTGGAAATTTTGCTCTAATCGATAAAAATGGATTTATTCGTTCTAGAAAAGATGAGTTTGGTAACCCGATTATTTATTACAAAGGGATTGTTTCAGAATCTGAAAAGGTAGACGATGATGGTACACCGGAAGAGATTAGTGCATTAAAAGAAGATATTAAAAAATTGCTAAATGAGTAATAAACAAGAAATTTTAGATGATAAAAAATACAATAAATTAATTGTAGTATTATCAATAGTGATACCCATAGTCGTCGCCATCTTATTCGGTGTAAGAATACCTAATGTAGAACCTTTGTCTTTTTTACCACCTATTTATGCTACCATAAATGGATTGACAGCTATTATTTTAGTAATTGCTTTTTTTGCCATTAAAAACAAACAAGTAGTGCTTCATGAAAATTTAATGACAACCGCCATTTGGTGTTCGGCTTTATTTTTGATTATGTACGTAGCTTACCACATGACCAGCGATTCCACAAAGTTTGGAGGCGAAGGAACTATTAAGTATGTGTATTATTTCATCTTATTAACTCATATTTTACTGTCTATTGTTGTTATTCCATTTGTGTTAATCACGTATGTTAGAGCGATAACCAATAACATAGAAAAGCATAAAAAAATAGCAAGAATTACTTTTCCGTTATGGTTATATGTTGCTGTGACAGGGGTTATTGTTTATGTTATGATTTCACCATATTACGCTTAAAAGAAAAAAGAAAGAAGATAAAAGAGAAGAAATAAAAGAAACCGTCTAACCGTCTAACCGTCTAACTTATGAAACATAAAGTTGTCTTAATTCTTTTATCTCTTTTCTTTTTTCTAGAAACCAACGCCCAATGCGCTATGTGTCGCGCTGTTTTAGAAAGTGAAGAAGGGCAAACAGCAGCAGAAGGTATTAACGATGGGATTGTTTATTTAATGGCCATTCCATACATCTTGGTTGGAGGTATTGGCTTCTTTATCTATAAGAAATACAAGACGTTAAAAAAGTAATAAAAAGTTTTTAGTCTGTAATATGTAACATTACTTTGTATTGATAGTCTAATTAGAAAGCTTCACGCTTAATCAATCAAAAAAATGTTAGAAATACGTCAATTACACAAATCCTACCCTATAGGAGATTCCAGTTTACATGTATTAAAAGGTATTGATCTTACTGTTGAACAAGGCGAAATGGTTGCCATTATGGGGTCTTCGGGCTCTGGAAAATCCACTTTGTTAAATATCATAGGGATGTTGGACGAAGCAGATTCTGGAGACTATATTCTAGACGGATTGCCCATTAAGAATCTTACCGAAAAGAAAGCAGCTGTTTACAGAAACAAATTTTTAGGATTTATTTTTCAATCGTTCAATCTTATTAATTATAAAAATGCCCTTGAAAATGTAGCGTTACCTTTGTATTATCAAGGTATGAAACGTAAAGAACGTCAAGAGTTGGCCATGTTTCATTTAGAAAAAGTAGGGTTGGCTAATTGGGCAAACCATTTGCCGAAAGAATTATCGGGAGGTCAAAACCAGCGTGTTGCCATAGCCAGAGCCTTAGCTGCAAATCCTAAGTTATTATTAGCCGATGAGCCAACAGGTGCTTTAGATTCGTCAACTTCACACGAAATTATGGCATTTATTCAGCAATTAAATGATGAAGGTAAAACCATTTTAATGGTAACCCACGAAGAAGATATTGCCAATATGTGTAAACGAATTGTGCGCCTACGCGATGGCGTCATTATGGAAGACAAAAAAGTAACACAGGTAAGAGCCCAACAGTATGTTTGATTTAGACCTTTGGCGAGAAATATTTCAAAGTATCAATAAAAATAGAACCAGAAGTTTATTGTCTGGCTTTACCGTCGCATTTGCTATTTTGCTATTCACCATTCTTTTCGGTATCGCCAACGGGTTACAAAACACTTTTTCCGAAGCCTTTGTCGATGACGCTAGCAATTCTATATTTATACAATCTGGACGTACAACTAAGGCAAATAAAGGGTTTCAGGCAGGTAGGCAAATTCAATTCAAAAATGAAGATTTCAATTATATAAAAGAAGAATTTGGAAACAAGGTAGAATATATTACCGCCAGAATCTATAACAACATACAGGCCTCTTTTAGAAACGAACAAGGGAGTTACAGTTTAAGGGGCGTTCATCCAGACCATCAGTTTTTAGAAAAAACCCAAGTACAGGAAGGCCGTTATATAAATCAAACCGATTTAGTTAATAGAACCAAAGTTGTGGTTATTGGCAAAAAAATCGAAGAAGATTTGTTTTTAAAAACAACAGCTTTAGGAAAGTATATAAACCTTAGTGGCATCCCATATAAAGTCGTTGGGATTTTTACCGATGATGGAGGCGATCATGAAGAAAGCATTATATACATGCCCGTAACAACTTCGCAACAGGTGTATGGTAATAATGATTATATAGATCAAATAAACTTAACCTACAATCCAGAATTGGATTATGATGAAGCTTTAGCGTTTAGCAACACACTTAGCAAAAAACTTAAAGAACGGTTTTCGGTAGCAAGTAGTGATCAACGCGCGGTAAGAGTTCATAACATGGCAGAAGGCACTAAAGCAGTTAGCCAAATGACATTCGGCTTAACGGTTATTATACTTGTAATAGGTTTTGGAACCTTAATAGCAGGTATTGTGGGAATAAGCAATATCATGATTTTTATAGTTAAAGAACGCACCAAAGAAATAGGTATTCGTAAAGCATTAGGGGCGTCGCCAAAATCAATTATATCCATTATTTTAATAGAATCCATAATCATAACCGCCATTGCAGGCTATGTTGGCTTGCTGATAGGTGTTGGGGTTGTCGAGTTAGCAGAACCTGTTTTAAAAGATTATTTCATTAAAGACCCAGGTGTAAGTAACAGTTTGGTAATTGGAGCTACCATTACACTGATATCCGCAGGTGCTATAGCGGGCTATTTGCCAGCAAAAAAAGCATCGCAAATTAAACCAATTGTAGCATTAAGAAACGACTAAGCATGTTTAAATTTTTATTAGAAAGAGATACGTGGCAAGAAGTTTTCGATAGCTTTAGTAAAAACAAACTAAGGTCAATCCTTACTATGGTAGGTGTTTGGTGGGGCATTTTATTGTTAATAGGTTTGTTAGGTTCTGCAAGAGGATTGGAAAATTCATTTAACCGATTGTTTGGTAGTTTTGCAACCAATAGTGTGTTTGTTTGGGGTCAAAATACCAGCAAACCTTTTAAAGGGTTTCAAGAAGGAAAGCAAGTAAGGTTAACGTTGTCCGATGCCAAAAAAGTTGAAGAAAACGTAGAAGGTATTGAGTTTGTACTTCCAAGAAGCCAGCAATCGGCAAATGTTACAAGAAACTTTCTTTCAGGAAGTTTTCAAATGGCTGGTGATTATCCGTTGTTAGACCAATTACAAAAGAAGAAACTCATTCACGGAAGATTTATCAATCAAAATGACATTGATGATAATAAAAAAACAGCCGTCATATCTGAAGATGCCTATAAGCAATTGTTTGATAAAGGGGAGGGTGCCATTGGTAACTATATAGATATTAATGGTATAAACTTTATGGTTATTGGCATTTTTGAAGTGAGTAATATGAATATGGGACCATCAACAGATATCCATATACCATTCACAACGTTTCAACAAATATACAATCAAGGCGATAGAATTGGTTGGATGATGATTACCGGAAAACCAGAATACGACATCAAACAAATTGAAGAAGACACAAAATTATTGCTTAAAAACTTAAATAATATCCACCCAGAAGACACACGTGCTTTTGGAAGTTTTAATCTAGGAAAAGAATTTGCGAAAGTTACAGGTTTTTTAACAGGCATGCAGTTTTTAACATGGTTTGTGGGTATCGCTACCCTAATAGCAGGAGTTTTTGCCATTGGTAATATATTGCTAATAACCGTGAGAGAACGCACCAAAGAAATTGGGGTACGTCGTGCCTTAGGTGCCACACCGTTTGAAATTAAAAGACAAATAGTAGTTGAAGCCGTTTTTTTAACATTAGTAGCAGGTATTTTCGGAATTATTTCCGGAGGTTGGATTCTAATTGGATTGGATGCTGCTTTTGGTCAAGGGTCCGATGCTGCCATAGTTAACGCATCGGTATCTATAGCGGTGGTGTTTATTGCACTTATCATATTAGTCGTGTTAGGTACTTTAATAGGGTTAATTCCAGCATTTAAAGCAACCAGTATAAAACCAATAGAAGCATTAAGAGAAGAATAAATAATAACATTAACCAAATGAACAAAACAGTAAAAATCAGTTTAGTATTAGTTGTCATCATACTATTAGCATTTGTATTAAAATATTTTAAAGACGCCAACTCTAAAGCCATTGAAGATTTTAAAGTTGAAGAGCCTTTTTATACATCCATAAGCACCAAGGCGGTAGCAACAGGTAAATTAAATCCTGAAGAAGAAATTGAGCTAAAACCTCAAATTTCTGGTATAGTTGATGAAATTCTTGTTGAAGAAGGCGATGTGGTTAAAAAAGGTGACTTAATTGCAAAGATTCGAGTTGTGCCAAACGAACAAAGTTTGGTAAGTGCCAGCAGTCGTATTTCTTCAACTAAGTTATCGTATGATAATGCGAAAGTGTTATACGAAAGAAACAAATCGCTTTTTGAAAAAGGCGTTATTTCCAAACAAGATTTTGAAAACAGCGAACTGGCATTTAATCAAGCTAAGGAAACACTCAGTCAAGCCCAAAACGATTATCAAATTATAAAACGCGGGTCTATTTCTGGCGGAAGTTCGGCAAATACCAATATTATAGCACAAATTTCAGGAACTGTTTTAGAAATTCCTGTGCGTGAAGGCGATCAAGTCATTCAAAGTAATAATTTCAATGCAGGAACTACCATTGCCATAATTGCCGATATGAGTCACATGATTTTTGAAGGTAAAGTAGATGAAGCTGAAGTTGGGAAATTAAAAGAAGGCAAAGAAATAAAAGTTATTTTAGGAGCCATCAATGAAAAAGAATTCCCTGCAAAACTAACCTTTGTTGCTCCCAGAGGTGTTGAAGAAAATGGTGCTGTTCAGTTTACCGTTAAAGCCAATGTCACTTTAGATAAAACCACTAATATTAGAGCAGGATACAGCGCCAATGCCGAAATTGATATAGAAAATAAAGACAGTGTTTTAGCTATAAGGGAAGCGTTGCTACAATACAACCGAATTACCGAAAAGCCTTTTGTTGAAATATTGGAAAGTGAAGGTAAGTACAAAAAGCAAAATGTCACTTTGGGATTGTCCGATGGTATCAATGTAGAAATTACCGAAGGCGTTAAAAAAGGCGATAAAATTAAAGTGTGGAACAAAGCTTCAAAAGACAATGAAGATGAAGAACAAGGAAGATAAAATGATGCCTATTTATATATTTAAAATGAAAAACAGCTTTTTTATACTCGTATTAACACTTTTGGTTTTTACAACCTCTTTTTCACAAAGTAAAAAATGGACATTGGAAGATTGTGTAAACCATGCGCTAGAAAATAATATTACAATACAACAAGGTGAAAATGCTTTACTTACCGACGAACAAAATATTATCGCAGCCAAAGGTAACTTTTTACCAGGAGTTAGTGCCAGTGCGGGGCATAATGTCGGTGTTGGTACGCAGCGTATAGATATTGGTAACACCCAAGTGATTGTAGATAGAACATCACATAGTTCTAGTTTTGGAGTTGGAGCAAGTCAAACGGTATTTAACGGGTTTAGGTTAACAAATCTCTACAAACAATCAAAATTAAATCTAGAAACGAGTCAATTAGAGTTGAATAGAATTAAAGATGACATATCTTTAAACGTAGTAAATGCCTATTTGAACGTGTTGTTTAACAAAGAAAATTTAGCCACTGCCAAAGCACAGTATGAGTTTAGTGATAAGCAATTAGTGCAAGTTAAAAGTTTGGTTGATGCTGGCGTACAACCTAGAGCAAATATTTATGATATCGAAGCTACATTAAGTGCCGATGCACAAAGTGTAACCATAGCCGAGAATAACGTAACCTTGGCGTTATTAACCTTATCACAATTACTACAAGTGCCTTTCGAAGGGTTTGATGTTGAAGTTATTAATATAGAAAGTCCATCGGAAGCATTATTATATACTAACGTTGCACCAGTTTTAAATTTTGCTTTAGAAAATAGAAATGAGATTAAAATTGCCGAAAAAAACATCGAAAATGCACAGTTAAATACCGAAATTTCTAAAAGTGGCTACTTACCAAGTGTGTCAATAGGATATGGTTTTAATACCAATGCGTTTTATACAAATTTAACTCAAAATGAAGATGCTTTTTTAGAACAGTTAAACAATCAAAAGTCGCATAGTTTTAATTTGAATGTAAATATTCCCATTTTTTCAAGATTTCAAAATAAAACAGCCGTAGCAAAATCCAGAATACAGGAAGAAAACAGTAAGCTTAATTTAGAGCAAGCAAAATTAGATTTAGAGTCTAATATACAACGCGCATTTACCGATGCGCAAGCGGCATTTAAAGCTTTTGAAGCTGCAAAAAAATCGTTGGCAGCTCAAAAATTATCATTTGAAAATTCACAGGAGCGTTTTAATATTGGAAGTATGACGTCTTTTGAACTAGACCAAGCCCGCATACGTTTAATAAATGCCCAAGCATCTTTAATAAATGCTAAGTATGATTTTGTTTTTAAGACAAAAGTTTTAGACTTTTACATGGGAAAATCTTTAACTAATTAATGTGGCTTTAATACTTAATATTGAAACAGCAACAACCAATTGTTCGGTATCACTTTCAAAAGAAGGAAAAACACTGTTTTTAAAAGAAGATAACAGTAAAAACTATTCGCATGCCGAAAGCTTACATGTGTTTATTGATGCTGTTTTAAAAGAAGGAGGCATCACTTCAAAAGCGTTGGATGCGATAGCTATTAGTAAAGGTCCTGGTTCTTATACAGGGTTACGCATCGGTGTATCGGCAGCTAAAGGACTTTGTTTTGCCTTAGATAAACCCTTAATTTCTGTGCCAACTTTAGAAGCCTTAGCGCATCAGGTAGATTGTAATGATGGTATTATAGTCCCCATGTTAGATGCCAGACGTTTGGAAGTATATGCAGCAATTTTTAATTCAAATTATAAAGAAATTAGAGAAACCGAAGCGCAAATTTTAGATGAAAACGCTTTTGTAGAATATTTATATAAAGGCAACGTGTATTTTGTCGGTAATGGTGTTGAAAAAACAAAAGCCATAATCAATCACCCCAACGCTGTTTTTATTGAAGATAAATTACCATCGGCAAGCGAGATGAGTATGTTGGCTTATACTAAATACAAAATAAGCGACTTTGAAGATGTCGCTTATTTTGAGCCCTATTATTTAAAAGATTTTGTGGCTTTAAAATCCAATAAGAACTAAAGTCCTTTTCCTTTGGGAGCGGATTTAGGAGATGGATTAAGCATTCTTTTTAATTTCAACTTGATGTGGGTACGGAATTTCAATACCAGCAGCATCAAGCGCTTCTTTTACGTTTTCGGTCACTTCAAAGTAAACGGTCCAATAGTCTTCCGCATTGCACCAAGGTCTTACGGCAAAATTTACCGAGCTATCTGCCAGAGCTAATACATTTACGGTAGGTTCCGGGGTTTGTAATACTTTAGGATGCGTTGTTAAAACAGTCATTAAAACCTCTTTGGTTATCTTAATATTGGAATCGTAACCAACACCAAAAACGAGATCGACACGTCGTGTTCCTTCTGTAGTGTAATTAACAATGTTTCCGTTAGATAAAGCTCCATTGGGAATGATTATTTCCTTGTTGGAGAGCCCAATTAATTTTGTGGTAAATATTTCAATTTGTTTTACGGCACCAATTTCGCCTTGGGCTTCAATAACATCACCTATTTTAAAGGGTTTGAAGATCATAATTAGAACACCACCGGCAAAATTTCCTAAAGAACCTTGAAGCGCCAAACCAATAGCCAAACCTGCTGCGGCAATAATGGCAGCAAACGAGGTAGTGGGTACACCTAAAGTGCCTAAAAGGGTAATGATCAGCAATATTTTTAATCCCCAACTAAGAAGGTTTATTAGAAACTTTTGAAGACTTTCCTCATAACTACTTTTTGTCATTACTTTTCGGGTTGCCTTCAGGATTTTTTTAATTATCCACGAGCCAATAATCCAAATGGCAATGGCGCCAATTATTTTTAGTCCATATTCAATTGCTAATTCAATCCACTTTTCAGTGTCAATGTTTTCAAATTTCATAATTGTATTTATAATTTATTTAGGGTTTAAAGTTATAAACTTTACAAGCAAACAGTCTTAAAATAAAAGTCAAGATGGGTTCCTTATATAAAGCAGCTAATCAAAGCGACGATGGCAGGAACTGCTTGTGCGTAAAATAGTTTTATCTGTTTTGTGGAATAAGACCCATAAATACCTGCGATAATTACGCAAATTAGAAAAAAAACAGCTATTTGGATGTCTTTTTGAATGATTGAAAATATCAGGCCAGCGGCCAAAAAACCATTATATAAACCTTGGTTGGCTGCTAATACTTTGGTGTCATCGGCAAAATTTTTAGATTTTAATCCGAAGGTTTTAATGCCTTTTGGGGTGGTCCATAAAAACATTTCCAATATTAAAAAATAGAAGTGCTCTAGCGCAACAAAAACAATTAAAATGGTTGTTAAAAGGGTCATTTTTTTATTAAAAATTTTGCATAAAAAAAGAAACGAAATATGGACGAATTTTAGCCATTCCTGCCTGCCGGCAGGCAGGTTTTAGGAAATAGAAAAAGTCAAGATAAGTTCAATATAAATTAATTTACTTCAAAAGTAATCTTTAGGTTTACTCTAAACGCTGTTATTTCACCATCTTTTACAGTGGCGCTTTGGTCTTGTACGTAAACTGATCGAATGTTTTTAACGCTTTTTGAGGCGTGCTTTATAGCTTTTCTAGTCGCATCTTCCCAGCTTTCGGTAGAGTCAGATAAAATTTCAATAACTTTCAATACAGACATGATTTTAAAAATTTAAGTGAAAAACCTAAAGTTAATAAAATTTATGCAATGAACTTGTTTAAATTTTTTTAATTGAAGCGAAAATTAGTCGTTTTGCGCTCGATTGAAGGCTTTTTTAAGTTGCATAGCAGGGCTATGGAACGAGGAAAAGACAAAAAGCGAGTGCAAAATGACAATTTTTTAGCCAATTGTGAAAAGTTTAAACGAGTTCAACTAACCGTTTATGGCTTCAACTGTTTCAACCTTGCCTTTTAGCATTTCCTTTAGCATATTTTCAATACCGCTTTTTAGGGTATAAGTTGAAGATGGACAGCCACTGCAAGCGCCTTGCAACATCACACTTACGTTTTTGCTTTCGGAATCATACGATATGAATTGAATGTTGCCACCATCACTCGCAACAGCAGGTTTAACATATTCTTCTAAAATATTAATGATTTCTTTAGAAGTATCATCCAATGATTCATATTGCGTATCTAATTGTGTAGTCGATTTTTTTAAAGTTTCTGCAGCATTTGGTAATACGACATCTTTACCGTTTTCAATGTAGCTTCTAATAAACTCACGTAGCTCGATAGTAATATCTTGCCATTCTGCCATGTCATATTTTGTAATAGACACATAGTTTTCGTCAATAAAAACACTTTTTACAAACGGAAAATGAAATAGCTCTGTAGCTAATGGCGACAATTTTGCTTCGTCTATAGATGTGAATTCAAAAAGAGCCGTTACTATCTTTTTGTTAGCCACAAACTTCATTACCGAAGGGTTTGGCGTACTTTCGGCATAAACAGTAACAGGGACTTTCTTGGCTTGGGCAGTTTCTTCAATCACAATGCCACCATCGTTTAAGTAGGCTTCAATTTGTTCGGCCACTTCGTCTTGAACATCGCTCCACTCTACAATGCCGTAACGTTCTACAGCAATAAAATTACCAGAGATATATACCTTTTTTACAAAAGGCAGGTAGAATAATTGTTGCGCTAAAGGCGATGCTTTAGCTTCATCTATATTGTCAAATTCAAAACTTTGATGCTTGGTTATAAAAGCATTTAGTTCGAATTTAATGATGGCGTTATTTGATGTTTCCCGTACAGAAACCTTGAAAGTATTCATTTCAGCTAATTTTTTACAAAAATACTAAAAGAAAACTTTAGATATCCATATATTTGAGTTTTGTTGTCTCTTTTTAAGAGATTGAAGTGCAAAGTTTACGCTTTGTTTTTTTATGATTTTTTAGAGATTGTTTAAATTTTGTTTTTGGAATGTTTTATAGGGTATTTTTTTGTCAGACAGGGCCGAGCGTATAAAAAAGGTCTGGGAGACCTTTTTAGCGAAGGAGCCGGGCTGCCGCGAGGGAGAGGTACGTAGCTATGGATCGAAAAATAGCTGAAGTATGGCGGAAAAAGGCACATAAAAGAGCCAAAGGATAAAACTTAAACAGTCTCTTTATAACCAAAGCGTTTGTGCAATAGCAAACCAACTCGAGTGAACTTATGAAGTTAAAAAATATTTTCATGGTAGCAGTAAGCGTTTTGTTCGCTTATAGTGTAAATTCGCAAGAAGGCTTACCGATATATACCGATTACCTCACCGATAATTATTATTTAATTCATCCGTCGATGGCGGGTATTGCTAACTGTTCCAAGATTAGGTTAACGGCACGCCAGCAATGGTTTGGGCATGAAGATGCGCCCAAGCTTTTAACATTAAGCATGAATGGACGCATTGGAGATTCGCCCTCTGCCATTGGAGGTATTTTGTACACCGATAACAACGGGTACCATTCGCAATCTGGCGCTTATGCAACCTATGCACATCACATTATGTTTTCTAGAACGGAAACCGATTTAAATATGCTCTCTTTTGGTTTGAGTGCCGGGTTTATTCAGTATAAATTAGATGAAACTTCTTTTTTGTTTGATGGACCAGACCCTATAATAGATGGCGTTGTGCAGAACGAGACTAACTTCAATATAGACTTAGGAGTGTCATACCATTTTTTAGATTTTTATGCACATGGCACCGTGAAAAATGTGTTGAAGAATGCTGGAGTTAATAACGATATTGAAATAACAAGCAATTTAAGACGCTATTTAATTTCTGTAGGTAGTGTATTTAGTAAATACGGAAGCGAATGGAGTTACGAACCTTCTTTAATGTTTCAGTATAAAGATGGCACTCAAGAAGCATCTTTAGATATTAATGCCAAGGCATACAAAGAAATGGAATTTGGTAAAATTTGGGGTGGTTTATCCTATAGAACAAGTTTGGATGGTGCCGAATACCAAACCAGTTCTGGAGCAGTAGATAGTCAAAAACTACAACAGATAACCCCCATTTTAGGAGTGAATTATAATGAATTTATGTTTGCTTATACTTATACCTATCAATCTAATTCTGTGGTGTATGCCAATGGCGGTTTTCATCAATTAACCTTAGGCTATAATTTTAATTGCAGACGCGAACGTTACGATTGTAGATGTCCTGCGGTGAATTGAATTGAAAGAAAAGAAAGTATTGTCGGGAGCGCTGCCGAAACTTAACAGATTTAGTTTTCAGCATCGCTCGAACAGACAGACAATATTAATTCCAGGTATATTTCTTCTTTTTAGCTTGTTCTTTAATAGCATTGGTCATGGCATTTTCCAATCCATTTTTGGTATCTGTTTTTTGTTCTGAAATATAGACTTTACGTTTCGCGTTTAATTCTTGAATTTTATTTTGAATTTGTTCGCGCTCTTTCTTTTTTTCTGAAACATATTTTTTGATTTCAGCAGCCGATTTTCCTTTTAATTCTTCAGGTAAAGCATCATCTTTTAAGGTTTCAACCGAAACTTCTTTTAATTCAACAGCATCAACCAAATCCCAAGTTTCATTTTTATATAGATGCGAACTTTTGCTTACGGTTCTGCTTACGGCATTGGCTTTACTGTAACCTTGTGCATTGCTGTCCTGCTCAGCTTGTAATGCCATTTTTTGTTTTCCTATTTTGCCATAAATCACATAGGTTTTATTCAATTTCTGATTGAGTATAAGAATCTCATCATCATAAGGCGAAACTATATGAACCGTAGTTTTATTTTGATTAATTGCCATATAATCGCCATTGGTTAATGCGGCACCATCTTTCCACGATGTTGAAATGCCTTGGTTGTAATCGCCACAAAAAATGGTATTTATCGTGATGCCTTTTTCTTTAGCATTCACCGAAACATCTTTATAGTTTATTTTTCCTTGTGTGAAGGGTTCATTGCCTGCAATAAAAATGAGTTTTAAATCATCTGGATTTTTACCCCAGTTTAGTTGGTTTAAAGAGGTTTGAATTACCTGTCCGCAATATTCCTCACCACCATTTGTGGTTAACGAGAAAAGCTCTTTCGAGATTTCATCTAAATCATTACTAAATGCCAAAACCTGCCGTATATAGCCTTCTGCGCTAGGTAACCTATCATTGCCATATTCATACAGTGCAATTTCTAAATGGGGTTTGTTGGTGCCACATTTTGCGTATGATAGTTCATTTACAATATCCCAAAGTTGTGCTTTAGCTTGGTCTATTAATCCGTCCATGCTATTGCTTGTATCTAATAAAAGGGCGACTTTAATAAATTGTTTATTGATTTCATGTTTTGCTATTTCAGTTTGAGCATAGTTAGTAGGTTGTTTTTTGTTATTGGCGTTACAAGCTGTAAACCCAATTAGTGCGATGCTGAATACGAGTGTTTTAAGATGTGTTTTCATAATTTTTTATTTTTTTGATTAACACCATAAATCTATAATCAACTTATTTCTTAAAAAACTAAGAATGAGTAAGGGCAAGCGTTGAATGAGCCAGTTTAGTATATAAATGCGTAAACACAGCCATTCTGAATAATAATTACATCCTTTTGTAAAATCTTCATTTTATTTTATCGAGTAAAGTGCGTAAGTTTATCTCATAATGAAGTCGTCACTAAAATATATATGGTTTGTATGCATGATGTTGTGCACAACGGTTTTGTTGGCTCAAGAAAATGACAAAATCTTAAATAATCAACCGACATTTACGGTTCGAGGCTCTGTGATTGAAAGTGATACCAAAAACCCGATTCCGAATGTCAATATTGAAGTGAATGGGGGTTCTTATACAACGACCGATTTAGGAGGTAATTTTAGAATTGAAGCAAGAAAAGGCGATGAACTTACCATAAAGCATAAAGATTTTGAAACGGTTTATTATATTATTCAAAGCAATGAACGTATTAAAGTGGAGGTACAACCTAGTATTGAAGATGTTCAATATTCTAAGAAAAAGTATTCAAGAACCAATCCCGAATTGTTTAAATCACTTATAGATTCTGCCGAAACGCATTTAAAAAAAGATGCTAAAAAGAGTATCCAATTTATTGAGAAAGCGTTGGGAGCTAGTAATTCTTCAAAAGAAAATAGTGAAGCCTATGAGGTTTTAGGCGATATTTATTTGTATTGGAAACAGTATGATTTAGCGGTTTCAAACTACCGAATTAGCATTCAGAGCATCAATACGAATGTCGTGAAGTTAAAATTGGCTTCTGCCTATAAACAAAACAATAACTACCAAGAAAGTCTTCAAGTTTATAATGGCATTAACAAAAAGGAATTGTCTAATTGGCAATTGGTAGAATTATACGAAGGACTTGGTGATGTCTATCTGTTGACAAAATCGTATCAATCGGCCATTAATGCGTATAACGAAGGTTTAAAAGTAGCACAAAAGCATTTAATATCTCCAAAGGTAACCGATTTAAACTCCAAAATAGCACAGGTTTATAATGCTAAAGGTGAAGTCCAAAAAGCAGAAGGGTTTTTTAATGAGTCTTTAAAGCTTGCAAATACTCAAAATAAAAAACGTGCTGTTGAAGAAAAAATTAAAGTCGCCGATTTTAAAAATAAGACAAACAATTATTCAAGTGAAATTCAACTTAGAAAAGAAGCCTTAAAACAAATAAAAGACATACAAAAAGATTCTATTTTAAATAACGAAAGTGCGTTAACCCCACAAAAACAAAATTATAAAATAGGGAATGCCTATGCCTCTCAAAGAGATTATGCTAATGCGATACCTTATTTGAAGAAAAGTATAGAAGAGGCTGATGATAAAGAGGATTTAATCGTTCAAAAAGATGCGACCAGAAAACTTTCGGAAGTGTATAGGGAAGCCGGGGAATTTGATAAAGCACTTGTAGCTTACCAAAGTTATGTAGATTTAGTAGATCAATTATATTCAATAAAAGAACAGGAAATATCGCAGGCCGCTAGGTTTAGTAAAGAAATTGTTGCAAAACAAAATAGAATTTTAAGTTTAGAAAGCGATAGGGCATTATCCGAAAGTAAATACGAGCTTAATTTAGAACAAGCCAAACGCCAAAAGGTTATTATTTACTCATTAATAGGAGGTGTCATGTTGTTGTTGGTAGTGGGTTTTTTAATGTTTAAGTACATCAAACAACAGCGGTTGGCAAACAATTTGTTGGCGTTAAAAAGTTTACGCAGTCAAATGAATCCGCACTTTATTTTTAATGCTCTAAATTCGGTAAATAGTTTTATAGCATCAAATGATGAAAGAACAGCCAACAAATACCTGACAGATTTTTCATTGTTAATGCGCGCCGTTTTAGAAAATAGTGAAGAAGATTTTATACCTCTGGAAAAAGAAATTGAGCTTTTGGAACTATACACCAAATTGGAACATTTTAGGTTTCAAGATAAATTTGATTATAACATAACAATCGATGAAAATATCAATATCAGTGAGTTTGTCATTCCCCCCATGTTATTGCAACCCTACATTGAAAATGCAGTTTGGCACGGATTGCGATACAAAAAAGCAAAAGGACGATTAGACATTAGCATTTCACAAAGCAATCCTGAAGAAATTAAAATAACCATTACAGATGATGGTATTGGAAGAGAAAAATCGAAAGCCCTAAAAACTGAAAATCAGAAAAAACAAAACTCAAAAGGTATGGGTAATATTAAAAAGCGTGTGTCTATTTTAAATGCCATGTATAAAGATAAAGTAGATGTGTTTGTAGATGATTTTCAAGATGAAGAGGATAGAGGAACCAAGGTAGTTGTAACGCTTAAAAAGGATTGATTATGAGGTTAAAGTTTATCTTGTTTTTTGTATTTATCTCAATCTTATCTTGCAAAACGATAAAAGAAAGAAAGGCTTGTTATAAATTGACTTCTGAAAATCAAAGCTTAGGGATTAAAAGTTTTGATGAACTAAAAGAATATACTGGAACATATTGGGTTAAGTTATTAGATGCTGTTTGGATTCTTGATGGAGAAGTTGGTACTGAAGATGAAATTAAACACAGGATAAGTGAAAAAAGGTTTGATATATTGAAAGTTGAGCTTATAGAAGGCGATTCGATACAATTTGTTTGTAAGCGCGTGCCTTTATATGTTTTGATTTCGACAAATAATTGTTTAAATAGAAATTAATGAATTAGTGGCAAAAATCGAAAATATGAAACTAACCTCCATAATCGTCGAAGACGAAGAAACAAGCAGGGAAATTCTTAAGAATTATCTCAAAAAATACTGTCCAAACGTAAGTGTTTTAGGCGAAGCTGCAAATGTAGAAGAGGCTTTGGTATTAATCCGAAATAATGATTTAGACTTGGTGTTTTTAGATGTAGAAATGCCCTATGGAAACGCCTTCGATTTACTCGACAGGGTTGGCGACATAAATTTTGAAACCATCTTTGTAACCGCCTATAACCACTATGCTATTGATGCTTTAAACGCCCATGCATCGTATTATTTAATGAAACCCATCTCCATAGACGAACTTATTAAAGCAGTCGATTATATTTCCGAAATTAAAACCAAAGAAACCGCTCTACAAAACCAAGTGCTTGTTCCTAAAACCAATAACGTTCATGGTAAAATAACCATTCCGCAATTAGATGGTTTCGAGGTTCTGAATACTTCGGATATTTTATATTGTAAAGCCGATGACAATTACACCGAAATTCATTTAAACACGAACAAGAAAAAAATAGTAAGTAAAACATTAAAATATTTTGAAGATATTTTGATTGATGGTAGCTTTGCTAGAGTACACAAATCATATTTAGTAAACGTTAATGAAGTCGTAAAATATGTAAAAGGCAAGGGAGGAAGCGTTGTGTTAAGCAACGGAAAAGAAATTATGGTTTCAGCCTCCAAAAAATCCGAACTTTTATCATATTTTCAGTAATATTATTGTCATTTCGAACGTAGTGAGAAATAACAAAACTTTTATACTTTTCAACCTTCAACTTTTAAACTCATAAAAATGCCAATAATAAAATCAGTAAACGGAAAGTCACCACAATTACCAGACGATTGTTACATAGCCGAAAACGCCACGATTGTAGGCGATGTCGTAGCAGGTTCTCAATGCAGTATCTGGTTTAATGCCGTGGTTCGTGGCGATGTAAACTACATAAAAATGGGCAATAAAGTAAATGTGCAAGACGGTGCTGTTATACACGCGACTTATCTAACCGCTCCAACCAATATAGGCAACAACGTATCTATTGGTCATAATGCCATAGTCCATGGTTGCACCATACATGACAATGTTTTGGTAGGTATGGGAAGCATTATTATGGACAATTGCGTTATAGAAAGCAATAGTATTATAGCTGCAGGTGCCGTAGTAACCCAGAACACCAGAGTTGAGTCCGGAAGTATTTACGCAGGTGTACCAGCCGTAAAAATAAAAGATATAAGCCAAGAGTTAATTTCTGGGCAAATAGACCGCATTGCCAATAATTACATAAAATATTCCAGTTGGTTTAAAGAGTAAATTCCTTTGTAAAAAGGAATCTTCTTTATTTGGGGGTTACCACACCCTTCGACTCCGCTCAGGACGGGCGGGCTAGGAGTTTATCTTGAGAGCAGTTGAAAGGTCACAAGTCCTCGATCGTACCTTGCTTTGGGCTTTTCACTGTAAATGTGAAAGATTCACGATTTCGAATTGATAAAATAGAATACCCTGTAATAGAACCATTTTCAAAAGAATTAAAATTCTATTTATTAACTAAGAGATTCCTGCATTCGCAGGAATGGGTTAAAAATCAAGATATTCAACCTTAAGCGTATCATCTATTAGCGATGCTAAAACTTCGGTTTTTCCGTTAGTAAAAAATTGGCAGTTCCCTTTTGCTACACTGGTGTTTAACAAATCATGCTTTTCTAAAACCGCTTTGATTTGTCGTGCTACAGCTTCACCTGAATCTATAATTTTAACATGATTAGGCAATATATCAATAAGTAAAGGCATTAAATAAGGATAGTGTGTACAACCCAAAACCAAATAATCAATATTGGCATCAATCATGGGTTGTAAATACAGTTTCAATAAATTTCTCATAGCTTCAGAATGCAATTGTCCACTTTCAATAAGTTCTACAATGCCTTCGCCAATGCGTTCAATAACCGTAATATCGCTAGCAAACAAATCGGTTGTTTTATGAAATAGCTCACTGGAAAGCGTGCCTTTGGTAGCCAAAATGCCTATGGCTTTGGTTTGGGTGTTAAGTGCCGCTGGTTTTATGGCAGGTTCTATGCCTATAATGGGGATGTTATATGTTTCTCTGAGTAGGTAAATGGCATTGGTCGTGGCGGTATTACAGGCCACCACTATAATTTTACAACCTTGGTTAATAAGGTGCTCAACATTTTTAATGCTTAAACTAACAATGGTTTCTTTTGTTTTTAAACCATAAGGAGCATTAGCGCTATCGGCTAAATAGATGGTATTCTCATTTGGTAAAAGCATGTTGATTTCTTTCCAAATAGAAGTGCCACCAACACCAGAATCGAAAATGCCAATAGGTTGTTTGCTCATAAATAAAATCCTAAACTTTGAATAGTAAAACTATTGAGTATTTTGTTTTGGTATAAATTTTATTAATTTTAATATAAATTAAAACAATTAATATTAAAATATGTTTACTAATTTAAACAAAAATACACTAATCTGCCTGGTTAAAAAGCAACTTAGTGTATTTTCAATATATGATTAAAATTTATTTAGAAATTGAAGTTTTTAATACCATCTCCTCTTGCTTTTACAGAAGATATTCGATCATTCCAATTTTTACTGCAAAGCCACCCACAATAATAAGAGCTACTACTGGAGCCATTATAAATCGTAAATGAAGTCAACTTGGCATCTTTTAAATTTGATACTACAGTATTATAATTATAGCTATCAATTATTAATAAATAACCGCTATAGTCAAATCCATGCCAAAAACCTACGTATGCATTTGTCACCTCTATAGATGACACAGTGTTATCACCCACGGGTGTATTGCTGAAATTAGGATTCTTATAAATAGATAGGCTGTTTAGGAAAGAGAAGGATGTACCCCCTTTATTACTCTGTGTATAAACCGTAACATTTGGAGTTGCCCCATACACTGGACCTTCGGTAGTCTTAGATTGATATGTATTTTGAAATGGAGTAATATTAGATTTATATTTCTCTTTTAAAGATCTTACTCTAGCTTTGTTATTTATGAATATTGAATAGCTGTTATAATCCTCAAATAGGACTAAGTCTTCTATTTCCGGATTGTAATAGAAAACTGAATTTTCATTTTCAAGAATTGATTGAATTATTTTTGATTCGTCAGTTTCAATAACAATTGGGTCATCTTCATTAGTAATGTCTATTGTTATACTGTATTTTTCATCGTTAACTATATAAGATAATTTTTCATAAATTTTTTCTTCGGAATTTTCATTTGGGGTTGTGTTTTCACTGGTAGTACAGGATAAAATTAGAGCAAATACGCTCAGTGTAAGTAAATTTTTCATTTAAATATATATTTATAGGTTCATGACTACAAATATAAGATTTAAATTTAATCAACAAAGATTTTTCTTATATATAATGCGAAATATAAAACAGTTGATGTAATAAAAATTTCAAAAAAAATAAGCTGTTTTTTTAAAACAGCTTATTAAAAATTTTAGAAAGAATAATAGTTATATACCTAGTTCTTTTTTAACATCGTCTAATAAGTTTTTACCATCAGCTAAAATAGTAACACCTTGAGCCGAATCTAAAACATAATCAAAACCTTGTGCGCGACCAACTCTTAAAATAGCAGCTTTTGCTTTTTCGGTAATTGGTTGTAACAAATCCATTTCTTTTTTCTGTAAATCTTTTTGAGCATCGGCTTGAAATTGTTGAATACGTTGTTGTTTTTCTTGAATTTCTTGCCCTCTTTTAGCGTTTTCTTCTTCTGTTTTAGTAGCTGCTTCTGCTTCGTATTGCTTTAACAACGTTTGGAATTCGGTAACAGAACTTTGAATGTCTGTTTGATACGTTTTGCTTAATGTTTCCAGTTGCTTTTGGGCTTCTTTCATTTCTGGCATAGCCGTAATTAATTCTTGGGTGTTTATATGAGCAATTTTGCTTTGGGCGTTAGAGAAACTAACGGTTCCAATACATAATACAGTTGCTAATAATAGGGTTTTTAATTGTTTCATTTTTAAATAGTGTTAATGTGTTATAAATTGTTATTTGTTGTTTATACTGTCTTTAGCCTTTTGACGTTCTTCAAGAATTTTCTTTTTTCTTTCTTCCAATTCTTTTTTTCTGGCTTCTCTTTCTGCTAATTTTTTTTGTCTGTTTTCCTCAATAAGTTGCGCCTGTGTTTTAGTTTCTTCAACTTTTGGTTCTTCTTCGGTTTTTGTTTCAACCGATTTAGATGTTTCTTCTGCTTTCACCTCTGGCTCATCGGTCGTTTTTCTAGCATCTAACTTTTCTTGTCTCGCTTTTTCGCGCTCCTCCAATATTTTTTGACGTCTTTCTTCTGCTTCTTTTACTTTAGCAGCACGTGCGTCTAATTTTTCTTGTCTCGCTTTTTCTATAGCACTTTCGCGTTCGGCTTTTTTCTCTTCCAATGCTTTTTCGCGTGCTTCCAACTCATAATTAACTTCTGGTACTAATTCTTCAGCTTCAGCAGCCCTTCGTTCTGCTTTTGATTCTGCTTGTGTGCGTTTAGCAGTTCTTGTAATGCTTCTTATTACTATATCACTTAAATCGTATTGTTTTGCTGAATATAGCATCACAGTTTCAGATTTATCTAAAATAATATCGTACTGTTTTGTTGCTGCCATATCTTGAACTGCTGCAAAAATTTGATCTTGTATGGGCTGCATCAATTGTTTCTTTTGAATAAACAAATCGCCATTGGGTCCAAAACGTTTTTGCTGATAGTCTAAAATTTCCTTTTCTTCAAAAGCAATATCCTCTTCGCGTTCATCAATAAGTTCTTTTGTTAAAAGTGCTTTTTCGTTGCTTAAATCTTTTCGTTTTTGTTCTATGGCACTTAACTTGGCGTCAATTTCGTTTTTCCATTTGTTGGCCTTTTCGTTTAATTGTGCGGTAGCTTCTTGGTATTCAGGTATATTTTCTAAAATAAATTCCGTATCAATATATCCAATTCGTACACCACGTTGCGCATTAACTGAAAAGGATATCATACAAACTAATGTCAGTAAAAAAAGAACGCTATTTTTCATCTGTTTGTTTTTTTATATTTTAATTGCTTATAAATTCTAAAAACCGACAGATGATTTATTGCTGTTTCTGCCTTTTTTCGAATTATCTATTCATCTGATTGTTTTATTTGTTTTTTTATTGTCAGATGCAATTCGCAAAATAAACATTTTCATTGATTATAAAAATTTTAGATTGCTCATTTCAAAATTAACGAAATATAATCTTAAAAATTTTAATTCTCATTTAAATCATCAAAGTGTTAATAGAAAAAATCATGCCAAATTAAAATTGTTGTCCAATGATGAAGTGTGTTTCCCATCCGTGCTTTTTAGTTTCACCTAAAGATTCTAAAGGATCAAACCCATGACCAAAGTCAATTCCTAACAAACCAAACGCTGGCATAAAGATGCGAATACCCAAACCTGCAGAGCGTTTAATGTCAAATGGGTTGTAATCTCTAAATTTAGTGAATGATGCACCACCTTCTAAAAAACCTAAGGCATAAATTTTTGCAGATGCTTTTAATGTAATAGGGTAACGAAGCTCTAATGAGAATTTATTATAAATAGTACCACCATCATTATCGGATAATGATTGGTTTGGATAGCCACGTAGCGCAATAGCTTCTCTACCATCTAAACTATAGGTGCCTAAACCATCGCCTCCCAAATAATAACGTTCGAAAGGGATGACACCTCTATCGTTATTGTAGGCGCCTAAAAAACCAAATTCTACGCTTGGTCTTAACACTAAATCTTTTGCTATTTGTGTGTACCAATCGCCTTTAAAACTTACTTTATAGAATTCTAACCAGTTATAGCGTTGTTGGTCTATTTCTCCAGCTCGGGTGTAATCTGGAGTACCACTAACAGATCGGTCTAATTCATTATATTCCTCACTTAGTGCTTTATAATCAACACCATCAAATAACGAATAAGGAATTGTGAATTTGGCATTAACGCCAAAACTCGAACCTGCGGTTGGGTAAATAGGATCTACACTGGTGTTGTTCCTGCTTAATCCTACAGAATAATATAAGTTATTAGAATAACCATCACCAAAAGTAAATAATCCTGTATTGTAATTATTTAAGTCGTAACGTTGATAGCCAATGGCTTGTGATAATACAAAGAAATCGTCTGGTACTTGCAAGCGTTTTGCTAAACCAAAGGTAATACCTGTAATATTAAAACTTTTAGATTTATCTGCGTTTCCAGTTATACGATTATACTGAAATTGTTTTGTATGTGATATCGATGTTGAAAATTGCACGGGACGTTTACCACCTAACCAAGGCTCGGAAAATGAAAAGCTATACGTTTGGTAAAAACGGCTGGCCTGTAAACGTAATGCCAGTTTTTGACCATCGCCCATAGGGATTGGTTTGTAAGCATCTTTTTTGAAAATATCTTTAATGGAAAAGTTGTTAAACGATAATCCTAAAGTACCTATAAAGCCACCACCACCGTAACCACCTTGTAATTCTATTTGACTGGATCCTGTTTCTTTAACCGAGTATTCCATATCTATGGTGCCTTCGTTAGGGTTTGGATTATTAAAGTTAGGCGATATTTCCTGGGCATCGAAAAAACCCAATTGACCAAGTTCCCTAACGGTACGTACCACATTGGCTTTACTGTATAATTGTCCTGGACGTGTTCTAATTTCGCGGTAAATAACATGGTCGTTTGTTTTGTCGTTTCCAACCACCGTAACATTATTGAAATAAGCAGGCTTCCCTTCCGATATTCTAATTTCCAAATCAATAACATTGTTGGCAGCACTTACTTCAACAGGGTTTATGCTTGAAAATAAATAACCGTTGTTTTGGTACAAGTTTGTTATATCATCACCATCTGGTTTGGAATTGTCTGCTATACGCTTTTGTAATAGTACACCGTTATAAGTGTCACCTTTTCTAATACGTAACATTCTGGTTAATTGCTCGTTTGAGTAAACGGTGTTACCTATAAAAGTAATGTCCCCAAAGGTGTATTGGGTGCCTTCGTTAACTCCTATTTGTAAAGAAATTGTTTTGTCGTCGTTGTAAATAATACTATCCGATATAATGCGGGCATCTCTATAGCCATTTTCTTTGTATTTTTCTACAACATTTGTTAAGTCTGCTTGATATGCAGAATCAATAAACTTCGAGCGTTTTAATATGCGAAGGCGATTTATTTTTTTTGTGCCTTTCATACTTTTACGAAGATATTTGTCGCTTAATACTTCGTTGCCTGTAAATACTATGTCTTTTATTTTTACTTTTTCACCTTTATCAATATTAACAACCATGTTAACTCTGGCAGTTGTTGTAGAATCTTTAACTTCAATAGTATTGATATGTACTTTTGTGTTTAAATAACCTTCCTTTTTGTATTTTTTAGTTAGGAAATTTTTTGTCGTAGTAATAAGGTTTTCGGTGACTTTTACACCTTTATTTAATTTGGTGTCTTTAACTATTCCTTCAACTTTACCCTTTTTTACACCATTAATTTTTAATTCGTTAAGTTGTGGTAGATCAGACAATCTAATTTGTAAGTAAGCAACATTACCTTCTACATGGGTTATATAAACTTCTATATCGCTAAATAATTTGGAGTTCCAAAGTTTTTTTATAGCATCGCCAATATCTTCACCAGGGATAGATATTTCTTTTCCTTTGCTTAATCCGGAATATGTAATTATGGTTTGTTCGCTAAATGAGGTATTTCCAGATACAGAAACATCTCCTAAAATGTATTTTTCACCGTTACTATATGGTAAATCTTGAGCTTGAATGCTAATGCCGCTTATAAAAAGTAATAAAGCAAAACAGTTTTTTAAAAATGTTGTCAAAGGTAAATTATTAGCTAAGTTGTTCACTTGTTTTCCCAAATCGTCGTTCTCTTTTTTGATATTCAATAATAGCTTCATACAAATGCTGCTTTGTAAAATCCGGCCATAATACGCTAGTGAAATACAATTCGGCATAAGCAATTTGCCAAAGTAAAAAGTTGCTTATACGTTGTTCCCCACTGGTTCTAATAAGCAAATCTACGTCTGGTAAATTTCGCGTGTAAAGATGCTCATTTATAATTGATTCATCAATTTTTTCGAGCGAAATTATATTATTTTTAACTTTAATACTAATCTCTTTAACAGTATTTAGTAATTCTTCTCGAGAGCCATAGCTTAAAGCTAAGGTTAAAGTCATTCGGGTATTGGCATTTGTTTGTTCTATAACTTCGTGAAGTTCTTTGAAAACTTTTTTAGGTAAACTGTTTAAATTGCCTATGGCAGAGAGTTTTATGTTGTTATCTTGAAGCGTTTTAATTTCTTTTTTTAATGAAGAAACTAAAAGTTTCATAAGCGTTTGAACCTCAAGTTTTGGACGGTTCCAGTTTTCGGTAGAAAAAGCATACAGCGTTAAATTTTCAACACCGAGTTCGGCGCAAGCTTCAACGGTTTGTTTAACAGCTTTTGTGCCATTTTCATGACCAAAAGCCCGCATCATGCCTTGTTGTTTAGCCCAACGCCCATTGCCATCCATAATAACAGCAATGTGTTTTGGTAAGTTTTTGCTTTGTACTGTTTCCTTTAAATTCATTTTAATTTATACAATAACATGGGTTTTCGCCAAATGTATAGGTTAAGGTAATGCCCGAAAACACATACCAGTCGTTATTATTAATATTGCCAAATCGGTTTTGGAAATGGTTTGCATCGTCAGGAAAACTTCCATCCAACTCATCTGAAAATGTATAACGTGCACCAACTTCAATACCTAAAATAAGATTGCCCAGGAAATTTGTTTTAAATCCTAATGCCATAGGAATCCCGTATGCCCAACTGGAATTGTTTTCGTCGGTTTGCACGCCGTTTAAAAAATAAGAATTATCGTGGTGCGCTACACTTATTCCAGTATATAAATAAGGTGTTGCTATTTTTCGGCCAGAATGAAGGTTAAAATCTATAAAGGTAAATTCCATTCCTGCCGAAATTTCGGTTATTTTAGTTGAAAACTCATAGCCTCTTTGAATACGTCTTGGGTCGTCTGAATTCACATCGATGCCTTCTAAATCACTAAAAATTAAAGAAGCACGGTATGAGTGTCTTTTACTTCTATTCCATTTATAAATACCCCCAATGGCAAATTGATTGGGCGAAATATAGTCGGTAGCTCCTACGTCGCCAATAAAATTACTGCCTCCTACAAAAACACCTAATTCGTTGATTTGGGAATGGCTTAATTGAGCGATTAAAATGCTTAATATCAATATGGTTAAATGCCTCATAAATATTCAAAAGTTTGCAAATATAATAAATAAGAAATGTCTAGTACAATTTGAGCTAAATTGTATTAGTGTAAAACAGCATTTCTTTAAAAATATTGCCTAATTCCGTTTGTCTTCTCCCCAAAGTAGTTTTTTTCGAAGCGTGTCTAAAAAGCTTTCATCCAAAAGATCAATCATTTTAATTTTAAAATCGGCTTTTTTAATTTTAATGAGGGTGCCATTTTCTAAAGTAGCAATTCTGGAATCCAAAGAGATTAAATGGCTTTCTTCCCTGCCTGAAACTTTTAGTTGAATTTCAGTAGAGTCTGGAATGATAAGTGGACGTGCGCTTAAATTATGAGGTGCAATGGGTGCTAAAACAAAACTATTGGTATCTGGTGTTATTACGGGACCGCCACAACTTAATGAGTAACCTGTTGAACCTGTTGGTGTTGAAACTATGAGGCCATCACTCCAATACGAGGTTAAGAATTCACCGTTTAAATAGGTTTCAACGGTAATCATGGAGGTGGTGTTTTTTCGGCTTACCGCTATTTCGTTTAATGCGAAATTTAGCGATTTAATATCATCGTTTTCAGGTGATGTTTCAATCGATAATAAACTGCGTTCTGAAATTCTATACTTGCCATCTATAATGTTTTGAATGGCTTTTTCTATTTGGTCGACTTGAATTGTAGCTAAAAAACCTAAACGTCCCGTGTTGATTCCTATAATTGGAATGTCCATATCTTTTACAAAAATAATGGCGCGTAAAATAGTACCGTCGCCACCAACACTTACCAAAAAATCAAACGATTTGTCTAAAGTGTCAAATGTTTTAAAAGATTTGTAATCGTCAAAATTTGGATATTCACTTTTTATAAGATTGAAAAACTCGGTTTCAATGTAGGCATCGGCGTTTTTCTTTAGTAAATAATCAAATAAGCGTTCTACGGAAGTTGTAGTGGTTTCGTTATAAAATCGTCCAAAAACGGCAACTTTCATGTGTTAATTTTTTTATTGTTTTTTATGGGTTATGCTTCGACAAGCTTCACTTGCTACCTTCGCTGCAAAATATATTTTTGCATCTCGATAATGCTTAGCACAGGCTTGGTCATCCCTATAATCATTATTTTTTGAAACCAATTTATAGTAATGGGATTCTATGTTATATATTTAAATATTTATTCAAATAGTCCGATCGTTCTTTTAAGCTTTCCAGATAACTGTCTTCTTCATGCCCAGATACAATATTATAACTGTAGCGACGGAAGGTTTGAATAGTTTCATTAAGCCCTGTATTACCTATTTTTAGAGTAACTTGAACCAAATCGGGTTTCATTTTAGATATAAAAGCACCCAGTAATTTACCGTTGTTAGATTCTACTATTTGGCTAATTTCACTAAAGGAATAATCGTTTATGCCTTTTTCAATCACTAAAATGCCGCCAGGTTCAGAGAAAAATGGAGACTCTTTAAATAAACTAATAACCTCTTTTAATTCATAATAGCCCAAATACATATTTTGGTGATTCAAAACAGGCATAATATTAGTGGAATTTACAGCAAAAGCTTCTAATACATCGAGCCAAAGTGTCGAGTCGCGCACAAAAAAATTTTCAATAGCATATTTGTAGTCGTTAACCGTTTTGTCGCTTTCAAAACAGTGTGCGTCATTTTCAGAAAAACTTCCTAAATAGATTTTATTATCATCTTGAATGGGAATGTGTGAATAAGTTAACTGATTAAATAGGTGCTGCAAATCGCTTATTTTGCTGTTGCTATTTAACGGTTTTATATCGTTTACAATAAATTCTGATAGTTTCATCTGTTCGTTTTTTATTTTTAAATGTTGTCAGATGCCATGCACTAATTGTTTGTTCGGGTTATTCTCAAATTTATATTTAACGCTCATTTCATTACCCTAATTATAGGAATGCAAATTAATCAAAAAAAAAGTATATATGCCTGTTCTACTTTGTATTTTTGTCTTTTAAAATAGTGATACATGACAAAGTTAAGTGTAAATATTAACAAGATAGCAACTTTAAGGAATTCTAGAGGTGGCGATGTGCCTAATGTGGTCCAGTTTGCAAAAGATGTGCAACGTTTTGGTGCTGAAGGTGTAACCATACATCCCAGACCCGACGAACGCCACATCCGCTATCAAGATGCACGTGATTTAAAACCGATAGTGTATACCGAATATAATATTGAAGGCAACCCCGTAGAGTCGTTTTTAAAATTAGTTTTAGAAGTAAAGCCAACTCAAGTTACGTTAGTGCCAGATGCCGAAGACGCCATTACCAGTAATGCTGGTTGGGATACCATTAAGCATAACGGTTTTTTAGTTGATGTCATTAAGGAATTTCAGCAAAATGGCATTAGAACCTCTATTTTTGTCGACCCTGTTTTAAAGCAGATTGAAGGTGCTAAAGCTACGGGAACCGATAGAATAGAGTTGTACACTGAAGCCTTTGCACATCAATACGGTTTAGGAAATAAAGAGGCTATAAAACCGTATATCGAAAGTGCTGAATTGGCTCATAGTTTAGGTTTAGGTGTTAATGCAGGTCATGATTTATCGTTAGATAACATCAAATTTTTTAAAGAAAATATGCCTAATTTATTAGAGGTATCCATAGGGCATGCCCTAATTGCCGAAAGTTTATATTTGGGTATTGAAAACGTTATTCAAATGTATCTTCAAAGACTTAAGTGAATCGTAAATCGTGAAACGTGAATTGTTCAAATCGTAAATCAAAAATTGTAAATCGTTAATCGTGAAATGTGAAACGGGAGTCGTAAATCAAAAATCATAAATCAAAAAATGCTTTTACATTCAAATATAGTAGGCGAAGGCCAGCCATTTGTTATCCTTCATGGGTTTTTAGGAATGAGTGATAATTGGAAAACACTAGGAATTCAATTTAGTGAACAAAATTTTCAGGTGCATTTGGTGGATCAGCGCAATCATGGCCATAGCTTTCAAGACAATCAATTTAACTATGAAGTTCTAGTTGAAGATTTAAAGCATTACTGTGATGAACATCAACTTGAAAATATTATATTATTAGGACATTCCATGGGGGGGAAAACAGCCATGTTGTTCGCTGCAAAATATCCTGAATTGGTTTCAAAATTAATAGTAGCCGATATTTCACCACGTTTTTACCCTGTGCATCACGATGGTATTTTAAATGGCTTAAGTGCTTTAAATTTTGATGTTTTAAAAAGTAGGGGTGAAGCCGATAAGGTTTTAAGTGGTTATGTATCCGATTTAGGAACGCGCCAATTTTTACTAAAAAACCTTTACTGGGTTGAAAAAGGAAAATTGGGGTTGCGAATGAATTTAGAAGTTTTAAAAGAAGAAGTAGCCGAAGTGGGTGAGCCGTTGCCATCTCAAGCAACCTTTAAAAAAGATACTCTGTTTTTACGTGGCGATCGTTCAGAATATATAGGAGTTGAGGATGAAGCTATTATTCTAAATCACTTTCCAAACGCAAAAATCAGTACCATTTCCAATGCAGGACATTGGTTGCATGCCGAAAACCCAAAAGACTTTTTTGATGCGGTGATGGCGTTTGTTAAGTAATTTATTTTTGTATTTTTATTGAAAATATTATGAAATCGCCATCAACAACAAGTTTGTTGTAAACACCAATAAAAATAAGGCGATACGATATGACCTAAAAACAATACCATATACTTATGAATTTAATTCTCAAACTTTTATTATCAGCACTATCTGTATTTATTTTAGCTTATTTTTTACCAGGGGTCACTTTGTCGGGCGATGCCTTTGTTAATGCCATTATTGTGGCCATAGTTTTGTCTATTCTTAACCTGTTGGTAAAGCCTATTTTGATTATTTTAACCTTGCCAATTACCATTGTTACTTTAGGGCTGTTTTTATTAATAATAAACGCCTTAATAATCTTGTTGGTCGATAAATTAATAGACGGGTTTTCGGTAAGCAGTATCTGGACCGCTATCCTATTTAGCATCCTGCTTTCCTTGCTTCAATCCTTTCTACATTCGCTTTTAAATGAAGATAAAAAACCGCTTTAAATCAAGCGGTTAAAAACTTTGTCGGGTTGCAAAAATGTTATATTTTTGCAACCCGATTTTGATTAAATAAATTTGGTTTAAAAAATTAATAGTATTTGTTAAATGCCTATTAAAAGGCTTTATATCATTTAAAATGAATATTACAAGAGAAAACGTTGATGCATTAAATGCTGTAGTAAAAGTAGATATCGCTAAAGAAGATTATAGCGCTAAAGTGGAAAAAATCTTAACAGATTACCGTAAAACAGCAAACATTCCTGGTTTTAGAAAAGGCCAAGTGCCCATGGGAATGGTTAAAAAACAATACGGAAAAGCAGTGTTGGTTGATGAAGTAAACAAGTTATTGCAAGATGCATTAAACAAATATCTTACTGAAGAAAAGTTAGATGTTTTAGGACAACCATTACCTAAACCACAAGACGCTATAAATTGGGATGCTGAAACACTTTCGTTTGAATTTGAATTAGGTTTAGCGCCGGAATTTGAAGTTGATTTAAAAGCTAAGGATGCTATTACGCAATACCATATTATTGCCGATGATAAAATGATCAACGAGCAAATAGAGCGTATTCAAAAGCAATACGGGAAATTAATTTCTCAAACGGCTGTAGAAAAAGATAGCGAAATTACGGGTACATTTAAAAATGAAGAACGCGACATTGAAAATAAAGTGACTTTAACTTTAGATAAATTTAAAGGAAAAGCAACCGAAAAACAATTCATTGGTGCTAAAGTTGGTGGTGTTATTACATTACAAACCAAAGGGCTTTATGATGATGACCATGAATTAATGCATGCTTTAAAATTAGGGCATGACGATGTACATGGTTTGGATATTGAAGTGAGTTTTACAATTGCTGAAATCAATACTCGTGAGCTTGCCGATTTAGACCAAGAGTTGTTTGATAAACTATTTGGCAAAGATGCTGTAAAATCGGTTACGGAATTAAAAGATAAAATTAAAGAAGATGCCGAAAAGCAATTTGCACAGCAAGCCGACCAAAAACTTTTAAACGATGTTACCGAATATTTGGTTGAAAATACAAAGTTCGATTTGCCCGCAGATTTTTTGCAAAAATGGATGCAAACCGCAGGTGAACAACCATTGGATAGAGATCAAGCCAAAGAAGAATATGAAAAATCTGAAAAAAGCTTACGCTACCAATTAATTGAAGGCAAGTTGATTACAGATAATAACATTCAGATAACTATGGATGATATTAAAAATCATTCAAGAGAAATGATAAAAGCACAAATGGCACAATTTGGTCAAATGAACCCTTCCGATAAAGAATTGGATGATATTGCTGCACGTATTTTATCAAACCAAGAGGAAGCACGTCGTATTTCAGAGCAGTTAGTCAGTCAAAAACTATTGGCTCTTTATAAAGAAAAAGCAAACCTTAAAGTAAAAGAATTAAGCTACGAAAACTTTGTTAAAGAAGTTTATGGGCATAAATAATAAGGTGCCTTTAAAGAATAATTCATTATATTTAGGCGCTATAATTAACGAGTTATAGCGCCTAATTTGTTGAGTACGTTTAGCATTAAAAGATGAAAAATTAGTTTTAATTCTTTAATTTATAAATCACTCAATTGATAATTAAGGATTTAACCTAAAACAACAACAAAAAACAATTATGGATTACGCAAAAGAATTTGAAAAATTCGCGATAAAAGATCAAGGTATAAGCAGTACATATTACAATAAAATCATCAGTAGTATGTATCCAACAAGCTTAACGCCCAATATTATTGAAGAGCGTCAAATGAACATCGCCATTTTCGATGTGTTTTCTCGTTTAATGATGGATCGTATCATTTTTATGGGAACAGCCATTAATGACCAAGTAGCAAATATTATTCAGGCGCAACTATTATTTTTAGAAAGTACCGATTCATCAAAAGACATTCAAATCTATATTAATTCACCAGGTGGAGGTGTGTATGCAGGTTTAGGTATTTACGATACCATGCAATTTATAAAACCAGATGTGGCTACGATCTGTACGGGCATGGCAGCTTCTATGGGAGCTGTGTTGTTATGTGCTGGTGCTAAAGGAAAACGCAGTGGTTTAACGCATTCCCGTGTTATGATTCATCAACCGTTAGGTGGCGCTCAAGGTCAAGCAAGCGATATTGAAATTACGGCAAGAGAAATACTTATTTTAAAAGAAGAACTTTATAAAATTATTAGTAAGCATTCTGGACAAGATTACGACAAAGTGTATGCCGATAGTGATAGGGATTACTGGATGAAATCCGATAAAGCTAAGGAATATGGTATGATTGATGAAATTTTAGCTCGTAATTAAATAAAAATTTGTAATTTTAAGGAATTGTTATAGAGGGATTTATAATGATTTTTCTCCAAAAATATAGGATTAATGGCAAAAGAAGAATTGGAATGTTCGTTTTGTGGTCGTAAAAAACCCGAAACGAATTTATTAATAGCAGGCTTAGATGCTCATATATGCGACAGATGTATTGAGCAAGCGCATGGTATTGTACTAGAAGAATCTAAACAAAGTGACAGTGGCGATTTGTCGGCAGAATTAAAACTACGCAAACCACAACAAATTAAAGCATTTTTAGACGAATATATTATAGGGCAAAGTATGACCAAGAAAGTCATGTCGGTAGCCGTATACAACCATTATAAACGCTTATTACAACCAATAACAAAAGACGATATTGATATTCAGAAAAGTAATATCATTATGGTTGGACAAACAGGTACAGGTAAAACCTTAGTAGCAAAAACAATAGCAAGAATGCTTAACGTACCTTTAGCAATTGTTGATGCAACCGTTTTAACCGAAGCGGGTTATGTAGGTGAAGATGTAGAAAGTATTTTAACACGTTTATTACAGGCAGCCGATTATAACTTAGAAAAGGCAGAAAAAGGCATTGTTTTTATTGATGAAATTGATAAGATTGCCCGTAAAAGCGATAACCCTTCTATTACCAGGGATGTGTCCGGTGAAGGTGTGCAACAAGCCCTTTTAAAACTTTTAGAAGGTACCGTTGTAAATGTGCCGCCAAAAGGAGGACGTAAGCACCCAGACCAAAAATTCATTGAAGTGAATACCGAAAATATTTTATTCATTGCTGGTGGTGCTTTTGATGGTATCGAGCGTCATATTTCAAAACGATTAAATATGCAAGCCGTAGGTTACAGTGCGTCTGTTTCAGATAATGTAGTCGATCAAAATAATTTACTTCAGTACATCATTCCAAAAGATTTAAAAGACTTTGGTTTAATACCTGAAATTATTGGCCGATTGCCAGTACTAACTTATATGGATCCGTTAGATGCTGAAACACTTAGAGCGATACTTACCGAACCAAAAAATGCCATTATAAAACAGTATCAAAAATTGTTTTCAATGGATGATGTTGATTTTACCATTACGGACGGTGCTTTAGATTATATAGTAGATAAAGCTATTGAATATAAATTAGGAGCTAGAGGATTGCGCTCACTTTGTGAAGAAATCCTAACCGATGCCATGTTTGAATTACCAAGTAGCAACGATAAAAAGCTGAATGTTACCAAAACGTATGTTGAAGATAAATTGGTTAAAACCACTTTAAAGAAACTAAAGGCAGTTTCATAAAAAGGCAACACATAATTATAAAAAAACCACGCTAATTAGCGTGGTTTTTTATTTTTTTATGGATGTTAATTAATAAAGGACATTATGGGGATTTTTCATACTGTTTTTAAAAACTTTGTTAAAAGTATATTTATTTTAATTCCTCACAATGCCTTCTTTGTAGCTTTTAGATGATAAGGCAAAATACTCGTTTAAAGTACTTTTTTGATGTGTATTTAATCGATATTGTTAATGAAGTGGTTTAAACTTTTTCTAATTGGCTAAAAAATCGCCCTTTTTTGCCCACTCTATGTCTTTTTTTCTTTCCGTAGCTTTTCCAACGCGACAAGCTGGCTCCTTCGCTAAAAAGATTTACTAAATCTTTTCTTTACGCTCGACCCTAACTCAAAAAAGGCTTCGATTGGCCAAAATTGCCATTGCGCTGGCTGGCTCGTTCGCTAAAATAACCCACTGGGTTATTTTTTCACGCTCCGTCCTGCTTCAATCGAAAAAGTTTAAACCACTTCAATCTGAGACAGCAAATTCAGCATGTCTTTTAACTTGCAGGTCGTCATTGGTACAATTGCTTTTACAATCAACTAATAGCATTTAAGCTTTGAAATGGCCGCAGTAAAACATGTAAGTAAAATATTAAAAGTTTAATTTCATTAAGTCGTCTAAATATAAGCGTGTATTAGAAAGTCTAGGAACTTTATGTTGCCCACCTAATTTATTGTTTTGTTTTAACCAATCGTAAAATAAATTTTTACGTGCGATATTGATTTTAGGTTTGTTAAGCGTGATGTTGTTGTAACGTTTAGCTTCGTAATCGGAGTTTAGGGCTTTTAGGGCATTGTCCAACAATTCATTAAAATAATCAATGTCTTTAGGGGGCGTTTTAAATTCAATCAGCCATTCGTGAGCGCCTTTTTCTTTGCCTTCCATAAAAATAGGAGCAGCTGTGTAATCTACAATTTCTGACTTTGTTTTTTTACATACTTTTTTTAGGGCTTCTTCGGCATTTTCGATAATAAGTTCTTCGCCAAAAACATTTATAAAATGCTTAGTTCTGCCAGAAACCTTAATTCTGTAGGGGTTTAACGAAGTGAATTTAACGGTGTCTCCAATTTTGTAACGCCACAAACCAGCATTAGTGGTAATAATTACGGCATAATTTTGATGCAGTTTTACTTCACTTAATGGAATGGCTTTTTCTGCGTCGGTGGCATAAATATCCATAGGGATGAATTCGTAGAAAATACCATAATCTAACATCAATAATAATTCGTTAGAATTGTTTTGGTCTTGAATTGCAAAAAAGCCTTCAGAAGCATTATAAATCTCATAATATTTAAAATCTTTTTTAGGCAATATTTTTTTGTACTGGTCTTTGTATGGTGTAAAGCTTACCCCGCCATGAAAGTAGACTTCCAGATTTGGCCAAACATCATGCAGGTTTTGTTTTCCTGTGGTTTCTAAAACATTATTAAGTAACACAAGCATCCATGATGGTACGCCCGCAAGACTCGTTACATTTTCGTTTATGGTTTCGTTTACAATGGCTTGCATTTTGTGTTCCCAATCGCTCATTAACGATACTTTATTGCTTGGAGTACTGCTAAACTCTGCCCAAAAGGGCATATTGTCAATTAAAATAGCCGACAAATCGCCAAATACGGTGCCGTTTTCTTTATATAATTGCTTACTTCCGCCTAAGCGTAAACTTTTACCTGTAAATAATTGTGATTCCTCGTTGTTGTTAAGGTACATACACAATAAATCTTTACTGGCTGCATAATGGCAATCTTCAAGAGAATCTTCACTTACGGGAATAAATTTACTTTTTGCACGTGTGGTACCACTGGATTTTGCAAACCACTTTATGGGTGTTGGCCAAAATAGATTGGTTTCGCCTTTCATAGCACGCTCTATAATATCTTGCCAACCATCATAATTTTTTATGGGGATGCGCTCGGCAAACATTCTATAGTTTTTTATGGAAGCAAAATCGTATTTTTTACCAATTTCAGTGTCTTTAGCAGTGTCTAAAAGCTGTAATAGTAATTCGTTTTGTACTTCGTTGGGATATTTTAAGAATAATTCAATTTGGTGAAACCGCTTTTTTAAGAACCAAGAAGCAATGGAATTTACTATAGGGATTGGCATATTTGTTTTATATTTAAGTTCTTAAAAATAATACTTTTTTTATGAAATGAGTTTCAAAATTTAACATTTACATTTAGTTTTTAAATGCTTATAATTTTGGAACGAATTACTGAAATCAGAGAGTATCGAATTCAAAAATAAAATATGAAAGTATGAATAATATGATAGATTTTTTATTACATTTCATGGTTGTCCGATGAAACTTTTGCAATTCACTGGACACACAGTGATAGTGGCTTTTTAAAGACATTGCTGATTTATGGCCTCGCTTTTTGTAATAGTTTGTTACTTAGCGCTTATTAAAATAGACGTGCAAATAGACATTTGAATATCAATTTGTTGTTATTTAGTCTTTGTTCTCTTATCTTTTAGCGAAGCGGTCTTGAATCTTTAATCGGACACTAATAATTACTTTTTAACAATTAAAATTTTAAACAGATGACCTATCAAGGTGTTTTAACAAAAATGGAAACAGAGTTTTCAAGTCCTATTTCATACTATTTGGTATTTGAAAACGATTTTTTAAATATGAATCAATTATTGGGAAAAACCATTACCATCCAATTTGTTAAATACCAATGTTTAAACTGCGGATTGGATAAACCTATTTATCGCCAAGGGTTTTGTAAAAGTTGTTTTTTTGAAATACCTCAGGCAGCCGATTGGATTATGCGTCCAGAACTTAGTACGGCACATTTAGATAAAGAAGATCGTGATTTAGAATACGAAAAGAAAGTACAGCTACAACCGCATGTTGTGTATTTGGCAAATTCCAGTAATGTCAAAGTGGGTGTAACCAGAAAAAGTCAAGTACCAACACGTTGGATAGACCAAGGAGCGCATGAAGCTATAGAAATTGTAGAAGTGCCAAATCGCTATTTAGCAGGCATTACCGAGGTCGCTTTAAAAGACCATGTGAGTGATAAAACCAATTGGCGTACCATGTTAAAAAATGATATAGTAGATGAAGATTTGGTAGTATGGCGCGAACGTTTGAAACCATACATTCCAAATGAAGCAAAAGATTATTTTATTGAAACCAATACCGAAACCAATATGGAGTTTCCTGTTGAGAAATACCCAAAAAAACCAAATAGTTTGAACCTAATTAAAGACCAAACATATACAGGAAAACTTACTGGGATAAAAGGACAGTATCTTATTTTTGAAGATGATACCGTTTTTAATATACGTGCAAATGAAGGTTTGGTGGTTGCTATTAGTTTGTAAATGTTGCGTTAGCGATTACTCAAGAATAACACCAAAAAAATCCCATCAACACTTTTTGTAGTCAATGGGATTTTTTTTCTTTCTAACCGTCTAACCGTCTAACCGTCTAACCGTCTAACCGTCTAACCGTCTAACCGTCTAAATATCCTCTTGATCTCTTAAGTTTTGAATGTATGACGCTTTTTGTACTTGGCGTCTTCTTTTAACAGATGGTTTTGTAAAAAACTGCGCCTCTCTTAAATTTTGCATGACTTTAATATTACGGTGTTTTCTTTTATAACGTTTTAAGGCACGTTCTATATTTTCGCCATCTTTGATAATAATTTTTAACATGTATAGTTTTTAATTGTTTGTGTTTTAGGATTATCCTAAATACGTTTTTAATACTTTGCTTTTCGATGTATGTCTTAATCGACGAATGCCTTTTTCCTTTATTTGCCTAACGCGTTCGCGTGTTAAGCCAAAAGCTTCACCTATTTCTTCAAGGCTCATGGGTTGTTTGTCGCTAATGCCATAGAAATTCCGAATCACTTCAGCTTCTTTGTCAGAAAGCATGTTTAGGGCACGATTAATTTCGGTGGTTAAAGAATCCTTCATCAAATTAGAATCAGGTCTGGGCAATTCTTGAAAATTTACAACATCATAAAGTGTTGAGGTTTCACCTTCTTTTAAAGGCGCATCCATAGACACATGCCTGCCCGAAATTTTCATAGATTGCTTTACATCGCTAATTGTTAGCTCAAGGTTAGATGCAATTTCTTCGGCACTTGGCGGTCGTTCGTGCGTTTGTTCTAAAAAGGAATAGGCTTTGTTTATTTTATTGATAGACCCAATTTTGTTTAAGGGTAACCTCACTATTCGCGATTGTTCTGCCAATGCTTGAAGAATGGCTTGTCGAATCCACCAAACAGCATACGATATGAATTTAAAACCTCGGGTTTCATCAAAACGTTTTGCGGCCTTAACCAAACCGGCATTACCTTCGTTTATTAAATCGGGCAAGGTTAAACCTTGGTTTTGATACTGTTTTGATACTGAAACAACAAAACGTAAGTTAGCAGTGGTGAGTCTATCTAAAGCCTTTTGATCGCCTTGTCGTATGCGTTGTGCTAATTCTACCTCTTCTTCAGCAGTTATTAATTGTATTTTGCTAATGTCCTGAAGGTATTTGTCAAGCGACTTCGATTCTCGATTGGTAACTTGTTTCGTAATTTTTAATTGTCTCATTATTATTTTTAAGTTATAGACTATTTATAACCCACAACTTAACTTTTTTAATGAGATAACCTAATAATTACGGTACTTTATTTAAAAACACACAAAAAGAAATGATAATAGCTATTGAACCGTGTCTTTTTGTTTTTTCTTGCTTAATAAGCCACCTAAAACATTTTTAACGGCGTCTTTGGTTGTGTTGGTTTTGGTAGTATCGGTGGTGGTTTTGTTGCCTCCAACAATGCCGCCGAGCACCTCTTTAACGGCGTTATTTTGGCTTGTAGTAGCCGAGTCCTTTTTGGTTTTATTACCCGATATTATATCACCAAGCATGTCGCTTACTTTGTCTTTGCCTTGGTTAAGCAGTTTTTGTTTTTGAATTTCAACCAATTGTTTGGTTAAGTTGGAAACGCCACTTGTTAAATCGGTTTTTACGGTAGGGTTTGTATAAGAGCCTCCAATGGTTGCCGTAATTGGAACGGTAATATTTTTTGCTGAAGCATCGTCAATTTTAGCAATAAGACTCGTAACCTCACTACCTAAATATTTTGCAGGCACATTAAATATCGCATTATAAGCCATGGTTTTATCAAAGCCATGTGCACCAGCAATTTCAATTTCAATATCTTCGTATTTAACTTTAAATGGTTTAACGCTTACTTTCCCATTATTAAAGTCAAACCTTGTCTTTAGGTCGTTTAAATTTAGTTTTTTAAAGTCAACGAAGTTTAATGAATTCTCCAATTTATTCAAAATTTCGGCTTTGGAAGGATTGATGGTTGACGATAGTATTTCGGCTAAAGCATTACCCGATAAGCTGTTTAAATTAGGCGTAAAATCATCAGTTAAATTACCTTTTAAGTTTAAGGTTGAGTTTAATTTACCTTGTATGACTTTCATTAATGGTGCTAAATTTTGGAACAGCTCCATGCCTTGAAACGATTTAGCTATGTCAAAGCTATTAATGCCCAAATCCATACTAAAGGTTGGCGTTTCGGTTTTTGTTGAAACAAATCCCGATAATGCTAGTTGACCATCAAATAAATTGGTGGTGAAATTTTGTAATTGTACTTGTTCGTCTTTAATAATTAAAGCACCTTTTGCATTTTTAAGCTGTAAATTATCGTAAATAACGGTGTTGGCTTGGGCGTTTATGGTACAGTCCAAGAATGCTGGGATTTTTATAGACTCTGTTTTACTTGCTGGTTTTTTATCGCTTTCGGTTTCTGTTGGGGTTGCTACGTCATCACTCATAAAATCGTTTACCGCAAAGGTGTTGGAATTCAAATTAAAATTACCTTGTAAGGTTTTGTTGCTAAGCATAAACCCTAACAAATTTTTTATGGTTCCTGTGGCGTTTAAATCGGTTTTACCAGTTAGAGCTTTAAAAGTGTTTAATGTAACCGTTTCTGGGTTGAATGTCATGGCGGCATCCGAAACTTGTAGCGGATTTTTAAAATCTTCCGAAGCATATTTAAAATTGCTTAAGCTCATGCTTCCGCTGTTTTTTATACGTTCGTAAGCATTTTTGTCAATGGCATCCATATCAAAAGCCGTGTTTAACTTAGCTTTTAAAATACCACTTAAATCCATTTTAAAATCTACCGGATATACTTTTGCAATGTTTCCTAAGTTTATAACACCATCTATATCGGCATCTACAAGCATATTGCCCGTAATGTTTTTTATGGTTGCAGACGATTTAAAAACATCCTGGTCTATTTTAAAGTTCAAGGTTTTTATAGCAACATAAGTGTCTTCGGTTTTACCTGTGGTATTTTTAATTTCGGTGTCGATAATAATATTTTCAACACGTTTTGGTAAGTCAGGATATTTAAACGAGGCATTGTTCGATTTAATACTAATATCTAATGTAGGAATGGTTTCGTCGGTAACCAAGCCTTTTATGATACCTTTAATTTTGAAATCACCTGTAGTTTCAACGGTTTCTATGTTTTTGGAATACGCTTCTGGGATGACCGCCAAAAAGTTTTTAAAGGACGATTCGGGGTTTTCAAAGGTAATATCAACATCTTGTCCTGCTTCAAGTAATTGCACAAACCCATGAAATTCAATAGGTAATTTGTTGATAAACCCTTTGTTTTCTTTAAAGGTGTATTTGCTGTTTTCTAAATCCAAACCAATTAAAGCATCCAGTTTTATAGGGTTGTTGTTTAGATAATTCGTGCTATCCATAGTAAAGCTTATTTTTGCTTCACTTTTGGTGTCTAACTCCGATTTTTCAGAAGAAAACGTTCCTTTGCCTTCATGGTTAAGCTCAGAAATGCTTAACGCTATTTTAGATTCGTCACTTATACTTAAATAATTGATCGTGCTGTTTTTAATTTGATAGTCTTGAATATCGAAAGCAAAACTGCTGCTTTCGGTAGATGCATTTTCTTTTTCTTTGGTAATATCATAATTGGCAGCACCCGATGCGTTGGTTTTTAAATTCAACAAAACAGTGTCTGCATGTATGGATTTTACAATGATGGGGTCGTTGGCTTTTTTAAACAGCTCTTTGATAGACATGGTAAACGCCATTTTTTTGGCACTCACCAACGTATCGCCTTTAAAAGGTTCAAAATTGGTAATAGCCAAATCGTCTACACTGACGTGCGCTTGCGGAAAACTTTTTATAAAACTTAAGCTGACGTCGCTAAATTCTACCTTTGCATTTAGGTTTTCGTTAATAAAGCGTTTAACCATTTCTTTTATTTGCGATTGAAATATAAAAGGGCTTGCAATTAAAAGTGCTATAATGATAAGTAGGGAAATTCCGGTGATTTTTAGAGCTTTTTTCATTGGGAAATTTTATGAAATATACGAACAAAAGTAACTAAAAGCTTAGCGTAAACCGAAAATTTAACAACCTTTATATTTTTTTAAAGAAGTTGGATCTCTTCATGTGCTTTAAGTTTGAAACGTTTTTTGAATAAAAACACAGCTAAATACAAAAGAGGTGTGTCGCAAATAGCAATTAATACTTTAAATAAAAACCCGCTAATAAGCAGGCCTTTAAACATGCTCCAAGGAAGCACCTCAAAAAAGCACAATAAGAAAACAACCGAAAAAGTATCCACAAATTGCGATAAAAAGGTTGAAAAATTATTACGCAGCCATAAATGTTTCCCTTTGGTTACCCGTTTCCAGAAATGATAGATTTGAATATCTACAAACTGTGCAAAGAGGTAGGCAGTCATACTTGCTCCAACAGCTAAAATGGTACGTCCAAAAACATTATTAAATACCGAATTGTTAATAGGAGAATCAGAAACCGCAGGGACTATATCGGCAACATACACAATTAAAACAGAAAACAGTGACGCAAAAATACCGGTCACCACCACTTGGTTGGCACGTTTTTTTCCGTAAATTTCACTAATTAAATCGGTTATTAAAAACGTAATGGGGTAGGGCAAAATACCCACCGAAACAATAAATAGTTTGCTTCCAAAAACCTCCATATCGAAAGGATGCCAATAGAAGAATTTTTGAAAGATAAGGTTTGAAACTACCAACGATGTTATAAAAAGCGCTCCCAAAAGCATGTAAATTTGTTGGGCAGCAAGTTTGTCTTTTGAAGTCATTTACAATTGTGAATAAATACGTCTTGTAAATATAAAGGAATAAATTTTGTTTTACTTATTTTGCCACTACTTATGATACAACCAACAACGTTTTACATAGCATTGGGCAGTAATAAAGGAGATAAATTTAAAAACCTTCAAGATGCCATCGATTTAATTCATGTTAAAATCGGGAATATTATCCGCATTTCAAAGGTTTATAAATCGCCTGCATTTGGTTTTGAAAGCGACGATTTTTTTAACGCCTGTTTGGTTTTAGAAAGTCATTTAGAACCCGAAACCCTACTTCAGCAATTATTGGCTATCGAAACCATTTTAGGACGTGTGCGTACCCAGAAAAGTACTTACGAAGCCCGAAGCATCGATTTAGATATTATTTTGGTAGAAGACCATGTTTTGAATACAGCCACCTTGCAAGTGCCACACCCCGAAATGCAAAATCGTAAGTTTGTATTGTTGCCGTTACACGATATTGCAGCCCAGGTAAAACACCCCCTATTACATAAAAATGTTGCTGATTTATTAGCCGAATGCGACGATGATAGCGTTTTGGAACCCATTAATATTTGGTTGAAAAACCCTATTAAAGACTACCATTTTTCAAAGTATGATTTCATAGCCATTGAAGGCAATATAGGTGCAGGAAAAACCAGTTTAGCGACCAAAATTGCACACGATTTTAATGCCAAACTTATTTTAGAACGCTTTGCCGACAACCCGTTTTTGCCCAAATTTTATAGCGATACACAGCGGTATGCCTTTCCTTTGGAAATGAGTTTTTTGGCAGACCGTTACCAACAAATTAGCGACGATTTATCGCAACTCGATTTATTTAAGGATTTTATTGTAAGTGATTATGATGTGTTTAAATCGCTGATATTTTCTAAAATTACCTTGCAAGAAGATGAGTTTAAGCTCTACCGCAAACTTTTTTACTTAATGTATAAAGACTTGCGTAAACCCGATTTGTATGTGTATTTATATCAAAACACTGCACAATTGCAAGAGAACATTAAAAAACGCGGACGTGATTACGAACAGCACATTACCAACGATTATCTTGAAAAAATAAATGCGGGTTATTTAGAATTTTTAAAAAGCCAAACCGACTTTAATGTCAAAATTATTGATATTTCCGATAGGGATTTTATTGAAAATAGAAGTGATTATTTATGGGTTTTGGGAGAGGTTTGTGGGGAGTGATTGGCTTATGCTTAACGATATTTTACACTGGCTTTTTTTCGTTCTGTTTGGTTTTCAGCGTTGGAAAAAGATATATGTTCTTTTGTGATTTTTGGTTTAGCGTTGGGTTATCTTACTTTTACTTCATATTTATACTCGAAAAATTCATTTAAAATATCTTGGTCGGTCTCTTCTATTAAGAATTTATTTTCGTCTTGTGTCAATTCGCAAACACCAAAATTTCTGATGTAATTTCCATTTAATGAATAGTAGTTTGAAGAGTAAGGTTTGCTTGTGGTCTTGATGTAGTACCAAAAGATATTCGACTCCATAATCTTTTTAATGATTTTCATTTCTATTTCAGAACTTCCAACAACTGCTAATCCATTATAAAAAAGTAAGTCATCATCCGAATTGATAATGAAATTGGGTGTCCTGTCAGAATATTTAGGAAAGAACATTTTGTTCTTTATCTTCTCCAAAGATTGAGTTCTACCAAATGCAAACCAGTTTTCATAGTTCCCCTTACCTTTATCCCTTTCTGACAGCATTTTTCTTTTATTTTGAAAATATTTGTAGGCTTCGGGGAAGTTTTCTTTGATTAATTCTTCTTCTAGAATTTTAGGTTTTTCTTGTTGGTCGTATGGGAAAATGACTTTCTCTTTTAGGTTGTTCAAACTAATCTCTCGACTTAACTTATTTGAATTGACAATGTCTTTGCAAATACCTTTTTCTATCTTATACAAACTACCATTTTGCAAGTAGAAATAGTTTTCGTCCTCGTCAACTGGTTTAAAAATATAAATGTCATTCTTTAGTGTTGCTATGCCGTGTCTAGTTTGGTGAAGTTCGCCAAATGGAATACCCGTGGATTCAATTTTTGAAATGGTTTTATTGTCTTTTAAATTCCATCCTTTTCTAGAATCAAGATTTTTATAATTCACCTTTTTAAAGGATTGTTTTCTCTTTAACTTATCACTTTCAGAGGTATTATATGTAATGAAATGCTGGTTTCTATTTTCAATGAAACAAATACAAGTGTATGTATTTTTTGATTTGAAAATTTGTTCTGACCCAAAGTCAATAATGCTGATAGCAAGTTGTTTTCTTTGGAAATAGCCTCTTAAAGCTCTTCCATTAAGGCTTTTGAAAAAGGAATTCATTGTGATAAAACCAAGGATTCCATTCTCAGACAAATTCTCAATGGCAATCTGAAAGAATGGAATATAAAGATCAGAATTACCAGATTTACAAACTTCCCAACCTTTTAATTTTTCTTTGGTTTCTTTATCAAGATTCCTAGCACAAACATAGGGTGGGTTTCCGAGAATGATATTAAAACCTTTAAATTCAGCAATTTTAATTGTCCAGTCAAAATCAAGAGAATCGCCTTGGAATAAATTAAATTCAAATTTTATTTCGTCCTCGTTTGATTGTAAAGCCAAAAGCGAAAGAAGAAGCTTAGTTCTGTTGATTGAGTATTCTTGAATATCAATACCAAAAATGTTGTTTTTGAATATTTCTGCATAGGTTTTGCTGGTTCTCTTCTTCAATTCCTTTGAAGCATTGAATAAAAAGCCACCACAGCCACAAGCTATATCTGATATTAGAATATGATTTTTGAAACTTGTTGCTTTGGTAAAAGATTCTTTAACAATATAATCCCTGATTTTTTCAGGAGTATATATAGCTCCGTTAATTATTCTATCAGCAGGAGAAATTACAAATTCAAAAAGTTCAATAAGTTCTTCAAAACCAAATTTTGTTGAATCAGAATTGATTACTAATATAAATTCAATTAATGAGATGTATTCCTCTTTATCTGTTTGGCCAATTGAATACGACTTAAGAAGTTTATTTTTCTTAAGTTCCAATTTATTAATTTCAAGAAAAGCAGAAATAATAAGTCTGTCCACATCCTTCGGGGTTGTAGAATATTTACTTAAATATTTGAATGCGTTTCTCATTGAATTGCTCTAAGATGTTTTTTGTAGTCATTATATTTCATTGTGACAGCAACTAATAATTCATTTGCAATTGGATTGTTTGATTCTTCAATAAGTTCTTGAAGCGTAAACATCTTTTGTTCCAGTTGGTCTAGCATCCAAATAATACTATGTCTCTTTAAGTACAATTTTAACTTGATATACATATACTTAGCTGAATCAGAATTATCTCTAGGATATATATTTCCTAAAATATCTCTATAAAAATGTAAATTGTAATCTTCGTCAACTGGATCGATATAAGATCCAAAATCATCACTTTTAGCTCTATTAACATAGGAACAAGAGTATACTAAATTCTTGTAATTCCTTTCTAGCTCTGGATATTTTGATTTTGGTTTAAAATGGTCAATTTGAAAATTAGTTTTCCCTCCAAACCAAAAATCTAGACAGTAAGTGTATCCGCATCTATTTTTGAAATCTTTTGCGAGCGAATCCTTATATCGTCTATAATCTGCCAGTTCTTTACCAGAATATGTTCTTTCCGGTGGTTCGTTTCGAAACAATATTTCACTCATCTTTTTTTACCTAATGATTTTGCTAGTTCATCAACTTTTTTAAGTAATTCAGAGAGTTCAGAGGCTTCTTTCTCATCTCGCAAAATATTTGAAATTCGACTTTCTTTATCTAAAGCTTTCTCTATTTTGGAATCAAGCTCTGCCAACTCTTCTTTTTCAGGAGCATCAAGTTTCCTTTTTTTGCTTTCAGAAATTAACTCTAAAAGCCTTTTTTCATCTGATTCTAATTTATGTTTATACTTTTCAATTTGAGCTTTAACTCTTTCTAAAAATTGTTCTCCCTCGTCCATCTCCTTCTTTTCATAAATAATATTTACATCTTCTCCTTTGGAGATAGCATCATCTTCGTAAGAAGTCAGAATGAATATAGGAAACCCTTCTCTTTTTTTTAAGAACAGGCTAACCAAATCAGTACCATCGTAGTGAACTGTAGAAAGTTGTTCGGCAAAATCAAAATCAGACACTATGGCATCAACGTGGCTCTCCAATATTTCATTACAAGTATCTTCAATGGAATCTTTTGGAGTAATGGGGATTACTTCAAAAAAATTATATGAAAAACGTTGAAACCTCCTCGTGTCGGATTGGTCTTCGTCTATATAAGCGATTTTGTATTTCATTTCATTAAAGATTATGCGGTAATGTTATTTTTAGCTTGAAATTGGGTCGAGATTGCATTATCTCCACATCCCCATTATATTCATCTATAGTAGATTTCACAATCCACATGCCTAAGCCTGTACCAATTTTTTCCCCAGTCTTATCATCTCTTTTTGTGGTGAAAAATGGTTGAAATATTCTATTTGGTTCAGATATTTCTTCCAAAAGACCAGGGCCAAAGTCTTGATATACAATACTAATTCCATTTGTTTCGAGTGAATTAAATGCAAAACTTAGTTTTAACTCTCTGATGTCTCCAGAGTCTTTTCTTTTGTATGCATCAACTGAATTCGTGATGAGATTATTGAAAATTCCGTCTAAATCAATTTCGTGTCCTCTGAAATTGACTTCTGTAAATTTCCATTTGTCAATTGTCAATTTGATGTTTCGCCTTGAAAGTAAGGAACTCCATATTTTCTCTAGTCCTTCTATATATGTGACCATATTAATTATTCTTCTAGTTCTTTTATCTTTTCTTACTGATGAAATTGAAAAATCAAGCCAAGATTTCAACCTTTCATCTTGCTTTCGCATATCTGAAAGCATAACATAAGGATCAAAAAAATCTGGAAGTTCTTTTAGTTTTTCAATATCAATGACTTGTAATAGGACACTTTTTAATTCGTCAGTCCTTGGAAGAATACTATCTGTATGATTTCTAAATTCGTGAGCAAAAGATGTAACTATTAGCCCAGCACTTGCTAAAACTCTTAAAATCTTTTGTTCATCTTGCAACTCTTCAATATCTTCCTTGTATGCTTCAATTGCGCTTATCAATGTTTCCTGTTCAACCTTAGGATCGTTAGTGCTTGAATTACCTTTAGTTTCTTTCTTATTTTTTATGATTTGTTCAGCATCTTCCTTTGCCTTTCTCTTTTTATTGTTTTCGTCATAAATTTTCTTGAGGGTCATCATTATTTGATTCCTGTCTTGCTCAAAAATTTCAATAATGGATTTCAAAATTTCTTTAAATAACGAAAAAGTATCATTTTCTTGTAATCCTTCTCTGCTTGATTTGTCTTCAAAATTGATATTATCAATTCTCGAAATATTTACAATACCATAAACTTGTTGAGGTCGGACTCTATAGCCTGGTCTTGTTACCGTGGGGTTACTTAATGCTCTTTTTCCTAAGTCCAACCAGTCAAATGAGCTACTTTTAGTTTCGCCATATGGTCTCACTCTAAAATTATCTCTGAAAATTTTAATTCCACCAAACTTATCTAGCCAACTTGATCGATTACTATAATTAACGGCCTTATAAGGATACTTACTAATATCCTCATCTTTTTCCTGACCACCACCTCTTTTCATAAAGAAAAAGGAAAAAGAAAAAGCACCTATTTTGTTTAAGTTGTTGTTTTTGTCAATGTCTTTATAACCTGCAATTAAAGATTCTAATTTGGTCTTAATTTCAAACATACCTTTTTCAAAAGCACTGAATTGATATTGAGGTTGATTGAGCTTTGAGTTCTCAAAAAAACCTAATCTTTTTAAATCCCCAAAGTTTAGTTCATTTCTGAAAACTTTAATACTTACAGATTGGTCTTCATTAACAATCGTTGAAATTTTATAATCAAAATCATCACATAAAGTTGGTAGAACCTTTCCGTATTTTTGAGGCTCTAATGTGCTAAAAAGAAATAATTGAAATATATTAGTTTCCAATGGAGGAACTAATATTTCCAGATTTGAGAATAGAGATTGTGTTGCTCTTTCATCCCAAGTGTCTTTAAGTTTGTCAATCGAAATTAAGGTTCCCTTTTCCTCTTTCCAATAATCAATAATTGGATCTTTTAATCCAGTGAAATTTTGCATTTCAATAATTTCTCCCCAAAAATCACTATTGCCAATTTGAAGAGTTGCTTTGATATCCGATATGACTGCACCAGAGTTGTCAAACTGGTTCCAGTCTACATCCCAAACTAAACTTTCAGAATCTAGAGTTTTTGTTAGCATTACACTAGACTTGCCAAGTCGGTCTAATGCAAATCTTCCAATTCCTTTAGCTCCAGTTTTAATTCTTGATTTAGTTTTAAAATTGATCTTCTTATCATCAGTTCCAATAGTCATCCATTGGTTCCGAATGATTTTTTCGGTCATGCCATCTCCATTATCTAAAATTCGAATACTATCGTTTACTGGATCAATTATAATAATACATACAGATGCATCAGCATCATAACTATTTTTAACCAATTCAATTATAGCTCCTTCGGCATTGGCAAAGTTTTCTTGTCCGATTAGACGAGCTGTTCTAGCCGAAACGGTAAATGGAATTTGGGTTATTTCTAATTTTTCGATTTCGTCATTGATGGATGCGATCAAACCTGTATTAGGCTTATCCTTCTGTGTTTCTTGGGAAAGCCTTTTTTTAAGTTCTAATATCTGTGCTGCGTTATCCATTAAGCTATTTCTGTTCATTATTAATCAATTAGTAATCTGAACATTAAGTAGTTATGTAATTGAGGCTAATGTATTCAATGTGGGTTGTACATCCATTTGTACACCATCTTGAAATTGTTGCTTCATTCTTGCCAAGCTGTTTAGCAAGCCATTTACTGCTTAAGTTTTTTTCAACAAATACTACCTTGATTCTATTTATTGCTTGTTGCTCCTGTATAAATTGCATTTGGCGTAAAGATATTGATTTTATATAAAATTAATCGGATAATTCTGTTGGGGCGTTGCGGTAAAAGCAAATATACTTGATTAGGTCGGTTTTGAGTGTTGTGATGAGGCTCTTTTGATTTTGATAAAGCGTTGGTATTTTGTCATTCATTTTTCTGTTTGTTTACTGTCGGTTGTGTCGTCTTTTAGGACGAGGCACAACATTTAGCATACAAATCCATTTCAATAATTCATCCCCATCAACAAACGAATTTAAATACTAAAAGCTTAAAAGCTAGCAAAACTATAAGCTAAATTTGTCCGTTCGAGTAAAATTCTTTTTTCAAGAATTATTACCGAGTTCTTCCGCTAGCCCGATAAGGATGCCTTCGATTCCGCGGATATAGCATAACCGATACACGTTTTCATACTGAACCACTTCGCCAACAAGTTGAGCGCCATGCTTACTAAGCCTTGAGAGTACCTCATCAAGATCGTCTACGGTAAACATAACGCGTAGGTAGCCGAGAGCGTTCACAGGTGCCATGCGGTGATCTGAGATGGTAGGCGGCGTGAGAAACCGTGAAATCTCGAGTCGGCTATGGCCATCCGGTGTAACCATCATAGCGATCTCTACGTTCTGAGAGCCGAGTCCCGTAACGCGACCAGCCCATTCGTCTTCAACCATGGCTCGCCCTTCGAGCTTCAAGCCTAGCTCAGTAAAAAAAGAGATGGCGTCATCGAGGGATTCTACAACAATGCCTACATTGTGCATTGTGGGTAAATTATTTTTTGTCATAGTTTTATCTTTTTATGAATAAAAAATTATGATTACGATATAAAGCTTTACCAGTTAAGTTGCGTATAAAGATTTGGATATGAGTTCGTTTCAATGTTCCGATACAGGAACAAGTTAAGCACATACAAGCGAAGTTATCATTTTTTACATTTAGAATCAAGTTAAATGTTTATGCCTAATTCCAAAAATAATGAACCGTTCATCGATTTTTTGACTAAGACTTCAAGGGGTTTTGTTCGAGTCTTGTTCGACATTCCTTCGAGGATTCTTCGTGAAACCCCTTATTTTACGAAGAAACCCCGAACAATCCTCGAAGGAATGTCGAAGGAAGCCCTTATTAGGGCTGTTGATTCAAATTTTAACAGCTATTTTTGTGAAGATTATTTTTCGTGCTATTTACAAATCGCTATCGCTAAAATGAATGCCTTTGGTTTCAATAGTTTCATTAGGTGTGGTTAATGCGCTCTGTTTTATGTCTAAAACAAGGTTGTCAAAGCTGATAGTGTCGCCACCAAGTATATCGACCACCGAATCTGGCGTTTTGATATTCGTGTTTTTAATACTTACGTTTTTAGCATCATTTATTATGATGAGATTGCTGCAGTTGGCATCCACATTATCAATAGTTAAGTTGGTTAATGGCGATTCGGGTATGCCGTAAATTTTTAAAAAGTGTGTGCCATTTTCAATAATAATATTGGAAATGTGTATGTTTCGGTAAAAAGGCGTTAGGGCATTTACGTCTCTTATAGGAAGTCTGTCTGCCAATTCACCCACATAAGCTCGTGTGCCTAGCATGTCCCATTTTATACAAGTGGCTTCAAGGTTCATGCGTATTCTGTTGTAATACAGGTTTTCGCCACCACCACCTCTGGGTCGGCGTGTTTTAAACCGAATACCAACACCTGTGCCATCAAACACACAATCGTGGACGTATAAATTTCTAATAACACCTGCAGTTTCACTTCCGCAGGTAATGCCACCATGGCCTTTAAGCGCTAAACAATGTCTAACCACGACATTTTCGGTGGCTCTGTTAACGTTTAATCCGTCTTCACCACGACCAGATTTCATGGTAAAGGCATCATCGCCTGTACTTAGTGTGCAGTACTCAATAAGCACGTTTTTTGAAGATTCAATATCGATACCATCACCTCGGGGAATGCCCACCGAGTTTACCGAAACACCTCTTATGATGACATTGTCGCAATACACGGGAACAATATTCCAAAAAGCGGTATTTTCTAATGAAATGCCTTCAATATAAACCTTTTTGCAGTTAACGGGCGAAATGAATTTTGGAGGAAAGATCCAGTCTTCCTTCGAGCCATCATGAATACGCGCTTCGGCAGGTTTGGTTAAATCTACAAGCGTTTCAATAGGCGTGTGGTACGAGCGTTCTTTTATTTCGCCACCATAAGGGCCAACGAGTTTGCCTTTACCTGTAATGGCAATATTTTCTTGATTGTTGGCGTAAATACATGCGGCTAGCGACATCACTTCCATGCTTTCAACACGTGTAAAAACAGCAGGTTGGTAATCTTTTACATGGGTACTAAATTGTATTACGGCACCTTCTTCAATATGCAGGTTTACATTGCTTTTTAATGAAATACGCCCAGTGTTCCAAACACCTTTTGGAATGATTACTTTCCCACCCCCTAAACTGCTGAGTTCGGTAATGGCGGTTTCAACAATAGCCGTAATATCATTTGAGTTTTGGCTAATGCGTTCTTTTATATTGATGGTTCTATCGGGAAATGTAGGTTTTTCAAATAGGGGCATATCAAACGGTGCCTCAACTGGTGCAATAGTGTCTGGTAAAACCAAATGCCCGACTTGTTCTTTGGTAGGGATGGTTGTTAGTTTGCTATAATCAACTCCTAAGTTGGTCTCCGTTTTACAACTAATTAATATTAGAAATACAATGGCTAAAAATGGTCTCATTTAGAATTTTAGTTTTAGCTTATAAAGCTAGTTTTCTGAGTTGAAGAAAGCTGTTTGTTTTGTTCAATGGTTTATTCTATAAAATCTTTTTTTTAGAAAAACTAAACTTTAAAACAGGTTGTATAACGTAGTAACAATACGTCCTTTGTTGTTTTCTAGTATATGCTCATTTAAAATAGTTTCTTCTTTAATTTTTAAACGGAAAGGTGCTTCAAGTAAATTTACGCCGCTATTTTGTTTTAATCGAATGCCTTGTCCGAAAATAATATTTTTGTTTGGGGTAAAGTTTCCAAAAGGCACATGTTCAGTTAAAATAATGTATTTATAAATTTCTAATTTTTTAACAACGTTTTGTATTTCTATGTTAGATAAATGCTGCAAAACTTGGCGTAATATAATGAAGTCTGCATATGGAAGTTCATCTTTTGCAATATCCAAACAATGAAATTCTAAGTTGGCTTCTTTAAAGATGTTTTTGTTTCTGTCAATCAGGCTTTCAACAATATCAATAGCGTAATATTTTTTAGTGTATTTGGTAAGGTGTTTTCCGATGTTAAAATCGCCACAACCTAAATCGCAAACAATTAAAGATTTGTTATTAGCTTCTAAAAAAGTAATTAAAACATCTAAATAGGGTTTTGTTATTTCGAAGTTATGAGAGCCACTTCCAGAATAAAAATCGAAGTCTTTTCCACCCCAAAGTTTCATGTCATAAATTTGGGTCATTACGTCTTTAGTAGGCCAAGGTTGTTTTGGTTTTTTGTCCACCTCTAGTTTTTGGAAATTTTACTAAACAAATCCCAAACAACCACTCCAACACTCACCGAAATATTCAACGAATGTTTGGTGCCGTATTGCGGAATTTCAATCACCAAATCGCTAGCACTCACCACCTCTTGGGCAACTCCTTTTACTTCATTGCCAAAAACCAAGGCGTATGTTGTCTGTGGATTGGGTGTGAAGTCGTTTAACATGGTGGCGTTTTCTGCCTGTTCGATGGAACAGATTTTTACGCCTTCAGTTTTTAATTTTTCAACCAATGCTTTTGTGCTTTCAACATATTCCCAAGCAACGGTTTCGGTACTTCCCAAGGCGGTTTTATGAATGTCTTTATGTGGTGGTGTGGCGGTGATGCCGCACAAATAAATTTTTTCGATTAAAAATGCATCGCTGGTACGGAATACCGAGCCAATATTATTTAGGCTTCTTATATTATCGAGAATGATGATGAGCGGTGTTTTGGTAACCTGCTTAAAGTCGTTGACGCTCAATCGGTCTAATTCGCTGTTTTTTAGTTTTCGCATAAAAAAGTTCTTTTTATCATTCCCGCGAAGGCGGGAATCCCATCTTTAAATGTTTTTCTGCCACGAATACACAAATATTTATCATTAATTATCGATAAAAACCTATTTGTTTCCTTGAGGGTTCTATCGTTCTATCATCTTACAACACATACTGAATTAATAAAACCAAAATAATATTCATGTATCCGTGGCTATCCTAACATCAATAAATTGTTAATAATTGTAAATAACTTCTATTAGTTCAATTTCAAAAAAAATCAAAATAATGCTACATTAGCAATCTTGCATTTTTAGCAAAAATAACATTAAAAAACCACTTGACCTTGGCAAAAAAAGAAACCCCGTTAATGAAACAATACAATGCTATCAAAGCAAAGTACCCTGATGCTTTACTGTTGTTTCGTGTGGGCGATTTTTACGAAACCTTTGGGGAAGACGCTGTTAAGGCAGCTGGTATTTTGGGCATTATTTTAACCAAGCGTGGTGCTGGTAGCGAGAGTGAAATTGAATTGGCGGGTTTTCCGCACCATTCTATAAACACCTATTTGCCAAAACTGGTTAAAGCAGGTGAGCGTGTTGCTATTTGCGACCAATTGGAAGACCCGAAACAAACAAAAACCATTGTAAAACGTGGGGTTACCGAATTGGTGACGCCTGGAGTGGCATTTAATGATGAGGTGTTGGTATCAAAATCCAATAACTTTTTATGTTCGGTTTATTTTGATAAAAAACATATAGGTATTTCATTTTTAGATATTTCTACAGGCGAGTTTTTAACATCGCAAGGGAATGCCGAATATATTGATAAGTTACTGCAGAATTTCAACCCGAGTGAGGTGTTGGTTTCCAAACAAAAACGAACACTTTTTAACGACACCTTTGGGAAAGATTTCCATACGTTCTATATGGAAGATTGGGTATATCAAACCGATTATGCCTACGAAACGCTTATAAAACATTTCAACACAAAAACGCTTAAAGGCTTTGGTATTGAGGATTTGTATGAGGGTATTATTGCATCGGGGGCCATTCTTCATTATTTAGGGGAAACGCAGCATAATAAACTTCAGCATATAACCTCAATATCTAGAATTTCTGAAGAAGCTTATGTGTGGATGGATAAATTCACCATTAGGAATTTAGAACTTTATAATTCTACCAATAATAATGCGGTAACGCTATTAAATATTATCGATAGAACCATATCGCCTATGGGTGGACGCTTGCTAAAACGTTGGCTGGCATTGCCTCTAAAAAGTATCGATAAAGTAAAGCAGCGCCATGAAGTAGTTCACTTTTTAACGAAAGAAAATAGTACGCTTCAAAAAGTCCAGAATCATATCAAACATATTGGTGATTTGGAACGGCTGATTTCTAAAGTAGCGACGGCTAAGGTGAATCCACGTGAGGTGATTCAGCTTAAAAACTCGTTGGAAGCTATTGTGCCGATAAAGTCTTTGGCGAGTCATTGTGATAATGAATCCTTAAAAATTATTGGCGATACGCTTCAAGGTTGTGATGAGCTAAGGGCGAAAATTAAAGAAATGCTTAATGAGGATGCACCTGTTAATGCGTTAAAAGGACATACCATTGCAGCGGGGTTTTCTTCAGAATTGGATGAATTAAGAGGCTTGTCAAAATCCGGAAAAGAGTATCTAGATAAGATGCTACAACGGGAAAGCGAACGCACGGGCATCACCTCTTTAAAAATAGATTCCAATAATGTATTTGGCTATTATATTGAAGTACGCAATACACATAAAGATAAAGTGCCGGAAAGCTGGATACGAAAGCAGACACTGGTTAATGCAGAACGCTATATTACCGAAGAGCTTAAAGAATACGAAACTAAAATTCTAGGCGCCGAAGATAAAATATTGGCGATAGAGCAGCAGTTATTTGCAGAATTGGTTACTTGGATGAACCAATACATAAAACCAGTACAACAAAATGCCTATTTAATTGGACAGTTAGATTGTTTGTGCGGATTTGCCCAGTTGGCGACAGATAATAATTATGTGTATCCCGTTATTGATGAATCACACGATTTAGAAATTAAAGACGGACGCCATCCCGTCATAGAGAAACAATTACCTATTGGCGAAGCGTACATAGCCAATGATGTATTTTTAGATAGAACCAATCAGCAAATCATCATGATTACGGGACCAAATATGTCTGGTAAATCGGCTATATTACGTCAAACCGCCCTTATTGTGTTGTTGGCTCAAATGGGAAGTTTTGTACCGGCAAGAGCAGCTAGAATCGGTTTGGTTGATAAAATTTTTACCAGAGTAGGAGCCAGTGATAATATTTCGATGGGCGAATCGACTTTTATGGTGGAAATGAATGAAACCGCTTCTATTTTGAATAATATTTCCGATAGAAGTTTGGTGTTGCTTGATGAAATTGGCCGTGGCACCAGTACCTATGATGGTATTTCCATTGCGTGGGCCATTAGCGAGTATTTACACGAGCATCCGGCAAAACCAAAAACATTGTTTGCTACCCATTACCACGAACTTAATGAAATGACCGAAACGTTTGGCCGTATTAAAAACTATAATGTTTCGGTAAAAGAACTGAAAGATAATGTGCTTTTTATTAGAAAATTGGTTGAAGGTGGCAGTGCGCATAGTTTTGGTATCCATGTTGCAAAAATGGCAGGCATGCCACAGCAAGTTTTGCATCGTGCCTATGCCATTTTGAAGAAATTAGAGAAATCGCATTCCAGTGAAGAACTTACCGATAAGGTAAAAACACTCACTGATGACATGCAGCTAAGCTTTTTTAACTTAGACGATCCGTTGCTGGAAAACATAAAAGACGAGATATTGCATATTGATATTGATACACTTACGCCTGTTGAAGCTTTAATGAAGCTAAACGAAATTAAACGTATGTTGGTAAAGAAAAAACGAGCTTAAGAGCCTGTTTAAATTTATATCAATTGTTTTTCTATGCCCCTTTTTGCGCCTAATTTCGCTGAAACCTCATCAAATGGTCCTGCCATTATCTTCGATTTCGCCTCATTTTGCATCAAAAATGACCTATAGATGATCCAATCATACAAATTTAAACAGGCTCTAAAAATAATTTCATTTATTTTAATAAAAGGCTTTGGTTTTAGAAGAAATATTTTAAATTTGCATCCGCAATAGCGATATTGCACGTTCTTAAAAAATTGCGAAAGTAGCTCAGGGGTAGAGCATCACCTTGCCAAGGTGAGGGTCGCGGGTTCAAATCCCGTCTTTCGCTCTGAAACTTTCTTAAAATATACCAAGTAGATGTGCTTAACGCCATCGAAAGTATGCTGAGGTGGTGGAATTGGTAGACACGTTGGACTTAAAATCCAATGGCCATTAGGCTGTACGGGTTCAAGTCCCGTCCTCAGTACAAAGCCTTTACAAGATTTCTTGTAAAGGCTTTTTTTATTCAGGTACAACATAAGTACAACATTTCGATCTTCAAATAACCAAATCAACGAATCAACATCAAAAAAGTTAGTCATTAGTAAATTAGCCAATAGTTTGTAGTCAACACCCAATAACAATTAAACAATTAAACGATTCAACAATTACAGTGATAATAGCTCTTTAAAGAGGCTACTGATTTGTGGTCTTGTTTTTTGTCATGTATTAAAACAGGCATACAAAAATACATTTGAACATCAACGTGTCGTCATTTAGTCTATCGTCTATAATCTATTTTCTATTTTCTTTTAGAGAAGTAGTCTCAAATCTTTAATCAAACACTAATGATTTTATTTAAATGAGTTAGATATAAAAAAGATTATTTTTGATAAAACGAACATTGATTTTTAATTATATTTTTTAATAAAATGATAAAATACAGTAAGTTTTTATTTGTAGTATATATAATATTTGTTTTTTCATGTTCGAACACTGATGAGAAGACATATAAAGTAGGCTTTTCCCAATGCATAAGTAAAGATGATTGGCGAAAAGCTATGGATTATGAAATGCAAGTGGAAGCGTCATTATATTCTGAATTGGACTTAACCATTTTTCAATCAAATGGTGATATTGAAATACAGAAATCACAAATTGAATTTATGATAGAAAATGAATTTGATGTGATAATTATTTCTCCAGCAGAACCAGAGCCTCTTGTACCGGTAATAGAAAGTGCTTTCGACAAAGGAATTCCTATCATTATTGTTGATAGAAAAATTAATTCTGAAAAATTTACAGCTTTTGTTGGCGCCGATAATCTGGAGGTAGGAAGAAATGCGGGAAATTATATTGCTTCTTCAGATAAAAAAAATATCAATGTCATTGAAATTATGGGGCATGGTCAGGCTTCTCCTGAAGTTGAACGGCATTTAGGGTTTCATCAAATTGTAGATAATGATCCTAATATAAATGTTCCTTATAGTTTTAAAGTAGGAGATATTAAGAGAATAGCTCAAATTTTTGATTCTTTAGATGTAACTCCAATTCATTATGTGTATGCATTTAATGATATTATTGCATATGATGCATGGAAAATTGCAAAATCTAAAGGCGTAGAAAAGGATATTGATTTTATAGGTGTTGATGGTTTATATGGGAAGGGTAACGGCATCCAGTTAGTTCAAGAAGGCATTTTGAAAGCCAGCATATTGTATCCAACAGGTGGTGATGAATCCATTAAATTGGCAAGGAAAATTGTTCACAACGAGGAAGTCCCAAAAAATACCATCTTAAATACGACTGTAATTGACAGTAGAAATGCTGAAATGATGAAGAATCAGTATGACAAAATTCACAAGCATCAAACTGACATTAAAAATCAACAAAACAAAATCATTGAACAACAAAAAACATATTCATCTCAAAAAAATACATTAAAATTATTATTAGGGCTTTTAATTACTACCATAATTTTTGCGTCTTATAGTGTTTATTTCTCTTTCAAATTAAAAAAGAAAAAACGCGAGTTAGAACTTCAAAATCAAAAGATTACCATTCAGAGAAACCAAATTAAAAAAATAGCAAAGGAGGTTGAAAAGAGTAATGAAGCCAAAGACAATTTCTTTACAGGTTTATCGCATGAATTTAAAACCCCTATTACACTTATTTTGTCTTCTATTGAATCAATGTCTGAAAATAAAGCTATAAAAGAAAATAAGCTTTTAAGAGATGTTGCCTTAATATTCAATAACTCAAAAAGATTATTGCGTTTAATTAATCAATTACTCGATTTTAGAAAAATTGAAAGCCAAAAATTTAATTTAAAAGCATCGGAAACCAATTTATTTGAATTTTCTAATCTTATTTTTAATGATTTTGAACGCGAAGCCCAAAAGCGAAATATTAAATTTTCAATTAACACCAATAATAAGGATTTAAAGGTTTATTTAGATAGAAACCTCATGGATAAAGTATATTTTAATTTGCTATCCAATGCATTTAAGTTCACTCCAAATAATGGCACCATACAAATTGATATTAAAGATGAAGCAGAAAGCAATGTTGTAAAAATTCATTTTAAAGATTCTGGAATAGGTATTCCCAGTAAAGAAATAGATAATGTTTTTAAGGCTTTTTATCAGGGTTCAAATAATAATAAATCCAGTTCTGGAATCGGACTACACCTTTCAAAGGAATTTGTGGAACTTCATAATGGAACTATTGAAGTTGTCTCGAAACACGGCACAGAATTCATAGTGACTTTGCATAAAGGAGACAGTCATTTAAGTTCTGAAGAAATTATTTATGAGCCCGATATTGTTGATGATTCTATTTTTAATTTTAAACATGATTATGAGGAAGATTCATTTAATCAAGAAAGTCAAGAAAGTAATGAAGAACGGCATTCCGTTTTACTAATTGAAGACAACTCAGATTTAGTGCACTATTTACAAGGGAAATTATCTATAGAATATCAAGTTAGTTGTTCTGATGGTACAGATGCGATAGAAAAGGCATTGGAAATTATTCCAGACATTATTATTTGTGATGTGAATTTACCAGATAAGAACGGATTTGAAATTTGTAAAATATTGAAAAACGATTTAAGGACTTCCCATATTCCAAATATTATACTTACTGCACAAAGTAGCAAAGAATCTTATATTCAAGGTCTGCAGTCTGGAGCAGATCAATATTTAACCAAGCCGTTTAGTTTTGCTATTTTATTACAATCAATAAAATCTTTGTTATACAATAGAGAAAAACTTCGCTATTACTATATTAATAATATTTATAAACTCGATAATGACCATGGCTTTGGGTTGTTTGAGCAAGATTTTATTTCAAAAGTTAATAAAATCATCAATAAGAACCTGGATAATTCTAGTTTTTCGGTAGAACAAATGGCGGAGGAAATGAATATTTCCAGAATACAGTTATATAGAAAAATGAAAGCGATTTTAGGAATTAATATTAGTGACTATATTCAGAATATTCGATTGGAAAAAGCGAAAGTGATGCTAGATGAAACCATGCTAACGATTTCTGAAATAGCTTTTGCTACAGGTTTTTCTTCTCCTAGTTATTTTTCAACAAGCTTCAAGAATAAATTTAATAAACCTCCTAAATCTTATCGGGACAACAACTAAAGTGTCTGTATGTTTAATAGAAATACCGTTGTTGCTTTATAAAATAGAAAGCATATGAACTTTTATTAATTCTATATGCAACCGTTGTTAGAATTTTAAAAAAACATGTAACATTTTTAAAAAATAATATTTTTAAAAAATATATTTTTTCAACTCAAATAACTGATTATGTGATAGTTATTTGAGTTTATTTTTTTTAGAACAAAATCAAATTCTTTTGAAACAAATCTAAATTACAAATCTGTTCTTTCCCTATACATTGCGTAGACTAAACTAAATACACCACCACGCAATGAACAGAAAGATACTTATCTGGTCCATTACTGCAGCACTTGCAGGTTTCCTATTTGGCTTTGACACCGTAGTTATCTCGGGCGCTGAAAAAAAACTACAACTATTATGGGGCTCTTCCGATATGTTCCATGGCGTTGTCGTAATAGGCATGGCACTTTGGGGCACGGTCGTAGGGGCTTTTTTCGGTGGGATTCCCACTAATAGAATAGGGCGTAAAAATACTTTAATATGGATAGGTGTACTATATACCATATCCGCAGTAGGGTCCGCTTTTGCCAATGACCCTTGGACGTTTGCGTTTTTTAGGTTCATTGGGGGACTGGGCGTAGGTGCATCAACAATCGCGGCTCCTGCATACATTTCAGAAATCGCTCCCGCAAAAGACAGAGGTAAGCTAGTTGGCCTTTACCAGTTCAACATCGTATTTGGAATCCTTATAGCCTTTTTATCAAACTACCTGTTAAATGACATCGGAGAGAACGCATGGCGCTGGATGGTAGGCGTGGAGGCCTTTCCTGCCGCTTTTTACACCGTGTTTGTTTTAACTGTTCCAAAAAGCCCCAGATGGCTGCTTACCAAATTCAGAAACTACGAAGCCAAAAAAGTGCTTCAAATAATAAGTCCAGATCAAGATCCTGAAAAGCTCATGCTGGAGATCAAGGATGAAATGGACAACATGGTACCCAATGAAAACATATTCCTGAAGAAGTATAGATTCCCACTGATCTTGGCATTCCTCATGGCATTTTTCAATCAGTTATCAGGGATCAATGCGCTGCTTTATTACGCGCCCAGGATTTTAACGGAAGCGGGCCTGGCGGAAAGCTCAGCACTATTGAGCAGTATAGGCGTCGGGGTAACCAACATGCTCTTTACGCTTTTGGGCATTTTCCTGATCGACAGGTTGGGAAGAAAACAACTGATGTACATCTGCTCCTTTGGTTACATCATATCCCTATCGTTGGTTTCGGCAGCGTTCTTTTTCAATTGGGAAGGAAGCTTTATGCCCATATTCCTGTTCATGTTCATAGCCGCACATGCCATTGGGCAGGGCACCGTTATATGGGTGTTCATTTCAGAGATCTTCCCAAACCATTTACGGGGCTACGGGCAATCATTCGGTAGCTCGGTACATTGGGTATTGGCGGCCGTCGTCCCTTCTTTGGTCCCCGTCCTGTTCTCAACTATTGGGGCAGGTATGGTATTTCTGTTCTTTACCATAATGATGGCGTTCCAATTGCTGTTCGTGATTTTTATGATGCCGGAAACCAAGGGCATATCCCTAGAGGAATTAAGCAAAAAACTAATCAAATAAGATAAATAAATGAAAACCTTAAGAAAAACCAATCCCATTCTAATGCTTATGGTTTTGTTCTTACTTACCGGATGTAAGGATAAAGTCCAAAACAATAAAAACACGGACAGCACTGTAAACGTATTATCCCATACGGAAGAAGAGCTGTACCGTCCAAACTTTCATTTTACGCCCAAAGAGGCATGGATGAACGATCCAAACGGTATGGTATATTATAATGGAACGTACCATTTGTTTTATCAACACCATCCAAACACTACTGTATTTGGACCTATCCATTGGGGACATGCCGCAAGTAAAGACCTTTTACATTGGGAACGTAAACCAATTGCATTGTACCCTGATAGTTTAGGATATATTTTTTCTGGAAGTGCCGTAATTGATAAAAACAACACAGCAGGCTTTGGTAAAGATGCCATGGTAGCCATATTTACTTACCACGATCCCATTAAGGAAAAAGCTGGAAATATTGATTATCAAACACAAGGAATAGCTTACAGCAATGATGAAGGTGAAACTTGGACAAAATATGAACAAAATCCTGTTATTAAAAATCCGGGTATTAAGGATTTTAGAGATCCTAAAATGTTCTGGAATGAAGAAAAATCGAAGTGGCAATTAGTATTGGTCGTTAAGGATCATGTTCAATTTTATGAATCATCAAATATTAGGGATTGGAAAAAAATTAGTGAGTTTAGATTCAATGATAACCCACCGCTGGGTGTTTGGGAATGCCCAGACCTTTTTAAGTTACATGTTGAAGGAAGTAAAGAGCAAAAGTGGGTGTTAATTATTAGTCATGGTGGAGAAAGTGCTCCGAATGGAGGTTCTGGTACACGTTATTTTATTGGGGATTTTGATGGTACAACATTTACTACCAATCAAAAAACAAGTTTATGGTTAGATTATGGAACCGATAATTATGCTGGCGTAACTTATAATAATTCCCCTAATAATAAACGAATTTTTATGGGCTGGATGAATAATTGGAGCTATGCAATGACAATACCAACTGATTTCTGGCGTGGAACGATGACGCTTCCAAGAGAGTTATCCATATACAAACAAAACGGTCAATATTACTTAAGGAGCAAATTGATAGATGGTTTTGATGAATTGACAACCGAGGTCCAAAAAAATAAGATATCAGGTGAGCTTCCATATAAATTTAGTTATGAAAATCTCCAACAAAGTGAAATCTCATTTAATGCTGAAATAAAGGAGTCCCTAAAAATAGCATTGTCTAATAGCAAAGGAGAAAAATACATGATTGCTTATGATAAAGCAAGTGGATTATTCACGACGGATAGATCCGGTTCTGGGCAGGTGAATTTTAATGAGAACTTTTTAAAGAGTTCGTTCCAGACTATGAATATTGGGGTAAAAGTTACGATTTCAATAAAAATAGTTTTAGATGCGTCTTCAATAGAAATATTTATTAATGATGGTGAGTATGTGATGACCAATCAAATATTTCCAAATGAGAAGTACACGCATTTTGAGATGCTTCAAAGTGCCGATTTAAAAATTGAAAATTTTAACCTAAAAGAAATTAAAAATGCGATTTAGTAAACTATTTATCAAATCAAGCTTTAAAATTAGCAAACTGGTATTCATATTTTTTGCTGCCTTATCGTGTAGTAAAAGCGATGATAATCTAAATCCACCAGATCAAGGCCCGACACCTATCAATGAATTAAGAGAGGTTTTCGAGTTTAAATTTAATGAAACCTCTGGAGATGTCACAACAGAAACCAAAACAAGTAATGCTTTTGAAATTAAAGGGTCGGCAGTAAATAGAATGCCAGGTGTTCAAGGGAACAGTTTGTTTTTTGATGGACTTTCCAATGAAGTAGAAGGGGTCTTGCCAAACAACTTGATGCCCAATAGAAATTTAACAGTGTCTATTTGGGCTTCACCAAAATCTTACCCTATTGGAACTGCAGCGATGTTAGCATTAACATCCCAAGGCGCTCTCAATGGTGTTATGATAGGTATTAATAAGTTTGGGCAAATTGTAGTCAAATATAATATTAATGGTGCTGTTTCAGAGCAGGTTACTTCAGAAAGTATTGAAAGAAACCAATGGAATCATATAGTGGTGGGATTGAGTCCCGAAAAAAAATACATCATCATCTATTTAAACAATGTCCCCCTTAAAACAGTTATTGTTTCATCCGGTAATATCACATGGCCCACAAACAATATTCCTGTAAGTATCGGTAAAAATACCATGGGAGAAAAATTAGGAATCTATGATGTTGATTATTTTTCTGGAGCTATAGATGAAATTAAAATTTATGCAGGAGAAGCGACTCAAGATAACGTAAACAAAATAAAAAGTAATTACAATGCTCCGAGTCATGTAAGTTATGCTTTTAATATTGATTATTCTACAGATACCAACAGACCAACTTTTCATCCTATACCAGATTATGGTTGGGCAAATGAATCATACGGATTAATTTATCAAGGAAATAAATACCACATGTTTTATCAGAAAAACGATGTGTTTTTAGGGATAGCCCAACAAAATTGGGGGCATTTCACCAGTACGGATTTGATACATTGGGATGAACAAAACGCCGTTTTATGGCCAACGGAAGGTTGGGATCATTTCGGCATTTGGTCTGGATGTGCTTTAATCCTAAATGATGGGACGCCAGCAGTTGTTTACACCGGAGTTGATGGTGTAAAAGCAGGTATGGGAATCGCAACATCTACTGATAATTATCAAACATTAATCAAAGACACTAGTAATCCTGTTATAGCGAAAGCACCAAATGATGTTAATATGGATTTTCGTGATCCGTATGTTTGGAAAAAAGATGGTAGATACCACATGGTAATTGGTAGTGGTATTTCGTCCATTGGAGGTAATGTGGTTTATTATAGTAGTACCGATTTTAATAATTGGACTTATGGAGGTATCGCATACCAAGGTCAAAAGAATAATGGAGAAGGGCAGTTTTGGGAAATGCCAGTGGTGTATGAGTTTCCAAATGGAAAAGAGATGTTACTTATACAAAAGACACCAGATGCAACACCTGCTATTACAACCTATTGGATTGGCGAATTTAATAATGGTGTATTTACACCAGATTTTGAACAGGCTAAAAATTTAGAAGTTGTTAATGGATTTTTATCACCAACAGTAACTACGGATACAAATGGCAATATTACGGCCATAGGCATCATTCCCGACGAAGTGAATGCCCAATTTCAAATGGAACAAGGATGGGCTAATTTATTTAGTGTACCCCAAGTTTGGAACTTAGATGCCAACAATAATATACTGATAAGTCCGCATCCTAATTTAAACAATCTACGTGGTGATGCCACTCAATTTAATGCGTTATCCCTGCAAAATGGGGGTTCTAATTATTTGAATAATTATAACGGCCGTCATTTTGAAATGGAGGCTGCTATCAATACGGGAAGTGCCAATCAAATAGGGTTTGTTTTTGGGAAAACACCTAATAGTGAAGAGCTCTATAAAGTGTACTACGATATGGCTAACCAAGAATGGGTATTAGATGCCTCAAAATCATCTTTGGACACGAGGGTAAGGCGTGATATTAGAAAAGGGAGTTACGCCATAACCCCAGGGGCAACCATAAATGTAAGGCTATTTATAGATGGCTCGGTTCTAGAAGTTTTTATTGATGGTAAAGCCCATTTTACAGGACGATTTTTTCCAACATTTACCAATGCCACAGGAGTGGATCTATATGCCGTTGGAGGTACCGCAACAGCCGATGTGACAATATATAATATTAACAACTAAAACTAAATAACTAACTAATTAACATGTAATCTATGAAACAACAAAAACTATGAAACTAAGAGACTGTTTAAATTTTGTTTTTGGAATATTTTATAGGGTATTTTTTTGTCAGACTAAGGTATTTTGAGATTCATAGCCATAGCTATGGATCGAAAAATAGCTGAAGTATGGCGGAAAAAGACACATAAAAGAACCAAAGGATAAAACTTAAACAGTCTCTAAACTTTACTAATCTTAAACTAAAATTTTAATTCAAATGAATAAACTAATTTTTATATGCTTGCTTTTGTTTGTAAATATCTCGTTTGCACAAAAGGTAAAGGTAGAAGGGATAATCACTTCAGAAAGTGATGGGTTTCCACTACCAGGTACATCCGTACTAGTACAAGGGACAAGCAATGGAACAGTAACTGATTTTGATGGACACTATCAGTTAGAGACAAATCAAGGAGATATTTTAATTATTTCCTATGTTGGTTACAAGCCTGTTAAAGTTACGGTGGCTAACGGTGCAAATTACAATGTGGTGCTTCAGGAAGACATAGCACAATTAGAAGCTGTGGTTATCACAGGTTATGGCACAGAAAGGAAGAAAGATATCACGGGAGCAATAACCGTTGTCGATGTTGATGAACTAAATGCAGTGGCTACCCCGAATGTGATTTCAAAATTACAATCAAAAGTACCCGGGTTAAGTTTAACATCATCGGGTGTTCCTGGTGGTAACGACACACAGATATCCATTCGTGGTCTTACATCGGTATTTGGAGGCACAGGGCCGCTATGGGTAATTGATGGGGTTCAAACCAGTACCCCTGCAGGTTTAAACCCAAACGATATTGAAAGTATTCAAGTACTAAAAGATGCGGCTTCTGCGGGTATTTATGGAACTGAAGCAGCAAGAGGTGTTATTATTGTAACAACCAAGCAGGCTAAAAGCGGAACAAGAAAAATCACCCTTGATTCCCGTATAACACTAAACACTATAAGAGAAGATTTTAGTGTTTTGAGCGGACAAGACTGGTTAAACGTTAGGTATGCAGCAAATGGCGGTGTTCCAGTTGTTGCTGGAAATATTGTTTATACTCCAGGAACACAATTACCTGAATTTTTAGATGCAAATAATAATTTAAGATTATCCAATACGAACTGGGTGGATGTGATTACAAAAAACTCCATTTCAACTACTACTGATTTCGGATATTCGTATGCTACAGACAAATGGAACCTGTTCTCTGGTTTAGGTTATGCTAAAGATGAAGGTATTATCGCTTACACGTTTTATGAAAGAATGAATTTAAGATTAAATTCCAGTGTTAAACTATTCAAGGATAGAGTAACTATTGGTGAAAATTTAACTGTTGCAAACTTTCAAGAAGTAAAAGGCAACTCTATGGAAGATGCTTTGTTACAAAATCCTTTAATTCCACTTTATGGAGAAGATGGCTCTTATGGAGGCCCTACAGGTGCAGGGTTACAAGATAAATGGAATCCATTGGCCATCTTGTACATCAATAAAGATAATGTACAAAAAACATGGAGAACCTTTGGTAATGTGTATGCCGATGTTAATATTATGGATGGCTTACAGTTTAGTACCAAATTTAACTTCGATCACAATAGTTTTAAGTTTGATGAACACACCGCATCATTTAATCAAAATGGCAGTATTTTAGGAAATATTTTTATAAATGATGGTCAAGATTATCAGCGATTTGGCAGAAACAGAAATGAATCGGACGTGTTTATCTTTACCAATTTATTATCCTATAACAAAGATTTTGGTAATCATACCATAAATGCATTTGCTGGTCATGAAACCTATAGAAAAGACCAAAAAAATGATTTTGCCAGAATACAAGTGCCTTTAGGAACTGATGTAGACTTTGATAACATAGACCAATACGAAATTATAGCTGATAATTCTATTTTAGATGCCTACGGAATTGGTGCAGATAGCAGAAGAGAATCTGTATTTGCCAAAGTTTCTTATGACTTTTCAGATAAATACTACGCGTCAGGAAGTGTTCGTCGCGATGGAAGCTCTCGGTTTGGCAAAAATAATCGTTACGGTATTTTTCCAACGGCTTCAGCTGGATGGACAATCAGTAATGAAAACTTTATGAAAGACTCGAAAGTCTTCAATAATTTAAAACTAAGAGCATCTTGGGGAGGCAACGGAAATGCTGATATTTTAGAATATGCACAATATTCCATTTACCAATTGGCCATAGAAAATAGTAATTATGATATGTCTGGTGGTGGCAATGGAGGTATTGATATAGGAGTCTCACCAAATCAAGTTGGTAACCCAGATTTAAAGTGGGAACAGTCTTATCAAACTAACGTTGGTATCGATGCTAATTTATTTGATAATCGGGTAAACCTTGTTGTTGACGTTTATGAAAAAACAACATCCGATTTATTACTTCAAACCATACAGCCTGCAGTACTTGGGGAATCTGGAAGTACCTTATTCTTTAACGCTGGTGATATGGTGAATAAAGGGATTGATGTGGTTTTAGGTTATTCTTCCAAAACTAAAAATGATTTTAACTTTGGATTGGATTTAACATTTTCTGCTTATAAAAATGAAGTTACCAGTTTAAGTAATGCCGATAATTTTATTCTACAAGGCGTTTCATATACTGGCGCAGGACATCCTATTGGATCTTATTTCGGTTATGTGGCAGATGGACTGTTTAGAACCCCTGAAGAAGTTGCAGTTCATGCAGAACAAACAGGTAAAGCTCTTGGTAATATAAGATACCGTGATTTAAATGGCGATGGTGTTGTTAATCAAGATGACAGAACCATTATTGGAAATCCACATCCTGACTTCACCTACGGTATAAATTTATCTGCTTCTTATAAAAATTGGGAACTTGGTTTGTTCTTTGATGGTCGCCAAGGAAACGACATGTACAATGCTCAAAGAGAAATGTTGGATTTCCCATACTTCGGGTTTAATCATGGTTTAAACACTTTGGATGCTTGGACACCAAGCAATGCCAATTCAACCATTCCTGCATTGAGTACTGCTGACACAAATGATCAAAGGAGAGCATCCACTTATTTTATAGAGGACGGTTCGTTTTTTAGACTTAAAAATGTAAGCGTTTCATACACTTTTGATTCTGAAAAAATCAGCAAAATAGGTCTAGCAAGAGCTAAGGTGTATCTACAAGCTGAGAATTTAATAAATATCACCTCTTTTACAGGGTTTGATTATGAGGTTCCTGGGTTAAGCAGGACGGGTATAGGAATTGCTGGATTGGGCGTGTATCCACACACAAAAACATTCAGTTTAGGGTTTAACTTACAATTTTAAAAAGATGATAAGAAAAATTAAATTACTAGCAACTGTAACGATTGTCATGTTAAGCATGGCATCGTGTTCAGAGGACTTTTTAGAGGTAAGTCCTGAAAATGTCATATCTGAAGACAATTTAGACTTAGAGCAATTAGTTGTAAGCGCATACAGTACTTTGGATTACAGATACAATACAGGTGAGTTTAGGGATAACTGGCCTTTTGACCATGCACCTTCCAATTGGTGTTTCTCTGATATAAGAAGCGGAGACGCTTATAAAGGCGGCGGTGGCGTTGGTGATAATCCCGGTGGTGGGATGCATGCCCTCGAGATTCATCAAGTGTTTCCTTCTTCTGAAAATGTTTATAATTTATGGAGGGCCATTTACTTTTCTGTTTTTCGAATCAATAGCGCTATAACCGCTATAAACAATAACCCAGACTTTGCTAATAGCGAAATAAGAATTGCAGAACTAAAAGTTTTAAGAGCGCATTTCTATTTTGAAGCAATGAAGAATTTCGGTTCTTTCGTTTATATAGACGAAAACACACCTATTGATCAGGTACCAAAATTAGAGAATTCATTTGATACGAACTTTTTATGGAGCAAAATAGAGGGCGATTTAAATGCCGCTATTCCAGTGTTGCCAAATTCACAGCCTGAATTGGGAAGGGTGAACAAATTAGTTGCTTATGCGTTTTTGGCTAAAGCTAAACTGTTCCAAAATAAATGGGAAGATGTTATAACCAATGCCAATTTTGTAATTGCAGGTCCTTATAGGTTGGTTGATGATATGGAAAAACTGTATTCAGCACCTGGTTATGGTAACGAAGAAAACGTGTTTGCTATTCAATACTCCATCAATGATGGTTCAGAATTTGGAAATCTCGACTTTGGAAATTTAATAAATTCTCCAGATTCGCCTTCAGATGATACCAATCATCCTTATCTAAACGGCGATGATTTTGATAAACCTTCACAAAACATAGTTAATGCCTTTAAGGTTGATGGAAGTGGGTTGCCACTATTAGATACTTATAATAGTTCAGACTTAATCCCAAGAGATATTACGACTCCAGTAGATCCAAGGTTAGACCATTCCATTGGGCGTCCAGGAATTACTTGGAAAAAGTGGCAAGGGATGCCAATGCAGGATAACTGGAATAGAGATATTGCAAGTTATGGATATTACGTAAGAAAGAAAAATCAAATAGACCCTTACTCAGATTTAAGAGCATCGGGAGGATTTCCATGGGCAAAAGGCGCTTTAGATTGGCCAATAATCAAGATAAGCGATGTGATGCTTTGGAAAGCCGAAGCCGCTATTGAGTTAAATGATACGGAAACTGGAATGAACATCATAAACCAAATTCGTAACAGAGCAAAAAACTCGCCACGTGTTTATGATTTTAATAATCCATCCATCGATGCTGCCAATTATGACATCGAGTTGTACCCAACAACAGGAATAACACAAGGTTATGCCCGAAAAGCACTGAGAATGGAAAGAAGGCTAGAGCTTCATAACGAGGGACATCATTTTTATGATTTAGTAAGATGGGGAGAAGCCGCTAATTGGATTAATGATTATATGCTAACCGAAAGTGGTAAAAGGAGCTATTATAGTGGTGCTTCATTTACTGCTGGTAGAGATGAGTACCTTCCAATTCCTCAGATAGAAATTGACGCTACGGGAGGTGTTTACAAGCAACGTTCAGGGTATTAAAATCAACAATTAAACTAAAAACTATTTAAGATGAAAAACATATTAAAAATTAGCTTTTTCCTATTTGTAGGGATGCTATTCGCAGTTACATTAAGCTGTAATGATGAAATCACTTTTGAAGACCAAGTGCCAGACTATACCTATTCAATTATAAGGTCATTTGATGTCAATGGACAAGCTGCAACAATAAATCATACCAATGGCGTTATTACTGCAACACTGCCAGCAGGATCGAACTTATCTAACGTTGCTGTAGATATGGTTTTACCTGAAGGAGCAACTGTAGACCCAGCCTCTGGTAGTGCTGTTGATTTCTCAACAGGGCCCGTTATATTTACTATTACCAATAATGGTGTTTCAAGAGAATATACAGCAACTGTTGCTGCCTTTGGAGACCCAATGATTATGACTTTTTCTATAGGTGAAAATGTGGGTGTCATTGATCAAGCAAATGGCACTATTGATATAACTGTAGGGAGTGAGGAAAATATTAAAGCTTTAGCGCCTCAATACACCATTCCGGGAGGTACTACTTCTACACCACAATCTGGTGTGTCGCTAGATTTTACAAATCCTGTAAAATACACTGTGCTATCAAATGATGGCTTTACAGGTAAGTCCTATTTTGTAACGGTAAAACAGTTAGCGGCACCTGTAATAGATGTATTTGCAACTTCAGAAGATGTTTGTGCTGCAACAGGTATAATAAACAATACATCATCTACAATTTCAATTATACTTCCAGCAGGATCGGATTTAACGTCTGTTGCTCCAATTATCACAGCTAATGAAGAACTAACGGTATCCCCTGCATCAGGAGTAGCACAAGATTTCAGTCAAGGAAGTGTGAATTACACGGTTACAAATCAAGAAGGTTTAACCAAAACATATCAAGTAACAATAGTTTCAGCAAATTCTACACAAAAAGTGGTCTTTTTGGGAGAAGCAGATTGTATTAATACACTAGAAGATGATGATGCAAAAGCGGCTGCAGAATATTTAAAAGCGCAATACCCTAATGATTTTGCATATATTAAAATAGCAAATGTTACTGAAGCTGCTTTGGCTAATACCAATGTTGTGATGTTATATTATTTAACACCACTTACTGAGGGGACACAATATTTTGCTACTGATACCAATGTGATGACTTTATTGCCTACTGAACTGCAATCTGGTGCTTCTCAAGCGATAGCTTTAACCAATTGGGTTAAAGGCGGGGGTAATTTATTTTTAGCAGGAGATCCTACATCTTTTATTCATGTGTTAGGTCGTATGCCTGCTGATTATAGTGCAGATAGAGCATTAGGAAATTATCGATATACAGAGTTTGGTTGTGCTCCAGCTGGCGGTTGTGTTGATTATGATAAACCAGCGAATGATATTTGGGGATTAGGTGTAAGGGATTCAAATAATTCTGGAAATAGAAGAGGACATCCTATTTTTAATGGATTAACTTTTAATGGAGACGGAGAGCTTTATTTAAACAATTCCGGTACACGGGAAGCACGATTAATTTGGTGGCAACATATGGATGGTATTTTATCTCCAGGATGTTGTGGTCAAGATGCTGCTTTATTGTTTGAACAAACTGTAAATGCTGTAAAATTAGGAACCTTACGTCACATTGCAGATGGATTTGGTTATGGTGCTGTGGAATTTTTACCAACAAATGCTTCGGTTGAAGCAAACTATGACACCAATATTTCAACGGATTTTGCTGGACGTATCATTACGCTTGAAAATAGTATAATAGGTTATGAATTTGATTCCAATGAAGGCCGGGTAAATGATTATCAAGGTAATATAGAGTTACTTACCTCTAACATCATTGATTATCTAAATAATTAAAAATTAAATAATCATGAAAAAAGTAATCATAAAAAAAATAATCGCAATTGTAGTCCTGTTTATAGGACTACAATCGTGTGACGAGCGAGAAAACTATATGGATGGTCCCGAAGTTCTCAATATTGTTGAAAATGTAATAATTAATAACAAAAGTGCCGAAGTAGATCATTTAGCTGGAAAAATAAATATAAGTTTAGTTGGAAACACAGATTTAAGTTCTGTTTTATTTGAAGCCACAGCACCCGAAGGCGTTACAATATTACCTTCCAGTGGTTCCAATCTTGATTTAAATAATCCAGTAGAAGTCATGGTAAGCAATGGTGTTTCTAATAGGGTTTATACCATTCATGCCACTTTATTGCCTTCTAAAATTGCATTTCTAGGGGACGGCGCAACCATTGCAGATATTGCAGATGATGATGTGAAAGCAGCAGCAGAATGGACACAAGCCACTTACGGAAGTGATTTTGTTTATGTCTCTTATGAAGGGTTAACCGATGACGCTTTAGATGGTGTCAATGTTATTGTATATGTATACGATAATGTTGGTTCATCAGCACAACCAGCTGCCCTGTTAGCTAACTTAAATGTGCTTTCTAAATTTTTTGTACAAGGAGGTAAAATAGTAGCAGGTTTACTTGGAACTGGTTTGGTTGAAGAATTAGGGAGAGACACTTCTGGCTTAAGAAATATTATTGGCACTGGTGCTGGTGGAGTTAATCCAGATACATGGGGAATTGGTTTTAGCGGCTCGCCTGTTTCTAATATTATCTCTAATGGTTTGGATTTCTATGATGCAAATAAAGCATATGTTATTAACTCAGGTTATAAAGAAGATCATAATGCTTTATGGAATTTGGGCTCTATTACATCTGCGCCTTATGCAACTTTTAATTCCCTTTATAATGCAGAGCCAATTGCTGCATGGGATTGGGCAGTTGAAGGACAAGGATTTGCGGGTATTGTTGTATGGAATCCTTGGGAAAGGTTTAAAGGGTACATGATCACCATTGGTATTGGTGGCATGGAATGGAGTATGAATGATGCTCGCGATAACCCTTATTTAAGTAATGTACAGAAGGTTTATAAAAATTCAATTGATTATTTAAGTAATAAGTAGTTTGAATTTAGTTTGAAGAACGGGCTGTTACAGCCTGTTCTTTTTTTAATTATGCAAATGCATTTTCTTACTGCTCGTTGACAAACATTAAAATCAAGATAACATGAATAGATCTATTATTCTTTTTTCAATTGTTCTTTGTTTTTTTTCTTGTAAGACAAACTCAAATTATTTAAAATTTGATTCAGATGTTCCAGGTTTAATACCTAAGGTGTTTGCAAAAAATATTATAAATGTAAATAATGAACATGTCGGATATTGTGAACTTTCAAACGATGGCTCAGAATTATATTATACAATAACTACTGATAAATGGTTTCCAACCAAGCTTCTAAAAGTTTCTTCTGATAATCTTCAAAAAAAAGATACTCTTAATCTAATTGAAAGTGATTTTGAAGGTGAACCGTGTTTTTCTAAAGACGGTAAAACATTTTTTTTTACAGCTGTGGTGCCTCCAAGCAATAACTGGTGGCATTCAGATATATTTTATAGGTATAAATTAGATGATGGTTGGAGTAGCCCTTATCGGTTAGATACACTAGTAAACAGCATATCAAGTGAGTGGAATATCTCTTGTGCAAAAGATGATGTTATATATTTTGCCTCAGAACGAGCAAAGGGCACAAATGCATGGAATGGTGATATTTATAAGGCAAAATATATGGGAGGTAAAGTAGAAGACCTTGAAAAGCTTCCAGAAATTATTAATACAGATTATCACGAAAGTGACCCATTAATTGCACCTGATGAAAGTTTTCTAATTTTTCATTCAAATCGACCTGGTGGATTTGGGATTAAGGATAAAGATATGGACATTGTTCACTGTGACTTATATATATCCTTCAATAAGGATGGAAAATGGACAAAACCAATGAACATGGGTCCCGAAATAAACACTTCTGGAATAGAAATGGCTCCAGCTTTAACCCCAGATGGTAAATACTTTCTATTTACAAGGCGTGAATCGATAAATACAAGCAGACCCTCATTAATTTATTGGGTTAGCACTAAAATATTCAAAAAATATAGAAGTAAATCCCTAATACATAGACATAGTATAGGCAATTAAATCTTATGCAAATAATATGAAAATAATTAATCAAATGAATAAAATATGAATATTTCTTATAAAATAGCGGTGTTTTTAATTATAACAAGCGTTTCGTTACAGGCTCAAAATATAGATATTAGTTTTGATGGGGAAAACTGGTATCATGAATTTCAAAATAAATATAAAGCACATCTTTACAATGCGCCATACAGTTTAAAATCTGAAACCCCTCATTTCCTTTGGAAACCAATTGGTTTAGGAGGGTCGCTTCTTTTCGATGGATACTCCACTTATATGGAGATTGAAAATGTTAAAATCCCTAATACATTTGATATAAGTTTCTGGATAGCACCAAGAGCTTTTGATAATGCCATAGATAATAAATTAGCGGCTATTATAGATTATGCTTCTAAAAAGGATGCCATAGGATTTAAAGTGGGTTTGATAAAACATGGCCAATTGGTTGTTCAATATGGTATGGGAAATGATGTGAAGCGTTTTATGAATGATCAATTATTTGTTCAAAAAAATGTATGGAATTTTGTTAACGTTATCCAAGATTCCCAAACTTTACGAGTCTTATTAAATGGAAAAGAATTGTTGAACGAACCATTAGATAGTTTGATAATTAATAAGCAATTTGATGGTAGTGATTATGTTTTGACAATTGGAAGAAATTCCGATGCCAGTGGTTTTGGAGACAAATTCAAATTCAATATGGTTAATGGGATTCTTGATGACATTTCAATAAGGCCTTTAAATGATTCCAGTAAGAAAAAGATTGATCTCGATTCACGTATAGAACAAGATATTACTAAATATCTAAGGTTGGATTATACAAAATTCGATGATGAATTTAGACCAAGATATCATGCCATTGCTCCAGCACATTGGATGAACGAGCCTCATGCACCATTATATTATAATGGCAAATACCATCTTTTTTATCAGCACAATCCTTTCGGTCCCTATTGGGGGCAAATTCATTGGGGGCATTGGGTTAGTGATGATATGGTGAATTGGAAGCATGCAGATATTGCTTTGGCTCCTGAAAAAGGAGAGCTTGATCCAGACGGAATCTGGTCAGGTTCTGCATATGTAGGTCCAAACGATACACCCATGCTGTTTTACACAGCTGGGAATGATGCAAAGGCAGAAAACCAATATACAGCAATAGCCATCCCAGAAGATAAAAGTGATAAAAATTTAATTGCTTGGAAAAAAACCGAAATTATAGTAGATAAACCGTCAGAGTATTTACATAACGAATTTCGAGATCCTTTTGTTTTCAAAATAGATGCCATGTATTACATGATTGTTGGTAGCGGCATTGCCAAAAAAGGAGGAACAGCTGTCTTGTTTGAATCTGAAAATGCTAAAAATTGGAACTATCTTCATCCATTTTATCAAACTGATATTAAAAAGTATCCATATATGGGAGGCGTTTGGGAGTTGCCCGTTTTTCTTCCTCTGCCAACAAAAGAAGGAAAAAGCACCAATAAATATGTTTTTATGGTATTGCCACTAAGAGATGCCGCAGATGTAGAAGTATTCTATTGGATTGGATCATTTGATAAAAAGAATAAAAAGTTTATCCCAGATCAAGAAGATCCTTCATTATTGGATTATGGGGATTTCGGATTTACAGGACAAAGTGGTTTGGTGGATCCAAAGACAAATAGGTCTATAATATTTTCAATAGCTCAAGGGAAATTTGGGACTGTTGATACGTATGATATGGGTTGGGCGCATAATGCAGGTTTGCCAATAAACCTCTGGCTTGGTAAAAACAATAAACTCAATTTTGCACCTATAAAGGAACTTAATTCCCTAAGAGAAAAACCTATAATTAACTGTGATAATTGCGAAATTTCAAAATTAAAAAATGATTTAAAAAATGTAGCAGGTGATCAACTTGAAATCATTTTAGAGTTTAAAGCAGGAAAGGATAAGCAGGGAATTATTGTTAGAAAGTCTAAAAACGGAAACCCTCAAGGGATGATTTATTATGACCCTACAACAGATTCTGTGGTTTTTGATAAAATACAGGACAATCCAGAACGAAAATTTACAGCCCTTAAAGCACCCATTTCAAAGCAAGAGGATATTAAGCTACATATTTTCTTAGATAAATCGATGATTGAAATTTATATCAATGATGAGGTTTCCATTACAGACCGCATTTATTTCACAGATACCGACGCAAAATATCTGGAATTAATAGGGTTTGAGAATGACCTTAAACTTAATAAATTTTATGTTTGGCCAATGAAGTCAATAGATTGGAGTTATGTGGAATCCTCAAAATGAACTTCAAGATTTTAAAATGAAAAAAGAAATGATATGTCAAAAGTAGTATGTTTTGGAGAAGTGTTGTGGGATGTATTTCCAACCCATAAAAAAATAGGGGGAGCGCCTTTAAATGTTGCCAATAGATTGCAAGCATTGGGAAATAATGTCACCATGATTAGCGCTATTGGTCAAGGTAAAAGTGGGTCTGAATTGCTTAAATACATTAAAGACGTAGGTATTGATACTAGTTGTATTCAAGTGCACAATGAGTACAAAACCGGCAAGGTAAAAGTGATGCTAAATGATAAGGGATCGGCGTCCTATGATATTAAATACCCAAGGGCTTGGGACAAAATAAGGTTAACAGAAATAAACAAAGGCGCTGTTAAGAATTCTGATGCGTTTGTTTTTGGCAGTTTGGCAGCAAGAGACGAAAGCTCTAGAAGCACATTGTACAAACTCATAGAACTTGCTAAATACAAAATTTTTGACCTTAATTTAAGATTGCCATATTATACCAAAGAGGTTTTAGTACATTTAATGAACAAAGCCGACTTTATAAAATTCAATGATGATGAGCTTTATGAAGTGAGCAAGTCAATGGGTTCTAAGTATAATTCATTAGAGCAAAACCTAATGTACATTGCAGACAAAACAAATACGAAACATATTTGTGTCACTAAAGGGCACCACGGAGCTGTATTATTATACAATGATAAACTTTATTACAATAGTGGCTTCATAATAAAAGTGATTGATACTGTTGGTGCTGGCGATTCGTTTTTAGGTTCGTTAATAAGCCTCCTGTTGCATAAAGTCAGTCCACAAGAAGCCATAGATTTTGCCTGTGCCGTTGGGGCCATGGTAGCTCAAAATGAAGGAGCCAATCCCGTATTGTTAAGGTCAGATATTGATGCATTTATAAATCCATATTAGTTATAAAGTTATTCAATAAAATGTTTATTAATAATCTGTATCGATTTTTTAGGACAGGACATGCCCTTAAAATGTTGCTTTTTTAGCTTTAAGAGGCTTTTTTAACCAATTATGCCCTTAAAGTCAATTATTTAATATTTAAAAACTCCAAGGGTCATTTTGCCAAAACGTCTTATAAATCTGCCTTAACGAAATCTGGATAGAAATATTCTAGGCAAAATCCGCTATATATTTAAAAAAATTATAACTTCGGAAATTGCCTAATAGAACGCGCTTAAACTTTTCAGCCAATTATAAAAAGTTTAGATGAGTTCATAATATATGAAATGATAAAGATTAACATGTTAGATCTCTTTAAGTGTATTGTTATAATAAACTTATTTTTTGTTTTTGGATGCTCAAATGTTTCTGAAACAAAAAAATACACTATAGGATTTTCCCAAACAGGAATTAATGATGAATGGCGGAAATCCATGAACCAAGCCATGGAAATCCAAGCAGGATTTTATCCCGAAATTGAACTTAAGATTCTTGATAGTGAAGATGATATAGATAACCAGATTGAAGATATAGAACAACTTATTTCTGAAAAGGTTGATTTATTAATAGTGTCTCCAATAAAATCCAAACCCATTACACCAATTGTTGAAAAAGCATTCAAAAGTGGTATTCCTGTTTTAATTGTTGATAGAAAAACGGACGGTGAAAATTACACAGCCTATTTAGGAGGTGATAATTATGAAGTTGGTACGAATGCGGCCAATTATTTAGCCTCTTTATCTACTGAACCTAAAAAAATAATTGAAATTAAAGGACTGTCAGGGTCTTCACCTGCTTTAGAACGTAGCTTAGGTTTTAATGATGTGATCAATTCAACCAAAAATCTGGAAGTTGTAAAAGCTATTGAGGGAAATTGGGAAAGTTATTCCATAAAAGACAGTTTGCGAGACGTATTGAATAGTGTAAAAAATGTCGATTACATATTTGTTCATAATGATAGAATGGCTTTAGGCGCTTGGGAAATTGTTAAAGAGAAAAGACTTCAAAATCAAATTAAAATTATTGGCGTGGATGGTTTAAATGGACCAAATGGTGGTGTGCAATTGGTTAAAGAAGGCAAATTAATGGCGACCATATTATATCCAACTGGAGGTGATGAGGCTATTCGTTTAGCATTAAAAATATTGAATGGCGAACGTGTTGCTAAAAACAATACGTTAAGCACAACGGTTATAGATTCTCGTAATGCCGATATTATGAGTAAACAATTTGATAAAATATACCAACAACAACAAGATATTGATTCTCAACAAATCAAACTAAAGAAACAGGAAGAGAGATATACGACGCAAAAACACACATTACAATTACTTTTGGCATTATTAATTATTAGTGTCGTTTTAGTAGTCTATAGTATTTATACCAGTAATAAAGTTAGAAAGAAAAAGCGTGAACTTGAATTACGAAATAAAAAAATTACTATTCAGCGAAATCAAATTAAAAAAATAGCGGAAGAAGTTAAAACTAGTAATGAAGCCAAGGTTAATTTTTTTACAGGCTTGTCACATGAGTTTAAAACACCCATAACGCTTATTTTATCATCAACCGAATCGTTAACGGAAAACAAAGTCATACGGGATAATAAATTATTGAATGAAGTGGGGTTGATTTATAACAACTCTAAACGGTTATTACGATTAATTAATCAGCTACTTGATTTTAGAAAAGTTGAAGATCGTAAGTTTATCTTGAAAGCGTCAAAAACGAATTTATACCAGTTTTCTGTTTTAATATTTAAAGATTTTGAACGAGAAGCACAAAAAAGGAATATCAATTTTACCATTTCGACCAATAACGAAGATTTATCGCTTTTTTTAGATAGAAATTTAATGGATAAAGTATATTTTAATTTATTATCCAATGCTTTTAAGTTTACTCCAAACAATGGTACCATTTCAATAGATATTGTAGATGAAGCAGAAAGCAATTTTGTAAAAATACATTTTAAAGATTCAGGAATCGGCATCCCGAAGAAAGAAATAGATAATGTTTTTCAAGCTTTTTTTCAAGGCTCAAATAATAATAAAGCAAGTTCAGGAATTGGGTTGCACCTCACCAAGGAATTTGTAGAAATGCACAAAGGAAGCATTGAAGTTTATTCAAAATATGGTACGGAATTTATAATTACACTGTACAAAGATAAGGTTCATTTAAATTCAGATGAAATTATATATGAGCCAGATATTATTGATGGCACCATTTTACATACTAGTCTAGAGTATGAAGACGATACGTTTTACAAACCATTAGTTATAAATGATGATGAGCATTATTCTGTGTTAATGATTGAAGACAATCTCGATCTGGTGAAATATTTAAAAGGTAAATTAGCTTCAGAATACAGTGTACATGTATCAGACGGCAGTGATGGTATAGAAATGGCATTAGAACTTATTCCGGATATTATTATTTGTGATATAAGCCTCCCTAATAAAACAGGCTTCGAAATATGTAACACTTTAAAGAAGGACTTAAGAACCTCCCATATTCCCATTATTATTTTAACTGCTTTAAACAATAAAGAAACTTATATTAAAGGCTTGGAATCTGGAGCAGATATATTCTTAACGAAACCATTTAGTTTCGCTATTTTATCACAATCAATAAAAACCCTTATCTATAATAGAGAAAAACTACGCTATTATTTTATTAATAATGTTCATAATATAGATGCTACTAACAATTTTGGATCTCTGGAGCAAGAGTTTATTTCGAATGTGAATAAAATAATTAATGATAATCTTGATAACTCTAAATTTTCTGTTGAAAATTTAGCCAGTCAGCTTAATATCTCCAGAATTCAACTTTATAGAAAAATGAAGGCTATTATGGATGTAAACGTTAGTGATTATATTCAAAATACCCGCCTTGATAGAGCTAAAATTTTGTTGCAGGATTCGCAATTAACAATTTCTGAAATAGCTTATGCTACGGGCTTTTCATCACCAAATTACTTTTCTACCAGTTTTAAAGGGAAATTTAATAAATCGCCCAAAGCGTTTCGAGAGGAGTGAATTTACATCTAAAAGTATCTTTTTCAATTAACATTTCTTAAATTTTAGCTATCTTTTTTGCTTAATAAGTTCGGTTCATGCCTAATTTTTGCTTAGTTGAGCAATTTAATAACCTTCTTTTTGTCAATTCAATAAATAGAGCGCTTCTTCTGTGTAACAATTTTGAACAAACCATGTTACAATTTTGAAACAGCTCTATTTTTATTAAACGAATTATTTTTTTAAAAGACTGATAAATAGATGATTGCATATTAATTAACATACGCTTAACAATTTTGTAGTCATTTGATACAAATCGAAAATACCGCAGCGGATGTTTAAGGTAACTTGGCAAGACTAAACTAAATACACCACCACGCAATGAACAGAAAGATATTGATCTGGTCCATTACTGCAGCACTTGCAGGTTTCCTATTTGGCTTTGACACCGTAGTTATCTCGGGTGCTGAAAAAAAACTACAACTATTATGGGGCTCATCCGATATGTTCCATGGCGTTGTCGTCATAGGCATGGCGCTTTGGGGCACTGTTGTTGGTGCCTTTTTCGGAGGGATTCCCACCAATAGGATCGGACGGAAAAACACCCTGATATGGATAGGTGTACTATATACCATATCCGCAGTAGGATCTGCTTTTGCCAATGACCCTTGGACGTTTGCGTTTTTTAGGTTTATAGGGGGACTGGGAGTTGGTGCATCAACAATCGCGGCTCCTGCATATATTTCAGAAATCGCTCCCGCAAAAGACAGAGGTAAGCTAGTTGGCCTTTACCAGTTCAACATCGTATTTGGAATCCTTATAGCCTTTTTATCAAACTACCTGTTAAATGACATCGGAGAGAATGCATGGCGCTGGATGGTGGGCGTGGAGGCCTTTCCTGCCGCTGCCTACACCGTATTCGCATTGACCATTCCAAAAAGCCCGAGATGGCTGCTCACCAAATTTAGAAACAGTGAGGCCAAAGGGGTGCTCCAAATTATAAACCCAAATGAAGATCCTGAAAAGCTCATGCTGGAGATCAAGGATGAGATGGACAACATGGTGCCCAACGAAAACATATTCCTGAAGAAGTATAGATTCCCACTGATCTTGGCATTCCTAATGGCATTTTTCAATCAATTGTCGGGAATCAACGCGCTGCTTTATTACGCGCCCAGGATTTTAACGGAAGCGGGCCTGGCGGAAAGCTCAGCACTATTGAGCAGTATAGGCGTTGGGGTGACCAACATGCTCTTTACGCTTTTGGGCATTTTCCTGATCGACAGGTTGGGAAGAAAACAACTGATGTACATCTGTTCCTTTGGTTACATCATATCCCTATCATTGGTTTCGGCAGCGTTCTTTTTCAATTGGGAAGGAAGCTTTATGCCCATATTCCTGTTCATGTTCATAGCCGCACATGCCATTGGGCAGGGCACCGTTATATGGGTATTCATTTCGGAGATCTTCCCAAACCACTTACGGGGCTATGGGCAATCATTCGGTAGCTCGGTGCACTGGGTCCTGGCGGCCGTCGTCCCTTCTTTGGTCCCTGTCCTGTTCTCAACTATTGGGGCAGGTATGGTATTTCTGTTCTTTACCATAATGATGGCGTTCCAATTGCTGTTCGTGATTTTTATGATGCCGGAAACCAAGGGCATATCCCTAGAAGAATTAAGCAAAAAACTAGTTAAATAAGATAAATAAATGAAACATCTGTGGTTAAAATTTCGTCACACAGCGGAATAATTATTATGGATGTTACATGTGACCATTGAAAAACAATAAATATAAACACATGAAAACCTTAAGAAAAACCAATCCCATTCTAATGCTTATGGTTTTGTTCTTACTTACCGGATGTAAGGATAAAGTCCAAAACAATCAAAATACAGACAGCACTGTAAACGTATCTTATTCTTATACGGAAGAAGAACTGTACCGTCCAAACTTTCATTTTACCCCTAAGAAGGCATGGATGAACGATCCTAACGGTATGTTTTACTACAATGGGTACTACCACTTATATTTTCAGTACCATCCAGAAAGTAATGTTTGGGGACCCATGCATTGGGGGCATGCTATAAGCACGGACATGATTACTTGGAAGGAGCAGCCCATAGCCATTTACCCAGATGAATTAGGTACTATATTTTCTGGAAGCGCAGTCGTTGATATTACTAATAGTTCTGGTTTTGGTGAAGTTAGTAATGCGGTGCCTATTGTAGCCATATATACCAATTCAAAAAAATTGGAAGGTGGCGATAACTGGAAGCAAACACAAAGTATTGCTTATAGCAATGACGAAGGGAAAACCTTTACTAAATACGAGAACAATCCAGTTATAGATAATGATAAACTAAAAGATTTTAGAGACCCAAAAGTAACATGGGATGAAAAAAGAAATAAGTGGGTCATGGTACTTGCTGCAGGCGATAGAATCATGTTCTATGATTCCAAAGACTTGAAAAAATGGAATCTACTTTCAGATTTCGGGCAAGGTATTGGTGGTCATGGTGGCGTTTGGGAGTGTCCGGATTTATTTCAATTACCCGTTTTAGGGACTGACGAATCCAAGTGGGTGCTTTTTGTAAGTATCAACCCAGGCGGTCCAAATGGAGGAAGTGCTACCCAATATTTTATAGGGGATTTTGATGGTACGACATTTAAAATGGATAAAGACTTTTCATTAGCACTCAATAAAGAGCACAATTACTGGATTGATTTTGGCAGAGATAATTATGCTGGTGTGTCATGGTACAATGCTAGAACAAAAGATGGAAGTGTCCTTATGTTAGGATGGATGTCCAATTGGGACTATGCCCAAAAAGTTCCAACCGAAGCTTGGAGAAGTTCAATGACTATCGCTAGAAAAGTACAGCTACAAAAAAACGAAAATGGGTATCGATTATTAATTAATCCCGTAAAGGAACTTACTGGTTATAGAAGTACAAAATATAAAAAGGAAAATATAGCAATTAAGGAAGATACAAAAATTATAGATTCTGATGCTATTGATTTAGCTAGCGCTGAAGTAAACTTTAATATTTCAGATTTAAAAGATAAAGGCTTCACTTTTAAACTTACCAATAAACAAGGCGACACTTTGGCCTTTGGGTATAATAGCAGCGATAAAAACTTTTTTGTAGACAGAAGGAAATCCGGTAAAACAGCCTTTTCAGAAAAGTTTGCCAGTCATGTTTCCAAGGCTAAAAGAACATCGCTAAATCCAGATTTGACAGGTACCATTATTCTCGATAAAACATCCATAGAACTGTTTTTTGATAATGGCGAAACCGTTATGACAGAAATATTTTTTCCGAATGCACCATTCGATAAACTAAGTATTGAACCTAAAGACCAAGAACTTGTTCTTGGCAACATTGAAATCCACAAACTAAATTTTAACTAAATTAATTTATTATGAAATTAAAACAACTTTTATTTCTGCCCGTATTTGCTTTTATAAGCGTTTGGGCACAAGCACAGGTAAGAGGTACGGTTACCTCCCAGGAAGATGGGATGCCTTTACCCGGTGTATCTGTAATTGTATCGGGCACAACCCAGGGTACCGCAACAGATTTTGACGGTAACTATGTACTGGAAAATGTTGATAAAAACGCCACATTGGTTTTTAGCTACATAGGTTTCAAAACCCAACAAACACAAATTAATGGACGTTCAGTATTAGATGTCGTTCTGGTAGTAGATGCCGCTGCACTTGATGAGATTGTAGTTACTGGATATTCCAGAGAAAGAAAAGTGGACGTAACTGGAGCGATTACGGTTGTAGAATTAGGGCCTACAGAAGGGACTAGTTTAAGCTCTGGTAGTGCGGTTCAAGGATTACAAGGGCGTGTACCAGGGCTATTTATAGAGAAAAATGGTGACCCAACAGGAACAACTAATAACGTTTTAATTCGTGGGGCAACTACTTTAGGTAATAATGCTCCTTTATATGTTATAGATGGTGTGCCAACGGTTAGACAAGAGATCCTCGCAAGTATGAACCCTAGTACCATAGAATCTGTTCAAGTACTAAAAGATGCTTCTGCTTCTTCGCTTTATGGAGCACGTGCGGGTAATGGTGTTATTATTGTTACAACAAAAAATAGTGCGAAGGCTGCTGGTGGTGAAAAGCTTAATGTCAGCATAAACTCTAATATTTCAGTGCTTTCTGAAAAAAAACAACGCTATGACATGCTAAATGCTCAACAAAGAGGTGAAGCATTATGGCAAGCTTCAGTTAACGATGGAGCGGATCCTAATGCAGGTTATGGAGAGATTTATAATTTTGATTGGAATGGGGATTTTAATAACCCAGTTTTGAATAGTGTAACTGTTCAGCCTTTTGTTGGTGGCGATACCAATGTGCCAGCAGGAGACACCGATTGGCAAGATGAACTTTATGAAACGGGGTATGTTTATAATAATGAAATCTCAGTTTCTGGTGGTACAGATAATTCATTTCACTTATTAAATATCGGGCATTTAAGAAATACAGGTATTTTAAAATTCACAGGATATGAAAGGGTTACAGCAAAGTTAAATTCTAATTTTAATTTGTTCGATAATAAATTGCGTATAGGTATTAATACACAATTTTCAACTTCCGATGAAACGTTAGCATCTCGAGATGTTGGTAGTGCGCCTACCCCAGGACTAGGCATTACTTTGGCACCTACTATACCAGTGTATGATGCCAATGGAGATTATGCAGGGCCATTAGGAGCTGGTTATTCTGATAGAAATAATCCAGTTTTGATGCAGGATTTAAATAAGTGGGATAATACGGATAGAACAAACATCTTTGGCAATATTTATGCAGAATTTGACATACTGAAAAACTTAACGTTTAGAACAAGTTTAGGTCTTGATTTCGGCGATTACAAAAAAAGAGATATTGAGCGTAGAGTTAGCAATGGGTTTATTACACGAGGGGATAATAGACTTATAGAGAACACTAATAAATTTACAAGTGTTGTATTTACTAATACATTGAATTATCAATTAGAACTTGGTGAAAACCATAAAATAGGCGTGTTATTAGGTGCAGAATCAATAAAAGATGATTTTGCAAGTGTTAATGCTTCGGCAAATACTTTTGCAGTTGAAACAGAATCTTTTTTCCAATTAAATGCTGCAACAGGGGCACGTACAAATAGTGGGTCATCCACCGGAAGTAGATTGTTATCACAGTTTGGTAAAATAAACTATGCATTTCAAGACAGGTATTTAGCATCTTTTACACTGCGCAGGGATGGATCTTCAAGATTTGGAGCGGATAACAGATATGGTATTTTCCCAGCGGCTACAGTTGGTTGGAGACTTAGTAATGAAGAGTTTTGGAAAGATAATGATATTGTAAACTCATTGAAATTAAGAGCAGGTTATGGAGAAGTAGGTAACCAATCAATTGGTGATGTAGCGCGTTTTGGTTTATTTGAATCTAGATATGGGCCTAACCAAAATCAATTTGTGCCAGACTTTTTTAATATCTATTATAATGTAGGAACTGCTTATGACTTGTCTGGGATCAATACAGGTAACTTACCTTCTGGTTTTGTCTCTATACAGGCAGCAAATCCAGCATTAAAATGGGAAACCACAAAAGAATTGAATCTTGGTGTTGATTTTACTTTATTCAACAATAATGTGGTAGGATCTTTTGATTATTTTACAAGGGAAACAAGCGATATCTTAACAACACCACCAATTGCATCCGTAGTTGGAGAAGGACAACAAAGAGTATTAAATGGAGCTACAACGGAAACTAATGGATGGGAATTATCTTTAGGGTATTCCAAAACGTTTAATAATGGTCTTTCCATGACGGTATCTACTAATTTCGGTGCTTTTAAAGACAAAATTACTCAATTGCCAGAGGAGGTAGTATCATCTTACCCTGGTACTGTAGATAATTCTATTATTGGTCATTCCCAATTCTCTATTTTTGGTTATAAAACAGCTGGGTTATTTCAAAGTCAAGCAGATATCGATGCAAGTCCGACACAACTTGCTGCTAGACCAGGAGGGTTAAAATTCCAAGATTTAGATGGCAATGGAAGTATTGGTGCAGAAGACAGAGATTTTTTAGGTACAACTTTACCAGACTTAGAGTATGGTATTCGTATCGATTTAAACTACAAGAACTTTGATCTTTCTATATTTGGGTCAGGTGTAGCTGGAAGAATAGGGCAAGATCCATACATATTCTGGAATAATTTTGTGCAAGGTAGAGAAAATGCGGGTCTTGGAGTATTAGATGCATGGACCCCTAATAACACTGGGTCTTCAATTCCATCTTTGTCGTTAGCGTTTAATGATTTAAGAACTTCCGACTATTTATTCAGAAAAAATTCTTATTTCAAAATTAGAAACTTACAATTAGGTTATTCGTTCCCAGAAGAAATGATAAGCAAATGGGCTGGAATGACAGGATTGAGGCTTTATTTTCAAGGTGAAAACTTATTCTGGTTTACACCAAAAGATTATATAGGTGCAGACCCAGAACGAACAAATGTAGATAACATTCCGGTTCCAACAACACTTTCACTTGGGCTAAACATAAACTTTTAAAAATTGAATAACATGAAAAACATAAAAACATTTTTATTTGGAATTATGGCGGCGTTTGTTGTTGTAAGTTGTTCCAAAGATTTTTTAGAATACGAACCAGAAGGGGTATTATCTAATGAAAACGTAGCAACTTCAGAAAATGCTGAAGCTTTAGTAGTCGCTGCGTATGCTGGCATAGCTAACGACGAAATGGTAGGGCCGCTAACTCATATGTGGGTATATGGTAGTGTGAGATCTGATGATGCTTATAAAGGCGGTGGTGGCCGTGGAGACGTTGATATTATTGATCGCTACGAACAATACAACTTAACTATTGCGGACGACCCATCAGACTGGATGGGACCAAGAACTTGGACAAATTATTACAAAGCCATATCTAGAGCTAATTTTGCATTATCAGTAATCAATGATATTCCTGACGCAGAATATGCAAACAAAACTTTAAGACAAGCTGAATTACGTTTTTTAAGAGCACATTCTCATTTTATGCTTAAATTATTGTTCAAAAAAATACCTTATATCACTGAAGGTTTGTCACAAGAAGAACTTTTACAAATTTCGAATGATGTTGATAATGATGCTTTATGGAATACCATTGCTGATGATTTCTTATTTGCATATAACAATTTACCACAAGCTCAAGAACAAGTTGGTAGAGCCGATAAAAATGCGGCAGCAGCTTATTTAGCTAAGTTGCGTTTGTATCAAGCTTATGAGCAAAACGATACGCATCAGGTAACCAATATCAATGCAACAAGATTACAAGAAGTGATTGATTATGCCGATGATGTTACAGGAGCTTTGGAAGCAGACTATGGAAACAACTTTTTAGACGGATTTGATAACGGTTCAGAATCTATTTGGGCAGCTCAATTTTCAATAAACGACGGAACTGTAGTGAGTAGGGTAAGTTTTGTTACAGGATTAAATTCGCCTCACGGAACAGGGCTTTATGGCTGCTGTGGTTTCCACTTAGCGAGTCATAATATGGTCAATGCATTTAAAACCGATGTGGTTACTGGACTCCCTTTGTTAGATACGTTTAATAATAGTAATATTTTTAATGTTGTTGATGGCAATGGGGAAACGCCATTGGCATCAGGCATTACTTTAGATCCGAGAATTGACCATACGGTTGGTATTCCCGGTCGTCCGTTTAAATACCGCAATACAGTTAAAACTGATGGTGACATGATTTACAATTTTAGTTGGGCAAGAGATCCAGGAGTGTATGGCTATTTTGGAAACATGAAAGAGCAACAAGCGCCAGATTGTTCATGTTACGTAAAAGAAGGACCCTTTGTAGGTACTTCTAAAAATGTTGATTTTATACGTTATGCCGATGTGTTATTGTTTAAAGCTGAAGCGTTAATTCAATTAAATCAAGTTGATGAAGGTGTCGCAATTATTAATCAAATTAGAACACGTGCAGCAGCAAGTACTCAAAGACAAATTGACGCTGGAGCTTCAGATGTTTATAATGTTGGCATGTACCCCATGGGAATGTCTAAGGCAGATGCGTTTAAAGCGTTAATGTTTGAAAGAAGATTAGAGTTTGGTATGGAAGGACCAAGATTCTTTGATTTGGTAAGATGGGGCATGGCAGAACCTGTACTTAATGCGTATTTGGCGGTTGAAAAAACAAGAAAAGATTTTCTTGCTAATGCTCAGTTTACTGCAGGACGCGATGAGTATTATCCAATACCACAAAGAGAGATTGATTTTACAGGAGGTTTATATAAACAAAACCCTGGATATTAATTTTAATTATAAAATTGTTTAGTTTTTTGAGTTGGTTTTTTTAAATTAAGAGGGTGTTTATGTTTAATTAAACACCCTTTTAAACTTTTAAATCGAATAATATGTCTAAAATAACATGTTTTGGAGAAGTCTTATGGGATGTGTTTCCTACCCATAAGAAAATTGGTGGAGCCCCTTTAAATGTTGCTAGTAGGTTGCAATCATTTAACCATGATGTAACGATGGTGAGTGCTATTGGGCAAGGAGAAAGTGGGTCTAAAATTATGCAATATCTTAAAGACTGTGGTATAGATACAAGTTGTATTCAAGTACATAATGAGTATAAAACCGGAAAGGTTAAAGTCATGCTGAATGACAAAGGATCTGCATCTTACGACATTAAATATCCTAGAGCTTGGGACAAAATAAGGTTGACGGAAATAAATAAAAAGGCTGTTGAAAGCTCAGATGCTTTTGTTTTTGGGAGTTTGGCGGCAAGAGATGACAGTTCTAGAAAGACCTTGTACGAACTCATTGAACGTGCCAAATACAAGATTTTTGATCTCAATTTAAGACCGCCTTACTATACTAAAGACGTTTTATTTTATTTAATGGATAAAGCAGATTTTATAAAATTTAATGATGATGAGCTTTATGAAGTAAGTAAATATATGGGCTCTAAATACCATTCGTTGGAGCAAAACCTCATGTTTGTTGCAGAAAAAACAAAGGCAAAACAGATATGTGTCACCAAAGGGGAACATGGCGCCGTTTTATTATATAATGGCGAACTATTTTATAATAGTGGTTTTCTTATAAAAGTGATAGACACCGTAGGCGCTGGAGATTCTTTCTTGGGGTCTTTAATTAGTCAATTACTCAATAAAGTTGAACCTCAGGAAGCTATTGATTTTGCATGTGCTGTAGGTGCTTTGGTTGCCCAGAGAGAAGGTGCAAATCCAAAAATAACACCATCTGAAATAGACGCTTTTATGAACCCATATTAGTAATAAAGGTTTTTTTTGAATGAGTTATCATGGTTGTCCGATAAAACTTTTACAATTCTCTGCAAACACAGTGATAATGGTTTTTTAAAGGGATTACTGATTGTGCCCTTGTTTTTTTTAATTTCCTTATTGTAGGGGCACAAAATCAACTATCTATGCATAGGCTGTTTATTCAGGTGATTTTTTAATGACGGTCGGTATAAATACTGAGATAGATACTAAACGAACAAGTGTCGTGCTGTTAATCAATGAGGTGGAATAACATATTTTAAAAAGTAAAGCAACTTTAGTTTTTATTTCGGTAGTCTACCATTTTTCTTCCTGTTCATCTTTTTATGCTATAAGTTTAATAAACAAATGTTTATAAAAAAAACAAGACTAACTTCTTGCAGTTAAAAAGAATTATTATATTTGCAAACCAGAACAGAACAGAACAGTTGATGTTTTTTGATTTAAATTTCAATAGCGAGATACCTAAGTATCAGCAATTAGTGAATGCCATTAATGACGCACTTGCTAATAATACGCTGTCTAGTGGTGATGCATTACCTTCGGTCAATGCTATTTGCAGCGACTATAAATTATCTAGAGATACCGTTTTTAAAGCCTATTCTATTTTAAAAGAAAATGGGGTTGTGGAATCTGTACCTAATAAAGGATATTTTGTGGCTAATGATACCAGAAAGGTGCTTTTGGTTTTAGATACCTTTAAAGCCTATAAAGAGGTTTTATACCATGCATTTGTTAATAATTTACCCAAAAAAGTTATTGTAGATGTGCAATTCCATCATTATAACATCAACAATTTCAAAACCATTTTAAATAACAGTAAAGGGAAGTATTTTAAATATGTCGTGATGACTTTCGACCATAAAGAGGTGCCAAGCGTCTTGTCTGATTTTGATAATGACAAACTGTTGTTAATCGATTGGAACGTCTATTCAAAAGCATCAAACAACTATGTGTTTCAAGATTTTGGAAGCGCATTTTACGACGCCTTAAAAGAAGCTATTGAACCTTTTAAAAAATATAAAAAACTGGTTTTTGTATATCCAACATTCACCAAGCATCCAACAGAATCGGTTGCTTACTTTAAACAATTTTGTGAAACCAAAAAGTTTAAATATAAAATCGTCACAGATCCTGCTGATTTTAACGTTGTAAAAGGAGAAGCCTACATAAGTGTGAGTGATAGAATACTCGGAACTTTTTTAGAACAATGCAGAGCCAACAATTTTGAACCAGGTACCGATGTAGGCTTCTTGTCTTATAATGAAACCCCGATGAAAAAATTCATTTATAAAGGCATTTCGGTAGTTTCAACCGATTTTAAAGCACTGGGTGGTAAAGCTGCAGAGTTTATTAATCAAGAAACGTCAATACAAACATATATACCAACTAAATTAATATTAAGAGAATCATTATAAATCATGTACTATTTAGGATTAGACATAGGAAGTTCTTCTATAAAAGCAGCACTTGTTGAGGTGGCATCAGGCAAAAGCTTGGGAGTTGTGCAAGAACCCGAACAAGAAATGAGCATGTTCGCCCAAAAAAATGGATGGGCAGAACAAAAGCCAAACGATTGGTGGCAACATGCCTGTAAAGCCATCGCCAAATTGAAAAAACAGCATAACATATCAAGAACTCAAATAAAAGGCATAGGTATTTCGTACCAAATGCATGGTTTGGTTATTGTTGATAAAGATGGAAATCCACTTCGTAAAAGTATTATTTGGTGCGATAGTAGAGCCGTAGAGACAGGAAATAAGGCTTTTCAAGAAATAGGAGAAGACACATGTGCTTCAAACCTATTAAATTCTCCCGCCAATTTCACGGCTTCAAAATTAAAATGGGTAAAAGATAACGAACCTGAGGTTTATAAAAATATTTATAAGTTCATGCTCCCCGGCGATTATATTGCTTATAAATTTTCAAACAAAATAAACACTACCATTTCAGGACTGTCAGAAGGCATTTTTTGGGATTTTAAAAAAGATAACATTGCAGATTTCCTTTTAGAACATTACGGTATCGATAAAGCCTTAGTGCCCGATATTGTAGATACATTCGGCGTACAATCGGTAGTCGATGCAAAAGGTGAAGAAGAAAGTGGCGTAGCAGCAGGAACGCCTATTTATTATAGAGCAGGTGACCAGCCAAACAATGCGTTATCGTTAAACGTGTTTAACCCAGGTGAAGTAGCCGCAACAGGTGGTACATCAGGCGTGTTTTATGCTGTAACCAATAGCTTATCGGCTAAAGAAAGTGCGCGTGTAAACAATTTTGCCCATGTAAATTATACCAAAGGAGCCGATGCAAGAATAGGAAAACTGTTATGTATCAACGGCGCAGGTATCCAATACCGTTGGTTGCTCAATAATTTAGCGGTTAGTTCTTATGAAGAAATGAATGCATTGGCTTCAGAAATTCCTATTGGATCAGATGGTGTTTGTTTGATTCCATTTGGAAATGGCGCCGAACGCATGCTTAACAACAAAGAAATTGGCACTAGAATAGTTAACTTAAACCTAAACAACCACCACAAAGGGCACATGTGTCGAGCTGCTTTAGAGGGTATTGCCTTTTCGTTTGTGTATGGTATGGAAATTTTAAAATCCGATGGCATCAAACCTACCGTTATTCGTGCAGGAAACGACAATTTGTTCCGTTCAGAAATATTCGCCAATACCGTGGCAACCCTTATAGAACAAGAAATTGAAATTTACAACACCACAGGTGCTATTGGTGCCGCACGTGCCGCCAATTTGCACAAAGGCGATTTCGAAAGCTTTGGAAAGGCAATTATTGATAACGATCATGTGATGACTTTTATGCCTTTTAAAGATAAAACAGCGTATCAAGAAGCCTATAACAACTGGAAAACCGAATTAGAAATCATTCTATTTAATAGGCAATAGGCAATAGACAATAGATAATGAGTAATCCCTAACGCAAAAAGTAACACCAAATAAACAAATAAACAGATTAACAAAAAATAAAAACAATGGCATTAATAGGAAACAAAGAATACTACAAAGGTATTGGGGAGATCAAGTTTGAAGGCAAAGAATCAGACAACCCATTAGCATTTAAATACTACAACCCAGACCAAGTGGTGGCAGGCAAAACCATGAGCGAATGGTTTAAGTTTTCGGTAGCGTATTGGCATACGTTCTGCGGACAAGGAAGCGACCCATTTGGGCCAGGAACTCAAAGTTTTGAATGGGATAAATCTTCAGACGCAGTTCAAGCAGCAAAAGACAAAGCCGATGCCGCTTTTGAATTCATTACAAAAATGGGATTTGGATACTACTGCTTCCACGATTTCGATTTGATAAGAGAAGGCACCACATTTGCTGAATCAGAATCTAGATTAGCAACCATTACAGACTATTTAAAGCAAAAACAAGCAGACTCGGGCGTAAAATTACTTTGGGGAACAGCAAATTGTTTTTCAAACCCACGCTATATGAATGGTGCTTCAACCAATCCAGATTTTAATGTGGTTGCAAGAGCAGGAGGGCAAATAAAATTAGCCTTAGATGCTACGATGGCATTAAACGGAGAGAACTATGTGTTCTGGGGTGGTCGTGAAGGTTATATGACACTTTTAAATACCGATATGGGTCGTGAGTTAGACCATATGGGGCAGTTTTTGGCTATGTGTAGAGATTATGCACGTGCAAATGGTTTTAAAGGAAACTTTTTTATCGAGCCAAAACCCATGGAACCATCAAAACACCAATATGATTTTGATACAGCTACAGCGATCGGTTTCTTAAAAGAATATGGTTTGGATAAAGATTTTAAAATAAATATTGAAGTAAATCACGCTACATTAGCACAACACACTTTTCAGCATGAAATTGAAACTGCAGCAAAAGCAGGTATGTTAGGAAGTTTGGATGCCAACCGTGGCGATTACCAAAACGGATGGGATACCGACCAGTTTCCTAACAACATTCAAGAAACTACCGAAGCGATGTTGGTGTTTCTTAAAGCAGGTGGTTTGCAAGGTGGCGGTGTTAATTTTGATGCTAAAATCAGAAGAAATTCTACCGATTTAGAAGATGTGTTTTTAGCACATATTGGCGGTGCAGATACATTTGCTAGAGCGTTGTTAATTGCAGATAAAATCATCACATCTTCACCTTACGAAAAATTAAGAACTGCACGTTATGCATCATTCGATTCTGGTAAAGGAAAAGACTTTGAAAATGGTAAGTTAAACTTACAGGATTTATATAAAATAGCGCAAGAAAATGGCGAGTTACCATTAACAAGTGGGAAACAAGAGTTATTTGAAAATATAATTAACCAATATATTTAATAACCTGTTGTGCATTTTGAATTTGCGTGATCACACATAAACCAAAATGCACAACATTTTTTCGATATTTGATTATTACCAATTAAACTGAATATTTATGAAACATTACTTTTTAGCTATGCAACAATCGGTTTTGGAAAACCTGGATTGGGTTGTTTTAGGAATTTATTTCCTTGCGCTTATTGCGGTGGCCGTTTGGGTTGTTCTTCAAAAAAACAAAGACACCGAAGATTATTTTTTGGCAGGTAGAAATGTAGGATGGTTTGTAATTGGAGCGTCAATTTTCGCTTCCAATATCGGGTCCGAACACGTCGTAGGACTTGCTGGAACTGGTTTCGAATCGGGTACACCCATGGCTCATTACGAATTACACGCTTGGATAGTTTTGCTTTTAGGATGGCTGTTTTTGCCATTTTATATTAGAAGTGGCGCTTTTACCATGCCCGAGTTTTTAGAAAAACGATTTGATAGTCGGTCTCGATGGTTCTTATCATTGTTCTCATTAGTGGCTTATGTACTTACTAAAGTATCGGTAACTATCTATGCAGGTGGTATTGTGGTTTCAGAGCTTTTAGGCATTCCATTTTGGTATGGTGCTATTGGGATAGTAATTTTCACGGGTATTTATACCGTTGTGGGAGGGATGAAAGCCGTAATTTATACCGAAACACTTCAAACCATTATTTTAATTTTTGGTTCGGTCGTTATCACCTACTTAGGATTGCAAGAAGTAGGGGGTTGGGCGCAATTAAGAGAAACTGTTACTGCGGTAAGTCCGGAACATTTTAATATGTGGCGTCCTATGAACGATCCGCAATTTCCATGGACAGGCTTGCTCATAGGCGGAACGATTGTAGGGATTTGGTATTGGTGTACCGACCAATATATTGTACAGCGTACATTGGCAGCCAATAATATTAAAATAGGCAGGCGTGGAGCGATTTTTGGCGCTTATTTAAAATTACTTCCTATATTAATTTTCTTGGTACCCGGTATTATTGCATTTGCTTTAACTATACAAAATCCAGAGGTGTTTTCGGTAGAGAAAGCCGATAGGGCTTTCCCCATGTTAGTTAAAACGCTATTGCCTGTTGGTTTAAAAGGTTTGGTAGCTGGTGGATTAATGGCAGCTTTAATGAGCTCTTTGGCTTCGGTTTTCAACTCTTGTTCAACTATTTTTACTATTGATATTTATAAAAAACTGTATCCAGAAAAAACCGAAAACGTATTGGTAAGAACAGGTAAAATAGCAACTGGTTTTATTGTAGTCTTAGGTATTATTTGGATACCAATTATGGAAAAAATTGGTGGTGGTGTTATGTACCAGTACCTTCAAAATGTACAATCGTACATTGCGCCCCCAGTAACGGCGGTTTTTCTATTGGGTATTATTTGGAAACGCGTTAATTCAACAGCGGCAATTACAACTTTGTTAACAGGGTTGGTGCTTTTAATTTTAAGGTTAGGAAGTGAAATATACTATCAACCTCAAATTGTAGCAGGTGAATCGGTAGAAGGTATTGCCTATGCATTTGCAACCATTAATTTTGCGCACATGGCTATATTTATGTTTATTTTTTCGGTATTTATTTGTATTTCAGTTAGTATGATGTCGCAAGCACCTAATTATGAAACTATAAAAGGATTAGCATTTGGAACGCTTTCTGAAGAACAAAAAGCAGCTAATAAAGGTAGTTATGATACTATTGATGTTGTTTTGTCTATACTACTGGTTCTTATAGTTGTTGGCGTGCTAACATACTTCACATAGAACATATTAGCCCTAGCAGGGTTTTAAACCCTGCTAGGGCTATTTTTTATAAAACCTAATTCACTTAAAAATGATTTAGTGAGGCATACATGCCCAAATAAGTACCAACAAAACCTTTAGCTTCTTTGGTGCTTAAAATAGAAGCATCAACTTTGTCTGCTAAAAGAATCCACTCCGATTTTTCTGAAGTTTTATAATAAAAATTATATAAACCTTTGTCGCCTTCTATTCTTAAAAACAAATCAGAATCTTTTGTACTTATAACCTGTTTAGCTATAATAGTCGGCTGACTTTCGTTTAGAGATGTGGCATTTTTTTCAATAAAAACCTCTTCTTTTCCATCTTTATTTAATCGTTTTCCAATAAATAAGTAATGGTTTTCATTTTGAAAAGCTACCAAACCTACAGTTTGTAATGTGTCTGTTAAATTATATGTTACTTTGGTTGAAGCGTCAAACTGTAAATGCTGTTGTCTTCTACCAATAAACGAAAAGTTTGTTTCGGTATGGATAGATTCTTTTCTAGGTTTTATATATAAATATTTGCCATCTAATTCATGCCATTTCTCTAAAGGTGTTCTTATAAAATTCCATTTAAAATCTAGTTCACTATTTTTAAAGGCATCATGTGATATAAAATTGCCAGTTGTTGGCGCTATTTTTTCTTTTGAAGCTATTAGGTTTGGTTTTTTATTAATTATTGGTATTGGGTTGTTGCCTCCAACAATGGTTGGCCAACCATCTTTCCATGCAACAGGCATTAAAAAAGTTTCCCTACCGGTGTTGTATAAATCGTCGCCATATGGTCTGCAGCCTAGAAACACAGCCCACCAATCACCATTAGAGAGTTCTACAAAATCGGCATGACCAGTTGTTGAAATTTCATTGGGTCTTGGCGTATTTAAATGGCGTTGTGTTAGTATCGGGTTGTTTTTATAGCTATCGTAAGGTCCGTCAACATTTTTGCTTCTAAAAACGACTTCGGAATGATTGTAGCGAGTACCACCTTCAGCACAAATTAAGTAGTAATAACCATCTTTTTTAAATATGTGAGGTGCTTCAATCCAAACGGTTTTTTTTGCCATATCAGTACCACCATTTATTAGAAGTTTAGATTCACTAGCTATTTTTTTATTTTCTAAATCGTATTCAAATATATAAATAGCTCTATGTCCGTCGTGAACAGAAATATTATTTGGTGGTGGTCCGTTGTGAGTGATGTAAACTTTGCCATCCTCATCAAAGAAAATATCTGGATCTATCCCATCAACACCAGGAATGGTTATAGGATCTGACCATGGTCCAGAAGGATCTTTAGTTGTAACAATAAAATTTCCAATACCACTTACATTGGTACAAATAACATAGAATGTACCATTGTGATATCGAATAGTTGGTGCAAACATGCCTTTAGAAACACCCTGACCAGAAAAATCTCCTTGTTCTTTTCGTGTTATAACATGCCCAATTTGTTTCCAGCTTATTAGATCTGTACTTTCAAATATAGGTATTCCAGGGAAGTAGGTAAATGTAGATGTGATTAAGTAAAATTTCCCGTTTGCTGAACATATACTGGGGTCTGGATAAAAGCCAGCTAGAATTGGGTTTAAATAAGTACTGTCTGTTTTTGATACTTCTTTGAAAGCTTCATCCTTTCCTTCGTAATTAAACCAATCAAACACTGCGTATTCACTTTGCGCAATCGGTTGCTTTTTATTGGAAATTTTTTTACATGAAAAGGATAAAAGAACTAATGATAATAAAAATAATGCATTAAAAAATTTAGTCATCTTTTTCGGTTTAAATTGATGCATTAAATATAAAATATAATTTGTTTAAAAAATGTATATTTGGTTTAATTATTTTGATAAAAGGATGAAAGAGCATACCGAAGTTACTATTTACGATATAGCAGACAAGTTAAATTTAGCAACTTCAACTATTTCCAGAGCGTTAAAAGACCATCATAGTATTAGTAAAAAAACGATTGAAAAGGTTAAGAAAACGGCAAAGGAAATGGGGTATCGTCCCAATAATTTAGCGGCTAGCTTACGCAGTAAAAAAACAAAAACCATAGGTGTTTTATTACCAACTATTACGCAACCCTTCTTGTCTTCCTTAATTAGTGGCATAGAAATAGCAGCTCAAAAAGCAGGTTACAATGTGGTTATTATGCAATCTCACGATTCTTACGAGCAAGAAGTAAGCATGACCCAATCTTTATACAATAACAGAGTAAGTGGTATTATTTGCTCGTTGGCTATGGAAACCCAAGACACCTCGCATTTTCAGTTATTTATGGATAGCAATACGCCATTGGTTTTTGTGGATAGGGTGCCAAAAACCTTTAATACGTTTCGTGTGGTTATTGATAATTATGCAGCAGGCTATAAAGCAACACAGCATCTTATTTCGCAGGGATGTAAACGGATAGCCCATCTTACTGCTGGTTCGGAATTTAGTATTTATTACGAAAGAAAAAAGGGCTATTTAGATGCTTTAAAGGAAGCCAACCTTCCTATTGAAGACGATCTTATTATTAAACTTAAAGCAGTAACATACGAAGAAGCAGAAAAAGCAACCAATAAACTTCTTGATTTAAAGAATCCGCCCGATGGTATTTTTGCACCAGGTGATATTTTAGGAGTAAGCGCTATTCAATGTGCTAAAAAAAGAGGTGTTAAAGTACCCGAAGAATTGGCGGTAATAGGTTTTAACAACGACCCTATTTCACATATTATTGATCCTAATCTATCAACCATTACACATCCTGCTGAAAAAATGGGGCAAGCATCTGCCGAAATTATTTTGAAAAATTTAAAGTCTTCTAAAAGGGACGAAGTTAAAGAAATTACCTTTTTAAATACCGAAGTGTTGGTTCGGGAATCTTCAAAAAGAAATTAGATTACTTAGTTGTCTTTTTTATTTCAAAAGGTGTAGATGGCAAGCCTGCATTTGAATATAAATTTGCATTATCAGGATTGTTCGCCCAAGCATATCTAACAACCGTTGGGTTTTTAATGTTTTCGTTCCAAACTTCAACCTTATTGTTTTTAATAATAGCTTTTGCCCAAACAAAGTTGACACCATCATCTGAAATTGAAAAGCCCTTTAAATCATCCTCACCTTTAATTATTAAGTCACTTCCTTTGTTTTTAAAAGAAATAATCACCTTGTGTCCATTAAATGTCGCTTTACATGGTAACGGACTTGATGCCTGAATGGTTTTTTCGCCATAAGCCATTTTTCGTGCCAATAGTGCTAAACGCTTACCAACATCTTCTTTATTTAAAGGATGGATATCGTTCCATTCGCCTAAGTCTATCGTGACGGCCATACCTGTATTTGGAACTTTCAATGATTCTAGTTGCGATTGTCTTAATTGTGCCCAATTACTTTCTGTTGGTTCTGGGCTAGTTTCCATAAAGTTTGTTAGTTGCACAAAAAGAAAAGGGAATTTTCCTTGATGCCATTTATTTCTCCAATCGTTTATAAGTGCCGGGAGCGTTTTTGCATAGTGTTTTGGATTATGGGTATTTGACTCGCCTTGATACCATAGGACTCCTTTTATTTTTAAGTTAATTAGAGGCGCTATCATGGCGTTGTATAAACCTTCTGGTTTCCAACGAATAAATGTCGGCCCTTTTAATGGTTGCATGGTGGTTCCTAATTTATATTTCCATGTGCCTTTTAAATCGATGGTATCATTATCTACAGCTAAATAATAAGGTTTGTCCAAAACAAATCCACCCTTTCCAATGTTGTTAATAACTCGAATTGAAATAGTGTTTTTCCCTTCTTTTAAAATAGTTGATTTTACCTCATATCTACGTGGTGGATATTGGTAGCCTGTGGTTCCTACAAATTCACCATTTATATAAACAGAATCTTGGTCAACAATACGACCCAAAAATAGTTTTGCAGGTTTTCCAAGCATTGATTTTGGTACAATGATATCTTTGCTAAACCAAACAACACCATTTATGTTTCCAAGAGCGGAATCTGCCCAATAACCAGGTATTTCCATGTCATCCCAATCACTAAAATCGATGCCTGAAGGTAAATCCCAGTGATTGTAAATCCCTTTATCTTTTGAATTTAAAAGCGCATACCAATCATCACTTCTTTTTTTATCACTATTTTCAATGCGTTCTATTAAGGTGTCATTTTTATATTTTTGTACTTCTTCATAAGGCTCTGGGAAATCCTTAAGCGCATCATCGCTCAACCAAGATTCAATTGGAGAACCACCTAAAGCAGCATTGATTATTCCAATAGGAATTTGGTGCTTTTCATAAATTTCCTTAGCAAAAAAATAGGCAACACCAGAAAATTCAAGGACTGTACTAGGTGTTGCTGCAATCCAGCTACCGTCTTTAAAATCTTTTTGAGGTTCTTTAAAATTATAAGTGTCCGGAACTAAAAATTGACGAATATGGGTATTGGTAGCATTTTTTATTATAGCGCCATATTTTTCTTTTAAGCGTTCCATGGGCAGCTCCATATTTGATTGTCCGGAACACACCCAAACATCGCCAAATAAAATATCTTGAATTGTTATTTCGTTGCTTGCTTTAAAAACCATTTCAAATGGTCCGCCAGCTTTTTGGGCAGGGAGCATTATCTGCCAGTTGCCGCTGTTATCTGCTTCTGTATTATAGGTTTTGGTTTTGAAAACCAACTTGATTTTTTCATTTGGAGCAGCCCAACCCCAAACCTTTACTTTTTCGTCTCTCTGTAGAATAACACCATCACTTATTAATTTAGGAAGCTTTATTTGCCCAATTAAATTTGTGGATTGAATAATAAGGAAAACGTTAATTAAAATTTTTAGTTTGTTCATTTTTATTTAACTGTAATTATAGTTTCAGACATTTTTTGTGCTCCCAGTTCAAAGCTTCGTTTCATGGGGCTAGAACCACCAACGTAAATTTTAAATTCACCAGCTTCAATTGTTCTTGTGCCATCGTTTTTTACAATTTCGAAATCTTTGGGCGCTAATTCAAATTCCAAAGTTCTAGATTCATTGGGTTTTAAGTTGATTCGTTCTGTTTTAATAAGCTGAAAATTAGGTGCTGTAACAGATGCTTCTAAATCTGAAATATACATTTGAACCACTTCATCTGAAGTTGTTTTTCCCGAATTGGTAATGGTAACTTTTAGTTTTAAGTTGTCTTTTTTTGACATAGTTGGTGTTGTGGTTTGAATTTTCCCATATGAGAAAGTGGTGTAACTTAAACCAAAACCAAAGGGGTACATAGGATCTAGATTCATGTATTTATAGGTTCTTCCTTTCATAGAATAATCATGGTAATCGGGTAATTGGTCTAACGATTTTGGGAACGTAATTGGCAAACGACCTGAAGGTGACACATTGCCAAAAAGAATATCAGCGACGGCTGTACCACCTTCTTCGCCAGGGTACCAAACAAGTAAAACAGCATCAGCAAGTTCATGTACTTCAGCTAGATTCATAGGGCTCCCACCCGTAATAATAGCTACAATTGGTTTTTTGTCTTCGGGATTTTTATCTGCGGCTTTTCGTAATTTTCTTAAATAATCCAATTGACTTTCGGGTAAATTGTAATCCAGTCTATCACCTGCAGTTGCTGATGCCAGAGATTCGCCTTCTTCGCCTTCCAATAAACTGGAAATTCCTAACACGGCCAGTGTAACATCGCTATTACCTGCGTTTCCGCTAGCCCAATCTATAGGGTTTTTAGGCATTTCGCTTAGCATACAACCCAATCTATATTGTATTTGGCTGGCAGGATTTATGGCGTTTGCAATGCCTTCTAAAATAGTAACAAGTTTAGGATTAACACCATAATAATTTCCTAAAAGAATATCAATATTTGCTGCATTTGGACCTGTAACGAAATACTTTGACAGGTCGTTTTTAAGAGGCAAAACACCATTATTTTTTAGTAAAACCATGCTTTTAACAGCAACTTCCTTTGCTAAGGCTCTATGGGTTTCACTATTTACAACATCTATTGAAATACCATCATAAGGATTACTGCCCTTGGGGTCAAAAAGGCCTAATTTAAAGCGTGTGCGTAATAATTTAGCTAGTTGCGAGTCTATCTCTTTTTCAGTAATTAAACCTGTTTTAACGGCTTCGGGTAAGTAGCTGTAAATGCTTCCGCAATTTAAACTTATGCCACTTTTAACCGCCAAGGCTGCGGCCTCGGCTGGAGTTTTTACAATACCGTGACCGCCTTCGCTGGGCTGTTTGTAAAAGTCTTCCAAGGCACCACAATCAGTTAAAACATGGCCTTTAAACTGCCATTTATCTAGCAGTACTTCCGAAATTAAATATGTGTTAGCACAACAAGGTTCGCCATTTGTACTATTGTAGGCACACATAATAGACTCAACTTTGGCGTCAACTAACGCCTCAAATGCGGGTAAATAGGTTTCCCATAAATCTTTTTGATTAGACTCGGCATTAAATTCGTGTCTTAGTTTTTCAGGGCCGCTATGGACAGCATAGTGTTTGGCACAAGCAGCCGTTTTTAAATAATTTGGATGGTCACCTTGCAAACCTTTAACAAAAGACACTCCAATAATGCTTGTTAAATAAGGGTCTTCGCCATAAGTTTCCTGTCCGCGTCCCCAACGAGGGTCTCTAAAAATGTTAATGTTAGGCGTCCAAAATGTTAAGCCGCCATATTTTTTATAATATCCTTTTTCGCTTGCGGCATTGTACAACGCCCTTGCTTCATCTGAAATAGCCGAAGACACTCTGTATATTAAATTATCATCAAAAGTCGCACCCATTCCTATTGCTTGAGGAAAAACGGTAGCAACACAAGAGCGGCCAACCCCATGCAGTGCTTCGTTCCAATAATCATAAGGAGAGATTTTTAGGCGATCAATTCCAGAAGTGGAATTCATCATTTGGTTTGCCTTTTCTTCTAATGTTAATCTAGATATTAAATCTTGTACACGTTCATCAATAGAAAGCGATGGGTTATAAAAAGGAAACTCAAAATTGGTTGGTGGAATTTTATTGTCAACAGTGCTTATTGTCTCAGAATTGTCATTTTTACATGATACTAAAATTAGTAAAATGAAAACGGACTTATTAATAAAAATGAAAGCTGTCTTTATCATGATAGTTGGCTATTTAATTAAGTTTAAGTTGTGAACTTCTAATAAAAATACTTAAAATTATTTTTCAAAAGATTATTTATTTAATTTACGCAACCGATTGCAAATTAAAAAAAAAATTTATCTTTACACTAAATTAGTGTGAATATTATGAATTCGTTTAAACGAATTCTATGTTAATTAAAACCAATGATATGTTTAGAATGAATAATTTTTGCTTCATAATAAAGTCCATGTTAAAGAAGTATGGTTTAATATTGGTGTTGCAATTTCTGGTTTGTTTTAAATCTTATTCGAACAATGGATATAGGTTATGGTTGCAATACAGTTATATTGAAAATGAACAAATACGATCAAATTATCAATCAACTATTAAAAGAATAATTCCTTTAGGAGATTCTGAAACAATAAATGTAGGGCTAAAAGAACTTGAGTTGGGACTGAATGGCATGCTTGGTTCTGGATTTTTAGCAGATACAGAAAATATGGTAGCTAATTCCTTGATGTTTGGATCTAGAACATCTTTAAATGAAGATATTATACGCCAATTGGGAAATGCTTTTAACGAAATAAATAATGAAGGTTTCATAATTAAAACCATTTTAATTAAAGGTAAAAACCATATTGTTATTACCGGAAAAACGGATGTTGGTGTACTGTATGGTGTTTATAATTTTTTACAATTGCTGCAAACCAATAAATCCATAGAAAAGTTAAACATTATCGATTCGCCAAAACTAAAAATTCGTGTACTAAACCATTGGGATAACTTGGACAGAACTGTAGAAAGAGGTTATGCAGGTTCCTCCATTTGGGATTGGCATCGTTTACCGGATTATATAGACCAACGTTATATAGATTATGCCCGAGCCAATGCATCCATAGGGATTAATGGGACTGTTTTAAACAATGTTAACGCCAATGCCCTTATTTTAGCGCCAAAATATTTAGAAAAAGTAGAAGCATTAGCGACTGTTTTTAGACCTTACGGAATAAAAGTATATCTAACAGCACGTTTTTCGGCACCTATTGAAATTGGTGGATTAGAAACAGCCGATCCTTATGACCCAGAAGTCATTAAATGGTGGAGCGATAAAACCAAGGAAATTTACAATCGAATTCCTGATTTTGGAGGTTTTTTGGTTAAAGCAAATTCCGAAGGGCAACCAGGGCCACAAAATTACGATAGAAACCATGTTGATGGTGCCAATATGCTAGCAGGTGCGTTGGAACCATTTGGAGGTATTGTCATGTGGCGTGCCTTTGTGTATTCTGAACATGATACTACAGACAGGGCTAAACAGGCTTTTTCTGAATTTGTGCCTTATGATGGACAATTTAAAGATAATGTGCTTATTCAAGTTAAAAACGGCGCGATAGATTTTCAACCTCGCGAACCATTTCATCCTATGTTTGGAGCCATGCCTAAAACACCATTAATGATGGAGTTTCAGATTACCCAAGAATATTTAGGCTTTAGTACCCATTCTATATTTCTACCAAAATTATTTGAAGAAGTTTTAAAAGCAGATACCTATAGAGAAGGCAAAGGATCTACAGTTGCCAAGGATATTGATGGATCGCTTCATAACAAAAAACTAACCGGCATTGCTGGGGTTAGCAATATTGGTAATGCTATTAATTGGACAGGGAATACCATGCTTCAGGCCAATTGGTATGGCTTTGGAAGACTTGCCTGGAATCCTTATTTAACTTCAGAAGAGATAGCCGAGGAATGGTTGCGATTAACATTTTCTAACAACGATAATTTTGTAAAGCCCGTTAAAAATATGATGCTAAATTCTAGAGAAGCCGTAGTGAATTACATGACGCCTTTGGGCTTGCACCATATTATGGATACAGGACATCATTACGGTCCTGGGCCTTGGGTATCAAATCTTTCGCGCCCCGAATGGAATCCTGTATATTATCATAAAGCGGATTCTTTAGGAATTGGTTTTGATCGCACACCTACAGGAAGTCATGCAACCGCACAATATGCACCTGAAGTGGCTTCAAGATTCAATAATATTGAAACCTGTCCGGAAGAATATTTACTATGGTTCCATCATGTGCCATGGGATTATAAATTAAAAAATGGAGAAACACTTTGGGATGGTATGGCATTAAAATATCAAGAAGGTGTTAATGAAGTAGCAGCCATGATAAACACTTGGGAAGATATGGAACCCTATGTTGATGAAGAACGATTTAATGAAGTTAAAATGCTGTTACATATTCAATATAAAGAAGCGAAATGGTGGCGAGATGCTTGTTTGTTGTATTTCCAGCAGTTTTCGGGTAAGGAATTACCACAAGGTGTTGAAAAACCAACGAAAACTTTAGACTATTTTCAATCATTAAAATTCCCCTTTGCACCAGGAAACTAATTAAAAAATGATGTTTATAACGATACCAAAATTAATCACCAAAGCAGTATTTTTAAGCCTACTATTTTTTACATCAAATAGTATTCAAGCGGTACAACCTGAAAAATATGTTTCATCTGTAACTTCAAATGGGAGCTTTCCCTTAGCAAGTAACTCGCTTGTAGCTTCGTTTTTAATAAGTGAAAATGATTTTCCGGGTGTTAAACGGGTTGTAGGGCATCTCCAAAATGACATTCAAAATGTTACAGGTTTTGCGCCAAATATTTTTAATAGCCTGCCTGAAAACGAAGATTTTCTTGTAATTATTGGCACTTTAGGAAAAAGTAAAATTATAGATAAATTAATTAAAGAAGGAAAAATTGATGCCAATCAATTGAAAGGTAAATGGGAGAAATTCACCACTCAAATTATTGAAAACCCTTTTCATGGAATAAAAAAAGCCTTGGTTATTGCAGGTTCAGACAAGCGAGGCACGATTTACGGAATGTATGATCTTTCAAGTCAAATTGGTGTGTCGCCTTGGTATTTTTGGGCAGATGTTCCTATAAAAAAACAATCCGAATTACACGTGCTTTCTGGTATTCATACTTTGGGAGAGCCTAAAGTTAAGTACAGAGGATTTTTTATAAATGATGAAGCTCCTGCTTTAACAGGTTGGGTTTATGAAAAGTATGGCGATTTTAACGCTCAGTTCTATGACAAAGTTTTTGAACTTATACTTAGAATGAAAGGGAATTATTTATGGCCCGCCATGTGGCCGCCAAGAAAGTTTAATGTAGATGATCCTCAAAATGCTATTCTTGCAGATGAATATGGCATCGTCATGGGAACCTCACATCATGAACCTCTAACACGTGCTCATGCCGAATGGAATAAATCTGTTAGCGGAGCCTGGGATTTTAATACCAATGCAGATGGTTTAAAAGCCTTTTGGAAAGGTGGCTTGGAGCGAATGGGAACTAAAGAAAACCTGATAACCATTGGAATGCGTGGTGATGGCGATGAAGCCATGAGTGAAGAAACTGCCACAGGTTTACTTGAAATAATTGTAAAAGAGCAACGTAAAATTATTGCAGAGGTAACGGGCAAATCTGCTGAAGAAACACCACAAATATGGGCACTTTATAAAGAGGTTCAAGATTATTATGATAAAGGCATGCAAGTACCAGATGATGTTACATTGTTGCTTTGCGACGACAATTGGGGTAATCTAAGAAAGTTACCAAGTCTCGATGCAAAACCACGTAAAGGAGGTTATGGTATTTACTATCATTTTGATTATGTAGGAGGTCCTAGAAACTATAAATGGTTAAATACGAATCAAATAGAGCGTGTTTGGGAGCAAATGCATTTGGCTTACGAACATGGTGTGAACAACTTATGGATTGTAAATGTAGGTGATATTAAACCTATGGAATTTCCTATTCAATTTTTCTTTGACTATGCTTGGAATCCTGAAAAATGGCATGCCGATAATTTACAGGATTATTACATTTTATGGGCAAAAGATGTTTTTGGAGGCATTCAAACAGCTGCTATTGCAGATGTCATGAAAAAATATACCAAGTATAATGCCAGAAGAAAACATGAGTTAATAGATGCCTCAACCTACAGTTTACATCATTATAATGAAGCTAATAGGGTTGTTGACCAATATAATGCACTAGCGAAAAGGGCGCAAGCAATAAGCGACGAACTTCCTGAAATGTATAAAGATGCCTATTATCAATTGGTGCTTTTTCCAGTATTAGCAAGTGCCAACCTTAATGAACTTTATATAAGCGCCGCAAAAAACAATCTGTATGCAAAACAAGGTAGGGCATCAACAAATTTTTATGCCGATAAAGTAAAAGAGTTATTTAATAAAGACATAGAATTAACAAACTATTACCATAAAGAGGTGGCTAATGGGAAGTGGAACCATATGATGTCCCAAACCCACATTGGTTATGAAATTTGGCAGGAACCTAAGTTTAACAAGATACCAGAAACCTTTAAAATAGATGAAGCTGATGGTGCAGAAATGGGCGTTTCTATTGAAGGTTCTAAAGAATGGTGGTCTGGAACTAATGATGATGCCATACTTCCCGTTTTTGATTCTTTTAATAATCAAAAATATAGTATTGATATTTTTAACAGAGGTAAAAAAAGCTTTAATTATGAAATAAAAGCGCATGATGCTTGGGTGAAAATTTCAGAACCTAACGACACTATTGAAAACCAAAAAAGCATAAAAGTAAGTATTGATTGGGATAATGTTCCTGAAGGCATTCAAAATTCAGATATAACTATTATTGGTGCAGGAAAACAAATACCAGTTTATATAAAAGTAAACAATATAAAAAAGAGTTCTATAAAAGGATTTGTTGAAAACAATGGTTTTATGGCAATAGAAGCAGCGCATTATTCTAATAAATATGAACCTAAACCTTTTCAGTGGAAAGTAGTGGAAAATTTAGGTAAAACAGGCGATGCTGTCATTTCATTACCAATAAAGAAGGGCAGGGTAGAACTTTCAAAAAAATCACCGAAGTTATCTTATAGTTTAAATTTTCAAAACAAAGGAAAAGTAAAAGTTCACATGCATTTTTCTCCGACTATTAATTATTCAACAAGGGAAGGTATGTATTTTGGTTTATCGTTCGATAAAGAAAAACCTATTCAAATAGATTACGATTCAGATCCTTATATTTTTAATTATAATGGTAAAGTTCCTGAAAATTGGGATAGAAATGTTGCAGATAATATTAAAATCATCACCACAGAATTTAATATAAATAAAGCAGGGAATCATACTCTGAATTATTATAGAATTGATGAAGGTTTGGTACTTCAAAAAATCATTATAGAAACAGAAAACAGTAAATTAAGAGAAGTATATCTCGGACCTATTGAAAGCTAAAAAAAAGATTAAATACACCACGACGTTTAAGATTAAACTAAAGAAGTATGAAACCAATTAAATTTATATTGCTAATTTTTATTTCACTAATCATGAGTTGCAGCTCATCTGAAGATGGCCCTCAAGTAACGTCTCCAACGCCAACGCCAAAAGCGACTACATTAAAGGAAGCAGCTAATTTTCCAATAGGGAATATAGTTTCAGCGAGTAGACTTTCTAATGACAATAATTTTAAAATATTATTAAATAAAGAGTTTAATAGTATTACAGCAGAGAATGACATGAAAATGGCTTCTATGTTTACGGGTCCAAATACTTATGATTTTAGTAAAGGAGACGCCATAGTTGCATATGCAAAAGCAAATGGATTTAGAGTTCATGGGCATGCCTTAGTTTGGCATGCATCCATACCGAACTGGTTAAAAAACTATGCTGGAACCGATGCCGATTTTGAAGCCCAAGTTAAAGATTATATAAAAGCCACAGTGGCGCACTTTGCAACTTTTAAAAATTCGGAAGGAAAATCTATTGTAGAAAGTTGGGATGTAGTAAATGAGCATTTTACAAGTGATGCAGCTGCAGCTGTTTTTAATACCAGAATAGGAAGTGATTATGTGTCGAAATGCTTTATCTGGGCTCGTGAAGCCGATCCTAATGTAAAATTATTCTATAATGATTATAGCTTAGGTAGTCAAGGCTCTAAAGCTTCTCAAGTTGTAAGTATGGTAAATACATTTAAAACGACCGCAACGCCCATAGATGGTATTGGCATGCAAATGCATATAGATTATCAAAATCCAACTTTGGCAACCTTAACAGATAATTTAAACATGCTCAAAGCTACAGGATTATTAATTCACTTTTCTGAAGTAGATATGACTGTAAATAAAAACAAAGCATTAACCTCTTTAACAACTGAGCGGTCTAATGCTCAAAAAGATAGATATAAAGATATAGCGATATTATACAAAACCATTCCTGCTGCACAACAATATGGAATTACTTTTTGGGGAATGAGAGATAATGATAGTTGGTTATTAAGTTTTAACAACAACCAAAATGAATGGCCATTATTATTTGATTCAAATTATAAATACAAACCAGCTTTTACTGGTTTTCTTGAAGGGTTAAATAAATAACAAATAAAAATAATGAATACATTAAGACAAATTGCATTTATAACAACGATATTAATTACAACTTTTAGTTGTAAAGAAGTAAATACGTCTGGGGCTTCTAAAGCCATTAATCTAAAAGATGTTTATAAAGAAAATTTTTATATAGGTGTAGCCGTCAATGAAAACCAAATATTAGAAAATGATTCATTAGAAGCTACACGAATAGAAAATGAGTTTAATAGCATTACTGCTGAAAACATCATGAAATCAATGTTCATCCACCCAGTAAAAGACAGCTTTGATTTTAAATTAACCGATAAGTTTGTTGCTTTAGGAGAAAAAAATAACATGTTCATTCACGGCCATACCTTAATCTGGCATAGCCAATTATCCCCTTGGTTTACAGAAATAAAAGATAGCACAGAAATGGCCAATGCTATGGAACATCATATAAAAACTATTGTTGGCAGATACAAAGGGAAAATAAATTCTTGGGATGTTGTAAATGAAGCTTTAAATGAAGATGGCACATTAAGAAAAACCGTTTTTTTGGATGTTTTAGGTGAAGACTATTTACCATTGGCATTCAAATGGGCGTTTGAAGCAGATGCGAATACAAAGTTGTATTATAACGATTATAATATGACTAATGAAGAAAAAAGAAAAGGTGCCATTAGAATGATAAAGCGTATACAAGAAAAAGGAATAAAAGTAGATGGCATAGGTATGCAAGGTCACTGGGGTTTAGAAAAACCAAGTATTGAAGATATTGAAAAAAGCATTTTGGACTATGCGTCTTTAGGTGTAAAAGTGGCCATTACAGAACTGGATATAAATGTGTTGCCAAGTCCATGGGATTTGGTTGGTGCCGATGTGAACCAAAATTTTGAAGGCAGCAAAAAAATGAACCCTTATCCTAAAAATTTACCAGATTCCATTCAAACAAAATTCGCAAATCGATATCAAGATATTTTTAAACTATTCTTAAAGCATCAAGATAAAATTAGTAGGGTTACCTTTTGGGGTGTAAACGATGGTCAATCTTGGCTCAACGATTGGCCTATAAAAGGACGAACCAATTACCCTTTACTTTTCGATAGGGAATTGAAGCCTAAGGCTGCTTATGATAGTATTATTGCTTTAAAATTAAAATACAAATCCAACTAAAACACAAAGAATAACTAATGAATTCCACTTCGCAAAAATTATCCATCAAGGAAAAGATAGGATATAGTTTAGGTGACCTTGCTGCAAACTTGGTGTTTCAAACGTTGATAACCTATCTGGCTTATTTTTATACAGACATATATGGATTATCTCCAACACACTCATCCATAATTATGTTAGTCGTTGGATTGGTTGCGGCCTTCATTTTTAATCCAATCGTTGGAGCCATTGCCGATAGAACAAATACAAGATGGGGGAAATTTCGTCCTTGGATTTTGTGGACAGCAGTGCCACTTGGCATTATTGCTATTTTGGCATTTTCTACACCTGATTTTTCATATAAAGGTAAAGTCATATATGCCGTAGTAACTTATACACTATTATTGATATTGTATGCTGCAAACAATCTCCCTTATTCGGCACTTAGTGGTGTTATTACAGGTAACATGGCAGAAAGAAACAGTTTGTCATCCTATAGATTTGTAGCTGTTATGTTTGCTCAATTTTTTGTGCAAGTATTTATGCTTGGGATTATAAAAAGTGCAGGAGGTGGTGATAAAGCCATAGGAATAGAAAAAGTAATGACTGTATTGGCCATTGTAGGTACTATTATGCTAATTATAACCTTTTTAACAACAAAAGAACGTGTCGTTCCAAAACCTGAACAAAAATCAAGTATTAAAGAAGATTTAGGTGATTTAGTCAAAAATAAACCGTGGCTAATTATGCTATCACTTACTACGCTTGTGTTTGTTACACTTGCCATGAAAGGGGGTGCTTATGTGTATTATTTTGAAAACTATGTAGACAGAGAACAATTAGCTGTGGTTATTCATCCCATTTTAGATTTCCTATTATCAATAGGGATGGATCATTTTGGAGATGACCCAATTTCTGCGGGATTTGGATTATTTAATGCTGGTGGTATCATTTTTATGATAGTAGGCATTATGTTGTCTAAAAAACTCGCTGATACATATGGTAAAAGAGACGTGTTTGCAACATTTCTTTTTATTTCAACTTTGTTTATTCTTGCCTTTTATTTCTTTCCATCAACATCAATAATACTCATATTCGTATCTCAAATACTTCATGGGTTTTTCTACGGAATCACTATCCCAATTCTTTGGGCTATGATTGCTGATGTAGCCGATTATTCGGAATGGAAAAATAACCGTCGAGCAACAGCCATCATATTTTCTGCCATGATGGTAGGTTTAAAAGCGGGTCTAAGTATTGGGGGCGCTTTAACTACATGGTTTTTAGGATTTTTTAATTATGTGCCCAATGCACTAGAACAGCCTGATTCCGCCATTAACGGCATTAAATTACTGGTTAGTGTTTTTCCTTCTATCCCATTTTTGATTGGTGTTGGGTTATTGTTTTTCTATGAAATTAATAAAAAAATGGAGGTTGAATTAGAATGTGATTTAAAGGAAAGAAGATTAAGTGTCGTTAAATAACAAATATAAAAATATTATAATGCCAGATAAAAGTACAGAACATATTGATTTTGAAAGCTTAAGTAAAAATGCCATCTCTCAGCCTTTGGTATCCCATATATATACTGCCGATCCATCTGCTCATGTTTTTAATAATAAGATATATATATATCCTTCTCATGATATAGATGCAGGTGTTCCTTTTAATGATAATGGAGACCATTTTGGAATGGAAGATTATCATGTGATATCCATGGACAACATAAATGCCAAAGCAGTTGATAATGGTGTTGCACTACACGTAGATGATGTGCCTTGGGCAGAAAGACAAATGTGGGCACCTGATGCCGCTCATAAAAACGGGAAATACTATTTGTTTTTCCCTGCTAAGAATAAAGAAGGGATTTTTCAAATAGGCGTTGCAATAAGTGATTTCCCTACGGGACCATTTAAAGCAGAACCAAATCCTATAGTGGGCAGTTATAGTATAGATCCAGCCGTTTTTGAAGATGAAGATGGTAGTTATTACATATATTTTGGGGGAATTTGGGGCGGACAACTTCAAAAGTACCGGAACAATATATACCGTGAAGATAATGAGCTTCCTAAGCCAAATGAGCCTGCTTTATTACCTATTGTAGCAAAACTTACAGAGGATATGTTACAATTTTCCGAAGTACCGAAGGAAGTACGGATTTTAGATGCGTATGGTGAACTGTTACTGGAAGGAGACAACGAAAAACGTTTTTTTGAAGCGTCTTGGGTGCATAAATATAAGGGTAAATATTATTTTTCATATTCGACAGGAGATACGCATTTTATCTGTTATGCCATAGGCGATAGCCCTTACGGACCATTTACGTATAAAGGACGTATTTTAAACCCTGTAATAGGTTGGACGTCCCATCACTCAATTTGCGAGGTAGAAGGTAAGTGGTATTTATTTTACCATGATTCTAGCTTATCTCAAGGTGTGACGCATTTAAGGTCTATTAAGGTTAGCGAAATTAAATATAACGATGATGGTACTATTATAGCACTTAATCCTTATGACAAGAAATCTTGTTAATAAATGACAATGTAATTTAATTATAATAATTAAAAAAAGAGAGGCTAAAATATGGTCTCTCTTTTTTTTGTAAATAAAACAACCTCAAATTAAATAAACTTGAGGTTGTTTTTAAAAACTAACTAAACTAAACAAATAATGTTATTGAGCTACTAAAGCAATGTTGTCTATAAACATGGTCTCTCCAGTTTTACCCATATCTAAAGCAACTCTAGTTGCATCGGAATTTGCTGTGAATTCCCAAGTGATTTGTTGCCATTGAAGACCAAAGTTAAAATCGGGTCCATAAGAAGCTCCTCCAGATGCATTAGTAGAGAAACGCATTAAAGCATTAGTAGACTCTGCTCTATAGGACATTACAACAAGATACTTGACACCAGGAGTAGTAGCTGCCGCATTACTTACAAATTGTGTACTCCATGGATTGTTGTTGGCTCCTACAATTTTTGCAGTTCTACCTGCATAAGAATCTGATGCTGAAGCTAAAGTTATTCCAGCACCTCCATTCCATTTACCCCAACTGTCAAAATTATCACCGGTTCCTAGTTCAAAATTACCATTTTGTATTAGGTTTTCTGATGCATAAAAAATAGTTGTGGATGTAATGGTGCCAAAAGTTGTTGTAATTTCTATATCAACAGGAAGCGTTTTATTAGGAACGGTAGGGACAGTAAATACAAGTTCAGAAGTTGAAGAAGATACTACAGTTGCATTAACACCACCTACAGTAACTTGTGGGCTGTATTCTAAAAATTCACCAGTAATAGTTACATTATTTCCTGGGCCAGCAGCACTTGTAGAAACAGTGTAAATCGCAGGGATTGGTTTTTTTAAAACACCTATTTCTGTAGTTACACGATAGTTGTTTTTCATTGCTAAGGTGACTACATTCTCTCCTAGTTTTGCTGCGGTTGGAACTTCAAAAGATAACGTATTACCATCTACAGTAAAAGTTGCTTCTATCTGTCCAACAAAAACGTATTGAACTTGGTCTAGACCAGTTCCTTCAATTGTAGCGATATCTTGAACATATTGCTCAGCAGGACTCACAGACATAACCGAAACAGAACCTGTATCGTCGTTGCTGTCACAACCTACAAGGAACAAAGACGTTACCAGGGTTAACAAACCGCATAGTTTTTTCATATTGTTTTTCATATGTAAATATTTATTGTTTTTTAATGGTCATATGGTATCGCTTTATTTTCATTGGTGTTTGTGTTTCCAAATCGTGGCGATTTCATAATTTATTTTTTTATTGTTAATAACCTGTATTTTGGTCAACTCTTGCTAAGTCAACAAAGGTTTGTGGAATAGGCCATCTAAGATGTTTATCTTGAATGTTAGGCGCAGCGAGTGCATTATGTAATTTAACGCGTTCTATTAATTTACCAGTTCTCTTTAAGAAACTCCATCTTACACCTTCAAAACCTAATTCTCTAGCATGTTCTTCTATAATATCTTCCTCTGTTAAGGAAGTGAAATTGTGGCTAGAGTTGCCGTAAGCCCTTTCTCTAATGGCGTTTATAAAAGGTAAAGCTTTACCTTCTTCACCATTTCTCCAATAAGCTTCTGCAGCATTTAAATACGCATTAGAAAGTCTATATACAATTACATTTCTGTAACCATCTGCACCATCTACCAATCTTCCATACGTACCATCTTCCCATGTTTTTGTACATGCTGGATTAATGATAGCCGCATTAGCAAAGACAGATCCTCCTGGAGATAATACATATTCGGGAGTAACCGTATCACCAATTGAAAAACCAGAACCTTCTACAATTTTATCACCTGTAATATCCACATCAAATTGCCAAGTTGTTTTATGCCATGCATTTAATCTACCATCTTCATTATCAAAAAGAGAAAAATAATATGTAGAGGGTGTCATACGTCCATAAGGTCTTCCTCCCTGTTCAAATGTTCTCGCAACACCATTAACCCTATCGTATAAAGGTACCAACATCATAACCATACGGTTACGTCTGTTTAAAATAGCTGGATCAAAAACCCAAGAAAGCATAATTTCAAGATTGTTTTCTGTACCTTGTTTACCACCTTCAAGACCAAAAATACCATCTAGGGGTTGCAATGAAAACCCTCCTGTACTAATACACTCAGCAGCAGCATCACCAGCTTCTTTCCACATACCTAAATCTAGATACGCTTCAGATAAAAGGAAATTAGCCAAGCCACTTGAAGGTGTTCCAACACCAGATGTACCTGTTCTGTTTGGTAAATTTGGAATAGCAGTTGTAAGATCGTTTAAAATCAAATCGTAAATAACAGATTTGTCCTCTAAAGGCGCCTCAGAAGAAGGCTCTGATCCTGGGGGCAATACTTTTGCAATGGGAATGTTATCAAAACGTCTTACCAATTCTAAATAGCAGTAAGCCCTCATGGTTCTTGCTTGCCCTTCAAGTCTAGCAACAGTTGCTTCTTCTTGAGGAGTTACTGGCACAATAGCATTTTCAATAACACTATTACAATTTGCTATGGCTCTGTAATGATTATCCCAAATTTGAGCTACTGGTCCACTATTTGGAGAAAGATTTACATTATAAGCATTCATTGCTGGTAAACCAGCCGATGGTTCATCGTTAATATTAGTCCCTGCAAGTGATAAATCTGTGCCCGCTTGTTTATAGACAGACGTATCAGTTCCCTCATGTAAATTACGTAAGGTTTCAAAAACTTGAAACATGGTAGCCTCAAGTCCATCAATTGTATTTAATGCTTGATCTGCAGTTAATCTATCTTGAGGCTGAAGATCAATTATTTGATTATCACAACTCGTAATAATTAAGAGCAATGACATCGTTTTTAATAATGATTTAAATATTTTCATAAAACTTTTTTTTATTTATTAGAAAGTTATTTTAGTCCCAAAAACCCATGTTTTTGTTATAGGGTAAGACCCAGGCCCTGATTCAGGAGAAAAAGCATCTTTATAATCGGTAAAATACTTAAGGTTATTACCTCTTACATATAGCGATAAACCATTAACAAAAGTTTTATCTAGAAACTTTTTAGGAAGATTGTATGTTAATGACACATTTCTTAATGCTACAAATGAAGCATCCCGAATTCTTATAGAATTTGCAAAACGACTAGAAAGCCCGCCGCCATTTCCAATTCTAGGAAATTCATTTGATGGATTATCAGGTGTCCAATAATTTATATTAATAATATTCGATCTATTAGAATTGTAACCACCATAAAAGCTATTAACTCGTGTTACGCCTTGAACTGATTCTACTAACACTGATAATTCAAAGCCTTTGTATGTAAATGTATTCGTGATACCTCCAAACCAATCTGGTGTAGGGTTGCCTAAAAAAGTACGGTCATCATCATCAATGACGCCATCTGGAATACCATCTGGACCACTTAAGTCAGCAATTTTAGGGTCACCAGGTAATACATTTAGGAAATTGGTGCCAGTTGTGTTAAGGTTTTCAACCTCAGCTGTTTGATAAACACCTAAATATTTATAATCATATATCTCTCTAAAATCTTGCCCAATAAACCAACCATTAGCAGGATTGTCAACAGGATTGCCATTCTCATCTTCATCATTTCTACTCAATCTAACTAATTTATTTCTGTCCTGAGTATAATTCATATTAACACTCCAGGTAAAATCATCAGTATCTATGATACGAGCAGCTAAACTTAACTCTAAACCTTTGGTTTCAGTTTCACCAATATTTGAATCATAGCTTGTTGCTCCATTATTAGCGACTCCAATGATGGTTTCTGGTAATAGTAAGTCTATGTTGTTAGTTTGATAATATTCGAAACTACCGGTAATACGATTACTTAATAAACCAAAATCTAATCCTACGTTAAACTGTTTGCTTTCTTCCCACTTTAAATTTGGATTTCCAGCTGTAGTTCCAGGGCCATAACCATTAAATAAAATAGGCTCACCGTCTGCATCAACTCCAATAGGTAATTGAATATTATTAGCTAATGCCAAGTAGCGAAAATCTGAATAGTTATCATTACCAGTTATACCATAACTACCTCTTAGTTTTAAATTGCTAACAACGTCAACGTCTCTCAAGAAACTTTCATTGTGAGCATTCCATGCAAATGAACCAGAAGGAAAAACACCATATTTATTATTTGCACCAAATCTTGAAGACCCATCACGTCTCACCGATAAATTTAGAATATACCTGTCGTCAAACCCATAAGTTACACGACCAATTAAATAAACTTTACCAGATTTATTTTTATCCCAGCTAAAGCGATCATCTTCATCTAAACTATCATCAATACCGTTATAACCTAATAAATCGGTTGGTAATCTTAATGCTATAGCATTTAATCTATCAAATTCAAACTGTTGAAATCCATAAACAAAAGTTCCAGTTACATCATGTTTTCCGAATACTCCAGTATAATTTATAATATTGTCTAACAAATAACTTGTATTGTTTGTTTTTTGAATTCTTGCTTCATTTGGCTCACCTTCCTTATACCTTGAAGATAAAAAACTTCCGTAAAATTCATTTCTATCTTCTGCACTTGCGTTAATGGTATATTTAAATCCACCTCCTAAACTTATTTCAATATATGGGTTTACAATAGATCTGGTAGTTATTCTATCTATAATAGATTCATTATATCTGTATAAAGGGTTGATTTGAAACTGATCGCCTGTTATAAATTGTGTTAAACTACCATCAGGATTATAAACGGTACCTAAAGGCGTGTTGTTTGAAATAGGAATAAAAGGAGCAAAACCTCCATTTTGATTAAATTCATCAATCACATTACTGGTTTCATCCGCTTCACTTCTTGTATATTGAATTCTAGACCCAATTTTTAACCAATCATTAGGAGCATAGTCAGTATTTAAACGGTATGAATACCTTTTATAGTCGGATTTAAGAGCAATACCTTTTTCATCATACATATCTCCATTTAAATAGAAATGAAAATTTTCAGAACCACCTGAAGCAGTGAGACTTACTCTATTAGTTGTACCTTGTCTTAGCAAGACATCCTGCCAATCAACATCTTTACCGGCTATATAGTTAGCTAATTGATCTGGGGATAATAATGTATTTAAAGAAGGTACAGAGACAGGGACACCATTTGCGATATCGGAACCTACTTCAACATCTTTTAAATATTGAATATATTGATCACCATTTGCGAAATCTATTCTATTTGCTAAGTTATTAAAACCTGTAGAAGTAGAAATCGTAAATACTGGTTTGCCTACCTTACCTTTTTTAGTTGTAATTAATAAAACACCATTAGACCCACTTGCTCCATATATTGAAGCAGAGGCAGCATCTTTTAAAACAGTCACAGATTCAATATCGTCTGGGTTTATTTCAGATAAATTACCTCCAAGTAGTGGCACACCATCGACTACGATAGTAGCTTGGTTTGCGGCATCAACACCAGTTCCTGCAGCGCCAAGTGAGCGTGTACCTCTAATTTTGATTGAAACTCCGGATCCAGGTTGTCCACTGCCTTTAGTAATTTGAACCCCAGCTGCCTGACCTCTTAGAGATTCAGCTACGTTAGGAACCGTAATACGCTCTAATTCTTGAGCATCTACTGTTGTAATAGCTCCCGTTACACTTCCTTTTTTCGAAGTACCATAACCTATTATTACAACTTCATCTAAAGCGGCTGCGTCAGGTTCTAAGGTGACGTTGATTTGTTTCCGATTGTTAATTAATACTTCTTTGGTTTTATAGCCAATAAAGCTAAAAACTAATACACCATCTGATGGAACGTTACTAATAATGAAGTTCCCATCAAAATCTGTAGCAGCACCATTGTTGGTTCCTTTTAAAATTAAATTTGCTCCAGGAATAGGACCATCAACGTCTGAGACATTTCCAGAAACCGTTATTTGGGCATGCATCCCAGTGCAAAACAAAAACAACAGAATTAAAAATCCTATCTGTTTAATGTGTTCGCTTTTAAATAATAAAAACTTTGTCATAAAAATTGAGTTTAGTTAAATGTAAATGGTTATTAATGAATATATAGTTGTTGTTGATTATTAAAAATGTGTTTTTTATATTAACTCATAAGTGTTAGATATTAACCAAATGTAAAAAAATATTCCAGATAACACAACCGATTGCGTAAAATGTTTTAACATTTCTTTAATACGTATTTTATTTGCTTAATTTATCTAATAGTAAAGCAAATAAGTTGCTTTAAAAAAATTATTGATTTATGTATTTTAAAGAAAAAACAAAATAACTCTAGGTACTTAGGATATATTCTTCAAATCATAACAGCTAAAATTTCCATCTTAATGAAAAAGTCAAAAAACATAAGGCTAGACCTACTTGATCCTTAAATAAGGATATAATACTTTTTGATTGTAATTTTATTAATTTACCAATTTTACTCCAAAATTTTTACTGAAGTAATACAAACATATGAATAAATTTTTAATTCCGCAATCGGTTGTGCTATAAAAAACATTTTACAAAAAAAATAAGATTTAAAAAAAATCGGGTTTTTGTAATATACAAAGTTCCCATAATCAAAGGGTTGCTACTTTTAAAGAAGTAACAGTAACTTCTAGAATAGAAAAAAAATAACACAACGAACCAAAATCAATTCTGCCTATTAAACCATATAGATTGACCAACAGTCCAATCACTAGGGTTATTAATGCTGGTGTTTCAATTACTAGTTCACCAAATATAACTAGTTCTGTATGGATCTTATCTTTATCTTAAGAATAGCTGATAAATAAATTTAATTTTAATATGCACTATAGAATAACTATAAAGTAACAAAGTTGTTTTAATGACCAATTGTATTCGTTGTTTAATTAGTTATAAAGGTGGTGATGCTTTTTGCTGGTAATGATACATTAAACCCATCAATTTCTGGTATTATAGTAATCGATGTTTGCTTTTGCATACTTAAAGTTTCACTAGTTACATAAGGTATAATAGATGTTGCTGAAGTCCCTTCAATAGAAAATTGTTGACTTACAGCAGAGCCAGAAATATTTATAGCGTTAATAATTGTTTTTCCTTCACCAGTATAGGCGCTTACGTATATACCAGATCGCGGATTTTCAATGGCCTCCACTCTTTTGTAACCGGGTCTTATAAACTTTGAAAAATGAGAAAAACCAATACCTCTTTTCATAACTTCACCGTTAACGGTTCCCTGCTCTCCATCACCTATAAACGAATAGTAACGTTGTAAATACCACCAAACATAAGCATTCCAATTAACCATCATCGAATCATGAATACTTTTAAGCATAGTAATTGACTCAGTCCACTTAGCAGATTCTGAATAAGTACTCCAAGCTGCAGCTCCTGCATTACCAGTATTTAAATTCAATAAATATTCTGTCATCCAAATTTCTTTGTTTTTTTGCTCGGCTAAAGGAAGCTTTGCTGTGCCACCTCCATAAATATGACCAGCCACAATATCTATGCTATTAGCTGCAATATCATCTGATAAAATAGCATTCGTCATGGTTTGATTAAAATTCAAAGATTCTGGAGCAGCCACTTTAGCACCAACTATTTCTCCTGGAGCTTTGAAAAATTGTATGAAATCATTTGCTGTATAATCACAAGATTCATAATTTACTTGCCAATCGGGTTCATTTTGTATGGAAACAATGTCTATTATAGCTCCATTTGAAGCCATATAAGTAATGTATTCATTAATGTAATCTTTGAATGCTTCGTAATTTTCTGGCAAAAGGTAACCTCCTACATCGCTATTATTACTTTTTAATGCTGCGGGTGGCGACCAAGGACATGCCAATACTGTTGCTCCATACTTATTTGCCTCCTTTACTGCTTCTACTATGATTGGCCATTCATCCTTATTAGAAGAAATGCGAACTCTAAAAATACTGAGTCCCAATTCATTTTCACCAAGACCGAACGCTTTTTTTGCTTCAGCAGGTTTTAAAGATTGTGTTCCCCACATTCTGTTTGCACCACCAAAGCCAGAAATAGTTTGATGTGCTATAGTTGGAGTTATTATTGAAGCGTCTGCTCTTAATGTTGGGGTAGTTGGCGTTGGGTCAGTGCCTCCATTATTGTCGCTACTACAGTTATACAAAAAAAGTGTAATTAGTAATGTTACAAATACTCTTTGAAGAGTAATTAGGATATAATGATTAGGGATTTTAATTAATTTCATGAGTTTTAGATAGTTTTTTTGGTGATTTAAAACAAATATATAAAATAGACTTTAATTACGCAACCGATTGTGTTAATATCTCATTTTATCATAACAAACTTTACTTAGTGTTGTTGTTGATATTTAAAAACCCAAATACCGTACTATTTTAGCAACGGCTCCCTTGTTCTTTTTAATGTATTGCAAATTGTTGTTTCCCGAAAGTATGCGTTTTTCGGTGTTTTGGATTAATTCCTTTAGAATAGCATCAAATTCTTCTTGGTTTGCTATAGAAAACATCCCTGCATTATCTATCATTTCTTTGGCTTCCGGAAATTTTTCATGGTGGTTGCCAATAATAATAGGTACGCCAAAAACAGCAGGTTCTAAAGTATTATGTAATCCAGTAGTTCCCATGGCACCACCAACATAAGCCATATCTGCATAATTGTAAATTTTTGAAAGAATGCCAATGATATCAATAATAAATACTTGGGCATCTTTAAGTTTTGTACTGTCTTTTTCAGAAAATAGAACACTTTCAGTCGTTAGTTTTTCTTGAATGTTTTTTATTTGATTCGACTTCATGTTATGAGGTGCAATAATAAATTTCACATCTTTTGAAGCTTCTGAATTGATGAAGTTTATAAGTAATGTGTCGTCTTCTGGCCAAGTACTACCTGCAACCATGCAAAGTTTGTCTTGTTTAAAAGTTTCAACAAAATCTAAAGTATTATCAACTTCTAATTGGCTGGAAACACGATCAAAACGCGTGTCGCCTGTGACGGTAACGTTTTTATAGTTTATGGATTCAAGTAAATTTTTAGAACGCTCGTTTTGGGTAAAAATATGTTCAAAAGCAAATAAGGCTTTTCTTAATTGGTTTCCATAAAACTTAAAGAACGATTGATTTTCTCTAAATACTGCTGAAATTAAAATAGCCCGTAATTGTCTTCTTTTTAGTTCTTCTAAAAAATTTGGCCAAATATCGTACTTAACAAAAACGGTTAGCTCTGGGTTTATAATATCTAAAAAACGTTTCGCATTTGCTTTGGTGTCCAACGGAAGATAAACCACAACATCGGCAATGGGTGTGTTTTTTCGAATGTCATAACCCGATGGCGAAAAAAAACTAAGTACAATTTTATGGTTTTTATAATGACTTCTTAAAACTTTAAAAACAGGAAGTCCTTGTTCGTATTCGCCCAAAGAAGCACAATGAAACCAAAGTGTTTGGTCGTTTGGATTTAAATTGTCACGTAGAATTTTAAAAGTGTTTTGTCGGCCAATAACACCATTTTTGATTTTTTCGTTAAATAACGATGCGCATTTTAAACCAAAATGTGCTGCATGAATGCCAATGTTGTAAATAAAACCCAAATCTTTTTTATTTGACGCTAAAATACATTTCTTTAAAATAATTTCATTGGTTACCGTGTACTAATTTTGTAATTTCGTGGCTCATTAAATTATAGTATAGAAGATTATTGCACTTGTATTTCTAAATACTATAATAGTTATATTTTTTTTAGATGAAAAAAATTCAAATGGTTGACCTCAAAGGTCAATATGACGACATTAAAGACCTTGTAAATACGTCTATTCAAGAAGTTTTAGAAACCACAACATATATAAACGGTCCAAAAGTTCATCAATTCCAGAAGAATTTAGAACACTATTTAGGCGTAAAACACGTCATTCCGTGTGCCAATGGCACCGATGCGTTACAGATTGCTATGATGGGATTGGGTTTAAAACCCGGTGATGAGGTTATTACTGCCGATTTCACCTTTGCTGCAACCGTTGAAGTTATTGCTTTATTGCAATTAACACCTGTTTTGGTTGATGTGAATGAAGACGACTTTAATATTAATATTGAAGCTATTAAAAAGGCCATTACACCAAAAACCAAAGCCATTGTACCTGTTCATTTATTTGGTCAATGTGCTAATATGGAGGCTATTATGGATATTGCCAAAGTGCATGATTTATATGTAATTGAAGATAATGCCCAAGCTATTGGCGCAAATTACACGTTTAAAGATGGTAAAAAAGCGCAGGCAGGCACCATAGGGCATGTAGCATCCACGTCATTTTTTCCATCAAAAAATTTAGGCTGCTATGGTGATGGTGGTGCTATTTTTACAAACGATGACGCTTTAGCCCATACCATTCGAGGTATTGTAAACCATGGTATGTACGAGCGTTACCACCATGATGTGGTTGGTGTAAATTCGCGTTTGGATAGTATTCAAGCGGCGGTTTTAGATGCTAAATTACCGCACTTGGATATTTACAACAAAAAAAGACGTGAAGCGGCTAATAAGTATGACAACGCTTTTAAAAACATTTCAAATATCATAACTCCCCATAGAAATGGAGGTGAAGACGCTCATGTTTTTCATCAATATACTTTAAGAATATTAGGAACGGATAGAGACGCTCTAGTAAAGCATTTGAACGAAAAAGGGATTCCTTGTGGTGTCTATTACCCAATTCCACTTCATAAACAAAAGGCATATTCAGATTCAAGATACAATGAAGCCGATTTTCCTGTTACCAATCAATTGGTAAAAGACGTTATTTCATTGCCAATGCATACAGAACTGGACGATGAACAAATAGAATTTATTACATCAACAATTATAAACTTTATAAATGGATAAAATATTAGTTACTGGCGGTTTGGGCTTTATTGGTTCGCATACCGTTGTAGAATTACAAAACGAAGGTTACGAAGTGGTTATTATTGACGACTTGTCAAACTCATCAATAAGCGTATTAGATGGTATTACAGCTATTACTGGAAAAAAGCCACTTTTTGAAAAACTTGATTTAAAAGATAAAGCAGGTGTAGAAGCGTTTTTTGCAAAGCATAACGATATAAAAGGTGTTATTCATTTTGCTGCCAGTAAAGCGGTAGGTGAAAGCGTAAAAGAACCTTTGCTTTACTACGAAAATAACATAAATACCTTAGTTTATATTCTTAAAGAATTAACAAAGCTACCAGAAGCTAGTTTTATTTTTAGCTCGTCTTGTACGGTTTACGGGCAAGCAGACGAATTACCAATTACCGAAAACGCCCCCGTAAAACAAGCGGAGTCGCCTTATGGAAATACCAAACAAATTGGTGAAGAAATTATTAGCGACACCTGTAAAGTAACGCCAAGTCTTAAAGCGATTGCCTTGCGTTACTTTAATCCGGTAGGGGCACATGAGTCGGTTAATATTGGTGAATTGCCAATTGGTGTTCCGCAAAATTTAGTGCCATTTATTACGCAAACAGCGATAGGCTTACGTCAAGAACTTTCTGTTTTTGGAGATGATTATCCAACACCAGACGGTACTTGCATTCGCGATTACATTCATGTGGTCGATTTAGCCAAGGCACACGTAGTGGCTTTGGGTCGTTTGTTGAAAAATAAAAATAAAGCCAATTACGAAACGTTTAATCTTGGAACAGGAAAAGGAAGTTCGGTGCTGGAAGTTGTAAAATCTTTTGAAAAAGTTTCAGGTAAAAAGCTGAATTATAAAATTGTAGGCAGGAGAGAAGGCGATATTATTTCAGCTTATGCCGATACTACAAAGGCAAATGATGAATTGGGTTGGAAAACAAAATTATCGTTAGATGATGCGATGCGTTCTGCATGGAATTGGGAACAAAAAGTAAGGGAAAACAAATAGTTTACTTTGAATTATAAAGAGAAAAGGCTGCAAATTTAATTTTGCAGCCTTTTTATTTTTAACAATATGAAGTTTAAAATACTGTTATAGACCTCACAGGTTTTTAAAACCTGTGAGGTCTGGGTTTTTTAAGCAGCCTTTTCTATGTCTTCATTTTTATCTTTCTTTCTAAAACTAACAAATACCAATATAATCATACCAGTTGTTACCGATAGATCTGCCATATTAAAAATCCCGGTTCTAAAAATCCCACCTAAATCAATAAAGAAAAAATCGGTTACAGAACCATACACAATGCGGTCGTAAACATTTGCAATACCGCCACCAATAATACTGGCAAAAGCAAAAAGCGACCATTTATCAATGGAGGAGTCTTTTAAAATATGACGCAAAACAAATCCTAAAACAAGTATGGGTAAAATAAGTAATAAGATGATTCTAAGTGTTGGATTTAAATCGCTGCCCATCCCTAAAAAAGCACCCGTATTTTCAACATTCATCATAATAAAAGCATCGCCAATTAACGAAATGCGTTCACCAGGATGTATGTCGGTGCGTGCTTGAATATGGGTTCTAACCAGTACTTTCGAAATTTGGTCGATTGCAATTGTTACAACAATTACTAATAAAATATATATAGTGCGTTTAGTTAACTTCATTATAAACTTGCGGAGGCTGTTTGCGCTTCTCTATTGATCTTTTTCACCAAACCTTGTAAAACATTTCCAGGGCCCACCTCTGTAAACAGGGTAGCACCATCTGTAATCATTTGTTGAACAGATTGCGTCCAACGAACAGGCGCCGTTAATTGCGATATTAAGTTTGCTTTTATGACAGCTTCATCAATCACAGCTTTGGCGGTTACATTTTGATAAATAGGGCAGTTGGGTTTGCTAAAGGTGGTATTTTCAATAGCAGCTGCTAGTTCCTCACGAGCAGGTTCCATTAAAGGTGAGTGAAATGCACCACCAACAGGTAATACCAAAGCACGTTTGGCACCTGCTGCTTTCATAGCTTCACAAGCTCTATTAACAGCATCTACTTCACCGGAAATCACTAATTGTCCAGGGCAATTATAATTAGCTGCGACTACAACGCCTTCAGTTTCGTTACACACTTTTTCTACAATAGCATCATCTAATCCCAAAACGGCAGCCATGGTACTTGGTTGCAATTCGCAAGCTTTTTGCATAGCTAAAGCTCGTTGCGATACTAATTTCAAACCATCTTCAAAATTTAAAGTACCGTTAGCGACTAATGCCGAAAATTCACCTAACGAGTGGCCAGCAACCATATCGGGTTTAAAACTAGCGCCTAGGGTTTTAGCTAAAATTACCGAGTGTAAAAATATGGCAGGCTGTGTTACTTTGGTTTCTTTTAAAGCTTCAGCAGTGCCTTCAAACATAATGTCTGTAATGTTGAAACCTAAAATAGTATTTGCTTTTTCAAATAATTCTTGAGCCAAAGGCGCGTTTTCGTAAAGGTCTAAACCCATCCCTGTAAATTGTGCGCCCTGACCGGGAAATATATATGCATTCATAGTTAGTTCATTTTTTTAGTGATGCAAAAATAGGAATAATATTAATATTTATCCGTTGGGTGAAATTAAGAAAATTCAATTTATAACGAATTTTGATTATACTTTAAAGCCAATTTAGTACTCAAGTGTCAGTCTGAGCCTGTCGAAGACACTAGAAGATACATTTCGACAAGCTCAATGTGACAATTTATATAAAAATTAGTATTGATAAAGCAATTACACCCAGCAGGTTAATATTTATAAGTCTTTAATAGCGGCTTCGGCACAACGCTCGCCATCCATAGCCGCAGAAACAATACCACCTGCATAACCGCCGCCTTCGCCACAAGGGAATAACCCTTTAATTTGTGGGTGTTCTAATTGGGCGTTTCTAGGGATGCAAACGGGCGATGAGGTTCTTGATTCTACGCCAACAATATTAGCTTCGGCCGTATAATAACCCTTCATTTTTTGTCCGAAAGCCTCAAAACCTTTTCGTAATCTGCTACCAATTAATTTAGGTAAAAGGGAATGTAATGGTGCTGAATTCAAACCCGGTTGGTAGGAGGTAGGATTCAAATCAGGAGATAATCGCCCTTCAACAAAATCGGTTAGGCGCTGTGCGGGTGCTACCTGACTTCGACCACCAGCAGTATATGCCATACGCTCTAAGTTTTTTTGGTATTCCAAACCTTTTAGTGCGCCAAACTGTTCATATTTAGGTAAATCCCTGTGGACATCAATTTCAACGACAATGCCTGAATTCGCAAATAAGTTATTTCGTTTTGATGGTGACATGCCGTTCACAACGACTTCACCGTTGGCAGTAGCGGCAGGGACAATAAACCCGCCTGGGCACATACAAAACGAATACACACCACGTTCGTTTACTTGTTGCACCAAACTATAGGAAGCTGCAGGTAATAACTCATGGCGTTCCCCACTGCAATGGTATTGAATGGCATCGATAATATGTTGCGGATGTTCCACACGAACCCCCATAGCAAACGACTTGGCTTCTAAAGCAATTTCTTTTTTGTGAAGTAGATAAAAGATATCACGAGCTGAATGACCAGTTGCTAAAATAACCCGGTTAGCAGGCATGTCATCGCTATTGTTTAATTGAATGGCTTGGATTTTGTTGTTTTTTATAATGAAATCGGTAACTCGTGTTTCAAAATGAATCTCGCCGCCATATTTTAAAATAGTCTCTCTTATATTCTGGACAACTTTAGGTAATTTATTGGTACCGATATGCGGATGGGCATCAACCAAAATTTGGTCGGTAGCGCCATGAAACACTAAGTTTTCAAAAATTCGGCGTACATCGCCACGTTTTAAACTTCGGGTGTATAATTTGCCATCGCTGTACGTGCCAGCACCACCTTCGCCAAAGCAATAATTGGAATCTTCATTAACAAAGTGGTCTTGATTGATGGCTCTTAAATCCCGACGGCGGTCTTTTACATTTTTGCCGCGTTCTAAAACAATGGGTTTAAAACCGAGTTCAATACAGCGTAAAGCGGCGTACATCCCCGCAGGTCCGAAACCAATAATGTGGATAGGTTTTGCTTTAGAAACATCTTTATAATCGAATTGGTATTCGGAAGTTTTGGGTAATACTTCTCGAATGTAAACAGCCACTTTATAGTTAAAGATGATTTTAGGCTTTCGTGCATCAATAGATTTACGAAGTACTTTAACCCCAGTAATATCTTCTTTGTCAATATCAAGGATATGTGACGCTTTTTGCACCAAAATATCGCTGCGTTCTTCTTCTTTAAGTGAAATACGGAGCTGAAGTTCTTTTATCATGTGGCAAAATTAGTGAAATTTGAGGCACTAGATAAAAAGATTTTAGGACACGGTGCTAGCTATTGGCTTTTATTCTTTCAAAAAACACATTTATATTCTGTGTGTTCGGATTAGAAAACAAATAATTCCGCTTACTTAATTTACATTTACTATTAATTAACACTAAATTCTTATCTAATATTATTGTTATATCTTCTCCGAAGCTACCAGTTAGTAAATCCGAAAATGTTTTAATTTTTAAATAATTTTTTCCAAAATCATATATTGTCCATTCTTTCTCATCACATACCTTTTTTATAAGAGCTATTAATTCGTTTTCAGGTAACCGTGTTCGGATTGACTTAAATTTCAACTGTCGTTTTTGGATAATCAAAAAGATAATTCCCAGTATGGTAAAAACACCAACAAAAATCAAAGTTTTGTTATCCGAATTTACTCTCTCGTGAGTAAAAAAAGATTTTACTTTGAGAAAAACATATATTATTGGAAGAATCAGAAATATTAAAGTTTTTCCATAATGATTAAGCTTATCAATTAAGCTCAATTTAAGGTGATTGTTGGTCAATGAATATTTAATTTCTTCGGTTGTCATTTTCAGCTTGTAGCTAACGTGTGTATAGAAAGTTGCGTGTTTGTAGGCTAGGATTTTACGAAGGACACAAGCGAAGCGACCTGGCGCAAGTAAAATCAGAAGCCACTAAACGGGTAACAAAAAACTAGCATTTTTTTATACACGGCTTGTAAAACCTACTTTATATCAGATTTCGATTGAAATATTGACTTTTCCGCCAAGTCCTTTTTCAACTATGTCAAATAAGGTTTTTAAAGTCAGATTACTGCCATTATTTTCCACACGAGAAATATAAGTCCGCTTTTTGTCAATCAATTCGCCAAGTTGTTCTTGAGTCAGGTTTTTTTCCTCTCGTGCATTTCGTAAAAGCAAACCGATTTTAAAAGATTCAAAATCTCTGTCGAGTTCGTCTCTGCGTTCCGTTCCTTTTTTTCCGTAAACGGTATCTTTAATGTCTTTCCAGCTTTTAGTTTCCATTTTCTTTGTTTTTTTCTTCGTAATACTCTTTCATTAGTCGGACAGCTTTGTCGATTTCATTTTTCGGTGTTTTCTGCGTCTTTTTTGTAAATCCGTTCAAGAGTATAACTAACTTACCTTTGTCGAAGAAGCAAAAAACTCTCCAAATATTTGAGCCCAATTTTATTCGGGCTTCAAATAGTCCTTTGTGGGTTTTCATTGGTGCCAAATATGTTTTCGGCACGTGCTGATATGTTTCGATTATTTCAATGACCTTAAATATTTTGTCTTGAACCTTTATCGGTTGAGCAAGTAAAAACTCTTCGAAATAATTTTTATATTGTATTACTTGCCTAACTTTTTCCATTCAGACAAAGGTAACTTAAAAGTTACTATTTTCAAAAATTTCAGATGTTTATTTTGAAAGACGAATTTTTCTTCGGTATGTTTTACAACGTGTTTACGTAAGACGATTTTCCGAAGGGCACGAGCGAAGCGAACTGGCGCAAGCAAAATTGGAAGCCAGCAAACAAAGCAACTAACTTTGGTTTAGCTAAAACTAGCATTTTTTAGGATACACTATTGTGCTTTCGTTAGTTATTAATAATCAAATAAAAGCTTCTTCTGCATTTCGTCTGTAAATTTTATATCAGTAGGGGATATTTCAATCAATTTTCCCTTCTCATGTCTATAGATTTTTTCAATTGTTCCATCTCTTTTTATTACTGAGCTTAATGAATCAATACTGCCTGATAAATTGTCAATTACTAAAAGATTTTTGGCCTTAAAAAAGTTCCTTTGCTTTTCGAAAGAGTAGGATAACGATTTATTAGCATAAGAATATGAACTTCCGTAATTAATTCGAAAAAAAGTCTCATAAATTCCAATAAAAACTAATACTCCAATAGTTAAAAAGACTAAAACATGTTTCGGTTTTATAATTCTATTTTTCATATCTTGATATTCAGTTTTTATGCTTTATTATAACTTGTCTTGTTATAGTTCAAGTTCGCTCCTTTAATATTTTTACTTGTTGGCAACGTGTACGTGTACGGAAAGTTGCGTGTTTGAGTGCGAGGATTTTCCGAAGGACACGAGCGAAGCGAACTGGTGCAAGCAAAATCGGAAGCCAGTAAAAGGGCAACAAACTTTGGTTTAGCTAAAACTAGCAATTTTTTCATAGGACACGGCATTGTTATAGCACGTTTTTATTCAAATTTCGAGTTTTTCCAAACTTTCATTAATTCTGTTTTTTCATTTTCATTAACATAGTTTAGGTTTACTCCAAAATCAAAACCATTTATATATCTACAATATAAGTCTTGATAAAGAATAACATCGCCTTTTGGACCATATATAGTTATGTGAAACAAGTCAAATTCTAAATTATCAATTTTCTCTTTTGAAGAAATTGTGTCAACTTTTATTCCACGAGTTGCATACATTTCATAAAGCATTTCTTTAACCATCTTTTTGTTTTCTTCATATTCTCCTTCGTATTCTAGTTCAAATTTTTCAGAGGATGATTGAAAAATATGAAACCTGTCTTTCTGAAAACTAATTAGCTGTTTTAAGCCACTCGCGTCATAGTCAATTCCATTTGCTTCATTTATAGCTTTTAAGCCTTTATTTTCTCTTTCTTTTACAATTTCTTTTTGTGTTACATTCCAACCTTTTGGAATTTCAATTGTCCAACCAATTTCTTTACTATGATATATGTCTTCTTGAACTGTACCTTCTTCAACTTGTTTATTTGGGTCAGTTTTACAAGAAATAAGAAAGATTGAAGTTAAAATCGATAAAATGTATATTCTCATATTGTGTTTTTCTCAAATGTGTAACAACTTGTTTATATGCGAAACGTTTATCCTTTTATACAACCATTTAGATGGCTATTCGGAAGTTTTGGTGTTTTTTTTTGCTTCCATTTTAAAATGATGAACCATGCCATGCTAAAAATGCTTTTAAGATACAGAAGCATGATTATGGATGCACCATCTGACTTTTAAAAAACAAATAATATGAATAGATGAAAATTCTGATACTGTGCAATATACAAATGTTTTATAAATTACCAAAACGGATTTTTAAAATACAAATTACAGGTTTTTATAGTTGTTATATATAGCTTCTATATCAATTGCTGTTGATGCGCCTTCATGTACTAATATACGATAACGAAGCGTAGTTGGTACTGTTTTAGACAGTGGAACAACTTCAGCCCCAGGGTACGGATACACAGCATTTTGCATACTGCGTTTAGCACGTAATATCCATTGGTTTGAAGGTTCTGGGTTGTTTGGGTGGCACAGTATGGTAAGTCCTGCTTGTTTTCCATCTTTGCCTAAAGAACCAGAAATGTCCATCCAAGAACCTGCTTTAACAGGTAAGTTGGTAGGTGTTACTTGTCCTTCGGAACTTGTGAATGTAATGTCGTCTGTTAGTTTAATCCTAGGTGAAAACCCACCATAGCCTTTGGCGTCTTCAGAACCACCGATACGCATAGCTTCTTCCAAAGCAAGTATGGAAATCTCAATATCAATGAGTCGGTAATTTTTTTCTTTAGGATATACTTTTATGGTAGTCACTTCTTTAACCACAGGTTTTTCATTGCCGTTAGCGTCTAACCATTGGCTTGATTTCCAAAAAACGTCTGCTTGTATTGCTTTAGAGTTGTCAAGTTGTTTTAGTTCTTTAACAGACGTTACATCCCAACTAAAATGGTCAATTTCCCAACCATCACCCATACGTTTATCACCAATATATAGTTGATGCCATGCCCAAAAAATGCCCCTATGGTGTGGATGGTCTTCGGGGAAATCTTCAGTTAAAATTTCGCCGTCTAAAGTGTAAAGCGGATGCATGTAATTGGATCTTTTGTAAGTGCCATTTAAAGATTTTTCGGCAATCTGATAATTTAAGATGCTGTCTTTACCTTCAATAAAGGAAACAACATCTGGTTTTATAACGACTTCAACCTTTGAGGATGTTAGGTGTTTTTTGAAGAAATCATAGAGTTTGTTTAGTGTTTCAAAAGTTTGGGGAACAGCATGCCCAGTACCATAATTTATTAATGTTGAAGTGGGAACATTTAGAGCATCCAGCTTCGCTTTAAAATGTGTTATCTGGTCATGGTAATACGGTGCATCGTCTGTATTGTAAAATAAAAGAACAGGAGCTGTGGCGGACGATTCTACCAAATAGCTAGCACCCATTGATTGCCATAAGTCATAATTGTTTTCTAGAGAACCCCATGCCCAAGGACATCTGGTTTCAAGATTAGAATCGCCATCATTTATTGTATTATAAATTTGGGTATAATCGAAAACACCAGGGCCTAATGCCGCTGCTTGAATAGCATCATTAATTCCCTTATTAAAACCTGCATTCTCAAATTCAGGTACAATTTTGTCACCAATAGCCATAGAACCAGCAGTGGAACCACGTGAAAAGCCATAAACACCTATTTTTCCGGAAAGCCCTAATTCTTTGCCTTTAACACGCAGTGTCCGAATGGCAGATTTCACTTTTTGAGCGGCATCGGGATTGACTTGATACGATTTGTAGGTGTCATTTTTGCCATGAGTTGGTTTGCCGCTTCCCCAAGGGCAATATTTGGGGTGGTCGGCAATGGCCCATGCCATACCGTGTGCAGGCGTGCCTTCTAAAAACGAATCGTTAAACCCTGCAAAAGTGTATGGTAGAAACATTCTAAAATCTTTATGGGCGTCTGTTAGCTCTTTTTTGTCAGCATCGTATGTTGCATAGCTATTACTATAAGAAAACGATAATACAACAGGTACTTTTGCCCCAGCATTTGCAGGATAAATAATATCCATGTGAAGCATGTCGCCTTTAGTGTATTCAGCAGGTGTGTTATAAACCGTTGGGTCGTCTTCAAAATAAGGGACGTTGCGAGCTATTCGGTAACCTTCAAACAAAATATAGGATTTGGACGTGGAACAATTTTTAATTCCGCAAAAATCACCAGAAGCAATCGCATTATTAATAGCAATGATATCTTCATTTATTTTTGTTGCCGAAGCTTTTTTGTTTTTAGCATAATCGAGTTCTATAACCCGATAGCCTTGTGATAGTAACCAAGCGACATCTTCAGTATGACTGTTTCTACCTATTTTATCAAACCCCAAATTCTCAAGATAAACAACAGTCAGGTAGTTGCCTGCAAAATCTTTAATAGGGTTATTGGCTTCAGTGACTTTGTAATTGATGTTGCTTCCTGTAACCTTGCTAGCCCATTCGCCCGTTGATGCACAAGAAGTGATTGAGATTAATAAGAAGATAAGACAGATTTTATATGAACAAATTGCTTTTATCATGTTGTAAAATTAAGGAAAAAGTATTTTGTTTTTTAGTAAGATTTTAAATTGAAACTTTATAAAATCACAAAAGGCTTCCATATTAGGAAGCCTTTTGCTTTGCTATTAATCTGAATAATTATTTTTTGATAATTATTTGTTTGTGTACACCCGCATCGGTATGTACGTTTAGTAAATAACTTCCGCTATTTAAGTTGTTTATATCAATGGTTTTGTAATTGCCTTCAATACTTTTAACCAAAGCACCAACCATACTGTAAACTTTTACCTTTTCTATTTTAGCTTGCGTCGCTATTTGAAAAGTACTTGTTACAGGGTTTGGGTACAGTTTTAAGTTAAGAGCCTCTACTTTTTCTAAACTTAGTGTATTATACACTGTTTTTATATAAAATAGGTTAGCCGTATTGTTTTTAGTAATAGAATGTGCGCCTGCAGGAATATTTGTTATAGTAACGATACCTGCTGATGCTGCATAATCAATATTATCAAGTCTGATGTTTCCTGTAAAAGAGGAATCAAAAACCAATGTTAAACTTGACACCGCTGTGGTTGTATAGGTAATAGATGTTGCTGATTCAATTTTTAAACGTCTTGTTAAAGTCAAGCCGTCATATGAAACAGAACCGTTAGTAGAATTCATATTACCTGTAATAGTATAAAAAGAACTCACTTTTTCCGATACTGTAAAATTATGGATTTCCTCTCCAGTAGTGCTGCCAGGAATTACTACCGTAATGGTTCCAGATTCTGATATTGGAGTACTTGTAGCACCTGCAGTAGTAATTGAATAAGAAACAGTATCTGTTGGTGTGCCTGTAATAGTGATTGTTTTGTTTCCAGCATCTTTTACAAAACTAATTCCAGATGCAGGCAATCCATTTACGGTAGCATCAGTGGCATCGCCACCCCAAGTGAAAACGATTGTTTCCATGGCATCACCTTCAATAACATCTTGACTCGCATTACTTGTTGTTACGGTAAGTGTATGGGTACTTGGAACTGATTCTCCTTGTATATAAACTAAAGAAGTTTCGTAATTAACAAGCGCCGATTTTAATGGTGCGTTTACAGCGGACGATGTGTCATCTGAAGGAACAAAAGTCCATTTGAAATCACCACCATGCATACGTCCTGAGTATTGGATGACTTTAGCTTTGGCTACTTCAGGCGTATCAGGAACTAAGCTTCTTATATAATCCGTAGCAGATTTTGTAGCATCCGTGTCAAAGTTATTATGGATGTTGGCTCCTGCGTATGATTTTACAGTGCTTGGTACTTGGTCGCCACGATTCGTTACCACATAAGCATCAAAATCGATTGTAGAACTAATTTTTCCATCGATATTATATGCAGGATTAGGGTCTCCATATGCAACAAAGCGCATGGAGTTAGTACCATTATCAGCATCGAAAGTGTTGTTGAATGCTTTGATGGTACCACCATCTTCACCAGAGAAAGTACCCTGATTATTTGGGTCGTTTTGCTGGGTTGAATTATTCCACACATCAGTACCTTGCATGGAGGTCATCATTGGGTTTTTGCTATTTCGAAAATAGTTTCCTTCAACAAATAATGAAGATCCCAACGTAGAACCAGATCCGTACTTGGAATTACCATCAAAATAGTTGTTATAAATATGAGCAGAATAGTAACGTACACGCGGGTGGCGAGAATCGGAATGATCGTACCAGTTATGATGATAGGTAATATATAGCTCGGTATCGACACCTTCACTTAAGCCTAAAAGATTACTTTTTCCTGAATCCCAGAAGTGGTTATATGAAAAAGTAACATATTTGGATTTTTTACAATCTAATGCGCCATCACCTTTAGCTTGGTCGGCATCACCACCGGCATCGCCATAAAAGAAATCAACATTGTGCACCCAGATATAATCATTATTTTGTTGCAAGCCAATATTATCGCCTTCACTACTGTTACAGTTTATGGTGCCAATATTGCGTATTTCAATATTGGTTGCATTTTTAACGCGAATACCCCAACCATCGGCTACAGCATCTTCACCAACACCTTCTAAAGTAATATAACTAGATGCATTATTATTGTTTTCTATAACAACATCACCTCCAAGTAAGTAGCTTGGGTCAGTAATTTGTCCAACCATACGTACGATTAAAGGGCGTGTATCACTTCCTTTTTTAAAACCATCTAAAATGGTTTGTAAACCTATACATGGGTTTGTAGTAGCTCCCGTCACCACCATAGATACTGTATTTTTAGTTTCTTCGGTAATGTAAAGAATGACAGCGTCTGTTTTAGGTGTGCCATCTAATTTGTAGGCTCCTGGAATTCTCCCATTAGCAAAAGCAAAACTGGTACGGTCGTGTGCTAAAACGGTCATATTACCAGTGCTTGTTGCAGTACCTTCAACTCCAGAAATAACTGGTTTAACATCAATGGTGTATGTCCCTGCAGAAAGCCCCAATACATCCGCACGGAAATAAGATCCGTAACTACGAATAAGTGTATTGTCAATTTTTTGGTTTACAACACCATTTCCAGTATAGTAAACATTATAGCTTTCGGCTTCAACAAGTGGCTGCCATTTGACATAGGCAGTTTCTAGCCAACCTCCAGATTCATCAATGGTTACGGTTTGCGACCATGTTTGAACTGAAGCCAGCAATAAAGTAATATGGAGTAGTAGTTTTTTCATGATTTTAGTTTAAGTATTATTTAGTTTGGTTTAAAAATCACAATAATACTTAACAATTAATTTTATTGTAATCGATTACACGAAAATATGTTTTTTTTTAATCTAAAAAATTATTTTAACATAAAATCGTTGAAATACATATACATAGAGGATAATGCGCTATTTTTGTAGTCTTTTATATATGTGAAATAATTGCTAAATAGCAGTTGATTGTTTAAAAATAGAAGATGTGATTTTTAATCCTTAAACGTGGTTTTGATTTAGTGCAATCTGATATCCAGGTGTTTAAATAGTTTAAAAAAGCGATATCATTGCAGAACCTTAGTTCAGGTTGGTAAACATACCCTGTAATTTTAACTGTTTAACCGTGTAATCGTTGAATCGTGTATCACAAACTTCGGTACATCAAACTCTGAACTTTTAACTTTGTACTTCTAATATTGTACTTTTAACATCTAACTTCGTTAAGATTTACATCGAAATCACGTTTAGTTATTGTTTGTCAAATAGTTGGTTTTGAAAGGAGTTCATTAACAGTTACGCTCTTACATACGTTAGAAACGTAAAATCGAATTCATTTTTGTCGTCTTTTTTATGGAAAACTGAATTTGTTTCTTTCCAAATTGAAGGATCTATTTTTGGGAAAAAGGTGTCGGCAGGAAATGATTCATGAACGCGAGTTAGTTCAATTTTATCCGCGATCAAAATAGCTTGCTTGTAAATTTCACCACCACCAATTACATATGGTTGCGGGTCGTTTGCGCAGACTTTAATAGCGTCTTCCAACGTATGGACTACTACAACACCTTCAGGGACTTTGTAATTTGGATTTCTGGTTATTACAACATGCGTTCTATTTGGTAATGGCTTTGGGAAGCTTTCAAATGTTTTGCGTCCCATAATAATATGATGCCCACTGGTTAGGTTCTTAAACCGTTTTAAATCATCACTTATGTGCCAAATTAATTTATTATGCTTGCCAATGGCATCGTTTTCGGCTGCTGCCACAATGATTGTCAGTTCTTGTTTTGGAACATGAGGAATTTCTTTTTTTTCTGAAGATATGTCTTTAGGGAGTTCTTGTTTAAGTTTTTCAATACGATCCTGTTGTTTGGCAACTAACTTATTAAGTTGTTGTTGTTCCCAAGCCTTACCCATAAATTTATGGGTGACAAAGACACTGAATAAGTGGTAAACAAATAAAAATAGCCAAATAAGAATGGCATACACAAACCAATTTAGGTCAAATAACTTAAAATCCTCACCAATACCTAAGAGGGTATTCGCGATTATTAAAAATACGGCACCTATTAAAAACACAACAAAATGGATGTATAACCGTTTTTTTTGTTTGATGCGTTTTTGCGCATTTTGAATAAGTTCTAACTGGTCTTTATCTATTTGTGGGATGTCTTTCTTTTTACCGAACATAATACTTGAAAATATTTGTAAAGTTAATGCTTTTTCATGATTCTTAAATGATATATTCAGAATCTTAATAGGACTGAATTATATAAAACATTTTTGGTTAAAAGTATCTGAAAATCAACAATAAACAAAGATTTTGTATTGATAATAATATAATTAATGTGCTTTAAATATTGTTAAGTTTAATTTTTTATGAATTGATATTATTAAATTGATAATTCTTTGTTGTTTAGTGTCTTAAAAGCCCGTGCCTCAGTAATTGTTTTATAAATTTGCAGTATAAACAACACAAAAAAATATTAATTATGGCCATTACAAAACAATATTTAAAAAGTAAACCAGTTTGTAAAGTAACTTTTTCAATACTGGCAGAAGATGCTGAAAAGGTGTCGGTTGTAGGAAGTTTTAATGAGTGGGATGCTGAAGCAACCCCGTTAAAAAAACTAAAAAACGGAATTTTTAAAACTACTTTAGATTTAGATAAAGATAATTCTTATGAGTTTAAATATTTAATAGACGAAACAGTGTACGCTAACGATGATGCTGCCGATGGTTACGTGTGGAACGATTTTGCTTCTGCCGATAACAGCGTAATAAATGTTTAGTTAAATCCTTAAATTAAACGAAAGAGGCTGTCTAAAAAGTCCTTTAAATTTAATTTGTCAGGTTGAGACTTTTGTTAAAGTTTTTAACTAGCGAATGCGATGACGTATTTTGTGCAAGTTTAACAAAAAGTCACAATATTTCCGAGGCACAGCGTAGTGTTTATATACCTGTGGTTGAGTATGGTTTTCAGAAAATAGGGGTAGCGATTATGGTGCTTATTTATAATAATGCCCGAATGGTAGTCTAGCAAGCATAAAAATTTTCTGGGTGTGATTTTAAAAAATAATGTAGGATGAAAAAAATCAGGAAAAACGCAGGAGGGATCGATATCGGAGCCAAAAAAATCTTCATAGGTCTTGAAGATAAGGAGGTTCGCAGTTTTGATACCTTCACATCAGATCTGGAACAGGCGGTATCTTACTTAGAGGAAAACAATGTAACCTCAGTGGCCATGGAAGCCACGGGAGTGTATTGGGTCATCCTCTATGATATATTGAAGGCAAGAGGCATCGATGTATGGTTGGTGGATGGCAGGAGCACAAAACAAGTTCCAGGCAGAAAGACCGATGTAAAGGACTGTCAATGGATACAGCAATTGCACAGCTATGGTTTGTTGAACCGTTGTTTTGTTGCAGATGAACTGGTACATGAACTAAGGAGCTATCAACGCCTGCGCGAAGATCACATCCGTAGTGCTGCTATGCATATTAACCATATGCAAAAAGCACTGACCCTGATGAACGTTCGGCTAAAAGAAGTTCTGGACCAAGTTCACGGGGTAAGTGGATTGAAAATAATCAGGGCGATCTTAAAGGGCGAAAGGGATCCCGGGGTTTTGGTAAAGCTATGCCATGGGAGTGTGTTGAAAACAAAAAAGGAACTGATCCTTAAATCCTTGAAAGGGCACTACAATGAAGCAGGGCTATTTGCTTTGGGCCAAGCAGTGGTGTGCTATGATTTTTATCAACAACAAATTGCCGGTTGTGATCTGAAAATGGAAGAAGTCCTTAAAAAGATGGGGGCAAACCGGCCTAAAGTATCAAATAAGGCAACTCCACGAAAAAACGTGAGGCACCACAAACCAAATATAGAAGGAATGGACCGTTATCTATTGCAAATATTTGAAGGCAAAGATGCTACGGTCCTACCCGGTATAACAGATTATAATTGGATGCAGCTCCTATCGGAAATAGGGACTGATTTACATAAATGGAAAACAGAAAAGCATTTTACTTCCTGGTTGGGACTGGCGCCAAAACAGCACCATTCGGGCAAGATGAAAAAAAACTATAAGGCTAAAGGACAACCAAAGGCCGGCCTGATATTTAAGCAAGCGGCCACGAGCCTGCTCAACAGCAAGAAAATTGCATTGGGTGCTTTTGGCAGAAAGATAAGGGCAAAGAAAGGGGCATCACCGGCAATAAAGGCAATGGCAAGAAAACTGGCAGAGCTCTATTGGAAGCTATTTGTTAAAGGACTGTCATATGTAGAGAAGGGAATCAAAGATTATGAGGAGAAGATCTTGTTTAATAAACAAAAGAACATTATGAAAATGGCAAGAGAACTTGGTTTGTCAATTAGCTATAAAACAGCGGTTTAGCAAATACGTCAATGGTAGCTTGTCGAAACCGATATTGGTTACCAGTAAGTTAAAATATTTCGACAAAGCCTGTGCTGAGCTTGTCGAAGTGCTCAATATGACATAGAACTAGACTTTTTAGACAGCCTCTTTTTAAATAGCAACAATGCCTTTTATATGCGGATGTGGGTTATAATCAACCAAAGTAAAATCTTCAAAAGTAAACTCGAAAATATCTTTTACTGCAGGGTTTAAAATCATTTTAGGAAGTGGTCTTATATCTCTAGAGAGTTGCAATTCTAACTGCTGATAATGATTACTATAAATATGAGCATCTCCAAAAGTGTGAATAAATTCTCCTGCTTCATAGCCGCAAACCTGTGCCACCATCATGGTAAATAAAGCATACGATGCAATATTAAATGGCACTCCAAGAAAAATATCGGCACTGCGTTGATAGAGTTGCAAAGATAATTTTGGTTTAGCATTTGCACCTGCCTCGGGAGCTGGAGGACTTACATAAAACTGAAAAAATGCATGGCATGGTGGTAATGCTGCTTTACCATTAGCTACATTTTCACTAAACGATTTAGACGTATCTGGCAATACCGATGGATTCCAAGCCGAAACCAACATGCGTCTGCTGTTTGGGTTTTTCTTTAAAGTGTCTATAACCTCTTTAATCTGGTCAATTTCATCACTATTCCAGTTGCGCCATTGGTGACCGTAAACGGGCCCTAAATTACCATGTTCGTCAGCCCATTCATTCCAAATACGCACACCGTTTTCGGTTAAATATTTAATATTCGTGTCACCTTTTAAAAACCAAAGTAGTTCATAAACGATCGATTTTAGATGCAGTTTTTTTGTAGTAACCATGGGAAACCCTTCACTTAAATCGAATCGCATTTGGTATCCGAAAACACTTTTAGTACCAGTGCCTGTGCGGTCTCCTTTTTCATTACCATTCTCTAAAACGTGTTTTACTAAGTCGTGATATTGCTTCATCCCATCTTCCGTCTTCCCAAAGGGAAGAAACTCTTTAAATTAAACTTAAATTTTATGAGGTTAAAAATAGAAAAAGGAACAGAAACTTATTCCCAATATCTTAAAATATATTACAAAGTTATTAACTAATATTGAAAAGATTCCTGCCTTCGCAGGAATGTATTACCCAATAATCATGCCTGCAATAGTAGCCGAAACTAAAGAGGCAATGGTACCACCAAGCAATGCTTTCATGCCAAATTGCGATAAAGTTTTACGTTGCCCTGGTGCTAGGGAACCAATACCGCCAATTTGAATGCCTATAGAAGCAAAATTAGCAAAACCACATAGCATATAAGTAGCCATGATTACTGATTTTTCGTAGTTTAAATGGGTAGCATTAGCCATGTCTTTTAAGTCTCGAAGTTGAATGTAACCTATAAATTCGCTAGCAGCTATTTTTATGCCAAGTAGTTGTCCCATCATCATCATATCTTCTTTGGCTACACCTATTAGCCACATTAATGGTGCAAAAGCATAACCTAAAATAAGTTCTATCGAAAGATTTTGATATCCCGTATTATTTACTACCCATTCATTTAGGGTAGAAATATCACCTATCCAACCTAGAATACCATTGAACATGGCTATAAATGCGACAAAAACCAAAAGCATAGCACCAACATTTACAGCTAGTTTTAAACCTTCGGTAGTTCCATTAGCAATGGCATCTAAAAAGTTAGAGCCAATTTTTTCCTGGGAAACCGCTACATCGGTATTTATATCTTCAGTTTGGGGATATAATATTTTAGAAACAATAATAGCGCCAGGTGCAGCCATAACCGATGCCGCTAAAAGATGTTTAGCGTAAAAAAGTCTTAGTAAAGGGTCGTCTCCACCTAAAAAGCCTATATATGCAGCCAATACAGCTCCAGCAGCGGTTGCCATACCTCCAATCATAACCAAAAGCATTTCAGATTTGTTCATTTTTTCTAAATAGGCTTTAATTAAAAGCGGTGCTTCGGTTTGACCTAAAAAAATGTTTCCAGCAACGCTTAAGCTTTCGGCACCAGAAACTTTTAAGGCTTTTGAAAGTAACCAAGCCATAGCTTTTACTACTTTTTGGATGATTCCTAAATAAAATAAAACGGAGGTTAAAGCTGAAAAAAATATGATAGTAGGCAATACTTGAAAAGCAAAAATAAACCCGAAAGTGTCCATATCGACTACCAATCCTTCAAATAGAAATTTGCTGCCTGCTCGCGTAAAATCTAATACGCTTACAAAAAGCCCTCCCACAAATTCGAAAATAGATTTAATAAATTCAACTTTTAAAACACCAATAGCTATTAGAAGTTGAAAAGTGAGCCCAATACCAACAATTTTCCAATTGATGGCTTTGCGGTTACTGCTAAATAAAAAGGCAATAAAAATTAAAGAAACCATGCCTAAAGCGCCTCGCCAAAGACTGCTTGTTGAAAAACCTTGACTTGGTATGATGATAGCTGTCTTTAAAGTGGTCGTTCCTGTTTGGGTTTCCGGTGTATTAACTTTTAAGGAATCAACAGTGTGATGTTGTGATGAGAGTACGGCTGTTTTTGTGTTTAAAACCGTATCTTGGAAGGTGGTCTTATCTTTGTCTTGTGCAGCTATTGATGATGTAAATACTAATAAAATAAGCGCAATAGACAAAAATATTTTTTTCATATAAATATGGAGTAATTTTGTGCTTTATTCTCGTTTTGAAATTTCGTCACGAATATGTGCTGCCCTTTCGTAATCTTCATTAGCAACGGCTTCGTCTAATAAAATATGTAATTCTTGGAGTGTTTTTCCTTTGAAATTTTCGCGTGGTGCATTGGGTTCAAGTTCATTGGCAATTAACTCGTCCATTAAAACACTGTCTTGAGCATCTTCCTCTTCATTCTCTTTTTTCGGGTTAACCTTTAAATAAATACCAGCTTTATCAAGTATGTTTTTATAAGTGAAAATAGGCGCATCAAAGCGTAGTGCCAAAGCAATGGCATCGCTGGTTCTGGCATCTATAATTTCTTCGATTTTATCGCGTTCGCAAATTAAACTGGAGTAAAAAACACCATCAACCAATTTGTGAATAATCACTTGTTTAACGACTATGTCGAACCTATCGGCAAAATTTTTAAATAAATCGTGAGTTAATGGTCTTGGTGGTCGAATTTCTTTTTCTAGGGCAATAGCAATGGATTGCGCCTCAAAAGCACCAATAACAATGGGTAATTTTCGGTCGCCATCTACTTCGTTTAAAATCAATGCGTAAGCGCCGTTTTGGGTTTGGCTATAGGATATTCCTTTTATATTTAATCTTACTAAACTCATAAATTTATGAAAACGCAAAGAACTGTTTAAATTAGGACTTTACCAACTGCAAAAGCAGATTTAAAAATATAATGCTAATCTAAGAGACTGTTTAAGTTTTATCCTTTGGTTCTTTTATGTGCCTTTTTCCGCCATACTTCAGCTATTTTTCGGTTCGTAGCTATGGCTATGAACCTCAAAATACCTTCGTCTAACGAAAAAATACCCTATAAAATATTCCAAAAACAAAATTTAAGCAGTCTCTAAGCAGTTCTTTAAACAATACAATTTATAAAAAAATAATTTATTGTTGCGCTTTAAAGGCTTTTAATTTTTCAATAAGCTCTGGTACTACCGTAAAAGCATCACCAACAACGCCATAATCGGCTGCTTTGAAAAATGGAGCGTCAGCATCGGAGTTTATTACAACTTTTACTTTTGAAGCGTTAATGCCTGCTAAATGTTGAATAGCACCTGAAATTCCAATGGCAATATATAAATTGGCAGCCACAGGTTTTCCGGTTTGCCCCACGTGCTCACCATGAGGTCTCCAGCCTAAGTCTGAAACCGGTTTAGAGCATGCTGTTGCAGCACCTAAAACAGAAGCTAATTCTTCAACCATACCCCAATTTTCTGGACCTTTTAAACCGCGACCACCAGAGACAACTATTTCGGCATCAGCAATACTTACTTTGTTTGATGCTTTATCAATCGATTCTACTTTAACACCTAAATCTGAAATTACAGGCGAGAAATCTTCCGCAGAAGCGTCACCACTTTTTTCAACCAACCCAAAAGAGTTGTTGGAAACACCAACAATTTTTACATCGGTATTTATGGTGGTCATTTCAAAAGCTTTATTAGTGAAAGCAGTACGTTTTACTGTAAAAGGCGATGTACTTGAAGGTGCATTAATAACGTTTGAAGCATAGCCTGCATTTAACCTAACAGCTAAAAGTGGTGCTAAATATTTGCTATTAGCACTAGAACTTAAAATAATAATTTTTGAAGCTTCTTGTTCTGCCGCCTGTTGTATGGCTTCGGCATAGCCTTTTGCATTAAACATATCTAATTGTGTATTTGATACATTTAAAACTTTATCAACACCATAATTTCCTAATTCCGATGTGTCATTGGCATTTATAGTTATAGCTGTGACTGTAGTGCCTAATTGGTCAGCAACCGCTTTGGCGTAAGAAGCCACTTCAAAAGCTGTTTTTTTAAATTTTCCTTGTTCTGATTCTGTATATACTAAAACTGACATATATCTATTATTTTTTCATTCCCACGAAAGTGGGAATCTCATGATTTTATATTAAATTTATAATTTATCAAGCACCAAATTCCAATTACTCAGTCTTGGATTTGAAGTTTGTCTATCGGCTTTAAATAACTTTTGCTTCGTTGTGAAGTAAGTTTATTAATTCGTCTAAATTATCTGGAGACACTAATTTTACCGCACCCTTTGGAGCTGGCTTTTCAAATTTTACAGAAGTTGTTTCGTTATTTGCGTCAACAGGTTCTAAAATCGTTAAAGGTTTTTGACGTGCCATCATGATTCCTCGCATATTTGGGATGCGTAAATCGCTTTCTTGAACCAGACCTTTTTGCCCACCAATGACTAATGGTAGGGACGTTGATAAGGTTTCTTTTCCACCATCAATTTCTCTAATTGCTTTTGCTGTGTCTCCATCAATTTCTAAACTAATGCAGTTGTTTACAAAATTAGCGTCAATCAATCCTGCAATCATGCCAGGTACCATACCTCCATTATAATCAATAGATTCACGACCAGCAATGACTAAATCGTATCCACCATTTTTTACCACATTTGCTAATTGCTTAGCCACCGAAAATCCGTCAGTAGCAGCAGTGTTTACACGTATAGCTCCATCGGCACCAATAGCCAAGGCTTTGCGTAAGGTAGGTTCTGTTTCTGCGCCACCTACATTAACAACAGTAACATGGGCGCCTTGCTTTTCTTTAAACCACATGGCACGTGTTAAACCAAACTCGTCGTTTGGGTTTATTACAAATTGCACGCCATTGGTGTCAAATTTTGTATCGCCTTCAGTAAAATTAATTTTAGATGTGGTGTCTGGAACATGACTAATGCACACTAATATTTTCATAATTATGATGTATTAAATAAGTATAGATTTATTGAGGTTACGAAGTTAATTATTTTATTCCGAATATTTGTTATGCGTGCATAATAAATTTTAAATAATTCTTTTAAAAAGGTAAGTCATTTATTGTTATTTTTGCAACTCGATTAAAAAAAATATTTAATGAAGACAATTCAATTTAGGGAGGCTATTTGCGAAGCTATGAGCGAAGAAATGCGTAGAGATGAAAGCATTTACTTGATGGGTGAAGAGGTAGCAGAGTATAATGGTGCCTACAAGGCATCAAAAGGAATGTTAGATGAATTTGGGCCAAAGCGTGTAATCGATACACCAATTGCAGAGCTAGGTTTTGCAGGAATAGCGGTAGGGTCGACTATGACCGGAAACAGACCAATAGTAGAGTATATGACCTTTAACTTTTCTCTTGTTGGTATTGACCAAATAATAAATAATGCAGCAAAAATCAGACAAATGTCTGGTGGGCAATTTAAATGTCCTATTGTTTTTCGTGGACCAACAGCATCTGCTGGACAATTAGGAGCAACACATTCGCAAGCTTTTGAAAGTTGGTTTGCTAATACACCTGGTTTAAAAGTAGTGGTACCATCAAATCCATACGATGCAAAAGGCTTGTTAAAGGCAGCAATTCGTGATGATGATCCAGTTATTTTCATGGAAAGCGAGCAAATGTATGGTGATAAAGGCGAAGTGCCAGAAGGTGAGTATATATTGCCTTTAGGCGTTGCTGATATTAAACGTGAAGGAACGGATGTTACTATTGTTTCTTTCGGAAAAATCATCAAGGAAGCCTATAAAGCAGCTGATGAATTAGAAAAAGAAGGTATTTCTTGTGAGATTATCGATTTACGTACAGTGCGCCCTTTAGATAAGGAAACAATTTTAAAATCGGTTAAGAAAACCAATAGATTGGTGATTTTAGAAGAAGCATGGCCTTTTGGAAACGTTTCAACAGAAATTACATATATTGTACAATCGGAAGCATTCGATTATTTAGATGCGCCAGTTGTAAAAATCAATACTGCCGATACACCAGCACCTTATTCACCAGTTTTGTTAGCAGAATGGTTACCAGACAGTAAGGAGGTTATTAAAGCTGTGAAAAAAGTATTATATATATAAAACAACAATTTTTACGTTATATAAACTTCATTAGCGCAATTTGTTAATGAAGTTTTTTTTTGTACTATGAACCCAAAGCTACTCTTTACATTTTTTCTCTTCGGAATTATTTCCACTTCCACATTCGCACAAACCAAAGTAAGTGGTTATGTGCTTGATGAAGACAATCAACCTATTTCATTTGCCAACGTTATATTCAAAGGCTCAACACAAGGTACCATAACCGATGAAAACGGTAAGTTTTATATGGAATCTACCGATACTTGGAATGCATTAATAGTGTCTTTTTTAGGTTATGAAACTTTAGACATTCCTTTGACAAAAAAGGTGAATTACGAATTAAAATTCATACTTAAAGAAGCTGCAGCAGAATTGGACCAAGTGTTTATTGTGGCCGGAAAACAATCTAAAAAGAACAATCCAGCGATTGATTTACTTCGGAAAATATGGGAACATAAGCGTAAAAATGGTTTAAAACATTTCAAGCAATACGAATACAACAAATACGAAAAAGTGGAATTCGATATTAATACCATCGATAGTGCTCTTATAAAAAGCAAACTATTTAGAGGGATGGAATTTGTTTTTAACGAAGTAGATACGTCTAATGTTACTGGTAAAACCTATTTGCCCATATTTATTAATGAAGCCGTTTCAACAGTGTATGGAGACAACCTTCTTAATAAAGAAAAAGAAGTTTTAAAGGGAAATAAAAATTCCGGATTTAGTGATAACCAAATAATAATTGACTTTGTCGATGATTTATATTCAGATTATGATGTGTATGATAATTACCTGAGGTTTTTCGATAAGAGTTTTGTAAGTCCGTTGTCAAGAACAGGAATAAACACCTATAATTATGTATTAAAAGACAGTGCATTTATAGATAATAAATGGTGTTACAATATTATATACTATCCACGCCGTAAAAACGAGCTTACTTTTAAAGGTGATTTTTGGGTAGCCGATACCACCTATGCTATTAAAGAAATAAAACTTCAAGCCTCAAAAAGTGCTAATATTAACTGGGTAAAAGAAATTTATATTGAACAGGAATTTGAAGTTTTAAACGATTCTATTTTCCTTGTAAAGCGTGATTATATGATGAGTGATTTTGCTTTTAATAAAAAGGAAAAATCAAGAGGTGTGTATGGTAAGCGAACAACCTTATACGATAATTATAAATTTGATATTGAAAAGAACAAGAAGTTTTATGAAACAGAGGTTTATAATTACGACAAAGACGTGTACGACCGTGACGATAGCTTTTGGTCAGAAAACCGTTTGGAAGCTTTAAATAAAGACGAAAAAGGTGTTTACAAAATGTTAGACACTTTAAAAACCGTAAAAAAGTTTAAAAGACTTTATAATTTAGGAAGCATTTTAGCGTCGGGATATATTGAGTTCAATGAATTGCCTTTAGATTATGGGCCTATTTTCTCCACTTTTGGTTTTAATGAAGTTGAAGGCATGCGTTTGCGTGCAGGAGGACGTACATACTTTGGGAAAAATGACTTGTGGCGTTTGGAAGGATTCTTGGCCTATGGTTTTAAAGACGGTAAATTTAAGTATGGCATTTCAGGAAAATGGCTATTAGATAAAAAAAATCGCTTAATTATTTCTGGAGGAAACAGGCGTGATGTAGAGCAAACAGGCGCTAGTTTAACAACCAGTACCGATGTTTTGGGCAGAAGTTTAGCATCTTCGGCAGTAATTGGAACGGGTTCAAACGATAAACTAACCTCCATAAATTTAACCAGCTTAGCGGTTGAATTAGAACCTTGGAGAAATCTTGTTTTTAGATTTGGTGCAAATTACAGAACTTTAGCATCGGCATCACCAACCTTTAGTTTGGATTATAATACGCCAACAGGTATTGAATCTGAAATCAAGCAATACGAATCTACTTTTTCTGTATCGTATTTTCCAAAACGAAAAATGACAGGTTTCGGTGTCGAACGCCTTCATGCCAACGATGATTATGCTAGTATTTTTGCACAAATAAGTCGTGGAGATAAAAGTTTGTTCAGTAGCGATTTTAATTATACCAAAGTTCAGTTTTCATACATACAACCTATGCAAGTAGGCGGTTTTGGAAGGCTAACGACCACCATAGAAGCAGGTAAGACTTTTGGGGAAGTGCCTCTGGGATTGCTAAGTCCCATTCCAGGAAACCAGTCGTATTTTTCAATTTATAATACCTTTTCTCAGTTGGATTTTTACGAGTTTGTTTCCGATACCTATACGTCGCTGCAATTAGAGCATAATTTTAACGGACGTTTCTTCTCTAGAATTCCGTTTTTAAGAAAATTGAACTTACGTGAAATTGTAGGCATTCGTGGTGTTTGGGGTGAAGTGTCCCAAGAAAATAAAGATTTAAATGCTTCAAGCTTAATTTATCGAGCACCAAGCGATAAAATGTATTACGAATACAGTTTTGGAGTTGGTAATATTTTTAAAGTGTTTAGAATAGACTTTAATTTTAGAGGCAATTATTTAGATGAAGTTGAAAACCCTAATGCCCGTAAATTTGGTGTTACGGGGTCTTTTGGCTTTCATTTTTAGAGACTGTTTAAATTTTTTCGCTTGAGAAATCTTTTAATAAAACTATTTGTTGGATAGCTTCTGTGTGCTGTTGTGTTATTAAATACTAACGCCACTATGAATAGAATTAGTGTGCCTGTTAATACTGGAGAAAACACATACATATAGCCTAGTGATTTTATTTTTTCAGTGCCAATAACTGCTATTAAAGCTGTAGCGCCTCCTGGTGGATGAAGTGTTTTTGTGAATTGCATAAAAACAATGGAAAGCGAAACGGCAAGTGGTGCGGTTACCCATATAGTGTCAGGAAAAAGCTTAAAAACCGTTACGCCTATAATGGCTGATATCAAATGGCCGCCAATTAAATTTCTTGGTTGTGATAATGGACTTTCTATGGCACCATATATCAATACACTTGACGCGCCAAAAGATCCAACTAAAAAGGTGTTTTCCAGTTTAGGTAAGAAAAGCGATTGCATAAAAGCAATTAAGCCAATGCCAAAAAAAGCACCAATAAAAGACCAAAAATGTTCCTTGAAATCTATTAAGGTTTCTTTGTAGATTACATATTTGGAGATCCGGATGGTTCTACTGATTTTTTTCTTTATCATTTAAGCTATAATTATTTTTCAAATTAAAACGAAATGTAATTTTTTTTTGAAAAAATAAACCTTGTAAAACGAATTACAAGGTTTGTGTATGTTTTATATAAAAAAGGTTTACAACCCGAAAGCTTCCTTTACTTTATCTACATAGTCTAATTTTTCCCAAGTAAATAGTTCAACATCCAATGTGATGTTTTCGCCATTTGGTTGGCTAAATGTTTTGGTAACCGTTTCGTTTTTACGTCCCATATGTCCGTACGCAGCGGTTTCGCTATAAATTGGTGCGCGTAGTTTTAAGCGCTCTTCAATGGCATACGGGCGCATATCAAAGATATTAGAAACTATTTCGGCAATTTCACCATCCGTCATATTAAAAGGGCACGTGCCATACGTATTAATGAAAATACCCATAGGCTCTACCACACCAATAGCATAACTTACCTGTACCAAAACTTCATCAGCAACTCCTGCAGCTACTAAGTTTTTGGCAATGTGTCGCGTAGCATAGGCTGCACTACGGTCAACCTTACTTGGGTCTTTTCCAGAAAAAGCACCGCCGCCATGCGCCCCTTTTCCACCGTAAGTGTCAACAATAATTTTGCGCCCTGTAAGTCCGGTATCTCCGTGTGGACCACCAATTACAAATTTACCCGTTGGATTTATGTGGTATTTGATGTCGCTATTAAATAACACTTGTATGCTTTCTGGTAATTTAGAAACCACACGAGGTATTAAAATATCAACGATGTCTTTTCTAATTTTAGCAAGCATGGTGTCATCATCAGCGAAATCATCGTGTTGTGTGGAAATCACAATGGCATCAATACGCTGCGGAATGTTGTCATCGCTATATTCAATAGTTACCTGACTTTTAGAATCGGGTCTTAAATAGGTAATGTCTTTGCTTTCGCGACGTAAATCGGCTAGTTCTTTTAAAATTCTATGCGATAAATCTAAAGCCAATGGCATGAAATTTTCGGTTTCATTGGTAGCGTAACCAAACATCATACCTTGGTCGCCCGCACCTTGCTGCTCTTTAGTAGCTCTGTCTACCCCGCGGTTTATATCATCCGATTGTTCATGTATAGCCGAAAGTACCCCGCACGAATTGCCATCAAACATATATTCGCCTTTCGTGTAGCCAATGCTGTTTATAGTATCTCTAGCAATTTTTTGAACATCTAAATAGGTATGTGATTTTACCTCACCAGCAAGAATGACTTGCCCTGTTGTAACAAGCGTTTCGCAAGCTACTTTCGAGTCCTTATCGAATGCTAAAAAGTTATCAATTAATGCATCACTAATTTGATCTGCTACTTTGTCTGGGTGTCCTTCAGAAACACTTTCAGAAGTAAATAAATACGCCATTTTTATATTTATGCGGAAGATTTGACGATAACGTCGAAGGAAGTTTACACTGCCTTTAGCATTTTTACTTGTGCTGAACTTGTTTCGGTCTCTCTTATTAGATGAGTAAGAAATAAGTTTAGTACAAAGAGGTTGCAATCAGTCAAATCTTTCCTCTATTATTTGTGGTGCAAAAGTAAAAAAATAAAAGTAAAAGCAAATTCTTTTTTGCTTTTTTAACTAATAAGTTGGCTATTACATTTTAATTTTAAATATTTGCTTTTTAAAAATGAATAAACAACTATTAAATAGCATTTCTGTCAATGTCGTTGTGATTATTTCGCATCGATAGGAAGGCTTATTTATAAACGATAGTAATTATTAAGAGCCTTCTGTAAATGGAAGGTTTTTTTATGGATTATTTTTCAATTTTGAACATCATAGAAATAATAGATTAAGTTGTTGTAAAACAGTTGTTTAAATTATTTTTAAAGCTTATGGATTTAACCTTGGAAATATAAAAAACACGCTGTATAAAAACCTAATAAATTATTTTCGGGGTTTATTTACAGATTATAGAATTTTTATTAAAAAATTATAGAATTTTTATTAAAAATCTTAAATCATTAATAGAATAAATAAATAAAAAGACAAAACGCAAAATTATCTGCAATAAAGATGAAAGAACTTAATAAATATAGTAGTAGATTAACTCAAGATGTATCTCAACCAGCATCTCAAGCCATGTTATACGCCGTAGGTCTGACAGATGAAGACATGCAAAAAGCCCAAGTAGGTATTGCAAGTACGGGGTATGATGGCAACCCATGTAACATGCACTTAAACAATTTAGCTTCAGAAGTGAAAATAGAGTGTAAGATAGCTGGTTTAGTTGGTTTAGGATTTAATACTATTGGAGTTAGTGATGGGATATCTATGGGGACTTCTGGTATGAATTATTCTTTGGCCTCAAGAGATATTATTGCAGATTCGATAGAAACCGTTATGCATGCACAAAGTTATGATGCTCTTATATCGGTGGTTGGTTGTGATAAAAATATGCCAGGAGCGGTCATCGCTATGTTGCGTTTAAATCGCCCATCAATAATGATGTATGGTGGTACCATCGCATCAGGAAAATATAAAGGAAGAAAACTTAATATTGTTTCAGCTTTTGAAGCTCTGGGGCAAAAAGTTGCAGGTGAGATTGATGAAGAAGAATATAGGGAAATTATAAAAAGCGCTATCCCAGGAGCGGGGGCATGTGGAGGTATGTACACCGCAAATACAATGGCTTCAGCAATAGAATGTATGGGCTTTGCATTACCGTATAATTCTTCTATACCGGCAGAAAACCCTAATAAATTATCAGAAAGCGAAAGAACGGCCATAGCCATTAAAAATCTTTTGGAATTAGATTTAAAACCTTTAGATATTATTTCTAAAAAATCTATTGAAAATGCCATTGCACTTGTAAATGCGCTTGGAGGTTCTACAAATGCTGTTTTACATTTCTTGGCCATTGCCCATGCAGCAGATATTGAATTTACTTTAGAGGATTTTCAACGTGTTAGCGACAGAACGCCTTTAATAGCCGATTTAAAACCTAGTGGAAAATATTTAATGGAAGATGTTCACGGTATAGGAGGAACACCTGCAGTAATGAAATATTTATTAGATAATGGCTATCTACATGGCGACTGTTTAACAGTAACAGGAAAAACGTTGGCAGAGAATTTAAAAGATGTTGAGCCGCTTAAGTTTGAAAATGACCAGGATGTTATTTATCCAAAAGACAAAGCATTAAAATCTTCTGGTAACCTCCAAATTCTTTATGGAAATCTTGCTGAAGAAGGCGCCGTGGCTAAAATTTCGGGTAACGAAGGATTGTTATTTGAAGGAAAAGCAGTGGTGTATGATGGTGAGCAAGCTGCAAATACAGGGATTTCAAATGGTGAAGTAGAAAAAGGTGATGTGGTAGTCATTCGTTATGTAGGTCCTAAAGGAGGTCCAGGAATGCCAGAAATGTTAAAACCAACATCTCTAATTATGGGAGCAGGTTTAGGGAAATCCGTAGCTTTAATTACAGACGGACGCTTTTCTGGAGGTACCCACGGATTTGTTGTAGGTCACATCACGCCAGAAGCTCAAGAAGGTGGAACTATAGGGTTGCTAAAGACCGGAGACAGCATTAGGATTAGTGCGGAAGACAATTCAATTAATGTGCTTCTTTCAGATGAAGAATTAGCAGAAAGAAGATCACAATGGGTTGCCCCAGAGTTAAAACATAAAAAAGGAATTTTATATAAATATGCAAGATCGGTATCATCAGCTTCAAAAGGCTGTATTACTGATGCATTTTAATTCCTGCGAAGGCAGGAATCTCATGTCACCCCGGAAATACCTGAAATAAAATATTTTTTATTTCAAAGGAACAAGTGAAAACTTGTCGAAAGGTTAAAATAAGATAAACATGAACACACAAACAGCAAATAAAAAACAAGAAGTGGCACAAGAAACCATACGTATTACAGGAAGTGAAGCCATTATAAGGTGCTTAATAGCAGAAGGAGTTGATATTCTTTATGGATATCCAGGAGGTGCTATTATGCCAGTTTATGATGAGTTATATAAATTTAGGGACCAAATTCATCACGTATTAACACGTCACGAACAAGGTGCTGCACATGCAGCGCAAGGTTTTGCACGTATTTCCGGTAGAGTTGGTGTTGCCATGGCGACTTCGGGACCAGGCGCGACTAACCTTATTACGGGGATTGCCGATGCGCAAATAGATTCTACGCCGTTGGTGTGTATTACAGGACAAGTGTTTTCACATTTATTGGGAACAGATGCTTTTCAAGAAACCGATATTATTGGTATCTCTACACCTGTTACGAAGTGGAATCATCAAATTACTAAATCTTCCGAAATTCCAGAGGTTTTAGCGAAGGCTTTTTATATAGCTAAAAGCGGCCGCCCAGGACCAGTCTTAATTGATATTACAAAAGATGCACAGGTAGGCGAGTTGGATTTTAAATACGAAAAATGCACAGGTGTAAGAAGTTATACGCCCGTTCCTAAAACAAATCCTGAATCGCTTTCTGCAGCAGCCGAATTAATTAATTCTGCAAAGAAACCATTCATAGTTTGGGGTCAAGGTGTTATTTTAGGTCAAGCAGAAAACGAATTAAAAGCTATTATAGAAAAGGCTGGTATTCCTGCTGCGTGGACTATTTTGGGGGCTTCGGCGTTGCCAACATCGCATCCATTAAATGTAGGTATGGTAGGGATGCACGGTAATTATGCACCAAATATGTTAACGAACGAGTGCGATGTGCTTATTGCTATTGGGATGCGTTTTGACGACCGTGTAACAGGAAGTTTAAATACCTATGCCAAACAAGCTAAAATCATTCATTTTGATATTGACCCAGCTGAGATTGACAAAAATGTAAAAACAGATGTTGCTGTTTTAGGCGATTCAAAAGATAGTTTAGCTAGGTTGTTGCCTTTATTAAACGAAAATAAACATACCACTTGGTTACAGAAATTCAAGGATTTGTACGCTATTGAATTTGAAAAAGTTATAAAAGACGATATTTCTCCAGTTAAAGAAGGTTTGACCATGGGAGAAGTATTAAAACAAATAAATATAGAAACTAAAGGCAATGCAGCTATTGTGTCCGATGTAGGGCAACATCAAATGATTGCGTGCCGCTATTCTGAATTTAATGTGACTAAAAGTAATATTACTTCAGGTGGCTTAGGAACTATGGGCTTTGCACTACCAGCGGCCATTGGTGCTAAAATGGCGGCTCCAGATAGAGAAGTGGTGGCTATTATTGGTGATGGTGGTTACCAAATGAATATTCAGGAATTAGGCACTATTTTTCAACAGAAAGTACCTGTAAAGATTGTGGTATTAAACAATGAATTCTTAGGAATGGTGCGTCAATGGCAACAGTTGTTTTTCGATAAACGTTATGCGTCTACCGAAATGACAAACCCCGATTTTGTAACCATTGCTAAAGGCTATTATATAGAAGGAAAACGTGTAAAAAAACGTGAAGAACTTGCTGCAGCGATTAAAGAGATGATTGCTTCCAAAGAGTCATATTTCCTTGAGGTTTGTGTGGAAAAAGAAGATAATGTATTTCCAATGATACCTTCAGGAGCATCGGTTTCAGATATCCGTTTAAGTTAGGTAGCTATTAGAAAATAGACAAAAGAATAAAGAATATAGAGTCAAGAACCAAGAGTCAAGAACCAAGAGAGCAGAATATGTCTTTTCTCTTTTTCTCTACTCTTTTATCTTAAAAATAAAGAATGAAGAACCAAGAATAAAGAACCAAGAGAGCAGAATACATCTTTTCTCTTTTTTCTCTAATCTTTTATCTTTTTAAAAATGAACGAAGAAATAAAAACATTCACGATTTCAATTTATACCGAAAATAACATTGGTTTATTAAATCGTATATCAGCTATTTTTCAACGCAGACATATTAATATTGAAAGCTTAACAACCTCGCAATCAGAAATTGAAGGTGTAAACCGTTTTGTGATTGTTGTGAATATTACAGAACCTCAAGCCAAAAAAATTATTGGTCAGTTTGAAAAACAAGTAGAAGTTATAAAAGCCTATTATCATAAAGATGAAGAAACTATTTATACCGAGTCTTGTATGTTCAAAATAAAGTCGGCTTTATTATTTGAAGAACCTCAAATTCAAAATATAATTAAAGAAAGTAATGCTAGAATTGTTACCGTAAACAAAGAGTTTTTTGTACTGGAAAAATCAGGAAGAAGAAATGAAATTGAATCTTTACGTAGGGATTTAAATGTTTTTGGCATTATGCAATTTGTTCGTGCAGGACGTATTGCCGTAACAAAAGATGAAATGAAAGTAACAGAAGTGCTATTGGCCTTCAATAATCAATAATAACTAAAATTAAAAATGGGAAATTATTTTAACACACTATCGTTAAGAGATAAATTAACTCAATTGTCTAAATGTAGATTTATGGACTCTTCAGAGTTTGAAGATGGTGTAAACGCTTTAAAAGGTAAAAAAATTGTTATCGTAGGGTGTGGTGCTCAAGGTTTAAATCAAGGGTTGAACATGAGGGATTCTGGATTGGATATTTCTTATGCATTACGTGCTGAAGCCATTGCAGAAAAACGTAAATCATTTGTAAATGCATCAGAAAACGGATTTAACGTTGGAACTTACGAAGAGTTAATTCCAACAGCGGATTTAGTGTTAAACTTAACACCAGATAAGCAACATACAAGTGTCGTAAAAGCGGTCATGCCTTTAATGAAAAAGGGCGCAACATTATCGTATTCTCACGGTTTTAATATTGTTGAGGAAGGCACGCAAATACGTGAAGATTTAACGGTTATTATGGTGGCACCTAAATGCCCGGGAACTGAAGTAAGAGAAGAATATAAAAGAGGTTTTGGTGTGCCAACACTTATAGCGGTACACGAAGAAAACGATCCAGAAGGAAAAGGTTGGGCGCAAGCAAAAGCTTATGCTGCTGCAACTGGTGGTGATAGAGCTGGTGTATTAGCATCTTCTTTCGTTGCTGAGGTGAAATCAGATTTAATGGGAGAGCAAACGATTCTTTGTGGGTTGTTACAAACAGGATCTATTCTTTGTTTCGATAAAATGATTGAAAAAGGAATTGATGCTGGATATGCTTCAAAATTAATTCAGTATGGTTGGGAGACTGTTACAGAAGGTCTTAAATATGGTGGTATTACCAATATGATGGATAGACTTTCTAACCCAGCAAAAATTAAAGCTTTTGAATTGTCTGAAGAATTAAAAGACATCATGCGTCCATTATTCCAAAAACATATGGATGACATTATGGAAGGAAGATTTTCTAGCGGTATGATGGCAGATTGGGCTAATAATGATAAAGATTTATTAGGATGGAGAGCAGCAACAGCCCAAACAGCATTTGAAAAAACACCTGCTGGAAATGTTGAAATTTCAGAACAAGAATACTATGATAACGGTGTGTTAATGGTCGCTATGGTAAGAGCAGGCGTTGAATTAGCTTTTGAAGCTATGACAGATTCTGGTATAATCGATGCATCTGCTTATTACGAGTCGTTACACGAAACGCCACTTATTGCTAACACGATTGCAAGACGTAAATTATACGAAATGAACAGTGTTATTTCTGATACTGCTGAATACGGTTGTTATTTGTTCGATCATGCTTGTAAGCCATTATTAGCAGATTTTATGAAGAAAATCGATACCGATGTTATTGGTAAAGCGTATGCTAAAGACAATGGTAAAGCAGTAGATAATGCAAAATTAATTGCTGTAAACAAAGCATTAAGAGAACACCCAGTTGAAAAAATAGGGTCTTTCTTAAGGGCTTCTATGACGGCTATGAAGCCTATAGTATAGTAATAGTAAATAAAGTTAATTTTTTAGACCTACAAGGTTTTCAAAACCTTGCAGGTCTTTTAAAAACCCATTAATGAACAAGGAGAAATACACATATTTTCCTAGTATTAAAGATGTAAAAGTAGCTGCCGATATCATTCAAAAAGTATCGGCAGTTACGCCTTTAAGCCCTAGCTTTAGATATTCAAAACAATTTGAAGCGACTATTTTATTGAAACGGGAAGACCTTCAACAGGTACGCTCGTATAAAATTAGAGGGGCATATAATAAAATAAGTTCGCTTACTGCGGAAGAATCCCAAAAAGGCGTAGTTTGTGCCAGTGCAGGTAACCATGCTCAAGGTGTTGCGTTGTCGTGCAAACTATTAAAAATTAAAGGGTCTATTTATATGCCTGCACCAACACCCAACCAAAAAGTGGAGCAGGTTAAAATGTTTGGTGAAGATTTTATTGAGATTAAACTTATTGGCGATACCTACGACGATGCATACCATGCAGCCATGTTGGAATGCGAACAGCAGCAAAAAATATTCATCCATCCTTTCGATGATAAAAAGGTTATTGAAGGACAGGCAACCATAGCTCTGGAAATTTTAGAGCAAACAAATGTTCCTATCGATTATGTGTTTGTTGCAGTTGGTGGTGGTGGATTAGCAGCAGGTTTATCAACTGTTTTTAAAGAATTATCACCAAGCACAAAAATTATTGGAGTAGAGCCTGATGGTGCACCCTCTATGCTAACTTCAATAAAGAATAACAGAAATACTACTTTAGAACATATTGAAAGATTTATTGATGGCGCAGCTGTTAAGCGTGTTGGAGATTTAACATTCAATATCTGCAAAGAAAATCTTCATGATATGATTACGGTTCCAGAAGGTAAGGTATGTGAAACTATTTTGGAACTTTACAATAAAGATGCTATTGTAGTCGAACCTGCTGGCGCATTAAGTATTGCGGCTTTAGATTTTTATGCTGAAGATATTAAAGGCAAGCATGTCGTTTGCGTAGTAAGTGGGAGCAATAACGATATTACGCGTACCGCGGAAATAAAAGAACGTGCCTTGTTATATGCCAATTTAAAACATTATTTCATTGTACTGTTTCCGCAGCGTGCCGGTGCTTTAAAAGAATTTGTGGTCGATATTTTAGGCCCCAATGATGATATTACCCACTTTCAATATACCAAGAAAACCAATCGTGAAAATGGCTCCGCGGTAGTGGGCATTCAATTAAAATCGGCAGCCGATTTAGAACCATTAATTACCAAAATGAAACAACGTAATTTTTATGGCGATTATCTAAACAATAAACCCGATTTATTTCAATTCTTGGTTTAAATCTTGGTTTAAATCTTGGTTTAAATCTTGGTTTTATTTTTTTGATTCAGTGGGCGAAAACGTTTGAGTTTTATGCATTTTCCTTGCATGTAAATAATACGTTAAGAATTTCATATTTTTTTAGGAGGACTTCCTTTTTTAAAAGTGATTGTGCTAAAATATGGGTATATTAGCATTAGAAACTGTTTAAGTTTTGTTTATTGATGCTTTTTTGAATTATTTTTGGGTCAGATGAGGCGGATTTTTTTTTAATAGTAGAGCTATTAGAAAAAAAAATTCAACGAAATATGGGTCAAAAAGAAACAAAAAATGGCTTTTAGATAAAATTTAAACAGTTTCTTGGCTTTTAACGATATAATTTTAAAAAATGAGTACGACTTTATTTGAAATTCCAGAACTATATAAAATACATACATTGCTTCATCAAACCACCTATTTAACCAATGGGGAATTAATTGAATGGAAGGGTGAAACCGCTGAGGTGTATTCAACAATATCTTCAACACCAGACTATAAACCAACGTTGTTGGGAACCATTCCGCAATTAGGCGAGAAAGAAGCTTTGGAGGTGCTGAATTCAGCATTAACAGCTTACGATAAAGGTCAAGGTTTGTGGCCAACTATGAAAGTAATTGATAGAATTGCTTGCATGGAGAAGTTTGTGGAGCAAATGAAAACCAAAAGAGACGTTATCGTAAAACTTTTAATGTGGGAAATCGGGAAAAACCTCCCCGATTCACAAAAAGAATTTGATAGAACGGTCGATTATATTTACGATACCATTGAAGCTTACAAACAAATTGATAGAGATTCTGCTAAATTTGAAAAAAACGATGGTGTATACGCACACATTCGCAGAGGACCATTAGGTGTTGTGTTATGTTTAGGACCTTACAATTACCCGCTAAACGAAACATTTACCTTGCTTATTCCAGCATTAATAATGGGAAATCCTGTCATTTTTAAACCAGCAAAATTAGGGGTTTTATTAATTTCACCACTTTTAGAAGCCTTTCAAAATAGCTTCCCAAAAGGCGTTGTAAACGTCATTTATGGTCGTGGACGTGTATTGGCAACCCCAATTATGAAATCTGGTAAAATAGATGTGTTGGCGTTAATTGGTAACAGTAAATCAGCAAATGCCTTGCAAGCGCAGCACCCTAAAGGAAATAGATTACGCATGGTTTTAGGTTTAGAAGCTAAAAACCCAGCCATTGTATTGCCCGATGCCGATTTGGATTTAACGGTTGAAGAATGTATTGCAGGAACGTTGTCTTTTAATGGACAGCGTTGTACGGCACTTAAAGTAGTGTATGTGCACGACTCTGTTGTAGATGAATTTAACAAACGTTTTACGGCAAAAGTTGATGCGCTTAAATTTGGGAATCCTTGGGAACCTGGAGTGAAATTAACACCCCTTCCAGAAGTTGAAAAACCAGGGTATATTAAAGAATTAATTGCCGATGCTTTAGAAAAAGGAGCAACTATATTAAATGAAAAAGGTGGCGTATTGACCGATAATTTTATTTTTCCAGCGATTTTATATCCTGTTAATACAGACATGAAAGTGTATAGTGAAGAACAATTTGGACCTGTAATTCCCGTAATTCCATTTTCAGATATTGAAGAGCCTTTGCACGATATGGCAGAATCTAATTACGGACAACAAGTAAGCTTGTTTGGGAAAAACATTGAAACCTTATCGCCTTTAATAGATACATTGGTTAATTTAGTGTGCCGTGTTAATTTAAACAGTTCTTGCCAGCGCGGACCCGATGTGTATCCATTTACAGGTAGAAAAGATTCTGCATTTGGTACATTAAGCGTTCATGATGCATTACGCTCATTTTCAATTAGAACCTTTGTGGCATCAAAAGATAACAGCTACAATAACACCATCTTAAAAGAATTGTTAGATAAGAAAACATCTAACTTCATTAGCACCGATTATATTTTGTAATTAGAGCTATTTTGATAATATGAACGTATTTAAACGTGTTCAATAAATTTCATTGAATAATATTTTTAATTATTCAATGAAATTTATTAAAAATGAGTTATTTATAATAAAAAGAATATGAAAAAGTAAATATTAATAATTTTTTTAAAAAAGTATTTGCTTTTTTTACTTTGTATTAAATAAAATTATAGTTTTACATTATGAAAACTTTAAAAAATAAAATACGTTGTTCTATACCCGGTTTGCCAGCGCGCCGTCGCCGCCGCTTTTAATCTTATTGTAGTAGCAAAACCCAAACGTAATTTTAATTTTTTTCTTAGTGTACAAAATATCATTTATAGCATTTCAAAATTCGGTTAGTTATTTAATTAACAAGCGTTTCTTTGGCTATATTTTTCCTCGTCGCCCATAAGGGTGTTTACTTCAATTTAAGAACTAGGGGAGTCCGGTTCATCAAAAAAAATAACTCTAACTTTTAATTCATTTTAAAATTATAATGGAAATTGTAATTGCCGATATATCACATTCTAAATACGCAGAAATTATTTGCGAAACTATTGCAGAATCTGCCGCTGTTAGAGGCACGGGTATTGCCAGAAGAACACCCGAATATATAACAAAGAAAATGGTAAACGGAAATGCCGTTATTGCTTTAGATGGCGATACGTTTGCAGGCTTTTGTTATATTGAACTTTGGGGTCATGGTAAGTTTGTAGCCAATTCAGGTTTAATTGTTCATCCCGATTATAGAGGTGCTGGTTTAGCAAAAAAAATTAAGCATAAAGTATTTAAGCATTCAAGAACCAAGTTTCCCGATGCAAAAGTGTTTAGTATTACGACCGGTTTAGCTGTAATGAAAATGAATACGGATTTAGGGTATAAGCCCGTACCGTTTTCAGAACTAACCGACGATCCAACCTTTTGGGATGGCTGCCAAACCTGTAAAAACTATGATGTTTTAACACGTACCAACCGAAAAATGTGTTTGTGTACAGGGATGTTGTACGACCCAAAGGATAAAGATAAAAGTGAACCTAAAAAAATAAAAGAAAAGGTTTTTAATAGATTAAAACATATTAAAGAAACCATGTTTTTAAAAAAAGATAAAAAGTAAAAATGATTTCCGCCTTCGCGGAAATAAAAAAAATGATTTTCAATGAAAAAATTAGTAATAGCATATAGTGGCGGATTAGACACATCATACTGTGCCGTAAGTTTATCTAAAAAATTTGATGTACATGCGGTGAGTGTAAATACAGGTGGATTTACAAAAGCCGAAATAGAGCATATAGAATCGAATGCCTACAAAATGGGTGTTTCAACCTATAAAAATATTGATGCTGTAGCGACATTTTATCAAAAAGTAGTGAAGTATTTAATTTTTGGTAATGTGCTAAAAAACAACACCTATCCGCTTTCTGTTAGTGCAGAACGTATTATTCAAGCTATCGAAATAGTTGAGTATGCTAAAAGTATAGGAGCCGAATATATTGCACATGGTAGTACAGGTGCAGGAAACGACCAAGTGCGTTTCGATATGATTTTTCAAACATTGGCTCCGGAAATTCAAATCATTACGCCAATTAGAGATGAAAAATTAACCAGACAAGAAGAAATTGACTATTTAAAAGCCAATGGGATTGATATGTCTTGGGAAAAAGCAAAATACTCGGTTAACAAAGGACTTTGGGGTACCAGTGTTGGAGGCTCTGAAACCTTAACCTCAGATAAACCATTACCAGATAGCGCCTACCCTTCGCAATTAAAACATGCTGAAGATGAAAAAGTAAAATTAACTTTTGAAAGAGGCGAGTTGGTTGCTGTAAACGGTATTGAAAATGACCCTGAAATTAATATTGAAACCTTAAATAACTTGGCTAAAGCGTACGCTATTGGTAGAGATATTCACGTGGGCGATACGATTGTTGGTATTAAAGGACGTGTTGGTTTTGAAGCACCTGCGGCATTAATTACCATTAAAGCGCATCATTTGTTAGAAAAACACACGCTTACGAAATGGCAATTACAGCACAAAGAATATTTAGCGAGTTTCTATGGCATGCATTTACACGAAGGGCAATATTTAGATCCAGTGATGCGTAATATTGAAGCTTTTTTACAAAGCAGTCAAGACATGGTAACTGGTGATGTGTTTGTAACATTAAAACCATATCATTTTAATTTAGATGGCATTAGTTCTGAACACGATTTAATGAATGCAAAGTTTGGTAGCTATGGTGAAGAAAATAGAGGTTGGACAGCAGATGAAGCTAAAGGGTTTATAAAAATCTTTGGAAATCAAAATAAAATATATCATCAAGTAAATTCTTAAAAAATGATTCAAGTAGGTATTATTGGAGGTGCGGGTTATACAGCAGGTGAACTAATTAGATTGTTAATTAATCATCCTGAAGTTGCTATTGACTTTGTGTACAGTACATCCAATGCTGGAAATAACATTAGCAGTGTGCACCAAGATTTATTTGGTGACCTAGACTTAAAATTTACCGACACCATTAATCCACATGTAGACGTGTTATTTTTATGTTTGGGTCATGGAAACTCTGTGAAATTTTTATCAGCTAATGCGTTTTCTCAAAATACGAAGATTATTGATTTAGGAAATGATTTCCGTCTTGAAAAAGACAAAGTATTTCATGGCAAAACCTTTGTTTACGGCTTACCGGAATTACAAAGAGACGCCATTAAAAAAGCAAATTATATAGCAAATCCAGGATGTTTTGCAACAGCTATTCAGTTGGCATTATTGCCACTTGCTGAAAAAGGATTGCTAAATAGCGATGTGCATATCAATGCAGTAACAGGTGCTACTGGCGCGGGAACATCATTGTCTGAAACCTCACATTTTCCATGGAGAGATAATAATTTTTCATATTACAAACCGTTTACGCACCAGCATTTAGGCGAGATTAACCAGTCGGTTAACCAATTGCAAAATGGTTTTGATTCAGAAATTTTATTTATGCCAAATAGAGGAAATTTTTCAAGAGGTATTTTTGCAACAGTTTATACTAATTTTGAAGGTAGTTTAGAAGAAGCTAAAGATGTGTTTAAAACGTTTTATAAAGATGCTAAATTTACGTTTGTTTCAGATGAGGTATTGCATTTAAAACAAGTGGTTAACACGAATAAGTGTTTAATCCATTTGCATAAACACAACAATAAATTATTGGTAACAAGTATTATTGATAATTTATTGAAAGGAGCTTCGGGCCAAGCGATTCAGAATATGAATTTAATGTTTGGTTTGGAAGAAATCACAGGGTTGCAATTAAAAGCAACGTATTTTTAAGCCCCACCTAACCTCCCCAAAGGGGAGGAACTCACACGGGTTTCCCCTCCTTTGGAGGGGTTAGGGGAGGAAAATAATTAAAAACAACAACCAATAACCAATAACTATAGTATGAAAATAGCTATTATAGGAACAGGAAATTTAGGAAGCTCAATTGCGAAAGGGCTGATAAAAAATAAAACGTTTACGTCTTTATACTTAAGTGATAAGAATACGGCGGCTGTAAATAGTTTTAATGTGGTGGATAATGTTACTGTTACCAGTGATAATATGTTGGCTGTAGAACAATCGGATATGGTGATATTTGCTTTGCAACCAAAACATATCAATGCGGTGTTAGAAAGTGTTGCTTCTAAGATTACCGCTAACCATGTGGTTATTTCGGTAGCTGCAGGTGTTGATATTGCTAGAATTGAAGGTATTCTAGGGAAAGATAAAAACATCATTCGTGTGATGCCAAATACGGCTATTTCCATTGGTAAATCCATGACTTGTATTGCAGCCAATGACAAAGCGCAAGATAAAGTGGCCTTAGCTCAAAATATATTTAACCAATTAGGAACCACTATGGTAATTCCTGAAGATTTGGTACAAGCCGCAACCGTTATTTGTGCTAGTGGTATCGCATTTTGGATGCGCCTTGTGCGTGCGACAACACAAGGTGCCATACAATTAGGTTTTGAAGCAGAACAGGCACACGAATTAGCTACACAAACGTGTTTTGGAGCCGCAAGTTTGTTACTGGAATCAGGGAGGCATCCGGAGCAGGAAATAGACCGCGTTACAACCCCAAGTGGTTGTACTATTGAAGGTTTAAATGCCATGGAGCACCAAGGACTAAGTTCCGCTTTAATACAAGGTATTGTGGCTTCGTTTGAAAAAATTAATCAAATTAAAAAGAATTAAAATGCCATTATTTGACGTTTATCCATTATATAATGTCACTCCAGTATCTGGAAAGGATATGCACGTTTACGACGATGCAGGAGTTGAATATTTAGACCTTTACGGAGGTCATGCCGTGATTTCTATAGGGCACTCGCATCCCAATTATGTAGAAGCTGTTACCAATCAAGTTTCTAAATTGGGGTTTTATTCCAATGCGATTCAAAATCCGTTACAGGTTGAATTAGCTGATAAAATTGAAAAATTATCAGGTTGTAAAGGTTACGAATTGTTTTTGTGCAATTCGGGTGCTGAAGCCAATGAAAATGCTTTAAAGTTAGCCTCGTTTAAAACAGGGAAAGCACGAGTTATCGCTTTTAATAATGGGTTTCATGGGCGTACATCGGCAGCGGTGGCAGCAACCGATAATAAAAACATTGTAGCACCAATCAATGCACAACAACAAGTCACTTTTTTGGCTTTGAATGATATTGATGGCGTTAAAAGGGAATTAGAAAAAGGCGATGTTTGTGCGGTTATTGTAGAATTTATTCAAGGTGTTGGTGGGTTGGATCAAGGAACTGCCACATTTTTTGAGGAAGTGGATGCGCTTTGTAAAGCAAACAATACCTATTTTATTGCTGATGAGGTACAATCGGGTTACGGACGTTCGGGGAAATTCTTTGCGTTTCAATATTACAACGTAACACCGGAAATTATTTCAATTGCTAAAGGTATGGGGAATGGTTTTCCGATAGGAGGCATTTTAATACATCCAAGTATTGAAGCAAAACACGGCATGTTGGGCACCACATTTGGCGGAAATCATTTAGCCTGTGCGGCAGGGTTAGCGGTTTTAAATACGATTGAAGACGAGAAATTGATAGATAATGTCAATGACATTTCAGCGTATTTTATTAGTATTGCTAAAACAATTCCGCAGATAAAAAATATTAAAGGAAAAGGATTAATGATTGGATTGGAATTCGACTTTGAAGTTGGAGAGCTAAGGAAAAAGCTTATTTATGAGCACCATATTTTCACTGGTGGCGCTTCAAACAAAAAGTTAATTAGAATTTTACCGCCATTAACCATTAAAAAAGCACATGTAAATCAATTTTTTGAAGCACTTAAGAAAACTCTAGAGCCAATAGAAGTTGAAAAATAGAAATTAAGTCCCAAAGACTCAGAGTTGCAAAGCTTCAAAGACTCAAAGCTTAGAAACTTTGTAACTTTGCAGCTTTGAAGCTTAGTAACTCAAAAAAACAAAAAAAATGAATACTTTATTAAACATAGAAACAAGAAACGACGTATTACTTAAAATGGCAGCACTTTTAGATTCTGAAAGAGCCGCTATCATTAAGATTAACAAAGCCGATTTAGATGCTTATGATGGTGCCGATATTTCTATGTACGACCGTTTAAAAGTAGATGATTCCAAAGTAGATGAAATGATTGCTTCGGTAACACATTTAGCAGCACAAAGAGATCCTGTAGGTATTGAACGCTTTAGTTTTAAGCACGACAATGGGATGCAAGTTTACAATAAAACAGCTTCTTTTGGAACGGTGTTGATTATTTATGAATCGAGACCAGATGTGACAGTCGAGGCCGCAGGAATTGCTTTTAAATCGGGAAATAAAATTCTATTAAAAGGCGGAAAAGAGTCTTTAAAATCTAATTTGAAAATAGTTGAATTGTGGCATCAAGCATTGAAAGAACATGGTGCTTCGACCGATTGGGTTGAATATTTACAATTCAACAGAACGGAGACACAGGCTTTTTTAGAAAATCCAACCCAAAAAGTAGATTTAATTGTACCTCGTGGAGGTGAGCGTTTAATTGCTTTTGTTAAACAGCATGCTACGTGTCCGGTAATTATCAGTGGGCGTGGAAATAACTTTGTGTATGTTCACAAAGAGGCCGATCAACAAATTGCTTTAGACGTGATTATCAATGCAAAAACAGCTAAAATTTCAGCATGTAATGCTTTAGATAAAGTGTTAATTGATGAAAATCTACCAAATAAAGAAGCTTTTATTAAAACTTTGATTTCTAAATTAAAAGAATTTAAAGTACAGATTTTAGGTGATGGAGCCATCTCAAAATTTGAAGGTGTTGAAGCCATTGGGTCTGATGATATCTGGTATGAGGAATTTTTAGATTATAAAATTGCTATGGCAGAAATAGATTCTAATGAAGCCACGATCGCTATGATTAATAAATATTCTGGTGGTCATTCATCTTCTATCATCACAACAAATAATGATGTTGCTGAAACTTTTATGGCCAATGTAGATACAGCAGCGGTTTATCATAACGCATCCACCCGTTTTACCGATGGTAGCCAATTAGGTTTAGGTGGTGAGTTGGCAATCAGTACCGATAAATTACACCAAAGAGGCCCTATTGGATTGGAACATTTGGTAACCAATAAATGGTATGTTCATGGCAATGGACAAATAAGGTAAGCATGCAAAAGAAAAAAAGAATATTGCTTAAAGTAGGTTCTAATACCCTTACTAAAGAAACGGATAACATTTCTAGAGGTAAGATTGAAGATATGGCGAATCAAATCGCTCTTTTACAAGATACTTGCGAGTTCATTATTGTAAGTTCGGGAGCTATTGCCGTGGCAAAACAGTTTGTGAAACTGGAAAGCAAAGGCAAAGATATCAATGTGAAGCAAGCATTAGCATCTATTGGTCAGCCGCATTTAATTCGAATCTATCAAGAAATTTTTAGAGAAGCGGGGTTGTTGACGTCGCAGTGTTTGTTGTCGTATTCCGATTTTGAAAGGGAACAAAGCCGAACAAACATTGTAAACACTATTAATGTTTTGGTTAATAATAATTATATTCCAATCATTAATGAAAATGACACTGTGGCAACCGATGAAATTAAGTTTGGAGATAACGATAAATTAGGGGCATTAACAGCGTCTCTTTTAAAAGCAGATTTGTTTATTATTGCGACCAATACAAACGGTATTTATACTAAAGAATCTATGGAGAATGGCACTCCCAAAACTATTGAGTTGGTAGAAGATTTTGAGGCGTTGGCAAAACAAGTGGTGAGTTCAAAGTCGTCTCACGGAAGTGGCGGCATGCAGTCTAAAATTGAAGCCGCTGAAGTAACAAAAAAAGCAAATATAGAAACGTGGATAGTAAACGGATTGGAAGATAATTTCATGGTAAATGCTATGAATAACAAAGTAGCGTTTACTAAAATAATTTGATGGATTTTAAGTTTATTGATATAAAAAATGAATTTTATAAAGAAGCAGTTTCACTAAGGATAAGGGCTTTTTTTGAAGGAATGCCAAATGCAGCAGATTTGATTAATGACAAATTTGAAGCTAAAGGAGTCCATTTGATTTGTTTAAACAACAATAAAGTTATTGGGACAGGAAGATTGAATTTTGAAGAAAATGAATGTGTGATTTCTCAAATGGCGATTGATAAAAGTTTTCAGTACAAGGGCATAGGAGGCAAGCTATTAAATAAACTAATTGAATATAGCAAAGAAAGAACAAATTCTAGAATTACATTAAACGCAAGGGAAACCGCAATATCATTCTATGAAAAATTTAATTTTATAATTATAGGAGACAAATATCCATCAAAAAAGACAACTATTATTCATCAGAAAATGGAACTAAAATAAAATGAAGAATTATACCTCTATACACGATATAGATAATATCCATTCATGGATTGAGGAAGCTAAAGCATTAAAAGCAAATCCGCTTAAGCATATTGATTTAGGAAAACATAAAACCATTGGGTTATTGTTTTTTAATTCTAGTTTGCGTACACGCTTAAGTACCCAAAAAGCAGCGTTAAATTTAGGTATGAATCCTATTGTAATGAATGTTTCTGGCGATGCTTGGGGTATCGAGTTTGGAGATGGCACCATTATGAATGGAAACACCGCAGAACATATCAAAGAAGCTGCGGCTGTAGTATCCCAATACTGCGATATTATTGCGGTAAGAGCGTTCCCAACGTTAACGGATAAAGCAAAAGACGAAAGCGAGCATGTACTTAAATCGTTTGTAAAATATGCCACTGTGCCCATTGTAAATATGGAAAGTGCCACGGGTCATCCGCTTCAAGGGCTTACCGATGCCATTACTATTTCAGAACATGCCAAAACAGTCAAGCCTAAAGTAGTTTTGAGTTGGGCACCACATATAAAATCATTACCACACGCCGTAGCGAATAGTTTTGTACAAGCCATGCAAAAAATGGATGTGGAATTTGTAATAACACATCCAGAAGGGTATGAGTTAAATCCGGAAATCACAGGAAAAACCCCAATAATTCACAACCAAGAGGACGCTTTTAAAAATGCCGATTTTGTATATGTGAAAAACTGGAGCAGTTATAACGATTACGGAAAAGTATTGAACACCGACCCCAATTGGATGATTACAAAAGCAAAATTGGGCAATGCTAAATTTATGCACTGTTTACCTGTCAGACGAAATGTCATTGTTGAAGACGCTGTTTTGGATAGTGATAGCTCTATTGTTATCCAACAAGCCAACAACAGAACTTACGCTGCGCAATTGGTGTTGAAAAAGATATTAGAAAATGGCTAAAGAAAAACTATCCATAGTAAAAATAGGAGGAAATATTATTGAAGACGATGCGTCTTTAAGCGCATTTCTAAAACTATTTGCTAATTTAAAAGGAAAGAAGATTTTAGTACATGGCGGTGGAAAACGAGCTACCAGTATGGCATCAAAATTAGGTATCGAGTCTAAAATGGTCAATGGCAGACGCATCACCGATGCCGAAACTCTTGAAGTTATTACCATGGTTTATGGTGGACTGGTGAATAAAAATATCGTGGCGCAGTTACAGGCATTACAAGTCGATGCCATTGGGTTAACGGGTGCCGATATCAATAGTATCTCATCAGAAAAAAGACCTGTAAAAGAGGTGGATTTTGGTTTTGTGGGCGATGTTAAAAAAGTAGCACACAAGTCTATCGATAAATTAATTCAGGCAGATTTTACACCTGTATTTTGTGCCATAACGCATGATGGTAACGGACAATTATTAAACACCAATGCCGATACCATTACCTCCCAAGTAGCTGTTGGTATGAGTGAACTTTACGAAACATCTATTTATTATTGTTTTGAATTGAATGGTGTTTTAAAAGATATCAACGATAAAAATTCAGTTATAAAGCATATCGATTCTAAGTTGTATTCTGAATTATTAGAGCAAGGCATCATTGCAGATGGCATGCTGCCAAAGTTAGAAAACTGTTTCGATGCTTTAAACCACGGTGTAAAAACCATAAATATGGGAAATACAGCTATGTTAACCCAAGAAAACGATAATTTTACAAGAATAACTCTATAATATGGCGTTACAAGAATTAACAAACAATGCGATTGCACTATTAAAACAACTAATAGAAACACCGTCTTTTTCTTCAGAAGAAGATCAAACCGCATTGCATATTGAAACTTGGCTTAAGCAATATAACATCGATTATAAACGAACAAAAAACAATGTTTGGGCCGTTAACAAGCACTTCGATGCCAGCAAACCAAACATGTTGCTTAATTCGCACCACGATACTGTAAAACCCAATACAGCTTATACAAAAGACCCATTCAAAGCCATTGTAGAAGACGGCAAATTATACGGTTTAGGAAGTAACGATGCGGGTGGTTGTTTGGTGTCATTAATAGCCACGTTTACCTATTTTTACAATCATAAGGATTTAAAGTATAACTTAATTTTAGTTGCTTCAGCGGAAGAAGAAAGCAGTGGTCCGGATGGATTAAACAGTATGCTAAAAATCATTCCTAAGATTGATGTGGCGATTGTAGGTGAACCAACTCAAATGAATCTAGCTGTTGCCGAAAAGGGTTTGGTCGTTTTCGATGCAAAAGTAAAAGGAACGGCGAGTCATGCAGCACATCCAAACGACGATAACCCCATTTATAAAACCATTGAAACATTACAGTGGTTTAAAGATTTAAAGTTTGAAAAAAGCACGGAAGCATTGGGCGATGTGAAATTAACAGTCACCCAAATCAATGCCGGAAAGCAGCATAATGTGGTGCCAGCCGACGTGGAATTGGTCATTGATGTTCGTGTTAACGATGCCTATACGAATGCTGAAATTGCAGAATTTTTACAGAAAAATGCACCATGTTCAAGTATTGTACCTCGTAGTTTGCATTTAAACTCCTCGTCTATACCTGTTGAACATCCATTGGTGCAAGCAGGAATCGCAATGGGCAGAACGATGTATGGGTCACCAACATTATCAGATCAGGCATGGTTGTCATGTAAATCTTTAAAATTAGGGCCAGGCGATAGTCCGCGCTCACATTCAGCAGACGAATTTATTTATTTGCATGAAATAGAAGAAGGGATTAAAATATATGTTGAATTGTTGAATCGGGTTATAATTCCTGCGTAGGCAGGAATCTCTTTTTGTAAAGTAGTTAGGAAATGAATGTCACCCTGAGCGTAGTCGAAGGGTCAACAAAATAATAAGAACTGTTAGGTTTTTAAAATTGACAGTTGAAAATAAAAAAACCGAAACGGTTTTTAAATTAAAGTATTAACAAAAAATAGAAGGTAGGGATTTCTGCCTTCGCAGAAATAATTCCTGCGTAGACAGGAATCTATAAAATATCAGTAAAGAATAAAAAGATTCCCGCTTTCGCGGGAATGACAAAAGATTATATTTATGAAACTCTGGGATAAAGGCATATCAATCGACAAAAAAATAGAGCAATTTACTGTTGGAAACGATAGGGAAATTGATATTCATATAGCGAAATACGATGTAATAGCATCAAGAGCTCATGCTAAAATGCTTCAAAAAATTGGCATTCTTACAGCCAACGAATTGATCGAGCTATTAGGAGGTTTGAAAAAATTAGAAACCCAAATAGATAACGGCACTTTTGTAATCGATCCACAGTTTGAAGATGTACATTCTAAAATAGAGTTTGAATTGACTAAATCGTTAGGAGAAGTCGGTAAAAAAATCCACACGGCGCGTTCTAGAAATGACCAAGTTTTAGTAGCGTTGCAATTATATTACAAAGAGAATTTAGGCATTGTAAAACAGAAAACGCAGACACTTTTTGAAACCCTTTTAGGTTTAGCAGACACTTATAAAGATAAAGTGCTTCCTGGATACACACACCTTCAAGTGGCAATGCCATCATCTTTTGGGTTGTGGTTTTCGGCGTATGCTGAGGTTTTAATAGACGATGTGTATTTGCTCAATGCAGCCCTACAAACCGTCGATCAAAACCCTTTAGGTTCTGCTGCGGGGTACGGAAGTTCGTTTCCAATAGATAGAGAATTTACCACTAAAGACATGAATTTTGCAACCCTAAAATACAATGTGGTTGCGGCACAAATGAGTCGTGGTAAAAGCGAACGCACCATTGCTGCCAGTTTAGGGAGTTTATGCAACACTATGGGGCGCTTTGCTATGGATGTGTGTTTGTATATGAGTCAGAATTTTGGTTTTATTTCCTTTCCAGATGAATTAACTACGGGTAGTAGTATCATGCCACACAAAAAGAACCCAGATGTTTTTGAATTGATTCGTGGTAAATGTAATAAAATACAAGCGCTACAAACCGAAATGCTTTTAATAACCAATAACTTACCAAGTGGTTACCACCGTGATTTTCAGTTGTTAAAAGAAAACATGATTGCTGCTTTTGAAGATGTCAAAGACATTTTAGATATTTTCAATTTTTCGATTCAGCAAGTTATTGTGAAAGATGTTGATGTCAATAATGATTTGTACAAATACCTTTTTACGGTTGATAATATTAACACGCTTGTTGTAGAAGGTCAAAGTTTTAGAGAAGCGTATCAAAAAATTGGAGGTGAAGTACAAAATGGAACATACAAACCTGATACGTCTAAAAAACATACCCATATAGGAAGTATTCATAATTTGTGTTTAGATAAAATTCGGGCGAAGTTTCCTGTTAAAAATTAATTTAAAAGGTCTAAGCATGGCTGTTAAAAATATATTTTTAATCCTTAGTTTCTTTTTTATTTTGATTCATGGCTCTGCTCAGAATGATATAATACCATTATGGAATGGTGATATTCCGAATAGTGAAAAGTCAGATGACAAAGAAATTGTTAAAAAAACTGACGCAACCATGATTTTACTGGTGCAAACACCTACTTTAGAAGTGTTTTTACCAACTCCAATGAATGCCAATGGAAAAGCAGTCGTTATTTGTCCAGGTGGGGGATATCAACATTTATCTTATGATTGGGAAGGTACAGATATAGCAAAATGGTATAATTCTAAAGGGATTGCGGCATTTGTTTTAAAATATAGATTACCAAATTCAAAATCGGTAAAAATATCTTATGAAGCACCTTTGCAAGATGCACAACGTGCTTTAAGAATAGTTCGTTCACAATCGGAGAAATGGCATGTAAATCCAAACAAAATTGGCATTATGGGGTTTTCAGCTGGTGGTCATGTTGCTTCTACTTTAGGCACTCAATTTGATAAACCAAACAATTTTAAAGGGACTACAATTGATACCATTTCAGCACGACCAGATTTTATGATATTAATTTATCCAGTTGTAACCATGAAAATGGATTACACACATACAGGATCTCGATTGAATTTATTGGGTAAAAATCCATCGGATGCATTAATAAATCAGTATTCAAATGAATTACAGGTTACTGAAAATACACCTCCAACGTTTATAGTACATTCTACTAATGATGGTGTTGTACCTGTAGAAAATAGTTTGAACCTATACAAAGCTTTGAAGGATATAGGTATTAAAACGGAAATGCATATTTACCCTGAAGGTGGCCATGGCTATAGTTTAGCTTTAGGAAGAGGTTATTTGCAAACGTGGCCTGACAGATTGTTTGATTGGTTACAAAGTTTTTAATTTCTTTATAGATAGCCTATATTTATTATGGTAGAAGTAAAACAATCGCCATTACACGGAAAAGGTGTTTTTGCAACGCGACATATTGCTAAAGGCGAACTATTAGTTGCAAGCCACATGGCGCTTATTCACGTAAATGAAAATTTGCCAGAAGTTTTGGCAACCCTTCAGTTTCCTTGGACAGAGGAATATGATGCTATTTGTATAAGTGATGCGGGGAGTTTTTTTAATCATAGTAGTCAACCGAATGCGAAAGTTGACGAGCGTGATTTTGATAACCTAATCCAAACATTTGTAGCAAAAACAGATATTGTGAAGGGCACTGAAATTACCATTTATTACAACGATGCTTTTGAGGATTTTGTTAATCTTTAATTTAGAAAACTACTTTGAAATAATTAAGGGCCATTAGTCTGTTGTTTATAATGAAATAGTTTTTTTGTGTTAGGGATTGCTCATGCGCTCTATTATACGCTAGCAGATGCGAAGTCTCCCGACTTCGCACAGCAACTACCAAATAAAACATATTAAAAAAGCGCACTTCTTAAAATGCGCTTTTATGGACTATCCCGAAAGATTTTAAATTTTGGTGACTAACTCAAATAATTAAATGATTGTGGACTGCCCTAAATGTATGTTGGTAAAGTTTAAATTGGTTTCATCTGGATTGTTTATAAAATCTTCAATGAAATCGCCAACTTTTGTGGTGGTAATGTTATCGTACTTCGTATTTAAATCGGGTGTGGTAATATGTAGTTTTAACGATTTATCTACACCTTCTCTTACTAATGCTGCTTCGTCATCCAACCCAAAATGGTCTAACAACATGGCTGCTGCCAAAATGGATGCTATAGGGTTTGCAATGCCTTTGTTGGCTGCTTTTGAGTAAGCCCCATGTATGGGCTCAAACATAGCGTGCTTATCTCCTAAAGACGCCGAAGCTAATAAGCCAATGGAACCTACAATGACGCTGGCTTCTTCCGATAAGATGTCGCCAAACATGTTTTCGGTTAAAATAACATCAAATTGTCTTGGATTCATGATGAGCTCCATAGCGGCATTGTCGATATACATAAAATGCAATCGAACATTTGGGTATTGCGGTGCTAATTCTTGCACGACTCTACGCCATAATCTGGAGCTTTCTAGAGCATTGGCTTTATCAACCAAGGTTAATTTGCGTTTTCTGGATTGGGCAGCCTTAAATGCTAAATGGGCGATGCGTTCAATTTCTAAACGAGTGTATTCGCAAATATCGGACGCTGTATTGCCGTCGTCGCTTAATTTTTTTTCACCAAAATAAATGCCTCCAGTGAGTTCGCGGTAAATAAGAATATTGGTATTGCTTATTTGTTTTTTCTTTAAAGAAGATTTATTAAGCAAATCTTCGTAAGCAATTACAGGCCTTATATTGGTATAAAGACCCAACGATTTACGTAATCGTAAAAGACCTTGTTCGGGTCTTATTTTGGCGTAGGGATCTAAATCGAACGCTGCATTTCCTATGGCACCGAATAAGATAGCATCGGCATTTTCACAAATGCTAATGGTTTCTTCTGGCAACGGATTCCCTGTTTTTTCTATAGCACTAGCACCAACTAAAGCGTGTTGAAATGTAAATACATGGTTAAACTCCATAGCAATAGCTTTCAAGACCTTTTCGGCTTGTGCTATGACTTCTGGACCTATGCCATCGCCTGGTAAAACGGCTATATTTAATTTCATATGTAAATTTTTTTCATTCTCGCGAAAGCGGGAATCTTTTTATTTATTAAGCTACTAAGCTGAAATAATTTCCTTATATAATTTACTGTTCTCTATAATGTAATGAATATCGTTATCATCAACTTCTTTCTTATTATCGGCAAAATCCAAGAAATTTAAATAGATTTCATCCAATTGAAGTTTCGTTAATTCGTATCCAACATTCTTTGCTCTATATGCTAATGCAGCACGCCCACTTCTTGCGGTTAACACAATAGCGGATTCGGTGACGCCAACATCTTTTGGATCTATAATTTCGTAAGTTTCACGATTTTTAATCACACCGTCTTGATGGATTCCAGAACTATGGGCAAAGGCGTTAGCCCCAACAATAGCTTTGTTAGGTTGCGTATAAATACCCATACTTTCTGATACCAATTGGCTAATACCATAAAGCATTTCTGTTTTGATACGGGTATCTAAATTTAAATATGGGTGTTGTTTTAAAATCATCACGACTTCTTCTAAAGCGGTGTTTCCTGCACGCTCACCAATACCGTTTATGGTACATTCAATTTGGCGGGCACCATTAATAACACCTTCTATGGAGTTGGCTGTTGCCAATCCTAGATCGTTATGGCAGTGACATGATAAAACAGCCTTTTCAATACCTTTTACGTTTTCTTTTAGATATTTAATTTTAGCACCATACTCGTGTGGTAAACAGTAACCAGTAGTATCTGGAATGTTTAAAACGGTAGCACCGGCTTTAATAACAGCTTCACATATGCGTGCTAAATATTCGTTATCGGTTCTTCCAGCATCTTCAGCATAAAATTCTACATCTTCAACAAAAGATTTTGCGTAACTTACCGCCTTAAAAGCACGGTCAAGAATGGCGTCTCTATTTGAGTTGAATTTGAATTTTATATGAGAATCAGAGGTTCCAATTCCGGTATGTATTCGTGGAGTTTTAGCGTATTTTAATGCTTCGGCAGCTACTTTTATATCGTTTTCAACAGAACGGGTTAAACCACAGACTGTTGCATGCTTAACAATTTTAGAAATGGCTTCAACCGATTTAAAATCGCCAGGACTTGATACAGGGAAACCGGCCTCAATAATATCAACACCTAACAAATCAAGCTGTTCAGCAATGATTAATTTTTGTTCAGTGTTTAGTTTGCAGCCTGGGACTTGCTCGCCATCGCGAAGCGTAGTGTCAAAAATTTGGACGTTAGTATTAGACATTTAATAAAATAAATTTTTCTTTTGTATTACGAATGTATATTTTGGTTTCCTTAAATGATAATGCAACTCACTTTTTTTACGATGTTTAACTTGAATATGGTTTAGTTAAATAATTGAAAATCAAATTTTTAACAAGGTTTTTATAACTATGACAAAAGAGCAAAAAGATAATTTGTTTGTATTGGTAAAGTCGCTTTCTAAGTCTGAAAAGCGCCAATTTAAACTTTATGTTGGACGATTAGGAGTTAATGAAGATTCAAAATTTTTGACGCTTTTTAATATTTTAGAAAAACTTTCGACTTACGATGAAGCTGCAATTCTTAAAAAAGGGATTGTAAAAAAAGAGCAGCTATCTAATTTAAAAGCGCATTTGTACAAGCAAATTTTAATTAGTTTACGGTTAAACCCGTCGCATCAAAATGTGAGAATCCAAATCCGCGAACAGTTAGATTTTGCAACCATTTTATACCACAAAGGCTTATATAAACAAAGTTTAAAAATATTAGATAAGGCCAAGAATTTAGCCATTGCCAACGAAGAAAAGAATGTGGCATATGAAATTGTTGAACTGGAAAAAGTTATAGAATCCCAGTATATTACAAGGAGTTTAAGTAATAGGGCCGATGAGTTGTCCATACAGGCCAAAGAGCTAAGCCAACAAAATGTCTTGGCTAGTAAATTATCTAATTTATCGCTTCAATTGTACGGTTTGTTTTTAAAAACAGGCTATGTAAAAAACGATAAGGAAAGTAAACGTGTTATTAAATATTTTAACGCAAGACTTCCAAAATATGATATAAACACCTTGGGTTTCCGAGAAAAATTGTGGCTATACAAAGCCTATTTATGGTATAGTTTTTTAACGGTTGATTTTTTGTCTTGTTATAAATATGCCACAAAATGGGTGGAACTTTTTTATGAGAACAAGGATCAAATTATGTTAAATCCAGTCTTTTTTTTAAGAGGAAACCACTATTTGCTTGAAGCTTTATTTTATTTAAGACACTACGAAAAGTTTAAAGAGTCGTTAATACGATTGGAAACCATTACTAAAGAGAAATGGTTTCCTTTTGATGATAATATTGATGGTTTAGCGTTTCTCTATGTTTATAATAATAAATTCAATCTTCATTTTATGGAAGGTAGCTTTAAGGAAGGTTTACCGCTAGTTGATGAAGTTTTACATCGGTTAAAAGATTATAGCGACAGGATTGATGAACATCACATTATGGTGTTTTATTACAAAATAGCGAGTATGTATTTTGGTGCCGGTGAAAATAAAAAGTGTATTCAATATTTAGAAAAAATAATAAGTAACAAAACCCTGCAAATGCGAGAGGATTTATTATGTTTTTCAAGAATATTGAATCTGGTTGCGCATTATGAAGCGGGAATGGACTATAATTTAGATGTGCTAATTCGTAGTACCTATAAGTTTTTAATTAAAATGGAAGACCTGTATGATGTACAAAAGGAGTTTATTAAATTCTTAAGAGGTTTGGGTGATATTTATCCAAATGAAGTTAGAAACGAGTTTATTAAACTTCATAAGAAACTTAAGGAATTTGAACACGATCCATACCAAAGCCGCGCTTTTTTGTACTTAGATATTATATCGTGGTTAGAGTCTAAAATTGAGAATAAACCAATTGCTTTAGTCATTCAAGACAAATTTCATGGTATGCGTTCTAACAAGTAAGATTTAAACAAAATAGCTAAAAGCTTAAATGTTTTTAAAAAATTTATTGAAAAAAATTAGGATTTTAACTTTTTCTAACTGAATATTTGCATTCACAAAGTTCAATAACTTACTGAAATGTTATCAAGAAAGGTGGAGGGATTAGACCCTGTGAAACCTTAGCAACCCTTTACCTGTAAAGAAGGTGCTAAATTCTACCCAGTTCTGGATGGTTTTCAGAATGATATGGATAGATAACCAAACAAAATTGCTTACGGTAATTTTTATTTCTTTTTAACATTTTTCTATTAAGTACATCTAAACAATGTTGTGTTGGACTAATTTTGTAATTGAACTCGTTTAAGCTTTTTAGATTGAAGCGAAAATCTGTTATTTTGTGCTCGATTGAAGGCTTTTTTGAGTTGCATAGCAGGGCTACGGAAGGAAGAAAAGACTAAAAGCGAGTGCGAAAGGACAATTTTTTAGCCAATTGTGAAAGGTTTAAATGAGTTCATTAATAAATAAAAAAATAGAAAACGTATTTTGAATATCAATTTACAACATATCATCATCAAAGATTACATTACGGAAAGCAACGTATCTATTTCTGAAATCAAATTAAGCTATCAGCTATTTGGTAAGGCTTTAGGAACCGCACCTGTGGTATTGGTTAATCATGCGTTAACAGGGAATAGTAATGTAGCTGGCGAAAATGGCTGGTGGACTGATTTGGTTGGTGATGATAAAGTCATCGATACCAAGCTCTATTCAGTTTTGGCTTTTAATATTCCGGGCAATGGGTTTGATGGTTTTGTTATTGAAAACTATAAAGATTTTGTAGCACGCGATATTGCAAGCATCTTTCTAATGGGTTTAAAAGCGCTGAACATAGATAAGTTATTTGCACTTATTGGAGGCTCGTTAGGTGGTGGTATTGCTTGGGAAATGGCCGTTTTAAATCCAGATATTACCGAAAATTTGATACCTGTCGCAACCGATTGGAAATCGACGGATTGGTTAATCGCCAATTGCCAAATTCAAGAACAGTTTTTGTTGAATTCCAGAAATCCGGTGCATGATGCCAGAATGCATGCCATGTTATGTTACCGTACTCCAGAATCATTTAATAAGCGTTTTCAGCGTTCCAAAAATGTAGAGTTGGAAATTTTTAATGTGGAGAGTTGGTTACTGCATCATGGTAATAAATTACAGGAACGTTTTCAGCTTTCAGCTTATAAGTTGATGAATCAGTTATTAAAAACGATTGATGTTACCAAAAACAGACCAACCGATTTTAATGTACTGGAAAACATACACGGTAACATTCATATTATTGGGGTTGATTCCGATTTATTTTTTACAGCCGAGGAAAACAGGCAAACACATAAGCAATTGGCAGTGTCAAATCCCAATGTGACTTACAATGAGATACATTCGGTTCATGGGCATGATGCCTTTTTAATGGAGTACGAGCAATTAGAAAAAATAGTAGAAGGCATTTTTGTGCCAAGTTCTAAAAAGAGACGCATGAAAGTATTAAAGTTTGGAGGGAAATCGTTAGCAAACGGCGATGGATTGAACACCGTTATTTCAATTATTGAAAATAAGGTAAAAGAAGGCGAAAAGATTACGGTAGTGGTTTCGGCAAGAAGCTCTGCAACCGACGATTTAGAAGATATTTTAAACAAAGCAGCCAAAGGGCATCCTTATAAAGAAATTTTACAAGTATTTAAAAATTACCAAACGGAACCTTTAAAGGACATTGATTTTTCCAAAGAATTTTCAATTTTAGATAAACTCTTTGAAGGTGTTAGTTTATTGGGCGATTACAGTGAAAAAACCAAAGATGAAATTTTAGCACAAGGCGAATTGCTTTCAGTGAAACTTATTTCAGCTTTATTAAATAAGAAAGGCATAAAAGCGTCTTCGGTTGATTCTAGGGAATTAATTAAAACCGATGGATCTTTTGGTAATGCACAACCTATTTTACAATTATCGAAAGATAACGTCAAGACCTTTTATAAAAATAGCGGTAACGATGTTGTAAATGTTGTAACAGGGTTTATTGCTTCAAACGCTAAAAATGAAACGACGACGTTGGGTAGAAACGGTAGCAATTACACGGCTGCATTACTCGCTAATTATCTAGATGCCGAAGAATTACAAAATTACACACACGTAAATGGTATTTATACGGCCAATCCTGATTTGGTTGAAGATGCTAAAAAAATAAGAGAATTATCATTTAGTGAAGCCAATGAGTTAGCAAACTTTGGAACCACGGTTTTACACGCAAAAACCATCATTCCATTAGTTGAAAAAAACATCAATCTTCGTATTCTAAATACCTTTAATCCTGAAGATGAAGGGACTTTGATTACAGCGAAACCAAATTCTAAAGAAGTCACCTCTTTATCGGTTTTAGACAATGTGGCATTATTGAATTTAGAAGGCCGTGGTTTGTTAGGGAAAAGTGGTGTAGATGCCCGAATTTTTGGTGCATTGGCGAAACATAATATTAGTGTTAGCATTATTTCCCAAGGGTCTTCAGAACGCGGTATAGGGTTGATAATTAATGACGATCAAGCCACCCAAGCGGTTATTGCTTTAGAGCGTGAGTTTGAAAACGATTTTTATTCACAAGATGTCAATAAAATCGGTGTAGTTGACGATGTATCGGTTATTTCCATTATTGGTATTGAATTGAGTTCATTCCATAAGCCATTCAACGCCCTTATAAAAAACCAAATAACACCATTATTATTTAATAATACGGTTACTGGAAAAAATGTGAGTTTGGTTGTTAAAAAGGATCAATTGCATAAAGCCATGAATGTGATTCATGGTGAGATTTTCGGAATTTCAAAAAAAATAAACATTGCCATTTTTGGTCACGGTGGCGTGGGTAGTGCCTTAATTAATCAGATTTTAAAATCGAAAGGCGATATTGAAAAACGAAAAGGAATTAATTTAAACGTGTTTGCTATTGGTAACTCTAAAAAACTGCTTTTAAACAAAAAAGGTGTAGATGGAAATTGGAAAGAAGCTATAAAAGCATCGCAGTTAGAAAGTTCTATAGAAGATGTCATTGCCTTTGCAAAAACACATCATTTAGAAAATTTAATAGCCGTAGATAATACAGCAAGCCCAAGTTTTCATAATAATTATGTGCCGTTGGTAGAAGCCGGTTTCGATTTGGTGTCATCAAACAAAATAGCCAATACGATTTCGTATCAGTTTTATGACGATTTACGAACCCAATTAAAAGAGCATAATAAACAGTATTTATACGAAACAACAGTTGGTGCAGGTCTGCCTTTAATTGATACCATTAAATTATTACACGAATCGGGTGAAAATATTACCAGAATTCGAGGGGTGTTTTCAGGAACTTTAAGCTATTTATTCAATAATTTCTCTGTACAGGACAAACCGTTTAGTACCATTGTACAGGAAACTATAGGTAAAGGTTTTACCGAACCCGATCCAAGAGAAGACTTTTCAGGAAATGACGTTGCTAGAAAATTGTTAATTTTGGCAAGAGAGCTGGATTTGCAGAATGAGTTTGAAAATGTTTCGGTTCAAAATTTAATCCCTGAAGCTTATAGAAATATTTCAGTAGCCGAATTTTTAAGCCAACTGAATGTTTTGGATGAAGAGTTCCAAAAGATAAAAAAAGCTCAAAAACCGGGTTATGTTTTGAGATATATTGGCGATTTGTCGGGTGATTTATCAAAAGACAAAGGGAATTTAGAAGTGAAATTAATATCCATTCCTGGCGATAGTACTTTGGGTCAAATAAAAGGAAGTGATGCTATTTTTGAGATATTTACAGAGTCATACGGCGAGCAACCTATAGTCATTCAAGGCGCCGGAGCAGGATCGGAAGTAACTGCTAGAGGCGTTTTTGGCGATATATTAAGATTGTCTAAACATATTAATTAATTCCCGCGCAGGCGGGAATCTTTTAAAACAATAACACGGATTATTTAAGAGTAAAGCATTTGTGAATTTGTGGAAAAAAATAAAAACATGCACGATGAAAGAAAAACAATTTGAAACTTTAGCTATAAGAACGCAGTCTGAAACCACCCAATTCTCAGAGCATTCGGTACCTTTATATTTAACATCAGGATTTGTTTTTGACGATGCTGAGGAAATGAGGGCGTCTTTTGCTGAAGAAAAACAGCGCGACCTGTACAGTCGTTATAGCAATCCGAATGTTAACGAATTTGTAGATAAAGTTTGTATAATGGAAGGGGCAGAAGCTGGTTTTGCTTTTGCAAGTGGTATGGCTGCTGTATTTTCAACATTTGCAACATTATTAGACGCAGGCGATCATGTGGTGTCATGCAGTTCTGTATTTGGAGCTACCCATGGTCTGTTTACGAAATACTTTCCAAAATGGAACATTGAGTACTCTTATTTTAATGTCAATGAGGTTGAAACCGCAGAAGGATTAATTAAACCGAATACCAAGTTTCTTTATGCAGAAACACCAACCAACCCAGGGGTTGATGTGTTAGATTTAGAATATTTAAGCGCCATTTGTAAAAAACATAATATATTGTTGGTAATTGACAATTGCTTTGCGACACCATATTTACAAAATCCTATAAAGTTTGGCGCTGATTTAGTGATTCATTCAGCCACCAAATTAATGGATGGACAGGGGCGTGTGATGGGAGGAATTACAGTTGGTAAAAAAGAACTGATTCGAGAGATATATCTGTTCTCAAGGCTCACAGGTCCCGCAATGAGTCCTTTTAATGCGTGGGTATTATCAAAATCTTTGGAAACCTTAGCTGTTAGAACTGAAAAGCATTGTGAAAATGCCTTAAAATTGGCAACATATTTAGATGGACATCCTAAAGTAAAATGGGTGAAATATCCATTTTTAAAGTCCCATCCTAAGCACGACATTGCAAAGAAGCAAATGCGATTAGGTGGGAATATTATAGCGTTTGAGGTAGAAGGTGGTCTAGAAGGTGGGAGATCCTTTTTTGATTCAATTAAAATGTGTTCGTTATCCGCTAATTTAGGAGACACAAGAACTATTGTAACCCATCCGGCAAGCACGACACACGCTAAAGTTGAACCAGAAGTGAAAGCTGCATCAGGCATTACGGATGGTATGGTACGTGTCTCCGTAGGATTGGAGCATATCGATGATATCATTGCAGATTTAGAGCAAGCTTTAAGTTAATTAAAATGAGGATTTTTACTGTAGATTCATTTACAAATAAGGCTTTTAAAGGAAATCCTGCGGCTGTTTGTGTTCTGGAAGAAGGTCTTTCAGATGCGAAATATATAGACATTGCTCAAGAAATGAATCTTTCTGAAACTGCTTTTGTGTATGAAGAAAATGGGCGCTACCGACTTAGATGGTTCACGCCAACCCAAGAAGTAGACCTTTGTGGACATGCTACACTTGCAACGGCCAGAATTCTTTTCGAGAAATTCAACGTATCTACAGACGTTCTTGAATTCAATACTAGAAGTGGGCTGTTGACGGTGAAAAAAAAGGGTAATCAGCTGGAAATGGATTTCCCTTTGGGCAAAACACAAGCTATTGAACCAGAAGATGCTTTATTGGAAACATTTTTAAGGGAAAAACCATTAGCTATTGAAACAAATGACGATTGGTGTTTGGTTGAGGTCAACCACAGCGATACTGTTAGAAATTTATCCCCTAAATTTGAACTACTACTAAAGCACCAAAAAAAGAAATTTATCATCACAGCCAAATCTTCTGATGTGGAATATGATTTTATTTCAAGGGTATTTGTACCAGATTTCGGTATAGACGAAGATCCTGTTACTGGTTCTGCACATTGTTACTTGGCAAATTATTGGAGAGGGAAACTGTCTAAAAACACACTCATAGGCTATCAAGCTTCAAAGCGTGGTGGTATGGTAGCATGTGAGGTTTTAAATAATGATAGGGTGCTTTTAAGAGGGGATTGCGTGGTGATGTCTGAATTATTAATTGAATGGAATAATTAATTACCTTAGCAGCATGCTATCTAAAAAAACAAAATACGGATTAAAAGCGCTCACTTTCATTGCTAGAAGCGGTAGTGATGTGCCAGTACAGGTTGGAGAAATTGCCAAAGGCGAACACATACCTCAAAAATTTTTAGAAAGTATTTTGCTTACCTTACGTAAATCGGGTATTCTGGGCTCAAAAAAAGGAAAACATGGTGGCTATTATTTGAGAAAAGACCCTTCGGAAATTTTAATGACCGAGGTCATGCGTGTCCTTGAAGGTCCCATCGCGATGGTGCCTTGTGTGAGCTTGAACTTTTACGAGAAGTGTGATGATTGTCCAGACGAGCATTTATGCAGCGTTAATAAGCTCATGATTCGAGTGCGGGACAGTACACTTGAAGTATTTAAAAATACGACATTAAAGGAGTTTGTCCGTTAGGTAAAGTAAAAAAAAGTAAAAATATAGTTTGATAATTTATAAAAAGTATTAAATTTGCAATTCCTATTAAATCGATAGGATTAATATAATACTAAGTAAAATGATTGATCAAGTGTTAACAAATTCAGGTCAAAACGACAAAACTACTTATAAAACGGATGCAGCTAAAGAGAAGCCTATTAGAAGTATAGCGAAATCTATTAGTTGGAGGATAATAGGAACTTTGGACACCATGATAATTTCTTGGATCGTTACCGGAAAGTTGGATACAGCACTTTTAATTGGAGGTGTTGAAGTAATCACAAAAATGGTATTATACTTTTTTCATGAACGTATATGGAATTCAATTAAGTGGGGAAAATAAGTTGATATAGATGATAACGCAAGACAAAATAAACGAACTAAATACGCTTTTTAAAGACGCTAAGCCATCTGAAATTATCCAGAAGGCTTTTGAACTTAATAATGAAGCGGTAGTAACAACGAATTTTAGACCTTATGAGGCGGCTATTTTACATGCTGTAAGTTTGGTAGAGGCTAATATACCAGTGGTTTGGTGTGATACAGGTTATAATACACCGCAAACATACAGACATGCTGAAAAAGTAATAAAAGATTTAAACTTAAACGTTTTTTTATACGTGCCTAAACAAACATCTGCGCACAGGGATGTTGTTATGGGAATTCCAAGTGTAGATGCGCCGGAACACGTTTTGTTTACAGAGCAGGTTAAGTTGGAGCCTTTTAGACGTGCTATGGAAGAACATAAACCTAAAGTGTGGTTTACAAATTTGCGTCAAGGACAAACAGCATTTAGGGATAGTATTGGCATTTTTAGCGTAAGTAAAGATGGAGTTTTAAAAGTAAGTCCGTTTTACTATTGGTCTGATGTCGATTTAAATAAATACTTGGAAGAGAATAAATTGCCAAACGAGTTTAAATATTTCGACCCAACAAAAGCATTAGAAAACAGAGAGTGTGGTTTGCATACTTAAAAATAGTTAAAAGGTTAAAAAGTTAAAAGGAAAAAGTTTAAAAGTTGTTAATCATTGGTAATGGAAAGCCAGCAACCAACAACCAACAACTATCACCGAAATAAAGATTATGAACAAAGACACATACCATATTAATTCACTAGAGAACGAAGCGATATACATTATAAGGGAAGTAGCAGCGCAGTTTGAAAAGCCTGTATTGTTATTTTCTGGAGGAAAAGATTCTATCACCTTGGTAAGATTAGCCGTTAAAGCATTTTATCCAGCTAAGATTCCGTTTCCATTAATGCATATTGATACGGGTCATAATTTCCCGGAAACGATTGAATTTAGAGATCGATTGGTTAAGGAATTAGGCTTGGAATTAATTGTTAGAAATGTACAGGATTCTATTGATGAAGGTAAAGTAAAAGAAGAAACAGGTCGATATGCCAGTAGAAACCAGCTTCAAACCACAACGCTTTTAGATGCTATTGAAGAATTTAAATTTGATGCTTGTATAGGCGGTGCACGTCGTGATGAAGAAAAAGCAAGAGCTAAAGAACGTATTTTTTCTGTACGTGATGATTTTGGACAGTGGGATGAAAAAAACCAACGTCCAGAGTTATTTGATATGTTAAATGGGCAAATTAATTTAGGCCAAAATGTACGTTGTTTTCCTATTTCTAACTGGACTGAGTTAGACGTTTGGTCTTATATAGAACAAGAAAATATCGAAATACCTTCTATTTATTTTGCACACAAACGTAAAGTGTTCTTAAGAGACGGTATGATTTGGTCTGCTGAAGATGATGTGGTTTATAGAGATGATAACGAAGAAGTGATTGAAGAATTGGTGCGTTTCAGAACCGTAGGCGATATGAGTTGTACAGCAGCAGTCCTTTCAGATGCAACAACTATTACTAAAGTAGTTGAGGAAATCAGAGAAAGTACCATTTCAGAACGTGGAGCACGAATTGATGATAAACGTTCGGAAGCAGCCATGGAAAAACGTAAACAACAAGGGTATTTCTAAAATAGTTGATGGTTGTTTGTTATTAGTTAATGGTAACAAACGATTATAGTAAATTAAAAAATATAAAAAATAAGTTGTTGAAATTTGATAGGTTTAAATTGGTGAAAACCAACAACCAACAACCAACAACCAATAACAATATAGAATGGAAGTATTAAAAATTGCAACAGCAGGAAGTGTAGATGATGGTAAAAGCACCTTAATAGGGCGCATACTTTACGATACAAAATCATTAACTACCGATAAATTAGAAGCTATTGAAAAAACAAGTAAACAAAAAGGTTATGATTACTTGGATTTTTCGTTGGCAACCGACGGGTTAGTGGCAGAAAGAGAACAAGGTATTACCATTGATGTAGCACACATATATTTTTCAACAGGGAAGAAAAGTTACATTATAGCTGATACTCCTGGGCATGTTGAGTATACCCGTAACATGGTTACCGGGGCTTCAACATCGCAAGCATCCATTATTTTAATAGATGCCAGAAAAGGGGTTATTGAGCAAACCAATCGTCACTTTTTCATCAATAATTTATTAAGAATTAAAGATGTGGTAGTTACTATTAATAAAATGGATTTGGTTGATTATTCTGAAGAGGTTTATAACAAAATCAAAGCAGATTTCTCTGAGCTAATGAGCAAAAGAGACTACCAAGATCAAAAAATCACTTTCATTCCTGTGAGTGCTTTAAAAGGTGACAATGTTGTAAACAGGTCTGAAAATATGCCTTGGTATAAAGGAGAGTCCTTGTTAGAGCATTTAGAACAATTGGATAAAAAAGATATTTATAATGTGGGGACGCCACGTTTCCCAGTGCAGTACGTTATACGTCCAAAAACTGAAGAATTTCACGATTTTAGAGGCTATGCTGGTAAAGTATATGGTGGAGAATTAAGTGTTGGTGACAATATTTTGGTATTACCATCAAAAACACGATCTAAAATTAAAGATATTTATTTCTATAATGAGAAATATCAAACAGCTTCAAGGCGTTCTTCAGTTACTATCACTTTAGAAAATGATATTAATGTAAGCAGGGGTGATATGATTGTTTTGGAAAACGATTTACCAACCATCGATAAACAATTTACGGCAAATATTTGTTGGATGGATTCAAAACCTTTAGAAGCTGGTTCAAAATATGTGTTGCAGCATGGTGTAAACAAAGTGTTGGCTAGAGTAGAAACTATCAACCATAAAATACATCCGGATTATTCAGGTATAGAAAGAAATGTAAAAGGATTGGGTGTTAACGATATTGCTTCAGTAACCTTTAAGTTCAATAAACCACTTTTCTTTGATCAATTTAAAAATCATAGAACAAACGGGTCGTTTATTTTAATCGATACGCAATCAAATAACACGGTTGGAGCAGGTTTCATCCAATAAACAAACAAAAGTTAAAAAGTTTGAAAGAGAAAAGTTAAAAGCCATTTACTTTTCAACTTTAAAAACTTTCAACATTAAAACTTAAAAAGAAATGCAAACTTTTAGAACAGAAATAGAAAATCCAGTTGTTGAAAAAGAGATTTTAGAATTATCTAAAAAAATTGAGTTATTCAACACAGGAAAGATTGATGAAGAAAAATTTAGAAGTCTTCGTTTAGCTCGTGGTATTTACGGTCAGCGTCAAGAAGGCGTGCAAATGATTCGTATTAAATTACCTTACGGAAAAGTGAAGAGTAATCAATTGCGAAGAATATCGGACGTGTCTGATGAATATTCTCGTGGTCGTTTACATATTACTACTCGTCAAGATATTCAAATTCACTATGTCGATTTAAATAGAACACCAGAGCTTTGGTCGGAGTTAGATAAAGACGATATTACATTAAGGGAAGCTTGTGGGAACACAGTTCGTAATGTAACCGCTTCCGAATTGGCTGGGATTGATGTTAACGAACCTTTCGATGTGTCGCCGTATGCCGATGCGTTATTTCGTTTCTTCTTAAGAAATCCTATTTGTCAGGAAATGGGACGTAAGTTTAAAGTGTCTTTTTCATCTTCCGATGAAGATACTGGGCTTTCATACATGCACGATTTAGGTTTTATAGCTAAAGTTGAAAATGGTGTTCGCGGATTTAAAGTGATGATTGGTGGTGGCTTAGGCTCGCAACCACGTCATGCAGACGCATTGTATAGCTTTTTGCCTTCAGATAAAATTATTCCGTTAATGGAAGGTGTGGTACGTGTTTTTGATCGTTATGGTGAACGTAAAAGTCGTGCTAAAGCAAGAATGAAATTCTTAATAAAAGACATCGGTTTAGATGCTTTTAAAGAATTGGTAGAAGCAGAACAAAAAGCGATTGAATTTAAAACAGTAGCTATTGATGCAGATGCGTATGTAGCTTCAAAACCAGTTTCAGTTGAAGCACCTCAAGTAGAAATTAAAGATCAAGGTGCTTTCGAATTATGGAAAGTTACGAACTTAATTCCTCAAAAACAGGAAGGTTATGTTGCTATTGGTATTAAAGTACTGTTAGGGGATTTTTATACGGATAAAGCACGTTTGTTAGCTGATTTAGTTGAAAAATATGCCGCAGGAGAAATTCGTTTATCATTACGTCAAAACATAGTCATTCCGTTTGTAAAAGAGGATTTAGTGCCGTTTTTCTACACCGAATTGGAAAAATTAGGCTTTACGGAAGCAGGATATAATAAAGCGGTAGATATCACAGCATGTCCAGGAACGGATACTTGTAATTTAGGTATTGCAAGTAGTACTGGTATTGCCGATGAGTTGGAACGCGTCATCAAAGCAGAGTACCCACAGTATTTGAAAAATGATGATGTTGTTATAAAAATTAGTGGTTGTATGAATGCTTGTGGACAACACAATATGGCAAATATCGGTTTTCAAGGCATGTCGGTTCGTACGCCAGATAAATTAGTAGCACCAGCTTTACAAGTGTTATTAGGTGGCGGAAATTTAGGTGATGGAAACGGTTTGTTTGCCGATAAAGTAGTAAAAGTGCCAAGTAGAAGAGGCCCAGAAGCATTGCGCAGAATTTTAAATGATTATGAAGCAAATGCCGAGGGAAAATCGTTTGTAGAATACTATAAAGTAACTGGTGATAGATATTTTTATGATTTATTAAACGACCTTCAAGATGTTTCAAACTTAACCCAAGAAGATTTTATCGATTGGGGTACTGAAGAGAAATATGAGAAAGAGATTGGGATTGGCGAATGTGCGGGTGTTGTTATTGATTTAATTGCTACTTTATTTTTAGAGAGTGAAGAGAAAATTGAAAACGCACAAAACTCATTCAACGATAAAGTGTATTCAAGCGCTATTTATCATGCATATAGCTCGTTGGTAAACTCAGCAAAAGCGATGTTATTGGCAGAAAACAAAAGTACTAATACACATGCAGGTATTGTAAGTCAGTTTGATGAATTATTTGTTGCAAGTGGTAAGCTAAATTTAGGCACCTCTTTTTCAGAATTAATCTATCAAATTAATAAAAATGCTCCTACTGAAGCGTTTGCAGCTGAATATATAAACAGTGCCAACCAGTTTTTGGAAAAAGTAAGAGCCTTTAGAGAAGCTGATACGAAGCTAGAGAATAAAGCGGTTTAAAAAGAGAAAATGAATTCAAAAACCCCAAAATTAACGGTAGTAGGCGCAGGCCCAGGTGATGTGGAATTAATTACGCTTAAAGCAATTAAGGCCATTGAATCGGCAAATGTCATTTTGTACGATGCGCTTATAAACGAAGAGCTTCTTAAGTACGCTTCACAAGATGCAGAGCTTATTTTTGTGGGGAAACGTAAGGGTTGTTATGCCTTTCAGCAAGAGCAAATAAACGAACTCATTGTATCAAAAGCCAAAGAAAAAGGGCATGTAGTTCGCTTAAAAGGTGGTGATCCTTTTGTTTTCGGTCGTGGTGCTGAAGAGATAGATTATGTAAGACAATTTGGTTTGGAAACCTTTGTGGTACCGGGAATCTCATCAGCCATTGCAGTGCCAGCATACCAAGGCATTCCGTTAACAAAACGTGGCGCTTCTGAAAGTTTTTGGGTAATAACAGGAACTACTAAAGCACATCAACTGTCTGGTGATGTGGCTATTGCGGCAAAATCAACCGCAACGGTTGTTATCTTGATGGGAATGAGTAAATTAGATGAAATTGTTCGGATTTTTTCAGCAGAAAACAAACAAGATACACCTATAGCTATCATTCAGGAAGGTACTACCGAAAATGAAAAGTTTGGTTTTGGGACTATCAGTACGATCAGTAAAGTAGTTGAAGAAAAGCAACTGGCAAACCCAGCAATTATTGTTATTGGCGATGTTGTAAAAGAACGCGTTCAATTAACATCCATTTATAAAGAATTAAACAAAGCATAGCCCTGGGCTTAATTATGGAAAGGAATAATTTATATCCTATTTTTTTAAAGCTGAACAGTCTTAATGTGCTTATTGTTGGTGGAGGTCATGTAGCTGAAGAAAAATTAACCTTTTTGTTAAAGTCCAGTCCAGATGCTAAAGTAACTATGGTGTCGCCTATGTTTAGAGAAGGTACTGTAGAGCTAGCAAAAAAAGGCGATGTTAAGTTGATAAAAAGACGCTATAGTAAACGCTATTTAAAAGGAAAGCACATCGTTATAGCAACAACCAATGTGCCTAGTGTGAATGTAAAAGTGCATAAGCATTGCCGTAAGCGTAGTATTTTAGTAAATGTTGCCGATAACCCACCATATTGTGATTTTTATATGGGTGGTATTGTAACAAAAGGGAATGTGAAAGTAGCGATTTCAACCAATGGAAAATCGCCAACAACTGCCAAACGTTTGCGTCAGTTTTTTGAAGATGTCATTCCAGAAAATGTAGACGATTTGGTTAAAAATTTAAATGAATATAGAAAAACAATAAAAGGTGATTTTGAACAAAAGGTGGAAACACTTAATGAATTTACCAAAGGATTAATTGAGAAAAAAGAGTAAAAAGAGTTGTAAAATGATTAAAACAGATATACTTATAATAGGTGCTGGACCAACAGGATTGTTCACGGTTTTTGAAGCAGGATTGTTAAAACTTAAATGCCATTTAATTGATGCATTACCACAACCAGGCGGACAATGTTCAGAAATTTATCCTAAAAAACCTATTTACGATATACCAGGATTTCCTGAAATACTAGCGGGCGATTTAACTAGAAACTTGTTAGAACAAGGAAAACAATTTGAACCAGGATTTACCTTAGGAGAGCGTGCGGAAACTATTGACAAATTAGAAGACGGTACTTTTATTGTAACGACCAATAAAGGCACCAAACATCATGCGCCTGTGATAGCTATTGCTGGTGGATTGGGCTCTTTTGAACCAAGAAAACCAGGATTGGACAACCTAGATATTTATGAAGATAATGGTTTGGAATACTTCATTAAAGACCCAGAAGTATATAGAGATAAACGAGTAGTGATTTCTGGTGGAGGAGACTCTGCTTTAGATTGGAGTATCTTTTTGGCCGATGTCGCTTCGGAAGTAACCTTAATTCACAGAAGAAACGAATTTAGAGGTGCTTTGGATTCTGTTGAAAAAGTAGGTGAATTAAAAGATTTAGGAAAAATAAATTTAATAACACCTGCCGAAGTTACAGAACTACATGGCAATGGCAAAATTGAAGCACTAACCGTTAACAAAGATGGTGAAGATTTCCAATTAGAAACCGACCATTTCATTCCATTATTTGGATTATCTCCAAAATTAGGCCCTATTGCCGACTGGGGATTGGAAATTGAAAAAAACGCCATAAAAGTTGATAACTCATTAAATTATCAAACCAACATACCGGGTATTTTTGCCATAGGAGACGTTAATACCTACCCGGAAAAATTAAAACTAATTCTTTGTGGATTCCATGAGGCAACTTTAATGTGTCAAGCAGCATACAGAATTATCAATCCAGGTAAAAAGTATGTATTGAAATATACAACGGTGAGTGGTATTGATGGTTTTGACGGTACTCGAAAAGAAGCACCTAAAGCCGTAGTGCAATCTATTCAGTAAAAAAGCCTTTTATTGTTGTAAATTTCAACATGGAAGAACGACAACCAATAGACAATTAAAAGTATTTGATATGGATCCATGCCAAGAACTAAATGATAAACTGATTCAAAAGAAATATAATGTTCGTTTAAAAGATGTTGTAAAAACATTTACAAAACGATTGTTTTATTATGTATTTGATGAACATGAAAACGAGCTTCAATCTTTAAAGAAAACCTTTTTAGAGATATCCAATAATTTGGATATAAATGATGGTGAAACCATCTGGAAAGAATTTCAGGGCAAGTTTCAAGGCATTCGGGCTAAACTGGATTTAGATGCTATTGCTGTGGTTAATTTTGACCCTGCTACCAAAAGTTTAGAAGAGGTTTATTTGGCATGCCCAGGATTTTATGCTATTTCTATTTATCGTTTAAGTCACGAGTTGTATGTGCAGAATGTGCCAATTATCCCTAGAATGATGAGTGAATATGTGCATGGTATTACAGGTATCGATATTCATCCAGGAGCTACCATTGGCGATTCATTTTTTGTGGATCATGGAACAGGAATTGTTATTGGTGAAACCTCTGTTATAAAAAATAATGTAAAAATTTTCCAAGGCGTTACTTTGGGAGGTATTCAGGTCAAAAAAAGCCTAGAATCTACCAAACGTCACCCGACTATTGAAGATAATGTGACTATTTATGCCAATGCGACCATTTTAGGTGGTGATATCGTCATAGGGACGAATAGTACCATTGGAGCCAATGTTTGGATTACCCAATCGGTTCCAGAAAACTCATTGGTTACGTATCAAACGGAAATTAAAATTAGGCCAAAGAAAAATGGAATACGCTAGTATTACAGACCAAATAGGCAATACACCTTTGGTTGAAGCAAGTCATATCATTCAAAATAAAAAGGTAAAGCTATTATTAAAACTTGAAGGCGATAACCCAGGTGGGAGTGTTAAAGATCGTGCGGCTTTTAATATGATATCTGAAGCTTTAAAGCGTGGAGACATTAACCAAGGAGGAACTTTAGTTGAAGCAACAAGTGGCAATACAGGCATCGCATTGGCATTTATAGCAAAATTATTAGGTTTGAATATGGTCTTGGTGATGCCCGAAAACTCAACTGAAGAGCGTGTTAAAACCATGCGAGCGTATGGCGCTGAGGTTATTTTAACACCTGCTGATATTGGTATTGAAGGTTCTAGAGATGTTGCTTTTCAACTACGGGATGAGAAAGGCTATTTTCTTTTAAATCAGTTTGAAAATGACGACAACTGGAAAGCACATTATAAAGCCACTGGTCCAGAAATTTGGAGAGATACACAAGGTGAAGTCACTCATTTTGTGTCGGCAATGGGAACCACGGGAACTATTATGGGCGTTTCAACCTATTTAAAAGAGAAAAATAAAAACATTACTATAGTTGGGGCACAACCTGATGATGGTTCTAAAATTCCTGGTATAAGAAAATGGTCGCCAGAATATGTGCCTAAATTTTTTGATAGATCGAAAGTAGATATCGTTATTGAAGTAACGGAAGATGAAGCAAAAACCATGACCCAACGGTTAGCAAAAGAAGAAGGCATTTTTGCAGGTATGAGTAGTGGTGGTGCCGTTTTTACAGCTTTAAAATTAGCAGAAACTTTAGAGAGCGGCGTTATTGTTGCCATTATTTGCGATAGAGGCGACAGGTATTTGTCATCACCATTATTTGAATAAAATCAGCCGATTTTCATCAAATTAGTGTAAAATCGCCAATAGAAAGAAGTTTGCGTAAGCACGCACTAATAAAAACAATTAATATTAACTTATGAATTTAAAAAAATGTGTGGTACTTTTGCCCACTAGTTCATAAACGTATTAACAGTGTTATCAAGAAAGGTAGAGGGAATAGACCCGTTGAAGCCTTGGCAACCCTTTACTTGTCCTGATGGTGGCTATCAGGATCCTAAAGAAGGTGCTACGTTCTACTGCTTGTCCTGAATTTATTTCAGGAACTATTCAGAAAGATAACGGAAAGTGTTTCTTTTACTTTTCTTGATGACATTCAGATATAAAAAAATCAATATGTCAAACATAAAACAAGCTTTACAAGACCGTATTTTAGTGCTCGATGGTGCTATGGGAACGATGCTTCAACAATATAAATTTACTGAAGAAGATTTTAGAGGCGAACGCTTTAAAGACTATCCAACACCATTACAAGGCAATAATGATTTGTTGTCTCTTACACAACCAGAGGCTATTAAAACGATTCATGCTAAATATTTTGAAGCAGGTGCGGATATTGTAGAAACCAATACATTTTCGGGAACAACGATTGCTATGGCAGATTATCAAATGGAAGATTTGGTATATGAGCTTAATTACCAATCGGCTAAAATAGCAAAAGAGGTTGCAGATGAATTTACCAAAAAAGAACCTCATAAACCACGTTTTGTGGCAGGTTCTATTGGGCCAACAAACCGTACAGCTAGTATGTCACCTGATGTAAACGATCCTGGTTACAGAGCGGTCACTTTTGATGAGTTGCGTATTGCATATAAACAACAAGTGGAAGCTTTGTTAGATGGTGGAGTCGATTTATTGTTGGTTGAAACCGTGTTTGATACGTTGAACGCCAAAGCAGCATTATTTGCGATAGAAGAAGTTAAGGAAGAACGCCATATTGATGTGCCTATTATGCTAAGTGGTACGATTACCGATGCGTCTGGTAGAACATTGTCGGGACAGACTGCCGAGGCATTTTTAATCTCGGTGTCGCATATTCCACTATTATCTATTGGGTTTAATTGTGCTTTAGGAGCTAATTTGTTACAGCCCCATTTAGAAGCCATAGCCAATAAAACAGACTTTGCTATTTCTGCACATCCCAATGCTGGTTTGCCAAATGCTTTTGGTGAATACGATGAATCTCCAGAAGAAATGGGAGAACAAATAGAAGAGTATTTAAAAAAGAATTTAATAAATATCATTGGCGGTTGTTGTGGTACAACGCCAGAGCATATAAGAACTATTGCAAACTTAGCTGCAAAGTATAAACCTCGCCGTCATGCCGAACTTGTTTCAGCATCACACTAAATAAAGATGGAAATAAAACAAACAAAATATATGAAATTGTCGGGTTTGGAACCTTTGGTTTTAAACGAAAACAGCAATTTCATAAACGTTGGTGAGCGTACTAATGTAGCTGGTTCCAGAAAGTTTTTAAGACTTATTAAAGACGAACAATTTGATGAAGCCTTAGATATTGCACGTCATCAAGTAGACGGAGGTGCACAAATTATCGATATTAATATGGATGACGGACTTATAGACGGTAAAGAGTCTATGGTACGTTTTCTAAATCTAATTGCTGCCGAACCCGATATTTCCAGAGTGCCTATTATGATAGATAGCTCTAAATGGGAAATCATTGAAGCCGGTTTGCAAGTCGTACAAGGTAAATGTGTTGTGAATTCTATTTCCTTAAAGGAAGGCGAAGACAAATTTATTTGGGAAGCCAAACAGATAAAACGTTACGGTGCTGCCGTTGTAGTTATGGCGTTTGATGAGGTTGGACAAGCCGATAATTACGAACGTCGATTAGAAATATGTAAACGTTCATATGATATCTTAGTTAATAAAGTAGGCTTTCCTTCCGAAGATATTATTTTCGATTTAAACATATTTCCTGTAGCAACAGGAATGGATGAACACCGTAGAAATGCCATCGATTTTATTGAAGCCACACGTTGGGTACGTCAAAATTTACCAAATGTAAGCGTCAGTGGTGGTGTGAGTAACGTGTCGTTTTCGTTTAGAGGAAATGATGGAGTTCGTGAAGCGATGCACTCAGTGTTTTTATATTATGCCATTCAAGCGGGTATGAATATGGGTATTGTAAACCCGTCGCTTTTAGAGGTGTACGATGATATTCCAAAAGATTTATTGGAGCATGTTGAAGATGTTATTTTAGACAGACGTGACGATGCTACAGAACGTTTATTGGACTTTGCGGAAACCGTAAAAGGTTCTAAAGTAGAAAAAGGAGTTGATTTATCTTGGCGAGAAAATTCGATTCAAGACAGAATCACTCATGCATTAGTGAAAGGTATTGATGCGTTTATCATTGAAGATGTAGAAGCTGCTAGATTGCAAGCCGAAAAACCTATAGATGTTATTGAAGGTCATTTGATGATTGGAATGAACGTGGTAGGCGATTTGTTTGGAGCAGGAAAAATGTTCTTGCCACAGGTTGTAAAATCGGCACGTGTAATGAAAAAAGCCGTTGGTTATTTAAATCCGTTTATTGAAGCCGAAAAAGGTGAGTTTCAACAAGCTATTGGTAAGGTGTTGATGGCAACAGTAAAAGGCGATGTACATGATATTGGTAAAAATATTGTAAGTGTTGTTTTAGCATGTAACAATTACGAAATAGTCGATTTAGGGGTTATGGTACCACCTGAAAAAATTATATCTGAGGCAAAAGCACATAATGTAGACGTTATTGGATTATCTGGACTAATCACGCCATCTCTTGATGAAATGGTGTATTTGGCAAAAGAAATGGAACGTCAAAATTTCAGTTTGCCTTTGCTTATTGGAGGAGCAACCACATCAAAAGCACATACAGCTGTAAAGATTGACCCGCAGTATAAAAATGCAGTGGTTCATGTGAACGACGCATCTAGAGCTGTAACCGTTGTGGGTGATTTACTGAATAAAAAAACAGCCAATGCGTATGTCGCAAACTTGAAAAAGGATTATGATGAATTTCGTACCAAGTTTTTAAAACGAGGAAAAGAGAAATCATATATTTCAATAAATGAAGCCCGAAAAAGAAAGTTTAAAATTGATTGGCAAACATCAGAAATTGTAAAGCCAAACGAATTGGGTATTCAGGTTCTAAAGCAATTAAGCCTAAAAGAATTGGAGCCTTATATAGACTGGAGTCCGTTTTTTAGAAGTTGGGATTTGCATGGCAAGTTTCCAGATATTTTAACAGACAATGTTGTTGGCGAACAAGCTACCATTATGTATAATGAAGCGCAAGCCATGATAAAAGAAATTATCGCGAAACAATCATTAAAGCCTAGAGCAGTTTTTGGCTTGTTTGAAGCAAATACTATCAATCATGACGATATTTCCGTTCAGAAAAAAGGAAAGGAAATAGCTGTTTTTAGAACCTTGCGTCAGCAATTAAGTAAAAGAGAAGGGATTCCAAACATTGCTTTAGCCGATTTTATTGCGCCAAAAGACACGGGGAAAACCGATTATATGGGGGCATTTTGTGTGGCTATTTTTGGTGCACAGGAGCTAGCCGATAGTTATAGAGCCAAAGAAGACGATTATAATGCGATTATGGCGCAAGCCATTGCCGATAGGTTTGCAGAAGCTTTAGCCGAATATTTACACAAACAAGTACGAACTAAACACTGGGGGTATGATGCTAATGAAATGCTTTCAAATGATGATTTGATTAAAGAAAGCTACAAAGGGATTCGTCCAGCACCAGGGTATCCAGCATGTCCAGACCATTTAGAAAAGGAAACGATTTGGAGTTTATTGGATGTTGAAAAAATTATTGGTGTCCAATTAACCGAAAGTTTAGCAATGTGGCCAGCCGCAGCGGTTTCGGGTTATTATTTTGGAAACCCGGAAGCAAAGTATTTTGGTTTAGGGAAAATAACAGATGATCAAGTAACAGATTATGCAGTACGTAAAGGCATCACAAAGGAAAAAGCTAGAAAATGGTTGCATCCTACTATTGCAGATGAATAATAAGGCCCACTTAGCCTCCCCATTTCGACTGCGCTCAATGCAGGCTTGGGGAGGAACTGTTGCGGTTTAGACCTCACAGGTTTTAAAAACCTGTGAGGTCTGGTAAAAAAAAACGATATGAAAGATAAATTTATTGAACTAACATTGGGTAGTTATATTATTTCCCATGGCTATAATGCTAAGAATAAAGAAATGATGGAACCTATTCCTTCGGAAAACTTTGTAAAAAAATTAGTGCCTATTTCCAGGATAAAATCGGTTAGTGAGAAATATATTTTAACAGATTATGTTGATGGTAGATGGATTTATTGGGAATATGAAGAAGACTATAATGAGTTAAAAAAAATATTAGTTTCACAGGAATGTTAGAAAATAAAATTAATAACAGAAAGTCTGGAGTTTTACTTTATGGATTAACTCCTCCGAAGCTAAATACAGAAGAGCATAAAATCAAAGCCATTGCCGATAAACAAATTGAACGTATCAGTGTATTAGAAATTGATGGTTTAGTGTTGTATGATATTCAAGATGAGTCTTCTAGAAATGACAAGCCAAGACCATTTCCTTTTATGGATACATTAAGCCCGGAAATTTACAATACAACTTACTTAAGAGAGTTAAACCTTCCCAAAATAATATATAAAAGTGTTGGCAAATATTCGGTAAATGAACTTAATGCATGGATTAATGAATATGCTAAAAACATTGACTATTCTGTGTTTGTTGGAACACCATCAAACAGGCTTAAGTCCAATTTATCATTAAATGAAGCCTATCATATTAATAAAAATTCGGTTAATTCAATTAGATTGGGAGGTGTTATAATTCCTGAGCGTCATTATAAAAAAAATGATGAGCATATTAGATTATTTAATAAAATAGATAAGGGATGTCATTTTTTTATTTCTCAGTGTGTTTACAACATTGATAATACTAAAAATTTTCTTTCAGATTATTATTATAGTTCTTTAGATAATAATAGAGAATTACATACAATTATATTTACATTAACGCCATGTGGTTCTTTAAAAACAATGGAGTTTATGGAATGGTTGGGAATTGATATCCCAAAATGGTTGAAAAACGATTTAAAACACTCAAAGGATATTCTTTTAAAATCGATTGAAATATGTAAAACTATTGCGGAAGAATTATTGAATTATTGTAAAGATAAGAATATACCAATTGGATTTAATATAGAAAGTGTTTCAATACGAAAAGCAGAAATTGATGCTTCAATTGAGTTACTTAAAGAAGTTAAAGTGTTGATGAATAAATATCAATATTCTGCTATAGTATGTGAATAAGAATATTATGTTTGTGTTAGGATTGCTCATATTATTATTTTAAAACGTGATGCTTTACATTTGCAGTGGAAAGCCAATAACTAGTGGGAGTGGTAACGCCTAAAACTATTAAAAGTCGTAGGGATTTATTCGTGTATTTGTGGCGAATTAAAATAAGAATTAATATTAAAAAAGATTCCTGCCTTCGCAGGAAATGGGAAATGAAAGTAACAGATCACATAAAAAAAGCCAACGGAAAAACATTATTCTCTTTTGAAGTGGTACCGCCTCAAAAAGGCAAAAATATTCAGGATTTATATAATAATATTGATCCGTTAATGGAGTTTAATCCACCGTTTATTGATGTAACGACCTCTAGAGAAGAATATGTGTATGTTGATAAGGGCAACGGACTTTTGGATAAACGTATTACGCGTTTACGTCCGGGAACCGTTGGTATTTGTGCTTCTATTATGCATAAATATAAGGTAGATGCTATTCCGCATTTGTTATGTGGTGGTTTTACTAAAGAGGAAACCGAATATGTTTTGGTAGATTGTCACTATTTAGGTATTGATAACGTGGTGGCATTGCGTGGTGATTCTAGGAAAGATGAACCTTATTTTGTTCCTACCAAAGGCGGAAATGCTTATGCAAGCGAATTGGTACAACAAATCACGAACTTAAACAATGGTAAATATTTGCACGATGAGATAGAGGTTGAACACAATTACGATTTTTGTATTGGTGTAGCTGGTTACCCAGAAAAGCACATGGAAGCACCTTCTTTTAATTCCGATTTAAAGCGTTTAAAAGAAAAGGTAGATGCTGGTGCCGATTATGTTGTGACACAAATGTTTTTTGATAATAAAAAGTATTTTGACTTTGTAGAAAGAGCTAGGGAAATTGGTATTACGGTGCCTATTATTCCAGGCATTAAGCCACTTGCTATTAAACGTCACTTACAAATTTTACCACAGGTTTTTAAAATAGACTTACCCGAAGAGCTTATTGAAGCGGTTGAGGCTTGCAAAGACAATATTGCTGTAAGGCAAGTAGGTATTGAGTTTGCTATTCAGCAATCTAAAGAATTGAAAGCAGCAGGTGTGCCGTTTTTACATTATTACTCTATGGGTAAAAGCGATAATATAAAAGCGATTGCATCGGAGTTATTTTAATTAATCTGTTACTTTTGCGTAACAGCAAATCTTTTAATGAAGCACTTTTTAACCTACACCTTTTTAATAGTAACGCTTTTTGTTTTTTCACAAGAAAAACAACATACATCTTACTTAGATGTTAACTATTTTAGAGGTAATATTGCATTACATAATAACGATATTCTGCATTTAATTAATGGGCATCCCGAAGGTTATATATTAAGTTGGAATAAAAAAACCTATGGTTTTAATGCTTGGGAGCAACGTTATAATTATCCCGATTATGGTGTGACTTACATTTACCAAAACCTAAAAAATGAGGTTTTAGGTAGTAGCGCATCCCTTTATGCACATTATAATTTCTATTTTTTAAATCGGAATTTAATGTTCAGAATCGGGCAAGGTATTGGGTACACTCCAAATCCATACGATAAAAAAGAAAATTATAGAAACATTGCTTTTGGTACTCATTTATTAAGTAGTACCATGATAATGCTTAATTACAAAAAGGAACGAATCATTGGTGACTTTGGATTACAAGCGGGCTTTTCGCTAATTCATTATTCAAATGCAAATGTGAAAGCGCCAAATACAAGCGTTAATACCATTGCTTTTAATTTGGGTGTGACCTATAATCTAGATGCCGAAGAACCTGAATATATTACAACCATAGCAGATGGTGAAAAGGAAAAATTTACCCAGCCTATAAAATATAATGTTGTTTTTAGAGGTGGTGTTAACGAAAGCGATGTCGTTGGTAGTGGTCAATTTCCGTTTTATATCGTTTCAGCTTATGCCGATAAACGTATTAATATTAAAAGTGCACTGCAATTAGGAACCGATGTGTTTTTTTCAAACTTTTTAAAAGAATATATTCATTATAGATCGGTGTCTTATCCTGAAGAGCCCACAACAGGAAATGAAGACCATAAACGTGTTGGTGTTTTTGCTGGTCACGAACTGTTTGTTAACAAAACGTCATTGATTACACAATTAGGATATTATGTGTATTATCCATTCGATTTTGAAGGAAGAACCTATTTCAGAATCGGTTTAAAGCGTTATATTAACGAAAAGTGGTTTGGTGCGCTAACTTTAAAATCGCATGGAGCAAAAGCGGAAGCTGTTGAATTAGGAATAGGTGTAAGATTATAATCATTCCTGCGTAGGCAGGAATCTTATTAATTGAAACTTAAAAGTAAAAATGAGGATTCCTTCCCGATAATTATTGGGATTCTCAGGAATGACAAAAGATGAAAAATTTAGTTTACATATTAATGTCCCTTTTGATGCTCGCTTGCAATAGCGAACAAGCAGGCGATTGTTTTCAAACTACGGGAACTATTATCCAACAAGAAGTTTCAGTTTCTAACTTCGATAAAATATTAGTCAACAGAGATATTGAATTGATCATAAAAGAAGGTGCGGAGCAAAAAGTAATTATTGAAACCGGTAAAAACTTATTGAATGATGTCGAAGCGGTGGTTATTGATGGAAAACTTATTCTAACAGATAATAATAGTTGTAATTATGTGCGAGATTATGGTATTACAAAAGTGTATGTAACATCTCCAAACATCACCGAAATTAGAAGTTCTACACAATACGATGTACGTTCTGATGGGGTCTTAACCTACCCAAACTTAACTATTTTGGCGGAAGATTACAGCGCCCCTGGTACTTTTACTAATGGCAATTTTAAGTTTCAAATCGATAATGTGACATTCAAATTGGTATTTAACAACTTATCCAATTGTTATATTTCGGGGAAAACCAATAACCTGAATATTACATTTGCAGCAGGCACATCGCGTTTTGAAGGGGCTAATTTAGTGGCTCAAAACGTCACACTTTGGAACCGAAGTTCCAACGATATGATCGTAAACCCGCAACAATCTTTAACAGGAAAAATATCTGGTACAGGTAACGTTATTTCGGTAACGCATCCACCAATTGTTGAGGTTCAAGAATTATATAAAGGACGCTTAATTTTTAATTAAACCCACCGACTGCTTAGCAATTTCCAATTCTTCATTAGTTGGAACTACCAAGATTTTTGCTTGTGAATCTTCCTTATTTATAGCTCGAATGGTTCTTAAATCAGAATTGTTTTTTTCAGTATCCAAATTAATTCCCAAAAACTCTAAATCTTCACAAATTAGCTGTCGCATAAATTTTGAGTTTTCACCAATACCGCCCGTAAACACTATGGCATCAAGTCCGTTTAGCACAGCAGCATAACTTCCTATATATTTTTTTATTCGATAAGCGTTCATATGTAAAGCCAATATACAATCGTTATTGCCTTTCGCGGCCATAATTTCTATATCTCTTAAATCGCTATACCCGGTAAGTCCTAACATGCCGCTTTTTTTATTCAATAAGGTGTTTATATCCTTTAAATGGTATTTTAGTTTGTCTTTTAAATAAAAAATTATGGAAGGGTCAATGTCGCCAGATCGTGTTCCCATAATTAAGCCACTAAGAGGCGAAAAACCTAAAGAATGGTCGATGCTTTTTCCATTTTTTACAGCCGTCATACTGCAACCATTTCCTAGATGAATGGTGATGATTTTAGACTCTTTTTTGCCTAAAAACGCGATAGCTTTTTCTGAAACATATTTATGGCTTGTCCCATGAAAACCATACAAGCGGATATTATGTTCTGTTAAAAACTCATTGGGAATGGCATATTTATAGGCATATTCTGGAATGCTTTGATGAAAAGCGGTATCGAAAACAGCTACTTGTTTTGCTTTTGGAAAAATATCTTCAGCCACTACAATGCCTTCTAAATTAGCAGGATTATGTAACGGTGCTAAAGAAGATAAGGCTTTTATTTTCTCTTTAACCTCTTCTGTAATTTCGGTAGTATTACTGAAATAAATACCGCCATGTACCACTCTATGGCCAACAATGGCAATATCTTCAGGTAATTTTATAACACCTACATTTTTATCTAAAAGATGCTGCGCTACTAATTTCAAACCCATTTTATGGTTTAAGATTTTCGATTCCAATTCAATGGCATCTTTATCTGTTTTAAATTTAAAAATAGCATCGTTAAAACCAATACGCTCCACAATTCCAGAGCATAAAATGGTTTCATCTGGCATTGAGAATAATTGAAATTTCAAAGAAGAACTTCCAGAGTTTAATATTAATACTTGCATATTTAATTTTCTTGAGCTTGTATGGCGGTTATTATAACGGTACTGTAAATATCGTCTACAGTACAGCCTCTACTTAAATCATTAACGGGTTTGTTCAATCCTTGTAAAACAGGACCAATGGCTAGTGCGCCCGTTTCACGTTGTACTGCTTTATAGGTGTTGTTTCCTGTGTTTAAGTCTGGAAAAATAAGCACGCTGGCACTACCTGCAACTTCAGAATCTGGTAATTTGCTTTTTCCTATACGCATATCAACCGCAGCATCATATTGAATGGGCCCTTCTATTTTTAAAGTTGGTGCTTCCAATTTAACTATTTCGGTTGCTTCCCTAACTTTTTCAACATCGACACCTTTTCCCGACGCACCCGATGAGTACGATAACATAGCTACTTTAGGTTCAATTCCAAAGTCTTTAGCAGTTTGTGCCGATGAAATGGCAATTTCTGCCAATTCTTGTGCATTTGGGTTTGGGTTAATGGCACAATCACCAAAAACCGAAATTCTATCTTCTAAACACATAAAGAAAATAGACGATACAATATTCACGCCCGGTTTTGTTTTAATAAACTGTAAAGCAGGACGTAAGGTGTGTTGTGTCGTGTGTACAGCACCAGAAACCATACCGTCGGCATGCCCTTTGTAAATCATCATGGTTCCAAAATACGATACATCAGACATGGCATCTCTTGCCATTTCTAAGTTGACGTTTTTATGTTTTCTAAGTTCGTAAAAGGTGTTTACGTAATCTTCAAAGTATGGCGATTTTGTGGGCGATACTATGTTTACGGTATTTAAATCTAAAGAAATATCGAGTTTTTCGATACGCTCTTTAATTAATTCTTTATCACCAATAAGCGTTAATTCTACGACTTGTGCATTTATTAATCGGGCAGCGGCTTCTAAAACGCGTTCATCGTAACCTTCAGGCAACACAATATGTTTTTTGTTTTTTAAAGCACGTTGTAATAAATTGTATTGGAACATTCTTGGTGTGAATGCACCCGATTCGAAGGTTATTAATCTTTCAGCTAGTTTATCAGTATCCACATGTTTTTCAAAAGTTGAAATAGATGTGGTTATTTTTTCGGTGTTTTCGGCATATATTTTAGATTTAATATTCCCAATGATGTTAGTAGCCATATACGTACCGTCTTTCACGCTAATTATCGGTACAACACTAGAGAGACCTTCGATAAGTTTTAAGATAGGTGCTTCAGGAATAAGACCACCTGTTAAAATAATACCAGAAATTTTTGGATAATTTTTGGATATGTTAGCTTGTAATGCTCCTAAAATGATATCGGCTCTATCGCCGGGGGTAATAACCAAAGCATTTTCTTTTAAATGGATAAGGTAGTTGCGTAATTGCATCGCACCCACACTAAAACTGTCTATAAGATTATTTAGCATGTCCTTACCAAAAAGCACTTTGCCATCAAGCAATTTTATAACTTCTTTTACTGTGGGGCTCGATAAACTATGGATTTTCGGAATGACCGTAATATCGGTAGTGTTTATACGCTCAAGCAATAGATTTTTTAAGGTTGAAATGTCTTCTGGATTTACCTTGTTGGTCATTATAGAAAGTACGTTGACCTCATTTCTAAAGGTGTCGTGTGCCAATTGGGCGTTATCAACAATTTCTTTAAAGTCTTTTTTGTCACCTTGTAGAACAATAATAACCGGAAGTCCCAAGTTTTTTGAAATTAGAATATTTAAGTCTAATTCTATACTGGAGTTTTCGTGTGAAAAATCAGTGCCTTCAACTAAAACAAAATCGAAATGTTGTTCGATGTGTTTGTATTTTTTAATGATTTCATCAATGACTTCTCCAGATTTCCCTTGGTTATATAGATCAAGCACTTCATTTCTGGTAAAGGCAAAGGTTTTTTTGTAATTTATATCAATCTCAAAATGTGATAGTACGGTACTAATATGGTTGTCCATTTCGCCATCGTCTAAATCTTCAATAATAGGTCTGAAATACCCGACTTTGGCTGTTTTTCCTAAAAGCATACGCATTAAGCCTAAAACAACAACCGATTTTCCGCTGTTTGGTTCAATGGTAGCTACATAAATTCCTTTACTCATTTGGTGTTTTGTAGTTTTATAAAGATAATTGTTTGCTTTGTTTTAAGCCAACAACCAAACTTATTTTATTGTTAAAATAATGATGCTACAAAATTAACACCTACATTTTTTAGTAAAGATGATATTGGTCATAATTCTTGATGTTAATTGCTGAATCTCCGTTTATGATTTGTACGTGATAAGTTGTGTGATTGAGAGTGAGGATTTTTGTAAGTAGGCTTATACTAGCAATTATTTTGTATGGAAGTAGTTTTTGTTTTTTCGTTTATTATTTCTTTTCCTGAAATTATAAAAGGAAAAAGCCAAAAGACTAACCAAATTAATGTATGTCTTGGCATAATTTGATATTTATAATTCCAATAGTAAAATCCTGATATAAATGTTAGAGCAATTAACGAGTCCGATATTTTTATTTGGTTTTGTGAATATCGGTCTAAATGAGTTTTGTTCATCTTTTTGATATCTCTCATTTGCTCTTTCCCGTACCAACTGTGTTTGTCAGGAAAATATACTAAAAGCATATAGGCATTTTGAAAAATATAAATCAGCGAAACGCCAAGTAAGAAATATTGAAGTACATTAAGTCCATCATTTAGTGTTTTGTAATCAACAAAGTAGTTAAAATTGAAAACTCTGTAGATATGGTCAATAGCAAAAATAATCATAATTATTGAACTCCAAATGCTCAAAAACAGCCTGAAATTCCTTGTCAACCTCATGTATGAGAATGCGTGAATAAATGAAACAGCACAGAATATTAGTCCGATTCCCATTAAGATATATGCAAAGATGTTTTTAAAGTTTAAGAATCCAATATCTAGTATCCAGTAGATTACAGAAATTGATTGTATAAGAGTAATTCCTTCTGTCAGTTTTGGAACAATTTTTTTCTCGTTATAAGACGCTGAAATTAGTACAAAGAAAAAAATGAACCAATACGGCCACATTTCGATATGATTCTCAAAATTGTAATTTTGTTCTCGTTTCCCTGGTATAAAAGCAAAAACACTCAATAGGATTGCACCAAGAATTTTTAAGGCTATTGTTTTCCAGGCCGTTGAAAGTCTTTTGTTTTCAAAAATAATCCCTAAAACGAGAGGTATAATCATAATTGAAATAAGACTTCTTTCACTTTGGTAAGTGCGGTAAAATACATATCCGAAAAACATGCTGGCTAGAATACCACCTATTGACAGAAGTAGATTAATGTTAGTGAATTCTATATTCCCTATTTTTCTCGAAGTCATTTTTTAAATTATCGCTAACCATCAAATATAATAACCTCTAATAAAAAAACAACATTATTTAGAAGTCAATTCTCTAAACAAACTTTCTAAGCTCGCATTTTTTTGGTTGAGTTGCAATATCTTTAATTTATTGTCGTGTGCAAAGTCAAATACATGCGAGCGCATGTCTTGAGATGTAGAAAAGGTGATTTCATAAACAAAATCGTGCGTATTGACCACCGTTTTAACTTTTGGTAGTTTTAATAAAAAAGCATCTTCAACACGGTAATCAAACTCGACCACAACAATTTGCTGTTGGTTTTCGTGTAACTCTTTTAGTTTTTTGTCGGCTACAATTTCACCTTTATTAATAATTATAACACGGTCGCACATCGCTTCTACTTCTTGCATAATATGCGTAGAAAGAAATACGGTTTTGGCTTTGCCAATGGATCTTATAAGGTTTCTAATTTCTACCAATTGGTTAGGGTCCAAGCCCGTGGTTGGTTCATCTAAAATTAAAACATCGGGATTATGCAATAGGGCATTGGCTAAACCCACACGCTGACGGTACCCTTTTGATAGTTGCCCGATTTTTTTATGGGCTTCGGAGGTTAGCCCGGTAAGTTCTATAACTTCATCTATGCGCGCTTTGCTAATTTTATAAATGCTAGCATTAAAAGCCAAGTATTCTTTAATATACATGTCCAAGTACAACGGATTATGCTCGGGCAAATAACCAACACTTTGCTGAACTAGCTGTTTATTAGTTTTTACATCAAAGCCATTTACGGTAGAGAAACCTTCGTTGGCATCTAAGTAAGTGGTTAAAATTTTCATCATTGTAGATTTTCCGGCGCCATTTGGTCCCAGAAAACCAACAATTTCAGGTTTTTCAACTTTAAAAGAGATGTTGTTTAGTGCTTTTTGGTTTCCGTAAAGTTTTGAAATGCCTTCTACCTGTATTGACATATTTAAAATTATTTATTCAAAAATAATGATTATATAATGTAATGTGAGTTTTGCTGTAAAATATTTAAAACTTTTAATAAATATGAAAAAAAGGTTTTAAGCTGTTTTGATTTCTTAAAATATTAATTACTTTAGCCGCATAATTATGAAGACAACAGTAGGTTATACATATTTTAGCGGATTTTATTTTTTCTTTAGCGGAAAAAACGAGACGTTGTATGTGTAATTTATAAACATAAATTTTAATACTAAGTCTCGATGAAAATCGGGACTTTTTTTTGTATATGATAAAAACAGTGGCCATACAGGGCGTAAAAGGATCTTTTCATCATATTGTGTCACAGCAATTTTTTGATAAGCCTGTTGATGCTATAGAATGTTTGACATTCGATCAAGTTGTCGATTCTTTAATTACTAAAGAAAGCGACGCTGCCATTATGGCTTTAGAGAATTCTATCGCGGGGTCTATCATTCCCAATTATGCTTTAATTAACAAATTTGGGTTGCATATTGTAGGTGAGCACTATTTAGATATTCAACACAATTTAATGGCGTTGCCCAATCAGAATATTAAAGAAATTAAGGAAGTGTATTCGCACCCAATGGCATTGTTACAATGTATGGAGTTTTTTAAACTACACCCACATATTAAATTGGTTGAAGATAAAGACACTGCCGAGGTTGCCCAACGTATTCAAGAAAAGCAATTAAAAGGTGTTGGGGCTATTGCAAGTGCTGTGGCTGCCGAAATTTTTGAATTGGATATTTTAGCACATAGCATTCAAACGATAAGACATAACGAAACACGTTTTGTAATTGTAAAGCGTACCAATTCTGAAGTGCCGGAAAACCAAATTAATAAAGCCTCGGTTAAATTTGAAGCAGACCATAAAAGAGGAAGTTTAGCCGCTATTTTAAATGTGATGAGCGATTGTAAATTGAATTTAACGAAAATACAATCGTTGCCAATTGTTGAAACACCATGGAAATATGCCTTTTTTGTTGATGTTACTTTTGAAACGTATAGCGAATTTAAAAAGGCAAAATCTATTATAGAAATTATGGCACAAGGATTTAAAGTTTTGGGTGAGTATAAAAATGCCAAGATATGATTGAAGCAGCTAACAGATTAAACACCGTTGAAGAATACTACTTCTCAAAAAAATTAAGAGAAGTGAATTTGCTTATTGCAAGTGGTAAGCCTATTATCAATTTAGGTATAGGTAGTCCCGATATGCAACCGCCACAAAAGGTCATTGATGCTTTAAATGAAGGGTTTTCTAACCCAAGTGCGCATAAATATCAAAGTTACCAAGGGTTGCCTGAGCTGAGAGAAGCCATTGCAGGATTTTATAAAGAACATTTTCATGTGAATTTAAGTCCTTCAACAGAAGTGTTGCCGTTAATGGGAAGTAAGGAAGGAATTATGCATATTTCTATGGCATATTTGAATGAAGGTGATGAAGTTTTAATACCAAATCCTGGGTATCCAACCTACCAATCGGTAACAAATTTAGTTGGTGCAGTTCCGGTTTTTTATGAATTGGATGAAGCTAACAAATGGTTGCCGGATTTTAAGGCTTTAGAGAAATTGGATTTAAGTAAAGTGAAAATAATGTGGGTAAACTACCCGCACATGCCAACAGGTGCGCAACCAAGCAAATTTTTATTTGAAGAGTTGGTGGCCTTTGGTAAAAAACATAATATTTTAATTGTTAACGACAATCCATACAGTTTTGTTTTAAACGATACATATAAAAGTATATTAGAAGTTAAAGGAGCTAAAGACGTTTGTTTGGAGTTGAATTCGTTAAGCAAAACCTTTAATATGGCAGGATGGCGTGTAGGTATGGTGGTTGGTGACAGTATACACATTAATAATGTTTTAAAGGTGAAAAGTAATATGGATTCCGGAATGTTTTATGGCATTCAAAAAGGAGCTATTGAAGCTTTAAAATGTTCGCAAATGTGGTTTGTTACCTTGAATAATGTTTACAAACAGCGTAGGGATTTAGTATGGCAATTAGCCGATGCGTTAAATTGTACTTACGATAAAAATGCGACAGGATTATTTGTTTGGGCAAAATTACCATCAGGTATAAAATCGGAAGCGTTTATAGATTTGGTACTTAAGAACAATCATATATTTATCACACCGGGAACTATTTTTGGTAGTAAAGGTGAAGGATACATACGGTTTTCGTTATGTGCTTCAACCGAAGTTTTAGGAGAAGCCATTACACGCGTAACAATGAGTTTATAATTAAAATATAAATTAGTAATAATTTTAAAAGCCCTCTCCTTTGGAGAGGGTTGGGAGAGGAATGAAAAACATATACATCATAGGAGTTGGGTTAATAGGCGGAAGTCTTGCTATTGATATTAAAAATAAATATCCAGGTGTGGTTATTCATGGTATCAGTAGAAAAGAAGCAACGCTTGACGAAGCATTAGCTCTTAAATTAATTGACAAAAAAGCAACTTTAGATGATATTGTTCATGCCGATTTAGTCATTATTTCAATACCTGTTGATGCGACGGTAAAATTATTACCGTCAATTTTAGATAAAATACCAGATACTGGTTTGGTGGTAGATGCTGGCTCGACAAAAGCAGATATTTGCAAAGTGGTTGAAAATCACCCCAAACGCAGGAATTTTTTAGCAATGCACCCTATTGCGGGTACTGAACATTCGGGACCTAGTGCAGCAATTCCTGATCTGTTTGTTGGAAAAACAAATATTATTTGTGAAGTTGAAAAAACGACCTTCAAACTTCAGGAAAAAGCCTTGGAGTTGTTTAAATCTATTGGCATGCGTATTCGTTATATGAATCCGGAGGCACACGATAAACACATTGCTTACGTATCGCATTTATCGCACATTAGTTCTTTTATGCTGGGTAAAACGGTTATTGAGAAAGAAAAAAATGAACGTGATATTTTTGATATGGCAGGAAGTGGATTTGCTTCAACTGTACGATTAGCAAAAAGTTCACCTGAAATGTGGACCCCCATTTTTAAACAAAACAAACAAAACGTTATAGAAACATTAGAAGAATACATCAACAATCTGACGCATTTTAAAGACTTAATGAAAAGTGACGATTTTGAGGCTATTTTTAATGAAATGAAAGAAACCAATCATATAAAAGATATTTTGAACGGAATAATATAAAGTAAAATCAATATAAAAAATTATTTCGAAAACATGTGAAGCCTCGCATAGAGTAGATTTAAAGTAAATTAAATAAAATGGAAAACAAAAAAGAAATGAGAACGTGGTTAGATGATTTAAATTTAAGTCATCCACTGGTAATTGCAGGACCTTGTAGTGCTGAAACAGAAGAGCAAGTATTAAAAATAGCACATGAGCTAAAAGATACAGATGTAAGTTATTTTAGAGCAGGTATCTGGAAACCAAGAACACGTCCAGGCATGTTTGAAGGCGTTGGAGCATTAGGTTTAAAATGGTTGCAAAAAGTAAGGCAAGAAACAGGTATGAAAATTTGTACCGAAGTTGCAAATGCTGCCCATGTAAAATTAGCTTTAGAGCATGACGTCGATTTGCTTTGGATAGGTGCACGTTCTACGGTAAGTCCATTTATCATGCAAGAAATTGCAGATGCTTTAGAAGGAACCGATAAACCAGTGCTAATTAAAAATCCTGTAAACCCAGATTTAGCTTTATGGTTAGGTGGTATTGAAAGAATTTACAAAGCAGGTGTTAAAAATATTGGTGCGATTCACAGAGGGTTTTCAACCTATGAAAAAACAAAATACAGAAACAATCCAGAATGGCAAATGGCTATCGAGTTTCAAAACAAATATCCAGACATTCCTTTAATTAACGACCCGTCGCATATAACAGGAAAACGCGATATGATTTTTGATGTATCCCAAACGGCTTTAGATTTGAATTTTGACGGATTAATGATTGAAACCCATTACGACCCAGACAACGCTTGGAGTGATGCGTCTCAACAAGTAACACCAAAAACCTTAGTTCAAATTATGAAAGATTTGAAAATAAGAAAAGAAACGGATCCGGAAGTAGATTACAATAAACAACTTGATAATTTAAGAGCACAGATTGATGTGGTTGATAACCAAATTATCGAATTATTAGGCAAACGTATGAAAGCAGCCGATAGTATTGGAGCACTTAAAAAGCAGAAAAACGTTGCCGTTTTACAAAGCAAACGTTGGAACGAAATTTTAGGTAAAATGGTTATTGAGGGTGAATCTCAAGGACTTAGTGAAGAGTTTATTTTAAAAATGTTTAAAGCCATTCACCAAGAATCTATCAATCATCAAGAAAAGATAATTAATGGTTAATATAAAAACGCCTCACAACTGTGAGGCGTTTTTATTAGCGGTTTTGTTGAAAATATTAATCTTATTCTTTGCTGTTTTTAGTGTAAGCTAATCTTCGCGAAGCTTTTCTCATTAAAACATTAATTAAGTCTTCAGTATTACTACCAATACTTCCACTAACTTTTTTATTGTAATTCCAGAGTAAAACGCCATCAGCAGCATTATGAACACTCATGTTTATTGTGGCACTATTTGTACTGCCAAAAAAGCCAAATAAAACGCCTAATGCAATCGAAGCACCTTCAGACATAGGTTTGTTAGTTTTAAAATCACCAGAAATAACAGCATCAACTCCTAGTATTTTTGCTAAGTCTTGTGGCGTAAAATCCATAATATTATTATAATCAATGTTTTGCTTTTTTAACATAGCCGTGGTTGTTCTAGGGTCTTGGACTTCTAAAGACTGCAGATCACCTCTTTTTTTACGCTTCAAAAACCAAGAATACATAGCGCTTTGTATGCTTTCGCCTTCAGATTTTTCAACGCGATTAAGTTGTTCTGCACTCATATCTTTCATTTGTTTAGGTCTTAATTTAACCTGAGTTTTAAAAGGAACAATTGCTATGATCTTGTGTGTGTTTGCAATAGCATCAAAATTTGGGTTTTCATATAGACTAGTCTGTGCCAAAACATTCTGAATGAATGCAAAAAGTAAAAAGGATACTAAAATTTTTTTCATGTTGTTGGTGAGTTTTTAATTAGGATGCTAATATATGTTAATTATTCTTACGCAAAAAATAATTATTTTAAACTACTTTTGAAAAAATTATGACAGGACTCGTTTATAAATCTACAGGAAGTTGGTACACGGTGAAAACCCCGTTGGGAGATACCTACGAATGCCGAATAAAAGGTAAATTCCGAATAAAAGGCATTAAAAGTACGAACCCCATTGCGGTAGGCGATTTTGTGGATTTTGAATTGGAAACCGATAACAACCAAGTGTCGGGTGTCATTCATAATATACACGATAGAACCAATTACATTGTTCGGAAATCGGTTAATCTTTCCAAGCAAACCCATATCATTGCGTCCAATATTGATCAGGTTTTTTTAATGATTACCATTAACAATCCACCCACTTCAACCAGCTTTATCGATCGGTTTTTAGTAACTGCCAATGCCTATTCCATTAAAACAGTATTGCTGTTTAATAAGATAGATACTTATGACGAAGAGACCTTAGATGAAGTTAGATATTTAGCACATGTTTACCGAAAAATAGGCTATGAATGTATTGGTGTTTCAGCCGTAACAGGTAAAAACGTAGATAAGGTAAAAACTTTAATGCTTAATAAAGTGAGCATGTTTTCGGGACATTCAGGCGTTGGTAAATCCACGCTTGTAAATGCTATTGAACCAACGTTGGATATAAAAACCAAAGAAATTTCCACACTTCACATGCAAGGGCAACACACGACAACTTTTGCTGAAATGTTTGATTTGGCTTTTGGAGGAAAAATTATCGATACACCTGGAATAAAAGGATTTGGAGTGGTGGATATGGATAAAGAAGAAATAGGTGATTATTTTCCTGAAATATTCAAATTGAAACAAGATTGTAAGTTTAATAATTGCTTACATATAAAAGAACCAAATTGTGCAGTAAAAAAAGCATTAGATAATGACGAGATTGCCTTTTCACGCTACCGTAGTTATTTGCAAATTGTAGAAGGGGAAGATGAACATTATAGAACGGATACTTGGGAAAGCCAGTAAACAGTGTTCAGTAAACAGTGTTCAGTAGTAGTTTGCAGTAAAGTTTAATTTCAACATAACAGTTCCCTTTCTTTTGGAAGGATTAGAGATAAGAGATAATGAAATTAGTCGTTCAAAGAGTTTCAAAAGCGAGTGTAACTATTGAGAATGTAAAAGTGGCCGATATTTCAAACGGACTTTTAGTGTTTTTAGGTATAGTTGCTGATGATACGCAAGAAGATATTAAATGGCTGTCCAGCAAAATAGTAAACCTTCGCGTTTTTAATGATGAAAAAGGGATTATGAATAAATCGCTTTTAGAAGTAGATGGCGATGTTATTGTTGTAAGCCAATTTACGTTACACGCTGCAACAAAAAAAGGGAATCGTCCTAGCTATATAAAGGCAGCTAAACCCGATGTTGCTATTCCGCTTTACGAAGCATTTGTAAAACAAGTAGAAACAGATTTAGGCAAGTCTATACAGACCGGACAATTTGGTGCTGACATGAAAGTGGAATTGCTTAACGATGGCCCTGTAACCATAATTATGGATTCTAAAAATAAAGAATAATGGCGTCCATTTTTGGACATAGCGTTGTTGGTTACACCTTAACAAAAGTTATAGATGCAAACAATACCAAATGGCTGCTCTTTGCTGCTATTTTTTCTACCATTTTACCCGATTTTGATGTTATAAGTTTCCGTTTAGGAATTCCATATTTGCACCCTTTAGGGCATCGTGGGTTTACACATTCTATACTATTTGCTTTTTTATGGGCATTTGTTTTAACATTCACTTTAGGAAGACATCGTAAACTTATCTGGTTTTTTGTTATTTTTTTAACGACACTCTCGCATGGTATTTTAGATGCGATGACTTCTGGAGGCAAAGGTGTTGGTTTTTTTATTCCTTTTGATAACGAACGGTTCTTTTTTCCTTTTAGAGGAATAAAGGTTTCCCCAATTGGTATAGATAAGTTTTTTTCAGAATGGGGAGCAAAAGTGATTTTTAGTGAAATAAAATATATAGTTCTGCCTTGTTTTATTCTATTGTGTGTAAGATTTTTAGTTTTTAAACTAAAAGACAGGTATTATAACGAAATATGATTTTTCTCATCTGATTAATTCTCGTAATATTTTATATTTAAGGTTCTAAACTTAAACACAATCTATGAAGGTTAAGCATATTATTTTATATTTTGTTTTATTCACAACATTACAAATTTCTTCCCAAGGAAACTTACACGCCAGTTTTTCAATTCCAGCCAATTTAAAGGAAAATGCGAATGCCGTTGTACGCTCTAGTCAATTGGATATCACGATAAATTCTGTTGATGATATGACCGTTTATGAAAAGCGCATCATAACCATATTAAATAAAGAAGGGAATAGTAATATAGATGCCTTTGTGCATTATGATAATAATGTAAAAATAAAAACATTTGAAGTTTTAGTGTTTAACCAATCTGGGGCAGTTATTAAAAAAGTTAAAAAGAACGATTTTAAAGATGTTAGTGCTGTAGATGGCGGTACTTTATATTCAGATTCTAGAGTTAAGTATTTAGAATATACACCTATTTCATATCCATATACCGTAGAGTTTGTTTGTGAAATCAATACCAAAAATACGGCATTTATAGAGTCGTTTACGCCAGTTAATGACCATTTTTTAAGTGTTGAAAATAGCTCGTACACTATAAATTTTCCAAGCGATATAACGATTAGAACCAAGGAAAAGAATTTAGAAGGACTTGATGTATCTAAGGAGTCACTTCAAAATAAAATAAGTTATACGGTAAAAAATATAGAAGCTATAAAACCGGAAGCTTATAGTCCTTCTTTAGTTGATATAACACCAAAAGTTTTAGTGACATCCAATAAGTTTTCTTTAGAAGGTGTGCAAACCGAAGTGGAAGATTGGGCTGGTTTTGGAAAATGGATGTATCAAGATTTAATAAAAGACACGCACGATTTGCCAGCAAGCACTATTGCCATGATTCAAAACCTTGTTAAAAATGAAGCTAGCGATATTGATAAAGCAAAAAAGATTTATGAATACGTTCAAAATAAAACACGCTATATCAGTGTGCAAGTGGGTATTGGCGGTTGGAAACCTTTTAAGGCTTCAGAAGTTGATAAATTAGGCTATGGTGATTGTAAGGCATTGACCAACTATACCATGTCGCTTTTAAATGCAGCAGGCATTCAGTCAAATTACACTGTTGTATATGCAGGAACTTCCCAGAGAAGTTTAGAGAAAGATTTTGCCGCAATGCAAGGCAATCATGTTATTCTTAATATTCCCATTGAAAATGAAGAAGATATTTGGTTAGAATGTACAAGTCAAAAACTTCCGTTTGGTTTTATCGGAGATTTTACCGATGATAGAGATGTGCTGGTCATAACACCAGAAGCAGGTATAATAAAACACACAAAAAAATATGTCACCGAAGAAAATACACAATTTATAAATGGAAGCTATACCGTGTCTAACGATGGTTTGATTGATGTAAAAGTAACTGTAAATTCTAAAGGAACTCAATATGATGATAAATATTGGTTACAGACCGAAACAGAGCGGGATTTAGATACCCATTACAAAAAGCGCTGGAGATATGTTAATGGTATGAGTATAAATAACATGCAGATTAATAACAACAAAACAAATAATGAGTTTGTTGAAGACATTAGTTTCGTTGCGCCCAATTACTCTAAACTAGTAGGCAATAGAATGTTGCTTCCAATAAATGCGTTAAATAGAAACACCAATATACCAGACCGATACAGGGATAGAAAATTACCGCTTAAAATTAAAAGAGGTTTTAAAGATGTCGATGAAATTGAAATTAAGTTACCAACAGATTTTACTATAGAATCATCTCCTGATAATGTTGCAATAGAAAATAAATTCGGCAGCTATAAAGCCGAAATTATAGTTAAAGACGCATCTACGATACTTTATAAACGTGAATTTCTAATTAATGATGGCGAATACCCAAAAGAAGATTACGATGCTTATAGAGAGTTCTATAAAGAAATAAATAAACTAGACAATTCAAAAATAGCATTAATTAAAAACCAGTAATAAATGAGAATTACAACACTATTATTAGGCCTTTGCTTTTGTTTTAACACATTTGCTCAAAATTTTAGTTTTGGTAAAGTATCAAAAGAGGAATTAGAAGAAAAATTTAATCCATTGGATTCTTCGGCAAATGCCACCTATTTGTATAAATATAGAAGAACATATATGCAATATAGACAAGAGGAAGGGTTTTCGTTGGTTACTGAAATACAAGAACGAATTAAGATATACAACCAAGAAGGTTTTGATTATGCTACGAAAGAAGTGAATCTTTATAAAAGAGGAAGTGACGACGAACAAATTTTAAGTTTAAAGGGTTATACATATAATTTAGTAGAAGACAAGTTAGTGGAAACAAAACTTGAAAAGGATGGTATTTTTAAAACCGAAGAATCAAAGTATCATAATCAAGCAAAATTTACAATGCCAAATATAAAGGATGGTTCTGTTGTAGAATATAAATATACAATTACGTCGCCATTTTATTGGAATATTGATGATTTTGAATTTCAGCATGACATTCCCATAAAATATGTTGAAGCTGTATTTGAAGCTCCGGAGTATTTCAATTTTAAACCAATTCCCAAAGGATATTTTGGTTTTAAACCAACAACCGAAGCTAAAAGAGATGTGATAAGATTTTCAAGTTCGCAAAGAGGAGCCGGTGGTTTTAATGGTTCGAACGGAACAACATTTAGTTCTTCGGAATTAGAATTTATAAAAAATACATCAACATATAAACTTTCTAATGTCCCGGCTTTAAAAGATGAACCTTTTGTAAATAATATTAATAATTACCGTTCGGCAGTTAAATATGAATTGTCTTATACAAAGTTTCCACAATCACCTTTAAAATATTTTTCTACAACTTGGGAAGATGTTGTTAAAACTATTTACGAAAGCCCAAGTTTTGATGTTGAGTTAGATAGAACAGGTTATTTTGAAGAAGATATTGATGCACTAATAAGTAGTATTTCAGATCCAATGGCAAGGGCATCATTAATTTATAGTCATGTAAAGAGCAGAGTCAAATGGAATGGCTATTACGGAAAATATACCGATGGTGGTGTGCGTAAGGCATATAAAGACCAAGTAGGTAATGATGCCGAAATAAATTTAATGTTAACAGCTATGTTAAGATATGCTGGGTTAAACGCAAATCCTGTTTTGGTTAGTTCTAGGAACAATGGTATTCCCTTATTTCCAACGCTAGACGGTTATAATTATGTTGTTTCAGCCATAGAAACATTGGATGGTGTTATATTGTTAGACGCTACGAGTAAATACAGTACACCAAACATTTTACCTTTTAGAACATTAAATTGGGAAGGTAGAATTGTTAGAAAAGATAAAAGTTCTTCTACAATAAATTTGTATCCAAAAGAGAAGTCTAAAAAAACGGTATCAATAATTGCAAACTTAAAAGACACTGGTAGTTTAGAAGGGGGAATTAGAACTGTGAAAACCAATCATGATGCCATGATTTATAGAGAGCAATATTTAGAAGCCGATAAAAACCAATATTTAGAAAAGCTAGAAAACAAGTATACTGATATGGAGATAGATGGGTTTGAGGTTAAAAACGAAATGGATTTATCTAAGCCTATTATGGAATCATTTAAATTCACTTTAGAAAACCAAGCAGATATTATAGCAGATAAGTTGTATTTTTCACCTCTATTCTTTTTAAGAACAAAAGAAAATCCATTTAAATTGGAAAAGAGAGAGTTTCCTGTAGATTTTGGCTATCCTTCAAGTAGCAAATACATGATAAATATTGACCTTCCAGAGGGTTATAAAGTTGAAGTTATTCCAGAACCATTAGTTATGACGATGCCAGATAACTTGGGCACATTTAAATACAATATATCTGCAAGCGATAAAAAAATTCAGTTGGTTATAGATACAGAAATAAACGAATCGATTATATCTCCTATATATTACGAAGTTTTAAAAGAGTATTTTAGCAAAATGGTAGAAAAAGAAGCAGAGCAAATAGTATTAACTAAAGTATAGATCCCAATCAGGGTTTTAAACCCTGATTGGGTTAAAGAACTAAAGATATGGACATAAAAAACGCACAGCAAGTAGTAGATAACTGGATAAAAGACCACGGAGTTCGTTATTTTAACGAACTTACCAATATGGCACAACTTACGGAAGAAGTAGGTGAGGTTGCCCGCATCATTGCCCGTCGTTACGGAGAACAAAGCGAAAAAGAAAGTGATAAGGATAAAGATCTTGGCGAAGAACTTGCCGATGTCTTGTTTGTAGTGTTATGTTTAGCAAACCAAACAGGTGTCGATTTGCAACAAGCTTTTGATAAACGAATGGATAAGAAAGCAAAACGCGACCACGATAGGCATCATAATAATGAAAAATTAAAATAAATTATAAGAACTCGTTTAAGCTTTTTGATTGAAGCGAAAATTAGTCATTTTGTGCTCGGTTGAAGACTTTTTTGAGTTGCATAGCAGGGCTACGGAAGGAAGAAAAGACAGGACAGAGCGTCAAGAAACAGTCCAGTGGACTGTTTTAGTGAATGGGACAGAAGGCGCATGGACAAAAAAAGGATAATTTTTTAGCCAATTATGAAAAGTTTAAACGAGTTCTAAGTATATTTGAGCGCTTCTTTTAAGAAGCGTTTTTTATGTCAGTTCGAATCTTTCGTCATCGCTCAAGATAAACTAAAGTCGAGAACTATATGTTAGTTTTTAATTTACAAAATGAATATCACACTTCAAAAATCGCAAATCGCAAATCGTCAATCTAAAGTTACCATTACAGGTTCTAAAAGCGAATCGAACAGATTGTTGCTTTTAAAAGCTCTGTGCCCAACCATTAATCTAGAAAATGTTTCAAATTCAGATGATAGTTGTTTAATGACCGAGGCTTTAAAATCAGTTTCCGAAGTTGTCGATATTCATCATGCAGGTACCGCCATGCGATTTTTAACAGCCTATTTTTCTATTCAAGAAGGCCGTGAAGTAACGCTTACAGGTTCTAAACGTATGAAAGAGCGTCCCATTCAAATTTTGGTAGAGGCGCTTCAAGAACTTGGGGCTGAAATTGAATATGTTGAAAATGCAGGTTATCCCCCTATAAAAATCAAAGGAAAAAAACTGCTTAAAAATAAAGTATCATTACAAGCCAATGTTAGTAGTCAATATATTTCAGCTTTATTATTGATAGCTTCAAGACTTGAAAACGGATTGGAGTTAACACTTAAAGGTGAAATAACCTCAGTGCCTTATATAAAAATGACGCTTAGTTTATTGGACGAAATTGGTGTTGAATCTTCATTTGTTGGAAATACAATTACCGTAAAACCTAACACCCAACACCTAACATCTACAACTTTAACAGTGGAGTCGGATTGGTCTTCAGCATCTTATTATTTTAGTATTGTGGCACTTTGTGACGTTGGAACAGAGATTACACTATCGTCATACAAAGAAAACTCCCTGCAGGGTGATTCTGTTTTGGTAGAAATTTATAAACATTTTGGGGTTACATCAACTTTTAATGGTAATAGTATCACGCTCAAAAAAGAAACTTTCAACGTTCAACCTTTAACTTTAAACTTACAGAATGCGCCCGATATAGCCCAAACCATAGCCGTAACTTGTTTTGCTTTGGGAATGCCTTGTGATTTAACGGGACTTCACACCTTAAAGATAAAAGAAACCGATAGGTTAGTGGCTTTAAAAACCGAAATAGAAAAATTAGGAGGAAACGTTGACATAACAGATAAATCTTTACATCTTTCAGCCTCAAACGCCATAAAAGAATACGTGCCTATTGCGACTTATAACGACCATAGAATGGCTATGGCATTTGCACCATTAGCGCTTAAGACACCAATAGTTATTGAAGATGCTGAGGTGGTTTCAAAATCATATCCAACCTTCTGGGATGATCTTGAATCTATAGGTTTTAAAATAACTAAATAATAATCACGTATTTACTTGACAAGGCCTATCTCACAATCGTATATTTGCAGCCTGATTTTTAAAAGCTAAAGCAAAAACTTTAAACTTTTAAACTTTTAAACTTTTAAACTTTATTTTAAATGAAATTATCACACTTTGGTTTTAATTTACCAGAAGAATTATTAGCAGAATATCCAGCAGAAAATAGAGATGAATCTCGTTTAATGGTTTTAGATAGAAAAAAGCAAACCATCGAACATAAAATGTTTAAAGATATTATCAACTATTTTGATGAAGATGATGTTTTAATTCTAAATAACACTAAAGTATTTCCTGCTAGATTATACGGTAATAAAGAAAAAACAGGGGCCAGAATCGAGGTGTTTTTATTAAGAGAGTTAAACGAAGAACAACGCCTTTGGGATGTGTTGGTTGATCCTGCACGTAAAATAAGAATTGGTAATAAACTATACTTTGGTGACGACGATACATTAGTAGCAGAAGTTATTGATAACACGACATCTCGTGGTCGTACATTACGTTTTTTATATGATGGATCTTATAAGGAATTCCGTAGAAAATTAAACGAATTAGGTGAAACACCACTTCCGAAATACATAAAAAGAGAAGTGCAACCCGAAGATGAAGAACGTTACCAAACCATTTATGCTAAAAATGAAGGTGCTGTAGCAGCTCCAACTGCCGGACTTCATTTTTCAAAACATCTATTAAAACGTTTAGAAATTAAAGGTGTTAAATTTGCTGAGGTGACGTTGCATGTTGGTTTAGGAACTTTTAATCCAGTTGAAGTTGAAGATCTTTCTAAGCACAAAATGGATAGTGAAGAGCTTAAAATAGATGAAAAAGCAGTAGAAATAGTAAATAAAGGTATCCAAAATAAAAAACGTGTTTGTGCGGTAGGTACTACAGCAATGCGTGCTATAGAAAGTTCGGTCTCATCAGGCGGACGATTAAATGAAGTTGATGGATGGACAAACAAATTCATTTTTCCTCCTTACGATTTTAGTATCGCTAACTGCATGATTACTAACTTTCATACGCCAAAATCAACCTTGTTGATGATGGTTTCGGCATTTGCAGGCCATGATTTTATTAAAAAAGCTTACGAAGAAGCCGTAAAAGAAAAGTATAAATTCTACAGTTATGGCGATGCCATGTTAATCATATAAATTCTAAAAAGCCTTGTTAATTCAAGGCTTTTTTATTCCTGCGAAAGCAGGAATCCATTAAAAAAGCATTCTAAGTAATTTTTAGGTATTAGGGCACACTTCGTCTGGGTTCAGGAGAAGCGGTCGCGTTTTCGGCAGTCGTTTCCCGATGGAAAAATCGGGAGAGCTCCAACAATGCCTCAATCGCTAATGCAAATCACAACTACAATTCATAAATCGTCAATCGTTACTCGTTACTCGTTAATCGTGAGACATGAATCGTGAAACGTGAAAATAAAAAATCTTAAATCGTTAAACAAAGAGTTTCCCTCCTTTGGAGGGATTAAGGGAGGATATTTTCCCTATTTTTGCATCACTTATGGCAACAACTAAAAAAGATATTCGCGCATTGAGCAAAGAACAACTTCGTGAGTTCTTCGAAAAACAAGGTGATAAAGCCTTTCGAGGGAATCAGGTTTATGAATGGTTGTGGCAAAAAGGAGCGCATACATTTGATGATATGACGAATGTTTCCAAAGAAACCCGTCAAATGCTGGAAGATAATTTTGTTATCAACCATATAAAAGTCGATACTATGCAGCGTAGTAGCGATGGCACGGTTAAAAATGCAGTGCGTTTGCATGATGGCTTAATTGTAGAGTCTGTCTTAATTCCAACAGCAACCAGAACAACGGCATGTGTGTCAAGTCAAGTAGGCTGTAGCTTAGATTGTAGGTTTTGTGCCACAGCGCGGTTAAAACGTATGCGTAATTTAAACCCCGATGAAATTTACGATCAAGTAGTTGCCATCGATAACGAAAGTAAATTGTATTTCAATCGACCATTAAGTAATATCGTATTTATGGGTATGGGTGAACCACTTATGAATTATAATAACGTTATTAAAGCCATCGATAAGATTACATCTCCCGAAGGTTTGGGAATGTCGCCAAAACGTATAACCGTTTCAACATCGGGCGTGCCTAAAATGATAAAAAAGATGGCAGATGATGCCGTGAAATTTAATTTAGCGGTCTCGTTGCATTCAGCTATCGATGCGGTTAGAACCACCATTATGCCTTTTAATGAAAATTTTCCGTTAGACGATTTACGAGAAGCTTTAGAATATTGGTATGCTAAAACCAAGCGTAAAATAAGTTATGAATACGTGGTTTGGAAAGGCATTAACGATACACAAAAAGATATTGATGCTTTTGTGAAATTCTGTAAATATGTGCCCTGTAAAGTCAATATTATTGAATACAATCCTATTGATGATGGTGAGTTCCAACAAGCATCAAACGAAGCACTGGAAAATTATATTGCTAACTTAGAAAAAAACAGAATTGTAGTGAATGTGCGCCGAAGTAGAGGTAAGGACATTGATGCGGCATGCGGACAATTAGCAAATAAAAGTTAAAAGGTATTTTGTTATATGTGTTAAGGTTAGACCTACTCGCTAAATAATGAATTCAATAGTAAACTTTTTAATTAATTCATTTGAAATAGTATATTTAAACTCTGAATGAAAATAGTAGAGCAAATAAAACAACCCATAGCCTTTGAAATGGACCTTTTCGAGCAAAAGTTCTTGCTTTCAATGTCTAGTAAAGTGGCTTTACTTAACAGAATTACAACTTATATAGTAAACCGAAAAGGCAAGCAAATGCGTCCCATGTTTGTGTTTTTGGTGGCAAAAATGGTATCGAACGGAGAAGTAAGCGAGCGTACCTACAGAGGTGCTTCGGTTATTGAGCTCATCCACACGGCTACTTTGGTACATGATGACGTGGTAGATGACAGCAATCGCCGCCGCGGATTTTTCTCTGTAAATGCCCTTTGGAAGAACAAAATAGCCGTTTTAATTGGCGATTATCTATTGTCAAAAGGGTTGCTTTTAAGTATTGATAATAGCGATTTTGATTTACTTAAAATCATCTCTATTGCGGTACGTGAAATGAGCGAAGGCGAATTGCTTCAAATTGAAAAAGCCCGTAAACTTGATATTACAGAAGCTGTTTATTATGAAATTATACGTCAAAAAACAGCCACTTTAATCGCTGCGTGTTGTAGTTTGGGCGCTGCTTCTGTAAAACCAGAGTCGCTTCATGTAGAATCTATGCGTAAGTTTGGAGAGCTTATAGGTATGGCATTTCAAATAAAAGATGATTTATTCGATTATAGTGACGACCAAATAGGGAAACCAACGGGTATTGATATTAAAGAGCAAAAAATGACTTTGCCTTTAATTTATGTGCTAAATCAAGCCGATAAAAAAGATAAAAAGTGGTTGATCAATTCCATAAAAAACCATAATAAAGACACAAAACGTGTTAAGGAAGTGATAGCTTTTGTTAAAAACAATGGTGGTTTAGATTATGCCATCACTAAAATGAAGCAATTTCAAGAAGAGGCACTACAAATTCTTCAAACCTATCCAGAATCTGATTATAAAAGTTCACTAGTATTGATGGTGAATTATGTTATTGACAGAAAGAAGTAAAATGAGATATCTTTTTATTCTAAAAAAAGCATTATAAAATGACGTTTAGTTTGTCAGACTGAGCTTGTCGAAGTCCATTACTGCCACTTCTTTCAGATAGCTTCGACGGGCTCAGCTTGACAGGCTGTTTTAATGCCATTTCCTTTCTCTTTTTTAAATCTAAAGGAGCTTGTCGAAGTCCCAAAATTTAAAAAATGTTATTGGTGTTCACTCCATATTATTTTATAATATTGGTTTTGCATAATACTTTTTCTTCAACCAAAACGACACTCGAACCAATAAAATCAATGCGGGAACTTCAACTAATGGACCAATGACTCCAGCAAATGCTTGTCCGGAATTCAGTCCGAAAACTGCAATGGCAACTGCAATGGCCAATTCAAAATTATTTCCTGCTGCTGTAAAAGCAACTGAAGCTGTCTTGTCGTATTCCGCTCCCATTGCTTTGGTAAAGAAAAACCCAATAATGAACATGAGGCTAAAATAGATAAGCAAAGGAATAGCAATAATCAATACATCCATTGGGATTTCAACGATTAATTCTCCCTTCAGTGAAAACATAACCACAATGGTAAATAAAAGGGCAATCAAGGTCATTGGGGATATGGTTGGAATGAATTTCTTAGTGTACCATGCCTCACCTTTTAGCCTCACTAAAATGAGCCTGCTCAATATTCCCATTACGAAAGGAATCCCTAAATAAATAGCGACACTTTCTGCAATTGTACTGATTGAAATATCCACAATAGCACCTTCAAATCCGAAATAGGGAGGAAGAACGGTAATAAAAATCCATGCATAAAAACTATATGCAAACACTTGAAAAATACTGTTCAAAGCAACCAATCCTGCACCATATTCGCTACTGCCTTCAGCAAGGTCGTTCCATACCAAAACCATTGCAATGCAACGAGCCAAACCAATTAAAATGAGTCCAACCATATATTCGGGATAGTCACGTAAAAATGTAATAGCTAATACAAACATTAAAACAGGGCCAATTATCCAATTTAGAATAAGTGAAATCGAAAGGATTTTTGTGTTTCTGAAAACTTTCGGCAACAGAGAATAGTTAACCTTTGCCAAGGGAGGATACATCATTAATATTAAGCCGATTGCAATGGGAATATTCGTTGTTCCGCTACTAAACGAATTTATGATGTTGGGAAATGTAGGGATAAAATATCCCAGTCCAACCCCAATAGCCATGGCGACAAATATCCATAAAGTCAGATTTCTGTCAAGGAAACTTAATTTTTTTGTTGCCATTTTTTATGAATTGATTTGAGAGAAAACGTAAAATAATTCAGTTGCAATTTGCAGACTTCTTTCATTGTATTTTTCAGCCTGTCGTGGCGTGTTGTCAAATGCTTTTGGGTCTTCAAAAGTTATAGGAATACGTTTCTCTGCTCCTGGAACAAACGGACATGCTTCATTTGCTGAATCACAGGTCATAATAGCTGCAAATCCAGATTTCGGATTAAAATCATCATCCAGTTTTTTTGAAAATCCAATAATAGGATGCTCGTTTTTAGCGTATTTAATACTGTAAACAGGGTTGTTGCCTTCTGAAATCGTTTTGACTTCAAAACCTGAATTTTGCAACGTTTTTGCCGCCATTGGGAAAAGTGCCGTAGCTTCTGTGCCACCTGAATAACAAAACACATTTTTAATATTAAAGTAGTTAGCCATTGTTTGTGCCCAAACTTGTGACAAATGACTCCTTCGTGAATTGTGGGTACAGATAAAGTTGATTCGAATGTCCTGTCCATTTGAAACTTTTGACTGAATAAAATCAGCTAGCGGTTGTAAAACAGCTTTACGTTCCTCTGTAATAGTTTGGGGATTTAATTCCTTGATTAATTTTTCTATTCCTGAAAATAAGGTTGATTGTGTTGTTGTCATTTCTTAACGTTTGTTTTATTGTTAGCAACAATTTCCATCTGGCGAACAACAAGGTTCATTGTTCAAATCAGCTAATTTTACTTTTGTTTTTTCTGTAGGAACTCCGCATTTGTCTTTTGCCAAGCAATCGGTTTGTTTAGATGTCAACAAGAAATTTTTACCGTCGAAATCCAATCCAAATTTTTGTATGGTTTCGCCTTGAAACTCCACTTCTATTTCTACATCTTCCAAACCTAAAACCTTTTCAGACAATTCTATGATGTGGATGAGCTTTTCTGGATGCAATCTGTGGCTATAGTCGTTGGCATTCCAAAGTTGAAAGTTTACCACTTCTTCATTTCTTACAGTGCCACCACAATCAATAAAATGTTTTGTGACTTTACCAACTTCTGTGACGTGAAAGTGGCTAGGTACTAAAGTTCCGTTTGGCAATTGAAAACCTATGGTTTCTAATTCTTTTAATGCTGATTTTACTTCTGATAGTTTCATCTTTTTATTTTTTTAATCTAAATAATTCCCCGACGGCTCTGCCTCGGGGTGTCCAATTCACCTCTCCTTTGGAGGAGAGGTCAGAACTGCACGAAAAGGCAGTTCTGGGTGAGGTAAAATACAAAATTTCGGTTTTTGACCCTGAGGTCAAAATGAAACAGGCGAAATACCTCTGTGGCTCTGCCTCGAGGATAAGTCTGTTTCAAGAAATTTTTTATTGGTCACATGCAGTTCGCTATTCATCCTTGTTTTGATTAATAAACCTTTTAGCATGCTCGTTTCATAACTATATTTATTTATTGCGATGATACGATTAATGAGTTCAATTTTTTTTAGCAACAATCTGTTTTAGGGATGTCTTGGTCTAAAAATTGGTGCATAACATCTTTCATTTTAGACCAATTTTCGGTGTTGATACAATAGCAAACGCTTGTTCCTTCCACATTTCCTTTGATTAATCCTAAATGCTTTAATTCTTTTAAATGCTGTGAAATTGTAGGTTGTGCCAATCCAATTTCACTGACCAAATCACCACAAACACACGAGTTGATTTTGAATAAGTGTTGTAGAATGGCTACCCTTGCAGGGTGTCCAAAGACTTTGGCAAACAAAGAAATTTCGTTTTGCTCATCGGTAAACATGTCGGTTTTGGCTAATCCCATTTTTTATTTAATTGTTTCATTGCAATATTACGATTAATATGTGAGCTATCAAAAATATTTTACAGAAATTCTTTTGAAAATTTATTACTACTACTGGATGTGAGCTAAATGAGGTTGGTAGCTATTGCTTGTGTTAGAAAAGTAAACCGAATTAATATTTGCAGAACTATTTCTTATGTCCTCTTTCATTCCTTCAATATAATTACGTAAACCTTGAGGATCAATACTTTCAATTGTGTTATATTTAATGGTGTTTTCTAGTTTTCCATGCAAAAATATCAAATTGTTTTAAGAAAAAACAGGTGTTTAATTTACTAATTAATCCAACTTAAAATTATATTTAAGACGAGTTCTAAAAAAAAAATTGGATCAGGCAACCATTAACATAAAATTGGCGTCTTTATAAACAGAAGGCTAAATGAAATCATTTTTGAAAGTCATACAACTCCATAAGAACGAATCGGCACTCATTAAAAGTGCCATTAAAAACAATCGTGAGGCACAGCATGTGCTGTATGAGTTGTTTGCGCCAAAAATGCTGAGTGTTTGCAGGTATTATATTAAAGATTTGCAACATGCCGAAGAAGCCATGCTTAACGGATTTTTTAAAGTGTTTTCCAATTTAAGCAGTTTTAGGGCAGAAGGTAGTTTTGAAGGATGGATTCGGCGTATTATGGTAAGAGAGTCCATTTCGTTTTTAAGACAGCAAAAGCAAGTTGAATTTCCTGTTGAAGAAGTCGATTTCAAAAATGATTACAGTAATCATATAAATACAGATATTGAGGTTGCCCAAATACAACAACTTATAGATGGGCTTCCAGAAGGCTATAAAATGGTGTTCGTTATGTATGCCATTGAGGGGTATAAACATCATGAAATTTCAGATATGCTAGGTATTACCGAAGGCACATCAAAATCGCAATTATTTAAAGCACGAAAAATGCTTCAGGAACGGTTACAGGAATTGGAAAAAACAACAAGTTATGGAATCAAATAAATTTGACAACAGTATAAAAGATAAACTAGAAAGCAGAAGCTTACAGCCATCAAACAATGCATGGGCGAAACTTTCGGAACGTTTGGAAAAGGAAGACAAAAAACAAAATAATAAAGCTATTTGGTGGTTAGGTATTGCAGCCAGTATTGTAGGTGTTTTGTTTGTTGCATTTCAATTTTTTAATACCGAAGACGTGAAGCCCGTAATAGTCGATTCACCAAGAGTTATTCAGAAAAATGAAAACATACAAGTTGCTGTTGATGAGGTAAACGTATCAAAAGGTGTCGAAAAAGAAATACAGATTAATGAGAAGGTCGAAAAGCTTCCGTTAGAACATGATTCAACCATTCAAATTAATGAAGGTACTGTTGCTATTACTAAGTACAAAACCCTAATTAAAAAAGAAGAAGAAGTGCTTCAACCAGTAAAAGTGGCGCAAGAAAGTTTAACGTTTGAAGCCCAAAAAGTACAGGATGTTGTAGCTAAGGTACAGCTGCTAAAAGATAATAACCAAGAGGTTTCGGATGCTGTTATTGATGCGCTGTTGCTTGAAGCACAACAAGAAATACGATTGAAACAATTATATAACAAAACGAGTGGCGTGGTCGATGCCAATATGTTGCTTCAAGATGTTGAAAACGATTTAGACCAATCCTTTAGAAGTAAAGTTTTTGAAGCTATAAAAGCAAGCTATAATTCGGTAAAAACAGCTGTGGCTCAACGAAACGATTAATAAATTCCTGTGAAAACAGGAATCCCATCAATAAATAGAAAAAACATAATCCATAAAATAGATTATCATCAATCATCAATCATTAACAAACGCTGAAAATAGTATCTTGAGCACGGTCGAAAGGGTATTTCAGCATAAAAAAAACGAACAGTTATGCAAACAATTACCAAGTATTTAGCGTTAGCTGCGCTATGTTTAAGTGTGCAATTAATCAATGCACAAGACACAATCCAAAAGACAAATAACAAGGACAAAATTGAAGCCTTGCTAAAAGTAAAAGAGCAAATTCAAAATGAAGAACGCGATTTTTTGAAAGTAGAAGTTGAGGCTATTAATAAACGGTTGGAAAATGGTACTATTTCTAGTACTGAAGCTGAAATACTAAAAAAAGAAGCGGCAAAAAAACGTGCCTTAAATATTGAAAATCGCATGGCTATTATTGATAATAAAATAGCACTTTTAGAACGAAATGAAGATGGTTACCAAACCAATAACGATGAAAACACCTCTGAAATTGGTATTAGTATAGGTGGTGATGAGGGTAGTTTTGCAGGTTTTAGAATTAAAAAAGATAACAAACCTAAAAAATACGATTTACGTACTACAAGTGATTTTGTTTTGGCATTCGGATTAAACAATGCCATTATTGAAGGTGAAAAGCTGGACAATTCACCCTATAAATTTGGCGGGTCACGTTTTTTCGAAATAGGATGGGCGTGGAAAACACGTGTGTTTAAAGAATCTAATTTTATGCGCTTTAAATATGGGTATTCGCTTCAGATAAATGGTTTAAAGCCAACCGATAACCAGTATTTTGTTCAGCAAGGAAACCAAACAACTTTAGAGGTTTTTCCTGAGGATTTAAAAAAATCGAAACTATCCATTACCAATTTAGTGTTTCCAGTGCATTTTGAATTCGGACCTTCAAAAAAAATAGAGAAAGACACTTATTTTAGATATTCAACCGACAACCAATTTAAAATAGGACTTGGAGGTTATGGCGGATTTAACATTGGCACACGCCAAAAATTAAAATACGAGTTAGATGGCGATAGAAAAAAAGAAAAGCAAAAACAAAGTTTTAATACCAGTAATTTGGTGTATGGTTTAAGTGGTTACATTGCTTTTGATGAAGTGGCGTTGTATGTTAAATATGATTTATCACCCATTTTTAAAGACCAAGCCATCAAACAAAACAATATATCCATTGGTTTAAGGTTTGATATGGATTAGATGTAAACTTTGATTATAATGAGGCTGTCTAAAAAGTCCTTTAAATTTAATTTGTCAGGTTGAGACTTTTGTTAAAGTTTTTAACTAGCGAATGCGATGACGTATTTTGTGCAAGTTTAACAAAAAGTCACAATATTTCCGAGGCACAGCGTAGTGTTTATATACCTGTGGTTGAGTATGGTTTTCAGAAAATAGGGGTAGCGATTATGGTGCTTATTTATAATAATGCCCGAATGGTAGTCTAGCAAGCATAAAAATTTTCTGGGTGTGATTTTAAAAAATAATGTAGGATGAAAAAAATCAGGAAAAACGCAGGAGGGATCGATATCGGAGCCAAAAAAATCTTCATAGGTCTTGAAGATAAGGAGGTTCGCAGTTTTGATACCTTCACATCAGATCTGGAACAGGCGGTATCTTACTTAGAGGAAAACAATGTAACCTCAGTGGCCATGGAAGCCACGGGAGTGTATTGGGTCATCCTCTATGATATATTGAAGGCAAGAGGCATCGATGTATGGTTGGTGGATGGCAGGAGCACAAAACAAGTTCCAGGCAGAAAGACCGATGTAAAGGACTGTCAATGGATACAGCAATTGCACAGCTATGGTTTGTTGAACCGTTGTTTTGTTGCAGATGAACTGGTACATGAACTAAGGAGCTATCAACGCCTGCGCGAAGATCACATCCGTAGTGCTGCTATGCATATTAACCATATGCAAAAAGCACTGACCCTGATGAACGTTCGGCTAAAAGAAGTTCTGGACCAAGTTCACGGGGTAAGTGGATTGAAAATAATCAGGGCGATCTTAAAGGGCGAAAGGGATCCCGGGGTTTTGGTAAAGCTATGCCATGGGAGTGTGTTGAAAACAAAAAAGGAACTGATCCTTAAATCCTTGAAAGGGCACTACAATGAAGCAGGGCTATTTGCTTTGGGCCAAGCAGTGGTGTGCTATGATTTTTATCAACAACAAATTGCCGGTTGTGATCTGAAAATGGAAGAAGTCCTTAAAAAGATGGGGGCAAACCGGCCTAAAGTATCAAATAAGGCAACTCCACGAAAAAACGTGAGGCACCACAAACCAAATATAGAAGGAATGGACCGTTATCTATTGCAAATATTTGAAGGCAAAGATGCTACGGTCCTACCCGGTATAACAGATTATAATTGGATGCAGCTCCTATCGGAAATAGGGACTGATTTACATAAATGGAAAACAGAAAAGCATTTTACTTCCTGGTTGGGACTGGCGCCAAAACAGCACCATTCGGGCAAGATGAAAAAAAACTATAAGGCTAAAGGACAACCAAAGGCCGGCCTGATATTTAAGCAAGCGGCCACGAGCCTGCTCAACAGCAAGAAAATTGCATTGGGTGCTTTTGGCAGAAAGATAAGGGCAAAGAAAGGGGCATCACCGGCAATAAAGGCAATGGCAAGAAAACTGGCAGAGCTCTATTGGAAGCTATTTGTTAAAGGACTGTCATATGTAGAGAAGGGAATCAAAGATTATGAGGAGAAGATCTTGTTTAATAAACAAAAGAACATTATGAAAATGGCAAGAGAACTTGGTTTGTCAATTAGCTATAAAACAGCGGTTTAGCAAATACGTCAATGGTAGCTTGTCGAAACCGATATTGATTACCAGTAATTAAACTATTTCGACAAAGCCTGTGCTGAGCTTGTCGAAGTGCTCAATATGAACATAGAACTAGACCTTTTAGACAGCCTCGTTTCTTTTAATGGCTGGCGTATATATGCATACCCTTTTTCTGTCCTTTATAGTAGTGTCGTCAGGTAATAAACAAGTCCAAAAATCGCACTAATGCCTATCCAAGTTATCATCCCGATTTTAAGACGATACATGGCGATAAATGAAATTACAATCCAGCCTAATGCCACATAGTCCAGTCCAGAAAACAAAAGTTCTTTAGGAAATATGACAGCCTTGCCCAGATAGATAGTCAGGTTGAGAATAACACCAACAACTGCTGCCGTTACAAGCGAAAGTATTTCTTTTACTTTTTTGTTTTCCTGTGTCCGTTCAATAATGGGTGCACCTGCAAATATGAACAGAAAGCAAGGAAGAAAAGTGTAAAATGTTGTCGTTACCAGTCCGATGGTTCCCATGGCAAGTGAATTACCAAAGTGATTATGCCCTGCCATAAATCCAACAAATACAAGTACCATAATTAAAGGTCCTGGTGTTGTTTCGCCAAGTGCCAGGCCGTCGATCATTTGAAGATTTGTCAGCCAATTGAATTGTTCAACGCTTACCTGTGCTACATACGGTAACACGGCATAAGCTCCGCCAAAGGTTACAAATGCAGCTTTTGTAAAAAAGACCGATAGGCTTTTCCAAAATTGAAAATCGGATGTCAGGAAGTAGAAGGCTACAAGTGGAATTATCCATAACAAAATACTTGTTCCAACCTGCTTTAATAACCGCAACGGATTAAATCCTATATTTTGAATAACCACATTTTTGTTAATGTAATATGCATCTTCATCGATTTCCTTTTTACCCGTTAGATTATTGTTTGTTTTAAAGAATCTCGGGAATATTTGTCGGCTCAATGCCGCCAATATAACAGCGCCAAGAATAATTAATGGGAATGGCACGTTGAAAAAGAAAATACAAACAAAAGCAGCAAAAGCCACGAAATAATGAAACGGACTTAATAACGATTTTTTGCCAATTTTAATAAGTGCGAGAATTACTATGGCGATTACTGCGGGTTTAAGTCCGTTAAACATGGCGTAAATCCACGGGATGTTCCCAAAGGAAACGTAGATCATACTCAGTCCGAGAAGAATAAACATGGAAGGTAGTACAAACAATATACCTGCCGCCAATCCGCCTCTAATACCGTGAAGTAACCATCCGATATAAGCGGCCAACTGCTGTGCTTCAGGACCGGGTAAAACCATACAGTAATTCAAAGCGTGCAGAAATTTGCTATCGCTTATCCATTTCTTTTTGTCAACGAGATATTCATGCATAATGGCAATTTGCCCCGCAGGTCCTCCAAAGCTAATAAAGCCGAGTTTAGTCCAGAATTTTAATGCTTCCTTGAATGTCGGCTTCTCTTTCACTTGGTCAATTTTAATGCGTCGTCTAACCGTTGTGCGGCATTGTCCCAATTGATGATGTTGAACAGATTATCCACGAAGTCCGCCCGTTTGTTTTTGTATTTTAGGTAATATGAATGTTCCCAAACATCAATGACAAGTAAAGGAATAACACCCCATTGTGCAAGTTTTTCGTGGTTTTCACATTGTAAAATGGTTAGCTTGTCTGTATATGGCTGATAGCCCAAAATACCCCAACCATTTCCGTCAACGTCCTTGGATGTTTTCGCGAGATACATTTTTAATTTGTCGTAACTGCCAAAATCCTTTTCAATACGATTTAGTAAGTCACCTTTGGGATCCGTTTTTTTATTGCTAAGGTTTGTCCAAAATATGGAATGAAGAATGTGTGATGAAAGGTGAAAAGCCAATTTCTTTGTCCAAAAGTCAACCGTTTCAAGGTTGTTGTCGTCCAAAGCCTTTTTGATCATCTGCTGGTCTTTGTTTGCCCCTTTTACTGCCCCACCGTGATGGAACGTGTAATGAAGATATAAAGTTTCTTCGTCCATATATGGTTCTAAATGATTATTAGCATAAGCCAAAGGTTGGAGAATGAAATTACCATCCTTGTCAACCAATTTATCAATGTTGTTGCCAGTTAGGTTTTGGGCAAAAGCCGATGCCGATGGAACAAGTGTCGCTCCTCCAAGTATCAGTCCTGTTTTTAAAAAATCTTTTCTGTCCATAATTATCTGTTTTATATTTGCTATGCCGCCTTTCTAGAGTTTATAGAACCATAAAGATAAGAAACCGCCAGTTGGGCGTAGTTATTTTTCTTTCTTTTTGTCGGTCAGCGTGATAGTCAGTTTATTCTTTTGCTGTCTAACTTCAATTTCTTTTCCGATTTCAAATCCGAGTTCTTTCAGCCATCGTCCCTCTAGTCGGATTTCAGGAACAGGCGTATATTTCCATTCACGAGGTTGGAATTTTTTATAAATCTTTAGTTTTCTTAGTTTATTCAATCGTCATATTATTATTATATGACAAACCTACAAAACAAAATTCATTTGTCAAACTTTAATATGACAAAATTGTCGTAGAATTAATTGACATTTGTTTTGTGAACAAAGAGCAACTTAAAAAGAAAGTCGGTCAACGTATTGTTGAATTAAGAAGTCAAAAGGGCTGGAGCCAGTCTGATTTAGCTCGTGCTTGTAATAAAGATAGGCAAGCAATAGAGAAGTTAGAGAATGGGAAGGTGAATCCTACGCTTTATACTTTGCTTGAAGTTGCAAATGCTTTGGAGGTTTCTTTGAGAAATCTTATCAACTTCTAATGTTGCCTGTTTAATAATTTCATTTGAGTTTGAATTTCAAGTAAAGATGAGAGTTATTGCTAGCTTGTTATAACTAAAGTTGCGTGTTTGTATATGAGAACTTTTCTTAGGAATATTGAAAGCTAGCAGATTAGCAACTAGCTTGAGTTTATCTAAAACTAACGATTTTTATATATGGCTTATCTATAGAGTTTTTAATTCAGTTGCGTATATATTAAATCCAAGAATAATTTCCGATACATTATTAATTGAAATTTATCTTCTGGAATTTTACTCAGCGCATCAATTAAATAGTTGCTATCAGTTTTAAATTTCTCGAAAAATTCAGGCTTTATTTCTTTCCTATTTGCTTTTTGTAATAATTCCGAATAGCCGTTTATGCTTATTTCAGTCAGATATTTTTCTTGAATCAGTGAGTTTTCTAGTAAACTATGGATATTCTGTTTATAAATCAGTTTTCCTTCAATTGGTCCAACTTCAGTAACAAGTCGGTTGTATTTGATTTCAGAGCATAATTCAAATTTTTCATCCGCAATTAAGTCAGTCGTATTTTTTGTTGAACCACAAGATGTGATTAAGGTAAGTATTATTATTTGAAGCAATTTTTTATGCATGGTGTTGGTAACGGGCTCTTTATTTTCTGTTTAAAAATCTTATGTCGTTCATATTTTGTCCGTTTTCATAAGTTCCGATTTTTTTTAAATAATAATATCTTAATCTGTCTGAACACGATTTATAATTGTCATAACCTGCCACAGAATATTTTAACATTTTTATTGGTTTTAAGTTGTCTTTGTCAAATTCAAAACCTTTTCCAAAATATTCAATTCCGCCATTTGGATAGTCTTTTAGCTCATTAAAAACTTTGTTTATTAATAATCCAGCGACAATGTCATTTCCATTTTCAGAGTAAAATAGTGTGTCAATAATCGATTCTTTATATTCAAATTTTGTTGATAAATCAATTGCCCAATCTCTTTCGATTGTGTCATTATATGTTTTACCATCAAAATATCTTAAAGCTAATTCTGATGGTTTTTCAACGGTTTTAACTTTTATTAAACTGTCAACCAATTTTTGAATTTTGATTTTATCACGTTCATAAATATTTGGGTCAACTTTTACATTATAAGCAAATTCGGTTGGCGTTGTTGTTTCAGTTATTTTCAGAGAAAATTCTTTGGTCAAATGAGTCATTGACAAAACTGCAAGAGGGCAACTTAAAATTAGTAGAAACCAAACACTTATTTTTTTGATATTATTCTTGAACGATAATAAAATAAATACGATTGTCGATAGAAATAAGATTAATGAAGTAATTGTAAAAGTGTCAATTATATTTCCTAATCTAGAACCATTTTTGTCGTTAATAATGTGAAAGATTGAAATTAAAATTCCAATTACTAAAATTCCATATAAAATTTTAATTCCTTGTTCTTTCATTTTTTTTTCAGTTTCCAACTAACGTGTTTGTATAATAATAGTGCGGTTTTGTGCGCAAGGATTTTCTGAAGGAAAATCAGAAGCTAGTAAACGAGTAACTAACATTGGTTTAGGTAAAACGAGCAATTTTTTATACACTTTGTTGTGCGTTCGTTTTTATTTGTTTTCTATGATATGCCATTCATTATTTACTTTATCGTATGAAAGATTTTTGCGATAATGGTTTAATAAAATAAAAGCCGAATCTACTTTTTTTCCTTTTAAACTAAAAACAGTGGTTGTATCATCATTCTTTATTTTATAAGATTTAGAGAAGTCGATACCATAATTTTCATTTATCAAATTTAATTTTTTTTCAAGTTCATAGTTTTTTGATTTTAAATTGATATTTGACTTGTATAAATTAAGGTTTGATTCGTATGATGATTTTAATAAGTTTAGTATGCTATCATTGTTATTTACGACTTCATGCCTTAATTTTACTGACTCTCCCATTAGACTTAACAAGCTATCATTTATGTTTACTAAATCATTATAAGTTACAATTTTGTCATCACGAACTTGATAACTGTATGAGGTTGTGATTGAATCATTTTGATTTATTCTTTTAATATCTAGTATTTTTTGAATTGTAGAATCAATTTTTAAATTTTCCAATTCAGAATTTACATTTTCAAGTTTAATATTATAAGAAGTTGATATAATAAGTAGTATCATAAGTAAAACGACTAAACTAAATAAAATGTGAAATATCTTTTTAACTCCTTTAAAGAAAGTTTTTATTTCAATTGTAGTTTCTAGTATTTCATTTAGTGATTTGTTGTCTTTCAGAGTTTCATCTTTTTGTAAAGTTTCTATTTTCTTTACAATTAGATTTAGAGAATCACTGATTGATTCATTTTTTGCTTCCTTGCTCATAATCAGTGATTTTTATTATTAATTCTTTGTTGTCTAATTTTAAAGATTCTATTTCGAACTTTAATGTTCGAACTTCCATAAAATTATTTTTTTTTATGTCCAATATCTCAACATTTTTCACATAATTGTTATAATAAATTCCTGCCGTAAATCCCATTCCTAATAATGTCAAAATAGATATGGCTGTACCAGCAGATGTGCCCATTTGTTTAATGAGAAATTGAAAAGATATTTTCTGCTTTTTAGCCATTAATGTATTTGAATGGTTTTATTATATTTATTTTTCTCAAATAACGCACAACGTTGCGGGTATAAAGCGTTGTGCGCACCAAGATAACAAATTTGGCTGAACTATGTTCAGCCGCGATGACCTTTGCGGAAGCAAAAGGTCAGACGCAATGATTTTATACTCTGTGTTATTAGGCACAGTGTTTTTATTTTAAGCCTATATTTTCGAGAAGTATTTCTCCCAATGTTGTTATTCTGGTATATTTAATTTGTTGTTGTCCAGAACTTTTTTCAAATACAGGAAGACCAGTTTTACTGTCAGTTTTGGGGTGGTTTACAACGAGACCTAATCTTTCTAAATGTAGTTTATAATTTTTTTGAATTGTAGATTTAATTATTTCTTCTTTATCCGCGCCTCTATATAAGTAAATCGGTTGCAAGATATTTTTTTGTTTCTCTCTAAATTCTTTATCTCCGTTTATAGTTGGTTCAAGGAAAAATCTTAACCAAATAATTTCAATATCATTTAGTTCTTGTATGATTTTTAAAAGAAATTTTGAATTTTCTATTTGAAGTTTGTCATTTGTTATTCCATTAATTACAATATTGGTAATATAGTTTCTTCTTTCTTTTGTTAAAGCTCTTGATGCTTGAAAAAAGCTTTCTTCGATTAAATCTATGAAAATTGGATTTTCTAATAAGTCTTTTAGATTCTCATTGGAAATTTTCAATATTTTTTCATCAAGTTCTTTAACATAAGCCGTTAATCTTTCTAATCGTTGATTTGGAATTGTATTTTCTACTATTTCACAAAGTAAGCTCCCTGCAAAAGGTACAGCACCAAGGACAGATTTAGAAACAGAAGTAATTATATCAGCTCTGTTTATTTTTATATTATTTGATTTATCTGTCATTTTTTGTTATTGTGCCTAACACTCGTATAACCATAATAAGCAGTAGTACAATTATAGTTATATTGTGTATGTATGCAATATACTACTTTTTAATAAGGTATATAAAAATAAAAAAAGACACCTCATTATAAAATGTAGTTTCTTATGAATACTTGCTTTTTAGAAGCTTTTTATTTGTTTTGCTTATGTTTTTTGCCTTAGATTAAACCCAAAACAGCCATTTTTTATATATTTATACCTGTTGGTTTATTCGTCAGGTCTTTAAACGATCGAACAAATTTTTTCAGTTCATTTTCGGTTTCTTTATCAAGAATCTTTCCTTCCTTATCTACTTTGCCTTTTATGCCTTGAATGAGAAGTGTTGTTTCTTTTGTAAAATTTGTTTGTACGGTTTCCATAATCAGTTTCAGCGCTTCATGGCCTTTTATACCACTTGCGGAAGCTGTTATGAGTCCAATGGGTTTATCGGAAAAAACAGTTGTCGATACACACCACTCAATGGCGTTTTTAAGTCCGCTTGGGATACTGAAAACATATTCTGGCGTACAGATAATAATTCCGTTGGCAGTTGCAATTCTATTCCTAAATTCAACAATTTTTTCTGGTACATTTTTATAGGTCAGTTCTGTTTTGAAATGTGGTAATTCGGTCAAGTCATCCAATATATTTAATTCAAAATCAGACTTCCCAAATTCAGCTATAATTTTCAGGATGGCAAGATTCGCTGAATTTCGACTGGCGCTTCCACAAATTCCAAGTATTTTTTTCTTTTTAGCCATTTAGTTTTTTTAATTTTCAGGTAACTATATAAATATAAAATTGATTTAATGTTTTATACTTTAAGCCAAGCAAACATATAAATTTTTTCGTACAAATTCAAACTTCCAATAATTCTAAATTTCAAAAATCAATAGTTTATAATTACATTTACATTCTAAAAAGTAATTTTCCATAATTGATATCACCAGCTTCCATAGATTTAGTGTTTGAAACCGCTCGCGTAGAGGAGGTTATTGGCGATTTTGTGCAACTCAAAAAATCGGGCAGTAACTTTAAAGGCTTGAGTCCGTTTAGCGACGAGCGTTCTCCTAGTTTTATGGTGTCGCCCGTAAAACAAATATGGAAAGATTTTTCAACGGGTAAAGGCGGTACTGCGGTATCATTTTTAATGGAACATGAGCACTTTACCTATCCCGAAGCTATAAAATACCTGGCTAAAAAGTATAATATAGAAATTGAAGAAACCGAGCAAAGTAATGAACAAAAGGAAAAGGCTAGTGAACGCGAAAGTTTGTATTTGGTAAGTGAGTTTGCAAACACCTATTTTCAAAAAATACTACATAAAACCGACCAAGGAAAAGCGATTGGTTTAAGCTATTTTAAAGAACGCGGCTTTACAGAAGAAACTATTAAGAAATTCGATTTAGGCTACTCGTTAGATGAATGGCAAGCCTTTACGGACGAAGCTTTAAGACAAGGTTATAAACTGGAATTTTTAGAAAAAACAGGACTTACCATTGTCAAAGAAGAGAAGCGCTTCGATAGGTTTAAAGGGCGTGTTATGTTTCCAATAAAAAGTATGAGTGGGCGCGTATTGGGTTTTGGTGGCCGTATTTTAATTAATGATAAAAAAGCTGCTAAATACGTAAACTCACCCGAGAGTGATATTTACCATAAAAGTAATGTGCTTTACGGGATTTTTCATGCTAAACAAAGCATCGCTAAAGAAGATAATTGCTTTTTGGTTGAAGGCTATACCGATGTGATTCAGTTTCATCAAACAGGCGTAAAAAACGTGGTAGCTTCATCGGGAACCGCATTGACATCCGAACAAATCAGGCTCATAAATCGTCTAACCAAAAACATTACCGTTCTTTTTGATGGGGATGCTGCGGGTATGCGGGCATCGCTTCGTGGCATTGACTTAATTTTAGAACAAGGCATGAACGTTAAGGTTTGTTCGTTCCCCCAAGGTGAAGACCCCGATAGTTTTGCCAAACAAAATACGTTGGAAGAATTGTCTGTTTATTTAGCCGAAAACGCTAAGGATTTTATTCAGTTTAAAGCATCTATTTTATTTGAAGAGTCTAAAAACGACCCTATAAAAAAAGCCGATACGGTACGGGATATTGTAAATAGTATTTCTAAAATTCCAGACCGTATTCAAAAGGAAATCTATATTCAGGAATGCGCCAGAATTATGGATATAAGTGAGGAAGTGTTATTTAGTACACTGGCTCAAATCAACAAAAAAGAGTTTCAGGAAGAAAACAAGCAGTTTAAATCCGAACAAAAAGCTTTTGAGGTTATAAAGCATCAACAGCCTATAGAAAAAGTTGATATTCAGTATATTCTCGAGCGAAAAATAATTGAAGTATTGTTGCTTTACGGTAACAGAACCGAAGATTTTGAGGACTTAGTTTTAAAGGAAAATGCAAAAGGGGAGTTGGTTTTAGAACCTGTTATCCACCAAGCCAAAGTATTTGAAAAAGTGTTTTTAGATCTTCAGGATGATGAAATGGAATTTACCAATCCGCAATTTAAATCCTTGTATTACACGATTATAGATACCCTAAACCAAAACCCAGCGTTTGAACTTAAAAATTTTATTAATCAGGTAGATGCTAGTATGGGTAACGAAATCACCCATATTTTAATGGAAGATGAGCGCTATACCTTAGATAACTGGCAACGCATGAATATTTTTCCAAAGGAAAAAACACATACTGTTGCACAATTGGTAAGTGAAACTATTTTAAGTCTTCGATGTTTTTTAATAGACCAAAAAGTAAAAGAATTTCAGCAAGAAACCTTACAAAACAAAATAGACACGAATAGAAATATACTTGAAGAAGTAAAAGACTATTCGGGTCTAAAAATGTTGTTGTCTAGAAAACTTAATCGGGTGTTATGATGATAACGACTCGTTAAGTTTAGCTTGATTAACTAAATCAACTAAATTAGTAACTTTTAATTTACGCATTAAACGTGCCTTATAAGTACTAACCGTTTTTTCATTAATATCGAGTTCTTTAGAAATTTCTTTATTTTTTCTACCAATAGTTAAAAGTTTTAACACTTCTGCTTCTCTGGTTGACAGTTTTTTATAGAAAGATCCGCCTTTATTAACCCTGTTTCCAAAGGCTAATTGTTGCGTTAAATCGTTACTTAAATAAATACCGCCATCGTTAACTTTTAAAATAGCTTCGTTAATGGTAATAACGTTCTCTGATTTGTGTATGTAGCCATGAGCACCCGCTTTAATAGCGTTTACGGCATACACTTCTTCAGGTTGTGCGCTTAAAATAATAGTTTTAATGTCTGGATAATCATTTTTTAAATAACGTAAAACGGTTAAACCGTTAAGCTTTGGAAGATCAGCTTCAGTTAAAATAATGTCCACAGGATTTTTTTTGATGTATTCTAAAATGGCGTCGCCATTATCAACACTTGCAACAATTTTAATGTTAGAAGATGCCGAAAAAAGAACCTCAAGCCCTTTCCTGGTAATAGGGTGGTTGTCTGCTATCAATAATTTTATCATAATTGTAAAAGCTTTTTTTTATTATAATTTGGTTAGAGAGAATATTATAATTGAGAGAATAAGCTTGCCGTAAATGTAGTGAATATTTGGATAATGTGCAACATTTACATCAAATTATTAGGAATTTCGCAAATAGGTATAGGAATCATCTTATGTTTATTGGTAGTGTTAAAGCGTTTGTATATATTAAAGACGGCTTGTTCCCTGCCCGTAAAGTCTTCTGCATGTTTACCTATTTCATCCATTTTCATGGCCCATTCAAGCTCTGGATACGTTGCGCCTATTTGATCTTCATCAGTTCTATCATCCCCCCAAAGGCCATCAGTTGGTGCAGCTTCAATAATATCTTGATTAATACCTAAATGCTTTGCAATGGTATAGACTTCTGTTTTCAACAAATCGGCAATTGGACTTAAATCAACACCACCATCGCCATATTTTGTATAAAATCCAACACCAAAATCCTCAACTTTATTGCCAGTGCCTGCAACTAAATATTTATGTAAAGCTGCAAAATAATATAAAGAAGTCATTCGTAACCGGGCTCGCGTATTTGCTAAAGACATAAAACGCTCTTCTTCATTTTTTACAGGAGGCAAAGAAGCAACTAAACTATCAAATACAGGGGTTAGATTCACTTGCGTCATAATCACCTTTGGAAATTTTTCTTGTAACCATTCTATATGACGCAACGCTCTATTAACTTGCGAAGGTGATTGATGGATGGGCATTTCCAAACAGAGTAAAGAAAATCCTGTTTTGGCACAAAGTGTAGAAGTCACCGCAGAATCGATACCGCCAGACACACCAATAACAAAACCATTTACACCAGCTTTGGTTGCGTAATCTTTTAACCAATTAACTATATAATTTACAACTTTTTCTGTTTGCATATTAAATGAATTTAAAACTAAGAATAGTACCTTTGCAAACAAAAATAGACGAAACACTTAATTAATAAAAATTTATGGCGTTTAAGTTTTATATGAAGTATATATTAATTTTTTTAAGCATCATAGTAACGGTATTTTCTTGCAAAAATGAAAGTCAGTTAGAAAATAACATAGCCAAGATTAATTTAGATGCTCATATTGAAAGATTTGATTTGCTGTTTGCTGAAATTAATAGTGAAAATCTTCCTAAATTAAAGCAGGCATATCCTTTTATGTTTTCAGAAAAATATCAAGATTCTTTCTGGATTGAAAAGGCACAAGATACCTTGCAAAAACAACTATTTAAAGAGGTTGAAAAAGCGTTTTTGAATATGGATGAAACCGAATTGGAGATTGAATCTCTATTCAATCATTTAAAATATTATTTTCCAGAGTTTCATACGCCTAGAATTATTACAACGACAAGCGATGTCGATTATAGAAACCGCATTATTGTAACCGATACGATTGTGGTTATTGCATTAGATACTTATTTAGGTAGCAACCACAAATTTTATGAAAACATACCTAAATATTTAAGGGAGGATCTAAAAAAAGAACAAATAGTAGTCGATTTAGCAACAGAATATGCTGAAAAATACATCTATCAACAGCCAAGAAAGACTTTTTTGGACGAACTTATTTACTTCGGTAAACAACTGTATTTTAAAGATGTGGTTATTCCGTTTAAAATGGAGGCAGCGCGTATTGGGTACAACAAAGAACAACTTGATTGGGCCATAGCTAATGAAAGTTATATTTGGAGGTATTTTGTAGAGCGTGAATTGTTGTTTAGCACCGATGCTAAATTAGCTGGCAGATTTATTACACCTGCACCCTTTTCTAAATTTTATTTAGAAGGTATAGATACCGAATCGCCAGGGCGTTTAGGGCAATATATAGGTTGGCAAATAGTGAGGGCTTATATGCAGCAAAATGAAGTGTCTTTAAAAGACATGCTAATAAAAAGTCCTGAAGAAATTTTTAATAATTCAAAGTTTAAACCAAGAAAATAATGTCGAAGATTACATCCAAAATAGAATTAAACGTAGAACTTGATGCTAACAGAGTCCCAGAGAAACTCTCTTGGACCGCTGAAGATGGCGGTATAACCAACGAGGAAGCAAAAGCGATGATGTTGGCGGTTTGGGATTCTAAAGCCCAAGAAACCTTGCGTATTGACTTATGGACTAAAGATATGCCTGTTGATGAAATGAAAGTGTTTTTCCATCAAACCCTAGTGGCAATGAGCGATACGTTTCATCGAGCGACCCAAGATGAAAAAATGACTGCTACTATGAAAGATTTCTGTGATTACTTTGCTGAAAAGTTGGAGATTAAGAAATAGAAAAAGTTAAGATGAGTTCAATGATTAGTTTCTCGATTTAGCATCAGCCACTTCTTTTTTCAAATGGTCCAAATACAAAATGCCATTTAAATGGTCTATTTCATGTTGAAAAATTACCGATGTAAAACCTTCAACGGTTTCGGTTTTATGTTCAGCTTTCATCGTGTCGTATTCAATTACAATTGAAAAAGCTCGGGTGTTTAAGGTATCAGTTCTGTCGGGTATGGATAAACAGCCTTCTCTAAAGGTTTGCTTTTTATCTGAATAGGTTTTAATTACTGGATTTAAATACACTTCAAAAGGAAAATTTTCTTTATCAAATCGTTGCACCCAAATAATGTTTTTTAAAATACCCACTTGTGGCGCCGCAATACCAACGCCTAAAGATATACTGTCTCTAACGGTGGCATATAATCTTTTTACAAAACGTTGTAAAACAACATCGTTTGGGTTTACTTTAACGTCCTGACTTTTGGTTCTAAGCAATAACGAATCTCTTTTGTTGGTTATTTTGAAAACCCGCATGGGAGTTAGAGAATCTGAACTCATTATCATTTTGGATTGTTCAACCGAAAAAGAATTCTTCAACATGCTTTTTGATCCGTAACAAGACGAAAGTATGATGGCAATACCCATTAAAAAGAAACAATTTCTCACCATAAGAGGTTAAAATAAAGGTGTTTGTTGTTGACTTACCATTGGTTGATTCTATCTGAATCTAACTTAATAAAAATAAATAATAAAATGGTAAAACCCCAAAGTCCTGAACCACCATAACTAAACATAGGCAACGGAATACCAATGGTAGGGATAATGCCCATTACCATACCAATATTTATAAAAAAGTGCATAAAAAATATGGATGCAACCCCATAACCATACATGCGACTAAATTGAGAGCGTTGCAATTCGGCCAAATGCAAAATACGAAGAAAAAGTAATATAAAAACAATAATTACTGCTGCGCTACCGACAAAGCCCCATTCTTCGCCTACGGTACTAAAAATGTAATCGGTATGCTGTTCGGGTACAAATTTTCCGGTGGTTCTAGTGCCTTCTAAATAACCTCTTCCTGTTAAGCCACCAGAACTAATGGCTTTTTCAGATTCATTTAAATTATAAGCGATGGTCTTTTTCATAAGATCTAGCTTAATAGGATCTTTTTCAAGACTTAGCCAAATAGTTATTCTGTCTTTTTGATGAAAAGGCAATAGGTTGTCGTAGAAATATCGAACACCAAATGAAATTAAAATACTGAGTAGAATGATAGAAATAGGTTGAATGAACAACGGTTTTCTTCGTCTGGTAAAATGATGACCTAATACAAATACTGTTATGATTAGAGATGTTATGACAACTCCAAATTTTAAGGAACATAGGCAAATAACAATAAGCATTAAAAGAAGGATTAAATAGATTGGTGATAAGCCCTCTCTATATAACACAAAAATAAAAGAACCATAAACCAACGTACTGCCAGCATCTTTTTGAAGTAATACTAATACCGCAGGAAGTGCAATAATAGCAAATACAGTAATTTGGTCTTTAACTTTTTTAATATCGGTGTTTAAGTCGCTTACGTATTTTGCAACAGCAAGCGCTGTAGCGGCTTTTGCAAATTCGCTGGGTTGTATCGTCATGCCGCCAATGGCATACCAAGAGGTCGCACCGTTAACGCTTTTTCCAAATATAAAAAGACCCACCAACGACAGCATGGAAATAATGTATATAACACTAGAAAAACGTTCGTAGAATTTAGATTCTATCGCTAAAATAAGGATAATAAGTCCTACGGTTAAAAAGATAAACATGAGCTGTTTTCCGTAAGGTTGCGAAAAATCCAAGTAGTTTATGGTGTCTCCAGAATGGGAAGCCGATACAATGTTTAACCATCCAAAACCAACAAGCAGGAGAAATAAAATAATGGTAATCCAATCAAATTTGTAATATCTGCTAGCTTCCGTTATCATTAATGTTTATTGTCTATATTAAGTTATTTAATTTAATCTATAAATTTACACCTTGGGTTTTCTTCAGTTCATCAGGGTTTCTTGATTTGCTATTTAGTTCATTCAATAATTCTTTAAGCTCTTTAAATTCTGAATCATCTACAACTTCTAAAGTTGTATTCTTATTAATTCCAAAGGGTTGTCCAGAATATGGTTTTGCGTACTCATGTTCTAAAGTATGTTTTAAAAGCCAATCTTCCATGTCGGTTCTGGAGATAGTATCATTAATATATTTTTCAATCATTAAACTGGCTATTTTTCCAGCAAATCGTGCTCCCCAATACCCGTTTTCTACAAATACAGCAAGGGCTATTTTAGGATTGTCTTTTGGTGCAAATGCGATAAATATAGAATGATCTGTAAGCTGCATGCGTTGCCCTTTAACTTTTACAAAGTTTTCGGCAGTTCCAGTTTTTCCGCAAATTTCAATACCTTTTACTTGAACACTTGCAGCGGTTCCATGGTTATAAACATCAAACATACCTTGTATAATAGGTTCAAAATGTTCTTTGTTTATGGTGGTATGGTTAGGGGTGGTATATTTAACATCAATGGTATGACCTTCAATATTTTTTATGATGTGAGGGGTATAATAGTATCCTCGGTTGGCAATGGCTGCGGTCATATTTGCTAATTGAATAGGTGTTGTTAATACTTCACCTTGCCCAATAGCGTTTGATAAGTTGAAAGTACTTCCCCATCTGTTTTTGCCATAAATTTGGTCGTAGGTTTTACTATTAGGAATTTTACCAGGTTGCCCTACCGATAAATCGTTATTCAAATAATCGCCTAAGCCAAAACTTTTTACATGGTTGCTCCAAATATCCATGCCTGTTGCAGGACTTTTGGTTTTGTCTATAATTCTTCTGTAAACATTCGCAAAATAGGCATTGCAGGAATTGTAAATACCACCATTCATTGCCAAAGGACTTGGATGGCTATGACATCCCATTTTCCTACCACCGTAACTATATCCATGGTTGCAATAAAACCGGTCTTCGGTAGTTACAACTTCTTCTTGCAAACCAATAAGTGCATTTAAAATTTTAAATGGAGACCCAGGCGGATACATGGCTTGAAGGCCTCTGTCATATAAAGGCTTGTTAATACTATCGTTATATAATTTTGTGAAATTAACTGAGCGTTGGCGTCCGACTAATAAATTAGGGTTATAGGTTGGTGTTGAGACCATGGCTAAAATTTCGCCGCTACTAGGTTCAATGGCAATAATACCACCGTGTTTATTTTGCATGAGCAATTCGCCATAAGCCTGCAATTTGGCATCGATGGTAATGGTGACATCGCTACCTGGTTTTGGTAATGTATCGAAAATACCGTCTTTGTATGGTCCTAAATCTCTATTAAATCTATCTTTTTGAATAAACTTAATGCCCTTCACACCGCGTAATGTTTTTTCGTAAGAGAGTTCAATACCTTGTTTCCCTATGAGGTCGCCCATTTTATAATAAGGATCTCGGGCAATAATAGCGTCGTTAACTTCGCCAATATCACCTAAAACGTTGGCGCCTATAGTGGTTTCATAATGTCTTAAGGAACGTTTTTGGATATAAAAACCTTCAAACTTTCGCATTTTTTCTTGTAAGCTGGCATAATCTTCTTTTGATAAATGCGGAATAAAAACGGAAGGTAACCATGGGGAGTAATGATATGCTTTTTCAAAGATTTCTTTAAACCTGGTTTTTTCAATTTTCAATAAACTGCAAAACTCTAAAGTATCTAAAGGTTTTACCTCACGAGGAATAAACATAACGTCGTATGACGGTTGGTTGGAAACCAATAACTCGCCATTCCTATCAAAAACAAAACCTCGTTTTGGATAGTCATAAACTTTTCTAATAGCGTTGTCTTCATATAAATTTTGAATTCCCCCACTATATATCTGTAAATAAAAAAGCCTAGATAGAAATATAAGTCCGACAACGGCTATTGCTATAACAAGTAAGAATCGTCTCATTTAGTTTTTTTACTAAAAATAATGGTTATAATTAGAATTAATAAAATAGTAAAAATACTTGAGAATAACGTTTTTTGAAGCACTAATATTATTTTTGAAACACTAAACATTTCTAAAAAAAACAATACAAAGTGATGTAGAAAAGTGAGAATGGTAAGATAGGTTAGTTTTTCACCGAATTCAACGGTATTAAATTTTATAGTTTGATGCTCGTAAATTACTCCAAAAGAGAATTTTAATATAACGGGTCTTATATAGGCTATAAAAACACAGGCTGCGGCGTGAATACCCCCAGTATCTGAGAATAAATCGATAGTTAGCCCTAAGAAAAAGCTTAAAAAAATAATAATAAAACGATTGTTTTTTACAGGAAACAACGCTATAAACATAATATAAACAAATGGGTTAATGTAACCTGAAAAGTTAATATTACTGAACAACACGACCTGTAAAAAAACCAATGAAATAAAACGCGTAATATGGACAAACACAGTGTTATTCATTGACGGTTTTGTTTAATAAATTATTAATCTCGTCAGTATCAATATTTTCAATAGTATAAACATGTTCAAGATTGGTCATATCATTAAACAATTTGATGTTTATTTCATAATAATTTTCGGCGGCATCAAGTTTAAAATCATGTATAATACCTATTGGAATTCCTTTAGGGAAAATGGACGAACGCCCCGATGTAATAATAGTATCGCCTTTTACAATAGGAGCTATTTTAGGAATGTCAATAAGTTGAATGTAATAAGGAGATTTGGCATTCCAGTAAAGTGTGCCAAAATGATTTGTTTTTTTTAGCTGAGCACTAATTTTATTTGTGGTATTCAATACAGAGATAACCGTTGCATAATGTTTGCTGGTACCATGAACAATACCAACAACACCTTTTGAGCTTATAACCCCTAAATCTTGTTTTAAACCATCGTTTTTTCCTCTATTTAAAAGTAGGAAGTTATTAGCGCCAGAATAGGTGTTTCTTATAACGTTTGCCAACGTAAATTTATAGGAACCTTTGTAAGAGGCCGTATCTATATAGGTAGAGTCTTTTTTGTTTTCAGAATTAAACAGCAGCATTTTTAAACGATTGTTTTCTTCTGCCAATATTTGGTTTTGAGACTTCAAATTTAAATAACCCGTAAAATTATTAATGGAATTGTAAATACCTCCAGTTAAAAAATTGGCAGAGTTTATAAACTTACTTTTATGGTAAGAATGTGTTTGAATTGTAAAAACAAAAGAAATAGAAAACAGCAACAAGGACAACAAAAAGTTTTTGTTTCTTATTATGAAATTAATAATCTGTTGCATGTTTTATAAGCCTATTTAATCAAAACGCTTTTGTATTTAGCTAAATTTTTAAGCGTAATACCAGTACCTCTTACAACAGCACGTAAAGGGTCTTCGGCTATGTAAACCGGTAGGTCTGTTTTTTGAGATAAACGTTTGTCTAATCCTCTTAGCATAGAACCACCACCTGCTAAATAAATACCCGTATTATAAATATCGGCAGCTAATTCCGGAGGTGTTTGCGATAAGGTTTCCATAACGGCATCTTCAATACGTAAAATAGATTTGTCCAATGCTTTTGCAATCTCTCTATACGATATAGATACTTGTTTGGGCTTACCGGTAAGCAAATCACGTCCTTGAACACTCATGTCTTCTGGAGGTAAATCTAAGTCTTCGGTGGCAGCACCAATTTGAATTTTTATTTTTTCCGCAGTACGCTCGCCCACATATAAATTGTGTTGCGTACGCATGTAGTAAACAATGTCGTTTGTAAATACGTCACCTGCAATTTTCACCGATTTATCGCAAACAATACCGCCCAATGCAATAACAGCAATTTCGGTAGTACCACCACCTATATCAACTACCATATTACCCTTAGGTTGCATGATATCAACCCCAATTCCAATAGCCGCCGCCATAGGTTCGTGTATCAAATATACTTCTTTACCATTTACACGTTCTGCACTTTCTTTTACTGCGCGCATTTCAACTTCTGTGATGCCCGAAGGAATACAGACTACCATACGAAGCGCCGGAGTGAAGAATTTCTTTTTTAATGCGGGTATGTTTTTAATAAACATACTTATCATTTGTTCTGAAGCATCAAAATCGGCAATAACACCGTCTTTTAAGGGGCGAATGGTTTTGATGTTTTCATGTGTTTTCCCTTGCATTAAACTGGCTTCTTGACCGACGGCAATAATTTTTCCGGTAATTCTATCGCGAGCTACAATGGAAGGTGCGTCAACCACAACCTTGTCGTTATGAATAATAAGAGTATTTGCAGTACCTAAATCTATTGCAATTTCTTCGGTTAAGAAGTCAAAAAAGCCCATGTGCTATTAGTGATTTTAGAGGTTTAAAAACTTATTTCGTAAATGTAGTAAAAGTTAATAAATATTGCTGTTTATTTAGTGTTTAAAATGACGCGTTCCAGTAAACACCATAGCAACGTTATTTTCATTACAATAATCAATACTTAACTGATCTTTAATAGAACCACCTGGTTGAATTACAGCGGTAATACCAGCTTTCTTTGCAATTTCCACACAATCTGGAAACGGGAAAAATGCGTCGCTAGCCATAACAGCACCGTTTAAATCGAAATTAAAAGTTTTCGCTTTATGGATAGCTTGCTCTAAAGCATCTACACGACTGGTTTGTCCGGTTCCGCTAGCAAATAATTGTTTGTTTTTAACTAAAACGATGGTGTTGGATTTTGTGTGCTTGCAAATTTTTGAAGCAAATATTAAATCTTCTAACTCGTTTTTTGATGGTTTATTGTTGGTCACATAAGTTAATCCTTCAATAGTGTCTGTAATCATGTTTCTATCTTGAACCAAAATGCCATTTAAACAGCTTCTTACATTGGTTTGAGGCAACTCTACATCATGAAGAACTAATATGATTCTGTTTTTCTTTCCTTTAAGGATTTCTAAAGCTTCAGTATTGTATGAGGGAGCAATAATGACTTCACAGAATAAACTACTTATTTCTTCAGCAGTTGCTTTATCTATTTCAGTATTGCTAATTAAAACACCACCAAAAGCAGAAACAGGGTCGCCAGCTAAAGCATCTTTATACGCTTGGTGAATGGTGTTGCTTTGAGCAAAACCACAAGCGTTGTTGTGCTTTAGAATAGCAAATGTGGGCGCTTCATTTTTGAATTCGTTTATTAGATTCACTGCGGCATCAACATCCAATAAGTTGTTATAGCTTAATTCTTTTCCGTTAAGTTTAGTAAACATCGCATCAAAATCGCCAAAGAAAAACCCTTTTTGGTGCGGGTTTTCGCCATAACGCAACACGTTTCCGTTAGTTTCGCTAATTTTTAAAACAGTTTCTTCGTTGTTTTTGTTGAAGTAATTAAAAATGGCAGTGTCGTAGTGCGACGATACTTTAAATGCTTTTGTAGCAAAACGTTTTCTGTTTTCTAAAGAAATACTTCCGTTATTAGCCGAAATAAGTTCTAAAAACGCTGCATAATCATCAACAGATGCTACACAAACAACATCGGCGTAATTTTTTGCAGCAGCACGAATTAACGAAATACCACCTATATCAATTTTTTCAATAATATCTTGTTCACTTGCGCCCGAAGCAACAGTTTTTTCAAACGGATATAAATCAACAATAACGACATCAATTTGAGGGATTTCAAAAGTTTCTAATTCAGAGGCATCTCCTGCATGGTTTTGTCTGTTTAAAATACCTCCAAACACTTTTGGGTGTAATGTTTTTACACGACCACCAAGAATAGATGGGTATGATGTTACTTCTTCTACAGGAACTACATCAATGCCTAAGTCGTTAATAAATGTTTGGGTACCACCAGTAGAATAAATGGTTACACCTTGTTCGTTTAGTTTTCTAACAATAGGTTCTAAACCTTCTTTACTAAATACAGAAATTAATGCTGATTTTACTGTTTTTTCGTTGCTCATTTTTTTAATCTAATTATAAGTTGCAAAAGTAGTTATTTCAACTAAAATACAACTGTTTATAAAACAAAAAACGAGACGACTTTTTAACTAAATCTTTGATTTGTTAACAGGGAATTCGAAATTCTAAAATTTACTCCAGTATGGAGGCAACTTGTGCGCAAACAAACTCTAAAAAACGTTCGTCTGCTTCAGTAAAAGGGTCTGGCGTGTTAGAGTCGATATCAATTTGCCCAATATTTTCGCCATTTACAAAAATGGGGATAACAATTTCAGCTTTAACCGTAATGCTGCAAGCTATATAATTATCTTGGGCTGTCACATCGGGAACCACAAAGTTTTGGTTGCTAACCGCTACTTGTCCGCAAATACCTTTTCCAAAAGGAATTACAGTATGATCGGTTGGTGCGCCAACATACGGGCCCAAAATAAGTTCCTCTTTTTTGCCATTTCTAAAATAAAACCCAACCCAGTTGTAATAGCTAACGTGTTTTTCAAGGAGTTCGCAAATATTTAACAGGCGTTCGTTTACCGTTTTGCTGGTGTTTGAAACAATAGCTTCTACTTGGGGTTTTAGTTGTTCGAAAATCATAAAATTGTAAAGTTTTTGTAAAAGTATTTAAAAAGGGATGTATTATATATTTGGTTTGCATAATTTTAACCTTATAAAAAGTTGTAGATTGTGTTTAGACACAAATGACGTAAAAATGACATATTAAAGGCGCAACATAAATAATGAAACTCCGAATACTTTTACTTCAAATTAAAAGTATATAAAATGAACGATTTGAATTTATCACAAAGAGTAAAAGGTTTAAGAAATCAGAGAGGAATGACTCAAGAGTTATTGGCTGAAGATTCTGGTTTGAGCTTAAGAACAATTCAAAGAATTGAAAATGCCGAAACAGTACCCAGAGGGGATTCTTTAAAAAGATTAGCAATTGCGCTAAATACAACGCCCGATGAAATTATTGATTGGAAAATTCAAGAGGATAAAGGGTATTTAATATTAATGAGCTTATCTGCTCTTGGATTTTTATTCTTTCCTATATTAGGAATTATTCTTCCTTTAGTTTTTTGGATACTTAAAAAGGATAAACTGAAAAATGTGAATGAGCTTGGTAAATCCATGTTAAATTTTGAGATAACTTGGTCTATTGTGCTTTTTTCATACTCCATTTTATTGTTTCTTGGAGTCATTAGTCCTATATTTAAACACATAACTCCTTTTAGTGTCTTTAAGGCATATGTTCCAATAATCATTTTATATATTTATAATTTTACAATAATTATTATAAATACGGTTAGAGTTTCAAATGGCAAAAAATACAATTATATTCCTTCTCTAAGGATATTCAAATAAGATATAAGATAACATGCTTTAAGAGGTGAAGAAATTTAATTAAAATGGTTCCTAAGCATAAAAAATATATAAGCCTTGTGAAATTATGGTTTTTAATCTCAATGTTCCTTAATTTAAATCATTTGTTTTTTTGAAAGCACTTTTAGTAAAATATAAGTTGGTTATAAAGTTTATACTTGCGTTTTTATTGACGTATATTATTCTGTCAATACTCTATAAGTTTTATTTGCAGTTTTCTGACGGGGCTAAATTTTACCCAGATTACATGACGCACTTAGTGGCTAAACAAAGTGAATCGTTATTAAATACTTTTGGATATCATGCACAAGTGTTGCCACATCCAAATGAACCATCAGTGAAGCTAATTGTTAACAACCAATATTTAGCACGTGTTGTTGAAGGCTGTAATTCTATTAGTGTTATTATATTATTTGTGTCATTTATCGTGGCTTTTGCTTCTAAGTTTAAAACAACATTTTTCTACATCCTTTCGGGAAGTGTTTTGATTTATACAGTTAATTTATTGCGCATTGTTCTGTTAACTATAGGTTTGTATCATTATCCATATCAAAAAGATATTTTTCATAAGGTTGTTTTTCCTGCTATTATTTATGGGATGGTATTTTTATTGTGGGTTTTTTGGGTGAATCGTTTTTCAAAATTGAAGAGAGGCAATGAATAATCCAACAAAATACATCTTATTAATTGTGTTATTCGGATTGTTGATTTTAGTTCGAGTTTTTGAAGACGACTTGTTTTACGATCCTTATTTAACATTTTTTCAAAACGATTACTTGTATATTGATAGTCCCAGACGCGAAATTTTTAAAGTCGCCATGTTTACTACATTTCGATATATTTTAAATACAGTCATTTCATTAGGCATACTCTATGTGGTTTTTAAAAACAAAAGCATTATAAAGTTCTCAGTGTTTATATACACGTTGGCTTTTGTAACTTTAATGGCCATTTATTTGTATTTTGTTATTAACCCAAGACAAGAAGACTACTATTTATTTTTTAATGTACGCAGGTTTATCATTCAACCCATCATTTTAATGCTGTTGCTTCCTGCATTTTATTACAATAAACTTAAAACTTAAACAGTCTCTAAGTGTTAATCATTTAATAAACGCATCACAAGAAGCTGTTAAACTAAGAGTCTGAATATTGGCAGTTTCAAATTAAATATTAACTTCGGAAATTTATTATTCATTTAAAGCACAACTTTTATGCACATTTTTAAATTGGTTTTTAATTTCAAAAGCAAACTTAAAGTATCCTTAGTTTTTTTATTTATTAGTTTGTTGTCAATCCAAGGGTTTTCGCAAGACTCAGGATTAAAATGGTCTAACGATGGTAAATCGTATTATACAATTCAAAGCGAGGGCATTGTTCAGCATACCTTACCTTCTAATGATGCTAAAGTATTAATATCAAAAGAGCAATTAATACCTAGCGGTAGTAACACACCTTTGACAGTAAGTTATTTTACGTTTTCAAAAGATGAGCAAAAAGTGTTGCTGTTTACTAATACCAAACGTGTATGGCGATTAAATACCAAAGGGGATTATTGGGTTTTAGATATGGTAACAGGCGCTTTACAACAACTAGGTAAAACTTTGCCGGAAGCATCGCTTATGTTTGCTAAAATATCTCCCGATGGTAAATTGGCTGCCTATGTAAGTGACAATAATATATATGTTGAAGACTTAAGCAACTCAAAAATAAAAGCACTAACGACCGATGGGACTGCAACATTAATCAACGGAACGTTTGATTGGGTTTATGAAGAAGAATTTGCCTGTCGCGATGGTTTTCGTTGGAGTTTAGATAGTAAATCGATAGCCTATTGGCAAATTGATGCGAGCGATACCAAGACGTTTTATATGATTAATAACACCGACTCTATTTATTCGCAAATAGTGCCTTTGGAATACCCCAAAGTTGGCGAAACACCGTCGTCTTGTAAAGTCGGTGTTGTAACTATTGATGATGTAAAAACCACATGGATGGATATTCCAGGAAATCCACGTCAAAATTATTTGGTGCGTATGGAGTTTATACCAGCAACCGAAAACTTATTAATTCAGCAATTAAACAGAAAACAAAACCAAAGCAAACTTTTTATTGCTGAACCAAGAACGGGTATTTCTAAAGTTATACAAGAAGAAACCGATGCAGCTTGGGTAGATATCTATCAAGCAGGAAACCACTATAGCATCGATTTTACCAACAATTTTATTTGGTACAACAACGGAAAAAATATTTTATGGACTTCAGAAAAAGATGGTTGGAGGCATTTATATAACGTGTCTTTAGAAGGAAAGAAAGAGCAATTAATAACCAAAGGCGCCTACGATTTTATAGACCTGTCATACATTGATACCAAAAATGGCTATGTGTATTTTATGGCATCGCCCAACAATGCCACACAAAGCTATCTTTACAAAACGAAGCTAAATGGTAAAGGAACTTTAGAGTTGGTAAGCCCAAAAGCATTAGAAGGCACACATAGTTATAACGTATCGCCAACAGGTGCTTTTGCCGTGCATTCGTTTTCAAACCATTTTACAAAACCAGCTTCTGAGCTTATTTCGTTTGAAAACCATAAACCAATTAGTACGGAAGCCAGTATAGAAGCCAATCTGTCTAGATTGCAAGAGACGTCTAAAGTTGAATTTTTTAAAGTGACTACTGCCGAAGGCGTTGAAATGGATGGATGGATGGTAAAACCAACCAATTTTGATGCTTCAAAAAAATACCCCGTAGTGTTTTATGTGTATTCTGAACCTGCATCTACAACGGTAAACGATTCTTATGGCGCAGGTAGAAACTGGAATTATAATGGTAGTATGGCAGATGATGGCTATATTTACATATCATTGGATAACCGAGGGACACCAGCACCAAAAGGGCGCGCATGGCGTAAAAGTATTTATAGAAACATAGGAAGAATTAATATTAAAGACCAAGCCATGGCAGCCGAAGAAATACTAAAGTGGCATTTTGTAGATCCAGAACGTATTGCAGTTTGGGGGCATAGTGGAGGCGGTTCAGCAACTTTAAATTTGTTGTTTCAATATCCTGAAATTTATAAAACGGGCATTTCATTAGCGGCTATTTCAAACCAGTTAACTTACGATAACATCTATCAAGAACGTTATATGGGCTTGCCACAAGAAAATATGGAAGATTTTGTAAAGGGGTCGCCTGTAACGTATGCTGAAAATTTACAAGGCAACTTATTGTATATTCATGGTACCGGCGATGATAATGTACATTACCAAAATGCCGAAATTTTAGTAAACGAATTGGTAAAACACAACAAACAGTTTCAGTTTATGCCGTATCCAAACCGTACACATGGTATTCGGGAAGGCGAAGGCACGACAGCGCATTTAAAAACATTGTTCACTAATTATTTAAAAACGTATTGCCCACCGGGAGGCAGGTAAATGATTTTTTTAAACCACTTATATAAAAAACTCCAAGGTTATGGCTTTGGAGTTTTTTATGCTTTTATGAATTGATTTTGTGAGAAAATTTATTAAATTCGTTTAGCGTTAAATACTAGAACGATTTTGCATAATTATAGTTGCAGGTAATTAAAGCTAATCTTTACGAATGAATGACAAATTAATAATTCTACTGGTTTCACTGCTTTACTTTTCACCAGCAATTTATCAATTGTTTTTGTTATTAAAAGAACGTAAAGATGAAAATAGGGAGTTGCTAAAAAAGTTATTGCAATTCTCAAAATACAGTTTTTTAATTCTAATTTTTACTTCAATTGTTTTTGGGATTTTGAGTCATACAAATTTTTTGAATTACGAAAAACCTCTAACTTTTGATAAGTACGACCAAATCACATTTCAGAATTTTCGAGGTCTAGAATTTTTCAAAAAGTCACTTTATGGTAATGAAAGATTTGCATATGTTGTAACCTCAATAGATAGTGATATTGATGATAATTCCGTTACCGTCCAATCATTATTTCATCCATCGCGCTCTTTCGTTTATAAAAAAAACACAAATAGCAAAGAACTTTTAAATCACGAGAAATATCACATCAAAATTACAGAATTGTTTGCTAGAAAAGCAAAGGAAAAGATATCTGATTTAAATACTTTTGATAAAGACAAAATCGAGGAAATAATAAGAGAAGTGAAAACAAAGGAAAGGACTTTTCAAAAAGAATATGACTACAATACTTTTCACAGCTATGTTTTAAGTGAACAAAAAAGATACGAGAAAGAAGTAGACAGTTTATTAACTTTGTTAAACAAATATAAAAAACCAAAAATAACAATTAATGATAAAAATTAAATACTTTCTTTTAACGTTTGCTTTCTTAACATTAACCAATTGTAACAAAACAGAAGAGCACGAATTCCCTTTAGACAAAAGGTATTGGGATATTAACGATTATGACAAAGCGATTCTTGAATTAAGATTTGGTTACATGGATGATGAAAAAAAACCAACTTTTGATAATCCTGAGCAAAGAATAATTGTTCAAAAATTAACAGATGAACAAAATTTCAAAATAGTACTAAAAGACAAAGAATTGGGCTTAAAACATCGGAATGATGTTGCTACGGAATTCTTTGACCATTGGAAAGATATGAGTCAAATTTATCAAGCAACTGACCGTAAAGATAAATATATTTATGATATAGAAATGTTGGCTGTTTGGCATTATGGTTTGAGTTTACAACTTGACTATTTTAAGTTAGGAAATGACCAAATAAAAGAAAGTGCAGATGACCCGAACTCTTCAAGAGTTAAAAATAATATTAATTCAAATATTGAAACTCTTATAAGTAATTATACTATTTATTTGGATAAGATTAATGACGAGGACGCATTTACGGAACAAGGGAAAATCAAACTTGCAGAAGGGATTGATAAGTACTTTGCTCAACTGATTGAACTTTATCCCGAGGCAAATTATAGCGGAATGAAAAAGAAAGCTGAATTGATGCTTAAAAAGAGTGAGTCTGATAAAATCAAATCATCTCTTGTGAAATTAATTGAGTTAATCGATTCGAATAAAAAAGTTGAATAACCATCTTAGTTCTTAATCTGTGTAACTTTTATACATCGAACATTAAACCCACAAAAAAACGCCTCAAAATGGAGGCGTTCTTTAATATCTGTGTGTCGAGGCTCTCGATTTACATCATTCCTGGCATACCGCCACCCATACCGCCTGGCATAGCTGGAGCATCTTCTTTGATGTCAATTAAAGCGCACTCGGTAGTTAAAATCATTCCAGCAACCGATGCCGCATTTTCTAAGGCAATACGTGTTACTTTTTTAGGATCGATAATACCTGCTTTTAGCATATCTACATAAGTTTCAGACTTTGCATCGTAACCAAACGATCCTTTGCCTTCCATAACTTTAGAAACTACGACACTACCTTCGCCACCTGCATTTTCAACAATGGTGCGTAAAGGTGCTTCAATAGCACGTGCTACAATTTGAATGCCTGTTGTTTCATCAAGGTTTTCCGTTGTAATTTTTTCTAAAACCGATTTTGCTCTTACTAAGGCAACACCGCCACCGGCAACAATACCTTCTTCAACAGCAGCTCTTGTAGCGTGTAATGCGTCATCAACACGGTCTTTTTTCTCTTTCATTTCTACTTCAGAAGCAGCACCAACATAAAGCACTGCAACACCACCAGCTAATTTAGCTAAACGCTCTTGTAATTTTTCTTTATCGTAATCGCTTGTAGTGATTTCAATTTGTGCTTTTATTTGGTTTACACGTCCTTTAATAGCATCGGCATCACCAGAACCATTTACAATAGTCGTGTTATCTTTATCAATAGTAACAGTTTCAGCGGTACCTAGCATGCTTAAATCGGCATTCTCTAAAGTGAAACCGCGTTCCTCAGAAATAACAGTACCACCCGTTAAGATCGCGATGTCTTCTAACATGGCTTTACGTCTGTCTCCGAATCCTGGTGCTTTTACAGCTGCAATTTTTAATCCGCCACGTAATTTGTTAACCACCAAAGTAGCCAATGCTTGACCATCAACATCTTCGGCAACAATTAATAACGGACGACCAGATTGTGCTACTGGTTCTAGTATGGGAAGGATTTCCTGTAAGTTAGAAATCTTTTTGTCGAATAATAAGATATAAGGATTGTCTAAATCTACAATCATTTTGTCGGTATCTGTTACGAAGTAAGGCGATAGATAACCTCTGTCAAACTGCATACCTTCAACAACGTCAACATACGTTTCCATTCCTTTAGCTTCTTCAACAGTAATAACACCTTCTTTACCAACTTTGTCAAATGCTTTAGCAATTAAATCGCCAATAGTATCGTCGTTATTAGCAGAAATAGAAGCCACTTGTTTAATCATTTCAGAAGAGTTACCTACTTTCTTTGATTGTTTTTCTAAATCCTTAACAATAGCTTCAACAGCTTTGTCTATCCCACGTTTTAAATCCATTGGGTTAGCACCAGCAGCCACATTTTTTAAGCCTTCTTTTACGATAGCTTGTGCTAAAACGGTCGCAGTCGTAGTACCATCGCCGGCTAAATCGTTGGTTTTAGAAGCAACTTCTTTTACCATTTGTGCGCCCATGTTTTCAAGAGCGTCTTTTAATTCAATTTCTTTAGCTACAGTCACACCATCTTTAGTTACCTGAGGTGCTCCGAATGATTTGCTAATAATAACGTTACGACCTTTAGGGCCTAAAGTTACTTTTACTGCATTTGCTAATGCATCAACACCACGTTTTAAACCGTCGCGTGCTTCAATATCAAATTTTATATCTTTTGCCATAATGAAAAGTTTTATTTTTCATTCCCTCGAAGGAGGGAATCTATTTTTAATTTTAGTTGAAATTTTAATTTTTTTTTCGTCATTGCGAGGGTTTTTAACCCGAGGAAACCTTTAAACTAGAAGCCCTATTCAAAAGGTTACTTCGTGCAAACTCCTCGTCCTTGTGATGACGTGTTGAAACTTGCTTTTAGATGATCGCAAGAATGTCGCTTTCACGCATTATTAAATAATCTTTACCTTCTAATTTAAGTTCGGTGCCAGCATATTTACCATATAAAACAGTATCGCCAATTTTAACGGTAATAGGCTCATCTTTGGTGCCTTTTCCAGCAGCAATAACGGTTCCTTTTTGTGGTTTTTCTTTAGCGTTATCTGGAATAATGATTCCCGATGCTGTTTTAGTTTCAGCGGGTGCAGGTTCAATAAGAACGCGGTCTGCTAATGGTTTAATGTTTAATGCCATTTGTGATATATTTTTAAGTTTAAAAATTAATGTTAACGGGTATGTACTATTCTAAAAGTGTGCCAATGGTTGCGAACTGACAAACTTACAGCAACAAAAAATGCCAACTTGTTTAAAGTTGGCATTTTTTGTTTTATAGTAGTGCAAATTATTCTACCGGAGCAGTGTTGTTTGCAGGTTTTGCTGGCGTTGGTAAAGGTTGTGATGTTGTAGCATCTGGATCCAAAGCTTTGGAATCTGCGCTTTCACCACCTCTGTTAATAGCAACGTTAGATAATAAAATTAATATCAATAATAAAGTTGCTAATGTCCAGGTACTTTTATCTAAAAAGTCGGTTGTCTTTTTTACTCCACCTAATTGTTGTGTGCCACCACCGCCAAAAGATGATGATAACCCACCGCCTTTAGGGTTTTGAACCATGATTACTACGATTAGTAAAAATGCTACCACAACTATTAATGCTAAAAATATTGTAAACGTACTCATTATTTCTTGTTATTTTGTTCTTGTAATTGTTCTACTGCCTTAATTTGGTTTGCAAAGAAACTACTTTTTTCTGGATATTTCAAACTTAAAATTTTATAAGATTGAATTGCCTTTTGATAGTTTTTTTGTTCAACATAAATTCGTGCCAAAGTCTCGGTCATTAAGGCTTCGGGTTGTATCATTTGTGCTTCGGCAAGATTTACTTTTGAAGGCGAAAAAGTGGTATGGTTTATTTTTGGGTTTTTGCTGATAAACTCTTCAATAAGCTTAAACTTTTTAAGTTTATCTATCTTAGAAGGGGTTTCAGGTTCTTTCGGTTCTTCTTTAATAACATCTTCATGTCTTTCAATAGGCTTCAGGCGTGTTAAATTTAACCATTCATTAAAAGAATGAGTTTCTCTTTTATCAAATTCAAGAGGTTTGCCTAGTTTTAATATATTACTGGCAGCAGTTTCTGGCGTTACTGTTTCTTTGGCAGCAATTTCAATACTTTCAGATTCATCTAAGGTAAAAGCAGTTGGTTTTTGTATTTGGTCCTTTTTAGGTTTAAATAGGGTAGGGTCTAAAACGCCAATAGTTGCTGTTATTTGTTGCTTTAGGGCATCGTCAATTTTTATACTTTTTTTTACTGAAATGTCTTCAATGTCAATGTCAATATCTTTTAAATGTGCTGTGTTTTGCTGGATGAATTCTGAAATTTCATTTTGAACGAATACATCAGACGTTATAAAATCGAATAAAATACTGCGATCTGCCGTATAAGCAGCCGTGGTTTTAAGTTCTTGATTGTATTTAAAACTGCTTTCGTTTTTTAAACCTTTAAGGTACAGAGCACGTGCCGATTGAAAATAAGGAAATTCATTAATAATGGATTTTACAGCTTCGGTTTGCGGATGCGTGATGCTTTGCGGATGCTGAAGTATGTATGTAAAATCGGTGTTGTTCATTTTTTTAAAGAAAGTTTCAAAGCTTCAGAGTTTCAAAGTTTCAGAGTTTCAGAGTTTCAAAGCTTCTAAGTTACAAAGTTACAAAGTTGCAGAGATTCAAAGATTCAAAGATTCAAAGATTCAAAGTTGCTGATTTATAAATATTTAAAGTCACTAAGTTTTGTGTTTTCATTTGTTTAGCATCAAAGCTAACGTAAAAAAAATAATTTTGCCATCAACCATCAACCATCAACCATCAACCATCAACCAACTACCATTTAGCTAATGTAGCATTAAAAATATCTTGAGTAAGACGTTCAAAAATTTCTTCGTGTGCTGTTGTTTTTGTGGCTCCAATTAGTTGGGAGCTTCCGGCATAATCGTAAAAGAATGAAAAGGTTTGTTCCAAATCGTCATCTTCCTTTTTTCTGTTAAAAAATCTTACTTTAACGCTTATTGTTAATCTGTTTTGGGCTGCTGTATTTTGAGATGTTGCTGTGGTTGGTGAAATGCGGTAATCGGTTATTTCACCTTCGTAAACCAAATCACCATTTGATTGCACAAGTGTTAAATTGGTTTGGTTTTGAATTAAATCTTCTAAAGCAATTTTAAAATCGCGTTCTAAACCCGGTTCTACTAAAAGCGCATTGTTTTCAAAACGATTTACTTGATAGGTTTTTACATTTGCTGGAACCGATGCGCCTGTGAATGAATAAAAACCACAGCCAAAAAGTGATAAACTAAAAGTTGTAATTAAGAAGTAAAAAAAATAGTTTTTCATAAATATCTAAAAACACTTCGACTGCGCTCAGTGTAACACATTTAGTTAATAATTGTAAAACGATTTGTAGTTAGCATTGTTGTATTTTTAACTGTTTACTGGAATTGAATATTGCTAACTATTTACAAATCGTATTGTTTAATTTTCCTGTACAAAGTACGCTCGCTAATGCCTAATTCGGCTGCTGCTAATTTACGCTTTCCGCTGTGACGTTCAAGCGATTTCTTTATTAATTCCAATTCTTTATCTTGTAATGATAAAGTTTCTTCTTCTTCAATTTCTTCAGCAAAATGGTATTTGTCTAAAGTTTCAGGTGATGTAGGGTTTACGCTGTGTTCTGGTATTGAAAGCACTTTGCTGTCATCTACAGGGTCTTCTTCATATTCGGCATCATCTTCATCATCACCATAAATTTTTTGAATTAAGCTTTCGTTATTTTTTTCAACATCTTTAGTGTTACCGTGTTTCATGAGTTCTAAGGTAAGCTTCTTTAAATCGTTTAAGTCGCTTTTCATGTCGAACAATACTTTGTATAGAATTTCGCGTTCGCTACTAAAATCGCTTTCGGCTTTGGATGTTTTTATTACGGCAGGTAAATTGCTGCCCGCTGTTGGTAAATAACTTTTTAGGATTTCTGCAGAGATGGTTCTATTTTGCTCTAAAACAGATAGTTGCTCTGCAATGTTTCGTAACTGACGAATATTGCCGGCCCAACGGTGTTTTAAAAGGGTTTGTATGGCAGCATCGGTTAATTTGATGGTTGGCATTTTGTATTTTAATGCAAAATCGCTGGCGAACTTTCTAAACAACAAATGAATGTCTTCTTGCCTGTCTCGTAACGGAGGTAAATGGATATCTACCGTGCTTAAACGATAATATAAATCTTCGCGAAACTTTTCTTTTTCAATGGCTTCAAACATGTTTACGTTTGTCGCCGCTACAATACGTACATTGGTTTTTTGCACTTTACTGGAGCCTACTTTTAAAAACTCGCCATTTTCTAAAACTCGCAATAAACGGACTTGAGTAGTTAATGGCAATTCACCTACTTCGTCTAAAAAAATAGTACCACCATCGGCGACTTCAAAATAACCCTCACGAGTTTGGGAAGCGCCTGTAAACGAGCCTTTTTCATGTCCGAAAAGTTCACTGTCAATAGTTCCTTCGGGAATGGCACCACAGTTTACGGCAATGTATTTGTTATGCTTTCTATGAGATAATTGATGTATTATTTTTGGAATACTTTCTTTACCTACACCACTTTCGCCAGTAACCAACACCGAAATATCGGTTGGAGCTACTTGAATTGCTTTTTCTATGGCACGATTTAGTGCAGGCGAATTGCCAATAATACCAAAACGTTGTTTTATAGCTTGAATTGATTCCATTCGTTAAGTTAAAAGTTGAAAAGTAAAAGGTTGAAAGTATTACTCATACTATTATTAATCATTAATTACTCATTACTCATTATTAATTGTTAATTGAATACCCAATAGCTTCCCCAATTAAGGTAGCACTGGTACAATCGTTAACTTTTACGTTTACAAAATCACCAATTTTATAGTCGCCTTTAGGGAAAACAGTAACCAAACTTTGTGGGGTTCTACCAGACCAATGTGCGTCCGATTTTTTAGATTCTTTTTCAATAAGAACTTCAACAACTGTGTTTAGATTTTGTCTGGTTCTATAGCCACTATGTTCTTGCTGAAGTTCTACCATTTCGGAAAGTCTTCGTTTTTTGGTTTCTTCAGGAACGTCGTCTTCCATCTTACGCTCAGCTAAAGTTCCTGGGCGCTCTGAATAAGTGAACATATAACCAAAATCATACTTCACATAGTTCATTAATGATAGGGTATCTTGAAAATCGGCTTCAGTTTCGGTTGGGAAACCAACAATCATATCTTGACTGATGGCACAATCGGGAATAACACGTTTAATATTATCTATTAATTCCATGTATTCTTCGCGGGTATGCAAACGGTTCATTTCTTTTAAAATACGGTTGCTGCCACTTTGTACTGGCAAATGGATGTGATTACAAATATTACGGTATTTCGCCATGGTTTCAACCACATCCATAGTTAAATCTTGTGGATTGGAAGTTGAAAAACGAATCCGCATTTTAGGTTGCGCATTGGCACACAACTCTAATAAATTAGAAAAATTAACCGCAGTAGCTCTTTGTAAATCGGAAGCTTTGTCAAAATCTTTTTTCAGGCCGCCACCATACCAAAGGTAACTATCTACATTCTGACCCAAAAGTGTTATTTCTTTAAAGCCTTTGCTCGATAAATCGTTAATTTCTTCGATAATACTTTGTGGGTCTCTACTACGCTCGCGCCCACGTGTAAAAGGCACCACGCAAAAGGTGCACATGTTGTCGCAACCACGCGTTATAGACACAAAAGCGGTAACACCATTGCTATTTAAGCGCACGGGAGAAATATCGCCATAGGTTTCTTCTTTTGAAAGAATAACGTTAATGGCATCGTGACCTTCATCAACTTCAGCTAATAGGTTTGGTAAATCTTTGTAAGCATCAGGGCCAACAACTAAATCAACAATTTTTTCTTCTTCAAGAAATTTAGTTTTTAGGCGTTCGGCCATACAACCTAAAACACCCACTTTCATTTTTGGGTTGTGCGAACGTTTTACCGCGTTGTATTTTTCTAAGCGTTTACGTACGGTTTGTTCAGCTTTATCGCGTATAGAACACGTGTTTACCAGAACCAAATCGGCATCTTCTAAATTTTGGGTGGTATTAAATCCTTGATTGGCTAAAATTGAAGCTACAATTTCGCTGTCGCTAAAATTCATGGCACATCCGTAACTTTCAATAAAAAGTTTGCGTTTGTTGCCTTCCTTTTGTTCAAGAACTAGAGATTCCCCTTGTTTGTTTTCGTCTATTGTCTTTTCCATAGGTTGTTGAAACACGTATTTTCAATAAGCATGCAAAGATACAATTTATTTATGTTTTGTGACAAAGTGTCAGATTTAAAAATTTATTAAATTTTGAAAATATGCAGGAAAGTGTTTACTTTGGTTCGAACTAACCAATATTTGATACACATGAACACAATTAATAGTTTATTAGATAAAATTGAAAAAGCAAAAGCTTTAGATTTTGGAACCATTTTTAACCAATCCATCGAATTATTTAAAAAAGTGTGGGTGCAAGGTCTTGTTATGCTCTTATTAACCATGCTTTTAATGGTGCCTTTTTACTTGATTATGTATTTACCAATGCTTGGAATGGGGTTAATTGACCCACAATCATTCCAAAACATGGAAAATATGCAGGATTTTACACCATTATTAATGGTTCCAATTTTCATATTTGCATTGTTGTTTTCATTTTTTGCCATGGTTATTAGTTTTGGTATGAAAGCCTCTTTTTATAGAATATGTAAGTTGAAGGATTTAGAAGAAATGGGAGCAGATGATTATTTCTACTATTTAAAGAAACCGTATTTAGGTAAAGTTATTAAGTTGTCTCTAGTTACTTTTGGTATTGTCTTATTAGCATTTGCTTTATGTGTTTTACCAATTTTTTATGTGTTAGTTCCCGTTACTTTAATAAATGTCGTATTTGCTTTTAATCCTGAATTATCAACTTCCGAAGTTATAAAAGCTGGATTTAAGTTAGGTAATAAAAAATGGCTAATAACTTTTGGATTATTATTTGTTGCTTGGTTATTGTCTACTGTAATAGGTTTTTTAATGTGCTGTATAGGAATATATATAACTAAGTCATTTATTAATTTACCAGTTTACTTTATCTATAAAGAATCTGTAGGCTTTGATAAAAAAGAAGACAACCAAGGTTATGGAATGTCTTACGAATAAATGATGAATTTCTTTAAAAAGCCTGTTTTTTGACTGCGAAAAACAGGCTTTTTTATTTAAACAGAAAACAGATAATCCCTAAAATTAGGCAGATAAACTTTTTTTCATATACATTTGTAGCTACAAAAAAATCAAGTATGGCGAAGAATTTAGTAATTGTGGAGTCACCTGCAAAGGCAAAAACTATCGAAAAATTTTTAGGAAAAGATTTTAAGGTAGAGTCCAGTTTTGGGCATATAGCCGATTTGCCTTCCAAAGAGTTGGGGGTTGATGTTGAAGGTGATTTTAAACCAAAATATGAAGTTTCGAAAGATAAAAAAGAGATAGTAAAAAAATTGAAAGATCTAGCTAAAAATGCCGATATGGTTTGGTTAGCAAGTGATGAGGATCGAGAAGGAGAGGCTATTGCATGGCATTTGGCAGAGACTTTAAAGTTGGATAAAAGCAAAACAAAACGTATTGTTTTTCATGAAATTACTAAATCGGCGATACAAAAAGCTATTGAAAACCCAAGAGGGATAGATTACGATTTGGTTGATGCGCAACAAGCACGTCGTGTATTGGATAGAATTGTAGGGTATGAGTTGTCTCCCGTTCTTTGGCGTAAAGTTAAGGGTGGTTTATCGGCGGGTCGTGTGCAATCTGTTTCTGTGCGATTGATTGTAGAGCGTGAACGCGATATTCAAAACTTTACTGCGGAAGCATCCTATAGGATTGATGCCGAATTTTCTAATGAAGAAGGACAAACATTTAAAGCGAAATTGCCTAAAACCTTTTCAACGAAGGAAGAGGCACAGAAATTTTTAGAAAAAAATGCAACGGCTACATTTAAAGTTTCAGATTTAGAGAAAAAGCCCGCTAAAAAATCGCCGGCAGCACCGTTTACGACATCAACTTTACAACAAGAAGCATCACGTAAACTTTATTTTTCGGTAAGTAAAACCATGACAATGGCACAACGCCTATATGAAGCGGGTTTAATTACTTATATGAGAACGGATAGTGTGAATCTATCTGACGAAGCACGTAATGGTGCAAAAGCAGAAATAGAAAGTGCCTTCGGATCAAAGTACAGTAAGTCAAGGAATTATAAAGGAAAATCGAAAGGAGCCCAAGAAGCGCATGAGGCGATACGTCCTACCGATTTCGCAATTCATTCGGTTGATATTGATAGAGACCAAGCACGTTTGTATGATTTAATTTGGAAACGTGCCATAGCATCGCAGATGAGTGAAGCAGAGTTGGAGCGTACCAATGTTAAAATTGCAGCATCCACGCATAGCGAACATTTTACTGCAAATGGAGAGGTTATTACTTTTGACGGTTTCTTAAAGGTTTATTTGGAAAGCACCGATGATGAAGATGTTGAGCAAGAAGGCATGCTTCCTGCAATGAAAACCAATGAAGCACTAATCAATAATTATATTACAGCAACCGAGCGTTATACGCGCCCACCATATAGATATACAGAGGCATCCTTGGTTAAACAATTGGAAGAATTGGGTATTGGTCGTCCGTCTACTTATGCACCAACAATTTCTACCATTCAAAATAGAAATTATGTTGAAAAAGGTACGGTTGAAGGTGTAGAACGTAGTTATACCCAACTCACATTAAAGAAAGGTACTGTAAAAGATAAAGTATTAACTGAAAAAGTAGGTTCGGATAAAGGAAAATTGGTTCCAACAGATATTGGAATGATTGTAACCGACTTTTTAGTGAATCATTTTGAACATATTTTAGATTACAATTTTACGGCAAAAGTTGAAGAGGATTTTGATAACATTGCCGAAGGAAAGGAAAATTGGACTAAAATGATGAAAACGTTTTATCAAGACTTTCATCCACAAGTAGAAAATGTTCAGGAAAACGCCGATAGGGAATCTGGTGAACGTGTTTTAGGAACCGATCCAAAAACAGGTAAACAAGTAAGTGTGCGTTTAGGTAAATTTGGACCTATGGTGCAAATTGGAACTCCTGATGATGAGGAAAAACCACAATTCGCAAGTTTAAGTCCAGATCAGCAATTAAACACCATTACCTACGAAGAGGCGATGGACTTGTTTCAGTTGCCTAAAAATCTTGGTACTTATAAAGGGGAGGAAGTTGAGGTTAATAACGGGCGTTTCGGACCTTATGTTAAGTTTGGTGATGCTTTTGTTTCTTTACCTAAAGGCGTTGATGCTTTAAGTGTTGAGTTGGAAGACGCTATTGCTTTAATTAAAGAAAAGCAAGCAGCAGATGCACCCATCTACATGTATAAAAAGTTACCTGTACAAAAAGGGAAAGGACGTTTTGGACCCTTTATTAAATGGAACAATATGTTCATCAACGTGAGTAGCAAGTACGATTGGGATAATTTATCGGACAATGATATTGTTGAGCTTATTGAAACTAAAATTCAAAAAGACATAGATAAAGTTATCCATAATTGGGAAGATGAAGGCATTCGCGTTGAAAAAGCCCGTTGGGGAAGGCATAATGTGCTAAAAGGAAAAATAAAAGTGGAGTTAGATAAATCTGTTGATGTATCAAAAATGACTTTAGAAGAAGCCAAAGCTTTAATAGAAGCTAAAGCACCTAAGAAAAAGGCGGTTAAGAAAAAAACTGCTACAAAGAAAAAGTAATTGAACGATAACTTTAAATAATAGAAAAAGTCAAGATGAGTTCATAGGCAGAAAACAGTATCTGAAATTCTTATATTTTAGTTTTTTGTAGATTATTTTTATGTTAACCACATGTAATAACTCACTATTTCTTACCATATTTGTAATCATGCTAAGAATTCATCTTGATTTTTTGTTTTTAACCGAAGATGAGATGAAATGTGTACAGATAAGGTGCTTTTTGTAAGGCATAGCGTTGTTAAGCAAAAAAAGTAACGAAGTATGGATAAATTTTAGCCATTTTTTAAAAAATAGAAAAAGTCACCTTTTTATATAAAACAGTATTTAAATGAATTTTAATTTTCTTTCACCTGTTTCAGATGTGGTTTTGGCTCATAACGAGTTACTTTCTTTACAAGCATTAGGTAGAAAAATCAGAATTCATTCCGCCCAAAAAGGAATTCCAGATTTAGAAGGTGTCAATATTGCCATTTTAGGAGTTCTTGAAAATAGAAATGATATTAATTATATAGGTGAAGAATTTCAGTTAAATGAAATTAGAAAAACCTTTTATGGGCTTTTTCCCGGTAGTTGGCATACCACAATAGCCGATTTAGGAGATATCAATAAGGGAGAAAGTGTAGAAGATACTTATTTTGCTTTAAAAACCACTATTGCTATTTTAATTAAAAAGAACATCATTCCTATTATTATCGGTGGTACCCAGGATCTTACGTACCCAAATTACAGAGCTTATGATACCATAATGCCTATGGTAAATATTGTGAATGTAGATAGCAAGTTCGATTTGGGCGACTCTGCCAAACCTATTAAAAACGACAGTTTTGTAGGTAAAATAATTTTAGATCAGCCATATAATCTTTTTAATTATGCTACTATTGGCTATCAAACGTATTTTAATTCGCAAGAAGAAAAAGACCTCATGGATAGTCTTTATTTTGAATCTTATAGACTGGGTTCGGTTTCAAAAGATATTACCCTTGTAGAACCTGTAATGCGTGATGCTAATATTGTAAGTATCGATTTAAATGCTGTTAAAGGTTCCGAGGTAAGTTTAAATCAAAAGTTTTCCCCAAATGGGTTAGATGGTAAAGAGATTTGTGCCATAGCAAGGTATGCTGGTATTAGCAATAAAGTAAGCTCTTTTGGTATTTACGAATATAAACCATCAAAAGATGATGACATTACTTGTATGCTTATTTCCCAAATGCTGTGGTATTTTATTGAAGGTGTTAATTTCAGGGTGAAAGATGATGATTTTTTAGGAGATAGCAGCTATCAAAAATTCATTACTTTGGTAGAAGACCAGGAATTAGTGTTTTATAAAAGTAATAAAACCGGCAGATGGTGGATTGAAATTCCTTTTTTAACAGAAATTAATAATAAATTAAAGAGACATACGTTATTACCTTGCATGCACCAAGATTATCTAGATGCCTGTAATAATAAGGTGCCAGATCGTTGGTATAAAGCGTTTCAAAAGAACTGTATTTAACATTCATAACTGTTAAAGGGTACATTTTATCGGTAAAACGTTATTTTTTTACGATGAAACGTAAATTTTTCTTTAAAAAAGTTGTTTTTTAAAAAATATATAAATATGTTTACGCTCTCAAAATTAAAGCTTAAATAATTAACCTCGAGTTTTCTATGGATATGAAGAAGTTTGTATTATTAACCGCAGTAATAGCAATGCTTACTAGTTGTGGCTCTAACGATAAGGGCGAACTAGTGGGTGTTAAAGGAAAAAAATGGCACCCTGAAAAACCTTATGGAATGGAACTTATTCCAGGTGGTGCATTTATAATGGGTAAAGGCGATGATGATTTGGCGGGTGTTCAAGATGCACCAGCTAAAACCGCAACCGTAAGAGCCTTTTATATGGATGCTACTGAAATAACAAATAGCGAATACCGTGAATTTGTTAATTGGGTGAGAGACTCAATTATTAGAATGAAGCTTGCGATTTTAGCAGATGAGGTAGGGAAAGTTCCAGATGATGGTGGTATTGGTGAATTTGCATTTAAAGATGCAGATACCGCAAATATGTCGGTTTACGAAAAATACATGTTCGAGAACTACACAGGATTAGGGCCTACAGGATATGAAGGCAGAAAAATAAATCGTGATGTCGACTTAATTTTCGATACCTCAGAATATCCCGATGAGTATTATACCGAGGTTATGGATACCATGTATTTGCCTTTAGAAGATTCTTATAATGGGCAACGTACTTGGGATGTTGAAAAGTTTAAGTTCCAGTATAGTTACATGGATATCCAAGAAGCGGCAAGAAACAGAGGTATAAAACGTAGAGACGCCATTGTTAGAGAAGAAATAAAAGTGTATCCAGATACAGCTGTTTGGATTAGGGATTTCGCATATTCATATAACGAACCCATGCATAATGATTATTTTTGGCATGACGCGTATAGCGATTATCCAGTAGTAGGCGTTACTTGGAAACAAGCTAAAGCGTTCTGTGAGTGGAGAACTATCAAGAAAAATTCGTATCAAAAATCTAGAAAAGGAGCTGCAATGGTTAATACTTTTAGATTACCATCAGAAGCAGAGTGGGAATATGCTGCTCGTGGCGGTCTGCAAGCTGCGACTTATCCATGGGGTGGTCCTTATACAAAAAGTGATAGAGGATGTTTTATGGCAAACTTTAAACCTGTAAGAGGTGATTATGCAGCAGACCAAGCATTATATACAGTAGAAGCTAAGTCTTACGAACCAAATGATTATAATTTATATAACATGGCAGGTAACGTAGCAGAGTGGGTAAATGCTTCATACGACCAGTCGTCTTACGAATTTACATCAACAATTAACCCAAGTGTTAACGATAACAATAACCAACGTAAAATTGTTAGAGGTGGTTCTTGGAAAGATGTGGCATACTTTTTACAAGTAAGCTCAAGAGATTACGAATATGCAGATTCTGCAAGAAGTTATATTGGTTTTAGAACAGTTCAGGATTACATGGGGACACAAGTAACCGGGAAAAATAAATAAAATCAATTAAAATTTAATCAAATCAATAATAAATTTAACCTATTAATTAACCTACTTAAGTATTTACTTAAATTAAAAATCGAGAATTATGGCACAGTCAAAAGCAAGTAAAAAGTTCATGAATATGGCTTACGGATTAGGAGCGGCAATTGTAATTATTGGAGCGCTTTTCAAAATTACTCATATGGAGTTTGGACCCATTACAGGTAACGCTATGTTAACATTAGGTCTTGTTACCGAAGCAGTTATTTTTGCATTATCAGCATTCGAACCAGTGGACAGCGAATTAGATTGGTCTTTAGTGTATCCAGAACTAGCAGGAGGAGAAACAAGCAAAAAAGATAAAAATGAAAGCCCACAAGGATTATTATCTAAAAAATTAGATGAGTTATTAAAAGATGCTAAAATTGATGGCGAGTTAATGGCAAGTTTAGGAGAAAGCATTAAAAACTTTGAAGGAGCTGCTAAAAATATGTCATCTAGTGCAAATTCTATAGAAGCTTCTAAAAAATATAGTGAAGAATTATCATTGGCAGCAGCCCAAATGGAATCTTTAAACAGTCTATATAAAGTGCAGTTAGAAAGCATTAGCAGACAAGCAACTATTAATGAGGAGTCTGTTGAAAATGCATCTAAATTAAAAGAACAAATGCAATCTCTAGCATCTAACTTATCATCATTAAATGGCGTATACGGTGGTATGCTGTCTGCTATGAACAAAAACTAATTAGGAGTTAATCCCAAATTTTAATAATTAACCAAAAACCTAATTAGACATGGCAGGAGGAAATTTATCACCCAGACAGAAAATGATTAATCTGATGTATTTAATATTTATAGCAATGCTAGCATTAAATATGTCTAAAGAAGTGCTTTCAGCCTTCGGATTAATGAACGAAAAGCTTACCGAGTCTAATCAAGCCACAGGTGAAAGAAATACTGCTTTCATGGCAAGCTTAGATCAAAAAGCTGTTGATCAACCAGAAAAATATGTATCATTAAAATCTAAAGCAGATCAGATAGACGATTTAGCATCAAAATTTAATAAATATCTAGAGGATTTGAAAGATAGCATGGTTGAAGGATTAGATGATCCTACAGATTACGAAATAATGGATAAGGGCGATTACCTTGACGAAAATTTCTTTAAAGGCGCAAAATTAAAACCAGCAGGCGAAGAATTTTTAGCTCAAATGGCAGCATATAGAGATGGCGTAGCTAAAATTTTAGCAAACGAAAAAGGGATGCAAAGTGTCGTTAAAGATGTAAAAGAAAAATTTAACACAGACGATGTTACCAACAGAGATGGTATCAAACAACGTTGGTTAGATTATCACTACAAAGGATTCCCTTTAGTAGCATCATTAACAAAAATGACGCAACTTCAAGCCGATATTAAAACAACGCAGTCTGAGGTGTTATCAACGATGTTACAAGGTACACTTGCTACCGAGGTGTCTATGACAAACTATACAACATTAATGGAAACATCAAAATCGGCTTATTTTAATGGTGAGCAATTTGATGGACAAATTGTGTTAGGTCGTAAAGATGCTACAACTAAACCAAATAGAGTAGAATTAACTTTAGACGGAAGAAAACTTTCTGAAAATGAATATTCTATTGAAGATGGAAAAGTTAAATTGAAAGTTGGAACAGGAAATCCTGGTGAACATAAAATTGAAGGTAAATTAATCTTTGCTCAAGACGGTGAAGATATTGAAGTACCTGTGAGTTCATCATTTGCTACTGTTGCAAGACCAAATGCAGCAACTATTTCAGCGGATAAAATGAATGTAGTATATCGTGGTGTTAAAAACCCAATGACGATCTCTTTTGCTGGTATTGCCGATAATAATGTAAACGCATCTGCACAAGGTTTAAGTAGAGTAAGTGGTAGCAAGTATATAATGGATGCTACAAGAATTCAAGGTAGAGAAGTTACAATTAATGTGACTGGTAAAATTGAAGGACAAACCGTTAGTGATAGAGCAACATTCAGAATTAAAGATTTACCAAAACCAACAGGAACTATAAGAGGTGAAGACGGTGCTATAAAAATGCAACGTAACGCTCTTGAAATTTCAACCGTAGGCGCTAAGTTTGATGATTTCGATTTCGAATTGCCATTACACGTTACTGGATTTAAATTTAAAGTACCTGGTCAACCAACCATTGACGTAAATGGAAATAAGCTTGATAGTAGAGCTAAATCAGCATTACTAAAAGCCAAAAGAGGGACAGATGTTCAGATATTTGATATTGAAGCTAAAGCAGGTGGTGTAAGCGTGATACTTAAAAAAGTATCTCCAATCATTATAGAGCTTACAAACTAATATGTTGGAATAAGCATTTTGTTAATTCTCTAGTGATTAAAAATGTATAATAAGATGAAACATCCTTATTGAAACAGACTGAAAATTAGTTTAAAGTCCAATAAGAGTGTTACATGTTACCATTGAAATAACAATAAAAATAAGCACATGAATTTAAAAAGTTTTTTATTAACCGTAACAGCTGTTTTTACAGTGTCAAGCATATTTGCTCAAGCTAATATACTAAACGCTAAAAGTCCTGAGGAAATTGGGGTTAGAACAGATGCTCAAAAAGCTATAGATAATGATAAACCATTAGAATATGGTTATGTAGATGACAGAGATATCCTTTTTTCTAAGATGGTTTGGGAAAAAATTATTTTAGACGAACGTGCTAACTTTCCGCTATACTATCCAATAGATACTAATAATATTGGTAGCGACAGACGTTGTTTGTATGATGTGCTTATGAAGAGCATTAAAAGTGGTAGGATTGAAAACATTTATGATGATTCTTATTTTAAAACAAAACGTACTTTAAAAGATATTGAAGCGGCATTAGTAAAGATTGATACCACCGAATTAGGTATTGAACAACTAAATGCAGGTGAAGAATTGTCGGCAGAATATATTAACAGAAGAGATATTACAGCTGCTGATATTACTGAATATCATATTAAAGGTCTTTGGTATTTCGATAAACGTCAAGCTGAAATGAAATACAGATTGTTAGGAATTGCTCCAGTTGCTCCAGACGTTAACTTTATAGATTCTGAAAACCAAGATTTAGTAGAATTGTTTTGGGTGTTTTTCCCAGATGCTAGAGAGGTATTGCACGAAGCTAAATCGTTTAATAACAAAAACAGTTCGATGCCATTTTCATTCGATCATGTGTTGAATGCAAGACGCTTTCAGGCTTATATTTATAAAGAAGAGAATGTTCAAGGTGATAGAGCAGTTACAGAATATATATCGGATAATGCTTTAATGCAATTGTTAGAGTCTGAAAGAATTAAAGAGAAAATTAGAGATTTTGAATTAGATATGTGGACATATTAATTTAAATATCTTATTAAAAAGTATAAAAGCTCACTTTTAAGTGGGCTTTTTTATTTTGAAGTGCTTTAAACTTTTTCTAATTGGCTAAAAATCGCCCTTTTTTTCTCTATGCGCCTCCCGGCCCATTCACTAAAACAGTCCACAGGACTGTTTCTTAACGTTCTGTCCTGTCTTTTTTCTTTCCGTAGCTTTTCCAACGCGGCAAGCTGGCTCCTTCTCTAAAAAGGTTTACTAAACCTTTTCTTTACGCTCGGCCCTAACTCAAAAAAGACTTCGATTGAGTAAAATTGCCATTGCGCTGGCTGGCCCGTTCGCTAAAATAACCCACTGGGTTATTTTTTCACGCTCCGTCCTGCTTCAATCGAAAAAGTTTAAACCACTTCTTTGCAAAAACCAGACGAGATAACATAATCTATTTTATCTTCGCAGTACCATGCAAGTAGATTATATTATAGTAGGGATTGGGTTAGCGGGCATTAGCTTTTGTGAGCAATTAAAGGCTCATAACAAAACGTTTGTGGTTTTTGATAACGCGTCGCAACAGTCATCAACAGTTGCAGGTGGCTTATACAATCCTGTAGTTTTAAAACGTTTTACACCTGTTTGGAAATGTAAAGAACAACTCGATTTAGCATTGCCAATGTATGCGAATTTAGAAGCAGAATTAGGGGTGAAGTTAGATTATAAAATTCCGGTATATCGAAAATTTGCATCGCTAGAAGAACAAAATGATTGGTTTACAGCTTCCGATAAGCAGATACTTTCAGAATATCTTTCACCAAAGATCATTAAAAATGACAATAAGTCTATTGATGCACCTTATGGTTATGGCGAAGTATTAGAAACCGGACGTATTGATGTAAAAACATTAATAGAAGCTTATAAATCATATCTATTGAGCCATGGCTTATTTGTTGAATCTGTTTTTGAGTATGATGATTTAAAAATAGAAGCCGATACTATCCCGTACAAAAACATTATAGCAAAACACATAGTATTTGCAGAAGGTTTTGGTGTAAAACAAAATCCGTTTTTTAAAGACTTACCATTAGTACCAGCAAAAGGGGAATTACTTACTATATATGCGCCCGATTTAAAGATAGACTATGTTTTAAAAGCAGGTGTGTTTTTAATTCCGTTGGGTGACGATTTATATATTGTTGGGGCCACTTACGAATGGAAAGATTTAAGTAGTAAAGTCACAGATTTAGCAAAAGAGGAACTTTTAACCAAGCTGGAAAAACTAATTAATTGTGAATTTGAAGTTGTTAACCAAGTATCAGGAATACGTCCTACAGTAAAAGATAGACGCCCGTTGGTTGGTCAACACGAAAAATATAAGAATATGTTTGTGCTAAATGGTTTGGGCACACGTGGTGTTATGATTGGTCCTTATGTAGCACAGCAACTTTATGATTTTATTGAAAAGGGGATGCCTCTTGAAAAAGAGATTGATATTGCTCGATTTTAAAAAATATTTTTTGAATTTATTAGTGAGTTGGAGTTTACTCATTAAGAATGAAATCGTGAGAGCCTCGCATTTGCAGTGTAAAGTCCAACCCTAAGGGTAACGCCCAATACATGTTAGTTCTTTTTAGCCAATGATTTATCGTAATGCATAAAAATATTAATCCAGATGTTTCTTGATAGTCTAATGATTATCGGTAAAAAAACGATTAAAGTCACTACAATTGAAATAAAAACAGTATTGATGTTGGCTTTTAAAAATACAAACGAAATTACAAAAGCTGCTACGGCAAATGCAATACCAACAGCATAGCTAACGTACATAGCGCCATAGAAAAACGATGGCTCTATTTTATATTTTGTGCCACAATTACTGCAGGTTTCGTGCATGCTTAATACTTCTGATAAGATGTATGGATTCTTGTTTTTAAACATAGATTCCTCATGGCATTTAGGGCAAGTTCCCGTTAAAATGCTATATAATTTTGACCCTTTTTTAAACATATAATTTAATGTACTTTTGCATCTGCAATTACAGGACAAAAATACAGTTTTAATAATTTAAATCCTGTAGCAAAGTTACATTTCTATGATGAACATTCATAATTTATCGATTTCATTTCAAGGCGAATACTTGTTTGAGGATATTACGTTTAAACTGGTTAATGGCGATAGGGTTGGGCTTATTGGTAAAAATGGCGCAGGAAAATCAACCATGCTTAAAATTTTATCGAAAGAAATGGAGCCGGATACGGGACAAATTGCTGCCGATAAAGAACTTAAAATTGGCTTTTTAAAGCAAGATATTGATTTTATTTTAGGAAGAACGGTACTTGAAGAAGCTTACGAAGCGTTTACAGAGATAAAACAGTTGGAAGCTAAAATGGATGCCGTTAATACCCAAATGGCAGAACGCACCGATTATGAAAGTGAAGGTTACCATCAATTAATGGTAGATATTAACGAACTTCAACATCAATATGAAATTTTAGGTGGTTATAATTACCAAGGAGATACCGAGAAGATTCTTCAAGGTTTAGGGTTTAAACGTGAGGACTTTAATAAGTTAACCGATACTTTTTCAGGTGGTTGGCGTATGCGTATTGAGCTGGCTAAACTATTGCTGCAAAATAATGATATCTTATTACTGGATGAGCCCACAAACCATTTAGATATTGAATCCATTATTTGGTTAGAAGGGTTTTTGAAGAATTATACGGGTGCTGTGGCCATTGTATCACATGATAAAATGTTTTTGGATAATGTAACGAACAGAACCATTGAAATTTCGTTAGGAAGGATTTATGATTATCCAAAGCCCTATTCAAAGTATTTAGTGTTGCGTGAAGAATTACGAACACAACAATTAGCATCCCAAAAAAATCAACAAAAGCAAATAGAACAAACTGAGAAACTTATCGAGAAGTTCCGTGCAAAAGCATCCAAGGCAACCATGGCACAATCGTTAATTAAAAAGCTGGATAAGATTGATAGGATTGAGGTTGATGAAGATGATAACAGTGTAATGACGCTTAATTTTCCAGTATCAATCATACCTGGTAAAGTCGTAGTTGAAATGGAGAAAATCTCTAAAAGCTACGGACATAACCAAGTTTTAAAAAACGTTAGTTTATTAATTGAACGCGATAGTAAAACGGCTTTTGTTGGGCAGAACGGACAAGGTAAATCTACCTTAGCCAAAATTATGGTGGGCGATATACAATATGATGGCCATTTAAAATTAGGGCATAACGTACAAATAGGTTATTTTGCCCAAAATCAAGCAGAATATTTAGATGGCAATAAAACGGTTTTAGATACCATGATTGATGCCGCCAACGAAACCAATAGAAGTAAAGTAAGGGATATTTTAGGGTCGTTTTTATTTAGAGGCGATGAAGCTGAAAAATACGTACGGGTACTTTCTGGAGGAGAGCGCAATCGCTTGGCATTGGCTAAATTAATGCTGCAACCATTTAATGTGTTGATTATGGATGAGCCCACAAATCATTTAGATATCAAGTCTAAAAACGTTTTAAAAGAGGCTTTAAAAAAGTTTGGAGGCACACTGGTTTTAGTGTCTCACGACCGTGATTTTCTTCAAGGGTTAACCAATAAAGTTTACGAGTTTAAAGATCATAAGTTGAAAGAATATCTGGGTGATATTGATTATTATTTAGAACAACGTAATGTTGAAAGTTTACGCGACGTTGAGAAGCGAACGGTGGTTAAAGAAACACCCAAAGAAAAAAAGCAACAATCTTACGATGACCAAAAGAAACTTAAATCCTTAAATAATAGGTTGAGTAATATTGAAGCTGAAATAAATAGATTAGAACGTGACATAAAAAAGATTGATTTGGAACTTGAAAGTAATTATGAAGCGGTTACATCTAAACCCGATTTTTTTGATAAATATCAAAAACTAAAGTCCGATTTACAAGATTCCATGGATAAATGGGAAGCTATTCAACTTGATATAGAGCAGTTCGTCGATTAGTATTTGTTAAAAAATAATGCACTTCGTCGAATAAAATAGTTTTTCATCTGGTTTTGGGTTACTTTCGTACTAGAATTAATCCCAAATTTATTCAACCATGAAGATTTTAAAACTTATAGTTCTATCATTTTTTATAACGGCATATTCATTTGCCAGTGTTTCTCAAAGCGAAAAAGAAGCTTTAATAGCGCTTTATAATGCCACTAATGGTAGTCAATGGAATTCTACATGGGATATGAATACATCTGTTAACACGTGGTATGGTGTTAAAGTTGAAAACGATAAAGTAGTAGAAATCAACCTTCAATTTAATAACCTTCAAGGTAATTTGCCTGAAGAAATAGGCAATCTTGTTTATTTAAAGAAAATGAATTTAGGTTTTAATAAATTAGAAGGAACCCTGCCGTCTTCAATAAAAAATTTAAAGGAATTAAAGTCTTTAGAATTATTTATGAATCAATTTGAAGGTAACATTCCTTCTGAGTTAGGTGAATTAACAAAATTAGAGACCTTAAAATTGTACAGTAACAAATTTGAAGGTCATATTCCACAAGCTTTAATGAGATTAACAAACTTAAGAGAGCTTTTATTAGGGAGTAATTTTTTAACAGGAACCATTCCGACTAATATTTATGCCCTATCTAAACTTGAAAAGTTAAGTTTGATGGACAATAAATTAGAAGGAGAAATACCTGTAGAAATAGCACAATTAACCCAATTGGAAGAGTTGATATTATCTACCAATCAACTTACTGGTAATTTACCATTAGAGTTTATGGGCTTAAAGAAATTAAACACTATAATGGTTAGTGATAATAATTTAAATCAGGAATATACAAGCTATTCGGGTAAAAATTTACCAAGTCTTTTACACATGCAAACGGAAAACGCTACTGCTATATTAGATATTGAAAAAGATTAAATATACTTATTAGTTGAAAAACAAAACAGCCAACATAATTGTTGGCTGTTTTTGTTTTAACTTTATGGTATTATGTTGGAACACTATTTTACCTGTCCATATTGTTGGGAAACAATCTCTATGCTATTAGATAATTCGGTTTCTAAGCAAGTATATATAGAAGATTGCGAAGTCTGTTGTAATCCAATACAGATTTCGGTGCAGTTTAATAATTCTGAATTAATGGATTTTCAAGCAGATAGCTTGGAACAATAATTTTTTATGATTTTATACTTGTAGAAAGTAAAAAGGATTGTATATTTGCATTCCGAAACAATTTGGTCGGCATTATGAACCGAAAGTTAAAAGCTAAGTAAGTTGTTTTAGGAATTAATATCGCGGGATAGAGCAGTAGGTAGCTCGTCGGGCTCATAACCCGAAGGTCACTGGTTCGAGTCCAGTTCCCGCTACTAGCAAAGACAAGGGTTTCAAGAGATTGAAACCCTTTTTTTATTTCTATGGGTACAGATAATGCTATTTTTTTTAGTTCTGTCTTTTGTTTTATCTTGTGGGTCATATAATTATTTAAAATGAAAACACCTATGAAAATAGCACACCCATGCGGATGATTTTTCAAGGTGTTCTGACAATTTAAAATAACAATAAAATAAAGAGATGAAAATAAAGCGTATACTTAATTTTTTTACATGCCTTTTAATTATTCTTTTTGTGGCATGTAAAAACGATTCAAAGAATAACAGGGGGAGTACTGATAAAGGAGATAAAGAAACTGTAAATCCCATTAATACTCCAGAAGGGATGATTTGGGTTTCAAAAAAGACATTTATACAAGGAGCCAAGAAAGGCGATAAATATGCTATGCACGGAGAAATGCCTGCGCATAAAGTAACTGTTGATGGTTTTTTTATTGATGTCACCGAAGTCACCAACAAACAGTTTAAAGCTTTTGTTGATGCCACCAAATATATTACGGTTGCAGAACGGCCAGTAGATTGGGAGGCAATGAAAAAGGAATTACCCAAAAGCACTCCAAAACCACATGATTCAATTTTACAACCTGGAAGTTTAATTTTCAATAAAGATGTAAACAAGGTCGCTTCTATGGATAATTATACACAATGGTGGACTTGGAAAATAGGAGCTAGCTGGAAACATCCCGAAGGACCAGAAAGTTCTATTGAGGGTAAAGATAACTATCCGGTGGTGCACATCGCATTAGAAGACGCCTTAGCTTATTGCAAATGGGCTAACAGAAAATTACCTACAGAGGCACAATGGGAATCTGCTGCTCAAGGTAAAGACATCGATGATATTTACACATGGGGCAATAACCCTGAAATATTGAATGCGCATGCCAATACTTGGCAGGGTGTTTTTCCTGTAAAAAACGAATCGAAAGATGGTTTTGAATTGATAGCACCTGTAAAATCATATCCACCAAATTCTATTGGACTATATGATATGCTTGGAAATGTTTGGGAAATAACCGCAGATTTGTTTAATGTAAATTACTATAAAGAATTAGACAGTTCGCAACCAATCTTAAACCCTAAAGGTGCCAGCACATCTTTTAGTCCAAACAATCCCTATCAAGTAGAACATGTAATAAAAGGCGGTTCTTTTTTATGCAACGCATCTTATTGCGCCAGTTTTAGAATTTCAGCTAAAATGGGGATGAGTACAGATTCGGGCTCAGACCATATTGGGTTTAGAACCATTGTAGCTCTAGATATGTTGGAGTAAAGTTACGGCTTGCTCTGTGATTTGGTTGTTGAATAATTCTATCAATGTTTTAAAGTTCAATTTATATACATATTATCCGTAGATTCAGGGGAAAATATTTGACAGACAAAATTTAAACAGTTTCTAAGTGTAAATTCATTTTAATAACCTGTAATTTTGGGAAAGTAGTTTTATTATTAATGATTCAGTATTTTCGTAACATAATAGAAAGTTTTATATGCAACAACAAAAATTTATTCTCCTTATATTCTTAATCCTTACACACCTATCGTTTTCACAAGTAAGATCAGTAAAAGAATTAGACACCAATTGGAAATTCCAAAAAGGAGATTTTGAAAATGCTTTTAAAGTGGATTTTAATGATTCTAATTGGGAAAATGTAACTGTTCCTCACGATTGGGCTATTTACGGTCCTTTTGATAAAGAGATAGATAAACAAGATGTTGCCATTATTCAGAATGGAGAAAAAGTAGCTTCAGAAAAAACCGGGAGAACAGGGGCTTTGCCACATATTGGATCCGCTTGGTATCGAAATAAATTTAGCTTACCCCATTACGAAAAGAATAAAAAAGTGATTTTACTTTTTGAAGGCGCTATGAGCGAACCTCAAATTTATTTAAACGGCAAGAAAGTAGGAGCATGGGCTTATGGTTACAGTTATTTTTATTTTGATGTTTCAGAATTTATTAAAGAAGGCGAAAATACGTTGGCAGTGAAACTAACAAATAAAGAATTTGCTTCACGGTGGTATCCCGGCGCAGGCTTATATCGCAAAGTTAGTGTCATCGTAAAAAACAAGGAAAGCATAGATCAATGGGGAACGTTTATTTCAACACCATTTATTAATAAAGATGCAGCCAAAGTAAATATAAAAACAAAAACCTCAGGGGATAATGTCCATTTAAGAACAACAATTTATGATGCAGATGGAAAAAAAATTAGTTCGGAAGCATCAACAACGCAGTTTGGGAATGAATTCGATCAAAATATCAAAGTTCAAAATCCTAAATTATGGAGTCCTGAAACGCCGTATTTGTATAAAGCAGTGTCTCAGTTGTTTGTTGGAAATGAATTGAAAGACGAGGTGTCAACACGTTTTGGAATTAGGGATGTAAAGTATGAAGCTAACAAAGGATTTAGCTTAAATGGCGAAGTCAGAAAGTTTAAAGGCGTTTGTTTGCACCACGATTTGGGACCATTAGGAACCGCAATAAATAAAGCGGCATTGCGTCGTCAACTAACCATTTTAAAAGATATGGGTTGCGATGCCATTCGTAGTTCTCACAATATGCCATCATTCGAACAGTTGGAGTTATGTGACGAAATGGGTTTTATGTTTTTAGCTGAAAGTTTTGATGAATGGGCAAAACCAAAGGTGAAGAATGGTTACAATAGGTTTTTTGAAGCCTATGCCGAGAAAGATATCGTGAATTTGGTTCAAGCCACCAGAAACCATCCCTCAATTGTGATGTGGAGTTCTGGAAATGAAGTGCCAGATCAGTGGGGAGAAGCAGGTGTGAAACGTGCAAAGTGGCTACAGGATATTTTCCATAGAGAAGATCCCACAAGACTCGTAACCGTTGGTATGGATCAAGTAAAAGCAACCATGGAATCTGGATTTGGAGCATTATTGGATGTTCCAGGGTTGAATTACCGCTTACATTTATATGAAGAGGCCTTTAAAAAATTCCCTCAGGGATTTATATTAGGTTCAGAAACGGCTTCAACGGTTAGCTCTAGAGGCATTTATAAGTTTCCTGTTGTTCAAGAAAAAAATAAACAATATGATGACCTTCAGTGTTCCTCATATGATTTGGAAGCCTGTAGCTGGTCTAATGTGCCCGATGAGGATTTTGTATTGCAAGATGATAAACCATGGGTTATTGGTGAGTTTGTATGGACTGGTTTTGATTACTTGGGAGAGCCTACGCCTTATGATGGAAGTTGGCCATCACGTAGTTCTTATTTTGGAATTTCAGATTTAGCGGGACTTCCTAAAGACCGCTTTTACTTATATAGAAGCCGTTGGAATACAACGGACGAAACCTTACATATTTTACCTCATTGGAATTGGGAAGGACGTGAAGGCGAAACAACCCCTGTTTTTGTGTACACCAATTACAATAGCGCCGAACTTTTTGTGAATGGAAAAAGTATGGGCATTCAAAAAAAGAATGTGTCAACAGCTCAAAATAGATATCGTTTAATGTGGATGGATGTAAAATATGAACCCGGTACTTTAAAAGTTATTGCTTTTGATGATGAAGGTAATCCCGTTGCTGAAAAGGAAATACATACAGCTGGAAAACCTTATAAAATTATATTAAAACCAGACAGGGAAACAATTAAAGCAGATGCTAAGGATTTATCTTTTGTTGAGGTTTCTGTGGTTGATAAAAACGGCATTCCTTGTCCAAACGCAACCAATCAGTTAAAATTCAAGGTAAAGGGTGAAGGAACTTATAGAGCAGCATGCAATGGTGATGCGACTTCATTAGAACTATTTCATTTGCCAACCATGAAGCTTTTTAGTGGTAAGCTGGTAGTATTGGTACAATCTACAAACCAATCAGGAACTATTGAATTATCAGTTACAGGCACTGGCTTAAAAAGTGGTAAATTGAATTTGAATTCCAATAAATAATTAGGTAATAGAAAAAGTCAAGATAAGTTTCTCCAAAAGCTATGACTAAAACGATAAAAGTATGTTAACTTTTGTTAGGCTTCACATTAAATAAAGACATATCCTTATATTTGAGGAATTATTAATATTTCAAAGAAAATAGTATGATTTATTGTAGAATGTATAATTCAAAGCAGTGATTATGAAAAATAATCAAATAAAAAGAAGAATAAAAGCACTTTTTTTATTCTTTACACTTTTAATGGTTGGATATTCACAATCTCAAGTGTTAGAGCCTGTAAAATGGGAGACATCTGTTAAAAAAGTTTCAAATACCGATTATGAATTGATAACAACCGCAACAATTGATAAAGGTTGGCATTTGTATTCGCAACATGTTCCTGAAGATGGACCCATACCCACAACTTTTACCTATAGCGACAGGGAAGACTTTTCGTTAAAAGGAAAGACAATTGAAGGTGAGGGACATACTATTGATGATCCTATTTTTGGAATGCGGATTAAGTTTTTTGAGAACAAAGCCGTATTTAAACAAATGGTGAGTTTTAAAGACGATTATAAAACGATTGAAGGGCAAGTTGAGTTTATGGTTTGTGATGATACCAGATGCCTACCCCCAACAGAAGTTGATTTGGTATTTGCTTTCAGTAATAGTAGTTCTGTTTCTAATGACAGTTCTACTGCCAGTGACAGTTCTACTTCCAATGACAGTTCTACTTCCAATGACAGTTCTACTTCTAATGAAGAAGCAAGCAACTTAAATGCAAATGAGATTAACAATAATGCGGTAAACCAACAACTGTACGGCATATCCGCTGACGATATTAAAAAACCAGATAAAACATGTGGTGATGAATTGAGTCAAAACCAATCAGAATCAAATCAAGAAAGTGGCTCTTTGTGGAGTATTTTCGGACTAGGTTTTTTGGGTGGGCTATTAGCTTTATTAACGCCGTGTGTATTCCCTATGATACCTTTAACCGTTAGTTTTTTTACAAAAAAAGGGGGGCATGATAAAGGTTCGGGTATTTCAAAAGCATTATTGTACGGATTTTTTATTTTTGCTGTATACATTTTATTGAGTGTGCCTTTTCATTTGCTAGACTCGGTAAATCCGGATATTTTAAATGAGATTTCCACTAATGTTTGGTTGAATGTTGCCTTTTTTGCGATATTCCTGTTTTTTGCATTTTCTTTCTTTGGTTATTACGAATTAACATTGCCTTCAAGTTGGACCAACAAAACCACACAAGGCGAGAATGTGGGTGGTATCATAGGAATCTTTTTTATGGCACTTACCTTGGCCATTGTGTCGTTTTCTTGTACAGGCCCTATTTTAGGCTCCCTATTGGCAGGTTCGTTAACGGCCGATGGTGGTGCATGGCAACTTACAGCAGGTATGGCTGGTTTTGGTGTGTCGTTAGGGTTACCATTTGCATTGTTTGCCATGTTTCCTAATATGATGAATGCCTTACCTAAATCTGGTGGTTGGTTAAATACAACAAAAGTTGTTTTGGGATTTTTGGAATTGGCTCTGGCATTTAAGTTTTTATCGAATGCCGATTTAGTTCAACATTGGGGCATTTTAAAAATAGAACCATTTTTAATTATTTGGATTCTTATTTTTGCTGGTTTAGCATTGTATATATTTGGAGTGATTAAATTTCCGCATGATTCACCAATAAAGAAACTGTCATTTTCAAGAATAGCAGGAGGCGTATTGGTCGCTGCATTTACTATATATTTGGCATCTGGGTTTAGAGTGAATAAAGAAACCAATACATTTACACCGCTGACACTTTTAAGTGGTTTGGCACCACCAGTAGGGTACAGTTTTTTATATCCAAACGATTGTCCTAATAATCTAGTATGTTTTAAAGATTTAAAAACAGGTATTGCTTATGCAAAGAAAGTGAATAAGCCTATCATGTTGGACTTTACGGGATACGCTTGTGTGAATTGTAGAAAAATGGAAGAGCACGTATGGTCTGTTAAAGAAATTGACAACTACTTGCGAAATGATTATGTGTTAATTTCCCTATATGTTGATGATAAGAAAATCTTACCTGCCGATGAACAAGTTTTAGTGAATCGTATAAATGGAGGTACAAGGAAACTTGAAAATTATGGGCATAAATGGGCTAATTTTCAAACGCAATTTTTTCAAACCAATTCACAGCCTTATTATGTGTTATTAAATTCTGATGGCACACAAATTTTAAACCAACCCGTTGGTTATACTCCAGATGAAGACGATTATGCTGAATTTTTAAAGTGTGGTTTGGAAGTTTTTAAAGAAAGTAAAAAGAAATAGCTTTTAAATTTATTTAAGCTTCAGCATTTGGCTTGATATTATAAATACTTATTTAAAACGCATATTTCAAAAATTTAAACTATTTATCTGTCATATAACGTTAAAAATCATAGAAAGACTACTGTATTCTGAATTTTAATTTGTTATTTTTGGCATCAAATTAAATAAAAATAAGAAAATGAAAATAATTAAATTTTTAGGAGTTGTTTTAGCAGCTTCAATTTTATCATCATGTGGTGGTCAAGGAGTTTCAAAAAGAGCATTAAAAACTGAGCTAGACTCAGTAAGTTACGCTATTGGTATGGATGTAGCTAGAAATGTGAAAACAAGTGTTTCTGAAATAGATAGCGAACTATTTATTCAAGGCTATATGAATGTTTTGGATTCTACCAATATTTTAATTAAAGAAGAAAATGCACAACAAGTTTTAACTGCTTATTTTCAGAAAAAACAAGCTGAAAAGATGAAAAAACAGCAAGAAGAAGCTGAAAAAGAAAAAGTTGTAGGCGAAAAATTCTTGGAAGAAAATAAATCTAAAGCAGGTGTGAAAGTAACCGAAAGTGGTTTACAATATATTGTTTTAAAAGAAGGAACTGGTGCAAAACCAACTGCAGAATCTAAAGTAAAAGTACATTACCACGGTACATTAATTGATGGAACTGTGTTTGATAGCTCTGTAGATAGAGGCGAACCAACCGAATTTGGTGTTGGTCAAGTTATTAGAGGATGGACAGAAGGTTTACAACTGATGTCTGTAGGGTCTAAATACAAATTCTTCATTCCTCAAGATTTAGGTTACGGAGCAAGACAAGCAGGAGAAAAAATCAAACCATATTCTACTTTAATTTTCGAAGTTGAATTATTGGAAATAGTTGAATAAGTAATAAACATACTTAGTACATATAAACAAAAAAAACAGAAAGGCAACTTTCTGTTTTTTTTGTTTAAAAACTTAAAATAGCCTAATAAACCAAACAAGGTTGTAAATTTGTAGCATCTTAAAAACAAAAGTCATGAGCCACAAAGCAGGTTTTGTAAATATTATTGGTAACCCCAATGTGGGTAAGTCAACGCTAATGAATGCCTTTGTTGGTGAAAAACTATCCATCATCACATCAAAAGCACAAACCACACGACACCGTATTTTAGGTATTGTGAATGGTGACGATTTTCAAATGGTTTTGTCTGATACCCCAGGTATTATAAAACCAGCATACGAGTTGCAGGAAAGCATGATGGGTTTTGTAAAGTCTGCTTTTGAAGATGCCGATATTCTATTGTATATGGTTGAAATTGGTGAGCAAGAATTAAAAGACGAAGCCTTTTTTAATAAAATAACCAATTCAAAAATCCCTGTGTTGTTGCTTTTAAATAAGATTGATAAGTCAAACCAAGAGCAATTAGAAAACCAAGTACAACTTTGGGCAGAAAAAGTGCCAAATGCCGAAATTTTTCCAATATCAGCATTAGAAGGTTTTAACGTAAAAGAAGTATTTAACAGAATTATTGATTTGCTTCCAGAGTCACCTGCATTTTATCCAAAAGACCAATTAACAGATAAGCCAGAACGCTTTTTTATAAACGAAACCATACGCGAAAAAATTCTGCTTCATTACAAAAAGGAAATCCCGTATGCCGTTGAAATTGAAACCGAAGAATTTTTTGAAGAAGAAGACATTATCAGAATACGCGCCGTAATTATGGTAGAACGCGAAACTCAAAAAGGGATTATCATTGGGCATAAAGGAAGTGCTTTAAAGCGTGTTGGTGTTGAAGCCAGAAAAGATTTAGAAGCTTTTTTTGGTAAACAAATCCACTTGGAGACCTATGTGAAAGTAAATAAAAATTGGCGAAGCAATCAAAACCAATTAAGAAGGTTTGGATACAATAGCTAATAATACTAATGATAACATGTTGATTATCTAACAATTAATTAAAATTGAATTTTGATATTTGTATAATCATTCTGCTAAGTTTAGTTTGAGTTAGTTTAGTTTTAAAGTCTTAGTTGTGCCCTCAGCTAAGACTTTCTTTTTCTAGAACAGCATTCATAAAATCATGAAGCTCTGCCATCTCATTTTTACTAGATGTTTTTCCAATGCTTCCAGCAAAATATAAGGCAACCCAAATAATTATCATAAGTAGCATGAGGCTAAATTGAAACGTATAGGGCATTTTTAAAGACCAATTGCTATATGTCCAAATGCCAAAAGCAATAAACAAGCCCGCAACCATAAAGTGTAAAAACACAAACAGTGTCCAAACTGTGGGGTTGGGGCCGAATAAACCATGAAGTAAGCAGGAATCGCTATCAACAGCATTAATTTCTAAATGTAATTGTGGAGACCAAAAATGTTGTTTATACTTTGGGAATTTTATAAACACGTGGTCGTCAATCCTGTTAACAATAAATTCAGAAGGTGTTTTTTTAGCATCCTGAAACATTTGCAACACCGTTTCGTTATTTTTGTTTATTTCAATTTTAAAACGAGGCCGTAAAACAATGTCGTTAGTAGTTGGCATTTAGTTTGTGTTTTTAAGGATAGTAAAATACTATTTTTTATTCTAAAAAGTAAACAATTTAATAGTTGCCAAAAAACAGCTATGCGTAGAGTATATTTCCTATTTTTGCAAAAAAATTTAGCAAATATTGTTAAATAAATAAATCAGCCTGAGGCTGTTGCATACAATTTAAAGATTATGAGTAATATAGTTGCTATAGTAGGTCGCCCAAACGTAGGGAAATCAACATTTTTTAATCGCTTAATTCAACGTAGGGAAGCTATTGTTGATGCTGTAAGCGGCGTTACAAGAGATCGCCATTATGGTAAAAGTGATTGGAATGGAAAGGAATTTTCGCTTATAGATACCGGAGGGTATGTGTTGGGAAGTGACGATATTTTTGAAGCTGAAATTGATAAACAAGTAGAATTGGCTATTGATGAAGCCGATGCTATTATTTTTATGGTTGATGTAGAAAGCGGTGTAACTGGCATGGACGAAGATGTTGCAAAACTATTACGCAAAGTGAACAAACCCGTGTTTCTTGTAGTGAATAAAGTAGACAATGCCAAACGTGCTGAAGATGCGGTAGAGTTTTACTCGTTGGGTTTAGGCGAATACTATACCGTTGCCAGTATTAATGGAAGCGGTACAGGCGATTTATTGGATGCTTTGGTGGAAGCCTTACCAGAAAAAGAAACGGTTGTTAATGAAGAATTGCCACGTTTTGCTGTAGTGGGTCGCCCAAATGCAGGAAAATCATCATTCATTAATGCATTGATTGGTGAAGATCGATATATTGTAACTGATATTGCGGGTACTACTAGAGATTCTATCGATACCAAATACAATCGTTTTGGTTTTGAATTTAATTTAGTTGATACGGCGGGAATTCGAAGAAAATCTAAAGTAAAAGAAGATTTGGAATTTTATTCTGTAATGCGTAGTGTTCGAGCTATTGAGCATAGTGATGTCTGTTTATTGGTTTTAGACGCAACCCGTGGGTTTGATGGGCAAGACCAAAACATATTTTGGTTGGCAGAACGAAATAGAAAAGGCGTTGTAATTTTAGTAAACAAATGGGATTTGGTAGAAAAGGATCATAAAACAACCCTTGAATATGAAAAAGCCATAAGAAAGGAAATGGAACCTTTTACCGATGTGCCTATTATATTTATTTCTACATTATCTAAACAACGTATTTATAAAGCTATTGAAACTGCTGTTGAGGTTTATAATAATCGAACCAAAAAGATTAAAACAAGTGTGCTTAATGATGTGATGTTGCCTATTATTGAAAGCTATCCACCACCGGCAAATAAAGCAAAGTATGTAAAAATTAAATACATAATGCAATTGCCAACACCACAACCACAGTTTGCTTTTTTCTGCAATCTACCGCAGTACGTAAAAGAACCCTACAAACGTTTTTTAGAAAACAAATTACGTGAACATTTCGATTTTACAGGTGTTCCTGTAAGTGTATATATGCGTAAGAAATAGTATTGGAATCTATTAGTTGATAGTATTAGGGGTATTTTGTTTTGACTAAAGCCTTATTATTTTATCATTTTTTTAGTGACAAGCATTTTTTTGTATGTTACTGAAATAGTATAAAAACCAGGGCTAAGCTCTGACGTATTAATAGAATTGGTTGCATTTTGACTTAATACGCAACTGCCCAAACTATTGTAAATTTTAATTTCTTCAGCATTATCACTGAATTTTATTTCGTTTTCAAAGGGGTTTGGATGGATAATAAAGCCATCATTTTTTATGAAATTGAATGCCCTTAAAGTTGAATTATCAATGGTTAATGCTCTTAATTTGGATGGGAAGGTAAAAATGCTTGCAACCAATTTTTCGTTCGAAATATAAAGTGTATCGCTAAAACCATTTGTTTCTATAAAGCAAATACCTTCTACTTGATTTCCGAAAGGTAGAAAGTTGTTTAACTTAACACTTTTACTGTTTGTAAACACATCAAGATTTAAGGGTGCACTTATATCTAAATTATATATTTCTATTAAAAAAGGCGTGATGTTAGATGATACTGAATAACCAGAAAGATATATTTTATTTGAACCAACGACATCGGCTCCAGTAATTAGACCCTGTGAATTATATGTACTTACTTTAACAGCACTATGCGTACCCACTGTATTGGGAATGGTATATACATCAACTTCATTATTTGCCCAATTTTTGGAAAAGATTAACAAATAATTATCGTAAACCACAAAAGCTTCTGAATCCCAGTTGTTATTGTTAAGATTGGAAGTAAAATCAGTTTGATCGGCATACGAGTAATTAATAACATCTGCGGTAACGTTCGTGCTAGAATCGAAATCGGTTTTTAAAATCCTATAAAATTTTAAATTGGTTCTGTTGCCATAATTGTTTCCAATGTCACCAATATAGATATATGTGTTATCTTGGGCTATATCTTCCCAGTCTACATTCGTTGCATTTGTAATAGAAACAGTTCTCACTATAGAACCGTTAGAGGTATCTATTTCATATAATTCGGCAGCATTTCCGCTATCATTATGAGTAATTAATTTGTTATCATAATAAATAAGTCCAGAGGTCTCTTCGACAGTTTCCGGTAAATTAAATTTGTCTGAAGTAACAACTGTTTGTGCTTTTGAAAGAAAAACCGTGAAAAAACATATAAATAATGGATAATTATATTTCATAATTGGTAGCACTTTTAATCATAGTAAGATATGAAAAAAACATTTATAAATCTACCAACCACCAGAAGCACCGCCGCCTCCAAATCCACCGCCGCCGAAACCGCCTCCAAAGCCACCGCCTCCAAATCCACCACCAGAGCTTCCGCTACCAAATCCGCCACCTCCGGAAGAACGTCCCATACTGCTTAAAATAATAGCATCTAAAAGACTAAAACCACCCGATTTGTTGCCTCGGTTACCACCATTACCACCACGCCTGTTTTTTGAAATTGAGATCAGGATGATGATGAATATGAAAATAAGAATGATAATGAATTCTACAGGAAATTTATTTTCATTTGAGGCTTTGCGGGTACCTTGATATTCACCAGTTAAAACTTCAAAAATGGCATCGGCACCTCTGTTTAAACCGCCGTAATAGTCATCTTGTTTGAAATAGGGGATAATATCAAGCTCAATAATACGCTTCGACATGGCATCTGTAAGCAAATGTTCAACACCATAGCCTGTTTTTATAGCTATTTTTCTATCACCTTTTGCTAATAAAATAAAAACGCCGTTATCTTCTTTTGCTTGTCCAATACCCCATTCGTGTGCCCATTTTGTGCCTAAATAATCAATATTTTCACCTTCGGTGGAATTTATGGTGGCAATAACAATTTGGGTTGAAGTGGTATCGGAATATTTAATCAGTTTTTCTTCTAAGGCACTTTTTTCAGTAGGCGATAACAGACTGATATAATCGTAAACACTTGTTTGGAATTCTGGTTTTTCGGGAATTTTAAATTGAGCAAGCGCTATTTGGGTAAAGCAGATACTTAAAAAAGTAAATAAAAAAACGTGTTTAAATTTAAGCATTAGCCTTTAGAAATTTCGTTAGTGAGTTCGTTAGTGTCTAAATCTGTATAAGGAAAATGTTTTTTAAGTTGTTCCCCAGATTTTATAATGCCCTCAACCAACCCTTGTTTAAAATTACCAGTTTTAAAATACGATTGCATGATGTCTTTAGTGCTGTCCCAAAAATTACTTGAAACGACATCGTTAATGCCCTTATCGCCATAAATGACAAAGGTTTTGTCATCAACAGCCACATAAATTAATACGGCATTTTGTAGTTTGGTGTTATCCATTTTTAGTGCATGGAAAAGCTCTAAAGCACGATTTGTGGCGTCACCTTGGGAAGTTTTTTCAATGTGAACTCGTATTTCTCCAGATGTGTTTAGTTCAGCTATTCTTATAGCTTCAATAACCTCTTGTTCTTCACTGGGCGTTAAAAAATCTTCAACATGGTTAGGCATAATGATGTGTTTCGGTAGTTTTTATTTAAAATTAAAATCTACATCAGGCGCTTTTTCACTTCCAGCGTCTGCTTTATAATAATTCATTTGGTCGAAGTTAAAAATGCCTGCTAATAATGAATTCGGAAATATCTTAATATGCTTATTGTATGGTTCTACGGCTTCGTTAAAACGATCTCTAGCTACGTTAATTCGGTTTTCAGTACCCTCTAGTTGCGATTGTAATTCCAAAAAGTTTTGATTTGCTTTAAGCTCTGGATACCTTTCAACAACCAACAATAATCTTGATAAAGCACCGGTTAAGCCTTGTTGGGCTTGTTGAAACTGTGCCATGTTTTCTGGTGTTAAGTTGTTGGCATCAATGGTTGTTTTGGTAGCTTCACTTCTTGCCTTTATAACGGCTTCTAAAGTGCTTTTTTCAAAATCGGCTGCTCCTTGTACTGTTTTTACTAAATTTCCAATAAGGTCGTTTCTGCGTTGGTAACTACTTTCTACGTCGCCCCAAGTTTTAGTGGCAGTTTCTTTTAAGTTTACAGCGGTATTATTAAACCCTTTTGCCCAAGAGTAAAATCCGAATACAATTACAGCAATAATAATTACAGGAATAAGCCATTTTTTCATTTTGAATAGTCGTTAAATGTTAAGTTATTTATAAAATACAATCAGGGTATTAGTATGCAGTTTCAATTAAATGTTACATCTGATTTTTAATTTTTATAAGCTGATTTTTTACATCCTCTAATTTACTGATTATTTCAAAATTAGAAAGGGTTTCTTTTTTTTCTTCTTTTAAATGGATTTTGGCACCTTCAAGCGTGAAACCACGTTCTTTAACCAAATGGTAAATAAACTTGAGGTTTTTGATATCTTCAGGAGTGAATTTTCTGTTGCCTTTAGCATTCTTTTTTGGCTTAAGGGCATCAAATTCTTTTTCCCAAAAGCGAATTAAAGAAGTGTTTACGCCAAATGCTTTGGCTACTTCGCCTATGTTGTAATAACGTTTTTCGGGTAGTTCTATATGCATTAATCTAGCGATTGGTTTTCTAATGAAGCATGCTCTAACAATTTATCAAATTCTTCGGCAGTTAAACTTCCGTAGTAAAAGTTTATAGGGTTGATGCGCTCACCATCTTTAATAACTTCATAATGGCAATGTGGTGCTTCAGAACGCCCCGTGCTACCAACAAATCCAATTAGGTCGCCTCGTACGACCTTTTGGTTTTTTCTAACATTGTATTTATATAAATGGGCATATAAACTTTCGTATCCGTAGCCATGGTTTATTTTTATATGGTTTCCATAACCTGTTGCCTTATTGTCTGCACGTTCTACAACACCATCACCAGTTGCGTAAATAGGTGTACCTCTGGGTGCAGAAAAATCCATGCCATAATGCATTTTTCTAACTTTGGTAAAGGGATCCGAACGCATTCCGTAACCTGAAGCCATCCTTTTAAGATCTTCATTTCTAACGGGTTGAATGGCAGGTATTGCGGCTAGTAATTTCTCTTTTTCTTCGGCGAGTTTAGCGATTTCATCTAGCGATTTAGATTGCACCACTATTTGTTTTTGAAGTATGTCTAAACGTTTGTTGCTTTCAATAATTAATTTAGAATTATCAAAGCCTTCCAGGTTTTTATAACGGTTAACGCCTCCAAAACCAGCTTTGCGTTGTTCGTCGGGTATGGGGTTTGCTTCAAAATAAACACGGTAAATGTTGTTGTCCCGATCTGCTACATCAGCTAAAACAGTTTCGGCTTCCTTCATTTTTTTGTTCAACAATTCAAACTGTAATTGCGCATTTTGCAGCTCGCGTTTAAGAGCACGTTCTTTAGGCGATTCTACAAATTGACTCGCTATAAAAACAAATAGAAAACCAAATAAAGCAGACCCTAAAATAAACACCGAGGCGTACTTAATAGTGTTTCTTTTTTTGCGCTGTATTTTCTTGTAAGACAGCGATTCTGCATCGTAATAATATTTTACCTTACTCATTTCCTAATTTATGCTATTTTTGCACTTTATTAAATGCCATATATCTATTGAATTTTAATAACTAACGACCAAATTTGCTAAATAGTATCACTTAGTTGTTTGATAATTAAGATTAAAATCGTTTTTTATTAAGTTTAAAATATTTTGAAAAGAGTAAATATAAAAAATTGTTTCGCAATTAATGCCATTTTAACAACATAGTAACCATTTTATATAAATGAAACACGCATGTATAAAAGTTTATCGCTATACCAAATGATTCATAGCAAACTGCATGCGACCGTTTAAAAACAGTAAATATTATACATGAAATCACAAGATATTCGTTCTAAATTTTTAAGTTTTTTTGAAGATAAAAAGCATAGTATCGTACCATCTGCACCTATGGTTCTTAAAGACGATCCTACCTTAATGTTTGTAAATTCGGGAATGGCGCCTTTTAAAGAATACTTTTTAGGGAATGCAGTGCCAAAAAATAGCCGTATTACAGATACTCAAAAATGCTTGCGCGTTTCTGGGAAGCATAACGATTTGGAAGAAGTTGGTTATGATACCTACCACCATACGCTTTTTGAAATGTTGGGAAACTGGAGTTTTGGCGATTATTTTAAGAAAGAAGCCATTGCCTGGGCTTGGGAATTGTTAACTGAAGTTTATGGTATCGATAAAGATATTTTATACGTAACGGTTTTTGAAGGGAGTGAAGAAGATAAACTGCCCATGGATATAGAGGCTTACGATTTATGGAAACAATTCATTTCAGAGGACCGTATTTTAAAAGGAAACAAAAAAGATAACTTTTGGGAAATGGGCGACCAAGGTCCGTGTGGGCCCTGTAGTGAAATACATGTAGATATCCGTTCTGCGGAAGAAAAAGCCAAAGTTTCTGGTAAAGATTTAGTGAATCAAGACCATCCGCAAGTGGTAGAGATTTGGAATTTGGTATTCATGCAATACAACCGAAAAGCGAATGGTAGTTTGGAAAGTTTGCCCGATAAACATATCGATACTGGTATGGGCTTCGAGCGTTTGTGCATGGTGTTGCAAGGGGTGCAATCCAATTACGATACCGATGTGTTTACACCACTTATTGAAAAAATTGAGCAAATTACAGGATTTTTATATGTACGGACAGGTCGCGACCTGCCCGTACTTGATAAAAATCAAGAAAAAACTAATATTGCCATTCGTGTTATTTGTGACCACGTGCGTGCCGTAGCTTTTTCAATAGCCGATGGACAATTGCCAAGTAATACAGGAGCTGGTTATGTCATTCGGAGAATTTTGCGTCGTGCGATTCGTTATGGATTTACATTTCTAGACAAAAAAGAGCCCTTTATTTACAGATTGGTTGATGTGTTAAGCGCAAAAATGGGAACTGCTTTTCCAGAAATGAAATCGCAACAACAATTGGTGACTAATGTGATTCGTGAAGAAGAAGCGTCTTTTTTAAGAACCTTGGAACAAGGATTACAATTATTGGATAAGGTTGTCGTAGAAACCTCAGGAAAAGAAGTTTCAGGAGCAAAAGTTTTTGAATTGTACGATACGTTTGGGTTTCCAAAGGATTTGACAGCTTTGATTTTAAAAGAAAAAGGCTATGCTTACAATGAAGAAGATTTTGAAGTTGAATTGCAAAAACAAAAAGCACGTTCGCGTGCGGCTTCAGAAGTTACAACGGAGGATTGGTCGGTTTTAATTCCAGGCAATGCAGAAACGTTTGTAGGTTATGACCAAACTGAAAATAATGTAAAAATCACTAGAATTCGTAAAGTTGATTCTAAAAAAGATGGCATTTTATATCAAATCGTTTTAGATAAGACCCCTTTTTACCCAGAAGGCGGTGGACAAGTCGGCGATAAAGGAACTTTGGTTTCTGCTAACGAAACCATTGAAATCATCGACACCAAAAAAGAAAATAATTTAATTCTACATTTTGCTAAACAATTACCAGAGAATGTTACTGCGAATTTTGTGGCAAAAGTAAACACCGATTTAAGAACATCAACTTCTAAAAACCACTCGGCTACGCATTTGATGCATTTAGCTTTGAGAACCATTTTAGGAACACATGTGGAACAGAAAGGGTCGTTGGTAAGTCCAAATTATTTGCGTTTTGACTTTTCGCATTTTTCTAAAGTTTCTGATGAAGAGTTACGTCAAGTAGAAGCAAGTGTGAATGCTCAAATTGAAGCACAATTACAGTTGGTAGAACACAGAAGTATTCCCATTCAGCAAGCGATGGAGCAAGGTGCCATGGCGTTGTTTGGTGAAAAATATGGAGACCATGTTCGTATGATTGAATTTGGAGAAAGCAAAGAACTTTGTGGAGGTATTCATGTAAAAAACACAGCAGATATTTGGCATTTTAAAATCATTTCTGAAGGAGCCGTTGCAGCAGGAATTCGTCGTATAGAAGCAATTACTGGCGATGCTGTTAAGAGTTTTTACCAAAATCAGGAAAGTACGTTGGCCGAAATTAAAGAAACGTTGAAAAATCCGCAAGATATTTTAAAATCGGTTACTAGTTTGCAAGACGATAATGCTAAGTTGAAAAAACAACTTGAGCAATTATTAAAAGAGAAAGTGGATGGTTTAAAAAACAACTTGGTTTCAGAATTTCAAGAAATAAACGGCATTAACTTTTTAGCAAAGCAAGTTGATTTATCAATGAGTTCAACCAAAGATTTGGCGCAGGCTATAGGAAGTTCAAAACCAAATTCATTTGTGTTTTTAGCATCGGTTGAAGATAATACGCCAAATATTCATTGCTATATTTCAAAAGAATTAGTTGCTGAAAAAGGATTAAATGCAGGAAACATCATTAGGGAATTAGGAAAATATATAGATGGAAATGGAGGCGGACAACCGTTCTTTGCATCAGGAAAAGGAAAAAATATTGTTGGAGTTAAGGACGCATTAGAAAAAGTGAAACAATTTATTTAATTAAATATTGATAATTATGAAAGCAAAGATTATAATTTTTTTAATGTTGTTTTTTCCAACTATTTTTTTAGCTCAACAATTTCCAAGTCCTCCTATGCGTCAAATAAATAATCAAATGATGCAACAACAACAAGTGATGCAACAACAACAGCAAATGATGCGAATGTTGCAAAATAATATTCAAACGGATGAACAAAAATTAATTAGAGAGGAAAATAAAAAAAATAAGATTGAAGAAAAGATTAAGAGCTTAAATGATGTTTTATTAAAATTAAATGATGAATTGTCAAAAACAAAAAACACAAACACCCAACCTAATAAAGAGCTTCAAAAACAGGAAGATAATTTGAATAAAAAGGTAGATAAAACAAATAAAGCTATTGAAAAAAATACTGAAAAGCTACAAGTTTCAAATAAAATAATTGAAGATCTTAAAGGTAATATTGATAAAACTAAAATAAAATTAGAAGAAAAAAAGAAAGAAAAAGAGTTGAAAAAACTAGAGAAAGAAGAAAAAAAGAAAATGAAAGAATGATGTTTTTATAAATCATAATAAATTTCAATAGTCCTTTAATAAAAACTGGAATAACAAGAATAGTAAATGGTTTATAATATTTAACCGTTTCAACTTTACGCCTTAGCGCCTTAGCGTCTTAGCGACTTTGTAACTTTGAAGCTTTGCAACTCATTTAAAACATGAAATTTCTAACCCAAGTACCATTACAAAAACAGTCTGAAAATCTAATAGACTATCATTCTAATATATTACTATTAGGATCCTGTTTTGTGGAAAATATAGGTGAAAAATTATCATATTTCAAGTTTCAAAATAGTATCAATCCATTTGGTATCTTGTTTCATCCAAAAGCTATTGAAACCTTCATTACAAAAGCTATAAATAAAACGTCCTATTCAGAAAAAGACATATTTTTTTATAATGAACAATGGCACTGTTTTGACGCGCATTCAAAGCTGAGTAACCCTTCAAAAGAAACGTTGTTACATAATTTGAATGAAGCCATCAAGGCAACAAATAAACAAATCCACAAATCAACACATATTATAATCACATTAGGAACTGCTTGGGTTTATCGGCTTTTAGAATCCAATCAACTTGTAGCAAATTGCCATAAAGTGCCACAAAAACAGTTTGCTAAAGAATTGTTATCGGTCGAAGCGATTACGAAATCATTAGAAACAATTGTAAATTTAATCAGGAGTGTTAATAGCAAAGCATCTATTATTTTTACGGTATCGCCTGTACGACATATCAAAGACGGTTTTATTGAAAACACCCAAAGTAAAGCACATTTAATTACAGGCATACATTCCAACAACCAACAACCAACAACCAACAACTATTTTCCAAGCTACGAAATTATGATGGACGAGCTTCGCGATTATCGTTTTTATGTCGAAGATATGTTGCACCCCAATCAAACAGCCATCAATTACATTTGGGAAAAGTTCCAAGAAGTTTGGGTTTCTTCAGAGGCAATAAAAACCATGAAATTAGTAGATGAGGTTCAAAAAGGACTTCAGCATAAACCTTTCAACCCAGATTCTGAAGCGCATCAAAAATTTCTTTTAGGAATTAAGGAAAAACAACTTCAACTTAAAAAAGAATACCCACATATTAAATTTTAACGAAGTTAGATGTTAAAAGTACAATATTAGAAGTTCAAAGTTAAAAAGTTCAGAGTTTGATGTACCGATGAAGTTTGTGATATACAATTCAACGATTCAACAGTTAAAAGTCACAGGGTATGTTTAACAACCTGAACTAAGGTTTTGTAAAGATGTTTTTTTGATTTAACTGTTTAAACATCTGGATATCAGATTGTGTCATATCAAACTCGCATTTGTAAGCTAAATTAAGGTTTTATAGACTTTATATAATCTTGTGGTGAATACGACGTTACTTTTTTAAAAGCACTAAAAAAGGGATTGTATGAAGCAAAACCTGTTTTGTAGGCTAAAGACTCCAAAGTGTTGGTTTTTAAATAACCCTGCTCTATCAAATGGATACTGTCTTTTATTCTAGAATGCATGCGGTATTCAGAAAAAGAGATGCTGGAGTGGTATTTAAACAAATAAACAATATGGCTTGTGGGCACACCTAACTTATTGGCAACATCTGTAGGGGATGCTTTTGGATTTCTAAAAATATGTTCCTCAATACTTAGCCTGTCAACTTCTTGCGTGTAGCTAACAATGTTAGACATCATTTTTTCTTGTAGTTTTAAATCTTGTTCGTTTTTTTGGTTGCCTATTTCTAAAACCCAATGGTCGCTTTTTAATAATGGCGTATGTTTGCTGTCTTCAATGGGCGAACTGAACTTTAATATTTTTTTATTAAGAATAGGGAGTCCATATAAAATTTCTGGAGCGGTTAAAATTTTAAAATAGATAAATAACCAATATAAGAGTAGTAATACTGCCATAGATTTTCCAGAAAGACTGGATTTTGAGCATACTTCAGCATAAATGGAGGCCAATAACGTTATGGCAGCTAATAAGTTGTGGGTAAAGAGATAAATGGTCCAGTTTTTTACCAACCTAAACTGTGTATTATTTATAAGAAGGTCTTTTTTAAACCAAATGTTTTTACTTAAAAGCCTAACGATTAGTGTTAAATAGAAAAGTATAAAGATTCCTACGAGAGTAAAATTGATTACTGGAAGAAATTGAAATATAGAACTTTCAGTAATGTAGGGGTTGGTATTTATAAAATATAGAAACCCAATAAAAATTAGGTGTTTTAAGCTTCTAAGATCATATGTTTTGTTTGGTAACACTAAATTTTTGTAATACAAATAAAAACTTGGTACAACAATGAGATAGTATATGGAATGGATACCTTCATCGGGAGTAAAATAGTCTTGCAAGCCTAATCTATAACTTCCATGAATTAAAAAACGAATGGAAATTATAGTAATGACTAATAATAAAAATGCATTGTAAAACGGATTGGACCTATAAGAAGTTATCATTATGGCTATGGTTACTATGCCAATAATGCCAGTGAATAAAAATAAAAACGATTCTATCACTTAATATGAGGAGATTTATTTGCAATGATAGCAAATTACTAGGTGTTTTTATTGTTGAACTCATTTAAACTTTTTGGATTGCAACTCAAAAAAAACTTCAAATGGACACAAAATGAATAATTTTCGCTGCAATCCAAAAAGTTTAAATGAGTTCATAAATAAGGATGAAATAAAATAGTTTGTTAGGCTTTTTTGGGAAAATTGATTATTGTTTTCTCTGTTATCTTGCGATTTTGTAAATTTTTTTTCTTACTGATTTGCTTAAATCGTTATTATTTTAATAAAAAAATCGATAAAAAGACTTATTTTTCAGATAAAATACATTTTTATGATTATGTTTACATTGTTGTTAATGATAATCATAGGGTTGTTTTTAACAATAATTAAGAATATCATTTTCAATTTAAGCTAATATTTTACCCAAATACTTAACCTTTATTATGAAACGATTTCTATTAATATGTCTATGTTGTGTTTGTCAACTACAACTTTTATCACAATCAAATTTAATAAGGGCTACAACTGGCGTTTCAGGAGCTTCCAATATTATTGTACAAGGTAATGATGCTTATATTGTTCAGCAAAGTGTTGGTCAACCAAGTGTTATTGGAACTTATACAAATAGTGCGGGTTACAGTATTCGACAAGGATTTATCCAACCCAATGTTTTATCTAAAATTGTAGATGAGCATACACCTTTAAATCTTCAATTAAATGTTTATCCAAATCCTTTTAATGAGCAGATTTCATTGGTTTTTAAAGAAGTGATTAAAGGTGAAATAACGGTAACGGTTTATAATATACTTGGGGCACAAGTATTTGTTAGTAGCTACAAACCTAAAGAGCAAATTGATATAAGATTGAATATGTTGTCTTCGGGAGAATATATTCTCAAGGCTGTTGCTAATAAAAAACAATTTATAGAAAAAATTATAAAAAGATAACACCCAACAATAACCAAACGAACCTAATCAAAATGAATGTTAAAAAAACTACTCAACTATTACTGCTTTTCATTGTAACAACAATAGCATCGGCGCAAGAGCTCTATTTAGAAACAGGAAAAATGTCTTCCTCATTCGATTATAAAGATTCTTCAGGTGCAAGGTTAGACAACTTACACGCTACAACTAATGGCTTTATGGCGATGGGTTATAGAACTAAGGTCTTTAATGAAAAAATAAATGCGGCTTTAGGTGTTGCATATACTGGGTATGGTGCCATCGGAAGTGATGATGCCGTTGAGGGCATCATGGCATGGCATGCTAATTATCTGGAATTTAGCTTTGGTCTAGATTATAAATTATTCCATATTAATAAAGCAGAATTCTATGCCAAAGGAGGTATAGCCAATGGGTTTTTAATTGAAGGATATCAAAATTTAAACAACAAAACTATCAATCTTAAAAAAACAGATGATTTTAATAAGATCATGGTAAGCTTTAAGGCTGGTATGGGTATTTTATATCCCGTTTCAAACAACATGTCTTTCTATATGCAATATTTTTACGGAAAGAGTTTGGACCAAACGAATAGAGGAGATGATGAATCTTTAAAAATTAGAAGTCATAGTGTGGGTTTTGGAGTGTTAGTTAAACTATTCAGAACGAATACGACATCTTGAAATTTATTATGAATCAATAATAATACAACTCAATTAGATTGCAAGTCATAAAAAAATTAACTTATATCTTATGAAAAAAACACTACTATTACTCTTGTTGATCCTAGTTGGGTTTCAAGGTTTTTCTCAAACAGCTGGAATTAGTTACCAAGCTGTGATTTTAAATCCAAATACAAAAGAGCTTCCAGGAGCAAATGCTCAAACCAATATTTTAGCCAACAGTAAAATTTTTGTACAGTTTACTATTATTGATGATTTTAACAATCAAGAATATCAAGAATATCATCAAACAACCACAGATATCTATGGCATGGTAAACCTACTTATAGGACATGGTATAAAAAAAGGTTCTAATAATTTTGATGATATTATTTGGAACGGTTTTTCAAAAAAGTTGAAAGTAGACATTGATTTTTCGGGAAAAGGTAATGCCTACACACTATTAAGTGAGCAGGAATTAACCTTTATGCCACAACCAGCTCTTGTAGAAGATACAGAGGCAATCTTGAACAATGCAGCAGATATCATAGCCGAACAGAATAGAGCCATTTTAGCGGAGTCTTTTTTACAGGCATCAATAGATGAAAACAAAACAAGTGCCGAAACAGCCATTATTATAAACTCTAATGCCTTAGCTTCAGAAGTAATAAGAGCCACTAATGCAGAAACAGCTATAGACAGTAAGTTGGTTACGGAAGTTGGTAATCTTACAGTTGCTAATGCCGCTTTACAAACCAACATCGATGTAGTTCAGTCCGATGTAGATGCTAATAAAATAGCTGTTAACACAGCCATTGCCGCAGTTCAATTAGACGTAGATGCGAATGAAGCCGCAAGTCTAGCCGCAGATACACTTTTACAAACAAATATCGATATGGTTCAGGCTGACGTAAATGCAAACGAGGCCGCTTCAAGTGCCGCAGACGCAACTTTGCAAACGAATATCAATGCGGTTCAGACCGATGTGGATGCCAATGAAACAGCTGCAAGCACAGCCATTGCAGCAGTTCAAACTGACGTTGATGCCAATGAAGCCACAAGCTTGGCAGCAGATACGGTTTTGCAAATGAATATCAATGCGGTTCAGGCCGATGTTGATGCTAATGAAACTGCTACTAATAATGCTTTGGCTTTAAAGGCGAATATCGCCTCCCCAACATTTACGGGTACTGTTTCGGGAATCGATAAAACGATGGTAGGTTTGGGCAATGTGGACAATACAAGTGATGCCAATAAACCGGTCTCAACAGCGGCCCAAACGGCATTGGATTTAAAGGTAGATAAAGTTAGTGGAGAACGTCTTATTAATGCCGCTGAAATCATTAAACTTTCCAATCAATCGGGAACCAATACAGGCGACCAGGATTTGAGCAGCTATGCTACAAACTCGAATTTGGCTTTAAAGGCTGACATCGCCTCCCCAACATTTACAGGTACTGTTTCGGGAATCGATAAAACGATGGTAGGCTTGGGCAATGTGGACAATACCAGCGATGCCAATAAACCGGTTTCTACGGCGACCCAAACGGCATTGGATTTAAAGGTGGATAAAGTTAGTGGAGAACGTCTTATTAATGCCGCTGAAATCACCAAACTTTCCAATCAATCGGGAACCAATACAGGCGACCAGGATTTGAGCAGCTATGCTACAAACTCGAATTTGGCTTTAAAGGCTGACATCGCCTCCCCAACATTTACGGGTACTGTTTCGGGAATCGATAAAACGATGGTAGGCTTGGGCAATGTGGACAATACAAGTGATGCCAATAAACCGGTCTCAACAGCGGCCCAAACGGCATTGGATTTAAAGGTAGATAAAGTTAGTGGAGAACGTCTTATTAATGCCGCTGAAATCACCAAACTTTCCAATCAATCGGGAACCAATACAGGCGACCAGGATTTGAGCAGCTATGCTACAAACTCGAATTTGGCTTTAAAGGCTGACATCGCCTCCCCAACATTTACGGGTACTGTTTCGGGAATCGATAAAACGATGGTAGGTTTGGGCAATGTGGACAATACCAGCGATGCCAATAAACCGGTTTCTACGGCGACCCAAACGGCATTGGATTTAAAGGTAGATAAAGTTAGTGGAGAACGTCTTATTAATGCCGCTGAAATCACCAAACTTTCCAATCAATCGGGAACCAATACAGGCGACCAGGATTTGAGCAGCTATGCTACAAACACGAATTTGGCTTTAAAGGCAGATATCGCTTCCCCAACATTTACGGGTACTGTTTCGGGAATCGATAAAACGATGGTAGGTTTGGGCAATGTGGACAATACCAGCGATGCCAATAAGCCGGTTTCTACGGCGACCCAAACGGCATTGGATTTAAAGGTAGATAAAGTTAGTGGAGAACGTCTTATTAATGCCGCTGAAATCACCAAACTTTCCAATCAATCGGGAACCAATACAGGCGACCAGGATTTGAGCAGCTATGCTACAAACACAAATTTAGCTTTAAAGGCAGATATCGCTTCCCCAACATTTACGGGTACTGTTTCGGGAATCGATAAAACGATGGTAGGTTTGGGCAATGTGGACAATACCAGCGATGCCAATAAGCCGGTCTCAACAGCGGCCCAAACGGCATTGGATTTAAAAGCGTCTTTAGCATCACCAACGTTAACCGGAACGCCATTGGCACCTACTGCCACAGCGGGAACCAGTACTACACAGATAGCGACAACAGCATTTGTAACAGATGCTATCACTACTGCAAGCACACCGGACGCAAGTACAACGGTAAAAGGGAAGATTCAATTAGCGGGCGATTTGTCAGGAACGGCCGCCTTGCCATCAATCGCTAATGATGCTGTAACTTCTGCAAAAATAGCAGATGGAACCATTGTAAATACAGATATTAATTCTTCAGCAGCCATAGCTTTTTCTAAATTGAATATATCAAAAGCGGATATCGAAGGATTGGGTATTCCGGGAGAAGATACAGATACAACTTATAGTGCGGGAACAGGACTTACTTTGACCGGTACAACGTTGTCAATTGATTCAAATGTTGTAACAAGTAATTATTCGGGTGTAATAACAACTACGGGCTTCATTAAGTCTGGAGGAACAGCTTCTCAATTCTTGAAAGCTGATGGGTCGGTTGATGCAACTTCATATGCGCCATTAGCTTCCCCAACCTTTACGGGTACGGTATCAGGGATAAGTGCCACGATGGTGGGGTTAGGAAACGTGGACAATACTAGTGATGCCGATAAACCAGTTTCAACTGACACCCAAACGTCCTTAGATTTAAAAGCGCCTTTAGCGTCACCAACGTTAACGGGAACGCCATTGGCACCTACTGCCACAGCGGGAACCAGTACTACACAGATAGCCACAACGGAATTTGTAACTACTGCCACAACAGGGAAATTTGTAGACTTAACCACAAATCAAACCATCGCAGGAATTAAAACCTTTAGTAGTGATATCACTGTAAATGGTGTTAAAATTGGACGAGGTGATGGTAATAATGGAGAGAATACGGCCGTTGGTAATGGGGCGTTAGGCACCGGTACAGGTTCAAGAAATTCTGCATTTGGTAATGGTGCCTTAAGAAGCTATTCTGGAACTGGTTTTGATAACAATACAAGTGTAGGGTATAGTAATTTGCCAGGCCTAACCACAGGGAGTGGAAACACGTCTGTGGGTGCAGAGTCCATGATGGGTTTGTCAATTGGTACCTCAAATACATCGATAGGAAATCAATCTTTAATTAATACATCAGGTAACAATAATGTTGGTGTTGGAAAAAGTTCTGGAAGCACTATAACCACAGGTTCAAATAATACTATTATAGGGACAGAGGCTAATGTTGCTACAAATAATCAAACAAATTCTACGGCAATTGGTTTTCAGGCTGTTGCTGCTGCAAATAATACTATTCAATTAGGAAATACGAATGTAACTTTAGTTAATACTAGTGGAGCTATAACATCAGGAGGTGGTATTACAGGAACCTCCATAGTTAAAGTAGGAGGTACTTCTTCAGAATATTTAATGGCAGACGGTTCGGTTTCTACAGGTGCTTCACCAGTTAGGGAAGTAGCCGATGAATTTACGGCGACAGCATCTCAAAGTGGTTTTACTTTAACACAAACCCCTTCAGTTAATAGTAAGGTTAAAATGTATGTTAATGGTATAAGAATAAGCAATACAGCTTATAGCACAAGCGGAACTACTTTGACTTACATACCGGCAAATAATGGTGGATATAATCTGTCTTTAAATGATAGAATTCAATTTGACTATTATTATTAAAACAATAGAATTTTCCACGATGAACAAAATTTTCTACAATGAATAAATATATTATTATAACTTTCTTTATAACGCTAAGTAGTTTTTCACAAACTATTGTTACTAGTTTGAGTGATGATGGAAGCCCAGGAACCCTTCGGCATGCTATTCTGAATACTGCCGTAGGTGGTACAATTGTTTTCGATTCAAGTGTTGATGGAGGAACACTTACGTTAACAGCAGATTTGCCAAACATTACTCAAAATTTAACAATAATTGGTAATGGAGTTAGTAATTTGACGATCTCAGGTGTGGGATTATATAATATGTTTCAAGTTTCTGGAGGTGCTCAATTAACTATTTCAGGTATTACTTTTAGTAATAATAAAAGCAATAATGGTTCAATTTTTAGAGCTGATAATACTAATTCTTCGGTAATTGCCGATTCAATAAATGTAACGGGAAATTCAAATAGTTATGCGTTTTATACTAATAATCCTTCTACCATAACAATTACAAATTCTACATTTACTAATAATAGTGGAATATTATTTGGAAGTGATCATGGTTCCACACCAAGTACAACGTCTGATATAGAAACGGATTATACTAATAGAATAGTTGTTACAGGATGTACATTTTCTTTTAATACGGGAACTATTTTTAGAACAGAAAGATTTGTTAAAATTGACGATTGTATTTTTAATAATAATACAAGTCAAATAGGACAATTTAGAGGATTAAATAGATATCAAGTATTAAATTCGACATTTTCTAATAATACAGGATCTACTTTGTTTTCATTTTCATCAAATATTTCATCAGGTTGGGGTTTAGCTACTTTGGGCACGAATCATCATTTATTTGATGGTAATACTTTTACAGGAAATATAGGTACGGTTATTAATACGGGAACCACAAATGAACAGAGTAAAACGACTATATCTAATAATATTTTTGCAAGTAATGGTGCCAATTGGACTGGTAGTCCTGCAATAGAATTTAATAATACAATTTATCCAACAGTATCTGCGCCTACTACAATCTCAGGAGCTACTGATATTTGCAATGGAAGCAGTACAATATTAACATCTTCTGGAGGTAGTACGGATATAAATGTAGTCGATGTATGGTATGCTGATACATGTGGCGGGGAAGCTTTTTCACAAGGTTGGGACACACAGTCTTATGACACAGTGGCTACTACAGTTAATTCCGTAGTCAACGGTATATTAAATGTGACTACGACTTCAACAGATCCAATGATCAATATGTTTAATCTAGGGAGTTTCGACCCTTCAGTATATAGTTATATAAACATTAGGTATAAGGTGGTCTCAGGAACTGCTGGGGAAGCTCAGATTTTCTTTTTAAATTCAGCAATAACCACTCCTAATGGTGGATATTATTTAAACACAACGTTGATATCCGATAATACTTGGCATATTGCGACCCTTGATATGTCGGCACATGCCAATTGGATGGACAGTAATATAACAGGTTGGCGATTTGACTATGCAACCGCTAGTGGCGCAACTTTAGATATTGATTTTATCGAATTAGGATCCAGTCCCATTGTGGGAACAGGATCAACAATTACCGTAACTCCTAACGCAGATACCTCTTATTATGTTAAAAGAAAAGGGCCGTATGCCAATACGGCTTGTACTTCACAATTGGTAACCGTAAATCCGCTCCCTGCACCAACTTTTACCACACAAGCAGAAATAACGACAGCGATTAATTCGAATGTGACTTATACAACGGAAGCCGGTCAATCAAATTATGTTTGGACAATTCCAGGCGTTTTAAATACCGATTATTCAATCACTTCCGGAGGTACAATTACAGATCATTCCGTTGTCTTAAAATGGTTGACAAATGGGAGTAAAACTATTACAGTCAATTATACCAATTCCAATAATTGTTCGGCATCTGAAGCAACATCATCTACGTCAACAAATGTATTGTATGCAATAATTAATAAAAATGGAGGGATTTCCATTGAATATTCCGAAGCAGTAAATGAAAAAGGGGAGATAGGTTCTGGAAATGGGGTGAATAAAAACGGTAAACTTTTGGGGGAATAACAGATTGAAAAAAGTTTAAACCACTTCATTAATTATCAGTACAGCAGTAATAAATATGAATCGGATATATAGCAAGGATCATTACCAAGAAAACTAAGGGATGCATGGTTTTCTACTTGGATAAGATAGAAAATTGATTTATAAAAAATGTTTTTTCAATAAAATGACATCTTTCCTTTTAAAAAAACTATTCTTGTTCTAATTCAATTTGTTTTTGTAAATTATGATAGAATTTAAATAGTTGAGGGTTTGATTTTTAAAGAAGAAATTCTAAGTTTAAGTTGTTGAAAAGGTTGTTCTAATAAGGGCAGCCTTTTCGTTTTCTTTTACATGGGTTTTCTTGAAAGCTATTTCATTTGTATGAAAAGCAAGGGTTTTTCCAGTTGAAATGATTTTATTAATTCAATTTTACATTTACTGATTTGCTTAAATTCTTATTGATTGATTTAAATCCCATCCTTATGCAATTGGTTAGCCAAATTATATGTGTTTTTATGTATAGATTTACATTGCTATTATTGTAAAAGCTATTAGTAAAGCTTACTCTATTTATAGGGATTTTTTGTTTATATATTTTGTATTAGAATCAATTATTGGGGGCAATAATTTTTTAAGGAAGTGATTCTAATACGTGTAGATAAGGCTGTCTTAATTAAGGACGGCCTTTTCTGTTTTCTAACATACTAGTTTTTAAAAAATACGCAATTCGTCGTATTGATTTCATTTTAATAAAACTGCAATTTTGTGATGCTATTAATCATAAAATAATTTAAAATGAAAAAACTAAAACAATTAGTATTATTACTAACAACAGTATCATTAATTACATTTTTATCATGCTCAACTAGCGATGATGGAGGTAAAAATGGTACAGCAGCATCAGGAACTATTACAGCCAAAGTTGATGGCAAAGAATTCACTTCTTTAAAGATAACCTCACAAGCAAGTGTTGTAACCGTAGGGGAACAAACAACAATTACACTACAGGGCAATACATCTTCGCAAGCCATAAACATGATTATTAATGGATATGATGGTGTTGGAACTTATCAACTTTCAGATAATAACGTGTTTATTATTGCTTCTTATACAGAGCCCAATATTAATAATCCTTTAGATTCTAAAATTTGGTCTGCTCCATATCAAGATTCAGGGATTGTTGGAGAGATTAAAATATCTGAAGAAACAGATACAAACATTATAGGCACGTTCAGTTTTACCTGTAAAAATTCAAATGACGGAACAACAAAGAATATCACGGATGGATCATTCAATCTTGAAAAGTAAACATTTAACTTAATTAACCAAACAAAATCAACAATGAGAAAATTAAATCAATTTGTATTACTATTAGTAGGGATTCTAATGGTAAACGTAGCACCAGCCCAAAAAGCAGAAACTCCAGAACAAACTTACGATTTAGGATCAAGTATTAATGAAATGACACTAACCGTTGGAGGCATATTGGTTGCTGCAACCAACGAAGGGTTGGTGGGGATTGACCCCAAACAAAACACCCCTGTATTTACTTTTAATAATTTCGGAAAATTAAAACCGGAGGAAACAGATTTTATACCTGCATCACCATATATTGTGGTTTCTCAAGGTGCTGATTCAAAGTTTGCAGGCTTAACAAAAACAAAACGAGCTGTTATAAATTATATAACAGGAAAGACTATTTTTAATTCTGAAACCGATAATTGGAATCAAATTTATACCTGTAACATCGTATTGCCACAAAACAAATTAATAATTAGTGGTATTCAAAAGGAAGGCGATAAGTTTGAAAAAATGACTCCCAAAGTAGCCGTGTACGATTTAAGTACACAAAAACTAGACTATAGCTTCTTTTTAGATAAACCGGGAAGAGTAGGTCTTGCCAAAGATTTTAGCGTAACAGGTGTGCCTTTATTGTTAAAAGAAATTTTAATAATACCAACAGCTCAAGGATTAATTGCAAAAAAGCACAATGGCGATGATTTATGGGAATGTAAAATTAAAGGTGTTAACTGGATGGTTGCCGACAAAACCGAAAAAGAAATTTATGGTTTTGAAACTACTGTTAATGGAAAAAACACACGAATTCATAAAATAGGAAGCAATGGTGCCGAACTATGGAAAGATGACAGAAAAGTACAAGGAAATGTATCTAATTTTCAAATTTTACCACAAGGAATAGCTGTGGTTAGCGATAAAAGTTCTGGAGGCAGCTCTAGTGTGTTTGCTACAAGTGACGAATCTGAAATTGCTTTTTTAAGTGCTTCTACGGGTGAAGATTTATGGCAAAAATCTCCAAAAACAAAAGGTTATGTACAGCATTTTTATGTACAGGATGATGGTATTTTATTTGGTATTCAACAAGGAGGGATTAATAAAATTTCGTTTGATGGAAAAACATTATTCAAAAAGCCTTTAAAAACGGGAGCAAACATTATGGTTATGGCAGAGTCTCCACAGGGGTTAATTTATATTACGGGTGAAGATGCCAATATTGTAGATTTAAAAACAGGCGACCAAGTATGGAACAAGCCATTGAAATATAAAAATTCGGCTGCAGTAGCTTCAACTTTCGACAGTGCAAAAAATAGATATCTAATTGCTGCCGATGGCGATGTTTATGCCATTGATGCCAACTCTGGAGATGTCACTGAATTTGCAAAAGTGAAGTTTGATGAAAAAGAAGTTGCCAATACTATGCAAATGAGAAATGGTAACATTTTTTTAAGCGCTTCTCAAAATGTAGCCTTACTAGATAGTGATGGAAACCAAGTATATCACGAATATTATAAATCGCCTTCTCAAAGTGGTTTTGTAAAAGTATTATCTGGAGCGTTGGCCGTAGCCTCAACAGGATTAGCAATGGCTCATGCTGCTAAAGCAGGTATGAATAGAACCAATAGTTATGGAAGTTCTAATGATTTAGGCAACTATAACGACTACGGAAAAGAAAACAAAAGGGCTTCCGATATGTTTGCATCTATAGGAGATGCTGCGTTTGATGTGATGTCAAAACGTTTTAAAGCAACAGCAGCGACCGAGAATGCCCAATTTATTTTAACAAAACTTGATGCGGGTGTTGGATTGGTAAAAGTTAATAAAGATACAGGCAAAGTAGATAAAGAAATTGTGCTTAAAGATAAAAAGCCAGAATACCAAGTAGATGAGGTTGCAGGAATTTTATATTACAAAGCCAATGACAAGACAATTTACGCTTATAATCTTCAAAAATAAATCTTGTTGTTGAGATTTGTTCGATTAGGCGTGATAAATTATATTATTGCGCTTAATCTTTTTTAATAACATTTTATCGAAAAATTAATTGAGGTTCAAGTTATTAAGTTAAATTTAATATGCTATTAATCAGTTCAAATAAAAAACATCAATTAGTTCAATCACCAAAGCGATTGATAATTGGTGTTTTTTTTTTGTAAGCCTATTTAAGGTCTTTTTGCGAAATTATTTATTCTCTTAATTATGGGATTTAATTATTTATTCATTTGGGTAATATATGCATTGGTTTTTGTTTTGGTGTTGTTTGTTATTAAAGCTGTATTTCAAAATAAGTATTTAAAAAAAACAGCAATTAAAAGCGAGCTAATCTTACAGGAAAATTTATTTCAAGAGAGCAACAAACTAGAAAAAACCAAACAAAAATTGCTGTTGGTTGAAGATTTGCACCATACACTTTTCAAGCGTTTTTTTAAAATTACAGAAGATATTCTTTTGATGCAACAGTTTATATTTGAAACATACACCAAATAGTTTTATGAAAAGAATCTTTTTTGCAGTCATCTTCTCGATTTGCGGTTTTTATTACAGTTTTGCCCAAAGTCCACAGAAAATTATCGATAGTTTAAAAATTGAACTTTCAAAATCACCAAAAGATGAGTTGAAAGCTAAAATTTATGGCGATTTAACTTGGTACTATGGCTCAATTTCAACAGATTCTGCCTTATTTTATGGTAAAAAAGCAATGGCACTTGCCAAAAAAATAAAGGATTCTGTTTTTTTTGCACAAACTATTAGTGACAATGCCGTTATTTATTATTTAAAGGGTGATTATTCCACTTCTGAAAAGCTTTTTAGAGAATCTTTGAAAATTAGAACCTTACAAAAAGACTCGGCAGGAATTGCTTCATTACATTTTAAGATTGGAAATATTTATGGCAAAAAAGCTCAGTCAGACAGCTCAATGGTTTATTATTTAAAAGCACTTAATTTTTATGAAAAAAAGAAAGCAGATGTTATTGTAAACTCCCTAAAAAGCAATATAGGAACTATTCACATGGCGTTGAAAAATTATGACAAAGCCTTAGATTATTTTAATGAAAATATTGATTTTTTCGAAAAAAACAACGAATATGAGTTGCTTGGGAATGTTTTGGTAAATAGAGCGAGTATTTATCTCTATAAAAAGGATACTTTACAGGCAATTTCTGATTTAAAAAAAGGCATAGAAATCTCAGAAAAAGTTAATTCATATCCAACACTTGGGACGGCATATAATAATCTTGGAACAATTTTTAACGATAAAAAAGACTACCAACAAGCAAAAAAATACATACTGAAATCTATTGAAATTAGAGAAAAAGGAAATTTGAAAACCGAATTAGAAAGTTCTAAACTTACCCTGGCAGGTATTTATAATCAGTTAGGTGAATTTAAAAAATCCAAACCTATTTTATTAGAGAACATAAAAGTATTTAAAAGAGAAAGCGTTACAGATAAGCTTTTATTGGCTTACTTGCAACTTATACCTGTTTACGCATATGAATCTAAACCAGATAGTGTTTCGTACTATACCGAGTTATATGTTAAAACCCAAGAAGTAAATGCGCAAGAAACTATGCAAAATATTACTTCTGAATTGGAAACTAAATACGAAACCGAAAAAAAAGAAAAAGAAATACTATCACAACGTGCCAACATTGCCGAAAAGGAACTTCACATCAATCAAAAGAACACTCAAATAATAGGCTTAGGCATTTTAGCAATAGTTGTAGCCATTTTGGGGTATTTGTTTTATAATCAGCAAAAATTAAAAAACCACCAACTTCAAAAAGAAAGCGAATTAAAAGAAGCTTTAATTAAAATTGAAAATCAGAATAATTTACAAGAACAACGGCTTGCCATTTCAAGAGATTTACACGATAACATTGGCGCACAACTAACCTTTATTATTTCATCAATTGATAATTTGAAATATGGTTTTAAAATTACCAATGAAAAACTCACCAGTAAGCTTTCTAGTATAAGTATCTTTACCAAAGAAACCATTTATGAATTGCGTGATACCATTTGGGCAATGAATAAAAGCGAAATTTCTTTGGAAGATTTACAAGCACGTATTTCCAACTTCATAGAAAAAGCCAATATTTCGACTGAACAAACACAATTCAATTTCACTATCGATAGTAGTTTGCCAAACAACCTCACCTTCACTTCTTTTGAAGGCATGAATATTTATAGAATCATTCAGGAAGCCATCAATAATGCGCTTAAATACGCTAATGCCAATACCATTGACGTGCAATTCATTAAAGAAAATGAACACCTTATGGTTTCTATTGTTGATGATGGAAAGGGTTTTGATATACTGCAAGTTGAAGATGGTAACGGACTTAATAATATGAAAAAGCGAGCAAGTGAAATAGCTGCAACTTTAAAGATTTCTAGCGAAGTAAATAAAGGAACAGCAATAGTACTTACGGTTTAATAAAAACACCAATGCCATGCAAATTAAAATAGCCATTGTAGATGATAACACATTTTTAATTAACGCCGTAAAAGAAAAGTTGTCTTTTTTTGAAGATTTAAGCGTGAAGTTTTCGGCTGCAAATGGTTTCGATTTGTTATGCAAAATCGAAGATAACCACAATCTCGATTTAATATTAATGGACATTGAGATGCCTGTTTTAAACGGCATAGAAACTACCGAAATTATCAAGAGAAAATACCCGCATATCAAAATTATAATGCTCACGGTTTTTGACAATGATGAAAATATTTTTAATGCGATAAAAGCAGGTGCCGATGGGTATTTGCTTAAAGAAATCAATGCAAAGGATTTACACAATGGCATTGTGGAAACCTTAAATGGTGGCGCCGCAATGAATCCTTCTATCGCTTTAAAAACATTAAAACTGCTTCGAAATCCAATAGATTTTAGTTGCAAAAATAATGAAAATGATATCAAGCTATCGGAAAGGGAAATACAAGTGTTAGAACAATTAAGCAAAGGGCTTAGTTATAATATTATTGCCGATAACCTTATTTTGTCATCAGGAACCATAAGGAAACATATCGAAAATATATACAAAAAACTACAAGTGCACAATAAGTTGGAAGCGGTAGAAAAGGCTAAAAAGAATAATTTAATATAACATATTGGTAACTTTTTGTTAATACCAATTAAAAATTTCTGCGTTAATTTCGTACCCGTTAGAATTAGTTAAATTTACATTAGTTAGGGCTTCTCTGTCGAAGCAAACTAATGTTTTTTTTTTGTCTTAGTTTTATGTATATTCAACCTTTAAAAAGACTAGTAAAATTGCTGAATAATGACTGAACCGTACGTAACATTAAACATAAAAAACAACGTTGGCTATATAGAGTTTTTTCACCCGAATAGAAATTCTATGCCCAGTGATGTTTTAATTAAGTTAAAAGAAACCATTGAAGAAGCGGGAAATAACGAAATTATTAATGTTATTGTATTGCAAAGTGGTGGTGACAGAACGTTTTGTGCCGGTGCTAGTTTTAATGAAGTTATGGCGGTTAAAACAGCAGAAGATGGCAAGGTTTTTTTCTCTGGTTTTGCCAATGTTATTAATGCTATGCGAACTTGTCCAAAGCTTATTATTGGGCGTGTACAAGGAAAAACCGTTGGAGGAGGTGTAGGTTTAGCCGCCGCAACCGATTATTGTTTAGCAACCAAATATGCCTCAATAAGATTAAGTGAATTAAGTATAGGTATTGGGCCTTTTGTTATAGAGCCAGCCGTAACAAGAAAAATTGGATTAGCGGCCATGTCGCAAATGACGATAGACGCTGAAACGTTTTTTTCTGCGGAATGGGCAAAAGAAAAAGGCTTATATGCCGATATTTTTGAAACTACCGAGACTTTAGATGGTGCTGTTAAAGAGCTAGCCGAAAAATTAAGCACTTACAATCCTGAAGCTTTAAAACAAATGAAGTCGGTTTTTTGGGAAGACACACAGCATTGGGAGACCCTTTTAACCGAACGTGCCGAAATTAGCGGTGCTTTGGTGTTAAGTAAGTTTACTAAAAACACACTGAAGCGGTTTAGATAGCTGTTAAATTTGCCAACTACTTTACTGCCTTATTGCTTCCTTTTTCACAATCCCCAGGCCATCATCAATCAATCGTCCAACTTCAGGTTTGTTTTGTTTTATGGTTTCTAAATGGTTTAAGATAGCTTCACATAGTTTAGCTTCATTACCTGCAAAAGCCAGTTCGTACAATTCTACAGGTAATAACCAATCGGTAGGATGGTTTTCAATAAGTGCTTCTAAGACTTTAGTTCTGGAAATGGTTTTGTTTTTGCCTTCACGATAGTCTCTAACTTGTTGGTAAAGCGCTTCTAATTTAATTTGTTTGTTGGATTTTTCAACATGGATGGTTTTAGAGGAAGGCATATGGGTAATTAAATTGAAACTGTTCAAATCGGCAGGGCCAGAGAAAGCCGAAACAATGTTTTTACCAACCGCCATGTCGTAAATGCCCCATTCAGGTTTAAATAAAACAGTGTCACCATGTTTTACCGTACAATTATTAAAACTGATAAGAATTATTTTTCCTTGTAGATTTCTTTTACCTGTTATAATATCTCCAGAAACCGTAATGCCACCTTCAAACTCTAAAGTTACCGTGTTTTCTTCGAAAATATTATAAGCACTTAAATCGCGCGGACTCATATCTTCAATCGCTAAATTAATGCCTTTTAATTTTCCAATAGGCGATCCAAATCCTTTTTTATGGGTGTTTATACCATGACCTACCAGTTCTTTTTCTCTATATGATAAAGCGGTTTCGCCAGTACTTTGAATATAAATAGGGTTGCCATTATCTTCAATAACATGAGAGAAAACCCCCGAAATTTGAAGGCCGGTACTCAACTCAATGGTTCCCAAAGCTTCCGATTGAATTAATTTGGTGACGCCAGAAAGTCCTCCTTTCCGCAATGCCATGGTATTGGCAAACGCTTCCAATACCAAACTTAAATGGGCAAAATTTGGTGTAACAAAAAGCTGGGGTTGTGGTTTTGTTATGTCGAAATCTTTATAAGTGGCTTCAATAGTATAGGGTAGTTTTTTAACGGCATCGGTCATACACCAAGCGCTTTCGCCAATAGACGACAATAAACCGGCACCATAAATTTTCGGGTTTTCTAAAGTCCCAATTAAGCCATACTCAACCGTCCACCAATGTAGATTTCTTATAAGTGCCATTTCACTAGGTTCGCCCATATTATTCTGTAGGTCTTCTACTTTTTTTTCTGCGGAAGCGATATCTGCTTCGTTGGAGTTTGGTGCTTCTTTGATGATGGATAAATGTCTAACAGCTTCATATAGCTCGTAATCTTTGGCTGACGAAATAGCTTTACAGCCTATTTCCCCAAAGCGGCGTAAATATTCAGCATATTCGGGATTGGCAATAATAGGCGCATGTCCTGCACCTTCGTGAATAATATCGGGAGCAGGCGTGTATTCAATATGTTCTAATTGTCTAATATCGCTCGCAATTACTAGTACATTATACGCTTGAAATTCCATAAATGCATTAGGTGGTATAAATCCATCAACCGCCACAGCCGCCCAACCTATATCTTTTAAAATACGGTTCATGCCATACATGTTGGGAATGCTATCAATAGAAATTCCGGTTAATTTTAAGCCTTCTATATATGATTTGTGTGCCACTTTTTTAAGAAAATCGACATTTTTACGCATCACATAGCGCCAAACCGCTTGGTCTATTGCCGAATAGTTGGCATAGTTTTGTGGCTTAATAAACTGTAATAAATGTTTAGGTAGGCGATTTAATATAGGGTTTGATTCTATGGAACTTTGCATAAAACGTTGTGTTAAATGTGTTTTAGTAAAAATACAAATTCTATATAAAATGCTTTTAAAAGTATTGTTAAATAAAAAAAAGCAACCGTTAAAGCTGCTTTTTTATTCTGTTTTATGGTTGTGATCCTGGAGGGTATTTTGCCATAATTTCGGCAACAAATTCTTTAATACGTTCTTCCTTTTTCTCCATGTTTTGGGTTAAGTAGCCTGTGCCCATTCCTTGCCAAACCAATTCTTTCTTGTTGGCATCAATTAAGTCTATAAACAAAACGCCTTCTGTTCTGGTAGAAACGCTAGGTTGGTTCCAACCCCAGCCCCAACCTGGTCCGAAGCCTCCGCCCCATGGCCCCCAGCCTCCCCAGCCCCAAGCACCGTAGCCCCAGTAGTTGTTATAGACATCTACACGTTGGTTCGATTTGGTGAAAAGGCTAATAAGTAAATCGGGATTTTCAGATTTTGTAAAACCTTTAGCTAATAGTTCAGCTTCAATGGCTCGAAGAATTCTACGTTTATCTAAATCGCTAATTTCAGCTTTGTCTATGCCTGTTTTAAAAAAGGCAAAGGTTTTGTATGTTGAAAAATTAGCATTCTTATCATAATCGGTTGCAACCCTAACCGAGCTGCATGATGTTACCAGAATTAGCAAAGCTAAAAATGGTAATGTTTTAAGTAATTTTTTCATAGCTGTTTAAAATTTATTAGTTTAAAAATAAATATATTTTTTATTAAATAGCATCAATAATCATACCAAGGGCGTGTAAAATAAGGTGTCCTTATCTTGAGTGTTTTATTCTATTTGTTTTATTATCAAATCCATAGGGGCAATGCCTGCAGCCACTTTCGCAACAATACCCTCTTTTTAATAAGTATTGCTCGGTAAAACAGCGATACCCTTCTGGGGTTAGGTAGTAGTCACCTTCTTCAATGGGGATTATTTTTTTCATGTATAACAAAGATAATGTTTTTTGGACTGATTTTTGAAATAGAAAAAGTTAAGATGAGGTATCATTATTTATTCTAAAAAAACAATATAAAATGCTGTTTAGTTTGTCAGGCTTGTCGAAGTCCTAATTTAAAAACATCATTGGTAGTTCATATATAAAAAACATGATTATTATTTCGAAATATTTAGTTCCTAAAGGGTATTTAGGATTTGTTTGTTATCCTTTTGTGTTTTTAAAATCGAAGGAATTAAAATCTGATTTTGTATTGCTTAATCATGAAAACATTCATTTAAGGCAACAGATTGAAATGCTATTGATTTTTTTCTATTTGCTTTATATTATTGAGTTTTTAATACGGTTCATTCAATATAAAAATTGGCATATAGCTTATAGAAATATTTCTTTTGAACGTGAAGCTTATGCTAACGAAACACATTTAGATTATTTAAAACAGCGGAAATTTTGGAGTTTTTTAAAGTATCTTCGCAGCAATGAATTTCAATTTAGAACATAGTGTCAACCAGCAAATAAATATACCTAATAATAGCGGTGTTACGCTGTATATTAAAAGAGAAGATGCCATTCATCCTTTTGTGTCTGGCAACAAGTACCGAAAGCTTAAATATAACCTTCTTGAAGCTGAAAAATTAGGCTATAAAACACTGCTAACTTTTGGTGGCGCTTTTTCAAATCATATTGCAGCGGTAGCTTTAGCAGGACAGCTCATGGGATTTAAAACCATTGGGGTTATTAGAGGTGATGAGCTAAAAGGTGCTATAAATGATAATACAACCTTACATTTTGCACAACAAAGTGGGATGCAATTTGAGTTTGTTTCTAGAGAAGCCTATAGGAAAAAAACATCAGACCTATTTATCAAAAAATTGAAAGCAAATTTTGGTGATTTTTATTTAATTCCAGAAGGCGGTACCAATGCCTTGGCTATTAAAGGTTGTGAGGAAATTTTAAATGAAGACGATAAGGGTTTCGATTATATATGTTGCGCCGTTGGAACTGGCGGCACTATATCTGGACTTATGAATTGTTCAAAACCTAGTCAACAAGTTTTAGGATTTCCAGCGTTAAAAGGCGACTTTTTAACACAAGATATTAGTAAATTTGCATTGAAAACCAATTGGGAATTGAAAACCGATTATCATTTTGGAGGTTATGCGAAAATAAACGACAAGTTAATAACGTTTATCAATCAGTTTAAAAAAGAGTATAGCATTCCTTTAGATCCCGTTTATACTGGAAAAATGATGTTTGGTATTTTCGATTTGATTGAAAGAGGGTATTTTCCAAAAGAATCAAAAATATTGGCAATTCATACAGGTGGTTTACAAGGTATTACTGGAATGAATACTGTTTTGAAAAAGAAGAATTTACCATTAATAGTATAATTTAATGAAGAAGATAATAGTTTTTTGCTTGTTAGCAAGTTTGGTTTTAAGTTGTGGTGCTAAAAAAGTAGCGGTTAAAAGGAAAACTTCAAGTAAACCAAAAACGGAACAAGTTGTAATAAAAACGACACCTCAAAAAGGTGTTAAAGAGGAAGTCGTTAATGGTGTAGAAGTTAAAATAACATCAACAGATGAATATATAGCCCTTTTTAAACCCATTGCTCAAGAAGAAATGCGATTATATGGCATACCTGCAAGTATTACTTTGGCACAGGGTATTTTAGAGTCGAATTCAGGGAAAGGTCGACTTGCTGTTGAAGCTAATAACCATTTTGGGATTAAATGCCACGACTGGACCGGAGATAGGATTTATCATGATGATGATGCTTCACAAGAATGTTTCAGAAAATATAACGATTCCAAATATTCATATAGGGACCACTCGTTGTTTCTAAAACAGCGTTCCCGCTATGCTGCGTTGTTCAAACTTAAAAAAGAAGATTATAAAGGTTGGGCAAGAGAATTGAAAAAAGCAGGATATGCGACCGATAAAAAATACCCAGATAAAATAATAAGCTTGATAAACCGATACAGTTTGTATAAATATGATGAAGAAGTCTTGGGTGATGTTTATGTCAAATATGAAGAGGAAATAGGCGATTTTTCAATATATTATGTAGAAAAGGGAGACTCGATGTATTCCATTTCCAAAAAGTTCCATATTTCTATAAATGAACTTAAAGCGTTGAATGATTTATCAACTACAACACTTAGTATTGGTCAGAAATTAAGAATAAATAAAAATTCAAATAATATTGTAGCAGTTGGTTCAAATCAAAAAACAGCAGTGAAAGAAGTGGTAGCATATCGTTCCCATATTGTTGAAAAAGGGGAGACCTTATATTCCATTTCAAAACGATATAATATGACTGTTTCAGAACTTCAACAAATGAATGGTTTAAACAATACCGCCTTAAATATTGGGCAAGAACTTCAAGTTAAACCAGCAAATTAAAATACACATGAATTATACAAGAAGTAGTGCTTTATTTGCACAAGCCGAAAAGGTGATTCCTGGAGGTGTAAACTCACCTGTTAGAGCCTTTAAAGGTGTTGGAGGAACACCTGTTTTTGTAAAAGAAGCCAAAGGTGCCTATTTATATGACGAAGATGGAAACCGGTTAATTGACTATATAAATTCGTGGGGACCTATGATTCTAGGTCATGCCTACCAACCTGTTGTTGATGCGGTTGTTGAAAAAGCTAAAAAGGGTACATCGTTTGGAATGCCTACTGAAATTGAAACGCAAATTGCTGAATTAGCAGTTTCTATGGTGCCAAATATTGATAAAATCCGTTTTGTAAATTCAGGTACCGAGGCTTGTATGAGTGCGGTCCGTTTGGCAAGAGGGTTTTCTAAAAAAGATAAAATTATAAAGTTTGCGGGATGTTATCATGGGCATAGCGATTCGTTTTTAATTCAAGCGGGTAGTGGTGCGAGTACTTTTGGAACCCCCAACAGTCCAGGTGTAACACAGGGTACTGCAAAAGATACGTTGTTGGCACGTTATAACGATATTGAAAATGTGAAGCAGTTAGTAGAAGCTAACAAAAATGAGATTGCCTGTATCATTATAGAACCTGTAGCAGGTAATATGGGTTGTGTGCCACCAAAAGAAGGTTTTTTAAAAGCATTAAGAACTTTGTGTGATGCCAATAATATATTACTGATTTTTGATGAGGTGATGACGGGGTTTCGTTTGGCAAAAGGTGGAGCGCAAGAACTGTTTGATATCAACGCAGATATTGTTTGCTTTGGGAAAGTCATAGGTGGCGGTTTGCCAGTCGGTGCTTTTGCAGCTAGAAATAAAATTATGAATGAGTTGGCTCCAGTAGGACCCGTATATCAAGCGGGGACTTTAAGTGGAAATCCGTTAGCCATGGCGGCAGGTTTGGCTATGTTAACCGAATTGAACAACGATGTAGATGTTTTTAATCGTTTAGCTGAAAAAACAGAATATTTGCATAAAGGAATTGCACAAGTTTTAAATGAAAATAAGGTTGTTCACACGATAAACAGAGTCGGTTCTATGATTTCTGTGCATTTTGAGGCAACACCTGTAGTGGATTTTGAAACAGCTGCTAAAGGAAATAACGACATCTTTAAAAAATTCTTTCATGGTTTGCTTCAGGAAGGTGTTTACATTGCGCCAAGTGCTTTTGAAACTTGGTTTATCACCGATGCTTTGTCTTATAGCGATTTAGATTTTACTATAGAAGCTGTAAAGAAAGTAGCAAAAACACTATGACCGTTCAATAAAAAAAGAAAGCGCATTTCTAAATAAAAGAAATACGCTTTACATTAACAAACTAAACTAACCAAACCAGGTTTTTATTGTTTTTTTGGGCCATCGCCCCTTTTATTACCATCACGCTTTTTCATGCCAGTAGCTTTTTGTGTCATTTTTGCTTGATATTTTTCCCATTTATCAAATTGCTCTTCGTTTAAAATTTTTTTCATTTTGGCTTTCATAGCAATTTGATGGTCAAGCTTAGCATTTTTCATAGCAAGACGTTGTTCTTCCGAAGGTTTTTCCATGTTGCCACTTTCTTTTTTTGCTTTAAAAGTATCCATCATTTCTTTACGCTTGGTGGCGTTTTCAAGATTTATGGCATAAACTTCTTTTTGCTGCGCTTCATTTAAATCTAAATGTAAGGTCATTTTCTTTGTTCGAAGGTTTGCTGTTTCTTCTGGCGTTAAATTACTCATTCTTTGAGCTCTTTCTTCGCGGTTTGGGCGTTCTTTTCTTTCTTCTTGAGCAAAGCCTTGAATAGATACTAAAGCCAATGCAATTATTATAAGTCTTTTCATTATTAAAATTTTATGTTGTTTGCTATTAGGACTTTAAGAGTTTAAAAAGGTTTAAACGGTATGTTGATTTTAACAGAAAGTTAACGCTATGGATTTGCGTTAGGGCTTACTCATGCTTATTATTTTATGAAATCAAGATAAATATCAAGTACGACCGCTTCTCCTGAACGGAGCCGAAGGGTATGATAACGCCCAATAAAAAGTATTATTTGAAAACGGGTACTTTAAGACTAATCCCTGTTTGGAAATCGGCAGCATTATTTACACGAAAATCTTCTTTAAAATATAGTGACAGTGTTAGGTTTGGTCTGCCATAAGTGTAAATAAAGGTCCAGTAGGATAAGGCGGTATATAACGTAGAAAAACCGTGTTGCCAACCGCCGTTTATTTCTTGCCACTTACCAATTAATCGGTAATAATCGGCTTCTTTTCGTTGGTTATATCTAGATTGAATTTGGTAGTTAACGCTTAAGGCATTATAGTTTTTTTGTTTTGTGAATTTTGCTATTTCAAGATGGCTTTCAATAGTTGCTAAATAGGGGTTGTTACCTAAATCGATAACATCTTTAAAGTTAATTAGGTTTTTTCGCAATACATTTATGGCAACACCTGCGTTAAATTCGTAGTTGTTTTTTAATTCAATTTTTTTAATGGCATTTGCAGATAAGCCGAAATCTAAAGAATGGTTATATTTTGAGGTGTTAATACCTAAATGGCTTCCGAAATTAATGTAAATATTTTTAGAATTGCTTTTTGTGAATGTAGGATAGTAAAAATAATTAAGTTCTATGCCACTTAAAAAGAAATCGTTGTTGTTTAGTTCGAGCGTATTTCCGTTTCTGTCGGTGTATTTAAAATTTACTTGATTCAATCCATAATAGCGCCTCCCAAAAGGGTCTTCTCCTCCAGCGACATTACTGTGGAACCACTCTAGGTTCTCATCGCTCGTAAAAAACGAAAAAGGGTGTGTCCCTTTGGTAATTAAATAAGAGCGAAGTGTAACGTCTAGTTCGTTTTTTTTATTTAAAGGGATATTAATGCCCAGTCTAAACTCTTTAATTACGGCATCAATAACGATGTTCATATAATCTGCCGGTGTCGTTTCCTGATCTTTAAAATAAAAATTTCTATGATACCAAATTAATTTGCTCTGTTCTTTTCTTACTTCGGGGTCTTTTGGCAGATAGGTTTCTACAAAAGGGTGAAAGTTGTTTCCACTGGCGGAACTAAAGGTAATCGTCGTGTTTTTTTGTGAAGCTATTTTGAAATTGGTATTAATTCTAGAGCTAAAAATTCCGAAATGATGGGTGCTTAAGATATTAGGTTTTTCAATACCATTTTTAAATGAGATGCTATCTTGTTTTTGCGCCACCAAAATGGAGCAGAATCCACAAGTAAGTATGAGTATCATATTTTTTAGCATTTAGTAAAAATATAGAAATTTTTAAAATTTATGAAGTTGAGTTTTTTGGTTGAAATTGTTTGTTTTGTATGTTATCTAACGGCTGTTTTTTCTTAAAAAATTAACATTCAATACCATTTGTCTTAAGGAAGTTTTAAATTTTCAATTTCTTATGTTAAACATTTCTAAATAGTTTTAATAGATGGAATAAAATGCGTCAATTTGTATAGTTATTTATTGGAAACAGATAATACTCATATAGTTGTTATTTAGTTTAGTAATAAATTAAGTTTAGTTGGTTAGTTTGTAAAAGCCCAGTGATTTTAAAATCACTGGGCTTTTTATTTGTTTAAATAATAGCGGTATTAAAGCGTTTGTTCTTCGCTATTATAAAAATGGAATTCTAAAAGTTTGTATAGATGTTCTTTTTTAAAAGGTTTGGTGAGGTAGTTGTTCATGCCGTTTTCGATAGCTTTGTTTATGGCTTCGGTTGTTACATTTGCCGAAAGTCCAAAAATAATAACATCTTTGTCTGTTTGTCTAATAATACGTGTAGCTTCCCAACCATCTATTTCTGGCATGTGAATATCCATAAAAATAAGTTGGTATTTTTTCTCTTTGACTTTGTCTAAAGCCATTTTGCCGTTTATTGCTGTGTCCGATTTTATGCCTATATCTTCAAGGAATTTTTTTAAAACAATAATATTAAGATTGTTATCATCAACGATTAACACATTTATATCGGTCGTTTTAATTGTTTTTTTGTTTTCAGAATGCTTTACGACTTCTTCTGTGATATCAAATAAGAATGATACTGTAAATTTAGAGCCTACGTGATACTCACTTTCAACAGAAATTTCCCCACCCATCATGGCTACCAGATTTACACAAATCGCTAATCCAAGACCACTGCCTTCGTGTTGTTTTTTGACACTGTTATCAATTTGGGTAAACCTATTAAAAATAGTGTGCAGCTTGTCTTTTGGAATACCTATGCCCGTATCTTCGATACTAATAATTAATTTTAATTTGTTTTCAATAACAGTTTCAGAACAGGTAATGGTAACACCTCCTTCTTTAGTAAATTTTAAGGCGTTTTTTAATAAATTATATACAACTTGAGTAAACTTGTTTAAGTCGCCAATAACTGTTAGATCAAAAACGTTTTCAAAATTGGTCTTTAAATAAAGATCCTTTTTTAAAAATAAAAACTGATTAACTTCAACGAGTTCTTTAATTTTCTTAACTGGATTAAATTCAACTTTATCTAATTCTGTTTTTCCAGATTCTATTTTATCTATTTCTAAAATATCATTAACCAGATTTAAAAGATTGTTTGAAGATTTGTCCATTAAATCCACATACTCCTTGTGAGTATTGTTTAGTTTTTCACTTTTTAAAATTTCAATGAAGCCAATAATAGCGTGTAATGGGGTTCTGATTTCATGGCTCATATTAGACAGAAAATCGGTTTTTGCCTGCGATGCTTTATTGGCTCTATTCTTTTCTTTGTTTAATTGTTCATTTAGTTTTATTAAGGATAAATTAGATTCTAGGGCTTGTTTAGTACCTTTTCTAGCCCTTAAATAAAAATAAACAAGCATTGCAACGATAAGGGCTAAAAACAGGCCAATTATTAAGGCCATGTTGATTATAATTTTACCATCAGCAAGGATTAATTTTTCTGAAGGATAGACGTTCAAACGCCATGTTTGTGTTTCTTGCCCGTCAACTTGTAAGGTGTTTGTATAAACGATGTTGCGGTTTGTTTTAAGTTTTAAATCACTGTTTTTTTGATAAAAAAGGGTGTTTTTGTCGTCATAAAGTTCTATAGCATATTGGTTTTCTAAGTAATTAACTAGCCTGTCAAAATCATTGTTAAAATCCAAGCCAGCACTTATGGTGCCTTGAAACGTGTTTTTGAAATATACAGGGACATCTACAAGAAAGGCATGTCCGGATTGTGTTAATTTTATCCAGGAAGTAATGTTGGTTTTGCCGCTTTTGGAATGGATAATCCATTCGTTCTGTCTGTAATCAAGTTTAGAAATATCTAGGTTTAATGCACGTTCATTCCCTTTTAAAGGATTTATTTTTCTAATAACCATCAAGCTGTCTATCCATTCAACAAACCTAAAAGAGTCATCTTGATTTAGTATTAAATTAGCATCATGTTCCCAGTTTTCAAAGTAATTACCATTGGTAAATTCTAATCTACTTTTAATGTCTTCTAGCTTAGTAACATCTGCTTGTACAATATTATTAAATTCCTTTGAAATTAAATTTCCAATATGATACAAGTCTTCTTCTATATCAGCGTAATGTTTACTTATAGAAGCAGAGTAAATGGATAAGATGAGAGATACGAGTATAAAAAAAGTGGTAATAGCAATTATAATATCTAATTGTTTTTTAACCATAATTAATTATTACCATTTTTTATTCTGTAGTTAAGTTTTTATAAATATAATCCATTGGGTGTAATTAGACAAAAATTAATCAAGAATGATTTTTAGATTAAAATTTCAAGCCAATCAGGAATAAATGTTAGTCAGAGTCTTGTCGAAGATTTTAAAATATATATTTCGATAGGCTATCTATGTGACAATGGATATGAGATTAGCAATAAAAATAATGGCCACCAATGATTTAAGTGAACTCTGTATTAAGAAATATATTCAACAACTAATGTTTCATCTGTTTTAATAACGTTAGCTAATTGGTGTTTAGTTAAAGCTTTAATGGCTTTGTCCCATGCTTTGTTGCTTAAACCGGATTGTGATTTTAATTCGATCAACGCTATGCTTTTTTTGCTTTTTAAAATTCCAAATATGGTTTTTTCAGCATCGCTTAGCTCCACAGCCTTTTTTTCTGGACGCATTTGCGGAAAGAACAATACCTCTTGTATCGATTGGTTGTTTGTTAAAAACATAATGAGTCTATCCATACCAATGCCCATACCCGATGTTGGAGGCATACCGTATTCTAAAGCACGTAAAAAGTCGTAATCTATAGTTCCTGTAGCTTCGTCGTCACCTTTTTTAGAAAGCTCTAATTGATGCTCGAAACGTTCGCGTTGGTCTAGGGGGTCGTTAAGTTCGGAATACGCATTGGCAATTTCTTTGCCACAAACCATTAGTTCGAAACGCTCAGTTAATTCCGGATTTTCTCTATGTTCTTTACATAACGGACTCATCTCTTTTGGGTAGTCTATAATGTAAGTAGGCTGTATGTAGTTGCCCTCGCATTTTTCCCCAAAAATTTCATCAATTAATTTGCCTTTACCCATGGTGTCGTCCACTTCAACACCCATGCTTTTTGCGGCAGTTCTGATATCGTCTTCAGTTTTTCCGGTAATATCAAAGCCTGTAAACTGTTTTATGGAATCTGCCATGGTTACTCGGGCATAAGGCGCTTTAAAATCTATTTCATGTTTGCCAAAAGTAGCTTTTGTTGTGCCATTTACTGCGATAGCGCAATGCTCAAGTAGGCGTTCGCAAAAATCCATCATCCAGTTGTAATCTTTATAAGCTACATAAATTTCCATAGCGGTAAACTCGGGGTTGTGGGTTCGGTCCATCCCTTCGTTTCTAAAGTTTTTAGAAAACTCGTAAACACCATCAAAACCACCAACAATCAAGCGTTTTAAGTATAATTCGTTAGCAATTCGCATATATAACGGAATATCTAAAGCATTATGGTGTGTTACAAACGGACGTGCTGCGGCACCACCTGGAATAGGTTGTAAAACAGGAGTTTCTACTTCAAAATACCCGGCATCATTAAAAAATTGACGCATAGCATTGAATAATTTGGTGCGTTTTACAAATACGTTTTTCACCTGTGGGTTAACCACCAAATCGGCATAACGTTGTCTGTAACGTTGCTCGGGATCGGTAAAAGCATCATAAACTACACCGTCTTTTTCTTTAGGTAGTGGTAACGGTTTTAAGGCTTTACTTAATAGGGTAAAGTCTTTTACACGTACACTTTTTTCACCAACTTTAGTTGTGAACAATTCACCTTCAATACCAACGAAATCACCAAAATCCAAAAGTTTTTTAAAAACTTCGTTGTATTTTTCTTTATCATCGCCAGGGCAAATTTCATCACGGTTAAAATACACTTGTATCTTTCCGTCGGCATCTTGTAAATCGGCAAAACTTGCTTTTCCTTGTACCTTAATCATCATCAAACGGCCAGCAATAACTACCTTTTTACCATCTTCAAAATGATCTTTAATTTGTTTTGAAGTATGGGATACTGGGTATAAATCGGCAGGATAGGGGTTAATGCCTAATTCGCGTAATTTTGCTAATTTTTCTCTTCGTACAAGCTCTTGCTCTGATAAATGCGACATATTCTAAATTTCTGAGTATTTTTTAAAGGCACAAAGATAAACATTTGATTTACGATTTACGATTTTTTGATTTACGAATTTTAGGGTTTAAGCGCTTCGTGGTAATGTAACAAATAATCTATTTTTACGTCAAAGAAGTAATCATCAATCATAAAAAATCAAAACATGAGTTTCTGGAGAGTTATACTGTCTATTATTTGTCCGCCCTTAGCAGTTATCGATAAAGGCTGCGGTTCCATATTTATTGTGTTCCTATTATGGATTTGTGGATGGGTTCCTGGTGTTATTGCAGCCTTGGTTATTCTTAATAATCCAAAAAATTAAACTTATATTTGCTTGTAGAATTTTAAACATAATAATTTATGAGACCTTTTTTTGCCCTTTTTTGCTTGGTAATTTTAACAACTTTTGTTAGTTGCCAGTTTTCTGAGAATATTTATATAAACGCTGACGGTTCCGGTAAAATGGAATTTTCGTTTGATGGCAGCCAGCTTATGCAAATGGCAGGCGATAAAATAGGTGAAAACCAAGAAAAAGCCATTGATTCAACCTTTAGTTTTAAAGAATTATTTGATACCATGCGTGATAGTATTTCTAAACTATCGGAAGAAGAACAGCAAAAAATAAAGAGTTTGGAACCATTTAATATGCACATGGTTATGGATCCAAAAACCTCTAAAATGACTTTTGATATGTTTACCGATTTTAAAAAAGTAAGTGAGCTTCAAGATATGTTTAAGGCTATGAAAAGCTTTGGGGATTTAAAAGGGAAGGAGAAAGCGAGCGGAGAAAACAATCCGTTTTCTTCTTTTGGAGGTGATGGCACTACCGAGCTGGATTATAATTATGATGGGAAAATATTTAAGCGTACCGCCAGAATAATTGATAAAGAAGCCTATAAACAAGTCACCGATAGTTTGGGGCAAATGGCTATGATGTTTGGTTCTTCAACATATAAATTAAATTACCATTTTCCTAAGCCTATAAAATCGGTTTCTAATGAAACAGCTATGTTTAGCGACGATAGAAAAAGTTTTACGGTTGAGTTTGATTTTATGGACTATATAACGAATCCCGAAGCCTTAAATTTAGAAGTTGTATTAGAGGATTAAGCTTTGAATAAAACCATTGAAATACAAGATTTAGGACTTAAAGATTATAAACAAACTTGGGACTACCAAGAGCAACTGTTTAAAAGCATTGTAGACGCTAAAATTAAAAATAGGCGTGACAATACGGCTATCGAAACCAAAAATCACTTTTTGTTTGTAGAGCATCCGCACGTGTATACTTTGGGTAAAAGTGGCGATTTGTCTAACCTGCTTTTAAACGAACAGCAACTTACGCAAAAAGGGGCTTCCTTTTATAAAATAAACCGTGGTGGTGATATTACCTATCACGGTCCTGGGCAAATTGTTGGTTATCCTATTTTAGATTTAGAGAATTTTTTTACTGATATTCATAAATACCTGCGTTTTTTAGAAGAAATGATTATTTTAACGCTTGCCGAATATGGATTAAAAGCCGAAAGAAGCGATGGTGAAACAGGTGTTTGGCTAGATGTAGGCACCCCGTTTGCACGCAAAATTTGCGCTATGGGTGTGCGTGCCAGCCGTTGGGTAACTATGCATGGCTTTGCATTGAATGTGAATGCCAATTTGGGATATTTTGATAACATTATACCCTGTGGCATTCGTGGTAAAGCTGTAACTTCCTTAAATGTAGAACTTGGTGTTGATAAAGTTGATGAAACAGATGTTAAAGAAAAACTGTTAAAACATTTTAGTGTACTTTTTGAAGCGGAGCTTGTTTGATGTTTTTACTGCCAATACTTTGAGTACCAATTTCATAATTTATTAGCAGAGATGCTTTCTTACTGAATTTTGTTTAGACTGTCACTTGTTGGGGCTTAATAATTTTATTTTATTGCGAATACCTATTTATTTTGTTTCCGATATTCTGTAGGAGTAACACCATACTTTTTTTTGAAGGATTTGATGAAATATTTCATATCTGAAAACCCTGTCATGAAAGCAATTTCCTTTATTAAAAGTTGGCTGCTCACAATGAGTTGTGCGGCTCTCTTTATTCTGACGTCTCTTATGAATTCAACAGGGGTATATCCCGTCAGACTTTTAATTTTATTGCCAAATGTGGTTCGGTTAAGGCCAACACTTGATCCTAATTCTTCTACTGAAAAATTGTTGTTATCTATGTTTTTTTCTATAGCAAGCATAACCTTTTTCATTATTTCTTCATCTTGGTCTGTAATGAGACAAGGCTTAGGGGTAAAATCTTTAAATTCACTTTTATCTAAAGAACCAAAGATAGTTTGCAATCGTTTCCGTTGACTAAGCAGGTTTTCTATTCGAGCTATAAAGTAAGAGACACTAAATGGTTTGGTAATATAATCGTCAGCACCATAAGATAGTCCTTCAAGTTTACTTTCTATATTAGCTTTTGCAGTAAGAAGAATGACAGGAATATGGCTGGTTTCAATATTGTTCCTGATTTTTTTTAGAAGATCAACGCCATTTAGTTTTGGCATCATAATATCACTGACAATAAAGTCTGGATTTTCTTTAATAGTTAATTTATAACCGATCTCGCCATCTTCAGCCTCTATCACATGATATGTGTCTTCAAGGATGCTTTTAATAAATGATCGTATTTCAGGGTCATCTTCAACAACCAAAATTCGAATTTTTTCTTGATGATCTCTTGCAGGGAATTTTGGAGGTATAGCCAAATTAGATTCCGATTCTTTTTCCTCTTTAATAAACTCCACATCATTTGAAAAATGTTCTTTACCTAACTTAAAATATATAGAAAATGAACTACCTTTATTTGGTTCACTCTCAAAATATAGTTTGGCGTGATGCTTTTCAGCAAGTTCTTTTACCATAGACAAACCAATTCCGGTACTAGGATTATTACTCTTGTCGTTAAAAGAAACGAAGCGAGTAAATAACTTACTTTGTTTGTCTTTTGAAATTCCAATACCCTCATCAATGAAATGAATACCTACTTGTTTTTTGTTTTTCGTGATTTGGACATTAATGGATTTTCCTTTTGGGGTGTATTTAAAGGCGTTGGATAAAAGATTCAAAACAATTTTTTCAAGGGCATCCCTATCTGCCCAAATTTTAGCATCTTTTGCATTGTTATGAAAAGTGAAGTTGATATGTTGTTCTTTTGCAACTTCTACAAAATCGTTAAAAATATCCTTTACAAACTTGGGTACATTTATTACGGAAACTTTAATTCCTGTATGCTGTATTTTACGGAAATCCAAAATTTGATTAACAAGTCTTTGCAGTCTATTCGAGCTATGGGCTATATATAAAAGTTGTTTTTTTATTGCTTCGGGAGTTTTATCATCCTTTATTAAGTGTTCTATAGGAGAGGAAATTAGGGTTATAGGTGTGCGTAATTCATGAGAGATGTCTATAAAAAACTTTTGCTTCATGTTAGACATCTCTTTTTCTAATTTCACATTGGTTTTTAAACGGTATATGGTAATTATAGTATAGTTAATAAGTAGAAAGATGACAATTAGAGCAAACACATATATAAAATAAGCTAAGTTGGTATTCCATATGGAAGGTTTGATGCTTATTGGTAGTTGACGTTCGTTATCTGTCCAAATACCTTGGCTATTGGTTGATTTTACTTTAAAAATATAGGTCCCTTTGGGTACATTGGTATAGGTTGCTGTACCGTGCGTTTGGCTATAATTCCAATTTTTATCAAATCCTTCTAATTTGTACGTGTAATTAATATTTGCAGGGTTTTTATAATCCAGTGCCGCAAATTCAATAGTAAAGAAGTTTTGATCGTGTGATAAAACCAATTCTTTACAATTGTCAATGGATAGGTTTAATGGAGAGTCTTCGTTAATTGAAACTTTTTGGTTAAAAAGTTGAAAATTGGATAATGCTAAATACGGAGCGAAATTATTAGTCTTTATTTGGTCTGAAAAGAAATGTAAAATACCTTCTGAATATCCAAATAGCAATTCGCCGGAATTTAATTGTAATCTGGTAGCCTCAGAAAAATTGTAATTGGATATAATGGTCTTTACTTCATGGAAAACCTCAAAAAATTCTTGATCAGGATTAAAACGAGATAAGGTGTAATCAGTAGCGATCCATATTTTGCCATCAACATCTTCTAATAGCGAAAGAATATTGTCCGATGGTAAACCGTCCTTTTTAGTAAAACTTTTAAATGCTACTGGAAAACCAAAAGAATCTTTTTTTACTACTTTGCTGATGCCTCCAGAGGTAGTAGCTATAAAAATTTCCTTTTTCTTGGTTATACAAATATCTATAATGTCATTACCATTTAACCCCAAATGAGTGTCATCAAATCCGACTTCATATTTTTTTATGGCAGAAGGATTACTTAATACATTATTGGGGTTAAACATAAGCAATCCTTTGGTAGTTCCAACACATAGAAGTCCCTCAGAGGTCTGTTTTATGCAACGTACTTTATTAAAATCATCTATAGGGTAAGATTTCCATATATTGTTGTAGTTGATAAAACGTGTTTCGCCATGTTCATTGGTATCTATAAGATTGACACCGCCATAAAAAGTTCCTATCCAAATGCGATTACTTTTATCTTGAAAAACGGTATAAATATCATTGCTAGTTATGCTATAAGGGTCTGATTCATCCATTTTAAAACTAATGACTTTGTAAGTAAACGGATTATCTTGTGGGATTAATTTATAGAGTCCGTCTCCGCGAGTTCCAATCCAAATGTTAGATTGGTTATCTTGCGTGATACAATAAGCGGCCTTATTCCATTTGGAGTTTTCTTTTAATTGCCCTGAAGGTGAAAGACATCCAATTTTATTTAAATTTTTGTCTAAAATAACAATTTGACTTTGTCTGTTACCAACCCAAATATTTCCGGTTTTATCCTGAAAAATAGATCTTACATCACTAGTGGAAGACTGAATTAATTTATTGGTTACACTAGATGTTTTGAAATTGTTTTCACTAAACACCACTTTCACTAAACCTGCTGATTCGCTGCTATACCATAAGTTTCCTTGCTTGTCAAAAAATGCGGCGGAAAAATTATTTGTATAATTACCCTTAGGAAAATAGCCATTATATTGAAATGGAATGAGTTCATGATTACTTGGATTGAATTTTGAAAAGCCACCACCATAAGGTTGTACCCAAATATCACCTTTATAATCGGTAATGACATAAGGTCTTGTAGGTCTGATCGGTCTTGCTAATCCCTGTGAAATAGAGGGGTAATCATAAAATTTTTGTGTAGAAAAATCAAATTGATAGATGCCCGTTTCCCGATTGCTTATAAACCATAATTGACTGTTCTGTGTCAATGCAATAGGCATTATATTGTTGGTTACAAGTCCAGGTTGGGTTTTGGAATTATAAACTTGAATGTTTCCAGTGTAAATATTAATAGTACAGAAACCTTTTTGGTCTGTTAAAGCAATAATTGTCTGTTCATTTAATTTGCTCATCCAAATAATGTTAGCATCCAATTCTAATTTTTGTGTACTAAAAGATTGTTGGCTTTTAGAATATTTGGCTATTATGCCGTTAGATCCTCCAAACCAAATCTCATTATCAAGCTCAACGGTGGTAAAGAAAGCATTAGTTTTTCCTGTTTGGTTTGAAAAGTAATTAATAGGTTCATTTAGTTTGCCTGCTTTAACAAGTGTTAATCCATTATTTGTTAAAAGCCATGAATTGTTGTGTTCATCTTCATAAACTGAATAAACAGCAGACGAATTGAGGGTTTTGAGTTTTTTATTGTATATTTTGGTTGTAAATAAAGAGTCAGAAACCAGTATGCATCCATCACTTTCAGAAAGTAGCCATACGAATCCAGATTTAGTTACTTTTACGTTACTTAACGAGAATCCTTCTTTTGGTATATTGGGAATTAGTTCAGTGCCCCAAAAGGTTTCAGTTTTAGGATCGAAACAGTAGGTGTATGTTTCATATGCATTAGATCTTATCCAAATACGTCCATATGTATCTTCCGTAATTTTATCGATGCGGTTATCCTTCATTACAACCTTATCAGATGGTTGTGTTTTATAGTTTTGAAACGTATAACCGTCATATTTGCTAAGACCATTATAAGTAGCTAACCAAATAAATCCTTTCTTATCTTGAATAATTTGGGTTATTGTGTTATGTGGAAGTCCATCTTCCACTAAAAAATGTTCAAGTGAAAAATTTTGTTGCCCTATGATGTTATAGGGGAGTAAAAAAAACATTAGAATAAACAAACAAATTTTCCCAAGAATTTTCATAGAAATTGTTTCTTTTAAGGAAGTGCTAACAAAACATTTAGGCAATTATAATTGTCTAAATGTTTTGTTATAAGTTTAAATTTCACTCCCATTGACTAAGCTACGATTTTTTTTTGTTTAAATTAAGTCTAAGCATTAGGTAGTTTATTGTTTGCGTGTATTTTTTTACTAAAATCTAGTATCACGCTTAAAAATAATCCATTTGTTATTTACCACCTTTCATATTGTGTTTTGACCATACTATCAATCAAGGAATACTTTATTTTTGTAATCGATTGCACTTTAATGGTGTATTAACAAATATATATATATTCTTTTTATTCAATCTTTACTTGAGAATATATACTTACACTTTGATGTATTTTGTTTTAGAATTATTCGTTCACAATTTAAAACCGGTAGCTTTCACAAGTGATACATAGAATGGTGGATAGCAAACCAATATATTAAGAGCAAATTAAACAGCTGCTAAACGCATAACTCAAAATATTTTTAATCAAATAACATACTTGCCTTATGAAATTTGAAAACTCAAGCTATTATAGTACAACAGACTCAAAAAAAGTAACCTTGGCTATAGGAGACCTTTATTTACTGGATTTTTTTTGTATTGCCGAATTTAATGAAGGTGTACATATTGGTATAGAAGAATGCGAAGACATAACTATAGCTTTGGTAGACCATTATGGTGAGAACTTGAAAATTGGTTTTATTTCAAACAGAGTAACCTCATTTTCCATTGATCTTAGACAATGGGTCAAGTTTAATGCCTATTATGATTTTATTGTGGCGACAGCCATTGTTTTTTATGATGATTTAAATTTCGATATTGCCACAATTGAAAAACACCTGTCCCATTCTAGTACAAAAAGATGCCGTACATTAGATCAGTCCATTGAATGGATGAGAAACTTAAAGGAATTTAAGGATATTTATGCTTGAAAGTAATAAGATAAAATAGTCTTTCTAAGAATTAATTTCTGTTGAAGAGTTTACCATAGAGAAGAAGGCAAACAGGAAGAAGTTACGATACAAAAAAAGCTAAAGAGGAATTTACACGAGTCGTGATGCATTATACAGGGAGTTCTGACGGAATATTTTTAATAAGATATTTGTACCTGAAAAACAATCCATTTGTTATTTGTCCCCTTTCTTATTGTATTTTGACCATACTAATACGCAAGTAATACTTTAACTTTGTAATCGATTGCAAACTATTTTTTTGTATGTACCTTTAATTAGTGTGCTTCTCATGGAAGGATGAAAATTAAAAACAATATTTATTATTAAACTAAAACTAAATTATATTAAACAAAACTACTTATTATTATGAAATTACTAAAAAAAGTTGGCCTCTTCTTTGTTGGCCTTTTATTGTCACATGCAACGTTTGCTCAAAGTTTTAGTCCAGACATTGTAGTAGATATTAATGGAACAGGGGATTTTACCTCTTTGCAAGCAGCTTTTGATGCGGCTCCTGCCGGCACACCCACACTAATTTATGTAAAACGAGGTCTCTATGATCAGGAAAAGCTAATTATTCCTGCTAATAAAACGAATATTACGTTAATCGGGGAAAGTAGGACAGAAACGATTATTTCTTACGATATATATAATTGTAACGATGGAGGTGATGGTATGTGCCCAGATAACAAAGTAGCACTTTGGGACAGCAACAGCGATTTGGTAAGAACCGCTGCTACCCTAACAATCATGGCGAATGATTTTAGAGCCGAAAATATAACCATTGAAAATACTGCTGGTCCGGTAGGTCAAGCCCAGGCCATTACACTTCAGGCGGATCGCAATGTGTTTGTTAATTGCGATATCAAAGGATATCAGGATACCATATACTTTTGGATGGCAGAAACATCTCGAGCTTATTTTGACTCCTGTATGATTTTGGGCCGTACAGATTATATTTATGGACGAGGTGTAGGATTTTTTAATGAATGCGAAATTAGAAGTTATGGTGGCGCATGGATAACAGCGCCTTCAACTACAGAAGCCCAAGACTATGGCTTTGTGTTTTATAAGTGTGATTTAACATACCAACCTAATAGCCCTAGAAGCGGAGATGATGGCGCGTTGATAAAATTCGGACGTCCATGGCACGAATACCCTAAAGTATCTTGGTTATACTGTACCATGCCAGCAGAAATTGATCCTTTAGGTTGGGGAGATAAATGGAATATGGCTTATTCCGATACGGATACAAGACTTCATTTGTATGAGTGGATGAATACGGGTCCAGGAGCAGACATGAGTGGTAGAGCTGATTGGGCAGGCCTAAGAGCCATGGTAGATCAAGCTGAAGCCGATTTATATGAGCCGGAAATTGTATTGGCAGGTTCAGATAATTGGGATCCTACAGCAATAGCACCAACAGTAACAGTATACGATTGGGATGGTGGAGCAGGAACAAACGGATGGTTGGAAGCTAATAACTGGAATCCCAATGGTGTACCAGCAGTTTCGGAAGCTGCAAATGTTGATGGTAGTGTGACTTTAGATGCTAATGGTGGAAGTTTTGCTGCCGATTTAAATTTAGTAAATGGCGCCACTATTGATGTTTCAGCTAATAGTTCTGTGACTTTGCTGACACTTAATCAATCAACTATCTCATCTTCTGCTAGCGTATCATTATCAGGGACTATTAAAACTAAAGGCGTAGTGACTATTAATACTTCCGGTAATCTTGATGTTTCAGCTACCATTAGTGGTGTGCATCAAATAACTAAAACAGGTACTGGTATATGCCAACTCAGCAACACTAATGCTGGTTTTACTGGAGATGTGGTTGTTGATGCTGGAGATTTACAAGCTAAAGTAGGGAGTGCTTTAGGTGTTTCTGGAAAAATAACAGTAAAAACTAGTGGCAAGTTAACTGTTGATGTTAGTAATGCCATTGATGTGAATACGGCACTTTATACGGAAGGTTCAGCATCATTGGTGCTTAATCAAGACATAACCATTAGTGAATGGTATATTGACGGTGTTATACAACCTATTGGAGAATATGATGCCACTACACATGCTTCAACCATCAGTGGTGTTGGTAAAATAATTATCGGAAGACCAAGTGAGTTTGCTTTTCTTGGAGGTGCTTGGGATAATGCTAATAATTATTCTCCCGCATTATTACCTGAAGCAGGAGAAAACGTCATTGTTGATGGGGTAACTATTGAAGCACAAGGTAATTTGTTTTCTGGAAATATGTTTGTGCAAAATGGAGGTAATATCCGTCTAAGAAACAACACTATTAATTCAAAATGCTTGGGACCTGTTACCATGTATCAAGGAACTAATATTTCGTATGCAACAGGCGGTACTGGATTTCACTTTGTTGCTGATGTTATATTAGAAGGTGATATTTCATTATTTATGAATTGCGACAAAGTTGCTGGTAGCGTTATGGAGTTACCAGGAACTTTTACGGGGAGTGATAAAGTGATTGTGCGTAATACAAGAACTGATGTGGTTAACACCGCAACAGCAAATTTAGGTGGAGATAATAGTGGGTTTACTGGTACATGGGATTTAACTGTTCCAGCTTCAAAAGCTGGTGGTATATCGGCTATTAATGGTTTGGTTGAAAATGCTTTTGGAAACGGGGTAATTAATTTGGCTGCCGATAACAAAGCCGTTTTTAATCATGCAAAATGTGCCGGTGATGTTTTAAATATGAATATAACAGGTTCAGCTACTGCGGTATTAAACGTTGCTGTTACGGTGCAACAATTTACTTTAAATGGAACTACACTTGGAGATGGTACATATAATGCTTCAACACATCCTGGTCTGCTTTCTGGAACGGGTTCAATTACTGTAAATTCTAGTTTAAGTGTAGATGATAAAGTCTTTTTAGAATATGGTATGTTAAGAGTAAATGGTACACTTGAAAACCTTGAGATTTATAACCTTATGGGGCAACGTATGCACCAAACTAATTCTGCTCAAGAAATAGATTTAAAATGGTTAAAGTCGGATATCTATATTATTCTTTATAAAGTAGATGGTAAGCAAGGATCCATTAAAGTTTATAAAAAATAAGTTTATAAATCTAACTTTTCCTTGAATGTATAAAGTGAATTAAGCATATGGAAACATATGCTTAATTCACTATGTTAAAAGCTAAAAAAAAATGAAGTCATTATTAAAATTATTTATTGGTGTTTTTGCTTTTTGCAATATTATCTCTGCAAATGCACAAATTACCTTGCATACTATTGGTGATTCCACCATGGCTGATTACGACGAAAATACTACAGATAAAAGAGGTTGGGGTATGATGTTTCAGCAATTTTTCACTTCTGAAGTCGTTGTAAATAACCGCGCTAAAGGTGGGGCTAGTAGTAAAAGTTTTTATTTGGAAGCACCTTATTGGACCACAGTAAAACAACAAATAGAAACAGGTGATTATGTAATCATTCAATTTGCACATAACGATGAGAAAAATGACGGTTTAGATGGGGGAACCGATCCCAATAACCCAATAAATGGGACAGATTACCGTGGTACGACAGCTGACGGAACTTATAAGGAATATCTTAGAAAGTATATTGACGAGACGCGTGCGTTAGGTGCTACACCTATTTTAGCAACTGCTATGTGCAGAAAATATTTTAGTGGTGGTACAATTACACGCAAAGGACGTCATGATTTAGGGGAAAACTTTGGTGTTCCTGAATCTAACCATACTTATGATTATAGCTATGCTATGCAAGACGTTGCTACTGAAAAGAGTGTACAACTTATTGACTTGACTACGTTAACAAAGGGGTTGTTAGAATCTTATGGCGATGCTGAAAGTACAGCCCAACTTTTCGTTTCTTCTGATTCCACACATCCTAATGCTTTGGGAGCCACATTAGTTGCTAGGTTATGTGCCCAGGAAATGACCAATCAGAATATTTTAGCGTCTTATATTAACACATCAACAGATGTTTTAATTAATCCGAGTAACTGTGATTTTGGTGAGGCATATGCAGGGCAAACACTTGCAAAAGAACTTACAATTACAGGTTTTGACCTTGAGCCAGCCTCAGGAACATTTACCCTTTCTGTAAGTGATGGTTTTTTAATTGCAGCAAATAAAGCAGATACTTTTGCTTCTTCTATCACTATGGATTATGTAAATAGCAGTCTTGAATTCTCGAAATTTTATATTTCAGTATCTCAGTCGGTTGGAGGAAATAAAGCAGGAACGCTTACCGTAACCAATGGAACAGTTACCAAAGAAATCCCTTTAACAGCCAATTATATTGAATTAACTGGTGGGACTGAAGTGAACCTTCTTTGGGAGCTATCAGCAGATGATAGTTATGTGTTAGAAGGCCCTGCCATTCCTCTTGATGAATCTCATAGTAATATGTATGTAAACAGATATGCACAACCTAGCAGCACTACAACATGGCCTGCTGAAAGTGGATATGTTGACAGAAAAACACAAAGAAACCTAATAGATGGTGATACTTGGCCTGCTGGAGAAATTGATGAGGTATCTACACGCTATATTCAGTTTGGTATTTCAGCAAGCGAAGGGACCGAACTAAATATTGATGATATAAGTCTATATGTTGGTGGTTCAGGAGGCAGTGGTATGCGTTGCCGTATTTCTTATTCTAAAGACGATTTTGCTACCACTTCTGTAGTAGAAGAATTTTCGAGTATGGTATCAAATACCATGTATGCTGTTTCAAAACAACCTGTCATTAAGCTTGCATACGGTGAGACTTTAAAATTACGTGTGTATCCTTGGTATAATGGAGAAGCTTCAGGAAAAACCATTTGCCTTGCAGATGTAAAAATACATGGCGTAGCTACTCCTACACTTTCCACAGAAAAGCCATTAGAGAATCGATTAAAATGGATAGTGCAGAATGATATTATTAAAATAAAAAATGCACCTGTAAATAGTATAGTGGCGATCTATGACTTAACTGGAAGATTAATATACAAATCATCGAATAATAGAGATGAAGAATTATTAATCATTAAATCACCAACTACCAAAGGGATTTATATTGGTAAAGTAGAATCTCAAGAAGGTGTACAAACAACAAAGTTTTTTGTGCCCTAAAAAATCATAATGAACCGGCTATTTTATGCCGGTTTTTTTATTATTTATTTAGAATGATGCTTTTTAGTAAATATGACTCAATTCTAACGTCATCTTATTTCTTAAAAGATGATCATGTTTTGAAAAAAGTACTGCCAGCCTTTGGTGGTTACTTGCAATGCTACTTATGCTAATGTAACAGGAGACGTACCAGTTATTAACGTTGTTCTTATAAGTCATTAACTGTAATATTTTGACTTCATTAATAAATATTACGACTTTTCAAAAGCAAATAATTAGACTGTACTAAAATTTTAACAATAAAAGTAGTAATTTACTTTGCGTAATCGATTGCAATTTATATATTTGATGATATTATTCATTTAACAATGTTTATTTGTTAAATGAGAAAAACAATTATTAATTACAACTAAACCACAAACTATGAGACAAAAATTTTTACTATTAACTTTTTTAGCTTTCTTTTCGATGCAACTGAAAGCGCAAACCTACGACATCGTAGTTGCTCAGGATGGATCCGGGAACTACACGTCTATTCAAGCAGCTTTTGATGCGGTACCAGCTGGTACTCCAACGACTATTTATGTAAAACAAGGTCTTTATGACCAAGAGAAGTTAATTATCCCTGCTGATAAAACGAATATTACGTTAATCGGGGAAAGTAGGACAGGAACCATTATTTCTTACGATATCTATAATTGTAACGATGGAGGTGATGGTATGTGCCCAGATAACAAAGTGGCACTTTGGGACAGCAATAGCGATTTGGTAAGGACTGCTGCGACACTAACAATTAAGGCGAATGATTTTAGGGCCGAAAACATAACAATTCAGAATACTGCAGGCCCGGTTGGTCAAGCCCAGGCCATTACGCTTCAGGCGGATCGCAATGTGTTTGTTAATTGCGATATCAAAGGATATCAGGATACCGTATACTTTTGGATGGCAGAAACATCTCGAGCTTATTTTGACTCCTGTATGATTTTGGGCCGTACAGATTATATTTATGGACGAGGTGTAGGCTTTTTTAACGAATGCGAAATTAGAAGTTATGGTGGCGCATGGATAACAGCGCCTGCAACTACAGAATCCCAAGACTATGGCTTTGTGTTTTATAAGTGTGATTTAACATACCAACCAAATAGCCCTAGAAGCGGAGATGATGGCGCGTTGATAAAATTCGGACGTCCATGGCACGAATACCCTAAAGTATCTTGGTTATACTGTACCATGCCAGCAGAAATTGATCCTTTAGGTTGGGGAGATAAATGGAATATGGCTTATTCCGATACAGATACAAGACTTCATTTGTATGAGTGGATGAATACCGGTCCAGGAGCAGACATGAGCGGTAGAGCTGATTGGGCTGGCTTAAGAGCCATGGCAAATCAAGCCGAAGCTGATTTATATGAGCCGGAAATAGTATTGGCAGGATCTGATAACTGGAATCCTACAGCTGTATCTACTACTATTAATGCATACGCTACCATAGAAGCAGAAAGCTATACCAGCCAGTCTGGCATAGCCACAGAACCTTCAGGAGAAGGTGGTGAAAATGTAGGCTTTATTCAGAATGGTGATTGGATAGCTTTTTCTAATGTAGATTTTGGCAGTATTGGAGCGGCAAGCTTTTCTGCTAGGGCGGCTACGACGGCTTCCGGTACCATCAAAATAATGTTGGACGGTGTATCTGGCACTCAAGTGGGAACTTGCTCCATAACGAACACTGGGGGCTGGCAAACGTATGCCAATTTCACTAGCAGTGTAAGTAGTGTATCAGGCATACATGACGTATATCTTGTTTTTGAAGGAGGTAGCGGTTATTTGTTCAATCTGAACTATTTTAGCTTCACGGAAGCTGCCGCAGCTGCGTCACTCATCAAGCATGGTGCTGGCTCTTCAAGCCAGACAGTAGGAATAAATGAAAATATTGTTGATTTTTATTATAATTGGACAAATGCCACAACGGTAAATGTGACAGGAGTTCCTTCTGGAATCAATGTTAACATCGATAATACAAACAAGGCTGTCTCTTTTAGTGGTGCTCCTACCGTTAGCGGTACTTTTAATTATAGTATTACCACCGTTGGAGGATCACCCAATGCTACCAAATCAGGAACTTTTACAGTAAATGCAGCCACAGCCACAGCTCCGGCATTCCCTGGAGCTGAAGGGTTTGGTCGTTACACTACAGGAGGTAGAGGCGGTCAGGTTATTTACGTTACCAACTTGAACGATTCTGGTGCAGGAAGCTTGAGAGCGGCCGTCAGCGCTAGTGGCCCAAGAATTGTGATGTTCAAAGTATCAGGTGTCATTGCACTTCAATCCGATTTAAAGATTACCAACGGCGACATTACTATTGCTGGTCAAACAGCACCAGGGGATGGAATTTGTTTAAAGAATTATTCGTTATATGTAAGCGCAAGCAATGTTATCATCAGGTATATCCGTTCGCGCATGGGTGATGAGGCTGGTAACCAGAACGATGCCATGTGGGGAAGGAATCAATCCAATATTATTCTTGATCATTGCTCTTTGAGCTGGTCTATTGATGAAACCGGATCATTTTATGACAATTCTAATTTTACCATGCAGTGGTGTATCGTGTCAGAGAGCTTAAAAAACTCCGTGCATGATAAAGGCGCCCACGGCTATGGCGGCGTTTGGGGAGGACAAAAAGCTAGTTTCCACCACAACCTTCTTGCCCATCATGATAGTAGAAACCCTAGATTATTAGGAGCCAAGTTTACCAATGAACCAGAAGCGGTATTGCTTGATTACAGGAATAATGTGGTTTACAATTGGGGGTCAAATAGCACGTATGGAGGTGAAGGAGGCAGTTTCAATCTTGTCAATAATTATTACAAACCAGGGCCGGCTACCAAATCAGGGGTAAGTACAAGAATTTTTTCGCCAAACCCACAAGCTGCCGGAGCAGCATTGCCTGAAGGCACATGGGGAATGTTTTACATTAATGGAAACTACATGAATGGAAGTGCCACTGTAACCAATGATAACTGGTCTGGGGTTTTTCCAAATCCTTCAACCAAAGACAAAGAGGAATTGAAATCAACCTCGGTCTATACTTTTGGGGATATTACGACACATTCAGCAACGGATGCATTCACTCAGGTTTTAGCACATGCAGGTGCAAGTTTAAGTCGTGATGCAATCGATACGCGAATTGTAACAGAAACTCAAAACGGTACTTACACCCATACAGGATCAAACGGAAGTACAAACGGCATCATTGATAGTCAGGGTGATGTAGGAGGATGGCCAACATATAGCTCAACCGTAGCGCCATCCGATTCAGATGGTGATGGCATGCCCAATCAGTGGGAGTTGGACCATGGTTTGAATATGAACGATGCAGCTGATGGTGTAGCATACACCCTGAATTCGATTTATACTAATGTAGAAATCTATTTGAATAGTTTAGTAGTTGCCATTACCAGCAATCAGAACCAAAATGGAGCTCCCAACTATACAGATCCTGATGGTGGTGCGGCTACCCTTGGGAAACGTGGTGCAGGGTCGTCCATCCAAACAGTGGATGTGAATACTGCCATCGCTGATTTCTATTATACTTGGACAAATGCCACTTCTGCTACGGCATCAGGTTTACCTACAGGAGTGAATGCAATAGTGGATCAAACAGCTCAGACTATTTCCATAAGTGGGACTCCTACAGTAGCAGGCACATTCAATTTTACAGTAACCACGGTAGGAGGTTCTACGAATGCTTCTCTTTCTGGCAAAATTACAGTAAATGCTACCAGTGCTACTACCTATTATCAAATACAAAATCGAGGAACAGGTTTAGTGATGGACGGTTATGGTAGAACAGGTAATGGTGATGCCTGTAGTCAATACGCCAATTCTACGACACATGATAATTCATATTGGGAAATGGTAGATGTTGGTAGTGGTTATGTACAGTTTGTAAATCGTGGCACAGGGATGATTCTTGATGGCATGGGAAGGACTGCTAATGGATCTGATTGTGGACAGTGGGCTAATACAACTAGTAATAATTCACATTGGTCTGTGCAACAATATAGCGGGGATTATTACAGAATTCAAAACCGTGCTACAGGATTGTTTTTAGATGGCATGGGAAGGACTGCTAACGGATCAAATGTCGGACAATATGCAAATACTACTCATGTAAATGCACAGTGGCTTTTAGTGAGCGACCCAGCCAATGCTAGTAAAGCAGCTTCATCTAAAAATACCCTTGGCTTAACTGTTAATGATGTTAAGGCTGAAGTGAAAATATATCCAGTGCCATTTAAAAATGAATTTTATATAGATTTAGCTAAGGCAGGGAAGGTTAAGCAAATTTCGGTATTCAATATGCTTGGACAACAAATCCATTTAATAAACGGAAACGAGATTAGAAATCAAATCGCAAAAGTGACTGTTAACACTGGTGCAGGTATGTTTGCAATTAAAATAATTACAGAAAATGGTGTTATAAATAAAACCATAGTTAAAGAATAAGTCTTTTTATATGAAGCCCTCTCAGAAACCTAGTTTCTGAGAGGGTTTTTTAATAGGATATTTCTAAAAATTATATTACAGCCAGCCACTTGAAGCTGTAAAAGAGAAGCCTCAAAATTTGATAGACAAAAAATATGAATGTTCAAAAAGAATTTTTAACTTTATATACTATTCCTAAAATAATTTAAATACGATAGACTTATGCATATTATGTATAAGTACTAACACTAAATAGTAGTGTCTTTTAATTATTATTTTAAGCTTAATTACAGCTATGAAAATCGCTATGGACAAGAAGTTTACTTATAATTTTTAAATAACTGAACACTTAAGAAAATAAAGTTTAGTGAAGTAAACCCCAATGAAGATAAATAATTCCAAATAACCTAAAAAAACAAATAATTATCTACTTATGAAAAAACTTTTATTATTAACCATTCCTCTGTTTTTTTGTGCTTTTTTAAACAAAGAAAAAGCAAATGATTTAGCGGTCGACAAAAATCAATCAAAAAATTATTATTTTTTGGAAGATATACCTGCTTTTCCTGGCGCTGAAGGCTTTGGAAAATTAGCTACTGGAGGTAGAGGAGGCCAAGTTATGTATGTAACCAATTTAAATGATTCTGGTACAGGAAGCTTGCGAGCGGCGGTTGAAGCCAGTGGCGCAAGAATAGTTGTGTTTAAAGTCTCTGGAATTATTACGCTTACCAAAGATTTAAAAATCACAAATGGAAATATTACCATAGCAGGTCAGTCTGCTCCTGGTGATGGTATATGCTTAAAGGATTATTCAGTAACTATTGACGCAGATAATGTTATTATCCGTTTTATGAGATTTAGAATGGGAGATGAAGCAGAACATGAAGGAGATGCACTAGGTGGTAGATTTCACAATAATATTATTATAGACCATTGCTCTATGAGTTGGTCTACAGATGAATGTGTGTCTTTTTATAATAATCAAAACTCAACCGTACAATGGTGTATTATTTCAGAAAGTCTTCGTAATTCTGTTCATGGAAAAGGAGCTCATGGTTATGGTGGTATATGGGGAGGTAAAAATGCTTCTTTTCATCACAATTTATTAGCACATCACGATAGTCGTAATGCAAGATTAGGAGAAGAAGCTGGATCAGATTTTGCTCGTACCGACTTAGTGGACATTAGAAACAATGTTATTTATAATTGGGGAAATAATAGTACCTATGGAGGTGAAGCCATGAATGTAAACATGGTTAATAATTATTATAAACTAGGTCCTGCAACATTAGCTAATAATGGAACTACAAAAGAAGGACGGATTTTATCAATAGACAAAAATAAAGTGAAAGGTACTGAAGTCTATGATATTTGGGGTAAGTTTTATATTGATGGCAATTATGTAGATGGCAATACCAACTCTACAAATGATAATTGGAACTATGGTGTTTATAATCAATTCCATAGTTCATATTCTTCTTACTCAGGTGTTACTTGTAAAGATAGTAATGGGAATACAATACCATGTGAATATACAATTCCAGTTTCAGAGTCCGATAAAATAGCTATGAAGTTAAATACCCCTCTCGATGTACAAAATAATGTAACAACACATTCAGCAATAGAGGCTTATAACAAAGTACTTGCTTATGGAGGCGCTTCATTTGTACGTGATGTAATTGACTCACGCATAGTTTCTGAAACAGAAAACCGTTCTTTTACATACACTGGATCCAATGGTAGTACCAATGGTATTATTGATACACAAAGTGATGTTGGCGGATGGCCTGCATACAACTCAACTACAGCGCCTACTGATACTGATGGTGATGGTATGCCAGATGCATGGGAGGATACAAATGGACTTGATAAAAATAATGCTTCCGATGGAGTATCGACCTCTTTAGATGGTGGTTATACGAATGTGGAAGTGTATTTGAATAGTCTTGTGGCTTCAATAATAAGTAGTCAAAATGAAAATTCTTTATCAGTACAAAATAATAACATTGATAGTTCAGTAATAAAAATATACCCTATACCATTTAAAAATGATTTTTATATAGATTTAGATAAGGCAGGAAAGGTTAAGCAAATTTCGGTATTCAATATGCTTGGACAACAAATCCGTTTAATAAATGCCAACGAAATCACAAATAAAACCACAAAAGTGACTATTAACGATGGTACCGGTGTGTTTGTAATTAAGATAATTACAGAAAATGGTGTTATAAATAAGACCATTGTTAAAGAATAAGGAATAGTATCATTGTTTTATAAATTAAACCCTATCAGAAATTAAAAACTCTCTGATAGGGTTTTTTTATTGACGTTTCTAAAGGTTATTTGAAAATAGTATCTTCCTAAAATATGGCTACAGGTTATAATTGTTTTATATTTTATAAACCATACTGTTGGGACGCTTTCATAACAATGGTTTTCCTAGGTTGTTATAATTAATATCTATCTTTTTTATTTTGAGTATTTGTGTGTTAATAGTTTAAGTGAATTTTGTCATAAGCTGATTAACAATTGTTTGCGATAAATGGATTTCTCCAGATTTTTTGTTTAAGTTTATTTGTTAAAAGACATTACTTTGGTATTATTCCTAATAATGGGTTTTAAAAAAGTATCTTTGTCAATAGTATTGTTTTATTTATCTGTTGATATTAATTAAACGAATTCATTATCCCTTCGCACATCTTTAGCGAATTGTTAAGACTTCTTTTTAAGTTCTTATTTTGATTAACGAAACGCTAGTGGCCAACTTAATGCCTGATTGCTAGTAAGTAACTATTTAATAGTGATTTTAATCTTACGCTTTGCTAATGTCATTAGTCTGCAATTCGTTTTAATTCAAAAGACATATGGGTTTTTTAAAAATGGGAGTTATTGGAACTTCAAAAAAAGAAGATGAAAGGCGGGTACCTATTCATCCAGAACATTTAAATAGACTTCCGGAACAGATTAGAAAACAACTTATTTTTGAAAAAGGGTATGGTAAACCTTTTAATATAAGTGACGAAGAAATTAATGGCTTAACAGGTGGAATTGCATCACGAAGTGACATATTATCAGATATTGGTTCCGCCATTATAGCCAAACCTATTTTGTCTGATTTGGAAGAGTTAAAAGATGGTGGTATTATTTGGGGGTATCCTCATTGTGCCCAACAAATGCAAATAACACAAACAGCTATAGACAAAAAATTAACCTTAATCGCTTTTGAAGATATGTATGTGTGTTATCCTAGCGGGCAAATGGGAAGACATACGTTTTATAAAAACAATGAAATGGCTGGATATAGTGCGGTTATACATGCACTTCAACTCAAGGGGATAGATGGTCATTATGGAAATCAACGAAAAGTCATCATTTTTAGTTTTGGAGCAGTAAGTAGGGGTGCTATTTATGCTTTAAAAGCACATGGTTTTAGAGATATTACTATTTGTATTCAAAGACCCGATCATGAAGTTAGGGAAGAAGTATTAGATGTAAATTATACCAGACTTAGAAAAGGAAATGAAAACGAGCCTCGATTGATTGTTGTAGAACATGATGGTTCAGAACGATCTCTATTGGATTTGATAAATGAATCTGAAATAATAGTTAATGGAACGTATCAAGACACAGACGACCCCATTGACTATGTAAAAGAGGATGAAAAAACGATGCTTAAACCTGGAGCACTCATTATAGATGTGAGTTGTGATGAAGGTATGGGGTTTTATTTTGCTAAACCCACTACTTTTAAAAATCCACTTATAGCTATTGATAATATTGATTACTATGCGGTAGATCATACACCCAGTTATTTTTGGGAAAGCGCTTCTAGATCTATTTCTGCAGCATTAATTACGCATTTACCATCCGTAGTATCAGGTAGAGAAAGTTGGAATGATAATAAAACCATCAAAAATGCCATAAATATTGATGAAGGTGTTATTGTGAAAGACACGATTCTTAGATTCCAGAATCGCCATTCAAACTATCCACATAAAGTTCATGAGCTTGTGAGCTAATGGCGCTTTTTAATTTCACCAATCACCTAAACGGGAAGGATCTACACGATAAAATAGATGCTTTCTTCACAACATATAATAAAACCATTGATGATTACAGGTATTAACGTAAACAAGCCGGAACCTATTGTATCTGGAAAACAATTAGAGTTGTTTAACAGTGCTACAGATGTAAAACGAACCATTAAAGCACTAGAAGCAGGAAAACCTGTATTGATAACAGCTTTCTATAGTAATGGATTGTTGCTTTTAAAGGAGTTACACATACATCTAAATAAAAAGTTGCCAAACAAGTCTTTTCAAGAACAACGAGAATATCGGTCAGCATATCATAAGCTATCAAATCTTATTTTGATAGAAATTGTAGCTCATAAATTAATTGTGAAAAAATCACCTTCCATTGGCTGGTTAGAAAAACTGTATCCAGAAACAAGTGATTTTTTATTGACGTTTCCTCAAGTTCAAGGATTAAACAGTGCTTGGCAGTGGTATATAAACGGAATTTCCATTCCTGTATTGCGAAATAAAGTGCATCCATATTACGGTACTTACTTCCCTACGCGTTTTGATCATTTAATCCTTTTTGATAATTGGATGAAACGTTATAAAGGACTTAAAAAGTCTGCAATGGATATTGGAATTGGAAGTGGCGTACTTTCTTTTCTAATGATAAAGCATGGTTTTCAGGAGGTTTTTGGTACAGATACCAATCCTAACGCGATTGTTGGTCTAACCGAATTTATGGGTGACACCAAATTGTCTAGAAAGATAAGATTGGATTTTGGACATCTTTTTGGGATTTGGGAAAAGCAGACCGAGTTGATTGTTTTTAATCCGCCATGGCTGCCGGAATCTAATAATACAGATATATTTGATGAAGCTATGTATTATAATAAAAATCTATTTCCTGATTTTTTCACTGAAGCAAAAAAAAGACTATTGCCTGAAGGGAAGCTCATAATTATATTCTCAAATTTAGCTCAAATAACGCATGTTACAAAAGACCATCCCGTAGAGAAGGAGCTATTGGAAGGTGGGAGATTTCAATTGGAAACATGTTTAAAGAAAACAGTAAAAGCAGCTTCAGATAAAACAAAACGAGATCAACATTGGCGCTCTTCTGAAGAAGTAGAGCTTTGGGTGCTGACAAATAAGTAGGTTTTTGAAGTGTTGAACTTAAAAAAGGCTAGCTCTCCACATTAAAAAATGCCTTATAATAATGCATTTTCTTTTCATCATCATAACCGCGTTCTAAATATTCAGCCGAGGCATCAGGCGCATCAATATCAAGTTTTATTTGTATGTTGGTGTCAAGTTTTATATCGGTTTTGAATTTTTTCTTTTCTTTGTTTACAACGCTTTCGGCAACATCAAATTGGTTTCTTAACACCATGTCTTGTTCGTCTTCAAAGTTTTTTTTGTAATCGTCAAACAGTTTTTTGTGTTTGTCTTCTTCAAAAAGTTCGTCCTTAAAACGTTCTATGTTTACAACTTCGTTTTCTTTAAAAAAGTCGATGGTTTTTGCTAAAAAGGTGTTTTGCTCTTTTGCGCCGTAGGTGGTCTTTAAAATGTCGGTTGAGAAATCTTTACAAAGTGTTATGTATTGTTGCGTATGGTTGTTGGCATCATCAGCATATTTTATGTTTAAAAACTGGTTTATCCAATATTGGGCATCATAACTGTTGTTATCTACACTTAAAATAATGTTGCCTTCGGTATCGGTTTGGTTTAAAATTAGGCAGCCTTTATCTACTTTTTTAGATGAGATTCCTTTTTGTACCAACACGTCGTAGCTGTTATTTTCTAAATAGGTTTGAAAAAAATTCACTTTGCTTTCAATTTTAAATATACCTAGGGCGTTAGTGGTTATGTCATTAAACTCAATACCTTCAAACATAGCTACTAGTACATCGCCTGTTTTTATTTGAGCAGATGTAGATTGCTCATATAAATGGGTTACTATATGTTTTGAAATTTCAATAAAAGCATCATCATCACTAAATATTTGGTTGCTGTAACTGTTTATTTCGTTTAATGAAATATTGGCGTGGTGGTTAAACCGGTAGCTTTGTACCACAGAACTAAAGGGGCGTAATAAAAAAGGGAGCATTAAATCGTAACTAGCTTCGTCAAAATCGACCAGTTTTTCTGAAAAGGCATTTTTAGTGTCGTTGAATTTATTACCAACCTTATGAATGATGAATTTTGAAATAGAGGCATTTTTTCTTGAAATCATGGTTTGTTTATTGAGATTGCAATACTATTAAATTAACTTGGAATAGTCATAAAAAAGAGTGCCAAAGTATTTTGCTTTGGCACTCCAGATTTAGGGACTTTCGATTTGGTTATCGTCATATTTTAATTGTTTTTCTAATGCATATTGCATATATCGTTAACGAAACTTTATCTTTCAATAAAAATTAATGAAATTTTACTAGATACTATAACTCTTAATTAAGTACCCTTTAATTGATTTTTTTGAAATTTGTATTGTAAATAGTTGTTAATAGCAGGTCTAAAGATAAAAATTCCTTTTTCATACACAAAGAGTTGTATGAAAATGCTTCAATGTGCCAAATTGGAAACGAATGGATTGAGGTTTAGTTAATACGGTACAGTAATATGGAATTGTTTTCGCCTTTGGTTACGAATTCCAAGCTGTTATCTTTATCAATATTATCTAATACTATTTCCGAATTGCCATACACAGGAAAGTTAGGCAATAGGTTTCCTTGGCTATCATAGATATAAACTTTTTGAGCTTGTAAATCGGTAATGGTAACATAAATTTTATCCCTAATATAAAACAGTTCGGGTCTAGTGTAAGTACCAAAATCCAACTCCACAGCATTGCTTTTAATGGTTAATTTGTTTCCGGTTAGTGTTACCAATGTTTTACTGCTGGCTTCTATGTTGTGTTTTTCTGAAAGATTTAGGTTTTGGGTTGAAACACCACCTTTAGTATCTACGGAAATTAGTTGTCCGTTTAATGTTGTTGTTGTGAAAGTACTGTTATATAAAAAGACAGGTTGATTTGAAAAATTACTTGATCTTTTTGGTGTAACGCGTGTATTTCCTACTCTGTCTATTATATGAAGCGTATTGTTGGTTTTAAATACAATATAGTCTTTACTGCTTATTCTAAAATGTTTTGGTTGACTAATAATAGCTTCTTTTGCCGATTTAAAATTGAAACCGTTAACCGTTTTGGCATTAACATCGTACATTAATAAGTTTTTGCCTTGGGTAACTAACAGGCGGTAATTTTTATTTCTATCGTAATCAAAAACAGATAATGGCTGGGTAATCTTATCATTAAATTTACCCGGAAACGGAGCAACGTCTTTACCATTTCTGTCAATAACATAAACACGGTTTAGGGTTGCAAAAGCTAATTGTAATCGCCCATTTTTAAAAATATCAATTTGTTCAATGGTTCCTAAAACAGCACCTTCAAGTTGTTTTTTCCAAAGAATTTTTCCTTTATTGGAAATTAAATAGAGGTTGTTTTTAATGTCTTGCACCACTATTTCTTTTTCTTTAGTAAGATGATTGATTACAAATTGGGGCTTGTTTAAAATATCGGAAGCCAATTTAATGTTTAATTCTTCCGAAACCGAGTTTTGAGCAGCTCTGGTTTTGCTCTTTTTTATAATAGCATTTACATGAGCAAAATTAGAATCATAAATAAATTGTAATGCCGAAGTGCTGTAACTATTAAAAGAATCATCTAAATCGTCTTTAAAGTTTTTACTTATAATGGATTTTAAAGACGTATTATTAACGGCTAGTAATAATGAAGACGCATTGCTTAATTGTTCTTTAACTTTCTTAAAAGTTTCTAACTCACTAAATGTTGTTTTGTTTTGGTAGTTAGCAATGATATTTTGTAATAAATCTGAATGACTGGAAAACACAAAAAAGTTATCTAAAATGCAATATTTATTTGGGCTGATGTCTTTAACTAAAGGTGAAAACGTATTGATAAATAATTCAGGTTGGCTAAAACTGTATATTTCTATGCCTCTATAAGTTTCGATAACAGTTTGTTCGCTAATAAGCGCATCTTCAGTAGCAATAAAATCGGTGGAGTTTAATATAAGGGCACGCTTGTCGGTTTGATAAATAATACCAACTTCTATAATATTATCAAAAATGGGTGAACTACTAGTAATAGAATCTTTCTTTTTAAATGTTTTTAAATTACCTTCAATAGTTTTGAAATTCTTAAAAGTGAAGCTCATAAAGCCATCACTATCATAAGGTGTTATATGTTGGGTTTGATTTTCTTGCGGAATGGTGTTTCTAAATATATTGCTCAGAATTTTAGTAGAATCTGTCGCTTTTGTAATACCATTAATGTATATATCGTTTTGGTTTATATCCACATCAATAGCTATATAATTGGTAAAAGCCTTTAGATTTAAAGATTCTTCAATAAAAAACGATTTTATAAAAGGAGAGTTGGCATTTATAATAATAGAAAACGTTTTATCGTTACTGGTAGAATTGTAAATTTTTACCAATTCTTCATTCATATCGGAATTTGCAAAAGCAGTATTTATAATGTCTTTGGATGATGCTGCAAAAAAAGTGCTGTCTATTACCGTGCTGTAAAAGGTGTTTTTATTATAAGTAGATTTTGTGAGTGTTTGGTTTTCGTAAGTAAGTGTTTCTTCAACATAATTTTTAATAGAATCTCTTTTGAATAGTTGAGGAGTAAATTTTGTTATTATAGTAAATTGAAGACTGTCTTTTTGGTCTTTTGAAAAACAAATAAGTAATTCACCACTTGGTTTTAAAAGCTTTAAATAATCTAGATTGGTTTCTAAATGTTTATAAGCTGAGGTTTTAGTAAACTTATCTAAAAAGTCACTGTTTTTAATACTACTTTTTAAATCTTCAAGATTAGATGTCTTTATGATGATAGATGTGTTTTTTGGAACAAAATCGACAAGATTGGCACGATTTTTTTCAACGTTGGAACAGCTAAAAGCAACAAATAATAAGAGTGTGAAACCAAAGAATCTCATAAAACGAATTAATTTATACAAACCTACATATTTTTGAAATCATAGCTTAAAAAAACAACGTAATCTGCTATTTTTTATTTTTCACCAAAACTCAGTAATCAGTAACTAGTGATCAGTAGTCAGTGATCAGTAGTCAGTAATCAGTAACCAGAACACCTAGAACCCATGACCTAGAACCTAGCCCTCCTCAAATATCTAATTTTAATTGTTCGGGTAATAATCGAAACGATTTTCTATGATATTTAGTGATTCCATATTTTCGTATCGCTTCTCGGTGTTCTTTGGTAGGGTAGCCTTTGTTTTGTTTCCAATTATACATGGGGAATTCTTCATGAATGGTATTCATGTATGCATCCCTATACGTTTTTGCTAAAACCGAAGCTGCAGCAATACTCAAATATTTACCATCACCTTTAATGATGGTTTCAAAAGGAATACCGCCGTAAGGTTTAAATTTGTTGCCATCAACAATTATAAATTCTGGTTTGGAAGTTAATTGTGCGATAGATTGTTGCATGGCCAAAATAGAAGCATTTAAAATATTTATTTGGTCTATCTCATCTTGAAAGACATGTGATATACCAAAAGTTAGGGCTTCCAATTCAATGATAGGCTTTAATAAATCTCTTTTACGTTCACTTAGTTGCTTGGAATCGTTTAAAATGGAATTATTAAAAGTTGAAGATAGCATAACGGCAGCAGCAGTAACCGGACCTGCTAAACAACCACGTCCAGCCTCATCTGTACCACATTCTAAAGCAAAATTTGAATAGTTTTTTAATAACATTTAAATAATAATATGGTCAAATCTATAATTTTATTTTGTCATTCTAAGAGACTGTCTAAGAATGAAAATAATTTAAGATTTCTTTATACAAACTTTTGTGATTATGAAACACCCGTGAGAATGGCATTCGCGCACCCGAGGATGATTATTTAGAGTATTCCATCTGACCAAATTAAAATAATAAATATAAACAGATGAAAATATAAACTATTTATTAAATAATTTTTCCATTTTATAACGTTATCATATTTTGTATTTACATTTGCATCGTTAAAAATGATTATACATTTCTAATCATTTAACTTAGTATCGAAACGTATTACTATGACTTTATATTTAGGTTTTAAAGCAATAAAGAACTATCATTTAAAAATAAACTTGGTTTTGGTGTTTTTTTTAATACTACAATGCAGCCAACTTTTTGCTCAAGATAAACCCAAAAGGTCTAATCGATTAGGTAGAGAGTTAGGTATAGTACAGCCTAAGGATTCGCTTGCAAAAGAAAAGCTCCCTAAAATAACAGATTACTTAATTATTTCGCACGTTAACGACACAACCTATGTAGATACAACGTTGTCCATTAAAAAAGAATATAAGTTCAATTACTTAAGAAAAGATAATTTTGGATTGATGCCTTTCTCAAATATGGGGCAAACCTATAACAGTCTTACCTATAACTTTCAAAATACCAGTTTAATGCCAGGTTTTGGTGCGCAAGCAAAGCATTTTTTCTATATGGAAGTTGAAGATATTAACTATTATCGTGTGCCAACCCCTTTTACCGAACTGTTTTTTAAAACCGCTTTTGAGCAAGGGCAACAAACAGATGCATTTTTTACCGTAAACACATCACCGCAATTCAATTTTTCAATAGCATATAAAGGGTTACGCTCTTTGGGTAAATACCAACACATATTAACAAGCAGTGGTAATTTTAGGTTTACATCAAATTATAAATCCAAAAATAATAGATATAATGCAAAAGGGCATATTGTAACACAAGACTTATTAAATCAAGAAAACGGTGGTTTACGAGACGATAATATAGTGTATTTTGAAACTGGCGACCCCGAATTTTTAGACCGATCTATTTTCGAGGTTAATTTCGAAAACGCCGAGAGCCTCCTAATAGCTAAACGTTTTTATTTAGACCATACCTATCATATAATAAGGAAAAGGGATTCATTATCTAAAAATAAACTTAATATAGGGCATATCATAGCTTTTGAAGATAAATACTATCAGTACGATCAATCTTCAGCAAATAGTTTTTTTGGTGATGCTTTTAAAAGTTCAAGATTAAAGGATCGTGCAACGCTCGAAAATTTTTATAATCAATTTCAATTAAATTATAGCAACAATATAATAGGTGATTTACAATTCAACGTAAGCAACAACAATTATAATTATGGTTATAATAAGCTGGTAGTTTTGAATGGAAACACCATAACTAACAGATTAAAGGGCGATGTTTTTTCAACAGGCGGTAAATACCGCAAGCAATACAAAGGTTTTGAACTAAAAGGAGAATTGGGTATAAATATATCTGGAGATTTCGACGGTAACTTTTTAAAAGGCACAGCAACATTCAAATTAAATAATGATATAGCAGCATCCGCATCATTAAATCACAGTTCAAAAGCACCAAATTACAATACCTTATTATATCAAAGTGATTATTTAGCGTATAACTGGCAAAACAATTTCAATAATATCGAAACCCAGCAACTGGCATTTAACTTAAAATATAAAAGCTTAGCCAATATAACGGTCGATCTCAATACCATAAATGATTATGTTTATTTTAAAAAAGATGAAACATCACAACAAGTAAAACCATTTCAAAACAATACGACCATTACCTATTTAAGGGCTAAGTTCGAAAACGAAATAAAAGTAGGGAAGTTTGCCTTAAACAATACCGTGTTGTACCAAAACACGCAAGACAACAACAGCGTTTTAAATGTACCGCAACTAACAATACGAAACACCTTATACTTTTCAAGCCACGTCTTCAAAAAAGCCATGTACCTGCAAACGGGCATAACCTTAAATTACTTCACAAAATATTATATGAATGCCTATAATCCATTATTGGCAGAATTTTATGTACAAACCGATCGTGAATTCGGGGATTTTCCTAGGCTAGATTTCTTTTTAAATGCAAAAATACGTCAGACCAGAGTGTATTTAAAAGCAGAACATTTCAATTCAGCGTTCACAGGATACGATTATTATTCAGCACCCAACAATCCATATCGCGATTTTACAGTGCGTTTTGGTCTCGTTTGGAATTTCTTTTTATAATTTTTTGGCGTTCCCTATCGGGTCGGGCTGTCCGTTGCAAGTCCTCGCTCGTGCCTCGCTGTGGGCTTTCCACTGCCATCCCTAACGCGCGCACCGATAAAGTACATGGATATATAGCAGGGGCCCATCTCCCTTGGCAAGGTCCATTTCAGCAAATGCCCCTTATATATATGTGTAAAAACCACCGGTTATCCGGGGCACCATATGTTTTTGGGCCCAGAAAGGGGCCGCCCCTGGGTCTTTTCCCCATGCCCCTTGCCCCAAAATGGCCGGCCGATGCCCATCTCCCACGGCCAAGGCCCCCGTCCCGGAAAAAAACCTTTGGCGTAACATATTGAAAACCACGCAGAAGAAAAAAAAGG